>OZ244720.1:0-3305961 GCA_965219085.1 Dehalococcoidia bacterium
GCGCAGCGGCTCGACGATCTCGCCGCGCCCGCGGCAGCGAGCCGAGCCGCCGTGGATGAAGAACGGCACGTCCGAGCCGATCTCCGCGGCCACCGCCGACAGCCGCTCAGCGGGCCAATCGAGGCCCCACAGCCGGTCCAGCCCGCGCAGCACGGCGGCCGCGTCGGTCGAGCCGCCGCCGAGGCCAGCCGCCACGGGAATCGCCTTCTCGACCTCGATCGCGACGGCGGGCTCGTGGCCGGCGGCGGCGGCCAGCGCCTTGGCGGCCTCGGCTGCCAGCTCGCGCTCGCCCTCGACGGCCGGGGCGTAGCGGCCCGTGAGCCGCACATCGAGGGCGTCGGCGGGGCGCAGCCGCACGGTGTCGGCGAGGTCGATCGTGGTCATCACGGTGTCGACGTCGTGGTAACCGTCGTCGCGGCGGCCGAGGATCTCGAGCGTGAGGTTGATCTTCGCCGGGGCGAGCACGCGCAGCCCGGCGGGGTATCCCCGCGTACCGGAAGATGCGGGGTATCCCCGCGTACCGGGAGAACGGCGCGGCGAAGTGCGGTCAGCCAAGGTCGAGCGCCTCCGGATGGGTCGCCTCGACGTGCGCGTAGAGCCGCTGCCAGTCGTCGAGGTCGAGGTGCTGCGCGCGCCGCGCCGGGTCGATGCCCGCGGCGTCGAGGACCGCGTGCGTCTGCTCGCGGGTGAGGCCGAGCGCGGAGCGCAGGCCGTTGTGGAGCTGCTTGCGCGGCTCGGCGAAGCCCGCGCGCACGAGCAGGAAGAAGCGCGCGATCTGCTCCGGCGGCAGGCTCACCGCCGGCGCGGGACGCCGGTCGATGCGCACGACCGCCGACTGCACGTCGGGCTCCGGCCAGAAGGCCGTCGAGGGCACGTCGAACAGCAACTCGGGCACGCCGTAGGCGCCGATGGAGAGCGAGAGCACGGACTCCCTGCCCGCCCCGCCGACCATGCGTCGCGCGACCTCGCGCTGCACCATCACCACGAGCCGCCGCGGCGCGGGGTCGGATTCGAGGAAGCGCCGGATCACCGGCTGCGTGATGTAGTACGGCAGGTTGCCGGTCATCACGTACGGCGGCTCCGCGTTGCACTCCTCCAGCAACTCGGCTGCGGACACGTCGAGCACGTCGGCGGCGACGATGCAGGCCCCGCTCCCCGCGAGTTGCAGGCGCGCGATCGCCGCCAGCTCCTCGTCGATCTCGACGCCGACGACGCTGCTGGTGCGCTCGGCGAGCTCGCGCGTGAGCCCGCCGGGCCCCACGCCGACCTCGATCACGGTCTCGCCGGGCGTGAGCTCGCAGGCGTCGGCGATACGCGCCAGGAGGAGTTCGTCGGTCAGGAAGTGCTGCCCGAGCGCCTTGCGCGGCGAGACGCCGAGGCGGCGCAGGAAGTCGGGCGGGTCCTCGGGGCGGGCGCGGTGGCGCGAGCGTGCGGGGCTCACGGTGCGGCTCCGCCGACAGGCGGCGAGGGCCGTCGCGGTGACACGTCGCGCGTGCGGTGAGTGTGCATATGGTCGTGCCCCGCCGTCGAGCTGTTCCCCGAGCTTGCGTTCATGAGCCAGCTCAAGCCCGGCGCCCCTGCGGCGCGCGATGTGACCGACGTACCGCTGCTGCCTTCCGACCCTGACGGGATTGGCCGGGCATCGCCGCGCAGGACCAGGCTCTCAACGCCGCTTTATGTCGGCAGTCCTCGTGTAACAACCCTCGGGCGGGCATTCAGCCCCGCTGAGCGGATTGCGGGATACAGGGCACCGCTAGCTCCCCGCCTAGCACGACCGTCTCCGATCGTAGGGAGCACGCGCGCTCAGCGTCAAAGCGGCATCGCCCTTCACCGCCCCGCGCATTACGATCGAGGGCAATGCCGCTTACTACTGAGACCGCCTTCAACGTCGACCTCGCCACCGCGCTGAGGGGCAAGCACCCGCGATGGCGCGAGGGTAACCGCATCGGCACCGAGCGCACGGACGTCTTCCAGGACCGTCCCGGCCTGCAGCCAGACATCGTCATCCGCCACCCCGGGGCGCTCCCGTCATCGTCGAGACCGAGTTCGAGCCTGCACCCACCGTCGAGGCAGACGCCCGCGGCCGCCTCGGGATGGTCATGGCGGACACCGGCGACATCGTCGAGCAGGCCATCGCAGTCCGCATCCCCGATAACCTGAAGTCCGTTGATCAGGCAAGGCTCGGGGATCACATCGCGACGGCGGAGCTGCGCTATTGCGTGCTCACGCACCGCGAGGCCGAGCCGGACAGCCCGGAGCGCTGGCCCAAGAAGGGGTAGCTCACCGGCGGCATCGACGAACTCGCGGGGTTGATCGAGCAGACCGCGCTTTCAGAGCGGCGCATCGCCGAGGCATGCGCATCCTCGAGGAGGGCGTGAGCCAGGCCGCGACCCACCTTCGAACCGCGATGGAGACCGACCGCCCCGAGGTACTGGCGAAGGTCGCGGAAGAGTTGCACCAGGAGGACGGGGAGCAGACCTCGCGGATGGCGATGGCGATCGTCGCCAACGCGCTCACGGTCCACACGGCGATCGCAGGCACCTTCGGGATCGCCACCCCTCGATGAGCTGCGAGACTCACGAGGACGGTTGTCCAAGAGCAGGGTACTGGAGACCTGGCGCCACATTCTCAACGAGATCAACTACTGGCCCATATTCAAGATTGCCTCCGACGTGCTCCTGCCAATCCCGAACGGCACGGCGCATGCGGTGCTGAATCGCCTGCACGAAGTCGCGGCCGAACTCGATGGCATTGGCGCGACCAGCACGCAGGACCTCGCGGGACAAATGTTCGGGCGGCTGATCACCGACCGGAAGTTCCTCGCGACGTTCTACACACTGCCGTCGTCAGCGGCCCTGCTCGCCGAACTCGCCGTGTCGAAGCTCGACGTGGACTGGGCCGACCCAGAGGCCGTGAAGGCGCTGCGCATCGCCGATCTCGCCTGTGGGACAGGTGTGCTGCTCTCGGCCGCGTACCGCGCGGTGGCGTCGCGCCACCGCCGCACCGGCGGCGATGACGCGGAGTTGCATCGCGAGATGATGGAGCACGCCCTGCTCGGCGCCGACATCATGCCGGCGGCGACACACCTGACCGCCTCGATGCTGTCGAGTGCCCACCCGACCGTGACGTTCGGCAACACGCAGATCCACACTATGCCCTACGGCCGGCAGGGCGAGGAGGCGGGAGACGCCATCGCGATCGGATCGCTCGACCTCATCGAGAGTGATCGCATGCCCGGCCTGTTCAGCACAGGCCCGCAGATTGTGAGCGGCACTGGGGCAGACCAGGAAGCCGAGGGTTTCAGGGAGCTCGTCCTGCCAATGGCGACCGTCGACCTCGTGATCATGAATCCACCATTCACGCGACCTCTCGGTCACGAGGGTGTGATCGAGGGCGTCCCGGTATCCTCATTCGCTGGATTCAACACGAGCGCCGATGAGCAGCGTGCCATGTCTACAGTTCTGAGGAGAATCCGCACTGATCTCATCGACCCTGCCGGGCACGGGTACGCGGGTCTGGCATCTAACTTCATGGACCTCGCACACCAGAAGCTCAAGCCGGGTGGTGTGCTCGCGCTAGTGCTCCCGCTGACCGTTGTCGCCGGCGAGTCGTGGTCCGCTGCCCGAGATGTGCTCCGGCGCCATTACCGCGACGTGACCGTGATGACCATTGCCGGCGTGGGCCAATCGCAGCGATCGTTTTCGGCAGACACGGGCATGGGCGAAGCGTTGGTCGTCGGCGTTAGGCGGGAACGACCCGTCGGCGCAGAGGAGGACGAAGTCCTCTATGTCAACTTCCGATCCCGCCCTAGAACCAGCGTAGAGGCTACCGGGATCGCACACACGCTGAACGAGATTCCGGAGCCTCGGAGCGGGTTGATCTTTGTCGGTGACAGAGAGGCCGGGTGCTTCATCCGGTCCACACTCCGTAGCGGCGGCTGTGCATCGCTCAGGGAGCCGTCGATCGCGGACTCAATGCTCTCTCTAGAACAAGGCTCGGTGCGCCTGCCACGCACTAACGATCACCACCGAATCCCGATCACGACCATTGGTGAGATCGGGACGAGGGGATTCCATGACATGCAGATTACTGGGAAGGCGAACGGGCCTTTCGACGTGATCGTGCGACGAGATGCACCGACCTACCCGATGCTGTGGGGGCACGATGCCGAACGGGAACGACGGCTCGTGGTGGCGCCAGACAGCGAGGGACGAGTGCGCCAGGGCCGACAGGACCGCGCTCTCGATGTGTGGGCCACTGCGAGCCGGTTGCACTTCAACCGCGACTTCCAGCTCAACTCGCAGAGTCTCGCCGCGTGTCTCACTCAGGAGCAGTCAATCGGGGGGAGGGCGTGGCCTAACTTCACGATCGAGGGCGACTCCCGACGTGAGGAAACGCTGGCCCTCTGGTCGAACACCACGCTTGGCCTGATCAGCTTCTGGTGGGTGGCCAGCCGACAACAGCAGGGCCGCGCGATCCTGACTATCTCGGGCATCCCGTCGCTCCCGGTTCTCGATGTGCGTGAGCTCGATGCGCGGCAACTCGGGATCGCGAAGCAGATCTTCGAGAACTTCCGAGACTGGACGTTCAGGCCCGCCAACGAGGCGTACCGTGACGACACGCGGAAGGCCCTCGACCGCGCGGTGCTGTGCGAACTCCTCGGCCTGCCCGAGTCGATCCTCGAACCGCTCGACGTGCTTCGGCTGCAATGGTGCTCGGAGCCCACCGTGCACGGCGGCAAGTCCACGCGCCCGACGTAACTCAACGCGCCGCCCTGCTACCATGTCCGAGCTAAGGATCCGCCCGTGCGCGCAACGCCGCCGGGGCGCTGTCGAGGCCCGCGGTCATGCCGGAGCGCCAGCTTCCTCGCGGAACGGGTTGAGTACGGGGACACCCGTCGGCTCGAAGTGCCTCGTGTTGCGGGTGACGACGGTGAGGCCGTGTTCCAGCGCGGTCGCCGCAATCAGCAAATCCACGCTGTCGTGCCCGATGTCCCCGGAGAGCTGTGCCCACCGGCGAGCCGTGGCGATGTCGACCGGGAGCACCCGTTCCCCATACCAGGACATGACCCTGTCCAGCCAGCGAGCGAGCTCCTCGGCGAACGACGGGTCGCGCGTCCGCTGCCTGCGGATGCCGCGCTCGACTTCGCCGACGGAGACCACGCTCAGGTACAGGTCGGTCGTCCGCTGTGCCTCGAGCCAGCGCGTGACCCCAGGATTCCGCTCCCGTCTCCGCAGCGCCGACAGGACATCGGTGTCCAGCAGGAACATCACAGGTCCGCCTGGCGCTCCGGCAGAGGCAGGCGCTCGAATTCCTGGTCGTCCTGGGGCATGTCGAGCAGCAGCCGCGCGAGTGTCGGCGCTGTCGCGTCATCCAGGCGGCACAGCCGCTCGTACTCATCCTCGGACAGCACGACCACAGCCGGACGTCCGCGACGCGTGACGTGCTGCGGCACGCCCGATAGTGCTGCGTCCACGACGGCGCTGAACCGGTTCTTCGCGTCTTGCAGTTGCCACTCGGTCACAGTCAGCTCCTAGCTAGACAGTCTGGCTAGAGTGTACCGCTCCGGCGCACACGTTTGCATCGATGCCGCAACGCGCCGCCCTGCTACCATCCTCCGAGGAAGGAGCCGCCCGTGCGCCTGCTCTCCATCGGACGCGCCCTGCCCGACCGGCGGGTCGACAACCACTCGATCTTCAACGCGCCCGCCCTCTTCGACTACGACGCCATCGCGATCGACCCGGAGGGCGTCTTCACCGCCATCCGTGAGCTCCTGGACGCCTCCGCCGACCACACCACCCACGCCGACACGCACGTCGTGAACGGCGGGGCGGGCGGCGGCGCCGCCGCGTCCGAGGTGCTGCGCCGCCGCCACGACGAGGTCGTGCGGGCGCTGGAGCGCGGCGCGCTCGTGATCGTCTTCGCGCATCCGCAGGCGATGATCACCGGCGTCGCCGGCTTCCCCGGGATCGACCGCTACTTCTTCCTGCCCGCCCCTCCCGGGCTCGCCTGGGACGCCGAGCTGATCCGCTGGGGCGAGGGCTCCGGCGTCGCCGTCTCCGACCACGCGCACCCCTTCGCTCGCTACGTCGACGCCGTGCGCGCCGACGTGCTGTACCGCGCGTGGTTCGAGGAGCGCGTGCGCGGCTTCGCCGACGCGGCGCACGTCTTCACGCGCAGCGCCGGCGGTGCGCCGGTGGGCGTCGAGTTCCGCGTGCTCGGGGGGTCGATCGTGTTCCTCCCCGCGCCGCGCAGCCGTGGCGGTGACGCCGGCCGCGCGCAGGCGACGGCCATCGTCGCGGCCGTCACGGAGCACCTCGGCCGTTCGCCCGGCGACCGCCCGCTCTGGGCGACTCGCGAGCCCGTGCCCGGCCTCGACGAGCGCGAGGCGGAGGTGGAGCGCGCCGGCGCGCTGGTCCAGCGCGCCGAGGAGCAGCGCGACGCAGCCGAGGCTGAGGCCGAGCCGCTGCGTCGCGTACGCGACGTGCTGTGGACCGAGGGCTCGCACGCGCTGCTGCCGGCCGCGCAGCGTTGCCTGGAACTGCTCGGGTTCGCCGTGCGTGAGGTCAACGACCTGCCGATGCTGCAGGCCGACGGCGCCCGCATCGAGCTTGAGGTCGAGGGCTCCGAGGCGACGGTCGGAATGGCCGCTCACTACCGCCTGCGGGCTCGCCTCGACGCACGCATCGAGAGCGAGGGGAGCGCGCCGCGCGGGCTGATCGTCGTCAACGGGGAGCGCATGCAGGCGCCCGACCGCCGCGAGGAGCCCCACACGGAGGCGCTGCGCGTCGCCGCCGAGGCGACCTCGTACGCGCTGCTGCCCGCGCCGGAACTGTTCAGCGCAGCCCGAGCCGCCCTCGCCGGCGCCGACGACGACACGCTCGCGTCGATCCGCGCGCGCCTCGCGGAGACCAACGGCCTCGTCGACCTGTCGAACCTGCTGGGCGAGGGCGCGTCGTAAGCCGTCGACTCCCGCACTCGTCGAGCTACGCGAGCGTGCGGTGGATCTCCGTCGGCGCGTCGTAGCTGCTAAGCGTCTACAGCTTGGTTATTCTGGCCCGCTGTTCTCGGAGCGGCGCATCACGGTCGGTTCGACGTATGCCGTCCAAACCAGCACTTCATCGATGAGTGCCTCAGTCTCCGTGCTGTCGTCCTCGTGGCCGAGCAAACGCCTGAAGTTAGCTGCAACAAGCAGAATCGCGCCTACAAGCCACATGAGGTGCTGCATGGCTTCTATGAGAAGGTCTCGTCGCTGGGTCGGACCCGTGGCCGGAGTGACTTCATCTGCATCCAAAGCCTCGATCGCGAATTCGAGGGCGTAGTCGGAGACGGCGTGACTGGACAGTGTGTTCTGGAGCCTCCTGATCTGCCGCAGGATGTCTTGATGAGCCTGGTCGTCGTCTAGGTCTTCGGCCATGTCCCCGTGATGCGGTCATGTGCCAGCCCCAAGGCCCCCAGGGACGCGCGCGCGTTCGCGAGTCTTGCGGAAGTCCCGAAAATGATTGTGGGCCTCGTCTGGGCGGCCGATGCCCCACGTGACCGCCACGTAGCTCTCAAGAAGGAGCCGACCCAGATAAAGCGATAGCCACGGGTAGCCGGTAGCGAGAAGTCGGGATGATTGACGACCGGCAGTCAGCGATCGCTCAAGTGTCAGCAACATGAACGTCCAGCCATCGCTGGGCAGCTCGATCCCCCTAGCCGGCACGATCTCGGCTTCAATGCGATCTAGCAAGGCCTGAAGCAAATCGAAGGCGTAAGGATCGATCTCGCGGAGTCGGAACGCGGCGGCGAGTTCTTCGTCAGTCCAGTTCATGCTCGACTCTCATAACCCTAAGGATGGTCTGAACAACTCGCCTGAGCGGGTGAGCAGATGCGATCATGGGGCGACCCGGAGAGGGGCGCCCCATGCAGCAGCGTTCGTTCGGCAGCGTCGAGTACGAGCACAAGAAGGTCAAGACGAGGCGGCAGGCGTTCCTCGAGCGCATGGACGGGCTCGTCCCCTGGGCTGAGCTGGAGCAGCGCATCGCGCCCGTCTACCCGAAGCGCGGCCGCGGACGCCGCCCCTACGCGCTGCGCGTGATGCTGCGCATCCACTGCCTGCAGCTCTGGTTCAACCTCAGCGACCCCGGCATGGAGCAGGAACTCTACGACTCCCGCTCGATGCTCGAGTTCGCCGGTCTCAGCCTCTCCGAGCCGATTCCCG
Organism: Dehalococcoidia bacterium; assembly: GCA_965219085.1. Taxonomy (GTDB): domain Bacteria; phylum Chloroflexota; class Dehalococcoidia; order UBA2979; family UBA2979; genus VXMT01. Next base: position 8,204 of record OZ244720.1, read on the forward strand.
ATGAGACGACGATCCTGCATTTCCGCCACCTGCTGGAGCATCATCAGCTGGGAACGGAGCTGTTCGCGACGATCAACGCGCACCTGGCACGGCAGGGTCTGCAGGTGCGCGAGGGCACGATCGTGGACTCCACGATCATCAGCGCGCCGTCATCGACGAAGAACCGCGAGCGTGCGCGCGACCCCGAGATGCACCAGACCAGAAAGGGCCGGCAGTGGTACTTCGGGATGAAGCTGCACACCGGCACGGATGCGCGGACGGGACTGGTCCACAGCGTGAGCACGACGGCGGCGAACGTCTCCGACGTGACCGAGGCGCATCGCCTCTTGCACGGCGGTGAGACGGAGGCGTGGGGCGACGCCGGCTACCAGGGAGTGGAGAAGCGCCCGGAGCACGCGGGGCCGGAGGTGAGCTGGCAGGTGGCGCTGCGCCCGGGTCTCAGGCGGCAGCTGGCGCCGGGGGGCGAGGAGGCGCAGGCGGAGCGGCGCAAGGCCTCGGTGCGCGCCAAGGCTGAGCATCCGTTTCTCTACGTGAAGCGGCACTTCGGGTACGCGAAGGTGCGCTACCGGGGTCTTGAGAAGAACCGCCAGCGTCTCACGCTGCTGCTCGGCTTCACGAACCTGTTGCGAGCCGAGCCTCAACTCGCCTGATCACGGGAGCCGTGCGTCCGGAATCGCTCGTGCGGGCGATCCCGCAGCGGAATGGGAGCGGGATCGCCCCCTGAACCGCGGCATCGGCCCCCGCAGCGCGGCTCGGCACGCCGATCGGCCCGCACCGCGCCCGATACGCCACCTGTTCAGACCTTCCCTAGGGCAGCGCACGTCGGTACGGAGGTCGGGACAGGAGGCCTTCACGCCGGCTACGCGAGCGTGCGGTGGATTTCCGTGGGCGCGTCGTAGTCGATGCCGTCGACGGAAAAGCCGAAGAGCTGCTCGAAGTAGCGCTGGTAGCTCGCGAAGTCCGTGAGTGCGCCGAGCGATTCGGTCGTCACCTCGGCCCAGCGGCGGGCCACCTCGGCCTGCACGTCGTCGCGCATCTCGAGGTCGTCGAGGCGGATACGGCCCTCCTCGTCGGTGGACGGCGTCACGCCGGGACCGACGTGATCGCGGAACATGCGCCCGATCTGCTCGATGGGGCCCTCGTGGGTGCCCTGCGCCTTCATCACGTCGAACAGCATGCTCATGTAGAGCGGGACGCCGGGGATGGCGGCCGATGCCTGCGTGACCACGGCCTTGTTGATGCTCACCCACGCCCCGCCGCTGCCCGCCGACAGCTCGGCGCGCAGGCCCGCGGCCGACGCCTCGATATCCTCCTTGGCGCGGCCGATCGTGCCGTGGCGGTAGATGGCGTATGAGCCCTCGGGGCCGATGTAACTGAAGGCCACGGTGCGGGCGCCGTCGGCGAGCACGCCGCCGTCGCGCAGCGCCTCGACCCACAGCCGCCAGTCCTCGCCGCCCATCACCCGCACGGTCGAGGCGATCTCGTCCTCGTCGGCGGGTTCGATGTGCGCGTCGATGACCTCGCCGCGGCGTAGGTCGATGCTCTTCCCGGTGAACGTCTCGCCGATCGGCTTGAGGACGCTGCGCCACATCGTGTCGCTGTCGGGGTCCTGCCGCACGGGCGAGGCGAGGCTGTAGACGACGAGGTCGAGTTGCGCGCCGCGCGCCCGCAGGTAGTCGACGACCTGCTGCTTCACCTCGTGCGAGAAGGCGTCGCCGTTGATGGTGTGCAGCGCGCGGCCCTCGGCGGCGGCGAGGCGGTGCGCCTCGGCGAGGTTGTACCAGCCGGCCGAAGCCGTCTTGTCCTCCTCGGAGGGCCGTTCGAGGCAGACGCCGACGGTATCGGCGCCGTAGCCGAAGCACGCGCAGAGCGTGCTGGCGAGCCCGTAGCCGGTGCTCGACCCGACGACGAGGACGTGGCGGAGACCGTCGCCGCCCGCGGCGTCGCCGACCATGGAGCGTGCGACAGCGATCTGCTCGCGCACGTTGGCGGCGCAGCCGTCGGGGTGCGCGGTCAGCGAGATGAAGCCGCGGATGCGCGGCCGAACGACTTGCTCGGACATGGCGGGCCTCCTGCGCGTCGGGGTATCGTACGAGGGTGCGCCGGGGTGGGCGAGAGCGGGCGGGTCAGGAGTCGGGCGGCGTGAGGATCTCGCACGTTGGTCCGCTCGCGCGACTGAGCCGGCGGTCGAGGGTCACGACCGGGCACCCGAGCCACTCGGCCAAGGCTATGTACCACGCGTCGTAACTCGTCACGTTGTGCCGGAGTTGCCACACGCGCTCGGCGAACGGCGCGAACGAATGGAGCTCGACGTTGGCGTCGAGCACGTCGCCGTGTGCAATTGCAGCTTCCGCCGGCGTGATCTCGCCCGCGATCTCCATCCGCCGGAGGATGTTGCTGCATTCAGCCGGGAGCATCTGCGGCGCCACGAGCCGCTCGCCGGCGATCACGGATTCCGCCCAGAGCCCGTCAGCGTCCGCATGCATGATGGACGCAAGGAGTGCCGAGGCATCGACAACGACCGTCACCTCTTATCGGCGTCTCGGTAGCGCAGGATGCTCTCGGTCGTCACCCGCGACGTCATGGCCGCCTTGTGAGCGCGAACCCCCTCGAGCCATTCGTCGATAGATGGCTTCGAGGCGAGATACTTCAATTCGGCGCGCAGGTATTCCTCCATCGACTGATGTTGGCGCGCTGCACGCGCTTTGAGGATGTCGCGCACCTCTTCGTCGACGTTGCGGATGGTGATCTGAACTCCCATGACAGCAATATGCATGCGCAGACAGCATTCTGCAAGCAACGCCCTCGACGTGGCGACCGCCCCGGAGCTGGCCGCTACTCGCGCAGCTTCAGCACCGCCATGAACGCCTCCTGCGGCACCTCCACCGAGCCCAGCATCTTCATCCGCTTCTTGCCCGCCTTCTGCCGCTCGAGGAGCTTGCGCTTGCGCGTCACATCGCCCCCGTAGCACTTCGCCAGCACGTTCTTGCGCAGCGCCCGCACCGTCTCGCGCGCCACGATGCGGCCGCCGACGGCGGCCTGGATCGGCACGTCGAAGAGCTGGCGCGGGATCAGCTCCTTGAGCGCGCTGCTGAGCTGCCGGCCCTTCGCCGCCGCGCCCTCGGACTGCACGATCGTCGAGAGCGCATCGACGGGGTCGCCGTTGACGAGGATCTCGAGGCGCAGCACCTTCGTCGGCTCGTAGCCCTCGAACTGGTAGTCGAGCGAGGCGTAGCCCTGCGTGCGCGCCTTCAGCTGGTCGTAGAAGTCGACGACGATCTCCGACAGCGGCGCGAGGAACTCGGCCAGCACGCGTGCCTCGCCCTCTTGCGCAGCCTGGTCGAGGTACTGGAGCTGCTGGTAGCGCCCGCGCCGCGAGGTGACAAGCTCCATGATCTGGCCGAGGTAGCGTGAGGGCACGGTGATCGCCAGCCGCATCCACGGCTCGCGCACCTCGCTGATCTCGTTCGGCACGGGCAGCTCGGCCGGACTGTCAACGACGATCTCGCTGCCGTCGGTGCGCGTGACCTCGTACTCCACCGACGGCGCCGTCGCGACGAGTTCGAGCCCGAACTCGCGCTCGAGGCGCTCCTGCACGATGTCCATGTGCAGCAGGCCGAGGAAGCCCACGCGGAACCCAAAGCCGAGCGCCACGGAGCTCTCCGGCTGCCACACGAGCGACGCGTCGTTCAGCGTCAGCCGTTCGAGGGCGTCGCGCAGCAGCTCGTAGTCGTTGGGGTCCGTCGGGTAGATACCGGCGAAGACCATCGGCTTGGCCGGGCGGTAGCCCGGCAGCGGCTCGGTCGCGCCGTTGCGCTCAGAGGTGACGGTGTCACCGACGCGGCTCTCGCCGACGCTCTTGAGCCCTGTCGCCAGGTAGCCGACCTGTCCGGCGGAGAGGCGCGGCGCGACCTCGAGGCCCGGGCGGAAGACGCCGACTTCGAGCGGTTCGAAGCGCGTGCTTTGCTGGACGAGCCGCAGCCGCTCCCCGCCGCGGACCGTGCCGTCGACGACGCGGACGTATGCCATCACGCCCTTGTACGAGTCGTACTTGGAGTCGAAGACGAGTGCGCGCAGTGGCGCTTCGGGGTCGCCGGACGGGGGCGGGATGCGCTCGACGATGGCATCGAGGATGCCATCGATGCCTTCGCCGCTCTTGGCCGACGTGTACAGGATCTGGTCCCGCCCGAAACCGACGACGTCGACGAGCGCGCGCGCGACGCGCTCGGGCTCGGCCGCGGGCAGATCGATCTTGTTGACGACCGGGATCAGTTCGAGGTCGAGGTCGAGCGCGGCGTAGACGTTGGCGAGCGTCTGCGCCTGGATGCCCTGCGCGGCGTCCACCACCAGCACGGCCCCCTCGCACGCGGCGAGCGCGCGTGAGACCTCGTACGCGAAGTCGACGTGACCCGGGGTGTCGATGAGGTTGAGTTCGTAGTCGAGGCCGTCGGCGGCGCGGTACTCCATGCGCACGGCCTGGGCCTTGATGGTGATGCCCTTCTCGCGCTCGAGATCCATCGAGTCGAGGAGTTGCTCGCGCATGTCGCGACTGGTGACCGCGCCGGTGCGCTCCAGCATGCGGTCGGCAAGCGTCGACTTGCCGTGGTCGATGTGGGCGATGATGGAGAAGTTGCGTATGTGCTGCACGCGATCATCGTAGCCGTGCGTGAGGTCGAGTTGTACCGTGGGTTGGGAGAGACGGGACCGTGGGCGACGAGCTGGCCTTGGGGGTTCGCGCGAAGACGGCGATGTGAGGAGATCTGGTGCGCCGATTTGATCCCGGCACCGTGTTTATCTCGCACGCCTCGATCGATAGGGAGTTCGCGGGCCGCCTCGACGCTGATTTGCGTGGAGCTGGCTTCGAGACTTGGCTTGACCAACGTGACTTGCATGCTGGAGATCGGCTCACAGCCAGCCTCTCTGGAGCAATTGGTAGTGCCCGCGCAATGATCGCCGTGATTTCGCCGTCGACGCGTTCGGCTAGGTGGATGAGGCGAGAGCTTGAACAAGCCTCTCACCGGATGGTCGAAGATCACGAGTTCAAGGTAATTCCGGTGCTCATTGCGGACGCTGAAGTACCTGAGACCCTCCGAGATCTGGTCTATGCGGACTTCCGCACTGATTATGCGCTGGGCATGGACGCGGTACTGTCTTCACTACGCGAGCTCTTTAGGGACAATCGGTACTACAAGGACCGGGCCCGGCAAGATCGCATGACTGGCTATCTCCGCGAGGTCTTCGGAGGCTTCAGTTCCGCCATCGCTCTCGGAGGGTATGGCATTCCGGACCTAGACATAGTGCACGTAGCCCGTCCGGCCGGCGCACGCGTGCCAGAGTTCGACCCACCCGACGACCCGTGCGACGTGGCAGTCGAGATCGATCCGGGTGAAATCGACGCTCTTTGGATCGAGGGGTTCACATCGGCATGGGACCACTACGGGGCCCGAGCCGGGCTGCTGATCATAGACGAACCTCCCGCAACCACGTCTCTCGAACCAATTGCCGCCGGGGTCTTCGCCAACACGCGCTCGCGGTACGGGTTCATCTGCGCCGTCCTAGTCGAGCCTGAATCCCGCGACGGCGCGGCACGGGACAGGCTCGAGATTGCTCGTACCACCCTTCAGGAGCACATCTGGCCAGACCGCTAGCGACGACTCAAGGCACGCGGGCTACCGAGACCTGCAACCTCGCGATGCAGCGAGGGCGGGTTGCCCCGCCCTCGTGGTTCGTGTTCGCGGACCCCGCCGCTAGACGCGGTGGCAGGCCACCCAGTGTTCGGGCTCGGCCTCGCGGAACTCCGGGATGACCTCGCGGCACTCGTCGATCGCGATCGGGCAGCGCGTCTGGAAGACGCAGCCCGGAGGCGGCCGCAACGGCGACGGCACGTCACCGACGAGGATGATGCGCTCGCGCGTGCGCTCGATCTCCGGGTCGGTGATCGGCACGGCCGAGAGCAGCGCCCGCGTATACGGGTGCAGCGGGTTCTCGTACAGCTCGTTGGAGTCGGCGAGCTCCATGATCTTGCCGAGGTACATCACCGCCACGCGGTCGGAGATGTGCCGCACGACCGCGAGGTCGTGGGCGATGAACAGGTACGTCAGGTTGTACTCGGCCTGCAGGTCCTCGAGCAGGTTGATGATCTGCGCCTGAATCGACACGTCGAGGGCCGACACGGGCTCGTCGAGGACGATGAACTCCGGCTCCACCGCGAGCGCCCGGGCGACGCCGATGCGCTGGCGCTGGCCGCCCGAGAACTCGTGCGGGTAGCGCTTGGCGAAGTAGGGGTTGAGGCCGACCTGGTCGAGGATCGCTTCGACGCGCTCGTTGCGCTCGTTCCCCTTGTAGAGGCCGTGGATGACCATCGGCTCGGAGATGATGCTGGCCACGCTCATGCGCGGGTTCAGCGACGAGTACGGGTCCTGGAAGATCATCTGCATGCGCCGCCGGTAGGCGCGCAGTGCCCGTCCCTTGACGTTGTTCAGCTCGTCCCCGGCGAACTTCACCGTGCCCGAGGTCGGCCGGTAGAGCTGTAGCAGCGCGCGGCCGGTGGTGGACTTGCCGCACCCGGACTCGCCCACGAGGCCGAGCGTCTCGCCCCTGCGCACCGTGAACGAGATGCCGTCGACGGCCTTCACGTCCGCGATCTTGCGCTGGAAGAGAACTCCCGAAGTCACGGGAAAGTACATGTGCAGGTCGTCGACCTCGACGAGGTCCTCGCCCATCCGGACGCTATCAGTAGTCATGGCAGTCCCCTCGTCCCGTGCAACTTCGGCTCAGGCTTGTTCTCCGTGTCTTCGCTACCCGCCCAGCAGGCCGACGACGCCCTCGTTCACGCCGCGCGTGCGCGCGTCCACGGTCGGGTTGCGCCAGCACCTGGCCCAGTGACGCTCTTCCTTGAGTTCGAGCTCCGGCTGCTCGGTGCGGCACTGGTCGATTGCCCAGTCGCAGCGCGCCTCGAACGAGCAGCCCGGGATCGGGTTGATGAGCAGCGGCGGCTGACCCTCGATCGCGTCGAGCCGGATGTGCTCGGTCGCGTCGAGGCGCGGCACCGAGGCCATGAGGCCATAGGTGTACGGGTGCCGCGGGTTCTTGAAGATGTCGATCGTCGAGCCGGACTCGACGATCTGGCCCGCGTACATCACGTTCACGCGGTCGGCGTAGCGCGAAACCACGCCGAGGTTGTGGGTGATGATCACGACCGCGGTGCCGAGGTCGCGCGACAGCTGGGCCATCAGCTCCAGGATCTGGGCCTGAATGGTCACGTCGAGCGCCGTGGTCGGCTCGTCCGCCAGCAGCAGCTTCGGGTTACAGGACAGCGCCATCGCGATCATCACGCGCTGGCGCATCCCGCCCGAGAACTGGTGCGGGTAGTCGTCGAGGCGGGCGCCCGCCTCGGGGATGCCGACGAGCTCGAGCAGCTCGACGGCGCGTGCCCGCGCCTCGGGCCGTTCGAGGCCGAGGTGCAGTGTGATCGCCTCGGTCAGCTGGTTGCCGATGGTCAGCACCGGGTTGAGCGAGGTCATCGGCTCCTGGAAGACCATCGCGATGCGGTTGCCGCGGATGTCGCGCATCTCGGCGTCGCTGACCTCGAGCAGGTCCTCGCCCTCGAACAGGATCTCGCCTTCGACGATCCGTCCCGGCGGGCGCGGGATCAGGCGCAGGATCGAGAGCGCCGACACGGACTTGCCGCACCCCGACTCACCGACGAGGCCGAGCGTCTCGCCCTCGTCGAGGTCCCACGAGACCCCATCTACGGCGCGGACGACGCCTTCTTCGGTGTAGAAGTACGTGCGGAGGTTCTTGATCTCAAGCAGTTTCTCGCTCACTTGCGGCGGCCCTCCTGCGGCCGAGGAGATCGGGGCTGTCAGGCCCTCGTGGTGGGGAAGAGGAGACTCGAACTCCTACGCCTTGCGGCACATGATCCTAAATCATGCTCGTCTACCAGTTCCGACACTTCCCCTCGGCGGCGTACGGCGCGGGATTATAGACCATCCCGCCACGGGTACGAAATCGCCCCGCCCTCTCTTCGCTAAACTGGTGAGCCCCCAGGGATTCGAACCCTGAACCGGCTGATTAAGAGTCAGCTGCTCTGCCATTGAGCTAGAGGCCCGCCACAACATACCAGACCCCAGCCCGACGCGAGCGTCTATTGCAGGCGTTGTACGCGCAGGTCCAGGCTGAAGTCGTCGCGCTCACCGTGGCCCGGGCATACGCGACGCCCGGCCCCGACGAGGCCGCTCGGGGTCGCTGGGCGCGTTGACGCGCGGATCAGCGCGGCGCTACGCTCGATTTCCGGATCGCACGCCCCACGCGGCGGGCCGTTCGCACCGGCTCCGGGCGGTTAGCTCAGATGGCTAGAGCGCTGCGTTGACATCGCAGAGGTCACTGGTTCGAATCCAGTATCGCCCACCAGCCCCCACACTCGACGGCCCTCGCTCATCTGTCCCCATACCCGCACGTGGGCCATGCTATGCGTGGCGCGCCGCCCCGCAGCGAGGGCGCCGCCACGGGGAGGCGAGATGACCACGGCGAGCCAGGAGGCGGGGCAGGACGAGGGTCGGCGCGACGAAGCACCCCTCGAGACGCTGACCGCGGAAGAGCGCCTCTTCCGCATGCGCCACTCCGCCGCGCACGTGCTCGCCGAGGCCGTGATCGAGATGTTCCCCGAGGCCAAGTACGCCATCGGCCCGCCGATCGAGCATGGCTTCTACTACGACTTCGAGTTGCCTCGCCCGCTCACGCCCGAAGACCTCACGCGCCTTGAGCGGCGCATGCGCGGCACGGTGCATCGCGACGTGCCGATCGAGGGCCGCTGGATCCCCAAGGACGAGGCGCGCGCGATCTTCGCCGACCAGCCCTACAAGCTCGAAATGATCGACGAGATCGAGGACGAGACCGTCGGCCACTTCCGCCACGCCGAGTTCGACGACCTCTGCCGCGGCGGACACACCGACCGCACCGGGCAGATCGGCGCATTCTCGCTCACGCACTCGGCGGGCGCGTACTGGCGCGGCGACGAGCGCCGCCCGATGCTGCAACGCATCTACGGCGCGCTCTTCCCCACGCAGGAGGAGCTCGACGCGTGGCTGAAGGCACGCGAGGAGGCCGAGCGGCGCGACCACCGCCGCCTCGGCCGCGAGCTCGAGCTGTTCACGTCGAGCGAGCTCGTCGGGCAGGGCCTGCCGACGCTGCTGCCGAAGGGCGCGACGATCCGGCGGCTGCTGGAGGACTGGGTGCTCGGCCTCGAACGCCGCGCCGGCTACCAGCACGTCTACTCGCCGGTGCTCGGCAAGGTCGACCTCTACAAGCGCTCGGGGCACTGGGAGCACTACCAGGACGACATGTTCCCGCCAATGCAGCTGGAGCACGACGAGCTGGTGCTGCGGCCGATGAACTGCCCGCACCACATCCTCGCCTACGAGACGCAGCTCCACTCCTACCGCGACCTGCCGCTGCGCATCGCCGAGTTCGGCACGATGTACCGCTTCGAGCGCTCAGGCGTCGTCGGCGGGCTGAGCCGCGTGCGTGCGATGTCGCTCAACGACGCACACATCTTCTGCACGCCGGACCAGATCAAGTCCGAGTTCGCCGGCGTCATGCGGCTGGTCGAGGAGGTCTACGCGGTCCTCGGCATCACCGAGTACTCGTACCGCCTCTCCGTGCACGATCCCGGAGACACCGAGAAGTTCGTCGACAACGACGCGATGTGGGAGCTCGGCGAGCGCGTGCTCAGCGAGGCGATGGACGAACTCGCCCTCGACTACACGACCGCCGAGGGCGAGGCGGCGTTCTACGGCCCGAAGCTCGACATCCAGATCCGCGACATGCTCGGGCGCGAGGAGACGATGTCGACGATCCAGGTCGACTTCCACCTCCCGGAGCAGTTCGAGCTGCGCTACATCGGCGAGGACGGCGCGGAGCACCGCCCGGTGATCGTGCATCGCGGCGTGCTCGGCACGGTCGAGCGGATGATGGCGTACCTGATCGAGCTCTACGCGGGCGCCTTCCCCGTCTGGCTCGCGCCGGTACAGGCGACCGTCATCCCGATCGCCGACCGCCACCTGGACCATGCACGCGAGGTGCGCGACGCGCTGCTCGCGCTCGACCTGCGCGTCGAGGTGGACGACGGCGGCGACCGCATGGGCGCGAAGATCCGCAAGGCGCAGCTCCAGAAGGTGCCGTACATGCTCGTCGTCGGGGACCGCGAGGCGGAGGCGAATACGGTCTCGCTGCGCCACCGCGCGCTCGGCGACCTCGGCGCCACGCCGCTCGATGCGGCGGTCGCGCGCATCGCGGGCGAGCGCGACGCGAAGTCGCTGGATCCGGAACCTGAGACGGAGTAGCGGCTTCCGTCTTGCCGCCTCGCCGCTGTCATGACAGGCTAGCGCGCGCCAAGCCGACGAGTTGAGTGGTCGAGGCCTGACGATGCCCAAGCGCGTGCTGTTGGCGAACCGTGGCGAGATCGCGCTGCGCGTGCAGCGCACGTGCCGCGAACTCGGCATCGAGACCGTCGCTGTCTACTCCGAGCCGGACCGCAACGCCCTGCACGTTCGCCAAGCCGACGCCGCAGTCGCCATCGGACCGGGCCCGGCCACCGAGTCCTACCTCCTCATCGACCGCATCATCGAGGCGGCGAAGCACACGGGCGCAGACGCCGTGCACCCCGGCTACGGCTTCCTCTCCGAGAACGCCGCGTTCGCCGAGGCCTGCGAGGCCAACGGCATCACCTTCATCGGCCCGCCCGCATCGGCGATGCGGGCCATGGGCGACAAGGTGGCGGCGCGGCGGCTCATGGCCGACGCCGGTGTCCCCATCGTCCCCGGCGCCAACGACATCGACCCCGCCAACGGCGCGGCCGCGCGCGCCGAGGCCGAGCGCGTCGGCTTCCCGCTCATGGTGAAGGCCGCGGGAGGCGGCGGCGGGCGTGGCATCCGCGTGGTCGAGCAGCTCGACGACCTCGACGACGCGATGCGGCTCTCCAGCTCCGAGGCCGCGGCCGCATTCGGCAACGCGGCGGTCTTCCTCGAGCGCTACGTCTCGCCCGCACGTCACATCGAGGTGCAGGTGATGGCCGACGCGCACGGCAACGCGCGCGCCTTCGGCGAGCGCGAGTGCTCCGTGCAGCGCCGCCACCAGAAGCTGCTCGAGGAGGCCCCCTCGGTCGCCGTCGACCCGGACCTGCGCGCGCAGCTGAGTGAGGCGGCGACGGCAGCCGCGCTCAGCTGCGGCTACCGCAACGCCGGCACCGTCGAGTTCCTGCTCGAGGCAAGCGGCGAGTTCTACTTCCTCGAGATGAACGCCCGCCTCCAGGTGGAGCATCCGGTCACCGAGCTCGTCTACGGTGTGGACCTCGTCGCGCTGCAGCTCGCCATCGCGGACGGCCAGCCGCTGCCGCCGGGCCCCGCGGGCCCGCCCGAGCCCAACGGCTGGGCCATCGAGTGCCGCATCAACGCCGAGGACCCCCACGCCAACTTCGCCCCCTCGTTCGGGCTCGTCGAGCACGTCGACATGCCGCAGGGCCCGGGCGTCCGCTTCGACTCGATGCTGTACCCGGGCCTGGACGTCCCGGTGTTCTACGACTCGCTGCTCGGCAAGCTGATCGTCTGGGCCGAGGACCGGCCGGCGGCGATCGCGCGCATGCGGCGCGCGCTGCAGGACCTGCTGGTCGCGGGCATCGACACGAACACGTCCTTCCACCTCGCACTCCTCGATGACCCCGACTTCGTTGCCGGCAACGTGGACACGGGCTGGCTCGAGCGCGACTTCACCATGCCCCCGCCGGCCGACGACGGCCGCGAGGTGACGGCGCTGATCGCCGCCGCGCTGGCCGCTGAGATGGGTGGCCGTGGCGACGGAGCAGCCCCGGCGGGAGGACCCTCCGCCGCCGACATGTGGGCGCGCGTCGCGCGCGCCGACGCCATGAACACGCGGGTGCAGCACACGGCAGAGCGCGGATGGCGAAGCGGCATCGGTTCCTGATCGGCGAGGAGGAGCGCTCCGTCGAGGTCGACCAGACCCCCGACGGCGTGACCGTCACCCTCGACGAGGGTGACGCGCTGAGCATCGACGTCCTCGAAGTGCAGATTCCGGGCATCGTGTCGTTCTTCGTCGGCGGCCGGCAGCAGCGCGCGTACGTCGCGCGCCGCGGCGGCGGGTACGAGGTGACGATCGGCGAGCGCCGCTTCACCATCGAGACGGCGAGCGCGCGTCGCGGCAGGCACGTGGTCGGCGGCGCCGACGATGTGCCGGGCCAGATCACAGCGCCTCTCGCCGGTGTCGTCGTCGAGGTGCGGGTCGCAGTGGGCGACAGCCTCGAAGCCGGGACGACCGTGCTGGTGCTCGAGGCGATGAAGATGCAGAACGAGGTCCAGATCCCGCGCGACGGCACGATCACGGCTATCCACGCCGAGCAGGGCGCGAACGTGGACAAGGGCGCGCTGCTCGTCGAGTACGAGGCCGCCGAGGAGGAGTAACGGACCGCGTCGCCCGCGACGTAATCGGGGACTCCTCGTTGTGAGGGCAGATCGGGCGGTGCTACAATCGCTGCCCGCGGCGCGGACGCGCTGAACGGGAGACGACGAGGAGCGAAACCGATCGCGAAAGAACTGCGCACCAACGAGCAGATACTCGTACCGCGGGTTCGCGTCGTCCAGGACACTGTACAACTGGGGATCATGGAAACGCGCGAGGCGCAGCGCCTCGCCGATGAGGCCGCGCTCGACCTCGTCGAGGTGGCGCCGGGCGCCGATCCGCCGGTGGTCCGGATCATGGACTACGGGAAGTACCGCTACGAGCAGTCGAAGCGGGAGCGCGAGTCGCGCAAGAGTTCACGGCGCTCGTCGTTGCGCGAGGTGCGGATGCGCGTCAAGATCGATGAGCACGACATCGCGTTCAAGGCGCGGACGGCGCGCAAGCTGCTGGGCGAGGGCGACAAGGTCAAGATCTCGGTGATGTTCCGCGCACGCGAGATCACCCACCCCGAGGTCGGCCGCGAGCTGCTGGACCGCTTCTACGAGCGCATCAGCGATGTCGCGAACGTCGAGCGGCAGCCGCACATGGAAGGGCGCACCCTGTCGATGGTGGTGATGCCCGACCCGAAGGCGGCGCAGCGCGAGGAAGAAGCCGCAGCCGCAGGGGGAGACGCCTAACCGTGCCGAAGATGAAGACCCACAAGGGGACGGCGAAGCGCGTCAAGATCTCCGGCAGTGGCAAGCTGCAGATACGCGCGCATCACCTCAACAACAAGCGCATGAAGAAGCGCCGCACCAAGCTCGCCGCCCTGCGCGACATGCACGAGGTGCACCCGACGCACCGCAAGCGCATCCGCCGCCTGCTGGCCGTCTAGGCCTCGACCGGCGCACCGAAGGATCCACCGATGCCCCGCACCCGTAACCGCGTACAGACACGCAACCGGCACAAGAAGATCCTGGCGCGCGCCAGCGGGCACCGCGGCAAGCGCCACAAGAACTTCAAGGTCGCCAACGAGTCCGTGCTGCACGCGATGCGCTACGCCACCGAGCACCGGCGCGACCGCAAGGGCGACTTCCGGCGGCTCTGGATCGTGCGTATCAACGCCGCCGCGCGGATCCACGGCACCACGTACTCGCGCATGGTGAACGGCCTCAAGCGCGCCGGTGTGGAGGTCGACCGCAAGATGCTCGCCGACCTCGCGGTGCGCGAGCCGGACGCCTTCGGCGCCCTCGCCGAGCAGGCCAAGGCGGCGCTCGCCGCCTGAGCCGTCCCGCGGCGAGGGCCGCGATCAGTCCTCAACCGGACCGCACGAGCCCGCCATCACGGCGGGCTCGTTACGTCTACAAGAAGTCCCTGCCGAGAAGCGGCGTCTACGCGAAGCGCCGCGCGTCGTCGGCCGCGTAGCCCGCGACCGCGAGGTCGGCCTGCCCGGCCGCCTCGATGCGCTCGACCACGTCGGCGAGCTGGCCGGCGGGGATGGCGCACGTCATCTCCGAGTTGGGCATGCCGGTGCGCACGCGGCTGAGCTGGCAGCCGACGCTCGCGGCAGCGACGCCCTGCTCTTTCGCCATGGCGATGATGTGGCACTGCGGCTTGCCCTGCATGCTCAGTTCGGGCAGGCCGTCGGACAGCACCATCAGTTGCCGCCCGGTGACGCGCAGCAGCACCACGTCGGGGTCGATCGGCGTCTCGGCGAGCGGCCCGTAGGTCACGGCGCCCGGCTGCTCGGTGACGACGGGGATGTGCGGCACCACCTCGAGCGTCACCCAGCCCGACTCCAGCAGCGCCGCCACGTCCGAGTTGCCCGCGACGTCGTCGAGCGTCTGGAAGCCGTGCGTCATGCTGCCGACGCTGCAGTTCGCATGGTCCTCGGCGACCGTCGAGAAGGTGCGATCCGTGGACTTCATCCAGAACACGCAACCCGCCGGCACGCGGCCGGTGCGGCCGTCCGGCATCGCGTCCGGCATCGGGTCGTCGAACGCGTCGACGCCCTCGGGGCGCTCGGCGGTGAACGTGATCGCGATCGGCGCGATGTCGGTCCCGACGCCCGCCATCAGCCGCTGCGACAACGCCTGCCAGTCTTGAGTCGTGGCCATTCGGAGTCTCCTTCAATGCGCCGCCGCGCGCCGGCAGCTCGATGAGCATTGGTCTCGCGAAGACTACAGGGGCGAGGCGATAGGCGGGCGGGGAACTCGGCCCGGCAGCCCTACTCGTTGGGCGCCGCGTCTGCGCCAACATCGGGGGCGACATCGGAGGCGACCGCGGGGGCCACGGCGGGAGACGGCGTCGGGGGCCGCGCGACCACGGACGTGCCGGCCGGGATGCCGTTCGGGAACAGCGCCACGAACCGCTCGTTCACGAGAGCTGGGGCGCCCAGGATGTAGGACACGTAGGCGTCGCCGTCCCAGGCGTAGACGGCCGTCACGGAGAGGCGGCGCGCGCACGCCTCCAGCGCGCCGATGCCGCCACCCTCGTATGTCACGAGGCGGAAGTCGTCGGCGAGGCCGTCCAGGCACTCGCGCACCTCGATCAGCACGCGGTACTCCCGTTTCCGGGCGCCGTCCTCCGAGGTCACCGTGACGGTGACCTCGGTACCGGCGTCTACCGCCGCCTGGTGGCCGTTCTCCAGGTCGCCGTCCACGTCGGTGGGCACGATGGCGACCGTTGCGCCGTCCTGGACTGGCAAGGCCTCGATGACGGTCTTGCCCGCACCCCCGGAAAGGATGCCCGTGTACTCCGGCCGGTCGGGTGAGAACTCGCCGATATCGATATGGGTGAGCGTCAGCGAGGCGAGCCGGGCGTCGATGCCGTCGGGCATGTTGTAGCTGTAGACCTTGTCATCGTTGGCGTCCGCGACGTACATCACACTGCCGCCAGACCAGATGCCGCGCGGGCTGTTGTTGCCCGCGCCCCGGAGCGTCGTGAAGTCCTCGTCGCCAACCCGCACCAGCTCCGCGCCCTCGAGGCGGTACGCGAGGAGCTTCCGCTCCTGACCGTCCGAGACCCACACGCCGACACGATCGGACCAGATGCCGTGCGGATCGCGATTGGAGGCGCCGAGGTCGTACGCGGCAGCGACCTCTCCGGTGTCGAGGTCGTACACGTAGACGCTGTCATCGACCCCGTCGAGCACCCACATCGCCTCGTCGTCGGACCAGATGCCTCTCGCGCCGACGTTGCCGCGAGCCAGTTCGATCTCGCGCTCTGGAAGGCGTGTACCGCTTGTGAGGTCGTAGGCGAAGAGTCGGTTCTTGCCGCTGTCGGCGACCCACATCACGCTGCCGTCCGACCACAGGCCTCGAGGGGCGCGGTTGGCATCGTCGAGCGCGATGTCACGGTCCTCGGCGCGTTCGCCGGTGGCAAGGTCGTACGCGTAGACGCTGTCGCCGACGCCGTCGCTGTTCTGCGCGACCCACAACGTCTCGCCATCGGACCACAGCCCGGTAGCCGCGTCGTTCGCCTCGGCGAGCGGATCGATGTCGCGCTCGACGTTCCAGCCGAAGCCGGCCTCGGTACCCGCCGGTGCACGCGGTGTAGGCGCGATGGAGAACACGGGAGCGCTCGGGACGTTGGTGTTCACGGGATTGATGCCGGGCGGGCTGTCGGCGTTCCGCGCTGGGAGCACGTCGAACTCATATTGGTAGAGGGGCGCTACCCCCTGCGTCTCGTGCCGAAGGAGGAAGACAGCCGGGCCCGGCTCGCAGGCGACGACCCAGAGGGTTTGATGGATCGCGCGCCGCCAGTTCTGCAGGTGACGCTCCCCACTACAGGCTTCAAGGGCGTCGCCCGGCGGAGTGTCGAGTCCCCCGACGCCATGAAAGGAGCCGGTCTGCGAGCTGTTCAGGTAGACGTTCAGGTGGTCCTCGGGATACCTCGGGATGGAACTGCGGAAGCGGAACCTGCGCCACTCTCCCACGTGCATCGGGGAAGCTCGAGGATCCGGATCCATCCATGCAAGCGCGTCCGGTTCCGGAGGCGGGCCGTACTGGTCGTCGGCGGCCAGATACCTCGTGAGGAGGAAGGTCAGCCGAGTGGATGCCAGTGCGATCTTGTCCCCGGGGTTCAGCGTATCGGCCCTGGAGATGCTGACGTTCAACGTGTAGTCGTACGTCCCGAATCCCCCGGGGACGTACACGCACGTCTTGAACAGCCTGACCGTCAACACCTCCTCGCTCTCGTCCACGGGTACCGCGATGTCCGTGCCGGTGTCCTCGCCGTAGCAGTGGCTCGTCCGCGACTCATGCCCCGTCAGGTCGGCACGGAACGTGAGCTCCGAATAGCTGGCAGGGTCGAGGTTACTCAGGGTCACCTCGGCTGTGAGGGGGACCGTGTTCGGCAGGTGGTCACCGGGCGACAGCTCGATGGAGATGGAGGGCGCCGCCTGCGCATGAGCGTCCAGCGACCCCTCGGCCACCACGATGACCAATGCCGCGAACAGCGCCAAAGCACCAAAGCCGACGGCGGGCGGCGTTCGCTTCACCGATGCTCCCCGGAACCCTCGCGCGCCCGAGCGAGGCATCACGCGACTTGATGCTGGGTCTGATCACCTTCGGAATATATGTCCATGACATACGGGATGTGGCGTGCGATCAAGGACGGAGGGCAACATGGGCGAGCCGGGCGAACGCCCAGCTCCCGCTTACGATCACTCGATAGGAGTTCGCTCCGCTCGCCGGCCGGCCCGATCACGACTTGAGTGGGGCTCGTCATGTCAGGCCCGAATCTCCGCGCCGAGCTCGCGCGCGAGGCGATTCACGAGGCGGCCCTGCTCGCGGTTCGCGTCCTCGGTGGTGAGGGTGCGGTCGAGCGCCTGGTAGCGGATCGCGAAGGCGATCGACTTCTTGCCCGCGGGTAGCTGCTCGCCGCGGTAGACGTCGAACACGCGCGCCTCGGCGACGAGCCGCGACTGCTCGATGCGCGACTACAACTCGCCGGCCGCGACGTCCTCGTCGACGACGAGCGCGAGGTCCTGCTCGACCGCCGGGAAGCGCGGCACCGGCGCCGCGCCGCGACGCTCGGGCAT
This sequence comes from Dehalococcoidia bacterium, assembly GCA_965219085.1. Classification (GTDB taxonomy): domain Bacteria; phylum Chloroflexota; class Dehalococcoidia; order UBA2979; family UBA2979; genus VXMT01. The sequence continues at coordinate 25,698 of OZ244720.1, forward strand.
CGCGTCCAGCAGGGCCGCGAGGTCCAGCTCGAAGAGCGCGACCGGCCGGTCGACGCCGAACGCCTCGAGGGTGTCGGGATGCACCTCGCCCAGCACGCCGACGGGCGTCCCGCCCACGCTGAGGCGCGCGCTGCGCCCGGCCTGCAGGCCGTGCTCCTCGTGCGGGGCGTACTCGAGGTAGTCCGCGAGCGGCCGGCCGACGGGCGCGTCGGCGGGCAGTTCGAGGATGCCTTCGTGTGCTTCGGAGAGCCCGAGCTCGCGCTCGGACAGTACCAGGCGGGCGGGCAACTCGGCGCGGCGGCCCTCCTCGTTAGGCCCTGCGTCGGCGGCGACATCGGGGGCGACAGCGGGGGCCACGCCGGGAGGCGGCGTCGGGCGCCGCGCCACCACGGACGTGCCGGCCGGGATCCCGTCGGGGAACAGTGCGACGAAGCGCTCGTTGACGAACGCCGGGGCGTCGAGGATGTACGACACGTAGACGTTGCCGTCCCAGGCGTAGACGGCCGTCACCGAGAGGCTGCGCGCGCACGCCTCCAGCGCGCCGATGCCGCCACCCTCGTATGTCACGAGGCGGAAATCGTGAGCGAGGCCGTCCAGGCACTCGCGCACCTCGATCAGCACGCGGTACTCCCGTTTCCGGGCGCCGTCCTCCGAGGTCACCGTGACGGTGACCTCGGTACCGGCGTCTACCGCCGCCTGGTGGCCGTTCTCCAGGTCGCCGTCCACGTCGGTGGGCACGATTGCAACCATCGCGCCGGGCTGGGCTGCCGAGGCTTCGATGACGGTCTTGCCCGCACCCCCGGAAAGGATGCCCGTGTACTCCGGCCGGTCGGGTGAGAACTCGCCGATATCGATATGGGTGAGCGTCAACGACGCGAGTCGCGCGTCGATGCCGTCGGGCATGTTGTAGCTGTAGACCTTGTCATCGTTGGCGTCCGCGACGTACATCACACTGCCGCCAGACCAGATGCCGCGCGGGCTGTTGTTGCCCGCGCCCAGGAGCGTCGTGAAGTCCTCGTCGCCGACCCGCACCAGCTCCGCGCCCTCGAGGCGATACGCGAGGAGCTTCCGCTCCTGACCGTCCGAGACCCACACGCCGACGCCGTCCGACCAGATGCCGTGCGGGTCGCCGTTGTCGGAGTCGAGCTCGTAGACGGCCGTCTGCTCGCCACTCCCGAGGTCGTAGAGATAGACGCTCTCGTCACTGCCGTCGAGCACCCACATCGTCGTCCGATCGGACCAGATGCCGCGCGGGTCGTCGTTCGCATCGCTGAGGTTGATGTCACGCGCCTGGAGGCGCTCGCCGCTCTCCAGGCTGTAGGCGAAGAGGCGTTCGCGGCCGCTGTCAGAGACCCAGATCGTCTCGCCGTTGGACCAGAGGCCGCGCGGGGCGAGGTTCGTCTTGTCCAACTCGAAGTCGCGCTCCTCGGCGCGCTCCCCACTCGCGAGATCGTAGGCGAAGACGCCGTCGTTGTTCAGCGCGACCCACAACGTCTCACCGTCCGACCACAGCCCCGTGGCGCCGTCGCTGCGGGGGTCCAGCTCGGCGATGTCCTGACTGACAGTCCACGCGAAGTCGGCGTCACTCGGGGTGGGGCCGGCCCCGCTGGCGGGGCAGACGCTCGGCGGCGGGTGGATCGGTGGCTCTGTCGTGGCGCTGGCTACGATCCGCAGTATCCGGTCCGTGCCGCCGCCGTTCGAGGTGGACACGTAGAGGGCGCAGTCGGGGCCGAGCATCGGGGTCCGGAGCCGACCGTACGTGCGATCGAGCTCGGATACGACAACCTCACTCAGCAAGGCGCCGTCCGCTGCGAACTCGAAGAGCCGCAGCTTGCGATTCTTGAGGGTCGCGACCGCCAGTCGCCCCTCCCAGGCGCCCCACTGCTCGCCCTCGAGGAAGATGCCGCCGCTGGTTGCGCGCGTCGGATTGCCGGACGACCACTTGGCCTCGACGGCGTCGGGGAACTCCGCGAGGTCGGTCATGGGGACGCCCTCGTTGTAGCGCGGTACGGGGTTCCAGCCGTAGTTGCCGCCGGAGGTCAGCAGATTGATCTCGTCGTCTACCGAAGTGCCGTGCTCCACCGACCACATTTGACTCGTGCCGGGGCGCAGCGCGAGGCCCTGCACGTTGCGGTGGCCGTAGGTGTAGATCAGGGAGCCGAACGGGTTGCCCGGCGCCGCGGCGCCCGTCGATGCGTCGACGCGGAGCACCTTCCCGCCGAGCGAGGTCAGGTCCTGCGGCGTTGAGCCGCGCGCCGCGTCGCCGGTGGAGATCCACAGATAGCCCCGCGGTCCGAAGCGCAGCCGGCAGCCGCCGTGCCGGCCATTGCTAGCGGTGGGCAGCCCTCCGACGAGGGGATCGGCGACCCGGGTGGCCGAGGTGTACGCCGCGTCGATGGTCCATGCGATGACCTGCACCTCGGGCCCGGCGTGGCCCTGGCACGTGTAGAAGCGCCGGTTCGAGGCAAAATCGGGATCGACGACGATGGCCATCAACCCCGTCTCGCCGTGGGCGAACAGGTCGGCGAGGTCGGCGCTGACGGTCTGCACCGTGCCGTCCGTGAGGCGCGCGCTCAGCACGCCGCGCCGCTGGGTGAAGAGCATCGCGCCGTCCGGCGCGAAGGCGATGTCCCAGGGGATGTTCAACCCGGAGACGAACACCTCGACCGAGAGCGTCGGTGGGGAAGCCTCGCTCCCAACCGTGTTGCGGGCGGCCTCAACCGGCCCCGACTGCGAGGACTCGACGCGCGGAGTAGCGAGTGCGCCCCCCAACACGAGCCAGAGGAGCAGGCACAACAGCGCGCAGGCCGCCACAAGCGACAGCCTGGCCGCGAGCCGCGCCGCGATCGTGTCGTCTGCCATGGGCTCATCCACTCCCCGCGCACTGACTTGCGTGGAGGCCGGAGCGCGGACGCTCGCAACAGCACGCCGCCTTCGGCCGCCTCGCGTACGGTCGGGGCTCCCAACGGAAGCCTACACGCGCTGCTCCGCGCCGAGTTCGCGCGAGAGGCGGTTCACGAGGCGGCCCTGTTCGCGGTTCGCATCCTCGGTGGTGAGGGTGCGGTCGAGCGCCTGGTAGCGGATCGCGAAGGCGATCGACTTCTTGCCCGCGGGTAGCTGCTCGCCGCGGTAGACGTCGAACACGCGCGCCTCGGCGACGAGCCGCGACTGCTCAATGCGCGACTGCAACTCGCCGGCCGCGACGTCCTCGTCGACGACAAGCGCGAGGTCCTGCTCGACGGCCGGGAAGCGCGGCACCGGCGCGGCGCCGCGACGCTCGGGCATCGCGGCCAGCAGCGCCGCGAGGTCCAGCTCGAACAGTGCGACCGGCCGCTCGACGCCGAATGCCTCGAGGGTGTCCGGCTGCACCTCGCCGAGCACGCCGACGGGCGTCCCGCCCACGCTGAGGCGCGCGCTGCGCCCGGCCTGCATGCCGTGCTCGTCGTGGGGGGCGTACGCGAAGTCGATCGCCAGCCGCTCCCCCAGCTCCTCGATCACGCCCTTCGCGTCGAAGAAGTCGAGGGGGCGGTCGAGCGGGCTGCCCCAGCGGTCGCGGTCGCCGCCGCAGAGCGCGCCGGTGACCACCTCGCGCTCATCGGGGAGCGGTCCGTCCTCGCCGCGTCGCGGCGCGTAGGCGCGCCCGATCTCGAAGATCGCGATCTCCTCGGCCCCGGCGCGTACGTTGCGGTCGACGACCTCGATCAGCGAGTGGCGCAGCGAAGTGCGCAACACCTCGTGGTCCGAGGACAGCGTGTTGCGCAGCCGCAGCGGCGGGTCCGCGTCCAGGTCCGCCGAGGGCTGCACGCGGCGCAGCACCTCCTCGGTCGTCAGCGAGTAGCTGATCGTCTCCTGCAGCCCCGCCGCGGCGAGGGCGCGGCGCACGCCTTCGCGCAGCTCGTGCTCCGGCGCGGGCTCGTGCGGCGGGACGCGCCCGCGCACCGTGGTGGCCGGCAGCCGGTCGTAGCCGGCGATGCGCACGACCTCCTCGGCGAGGTCGTCGGCGATGGCGATGTCGGTGCGCCACCACGGCGCGGTCACCTCGAAGCGCTCCGTGTCGTCCTCGCCCGCGGGCTCGACCTCGAAGCCGAGCGTGCCGAGGGCCGCCTCGACCTCGTCGTCTGGCACGTGGAAGCCGAGCACGGTGTCGAGGCGGTCACGGGTGAGCGTCACGCGCGCGTCGGGCTGCGGGCGCGGGTAGACGTCGACCATGCCGCGACGCGCGGTGCCCCCGCAGACCTCGACCAGCAACTGCGTCGCGCGGCGCGAGGCGCGGGCGGCGAGCTCGGGCGCCAGCCCGCGCTCGAAGCGTGACGACGCCTCGCTGCGCAGCCGCAGACGCGTCGAGGTGCGGCGGATGCTCGCCGGGTCGAACTGCGCGGCCTCGAGCAGCACCCGCGTGGTGCCCTCGTGCACCTCGCTGTCGAGGCCGCCCATGACGCCGGCGAGGGCGATCGGGCCGGTGTCGTCGGTGATCAGCAGCGTGTCGGCGGCCAGCTCCCGGTCCTCGCCGTCGAGGGTCGTCAGGCGCTCACCCTCGCGCGCGAGGCGCACGACGATCGTGCCGTGGATCTCGTCGGCGTCGAAGGCGTGGAGCGGGTTGCCGAGTTCGAGCATCACGTAGTTCGTGACGTCGACGACGTTGTTGATGGGGCGCTGCCCGGCGGCCCGCAGCCGCTCCTGCATCCACTGCGGCGAGGGCCCCACGCGCACGCCCTCGACGACCGTGGCGGTGTAGCGCGCGCACAGGTCGGGGTCGTCGATGGCGACCGCCGCGGCGTCGTTCACGTCGGCGTCGCCCTCGGTGTACTCGCTGCCGTGCGGGCGCACGGTGTCGCCGGTGACAGGGGCGCCCGTGATGGCGGCGGTTTCGCGGGCGATGCCGACCATGTTCATCATGTCGGCGCGGTTCGGCCACGTGTGCACGTCGAGCACCACGTCGCCGAGGTAGTCGGCGAGCGGCCGCCCGACGGGCGCGTCGGCGGGCAGCTCGAGGATGCCCTCGTGCGCTTCGGAGAGCCCGAGCTCGCGCTCGGACAGCACCATCCCCGCCGACTCGACGCCGCGAATCGTCGCGGGCTTGAGCGTCGAGCGCTCGCCGTTACGGGGGTCGATGAGCTCGGCGCCTTCGCGCGCGAACGCGACACGCTGCCCGGCAGCGACGTTCGGCGCGCCGCAGACGACGGTGCGAGGCTCGCCCGCGCCGTACTCGACGGTCGCGAGCTTGAGGCGGTCGGCGTTGGGGTGCGGGCCGATCGAGATCACCTCGGCGACCGTGACGAGCTCGCGGTCCCAGTCGCCGATGCGCTCGATGCCCTCGACCTCGGCCGACGCCATCGTGAGCCGCTCGGCGAACGCGTCGACGTCGAGGTCGTCGGGGAGGTCGACGTAGTCGCGCAGCCACTTGAGGGAGACGAGCATGTGCTTAAGCTCCGGTCAGACTCCGGCTAGAACTGGTCGATGAGGATGGAGTTGCCGTCGGGGTCCTCGAGGACGATGTGCGCGGGGCCCTCGTCCGCGTCGGCGGGCAGCGCCACCGCCGGGTCGTGCCCCTCGGGCATCTCGTGCAGCAGCTCGGTCTCGACGCCGCGCTCGGCGATACGGGCCTGCACGGCGCGCACGTCGGGGGGATTGAAGGTCAGGATGTTGCCCTCGAACATCCCTTCGAAGAGCCCGATGATCGCGCCGCCCTGGCCCATCATCATCCACCCCTCGCCGCCCCCGAGCGGCTCGAAGCCGAGCTGCTCATAGAACGCCTGCGAGACCGCGAGGTCGCTCACGGACAGGCTCACCGAGAAGTAGCCGAGGTTGGGGTCACCGGCCGGCGGCGGCTGGGGTGGTGTGACGTCGCCGCTTCCGGGCTCTGGGTCTGCCATCGTCACACCCCCTGGAACTGGCGCAGGAAGCGCAAGTCGTTGGCGTAGAAGTTGCGGATGTCGTCGATGCCGTAGCGCAGCATCGCGATGCGCTCGACGCCCATGCCGGCGGCGAAGCCGGTGTAGCGCTCGGGGTCGACGCCGGCCTGTTCCAGCACCTCGGGATGCACCATCCCCGCGCCGAGGATCTCGAGCCACCCGCTGCCGCGGCAGACCGCGCACGACGGGTCGTCGCCGGGGCAGGCGAAGCAGTCCACGGCGACCTCGACGCCCGGCTCGACGAACGGGAAGTAGGAGTGGCGCAGCATCACGCGGCGCTCCGAGCCGAAGAGCTGGCGCGCGAACTCCCAGAGCGTGCCCTTGAGGTCGGCGAGCGAGACGCCCTCGTCGACGGCGAGCAGCTCGACCTGCGTCATCATCCACTCGTGGGTGGCGTCGGTCGCCTCGTAGCGGTAGCAGCGGCCCGGCACGGCGATGCGCACCGGCGGCTCGTGCTCGTCGAGGTAGCGAATCTGCATCGGCGAGGTGTGCGTGCGCAGCAGCAGCGGCTGGCGGCCGTCGACGTCCTCGTCGAGCCAGAACGTGTCCCACATGTCGCGCGCCGGGTGGTCCTCGGGGATGCGCAGGCGCGTGAAGTTGTAGTCGTCGAGCTCGACCTCGGGGCCCTCGATGGTGGCGAAGCCCATGCGCGTGAAGGCGTCGAGGATGTCGTGCAGGGTCTGCGTGACGGGATGGAGCCCGCCGCTGCGGCGACGCCGTCCCGGCAGGGTCACGTCGACGGCCCCGCTCGCGAGCGCGGCGGCGCGCGCCGCGGCCGTCAGCTCCTCGCGCCGCGCCTCGAGCGCCGCCTCGAGGTCGCGCTTGAGCTCGTTGGCCGCGCGCCCGGCCGCCCGACGCTCCTCGGCGGGCAGCCCGGAGAGCCCTCGGAGCACGGCAGTCAGCGACCCCGACCGCCCCAGCGTGGCGACGCGCCACGCCTCGACGGCGTCCTCGTCGCCGGCCGCGGCGAGGGCGGCGCGTGCGTCACTGGCGAGGGCGTCGAGGTTGGGGGTGGGGGGCATGGGGGGAGTGTGGCGCGGGGGGCGGATGTGGGCAACGCGGCGCGCGCGGCCCGATCAGTCCTCGTAGCGAAGTGAACTCGCGAGGCCCTCTGCGCCGGTCGGAGGCGGAATGGGCCGCCCCTGCTCGAGCTCCGACTCGATCCACAACGCCATGGCGTCTTCGATGTTCGAGGCGGCCTCGGCGGCCGTAGCACCGCCCGAGAAGCAGCCGGGGAACTCGAGGACCTGCGAGGAGTACGTGCCCTCGGGATCGCGGGTGACGATCAGCGTGTACGCGCTGCGCATGATCTCGCTCACACGCGGGTCCTGGACATCCGTCGGCGAACTAGTCATCGCTACTCTCCTGCAACGCCTTGATGATATTCCGTGCGACGCCGGTTGTGAGCGTAACGGGGATGGTGAGCGTGCGGTACCCGGGCTTGACGAAGTGCATGTGCCCGCCTCGCGTCCGCCGATACACCCACCCGCAAGCCTCGGCGGCACGGGTGAGATCGCGGCTCCGGAGGTTGCCGACCCTCGCCCGCAGCGCCGCGAAGTCAACGGCCTCCGGCACGCCGACACAATGTTAGTGCATCGAGCACCGGGCACGCCTCGTCGGCGACAGCGGCGAAGGCGGCGCGGGCATCACTGGCGAGGGCATCGAGGTTCGGGTTGGGGATCATGGGGGGAGTCTGGCGCGGGTGGCGGGTGTGGGCAATGCGCTCGGACAATCCGCACACTTATCCACAGCCGGGTCGCTGGTGTGCGCAGATGGACAGGAAATCGTGGACAATCTCCTTGCGGGCAGGTATCCGCATACATACGCTAGCTCATGAGCAATTTGACAAGTGAGGGCTCGCCACTCACGACCGGCCTGGAGGATCCCCATGACTCGTCTCACATGTACCCGCGATCAGGCTCGGTCGAAGATCGAGATGCAGGTCGCGGCAGCTCAGACGCTGCAGGGCGGCAGGGAGCCAGGTTGGGATCTCCGCTACGAGAACTGGGACGCTCACAATCGAGCACTCCTCGAATCACTGTTCGAGGACTCGGGCCTAGCCGAGGAGTACGCGACTATCTCCACGGGGATGCCCATCATGTTCTCGATGGACGAAGGCCCTCGTCTGGCAGCTGAAGCAAGGCGAGACACCTTCAAGCGACGATTGAACCGGCTGAGCTCCTTCGTTGATCGCTTAGAGTTCTACGACGAGCCCAAACCCGAGGGCACGCTCAGACCCCCCGAATCGTTCAAGTGGGTCGAGTCGCTCCACCCAGAGGTGCGACGTCAAGCCGGGCCGCTCGTGGCAAGCGGACACTATGCAGAAGCAATCAGGAAGTCGGCTCAGCATCTCCACAATTGCGTGCGGGAACTCGCGGAGCAGATCGATTCAGCAGTAGGACAGCGTGACGGCGTTGCTTTGGTTAGCACCGTCTTTGGCGAGAATCCGCTCATACTTCTCACGCCCCGTCTCACCAAGTCCGAACGCGACGAACACGACGGCCTCCGGTACCTATTCATGGGCGCGATGGCAGCCTTGAGGAACCCGCGCAGTCACGAGACGGACGAATGGGCTGCCCGTGACATTGACCTGCGCGAGGTCGTCGAGTGGCTCGGATTGCTCAGCGCTCTTCATCGAGCTCTCGACCGAGCACCAAACGCATAGCGAGGAACCAGTCGTCGATTCCGCCCACCCCGGGGACCGTGCTCTCCCTCCTGCCTGGGTGACCTCGCCCGAGGGTTGCAGCCTCTTAGCGTGGAGAGCGCGGAGGCAGGTTCGGGCTGCTATTTGCTAATCGTCCCCTACAATCCCCCACACCACACTGCACACCCGAAAGGACACACCGATGAGCGTTCGCGGCTACATCCTCGTCGAGACCGAGGTCGGCAGGACCCAGGCGGTCGGGCGCGCCATGCGCGACCTCGAGTCCACACAGGCCACCGTCACCGCCGTCGACACCGTCACCGGCCCCTACGACGTCATCGTCCAACTCGACGCCGAGGACCTCGACCAGCTCGGCAAGTGCATCACCGAGGAGCTCCAGGCCGTCTCCGGCGTCCAGCGCACGACCACCTGCCTCGCCGTCTCGCTGGGCTAGCAGCCCCGCGCCCACCCGGATGCTCGTGTATCCTGACTCCCGATGGTCGCATTCGACACAGCCAAGGTAGAGCGCGCACTGCGCGAGCCGCTCGGCGACGAAGCCGCGCGCGAGGTGACCGAAGCCCTCGCCGAAGGCATGGGCGAGCACCTTGCGACGCGCGAGGACCTCGGACGGCTCGGCAACGACCTGCGGGCCGAAATCGCGGCAGTCCGATCCGAGTTGGGCGCCGAGATACGCCAGGCCGAACAGCGCATCCTCATCCGCCTTGGTGCATGGACGCTCGCCGTGATGTCCGTGGGCGTCGCGCTGCTGCGACTAACGGCATAGCCACCCGCCCCCACTCCCCACGATCGCGTACGATCGACGCATGACGACCACCGAGACACGCTCCTCCCTGCCCGCCGCCATGATCTCCGTCGAGGAGGCGCGGGCGCGCATCCTCGAACACTTCGCGCCCCTCGACGTCGTCGAGACGCCGCTGCTCGAGGCGGCCGGGCAGGTGCTCGCCGCCGACGTGCGCGGCGGCTTCGACATCCCGCCGCTGCCCAACACCTCGATGGACGGCTACGCGGTGCGCGCGGCGGACACGGCGGGCGCCACGCCCGGCGGCCCGCTGCGGCTGCGCGTGACCGGCTACCTGCCCGCCGGCTCCGTCTACGACGGCGCGGTCGGCCCCGGCGAGGCGGTGCGCATCATGACCGGCGCACCCATCCCCGACGGCGCCGACGCCATCGTCCCCTTCGAGGAGACCGACGAGGAGGAGCAGACCGCGCGCTGGGAGGACGGCCCTCGGCCCGAGGTCCGCATCGACGTCGAGGCGCGACCCGGCGCGAACGTGCGCCCGGCCGGCGAGGACGTGCGCGCGGGCGAGCTCGTGCTGCCCGCCGGGACGATCCTCGGGCCGGCGCAGATCGGCGTGCTCGCCTCGCTCGGGCTCGGCACGGCGCGCGTCGTGCGCCGCCCGCGCGTCGCGATCCTGTCCACGGGCGACGAGCTGCTGCGACCCGGCGAGCCGCTGCGGCCGGGCGCGATCTACGACGCGAACGGCTTCTCGCTGGCCTCGATGGCGCGCGAGATGGGGGCCGAGCCGCGCGTGCTCGACATCGCCGGCGACACCGTCGAGGCGCTCACCGCGCGCGTCCACGAGGGCCTCGCCGACGCCGACCTGCTGGTGACCTCGGCCGGCGTCTCGCGCGGCGACTTCGACGTGGTCAAGGAGGTGCTCGCGCGCGAGGGCTCGGTCGGCTTCTGGACCGTGCGGATGCGCCCCGGCAAGCCGCTCGCCTTCGGGACCTTCCAGACGGGTGGCGAGGCGGGCGACGGAGAGGCACGACGCGTCGTGCCGCACCTCGGGCTGCCCGGCAACCCGGTCTCGGCGATGATGACGTTCGAGCTGTTCGGCCGCCCCGCCGTCTACACGATGCTCGGCAAGCCGCAGGCGTGGGAGCGCGAGCGCGTGCGCGCGGTGGCCGAGGAGCGCATCGCCCGCCCCGACGACCGCCGCTTCTACGCCCGCGCCATCGTCGAGCGTCGCGAGGGCAGCTACCACGCGCGGCTGACGGGCCCGCAGGGCTCCGGGGTGCTGACCTCGATGGCGCTCGCGAACGGCATCGTCGTGGTGCCGGAGGACGGCGCGCCGATCGAGCCCGGCGACGAGTGCGACGTGATGCTGATCGGCCGCGTCCTCGACGCCACCGACGAGGCGTGACCGCACCCCCTGGGGAGGCCCCTGCGGAGCCCCCTGTGGAGCCCTCGATCCCGCCGGTCGTGCGCCTCGACGCGCCCACCGACTCCACCGTCTCGCTGCTGACCGCGACGCTCGTCGAGGCGCTGCGCGCGCGTGGCTACCGCACGGCGAGCGCCGAGCGCCGCCCCGGTGGCGACGGGCTCGCCGTGACGCTGCCGAGCGGCGGCCGCATCGGCGTCGAGCGCGATGTCGCCGAGGCCGACCTCGGCGCCTTCGTCGCCACCCTCGACCCCCGCGCCGACCTCGTGCTGGCCTTCGGCTTCGAGGACCCCTCGACGCCCCCGCCCGCGGCGATCGTGCTCACGATCGCGGGTGCCCACCTCGCAACCGTCGACGCCGCCGAGCTAACGCCGAGCCTCCAAACGGGCGGCCCCTCCCCCGTCGTCGAAGACCTCGCGTCGCTCCTCGACGCGCGCGTGCTCGGCGGCGTCGAGGAGTCCTCGGGGCGTGGTTTGGGGGCGAGGGTGCGGGGGTTGTTCAGGCGGCGGAGTTAGGCCATCGCGGCCCGGGGTATGCGGCCCCGGCACCCTCGCCCAGTCCTCTGGGAGAGGGCGGGGGTGAGGGCTCCGGCACGCGTCAAGGCGACACAACGCAGGGAGAATACACAACTGCCCGTGTGCCCGCCTACCACCGCTCGCAGTAGCGGAACGCCGCTCGGCCACGCAGGTCTTCTGGCACGCGCTTGCCGACGTAGTAGTCGGCGACCTCAGGCTCGGCATCCCGTCCGACGAACCCCCACCTGTCGGGCTCGTCGCCCTTGCCCGGAAAGTTCTCATTGGTCGCCCGCATCCACCGCTCGGGCCGGAACGCGCCGCGGACGATCCCGTCGCTGTGAGCGAGCACGAGGGCGTAGCGCTCAGCCCGCCCTACGTCGACCTTCCATGCATACCTCGCGAGCTCGTACACATCGACGCCCTCGCGGTACGTCTGCGCGATGGAGACCAGCAGTAGCGGCTCACGCACCTCGAACGGCTGTGCATCCATCATTCGTCCTCCAGAAGTGCTCGCGCCTGCAACACCGCACTGAGCGTCCCGCGCTCCCTGCACGACTCAATGAAGAGGTACACCGCTTCCGCGAGATTGCTTGCGGCATCTTCCTTCGTGTCGCCCTGGCTATAGACATCAAGTGGCGGCCAGCGCGAGATGTGGACATCGTCCTCGCGCCACACCTCAGCATTTGGGAGCATCAGATAACCGCCTCGAAGCCGCGGAACTCGCCCGTCGGCTCCTCCCAACGGTAGTCGAGGTCATGCACCATCGCCAGCGTGGGGCCCTCGCGCAGCCGCTCGATGAAGCGACGCAGCGTCGGCTCGTCCGCCTCGGCCTGCACCTCGACGGTGCGGCCGTCGGGCAGGTTGCGCGCGTAGCCGTCGACTTGCAGGCGCTGCGCCTCGTAGACGCAGAACGCGAGGTAGCTCACGCCCTGCACCCGCCCCACGGCCTTCGCCACGAGGCGCCTCGGACGGCGCGGGTCGACGATGCCTCGCGGCGCCTCGGTGGCGCCGTCATCGGCGTAACCGATCATTGCGCGCGGCTCCGCCGGCGGCCGGGGGTCACGGCGTGGCGAGCCCGCGCACGATCTCGCGCACGAGGTCTTCAGGCACGTCGTTGCGGACGACCGGACGGCCGATCTCCTCGAGCAGCACGAAGCGCAGCCGTCCGCGCTCGACCTTCTTGTCGAGGCGCATCGCGCCGAGCACGGCCTCCGGGTCGACGCCGGGCGCCGACAGCGGCAGCCCGAGCGCGCGCAGCACGTCGGCCTGGCGCGCGACGATCTCGCGATCGTGAAGTCCGAGGCGTTCGCCGATGCGGGCGGCGCCCATCATGCCGGCTGAGACCGCCTCGCCGTGCAGGAAGTCGGTGTAGCCCGTCGCCGCCTCGATACCGTGGCCGATGGTGTGGCCGTAGTTGAGGATGGCGCGCAGCCCCTGCTCGCGCGGGTCGGCCGAGACGACGAGCGACTTGAGGCGCGCCGACCGCGCCGTGACGCGCGTCAGCAGCTCGGTGTCCAGCGGCAGCGCGACGAGCGCCCCTGCGTGGCGCTCGATTTCGTTCATCAGCCCCGGGTCGAGGATGAGCGCGTGCTTGACCACCTCGGCGAGGCCCTCGGCGAGCCCGCGCCGAGGGAGCGTGCGTAGCAGTTCGATGTCCGAGATCACGGCGCGCGGCTGGTGGAACGCGCCGACGAGGTTCTTGCCCTCGGGCAGGTCGACGGCGACCTTGCCGCCAATGGCGGCGTCGTTCATCGCGAGCATCGTCGTCGGCACCTGCACGAACGGCATACCCCGCAGGTACGTCGCCGCGACGTGGCCGGCGAGGTCGCCCACGACCCCGCCGCCGAACGCCATGATCGTGTCGCGGCGCTCGGCGCGCGACTCGGCGAGCCAGGCGTACAGCTCCTGGACGACACCCAGCCGCTTCGACTGCTCGCCCGAGGGGACGACGTACGAGGCGCCCTGGAACCCGCCCGCGTCGAGCGCCTCGACGAGGCCCTCGCCGTGCGCGTTCATGACGTTCTCGTCGGCGATGAGGTAGACGGTCCCGTCGAGGCCGAGCTGGTGCAGGCGATCGGGCACGCGCGCGAGCTCGCCCGCGCCGACCCAGATCGGGTAGCGGTCCTCGCCCGTATCGACGATGGCGGTCGGCCCGACCGCGGGCGGGTGCATCCCGAGGCGTTCGAGGCGGCGATCGCCTCCGGCGAGGACCGATGCGCCACCGGCCCACGCGCGCAGGATGCGCTCGGCCACGTCGGCAGGCGTCAGGCCCTGTGTCGGCACCCACAGGTCGGCGTGCGAGTAGGCGACGCGGCGCTCGTCGTCGAGTTCCTGCAGGCGTGTCTCGAGGTCGCCGGCGAGCAGCGGGCGCTCGCTGCCGTCGACCGTCTCGCGGACGCGGCGAGCGATCTCGGTGGGGGTAGCGTCGAGCCAGCACAGCAGCCCGCGCTCGCCGAGCGCGCGGCGCGCACGAGCGCTGAGGAAGGCGCCGCCGCCCGTCGCGATCACAGCCGGCGCGCGCTTCGCCGCCTCGGCGACCACGCGCTCCTCGATCCTGCGGAAGGCCGGTTCGCCGTCCTCGGTGATGAGTTCGGCGGGCGTGCGACCCTCGGACTGCGTGACGAGGTCATCCGTGTCGATCAGCGGCCAGCCGAGGCGGTCGGCAAGGATCGCGCCCGTCGCGGACTTGCCGACGCCGCTCAGCCCGACGAGCACGATCTGGCGCACCGCGCCGCGGGCCGCTTCGTTGGCTGGGCTCACGGGCGAGGCTCCCGCGGGCCGACGGTCTCGACGTAGGCAGCGGCGTTCCGCTTGAACTCGTCGATGTGGTCGCCCCCGAACTTCTCAAGCGCCGCGTCGGCGAGCACGATACAGAGCACGGCCTCGCCGATCACACCCGCCGCCGGCACGACGCAGGCGTCGGCGCGCTCGTAGAACGCCTCGACCTGCTCACCGGTGAGCAGGTCGGCGGTCGGCAGGCGGCGCGGCAAGGTGGAGATGGGCTTGAGCGCCGCGCGCACCACGATGTCCTCGCCGTTGCTCATGCCGGCCTCGATGCCGCCTGCGCGGTTGGTCGCGCGCTCCCACTTGCGCCCCTCCCACTCGCCAGCCGGGAGCAGCGTGTCGTGGACCTCGGAGCCTGGCTTGTGCGCGTTCTCGAACGCGGGGCCGATCTCGACGCCCTTCACGGCGTTGATACCGAGGAATGCCGACGCGATGCGCGCGTCAAGCCGCCGGTCCCACTGCACGTGCGCGCCGAGCCCGATCGGCGCGCCGCTCGCGCGCACCTCGAAGATGCCGCCGAGGCTGTCGAGGGACTCCCTGGCGGCGTCGATGGCGGCGATCATGTGCGGCTCGGCGCCAGGGTCGTGGACGCGCACCGGCGAGCGTTCGATCGCCGCCCAGTCGACGTCCACGCCGTCGAGCGGCTGCGCGATCACGTCGCCGATGGCGACGGTGTGCGAGTGCACCTCGACGCCGATCTCGGTGAGCAGCGCGCGCGCCACCGCGCCGGCGGCCACGCGCGCCGCCGTCTCGCGCGCGCTCGAGCGTTCGAGGATCTGGCGCACGTCGTCGAGGCCGTACTTCTGCGTGCCGGCGAGGTCGGCGTGGCCGGGGCGCAGCAGCGTGACGCGCTCGACCTCCTGGTCGACCGGCTCGACGGCCATGCGCACGCGCCAGTTGGCGTTGTTGTGGTCCTTGTTCTCCAGCCACAGCGCGATCGGCGACCCGATGGTCAGCCCATGGCGCACGCCCGAGGTGATCTCGGCGCGGTCCTTCTCGATCTGCTGTCGCTTGCCGCGGCCGTAGCCGCCCTGGCGACGCACGAGGTCCGAGGCGATCCAGTCCTCGCTGAGCGCGAGACCGGCCGGCACGCCCTCGATGACCGTGGTGAGGCCCTTGCCGTGCGACTCGCCCGCGGTCAGGAACCGGAAGTTGCTCACTATCCTGCCTCTCCAGCCGGAGTTGCCCCGTTGCGCGTCGCGGCCTCCGCGTCGCCCGGTGTGATCAGCGCACCCGCACCGGGGTCGAGGTCACGGCTCGCCGCCGTCTCGCGCGTCGACCACGACTTCAGGATCGCAGGTGCGGCGTCATCGTCCCAGTCGGTGATGACCGCCTGACCACGGTTCACCTGCGTGGTCAGCAGGCACTCCGACTCGACATCGCCCTCGGCGCTGCGGTACTCGGCGTAGACATCGACCTGCACCGCCTCGAAACGCGCGAGGGGGATGTCATAGAGCAGCCGCTCGGCCATGCGCACCGCCGCGCGTCGCGCCACGTTCGCAGGGGGCCCTACCTGCTCGCGCACACCGTCGACGACGCGGATGTCGGGCTCGGCGAGGAGCGAGACGCGGCAGCGCTCCGTGTCCGCCGCGATCAACTCGGCCGACATGAGTGCGCGCCAGTCGGCCGGTGGAACGTCGGCGGGCGGCCGCATCCGCCGCCACGTCTCGAACGCCTCGAGCACGGAAGCGCGCAGCGCGGGGATGTCGCCCTCGGCGATGATGCGACGCCAGTGGCGCTGCGAGAAGAACGACTGCGTGATGACGAAGCCGAGGAAGCCACCGACGACCAGCAAGAGCAGCACCCCGAGCTCGATCACTGCGCTGTCTCCTCCGCGCTCCTGCTGGCGAGCGCGGCTCGCGCGGCCGCGAACATCACCTCGGTGGGCGGTTCGAGGCCCGTCCACATGCGGAACGACTCGGCGCCCTGGTACACCAGCATCCCGAGCCCGCCGATGGGTTGCGCGCCCGCGGCCTCGGCCACCCTCAGGAAGGGGGTGCGCTCCGGGATGTAGACCAGGTCCAGAGCGGCCTGCCCCGCGACGAACAGTTCGGCTGGAATGGGCGTCGCCGACTCGTCCGGCCCGTGCCGCATCCCCAGCGTCGTCGAGTGTATCACCAGCCGCGCCCGCGCCATCGCGTCGCGCAACTGCGGAGCGCCGGCGTCGAGCGGCGCGATCCGCACCTCCATCGCGTCACCGCCGAGGCCCGTGAGCGGCTCGGCGTTCACAGGCGTGCGGTTCGCGATCGTCAGGCGCGCAGCGCCCTCGGCGCGCATCGCCACGACGACGGCGCGCGCCGCGCCGCCCGCGCCGATGAGCACGACCTCGCCGCCCGCCACGTTGACGCCGGCGTCGGCGAGCGTGCGCAGCACGCCCGCGACGTCGGTGTTCGCGCCGTGGAGCCGCCCCTCGCGCGGGACGATCGTGTTGACCGCGCCCACCTGTTCGGCGAGCGCGTCGACCTCGTCGGCGCGCTCGAGCAGCTCGACCTTGTGCGGCACCGTGACGTTCGCCCCGAGCACGCCGCCGGCGCGCAGTCGCTCGACGGCGCCCGCGACCTCGCCCGGCAGCACGTCCCACGCCACGTAGCGGGCGTCGACGCCGAGCGCGTCGAGCGCGGCCTGCTGCATCGGCGGCGAGATCGAGTGCGCGACGGGGTGGCCGAGGAGCGCGATCGTGGCGGTCACGGTGTATCCCGCTCGCTCACGGCAGGGTGTAGCGCTCGACGTTGTGCTCGTGCTCGGCGAGCGTCTCGGCGAACGCATGCGAGCCGTCGCCCTTCGCCACGAAGTAGAAGTAGTCGGTGCTCGCCGGGCGCAGCACCGCGAGGATGGCCCCGAGGCCGGGGTTCGCGATCGGCCCCGGCGGCAGCCCGGCGACGATGTAGGTGTTGTACGGCGAATCGAACGCGAGGTCCTCGACGGTGAGCGCGATCTTCCACCATCCGTCCGCGGGCTCCTCCTCGAGCCCCTCGGCGATCGCGAACTGCACCGTGGGGTCCGCGTAGAGCGCGATGCCCGACTCGATCCGGTTCAGGAACACCGAGGCGATCAGCGCGCGCTCGTCGGGCAGCAGCGCCTCCCGCTCGATGATCGAGGCCAGCGTGAGCACCTCGTGCAACGTCATGCCGATCGCCTCGATCTGGGAGCGGATCGCCGGGTTCACCGCGTTGCTGAATGCGTCCACCATCGCCTCGACGAGGCTCTCGGCGGTCGTCTCCTCGGTCAACGGGTACGTCGCCGGGTACAGGTAGCCGGTCAGATCCGCGCCGACCGGGCGGCCGCGGAGCAGCGGCTCGAACCGTGGGAGCGCGAGCGCCTCCTCCCACTCCTCGGCGGTCGCAACGCCGAGCGCGACGACAAGCTCGCCCACCTCCTCGACGCGGAGTCCCTCGGGCACCACGAGGAATACCTCGCGAGTCAGTCCGAGTCGCATCTTGCGGATCACCTCGGGCGCGGGTGTGCCGGGAGCGAACTCGTACCGCCCGGAGCGCAACTGCGAGCCCACGCCGGTGTAGCCGAGCAGCGTCCGGAAGCGGCCCGTCTCGGTGAGTACCCCGCGCGCGAGCAACTGCGTGGCGATCACCTCGGCGCCCGACCCCGGTACGACCTCGACCACGAGCGTGCCGCTGCCGACGGCCGGCGCCGGGCTGATCGCGACGGCCGCGCCGCCGCCTTCGCTTGCGTCCGACGCGATCACGCTCTGCGTGCCCGCGAGCCTCGAGGAGGCCACCGAGCCGATGAAGAGCACCCACGCGGCGAGCAGCAAGTAGACCACGAGGATCGGATCAAGAAACCGCATCGTGCGTCTCCTCGGTGGCGGCGCGTGTGCGAACGGTGCGCCGGCGGTCGATGAACTGCTGGAGCAGCAGTGCGGCGGCCAGGTCGTCGGCGGACTCGCCGCGCGGCATCCCGCGCTCGGCGGCCACGGACGTCAGGCGCTCATCTTCGTACTCGATCGGCAGCCCCAGGCGGGCGAGGCGCTCGCCGAGCTTGCGTGCGGCGCGGGCCGCGCCACCTTCGGCGCCATCGAGGGTGCGCGGCAGGCCAAGCACGATCCCGCCGATCTGCTCGCGCCGGGCGATCGCGCGGATCGCCGGAAACGCCGCGCTGGCCGGCACGATCTCGATCGGCACCGCGACGCGCTCCTCGGGGTCGCAGGCGGCGATGCCCACGCGAACACTGCCCGGGTCCACGCCGAGCCAGCGCATCGTCTCCACACTGCGCTCACTCATCGCCGGCGCCGTCAACAGACGCATCGTCTCCCTCACCCTCCTCACCCTCCTCGCCCTCCTCGTCACCCTCGACGACGCCGGCGATTTCGGCCGCGAGGTCCTCCTTGCTGAGGAAGACGATCGAGATGCGATCCTCGCGCTGCGGCATCCGTACGGCCGGAAGCCAGCCGGGGTGGACGCGAATCAACGGCTCGACACTGAGGGAGAGTTCCTCGCGTAGCCTCGTCGCTGCCGCGGACGGGGCGACGCCGGTCAGGATGCCGCGCAGCGAGGCGGGATCGAACAGCGGTGTCGCGAGCCCGGTGGCGTTGAGGGTCGCGACCAGGCGGCTGCCATCGAAGACGGGGGCCTCAGCGACGACGTCCGTGGTGCCCGGAATCAGCGCGGTCCCCTCGGGCAACACGCTGACCAGGATCCGCTCGCCCGCGCGGCGCGCGGCGTCGTCGGGGAGGACGATGGCGGACACGATCGCGGTGTACTCCATAAGGAACGCCTCGGCCGGATCGCCCGGCTCCACGAGCGGCTCCTGGCTCAGGATCGCGACGGTGACGGTCTCGGGAAACACCGTCCCATCCTCGACGATACGCTGCAGGGCACGCGTGCCGGCCCGGCGCAGCACGTCTTCGGCGATCTCGCCAACCCGCACCGCATCTTCAGCCGCAGCGGCGGGCACCTCGATGTCCTCGCCGCCGGCGGCGGCGACCGGGTTGGTGACCGTCAACGTCGTCGCGAAGCCGATCAGGAACCGCAGCGTCCCCGCTTCCACGTTGCCGGCTGTACCCGGGCGGATGGCGGTGGCTCCGACGGACGCCGCCTCCCCGGCGAGGACAGTAACCGCCTCGTCGGTGGTGAAGGTGAATTCGTCCGCGTCTTCTACGGGGATACCGACGGGCAGCCTGATATCGGTCGTGCCGGTGTTGGTGAACTCCAACTCCACCGTCGCCGCGACATCCCCGACGCTCGTCGTGCCGGTGGTCACCGTGGAAGCCACCGCCACGATCGTCTCGCTCACGGAGGTCGCCGCCACCACACCCTCGGCGATGTCGGTCTCCCCCACGGGGTTGAGATGCACGCGCGCGGAGCTCCGCAGCGTTTCGCCCGGCGGCGCGATGAAGATGTCCGCCGAGGGCACGTAGTAGGCTGCGGCGCCAAAGACGAGGATCGGGATCGCGGCGAACGCGGCCAGCCGCAGCAACGGCGTCACCGGGGGCACGCGCAGCGTGAGCTCGCGCGGCCCGAGCGGCAGGCGCAGCGTGGGTGCGGGCCGCAGTCCGCGCGGCGTCCGGGCGGTGCTGAGCCCCGCGTTCAGCGCGTGCTCGCGCACGTCGCGCCGGCTCGCGAGGACATGCACGGTGAGCCCGCGCTGGCGGGCGTGGGCGGCGATGCGCGGCCACGCCATCGCGGCGCGCAGGCCGCGCGCACGGCGCGGCACCACCAGCAGCACCTCGACCTCGCTCGCGGTCTCGATGCGGCCGATGACGGAGTTAGCGTCGTCCTCGCGCCGCGCGACAACCGTGGCGGCGCCGGACATATAGGGCACGCTGCGCGGCACGTTGCGCGGCCGTCTCCGCCGCCGGCGGGGCGGAAGATCGCCCGCCTCCCGGCGGCGCTGCTCCTCGCCGCGTGACGCGCGCCAGTCGGCGACGAACTGCCGCCACTCGTCGCGCACCCGGCCGGGGAAGCCGCGCACCGACGCCGCCCAGCGGTCGAGGCGCGAGCCATCGCTTGCTGTGTCGGAGCGCGGCGTCGCGGGTTCCGCTTCTTGCGTGCCGTCGTCGGGTTCGCGTGGCGTCACTGGTTGCTACGCCCCGCCGAGGCGATCCCGTGCCGCCCGGCGCGCCACGTCAAGCGCTTCGTCCAGCCTCGATGCGTCGCGCCCGCCGGCCTGGGCCATGACGGGACGGCCGCCCCCGCCGCCCCCGACGACCGCGCCTGCTTCCCGCACCACCTCGTCGGCGCGCAGGCCGCGCTCCACCACGTCGTCGGTGGCCAGTGCGAGCAGCATCGGACGGTCGTTAAGCACGGCGCCGAGCATGACGAAGGCGCTGTCCAGGCGCTCGCGCAGACGGTCGCCCATCCCGCGTAGCGCGTCCTGCGACTCCGCCTCCACGCGCGCCACGACGACGCTGACGCCGGCGATCTCCACTGCCCGCCCCACGAGGTCGTCGGCCGCGCCGAGCGAGCGGTTCGCGGACTGCTGGCGTGCGCGACGGCGCTCTTCAGCCAGCTGCTCCTCGAGCGCGTCGATGCGTGCCTGGAGCTCCTCGGGCGGCGCCTTGAAGCGCTGCGACAGCTCCGTGACGAGGTCCAGCCGCTCCTCGATATAGCGCTCGGCCTCCGGGCCGCTGAGCGCCTCGATGCGGCGCAGCCCGGCGCCGATGCTCGAGTCGGCGACGACCACGAAGTTGCCGAGCCCGCCTGTCGAATGGAGGTGCGTACCGCCGCACAGCTCGCGACTGAAGCACTCGGGCGTGTGTTCGTGGCCGTGTCCGCGCGCCTCGCAGTACTCGACCATGCGCACGTCGGCGGAGTAGCGGTCCTCGAAGAACGCGATCGCGCCGCGCCCGATCGCCTCCTCGTAGGGGAGGACAAACGTCTCCTGCGCGATGTCCTCGCGCACCTTCGCGTTGACGATGCGCTGCGCCTCGCGCAGTTCGTCCGCCGAGGGCGCCTGCGGGTGCGAGTAGTCGAAGCGCAGCCGGTCCGGCGCCACGAGCGACCCGGCCTGCCGTACGTGCTGCCCGAGCACCTGGCGCAGCGCGGCGTGCAGCAGGTGCGTCGCCGTGTGGTTGCGGCGGCAGCCCGCGCGCCACGCAGCGTCGACGCGCGCCTCGGCGGCCTCGCCCACGGCGATGGCGCCTTCGGCGACCTCGCCGCGATGCACGATCGCACCGCCCAGCTCCTGCGTGTCCTCGACCAGGAAGCGCCCCGAGGGCGTCACGATGTCGCCGCGGTCCCCGAGCTGCCCGCCGCTCTCCGCGTAGAACGACGTGCGCGGCAGCACCACCTCGCCGCCCTGCCCTGCCTCGAGCTGCTGGACCGCGCCCCCGTCGGTGACGATCGCTGCAACCACGGAGTCAGCCGTGAGCGCGTCGTAGCCGACGAACTCGCTGGAGACGCCGAGTTCGGCGTAGCGGCCGGCCTCCTCGTCGCCGTAGACGGCGAAGGCGCCCTCGCCCCTGGAGCGCTCGCGCTGGGCCGCCATCTCGGCGTCGAAGCCGTCCTGGTCGACCTCGTAGCCGCGCGCCGCGGCAACCTCGATGGTCAGCTCGGGCGGGAGGCCGTGGGTGTCGTAGAGCGCGAACATGTCGCGGCCGGGGACGCGGCGGCTCGAGGCCTCGCGATCGAGCACCTGTTCCAGCAACTCGAGGCCGCGGGCGAGCGTGCCCTGGAAGCGGCGCTCTTCCTCCTCGATGACCTCGACGATGAAGTCGTGGTGCTCCGCGAGCGCGGGATAGGCGTGCTGCGCGGACTCGATCGCGGCGTTGACCACGCTCGCGAGGAAGGCCTGGCGCACGCCCAGCATGTGGCCAAAGTAGACGGCACGCCGCAGCACGCGACGCAACACGTACCCGCGGCCCTCGTTGCCGGGCAGCACGCCGTCCTCGATCAGGAATGCGGCGGCGCGCGTGTGTTCGGTGATCACGCGCAGCGCACGCGCCTCGTCGGGCGCGCCGTCGGGGTCGTACGAGCGCCCGGTGGCCTCCTCGGCGGCCGCGAGGATGCCGCGTAGCTGGTCCGTCTCGTAGGCCGAGCGGGCGCCCTGCAGCACCCACGCCACGCGCTCGAGGCCGGCGCCGGTGTCGATGTTCTGCGTGGGCAGCGGTTCCATCGTGCCGTCGGCGTGCAGGTCGAACGCCATGAACACGAGGTTCCAGATCTCGAGGAAGTTCGGCGCATCGAGGTCGATCTGCCCGTCGGGCAGCCGCGGTTCGCTGGAGATGTTGTCGCCGAAGTAGTAGTGCAACTCGGAGCAGGGACCGCAGGGCCCGGTCTCACCGGAGTACCAGAAGTTCCCCTGCTCCGAGGTGTAGCGCAGGATGCGCTCGGCGGGGACGCCGCGCTTGAGCCAGAGGTCGTGCGCCTCGTCGTCATCGGTGTAGACCGTGACCCACAAGCGGTCGGGGTCGATGCCGAGCTCGCCGGTGAGGAACTCCCACGCCCATTCGATGGCGTCGGCCTTGAAGTAGTCGCCGAGCGAGAAGTTGCCAAGCATCTCGAAGAACGTGAGGTGCGACTCGTCCCCGACTTCCTCGATGTCGGTGGCGCGGAAGCACTTCTGGACTGAGGTGAGGCGGTTCGCGGGAGGCTGCTCGAGGCCGAGGAAGTACGGCTTGAACTGCACCATCCCCGCCGAAGTGAACAGCAACGACGGATCGCCGTACGGGATCAGCGACGACGACGGGATGCGGCGATGCTGACGCTCCTCGAAGTACTGAAGGAACGCCGCGCGGAGTTCTTCGACGGTCAAGCTGACGCCCTTGCTGCGGAGTCTGGCCGCTGTGGATCGAGGGCCTTCCAGTAGAGACAGGGCCGACCGCGAGTGTAGAATGAGGCTTGGCAGGGGGTCAATTTTCGAGCCTCTGAACACGCGCCGCGCGGGCCAATGCCCGCCGGACGCCGCCGTGGAGCGCCACGATCGAGACAGCCGACTCTCAACGGTCCGCGGAAAGCGACCAACCTCCGTCGCCCAGCCGGCACAGGTCGGCGCGCACGACAGACGTGCGCGCCCCGCTCACGACCCCGCAACGCTCCGCCGACGGCTGGACCGCCGTCATCCTCGCCGCCGGGCGCGGGACGCGCATGCGCTCACGCACCCCGAAGGTGCTGCACGCCGTCGCGGGCCGCCCGATGCTGCACCTGGTGTGCGACGCCCTCGCGGCTGCCGGCTTCGATCGCCGCGTCGTCGTCACCGCAGCAGCGGGTGACGAGGTCGCGGAGGCCGCTGCCGCCCGTGCCACCGTCGCCGTCCAGGACACCCCGCTCGGCACCGGCCATGCCGCCCTCGCTGCGCGCGAGGCCGGCGGCGACGCCGCTCGGCTGCTGATCGTGAACGGCGACCTCCCACTGCTGACGCCGGACACCCTCGCCGCGCTCGCCGACGCGCACTGCGCCGAGCAGGCCGCGCTGTCGTTCCTCACCGTCGAGGTCGACGACCCAACCGGCTACGGCCGCGTCGTGCGGACCTCGGGCCCGGACGGCGCTGTCGTCGGCGTCGTCGAGGAGCCCGACGCCGACGCTCAGACGCGCGCCATCCGCGAGGTCAACGCAGGGGTCTACACCGCCGAGGCCTCCTGGCTCTGGGGCGTGCTCGAAGCGCTGCCGCCCTCGCCGGGTGGCGAGATCTATCTCACCGACGCAGTCCGCGCCGCGGTTCCCTCGGGGTGTCGCGTACACGCCCAGCGCCTGGCCGACCCGACCGAGGCGCAGCAGGTCAACACCCGCGCCGAGCTCGCCCTGGCCGACGGCGCGATGCGCAACCGGATCCGCAGCGCACTCATGGCGGACGGCGTCACACTCGTGGGCCCTGAGTCGATTTATGTCGACGCCGGTGTCGAGGTCGGTGAGGACACGACGCTGCTGCCCGGCACCCACCTCATGGGCGACACGGTGATCGGAGGTGAATGCGAGATCGGTCCGAACGCTGTGCTGCGCGACATGCACGTCGGCAACCGCTGCACCATCGGCGGCTCGACCCTCGAGGCTTCGACGGTCGCCGATGGCGTGGACATCGGCGCGTACTGCCGCGTGCGTCCCGGCTCGACGATCGAGGCGGACGTACACCTCGGGACGTACGCCGAGGTGAAGGCGTCACGGATCGGCGCGCGCACGCAGATCGGCCACTTCTCGTACACCGGCGACGCCGACGTGGGCGCGGACGTGAACATCGGCGCGGGCGCGATCACCGCGAACTACGACGGCACGTCGAAGCACCGCACCGAGATCGGCGACGGCGCGTTCATCGGCAGCGACACGATGCTGATCGCGCCGGTCCGCGTCGGCGCGGGCGCGCGCACCGCCGCCGGCGCCGTCGTCACGCACGACGTGCCGGACGGCGCGCAGGTCATCGGCGCGCCCGCCCGCATCCGCGAGCGCGGCGCGCCCGGGCAAGAGCACATCGAAGAGCCATCGCAGCGAGGGGAGCAGTAGGGCCACCTCGGCCCTTGCAGGTTTGAGTACCGAAGCAATCATCGGCCTGGTCGTCGCCGTCGCCGCCGGCGCCATGCTGCTGCTGGTTTCGGCAGCGGAGGCGGGTGTGACCGCCATCAGCCGCCGGCGGACCCGTGCCCGCGCCCGCAACGGGGTCGCCGGGCTGCTCGACAGCTACATCCGCCAGCGCCAGCGCCTGCTGCGCGCGCTCAGCGCCGCCGCCACGTTCGCCACCGTCTCGCTCACGCTCGGTCTCACGGTGCTGTTCCTCAACGGCCGCGAGATGGGCATCGGCGCGGCTGCGCTCGCCGGGTTTGTCGTGCTGATCGTGGCCGGCGTGCTGCGCGAGAATGCGCGCGCGATCGCGCTCGTGAGCCCTGAAACCACCGGGCTGCGGCTCGCCAGCATCATCGCCCTGTTGCACCTGGCTCTCGAACCCCTCGCGTGGCTGCTGAGCGCGCCCTCGCGCGGCCTGCTGCGCCTCGTCGGCCGCAGCCCCGATCTGGCCGACGAGGATCCCGCGAGCGAGTTGCTCGGCGTCCTCGAAGCCCCGGCCGACCCGGAAGCGCAGGAGTCGTTGTCCGAGGAGCGCCGCATGATGCGCGGCATCCTCGACATGTCGGACCAGACCGTGCGCGAGGTGATGTCGCCGCGTATCGACATCGTCGCCGTCTCGGTGGAGGCCTCGATCGGCGACGTGTTGAAGCTGATCATCAGCTCCGGCTTCAGCCGCATCCCGCTCTACGAGGACTCCATCGACAAGATCGTCGGCGTCCTCTACGCCAAGGACCTGCTCGCGTACCTGCAGACGGGCGCCTCGACGCCCAGCCTGCAGAACATCGCGCGCCCGCCCTACTTCGTCCCGGAGACGAAACGCGCCGACCAGCTGCTCGCCGACCTGCGCCGTGACCAGACGCACGTCGCCATCGTCGTCGACGAGTACGGCGGCACCGCCGGCCTCGTCACCGTCGAGGACGTGCTCGAGGAGATCGTGGGCGAGATCGTCGACGAATACGACACCGAGGAGGTGGAGGTCGAGCAGGTCTCCGAGCACGAAGCAGTCGTCGACGCACGGCTCGCCATCGACGACCTGAACGAGCTGTTCGGCACCGACATCGAGAACGAGGACTTCGACACCGTCGGCGGCCTCGTGTTCTCGCTGCTGGGCCGCCTCGCCACGCCGGGAGACCGCGTGGAGAGCGAGGAGCACGGGCTGGCGCTGCAGGTGCTGTCCGTGCAGGGCCGCCGCATCCGCCGCGTGCGCATCTCGAGCCCGCATGCCACGAGCGAGGCCGCCGCTGTCTGACGGCCGCATTGTGGCGGGGCGGACTGGTTGCGCCCTATCCTGAACTTTACGGCGGATGACAAGGAGCGCAGGCCATGGATATCGCTGCCCGCTTACGCTCAGACGGTCGAGTCACGATCCCTCGCGAGGTACGCGAGGCCCTCGCGATCGAGGAGGGTGATGAGGTCCTCTTCCGCGTCGAGGGTGGCGGCCGCGTGATGATGTCACGCACCCCGGACCTCCTCGAACTCGCCGGCGAGCTCGATGTGCCGCCGTCGAAGCGCGGTACGCCGTGGGACGAGGTCCTCCGCGAGACACGCACGGTACGAGCAGCACACCGCATCGCCGAGGACGAGGGCTTCTGGCACCCTCTCACCCCGGACGAGTTTATTCGTGCCTCCGGCATCCCTCCATACGTGTTCCATACGACCCCCGACGACGCCGACCACTTGGATACCGAGCCGTTCCTGGACTCGATCTTCGGTGACGGGGGGGCCACGTAACCCAGCCAGTCCCGGGATCGGGTCGTGGTCGACACAGACGCGTTCTCGTACTTCCTCGAAGGGCGCACCCTCGCCGAGCGGTATCTGCCGTACGGCGGGGGCGCATTGGCGTGCTCAGCTTTCGGACGGTTGCGGAACTGCTTCAGGGCGCCTACCAGGGCAACTGGGGGGACGCGCGGCTCAACCGGTTGCGGGCTGAGATCCAGCGTTACGCGGTGGCTCCCTTCCGCATCGAGATGGTGGAGCAGTTCGCACGGCTGCGATCTCACCGACGGCGCATTGGCCACGAGATCGCAACCGCCGACGCGTGGATAGCCGCCACCGCACTCTGGCTCGCGTGCCCCGTTGTCACGCATAACCGCCGCGACTTCTCGGACATCCCCGGCCTCGACGTGATCAGCGAGGCTTGAGCACCGTCACGACTTGCCCCCTTGCATCCGCCTGATACCCTTGTGCCCGTGAGCGACGTACGAACAAATGAGCTTCCATACTGGGTCGGCCTGCACCGCATCAGCCGCCTCGGCGCCGCGCGCTTCGCGCTCCTCGAAGCCGCGTTCGACTCCATGGAGGAGGCGTGGCTCGCCGGCAGCGAGGAACTCGTCGCCGCGGGGATCGACCCCCGCACCGCCGAGGAGGTGGTGCGTCGCCGGCCGGAGATCGACGTCCGCGTCGAGTGCGAGCGACTGGCCGAGATGGGCGTGCGCCCGTTGCACCGCCCGCATCCCGCCTACCCGGCCCGCCTCCGCGAGATCGACGACGCCCCGCCGGTCCTCTACGTCCGAGGCTCGTGGGAGCCGCAGGACGACTGGTCCGTCTCCGTCGTCGGCACGCGGCGCGCGACGGCGTACGGGCGGCAGGCGGCCGACGAGCTGGCTCGCGACCTCGCCGCCCACGGCGTGACCGTGGTGTCCGGGCTCGCCCGCGGCGTCGACACGATCGCGCACCGGGCCGCCCTCGACGCCGGCGGTCGGACCGTCGCGGTGCTCGCCAACGGTCTCGACACCGTCTACCCGCCGGAGAACCGTGGGCTGGCCGCCGACGTCGCCGAACAGGGCGCGCTCATCACCGACTATCCGCTCGGCACGAAGCCGCGCGCCGAGTTCTTCCCTCGGCGCAACCGGATTATGTCTGGGCTCTCGCTCGGCACGCTGATCGTCGAGGGCGACGTGAAGAGCGGGGCGATGATCACGGCGCGCCTCGCCGGGGAACAGAATCGCGAGGTGTTCGCCGTACCCGGCTCGATCTTCTCGCCGCAGTCGCGCGGGCCGCTCGCGCTGCTGCGGGACGGCGCGACGCCGGTGACGGGCGTCGGGGATGTGCTCGAGGCGCTCAACCTGACGATGATCGGCGCGCAGATGGACTTCGGCCGCGCGGCGCCGGCTGCGACGCCCGCGGAGCAGTCGCTGATGGACGCGCTGAGCCGCGAACCACAGCACATCGACGCGGTCGTGCGCGGGGCGGGTTTGGCGGCAGCCGAAGTGTCGGCTACGCTCGCCTTGCTGGAATTGAAGGGTCTGGTCCGGGATGTGGGCGGCATGCACTACGTGCGCGTCCGCGAACAGCCCGGACGATACGACGCAGATACCGGGGCGGGATCGCCCGCCCAACCGACCGAAGAAAGCGAGTTGCGTTGACCACTGACGCCGCCACCAGGCGCCGCCGCGCAGGCGAGGGCCCGCGTCTCGTCATCGTCGAGTCACCGGCCAAGGCGCGCACAATCGAGCGCTTCCTGAACCGCAACGGCACCGGCCCAGAGTACGTCGTCGAGTCCTCGATCGGTCATATCCGCGACCTGCCGGAACGGGCGGCCCAGGCGCCGGACGACGTGAAGGCGCTGGCCAAGGAGCGCAACCAGCCCTGGTTCCGCATCGCCGCCGGCGTCGAGCGAGACTTCGAGCCGCTCTACATCATCCCCGCCGACAAAAAGCAGCAGGTCAGCAAGCTCCGCAAGCTCTCCCGCGAAGCCAGCGAGATCTACCTCGCCACGGACGAGGACCGCGAGGGCGAGGCGATCGCCTGGCACCTCAAGGAGGTGCTCAAGCCGCGCGTCCCCGTGCGCCGCATGGTCTTCCACGAGATCACCGAGCAGGCCATCAACGAGGCCCTCGCCAACCCGCGCGAGATCGACAACGACCTCGTCTCCGCGCAGGAGGCGCGCCGCGTGCTCGACTACCTCTACGGCTACGAAGTCTCCCCGGTGCTGTGGAAGAAGGTGCGACCGCGGCTGTCCGCCGGACGCGTCCAGTCCGTCGCCATCCGCCTCATCGTCGAGCGCGAGCGCGAGCGCATGCGCTTCGTCAGCGCCTCGTTCTGGGATGTCCGCTCCCTCGTCCGCAGCGACGAGGACGGCGCGCCGCCGGAGCCGTTCGCGACGCGCCTCGTCGAACTCGACGGCGCGCGGGTGGCCACCGGACGCGACTTCGATCCCGAGACGGGGCAGCTCACCGGTCGCGGCAACGTCGTGCCGCTCGGCGAGGAGCGCGCGGCGGCCGTCGCGCATGCGGTGGCCGAGGCCGACTACACCGTCGCCGAGGTCAGCGAGCGGCCGTACACGCAGCGCCCGCCCGCGCCGTTCATCACCTCCAGCCTCCAGCAGGAGGCCGCGCGCAAGCTGCGCTTCACCGCGCAGCGCACGATGGGCGTGGCGCAGAACCTCTACCAGAACGGCTACATCACCTACATGCGGACGGATTCGACGAACCTGTCCGGGCAGGCGCTCAACGCGGCCCGCCGCCAGGCGCGTGACCTCTACGGGGCCGAGTACGTGCCCGACAAGCCGCGCTTCTACCGCGCCCGCGCCAAGGGCGCGCAGGAGGCGCACGAGGCGATCCGGCCGGCCGGCGACATCTTCCGCACGCCGGACAGCCTGCGCGGCCAACTCACCGCGGACGAGCGGCGCCTGTACGATCTCGTCTGGAAGCGCACCGTCGCTTCGCAGATGCAGGACGCGCGCGGCCTCCGCACCAACGCGCGCATCGAGGCCCTCGCCGGCGTCGAGGGCACTGCCGCCTTCGCCGTCTCCGGCAAGGTGATCACCTTCCCCGGCTTCCTGCGCGCCTATGTCGAGGGCTCCGACGACCCCGACGCCGAACTCGAGGACCAGGAGCGCATCCTGCCGCCGTTGCGCGAGGACCAGGTCCTGCGCGGCGTCTCGGCCGAGGCCCAGGGCCACGAGACGAAGCCCCCCGCGCGCTACACCGAGGCGAGCCTCGTGCGCGAGCTGGAGCAGCGCGGCATCGGCCGCCCCTCCACGTACGCGACGATCCTCCAGAAGGTGCAAGAGCGTGACTACGTCTGGAAGAACGGCACCGCGCTGACACCGACGCTGACCGCGTTCGCCGTCGTCAACCTGCTCGAACAGCACTTCCCAGACCACGTGGACTTCGACTTCACCGCCCGCATGGAGGGCGACCTGGACCGCGTCGCCGAGGGCGACATGGAGGCTCACCCATGGCTACGGCGCTTCTACTTCGGCAGCAGCGAAGACGGCCCGGTCGACCTCAACAGCGGCGGGCTGGTGCAGCTCATCGAGTCCGCGCTGCAGGACACTGACGCGCGGGCGATCTCCTCGATCCCGCTCGGCGAGGACGCCGATGGCAACGCCGTGATGGCGCGTGTGGGCCGCTACGGGGCCTACGTGCAGGTCGGTGACGACGGTTCACGCGCCTCCCTGCCCGACGACCTCCCGCCCGACGAGCTGACGCTCGAGCACGCCCTCGCCGTGCTGGCGGAGGCCGCCCTCGGCGACCGCGAGGTGATGCGCGACGAGGAGAGCGATCGCCCGGTCTACGTGAAGACCGGCCCCAACGGCCCGTACGTGCAGGTCGGCGAGAACGACGACGACGGCGGACGGCCGAAGCGCGCCAGCCTCTGGCCGGGCATGACCATCGAGGCACTCACCGCGGAGCAGGCATCCGAGCTGCTCTCGTACCCTCGCGTGCTCGGCGCGCATCCGGAGAACGGCGACGAGATCGTCGTGCAGGACGGGCGCTACGGCCCCTACGTGCGCGCCGGCAAGGAGACGCGCAGCCTCCGTGACCACGAGCACCTGCGCGGCATCGACCTCGACGAGGCGGTCGGACTACTCAACGAGCCGAAGCGCCGCGGGCGGGCGGCCCAGGCCGCGCTCGCGACGCTCGGGAAGCACCCGGACAGCGAGGCGCCGATCGAGGTGCGCAACGGCCGCTACGGCCCGTACGTGACCGACGGCGTGGTCAACGCCTCGCTGCCGCGGGGCCGCGACCCCTCGACCGTGACGCTCGACGAGGCGGTCGATCTCATTGCCGCACGTGAGGCGCGCCTGCGCGATCAGGGCAAGGATCCGCGCGCGCCGAAGCCGGCCCGCGCCCGGGCGCGGGGCGGATCGGGTGGGCGGGCGCGCTCGACGCGCCGCCGCTCCGCCTGACGCACAACCACCGGCCCCACCGTGCTACGCTCGAACCCGGCGGGGAGATAGGTGGACGCGCGTGCCCCAGACGCGCACTGAGCCGCGCCCCGCGGTCGACGACCGTGCCGCGCAGGCGCTCGACGATTACCTCCGCTACCTCGCGACGGTCCGGCGGCGCTCGGCGCACACCGTGCGGAACTACCGCACCGACCTCGACGGCTTCTTCCGCTTCCTGACCGCGCGTGGCGTGGCGTTCGGCGATGCGGGGCGCGAGCTGGCACGCGAGTACCTGGGCGTGTTGCGGATCGAACAGGAGCGCGCGCCCGCCTCGGTGAAGCGCGTGGCGTCGACGATCCGCACGTTCTACGGCTGGCTGGACAACGAGGGCCGCCTGCCTCCGGCGCGGCCGGGCGACTCGATCCTGCGGCTGCGCTACCCCAAGGCCCCGAAGCGCCTCCCGCGCTTCCTGACGGAGGATGAGACGGACGCGCTGATGCGGGCTCCCGACCCGGACGGGGCCGCGTCCGACGCCGATCGTGCGCGCGCGCTGCGCGACACCGCGCTGCTCGAGTTGCTCTACGGCGCCGGGCTGCGCGTCAGCGAGGCGGCCTCGCTCGACAGCCGTGACCTGGACCTCACCAACCGGCAAGTGTCCGTGATGGGCAAGGGCGAGCGTCCGCGCGTCGCGCTGTTCGGGCTCCCCGCGCGCGATGCCCTCCGAGCGTGGCTCGGCGATGGTCGTCCCGTCATGGCGAAGGGCGCCGAGGAGGCATTGTTCCTCAATCGGTCCGGCGGCCGCCTCTCGGCGCGGTCGATGCAGCGGATCGTGCGCGACGCGGGCGTGGCGGCGGCGATCCACCAGCGCGTGCACCCGCACCGGCTGCGCCACAGCTTCGCGACACATATGCTGGAACACGACGCCGATTTGCGGATCGTGCAGCAGTTGCTGGGGCACGCCTCCGCCGATACGACGCAGATCTATACGGCGGTGACGACCTCGCGGCAGCATGCGCTCGTCTCGACGGCGCTGGAGCGCTCACGCGAGGTGGAGCGCGACCGCGACGCCGACTGAGGCCGTGACGATACGCCGGGGAGCCTCATGCGCATCCTGATCCTGAACGGGCCGAACCTGAACCTCCTCGGGCAGCGCGAGCCGGAGATCTACGGCCGCGAGACGCTGCGCGACATCGAGCTGCTGTGCGAGCGGCGCGCCACCGAACTTGGCGTCGAGATCGCCTGCGTGCAGTCCAACTCCGAGGGCGCCCTCGTCGACGCGCTGCACGAGCACCGCGAGTGGGACGGCGTAGTCATCAACGCGGCCGCGTACACGCACACCTCGCTCGCCATCGCCGACGCAATCGCCGCCACCCAGCTGCCGACGATCGAGGTGCACCTCAGCAACGTCCACGCGCGCGAGCAAATCCGCCACACCTCGCTCATCTCCCCCGTCGTGTGGGGCCAGGTGAGCGGCTTCGGGTACCGGGGCTACCTCGCCGCGCTCGACCTGCTGCACAGCCGGCTCAGCGAGGTGGAGCCGGATGCGTGACTGACCGGGCCATCGGCAACCGCCTCGCGCGGGTGCGCGAGCGACTCGACACCCTCGAAGTGGACGCGCTGCTCGTGAGCACGCCGTCGAACCGCCGCTGGCTGTCCGGCTTCACCGGCTCGGCCGGCGTGCTCGTCGTCGACGCGCAGCGCGCGCGCATCGCCACCGACGGCAGGTATCACGAGCAGGCGCAGTTGCAGGCACCCGTGTTCGACCTCGTGCCGGCGCCCCTGCGCGGCGTCGTGAGCTTCGTGGCGCCACTCCTCGACGGCCTCGGCGGGAAGCGGCTCGGGTTCGAGCCCGCCGGCCTGACCGTCGCCGAACACATGGAGTGGGTTGCGGCGATCGGGGGGCTGCCGATGGCCGACCGCCCGCGGCTGATGCCGACGCCGGGCGCCGTCGAGCCGCTGCGCGCGATCAAGGACGCGGCGGAGCTGGAGGCGCTGACCGCCGCCGTCCACCTCGGCGACGATGTATGGGCGCACGCCGCCTCATGCCTGCGCCCCGGCGTGACCGAGCGCCAGGTGGCGTGGGAGGCGCAGCGCTATGCGTTCGAGCACGGCGCGGACGGCATGGCGTTCGAGACGATCATCGCGGCCGGTCCACACGGCGCGATGGCGCACCACCGCCCCAGCGACGCGACCATCGAGGGCGGGCAGTCCGTCGTCATGGACCTCGGCGTCATCGTCGGGGGGTACCGCTCGGACCTCACGCGCACCGTGTGCGCGGGCGAGCCGGACGACACGTTCCCGCGCGTCTACGACGCGGTCCTGACCGCGCAGGAGATGGCCGAGGAGCGCATCGAGGCGGGAATGACCGGCGGACAGGCGCACGCGATCGCTGCTACCGTGCTGGCCGAAGCGGGCTACGGCGACCGCTTCACGCACGGGCTGGGCCACGGCGTCGGCCTCGACATTCACGAGGCGCCGAGGCTGTCGGCGGACTCGGAGGACCTGCTCGCCGATGGGCAGGTCGTCACCGTCGAGCCGGGGGTCTACATTCCGGGGTGGGGAGGCGTGCGCATCGAGGATCAATGCGTGATGGAGGACGGACGGCTGCGCGTGATCTCGCGCGCGGCCAAGCTGGACCTGGAAGTCGGGGGTGGCTCGTGATCGGAACCGGAGACCTCAAGCGCGGCGTGTCGGTGGAAGTCGACGGCTCGCTCTACCAGGTCGTCGACGTCCACCACGTCAAGACCAAGAAGTCCGCCGTCTACCGCGTCAAGATGCGCGACCTGCGCGGCGGCCACATCATCGAGCGCACCTTCAACGCCGGCGAGAAGCTGACCGCCGCCCGCGTCGAGCGACGCGAGATGCAGTACCTCTACGCCGACGGCGACAGCTACACGTTCATGAACACGGAGACGTACGACCAGATCATGGTGCCGCGCGAATCCATCGAGGACGCGCTGCCCTACCTCAAGGAGAGCGACCTGGTGCAGGTCCAGCTCTACGGCGAAGAGGCGCTCGGCCTCGAGCTGCCCGCGGCCGTGACGCTGCAGATCGTGCAGTCCGACCCGGGCGTGAAGGGCGACACCGCCACCGGTGCGACAAAACCCGCGACGGTCGAGACGGGGCTCGTCGTCGACGTGCCGCTGTTCATCAACTCCGGCGACACGATCAAGGTCTCGACCTCGACCGGCGCCTACATCGAGCGGTCCTCGACCGGCTAGGCCCGCCGGCCCGCCGGCCCGAAGCGGAGCACGATGCCGCCCGAGGTCTATCCGGTCCACCAGGTCACCCGCTACCTGCGGGAGCTGATCGAGGCCAACCGCCACCTCTCCGACATCTGGGTGTCGGGCGAGGTCGCCAACCTCACGCGGGCGTCGTCCGGCCACGTCTACTTCACGCTCGGCGGCGGCGGCAGCGCACTGCGCTGCGTGCTGTTCCGCAGCCGCAACGTCGGGCAGGGGCAGCGGCTGGCCGAGGGCATCTCGGTCGTGGTCTACGGGTCACTCTCGGTGTACGAGCAGCGCGGCGACCTCTCGTTCATCGTCGACTTCGTGCAGCCCGAGGGCGTGGGCGCGCTCGCGGCCGAGTTCGAGCGGCTGCGCGCGAAGTTCGAGGCCGAAGGGCTGCTCGCCGTCGAGCGTAAACGCCCCCTGCCCGCCTTCCCACAGCGTGTCGGCCTCGTCACCTCGCCGACAGGCGCCGTGCTGCACGACGTGACCGATGTGCTCGGACGGCGCTGGCCGCTCGCGCGCCTGATCGTTGCCCCCGCACGCGTGCAGGGCGATGGCGCGGCCGCGCTCATCGCCGAGGCGCTGCGGCGGCTCGGCGACGAGCAACTCGATGCGATCATCCTCGCGCGCGGCGGCGGCGCGGCCGAGGACCTGTGGCCATTCAACGAGGAGCCCGTGAGCCGCGCCATCTACGCGTCGCCCGTGCCGGTCATCTCCGCCATCGGTCACGAGACCGACACCACGCTCGCCGACCTTGTCGCCGACGTGCGCGCGCCGACGCCGTCGGCCGCGGCGGAACTCGTCGCGCCCGACCGCGCGGAGGTCTCGCAGCGCGTCGGCGCACTGGCGCGCCATGCTGACACGGCGGTGGCGCGACGGCTCCGCACCGCCGGCGACGTCACCGACGCGCGCGGCGCGGCGCTCAACATGGCCCTCCCCGACCTCGCGGCAGCATCGCGGCGCGTAGCGGAACGCGCTGCCGCGGGAGGGCGCGCGCTCGAAGTCGCGCTCGCCCGCGCGGGCGAACGCACCGGCGCGCTCAGCGGCCGACTCGCGGCGCTGTCGCCTCTCGCCACGCTCGACCGCGGCTACGCGGTCGTGACGCGCGAGGACGGCTCGGTGGTGACCTCGGCGGCGGCGCTGCGGCCCGACGACGCGGTACAGTTGCGACTGCGTGACGGCACGCGCTCCGCGCGCGTCACGGGCTAACCGCGCCGCGAGGAGCCTCGATGCCAGACGCCACACCCGAACCGCCCGCAGGCGACGCAGCCGACTCGTTCGAGGCACTCTTCGCGCGGCTCGAGGCGATCACCGCGCAACTCGAAGCCGGCGATCTCCCCCTCGAACGCTCCGTCGAGCTCTACGCCGAGGGGATGCGCATCGCGGAGCGCTGCCAGCGGATGCTCGCCGACGCCTCCCAGCGCGTCGAGCGCCTGCGCGAGGCGTACGACGAGGCAACGCAGAACTCGCTGCTGTGACACTGCGCATCGGCTGGTTCACGACGGCGCGCGGCCCCGGCTCGCGCGGCATGTTCGAGCACGTCGAGCGCGCCGTGCGCGGGGGTGACCTCGACGCGGAGTTCGCCTTCGTCTTCTCCAATCGCGAGCGCGGCGAGTCCGGGGCCACCGACTCGTTCTTCGACCTCGTCGAGGGCGCCGGCATCCTGCTCGTGACCTGCTCGTCGGTCGCGTTTCGGCGGTCGATCGGCGGCGAGCGTTCACGGCCCGGCGAGCCGCTGCCCGCGTGGCGGATGGCGTACGACCGGCGCGTCGCCGAGGCGATCGCCGAGCACCCCTTCGACCTCGGCGTGCTCGCCGGGTACATGCTCATCGTGGAGCGTGAACTGGTCGAGCAGCACGCGCTGCTCAACCTCCACCCCGCCCTGCCGGACGGTCCGGCGGGCGTATGGCAGGCCGTGAACCGCCGGCTCATCCGCGAGGGCACCGAGGAGAGCGGCGTGATGGTCCACCTCGCGATCCCCGAGGTGGACGAGGGGCCCGCCGTCGCCTACTGCCGCTACCCGCTGCGCGACCCACAGCTCGAGGCGCTGCGCGAAGCACTGGCTGCTGCGCCCAGCGAGCTGGACAACGCCACCATCGACGCGAGCCCGCTATTCGCCGCCATCCGCGCGCGCGGCGTGGAGCGCGAGGCGCCGCTGCTCGCCGCGGCGATCGCCGAGTTCGCGAGCGGCGCGCTGCGCGTCGAGGGCGCGCGCGTCGTCGACGCGGAGGGCCGCACTGCGCCGCCCGCCGACGTGACGGCGCGCGTTGAGGCGCAACTCGCCTCGCGCTGAGCGACCTCGGCGGCTGGCCGCGCGACCGCCGAACCCGGTAGGCTGTTCGCACTCCCCCTGAGACGAGGATCGCGCGTGCCGGAATCGACGCCACCCGCCGGCGCCCCCGTACCCTTCGAACGCGCCCTGACGCTGGTCGGCGAGCGGCTGCCCGCGCGGTACGTCTCGCGTACGCGCGAGCTCGCCGAGATCGCGTCGCGCGCCGTCGTCGTGGCGGCCGAGGCGGCCCTGCCGGTGCTCGGCCGCTCGATCGCCGTCGCCGTGGTCGCGTACACGGTCGAGCAGGCGCTGCGGGCCAGTCTCGGCACCTTCGTCGAGCGCCTGTTGACGCCCATGGATCGGGGCGGCTCGACGATCACCAAGACCGACATCACCGAGTGGATCATCATCGAGCGGATCCGTCGCCGCTAGGCGGCAGGCGCACGTGCCCACCGATCCCCCCACCGGCGCCGGCGGCGAACGCCTCCAGAAGATCCTCGCGCGACGCGGCTACGGCAGCCGCCGCAAGTCCGAGGAGCTCATCCGCGCCGGCCGCGTCCACGTCGATGGCCGCCCGGCCACCGTCGGCCAGCGCGCCGACCCCTCGGCCCGCATCACCGTCGACGGCACATCGCTCGACGACGAACAGGCCTCGCTCACCCTCATGCTGCACAAGCCGCCCGATGTGATCGTCGCCGCCTCGGACGACCGGGACCGGCAGACGGTCTTCGACCTGCTCGGCGATGTGCCGCCCGGGCTGCGCCACGTCGGACGCCTCGACCGTGACAGCGAGGGACTGCTGCTGCTCACCACCGACGGCGAGCTCGCGCACCGCGTCGCGCACCCGCGGTTCGAGGTCGCCAAGACCTACGAGGCGCTCGTGGAGGGCCGCCCGAGCGACGAAGCGCTGACGCAGCTCCGCGCGGGCATCGACCTCGACGACGGTCCGACACACCCCGCGGAGGCAGAGCGGCTACGCCGCGCAGACGACGGGTGGTGGGTGCAGCTCGTGCTGCACGAGGGCCGGAAACGGCAGGTGCGGCGCATGCTGGCCGCCGTCGGGCACCCCGTCCGCCGCCTGGTCCGCACGCGCCTCGGCCCGCTCGAACTCGGCGACCTGCCCGCCGGAGTGTCCCGTCCCCTGACCGACGGTGAGCTGGCCGAGTTGCGCGCGCTGTGCGGTCTCGACGCGCCGTCGGTAGACGCCGCCGAGCGCACGTTCCTATGATCGCGTCGCCACGAGGGGACGGCGCGGCGGTGGAGCACACGACCCCGACCGACGCACCGGAGTCCGAGGCAACCGCAGGCTCGATCGCGCGCAGTGTCGCCATCGACGGCCCCACCGCCTCGGGCAAGAGCGCCGTCGGCCGCGCGCTGGCGCGCCGCCTCGGCTACGGCTTCCTCGACACCGGCCTGATGTACCGTGCCTGCACCCTCGCCGTCCTCGAATCGCCCGTGGATCCCGAGGACGAGGCGCCGGTCGCCGCGCTCGTGCGCGCGCTCGACCTCGACGTGCAGTGGCCGGATCCCGAGACGCCGCGCGTGCTGATCGCGGGCGACGACGTGAGTGACCGGCTGCGCGAACCGGAGATCGAGGCGACCGTGTCGCTCATCTCGCGCGTCCCGGCGGTCCGCGACGAGCTCGTACGTCGCCAGCGAGCGTTTGCCGAGCGCACCCCGATCGTGATGGCCGGTCGCGACATCGGCACGCGCGTGCTCACCGGGGCGCGCACCAAGCTCTTTCTTGACGCCTCGCTCGAGGTGCGCGCCGCGCGCCGCCTCGCCGAGGAGCAGGCGGCGGGCCGCGGCAGCGACCTCGGCCGCGTGAGCGCGGAGACGAACCGCCGCGACAACCTGGACTCGACGGGGAAGCGCGCGATCCGCCCCGAGCAGGCCGCGCCCGACGCGGTGGTGATCGACACAGACGATCTCGGCGTGGACGGCGTCGTGGCCCGCGCCATCGAGGCATACGAACGGGCGAACGCGTGAAGCGTATCTGGGACTTCTGGTCGGCCGCGTTCTACGGCTTCAGCGGCGTGACGGTACTGCTGCTGCTGCGGCTCATCGGCAGCGTCGAGATCGCCAACGCCGACCGCGTCCCCCGCGAGGGCGGGGTGATGATCGTCGCGAACCATGTCACCCTGATAGACCCGCTGCTGGTATGCGCCACCGCGCCACGGCGACTGCGACCGATCGCGAAGCGCGAGCTGTTCGAGACACCGCTGATCGGGTGGACGGTGTGGCTGTACGGTGCGTTCCCCGTCCGGCGCCACTCGGGCGACCTCGGCGCGCTGCGGGCCGGCCGCAACCACCTGCGAGCGGGCCGCGCCGTGCTCGTGCATCCCGAGGGCACGCGGTCGCCGGACGGGAGACTCCAGCCGGGCTTGCCGGGCTCGGCCGTGATGGCGTTGCTCGGCGGCGCACCGATCGTGCCGTGCGCGGTCACCGGCACGCTGCCCATCAAGGGCACTCGATCGATCCTGCGCGCGCTGCTCGGCCGCCGTACGTCGATCCGCATCGTCTTCGGCGAGCCGTTCACGCTCGACGCAGGCAAGCCGACGGCCGATCGGGCGGAGGCGGCGACCGATCTGATCATGCGTCGCATCGCCGAGCTGATGCCGGAGGAGTACCGGGGCGCCTACGGCGCGGGCTCGGAGGGTCAACTCGTCGTCGCCCGCCACCGCGACAGCGCCCGCTCCGAGTAGCCGTTCCTCGCCCGCGGGCGCTATCCGTCTGGCATCGCCGGACGGGACGGCGCGCGTGCCGCGACCGCCTCGACGAAGTCTTCAACCATCTCGATCCAATATCGCAACTCGTCACGAGAGGGTTCGATCTCGTACGGATGGTGGTGGCAGACACGGCTCAGAGCCGTCCAGGTCTGCCACGCCGTCGCCGCAACTTGCTCGCTGCGAACGTACTCACCCAGACAGAGGAATTGCGCTCGGGCCGGGAGTGACTCAACGCTCGGCGCGCGCTCGTGCCACAGATCGCGCATTGCCATTTCAAGCGCCTGGCGTGCGAGCGCCGCGGCTGCACGAGGCCAAAGCCCTGCGGTGGCCGGCTCGTGCCGCTCGACGAGGGCGCGTGCCTCTGCGACCAGGCGGGCAGAGGAGGTCACTTCGAAGACCTGAGCGCCGTGGCCAGGGCTTCGGAATTATCGATGAGCGCGCGAAGCGCGCCGATGCTCACGCCCTCGTGCGAACCGCGGGTGCATGCGAAGAAGGCGTCACCGGCGCGCCGGCCAAAGCGAGAGTTGATCGCGCTCCCAACTTCGTGAGCCCGCCCGGGCTTGTCGAAGAGGAGCAGGCCAGCCTTCTCGACGAGTGACTGGGCCTGTTCGAGCGACTCCTCGACTTCGCGGTGGGGGACGCCACGCCCGATCCATCGACGCCGCACGACCTCCATGCACACCGCCTCAATCGCGTTGCGGCAGAAGACCGGCACAACCCTCCCTGCGACATCCGCCGACAGGCCCGGCGTCTGCACCAAGGCCCTTGCATCATCGAAGTAGCGAGCCACCGGGTCCGAGACTGGACGTACTTCAACCACTGACGAACCGCGGCGCGCGACTTGTAGTTGCTTCGCGCGGATCCCGAGTCTGCGGACCGCCTCGGGCAGCCGGTCGTCGTGGGTGAACACGATGACCTGACGCTCCCGAGCGACGTCATCGAGCACTCGCGCGAGACCGTCGACCTTCGCCGCATCCATGGCCTGAACGGGGTCGTCGATCACGACGAAGCGAAACGGACTGGCATTGAAGGTCGCCCGCGGCAGAAACAGGCTCAGAGCGAGCGAATGCAACTCGCCCTGGCTCATCACACCGAGCGCCGCGCCTTCGGTTCCGTCGACGGTCACATCAACCGCGAGACGACGCCGATTCCCGCTGCCGGCGAGGTCGAAGCGGGTGATGTCAACACTGCTCCCCTGCCGCAGTTGCGCCCAGATCGCAGACGATTGCTCGGCCAACGGGGCGAACCGCTCGGCTCGCACGGCATCCATGGTGCCTTGCAGCCACTCCTCGCCAGCGCTCAGCTCCCCGATTTGCTCGCTCCCCCGCTGTGCTTCGCGAGCGGCGGGCGACCATGCGCGCAGGCGTTGAGCCACAGGACGCCATGCGTCCTCGCGACGTTCAAGCTCGGCTCCGGCTCGTTCGCGCACGCCAGCGGCCGCTTCGCGAACGGGACCGAGCGCGGACTCTATGTGGTCGGCAAGTGCGCCCGCGTCGACGTCGTCGGGAGGGGCAAGCCACGCGTCCCACACCGTACGGAGCCCCACAGCTTC
The DNA here is from genome assembly GCA_965219085.1 of Dehalococcoidia bacterium. Lineage (GTDB taxonomy): Bacteria > Chloroflexota > Dehalococcoidia > UBA2979 > UBA2979 > VXMT01. The sequence goes on from OZ244720.1 coordinate 66,076, forward strand.
GATGCCCACCCGGTGGGCTTCGCCGAGCGCGTTCGGTGCGGGCTGCAAGAAACCTCGCCCCGCGCGCATCGCGGCGTCCACGCCGTCACGCGCGGCCTGCGCCCCGGCCGCCCCGTGCTGGAGCGATTCGACCTCTTGCTCTGCCCGCTGGCGCCACGCGGCATCGAGCGTCCCGGCGCCGCAGACGGGACACGGCCCGCCGCCGGCGTGGTCGTGGAACCGAACCGCCGCTTCGAGCAAGTCTGCTACCTGCAGCGCACGGCCCGCATCGGTGTTCCGCGTGGCGTCGTATGCCATCTGGGCGTCCCGAAGCCCCTCGCAAATCACTGCCGCCGCTGCCTCATCCGGTGCGTCGATTGCGGCCAGTTGCCGCAAGGTCGTCAGCTCATCCGCGGCATCCGAGCCCGTGGCCCCTTCGAGCGCCCGCTCCACGACGCCGAGCCCCCAACCATCGGACTGCAGCGCCTCCAGACACTGCGTGGCCCGAGCGTCGTCGAGGGCTCCGAGCGCCTCGATGAGCTCGCTGCGGATTGCGTCCGCGTCTCCGAGGGCTTGCCGGCGGCTCAGCCGCGCCCGTCTGAGCCGCGCGCGGGCGTCGACCAGCGCGTCGAGACCGAGCACTCGCGAGACGCTGTCGTAGAGCGTCGTCGGCCCGGCTTCCAGCGTCGTTCCGAGTTCGTTGTAGGAGAGGAACGGACGGAAATGGGCTAGAGCGTCCTCCCAACCCAGCATCGAGAGATCGCCTCGCGGTTGCCCGATGGTCTGTGCAGTCGCGACGCCGTCGGGCAGTAGGTCATCCGCGTCCCAGTGCCGCTCGATCCGTGTCTCGCCGGTCGTCCCCTCGATAGCGAGTCCCGCTTCGACGCGCACGGGGTCTCCATGGTGCAGGTTTCGCCAGCCCTCCTTCCAGATGGCCGAGCGATCGTCCCAGCGCCGGTTGCTACCCGTCAGCAGCATCTCAAGGCCCTCGGCGAAGCTCGACTTGCCGCACCCATTCGGGCCGATTACGAGCGTGAGACCGGGCCCGGGCTCAATCGGAAGCTCGGCCCGAGCTCCGATGCCACGAAAGCCCTCCACGGAGATGGACGTGAGGTACGCGCCGACAGGCGCCGGGGCGGTAAGGGGGTCACTGTCCTCGGCGTCTGGAGATGCTTCGCCGTCCAGCGCGGAATCAAGGGCCTCGTCCGACTCCAAGCTGGCCAGAACGAGCAGTCCCGACGCAACGTCGATTCCCCCATCCCGGTCCAACTTGTTCCCGACGAGTGCAGCCAGCTCGCGATCCATACGGGTCTCCTACAGGAACGGTCTATGCGCGTCTGCGCATGAATAATTGGAGATCACGAGTGTACTAGCATCGGTCGTTGGGACGATAGTCGCCTCATCCGAGTAGCCGTCGGGCGCCCGCGGGCGCTACGCTTGCGGGGGCGGGGCCGACGCGAGGACTGCGTTATGTGCGGCATCATCGGCTATACCGGCTCGCGGCCCGCCGGCCCGCTCATCCTCGAGTGCCTGCGGCGCCTCGAGTACCGCGGCTACGACTCGGCGGGCATCGCCCTCTTCGACGAGCAGCACCAGCTCTACCTCGCACGCGCCGAGGGCAAGCTCGACAACCTCGCGAACCGCGTCGAGGGGCAGCTGCCGCCGGCGGCGGCCGGCATCGGCCACACGCGCTGGGCCACCCACGGCGCGCCGTCCGACCGCAACGCCCACCCGCAACTCGACCCCTCGGGCCGCGTGGCCATCGTCCACAACGGCATCATCGAGAACTTCGAGGTGCTGCGACGCCGCTTCACCGACCGCGGCGACACGTTCGCCTCCGACACCGACACCGAGGTGCTCGCGCACCTCGTCGCCGACGCCGTCGCGCGCGGCACCGACCTGGCCGACGCGGTGCGCAGCGTGATCGGGGAGACGGAGGGCGCCTACTCCCTCGTCGCGATCAGCGTCGACGAGCCAGGCCGGCTCGTCGCGGCGCGCGTGGGGAACGCGGGCGGCATCGTCGTCGGGCACGGCGAGGGCGGCGTGGCCGAGCAGTTCGTCTCCTCGGACCTCGCCGCGATCCTGCCGCTGACGCGCACCGTCACGTTCCTCGGGCCCGGCGAGGTCGCCGACGTGCGCGCCGGCAGCGTGGCGCTGACGGACGCCGAGGGGCGCGCCATCGAGCGCGAGCCGGAGTTGCAGCCGTTCGACCCGGTGGCCGCGGTGAGGGGCCGGTTCCGGCACTTCATGCTGAAGGAGATCCACGAGCAGCCCGACGCCGCCCTCGACGCGATGCGCGGGCGCTACCTGCTCGACCCGCCGCGGGTCGAGATCGAGGGCTTCGGCTTCGACGAGCAGCGCGTGCGCGACATCAACCGCGTGGTGCTGGTCGGCATGGGCACGTCGCTGTACGCGGCGATGGTCGCGCGCCACTACATCGAGCGCTTCGCGCGCGTACCCGCCGAGGTCGACAACGCCTCGGAGTTCCGCTATCGCCGCCCCGTGCTCGACGAGCGCACGCTGGTGATTTCGGTCGGCCAGTCCGGCGAGACGGTCGACACCCTCGCGGCGATGGAGGAGGCACAGCGCGCCGGGTGCGCGCAGCTCACGATCTGCAACACGCCCGGCTCGCAGGCGACGCGGCTCGCCGACAACGCGGTGCTGATCCGAGTCGGACCGGAGATCGCCGTGGCGAGCACCAAGTGCCTCATCGGCTCGATCATCGCGCTGCACGCCGCCGCGCTGCAGCTCGGCCGCATGCGCGGCGTCCTCGACGAGGCGACCGCGCGCGCGGAGATCGAGAGCGCGCTGCACCTCCCGGCGGCGCTCGGCGAGGCGCTGCTGCTCGAGGATCGCGTGCGCGAGCTCGCCGCCCGCTACGCGCAGTTCGACGACTTCCTGTTCCTCGGCCGCGGCCTCTCCTACCCGGTCGCGCTGGAGGGGGCGCTCAAGCTCAAGGAGGTCTCCTACATCCACGCCGAGGGCTACGCCGCCGGCGAGATGAAGCACGGCCCGATCGCCCTCATCGACGAGCGCATGGCCACGGTCGCCATCGCCGTCCAGGACGAGGTGCACGAGAAGATGCGATCGAACATCGAGCAGGTGAAGGCGCGCCGCGGCCCGGTACTCGCGCTGACCTCGGAGGGCGACGACAGCCTCGACGGCGTCGCCGACGACGTGCTCGCGATCCCGGCGTTCGAGGGCGCACTCGCGCCGGCCGTGTCGCTGATCCCGCTCCAGTTGCTCGCGTACCACATCGCCCTCGAACGCGGCGCCGACGTCGACCAGCCGAGGAATCTCGCGAAGACAGTGACGGTGGAATAGGCGCCCGGCCCGCGCCGAGCCCCGCGCTCTGTGGATTCGACGCGTCACGAGCCGGTCCGTCGCTCCCTCGGGCCCGGCGGCGGCACGTATCGTGGCTGACGGCGAGGGGCGTTGCCGGTGACGGGACCCGATCTGACGCTCGCGAACTGGCTGCTCGCGGCCGTGCCCGTGGTCGTCCTCATGGTCGCGATCTTCTTCCTGAACTGGAGCGCGCCGCGGGCCGGCGCCACGGCGTGGGTGCTGGCGCTCGCGCTCGCATTCCTCGTCTTCGGCGCGGCGAGCGACCACGTCGCGATCGCGAGCGCGAAGGGGCTGAGCCTGTCCGTCTTCGTGCTCAGCATCGTCTGGACGTCGGTCTACATGTTCAACCTCGTCGACAAGCTCGACGGCATCGACGCGATCGGGCGGGCGATGGCGAGGCTGTCGAGCGACCGGCTCGCGCAGGCGCTGCTCATTGGCTGGGGGTTCGCGAGCTTCGTGCAGGGCGTGACCGGCTTCGGCGTGCCGATCGCCGTCGCCGCGCCGATCCTGATCATGCTCGGCTTCTCGCCGGCGCGCGCCGCGGCGATGGCGCTGGTGGGGCACGGCTGGGCCGTCACGTTCGGCTCGATGGGCTCCTCGTACTACACGATCCAGCTCGTCACGGGCATCGAGGGCCCCGTGATCGCGCCGCACATGGCGCTGCTCTTCGCCCCGGTGATCGTCGTCAGCGGCGCGCTGGTGGCGCACATCCACGGCGGGCTCGCCGCCGTGCGACGCAGCTTGCCGCTCGTGCTCGTCGCGGGCGCGGTCATGGCGGCCGGCATGTACGCGCTCGCCGAGGCGAACGCGCCCCAGATCGCGTCGAGCGTGCCCGCGGTGCTCGGCATGGCCGCGATGGCGCTCGTCGCCCGCACGCCGCTGCTGCGGCCCGAACCCGCAGCTCCCGCTCCACCGGAGCCCGAGGGCGACGACGACGCCCGGCCGATGCCGTTCTGGCTCGCGTTCATGCCCTACACGCTGCTGATCTCATTGAGCGTGATCGCGCAGATCGGGCCGATCAAGGAGGCCTCCTCGGGGCTGCGCTGGGCGCTGGACTACCCGGGCTTCGAGACCGCCGAGGGCTTCGCGGTGGCGGCCGTGAACGACTACGCACCGATCCGGCTGCTCAACCACCCGGCGCCGCTCATCGTGTTCGCGCTGCTCATCAGCGTGGGCCTCTACATCGCGACCGCGCGGTGGCGGCGCGGCGTCGCGTGGGAGGCGCTGCGGCTCACCTACTCGCAGTGCCTCGCCACGAGCATCGGCGTCGCGACGATGGCGATGATGGCGGTGATCATGGCCGACTCCGGCATGACCGTGCTGCTGGCGCGCGGGCTGGCCGACGCTTCCGGGCCGGTCTTCCCGCTCGTCTCGCCGTTCATCGGGATGCTCGGGGCGTTCATGAGCGGCAGCAACACCAACTCGAACGTGATGTTCGGCCTGCTGCAACTCGAGACGGCGCGAGCGCTGGACATCGGCCCCGTGACGATCTCGAGCATCCAGTCGGTGGGCGCCTCGGTCGGCAGCGCGATGGCGCCCGCGAAGGTGCTCGTCGGGGCGGCGGTGGTGGGGCTGTCGGGCAGCGAGCGCGCTATCTTCCGCATCGTCACCCCGTACATCGTGCTGCTCGTGCTGCTCGCGGGGATCGAGGCCTTCATCGTGATCGAGCTGCTCACGGGGCTGTCGAGGTGATCCTGCTGCGCGACGGTACGCGCCGCCGGCTGCAACACATCGCCCTCGCCGGCATGGCGGCAAGCTTCCCGCTGCTCTACGTCGGTGCGGTGACGCTGGAGAGCGCGCCCGTGACGGTGGCGGGCCTGGCCGTGGCCGGCGTCACGGCCATCCTCGCCTGGCTGGCGTTCTGACGCCGCGAGCGCCTCAGTCCCCGGCGGTGACGGCGAGGATCGCGAGTACCGGCGCGAGCGCCGTGAGCAGGGCGGGCACGGGCGCCGCGCCGGTCGCGTGCGCGTCGAGGATGGCGTCTTGCCGCCAGCGGCGCTGCAGCCGCGCGCGGCTGCGATCCCACCACTCGCGCTGCAGCAGCACCGTGACTCCCACGGCCAGCAGGAAGAAGCCCGCGACGGCGAGCATCACCCAGTAGGGCACGACGTCCGTATCGCGGTTCACCCACAGGAAGCGCAGCGCCACCCCGGACAGCGTCGCGACCGCCGTGACGGCGAGCCAGCGCGTGTTGAGCGCGATCGCCAGACCGAGCAGCGCGATCCCCTCGATCAGCAGCACGAGGCCCCACCGCGCCCCGCCCGGCTCGAATCCCTGCTCTGCCTGCGGGAGCACCAACAGCCCGGCGCCCACGATCTGCAGCACCTCGTGCCAGCCGATGTTGTCGCTCAGCCGGTCCGTGCTGCGCATCGTGAGCCCGACGAGGGCGAGGTAGATCGCCGCGGGCAACGTGTGGGCCTGGACGTTGCCGGGCTCAAGCGTGGCGATGGCGAGTTCGAGCGCCACCATGGCGAGCGCCGACGCCGGCAGGTACGCCCAGCGCACCCCGAGCCGGTATCCCTCGAACGCCACGGCCCCGGCAAGCGGCAGGAAGAGCAGGGCCAACACCCGGAACTCGACGAGGGTTGCGGGCTCGGCGCCGAGCCCCTCGAGGCGGACCCCGAGCGCCCACATCGCGGTCAGCGGCCCGAGTATCAGGCCACTCCAGGCGATGGCCTGCACGGACACCTCGGGCCACGCGGCGCCCGGCCGTCGCCACCTCGTGAGCGCCGCGAAGACGCCTGCGCCCGCCACCGAGTAGGTCGCGGCGAGGGTCCACACGGGCCAGCCGAAGACCGGCCAGGCCGCGCCGACCACGCCCAGCAATACCGCGTGGGCCGCGAGCGCGGGCTCCCAGCGCGCCAGGCGCCGCGCCTCGATCGCCACGAGCGCCCCCAGCACGAGCACGACGAGGATGAGCGCGCGGTACTCGACCGTGCCCACCATCTCGACGCCGGGATCCTCGATGCGCGCCCCGAGGGCGGCAATCGCGACGCCGATCGCCGCCGCGATCGGGAGCCACGAGAGCGCCTGCGCGGCCGCGAAGGTCTCTGTCTCGGCGTCGGACTCCGGCGGTTCATATCGCCGCATCGGCGTGACCAGACCGAACAGCGCGACGCCGGTCGCCGTGTAGCCGGCGGCGAGCAGCCACCACGGCCACGCCTCCACCTCCCACAGCACGGCCAGCGCGAGCATCGCCAGCGACACCCCGACGACCGCGAGGCTCCAGCGCTGCCGTACAGCGAAGACACCGAGGACGTGCGCGGCGGCCAGGCCGAGCAGGATCGCGTCGTGGCCGACGTGCTCCTCGACGGGGTGCAGCGATGCACCGACCGCGAGGAGCAGCGGCGGGAGGATCGCCCACAGCAGCGCGGGCCTCGCGCGCGCAGTGAGCACCATCGCGCCGGACGCCCCCGCGGCGATCGCCGCCGGTACCCACCCGGTGTCAGGGGGGCTCACTCCCTGCGCTCGCTGCGCGAAGCCGAGAGCCATGAGGGCTGCCGCGAACGCCAGCCAGCCGAACACGACGCGTTCCGCCGGATGGTTCGGCCGGGTGCGCGTGGTTGGCCCCACACCCTCGCCGGTCCACGGGGAGATCCCCTCTCTGGTGTTCATCCAGGCGATAGCGGCGAACAGGACACCCGAGCCGAGGAACGCAGCCACGGCAATCCAGCTGTCGCCTTCCAGGTGCGTGCCGACGAGCAGGAGCGGCCAGGCCGCCCCGGCGGTCGCCAGCAAGAGCGCTCCGAACCCGAGCTGCGGGCTCGATGTGATCCAGTTGGGTCTGCCGGCGAGCAGTAGTGCGCCGGCCACGAGAGGCGGGAAGCTGTACCACTCGGCTGCAACCTCGGCCGCTCGCAGGCCGGCAAAGGCAGTCATGACTGCGAGCGGGGCCACGGCCACCGCGGCCAGACGTTCGCGTCGCGACACGCCGGCGACGCCGACGACTCCGAGCAACAGCCCGAGCGTGACGGGCAGCTGCCAGGGGTGTGCGTCGGAGAACTGGGCGGCGCCAGCCGCGAAGAGCACCGCGAGGGTCGCAACCACGGCGATCACGGCCGTCCCGGCTCGGCTCAAGCGGCGCGCCGCGGAAAGCGCGTCCGTGGCGACGAAGGCGAACGCCACCCACCATGCACCACTCCACTCGAGCGGAATCCCCGCGGTGAGCGCCAGCGATCCCCACGCGCTGAGCACCGCAACCCCTGTCGGAATGGCGTACAGCCGACCGGCGCCGGCGGCGAACAGGAGCCCGTAGAACGCCGTGCTGTACAGGGAGGCGACGAACCACACGAGCTCGCCCGACACCTCGCGGTCACTGAGCACCTCGTTGTGGAGGAGCAGGAAGTTCAGCGGCGTCATCAGGGCGCCGATGGCGAGGAAGGCCGGGCCAGCCTCGCGCACCCGCGGCCACCGCTGGAGCACCAAACCGGCAGCCATGAAGGCGACGGTGTAGACAGCGAGGATCGCCACTCGCCACTCGCCGGCGAGTGCCTCCTCCTGGCTCGACACGAAGATCAGCGCCGAGATCACCAGCAGGAACGCGCCGACGTACAGCAGCACGTCGGCCTGGCGCCGCGCCGCCCACTCGCCGACGCCGGTCGCCGGCCGGGGTGTTGGAGGGCGCGGCCTCGCGAGCGGAGGACTGGGGGTGGCCGTTGGCGGCATTGCAGCGGTGGTAGCCGGCATCGTGGCCGGGGCCTGCGCTGCCGCGGGCTCCCGACCCGCAAGCAGGTCCGCGCGGCGGGACTCGTAGTACCCGGCGAGCCGCCCTGCGGCGGCGGCGTCGATCAGGCCGTCGGCGCGCCAACCCGCGATGGCGTTGAGCAGCGTCGCGATCGAGGTGGGGTCATCGGCGAGGCCGGCGGGCTCCCAGCCAGCGCCGCAGTTGGGGCATCGCTCGGCTTCGAGCGGACGTATCACGCCACAGGCAGCGCAGTACTGCGGACGGGAGCCCCTCGGACCGGCGATGGGTCACCTCCGGCGCGGGACGGAGCCTCCTAGTGCTCGCCTCGCAGTGCCGCCTGCGCTGCCGCGAGACGCGCGATGGGGACGCGGTACGGGGAGCACGAGACGTAGTTGAGGCCGACGCCATGGAAAAACTCCACCGAGGCCGGGTCGCCGCCGTGCTCGCCGCAGACCCCGATCTTGAGACCCGGCTTCGTCGAGCGGCCGCGCTCCACGCCCATCCGTACGAGGCCGCCGACGCCATCCGCGTCGACCTCGACGAACGGGTCGCGCGGGAGCAGGCCCTGGCTGACATAGGCCGGGAGGAACCGCCCGGCGTCGTCGCGCGAGAGCCCGAACGTCGTCTGCGTGAGGTCGTTCGTGCCGAACGAGAAGAAGTCGGCGTGCAAGGCGATGCGGTCGGCAACCACACACGCGCGAGGCAGCTCGATCATCGTGCCGATGAGGTACGGCGGTCGTACGCCGCGCTCCTCGATGACCTGCTCTGCGACCGCGGTGGTCTGCGCGCGCAGGCGCTCCAGCTCCGACTCGGCGCCGACGAGCGGGATCATGATCTCCGGCTCTATCTCGACGCCCTCGGCGGCGAGGTTGCACGCGGCCTCGATGATGGCGCGGGTCTGCACCTCGTAGATCTCCGGGAACGTGATGGCGAGCCGCACGCCGCGGTGGCCGAGCATCGGGTTGAACTCGTGGAGCTGCTCGACGCGGCGCTGTGCCTCCTCGAGCGTGACGCCGAGGGCGGCCGCGACGTCGGCGAGTTCGGCCTCGCCCTGCGGCAGGAACTCGTGCAGCGGCGGGTCGAGCAGGCGGATGGTGACCGGGTAGCCGGCCATCGCGCGCAGGATGCCCTCGAAGTCCGAGCGCTGCATCGGCAGGATGAGCGCGAGCGCGTCGCGCCGTCCGGCCTCGTCGGCGGCGAGGATCATCTGCCGCACCGCGAGGATGCGGTCCTCGCCGAAGAACATGTGCTCCGTGCGGCACAGCCCGATGCCCTCCGCGCCGAACGTGCGGGCGCGCGCGGCGTCCTCGGGCGTGTCGGCGTTGGTGCGGACGTTGAGGCGGCGCGCCTCGTCGGCCCAGCGCATCAGCCGCTCGTACTCCTCGGGCAGGCCGCTCTCGGTGAGCTCGACCGCGCCGAGGAACACCTCGCCGGTGCTGCCGTCGATGGAAATCGTGTCGCCAGCGCGCACCGTGACGGTCTCGCCGTGCGGCGCTTCGACCGCGAACAGACCGGCGTCGTAGTCGACCCGCAGCGCGCCGCAGCCGGCGACGCAGCATGTGCCCATGCCGCGCGCGACGACCGCCGCGTGCGAGGTCATGCCACCGCGCGCCGTCAGCACGCCCTCGGCGACCTGCATGCCGGCGACATCCTCGGGGCTCGTCTCGACGCGCACGAGCACCACGCGCTCGCCGCGCCCCGCCCACTCCTCGGCCTCACCGGCGGAGAACACGACGCGCCCGACGGCGGCACCGGGTGACGCGCCCAGGCCGGTCGCGATGACGCGCCGCTCGGCGTCCGGGTCGAAGTGGGGGTGCAGCAGCTCGTCGAGCTTCTCGGGCTCCTGGCGCAGCAGCGCCTCGCGCTCGTCGATGACGCCCTCGGCCACCAGGTCGGCGGCGATCTTCACCATCGCGCTGCCGGTGCGCTTGCCGGAGCGCGTCTGGAGCACCCAGAGCTTGTGCTGCTGGATCGTGAACTCGATGTCCTGCATGTCGCCGAAGTGCTGCTCGAGGCGGTCGCACGCCGCGACGAGTTCGCGGTGGGCGTCCGGCATGATCTCCTCGAGCGAGGCGCCGGGCGCGCCGTCGCCGATGCTCAGGCCCTGCGGCGTGCGGATGCCGGCGACCACGTCCTCGCCCTGGGCGTTGAGCAGGTACTCGCCGCTCAGCCGGCGCTCGCCGGTAGCGGGGTCGCGCGTGAACACGACGCCCGTGGCGCAGTCCTCGCCGAGGTTGCCGAAGACCATCGCCTGCACGCTGACGGCGGTGCCCCAGCTGGCCGGGTACCCGTACATCTCGCGGTAGACGGCGGCGCGAGGGTTCTCCCACGAGCTGAAGACCGCGCCGATCGCGCCCCACAGCTGCTCCCACGGGTCTTCGGGGAACTCGACGCCGAGCCCCGAGCGGATCGCGTCCTTGAACTCGCCGACGAGCTCACGCAGTGCGTCGGCGTCGAGCTCCGTGTCCAGCTCGACGCCGCGCGACTCCTTCTTGCGCTCCAGGAGCGCCTCGAAGGGGTCGGCGGCGGTGTCGCTCTCGGGACGGAGGCCGAGCACCACGTCGCCGTACATCTGCACGAAGCGGCGGTAGGAGTCATAGGCGAAGCGAGCGCTGCCGGAGCGGCGGGCGAGGCCCTCGGCGGTCTCGTCGTTGAGGCCGAGGTTGAGGACGGTGTCCATCATCCCGGGCATGGAGACGCGCGCGCCGGAGCGGACGGAGAGCAGGAGCGGATTGGCGGGGTCGCCGAAACGAGCGCCCGTGATCGCCTCGGTCGCCTCGAGGGCGCTGCGGACGGCCCCGTCGAGCGCGTCGGGGTAGATGCGGCCGAGGGCGTAGTAGGCGTTGCAGACCTCGGTGGTGATGGTGAAGCCCGGCGGGACGGGGATGCCGAGGCGGCTCATCTCGGCGAGGCCGGCGCCCTTGCCGCCGAGCAGGTTGCGCATCGAGGCGTCGCCGTCGGTGTCCCGGCCGAAGCGGAAGACGGGCGGCGCCTCGAGGGCTACAGCCGCAGGCGTGTCGGGCGCAGTGGTGGTCATGGTTGGGTCTCCCGCCGCTCGCCGCGCGCCGGTGTCACTGTCCGCCGTGCCCGGGGAGAGGGCGGTCGAGGCCGCACTGGCGATGGGCCGGAGCGCGCGCTGCGGCGATTATACGGCAGCCGCGTTATCGCCCCACTCCAGTGCGATATGCCCTCGGAGCACCAACTCCAGGGAGGCCCTTATCACATCTCACGGAGCGTCAGGTGTACGCCGCCTGGCGACCACACCACAGGCTCTCGTCGTCGCTCAATTCACATTCGGGAGGCGGGACCACTCGTCCTGCTGTTCGAAGAGCAGGTCGTGCATCTCCCGGAACTTGCCCTCGCTCCCGGCGCACTCGGCAGCGGCATGCGCAGCCGCCGCGTTCGGGTGGATCTGCGTGAGCGGGAAGTGCAGGAAGGCGAGCGCGACGTCGTCACCGATGCGCGACCGGATGTCCGGGAGCGTGTCGTAGTACCAGCGCTGGCAGAACGGGCACTGGAAGTCGCTGAACTCGACGATCACGACGCTGGCGCCGGGGTCTCCCTCGGTGGGGGCGCCGCTGACGTCGGGACGTTCGGGGAGAATCGCGAAGGCGGGAGGGTCTCGCTCGGCGAGTTGCCGGATCGCCGGCGGATACTCATCGATGCTGGTCGGACTGCCTGCGAGTTCGGCGGCGATCAGCGCGGCGAACAGGGCGGCCGGCTGCGCGCCCGAAATCCGCTTGTTGTTGACGAAGAACGTCGGTGTGCCCTGGACGCCAAGATCGATTCCGCGCTGGAGCTGTGCTCCGATGGCTTCGTACGTGGCTGGGTCCTCGAGGCACTCGCTGAAGCGGTCGGCATCGAGACCGAGGGAGGCGGCATAGCCGCCGAGTGCTTCTCCGAGCGTAGCGGGGCGTGAAGGCGGCGCCTGTGTGGCAGGTGTGGTCTGCCCGGCGGGTGTGGCAGCCGGAGCGGGCGAGATCCGCGCGACATCGTCTGCCAGCGACTCGACGGCGGCGGTCAGGGCGGCGAGGGCCGGAGCGACGGGTTCGGAAGGAGCGTGCTCCTGATCGGCCAGGAAGATGGCGCCGACGATGGCCGCGGCGCCGATCAGGATCGCGATCGGGGTGAGGAAGGAGGTCCAGAGTGGTGGGGGGATCGGCTCGTTGGTTGAGTCAGGAGGAACCGGATCACCGCGACCGGCCGTAGGGTCCGGTTCCGCGTCTGGCTCCTGTGGGGCGACATCCTCGGGCATCGGGCGATGCTAGGGCGCGGGCGATGGCTCGGGCAAACGGGCCTCGTGGCGTCTGCTCCTCGATGGAGCCTGCGAGCAGGCGGCCTCGTGGAGCGCTTGCCGCACTCTCCGCCTCGGCGGACACTCCCCACATGGTCTCCGCCGCCACCGCCCGCGTCCGCGCCGCCCTCGAGGCGCGCGAGGCGCTGCTCGCGCCGGGCGCGGCACGCGAAGGCGACTCCCCCGGTCGCGAACGGCCCGAGCCGCCCGACCCGCTGCGCCTCGCCTGGCAGGTCGACCGCGACCGCATCATCCACACCCGCGCCTTCCGGCGGCTCAAGCACAAGACCCAGGTCTTCGTCGCGCCGGACTCCGACCACGTCGTCACCCGCATGACCCACACCATCGAGGTGCAGCAGATCGCGCGCACGATCGCCCGCGCGCTCGGCCTCAACGAGGACCTGGCCGAGGCGATCGCGTTCGGACACGACCTCGGCCACACGCCGTTCGGCCACGCCGGCGAGGAGCGCCTGGGCGAGCTGCTGCCCGGCGGCTTCCGCCACAACGCGCAGTCGCTTCGCATCGTCGAGCTGCTCGAACGCGACGGGCGTGGCCTCAATCTCATGGCCGACACGCGCGAGGGCATCTACATGCACTCGAAGGAGCTGTCCTCGGTCGCCGCCGAGGGCTGGGGCGTCGCCTCGACGCTCGAGGGCCAGATCGTGAAGCTCGCCGACTCGATCGCGTACCTCAACCACGACATCGAGGACGCCGTGCGCGCGGGCCTGCTCGCCGAGGGCGACCTACCCGACGCCGTCCACGACACGCTCGGCACGACCCACTCACAGCGCATCGACCGGCTGGTGACGGACTGCGTCGAGGCGTCGCAGGCAGCGGCGAACGCGTCGCGGAGCGCCGCGAGCCGCATCGAGCTCAGCGCCGAGGTGCTGCACGCCACCGACGAGCTGCGCGCGTTCCTGTTCGAGCGAGTCTACCTCGCGCCTCCGGTGATCGAGGCGGCCGAGCGCGGGCAGCGCGTGATCGGGGCGCTGTTCACGTACTACAAGCGCCACCCCGATCAGATCGAGGGCTTCTCGCTGCCGGACGATCCGCCGTGGCGGCGCGCGGCCGACTACGTGTCGGGGATGACCGACGGGTTCGCCCTGCGCCGGGCTGCAGAGCTCGCGCTCAGGACCGAGTGAGTCGGTCCGCACGGGCGGCCCGGTCGCTTACAATCGTGGCGCGCTGAGGGGACACGACCCGAGCCCGCTTGGCGCCGCTTCTGGCCTATCTCCCCCGATCCGGATCGCGAACCGTGCGCTCGACCCGCCTTGTGCTCGAACGGCGCGCGGCTCCTGACACGAGGAGCTAGATGCCTGGCCGGGCCGGATCGTGCCTCGTCCGCGTGTTCGCCCTCCTCGCCGCATTCGCCGTGGCCGCCGCGCTCACGGCAGGAGCCGTGCTCCTGCTCCTCGACACCGACGAGGAGGTGGAAGCGCCACCGCCCGCCGAGCCGACGGAGTCCCCTGCGCCGATCGCGGAGCGCCCCACGATGGCGCGGAGCACGCACGCGCTGGACGCGCCGGGGAGCGGCGGCTGGTCGCGCGGTACGCTGACCGCGGGCACGCCGCTGCGCATCGAGGGACGCTCGGCGGACAGCCAGTGGGTGGCCGTCACCGAGCTCGGCGCCGACGGCGCCTCGGCGGCCTCGCCGGTGGCGGGGTGGGTCCCCATCGACGCGCTTGCAGGCCTGAGCGACATCGACTCGCTGGAGGTGGTCGATGCGCGGTCGTACCGGTTGCCGGTGGCGACATCCACCGCGGAGCCGGAGACCGAGGCACGTCCGACCCTGCCGCCCGACCTGCCGGACCTGGTCGTGCGTGAGGTCTTCGCGCGCGAGAACCGGCTCGTCGTCCTGGTCGCGAACGAAGGGAGCGGGGATGCCGACGGCGCGATCGAGGCCAGCGTCGACGGCGGCCCGTTCCGGCGCATCGACACCGGGAAGGCGCTGCGGCCCGGCGACGAGCTGGAGCGCACCGTCGAAGGGGCGTACGTGCAGCGCCGCTCCCGCGTATCGATCACGCTCCGCACGCCCGGCATGGAGGAGGAGAACACCGACAACAACGCGTTCGAGGGCGAAGTGGCGCCGGACATGTACAACGACATCGAGGTCCTGGGCGTCGCGATCGACCCGGACGGGGGCCACATCGTCGTCGAGCTGCGCAACAACAGCCCGATCCCGCTGGTGGGCGCAGTGACGCTCGCCGTGTACGAGTCGACGCCCGACGGTCCGCTGTTGCTGCGGGACGAGCTCCCGCTGGACGTGGAGGCCGGGGCGACGAGCCGCTACGATCTGCGGGCGTTGACGGACGTCGATGCCGCCTCGATCCTCGTGACCGTCTCGACCGACGCGATCAGTGACGCAGACAGCGAGAACAACACGTACCCGCGATGACCACACAACCCGACGCCACCGCCCTCCGCGCCCGCCTCGAGGCGTCGCGAGCGTCGCTGCTCGACGCGATCGCGCGCCTCACCGAGCAGGACTTCGCCTTGGACCTCGGCGACGGCGAGAGCGTCGTCGGCACGCTGGCCGCGCTCGCCGCCGACGAGCGCGAAGCAGCCGCCGAGGTCGGCGGCGATGCCGTGGTCCTGCCGGGCCGAGAGTCGACCGCCTCGCTGGCCCCACAGGTCATCCACGACCTCGCGGGCGCGCGCTTCGAGACACTGCGCGTCCTCGACGCCGTCGAGGGCTCGGCCGAGCCAGCCGAGGCCGTGATCGCGGCGATCACCGCGACGGCGGAGCGCGAGGAGGCCGCGGCGGCGCGGATTCGCGCGAGATTTGCGAGCGAGTGACGCCGACCCGTAACGATCCGGCCGGATTGGTGTCTTAACAGATAGACCATGAGCACCATCGAAGACGTCAAGACGCGCCTCGACATTGTCGAGACCGTGGGGAGCTACGTCCCCAATCTCAAGCGCAGCGGGCGCACGTGGAAGGCGAACTGCCCCTTCCACAACGAGCGCACGCCCTCCTTCATCGTCGACCCCTCGCGCGGGAGCTGGCACTGCTTCGGCGCCTGCTCGACCGGCGGCGACGTGATCGAGTTCGTGCGCCGCATCGAGGGGCTCGACTTCCGCGAGGCCCTCGGCCGCTGCGCCGAGCGCGCCGGCGTCGAGCTGCGCCCGCCCACGCGTCGCGAGGTCGAACGCCGCGAGGAGCACGAGCGGCTGCTGGCCGCCAACGACGCGGCGACGCTGTTCTACCAGGCGCAGCTCGCCGGTGCGCGCGGCGCCGAGGCGCGCGAGTACGCCGAGCGCCGGGGCCTCGACGCCGCGACGCAGCGCGAATGGCAGATCGGGTACGCCCCCGACGCGTGGAGCGCCCTCACCGACCACCTCACGGCGCGCGGGTTCCGCGACGAGGAGCTCGTCGCGGCGGGCCTCGCGATCGAGGGTGAGCGTGGCCTCTACGACCGCTTCCGCGGGCGGCTCATCTTCCCCACCCGCGACGTGCGCGGGCGCATGGTCGGCTTCGGCGGCCGCGCGCTCGGCAAGGACCAGGAGCCGAAGTACCTGAACACGCCGCGCACGCCGCTGTTCGACAAGAGCGGCACCCTCTTCGGCCTCGACCGCGGCGGTATCGAGGCGCGGCGCCAGGACCGGCTCATCGTCGTCGAGGGCTACATGGACGTCATTGCCTGCCACCAGGCGGGCATCGAGAACGTCGCCGCCTCGATGGGCACGGCGATCACCGAGCCGCAGATGCAGCTCATCAAGCGCTTCACCCCGAACGTCGTGATCGCGCTCGACGCCGACAACGCCGGCTCCGAGGCGACCATTCGCGCCGTCGAGGTGGCCTCCGGCGCCGCCGACCAGGACACCGTCGCCACCATCGACTGGCGTGGGCTCGTCTCGTACCAGAACGTGCTGCAGGCCGACATCCGCATCGCCGCACTACCCGAGGGCGAGGACCCGGACTCGCTCGTGCGCTCCGATCCCGCGCGGCTGCGCGCGCTCATCGACGACTCAAAGCCCGTCGCCGACCACCTCTTCGAGGCGATCGCGGAGCGTACGGACCTCGACGACCCTCGCGCGCGTTCGCGGGCGGTCGAGTCGATCGTGCCGACCGTGGCGGCGATGGCCGATCCGATCGTGCGGGCGGAGTACGTGCAGCGTCTCGCCCGCCTCGGCCGCGTCGACGAGCGGACGGTGCTCGGGCTGCTCGCGCGCCGCGCCCCGGCGCAGCGGCGTGTACGCCGGGACAACGATGGGCCGCCGCCCCCGGGGCCGGACGACGCAGCACCGGCGCGCCCGGTACCCGTGCCGTCGGCACGCGAACTCGCGCAGGCGACGCGCCGCGCGTCGCACGCGGGCACGGCGGACCCCGCGGCCGGCGACGACATGCACCCGGGCGAGGTGCAGCTGCTGCGCCTGCTGCTGTTGCGGCCGGAGTGCCGCGACGCGGGCCTCGAGCTCGACGCCGACACGTTCGAGCACGGCCTGAACCGACAGCTTTTTGAGACGTGGTGCGAGGTTGACGGCTTCGAGGAACGGATCGACGAACTCAGTGAGGATCTTCAAGCACACTACGTCCTGCTTTCGGGGAAGGGACTCTCGGAGGGGGACGAGACCATGACGGGGCCCCAAATCGGCGAAGTGGTGAGGAGAACCGCAGAAGCCCTGCGCAAACGCCGGCGTCAGGAACGCCTCACCGTGGAGAGCTTCGCCGTCGCGCACGAAGTCGCAGAAGCTAGGCGCGAGGGTGCCGACATGCTTGAATTCGCCCGTCTTGCTTACGAGAGTGGACCGCTCCCGCCCGGCAGCACCAATGCTAAGGCGGAACTCGCAGCGACCCTCGTGGAACTCAGCCGACAACAACGCGATGAAATCCGGGCAAGCGCTTCCCAAGGGGCGGAAGAGGTCGCGGACGGCCTCGAGAGCGGCGATAATGGGTCCACCGCATGGACCGACGAACGAGCGTACGAGCAGGCGAGCGCCGGCGCGCCCTCACGGGCGACGACGGCAACGGGAGTGATGGAGGAGCCAGATGACGCAGACGTTTGAGCCCGCGGGCATCGAGGAACTGTTGCGGAAGGGCCGGCGCTCAGGCCAGGTCACCGCGGAAGACGTGCTCGCCGCCATTCCCGAGGCCGAGACGAGCCGTGACCGGCTCTCCTCGATCGTCGCGCAGCTGTCCGAGAACGGCATCACCGTGCGCATCGACTCCGACTCGGGGCGTGGCGCCAGCGCGGCCGTCGAGGAGGCGCGGCGCATCGTCGACGAGGCCGTCGGCATCGACGACCCGGTGCGGATGTACCTGCGCGAGATCGGCAAGGTGCCGCTGCTCACCGCCGCCGACGAGAAGCGCCTGGCGCGGGCGATGGAGGAGTGGCTGCGCATCGACGCGATCCAGAAGCGGTTCGAGGAGGAGCACGAGCGCGAGCCGAGCTACGGCGAGATCCTCGCCGGGCTGCTGCGCGAGTTCCACCGCGAGCGGCCCGTCTACCAGTCGGTGAGCCGCCACCTCAAGCTGCCTCGCCAGGCGGTATCCGAGCGCATCATCGACCCGACGTTCCGCGCGACCGTGGACTACGAGCTCGACGAGGGCGCCCACGTGTCGCTGCAGCAGGACATGGAGTTGGAAGAGGACGTCGCCCACAAGGCGCTGATCGACATCTCGATCATCACCCACATCATGCGTCCCGAGCACGTGCGCTGGGCCGCGGCGTTCGCCAGCAGCGAGGCCAGGGTGTTCCCGCCCAAGCCGGGCCTGGCCGAGCACCTGCAGGACAACCACGGCGGCGCGCTCAAGTACTACCTCGAGAAGATCATCTACGACGGCATCCGCTCGGAGCGGCAGCTGACCGAGGCGAACCTGCGCCTCGTCGTGTCGGTCGCAAAGAAGTACATCGGCCGCGGCATGTCGCTGCTGGATCTCATCCAGGAAGGCAACATCGGCCTGATCCGCGCCGTCGAGAAGTTTGACTACCGCAAGGGCTACAAGTTCTCGACGTACGCGACGTGGTGGATCCGCCAGGCGATCACGCGCGCCATCGCCGACCAGGCGCGGACGATTCGCATCCCCGTGCACATGGTCGAGACGATCAACAAGCTCGTGCGCGTCTCGCGGCGCCTGGTGCAGGAGTACGGCCGCGAGCCGACATCCGAGGAGATCGGGCGCGAGCTGGAGCTGCCGCCGGAGCGCGTGCGCGAGATCATGAAGGTCTCGCAGGAGCCCGTCTCGCTGGAGACGCCGATCGGTGAGGAGGAGGACTCCCACCTCGGCGACTTCCTGCCGGACGAGTCCGCGCTCGCCCCGGCCGACGCCGCGTCGCACCAGCTACTCAAGGAGCAGGTGATCGACGTGCTGTCCTCGCTCACGCCGCGTGAGCGCAAGGTGCTGGAGCTGCGCTTCGGGCTCGGCGACGGCCGCTCGCGGACCCTCGAGGAGGTCGGCCGCGAGTTCAACGTGACGCGCGAGCGCATCCGCCAGATCGAGGCGAAGGCGCTGCGCAAGCTGCGCCACCCCACGCGCTCGCGGAAGCTCAAGGACTACCTCGACTAGCTCAGGTAGACTCTCCGCGAACGTGGGACCGGAAAGGGAGCCACCGTGCCAATCTACGAGTACCGCTGCCTCGAGGAAGCCTGCAAGGCAGAGTACGAGGATCGCCGCTCCTTCTCCGCCATGGACGAGACGCGCGCATGCCCGACGTGCGGCTCGAACTCGACCGAGCGCAAGGTCAGCATGAGCTTCGCCTACGTCGGCAGCTACGGTAGCTCCGACACCGGCCCCCCGCTCGACGACTTCGACCCGGAGGGCGGGCTGCCCGACGACTTCGACTTCGACGACTTTTAGCGGCCCGACGGGGCGGCACGGAGGCCGACCATGCCGATCTACGAGTACCGCTGCAGCGACTGCGAGACGGAGTACGACCAACTCCGGTCGATAGCGACGATGGACGATGCGAGAGCGTGTCCCGAGTGCGGCTCGATGGCGACTGAGCGCCGGCTGCCTTCGCGCTTCGCGCTCTCGACCGGCGCCCAGCGGGACGACCGCGGCGCCTACGACAACGGCGTCGCCGCCGAGTACGCGCGCGTCCAGCGCCAGCCCGACCCGGACGCGATGACCACCGAGGAGTGGTTCCACGCACCGTAGGCCGCTCGACCGGCCACTCGACGGGGCGGGCCCTCAACCGCCCGCTTCGGTGACCCCATCGGAATCCACGACCGGCGCCGCGCCCACCGCGAGCGCCGGTCGCGTGCCACGCGCGTACCGCTCGTAGCCGAATCCGGCGAGCCACAGCAGGGCTCCGCACGCCACGGTGAACAGTCCGACGGCCAACGTCACGTCGAACCAGAAGCCCTGCGCATACATCTGCACCAGGTGGTCCCGCTTCGGGTCGAGCTGCCAGAAGTCGTTCGCGAACGAGAGCACGTGGAACTGCCGGAACAGCGAGTCGAACCCGACCACCACCGCCGACGCGGCCACACCCAGCAGCGCGACGGTCCCGATCCCCGCGAGGCGCAGTCGACTCGCCAGCTCATCGATCGGCCGCTCGCGGTTCCATACCAGTACGGCGACGACGAATGCCACGACGTACACGAAGGCGGCCTCGTGCACGCGGAACGTGAAGCCGATCAGGTCCTTCACATCCTTCATGTGCAGCACCTCACGCTCGTTGAAGAGCGGCTGCTCTTGCCCGTCGACGGTCACGTGGACGGCGAGGAATTCGTCCTCGTTGCGGAAGTAGCGGATGATGTCGCGCGCCGCCCGGTCGAGTTGGGCGCGGTCGATGCCGGTCCGCTCGACGGCGTCGTAGCGTGAGAAGCCGTACTCGTGCACGCGCGGCTCGACCGCGGCGATGCGCACGAAGGTCAGCACGAGGAACACGGGCACCGCGACGATGAACAGCCCGGTCGCGACGCGTCGGAGTACCAGCACCCGCCGAGTATACTGCCGGGCATGGCGGGGAGCCCGATGACCAGGTACGCACCGTGACCGCTCCCGGAGGGCCCCACCCCTCCCTCGACCCCATCCTCGACGCGTTCGGGCTCGCGCCCAGCGAGGTGCAGGCGTTCGACCCGGCACACCCGCACGTCGACGCGCAGCGCCCGCTGCTGATCCTCGCCCCGCAGCGCGAACCGGCCGCGAGCGTCATCGCGGACCGCTACCCGCCGGGGCACGGCGTTATGTCGCTGACGACCGAGGGGGTCACGGAGACGACCACGGACGCCCTCGACCCCGGTGACTCGGCCGAGGCGTGGCTCGTCTCCACGCTCGCGCCCGAGCAGGACGCCCGGTCGCTGGCCGGGCTGCGCGGGATCATGGAGCGGCTCTACAGCCCCGACGGCTGCCCATGGGACTACGACCAGACCCACGAGTCGCTGCGCAGCTACCTCATCGAGGAGTCGTACGAGGCGATCGAGGCGATCGACCGCGGCGACCTCGAGGGGCTGCGCGAGGAGCTCGGCGACATCTTGCTGCAGGTGTTCTTCCACGCCGTCGTCGCGCAGGCGAGCGGCGCGTTCACCCTGGACGACGTGGCCGAGACGATTGCCCGCAAGATGGTGCGCCGCCACCCGCATGTCTTCGGCGACGCGGAGCGGGGATCGACCGCCGAGGAGCAGTGGACGCGCTGGGACGCGATCAAGGCCGCCGAGCGCGCCGAAGCCGGCAAGAGCGGCGAGGACGATTCCCCGTTCGCCTCGCTCCCCGTCGCGCTACCGGCGCTGCAGCGCGCGCAGTCCGTGCTGGGCCGCGCGGCCCGCGCGGGGCTGGGCGAGGCGCCATCGGCCGACGCCGCGCTGCCCGAACTCGCCGCCGCCGTCGAGGCACTCGTGGTCGCGCCCGCCGCCGAGCGCGACGAGCGCCTCGGCGCGCTGCTGTGGGCCGCGGCCGCGTATGCCCGCGCCGGGGCTGTCGACGCGGAGAGCGCGCTGCGCGAGCGGACCACGCGCTTCATCGCCGAGGCGACCTCGGACGCCGCGGACGGCGGCGACTAGCGCCGGGCGATGATACCGGGGGGTGGTACACTGCGCGCCAGCAGTCACAGCACGCGCCGCGCAGTGCGCGGCCCCCGACAGAGAGGACCTGATCCATGGCCAGTGAGACCTCCGTAGTCACGCCCGAGCGCTTCGCCGAGGGCATCCAGACGTTCGAGGAGTGGATAGGCGCGATCGAGGTGCGCAAGACCGAGTTCCTGCGCCACTACGAGGAGTTCGACCCCAACGCGGACGACATCGCGGCGATCGCCAAGATGGTCGAGGAGCGCGGCGTGAAGGCGCTGTGCCTCGGCGAGGACTGGTGCCCGGACGTGTG
Organism: Dehalococcoidia bacterium; assembly: GCA_965219085.1. Lineage (GTDB taxonomy): Bacteria > Chloroflexota > Dehalococcoidia > UBA2979 > UBA2979 > VXMT01. The sequence continues at coordinate 87,640 of OZ244720.1, forward strand.
GCGCGGCATTCCCGTCATCTCCAAGGTCTCCGAGGCGACCGGGATGGAGCTGCGGATCTTCTTCCGCGACAAGAACAAGGACATCATGTCCGAGTTCCTGAACCAGGGTGAGTTCGAGTCGATCCCGACCATCGTCTTCTACGATGGCGATCACAACTACCTCGGCCACTGGATCGAGCGTCCCGTGCTCGCCAACGATGAGATGGAGGGCCTGCGCGGCATGCTCAGCGGCGTCGAGCGCGGCACCCCGCAGTTCGACGAGGCGCGCGCCCGCTACGACGAAGAGACCTGGAAGCTGGCGGCGAACTGGCGTCACGCCTCGGTCGCGGAGTTCCGCACCATGCTCGAGGAGGCCCTCGGGTAGGGCGCGGGACGGGGACGGGAGAGCGACCATGACGTTTGGACCCATCGGCCCCATGTCGGAGCAGCACGCGGAGGCCGAGGCGAAGCGCGTCGGCGAACGCGCGCAACTGCACGGAGAGGGGCGCACCCTCGCGCACGACCTGCTCAACGCAGCGCTGCTGGTGCGACGCCTCGCGCGACGCCTGAGGCGGATGGTCAGCAGGCGCTGACCGGAGCAATCGTCGGATGAATCCAGGAGGCGGCCTCACCGGCCGCCTCTTGCTATTCGGGTCCCGAGTCCGCTGGTGCGCTATAGGCCCGAGCGCTCCTCGGACGAACCTCGGCCGGGGCGTGCCGAGATGGGAACGGTCTCGGTCGCGGACGGCCGGCGTGGCGCAGCCGGGAGGCCCGGTGCGGACGCGCCGTCCGCCTCGGCGGCAGCGTCTGCTTCCGCGCGCTCCTGCGTCGCGGTCTCCGCGAGGTCGCTCGCGCGCTGGCGCTGGGTGGAGCAATACGGGCAGTGCCGCCAGGCGTTCTGCAACAACCGTCTACACGAGGGGCACGGCTCCTTCAGCTCATAGCTGCAGAAGGCGCAGATCGCCCAGTCCTGGTCGACCGGCCGCCGGCACTGCGGGCACGTCGGCACCGCGTGCAGGTCGGAGAGGATCGCCTCCTGCTCGAGCTGGCGGTCGTAGGCCTCGCGTAGCGTCTCGCGCGGTCGCGCGATCAGGTACGCGGGGACGCCGACCAGTGGCAGCAGGACGATGATCGACATGGCGATGACCTGCGAGGCGATGTCGCGCGTACGACCGCGGATGTCGCGGTAGGCCCACAGCACGGACGCGGCCCAGATCAGGAACAGGTACGAGCCGATGACGAGCCCGAGGATCTTGCCGGTGGTCTGCCAGTCGCCGCCGGGCCAGCCGAAGGGTAGCTCCACGCGCGCCTCGCAGTTCGTGTTGGGGAACCCCGCAAGGCAGCGTACCATGAGCCATCGGGGTGGTCGCCGAAGCCGTCCCGCCGTCCTCCCCGCATCACCGGACGCCGATGACCACGACGCATGACGTGCTGCAAGGGCTGAACGACGCACAGCGGCGCGCCGTCGAGGTGCCCGACGGGGCGCTCCTCATCCTCGCCGGACCGGGCTCGGGCAAGACGCGCGTGATCGCGCACCGCATCGCCTACCTGGTGCGCGAGCGCGACGTCGCGCCGTGGCGGGTGCTGGCCGTGACCTTCACCAACAAGGCCGCCAACGAGATGCGCGAACGCGTCGAGGACCTCCTCGGGGCCGAGGGGCTGGATGTGTCGATGGGCACGTTCCACTCGTTCTGTGCGCGCGTGCTGCGCCGCGACGGCGACGCGATCGGCATCCCCTCGGACTACGCGATCTACGCCACCGACGACCAGCTCGCCGTGGTGCGCGAGACCCTGGAGGCGCTGCGCATCGACCCGAAACGCTACGCGCCGCGCGCGGTCCTCTCCGCCATCTCGCGCGCGAAGAACGAGCGCCGCGACGCGGCCACCACGCTGCGCGAAGCCGGCTCATACTTCGAGGAGATCGTCGGGCGCGTCTTCGAGCGCTACCAGCGCACGCTGCGCGAGTACGGCGCGCTGGACTTCGACGACCTACTGGGCGAGGCGCTGCGGCTGTTCGAGGAGCACCCCGACGTGCGCGAGCGCTACGGCGACCGCTACCGCCACATTCTCATCGACGAGTTCCAGGACACGAACCTGACGCAGTACCGGCTCTCCGGCCTGCTGGCCGAGGTGCATGGCAACATCACCGCCGTCGGCGACCCCGACCAGTCGATCTACTCGTGGCGCGCAGCCGATCTGCGCAACCTGCTGCACTTCGAGCGCGACTTCCCCGACGCGCAGGTCATCCTCCTCGAGCAGAACTACCGCTCGACCGGGCGCATCCTGCGCTCGGCCCACGCGGTGATCTCGGAGGCGAAGGACCGACGCGAGCGCTCACTGTGGACCAGCAACCCCGACGGCGACCCGGTGGTCGTCGAGGAGCTCTTCGACGCCGACGAGGAGGGGCACTTCGTCGCGCTCGAAATCGGGCGGCAGATGCGCGAGCAGCACCGTGAGTTCGCCGACTTCGCGGTGATGTACCGCACGAATGCGCAGTCGCGCGCCATCGAGGAGGCGTGCATCCAGCAGGGCGTCCGCTACCGCATCGTCGGCGGCACGCGCTTCTACGACCGCCGCGAGGTACGCGACCTGTTGGCGTACCTGCGGCTGATCCGCAACCACGCCGACGGCGTGGCGTTCCGCCGGATCGTCAACGTACCGCGCCGAGGCATCGGCGATCGCAGCATGGAGCGCGTCCGAGCGGCGGCCGAGGAGCTCGAGCTGCCGCTGCTCGCGGTCGCGGCGCGGATCGCGCGCGGCGACGACGACCCGGCGCTGCCAGCGCTGCGCGGCGATATCCGCCTCGCGCTGCGCGACTTCGTCGCGCTCATCGACCGCCTCACTGCCGCGAGCGAGGAGCAGCCGGTCGCAACGCTGCTCGAGACCGTGCTTGCCGAGACGCGCTACCACCAGTACCTCGAACGCAACGACGAGGACCACGCCGAGGTGCGCTGGGAGAACGTCCAGGAGCTCATCAACGTCGCCTCGCAGTACCAGGACCTCGACCCAACGGCCTCGCTCGCCTCGTTCCTCGAGGAGGTCGCGCTGGTCGCCGACGTCGACGATCCCGGGGCCGAGGCGCCCGACGCCGTGACGCTGACGACGCTCCATGCGGCGAAGGGCCTCGAGTTCCCCGTGGTGTTCATGCCCGGCATGGAGGAGGGGCTGCTGCCGCACTCGCTCTCGCTCGACGATCCGGCGCAGATGGAGGAGGAGCGGCGCGTCTGCTACGTCGGCATGACCCGCGCGCGCGAGCGCCTCTATCTCACCCACGCACGGCGGCGCATGCGGCAGGGCCGCTACTCGGGCGCGATCCATTCGCGGTTTCTGGACGACCTTCCGTCCGAAGAGACCGCTCGTGCCCGTGCGGCCCGCCCCACCGAGACGCCTCGGGAGCGTCGTGCGGCATTCGCCGCGCGCCAGGCCGAGGGCTGGGACAGCGGTGACCCCGGCGGCGACGGGGGCGAGGTGGACGAGCCCCGCTACTCGCCCGGCGAGCGCGTGCGCCACGCCACGTTCGGCGTCGGCGTCGTCGTCTCGTGCGAGGTCGAGCGCGGCGACCAGCGTGTCACCGTCGCGTTTGAGGGACAGGGTGTGAAGAAGCTGCTGCTGTCGCTCGCGCCGCTCGAACCGGCCCCGTAGCTCGTCGGACGCCTACCCGCCGAGCAGCGCCGTGAGTGCGTCGTCGTCGACGGCCGCGGCCATCAGCTCGCCGATGCGCTCGACCTTCGTCTCGTGGCCGAACGGCGAGCTGCCGAAGCTGCCCTCGATGTCGCGCACGGTCTCGACCGTGCCCTCGGGCGCCACGAGCAGCGTCGTGCCGCGCGAGGCAGCGACGCGATCGAGCAGGTACGGGCTCGGCTCGGAGCCACCGCTCAGGATCAGGCACACCGGCTCGGTGTGCATCGCCGCGAGCGCCACATCGACCTTCTCGCCGCGCGTGACGACGGCGCTGTCGGGGTAGCGCCCAAAGTAGTCGTCACCCCAGACGGGTGCGATGGGGCCGACGACGATGTGCTGGCAGATGGCGGCGTCGCCCTCGGTGGACCGCACGATGACGCGCGCCCGGCTCGCCTCGACGAGTTGCCCGACCCTCGGCGCGGCGAGCACGCGGTCTTCGGGGATGCGCAGAGGGCCCCGGTCGACGGCGTGCGTCGTTATGTGCAGCGCGCCGCCATCGGGTGCGTCCGAGCCCTCGCGCCCTACGGTCACGAGTTGCGCGTCGTACTGCGCGGCGAGGGCGCCTGCGTCCGCGTCGGCTGGCGCCTCGACGACCGTCACCGCGTCGTCGGAGCCGGCGACGCTCGCGGCATCGACCACCTCGGCGAAGTCGAGCATGCCGAGCGTGGCGGCGTCGGCCGCCGCGCGGTCGCCGCCGTCGAGGCGGGAGACTCGCACTGTGCGGCCGGAGTGCGCGATGCGGTGCGCGAGGCCCACGGCGACCGTGGTCGCACCCGCGCCCGGCGCACCTGCAACGAGGATCACTGGCATGTCACCGTCCGATCGGAATGGTTGGTGCCGAGGGGCAGAGTCGAACTGCCGACACCACGATTTTCAGTCGTGTGCTCTACCAACTGAGCTACCTCGGCGCCTCTTCCGCCACAGCGGGGAGCGCTGCGCCGAGGGCCGCGACGCCTCGCGGCGGAGAGCCCTCGAACGCCCCCTGCCGGAGCGTGGACAGCGTAGTTTACGGCGATCTCGCGGACAACAGCAGGCCCCGGAAGGCGTACCATGGATCGTGCAACTGCGCGGCTCCCTCGCTCCCGTCCGCCGCGCGCCCGTGAGGAGTTCGTGATGGTGTGGTTCTACCAGAAGCAGATCGAGATGCCCTCGCCCGAGGAGGCCCTGCAGGGCCGCGAGATGCGGGTCCCGGTGCCCGAGGCGCACTACGTGAACGGCAACCCGCTCGAGCCGCCGTTCCCCCAGGGGCTCGAGATGGCGCTGTTCGGCATGGGCTGCTTCTGGGGCGCCGAGCGCGTCTTCTGGCAGGCGCCCGGCGTCTACACCACCTACGTCGGCTACGCCGCCGGGTACACGCCGAACCCGACGTACGAGGAGGTGTGCAGCGGCCGCACCGGCCACAACGAGGTCGTCCTCGCGGTCTTCGACCCCGCACAGATCAGCTACGACGAGATGCTGAAGCTGTTCTGGGAGAACCACGACCCGACACAAGGCATGCGCCAGGGCGCCGACACCGGCACGCAGTACCGCTCCGGCATCTACTGCTACTCGCCGGAGCAGCTCGAGGCGGCCGAGCGCACGCGCGACATGTTCCAGCCGGTGCTGAGCGGCCACCGCTACGGCCCGATCACGACCGAGATCATCGACGCGCCGGAGTTCTACTATGCCGAGGACTACCACCAGCAGTACCTGGCGAAGGTGCCGAACGGCTACTGCGGCCTCGGCGGCACCGGGCTGAGCTGTCCCGTCGGCGTGGCCGAGATGGGGTAGGCGGCTCCCGCTCTCTCGCGACGCTTGGTAGACTGCACGCAGTGATTGCGTTGCAATCACTTACGTGAATCGCCAATCGGCACGAGAGGGCGCACCGTGGCCAGCATCACCATCCGCAACCTCGACGAGGGGCTGAAGCAGCGGCTGCGCGTGCGCGCGGCTGAGCGCGGCCACTCGATGGAGCAAGAGGCGCGAGACATCCTGCGTGCAGCGCTGGCACGGCCACCACAGACCGGCGAGGAGCTGTACCGCGCGATTCGCGCCCGCGTCGAGCCCATCGGCGGCATCGAACTGGACGAACTGGAGATACCGCCGCGCGGTCCGATGCGCGAACCGCCCCGATTCGACTGAGCGCACGACTGATGATCGTCCTCGACACGAATGTCGTGTCGGAATTGTTGCGTCCCGTCCCAACGCCGCACGTCGTCGACTGGTACGTCGGCCAGGCAGCGCCCGACGCATTTGTCTCCGCCGTGACAGAGGCAGAACTTCGCTACGGCGTCGCGATCATGCCGGCTGGCCGAAGGCGCGACAGCCTTGCGACCACCATCCAGGGACTGCTGGAGCGTGAGTTCGCCGGGCGCATCCTGTCCTTCAACAGCTCCGCCGCAAAGGCATACGCGACCATTGCAGCCGAGCGACGGTCGGCGGGCCGGCCGATCGAGCCCGCGGACTGCCAGATCGCCGCGATCGCTCGCTCCCTCGGCGCCTCGGTCGCAACGCGCGACACGCGCGGCTTCGAGGGCTGCGGCGTCGACGTCATCGACCCCTGGGCCGACTGAGCTACGGCGCGAGCGCCTCGGCGACGCGCTCGAAGTCCGGGAGACGCGGCAGCAGCAGCGGACGGTCCACGCCCGCCTCCATGTACTCCTCGACGCGCTTGCGGATGCGGCCTGCGTCGCCCACGAGCGTGCACGCCTCGGCGACCTCATCGCTGACGAGCCGCACGCCCGCCTCGCGGTCGCCGGCGGCGTCAGCCGCGCGGAGCGCGTCGATGTCGCCGAGGTCAACGCCGCCGCGTTCCACCATCAGCTCACCGACGTGCGGCTCGGCCATGATGCCGGCGAGGCGACCGCGCAGCTGCGGCAGCATCGAGGCGGTGTCGTCGGTGAGCCGCACGACGAGCATGCAGGCTATGTCGACTGCGTCCGGATCCCGCCCTGCCTCCTCGGCGCCCGCGCGCACCTCGGCTACCGCGTAGCGCACGTACTCGGCCGGAACGTACGCGTTCAGCAGCACACCGTCGGCGACGGCGCCCGCGAGACGGAGCGCCCGCGGCCCGATCGCGGCGAGGTAGATCGGCGGCGGCCGCACCGGCGTCACGGCGAGCCGCGCATTGCGCAGCACGGAGCGGCCATCGGGCTCGTCGACGGTCTCGCCCGCGAGCAAGCGGCGGATGACGCCGACCGCGTCGGCGAGGGTTTCGCGCGGGCGGGCATAAGGGATGCCAAACGTGCCTTCGATGACGCCGGGGTCGCTGCGGCCAAGGCCGAGCAGCAGCCGCCCGCCCGCGAGCCGGTCGACGGTCGCCGCGGCCATCGCGACCAGCCCCGGGTGCCGCGTGTACGGGTTCACGACGCCGACACCGAGCTCGATGCGCTCCGTCGCGGCGGCGAGGAAGCCGAGCAGCGAGAACGTCTCCTCCTGGAAGTAGCGCTCCGTCACCCACAGCGAATCGAAGCCGCGCTCCTCGGCGAGCCGGGCGCGCCGCGCGAGCTCCGCGCCTCCCTCGATGCCGTGGTGCAGGACCATCCCGAGCCGCGCCATGCCGCCTCCCGCCGAGCGCCCGCAGCGTCCGGCAGGCCGGGCCGCGCGTCAACGCTGCGCGACGCTTCGAGGCGTCAGCGGCGGATGAGACTGCCGCCGACGTCGGGTGACGGACGGTCAAAGGGCTCGTAGTCCGCGCTTGGGCGGCCGAGCGCGACGAGCGCCTGCGGGCGCCACCCTTCGGGCAGGTCGAGCGCCTCGCGCACGGCGTCCTGCGCGTACAGCGGCGCCGCCATCCAGTACGCGCCGAGGCCGCGCGCGCTGGCCTCCAGCAGCAGGTTCTGTAGCGCCGCTCCGAACGAGTGCGCAGCCATCGTCCACTCCGCGCGGTCGCGCCGCTCGTCTGGGTACGAGGCGAGCCCGTCGCCGACGATGCAGCCGAGCAGCAGCGTCGGGGCGCCCTCGACGCGGCGGCGCGAACGTTCGAGCGCGCGCGCCTGCTGCGCCTCCGGAACGCCGTCGGCGGTCATGTCGGCGCGCCAGGCCTCGCCCATCGCCTCGGCGAGCGCCGCCCGCCGCGCGGGCGTCACCTCGGCGAAGCGCCACGGCCGCGTGTGGTGCGGCGCCGGCGCGAGCAGTGCGAGCTCGACCAGCGCCTCGACCTCCTCGGCGGACAGCGGCGGGCCGTCGAGGCCGCGGATCGAGCGGCGCGCCCGGATCGCGTCGGCGAGGCTCACCTGACCGCCTCGAGAGCGGGGACGTTGGATGTACGCATGGCGTGAATCTACACCGCCGAGGAGTCCTCGACCCGCGCGGCTGGTACGATGCGCGCCGTCGCGATCACATGCATCGAGGAGCGCTCGTGCCCGTACCTGATCTGCAAGAGTGGCTCGGTAACTGGGAGAAGCCGGAGCACCGCAACCTGGGGCTGCGCGGCCACCACATCGAGTCCGGCTATGCCAGCTTCGTCGTCGAGCGCCCCGAGGGCGCCGACGACCTGCTGCTGCGCAGCGCGATCGTCACCGCTGCCGACATCGCGGCGATCTCGGCCGTGCGTGCGCGCCTCGACGACACGCAGATGGCGAATGGCACCGCCGAGCTGCACTTCTCGTTCATCGGCCCGCCGCCCGAGGTGAGCACCGTGGATGCGCGCGTCATCCACTGGTCGGACTACACGGCTCACCTCCAGATGGAGGCTCGCACGCCGGACGGCGAGCTGGCGGCGACCGGCCTCACCACCTACTCGCTGCGCCCGGTACCGCCGGGTGGCACACCAGATAGCGGCCGGTGGTGAGCGGCGTGTCACCCGAACCGCGCTGGCCCGCCGAGCCGCTCGAAGCGGTCGCTGCGTACTGGGAGCAGCAGCCCCTGTACGCGATGTTCGGCATCGAGCTCGAGGCGCTCGAGGAGGGCTACGCGCGCATCGGCGTCGAGCGCGACCGCGTGCCGCTGCGCGGCGTGCGCGACTCGCTCAACGGTGGTGTCGTGGCCTCGCTCGGCGAGGCCGCCGCGCAGCTATGCCTGACGACCCAGCTCAGGCCCGACGAGGTGCTGGGCGTGACGCACGAGGTGAGCGTCTCCTACCTGACCTCGGCGCGCGGCGAGCACACCGTGGCCGAGGCGCGCCTGCTGCGCCGCGGCGGGCGCATCGCCGTCGCCGACGTCGAGCTGCGCGACACGACAGACGGCGCGATCAACGCCAAGATCCGCGTCTCGATGGGCATCGACCGCGTCGAGGCGAGCACGTAGACCCCTCGCCCCGTCCGACACCGCGCGGGCGGTAGCGGCGGCCATGCGGTACGCTTTCCCCATAACGTGGAAGGTGGGCGCATGCCCCGCTACCTGATCGTCGCCGACCAGACCGTCACCAGCCCGGACCTCGTCGCGCGCGCCTCGCAACTCGCGCGCGCCGAGCCCGACTCCACGTTCTCGCTGCTCCTGCCCGCCCTCCTGCCCTCGCACATCCGCGGCGGGCCGTTCGACGCGGTCACGCGCGGCCGCGCCGAGCAGGCGAAGCGGCTGCTCGCCGCCGCCGGCATCGAGGTGGGCCGCACGGCCGTCGGCGACGCCGCGCCGCTGCTCGCGATCGAGGACGAGCTCACCGAGCATCCTGACGCGTACGACACGATCATCCTCTGCACCCTGCCGGAGGGCATCTCGCGCTGGCTGCGCATGAACGTCCACCGCGACGCGGCCGAGCGCTTCGGCCTGCCCCTCGTCCACGTCGAGGCACGCATCGCGACGCGGCTCGAGTTCCGCCGCGCGACGCTGCACGACCACGAACGCATCCAGGCGCTGTGGGACGAGTCGCGCCTCGACACCGTCGACGAGCACGAGTGGGACACGCTCATCACGAGCCCGGGCGCGATCGTGCTGGTGGCCGAGGAAGAGGGCGCGCTCGTCGGCGCGATCGTCGGCACCTTCGACGGGTGGCGGGCGTACGTCTACCACGTGGCCGTCGTGCCCGGCCGGCGTCGGCGTGGCGTCGCCAAGGCGCTGTTCGAGGAGGCGCAGGCGCACCTCGCGTACGAGGGCAACCGCATCGTCTACGTGATGGTGAACGAGGAGAACGAGGGCGGCATGGCCCTGCTGCACTCGCTCGGCTACCGCCAGCAGGGCGACATCGTGATGGTCACCGAGATCGGCGAGTAGCCAGCGTCGAGGCCCGTCGCACGCCGCCCTGCGAACCACCTGCGACGCAGCCTACTGGCGCGCGAGCGTCTGCCCGAGCCACACCGCCGCGAGCGCCCCCGTCACGCTCAGCACGACGTTGAGCGCGACGTACGTCCACTCGCCGTCCTGCGCGAGCCGCAGCGTCTCCAGGCTGAACGTCGAGAACGTGGTGTACGAGCCGAGCAGGCCGACGAGCAGCGCGGTGCGCAGCTCGGCGGGCATCCCCGTGCGCTCGACGAGGAACGTCGCAAGGAAGCCGATGGCGAAGGAGCCGGTGACGTTCACGGTGAGCGTGGCGGCCGGGAACGTCTCGGGCTGCACGGCGCGGCCGACGCCGTAGCGCAGGAGCGCCCCGGCCGCACCAGCCACCGCGATCAGCGCGAGTTGCACATCGCCACGCTACGAGGCGCGTGGCGTTTGGGCCAGCGGGCGTGGGGCATGGGTCGGGTGGGGGTTGCAAACCCATTCGGAGATCCGTAGAGTCGCCGCTTTCCTCCGCGCGTGTGGGGGAGGTGAGCAATGCGCGTTCCTCGTTCGGCCCCGCTGCTGTTGTTCGTCGTGCTGCTGGTGGCCGCATCGGCCTTTGCCGGTTGCGGCCGCTTCGAGGACCAGTCACTGACCGTGACCGCGTTTATCGGCAGCGAGGGTGCTGGCGAAGTGGTGCTGGAGTGGGCGGGCGGTCCCCGGGACGTGCAGCTCTGGCAGTATCAGTACCGCCGCCCATCCCCCCTCCGTGTCGTCCCGTGGGGCGACGAATGGCGAGACATCCCGCTTGAAAGCGTGCGCCTCGCTCGGCACCGAGTCGAAGGATTGGAGCCCGGGCGGGGGTACCACTTCCGCATGCGCCCGGTGTCATGGTCCGGACTCGGAGCGCCATCCGAACTCGCCTCATCAGTGTCGTCGGAGGTTGGCATCGACGGCATCGTGATTGCCGGGCATCGCCTTGCGCTCGAACGTGGCGGCAGGTTCCGTCTACCAACCTCGGAGTACTGGACCTTCAAGGTACCGCCCGAGGGTATTTTCGGGGCCGAACTCCATCACTTCGATTTCCCGGGCGACGCGATCACAGAGCTCAAGTCCGACGCGGTTCTGTTCCTTGAGCCGAACACGGGCAGAGAAACGGGCAGGTGGATCCCCGAAGGCAGCCGCAGCGACGTGGGTCCGCTGTTCGACCAGATCGCCGACTCCGTGCGGTACCGGCCGGAACACCCCGTTGGCCCGCTCTACGCACTGGTAGGTGCAGACGCGGGCGTGATCGTGCTGGAGTGGGAGCATCACGGATCGGGCGTGAGTCGCTGGCAGTACCGACAGCGAGAACGGCACCGGATCGACCGGGGCGAGTGGGGCGAGTGGGGCGAGTGGAGTGCGTGGGCAGAAATCCCCGGCAGCGACGCCGGCGCGAGGGTGCACCGGTTGAGTGGGCTCCTCGGCGGCGTGTCGTACGGCTTCGAGCTGCGACCGCAGCCGTTCGGGGCTCTGGTCTTCGGCGCTGACGCGTCCCTGCCCGCTACGGATCCCGGCAGCTTCGTGTGGACGAGCAGGCCCGAAAGCGGTCGAACCTTCAAGCTCTCTGAAGACTTCGTCTTTGACGTGCCGCGTGGCTTGCACCTCCGACTACTGTCCTTCACCTACCATCCCGCCGTGGTGCCCGGAGTGGACGTGCGCACCACCGTACGACGACGCGCAACCGCGATGCTCGACCTAGAGACCGGGTCCACTTTGGTCGTCTACGCGCCGACGGGTGAGTACCTCGGTCGCCACGTCACGTCCAGGGGTGAGCGGCTAGGGGTCGACGCGCTGTTCGACCAGATCGTCGCGTCCATCCGGCCCGCTCCGTAGGCGCTCCGGCCACCGCGATCAGCGCGAGTTGCACGTCGCCACGCTAGGAGGCACGTGGCGTTTGGGCCCGCGGGCGGCCGACGCGGGTCGACGGCCGGACGATTCGATAGACGCACTTCTGCATGTAGCAGGATTCGCGCGCACGCTCCCACAAGGCCCAGCAGCACCAGAGGAACGAGGCAACATGCCCACTGACAGCACCAGCGATCCGACAGACGTCAACATCGCGTTGCTGCGCGGGATCAACGTCGGTGGCAAGAACAGGCTGCCGATGAAGGATCTCGCAGCAATGTTCGTGGACGCGGGCTGCGACGACGTTCGGACCTACATCCAGAGCGGGAACGTGCTCTTTCGGACGGAGCCGACGCGAGGCGAGGACATCCCATCCCTCATCAGTGCGTCGATCCTGAGTCACTTCGGCTACCAGGTTCCCGTGGTTGCTCGCGGAGCCCGGGAGCTCGAAGCGATTGTGCAGGCAAATCCCTTCGTTGAAGGCGGGGCCGAAACCGACAAGCTGCACGTCGTGTTCCTGGCGGATCTACCCGACGCCGAGCACGTCGGGGCACTCGACCCGGATCGCTCGCCACCCGACGAGTTCGCCGTGCGAGGTCGTGAAATCTATCTCCACTGTCCGAATGGGCTCGCGCGCAGCAAGCTCACGAACAGCTACTTCGACTCCAGACTTTCGACCATCAGCACGATGCGGAACTGGAAGACCGTGCGGAAGCTGCTCGAGCTGGCCGCCGATGTCCACTGAGCGACGGCGCGTCTGCCGCACGACCGCCGGCCCGACCCACGCCGCACCGCCGACGCGGCTATCATGCGCGCGACCGCGAAGCGCGAGCACCGGGAGGGACGCCATGACCACGGGACGCGTCGTCGTCTTCAAGGACCACGGACTGCCGTTCGAGATCGAGGAGTACCCGGTCCCCGACCCGGAGCCGGGCGGCATCATCCTCCGCATCACCCAGGCCGGCGTCTGCGGCTCCGACCTCCACACCTGGCGCGGTGACCAGCGGCGCGTCCAGATCCCACCCTCGGGCCGGAACATGGGCCACGAGGGCGCCGGGGTCGTCTGGGCGCTCGGCGAGGGCCGCACCACCGACTCGCTCGGCCGCCCCATCCAGGAGGGCGACCGCCTGATGTACGCCGCGATCATGCCCTGCAACAGCTGCTACCACTGCGGGCGCGGCGAGAAGAACTGGTGCTCGAACCGCCAGACGGGCATCGGCGCGCGCATCGCCGGCGAGTTCCCGTACTTCACCGGCACCTACGCCGACTACTTCTGGATCCCCGCCGGCCACCCCGTCTACAAGGTCCCCGACGAGCTCCCCGACTCGGTGCTCGGCTGGGTCAACTGCGCGATGGGCACCGTCACCGAGGGCCTGCTCCGCGCGGGCTGCACCGCCGGCGACTACGTCGTGATCCAGGGCGCGGGTGGCCTCGGGCTGAACGCGACCGCGCTGGCCAGGGACATGGGCGCGAACAAGGTGATCGTGCTCGACCGCCTCGCCAACCGCCTCGAGCTCGCCGAGGAGTTCGGCGCCGACCACACCATCAACATCGAGGAGTTCAACACGCACGAGGCGCGCCGCGACCACATCCTCGACATCACCGAGGGGCGCGGCGCGAACATCGTGATGGAACTCGTCGGCCGCGCCGAGTTGCTCGTCGAGGGCCTCGACTACCTCACCAACGGCGGCACGTTCATGGAGATCGGCGACATCGTGCCGGGACGGACCGTCGAGCTCGACCCGTCGACGATCCTGCGCGGCAAACGCATCATCGGCTCCTCGATGTACCGGCCGGAGCTGCTGCCGGTGATGATGGAGACGCTGGTCAAGAAGATGGACACGGTGCCGTACGACAAGATCGTGTCGGACTTCTACCCGCTCGACCAGGTCAACGAGGCGTTCGCCAGGGCCGAGTGGAACGAGACCCAGACGCAGATCTCGCGCGCGATGCTCGTGCCGTAGCGGCCGGCGTCGACCGACCGAGTGCCTCAACGTGCGCCGGCGGTGACGCCGGCGCGCTGAGTCACGTGGCCCTGTCGGAGGCAGGCGCGCGGATGCTGATCCCTCGGTGGAACCATGCGTGGTCGGGCAACGTAGTTCATGCGAGTGGATGTTGGTGCTGGCGAGATGCCAGTAGGGCGCGAGGGCGCCTTCCCGCATGCCGGGGTCCCGGTACCACATGCGTAGCGCGCCGACCACGGACCGCGCACGACGGTGGAACAGGGGACAGATCGCGATGCGAGTCCACCTGAAGCCGCCGGGCCGGCTTCGGCCAGGCGGCGGTCATGCTCGTCCTCGCGGTCGTGCTCATCGTCGCACTCGGACGTGAGGACCACTGCGAGCCACGGGCCAGCCTGGACGACGCAGATCAATTTGTAGACATGACCATTGGCTGGAAGGTGGACCTCCCCATCACTGGCCTCGCGACGCTCATCTGGTCGAAGTCATCCCCGCCGTACGACCGCGGGGAAGATGCCGTGATTCTCGACATTCCCGAGGGGGTTGTGATGACGGACGTGAGGGTGGAACGGGGGCATGTCCAACCCGGGCAGCCAGAGTATGTGATCGGCATTTTTCTGGAGGACGGTTCGAAGCTCGTCATTGACCCCGCTGGTCACAGGTGGGACCGAGACTCAAGGAGCCGCGCTGGCGCCATCGCCCTGGACCGTATCCAGGCCTCGATTCGGACGCTATGCCCGGGCCAGCCGTGACCCTGAGCTGCTGGTATGCGCGCCGGCGGTGCCGCCCGCACGCTGCGTTACCAGGTCACGCACGAACTCGATCGCCGCGCGCACGCCGAGCGCCTGCGCGTCGAGCGCCATCGAGGGTGTGCCGGCGCGCTTGTCGATGGTCTGCTCGGGCAGGTACGGGAGGTGGATGAAGCCGCCGATCGCGCCCGCGCCCGTCGCGTCGAGGCGGTCCATCATCGCGTAGAGGGTCTCATTGCAGATGTAGGTGCCCGCCGTCTCCGACACCTGCGACGGGGCGCCCGCCTCGCGCATCGCCGCGGCTAGTTCGCCGACGGGCAGACGCGCGAAGTAGCCCGCGGGCCCACACGCCACGAGCGTCTGCTCCGGCATCACGCGCCCCTCGGCGTCGCGGTCGATGAGCACGTTGACGCCGGTGCGTTCGACCGAGAGGTGCGAGCGTCCGCCGGCCTCGCCGAGGCCGATCCACGCGTCGAACCCGCCCGCCTCGAACGCCGGGATGAGCCGGTCGAACGAGATGCGGCCGCGCACGGGCAGCCGCAGCAACTCGAGGTCGACGCCGTCCGGCGGCGCGGCGCCGATGGCGCTCGCGACCTCCCACGAGGGGTTCACGCGCTCTCCCCCGAACGGTTCGAAGCCCGACAGCAGCAGCCGCATGACGCCCTCCTCCGGTTGGCCCGTCGCGTGCAGTCTAGCGACCCGCCGATGCCGTAGGCTGCGCGCATGGAAGTCTTCCTCCTCGACGGGACGTACGAGCTGTTCCGCCACTACTTCGGCGCGCCCCCGCACCGCGACGCCGAGGGCAACGACGCGGGCGCGGTGGTCGGGGTGCTGGGCTCGGTGGTGAGGCTGTTCGAGGAGGGCGTGACGCACCTCGGCGTGGCGACGGACCACGTCGTCGAGTCGTTCCGCAACGACCTGTGGCCGGGCTACAAGACCAGCGCGGGCATGGAGGAGGGCATCCTCGCGCAGTTCGTTCCCCTTGAGGACGCGCTCACGGTGATGGGCGTCCGCGTGTGGCCGATGGTCGACCTCGAGGCCGACGACGCGCTCGCCTCCGCTGCCCTCCAGGCCGCCGAGGACCCCGACGTCACACGCGTGGTGATTGCGACGCCCGACAAGGACCTCGGGCAGTGCGTCGGCGGGAAGGTCGTGCAGTTCGACCGCCAGCGCCGCGAGGTGCGCGACGCCGCAGCCGTCGAGGCGCGCTTCGGCGTGCCGCCCGCCTCGATCCCCGACTACCTGGCGCTGACGGGCGACAGCGCCGACGGCTTCCCCGGCCTCAAGGGCTGGGGCGCGAAGTCGAGCGCGACGGTGCTCGCCCGCTACGGCCACATCGAGGCGATCCCGCTCGACCCGGCGGACTGGGACATCACGGTGCGCGGCGCGTCTCGGCTCGCGACTGCCCTCGTGGACGGCTACGACGCGGCGATGCTGTTCCGCGACCTCGCGACGCTGCGCACCTCGGAGCCCGTCTTCGAGTCGGTCGAGGAGCTGCGGTGGGCAGGCCCCACTGCCGAGTTCGAGGAGTTGGCGAACCACCTGCGCTCGCCAGGGCTGCTCACGCGCGCGCTGGCAGCTGCACCGTGAACCGCCTCGGCGGTAGCATCCCGCGCACCGGCGCACGATGCATGGAGGCCCACTCGTGACGCTCGACGTGCAGCCGCCCGGCATCCCGCTGCCCCGGCCCCGGGAACTCACGCAGCCGCACTGGGAGGGCTGCCGCCGCGGCGAGCTGCTCGTGCAGCGCTGCGAGGACTGCGGCCACCACGTCTTCATCCCCCAACACGCATGCACGGCCTGCCTCAGCGAGCGCCTCGAGTGGGTGCCGAGCAGCGGCACCGGCGTCGTCTACAGCTACACGACGGTCCACCGCCCGCAGCAGCCGGCGTTCGAGACGCCCTACGTGTGCGCCATCGTCGAACTCGACGAGGGCTGGCACATGCTCAGCAACCTCGTCGGCCTCGAGGCGGAGGGCGTGCGCATCGGGATGCGTGTCGAGGTCGCCTTCCATGCGGTCTCGGACGAGGTGACGCTGCCGTACTTCCGGCCTGCCGAGTAGCGGCGGGCGCCTCGAGCCCGGGGGGCCGCGTCTTGCCCGCGTCCCGCGTGTCGGCCACACTTGGTTGAGGCTATCCCCGATAGCTCAATCGGTAGAGCGAGCGGCTGTTAACCGCTAGGTTCGTGGTTCGAGTCCACGTCGGGGAGCCAACACTTATGTCGCGCATCTCCCCTTCGCCCCGCGCCCGAGGTGACTACGCCCGATCCGCGTCGCAATCTACAGACCGACAGGACAGCCGAGGCGGCGGTGGAGGCCGTCGATCGACCCCGTACATGTGGGGAGCGTCTGGCGCGGCGCCAGGCTGGCGCTCGAATTACTTCGAAGGGAACCGCGATGACGACAGCAGAACAGTTCTTCACGATCGCGTGGCCCGGCGGAATGATGGGGCTCCGATGCATCGGGGTTGAGCCTGTCGGGGACAATCAGGTTGCCATAGTTCAAGAGGCCATGGAGCAGTTCGCTACCGAGTCCCACCTGATGTTCATCTGGTACATCGGCGTGCTGAACAGCCGTGAGGCCATTCAGCGTCAACTCTCTGACAGCATCGCACCCGAGAGTCCAGTCGCCGTCGTCAGCGCACGGGACGATGGCACAACCCGATCGATACGCACTCGAGTTCGCGGCGCCGAGGCTACTGACGCCATCGCGAGAGGAGCGGAGTTCGAGCGGTTGTACGCCAGATCGCACATCATCTCCGTGTTCACACTCTGGGAGGAGCTCATTCGTCCAAAGATCGCCGACGCGCTCGGCGTTGACCGAAACGCGGTGACTTCTGATCTCATGGGCGATTGGAGACATCTGAGAAACTGGCTCGTGCATCCGAAAGACAGCACAGAAGAGGACTACTTCAACAACGCTCAGGCGCTGTCGGAGGCGCTGGGCTCACAGCGAGGGAGACCTGAGATCACGGCTGGCGGCGTTCTCGTCCTGATGGAACGGCTGAACGCACTTGCGGTGGTGGTGAACCCCCACAACCAAGAGCCACTCACACAGTTCGTTCCTCCAGACCCAGAGACGTGGGCGAAGATACAGCGAAGCCTTGGTCCTAACGACAGGGTCCTCCCAATGTGGCCCGGGGGCACCACATCCGAACAACGATCGGAGCCCTCGGGGGATCTCCCGACGACATACTAAGCGAGGAACTAACACCAGATTCCTCTGGAGCCGCCGGGCCAACTCTCGCAACACTGACACCGCCCTTCGCGGCCTCAGTCGGGTCCCGCAAGACGCCCTACGGCACACGGGACGCGCGCGCCGACAGTAGACCGACTCAGAGCGCCCACAACTAGCTCGAAGGTTCGTCGTACGGTCTCCCCTGGGGAGCCAACCCGAGACCCGCCTGATGCGGCGATTGCGGCTGCGATCGTGAGCGGCCAAGTCTGACGAGATGTGGCTCGCCGTAACACACCGCAAGCTGTGCGGGGCACGTGAGGAACCCGGATCCTCAGCCGCGCCTCGCGCCGCCTACCGAGCCCAGAAGAAGCCTCCGGTGTCCGGGAGGGCGGGGCCCAGGGACTCGACCAGGTACTCCTCGCGTACCCACGACGCCACACCGTCGCTTGCCTCGACCCACAGCCAGTCCGCGCACAGCCCCTCGCCCGCCGCACGCGCCGTCACGATCGTGCCGTCCGGCCAGCCGCCGATGCGGGCCACGCGGGCTGCATCGCCGCACTCGTCGCGGTGCGAGACGCCGAGGCCGTCCGTGTTCCCGATGACCCACCGCGACCCGACCATCGATTGCGAGTCGGCGGTGGAGCTGACCACGTAGAGATCTCGCACCCACGACGTGACGCCGGTTGCCCGGACCCGGACCCAGTCGGCGCAGCGGCCGCTACTCACCTCGAGCAACTCGACCACGGTGCCATCGGACCAGCCGCCGACAGCCGAGATCCGCGCGTCTTCCGTGCAGTCGCGCCGGTGCGACACGCCTGAGCCGCCGGTGTTCGCGATCACCCACTCGCCGTCGGGTGCAGGCGCTTCCGGTGCGGGGTCCTCGGGGACGGGCGTCGTGTCGGCGGGCTCCGGATCCTCGTCCGGTTCCGGCGTCGGGGCCAGCGTGGGCTCCGGGTCCTCGGCCGGCTCGGGCGTCGCAGCGGGCTCGACCACGTACTGGTCGCGCACCCACGAGCTCACCGTGTCGGTCTCTACCCACAGCCAGCCGCCGCACGGGCCGCGGCCCACCGCGATCACCTCGACCTCAGTGCCGTCCGCCCAGCCGCCGATCGCCGACAGCCTCGCATCGTCGTGGCACACGTTCCGGTACGACACACCGTCGCCGTCCGTGTCTCCGATCACCTGGTCGGGCTGCTGCGCCGCGGCATCGCTCGTGTAGTTGGCCACGTACTGTTCACGCACCCACGACGTCACGTCGTCGGACTGCACCCAGAGCCAGCCGGCGCAGCGCCCAACGCCCTCGCCGAGGACTTCGACCGCGGTCCCGTCGGCCCAACCGCCGACGGCGGAGACGCGCGCGTCGTCACTACAGTCGGAGCGGAGCGAGACGCCGTCCCCGCCCGTGTTGGTGATTGTCGGAACCAGCGGCACTGCGGGCTCCGGCTGCGGCGCGGGGGTCGGCTGCGGCGCGGGGGTCGGCTGCGGCGCGGGGGTCGGCTGCGGCGCGGGGGTCGGCTGCGGCGCGGGGGTCGGCTGCGGCGCGGGCTCGGGAACGACGAGTGGGCGGATCTGGACTGGCGGTCGCGGCAGATCGCGCTGCGCGAGCAGGTACTTGCCGACAGGCACGCCGCCGGGGTAGAGCTCCTCGAACGCCTCGTTCACCATGTCCGGCGCACCGGCGATCAGCGACACCCAGCGGGCTCGGTACCAGGTGTAGACCGAGAGCTGACCGAGGTCGCGCGCGCAGTCCTCAAGCTCTGCCACCGTGCCGCCCTCGTACTTCGCGGTGCTCCAGCGGTCGCCGGTGATGCCGTCGAGGCACGCGGCTGGAGGCTCAGGCGTGACGATCGTCGGCATGGGCGCGGGCGTGGGCGTGGGCGTCGGTGCGGGCGTCGGTGTCGGTGTCGGTGTCGGCGTCGGCGTCGGTGTGGGCGTGGGCGTCGGCGTCGGTGCGGGCGTCGGTGCAACCGGATCTGGCTGCGGAGCGGGGCGGACCTGCACCGGCGGTCGCGGCAGATCGCGCTGCGCGAGCAGGTACTTGCCGACAGGCACGCCGCCGGGGTAGAGCTCCTCGAACGCCTCGTTCACGATGTCCGGCGCACCGGCGATCAGCGACACCCAGCGAGCTCGGTACCAGGTGTAGACCGAGAGCTGACCGAGGTCGCGCGCGCAGTCCTCAAGCTCTGCCACCGTGCCGCCCTCGTACTTCGCGGTGCTCCAGCGGTCGCCGGTGATGCCGTCGAGGCACGCGGCTGGAGGCTCAGGCGTGACGATCGTCGGCATGGGCGTGGGCGTCGGCGTCGGTGTGGGCGTGGGCGTCGGCGTCGGCGTCGGTGCGGGCGTCGGTGCAACCGGATCTGGCTGCGGAGCGGGGCGGATCTGCACCGGCGGTCGTGGCACGTCGAGTTGGGCGAGCAGCGGTGTCTTGGCCGGCGCCCCCGTTGGGAAGAGCCCGTCGAACGCGTCGTTCACGAGGTCCGGCGCACCCACGATGAACGAGACCCACAGGCCGTTGTGCATCGAGTAGACCGACATCTGGTCGAGGTCACGCGCGCAGTCCTCGAGCTGACCGAGAGTGCCGCCTTCGAACGTCACCTCGTTGAAGCGGTCCTCGCTCAGGCCACTCAGGCACTCCGCGGGGGTGGCGATCTGCACCACGTAGTCGCGAGTGCGGCTGCCGTCGCTCGATGTGACCGTGACGGTGATGGCGGGGTTGCTGTCCAGCAGCACCTGGTCCCCGTTGCGGGCGTTGTCGTCTGCGTCGGTCGGGTCGATCGCGACGCTCGCGTCACTCTGTACGGGCTCTGCCTCGACCGTCGTCTCCGTGACACCTTCATCCGGGATCCCGGTGTACTGCGTGTGGTAGCTCGCGAACTCGCCGATCTCGACATCGCTGAGGCTCAGCGAGGCGAGGCGAGCGTCGAAGGCGGCAGGCATGTTGTAGGTGTAGATCTTGCCGTCGTTCGCGTCGACGACGTACATCAGCTCGTAATCGGACCAGATGCCGCGCGGGCTGTTGTTGCTGGCGCCCCGCAGTACCGCGGCTGGGAAGTCCTCGTCCGGCTCGTGCTCGAGTCCGTCCTCCGTCAGGCGGTACGCGAAGATCTTGCGGGCGCCGTCGTCCGACACCCAGATCGCGACGCCGTCGGACCAGATCCCGTGCGGGTCGTCATTGTCCGAATCAAGTGCGAACTCGCCGAGTGCCTGCTTCGTGGCGAGGTCATACGTGAACAGGGCATCCCGGCGGCCATCGAGCACCCACATGGTCGAGCCGTCGGACCAGATGCCGCGCGCATCCTTGTTCCTGGCCGCAAGCGCTATCTCGCTGTCCTCGATGCGCTCGCCTGTGGCGAGGTCGTAGGCGAAGAGGCGCTCCTGGCCGCTGTCGGAGACCCACATCGTCACTCGGTTGGACCACACACCGCGCGGGGCGAGGTTCTTGTCGTCAAGCTCGATGTCCAGGTCGCTGTCGTACTCCTTGCTCGCGATGTCGTACGCGAAGACGCTGTCATCCGTGCCGGAGCCGTTCTGGCCGACCCATAGCGTGATGCCGTTACCCCACAGGCCGGTGGGCTCGCTGTTGGCGGAGTCGAGGTCGATGTCGCCCGTGACGTTCCAGCCGTAGTCGTCGTCGGACGGCTTGGATCCCGAGCCACCGCCACCGGGGAAGAAGAAGACGCCGCCGCCGCCACCGCCGGTGTTGGCGGGCGGGGGGTTGTTCCAGTTGGTCTCGGTGGCGTCGGTCACGGAGATGGTCACCGTGATCACGGCGGTGAGGAGCGAGGGATCCGTCGCCATGACGGTGACCTCGTAGCTGTCCTTGACCTCGTAGTCGAGAGGCGCCCTGGTAATCAGCTGGCCAGACCGCGAGCCAATGTCGAAGGAGTCTGCGTCGGTTCCGCCGAGGCTGTACGTCAGTGCGTCGCCGTTGGGGTCGTTGGCGACCACGGGCAGCCCGAAGTCCTCGCCCCGGGGCGTTTCCTCGGGCACCTCGCGTTCCGTCTGGCTCGACGGGAACGTCGGGGCGCTGTTACTGGAGGGCTCTGCGCGGACCGCGTACGGGAGCGTTTCCTGGACACGATCCGCGCCCGGCACCCCGTCGGTGTAGTCGGCGGTCACGCGAATCCACTCGCCCACATCACCCGCGACGGGCGCGTACGAGGACGATGGAGTGTTCAGCGTCGTCTGGTGCGTGAGGGTCGTCCAGGTGCTCTGGTCCAGGGAGATCTCCCACGTCCAGGTGGTGACGGACACACTCCCGTCCTGGTCGTAGACGGTGGCGAGCAGCGACGTGCCGACCTGTGGTTGTACCGACGAGAAGAGCAGCTCACCGGGGTCCTCGGCGTTGGTGATCGTGACGGTGATCTGCTGCGTCGTCGTGCGCTCGCGGTCACCGGTCCCGCTCGTCGCTATGATCGTCATGCGGTACATGAGGCTGCCGTCGACGGATCCGGGGAACTCGTAGTCGGCGCCGTTCGCATCGCTGAACGACACCGCGCCATCGTTCGTGATGGCGAACATCCGCCCGTCGTCGGGATCGCCATCAGCCGGCGTGAGTCGGTAGCCCGTGACGCTGTCCTGGGTGTCGACGTCGTCTGCCACGACGGTGCCGACGGGCTGCGTGTTCTCCGCGACGGTGAACGCGGTCGTGGTGAATACCGGGTCGTTGTTCGTGACGTTGTCGACGCTCTGGTTGGTCAGATCGGCCGCATCGGTCCCGTCCGCGTCCCGCACCGGGTTCGTGGCCTGCGAGGAGTCGTAGCTCACGAGGACTGTCTCACCACCGACGACCGCGGAGGTAAGGGTCAGCGTGACCGTCGAGCCGCTGACCGCGACGTGCCTGACGGTGTGCGTGGTGCTGTCGGTGGCCACCGTCACCGTGTACGCCGCCGCCGCCGGCGCCGGCTGCGAGGTCCCATCGAGGGGCTCGTTGTAGGTCAGTGCCAGCATGTCGCCGTCCACCTCGGCGCTGTCGAGCTCCGGGGACAGGCCGGTCTGATTCTGAATGGTCACGTTGGTGAGTTGCGCTGCGTCCTCGCCGTCGAGGTCCTGTAGCGGGTCGTTCGTCGGCGGCGAGTAGCTCAGCAGCACCGCCTGGCCGCCCGATACAGGCGAGGAGAGCGTGAGCGTCACGGTCGTCCCGCTGATCGCTACGTCGCTGACGGTGTGCGTGGCGCCGTCGGCGGTCACCGTGTACGTGGTCGTCGCCGGCTCCGAGTTCGTGTCGAGGTCCTCGTCGTACGTCAGGGTGAGCGTGTCACCGTCCACCACGCCGGTCTTCCAGAGCGGCGGGTCGGGCGTCGTGTTGTTGGTGACCTCGTGGTCGGTGAGCGGAGCAGCGCTCGCACCGCCCGAGTCCTGCACGCGGTTCGTGCCCCACCTGTAGGTCAGGAGCACCACGTCGCTCGCCACCACGGGCGCGTCGAGGGTGAGCGTGATCACCGATCCACTCATGGACACGCCGTCCGCGCCGACAACGACGTCGGTCGTCGAGTCGTTGACAGTGACGGTGTAGTCCGTCGTCGCCGGCTCGGAGTTCGAGTCGAGGGTCTCGCTATACGTCAGCGTGAGCGTGTCGCCATCGACCGTTGCGGAGGAGATCGTTGGCGGCGGGTTGGCGCTCGACCCGCAAAGCGGCAAGCCGTAGAAGTCGATAAGAAACTGAACGTCGTTGATTTGAACTTCAAGTAGGCGGGCGGGCACACATCCTGTGAATGCGTTCCCGCTCAGCCGCAGTTGCTGTAGTTCTGGCAGCAGGTTTTCAAGCGTCGCGGGGATGGTTCCCGTGAGCTGATTCGTACTCAAGTCCAGGGTCGTCAACTTCGGCATATTGCCTAGGGCTGCAGGAATAGTACCCGTGAAGCCGTTTTCATATAGCAACAAGTTCTCCAGCTCAGGGAGTTGCCTGATCTCGGTCGGTATGCCGCCGGAGAATCTGTTGCCGTGGAGGTGCAGCGTCGTGAGCTTGGTGAGGTTCTTGATGTCGGCGGGAATCGTTCCGGTGAGGCCAGGCCCACCCCAGATGTTATCGTTGCCGTGAAGCCGCAGCGAACGCAACTCAGTGAGGTCCCATATTTCGGAGGGTATATCACCGCCGAGGTTGTTTCCCGCCAGATCCAGGACTTCCAACGTGTCCTTGAGTCTCCCGAGCTCCGACGGGATCCCGGGTTCGTCGTACGGATTCCGGGGGTCGTCGGAGTTCCGTGGATTACTGAGCGAGTTGTAACTGAGCTTCAGGATCTTCAGGTTCGGGAGATCACCGAGTTCAGCGGGTATCACGCCCGAGAACAGGTGCTGGTTGAGTGTCAACACGACGAGCCCAGTCAGATTTGCGAACGCGGCCGGAACTTCCCCTCGGAACTTCGGACTCTTGTTGCCCCCGTCCAGAACAAAGGCAGTGACCCGCTTCGGGCTGCCACTGATGCCTCCGACGCCGCCCGTGTTTTGTGGGATCCCGTCCCACTCCGACAAGCTCAGGGTCGCACCCCAGTTGAGCCACCGCGTGACGTTGCTGTCGCCTTCAAGCGTCTCCTTCAGGCCCCAAAGCACCTTGCAGTCCGCGACGAGCTCGGGGTGATCGGCGTGGTTAGCGATGACCGCGTCGTTCTCGCAAAGCGCGGTGTAGTTCAAGACCTCGTAGCTCGGGAGGGCCTCGACGTCGTTATCGCTCCAGTCTTTCACCGGGTTGGAGCCCGGTGTATAGCTCACCAGGACGGTGTCGCTCGCCACCACGGCTGAGCTGAGGGTGAGCGCGACCCTCGGGCCGCGGATGGACACGCCGTCCACGCTACGGCCCGAACCGTTCACCAAGACCGCGTAGTCCGTCCCAGCGGGGGCCGAGCCACCGTCGAGGCCCCCGTCGTAGATCAGCTTGAGCGTCTCACCGTCGACCCACGCAGTTACGATCGTCGGCGCCGTCCCCTGCGCCGCTGCCGGCGCCGACTCGCGCACTGCCAGAGTCGCGATGACGAGCAGCGCGAGAGCTGCGTGGACAAGCAGGCGCGCCACGGTCACGAGGCGCCCCGCATCGTGCCGAGGCGGGTGAGCGTGCGAACGAAGACGCCGAGGGGTGAGAGAGCCGGCTCGCGAGGGCGGCCTGCGCCACGCCGTGCGAAAGTATGGCTACCTCGGGTGCCAGAAAGCGGGACGCGATCGGGCATGGAACGGCTCGCAAGCTCGCCCACGCCGGGGGTTAATGTACACGTGAATCGGCACTTAAGCCATATACAGCCGAATAGGTGCCAGGATTGGAGGACCGTCGCCGATACGAGATTGCCCGTGCTCACGCAGCAGTCCGGGCTCAGGGGACCTCGTCTCGGCCGGCCGCCCCGACCAGCCAGGCTCTTACGTCAATCTACGACGGCTTATGTGTAGTAGCAGCCCGGACTGGCCGCGTTACGTCAAGTCACGCTCCCGCAGGCCCGCATGGCCGCCCGTCCCCACGACCACGGGCTGGAGTTCCCTCGCCCGCTCGATGGTGAGCCGCGGCAGCATGCGATCGAGCCAGCGCGGCACCCACCAGTTGCGCTCACCCAGCAGCTCCATCGCCGCCGGCACCAGCAACAGCCGCACCACCGTCGCGTCGAGGAGCACGGCCACAGCCAAGCCGAGCCCGAACATCTTGATCGCGCGGTTGTCCTCGAACACGAAGCTCCCGAAGACCACGACCATGATCGCGGCCGCTGCCGTGATGACCTGGGCGGTCGAGGCGAGCCCGTCCGCGACCGAGCCCACCGCGTCGCCGCTGCGGTCGTACTCCTCGCGCATGCGCGAGAGCAGGAACACCTCGTAGTCCATGGAGAGTCCGAAGACGATCGCGAACAGCATCATCGGGATGAACGGCTCGATCGGGCCCGCGTCGACGCCGATCACCGAGCCGAACCAGCCCTGCTGGAACACCATGACGACCACGCCGTAGGCGGCGGCTATCGAAAGCAGGTTCATGATCACTGCCTTGAGCGGCACCAGCACGGACCGGAACACCACCATCAGCAGGATGAACGAGAGCACGAGCACAGCCGCGAAGAAGACGGGGGTGCGTCCGGCAAGGTAGTCGGTGAAGTCGATGCCCAGCCCGACGATGCCGGTGACGCTCACCTGCAGCTCGCTCCCGGCCACGGCTGCGGGGATCACGTCGGTTCGCAGCCGGCCGACGAGCTCTGTGGTCGCCGGATCCTGCGGCGAGGTCGCCGGGAACACCTGCACCATGTACGCGGACGCGTTCGCAGGATCGTCGAGGTCGTTGGGCAGCGGGCCGTTCACCGAGACGACGCCCTCGGCGGCCCCGAGCGCGGCGAGGAGCGGCCCGACGGCGGCGTGATCCTGCGCGACTTGCGGTTCGACGGTCACGAGCAGGGGCCCGGTGAAGCCGGGGCCGAAGCCATCGGCCAGGAGGTCGTAGGCGCGGCGCGTCGTCGTCCCCTCGGGGAAGTTCCCGTCGTCGGCGAACCCGAGCTGCAGCGACCGCACGGGCGACGCCATCGCGAGCAGCAGCGCCGCACCGGCGATGAGTGCGATCCACGGGTGGGACTGCACCAGGCGGCTCCAGCGCCAGGCGACCGTGCGCTCAAGCGGCACTCGCGGCCGCCCCGGAACGACCGCGCGCAGCGGCCGGACCACGAACCCCGCGAGGAAGACGATGACGGCGAGCGGCGCGCCGAGCAGCAGCGGCCTGAAGCCCAGGCCCACGCCGAGCAGCGCCACCGCAATGCACGCAGCGGCGACCAGCCCGCGCCATTGCGTGATCTCGATGCGGTCGCGCACGAACGCGATGAGTGCCGGGAGCAGCGTGACGGAGGCGATCATCGTCGCCCCCACGGTGAGCGCCGCCGCGACCGCGAGGCCGGTAATGAACGGGAGCCCCATCAACAGCAACCCAAGGAGCGAGACCACCACCGTCAACCCGGCGAAGATCACCGCTCGCCCGGCGGTGTCGAAGGCGACGAGGGCGGATGGCTCCACGGCGCCATCCTCGGCGAGACCGTCGCGGTAGCGCGTGACGATGAACAGCGCGTAGTCGATGCCGACGCCGATACCGATCATCGCCCCGATCGTGGTCGCGAACTCGGGGATCGACAGCACGTTGGACAGCACCACGGTCAGCGCGAGACCGACGCCCACGCCGGCCACCGCCACGGCGAGCGGCAACCCCATCGCCATCACCGACCCGAACGCGAGGATCAGCACGACGATCGCGAAGGCGAGGCCGATGAACTCGGACTGTGGCGGCTCGAACTCGCTCAGCGCTTCGCCGCCGATCTCCACCTGCAGCCCGGGGAGTTCGGGGATGACTCGGATGAACTCAGCGCCGAGGTCAGACGTCTCGTTGAAATCGAGATCCGGGGCCAGGTCGATGCGCGCGAACGCGACGAGGCCGTCAGCGCTGACCTGCGGGCGCCCCGGTGCGTGAGGAAGATTCGGTGCCTGCTGCGTCGGGGTCTCGGGGACAGGAATCGTCACCAGGTACGGGCTGGATACGGTCACGCCCTCGTACGACCGGACCGCCGCGAACATCTCCTCCATGGCGGCCCGCACCGCGGGGTCGTCCACGCCGGACTCGGAGTAGAAGACGATCGAGCCGCTGAGGCCGCTGCCAACGCCTCCGAAGTGCTCCTCAAGGACGTCGAACCCGCGGCTGCTATCCGACTCCGGCGCCTGCAACTCCGCCAGGAACGATGGGCCCACGGCACCCGCCGCAGCCAGGGCAACGATGAGTACGACCACCCAGGCGGCCACCGTTTTGCGCGGGTTGCGGAAGCACCACCCGCCAATCCGAACGAGCATCGTGGTCCCCGTCTGCGCGTGCACGCGGGCGCACCGTCGGCGCCTCGAGTGTCGGCTGGTGGGAGTAGCGCCATTCGAAGTTAACAGCGTGACACGCAAGGGCCAATCGACCGCGTGCTCCGCGCCGAGCCCGCTCGCGCGTTGACACCCGCCGCGGCCCTCGCTACGAAGAACGCACCACCACGAGCACTACGGAAAGGAAGCAACGATGGCTGACGAGTGGCAGGCGGCATGGCAGGGAACGGTCGACGCGGTCGGCGGGGACTTCTCGGGCGGGGTGCAGAGCACGGCGGTCGACCAGATCGAGCTGGGCGCGGTACGCAAGTTCCTCGAGCCGCTCGAACTCGACTGCCCGCTGCACTACGACCCCGACGCGGCGAAGCAGCACGGCTACCGCAACGTGCTCGCGCCGGTCGCCGGCATCTCGTCGACGTGGCTCGACGCCGGGCTGTGGCGGCCGGGCATGGGCAGCCGCTACCCGCAGGCCCACCCCCACGTCGACATTCCGCGCGCCCGCGCCGGGGAGGCGCCGGAGCCGCCGATGCCCGAGACTACGGCAGGATTCGCGACCGACATCGAGATCGAGTACTTCGAGCCGGCGGTCGTCGGTGACCGCCTGACGGTGCGCGGCCGCACGCTGCTCTCGTGCGTGCCGCGCGAGACGCGCGTCGGGCGCGGCGCGTTCATGGTGTGGGAGCGCGAGGTCGTCAACCAGGACGGCGCGCGCGTGGCGCTGCTGCGCAACGGCGGCTACTCCTACGTGCCCCTCGACGCGCCCGGGGACGCCTCCTCGCCGCGCGAGCCGGAGGCCGCGGAGGGAGCAGCGCCCGAGGAGGACCTGATCGCGATCCGCAACGTCGACCCCGGCGACCCGCCGGCCGTCGACTGGTCGGAGCAACGCTACTGGGAGGACGTGCAGGAGGGCGACGCGATGCCGCCGGTCACCGTCAACCTGACCATCGCCCGCCTCGTCGTCGAGGCCGGTGCGAACCGCGACTTCAACCAGATCCACCACAACACGCCGGTCTCGATCGCGACCGGCGCGCCTGACATGTACGCCAACAACGGCTTCATCCAGGCGTGGTGGGAGCGCGCGGTGCGCGAGTACATCGGCCTCGGCGGGCGGTTCAGGAAGACCGGCCCGTTCCGCATGCGCATCTTCAACACCGTCGGCGAGTCGGCCGTCACGTCCGGCGCCGTGAAGCGCAAGTGGGTCGAGGACGGCGAGCACCTCGTGGAGATCGAGGTGCAGACCGAAATCTCGCGCGGCACCTCGGTCGGCCCCGGCCCGGTGGTCGTCAGCCTGCCGTCGCGCGGCTAGACGAGAGCCCGCTCACCGGCGTGCGCTTCGCGGTGCGCGCCGGGGAGCGAGCGGCTATGCTGGGGCCGTGAACGAACTGCTGATCGAAGAGCGGCCCCAGCTCGACCGCCCCATCCTGCTCGCGGCGTGGTCCGGGTGGAACGACGCCGGCGAATCGGCGACCGGCGCGCTGCGCTTCATGCTGCGGCGCTGGCGCTCGAAGGCCATCGCACGCATCGATCCCGAGACGTTCTACGACTTCACGCAGGCGCGCCCGCGCGTACGCCTGGAGAACGGCGAGCGCGTCCTCGACTGGCCGAAGAACGAGTTCTCGCCACACCACCGAGCCGGCACGGACGCGGACATCATCGTCATGCTCGGCATCGAGCCGCACCTCGCGTGGCACGCGTACAGCGAGGCGATCGTGGAGTTCTGCAAGACCTTCGAGGTCGGGCACGTCGTCACCCTCGGCGCGCTGCTTGCCGAGGCGAGCCACGCGCGGCCGATCACCGTCAGTGGGTCGTCCGAGGACCCCGACTTCCGCGAGCTACTCGGGCTGCCCGAGCCGCGCACGACCGGGTACGAGGGCCCCACGGGCATCGTCGGCGTCGTCAACAACCGCCTCCGCGACGAGGGCCTCAAGACGGCGTCGATGTGGGCGAACGTGCCGCATTACGTCAACGCATCGCCCAACCCCAAGGGCGCGCTCGCGCTACTCGAACAGCTCAACGACTCGCTGCGGCTCGACCTCAGCCTCCACGACCTCGAGGTGTTCGCGGCGCGCTTCGACGCCCAGGTGGGCACCGAGATCGCCAAGAACCCCGAGATGGTGGACTACGCCCGCCGCATCGAGGAGCAGCTCGACGCCGAGGCCGACGAGGAGCCGGCGGCGGAGCTGCCGGACGCGCAGGACATGGTCGACGAGCTCGAGCGCTTCCTCCGCCAGCAGCGCGACTCCGACTAATTGACGGGGATACTGAATTAGGTTCCACCGCGGTGGCACCAACCGCCAGCCTGTCGTGCATGCCCATGACAACCACGGTCCGTTTTTCTGCCCGCCATCGAGAGCCGAATGGGAGTCCGACTCATGCCAACCCGTACGCGTGTGGAGAAGCGCCTTGCGACCCTACGCGACGAACTAACCCTCGTGACGGCGTTCCAGCAGAAGTGGGAGGCGTTGACGGCGTTCACGGTGGAGATGCTCGGGCAGGATGCGATCAGCATGGAGGAAATCGAGAAGTTCGATGAACAGCGAGGGGACCTGAATCGGCTTCTTCCTCGTGTAGCCCACCGCCTCGGGAAGCCGCTTGCTCTAAGGTCTCAATTCGGTGTAACAGAGCAGATTGACGTGTTTGGATTCCTATTAGAGACCGTTCCCCACCTTGGCTCGCTGGCTGGCGACTCCATCCTCGGGATTGAGCAGCAGTATCGGCAGCGATTCTTCGAGACTCGCGCTCTCGCGAACGCCGCGGTCCAGCGTGCGATAGGGGCCCTTGAACGCG
This sequence comes from Dehalococcoidia bacterium, assembly GCA_965219085.1. GTDB lineage: Bacteria > Chloroflexota > Dehalococcoidia > UBA2979 > UBA2979 > VXMT01. Next base: position 117,771 of record OZ244720.1, read on the forward strand.
ACATCGCCACTGTGGAGGCTGGTCCCTCGATCATCGACGCACTGGCTGATCAAGCCGCTGAGACCGGCATAACCGGGTTCCTGTCGCATCTCGAGGAGGCCGAGACGCACTTCGAGGACGACGCGTTTGAAGATGCGATTCACAGATCGCGCCGCGCTATTGAGCGCCTAGCTACCGAAATCGCAAACGCTGTGAGCAAGACACCGCGGAAGCGAAAATTCAGCGACGCCATGAGCGCCTTGAAGGATGTGGGTATCGTCGACGATGCCACCCATCGCTCGATCGTCACGCCTAACGTGGGCTTCTGGGGATGGACGTCGGCGATCGGTACTCACGATGAGGATGATCCTGCGGGAAGCTTCGAGGCTGGAGCCGCCGAAGCTCGACTTGCCATCGAGCATGCACGTGCGATTGCGGAGTACCTCCTTTCACGGGTCACTCAGCATCTCGCGGACGAAGACAGCACTTCGTAAGCCGCTGCACGGAGGGACCTCCCAGCCGCTCGGGCACGGTTGGCCGCTTGTGAAGGGCGGTGCTATCCTCCTCAGCGAACGCACGCGGTCTTTAAGCCGGTCCCGCGAGGCCGGGAAGGACGCAGGACATGACGCAAGGACCCGTACCGACGTTCTTTGCGCCTGATGGCGTGCACGCTGATCCCCTCCCCATCGGCGGGAGGTTTTTTTAGGCCATGACCCCTTACCAGACGCTCCCCGAGGCAGGCCAACCGTGATGGAGCAGTCGCCCGCGGGTGAAACCGTCGGCACGGCCCCCGGTCCAGTCCTCGACGCTGACGGCATCCGCCGTACCATGCAGCGCCTCGCGCACGAGATCGTCGAGCGCAACGGCGGCGTCGACCACCTCGTGCTCGTCGGCGTCCAGCGCCGCGGCGTGACGCTCGCCGAGCGCCTCGCCTCGTTCATCGAGGAGTTCGAGGGCGTTCGAGTGCCGATCGGCCGCCTCGACGTGACCCTGCACCGCGACGACCTCGCATCGCGCGGCCTGCGCACCGCGCCGCAACCCAGCGACCTCCCCGACATCGAGGGCCAACACCTGGTGCTTGTCGACGACGTGCTCTTCACGGGCCGCACCGTGCGGGCCGCGCTCGACTCGCTCAACGACTTCGGCCGGCCGCACCTCGTGCGGCTCGCTGTGCTCATTGACCGCGGCCACCGCGAGCTGCCGATCCGCGCCGACATCGTGGGCAAGAACATCCCCACCACGCGCAACGACCAGGTGCAGGTGCTCCTCGAGGAGGACGACGGCCGCGACGCCGTGGTCGTCTTTCCGGGGGGTGATCGACCATGACCACCGAAACCACGGGTGCGAGGCAGACCGGCGTGGCCGGCGCGCCGGACCCCGCAATCGGCGATAACGCGGCGCAGCCCGCGCCGTCCGAAGCTGACCCGGTGTGGCAGCACCGCCACGTGCTTGACCTCGACGACTTCACGACCGACGAGATCGTGACCGTGCTCGATCTCGCCGACCGCATGCAGGAGGTGCTGGAGCGGCGTATCGCGCGCGTCCCCGCGCTACGCGGGCACACGGTCGTGAACCTCTTCTACGAGCCCTCGACGCGCACGCGCGCCTCGTTCGAGCTCGCGGGCAAGGTGCTGGGCGCCGACGTGATCAGCCTGACCGTCGCCACCTCCGCGGTGCAGAAGGGCGAGTCGCTGATCGACACCGTGCGCACGCTGCGGGCGATGGGCGCGGACAGCATCGTCATCCGCCACGCGTCGTCGGGCGCGCCCTACCTGGCGGCGCGCCACACGAACGCCTCGATCGTGAACGCCGGCGACGGAGCGCACGCGCACCCGACGCAGGCACTGCTCGACCTCTACACGATTCGCTCGCACTTCGGCGACCTCGCCGGTAAGCGGGTGGCGATGATCGGCGACATCTCGCACTCGCGCGTCGCGCGCTCCGACCTGTGGGGCCTCACGGCCCTCGGCGCGGACGTGGTGGTGTGCGGTCCGCCCACGCTGCTGCCAATCGGCCTCGACGCGAGCCAGCGTCCCGAGCACGCGCAGCAGGCGCTGCCGCCCGTGCAGATCGAGACGGACATCGAGCGGGCGATCGAGGGCGCGGACGTCGTGATGGCGCTGCGGCTCCAGAGCGAGCGTCAGCAGGGCGGCCTGCTGCCCTCGCTGCACGAGTATGCGCTGCACTACCAGGTGACCGCCGAACGCCTCTCGCGTGCCCACCCCGACCACCTGCTCATGCACCCCGGCCCGAAGAACGAGGGCGTCGAGATCGCCCGCGACGTCGCCGCCGGCGCGCACTCCATCATCGAGCAGCAGGTCACGAACGGCGTCGCCGTGCGGATGGCGCTGCTCTCGCTGCTCGCGCTCGGAGCCGACGGCAGAGGCACAGCGACGGGCGAGGGGAGTGCATCGTGACCACCCTCGCGATCCACAACGGCCGGGTCATTGACCCGGCGCTCGGCCGCGACGGCGTCGCCGACGTGGTCATCGTCGACGGACGCGTGGCGCGCGTCGGGCCCGGCGAGGGCGACGCCGTCGTCGAGGCCGACCGCATCGACGCGACCGGGCTGGTCGTGGCGCCGGGATTCGTCGACCTGCACGTGCATCTCCGCGAGCCGGGGTTCGAATACAAGGAGACGATCGCGACCGGCACCGCCGCCGCGGCGCGCGGCGGCTTCACCACCGTCTGCGCGATGCCCAACACCGACCCGCCCCTCGACCGCCGCTCCGCCGTCGAGTCGGTGCTGCGGGAGGCCGAGCGTTCCGCGAGCGTGCGCGTGCTGCCGCTCGGCTGCATCACGAGCGGGCGCGCGGGCGCCGAACTAGCGCCTGCGGGCGAACTCGCGCAGGCGGGCGTCGTCGGGCTCTCCGACGACGGCGACGCGGTCGCCGACGCGCGGCTGATGCGCCACGCGCTCGAGTACGCGACGCGCTTCGGGCTGCCGATCGTGCAGCACTGCGAGGATCCGGCGCTCGTCTTCGAAGGCCAGATGCACGAGGGCTGGGTCGCCGCCCGGCTCGGGCTGCGAGGGCGCCCTTCAAGTGCCGAGGAGACGCTGGTCGCGCGCGACATCGCGCTGGCGGAGCTGGCGAACGCGCACCTCCACATCCAGCACGTCTCCACGGCCGGCTCGGTCACGCTCATCCGCGCGGCGCGGGCGCGCGGCACGCACGTCACCGCCGAGGTGACGCCCCACCACCTCACGCTCACGCACGAGGAGGTCGGCTTCACGCCGGCCGCGCGCGACGCCTCGAACGGCAACGGCGCGGAAGCCTACCGCGAGATCGCCTACCACACCAACGCGAAGGTGAACCCGCCGCTGCGCGAGCAGCACGACGTCGACGCATGCGTCGAGGCGCTGCGCGACGGGGTCATCGACGCCATCGCGACGGACCACGCGCCCCACGCGGCCTCGGACAAGGAGATCGAGTTCGACCTCGCGGCGGCCGGCATCAGCGGCCTCGAGACGGCGTTCGGTGCGGCGATGAGCCTGGTGCACGAGGGCCGCGTCACGCTGCCGATGCTGATCGAGCGGTTGACCGCCGGGCCCGTCGGCGCGTGGGGGTTGGACCAGCACGCGGGCCTCGCGGGCCTCGGGACGCTGTCGCCGGGCGCGCTCGGCGACGTGGTGCTGCTCGACCCGGACGCCGAGTGGACGGTGAACCCCGACGAGTTCGCGTCGATGGGGAAGAACACGCCGCTGGCCGGTCGCAGCTTGCGCGGCCAGGTGGTCGCGACGGTCCTCGGCGGCCGTGTCGTGCACGCGCTGGCGGGTGCGGTCATATGACCACGCCCCCTCGCGCGCGGCTGGTGCTGGCCGACGGCCGCGTCTTCGAGGGCGAGGGCCACGGCGCCGACGCGCGCGCGACCGGCGAGGTGGTCTTCAACACCTCGATGACCGGCTACCAGGAGGCCCTCACTGACCCGTCATACGGCGGGCAGATCCTGACCATGACCTACCCGATCCAGGGCAACTACGGCGTCAACGACACCGACGACGAGAGCGATCGCGTCCAGGTGCGCGGCTTCGTCGTGCGTGAACTGACCGACCTGCCCTCGCGCTGGCGCAGCACGCAGACGCTCGGCGCCTACCTGGAGGCGGCGGGCATCCCCTGCATCGCCGGCATCGACACGCGCGCGCTCACGCGCCACCTGCGCTCGCACGGCGTGGTGATGGGCACCATCACGCGCGACGAGTCGGCGTCCGAGGCGCTCGTGCGGCTGCGCGCGGAGCCCATGTACGGCACCGAGGATTATGTCGCAGAAGTGTCCACCGACTCGGTCTACGCCTTCGACGGCGCGTCCCCGGACTTCTTGCCTGACGACGCACTGCACATCGTCGTCGTCGACCTCGGGGTGAAGCGCAACATCATGCGCCACCTGCGCGGACGCGGGTGCCGCGTCACCGCGGTCCCGCACAACACGGGCGCCGAGGACATCCTGTCGCTCGGCCCGGACGGCGTGCTGCTGTCGCCGGGGCCCGGCGACCCCATGCTGCTCGACCACGTCGTGCAGTCGGCGCGGGGGCTTGCCGGGCGGACGCCGCTGATGGGGATCTGCCTCGGCCACCAGGTGCTCGGGCGGCTCTTCGGCGCCTCGACGTTCAAGCTCAAGTTCGGGCACCGCGGCGCCAACCACCCGGTACGCGACGAGGTGACCGGACGGGTCTACATTACATCCCAGAACCACGGGTACGCGGTCGACCCGGACGGGCTCGCCGCCGCGGTGGAGGTGTCGCAAGTGCACCTCAACGACGGGACCGTCGAGGGTATGCAGCACCGTGAGCTACCATTGTTCACCATCCAGTATCACTCCGAGGCCTCACCGGGCCCGCACGACACGGAGTTCCTGTTCGATCGATTCCTCGATAGCGTGCGCAACAAGGATGCAAGCCCATGACCCCAGCCGTGCGCCGTGCGACTGCCGAAGACGCCGGCCAGATCTCAGACATCATCTCCGAGGTGCTCGGGGAGGGCGTCCCCGTCGCCCTCGACGGCCCCATGACCCCCGACGAAGTGCGCGCCTGGCAGGAGCGCATGGGTGACCGCGGCGCGATCTTCGCCGTCGACGACGACGCCCGCGTGCTCGCCTTCGGGATCATCGATCCGCTCGAGGACAACCCCGACGAGTGCTTCTACGGCGCGTGGGTGCGCCCCGACGAGCGCCGCAAAGGCTACGCGACGCAGCTGGCCGAGCAGGCGCTCGCGTTCGCGCGCGAGGTCGGCTACGAGGGCATCCGCGGACGGTTGCCCGAGGGCAACGAGCCCGCGCTGTCGTACCTCTCGGCCATCGGCGCCATGGTTCCATTCACGAATCCCGGCGCTCACTTCGAGCTGCCGCTGGAGCAGGAGTAAGCAGTGACGACTGACACGAGTTCGAGAGCCCCCGCAGACGCAGCGAAGGAGTACGCCCAGCGGCGCGAGGCCGACTGGGCCAGCTTCACCTCCGCCTCCGGCTCGCCCGGTGACTACTGGGAAGCCTGGGGCGAGGAATCCTACGGCTGGCGGCCCGAGATCAGCTTCTTCCAGCCGGTTGGCCTCGACTACGCGGAGCTCATCGAGCGCATCGAGCCGCTGCGGGCGGCCCTCGACGGCCTGCCGGGCGTGGACCTGCCGCCGCCCGAGTTCCTGCACATGAAGTTCCTGCAGCTCGGCTTCCTGCGCGCTGTCGACATCTACTGGTCGCAGGTGGAGACGTTCTACGTGAACGCGGCGCCCCGCGTACACCGCGTCGAGCCGTTCTCGCTCCACGTCGCCGGGGTCTCGGCGCGCGAGCAGGCGGTCTACCTCGGCGTCGACGACGGCTACGTGCTGCGCGAGGTGCGCCGCCAGGTCGGCATCGGCGTCCCGAAGGCACAGCAGGTGTTCAAGGAGAAGGGCATCAAGACCGGCCCCGAGGACGACTTCGTGCCCGACATCCCGATCGCCTACCTCGTCGACGGCGGTGACCGCGCCGCCATCATCGACGCGGTGATGCCGTACCTCCACGCTGACTTCGGCTCCTATCCCGTCAGCCACATCAAGATGGGCCGCATCGCGCCGGACCCAGAGGTGCACTACCCGAACATTGACGTCGTGGCCGAGATCAGCATGCTCGGCAAGGACTATCGAAGGGGCTACCACAACTGAGCGAGCCCGGCCGCGCGCGTCCCGCCGACACGGAGACGCCCGACACGATGCCCGCGAGTGGAGACGACTCGCGCGGGGAGCGCCCGCGCAAGGTCCTGATCATCGGCAGCGGCCCGATCGTGATCGGCCAGGCCGCGGAGTTTGACTACGCCGGCACCCAGGCCTGCAAGGCCATGCGCGAGGAGGGCATCTACTCCGTCCTCGTCAACTCCAACCCCGCGACGATCATGACCGACGAGGACATCGCCGACGTCGTCTACATCGAGCCCCTGACTGTCGAGGTGCTCGAGCGGGTGATCGAGGCCGAGCGCCCCGACAGCTTGCTCCCCACCCTCGGCGGCCAGACCGGGCTCAACCTCGCCGTCGAACTCGCGGAGGCCGGCATCCTCGATCGCTACGGCGTGCGGCTGCTCGGCACGCCGCTGGAGTCGATCCAGCTCGCCGAGGACCGCGCGCGCTTCCGCGCGCTGCTCGCCGAGATCGGTGAGCCGTCGCCCGAGTCCGAGATCGTCGAGGACTGGGAACAGGCGGTCGCGGCGCGCGACCGCATCGGCCTGCCGCTCGTGATCCGGCCCGCCTACACCCTCGGCGGCACCGGCGGCGGGATCGCCTTCACCGAGGAGGAGTACGAGCGAACCGTGCGCGGCGGCCTCGCCGCGTCACCGATCACGCAGGTCCTGGTCGAGCGCTGCCTGCTCGGCTGGAAGGAGCTCGAGTACGAGGTGATGCGCGACGGCGCCGACACCTGCGTGACGATCTGCAACATGGAGAACCTCGACCCCATGGGCGTGCACACTGGCGACTCGATCGTCGTGGCGCCCTCGCAGACGCTCTCCGACCGCGACTACCAGATGCTGCGCACCAGCGCGCTGAAGATCATCCGTGCGCTCGGCATCGAGGGCGGGTGCAACGTGCAGTTCGCGCTCGCCCCACGCCCCGATATCACCCCGTGGCCGGGCGAGGAGACGGCCGACGCGCTCGAGTACCACGTGATCGAGGTCAACCCGCGCGTCTCACGCTCCTCGGCGCTGGCATCGAAGGCCACGGGCTACCCGATCGCGCGGGTCGCGGCGAAGATCGCCGCCGGCAAGCGCCTCGACGAGATCACGAACTCGGTCACGGGCCGCACGACGGCCGCCTTCGAGCCCGCGCTCGACTACTGCGTGGTGAAGATCCCGCGCTGGCCGTTCGACAAGTTCGCCTTCGGCGACCGCACGCTCGGCACACAGATGAAGGCCACCGGCGAGGTGATGGCGATCGACCGCACCTTCGAGGCGGCCCTGCAGAAGGCAGTCCGGTCCCTCGAGATGGGCGGGCGCTCGATCCTCTGGGAGCACCCCGAATGGGCCGAGTCGTTCCCGCAGGACTTCCCCGCCACCGACTACCGGCTGTGGGGCCTGCTCGCGGCACTGCGACGCGACATCGAACCGATAGACCTCGCGCGCCGCACCGGGATCGATCCGTGGTTCATCGAGCGTCTTGGACGCGTCGTCGCCCTCGAACGGCGGCTGCTGTCCGAGGACCTCACGCCCGCGCTGCTGCGCGAGGCCAAGCGCGCCGGCTTCGGCGACACGACGATCGGCACCCTCGCCGACCGCCTGCCGGACCAGGTGCGCGCGCTCCGCGAGGAGTGGGGTCTGCGCCCCGTCTACAAGATGGTCGACACCTGCGCCGCCGAGTTCGAAGCCGTCACGCCCTACTTCTACTCGACCTACGAGGTCGAGAACGACGCGGCGCCGGAGATCGGCCGCGAGCGCATGCTTGTCGTCGGCTCCGGTCCGATCCGCATCGGCCAGGGCATCGAATTCGACTACTGCTCCGTGCAGGCGGCGCGCGCGCTGCAGGCGGCGGGCGTGCAGTCGATCCTCGCCAACTCCAACCCCGAGACCGTCTCGACCGACTTCGACACCTCCGACCGGCTCTACTTCGAGCCGCTCGACGAGGAGGCGGTACGAGACCTGCTCGACAACGAGGCCGGTGGCGCGGAGGCGCCTCCCTCGATCGTCCAATTCGGCGGCCAGACGGCGGTGAACCTCGCCGGGGACTTGCAGCGCGCCGCGCTGCCGATTGCCGGCTCCTCGGCCGAGTCGATCGACCTCGCCGAGGACCGTGGGCGCTTCGAGCGACTGATCTCCGCGCTGGGGGTGCCGCAGCCACCGGGCTCGGCCGTCCGCACGCTCGACGAGGCGCTCCCGACCGCCGAGGCGATCGGCTACCCGGTGCTCGTGCGTCCCTCGTACGTGCTCGGCGGCCGGGCGATGGAGGTGGTGCAGGACGCCAACGAGCTCGTGCGCTACTTCGGCGCCGCGCTCGCCGAGCGCTCCGGCCCCGTGCTCATCGACAAGTACCTCGAAGGCCTCGAGATCGAGGTCGACGCGGTCTGCGACGGCGAGTCGGTGCTCATTCCCGGCATCATGGAGCACATCGAGCGCGCGGGCGTGCACTCCGGCGACTCGATGGCGGTGTACCCACCGCAGAGCATCACGCCCGAGCAGCGCGACGCCATCGTCGACTACACGACGCGGATGGCGCTCGCCCTCGACGTGCGCGGGCTCATGAACGTGCAGTACGTGATCGCTCCCGATGCCGACCCGGCCGGTCCGGGCGTGTTCGTGATCGAGGTCAACCCGCGCTCGTCGCGCACAGTGCCGTTCATCTCGAAGGTCACGGGTATCCCCCTCGTGCCGCTCGCCGTGCATATCATGCTCGGCGAGTCGCTGGCCGAGCAGGGCTACGAGGGCGGGCTCTACCCCGATCGCAACCTCGTGGCCGTGAAGGCGCCGGTCTTCTCCATGTCGAAGCTGATCGGTGTCGACACGTTCCTCGGCCCCGAGATGAAGTCGACCGGCGAGGTGATGGGCGTCGACTTCACCTTCGACGCCGCGATTCGCAAGGCGGCGATCGCCTCGAGCGTCGCCGTCGAACACCCGACGCCGTTCCTGCTGTCGCTCTCGAACCGCACGAAGGCGGAGGCGCTGCCGCTGATCCACATGCTGCACGAGCACGGCTGCAAGCTGTACGCCACCGAGGGCACGGCCGCGCTCGTACAGGGCCTCGGGCTGCCCGTCGAGTTCGTCACCAAACGCCTCTCCGAGGGCCACCCGAACGTCGTCGACGTCATCAACGACGGCACCGTCGGGGCCGTGATCAACACGCTCGAGGGCGGGCGCGCCTCGCACATGCGCGACGGCTTCCACATCCGCCGCGCCGCCACCGAGATGCGCATCCCGTGCTTCACTTCGCTCGACACGGCTCGCGCGGCGATCCAGCCGCTCACCGCGCCGGGCTCCTATAACGTGCGGCCACTGGCCGCCTACCGCGACGGCGAATAGGCGCAGCACGCAGCGGAGGGACCCATGCAGTCACAGCAGACGGCAGCGCCCCTCCCTGATCCCCTCGACGCGATCGTGTTCGACCTCGACGGCACGCTCGCCGACTCGATGACCGTGATCGCCGAGGCGCTGGTCGTCACCCTCGACCGCTTCGGCCACACGACAACGGTGAGCGCGCTGATGCCTCACTTCGGCCCGCGCATGCAGGAGGTCATCCAGGCCGCGACGGGCGTCGACCTCGCCGAGGCGGACCGCATCTACGCCGACTACCTGCCTCGCTATTACGAGGAGTACATGTTGCGCTCGCGCCCCCTGCCCGGCGCCGACGCGCTCCTCGACGCCCTCGCGCCCACCGGCGTGCCGCTCGGCATCGTCACCTCGAAGATCGAGCGGGGCGCGCACGACCTGCTCGCTCATCTCGGCTGGACCGACCACTTCGGCGTCGTCGTCGGCCGCGACACGACGCCGGAGATGAAGCCCTCGCCGGTGCCAATGCGCTACGCGCTGAACGCGCTCAACGCCGACCCGGCTCGGACAGCGTCCGTCGGTGACACCGAGGCGGACATGCGCGCGGCGTCGGCCGCGGGCGTGGCCGCGATCATTGGCCTCACCGTCATCCGCACGCCCGAGCAGATGCGCGCCGCGGGCGCGACCCACGTCTGCCAGAACCTCGACGCCGTACGCGACCTGCTGCTCGCCACACTCAAGGCCCAACCGGCATGAGCGCTGAGGCAGCGGGCGCCCGCGGATCGTTCTTCGAGGTCCTGAGCACGTTCCTCCGGCTCGGCGTGCTCGCGTTCGGCGGGCCGGTCGCGCACATCGCGATGATGGAGGACGAGTACGTCCGCCGCCGCAACTGGCTGTCGAGCGAGTCGTTCTCGCGCGCCCTCGCGGCGACGAACCTCGTGCCCGGCCCGAACTCGACGGAGATGGCGATCCACCTCGGCCATCGCCGCAAGGGCATCGCCGGCGGCCTGATCTCCGGCTTCGCATTCATCGTCCCCGCCGCACTCATGGTGGGCGTGCTGTCGTGGGCGTACTTCGAGTGGGGCACGACCCCCCGAGTCGACGACCTCCTGACCGGCATCCGGCCCGCCATCGTCGTGCTCGTTGCGCTCGCCGCGTGGCGGCTGCGCCGCCCCGCGATCCGCGGGCCGATGCCGATCGCGCTCGCCGCCGCGGCGTTCGTCGTCGCCGTGCTCGCGGCGCCGTGGGTGCTGTTCGTGCTACTCGGCGCGGGCGTACTCGCGCTGCTCGTGCGCTGGGCGGGCTGGACGAAGCTGCTCGCGGCGCTCCCGGCGATGCCGATGGCGCCGCACGGCTTCCAGATGGCCGCCTGGAGCGCGCCCGACGCGCTCGTGATCGCGCTCATCCACCTCAAGACCGGCGCGCTGCTCTTCGGCGGGGGCTACGTCATGATCCCGCTGCTGCAGCCCGACGCCGTCGCGCAGGGCTGGGTCACCAACGGGCAGTTCCTTGACGGCATCGCGATCGGGCAGTCCACGCCCGGCCCGATCGTGACGACGGCGACGTTCGTCGGCTACGCCGCTGCCGGCTGGTGGGGCGCGGCCATCGCCACGGCGGCCGTCTTCGCCCCCGCCTTCGTGTTCGCCCTGTCGCTCGGCCGCGTGCTCGACCGTTTCTCCGACTCGCCGAACGCGACGGCATTCCTCGACGCGGTCGCGGCAGCGGTGTTCGGCGCGATCGCCGGCGCGGCGCTGCTCCTCCTGCTCGAACTCGAGCTCGACGTGCTCAGCGTCGTCCTCGTTGCCGCGAGCGGGGTGGTGCTGCTGCGTGGACTTGTGCCGTCGTACGCGTGGATCGCCGCGGCCGGAGCGGCCGGGCTGCTCTACGGCGCCGTGGTAACGTAGCCGCGTGCGCAGCGTCAACGTCGAGGTCACCGAGTCGGCCCGCCTCTACGGGCAGACCCACGTGCTGTGGACCACCATGCCCGAGGGGCTGCGCCACGCCACCCCCGGACAGTTCGTCATGGCGTACGCCGGCGAGGACCTCGACCCGCTGCTCGGCCGCGCGTTCTCGTTCCACCGCGTGCGCGAGGGCCCGGGCGGGCCCGAGTTCGCCCTGCTCTTCGACGTCGTCGGCCGCGGCACGGACTGGCTCGCGCGCCGCGCGCCGGGCGACGCCGTGCGCGTCGTGGGACCGCTTGGCCGCGGCTACGAGCCGCGCGCGCGTGTCGGCCACATGCTGCTGGTCGCCGGCGGCATCGGCTGCGCGCCCCTCGTGTGGCTCGCCGACCGCTTCGTGGACGAGGGCCGCGCCGTGACGCTCCTCCTCGGCGGATCGTCCGAGGCGGCGATCTTCCCGCCGCGGTTGCTGCCCGAGGCCGTCGAGGTCGTCGTGGCGACCGAGGACGGATCGCTGGGCGAGCACGGGCTGGTGACGAAGCCGTTCGAGCGGCTCCTGCCGTGGGCGGATCAGGCGTTCGCCTGCGGCCCGAACGCGATGTTCGAGGCGCTGTTCGGCGTCGTGCGCCGGTCAGGACTACGCAAGCCGGTGCAGGGCCTGCTCGAGGAGAGCATGGCGTGCGGGATGGGCATCTGCTACGGCTGCGCGGTGTTCCCGCGTCGCGGCGGCGTCAAGCTCGTCTGCACCGACGGGCCGATGTTCGACCTGCGGGACATCTACTGATGGGACGTCGAGCGAGGCAGGTCGTGCGGTGATCGGGAACATGTTCCGCCTGTACCTCCCCGTCCTCGGCGGGCTCGTGACCGGCGCCTGGATCGGGGGCGTCGTGCTCGACGCCGATCCGGCGCTCCTCGGCTGGATCTTCGGCGCTGGCGCCGGCCTGATGGGTGGAGCGTTCATCGCGGCCATCGTCGGCAACGTGCCGCTGGCCGGAAGCGGCGGCGGCGTCCGCCACGCGACGTTCCCCGGCGACGAGCTTGGCTATGACGACGATGACGAGTGGGACGACGATCGCGAGTGACCACCGGCGAAGTGCTATCATTGCGATAGCATTCGTGACGGGAGCCCCGCATGGCAACAGTGAACGTACGACGCCTCGACGACGTCGTCGTCCGCAAGCTCAAGGAGCGGGCGGCCGCGAACAACCGCTCACTCGAGGCGGAGCTACGCCACATACTCGAACAGGTCGTGGCCGGGGACGACTATCAGGCGAAGAAGAGGGCGTTCCTCGAGTACTCGAAGAAGCTGCGCGCGCTCACGGCCGGCCGCGAGCACACTCGGGCGGAAGAACTGATCAGGGCGAGCCGGGATAGCGGCTACGGACGCGGAACATGACGCAGTTGGTGGTCGACGCCAACGTCGCGGTCAAATGGCTCGTGGACGAGGAGCAGGTTGAGGAAGCCTCCCGCGTTCTGCTGGGCGACTCCGAGCTCCACGCTCCTCGGTTCATGGCTGCCGAGGTGGCTGACGTTCTGTGGCAAAAGGCGCGCCGAGGTGAGATCGAGCCCGCAACCGCCGGCACACTCGCCGACACCGTGCATGGTCTGCCCCTGCACTGGGCGAACGACGAGGCGTTCCTCAGCGACGCCGTGCGACTCGCCATCGAGCTCGACCACCCGGCGTACGACTGTATGTACCTCGCGCTCGCGCACGAACTCGGCGCGCCCCTTGTGACCGCGGATATGCGCTTCGTGAACCGCGTCGCCTTGACCACGCACGCCAGCGCGGTCATCAGCCTCTCCGAGTATCGCGGCCAGTAGTGGCGGGATGCCGCGTTACACCCCCACCTGGTCCATCATCGTCCCCACATCGATGTAGTGGTCGGCGAGGGCGCGCATCTCGATCGAGGTGCTGCCGCTGAACGCGATCACCTCCACGCGCACGCCGCGGCTCTGCAGCAACTCCACCACGCTCGAGAAGTCCGCGTCGCCGGACACGAGCGCCACGACGTCGAGGCGCTCGGCCATCGTGACCATGTCGATGGCCATCTCGACGTCGAAGTTGCCCTTGATCGAGCCGTCGGCGAAGCGTTTGAGCGGCTTCGTGACGATGCGATAGTCGTACGGGACGAACGGCGCGACGAAGCGCTGCCGCTCGACCGGCTCCCCCGGGTCGTCGGAGACGGGGGCGTAGGCCGCCGCACGGATCAGTTCACGGCCGGTCCTGAGGTAGTCGAGGAGCCTGCCCATGTCGACGGTGGCGCCGGCCGGCCCGCCCTCGCCACGCTCGGCGCCGTAAATGAGGTTCGGCACGTCCACGAACACACCGAGCCGCAGCTTGCGGCTGTTGCGCTCCTGCTGCTCGCGCAGCGCGTCCAGGGCCTGGGTCTGCGCCTCCATCACCGACTGCATCGCTCGCAACTGCTCGGCCAGAGCCGTGGCGTCTGGAGTGGCCTCGGCTGCAGCGGCCGCCGCCGTACTGCGCCGGCGTCGAGGCGCGGGCTTCGCCTCGGCCTGTTCCGCCTCGGCAGGCTCGGCCGCGGCTGCGGCACGACGGCGACGAAGCGCCGGCGTTGCCTCGGCCTGCTCCGCCTCGGCCGTCTCGGCCGCGGCTGCGGCACGACGGCGACGAGGCGCCGGCGTTGCCTCGGCCTGCTCCGCCTCGGCCGTCTCGGCTGCGGCTGCGCCGCGGCGGCGTCGAGGCGCGGGCTTCGCCTCGGCCTGCTCCGCCTCGGCCGTCTCGGCTGCGGCGGCGCCACGGCGGCGTCGAGGCGCGGGCGTTGCCTCGGCCTGCTCCGCCTCGGCTGCCTCGGCAGCGGCGGCGCCACGCCGGCGTCGAGGCGCGGGCTTCGCCTCGGCCTGCTCCGCCTCGGCTGCCTCGGCGGCTGCCGCGCCGCGGCGGCGTCGAGGCGCCGGCGTTGCCTCGGCCTGTTCCGCGTCGGCGGGCTCGGCCTTGGCGGTGCTCCGGCGCGTCGAGGCAGCGCGCCTGCGTGTGGCCGGCTTTGCGGACTCCTCGGCTGGCGCGTCCTCGGCGGGTGGGTTGGCGGGCCGGCGGCCGGCGATGCGCGGGTCGTCGAGGACGCTGCCGCCGTCCCCGTCTCCCTTGGCGCGGTCGCGCGCGCCGCGTGTGCCGCGGCGCCGCGGCGTCGTGCTCTCGGGTTCTTGCTTCTCTTCGTCGGGGGCCACAAGCGCCCTCCTAGACCGCGAGGGGCGCGTCCCCGGCGTATTGCAGCACCGAGCAGCGCGCCGCCACCTGCTCCGCCAGCGCGATGAACGCGGCGGCCTCGGTGGATTCGGGTTCGGCGTCCACCAGCGGGTGACCCTCGTCCGAGGACTTCCGGATCGACACCGCGAGCGGGAGTTCGCCCAGGAATTCGACGCCCAGTTCGTCGGCGGCCTCGCGTGCGCCGCCGCGACCGAAGACCTCGGACGTCATGTTCTCGACGATGCCGAAGATCGGGACGCCGAGGCGGTCGAACATGCCGATCGCCTTCGTCGCGTCCTCGACAGCCACGCGCTGCGGGGTGGCGACGATGACTGCGCCCGCCACCGGCACCTGCTGCGCCATCGACATCGAAGCGTCCGATGTGCCGGGCGGCAGGTCCACGATCAGGTAGTCGAGCTCGCCCCACTCGACGTCGACGATGAGCTGGCGCACGCCGGAGCCGATCATGGGGCCGCGCCACACGACGGGCGTGCCCTTGGGGACCACAAACCCGATGGAGGCGGCACGGACGCCATAGGCCTCGATGGTGTGCATGCCGGCGGCGCCCTCGGCGAGTCCGCCCTCCTCGATGCCGAGCATCGTGGGGATGTTGGGGCCGGTGATGTCGGCGTCGACCAGGCCGACGCGCGCGCCGAGCTTCGACAGCGCGACGGCGAGGTTCACCGAGACGGTGGACTTGCCGACGCCGCCCTTGTTCGAGGCGACGGCGATGATGTTGCGCACGCCGGGGACCGGATCGGGGCCGCCCTCGCGGCGCTCCTGGCCGCGCACCTCGGCGTCCCACTCGATATCGATGTTGTCGATGCCCTCGACGTGACCGAGGGCGTGGCGCACGTCGGTGTCGATCTGCTCGCGCAGCGGGCAGGCCGGCGTGGTCAGGACAAGGCGGAACGAGGCGGTGCCGCCTTCGACGGTGACGTCGCGCACCATGTTGAGCGACACGATGTCGCGATGGAGTTCGGGGTCCTGCACGCCGGCCAGGGCGGTCAGGACGGTCTGCTCGTCAGCCACGGTGGATCCTCACCTGGATATATCTTCGCGGTTTCCGGCCCGACGAGGAAACCCTCGGGGCGTCATATGCGTTGTACCTGATGTAGACAGTATGCGCCGGGCGAGCCGAGGAACGCTCGATGGGCACGCTGCCGGAAGCGGTTGGAGCGGTCGGGATGCATGTACGTTCGTGGATCTGGTCCGTTTCGGGCGCGCGCAGGCGGTGTGGAGACGGGTCATCGGCGCTTTACCGCAGTTTACAACCATTTAATGGCTTTAAGCTTGACACGATACATTTTTCACCGCTATAGTTTGGGTCGCAGGTCATCCGCCTGCGCTGCGATCCCACCGCAGACTGATTGCTATGGATGACGTCTCCGGCAGGCGTGGAGGGCCTGCATCGGCGTCGAAGAAAGGGGCGAGCGATGGCAACCGTAATCGAGGCGAACACGCCGGCTATCGGGGTTTGCACCCACCACTGGGTGATCGAGCCTCCGAACGGCCGCACGAGCCCGGGCATCTGCAAGCGTTGCGGCGAGCACCGCGACTTCGCGAATGCAAACGAGAGCGTGATGTGGGAGCAGACGAACACGCTTCGCACCTCCCCCACCGCCGGTCTCCGCAACATTCCGCGGCCGTCCGAGGTACGCCTCTCCGACGAGATCGTCACGAACTAACCCGCTCCAACCGGGCGGTCACCGGGACGGCGCCTTCGGGCGCCGTCCCTGCGTGTCCGACCCCGCCGCTCCCAACCACCGCGCCCCGGCTATCATGACCTCGGGAGGATCGCGCGGTGCAGCCTGACCTCAGCGTCGTGATCGGCCGGCACGCCAAGCAGGAGTTGCTGATGCGCAACCCTGTCATGACGGCATCCGGGACCTTCTCGAACGGCCTCGAGTTCGCCCGCCGCTTCGACCTCGACGCGCTCGGGGGGCTCGTCTCCAAGGGCACCACGCTGCGCTCGCGCCAGGGCAACCCGCAGCCGCGCATCGTCGAGACGCCGGCCGGCATGATCAACTCGATCGGCTTCCAGAACATCGGCGTCGGCGCGATCATCAGCGAGGTCGCGCCCGTGTGGGCGCGCTGGGACGTCCCTGTCGTCGTCAACATCATGGGCTACACCGTCCGCGAGTACGGCGTGCTCGCCGAGCGCCTCGAAGGCGTGCCCGGCGTCGCGGCCATCGAGGTCAACGTCTCCTGCCCGAACGTCGAGTCGGGCGGGATCGAGTTCGGCCAGGACTGCGCCCTCACCGCCGAGGTGACGGCCGAGGTGCGCCGCCACACCTCGCTGCCGTTCGCAGTCAAACTCACTCCGGCAGTCTCCGACCCGCGCCCATTCGTCGAGGCGGTCGAGGAGGCCGGCGCCGACGCGATCTCGCTCGTGAACACCGTGCCGGCGATGGCGATCGACACCGTGCGCCGCCGGCCGGTGATCGCGACGGTGTTCGGGGGGCTCTCCGGGCCGGCGCTCAAGCCCATCGCGCTGCGCCACGTGTACCTCGCGGCCTCGGTGACCTCGCTGCCCATCCTTGCCGCCGGGGGCGTCTCGACCGGGCACGACGCGGTCGAGTTCCTGATGGCCGGCGCGAGCGCCGTGCAGGTGGGGACGGCGACGTTCCGCGATCCCGCGACCCCGTGGCGCGTGCTCGACGAGCTGCGCGCCTGGTGCGAGGCCGAGGGCGTCACGCACCTGGACGAGATCGTGGGCGCGGCGCAGCGGCGCGACTGATGGCGCGCGCAGCCTGGATCCTGCCGTGGCTGCTGCCGATCGCCTTCGCGGCCGGCGCGTGGTTCCTGGCGGCGTTCCGCATCATGCATCGCCTGGGCGCCGGGGAAGCGGCCGCGGCGGCCGGCCTCGTCGTCGCGCTCGCCGTGGCGACGACGCTGTGGCGGTGGGCCGAGCGTGACCGCGTACAGCGAGCGATCGAGGCGGGCCGCTGCCCGCGCTGCGCCTCGATGCTGCTCGTGGAGCACGAACACGGGCGCACCGGGGCGAGCGGCGGCATGCAGCTGTGGGAGTGCCACGCGTGCGGGTATCGCCGGAGCGAGCCGTTGACGTGCGAGCACTGCCCGCCGTAGCGTCAGATCGGCGGGCCTTCCTGCCCGCCTTCGGGGTGTAGCTCAGCCTGGTAGAGCGCTGCGTTTGGGACGCAGAGGCCCGCAGTTCAAGTCTGCGCACCCCGACCAACCCACCACCCATCGGCAATTCGACAGGCGAGGGCCGACTCGCGCGTTGAGGCCGGTCCGCGCGCTTGCTACGCTCGCGAGGTCATGCAAGAGAACCTGCCGCCATACGTCCTCGTCGCCCGGATCGGCTCCATCCTCGGCATGTCGTTCGCGCTGGCGATCGGCTTGTTGCTGCTGCTCGGCGGGCTCGTGCTGCCCTCGCTCGTGGCGTTCGCCGCGTTCGTGCCGTCGCTCGGCATCATGGTCTACGCCGAACGCGTCGCCGCCTCGAACAACGAATGACGGCGGTTCACGCCTGGACGCTACTCGCCACCCTCGATGATGTCGATGCCGAGGATGCGGTCGCCCGGCGGCTGACCGGGCGACTGCGGATCGCGCGGCGTGAGTGCGCGCAGCACGTCGAGCCCCCCGATCACGCGCCCAAAGACCGTGAACCCCGCCAGCTCGAGGTGTGGCGTCGGGGCGAGCGTGATGAAGAACTGCGAGCCGCTGACGCTGTTGCCGCCCTTCGCCATCGAGAGCACACCCTCGTCGAACGGCAGGTCGTTCAACTCCTCGACGAGGTCATAGCCGGACGAGCTGAATCCCGTCCCCGTCGGGTCGCCCGCCTGTGCGACGAAGCCGGGGATGACGCGATGGAACGTGATGCCGTCGTAGAAGCCGTCGCGGGCGAGGAACACGAAGTTGTTGACGTAGCCCGGCGCGTCGGCCGGCAGCAGCTCGATACGCACGTTGCCCTTCTCGGTGCGTATCAACGCCTCGTAGGAGCCCTCGGGGTCGATGGTCAGCGGCGGGGGCGCGCTGTAGGTGCGCCCATCGCTCTGCTCGCCGTCCTCGGTGGTCTCCGTATCGTCGCCGGGTGTCTCGGTCGCGTCCGCCGAGTCGCCAGCGCCCTCGTCGGAACCCTCGGCCGCGGCCTCCGACGTGTCGTCGCCGGCCTCGGCGGTGGCCTCCGGGACGGTGGGTGTCGGGCCGGCCGTGCCGAGCCCGCCACCGAAGAAGACGGCGCCGAGGCTCACGACCAGCACGACGATGCCGATCGCGTAGAACGGGCGCTGGCGACGCTGCAACCAGCCGAACATACCGGGGAACTGCATCGGACCGACGGTTTCGAAGCCCTGACCGCGATCGCGCCGGCGGCGATCGCGCCGCTGGCGTCGTCTGCGTCGACGTTCGTCGCTCACGTGTCTCCGGCCTCTCCAACCATGCGGTGTACGGCTGCAGCGAGCTCGTCCGGGCTCTGGCTATTCACGTAGTAGCGGCGTCCGTCCCTGGTGCCACGGCAACGCCGCCGCGGAGAAACGGCACGGAGCAGGCCCGTGCGGAGCGCCCGTCGCCCTTGCCCCAGCGCAGGCCCCGGCCACCGTACGCCAGCCAGCGGTACGGCGCGACGCGCACTTCCTCGATCGCCTGGCCGTCAAGCGTGCAGCCGAACGAACCGAGCCGTACTCGCAGCGGGCTCTCATCCACCGCGATGCGGACGACCAGGAACGCGCGCACCATGCCAGTCAGCACGCCGCCCGTGCCCGCGAGGATGACGCCTGTCAATATCTCGCCCGCGACGACGAAGAGCCACAGGCCGAGCAAGCACGTCGCGACCGTCGTCGCGAGTACGGCGATGGTGAGCCAGCCTGGGCTGTGAACGTGCTCGGAGTACCGCATCAGTGGTGCACTCATCCGACAGCGGCAAGCCGCGCTGGTTGACCGCCGACGACTGTGCTACGGGCATGACGTGCTCGCCGGGTGGCCAGGCGCCGGCCAACGACCGGCTGCAGACGAAGCGGATCGCGCCGGCGGGTTATTCCGCGGCGTCAGCGTTGAGCGCGCTGAAGTTCGCGAGGATCTTCGAGATCACTGCCAACGCCGCCGCTCGTTCGTCGTCGCTCACGCCGTCCAGGAGCTTGTCTTCGTACTCCTCGACGCGTGCTACCACATCCCGCGCCGCGGTCCGGCCTTCGGCGGTGAGCAACAGTCTGACGACCCGCCGGTCGTCGGAGCGGCGACGCCTACGGAGCAGGCCTCGCGTAACGAGCGCATTCACCAGACGGCTGATCCGCGAGGCGTCGGCCGGAAGTACCTCCGACAACTCCGTAGCGGTCCACTCGTCGCGCTCGGCGAAGCACCTGAGCAGAATGAACTCGTTCGCGGTGAACCCGTGGGACGCGACGATGCGGTCGCGTCCCCCAAGGTACGCGTTCGCGAAGGCGGTGACGCTCCCAACCAGGGTCGACGGAACCATGTACCTCCCCCCCGTCGACTCAGCGGCCTGAAGTGACGGATCGTGAGTGATGTGTAATGTGGGTGACTCCACCATTGCGTTGTGCGGACACTATTCTGATTCCACACGTGATGAGACGCAACCGCGCTCAGCAACTACTGATGTCTAAGATAAGACGGTACAACGAAATCGCCACAGTACGGCTCGGAGCAGCACGATGTGGGCGATGGAGGGTCGGCGATGCCGCCCACCGCCCTGACGCGTACACATCCGTCTCGTGAGCATCCGCCGGGGATGACCGGCGCGGCTGCGCCGGGAGCGCTCGGGCCTACCACCCCTTGTGTCTGGAGCGACGGGCGCGGCAGGCCTGACCAGGTGGCCTTCACCAGGCCACGACGTGACGCAGCCGGCCGGCGCAGGCGCCCGTCCCTCGCGCAGTGACCTCGATGGCCGTCCCGTCGGACCAACCGCCGATGAGCGAGATGCGTGCATCGTCAGGCCGTCCGGCGACGAGAGACTCCGACACCTCCCGTGTGCCCGATCACCCCATCGAGGATCGCCGGCCGCCGCCGGGCAAGCGACACACCGTGGTCGTGAAGATTGACGGCGCAGAGGCCGCAACGCGGGCTCTCTCATGGGGTAGCGGCGGTGTCCATGCCAGCCGGGGCACGGCCTCCGGAGCATGCGGGACAACCGTCGGGCAATACCGGGACCTGAACGGCGGAGTCGCTCGCGCCGGCCAGCGCCGCCTCCCGCGGGTTCCTCGGTAGAATCGCCCTGAACCAGGTACTCGGTAGGTTGAGCTGGCTGGTCACGGCCCACCCGTATCTCACGATCCTCGTCCTCGTCATCATCACCGTCGTGCTGGGCGCGGGGGCACTGCTGCGCCTGCCGCCGCCGGAGACCGAGGACACCCTTCCCCAGGGAGCGCCGTCGCCGAGGCGTGCACCAGATCGACGTGCTCTTCGGGGAATCCGGCGGGAGCAGCGTTGTCACGCTCCTGTTCCGCAGTGAGGCGCTCACGCCCGACGGGCTCTCGCAGATGGCCGCCCTGGTTGATGCTATCAAGAGCGACCCGAGTGTCGGAGGCTTGCTGGCGTCGAGCGATCCAGTCGTCGCTCGCGCGTCCCTGATCCAGACCATGCTCCGAGTGGACGGCTTCGAGTCGGTCACGCAGGCGGACATCGACTCCGCGCGCGGCGCTCCGCTGCTGCAGCCGGCGCTCGCCGCGATGACTGGTAGCGATACCGACGGAACGCCGGTCGCGATCGCCACCATCCGCCTGCGCGACACGGGCGACGAGCGCGTTGAGGACGCCGAACGGCTGATCCACGAGCTCGCGGCCGAAGATGAGGGCCCGCTGCGCGTGAGCAGCATCTCACCCACCGTGGTTGAGGACGCATACCAGAAGGCGACCGAGGAGGGATGGCGCCGCTCATCGGGCTGGCCCCGTTGCTGATCGCGGCGCTGATCCTGCTCTTCATGCGCACGCTCTCGGATCTGCTGCTGACGCTAACGGGGCTGCTGTTCGCGCTGATCTGGATCATCCGGGGCGGAGGGGTGGCTCGGGCCGAACGGGCTGGGCGTGACCGGCCCGCCGAACTCGCTCACGGCGCTGGTGCCGATCATCGTGATCAGCCTCACCGTGGACTACGCGATCCAGACGGTCTCGCACTACCGCGAGCAGCGCGTTGCCGGGGATGACCGGACCCCCTTCGCGAGTCCACCGCTTATGAGAGTCCAGCGTGTAGCTGAGTCTCCCAGCGCTCGGCGTAGGCAGCCGGAGCGAGCCAGCCCAGGCTGCTATGCGGGCGCTTCGTGTTGTACTCGATCCGCCAGTCCTCAAGCAGCACCTGCGCCTCAAGCAGGCTGTCGAACTGCTCGACCGCCAGGAACTCGTCGCGCAGCCGGCCGTTGAACGACTCGACGTACGGGTTCTCCCACGGCGCACCGGGCTCGATGTAGCTGCTGCCCGTGCCGGAGAACCGGCACCAGTCGCGGAGGGCGTTGGCCGTGAGCTCAGGTCCGTTGTCGCAGCGGATATACCCGGGCGCCGTCCCGCGCCGGGCGACGATCCCCTCGAGCGTTGAGGCCGTGGCGTCGGCGTTGATGCGCCTGGCGGCCACGATCGCCAGCGCCTCCCGTGTGTGCTCGTCGACGATGTTGAGCAGCTTCAGGACCCGCCCGTCCGCGGTCTGGTCGAACTGGAAGTCCAGCGCCCAGACGTGGTTCGGCCGCTCAGCGCGCAGCCTGGCGGCGGGCACCGCCGAGTCCCCCAGGCGCTGACGCTTGCGTCGTTTCACCGGGACGCGCAGCCCTTCCTCACGCCAGAGCCGTTGCACCCGCTTGCGATTCACGCCCCATCCCTCCTCGCGTAAGGTCGCCCAGGCCCGGCGGTACCCCCAGCGGGGGTGGCCACGCGAGAAGGCGTGGAGTTCCGCGCGCAGCGCGTCGTCGCCGCGGCCGCGCACCGGGAGGCGGCGCTGTGTGGAGCGGTGCTGGCCGGTGACCCGGCATGCCCGCCGTTCCGACAACTCGAGGCGGTCCTGCAACATGCAGACTGCCTCGCGCCGGCGCGACGGGCTTACCAGTTTCCCCGGGCGATCTCCTTGAGCGCGTCGATCTCGAGTTCCTTGTCGGCGACGATCCGCTTCAGCCGGGCGTTCTCGCGCTCCAGCTCGCGCAGCCGTTTGGCGTCGTCGGCCTTCATCCCGCCGTACTGGTTGCGCCAGCGGTGGTAGGTCTGCTCCGAGATCTCGACCTGCTTCGCCGCCTCGGCGATCGTCTGCCCCTCACCGAGCAGCCGCTCCACCTCCCGCAGCTTCCGCACGATCTGCTCGGGCGTGTGCCTGCGTCGTTTCACCGTGATGTCCTCCTCTGCCCACTTTCATGGGCCAAAGGACTCTCATCAACGGTGGTCCCGTTTCAAGGGGTCGGGTCAGGGAGCCGGTCGTCAGCGCCGTTCGCATGGGACTGCGAAGCGTCACCATCCCACTGCTGCTGGCCGCCGTCACGACGATCGTGAGCCTGCTGGCGAGTCTGTTCTCCCCGATCGAGATCGTGGGCGACTTCGGCATCATCGCGGGGCTTGGCGTGGGCATGAGCCTGATCGTCATGCTCACGCTGATCCCGGCGGGACGGACGATCATCGACCGGCGGCAAGAGGCTCGCGGCACACTGGCGCCGCCCCGCCCAATCTCGAGCGCGTTGCCCGGCATCGAGCGGGGAGCGGAGCTGCTCGGGAGGAGCGTGACTCGCTGGCCGGTCCCCTACATCGTGGGCGTGCTTGCGGTGACGGTTGCGCTCGGGTTCGCGGCCACGGGGCTCAAGTCGGAGTTCAGCATCCGCGACATCCTGCCCAGAGGTGGGGGCTTGCTCACGGATATGGACACCCTCGAAGCGGCCGTCGGGGGCTCGACGGAGATGGCCAGCGTGCTCGTGCAGGCCGAGGCCACGGAGACTCCGCGAGATCCCGAGGCTCTCCGGCTCGCTGAGCGGGCGTATGGACGCTCTGCACACGGTCGAGGAGCTTGTCGACGGTCTTCGCCTTCCGTCTCATTCCGGGGGTCTTGAGCATGAATTTGGGCAGGACCCTGAGGACGTGAGTACTGAGCGCTCGTGCAGGATCGCGGGAGTCGCGACCCTCAACTTCGATCTCTCCGCCAGGGCCAGCATCTATGGGCTCGTTCGTGGAGATCCACGAACGTTCGATCGACATGGATCTGCGTCTCTGGGTACTGGCCACGCCGGTCGACGCTACGCTCATCGACCTCTCGCTGGTCTCTCAGGTCCGCGAGATACGGAAGCCGGGGCGGTGGATTGCAGGTCTCGGGTTCCTCCCGGTGAGGCTGCGCGCCCCCGTCATGAACAAGTTCATGTCGCTTCAGCAGAAGCATGACGTGCTCCAGGACGTGGCGATCTGGGGCCCCAGGCGGTACGTATCCGTCCCGCGTCTCAACCGTTCCGACGGCGAGGTCAGGAAGTATCGGGCCTACTGCGCCCAGTTCTATCCTGATCCCGGCGATTGCGGCTCCACTGCCTGAGCCTCGCCACCGGTCGTATGCGATCGAGGTAACACAGCCCGCCACAGGCTGGCGGGAGCGGCCGCGCTGTGGCCCGAACCGCTGCTCCGAACGCTATTCGTCTTCCGGGAGTAGCACGACGCGTACGTAGCGGTCATCCGGCAGGTAGCGTCGGGCTGCCGCCGCGACCTGCTCCAGCGTCAGCGCGTCCAGTCGCTCATCGAAGCGGTTGATCTCCGTGAACGACTCACCTCGCTCCGTCACAGCCTGGATTTGACCGAGCCAGAACCCGTTGTCACGCAGCTGTTCCTTCCGTGGCGTGCGGAGCAGTTCCCTGGCCGTGTCCAGGTACGACTGCTCACCCCCCGCGCGCAACCAATCCAGTTCCACCGTCACCTCCCCTGTCAGCTCCTCCGCACGGGCAGGATCACTACCGAAGATGATGGCGACCTGGTATTCGGGATCCGGTAGCCGCTGGAGGCCGGCACTCACGCTGATGCTGTACGTTCCGCCCAGGGCTTCCCGCACTCGCTCGCGGAGACGGATCCCGAGCATCTCGCCTGCTACTCGCAGTGTCAGCGCTTCGGGGCGGCTCCACTCGGCGTCGCCGGCGAACACCAATATCGTGGTGCTGCGTGGTTCGATGCCGCTGAGGACGACGTGCTCCTCGATGCCGTCTGGTGGGTCGATCCCGACGTCGCGCCACTCCTCGGCACGCCCGGCGGTCGGCAAGCTGGCCAGGTATGTGGCGGTCAAGGAGCGCAGGTTGTCCCAGTCGAAGGCGCCGACGAACACGAAGGTGGCGTCGCCCAGGTCGGCAAACCGGTCGGCGTACACCGCTCCCGCTCGCTCCATGCTGAGTTCCTCCAACAGGTCGACGGTCAGCGGTCGCCGCCGGAAGTGATCCTGGGCGAGCACGGTGTTCGCAGTGTCGTAGAGCACGGCGTCCGGCTGGGCGCTGCGCGTCTCGGCGGCGCTGCGCAGCCTCGCCTCGTACGTCGAGAAGTAGGCCGGGTCGAGCCTCGGCGCGGTTGCATACAGCGTGATCAGCTGGAACAGGGTCCCCATGTCCTCCGGGGAGGCGCTGCCGCTGAGGCCCTCCGCCAGCTCCCCGATATAAGGCGAGACCGCCACCCGCTCGCCCGCTAGCAGCTTGTCTAGGCCGACACTGTCGTGCACACCGGCGCCGCTGCCGGCAACCAGTGCGGCAGCGTAGAGCGCGGACACGAAGTCCGCGTCGGCGACCAGTGAATGCCCGCCCGGACTGAACGCGGTGAACACCACCTCGTCACGGCGGAAGTCGGTCTGCTTGGCAATGACGGTAATGCCGTTCGACAGACTCCACCTGAGAGCGTCGATGGACTCGATTCGCTCCTCCTCGACGATGCTCCCCGGAGTCGGGAGCGTTGCCAGGAGCGGGACATCCTCGAACGTGTCCGCGTACGGCTGCACGACCAGTGTGTCTGCACCCTCAAGCTGCGTCCGCAACGCCGCGGCCAACTCCGCATCTGAGCTGGTCTCAGCTCCCTCGGGCTGCAAGACGAGGAGCACCGTGTTCTCGGGCTGCGTCCAGTACGCCGCTACGTCATCGATATCGGCCAGCGAGACGTGCGGCAGCACCTCCTGGTACAGCTCCCACTCGGCCTCGATGCCGGGAACCGGCGTCCCGCTGAGGAAGTGGCTCCGGTACGACTGGGCAAGCCGGCCCGACACCTGCTGGTCGCGCTGCTTGTACACACTCTCGACGGAGCTCGACAGGTTGACCTTCTCGCGAGCCAGCTCGGTGGCGGTAAAGCCATGCTGCCGAGCGCGCTGCAGCTCCTCCAGTAGCCCCGCGAATCCGCGCTCGACGCCGTCCTGCTCCACCAGGATGGTGAAAGTCAGGATGTCGAGCGGTTCGACGAACCCGGAGCGTCCGGTCTGAGACAACAGGTAGGGGGGATCGGCGACCTGGCCCCGCTCGAACAGCCGGGCGTTCAGCATCATGAACGCGAGTTGTTCCGTCGCGCCGCGCCGGAATGCTGCCACGTCCTGGCCGGCTTCAGGCGCAATCTTGCGTACCAGGGTCAGCTGCGTGACGGGCGCCTCGGGGTCGGTGAACACATCGACGAGCGGGGCCTCGTTGTCGGGCACGTCGAAGCTCGGCCGGTCGGTGGGATCCGCGACGGCAGCCCGCTCCTGGGAAGCCTCGCCCTCCGGGGGCGGCGCGAAGTGCTGCCGCACCTTCGCCTCGATCAGCTCCGCATCGAAGTCACCCACGGCGACCACGGCCATGAGGTCCGGCCGATACCAACGCTCGTAGTACGCCCGCAACTGCTCCACAGGCGTGGTCTCGATGATCTCGGTGAGCCCGATCGGGCTCCGTTCCGCGTAGCGCGAGGAGCCGAAGAGCAGCGGGAACAGGTTGGTCTGGAAGCGCGAGGAGAACCCCTGGTACACGCGCCACTCCTCCAGCACCACCTTGCGCTCCAGCTCCACCTCGTCGGTAGCGAAGCTGATCGCGTAGGCCCAGTCACTGAGAATCTGGAACGCCGTCTCGATCGTGTCGGGATCGTCCGTCGGGATCTCGAGCCAGTACGTGGTTGAGTCGTAGCCGGTCCCGGCGTTCAGGTCGGCGCCCAGGCTGCTGCCGATGGACTCGAGGTACTCGACGATTTCCTGCTTGGCGAAGCGTGCCGTCCCGTTGAAGGCCATGTGCTCCACGAAGTGGGCGAGCCCACGCTGCTCCTCTTCTTCAAGGACGGAGCCGGCCTTCACGACCAGCGACAGCTGCGCGCGGCCGCGTGGCTCCTCGTTGTGCCTGATGTAGTAGTCCAGACCGTTGCTGAGGGTGCCGCGAACCACCGCGGGATCGAAGGGGAGAGCAGCATCCGGCCCGGATACGGGCGGTGCAGGCGTCGCCGTGGCCGTGGGTTCGGGAGTTGGAGTAGGCGCCTCGGCCGCGGGCGTAGCCGTAGCCGTGGCCGTGGGTTCGGGAGTTGGAGTGGGCGCCACGGCCGCGGGCGTAGCCGTGGCCGTGGGTTCCGGAGTTGGAGTGGGCGTCTCGGCAACAGGCGTAGCGGTGGCAGTGGGTTCGGGAGTTGGAGCCGGCGTCTCGACCGCAGGTGTAGCGGTGGCTGTGGGGGACGGAGTTGGAGCCGACGTCTCGACCGCAGGTGTAGCCGTGGCTGTCGGAGACGGAGTTGGCGTGGGGGTAGGTTCGGAAGTGCATCCCACCAATGCAGCCAACACCAGCGTGAAGAAGACAACGGCTAGCAGGGACTTCGGACTCGCGTTCATCCAATTCACCTCTCGGTACCCGTTCTATTACCGCGAGCGCCAGCCGACACGGGAACGCAGTCACGGGCAACGTGCGCGCCTGGAGCAGTAGCGGTCTTCTTCCGTTATGTGTGCAATCGGTACGTCTGACGGGACTGTACTAGGAACGCGCCTCCCATGAGGCTGTCGGCCTCAGCGCCGGGTGGCTTGCTTCCGCGTTGAAGGATCTCCGAGCGGGAGGGCGCGTCACGCAGGGCATTCGTGCCAGTCGATATCCCTGGGTCGTCCAACGGTATGTACACGCTTTCTGTACAAAGTGCATCCATTTCTCTGCTAATTGTGGACGGATCGCAGTAAATTCATGGCCTCACAGAGATTGAACTCCGGAATTCCCGCGGGGTCGGCTCGCTCGGCCCTTCGTCTTGAGGTTCGCCACCCCCCATTACGAGAGGACCGGAGACGGCGTCCGGACTCGCGTCCGACCGAAAAAACGTTCGTTGATTTGACTTTCATTGATTTGAACCACTTTGAAACGGTGGCGGGGAAGTTTGACATGCCAGTGCAGCACGTTCGGAACATTCGCCACAAGAGGCATCCCGCGCCGGCCGGCCTGACGTTCGCGCTCGCGGCCCTGGCCGCGATGCTGTGGATCATGCTCACGGTGGACGGAGGCGAACGCACCGCCGCGGCCAGGCCACCGTCCGGCACGGTGGGCTGGGTGCGCACCTCGAGCAGTCGGCGAGTTCTCCCCCTCGAGGGACGGCAAGTACTTCTTCGAGGTCAAGCCGTCGATCAGGTCAGGGGCGACGATCGGCGCCTACTACGTCAAGATCGAGGACATCGGGGCGCAATAGCCGGCGCACCGCGGGCGGCCGCGGCCACGGAGGGTCGCGAGGACAGGCCGGCGACTGCAGGAGGGGCGACGATCGGCGCCTGCTACAGCACGATCGAGGTTGCTCTGGGTCGCGGGATGTGCACATTGAGTGCGATTCCCCGCTGTCCGCTCGCAACACGCCCTCACGGAATCGAGCATCCGCGGCCTCGTGCCTCTGGTGGATGAGGAGATGGACGGGGTGGCGCGCGAACAGCGCCTGAGGGCTGGAGACTGCCGAGGAGGGACTGGCCGACGTTCGCCGGCGGATGGACCGGCGAGGCGAGAGTCGTGCTCGAAGACAGGCGGGCGATGCTGGACAGCGGCGAGGTCATCGCCGCCTACGCTCGCGAGCTGGACGAGTTCCCGCGGACGAGCGAGTGACCGAGTCGAGGGCCTTCATCCGTTCGTCAAGGAGATCGTGGTGCAGCCCGGAACGGCGACAATCCGCTACACCATCCCTACCCCGCCGGACAGCCCCACCGGAGGGAGGGATGCGTCGGAGTTCGGACTCCTGGGCCGAGCTATGAGGACAGTCTCGTCTGGTACCCTCGGCAGGACTCGAACCTGCGCCCCCGGCTCCGGAGGCCGGTGCTCTATCCACTGAGCTACGAGGGCATGGCCTTCAGTGTAGGGATGCCCGCGCGCGCGGAGCAACCGAGGCCGTTACGTCAGCGTCGCGAAGAACGCCGCCACATCGTCCGCGAAGAGCTCGGGCTGCTCCAGCGCGGCGAAGTGCCCTCCGCGCTCCATCTCGGTCCAGCGCTCGATGCGGTAGTCGCGCTCCATCGCTGCGCGGGGAGACGCCCACGGCTCGGCCGGGAAGCGCGCGAAGGCCGTCGGCGTCTCGATGCGGCCGCGCGGCTGGTACGGCGGGTCCTCGTGCTGCCGTTCGTAGTAGGTGCGCGCCGCGGACAGCACTTTCCCGGTCAGCCAGTAGAGCGTGACGTTCGCCAGCACGTCGTCGCGGTCGAACGTCTCCCACAGGTCATCGCCGTGGTCGCTCCAGGCCCAGAACTTCTCGACGATCCACGCGAGCAGTCCGACCGGCGAGTCATTGAGCGCGTAGGCAAGCGTCTGCGGCTTCGTGCCCTGCAGCGCGCCGTAGGCGCCCTCGCGGGTGCGCCAGTCGGCCTGGCTGTTCCACCACTCGGACTCCTCGGGTGACAGTTCGGCGCCCTCGGCCACAGCGCGCAGCGGCGGGAAGTTGAGATGCAGCCCCGCGACGGCCTCGGGGTGCGCCCCGGCGAGGCGGCTCGCGATGATCGCGCCCCAGTCCCCGCCCTGCACGCCGTAGCGGTCGTAGCCGAGGGCGCCCATGAGGGCGTGCATCCGCTCCGCGATGCGGCCCGGGTGCATGCCCGGCGTCGGCGGCACGTCGGAGAACCCGTAGCCGGGCAGCGACGGCACGATCACCTCGAACGCGGGCCCGCCTCCCGCGCCCCGTGAGAGCAGCTCCGCCGCCGGGATGAGTTCGATGAAGGAGCCGGGCCAGCCGTGCAGCAGCAGCAGCGGGAACGGCGCGACCTCGCCAGCGTCGGGTTCGGGCGCGAACAGGAAGCAGTGCAGCTCGCCCTCGGGATCGCCGAGGGGGCCCCGCAGCTGGGCGTGGCGGTTGAGCCGCTCCTGCACGTCGAACCAGTCGAACTCGGTGCGCCAGTAGCGCACGAGGCTGCGCAGCACGGCGTCGTCCGTGCCTGCGGACCAGCCGGTGGCGAACGGCATCGCTGGCCAGCGAGTCGAGTCGATGCGGCGATGCAGGTCGGCGACGGCGCGCGTGCTGAACGCGATGCGGAACGGCAGCATCCGCATCTGCGCGGGGTTCATGGGGCGGCGACAGTTGCGCGCGCGACGCCGCTAGCGGCCGTGGTAGACGGGCGTGCGCTTCTCGGCGAAGGCGTCGGCGGCCTCCTTCGTGTCCTCGAGCGCGTAGAGATAGTCCTGCGCCTGCTTCAGCCCGACAGCGTTCTGGTACTGCGACAGCCGCGGCCGCGCCATCAGCAGTTGCTCCTTCGTGACCTGGACGTGGCGAGGCGGCAGCGCGGCGATCTCCTCGGCGATCTCGCGCGCGACGCGCATCACGTCGTCGCGCGGCACGACGTGGTTGGCGAGGCCGATCTCGTAGCAGCGCTGGGCGCTGATCTGGTGGCCGCGGATCAGGATCTCGCTGGCCGCGAGCCACGGGATGTTGTTGACCACGCCGAAGTTCGTCGGTCCGATGGTGCCCGTGGGCACCTCGGACATGGCGAAGACGGCATCGTCCGCCGCGACCACGATGTCCGAGTTGTACGCGAGCGCCCAGCCCGCGCCCCACGCGCCGCCGCGCACCGCGCAGATGACGGGCTTCGTCGTGTACGGCGAGGTCGTACGACCGCGCGCGCCGGTCGTGTGGCCGCCGAGTTCGGCCTGCTCCTTGATGTCGCGGCCGGCGCAGAAGATGCGGCCGGCGCCGGTGAGAATCACGACCCGCACGTCGTCGTCGTGGATCGCGACGTCCCAGGCCGCAACGAGGTCATCGGCGAGCTCGCTCCCGACGGCGTTGAGGCGCTCCGGCCGGTTGAGCGTGATAGTGGCGACGTGACCGTCCATCTCGTACTGCACGAACTGCAACTCATCTGCCATGACGGGCTCCCCTCGTGGTCGCCCGCACACTAGCCGCCTGCTGCCCCGGCCCGCAACGCGCGGCCCGAGGACTCAGTCGGCCCCGCGCCGCCGGTACTGGATCGCCTCGGCGAGGTGGGCGGCGCTGATCGTCTCGCTACCCGCAAGGTCGGCGATCGTGCGGGCCACGCGCAAGATGCGGTGGAACGCGCGCGCCGAGAGCCCGATCTGCTCCATCGCCGCCGACAGCAGCGGCTCGGCGTCGGTCTCGAGCTGCTGCTGGCAGAACGCGCGTACCTCGGCCGGGCCCATCTCGGCGTTGGTCAGCTGCGCCGTCCCCGCGAGCCGCTCGCGCTGGAGCGAGCGCGCGGCCTCGACGCGTTCACGTACCGCCGCGCTCGACTCACCCGACGGTTCGCCCGACAGCTCGTGGTACTCGACGCGCGGGACGCCCATGAACAGGTCGAAGCGGTCGAGCAGCGGGCCAGAGACACGTCGCTGGTAGCGCGACACGGTGGAGTCGTTGCAGGAGCAGGTGCGGCGCGAGTCGCCGTAGTAGCCGCAGGGGCACGGGTTCATCGCGGCGATGAGCAGGATGCGTGCCGGGAACGTCAGCGAGCCGCGCGCCCGCGAGATGGTCACGCTTCCGCTCTCCAGCGGCTCGCGCAACGCCTCAAGGGCGGCGCCGGGGTACTCGGGGAACTCGTCCAGGAACAGCACGCCGCGGTGCGCGAGTGAGATCTCGCCCGGGCGGATCGTACTCCCGCCGCCGACGAGGCCCGCGTGCGAGATCGTGTGGTGCGGCGAACGGAACGGTCGTTGCCGCACCATGGCGCGGTCCTGCCCCACCAACCCGGCGACCGAGTAGATCTTCGTCACGTCGAGGGCTTCGGACGCGCTCAGCTCGGGCAGGATGCCCGGTACCGCGCGCGCGAGGAGCGTCTTCCCGGCGCCGGGTGGCCCCTGCAGCATCACGTTGTGGCTGCCCGCCGCGGCCACCTCGAGCGCGCGTTTCACGTGCTCCTGGCCGCGTACCACCGCGAGGTCGACAGCCGCCGGGTGCTCCTCGCGACCACCATCCGGCTCACAGTCGGCGAGCCACGTCTCCGGGTCCTCGCGCACGTTCGAGAGCGTATCTAGCCCTCGCACCTCGATCGTCTCTGCCAGTTGCGCCTCGGCCACGTCCTCGGGCGGCACGACGGCGGTCGCGATGCCCTGGTCCGCGCACATCGAGACCAGCGGCAGCACGCCGTTGACGTGCCGCAGGTGCCCGTCGAGCGAGAGTTCGCCGAGCATCGCCATCTCGCCGAACCGGTCCGGTACCTGCTTCGACGCGACGAGGATGGCGACGGCGATCGGGAGGTCGTAGAGGGGGCCCTGCTTGCGCACGTCCGCGGGGGCGAGGTTGACGGTGATGCGGCGCAGCGGGAACTCGAACCCCGCGTTGCGGATCGCGGCGCGCACGCGCTCACGCGCCTCCTGCACCGCGGCGTCGGGGAGCCCGACGATGTTGAACGCCGGCAGACCACTGCCGATGTCGACCTCGACGTCGACGGGGATGCCCTCGACCCCGACAACCGCGCCGCTTCGAACCTTCGCGAGCGTCATATGCGCCTCTCCGTCACCGCGTAACGGCACATCGGCCGTTACGGCGCGGAGTCTAGCACATCAGTTCGTTCAAGAGAACAATCGTTTCAACACGGACGTTGTCAGCGCTCGGACCGTGCGACGGAGATAACGCCCCGGATACCGTCGAGGCGCCCCATCAGTCTGGAGACCTGCGTGCGGCCTTCGGTCTCGAGGGTGAGGTGGATCGTGATGGTGCGGTCACCGTGGTCCTGCGTGCTCACGTTGACCATGTTCACGCGCTCGGACGCCACGAAGGTGCTGATGTCGCGCAGCAGGCCGACCCGGTCCCAGGCGCGCACCTCCACGGCGGCTGCATACAAAGCGCCGCTGTGGCCCCAGTCGCACTCGACGAAGCGCTCGGACTCGGCCGCGTTGCGGGCGTTATGACAGCTCCGGCGGTGGATGGTGACGCCTCGCGCTCTCGTCACGTAGCCGATGATGTCGTCGCCCGGCAGCGGTCCGCAGCATCGTGCGAGGGTCACGTGCAGGCCGGCCGACCCGAGCACGCGCACGCTCGGCGCGCCGCTCGTGGCCGTGACGGTGGGCGCTGCGAGCTGTGGCGCCGGCGCGGACTCGACACCGTGGTCGGCGAGCTTGTTGCTCAGGTTCTGCACCGAGACGTCGCCGTAGCCGACCGCTGCGAGCAGGTCCTCGAAGCTCTCGTAGTTGAAGTCGCTGTGGAAGTCCTCAGGCACCGCGTCGATGCCCATGCGCTTGCGCTCGCGCTCCAGCAGCTCGCGGCCACGGGCGACGTTCTCGCCGCGCTCCCGGCGGCGGAACCACTGCCGGACCTTCTGCCGCGAGTGGCTCGATCCGAGGTAGCCGAGCTCCGCGCTCAACCAGTCGCGCGACGGCCCGTTGGAGCGCCGGCTGCTCAGGATCTCGACAATGTCGCCGTTCTGGAGCGGCGTGTTGAGCTGCGTGATACGCCCGTTGATGCGCGCGCCGGTGCAGTAATGCCCGAGGTCGGTGTGGATGCGGTACGCGAAGTCGATCGGCGTCGAGCCGGCCGGCATCACGCGCACATCGCCCCGAGGGGTGAACACGAAGACCTGGTCGCGGAACACGTCCGTCTTCACGGACTCGAGGAAGTCCTCGGTGCCCGACGCCTCCTGCTGCCACTCGATGAGGTGGCGCAGCCAGGCCATGCGCTCCTCGTACTGGCGGTCGCCGGCGCCGGCGTCCTCCTTGTAGCGCCAGTGCGCCGCGACGCCGTACTCGGCAATCTCGTGCATCTCGTTGGTGCGGATCTGCACCTCGAACGGGCGCGCGCCCGGCCCCATGACGCTCGTGTGCAGCGACTGGTAGAGCGACTCCTTCGGGCTCGCGATGTAGTCGTCGAACGCGCCGGGGATCGGGTGCCATGTCTGATGCACCACGCCGAGCGCGTGATAGCAATCGCCGACGTTGCTCACGAGCACGCGCAGCGCGACGAGGTCGTGGATCTGGTCGAACGATTTTCCCTCGGCGGCGTAGCGCTGCATCTTCTCGTGCGTCGAGTAGAGGTGCTTCACGCGCCCCGTCACGTTGGCCTCGACGCCGGCCTCGGTGAGCGTTTCGCGCAGCTGCCGCTCGATGCGCCGCACGAACCGCTCGCGCTGCGTGCGCCGCGAGGAGATCGCCGAGGCTGCCCGGCGGTACTGCTCGGGTTCGAGCAGGCGGAACGCGAGGTCCTCGAGCTGCCACTTCATCTGCCAGATGCCGAGCCGGCCGGCGAGCGGCGCGTAGATGTCCATCGTCTCGCGTGCGATCTCGCGCTGCCGGTGCGGTTCGAGGTGTTCGATGGTGCGCATGTTGTGCAGCCGGTCGGCGATCTTCACGATCACGACCCGCACGTCCTCGGCCATCGCGAGCAGCATCTTGCGCACAGTCTCGGCGTCGACGGCGCCCTTGCCCCCGGGCGCTGCCGTCGAGGGGATGTGGTCGATCTTCGTGGCGCCCTCGACGAGTCTGGCGATGTCGGCGCCAAAGCCGCTGATCAGCTGCTCACGGCTGACGTCGCAGTCCTCCATGACGTCGTGGAGGAGCGCCGCCTGCACGGTGTGGGCGTCCATGTGCAGCTCGCCGACGAGTTTCGCGACGGCCACGGGATGCGTGATGTAGGGCTCGCCGGAGCGCCGCAGCTGCTCGCGGTGGCACTCGGCGGCGAACTCGTACGCGTGCCGGACTTCTTCGAGGCGGTCGTCGGGGAGGTACCCGCGCAGCGATTCAAGCAGCTCCGAGGAGCCGTCGTCGTAGGCCGTGCCGGTGCGTTCGTCCACGCTGGACGTCGTCATGATCAGGCAGGTTAGCACTTCGGCGCTCCCGGAGACAGCGCGTGATGAACGCGACCGGCGCAACGCGTACCCTCGTTCGAGCGACGGCGAGCGCGCCGGAGGGCGTATGGCGGACCTGCAGGCTCCTCGCGGCATGAGCGACGTCCTCCCCGAGGACGAACCGCTGTGGCGCTTCGTCCGCGACACCGCGGAACGCGTCGCCCGCTCCTTCGACTACCGGCTCATCACCACCCCGATCGTCGAGGATATGCGCGTCTTCGCCCGCACGGCCGGAGACGAGTCCGACATCGTCTCGAAAGAGA
Source organism: Dehalococcoidia bacterium (assembly GCA_965219085.1). GTDB lineage: Bacteria > Chloroflexota > Dehalococcoidia > UBA2979 > UBA2979 > VXMT01. Next base: position 152,658 of record OZ244720.1, read on the forward strand.
TGTATGTCTTCGAGGACCGTGGCGGCGGCGAGCTCGCCCTGCGGCCCGAGGGCACCGCGGCCGTCTGCCGCGCCTACATCGAGCACGGCATGGGCAGCCGCCCGCAGCCGGTCCGCCTCTACTACTTCGGCCCGATGTTCCGCTACGACCGCCCGCAGGCGGGCCGCTACCGTCAGCTCTGGCAGTTCGGCGTCGAGTGCATCGGCGACCCCTCGCCGGCCGCCGACGCCGAGATCATCGAGCTGCAGTACACGCTCTTCCGCGAGCTCGGGCTGATTCGGACGGACACGGCGGCTCCCGGTCACGACCTCGTGCTGCGCATCAACTCGATCGGTACGGCGGACACGCGCCGCACCTACGTCGACGTGCTGCGCGAGCACCTGCGCCCGCACCTCGACGGCCTCACGGCCGACTCGCAGCGCCGGTTCGAGACGAACGTGCTGCGCATCCTCGACTCGAAGGAAGACTCCGCCCACCCCGCGCTCACGAGCGCACCGAGCATCCTCGACTACCTCACCGACGACGACGCCCAACACTTCGCGGAGGTGCGCGCACTCCTCGACGCCTCGAGCGTCCCCTACGAGATCGCGCCGCACATCGTGCGCGGCCTCGACTACTACGCGCGCACCGTGTGGGAGTTCGAGCCGCCGGAAGCCGAGGGCTCAGCCTCCCCTGGACGCGGGGATGCCCCGCGGGGCGGTGGCGGCCAACAGGGCACCGTCAGCGCCGGCGGCCGCTACGACGGCCTCATCGAGCTCCTCGGCGGCCCGCCGACGCCGGGCACCGGCACCGCGATGGGCGTCGAGCGCACGATCCTCAACCTCCGCGCCCGTGGCATCGAGGCGCCCTCGGACGCCGCGGTCGACGTGGTCATGATCCCGCTCGGCGAGCACGGCCCGGGGGCGGCGCTGCGCCTCGCGCAGGCGTTGCGCGCGGCGGGCCTCGTCGTGCGCGCGGGCATCCCGGGCCGCTCGATGCGCGCGCAGCTCCGCAGCGCCGGCGCCTCCGGCGCCCGCTACGCCGCCATCCTCGGCGACAACGAGGCGGAGCGCGGCGTCGTGCAGCTCAAGCACCTCGCCGGTGACGGGGAGCAGCGCGAGGTTGCACTGAGCGATGCGCCAAGTGTCGTCGGAGGCGACGAGTAGGCGCTGACTTCAGTCGACTGGTGCCAGCCAGTGCTCGCCCTCGATAGTCTCGCCTGAACGCAGCAGCGCGTCGAGCGCGCGCACGAGGCGACCGACTGTGCGCGGATGCCCGCGCGGCCAGCGCCGGTTGCTCGTCAGGATCAGCCCGAGGTGCTGACCGCCGGACCGAACCTCGGCGGCGGCAAGCCGGCGGTAGTCGCCCCGATCCTCCGTCACGACCAAGCGATCGTCCGCACGCGCAACAGCGAGAATCCCGTGGTCCGGAAGGCCGCGCAGCGTGTGCACATCGCTCACGGCAACAACGTCGTGGCCGCGCGCTTGCAACCCCGCTGCCACGGCCGGGTCCATCATTTCGTCGAGGAGCAGCTTCAAGCGCGCTGGAGCTCGCGCTTACGCAGCCACTCGGCCTCCGCGCGTTCCGACTCGTCGTCGAGGACGCGCATCCATTCGTCAATCTCGTCGTGGTAGTCGATGTAGTACCCGATGGCGGCCAGCATCGTGTGGCGCGGCACGCTGCTGAGGAGCGCGATCGCGTGGTCGGCGGCGCGCTCAATCGCTTCATCGCTGTCGAGCGGGAGGTCGCGGAAGAGACGGGCCACCATCCATACGTCCGGGCCGCCCATGAGTACCGGGCGCCGGCCTGCGGGCTCCGTGCGGAAGAATACCCACGGGTGCTTCGCCATGCGCAAGCCCTCGTCGAGGAGCCGCGCCGCCGCGTCCTCACGCGACTCGCCTTCCTCGCGGACGTGCTCATCGAGCGCCTGGAGCGCTGCGTCGTCGAGTTCGATCGAAAGATCCTTCTTCACCCCTGAGCCTCCACCGCGTGGGAGCGGTCGACACATCGTAGCATCGCGGCCCGCGCGGGCTCCCCACGAGCGCCCCTGCTAAATGATCAGCGGTCGAACGCATCGCGAGGTGGGAGCAGGCACCGCTGGGTCGCGCGGTCGGACCGCGCGACCCAGCGGTGCCTCCGACGACCGTCGCATGGCCGACCTCCCGCGCGAACGCTATGCTAGACGCATCACCCTGGCGCGCATTCTCCACAAGCCGAGAGGGACTCCGTGACCGACGCAGTAGCGCTGCACACCATCTTCGAGCCCGACCAGATCTTCGAGGCGCCTCTCTTCCAGCGCCGTTACCGGTGGTCCCCCACGGGATCTCGGCGCGAGTTGGCCCGGTTCTGGGACGACATTAGCGACCTAGAGAATGAGACCACTGAATCCTTGTTCCTCGGCGCGATCATCACGAAGCCATCGCAACCGAGCTCGACGACCAGGGCTGCGCGGTTCTCACTGATCGATGGACAGCAGCGGCTCACTACCATCTTCTTAACGATACTGGCTGCCGCAGTCGAACTACTAGAACGAGGTTACGAAACGGATAGTGAGCGTCTGATCTCAAGCTACCTAGGGATCGCGAACCGGAGAGAAGACCGCGCCCTCCCAAAGATGATCGTTACTACACCTGATGTTGCCGAATACGCGGCCTTAATTCGAAATGCTAAGAGCCAGAATATCCGCTTCGGTACGTTGCAACCGCACCGCCAAGGATTAATGACGAGATGTTTTGACTACGCGCGCCTTCAGATCAAAAATCGCATCGTAAACAAAGCACCAGAGATCACCGACTCAGAGGCGATTCTCAATCTGATCGACCTAATTCTTGCGAAGGCCGAGCTCGTAGAAATCCAATTGGAGCCCAGACACGATCCCAGTGAAGTCTTTGATCGGCTCAACCGTGAAGGAGCTCCGCTCACTGTTGCCGACCTGGTCCGGAATCATGTCTTTGGGAAACTCTCGGGGAACCGGGTGCTCGCGCAGAACATACACTCGCAGCTATGGGAACCTTTCGAGCAACGTCTTGATGACGCTATAGATAACTATTTCTTTCCGTTCGCCCTCATACGCGATCCGCAAACTACAAAGTCGCGCTCAATGAACGCCCTCGAGCAGTATTGGAACGATCTCAATCGCGAAGAGGCCGATCACGAGCAGCAGATTAAGAACATCGTTGACGATATCGAACTATTCGTCCCTGCGTTCCTGTGCCTGACGGCGGGCCGCGACTACGCTGGCCTCCCACGCGATGTGGCCGCGGTAGCACGGCGGCTTTACCGAATGAATCCGCCGTCAGTGATCCTTCCGTTCCCGATGCGTGTGCTGGAGGCTGCGGCCTCAGGTGAACTGGACCTTGAACAAGCAGCCGAATCATTAACGATTGTCGAAGCGTTCTTGGTTCGACGGGCGTTTGTCGGCCTGGAGCCGACAGGGCTGCACACAGTGTTCAAAGTCCTTTGGGATCGATCAGCAGGAGCTGACCCAGCGAAGGTCCGCAAGGAACTCGAAGCTCGGAGCATGCGGTTCCCAGGGGACGATATCGTGCGTTCAAACATCATGCGGGAACCTCTATACGGCCGACGGCTCTGTCATTACATCATGGAAGAATACGAGGTTTCTTTGCGAAGAGGTGATCGGCTAAGCGCCACGCAACTGTCTGGGTTCACCATCGACCACGTAGCTCCACAGAGCCTCAAAGGGGAATGGGCTGACGTCTTCCGTGACGCCGAGGAAAAGCTCATCGGTAGCTGGGGCAACTTGGTTCCGCTCTCGCAGGCTGCCAACTCGACGAAGAGCACAATGTCTTGGTCGGACGCGCAAGACCTGCTGCGCAGAGATACGATCTATAAGTCGACGATGACGATCTACGAAGACTACGAACAATGGACGCCAAGCGAAATCGAGGACCGTAACCGCGAGCTAGCTGAATGGGCCATAGGGCAGTGGCCTTCCTTCAGTCATCACCTACCCTAGTCCCATGCTCGAACGTATTGCCGAGATCGAAGCGCGGTTCGAGGAGCTCACGGCGCTCCTCGCCGACCCGGAGGTGATGTCCGACCACCGCCGCATGGCCGAAATCGCCCGCGAACGCTCCCACCTCGAACGCACCGTCGACCTCGGCCGTCGCTTCCGCGACACCCGCGAGGCCCTCGACGACGCGCACGACCTCCTGCGCTCCAACGACGAGGACGAGCGCGAGCTCGCCCGCGAGGAGGAGGAGCGGCTGTCACCTCTGTTCGCGCAGCTCGAGGAGGACCTGAAGGTCGCCCTGCTGCCTCGCGACCCCGCCGACGAGAAGGACGCCATCGTTGAGATCCGCGGCGGCGCCGGCGGCGACGAGGCCGCCCTGTTCGCCGCCGACCTGTTCCGCATGTACTCGCGCTACGCGGAGCGCCAGGGCTGGCGGCTGGAGGTGCTCAACACCTCGGAGTCCGGCCCCGGCGGATACCGCGAGATCACGTTCGAGGTGAGCGGTCAGGACGCGTATCGACGCATGAAGCACGAGTCCGGCGTCCACCGCGTGCAGCGCGTGCCCGAGACCGAGTCGCAGGGGCGCATCCACACCTCGACGGCTACGGTCGCCGTCCTGCCCGAGGTCGACGAGGTCGAGGTCGACATCGACTGGTCCGAGGTGCGGATCGACATCTTCCACGCGAGCAGCGCGGGCGGCCAGAACGTGAACAAGGTGGCCACGGCCGTGCGCTTCACGCACGAGCCGACGGGCACCGTCGTGATCTGCCAGGACGAGCGCTCGCAGGCCAAGAACCGCGCGAAGGCGGCAAGCGTGCTGCGCGCGCGCCTCTACGAGCTCGAGCGCGCGAAGGCCGACGCCGAGGTCGCCGACGCCCGCCGTACGCAGGTCGGCACCGGGGACCGCTCGGAGAAGATCCGCACCTACAATTTCCCGCAGGACCGCGTCACCGACCATCGCGTAAATGTCACGCTGCACAGCCTCCCGCGCATCCTCGACGGCGAGATCGAGGCCCTCATCGACGCCGTCCAGCTCGATGAGCAGTCGCGCCTCCTCGCCGCCACCGCCGGCTAGCCACCCTCGACGTCGTGACCAGCAGCAGCGAGCCCGTCCCGTCGCTCAGTGAGCGGCTGCACGCGGCCGCCTCCGACCTGCTCGATCGAGGCGCCTCCGGCGACCTCGACGAGGCGCGACTCGAAGTCGAGCTGTTATACGGCGAGGCCGCTGGGTTGACGCGCGTGCAGGTCATCGCCGCGTCGCGTGAGCCCGCCGACGTTGCGCACCTCGCGGCGTTCGAAACGCTGCTGGAGCGCCGCCGCGAGCGCGAGCCGCTCGCGTACATCCTCGGGCGACGCGAGTTCTACGGGCTGACGTTCGAGGTCGGCCCCGGCGCGCTCATCCCGCGCCCGGAGACCGAGACGCTGGTGGAGGCGACGCTGGCGGCGATCCGCGCGCACCCCAACGCGCGCCGCCTCGTGCGCGTCGCCGACGCGGGCACGGGCAGCGGCGCGGTCGCGCTCGCCGTCGCGCGGCACGCCCCGCAGGCGAAGGTCTTCGCCACCGACGCGTCGACCGAGGCGCTGGCGTGGGCGGGCCGCAACCGCACGCGCTTCGGACTGCTCGACCGCGTGGTGCTGCTCACCGGCGACCTCCTCGAACCCATCGGCGAGCCGCTCGACGTGGTCGCCGCGAACCTGCCGTACATCCCCACCGATGAGTTCGAGCGCCTCCCCGCAGAGATCCGCGCCGCCGAGCCCCGTCTCGCCGTCGACGGCGGTGAGACAGGCGTGGATGTCATCCGCGCGTTCGTCGACCAGCTCCCGGACCACGTCGCCGAGGGCCCCGTCGCCGTGCTGCTCGAGCTCGGCGGCGGCCAGTCCGGCCTTGTCGGCGACTGGGTGACGGCGGCGCTGGGTGGCGGGGAGACTGAGGTGCATCGCGACCTGGCGGGGAACCGGCGGGTGCTGGAGGTGCGGCGAGGGTATTGAGTACCCGGAAACTGCAACTAGGAGCGGCGCTCGACCACGAACTCGGCGAGGCGCTCCAGGGTGTGGCGCGGCTCACCGCCCGGCAGCGCGTCGAGGGCCTTGACTGCCTCTCTGGCAAAGCGACGACCCGTCTCGAGCGACTCCTCGAGGAGCCCGGACGCGCGGATCTCCTCGATCGCGCGCTGCAGGTTGGCGCGCCTGCGCACGCCGTCGAACGCGCGGCGGATCGGATTGTCGTCGGGGTAGCGCTCCATGTACAGCAGCGCCGGCAGCGTGAGCGTGCCGGCGAGGAGGTCCGAGCCGACCGGCTTGCCGAGCTCCTCGGACGTGGCGCTGAAGTCGAGCACGTCGTCGACGATCTGAAACGCCATGCCGAGCTGCGCGCCGTAGCGGCGCGCGGCCTCGACGTGGGGCTCGGGCGCGCCGCAGACGATCGCGCCGCCCTCGCTCGCGGTCGCGAAGAGGGAGGCGGTCTTGCCGTAGATGCGGTCGAGGTAGCGCTGCACGTCGCGCGAGTACTCGTAGGCGGAAACGTCCTGGCTGAGTTCGCCGGTCGCCATCACGCGCAGCGTGTCGGCGAAGTTGCGGATCACGCGGATGTTGCCCGTGCGCGCCACGAACTCCGCAGCGTGCGCGAACATGTAGTCGCCCAGCATCACGCTCGGCGCGTTGTTGAACTGCGACGCCGCCGTCGGGCGGCCGCGACGCTCCTCGGCCATGTCGATCACGTCGTCGTGGACGAGCGTCGCCGTGTGCAGTAGCTCGACGCTCGCGGCCATCGGCACGAGCAGGTCAAGGTCGTAGCTGCCGAGGCGACCCGCGAGCAGGCTCACCGCGGGTCGCATACGCTTCCCGCTCCCGCCGAGCGCCGCCTCGAGCATCTCGCGCAGCCACGGGAAGTCGACGTCGTAGAGCGAGGCGAGCAGTTCGTCGACGGCCGGCAGGTCGTCGGCGACGGGGCCGTACAGCGCGAACTGATCGACGCGCGTCGTCACGATGGCAACTCGAAGCTGAAGAGGCGCGCGGCGTTCTCCGCCGTGACGCGCGAGATGTGCTCCGGCGTGTCGCCGCGCAGCTGGGCGACGAACGCGATGGTCTCGAGGATGTAGGCTGGCTCGTTGCGGCTGCCGAGGTTCGACTGCGGCGTCAGCGCCGGAGCGTCGGTCTCCACGAGCAGCGACTCGAGCGGCGCGGTGCGGGCCACGTCCTGGCGACGCGTGGCGCCGGGGTACGTGACGGGGCCGGGGATCGAAAGCAGGAAGCCGAGCGCGCGGTAGCGCTCGCCGAGCTCGGTGTCGCCGGCGTAGCAGTGCATCATCCCGATCTCGCGGTCCGGCCCGAGGTAGCGCCCGACGCGGCCCGCCCACTCGGCGATGACCTCGTAGGCCTCCTCGTCGGCGTCGCGGCTGTGGATGACGACGGGCAGCTCGGCCTCGCGCGCGAGTTCGAGCTGGAAGCGGAACGCCTCGTACTGGATGTCCTGCGGCGACAGGTTGCGATAGAAGTCGAGCCCCATCTCGCCAAGGCCGACGAAGCGCCCGCTGAGCGCCTGATCACGCAGTCGATCGCGCTCCTGCGGCAGGTCCTTCGCGCTGTGCGGGTGGAGGCCGGCGACGGCGTGGATGCGCTCGTCGCGGGCGGCGACGGCGTACGCCTCCTCGCTGCTCTCGGCGCTGCCGCCGACCTCGACGACGGCGACGAGGCCGGAGAGCCAGGCACGCTCCATTACCTCGTCGTAGTCATTGCGGAACGCCCGCGACCACGTGTGCGAGTGCGCGTCGACGATCGGTGCGTCGAGTGGGCTCATGGCGTGGTCCTCCGTACTGGCGACCGATCTGGGGCCTTCACTGGCCCAGCCTCGCCTCCTCCTCCTCGACGAGCGAGTCGTCGAGCTTGCGGAACAGCGGCGCGGGCTCCGGCAGCGGCGTGCCCGCCGCGATCGGCGTGCGCTGCCAGCCGGCGGCCTGGATATCGCCCTCGCACCCGGCGAGCGCCCACGCGCGCGGCGAGGTGAACGGCAGGAACGGCTGGAACAGCGTGGCCAGCCCCGCGATCGCGTGGATCGCCGTCGACAGCGTCTCCGCCGCCGAGTCGCGATCCTCGCGCACGGCGACCCACGGCGCGCGCTCGTCGAGGTAGCGGTTCGCCTCCTGCGCCACGCTCATCGCCGCCTGCAACCCGGCTCGCAGGCGCAGCGCGTCGATGTGCCCGCCAACCTCGTCGAAGGCCGCGTCGACGCGCGCGAGCAGCGCGGCCGACTCGGGCGCGAGCGTCGCAGGCGCCTCGGGCATGCGCGCGTCGAAGTGGCGGCGGGTGAGCGTGAGCACGCGGTGGACGAGGTTCCCCCAGCGCGCGACCAGCTCGTCGTTGTTGCGGCGCACGTACTCGGCCCACGTGAAGTCGGTGTCGGAGGTCTCGGGCATCATCGCGGTCAGCGCGTAGCGCAGCGGGTCCGGGTCGTGGCGGTCGAGGTAGTCCGGCATCCAGATCGCCCAGTTGCGCGACGACGATGCCTTCGAGCCGGAGATGGTGACGTACTGGTTGGCGGGCACGTCGTAAGGCAGGTTGAGGCCGCCGTAGCCGAGCAGCATGGCCGGCCAGATCGTCGTGTGGAACGGGACGTTGTCCTTGCCCTGGAAGTAGACGATGCGCGACGCGGGGTCCTTCCACCACGCCTCCCACTCGTCCGGCTCGCCCGAGATCTGCGCCCACTCCTTCGTCGCGGAGAGGTAGCCGATGACCGCCTCGAACCACACGTAGATGCGCTTCTCGTCCCAGCCGTCGAGGGGCACCGGGACGCCCCACTCGATGTCGCGCGTGATCGCGCGGTCGTGCAGGCCCTCGCGCAGCAGGCCGAGCGTGAAGTTGCGTACGGCCGGTCGCCAGTGCTCCAGCGGATCGACCCACGCGAGCAGTTCGTCGTTGAAGGCGGTGAGGCGCAGGAAACAGTGGTTCGTCCGGCGCGGCTGCGGCGTCGAATCGGACAGTCGCGAGCGGGGATCGATGAGTTCGAGGGCGTCCATCGTGCGGCCGCACTGGTCGCACTGGTCGCCGCGCGCGTCGGTGTAGTCGCAGTACGGGCAGGTGCCCTCGACGTAGCGGTCGGGCAGGAAGCGTTCGGCCTCGGGGTCGAACAGCATCGTCATCTCGGCTTCGTAGATGTGCCCTTGCTCATGGAGGCGCAGGAACATGTCCTGCGTCACCTCCGCGTGGTTCGGGGTGCCGGTCGACGTGAACAGGTCGAAAGAGATGCCGAAGCGCTCGAACGTGTCGAGGAACGACGCGTGGTTGGTCGCGATCACTTCCTGGGGCGTGACGCCCTGCTGCTCGGCGCTGATCGTGACGGGCGTGCCATGCACGTCGGAGCCGGAGACCATGAGCATGCGGTCGCCGCGCATGCGGTGGTAGCGCGAGAAGATGTCGGCCGGCAGGTAGGCGCCGGCGATCTGGCCCGCGTGCAGGGCGCTGTTCGCGTATGGCCAGGCGACGGCGGCGAGGACGGTTTCGGGCATCGGCGCGATCGTAGCACCTGCGCCCCGCACGGCCACGCACGGCCGGCGCCCCGCCATGCGGTACGCTGCATCCCCGAGGACCTCACCATCATCATCCCCGCCTACAACGAGAGGGCTTACCTCGCCTCCACCCTCGACGCCATCGCGGCCGCCGTCGCGCACCTCCGCGCGAGCAGCGGCGTCGAGGTCGAGACGATCGTCGTCGACAACCACAGCGGGGACGCGACCGCCTCGATCGCCCGCTCGAAGGGCGCGACGGTGAACCGGTGCAGGGCATCGGCCGCGCGCGCAATGCGGGCGCGCGCGCCGCGCGCGGCGAGGTGCTCGTCTTCATCGACTCCGACGTGATCGTGCCGCGCACGCTCCTCGATGCCATCCACAACGCGATGCGCGACCCGGCGTGCGTCGGTGGCGCGGTCGATGTCGACTACCGCCCACAACGGCGCTCGATGCGGCTCTACCTGCGCGCGTGGCGGCTGCTCGCACGCGTCACGGGCATGGCGCAAGGCGCGGCGCAGTTCAGCCGCGAGCGCGCGTTCGAGGACATCAGAGGCTACGACGAGCAGGTGTGGATCGGCGAGGACGTCGACTTCTACTGGCGCCTGAAGCGCCTGGCGAAGCGCTCGAACGGCTCGACGCGCTTCATCTGGCAGCCGCGCGTGCGGCCGTCGTCCCGGCGGTTCGACCGCTGGCCGCTGTGGCGCGTGCTGATCTGGACGAACCCGCTCTTCATCGCGCTGCTGCGGCGCTGGAAACGGGCCTGGAGCGGCTGGTATGCGGACCCGGTGCGGTAGGCGGGCGAGGGGCCGGTCCTCGCTACGGCGTGGTCCGGCACGGATCGCATCAGAAGTCCTGTCACCAGGCGAGGGGATGGGCGTCACGAGTCCTGCCGACGCGCAACGCGCAAGGCGCATGTCACCGTAATGCAATATGCATTACAATCGCAGCATGCCGACGCGGGTGGCGCTCATCATCGAGGCGCGCGGCGAGCTGTTCCGCTTCTACTACGATCTGGAAGCGCCAGAAGTGCTCCACATCACGCTGCGGCACGGCGCCACGCCCCAGGACGCCATCCGCGCGTTCTTCGAAGGCGAGGGCGGATCGTGGGATGAGGCCAGGCAGCGATTCGAGACCATGAGCGAGACACACGGCCTCTACTGGACGCGCCACGCGCACGACCGCTCGGTGATCGTAATCAGTTGCTTTGAACGGGAGAGGGAATGATGGCCAATCCACGAAAGCCCCTCGACATGAAGGTCGTCTCCGAGCGCGTCGAGGAGGACGCTCACGTTTCTGAGCTCGTCTCGCGCCTTGAGGCGGAGGCAGACCGCGAACTCGGAACAGGCAGCGTCAGCCTCCGTTGGGGCAAGGGGCAGATCGCCGTCGTCAAGCGAGCAGCCGCCATCCTCGGCGTGCCCTACCAGACCTATCTCAAGCAAGTGGTCTTCCGCCAGGCGCTCGCCGACATCGAGCAAGCCACGGCAGTGTTCGCCTCGGAGCGGCAGGAGCAGGACCCTGGCTGGCGATCCCGGTCGCGCACGAGTTGACGTGGCGCCTGCGGGCGCCCTGCAACGCCTGGTTCGCGTCTCTCCACAAGGCGCACCGGCCGCTCGCGCAGTCACACCGAGGAGGGCCGGCAGTTCACCATGACCTGCGGCTGCCCTCCGCCCGGTAGCAGGTACTGTTGATGCACTACGCAGCGTTGACCCTCGATCCCGCTGGTTCTACCATTCACAAAAGCAGGGTGACCGTGGCGGGACCCATGCGACAGCCTGGCAACCGATCGTCCCGGGGTGTATCCCGGGCCAGACCCCTCCCGAGTGGCGGGGTCTTCGTGTATCCGCACCCCCGGATGCCATCCCCCAGCCGCCGTCTTCGCCGCCTGACGCCGATGGACCACGTGTGATCACGACGGAAGAGGGGATCCGGAGATGATGGCCGAACGCAAGAGCCTCGAGCGCGCGTGGGGGTTCGACGATGTCGCGATCGTCCCCGGCGCCGTGACCACGAACCCCGACCTCGTCGAGCCCACCTTCACGCTGGGCGAGCACACCTTCGAGTTCCCGATCCTCGCCTCGGCGATGGACGCGGTCGTCGACCCATCGTTCGCAGGCGACCTCACGCGGGCCGGCGGCCTCGCCGTCCTCAACCTCGAGGGCCTGCAGACGCGCTACGAGGACACCGCCGCCGTCCTCGACGAGATCGCCGCGGCCACCCTCGAGCACGCCACCGAGATCATCCAGCACGTCTACTCCCAGCCGATCCGCGACGACCTCGTCGGCCGGCGCGTCGAGGAGATCCGCGAGCGCGGCGGCATCGCGGCCGTCAGCGCCACTCCGGCGAACACGAAGCGCCTCGCGCCGATCGCCAGGGACGCCGGCGCGAGCTTCTTCGCCGTGCAGTCCACCGTCACCACCGCGCGCCACGTCTCGCGCTCGCTACGCGGCCTGCAGCTCGACGAACTCGTCGAGCAGATCGCGCCGCTCCCGGTGCTCGTCGGCAACACGGTCGACACCGGCGCGGCGGTGGAGCTGATGGAGACCGGCGTCCACGCCATCCTCGTCGGAGTGGGGCCGGGTGCGGCGTGCACCTCGCGCGAGGTGCTCGGCATCGGCATCCCGCAGGTCAGCGCCACCCTCGACACCGCCTACGCGCGCGACCTGTACTACGAGCGCACGGGCCGCTACGTCCCGATCATCACGGACGGCGGCATCCGCACGGGCGGCGACCTCTCGAAGTCGATCTGCGCGGGCGCCGACGCGGTCATGATCGGCTCGCCCTTCGCGGCGACGAAGGAGGCCCCGGGCCGCGGCTACCACTGGGGCATGGCGACGCCGCACGCGGAGCTGCCGCGCGGCGTGCGCGTCCACGTCGGCCAGCCGCGCACCCTCGACACACTGCTCTTCGGCCCGACCTCACGCACCGACGGCACCGAGAACCTCGTCGGCGCGCTCCGCACGTCGATGGCGACATGCGGCGCGTCGACGATCGCCGAGTTCCACGCGGCGCGGATGGTGATCGCCCCGTCGATCAAGACGGAGGGGAAGATCTACCAGATGGCCCAGCGGACGCCCGGGTAGGCAGGGGCACCCTGGTGGCGGAAGACCGATGGCTGCCACTGAGCGTCCGGAACGATCCGGAACGTGCGAGGGCGTTTGATGTTCTTCATAAGGGTGTGCCGGACTGGCTGCGAGGCGAATTCCTTAGGTGGATCGTCGATACCAGTCACCATCCTAGCTGGCGAGACCAGATGGATTCGCGGATCCGGGAGCCGATGCAGCTTGCCCTGCGTACGGTCATCCCCTCGTACTTCAGTCAGATCTCGGTCGAGTTGTATCTCGATGTGATCGACTACCTCCTCCACCATGCACGCGTCCCTGAGTACCGCATTGGGGATCTCGAGCGCGTACTCTCGGACGGGGGCTCGGCGTGGCGCGCGACACCCCGAGGTCTAGAAGGCCGAGTCGACGAGACGCTGCAGGGCATCGCCGAGTCGGTCTTCGCGACGGACAGCCGCCCGGCGGACTACTTGAGGAGCGCGTGGCACAAGGCGTGGGGCCGAGAGCCCGATCCCACCGGTGCCTACCGTGAGGCTGTCCGTGCCGTCGAAGCGGCCTTCGCGCCCACTGTCTCGCCGAATAATGGACGGCCGACGCTCGGTACCATCATTGCCGATATCAACAACAAGCCGTCCAAGTTCTCTGTAAGGCTTCAGGCGGACACGCCCAACGCGAACGTCGAGCGGATCGTCGGCATGCTGCGGATGCTCTGGAAGTCGCAGCTCGACCGCCATGGGACTGCGGATGAATCTGTCCCGCTCAACGTGACCCTCGACGAGGCGCGGGACGCCCTCGCGCTCGCGACCACGCTCGTGCACCTCGCGCAGCAAGGCGGTTTCTCGGCGAACGGGAACTGAGCGCTACCCGAGCAAGCTGACCACGGCCGTCACCAGCGCAGGTGTCGCTCCTAGGCGGGAAGTCCGAGGCGTCAAAACTGCACACCTGCTATACTTGTTGTGTCAAATACATGACGGATAGCAGGAAGTGTTCCCATTCCGGTAGAGAACCACGCTGACCCCACGCCCGATACGTGCGACATCTGCATGTATGCGGTCGAGCACCCGGGGACGGATCTTCGCTATGAGCGCGGGCTCGTCAATCTGGCAGGGGATCTCTAATGGGGCCCGACCAGCGGCCAGAGGTTCTCTGGCAGACTGGTTCTGGACCCTGCCAGCCGGTGAGCTCTCAGCTGATCCCTGCGGCTTCTGGACCGCTTCACGAAGACCGAGCCCCTGCTGGTATTCCGGGTTGTTCTGCAGCACTCATGGGGTGTCGTGCCATCGAGCACTGATCCATTAGGCCGTCGCAGGAACCAACCCGCCGGGTCGCACCGAGCAGCGCGAAGCGGGAGAGGAACTGAAACACGATGGCCTTGTACCTGGGCGATGACTGGTCCGAAGACCACCACGACGTCCATCTCATGAACGACGCGGGCGAGCGGCTCGCCGCCCGGCGTCTGCCCGAAGGGGTGGAGGGCATCACTGCCCTGCACGGACTGGTCGCCGGGTACGCCTCAGGGCCGGGTGAGGTGATCGTCGGCATCGAGACGGACCGCGGCCCCTGGGTCGCGGCACTGCTCGCGGCCGGCTACCACGTCTACGCCATCAACCCGCGCTCGGCGTCGCGTTACCGCGACCGCCACCACGTCGGCGGCGCCAAGTCCGACGCCGGCGACGCGAAGCTGCTCGCCGACCTCGTCCGCACCGACCGGCACAACCACCGGGAGGTCGCCGGCGACAGCGACGAAGCCGCCGCGGTGCGCATCCTCGCCCGCGCCCACCAGCAGTTGATCTGGGACCGCGTCCGCCAGACCAACCGGCTGCGCAACGCGCTCAGGGAGTACTTTCCGGGTGCGCTGGAGGCCTTCCCCGACCTCGCGCACGACGACGCGGTGGGCGTGCTGGCGACAGCGCCTGGCCCGCGCGAGGCGGCGCGGCTGAGCATCACCCAGATCCGCTCCGCGCTGCGCCGCGGCGGCCGCCGGCGCAACATCGAGCGGCGCGCCGCCGAGGTCCGCGACGCGCTGCGCTCACCGCAGCTCGAGGCTCCGCCCGCGGTGAGCAAGGCATTCGCCGCGAGCACCAGTGCGGCAATGAGGGTGATCGGCGAGATCAACCGTCAGATCAAGGAGCTCGAGGCCGAGCTCGCGAGCCATTTTGAGCAGCACCCGGACGCCGGTATCTACCGTTCCCTGCCCGGTCTCGGCGTGGTCCTCGGCGCCCGGGTGCTTGGCGAGTTCGGGGATGACCCCGAACGCTACGAGTCGGCGAAGTCCCGCAGGAACTACGCCGGCACGTCGCCGCTGACGGTAGCATCCGGCCGCAAGCACACCGTGAAAGCCCGCTTCGTCCGCAACCGGCGCCTCTACGACGCAGTCGACCAGTGGGCGCTGTGCTCCCTGCAGGCCAGCCCCGGCTGCCGCGAGTTCTACGATCGGCGGCGCGCCGCGGGCGACCTCCACCACCAGGCGCTCCGCGCCCTCGGCAACCGTCTCGTCGGCTACCTACATGGCTGCCTGAAGCGCCGCTTGCCCTACGACGAGACGACCGCCTGGGGACACCGTTACACCCACGAGGACCTCGCTGCTTGACCCCTTAGCGTCCTGGGGTGTCTTCGTGGATGGTCTCGCCAATGCTGGAGACGAGCCGCTCATGCTCCGCTCGCTGGCAGTCAGCACTGTGGGCGTCGAGCCCGGCCCCGTGCATCGAATGGAGCCGCGGCACTGGTACTGGGCCATCTGGCATGAACGCGACGTAGTGTTGTCCCTGCGGAAGAGGTACAGACGATGAAGGCCGGAGCAATGCTACGCGAAGCCTATCAGGAGTACCTCGAAGGCAAGCGCTCGCTCGATGAGGTGCTCGAGCTCGCAGAGCGGATGCGGGAGTCCATCCACGCCAGCCTGCCTCGTACCCCCGAGCCGACCCCCGAGGAGATCGAGGCCGAGGAGGCGGAGTGGGCACGGATGCGGGCGCGGAGCCGCGCGGCGCCGCTGTGGAAAGCCTACCAGCGCTACCTTGACGGCGAGTGCTCACTCGATGACGTGCTCGACCTCGCCGACCGGATGCGCGCCGAGCGGCTCCGCGCCGACGTTCCCGCCGGCGAGGAGACTCAGCGCGTCTCGAACTGAAGCGCGGTGAGGTTCAGCCCGGGGGAGCGCTTCGAGAGGCCGAGCAACACGACACCGACTACTTCGTTGGACGCGTTGTAGTCCAGCACGACGCCCGGCGAGACCTCCTCGGACTCGACGATGGTCGAGTCGTCGAGCCCCAGGTAGAGGGCGTCGGCCTTCTGGTCCACGCGCAGCTTCACAGGGTGAGCCACGGCCCTATCCAAGCAGGCTGACGACCGCAGTTACCGCCGTCACGAGCGCAGCACTCGCGCCGAGGCTCCCGAGCACGATCCCGAACATCCACTTGATGAGACGAGCCTCGCTGCGCTCGAGCTCGGAGCGCAGGATGTCGCGTGTGACGAACGGGCTCAGCCTCGACGATGCCCTCCGCCTGTCGCTCAGTATGTCCCGCATCCCGCAACCTGCGCACCGTGCCATGCGTGTCGAACGTATCCGAGGCCATGACGCACTTGTCCCCTCAAACCATTGTGTGCCGCAGGTGGGAGCGGTTGGCCTGAGCGGCAGTCTACCTCAATACCCCCGCCGCACCTCGAACACCCGCCGGTTCCCCGCCAGGTCCCCGACGCATCTCCGCCTCCCGCCGCCCACCGCCGCCGTCACCCAGCCGCCGACGACGCCGGACTGGCCGCCTCGAACAGTGGCAGACCTTGCAGCAACGACCGACGCGGGAATTCCGCCTGACCAACTGCTCTCATTCCGCCCCGCCACACCGCCACATTGGGTACGCTGGATGTGTGGCTGATCGATATGCAGTCGCAACAACCGAGAGGAGCCGCAGATGGCCATGACCACAGTGCTACCTCCAGATCGCGCCGACAGGCTCCGGCGCCTGTTACTCATCCTCGGCGGATTGGTCGGGCTGGCGACCGCAGCCTTTCTGCTGAGCAGCCAGCCCACGATCGACTTCCTGCGCGAGGGCCCCGCCCGCCTCCTGCCCTTCAAGGGCGACGCAGCACGCCTGGTGCTCGGCATCGGCGCGGGCATCGCGTCGATCGTCGGGGTGGCCGCGCTCTGGCGCGGCGTGACGATCACCTCACTGATCGTGGCGGCGATCGCGCTGGGCGCGGGGTTCTCGCTCGTCCACGTCGTGTTCACGCCGACGCTCGGCCTCGTCGTGCTCGCCGTGGTCGTCGACCTCGCCGGCAGCGTCCAGCGCGCCCAACTGGCCGAGTTGGGACCGCGCCGGTACCCCGCTCGCTGGGCCGCGGGCGCGGTCGTGGGCGTGATCGGGCTGGTCGCGTTCGCCGCGATCTCGTGGTGGCTTGCCTCGCCCCTGTTCGACGAGGGCGAGCGCGTCGAGGAGGGCCTCGGCTTCCAGGTCGCCGGGATGCCTGCGACCGCGACCCCAACGCAGACGCCCGCCACCGCCGAGGCGAGCGACGACGCGACGGCCACACCCGCCGCGGCCACCACGACCCCGGACGCGGCGCAGTCCAGCGGCACCGGCGAGTTGATCGCGATGGGCGATCTCGAGGGCTCCGACTCGTTCCACACGGCGAGCGGTCAGGTGCTCCTCGTGCGCAGCCCGGAGGGCGACCTGGTTCTGCGCTTCCAGGACTTCGAGGTGCGCAACGGGCCGGACCTGTTCATCTACCTCACGCCCGACCCGGACGGTGATGTGCACGTCGACGGCGCCATCAACCTGAGTGAGATCAAGGCCACGAGCGGATCCGTCAACTACGAGGTGCCCGCGGACGTGGACGTGGAGTCGTTCCGCTCCGCCGTCGTGTACTGCAAGGCGTTCTCGGTGATCTTCGCCACCGCCGACCTGCAGTAGCGGCAACAGTACAGCCGCAGCACCATCGAGGCGGGCCCCAGGCCCGCCTCGATGCGTGTGTGCCGGGGTGGTCGGGGTTACTCGCTCTTCGTCTCCGAGCGCTCGGCGAGCCTGCGGCCGCGCGACTTGGAGCCCCTGGCGCGCTCGCGCACCTCGAGGGGCGGCGGGGCGCCGGCCGCGATCTCCTCGGGCGTGAGCTGCGTGCTCGCACGCCGCACTTTGTCCTCCTTGACGAGGAACGGCTCGATCTTCTTGAGGTCGCTGCTCGTCATGGGCTTCGTCGACTGGCCCTTGGTGGTCCAGAACAGGCCCTGGTCGGGGATACGGCGCGGCATGCCGCCTCGTATTGTGAAGGCGTGGACCTGCGTCGGCATGAGGCGCTCGCCGTCGCCGTCGCAGACGGGACAGGGTTGCGAGTCCGAGGACCGGCTGACCGGCCGGATCAACTCGAAGATGCCGTCGCAGGGTTCGCAGTAGTACTCGTACAGCGGCATGGTGCCTCAGCTCCCCATATGCCCCGAAGCCTAGAGTGACTGTCGCTGAGTATACGTTACGTCGTCGGCAAGAGATTCCACTGCGTCCGCCGCCTCCCCGGTCTCGTCCGGGCGGGTGTGTCGCACCGCGGCGAGGAAGCGCGCGCTGCCGAGGTCGCGCTCGGCCATGGCGCGCACGAGGTCGTGCATGACGCCCTCCATGCCGGCGGCGACGCGCTGGTTGAGCCGCACGCGTGCGGCCTCCTCGTACGGCGCGTCCTGGATCAGCCGCAGCACCTTCACGACCAACACGTCGATCGGCTCCGCCTCGGGGTGCGACTCGCGGCAGCGCTCGCAGAGCAGCCCGCCAGCCAGCGGCGACCACACAAGGCGGTCCGCGGTCACGTCGCTGCGACACGCGGCGCAGCGCTGCCACTCGGGGCGGAACCCCGTCGCTTCGAGCAGCGCGAGCTCGAAGCTGCGCACGAGCAGTTGCTGGCCGTCGCCGCGCAGCAGGCGCAGCAGCGCGGTCAGGAGCAGCACGTACGCGGCGTCCGCCTCGGCCTCCTCGACGGTGAAGCGGTCGGCGAGTTCGAGCAGATAGAGCCCGGCGCTGAGCCGTTCGAGGTCGTCGCGCAGCGCCGCGAACGGCTCGATCGTCTGCGCCTGCGTCACGATCCCGAGCGTGCGCCCGTGCGCCAGCACCACCTCGACGTGCGTCATCGGCTCGAGGTGGCCCCCGAGCTTGCTGCGCGGCCGCAGCGCGCCCTTCGCCACCGCTTCCAGTTTGCCGCGCGCGGGGGTGAGCAGCGTGACGATGCGGTCCGAGTCGCCGAAGCGGCGGCGCTTCAGCACGACCGCCTCGGTCTTGGTTACGCGCGGGACGCGGGCGGGCATCGTGTCTACTCGACCGACTGCCGGAAGGTGAGCGCCCGTTCGAGCGTGACGTTGTCGACGTACTCGAGGTCGGCGCCGGCGGGCAGCCCCCGCGCGAGCCGCGTCACGCGCAACCCCAGCGGCTCCAGCAACCGCGCGAGGTACATCGCCGTCGCCTCGCCCTCGAGGTTCGGGTTGGTGGCGACGATCACCTCCGACACGGTATCCGTGTCATCGCCGCCCTCGGCGCCCAGGCGGGCGAGCAACTCGGAGATCTTGAGATCCTCGGGCCCCACGCCGTCGGCGGGTGAGATGACGCCGTGCAGCACGTGGTACAGGCCGTGGTAGCCGTTCGTGCGCTCGATGGCGACGAGGTCGAGCGGCTCCTCGACGACGCAGATCATGGTGGGGTCGCGCTGGGAGTCGTCGCAGATCGCGCACGGGTCGGTGTCGCTGATCTGCTGGCAGGACGCGCACAGCACGGCGCGCTGTTTCACGTCGAGCAGCGCCTCGGCGAGGGCGCGCGCCTCCGCCTCGGGCGCGCGCAGCACGTGGTAGGCGAGGCGTTGCGCCGACTTCGGCCCGATGCCCGGCAGGCGGTGAAACGACTCGACGAGGCGAGTGATGGCCGAAGAGCCGTGCGGCGACTCGTTCACGGGACCGATCCCCGAGGGTGGGCGGCGCGCAGCGGTCTACTCCTCGGCCAGGACGGCGCCTTGCTTCAGCGCCTCCTCGACAAGGTGGCCGCCGTTCTGTACGGGCGGGGCGGCAGCCGCCGCGGCCGGCGGCGCCTCGGCGGGCGGCGACGCGTCGTCGGCGCGCTGCTGCGGCTGCGGCGAGGTGCGCTGCTGCGGCGAGGTGCGCTGCAGGGCCTCCCACACCACCGGCACGACGTCGACAGGCCGGCCGGCGGCCTCGCCGGCGGCCTCACGCAGCGCCTGCAGCACCTCGGCGTCCCCGAGCGCCTTCTCGACGAGCAACTGCGACTGGAAGCCGATCTCGACCGTGTCGCCCTCGAAGCTCTTGATCTCGCACCTCGAACTGAGCAGCGCGCCCGCCACGCGCTGCCGGGAGCGCGCCGCTTCGCGGATGTCGTCGTGGCGCTCGCGCAGCGCCGCCAGCTCCTGCGACACCGGCCCCTCGTCGGGCGGGGGCGGACGGCGCCTCCGCGAACGGCCCGTGCCCGTGCCGCCCGAAGTGGCGCGCGCCGGGGCTGACGGCGCCGGGGGCGCCGACGGCGCCGGGGCAGGCTCAGCACGGGGTTGCGGCGGCTGCGGTTGGCGTCGGGGCTGACGTGCACTCGGCTGCCGCTCGGGCTGCGGCTCGCGCGCCGGAGCTGGTGCGGGTACCAAGGGCACAGCGGACGGGGCCGGCTGCGCGAGCGCGTCGCGCTCGGCGGCCAGACCGACGGCGTGCGCGGCAAACGCAATCTCGGCGGGCAGCGCGTCGTAGTTGTCGCCCGCGAAGTCGATCTCGCCGAGCGCGCTCAGCGCGGCGACGATGTCGCCCGCGCTGGCCGACTCCGCGATGGGTGTGAGCTCGGCCAACTGCCCCTCGGAGAGCTCGAGCTCCTCGCGCGCCCCCGCCCGCAGCATCAGCAGCGTACGCAGCGTCTGGACGACCTCGCGCACGAACGCCCGCACCTCGATGCCGTCGTCGCGCACGGCGGCGAGCAGCGCGAGCCCGGCTGGCAGGTCGCGCTCGACGGCGGCGCGCGCGAGCTGCGCAGCGCGGTCGTCGACGACGAGGCCGAGCCCTTCCTGTACCGCCTCGATGCCAAGCGTTTTCCCGTGGTAGGCGGCGAGCTGGTCCAGCAGGTTCACCGCGTCGCGCAGCGAGCCGCCGGACTGGCGGGCGATGAGTTCCATGCCGCCGTCGGCGACCTCGATACCCTCGCGGGCGGCGATCATGTGCAACTGCTCGACCGTGGGAGACAGCGCGATGCGGCGGAAATCGAAGCGCTGGCAGCGCGAGGTGATCGTGGGCGGGATGCGGTGCGGCTCGGTGGTGGCAAGCACGAAGATGACGTGACCGGGGGGCTCCTCGAGCGTCTTCAGCAGCGCGTTGAACGCCGCGTCGGTGAGCATGTGCACTTCGTCGACGAGGTACACCTTGTACGTCGCCGCGTTGGGCGAGTAGCCCACGCTCTCGCGGAGCGCGCGCACCTCGTCGATGCCGCGGTTCGAGGCGGCATCGAGCTCGATGAGGTCGAGGGCGCGCCCCTCGCCGAACGCGCGGCACGACTGGCACGTGCCGTCGGGTTCGCCCTCGACGGGCGCGAGGCAGTTCACGGCCTTGGCGAGGATGCGGCCGGTGCTGGTCTTGCCGGTGCCGCGCGGGCCGGTGAAGAGGTAGGCGTGCGCGGGCGTGCCGGCGGCGACGGCGTTGCGCAGCGTGGTGGTGATCGGATCCTGCCCGGCGACATCGCCAAACGCCGCGGGCCGCCACTTGCGGTAGAGGACTTCCTGACTCACGGATACCCCAGGACCCGTCGGAGGAGCGCGACGGGGCCGCATGGCGCAGTGTACCAGCGGCGCGATGCGCCCGCCCCCGCCGGGGGCGTTCACGGGCCGCCGAAACGGGTGGGAGGTTACATGGAAGCGAGAATGGCGGTCGAGATCGCCATCGCTGCGAGGATGAGCGCGGTCGCGGTCGCGATCATGGCCCCTACCCGAACGTTCACGTAGTGCTTCAACCGCTCCTCAAGGCGCTCCATCTGCTCTTCGAAGCGTTCTTCGAGGCGATCCAGGTCTTCCTTTGTTGCGACGCGCGGAGCCATATCGTCAGCGAACGCACCGACGATGGCCTCCGCTTGCCGCTCGTTGAAGCCGCCCTCGTCGCGGAGGCGCTGAGATGCCCTCAATGTGTCAAACATCGCCATGCCCCGATGCTAGTGAACGGCGTCACAATTTGCAATCAGCGAACGTGATCTTCCTGGCCGTGGCCGCCCGCGGCGTGGATGCCGGGGCCGAGCATGGCTTCCTCGCGCTCGCCCATCACGAGGGCGTCCGAGGCGTCCTCGTGGTCGTAGGGCTCCGCAGACGGCCGAGGAGAGGGGGAGGCTAGCTGGAAGCGAGAATGGCGGTCGAGATAGCCATGGCCGCGAGGATGAGCGCGGTCGCTGCCGCGATCATGGCCCCTACCCGAACGTTCACGTGGTGCTTCAGACGCTCCTCGAGGTGATCGAGGTCTTCCTTCGTAGCAAGGCGCAGAGCCATGTCCTCAGCGAACGCGCCGGCAATTGCCTGCGCCTGCCGCTCGTTGAAGCCGCCCTCGTCGCGCAGGCGCTGGGATGCCCTCAATGTGTCAAACATCGCCATGCCCCGATGCTAGTGAACGATGTCACAATCTGCAAATCAGCGAACGTGATCTTCCTGGCCGTGGCCGCCCGCGGCGTGGATGCCGGGGCCGAGCATGGCTTCCTCGCGCTCGCCCATCACGAGGGCGTCCGAGGCGTCCTCGTGGTCGTAGCCGAGGAGGTGGAGCAGCGCGTGCAGCACCACGTGACGGAGCTCCTCGTCGAACGTCAGCCCGGCGTCGGCCGCCTGTCGCCGCACGATCCCGACCGAGACTGCGATGTCGCCGAGGTACGGCAGCTCCTCGTCGTCGCCGATGGGGAACACGTCGCCGGCGGCGGCGGGGAACGCGAGCACGTCGGTCAGCATATCGAGGCCGCGGTGCTCGCGGTTGAGGCGGAACAGCATCTCGTCGCCGGCGAGCAGCAGCGACACCGCGGCGTCCTCGACGCCGTCGGCTACGAGCGCTTGCTCGACGAAGGTGACGAGGGGGTCGGGGTCGACGGTGCGCGCGATGCCGTCGAGCTCGATCGAGATCTCGTAGGTCATGGAGTGAAGGTACGCGATGATCAAGGCAGGGGCAGCAGCACCAGATCCAGTGCGAGCCTCCGTGATTCATAACGTGATTTGATTATTGCTACTATGGGTTCGATACTTCCACCGCGAGTGAGCGCTTCGGCTTCATGGGTGCCCTGCGCGCCAGCATCGAGGCGGCAGCCGCGAACCACGAGGCCGCCGAGCGCGAGGTGGTGCCAACGTGACCCCAATTTATCGCTGGCTGGGCGTCATTGCGGTCGTAGCCGGTACCGTAATCTACTTCGCCACCGGCGGCGGAGACGGTCCGATAAGCTTCCTCGCCCGGGAATTGCTAGGCGTGACCGAGCCAACCCCGACGCCAGCCGATGTGGTCGGTGCCAAGATTGGGATCGCGTTCACTGAGATCGAAGCCTGCGACTTCATGACCGGGGTCATGACAGCGGCCCTAGATCGCCATGGGGGCGACGTGGATCGCGCCTTCGGGTCCGTCGTGGCGACCTTCGCGCTAGACGGGGTCACCAGACCCGAACTGCTCGCAGTGATGAACCGCTGCATCGAGTTGGGGGAGTGGGTTCTACCATAACCTCGATCATTGAGCCTATCGAGGAGGTCAGTCCGGCGCGATCGCCCCCGGCGATGATAACCGAGGCATTCGACTGACCTAGCACGGGACCGGTGAGCCCGCGGCGCGAGGTGTGGCGAGGAGCCTCTGTTGCGAGGGCTACAGCAGGTTCTCGGCTGCCCGCTGCGCCGCCTGTAGCAGCGGCGCCGGCCACAGGCCGAAGAACAGCACGCCGAGGGCGGCGAGGCCGAGCAGGCCCTGCACCGGCGTCGACGCGCGGAACGGCGTCTCGTCCACGGGCTCGTCGAGCACCATCGTGCGCGCCCACCGCAGGTAGTAGAAGGCCGACACCGCCGAGTTGAGCACCGCGACCGCGACGAGCACGACCATCCAGTCGAGGCCCGTCTGCACCGCGCTGTTGAACACGTACAGCTTCGCGAAGAACCCCGCCGTCGGGGGGATGCCGGTCAGCGAGAGCAAGCACAGCAGCAACACCACCGCCACCGCGGGCGAGCGCCGCAGCAGTCCCGCGTAGTCGGCGAGCCGCTCGGAGCCGATGCGCTCCGAGACCACGATCACGCACAAGAACGCGCCGAGGTTCGTCGCCGCGTAGGTGGCGAGGAAGAACAGCACCGCCGACGGCCCCGCCGCACCGCTCGCAGCAACCGCCGCGAGCCCGACCGCGACGTTGCCGGCCTGGGCGATCGAGGAGTAGGCGAGCAGCCGCTTCACGTTCGTCTGGAGGATCGCGGCGGCATTCCCGAACGTCATCGACACGCCGGCGAGGACGGCGAAGAGGGCCGCCCAGTGATCGGCGATGAACGTCCCGTCGCCGCCGAGGCCCGTGTAGAAGAGGCGCAGCGCGATCGCGAACCCCGCGGCCTTCGAGGCCACCGACAGGAAGCTCGTGACCGTCGTCGGCGCGCCCTCGTAGACGTCGGGGACCCACGCCTGGAATGGCGCGATCGACATCTTGAAGCCGAGCCCGGCCGCCACGAGGACGAAGCCGAAGATCAGCGCGAGTTCGGTGCCCTGCGAGCCCGCGGCGACGAAGGTGGCGATGCCGGCCAGCGAGGTGGTCCCGGACAGTCCGAACAGGAACGCGAACCCGTAGAGCAGCACGGCCGCCGCCACGGCCCCGGCGAGCAGGTACTTCAGCCCCGCCTCCGACGACCGGTCATCGCGGGCGATCCCGGCGAGCACGAACTGCGAGATGGAGGTGGTCTCCAGGAACACGAAGATCGCGATCAGGTCCTGCGCCTGCGCCAGCAGCACCATCGAGCCCGCCGAGGTGAGCAGGAGGGCGAAGAACTCGGGGCGCGGCTCGACGCGCGAGAGCCCCTCGGCGGTCGCGATCACGACCGCGGCGGTGACGCCGATCAGCAGGAATGTGAAGAACAGTGCGAACTCGTCGACCACGACCGCGCCGGCGACGGCCGGCCCGCTCGTCCCCGTGATGACCTGCAAGATCGCCCACAGGAAGCCCGCGAGGAGGGAGAGCAGCGTCAGCGTCAGGACGGGCGCGCGCCCTGGCCGGATCAGGTCGGCGCCCATGACCACGCCCGCGCCGAGCAGCAGCGCGAACGCCGGGCCGATGTAGTGGATCTGGTCGAACCAGTTCATACGGCCGCCTGTACCAGCAGCGCGACGATGGGCTCGACGCCGCTCTCAACCACATCGGTGAGCAGTCGCGGGTAGACGCCGACGCCGACGATGAAGATGAGCATGGCGGCCATCGCCGCGTACTCCCACCACTGGTCCGCGTCGGTGAGCCCGGTCCAGCGCTCGTCGGGCGGCCCCATGAAGACCCGCTGGACGGCCCAGAGGATGTAGCCCGCGGCGAGCACGACCCCGAAGACCGCGAGGATCGTCGCGGCCGGGTGCACCTGCAGCGTGCCCGCAAACACGGTGAACTCGGCGACGAACCCGCTCAGCGCCGGCAGCCCGAGCGACGCGAGGCCAGCGACGATCATGACCACGCCGAGGATCGGCATGCGGTGCAGCAGTCCGCTCATGTCGGCGATCTGCCGCGTGTGCGTACGGTCGTAGATGAGCCCGACGACGATGAAGAGCAGGCCGGTGATCGTGCCGTGCGTGAACATCTGGAGCGCCGCGCCCGACAGTCCGACGGCCCCCAGCGCCGAGACGCCGAGCAGCACGTACCCCATGTGCGACACAGACGAGTACGCCACGAGTCGCTTCAGGTCCTTCTGCTGGAGCGTGAGGATCGCGCCCCAGATCACGGACGCGACCGCGATGATGGCGAGGATGACACCGAAGTCGCGCGCCTGCTCCGGCATGATCGGCAGCGCGATGCGCAGGATGCCGTAGCCGCCCATCTTCAGCAGCACGCCGGCCAGCATCACCGACACCGCCGTCGGCGCGTCGGTGTGGGCGTCGGGCAGCCAGGTGTGCAGTGGGACGACCGGCAACTTCACGAGGAACGCCGCCATGACCAGCCAGAACACGATCGAGAGCGGGATCACGGCATCCGCCGGCCGGCCCGCCTCGGTGGCGAGCACGGCGATGTCGAACGTCCCGGCCGTGAGCCCGAGCACGAGGAAGCCGACGAGCATGAACGCCGAGCCGCCCATGGTGAAGAGCAGGAACTTCATCGCGCTGTAGCGCGGCCGTCCCGATCCCCAGACCGAGATGAGCATGTACATCGGGAGCAACTCGAGTTCCCAGAAAAAGAAGAACTGGATGAGGTCGAGCGAGAGGAAGACGCCGGCCACGGCCGTCTCGAGCACGAGCAGCCACGCGAAGTACTGCTTGCGCCGCAGCTCGATGTTCCACGACACGAGCACGGCGGCCAGCGAGAGCAGGCCGGTGAGCAGCACCAGCGGCGCCGACAGCCCATCGACGCCGAGCGCGTACTGCACCGTGAACCCGGTGTCGGCCCCCTGGATCCACTCGAAGCGGTCGACGAACTGGTAGCCCGGGTTGTCCGGGTCGAAGCGAATGAAGATCGCGATCGAGAGGATGAACGTCAGGGCGCTGTAGAACAGCGCGACCCAGCGTGCGTCGCCCTCGCGCTCACGCGGGAGCGTCAGCAGCGTGAGGGCTCCGACGAGCGGCAGCAGCAGGAACACCGACAGCATCTAGCGCTCCAGTACGTCCGTGCCGAGGACCGCGATGGCGATGATCGCGATCACGACGCCTGCGAGGAAGAGTGAGGTGTAGCCCTGCACGTAGCCGGCCTCGACGCGTCGCATCGCGTCGCCCGCTCGCCGCACGCTCTCGGCGAACTGGTCCACGGCGAAGTCGATGATGTAGGTGTCGACGAGCTGCGCGGCGCGCTGGATCACGCCGTTCAGGATCCAGCGCACGATCAGCGTCTCGGCGACGAAGTCGAGGTAGTACTTCGCCTCGACGACCTTCGGCAGCGGGCCGAGCCGCGCGCGGATCTCGGAGGCGGCGGGCCGGCCGTAGTGATAGATCGCGCCTGCGACGCCGATGCCGCCGAGGGCGAACACCAGCGAGACCGCGACGATGCCGCCGGAGATGTCAGCCGCGCCGTGCCGGAGTTCCGCGGGCAGCGCGCCCTCGACGAGGTGCGAGAAGCCGCCGCCGATGTTGAAGAAGCCCGCGATCACGGCTGGCACGGCGAGGATCAGCAGCGGCAGCGCCATCGAACGAGGCGACTCGTGCGGCTCCCCGTGGATCTCGGCGTTAGCGTCCTCGGGCTCCCCGCCACCCTGGTACTGGCCCCAGAAGGTCAGGAAGATCGCCCGGAACATGTAGAGCGCGGTCATGCCCGCAACGAGCGCCCCGACCACGAACAGCGCCTTCTCGTGGTTCCACGCGTCGAGCAGGATCTCGTCCTTGCTCCAGAAGCCGGCGAGCGGGAACACCCCGGCCAGCGACAGCGAGCCGATCACGAACGTCCAGTACGTGATCGGCATGTAGTTGCGCAGCCCGCCCATACGGCGCATGTCGAAGGTGCCGGTCGCGTGGTTGACGGAGCCGGCGCCGAGGAACAGCAGTGCCTTGAAGAACGCGTGCGTGAACAGGTGGAAGATCGCCGCCGCGAACCCGAACACGCCAAGCGCGAGCACCATGTAGCCGATCTGCGAGATCGTCGAGTACGCGAGCACGCGCTTGATGTCGGTCTGCACGAGGCCGAGCGAGGCGGCCAGCAGCGCCGTGAACCCGCCCGTGTACGCGACGAGGTCGAGCACCTGCGCCGGCGCCGACTCGAAGCTCGGGAAGAAGCGCGCGATCAGGTACACGCCGGCGACAACCATCGTCGCGGCGTGGATGAGCGCCGAGACGGGGGTGGGGCCCTCCATCGCGTCGGGCAGCCAGATATGCAGCGGGAACTGCGCGGACTTGCCGACCGCGCCGGAGAACAGGCCGAGCGTGAAGCCGGTCAGCACCGCGCTGCCGATCATGCCGTGGATGGCGAGGTCGTTGATCTCGGCGATGCCCAGCACGCCGGTCTTCGACCAGATCAGCAGCACCGCGAGCAGGAACGCGAAGTCGCCGAACCTGGTGACGATGAACGCCTTCTTCGCCGCCGCCGCCGCCGACGGCCGGTCGAACCAGAACCCGATCAGCAGGTACGAGGCGAGACCGACGAGCTCCCAGTGCACGAACAGCTGGAGCAGGTTCGAGGCGAGCACGAGCCCGAGCATCGCCGCCGTGAACAGCGACATCGACGCGAAGTAGCGCGCGTATCCGCGGTCGCCCTCCATGTAGCCGACCGAGTAGATCTGGATGAGTAGCGAGACGCTCGTGACGACGAAGACCATGATGCCGGCCAGGCCGTCGATGTGGACGCCGACCGTGACATCGAGGTCGAACAGCGTCACCCACATGTGGGGCGCGAACCCAAGCGACTCGCCATCGTGGCCGATGGCGCTGTCTAGCGCCCACAGCGAGGCGAGCCACGCGATGCCGATCGCCGCGATGGTGATGCGGCCGGCCCACTCGTCCTGGAACCACGGCGCGCGGTGCAGCGCCACGATCAGCACGAACGAGATCACCGGGGCGAAGTAGATCGCCCAGACGGCGGCTTCCGGGATCGTGCCGAGGATCATGCGGCCTCACTCGCGTGCATGCGCATCCGGCGGCTCAAATCTTGTTCAGCACTTCGCGCGCCACGTGGGTCTTGCCGTCGGGCACCCACAGCTCGCGCGGGTCCGACATCGCGCCGATCTCGAGGGGCGGGACGATGCGCACCGAGACGGCCTCGGTCATGAACAGCTCCCACCACGTCGAGGCGGCGTAGCCGTCGGGCACATCCATGAACTTCACCCACATCGTGCGCGACCCCCTACCACCGCAGCAGGTTGATGCGATCGAGGTCTACGGTCTCGCGGCGACGGTAGATCAGCACCGACAGCGCCAGCGCCACGGCCGCCTCGGCCGCCGCGACGGTGAGCACGAACACCACGAAGACGTGCCCGTCCAGCGGCTCGTCCTTCACGGCGAACGCGGCCGAGAAGCGCGAGAACGACAGGAACGAGAGGTTGACCGCGTTCAGCATCAACTCGATGCCCATCAGCACCGCGATCGCGTTGCGCTTCGCCAGCGCGATGGCGATGCCGACGCCGAAGAGCAGGCCGGAAACGGTCAGGTAGTGCACCAGGTCGACGCTCATGCGGGCTCATCCTCCCGCACGAGCACGATCGCGCCGATCAGTGCCGCCAGCAGCAGCACCGAGGCGACCTCGAACGCCAGCACGTAGCGCCCGACGAGCGCGTCGCCGATGACGTCGGCGGTGGTCGCGAAGTCGCGCTCGGCCAACAGGCGGCCGGAGAGCGCGTTCCACTCGACGTCGGCGGCGACGAACGCGACCGTCACGGCCACGGCAGCGCCGATCGCCAGGCCGGGCACGAGGAAGAGGCCATTGCCGTTGTTGCGTGCGGAGAGGGGCGCGAGCATGACCGCAAAGATGATGAGCACGGGGATGCCGCCTGCGTGGATCAGGATCTGCGCGACGGCGATGAAGTCGGCCGACAGCGTCACGAACAGCCCGGCCGTCGCCAGCAAGGAGAGCACGAGGAAGGCGAGCGCCCGGATCAGGTCGCTCGCGAGGAACACACCGATCGCCCCGCCGACCGCGATCGCGGAGAGCAGGTAGAAGGCGACGATGATGCCCAGCGAGTCCATCTAGGTCGCGGTCCCCATCCGTTCGGCTGCCTGGATGCCACCGACCTCCTGCGTCAGCTCGGCGCGGCGTGGTCCGCCCGCGTCGGGCTGGTAGCCGATGCGGCGCGCCCAGTCGCGGAACAGCACGATCGCCGCGCCCCAGTTCACCACCGTGAAGAGCCCGAGGCTGAGCAGCCCCGGCGCGTCCCAGCGCGCCAGCAGCGACGTCTCGACGGCGACGATGAGCAGGTTGAACAGCGAGAGTGGGATGAGGTACTGCCACGCGAAGCGCATCAGCTGGTCCAGGCGGAAGCGCGGCAGCGTGCCTCGCAGCCACACGAGCACGAAGTACGCGGCCGAGAGCTTGCCGAAGAGGATGAGGTAGCCGGGGATCCACTCCTCGAGGCCGAACAGCGACCACCCGCCGAGGAAGAACGTCGCGACGAGCGTCGACACGAGCAGTGCGTTGCCGAGCTCGACGGCGTAGAACAGCCCGAACTTCATCCCCGAGTACTCGGTGTGGAACCCCGCGACGATCTCGGACTCGGCCTCTGCAATGTCGTTGGGCGTGCGGTTCAACTCGGCGGTCGAGGAGAAGAAGTAGGTCAGCACCGCAATCGGCAGCAGCGCCGCGAGCCACAGGTTGTGGTCGGCCTGCCACTGCACGATCTCGGAGAGCTGCATCGAGCCGGTGATGAGCACGACCGACAGGAGCGCGATCGAGAGCGGGATCTCGTAGGAGATCATCATCGCCACGGTCCGCATCGAGCCGAGCAGTGCGTAGTGGTTGTTGGACGACCACCCCGCGAGGAATACGGCGAGCGTCGTCAGCGAGCTGACGGCGATGAGGTAGAGCACCCCGACGTTGATATCGAGGTAGGCCATGTTCGGGGCCCACGGCACCGGTCCCCACGCCGTCATCATCGGGATGAAGATGATCGCCGGTGGGAGCAGGAAGAGGATGCGATCGGCCCCATCGGGCATCAGCACCTCCTTCTGGATGAGCTTGATGGCGTCGGCGACCGGCTGCAGCAGCCCGTACGGCCCGACGCGGTTCGGGCCGCGGCGAATCTGCATGCGCCCGATGAGCCGCCGCTCGACCCAGATCAGCACCAGCAACATGCCGCCGATGAACGACAGGATGCCGATCGCGCCGATCAGCGCGCCGGCGGCGTACGACATCCAGTGCTGGCCGACGATGTCGTCGAGGAACGTCGGCTGCCTCGCGTTGATGGTGTCGAGCTGCACGCGCAGCTCCTCGACGGCGATGCCGAGGTCGCGGATGTCGTACCACTGGCCGTCGAGGCGGCCGTCGATGACCACGTAGCCGATCGCGGCGTTCGCGGCGAGGAACCCGAGCGCAAAGACGGCGCCCACGATCATCAGCAGCAGCGGAACCCGCCGCGCCGGTCGCCTGCGGCCTTGCCGCAGGGTTGCGCTCATCGGTCGATCTCCCCGACCACGATGTCGACGGAGCCGAGCGCGACGATGGCGTCCGGCAGCGACGCGCCGATGGCCATCTCACGCAGCAGCGAGAGGTTGATCAGCGAGGGCGCGCGGATGTGGAAGCGGAACGGAGCCGAGCCGCCGTCAGACACCACGTAGAAGCCGAGCTCGCCGCGCGGGCCCTCGACGCGCCCGTAGGCCTCGCCGGGCTCGGGCCGCAGCGCGAGCGGGGTCTCGGTCTTGTGCGGCCCCGCGGGCAGGGCGTCGAGCGCCTGGCGGATGATGCTCGTCGACTGGCGCACCTCCTCGAGGCGCACGAGGAAGCGGTCGTAGGCATCGCCGTTGCGGCCGACGGGGATGTCGAAATCCATGCGGTCGTAGACGCAGTACGGCTCCGCCTTCCGGAGGTCCCACGGCACGCCCGAGCCGCGCAGCATCGGCCCGGCGAGCGAGCCGTTGATGGCGTCCTCAGCGGTGATCACGCCGACGCCGCGGCTGCGCGCGAGCAGGATCTCGTTGTCGATCAGCAACTCGGCGTATTCGCCGATGCGCTCCGGCATCTCGTCGATGAGCGAGTTGATGGCGGGGAAGAACTCCGGCGGCGGGTCGAACGCGACGCCGCCGATGCGCATGTAGTTCGTCGTCAGCCGCGCGCCGCCGGTCATCTCGAACAGGTCGAGGATGCGTTCGCGCTCGCGGAACATGTACATGAGCGGCGTCTGCCACGCGCCGGCGTCGTTGACGAACGTGCCGTTCGCCATCGAGTGGCTGGCGATGCGCTGTAGCTCGGCGAAGATCACGCGCAGGTACGACGCTCGCTCCGGCACCTCCACGCCCGCGAGGCGCTCCACGGCGAGGCAGTAGCCGAGGTTGCCGCTCATCGCGGCGAGGTAGTCGGCGCGGTCGGTGAACGGGATGTTCTGGGTGTAGGTGCGCTCCTCGGCCAGCTTCTCCATCGAGCGGTGGAGGTAGCCGACGACCATGTCCATGTCCTGGATGCGCTCGCCGTCCATGACGACGCGCAGGCGGAAGACACCGTGTGTCGAGGGGTGCTGTGGCCCGATGTTGAGGATGTATGGCTCGGTGGCGGTGGTCATCGCGCCTGCACCCCCGGCTCCTCGAACGGGAACTTGGGCAGACCGGGGTGGTGGTCGGGAATCTGGAGGAAGTCCTTGCGCAGCGGGAAGCCCGGATAACCCTCCCACAGGAACATGCGACGCAGGTCCGGGTGCCCCTCGAAGCGGATGCCCATCAGGTCGTAGACCTCGCGCTCCTGCAGCAGCGCGCCCTTGTAGACGGGGTACGCGCTCG
The DNA here is from genome assembly GCA_965219085.1 of Dehalococcoidia bacterium. GTDB lineage: Bacteria > Chloroflexota > Dehalococcoidia > UBA2979 > UBA2979 > VXMT01. Next base: position 184,674 of record OZ244720.1, read on the forward strand.
GGAGCGCCGGCTCCTCGTGGTCGCCGACCACGGCCTTGATCACGATCTGGTGGTTCCGGTCCATCGACTGCAGGTGGTAGACGACCTCGAAGCGGTCGTGTCGGTCGACGGCGCAGAGGTTGGAGAGTTGCCTGGCGTCGAACTCGGCGTCGTCGTGGAGCCAGCGCAGCACCTCGAGGACGCGCTGCGGCTCGACCTCGACCCACTCGGCCGTGGCGCTCGCGACTACGCCGGGGAGCGCGCCCGAAAGCGCCGAGGCGACGGTGTCGCCGGTCAGCTGGCGCGGTCCGGCCGGCACTTTAGCGCCAGTCCAGCGCGCGGCGGCGCCACGCATAGGCGAGCCCGAAGGCGAGCACGCCGACGAAGATGCCCGCCTTGAACAGCGCGTCGGTGTTGAGGTTCAGGTGCTCGACGGCCCACGGGTAGAGGAAGACGACCTCGACGTCGAAGATGACGAAGCCGAGCGCGAAGGGGTAGTAGCGGGCGTTGAACTGGCCCCAGGCATTGCCCTCGGCCTCGACGCCGCACTCGTAGGTGGCGCTCTTGACGGGGTCGGGGTTCTCCGGCCGCAGCTTGAGCATGTAGAAGGCGTACGAAGCGACGAGCGGAATCGCGGGGAAGACGATGCCGAACAGGACGAGTACGCCGACGCGGCCGTACAGCTCAGGAATCACCCGGTGAGCTCCTCAGCATCCGTCGAGGCGGCCCGCCGCGCTTGCGGCCCAGCGTCGCGCCTCTGCGTGGGCGATGCGAGCGTACGCCACCGCCGGGCCCGATCGAGCCGGAATGTAGCACGGGCCTATACCCCGGACAATGCAACCAGCGCTGTGCCGGAGCTGGGACCGGTCGCGGGCCGCTGGCGTCACCCCAGCCGCGAGCGTCGCCACCGCCACAGCAGCACGCCGCCGAGGAGCATGAGCGCACTCAGCCCCGCGTCATCGAGCTCCGCGCGCACGAACGCTGCGATCACCGCGACGATCCCCACGAACACCAGGGCCACACCGAGCGTGAGCAGGAAATCGCGCTGGCGCCGACTCGGCCCGGGCTCGCTCATGCGCCTCGCTCCGCCTCGCCGTTGCGTTCCGCCTCGAGCCACTCGTCGAGCTCCTCGCGCGAGATCTCCATGCGCTCGAACTGGTACCCGTCGCGTCGCACCTGGCGGGTGCGGCGGAACCCGGCGTTCTCGAACGCGCGCTGCGCCCGGATGTTGGACGTGAGCGTGTGGAGGTACATGCGCCGCAACTCCATCTCCTCGAACGCGTACCCGAGGAGCGTGCGCACGGCGTCGGTGCCGTACCCCCGGGCCCAGTAGGCGCGGACGCCGATCGTGATCCCGAGCTCCGCCTCGCGCAGCAGTGAGTCGTAGCCGTAGTACATGACGTTGCCGATGTGCGTCCCGCCCTCGATCTCCTCGATGGCGTACGTGCGGCGGTACTTCGAGGGACGGCGGAGTTCCTCCGACATCGTCTTCAGGAAGGTCTTGTAGCTCATCGTGATCGGGCGTGTGGCGTCGTAGGCGGCGAGCTCGATGTCCCTGCGCCACTCGTAGTCGCGCGGTGCGTCCTCCGCCTGCTTCTCGCGCAGCCGCACGAGCCGCCCCACGGCCACCACCCGCGGCGCCGTCGCCGTCATGAGGCGGCCACGCCGTCCGTGAGCATCAGACCCGCCCGTTCGACGATGCCGCGCTCGTTCGAGTAGGTCATGCGCTTCGTGGCCTCGTGGATGTCGTACCAGTCCACGAGGTCGTGCTCCGCGTCGTGGTGCGCGACGTCTCCGCCGAGGGCTCGCATGAGGAAGTGGTGCACCTCCTTGCGCACGCGCGGGACACCGTCCGAAGCACCACCGTAGCGGTAGCTGATCGAGCCGATCCGGCCGTCGTCGCCGTTGCCGGCGTCGATGATGACCTCTAGGCCGGTCTCCTCGGCGACCTCGCGCAGTGCCGTCTCCTCGACGGACTCGCCCGCGTGCGGCTTGCCCTTCGGCAGCGCCCACAGCCCCTCATCGGTCCGGGCGACGAGCACGATCTCGATGTGGCCCTCGGCGCGCCGGTACACGACGCCGCCCGCGGCCCAGACGTGACGATGCGCCTTCCGCTTGCTCACTGGAGCGCCTCCGCCTGGAAGTCGACGGACATCATCTGCAGTTCCTCGATGGCGAGCTCGGCGGCCTCCGCGATGTATGGCTCGTCGCTCTCCAGCAGCCGCACGAGGATCGCCTCGGCCTCCTCGCCGCCGATCTCCCCCATCGCGCGGATCGCGGCGACCTGCACCTCCGGCTCCTGCTCCTCGTCCAGGAGCAGCGTGAGCGGCTGAATGGCCGCCTCGAGGAGCAGCTGACCGGCGGAGGTCGCCGCCACGGACCGCACTTCGTCATCCTCGTCCTCGAACGACTGGATCAGGATCGGCAGCCAGTCGTCGGAGCCGTGGCGGCCCATCGCCACCACCGACGCAACGCGCATGCGCGTGTTTCCGGTCTCGTACTGCTCCGCGATCAGCTCCGCGACCCACTCCTCAGAGGAGGCGCCCGCCGCCTCCAGGGCCACGCCGCGCACCTCGTCGTCCTCCGTCACGTCCTCGACGCGGTCGCGCAACGCCTCGGCGATGCGCTCGGCAAGCTCCGTCGGGACCATGCCGAACTCGATACCGACCACGAACCCGCCGAGCCCGGCGGCCGCCTCGGCGCGGACAGCCCCGACCGGGTCGTCGGCGACGATGCCGCTGAGCAGCTCGGCGTACTCGAGGCGGTCGTGCTCGCGCAGGCCGTGCATCGCGAGGATGCGCGTCGCCACGTCCCCGTCGAGCAGGGCGGCGAGGTGGATGCGGTCGAAGTCGAGCGTGACGCTGTCCTCGACAAGCTGCTGCAGCGCGGCGAGCAGGTCGCGGCGGCGCTGCGCCGTGAGCTGCGGCAGCAGCGCCATCACCCGCCCAACGACGCGGTCGTCGGGCGCGCTCAGCGCGGGCAGATCCGCGAAGGGCAGCCCGAACGCCTCGTCGGCGACAGCGTCGAGCACTTCGCCGGGAGGTGGCAAGCGGCGCGGCTCCTCGAGGCCGGGCGCCCCTGCTTCGAGGTCGCCCGCGGCGTCGTCGGGCAGTCCGCCGTTACCGCGTTCAGGCATATCAGCATCGCCGGTGTCTGAGGCGTGGGGCATCGGCGGTGAGTGTAGCAGGCGCGCCCCGAACGGCGATCAGTCCCGCGCCTGCGAAGGGGTCGAGGAAAGCTCTGTCGTCGGGTCGCGCTCGAGCAGCGCCTCGGCCGCCTTGCGCGGCGGCACGCCGTGGTGGAGCACGCGGTCCAGCGCCTCGGCGATGGGCATCTCGACGCCGACGCGGGCGGCGAGGCGCAGCGCCGCGGGCGTCGTCGTGGCGCCCTCGGCGGTCTCGCCGATCTCGGCCAGCGCCTCGTCGAGCGAGCGGCCGCGCGCGAGCAGTTCGCCGAGGCGCCGGTTGCGTGACAGCGGGCTGTACGACGTGGCGATGAGGTCGCCGACGCCGGCCAGCCCCTGGAAGGTGAGCGGGTCGGCGCCGACCGCCACGCCGAGCCTCGAGATCTCGGCGAGCCCGCGCGTCATGATCGCGCCCTTCGCGTTGTCGCCGTAGCCGAAGCCGTCGACGAAGCCGGCGGCGATCGCGACGATGTTCTTGAGCGCCCCACCGAACTCGACGCCGACCACGTCGCGGCTCGTGTAGACGCGCAGCAGCGGGCCGTGGAACGCAGCGCGCAGCGCTTCGATCGGCGCGTCGCGCGAGGCGATCACGGTCGTGCCGGGCAGCCCCGACGCCACCTCGCGCGACAGGTTGGGGCCGGAGAGCGCGGCTGTCGGACGGCCGGGCAGGGCAGCGGCCAGCACCTCGGTCATGCGGCGGCCGGAGTCGTGCTCGATGCCCTTGGAGCCGCTCAGCACGATGGCGTCGGCGTCCACGGCGCCGGCGACCGCGCGGGCGTTCGCGGCCATCGTCTGAGAGGGCACGACGAAGCACACGAGTTGCGACCCGGCCAGACGCTTCGGGTCGGCGCTTGCCTCGAGTGCGGGCGGGAACGCGATATCCGGCAGCCGCCGACCGTTGCTTCGATCCGCCTCGAGCTGCGCCGCCTCGGCGGCGTCGCGCGCGAGCAGCGTGACGCGCACGCCGTTGCGGGCGAGCAACACCGCGAGTGTGGTCCCCCACGCGGTCGTCCCGACGACCGCTGCCGTCTCGATCGCGTCGCCGCTCACGGGCCTGCTAGCTTCCGGCGCTCGAGGCGCCGCCTTGCCCGAGCTTCGGCTCGACGCCGCGCAGCAGCCTGCGGATGTTCGGGAGGTGGTTCAACTCGATCGCGAGCGTCGCGGCGGCGCCGAACAGGAGGTAGTGCGGCGCCAGCCATCCGACCGCGACCGAGATGGCGATGAGCACGAACGCCACGGCAGTCGCAGTCATCGACATCACGGAGACGTAGCGCGTGATCGCGAGAACCGTGCCGCCGGCGATCAGCACCGCGACCGCCGGGCCTGGCGCGATCGCGATGAGCGCCCCGAACGCCGTCGCTACCCCTCGGCCGCCCCGGAAGCCAGCGAACACCGGGAACGTGTGCCCGATGACGGCCGCGACGCCGGTCAGCGCGGCCGCCCACGGGTCGTCGAACACGAGACGCGCGATCAGCACGGGCGCGGCGCCCTTGGCGAGATCGGCCACGAGCACCACGATCGCCGCGCCCAGACCGAGCGATCGCAGCGTGTTCGTGAACCCCGTCTTGCCTGAACCCTGGTCACGCACGTCGACGCCGCGATACACGCGGCTGACGATCAGGCCCGATGGAATCGAGCCGAGCAGGTAGCCACCAACGACCATGAGTGCGGCGATCATGCGGGCGCCCCCACCCCCTCGGCCTGCTCAACCGGCTCGTCCGTCCCGCCTCGGGCGCGGAAGCGCAGCCGGATCGCGGCGCCCTCGAAAGCGAACGCGTCGCGGATGCGGTTCTCAAGGTAGCGACGATACGCGAAATGGAGCAGCTCCGGATCGTTGACGAAGAACACAAACGTCGGCGGCTGCACCTCGGCCTGTGTGACATAGAGCAGCTTGAGACGCCGCCGTCCCACCGACCGCGGGGGGTGCTGGACGAACGCGCGGTGTAGCACGCGGTTGAGCTCCGAGGTCTGCACGCGGCGGCGGCGCACTTCGTCGACATGGACGGCGAGCTGCAGGAGGTCCGGGATGCCCATGCCGGTGAGCGCCGAGGTGAAGTGCACGGGCGCCCACGGCGCGAAGCGGTAACGGCTGTCGATCCCGCGCGCGTACGCGCCGCGCTCGGTGCCCGGCGGTGCGAGGTCCCACTTGTTGACCACGAGCACCATGCCCTTGCCGAACTCCACGATACGGCTGGCGATGTGCATGTCCTGCGCCGCCGTCGGCTCGGACGGCTCGATGAGCAGGAACACCACGTCCGAGCGCGCGATGGCGCGCTCCGCCTGCTGCACCGAGTGTCGCTCGACGCCCCGGCCGATCTTGCCACGCCGCCGGATCCCGGCGGTGTCGACGAGCACCATCTCGTGACCCTCGAACGCGAACAGGCTGTCGATGGCGTCGCGGGTCGTGCCCGGCAGGTCCGAGACGATCGTGCGCTCCTCGCCCAGGATCGCGTTCGCGAGCGAGGACTTCCCGACGTTGGGCCGCCCGACGATGGAGATCCGAATCGGCTCAGTGCGCTCCGATTCCTCGTTGCCCCCGGGGTCGGGCAGGCGCTCGACGACGTCGTCGAGCAGCTCGCCGGCGCCGAGCCCGTGGTAGGCGGAGATCAGGATCGGCTCGCCGAGGCCGAGCGCGTGCAGCTCGTGCACGTTCTCGCCCGCCTCACGGCGGTCGGCCTTGTTGGCGACGACCAGCACGTCGCGTTCGGCGCGCCGTAGCTGATCGGCGAGCGCCTCGTCCGAGGAGGTCAGGCCAGCGGCGGCGTCGACGACGAACAGCAGCAGGTCGGCCTCGTCGAGCGCGAGTTCCACCTGCTCGCGGACCGGGTCGGCGAACGGCGCGCCCGCGAAGTCGTCGGGGCCCTCGAGGCCGCCGGTGTCGACGACGCGGAAGCGGCGCCCGCCCCAGCGGCACCAGCCGTACTGGCGGTCGCGCGTCGTGCCGGCGAGGCGCTCGACGAGCGCGCGGCGCGAGCGTGTCATGCGGTTGAACAGCGCAGACTTGCCAACGTTGGGCCGCCCAACGATGGCGACGAGCGGAGGTGGGGCGCTCATCCTTCATCCCCTGTCGGTAGAGGCGTGAGCGTAACGGAGAGCAGCGCCGGTCGCCATTCGCGGATGGTGATGTTGCGTGGCGCCACCACGACCACCTCGGCCAACCCGGACTCGTCGCCGTCAAGCGCGCCGACGTCGACCTCGGCCACCACGTCCCCGGGCTCAAGCCCGTTCAGCGCCGGCAACGGTCCCTCGAGCACCACTGTGACGATCTGGTCGCCCAGGTCCGCGACCATGCCGTCAGGGACGCCGTCCACCGCGGGCACGACGGTGAGCACGGTCGTACCCAGCACCGCCTCGACAGCGACGACGACGCGCGCTGAAGAGCCGTCCGTCGCGGTGACCCCCGCGGGCAGCGTCGCCACGAGCGACAGCCGGATGTCGCCGTCGGCGCCGTCGAGCCGCACGAAGCCGAGACGCAGCTGCTCAAGGTCCTGCAAGACTTCCAGCGGGCCTTCGATGCGGGCGACGGCTGGACTGATGGTGACACCAGCGACGCGGTAGCCCCGCGACGGCTCGCCAAGCAATTCCACCGACAGCGGCACGATCTTCGAGACGGTGCTCTTCTGCACGTCCACGGTGACGCTGACGGAGGAGGGCTGCACGGACAGCCCCCGGATGCGACCGTCGCTCGCCCCGCGCGGGACCAGCTCGACGACCTGCTGGAACCCGACGGTGATCCCGGTCACGTTGATCTCGGCCACCGCGCGCTCGGCCAGCTCGACGAGCGACTCGGGCCCCGATATCTCGACGGTGACACGCTCGGGGACGGTCTGGACGATCTCGAACCCGCTTGGGGGCGCGCCCAACAGCCGAGGCTCGACGGGGATGATCCTCGACACGACCTGCTCGAGGTTCACGGTGATCGCCGGCGGCTCGACCGCGAGGATGCGCACGCCGCGCGTCCCGGACACGTCGACCCGCACCGGCACGGACTGCTCGCGCGCGGTGAGCCCGGCGAGGTCCACCGTGGCCTCGAAGTTCGCGGCGGTGAGACCTTCCCAGCGATCCTCGGACGCCTCGATGCGCAGGTCGACGGCGCCGAGGTTGTTGGCTACCGCGAGCTGGTCGCCGACGTTCACGAACGTCACGGGGATCTGGTTCGGGAACACCCCCGCAAGAGAGGGGTTCTCGTCTTCGGTGACGAAGACCCACAGCGCGATGCCGAGGATGATCGACAGCGCCAGGAGCGGCAGCGTGCGCCGGACCGTGGTGATGGTGCGGCCCCAGAGCGCTGTGATGAGGTCGAGCGTGTTGCCCGCCGGGTTCCCCCCGAGCCTCGAGCCGGACATCAGGGTGCCTGCCGCCCGGCGCGTGCCTCGCCGCCGGCGGTAACGGTGCCCGGCTCGCTGTCACGCAGTCCATCGCCGAACGCGAACATGCGCCGCAACCGCGCGCGGACCTGGCCCTCGTCGAGGTTCGGTCGCATGCGCCCCTGGGCGGCGAGCCCCATTGAGCCGCGCTCCTCGGAGACGACGATCACGACCGCGTCGGTGCCCTCGGTGATGCCCACCGCCGCGCGGTGGCGCATGCCCAGGTCGGCCTGCAGGGGCGAGTCGGTCAGCGGCAGCGTGCAGCCGGCCGCGACGATCTGGTCGCCGCGCACGATCACGGCGCCGTCGTGGAGTGGCGTGTTCGGCATGAAGATGCTGCCGAGCAGTTCCGCCGAGAGCCCCGCATTCAGCTCGATGCCCGTGTCGATGACCTCCTGCAGCCCCGTCTCGCGCTCAAACACGACGAGCGCGCCATACCGCTGGCGCGCGAGCCTGGTCGCCGCGCGCACGGCCACGTCAATGGTCTGTTCGTGGTCCTGGCGGACGAGGGCGAGCTGCCAGCCCGTCCGCCCCAGACGGTCGAGCACGCGCCGGATCTCCGGCTGGAAGACCACGATCACGCCGATGACGAGACCCGTGACCATGTTCTCGAGCATCCAGTTCACGACCTGCAGGTCGAAGGAGCGCGCCAGCAGGAATGCGCCAACGAGGAGCAACGACACGCCTCGCAGGACGGTCCACGCGGTGGTTCCGCGGAGCAGCAACAGCAGCCAGTAGATCGCGAGCGAGATCAGCAGGATGTCGAGCACCGCAACGGCGTCGATGCGTTCGAAGACATCCCGCGCCACGTCCGGCAACTGCACCGGAACCCGCCTTTCCGGCTGAGCGCCGGCGGCGCCGGACGTCAGCCGCCTGGTTCGTTCACCCTAGCCGAGCAGGCTCCGGAGCACCGCCTGCGCCGTGTGCAGCCGGTTCTCTGCCTGGTCGAACACGACCGACCGGTGCGACTCGATCACCTCGTCGGTGATCTCCTCGCCGCGGTGGGCCGGCAGATCATGCATCACGAGCGCGTCGGATGGGGCCGACGCCAGCAGCGCGGCGTCGAGGCGGAACGGCCCGAAGGCCGCGAGGCGGCTCTCCAGCATGTGCTCGTCGCCCATCGACGCCCACACGTCGGTGTAGACGGCCGAGGCATCGCGCAGCGCCTCGTGCGGGTCGTCGGTCTGCGTCACCGAGCCCGGCCCCGCGGCCCCGCGAGCCGCATCGAGGTCACCCTCACTCAGCCCGTACCCGGACGGCGAGGCGCAGCGGAAGTCGATGCCCGCGAGCACCGATGCGATCGCCAGCGCGCGCGCGACGTTGTTGCCTTCGCCGAGGTAGGCGAGGCGCAAGCCGTGCAGCGAGCCGAAGCGCTCGCGCAGCGTCAGCAGGTCGGCGAGCGCCTGGCAGGGGTGCTCCACGTCGCTGAGCGCGTTGACGACGGGAACCTCGGACCACTCGGCGAAGTCGTCGACGGTCTCGTGCGCGAAGGTGCGCACGGCGATGCCGTGCGCCATGCGCGAGAGCACGCGCGCGATGTCGCGTACGGGCTCGCGCGTGCCGGCGCCCACCTCCTGCGGCCCGAGGTAGACCGCGCGCCCGCCGAGGCGGTGCATGGCGACCTCGAACGCGAGGCGCGTGCGCAGCGAGGGCTTCTCGAACACCAGCGCGAGCACCTGCCCGGCCAGCTCGGGCCCGCACCCGTCGCGCTTGATCGCGAGCGCGGAGTCGAGGAGTTCGCCGAGCTCGTCGGGCGACAGGTCAAGCATCGATCGGAAGTGACGAGGCGGCACGGCTGGGGTCTCCGCTGCTTTGTGGATTACTGGATGTGCTGCGGGGCAGCATGTTCAGTATAGCCGCCCTGGAACCCGCGTCGCCCGCGGTTATGTATCACATCAAAACCACACGATAGCGGGCCAACAGCTCTTCGATGTAGATCCGACCGGAACCCGGCGCGAGGTTCCGCTCTCCAAGTCGCAACGGCAGCCCATCTGCGGCCTCCTCGAGGCTCCCTTCGCGGCAGCGGTCACCGAATAGCACGAATGCAAAGCCCTCTGGTTCGCGGCGCGAGCGCCACGTGAGACCTTGACCCCACGGTGCCCACCCACGAATCGCTGTGGCCCAGCGTCGCGTCATCTCATACTGATCCGCGGAGGCGGTCGTGAGCCAAGGGTCCTGGCCGACGGCGGCGAGATCCGCGCCCGAACGGAGGCTGACCAACTGGAGTTCGTGGCTCGTCCTGAGCCAGCCGATCCGCAGTCCGTGAAGGCGTGTTGTCAGCAGCGCCCGCACCCCCCGATCGTCACTCTGGATGTCACGAAGTAGCGCCTCGGAGACGGCCGTCGCATCGTCACTCGCCGCGTAGAGGAACGTGTACTCGTCTTCAGGTGTCCCATCGAAGCGTCCGCCCTGGATCGCGTCCTCGGCCACGGTCGGGTTGAAGTCAGTGACTTCGAACTCCGCGCTGTGGAGCCGCGTAAGCACCCTCCCCGCCGGGAGTCGGAAGAGGCTCGGCGTCCCCTCGTATCGGGTAGGCGGAAACTGGCTCGGCGGCACCTATCCGATAGGCTCCAGCGCTGCGGCGGCAGCCTTGAGCAGGTCGTCCGCACGGTCGGTGCCTACGAGGTCGGCGGGGCGGGCACCCAGCCGGGCGTGCGTGGAAATCCACCACGAGGCAACGCCCCACGGATCGCCGGCAGCGTCGAGCCGCTCGTTCACCGCCCTCACCTCGGGGAACACGTCGCGGCGCTCGGCGTCGAACTGGAATGCCGGGTAGAGGTAGCCTCCACCGGAGGGGAGACCGACCAGCCACGAGCGTTCGCGATGACGGCGGACCTTCTCCCGGTTCGACTTGCGCGCTCCGAGCGCGACCGCCGCGGCAGCGGGCGTCAGCATGGGCTCCTGCCAGATGGTCCGCATCACTTCGCCGCGAAGACGCGCCTGCTCGACCATGGACTGCTCGAGGTCATCGAGGATCCGAGCGGGTGCGCCGGCGACGGCGCGAGTCATCTCGCTACGCCGAGCGAGCAGTCCCAGCCAACTTCTGAGTTCATCCTCCTCGCCAACCAGCGCTTCGTAACGGGCCGCGAGCGTGGCCGCAGCGTCGAGGGGCTCGGAGGCCTTGAATTGCCAGCCAACGATGAAACGCCGCAGCAGCCGCGTACCGCCGCCCGCATGGCGGAACGCAAGTACAAGAAGCGCCTCCTCAAGGTCTTCTTCACTGAACTCGCGGCTCAGGGCCTTGATGTGTTCATCGAGTGTTGGATTCGCCACGTGAACTCCCGATGTGACGCTGTCCGATGTATTATACGAGCGTCACGATCGTCACAGCAAAGAGTCTACTTCGCCGCCACTCCCTCTACCACCGGCTCCACCCACCCCGCCACCTCCAACAACGCCTGGTCCCCCCCATGCCGCCCCACCAGCTGCGCGGCCAGCGGCAGCCCCGACGCGTCGAGGCCGGCGGGGACGGCGAGGCAGGGGAGGCGGAGCAGCGTCCAGCTGCGGTTGAACAGCGGGTCGCCGGTCGAGTCGAGGCGCTCCGGGGCGACGCCGCCGGTGGCCGGGGTCAGGAACGCGTCGAAGTCCGCGAAGAGCTCCGAGACCAGCGCGCGGCATTGCAAGGCGACCGCCTCGGCGGCGGCGCGCTCCGGCGGGGTCAGCGCGTGGCCCTGCTCGATGAGGCTGCGGATGTGGTCGCCCATGCGGTCGCGGTGCTCGGCGTACTCGGGGGCGAGGGCGCTCGCCGCGCCGGCGGCGATCACCGCCTCCCACGCCGTGCCGAGGTCGTTGCACTCCTCGGGCCACTCGACCTCGGCCACGCGGCATCCGGCGTTCGCGAGGGCGTCGGCGACGCCGTCGATGGCGCCTCGTACATCCGGCGTGGCGCGCTCCCAGTCGGCGGTGCGGACGATGCCGATGCCCGGGGGCCCGGCGAGCGGCCGCAGCTCGGCGTCGATCAGCGGATGCAGCACCGAGCCGAGCAACGCGAGGTCCTCGACGTTGCGGGCGAACCAGCCCGCGGTATCGAGCGCCATCGCGAGCGGGCGGACGCCGTCGATGTTCACGAAGCCGAACGTCGGCTTGAAACCGTAGACGCCGCAGTAGGCAGCCGGACGGATCGTCGAGCCGCCCGTCTGCGAGCCCATGGCGAGCGGGACGTGGTAGTCACCGACGCCGGCGGCCGATCCGCTCGAGGAGCCGCCGGGGCTGCGCGCGAGGTCGTACGGGTTCCGCGTCGGGCCGGGCGTGAGGTAGGCGAACTCGGTCGTCACGGTCTTGCCGGGCACGATCGCGCCCGCCGCGCGCAGCGCCGCCACCGGCGCGGAGTCGAACGCCGGGCGATGCCCCTCGTAGAGCACCGAGCCGTACGCGGTGGGCAGGTCGGCGGTGTCGTAGATGTCCTTGATGCCGACGGGGATGCCGTGCAGCCGGCCCCTCGGCGGCTCCGCGTCGCGGGCGCGGGCCTCGGCGAGCGCGGCTTCGGCGTCGAGGTGCACCCACGCGCGCACCTCGGGGTCGCGCTCGGCGATGCGTTCGAGGCAGGCCGCGACCAGCGCCTCCGAGGTGAGCGTGCCCGCTGAGATGCGCCGAGCCGCCTCGGCGGCGCCGAGGGCGGCGGGGCTGTCGGGTGCGCCCGGTTCGTTGCTCACGGTGGCTCCGTCCGTTGCTTGCACAGGTCGGGGGAAGGATAGCCGTCGAGGCCCGGCGACGGGCGCTATGCTAGGGGTGCGTGGGTGTCGGCCGTCGGCGCCTGCGCGAGCCCGGCGCATGCCGGGTAGAGGGAGGCGCCCCATGCCCGCCCGCCGCATCCCGCGCCCGTTCAACCTGCTCTGGGGCAGCGGCAAGATCATCGAGGAAGCCGCGATCGAGGGTGGCCTGCACGCCCCGTCGATCCAGCTCATGCGCTACGAGAAGGGCGAGAAGAAGGGCCAGATGGCCATCCGCTTCGCCGCCTACGGCGTGCAGAGCGACCTCGAACGCCGCCCGCTCATCATCAACGAGCGCGAACTGCGCCCGCTCAAACGCGAAATAGACCGCTCCCCCCGCCTCAAGGCCCTGCTGCGCAAGCTCGTCGAAGAGGAGGACGACGCGTAACGCAGCCCTGACGACGGCATGCCGCGCATCCCGCTGCGGGCGCTTCGCCCGAGCCGGGCGACCACGCTCCGAATCGCCCTCGGCGCGGCGGCTGCGCTTGCGCTCGCCATCCTCGTGCTCCGCGCCGACGAGAACCCCGGCATCGAGGTACTCCGACTCGAACCGCCGCCCGGCGTCGACGAGATCCGCGTCGAGGTCGCCGGCGCGGTCGCGCAACCCGGCGTCGTCACCGTCCGCCCCGGTGACCGCGTCGCCGACGCGATCGCGCTCGCGGGCGGCCTCGATCCCGACGCAGACCCGGCCGCGCTGAACCTCGCGCTGCGGCTGCGCGACGAGGATCGCGTGGCCGTGCCGCGCCTCGGCGAGCGGTCTCCGCTGCTCGACATCAACACCGCGACGGCCGAGGAGCTCGACGAACTGCCGGGCATCGGGCCCGTCTACTCGGCGGCGATCGTCGAGGCGCGCGAGCGGGGCGGCCCCTTCGCCACCACCGACGCGCTCGTCGAGCGCGAGGTGATCCCCGAGCACGTCTACGCGCGCATCCGCCAGCTGATCACGGCGCGTTGATGGAACGCGCGAGGGCCGAGACGCGCGCGCTGCTGCCCGCGCTGCCGCTGGTGGCAGCGAGCTTCATCGCGGGGACGGTGGGCGGTGCGCTGCTCGGCGGGCCATGGTGGGCGACGGCCCTCGTCGCCGTGCTCGCAGCGCTCGTCGCCGCCGCTGTGGCAGGACGGCGCGCCCTCGGCGCGCCGCTGCTGCTGCTCGTCGCCATCGTGGCCGTCGCCGCTGCCGGGCACGCGCGCGTCGAGGAAGCCGAGTCGCGCCCGCCGCCCCCGCTCGCGAGCCTCGTCGGCATGCACGACGTCGTCGGCGTCGTGCGCTCGGACCCGCGGCTGTCCGGCACGCTCGCCCGCCTCGACCTGCGCGTCGAGACCATCGACGGCGTCGAGCGCGGCGGCGGGCTGCGGTTGACAATGCCCGCGCCGCGCGAGCCGCTGCGCGAGGGCGACCGCATCGCGGTGGCCGCGGAGATCGAGCGCGCGCCCCGGTTCGATGACTTCGACTACGCGGCGTTCCTGCGCTCGCGCGGCATCCACGCCGTCGCCGCCTTCCCCGAGCGGTGGGAGCTGCTCGAACGCGACGCCGGCAACGACATCGCCGACGCGCTGCGCCGTCTGCGCGGCTGGGCGCTCGACAACGTCGAGCGCGCGCTGCCGGAGCCGGAGGCATCGCTGGCGGCGGGGATGCTGCTGGGTCGCCAGCGCACGATGCCCGCCGGCCTCGAGGAGGACCTGCGGCGCACGGGCACCACGCACCTGCTCGTCGTGTCCGGGCAGAACGTCGCGCTGCTGCTCGGCACCGCCGTGGCGCTGCTGACGGTCGTGATGTCGAGGCGTCGCGCGGCGCTGCTTGCCCTCGCACTGCTGCCGGGGTACATCGTGCTCGTCGGGGCCGAGCCGCCGGTGGTGCGGGCGGCGATCATGGCCGTGGGCATCGCCCTCGCGGCGGTGACGGGGCGGCGCACCCCGGGCTGGATCTACCTCGCGTACGCCCTCGCGATCATGCTCGCGCTCGAGCCGCTGCTCGTGCGCGACGTGGCGTTCCAGCTGAGCGCCACGGCGACGGCCGGCGTGATGCTGATCGCACCGCCGCTGCGCGACTGGGCCGCCGGCCGCCTCCGCCTGGCGAGCGAGGGCGCGACCTCGGCGGTCGTCGAGGCGGGCGCGATCGCCCTCGGGGCGGCGCTCGCGGTGCTGCCGGTGCAGGCCGCGAGCTTCGGCACGGTCTCGCTCGTGCAGGTGCCCGCGAACGTGATCGTGGCGCCGATCTACGAGGCGACCCTGCTCGTCGCCGTCGCGGCCGCACTGCTCGGCTGGCTCGAGCCTGCGTCAGCGTTCCTGCACCTCGCCGGCGTGTACGCGCCGGCGGCGTTCGTAGCCGCCGTCGGCGTGCTGGCTGAGCTTCCCGCCGCAGTCGTCGAGGTACGCGCGCCGCTCGCCGTCGGGGCGACGTGGTACGCCGCGCTGGCGGCAGCCGCATGGGCCCTCGGACGCCGCGAGCCGGCGCAGATCCAGCCGGGCGGCGCACGTTCCGGCTTCGCCGGCGCGGTCGCGCTCCGCCTGGCAGTCGCCGGGCTATGGGTCGCCGTGCTCACGCCGAGCGACGACCTCGCGAGCGTGACGGTGCTCGATGTGGGGCAGGGCCAGGCCGTGCTCGTGCGCGACGGCGGTGCGGCGGTGCTGATCGACGCCGGCCCACCCGACGGCGCCGTACTGCGCGCGCTCGCACGCGTGACGGACGCCAGGAGCCTCGATGCCGTCGTGCTCAGCCACGACGACGCCGACCACGCGGGCGGGCTGCGCGAACTGGAGCGCCGCCTGCGCGTCGGCGTGGTGCTCGGCGACGGGATCGCGGGAACCGCGCCGCTCGACATCGGCGACCGCATCCGCCTCACCGAACGCACCTCGATCGAGGTGCTCTCGCCGCCCGTGGTGACGGCGGGGCGCGCGCACCGCAGCGACAACAATCGCTCGCTGGTGCTGCTCGTGCGTATCGGCGAGGTGCGCGTGCTCGTCCCGGCCGACATCGAGGCGCCCGCCGAGGAGTGGCTCGTCGGCAGCGGGCTGAGCCTGCGTGCCGACGCGCTGGTGCTGCCGCACCACGGCTCGAAGAGCTCCTCGTCGCCGGCGTTCATCGAGGCGGTGCGGCCAGGTGTCGCGATCGCATCGGCTGGCGCGGGCAACCGTCACGGCCACCCGCACCCCGATGTGCTCGCTCGCTACGAGGACGTACTGTTGTTCCGCACCGACGAGCACGGCGACGTGACGCTGCGCTCCGACGGGGTGCGCTTGTGGGTGCGGAGCGCGCGCTGACCTCGTGCTACGGTGATCTGCGGCAGGGAGGCGCGATGGTTGCACGAGCGCGCGGGCGCGGGATGAACGAGTTGCGGCCGGTCGAGATCGAGGCCGGGACGCTGCGACACGCGGAAGGATCGGCGCTGATCAGCGCCGGCGACACGCAGGTGCTCTGCGCCGCCAGCGTCGAGGTGGGCGTGCCGCGCTTCCTGCGCGGCACCGGCTCGGGCTGGGTCACTGCCGAGTACGGCATGCTCCCACGTGCAACCCACACGCGCTCGAACCGCGAGGCCCGGCAGGGCCGCCAGAGCGGCCGCTCGCAGGAGATCCAGCGCCTCATCGGGCGCTCGCTGCGTGCTGCCATGAACCTCGACGCGCTGGGCGAGCAGACCATCACCGTCGACTGCGACGTGATCCAGGCCGACGGGGGCACGCGCACCGCAGCTGTCACCGGCGGCTGGGTCGCGCTCGCGATGGCGATCGACTGGCTACAGCGCGGCGGCGCGCTCGCGACCGACCCGCTGCGCACACAGGTCGCCGCGATCTCGGTCGGCATCAGCGGCGGCGAGGCCCTGCTCGACCTCGACTACACCGAGGACTCGCAGGCCGAGGCCGACTTCAACGTCGTGCAGCTCGGCACCGGCCAGCTCGTCGAGGTGCAGGGCACGGCCGAGCGCGCCCCCTACTCGCGTCGCGACCTCGATCGCGTGCTGAGCCTCGCCGAGGCGGGCATCCGGCAGCTCATCGAGATCCAGCGCGAGGCGATCGGCGAGTGGCGGTCGAGCCAAGCCTAGCAAGCTGCGGCGGCCCCCGGCTCCTCGCTACGATGCCGCCATGAACAGGCTGACGATGAGTCGATGAACTGGATTGACCTGGCGATCATTCTGATCGTGGCCGGCGCCGGCTACTGGGGATACGTCAACGGGTTCGTGAAGCTGGCGGAGCCCTCGATCTTCATCGTCGTGGGCGTGGCCATGGCGAGCCACTTCGTCGCTCCATTCGCGAGTGCGGTCATCGCGATCCTGCAGGACCTGGAGGACGGCAGAGAACCGATCGACGCGATTACCGCACACTCGGCCGGGATCGAGAGGGTCGTTCTCGCCGTCATCGCAGTGGGAGCGCTGTACTTCATCGGCAGATCATTGCTATCGCGCGTTCCCTACCCCGAGGGGACGAACGAACGGCTGGGGTTGGTATTGGGCGTGCTGAGCGGCGTGCTGCTGCTCTCGGTCATCTTCGGGTTGCAGGCATACCCGGGCGAATATCGTCCGAGGGTTGAGGGATCCCCGCTGGCGGGGCTGCTGGCCGACAATTTCGAGGCGGTGATTCGCGGAGTGATCGTCCCCGAGCGCTGGGCTGGGGAGTTGTCGCAACTCCAGCAGTAGCCCGCGGCGCCCTACCAGCCCTTCGGGTTCACGTAGTCGCCGAGGAACGTGCCACCGAGGATGTGGATGTGGGCGTGCTCCTGGGACTGCTTCGCGTCCCAACCCAGGTTCGAGGCGAGCCGGTAGCCATTGGGGCAGTGCGCGCGACCGACCTCCGAGGCGATACGCCCGAGTTTGCCGAGCAGTTCGCCTTCCCACAGGTCGGCCTGGGTCATGTGCTGCTTCGGGCTCGCGAGCAGCATGATCGGGACCCAGCGCAGCTGGTTGCGGAAGACGATGAAGTTGTCGTCCTCGTAACGGATGTCCGCCGGCGAGCGCTTGGTGATGATCTCGCAGAAAATGCAGTAGCGCTGCTGATCCATCGCGGCCATGCGCGCCTTCCCTTGCTCGCGGCCCCGGCGCCGCTGTCGCAGCCTAAACGCACGCCGCCGCAAGCGGCTAGCCGAGGAGCACTCCCATCGTCACGATCGCCCCGTTCCGCGGCCTTCGCTATGACCCGGCTCGCGTCGACGCGAGCGCCGTGATCGCGCCGCCCTACGACGTCGTCGGAGAGGATGCCGTCGCCGCCCTGCACGCCAGGTCGCCGTACAACGTCGGGCACGTCGAGTCGCCCCGCGCCGCCGACGGCGGCGACCGCTACGCCCACGCCGCAGCGCTCCTCGACGCCTGGCAGCGCGAGGGCGTGCTCATCCGCGAGGAGGCCCCTGCGTACTACGTCTACGAGCAGCGCACGGCCATCGGCGGCGAGCGCGTCGCGCGGCGCTGCTGCTTCGCGCGCATGCAGCTCTCGCCGTTCGAGGACGGCGTGGTGCGCCCGCACGAGCACACGATGTCAGGCCCGAAGGCGGACCGGCTCGCGCTGCTGCGCGCCACGCGCGTCAACATCAGCCCGCTGCTCGTGATGTACCGCGACGCATCGGGCGCGGCGGCCAGGGTCATCGAGCAGGCGACCACAGGCGAGCCCGTCTACAGCGCCACCGACGACCGCGGCGACGAGCACCGCCTGTGGATCGTCGACGACCTGGCGGATGTCGACGCGCTGACCGCCGCCGCGGCCGGCTCGACCGCGACCATGGCCGACGGCCACCACCGCTACGAGACCGCCCTCAACTACCGCGCCGAGCGCGGCGGCCCCGACGGCGGGGACGAGGCCGCCCGCTGGGTGCTCGCCGGCCTCGTGGCGGAGGACGAGCCCGGGCTCGTCGTGCTGCCGACGCACCGCTTGCTGCCCAACGCGCAGGCCCCCGGCGACTTCGCCGCCCGCCTCGCCGAGCTCTACGAGGTCGAGGCGGTCGACGGCATCGAGGAGCTGTGGTCGCGGGTGCAGGCGGGAGCGTCGGAGCCCGGCACCTTCGGGCTGCTCGGCCTCGGCGGCTCGGGCCTGCACCTACTGCGCGCTCGCTCGGCCGGGGCGCTCGACGCGCGCATGCCGGCCGAGTGGTCGCCCGCCTCGCGCTCGCTCGACGTGCTGATCCTCAACGAGACGATCCTCGGCCCCCTGCTCGGCCTCGATGACGCCGCGTTCACCGCGGGCCGCGTCGAGTTCAGCGAGGACGTCGAGGAGGCGTGGGAGTGGACCCAGGCCGCGCCCGGGCGGCTCGCGTTCCTCGTCAACTCGACGCGCGTCGACCAGGTCGTCTCGGTCGCCGACGCGGGCGAGGTGATGCCGCAGAAGTCGACGTTCTTCTACCCGAAGCTCGCTACAGGGATGGTGCTGAACCCGCTCGACGAGTAGCGGTCGGCGTTACGTCAAGTCGATCAGTCGCGCTGAGGAAATGTCGTCGATGGCGGCGAGCTGCGCGCGCTCGTCGGCGGTCAGCGCGCGGGTGATGCCGAGCGCCATCAGCGCCCTGCCCTCGATGCTCCCGGCGACGGAGGACATGGAATTGACGTTCACGCCCCACTCGCCGAGCAGGCTGCCCACGCGCCCGATCATGCCGGGGCGGTCGACGTTCTCGATCGCCAGCACGAAGGGGGCCACGCCGGGCGCGATCTCCACCTCGTAGTCGTCGACGCCGACGATGCGCACGCCCTGCGGCGTGTGCGTGGCGGCGATGCTCGTCTCCCCCGCGTCGGAGCGCACGTGCACGACAACGAGGTTGGCGTAGGGCTCGCGCGCCATCCCGCGGTCCTCGTCAACGGGGAGGCCGTGCTCCTCCGCCACCTGATCCGCGTTGACGACCGTGACCTTCGCGACCGATACGGGCTCCAGCACACCGACGATGGCGGCCGCGCGCAGCGGGCCCGTCTCGTGGTTCGCGATCTCGCCGAGGTACTCGATGCGCATGCCCTGGAGCTGCCCGCCCTCGAGCTGCGAGGCGACGCGGGCGGCGACCTCGACGGCCTCGATGTACGGGCCGATCACCATCATCGTCTCGGCGTCGACCGGCGGGGCGTTGACGGCGAACTGCGGCTGGCGGCCGTTCAGCACATCGAGCACCTGCGCGACGGTGTCCACCGCCGCGCGGTCCTGCGCCTCGGCCGTCGATGCCGCGAGGTGCGGCGTGACGACGATGCGGTCGGAGGTGGTGAGGATGTTCCCGACGGCCGGCTCCTCGCTGAACACGTCGATGGCCGCGCCCGCCAGGCGGCCGCGGGTGACCGCGTCGTACAGCGCCTGCTCGTCGATGAGCGCGCCGCGGGCGGTGTTGATGAGGTACGCCGTCGGCTTCATCAGCCCGAACTGCTCCGCGCTGATCAGGCCGCGCGTACCCTCGTGCAGCGCGGTGTGCAGCGTGACGAAGTCGGACTGCGCCAGCAGCTCCTCGAGCGTGCACAGCTCGACGCCAATCGAGTTCGCACGCTCCGTCGAGACGAAGGGGTCGTAGGCGACGACGCGCATCTCGAACGCCCGCGCGCGGATCGCGACTCCGGAGCCGATGCGCCCGAGCCCCACGACACCGAGCGTGCGCCCGGCCAGCTCGACGCCCTGCAGACGGCCGCGCTCCCAGCGCCCGTCGCGCAGCGAGGAGTCGCCGCGCGTGACGTTGCGCGCGGCGGCGAGCATGAGGGCGAAGGCGTGCTCGGTCGCCGACATCGTGTTCGCGAGCGGCGCGTTGACGACGATCACCCCGCGCGCCGTCGCCGCCGCGACATCGATGTTGTCGACGCCCACACCCGCGCGGCCGATGACCTCGAGGCGCGGCGCGGCCTCGATGACCCGCGCGGTCACCCGCGTCTGGCTGCGCACGACGAGGCCGGCGATGTCGGCCACGGCCTCGACGAGCTCGTCCTCGGACAGCCCGGCCTGGACGGTGACGTCGTGGTCTTCGCCGAGCATGGCGACGCCCTGCTCGGCGATCTGGTCGGCGATGAGGATGCGGGCCATCGGTTGTTCGCGCGCGCTTTCTGCGCGCTAGCCGCGCGCGGGCACGGCGTGGCCGAGCCGAGCGAGCGCGCCTTCGATGGCGCCGAGCGCTCCGTTGATGTCCTCGTCCGTGGTGTAGCCGAGGTGGCCGAAGCGGAAGATCTTGCCGCCCAGGGTGCGCTGGCCGCCGGCGAACACCGTGTCGAACTCCTCGCGCGCGATCTTGCGCAGCTCGTCGGCGGCGACGCCCTCCGGCGGCAGGATCGAGGTCACGGTGTCGGACCGCACGGACTCCTCGGCGAACAACTCGAGGCCGAGGTCCTGCACGCTGGCGCGCACGCGCGCGGCGGTGGCGTGGTGGCGCTCCCACACCTGCTCGACGCCCTCCTCGCGGAGCAGCGCGAGCGCGCGATCGAGCTGGTAGAAGATAGAGACGGCCGGGGTCCACGGCGTCTGGCCGTTGGCGGCGGCGTTCTTCGCGCGGCGCAGATCCAGGTACACGCGCGGCGTGGTGCACTGCTCCTGCACCTCCCACGCACGGTCGCTGACGCTCACGAACGAGAGCCCGGGCGGAAGCATCCAGCCCTTCTGCGAGCCGGACACGACCACGTCGAGCCCCCACGCGTCCGTCTCGACCGGGATCGAGGACAGCGACGAGATGGCGTCGACGATGAGCAGCCGGTCGCGGCCCTTCACGACGCGCGCGATCTCCTGGAGCGGGTTCGTCGCGCCGGTCGAGGTCTCGTTGTGGGTGACGAAGACGGTGCGGATGTCGTCGTTCGCGGCCAGCGCCTCGTCGATGGCGTTCGGGTCGGCGCCGGTGCCGTACTCGAAGGCGAGGTGGACGGGGTCACCGCCGTAGATGCGGATGAGGTCCAGGAAGCGCTCGCCGAAGACGCCGATGGTGACGACGAGGACGCGCTCCTCCGGGCTGACGTGGTTGACGACCGCTGACTCCATGCCGCCCGTTCCCGAGGCGGTGAGGATCGCGACGTGGTTCTGCGTGCGGTAGACCTCCTTGAGGCCCTCCTCGCAGCGCGCGAGCATGGCGGCGAACTCCGAGCCGCGATGGTTCATCATCGGGGCGGCGCCAGCCTCGGCGACCTCTTGCGGCACGGGGATCGGGCCGGGCGTGCGCAGGTTCAACTGCTCCTCCTGGGCATGGAATGCGCCTGCGGTCGCAGGCAATCCGGATCGTAGGGTGAGCATTTCCGTAGCGTCAATGAATCGGCCCTCGATCCGGGCATCGATCCGCTGCTCCGACGGGCCACCGCACGCGCGTGCAACCGGCTCGGCTGTCGCGGCCCCTCCCACGTACAATCGACCCACGATGCCGGAAGCGCAAAACCCCTACCGCGGCCTGCCCGCCATCGATCGGCTGCTCGCCGACGAGCGGGTAGCGCCGCTCGCCGAGCGCCACGGCCACGACGCGCTCGTGAGCATCAGCCGCGCCGTCCTCGACGAGTATCGCGCCGAGATCGACCGCGCCGGTGAGGCGCCAGGCCGCCCACCCGCCGAGGCGGTGGCCGAGCGTGCGCGGGCGCTCGAACCCTCGCTGCGGCGCGTGATCAACGCCACCGGCGTGGTGATCCACACCAACCTCGGCCGCGCCCCGCTTTCGCGCGCGACGATCGAGGCGATGGCCGCGGCGTCTGAGGGCTACTCGAACCTCGAGTTCGACCTCGACAGCGGGGGGCGGGGCTCGCGGTTCAGCCACCTCTCGGAGCTGCTGTCACGCGTCACCGGCGCGGAGACGGGGATCGCGGTCAACAACAACGCGGCGGCGCTGCTGCTGGCGCTCTCGGCGCTATGCGCGGGGCACGAGGTGGTGATCTCGCGCGGGCAGCTCGTTGAGATCGGCGGCGGGTTCCGCATCCCCGATGTGATGCGCCAGTCCGGCGCGCGCCTCGTCGAGGTCGGCACGACGAACCGCACCTACCTGCGCGACTACGCCGAGGCGATCACGGAGGAGACGGCGGCGCTGCTGCGCGTGCATGCATCGAACTTCCGCGTCGTCGGCTTTACCGAGGCCGCCCCGCTCGACGGCCTTGCGGCGCTCGCGCGCGAGCGTGGGCTGCTGCTCATCGACGACCTCGGCAGCGGCGCGCTGCTCGACACGCGCCCGTACGGACTCGCGCCCGAGCCGATGGTGCAGGAGTCGGTCGCCGCGGGCGCCGACGTGACGCTGTTCTCCGGCGACAAGCTCCTCGGCGGCCCGCAGGCCGGCATCGCCGTCGGCTCGGCCGACGCGATCGCGACAATGCAGCGCCACCCGCTGGCGCGCGCGATGCGGCTCGACAAGGCCGCGATCGCCGGCCTCGCCGCCACCCTCGAGCACTACGCGCGCGGCGAGGCGATCGAGGCGGTCCCGGTGTGGCAGATGATCGCCGCGCCGCTCGACAGCGTGCGCCGCCGCGCCCGCCGCTGGGCGCGCGCCTGCGGTGACGGCGTGGCCGCCGAGGTCGTCACGGGCCGGTCGATGGTCGGCGGCGGCTCGCTGCCCGGCGAGGGCGTCGAGACGGCGCTGTGCGCGATCGCCGAACCACCCGGCGGCGCCGACGCGTTCACCACGGCGCTACGCGCCGTCGACCCGCCGATCATCGCGCGCATCGAGCGCG
The DNA here is from genome assembly GCA_965219085.1 of Dehalococcoidia bacterium. GTDB lineage: Bacteria > Chloroflexota > Dehalococcoidia > UBA2979 > UBA2979 > VXMT01. The sequence goes on from OZ244720.1 coordinate 207,466, forward strand.
ACCGCGTCCTCCTCGACCCACGCACCGTCGAGTCCTCCGACGACCGCCTCATCGAGGAGGCGCTGCGCGCGGCCTGCGTGCCGGGAGGCCCCGCTGGACGATAAGGCCCTTGCCGTCATCGAGTTCCCCGCAGTGCGCGAGCGCCTCGCGCGCCACACGACGTTCTCCGCCGGCCGCGAGGCCGCGCTGTCGCTGCGCCCGTCCTCGGACCGCCACACGGTCGTGCGGCGCCAGCGCGAGACCGCCGAGGCGGTCCACCTGGCGGCGGCCCGCGTGAACGTGCCGATGGGCGGCATCCACGACGTGCGGCCGATGGCCCGCGCGGCGGAACGCGGGCACACGCTCACCGCGTCCGAGCTGCTCGAGGTCGGGTCGCTGGGGCGCGCCGTCGGTCGGGTGCGGCGCGCGTTCGCGCGCATCGAGGACGAGACGCCGCTGCTCGCGACGCTCGTGCGCGGCCTCGCCGACCTCGAGCCGCTGCATACGTTGATCCGCTCCGTGTTCAATGACCGCGGCGAGGTGCTCGACAGCGCCAGCCCCACGCTCCAGTCGATCCGCCGCGAGCGCGCCGAGGTGCACGGGCGCCTGCAGCAGCGGATGGAGTCGCTCGTGCGCTCGCCCGCCGTGCGTGGGGCGCTGCAGGACGCCATCGTCACGCTCCGCGAGGGCCGCTACGTGCTGCCCGTGCGCTCCGAGGCGCGCAGCGCCGTGCCGGGCATCGTCCACGACTCGTCGGCCTCCGGCGCGACGGTCTACGTCGAGCCCATGGCCGTCGTCGACCTCGGCAACCGCTGGCGCGAGCTGGAGGCGCAGGAGCGCCACGAGATCGAGCGCATCCTGCGCGAGATCACCGAGGCCGTCGGCGACGCCGCCGACGACCTCGCCGACGCCGTCGACCGCCTCGCGCAGCTCGACCTCGCTCTGGCGAAGGCGCAACTCGCCGACGAGCTCGACGCGACGGCGCTGGCCGAGCGCGGACGCGACGTGCCGTGGCTGGTCCCCACGCCTGCCGAACTGCTGCTCGTCGAGGCGCGGCACCCGCTCCTCGATGGCGAGGTGGTGCCGGTCACCATCGAGGTGGGCGGCTCGGCGCGGGCGCTGCTCATCACCGGGCCGAACACCGGCGGGAAGACCGTGGCGCTCAAGACCGCCGGGCTGCTGTGCGTGATGGCGCTCGCAGGGCTGCCGCTCCCGGCAGCCGAGGGCTCGCGCGTCCCCGTGTACGACGCCGTCTTCGCCGACATCGGCGACGAGCAGTCGATCGAGCAGTCGCTATCGACGTTCTCGGGGCACATCACCGCCATCATCGACATCCTCGAACGCGCGGACGCCGGCTCGCTCGTGCTCCTCGACGAGCTGGGGGCGGGCACCGACCCGACTGAGGGCGCCGTGCTCGCGATCGCCATCGTCGAGCAGCTCGTCGCGGCTGGCGTGACGCTCATCGCGACGACGCACCACAGCGAGCTCAAGCTCTACGCCCACAACCACGATGACGTCGCGAACGCGTCCGTCGAGTTCGACGTCGAGACGCTCGCGCCGACCTACCACCTGCGCATCGGCATCCCCGGTCAGTCGAACGCGCTCGCGATCGCCACGCGGCTGGGCATGCCCGCCGACGTGATCGAAGCGGCCGGCGCCGGGCTCTCCAGCGAGCAGCGCGACCTCGAGACCGTGCTCGCCGACCTGCGCGACCAGCTCGCCGCCGCCGAGGACCGCGCCGAGCGTGCGGCCGCCGACCGCGACGCCGCCGAAGCGCTGCGGCTCGACCTCCAGCGGCAGCTCTCCAGCCTCGCCGATGAGAGTGCGCAGCTGCGCTCCGACGCCCGCGATCGCGTCCGCGAGGAGGTCCGCGACGCCGAGCGGCTGCTGCAGCGCGTGCGCCGCGAGGTCGAGTCGGCGCGGCTGGAACAGGCCGCCGAGGACCTCGAACGCGCGCGTCGGGCAGCGGCGGCGCTCGCGCCGGCGCCGTCTGCCGAAGTAGCGCCCTCGCCCGCCGTGCGCACGGCGCAGACGCTGCCGGCCCCGGAGGTGGGCGCACGGGTATGGCTGCGCGGCGTGTCGGTACCCGGCGAGGCGCTGAGCGAACCGAACGCGGCCGGTGAGTTCGAGGTCCAACTCGGCGCGCTACGCACCCGCGTGCGGCTGCCGCAGGTCGAGCGCATGGAGACCCCCGACGGCGAGGTGACCCTGCCGATCGCGATGCCGCCCGTGCCCGAAGCGCCCGAGGAGGTCGAGGTGCGCGGCCGCCGCGTCGAGGAAGGCCTGATAGCCGTCGAGTCGTTCATCGACGATGCCTCGCGCGCCGGGCGGGAGCGCGTGCGCATCATCCACGGCCGAGGCACCGGCGCGATGCGGCAGGCCGTGCGCGGCCTCCTCGACGACCACCCGCTGGTCGTGAAGTACGAGGGCGGCGGCACGCGCGAGGGCGGCGAGGGCGTCACCATCGCCTACCTCGCCGGCGCCCCGTAGCGCGCCCGGCCGTCACACGAGTCACTCCAAGGTAGGGCGATGACCTCGAGCAGCAGGAGGAGTCTGGAGCCGGTCAGGATCGGCTCAGTCAGCTAGGCGAATTGAATCCACAATCGGGTCAAGTCGCGGACTTGCATCACGCGCGAATACCTCGCCTGTTCCGGGACTGATCTGAAGACGAGCCCCCGTTTCTTCGTCTATGAGGGTCACTCCGCTAGCTATGTAGGTGCGGTAACTGGAATTACGAAGGTACTCCGGACTAGCTACAATCCGCATTCCCGCAGGTACATCGACAAGGTATCGAGATCCGGGCGCAATCCGATACGTACCCTTCCCTGCTGGCTCCCATGCAATGAGCGTGCGTATGCCACCCTCGCCGACACGTCCAGGCGGAACGAGCCACGCGAAGTCAACATCCTTCGCTGCTGCCGGGTCGTTGATAGCGTCTCCGCATCGCCCCCCATATACAGTAACCCAGTCAACGCCGTAGCTCCGCGGGACAGACGAGGCCGTGGGAACGCTCGTCACTCTGAAGCGGAATACGCAGTCGAGGCCATTCATCCGGTACTCGAACGCGTCCCCGATCTCGACAATGTCGTAGACGGCGGCGCGGGACTGTCCGGTCGCATCTGTAGGGTGGATGCGCAACTCGACGCCGCGGGCCGGGCGACCACCGAAGTTATTGATCGCGCTCGTTGCGTCTCCTGCGGTTTGGAGGAATGAGTAGCTGCCCGGAGCCGTGGCAGCGCCGGTCGTGTCGAGCAGGTTGTAACGGAACGTCGGCACGGAGAACACAGTCGTAACGACCGTGTCGCCGAGCACGGGCTCGTGGTTGGGCCGGATTGGATGGGGCCTCGCTGCCGTCAGGTCGAACGTGATGAGGGTGGGTGCGGCCTCGTCGTTCGTCACCGTGAACGTGTAGGTCGTCCCCACCGGCTGGATGAGCTGCGACGCCGAGACCGGCGGTGGTGTCCCCAACGGCGTTCGCTGCAGGTCGAAGCGCGTGTACCCCGCGGGTAGCCGTGCCGCCGTTACCACCGTCACCTGCTGCCCGCGCCCGACGTAGTAACGGCCGTCTGACGCGGGCCTGAGAAGCATCTCGGAGGGGACGGCCGCCACCTGCGCATAGTCGTCGGGCGCACCTACATACACCGCGACGATACAGTCGGCCTCCGTCGGCGCGGCGCAACGGCCGGGCGCAGCCGCCCGGGGAGCCGACTGTGGGGGGACCGGCGTTGGTGTGGGCCTGAGCGTGGCGGTGGGCGATGGAGCGGGTGACGGCTCGAGGTCGGCCGCGGGTGGCGCCGCCGGAGACACCGGGGCGGCCGCTGGCTCGCGCTCCGGTGTTGGAGTGGGCGGAACGGTCCCAGTGACGACCAGCCGGTTGACTGCCGGCGGGTCGCCGTTCCCCTCCAACGCCACCTCGAGCACCACCAGCGCCACGACCACCGCGACGACCCCGGCCAGCACGGCCACACCCGCCCCGACCCACATCAGCGGGCGAGCGAACGAACCGAGGACGGCCGGAAGCGCGAACAGCGCGCGGAGCCGCCCTCGCGTGCCATCGGGGTGCCAGGCCGCGAGCTCCTCGCGGCTCCGGAGCTCCAGCTTTGCCAGCATGCTCGAGACGTGGGACTTGACCGTCTCGGCGCCGATGCCGAGACGCGACGCGATCTCGGCGTTGGTGCCGCCGCGGCGCAGCTCCTCGAGGACGCGCCACTCCGCCGGCGTCAGGATGTCGGGATGGCGCGGGCGACCCCCTCGATGGTGCTCCATCCTCCCATGCTAGAGCGGCGGTCGGGGAGGTTTCCTCCCCCGACCGGGCCGGCGCCCCGTAGGGCTCAGTCCTCGATCGCCTGTCCGGGGTTCGCGCGGCCGAGGAACACGTCGGTCAGGATGGTGCTATCGCGGACGGACTGTGGTGTGCCTTCGTGCGCGATGGTGCCCTTGTCGAGCACGTAGGCGCGGTCCGCGATGTCGAGCACGCCCCTGATGTTGTGCTCGACGACCATGATCGTCGTGCTCAGCCGCTCGCTGATCTCGCGCACCTTCTCGAACACCTCGGTCACGACGATGGGCGCGAGGCCCAGCGTCGGCTCGTCGAGCAGCAGCAGGTCCGGGTCGGCCATGAGCCCGCGCCCGAGCGCGAGCATCTGCTGCTGTCCGCCGGACATGGCGCTCGCGGGGTCGTTGCGCTTCGGGTAGAGGATGGGGAAGAGCTCCATGACTGCCTCGAGGCGGCGAGCCTGCTCCGCGTCGTCGTGCAGGTAGAGGCACCCCATCTCGAGGTTCTCCGCGATGCTGAGGTGCGTGAACACGCGCCGCCCCTGCGGCACGAACGCGATGCCCTCCTGCACGATCTCGTGCGTCGCCGCGGACAGCCGGCTCCCGCGCCAGTGCACCTCGCCGGCCACGACCGGCGCGAGGCCCATGATGGCCTTCAGCACGGTCGACTTCCCGGCGCCATTCGGCCCCATCAACGCGACGACCTCGCCGCGACGCACGTCGAGCGACACGCCGTCGAGGGCCACCACCGCGCCGTAGTGCACGGCTATGCGGGTGAGCCGCAGTAGCGGGCCGTTCGTCGCCTGTTCCGAGGGCTCCATCAACGCTTCCCCCTGCTACCTGCCCCGTCCTACGTACCGAGGTATGCCTCGATCACCTCTTCGCGGCTCAGCACGTCCTGCACGTCTCCCTCGGTGAGGAGCCTGCCGCTGTCGAGCACGATGAGGTGGTCCGGCAACTCGCGGACGATGTCCATGTTGTGCGAGATGAAGATGATCGTGCGGCCGCGGTCGCGCAGGTCGCGCACGAGGTCCTTCACGGGCTCGATCATCTGCGGGAACAGCCCCGCGAATGGCTCGTCGAACATGTAGATCTGCACGTCGAGCGCGAGCGCCCGGCCGATCTCGAGCAGCTTGCGCTGGCCGTACGAGAGGTCCATGGCGAGCGAGTCGCGCTTCTCCCACATGCCGACGAGCTTGAGGATGCGCTCGGCCTCCTCGCGGTGGGCCTGCTTCGTCCGCTCGAGCAGCGCGGGGAGCAGCCGCCGGCTGGTGAGCACGACCATGATGTTGTCCCACACGCTGATCTGGTCGAAGAGCCGCACCTCCTGGAACGTGCGCGTCGCGCCGTGCGAGGGGACGTCGTGCGCATGCACCACCCGCAGCGAGACACCGTCCAGGATCACCATGCCGCCGTCGAGCGGCAGCACGCCGCTCAACAGGTTGACGAACGTCGACTTCCCGGAGCCGTTCGGCCCGACGATGCTCGTGATGCCCTGACGCGGGATCGAGACGCTCAGCTCGTGCACCGCCCGCACCGCGCCGAAGTGCTTCGAGATGTCGATCGTCTGGACGGCGTAGTCCTCGGCGATGTCGGGGCGGTCGGTGTGCCCGGTGGTCATAGCCGGTACTTCCCCACCAGGCCCTGCGGCCTGAACAGCATCAGCAGCACGAGGAGCACGCCAAGCACGATCTGCCGCGCCTGCCCAACGTACTCGGACGGGATGAACGGCAGGAAGCGCATCCCCTCCTCCATCAGCACGAACGTCATCGCCCCCAGCAGTGAGCCCCAGATCGTCGCGAGCCCGCCGAGGATCACGATCGAGACGAGCAGCATCGACTCCAGCAGGATGAACGAGTTGGGGTCGATGAAGCTCGTCCAGCTCGCGAACAGCCCTCCGGCGAGGCCCGCCATCATCGCGGAGATCACCCACACCGCCAGCTTGTAGTGCGTCACCCGGTAGCCGAAGACGGCGATCGCCTCCTCGTCCTCCCGGATCGCCGTCAGCACCCGCCCGAACGAGGACGTGACGACGAGCCACGAGATGAGCACGACGAAGGCGAGCACGGCGAGCGAGAAGAGCAGGAACTCAAGCTCTCCGTCGATCACCCACCCCCCAATCGACGGTCGCTCGATCTGGTGAATGCCGAATGCCCCGCGGGTAACGCCGCGCAGGTTGAGGAAGGTGTTGAAGGCGATGATCGCGAAGCCGAACGAGACCAGCACGAAGATGTCGTCGCGGAACCGATTGAACGCGACTCCCACCACGATCGCCACCAGCCCGGTGAGCGCGACGCTGACCGGGAGCGCCGCGAAGAACGGCCACCCGTAGGTCGGGATCGCGTCGGTGCGGGAGAGCTCGTACGAGGCGTTCGACGTGAGGATCGCCGTCGCGTACGCGCCGATGCCGAAGAAGCCGATGTGGCCCACTGAGAGCAGGCCGGTGAAGCCGACGACGAGGTTGAGGCTGACGGCGAGGATCGCCCAGATCGCGAACACGGTGCCGATCGTGATCGCGAAGCCCGTGCCCTGCCACACCATGAACACGATCGCCCACGTGATGACCAGGAGGTTCGCCCACAACTCGATGTTGCCGCGCGCGAGGGCAGCTACGTCGCCGGCGTTCCGCGGGAGCATCGACACTGGTCAGCTCCTCGGCAGCAGGCCCTTGGGCCAGAACGACAGGAAGAGGATGAGCACGACGAACGACACCACGTCGCGCCACTCACCGGCGAGGTCCCAGATCCCGAACTGCTCGATCATGCCGAGCACGAACCCCCCGACGATCGCCCCGTAGAGGTTCCCGATGCCACCCACGACCGAGGCGATCCAGCCCTTGAGCAGGAGCAGCAGGCCCATCCTCGGCTGAATCGCCGTGTCGTGCCCGCTCAGGATGCCGGCGAGGGCGGCGTAGACGGCGCCGATGAAGAACACGGCGGCGATGATGACCGTGGTGTTGATGCCGACGACCTTCGAGACCTCCTCGTCGTCGCCGACGGCGCGCACCGCCTTGCCGAACGAGGTGCGGCGCAGCAGCAGCCAGAGGCCGGCGAACCCGACGAACGCCATCGCAATGGCGAAGACGTTGAAGCCCTTGATGGTCGCGCCGCCGATGGTCCACGGGTCGCTGCCGAACGCCTCCGGCAGCGGGCGGGGCGTCGCCTCGAAGACGATCGTGGTCGCGGCGGTGAGGGCGAGGAGCACGCCGAGCGAGGCGACGAGCATGATCAGCGGCGACCGCGCACGCTCCAGCATGTAGATGTAGAGCCCCCGGTACAGCGCGACTCCGACCGCGCCTGCCAGCAGACACGACACGCCCCAGCTGAGGTACAGCCGGGACCCGGGCGCGCCGGCCACGAGGATCGCGAGGTAGCCGCCGACCCCGACGGCGATGACGGCTGCGAGGACGGCCACGGCTGTGGGCGCGTCGGCGCCGAACGAGCGCCGGATCGCGCCGAATACGGCCAGGGCCACCACCACACCGAGGGCCGGGCTCAGCAGGACGTTGAGCTCGGTCGGGAAGGTGACCAGGACCGCCGTGTAGACGCCGGCAGCCGCCGCGAGCAGCCCTCCGGCGAGCATCACCGTGCGCGGATCGTAGCGGCGGCTCCAGCTTCGGTAGTACCTCGTGTGGAGCGCCCAGGCGACAACGCCGGCGGTGACGATGGCGAACGCGATGTTGAGGAGCGGCTGGTTGACCTCGTACTGCCCGCCCAGCGCCTCCTGCGACCGCAGGTAGTACACGCCGTACGCGCCGATGGCCGCCGCCGCGCCGTAGTACAGGTCGAAGAACCACACCGTGCTGTAGACGAGGGTGAAGCCCATCGCCAGCAGCGCGTACACGGCGCCCACGGACGCGCCGTTGAACGCGAACTGGAGCGCCTGCTCCGGCGATTCACTGACCTTCCAGCCCAGGTAGGCAACCGTCGCCGCCGCCAACGCGATCGCCAGCAGCGTGCTCTGGCGATCGCGGTATTCGAGCACTGGGCCACCTCCGAGCCGCCACGGAGCCGGACGCGCCCGCTCCGCTCACGAGCGGTCCGGCCCGGCCGATCGGGTGGCCGGGCCGGAACCCGTGGGTCCTACTCGCTCGGCGCGGGGCCGAGGACGCGGTAGCCGTGGTTCTCCTCGTTCTGCTCCGCCGGTGGCAGCACCTCGATGACGACGTTGGCCAGGCCGACCACCTCGCCGTTCTCGTCGAAGGTGTAGTTGTCGCCGATGGCGCCACTCCACGTGATCCCGTACAGGCAGTCGCGGAACCCGTTGGCGTCCTGGTCGTCACCCGTCTGCTTGAGGCATTCGGCCGTGATGTAGATATCGTCGTAGACCGAGCCGATGTACCACGGCAGCGTGACGTAGCCGTAGTTCGCCCGGAACCGCTCCAACACACCCTGGCCGAGCGTGTTGGCGGGATCGAGGTCCGTGATGATCGCCTTCACGCCCGTCGCGGCGTCTCCGGCGATCTCAAGCGCGGTCGTGCCGACAACGACGATCTCGCCGTAGATCGGCCCGTCGTAGCCGAGCTCGCGCGCCTGCTTCACGATCGTGCCGCCCGCGAACTCGGACTGCGCCGCGACGTGCAGAGCGTCCGGATCCGCTTCGATCAGCTTGGTCAGCTGCGTCCGGAAGTCGGTCGTGTCGGAGGGGTAGCGCTCCTCGCCGACCACCTCACCGCCGCGCTTCTCGAACTGCGCGACGGAGGTGCGACGCACGCCTTCGGCGTAGTCGGTCGACTCGGTCATGGTGGCGAGCGAGCGGATACCGTCGGCCCACAGCACGTTGCCGGTGTCGATCCCGAGCTGCGCGTCGCTCAGCGCGGTGCGGAAGATGTAGTCGCCCGCGTCGGCGATGTCCGGGTTCGTCGCGAGCCCGGAGAACAGCACCACGCCGTCACGCTCGGCGAGCGGCGCCGCGCCGAGCATCGCGCCGCTGCACGACGTGCCGAGGATGATCTTCACACCGTCGACGTCCGTGAGCTTGTTGTACGCGGTGATCGCGTCCTGGGCGTTGCACTTCGAGTCCTCGACGACGAGTTCGAGCATGCGCCCGTTGATCCCGCCTGCCGCGTTGATCTCGTCGACGGCCATCTGCTTGGCCTGGATCGCGACGCGCCCGTAGGTCTCGCCGGGACCCGTCGCCGACTCCATCACGCCGATCCGCAGCGGTGGCTGTGCGTCGTCCCCTGTGGCCTCTTCCTCGTCGCTCGGGCAGGCGGCCGCGAGGGGTAAGACGAGGGCCGCCAGACCAAGGAACAGGGCTCGCTTCCACCAGGACACTCGCATCACGCCCCCCAGACCGCCCAACTCACGTCGGGCGATCGTGATATTAGCCGATGCGGAGCCGCTTGCGGCGGCGGACTCCATCCCGAGCCGGCAGGGACCAGGATCACCGATATGGCAACCGAGCCGCCGGGGGCTGCTCGCAACCGCGGACGCCTACCGTGCGCCATCGACCTCCACCGTGACAACGTCGATGCCGTGATACTTCTGATGCTGCGCGGACGAGGCGTGGTATCGGAGGAGCCTGTACGAGATCTCGCGCTCGTCCGGACCCGGCGGCAACTCGGCGAGGTACGCGAGGTGATCCTCGATGTTCTCGCCGTGGTACGCCGTCACGAACTCGACCCCCGCCGAGGAGCCCTCGAGCCGCGCTGCCACGGACAGGCGCTTCGCCCCGCTCCCCCGCGGGATCCCCGGCGTCGTCCGCCTGGAGCCGGATGGCCAGTGTCTCCTCGCCGGCCGAGGCGAGCCGGTCCGAGGAGGCGGCGTCCCCACCTCGGCGCGACACGGCATCTCGCAGGAACTCGTCGATCGCCGGGCAGGGCATCCATCTCGAGTGGCACGTGGAGCTGCCGGCGCCGGGGCCGCGTGAGCTCAACGAACGCCGTCATGATCACCGCGGCGAGCGCTCCCGAGGTCATGCCGCCGCCCAGCAGCACCCCGGCGAAACCGCCGAGCAGGTCCGCGAAGATGACGTTGTCCTGGAAGCCGACGCCGATCCAGAACGCGATGCCCGCGACCGCCGCCTTGCGGTGATCGAGCCCGTCCTGCACCACCATCCTCATGCCCTGCACGAACAGCAGCGCCGGCAACACCGTGATGTGGCCGCGGCCACCGGCCCGGGAATCGCGATCAGTAACGCCGCGACCTTGGGGAAGAACGCCAGCGCCACCGTAATCACGCCGATCGCGATCCCGACCCGGCGTGCGGCGATCCCGGTCACCTCGGTCAGGGAGATGCTGGACGAGTAGGCGGTGTTGGGCAGTGTGCCCGTCAGGCCGGATAGGAGGTTGCCGACCTCGTCGGCGTTCAGCGCGCCCTGCACGACTCGGAAGTCGGTCGCGTGGTGCTCCCGCCGCGAGACCCGCTGGACCGCGATGCCGTCGCCGACGGTCTCGACCGCCCTGACCGGGGTGACCACGACGAACGCGGGAAGCAGCGCCCGGAACGCGTGACCCGGTGTGATGTCGAACCCCGGCCACCCGCCGAGCGGCACGCCGACCCAGGCTGCGTCGACCACCGGTTGCAGGTCGCATCGTCCGGCACGTCGTTGAGCGTGTCGACGATGATCGGCATCACGGTGGCGGTGATGAGCCGGCCACGAGCGGAGTCCGGGTCGCCATCGCGGATTCGGTCACCCTCGCGGGCATTGGCGGAAGGATTCAAACAGCGCTCGCGACGGAGTGCGGCTGCGCATTACTCGCGCGCGAGCCAGGGCTCCGTCGCGATCTCGCCCAGCTCACGCAGGTGGCAGACCTCGTTGAGCGTCTCGATCGCCGTGCGATCATCCATGCCTCGTCGCAGCGTGGTGATGCCGCAGTTCGTGCTGTAGATCTGCGCGTAGTCACTGTCATCGAGGCCCATCAGCCGCGACACGAGCGCGCCGACGACCCCGCCGTGCACGACGGCGATGGCGACGTCCGAGGCGTGGCGCTGTGCCAGCTCCTCGATCCGCCGTTCGACGCGATCGCGGAAGGCGGTCGTGCCCTCCTCGCCCGGGATGCCGCCCGTGCCCCAGTTCCGTCCAACGAGCCCGAAGCGCTCCTGCGCCTCGGACCACAACAGGCCTTGCGCCTCACCGAAGCGGTATTCGCGCAGGTCCGGCAAGTCGAGGATCTGTAGGCCGGTATGGCCGGCGACGATCACGGCGGTGTCGCGCGCGCGGCGCAGCGGGCTGCTGTAGAGCGCGACCGCGCCGGCGTCAGCGAGGTACCGGCCGGCGGCCTCGGCCTGCTGCCGGCCCAGCTCCGTCAGTCCGTGGTCGGACCATCCCTGGATGCGGCGCGTCGCGTTGCCCTCGGACTCGCCGTGGCGGAGCAGCAGCAGCGTCACCGGCCAGGCCACGCGTCCCCGGTCGGCAGCGGCTCGGCGCCCACCGCCGGGCCGATGAGCCGCACGAAGCGATCGATGACCCGCGCCGTCGCACCGAAGATCAGGTGCTCGCCGTGGCGGAACGCGGGTATCCGCATCCCAGGCCGCGGCTCGGTCCACTCGAGCGCCTCGCCGGAGAGCAGCCGGCTCAGCGGCACCTCGAGCAGCTCGGCAACCTCGATCTCGGCGAACTCGAAGGGGTAAGGGCCGGGGGCGGTGATCGCGCCCACGAACGGGCTCATGACGAAGTTCGAGCGCGTCGGCGTGTCGTCGAGCTGGCCGTAGATCTCGATGTCGCTCTGGGCGACGCCGATCTCCTCTTCGGTCTCACGCAGCGCGGTCATGAGCAGCGTGCCGTCCTCGGGGTCCTGCGCGCCGCCGGGGAGGCTGATCTCGCCCTTGTGGTGCTCGACGTGGTGCGTGCGGACCTGGAACAGCAGGTGCTCCTCGCCGTCGCGCTCGTAGAGCAGCACCATCACGGCAGCGGGGACGAGCGACTCGCCCTCCATGCGCTGGGGCTCGTACCCCTCGATCACTTCGCGGACGCTCTCTCGCATCGGGACACCGCCTCTGGTCGGGGTTCAGGTCGTGGCGCAGCCTACCGCAATCTCGCGTATGCGCCGCAGGCCGGGCCAGCGGGCGCACGAGCAGGGCGGGGATCGTGGACAGAGTGCACAGCCTGCGGACAACGATGTGCGCAACGGGCACACATGCCCGTCGGGAGTGCCTAGAGTGTTACTCAGCCAAGCGGGGGTGCCCAGGCAGCCAAGTTCCGGTCCGCTGGACGGCTTCCATGGGTAGCGGAAACCTGAGCGAGGCGAGAGACCGCGCAGTTCCGGGCAACCGGGAATGCGCGGTTTCGTTTTGCCTGGCGCTACGGGTTGTCCGCGGCGCCGTCTCGCGATGCGCTCGCGCGACGCGCATCCCGCCACCAGTCGGCGATCTCGGACGACATGCGGAACACACGCTGGTCACCATCCGGGTAGCCAGGCCACTGGTACTCAATGGGCCAGTTGCTTCGCCCGAAATGCCGACGAGACCGGCGTGTGAGCGCTCTCAATTGGTGGCGAGGGTCTGTCTCCTCGAGACCAACCCTGACCTCGCGCCACGTCACCCCCGTGTCAGGGGTGGCCGCACACGCATCAAGGATCCCGAGGATGACGGGGTGCGTGAGTTGCCGTGCCAACCGCGCGATCTCCTCGCGCGTCCACGGAACATCAGGTGAATCGTGGCCGTCCTGCTCGGCCTCGCGGTCTCGGATGCGAACCATGTAGTCGCGAGCCTCTGGGAGCGGGATCAGCTGCGTCACGTCAAGCAGGGAGGTCGTCGCCGAATCTGTACGGGAGGAGGCGCACGCAGCGGATGTCGAGGCCGGCGCCGTTGAGCCACAGCACCGAGGTGGTCAATTCCTGAGAGAAGTCGCGAGCCGCGAGCACGATGCGCGGGCGGGCACTGTCGACTTCGGGTTCTTCGGCATCCTCCCCGCCGAGGTGCCGGAGGACTCGCGCACGGGCATCGCCGGGAAGCTGCCTCCGCACTAGGTAGCGTGCGTGTGCGTCCACGGCTTGCGCGAACGTCATGTGCGCCACAAGAGCGGCGTAGCGGAGCGCCTGCAGGTCCATGAAGGCACCTTCATCCCGCTTTAGCTCGATGACGACCAGGCGCCCGTCGCCGTCCAGAGCGAGGAGGTCGATGCTGCGGCCGCTGTCGGCCCAGTCGCTGTACTCCTCGGTGAGCACGAACAGGTCCGGCTCCAGCACGCCGGGGTGATCGCGCAGCCAGCGCTGGAGGTCCCCGCGTTCCCGCTTGCCCTCGCCGGAGAGCGAGGTCTCAGGAATCCCGCTCAGGGACGCCTCGCCCTCGTCGACTCGATATAGAGCCACGCGAGCCTCAGCGCCCCTCGACCGGCACGTACTCGCGGTTCAGGGGGCCGACGTAGTGGAGCAGCGGGCGGAGGAGGATGTTGTTCTCCATCTGCTCCAGCACTTGCACCGTCCACCCCGGCACCCGCCCCACCGCGAAGATCGGCACGAACAGGTCCTGCGGGATGCCGTGCAGGTAGTAGATCACCCCCGCGAAGAAGTCGACGTTCACGTTCACGCCCAGGCGGCCGTAGGGCCGCATCGCCTCCTGCACGGCCTCGAGGATGGCGTACCACTTCGGCTCGCCCTTCTCCGCGCTCAGCCGCTGCACGCCCTCGCGCAGGTGGCGCGCCCGCGGGTCCTCGGCGCGGTAGACCCGATGGCCGAAGCCCATGATCGGCTCGCCGCGCGATCGCAGCTCCTTGACGTAGTCGGCCGCGCGCTCCGGCTCCTCGATCTCGCGCGCCATCTGCATCACGTTCTCCGCCGCCCCGCCGTGCGAGGGGCCGGACAGCGCAGCGATCGCTGCGGTGATCGAGCTGTGCAGGTCGGCCTGCGTGCCGGTGACGACGCGCGCGGTGAATGACGAGGCGTTGGAGCCGTGCTCGGCGTGGAGGATGAAGTCCTTGTCCATCAGCGCCGCCGCGTCGCCGCTGGGCTCGTCGCCGTCGAGCATGTAGAGGAAGTTCGCGGCGTGGGAGAGCGTCGGGCTGGGCTCGATGGGGTCGCGGCCTTCGCGGATGGCGTGGTGGGCCGTGACGATCGTCGGCACCTGCGAGGTGAGCCGCAGGCCCTTGCGCAGCGTCGCGTCGTGCGACTTGTCGGCGGTCTCCGGGTCGGTCGCGGCGAGGGCTGAGACGGCGGTGCGCAGCACGTCCATCGGGTGTGCGTCCCGGACCAGCCGGATCACGTCGAGGATCTTGCCGGGCAGCATGCGCGCGGACTTGAGTTCGGCGTCGAAGGCGTCGAGTTGCGCGGGCGACGGCAGCTCGCCGTGGAAGAGCAGGTACGCGGTCTCCTCGAAGGTGGAGCGGGTGGCGAGGTCGTCGATGGAGTAGCCGCGGTACTGGAGCTTGCCGGCGCGGCCGTCGATGAAGCAGGTCTCGCTGCGGTCGAAATAGACCTCCTTGAGCCCGCGGTGGATCGCGATCTCGGCGGTGTTCGTCATGGGGCATCTCCTCGTACCGCGCGGCTGCGGCAAGCGCAGCGCGCGGATCGAGGCCGCCCGTGAGGGCGGCCCCGGTGTGTGCTCAGCCTCGTTCCGGCGCGACGAGCGAGCGGGGGCAGCCTTGCGCAGCCGACGGCATCGCAGCGCGCGCTAGTCGTCTTCGAGCGTCGACGTATCGCCTTCGGGCAGGCCGAGCTCACGCGCCTTCAGCAGGCGGCGCATGATCTTGCCCGAGCGCGTCTTCGGCAGCGAGTCGAGGAAGTCGATCTCGCGTGGCGCGACACCCGGCCCCAGCCGCCGGCGCGCGTGCCCCAACAGCTCGCGGCGCAGCTGCGGCGTCTGCTCGTAGCCCTCCTTGAGCGAGACGAACGCCTTCACGATCTCCATCGCGACGGGGTCCGGCTTGCCGATCACCCCCGCCTCGGCGACAGCCTCGTGCTCGATCAGCACGCTCTCGACCTCGAAGGGGCCGACGAGGTGGCCGGCGGTGTTGATCACGTCGTCGTCGCGGCCGACGAACCAGTAGTAGCCGTCGGCGTCCTTCCTGGCGCGGTCGCCGGTGAGGTACCAGCCGCCCTGGAAGCGCGAGTCGTAGCGCTCCTGGTCGTTCCAGTAGGTGCGGAACATCGAGGGCCAGCCAGGCTTGAGGGCGAGCTGCCCCTCCTGGTCCGGTTCGGTGATCTCGTTGAACTGGTCGTCGATGATCGCAGGCTCAATGCCGGGGAAGGGGCGGCCCATCGAGCCCGGGCGGATCGGCATCGAGGGGTAGTTCGCGATCATGATCGCGCCGGTCTCGGTCTGCCACCAGTTGTCGTGGATGGGGAGGTCGAACGCCTCCTGGCCCCACAGCACGCCCTCGGGGTTGAGCGGTTCGCCGACCGACATCACGTAGCGCAGCGAGGAGAGGTCACGCGAGCGCGCGGAGTCCACGCCTGCCTTCATGAGCATGCGAATCGCCGTCGGGGCGGTGTACCAGACGGTGACATTGTGGCGCTGGATCGCCTCGTACCAGCGGCCGGCGCCAAAGCCGCCCTCGTAGACGAGGTTCGTCACGCCGTTCGTCCAGGGGGCGAACATGTGATAGCTCGTGCCGGTCACCCAGCCGGGGTCGGCGGTGCACCAGTAGATGTCGTCGGGGTGCAGGTCGATGACGTGCTTGCCGGTGGCGTAGTGCCCGATCACGGCGTTGTGGACGTGGGCCGCGCCCTTGGGCAGCCCGGTGGTGCCCGAGGTGAAGTGCATCACCGACCAGTCCTCGGGGCCGGTCTGCTCGTTCTCGAACTCCTCCGAGGCGCCCTCGGTCATCTCCATGTAGTCGAGGTTGCCCTCACCGGCCTCCTTGCCCTGGCGGTGGCCGATCACCACGACGTGCTCGAGCGAGGGCAGGTCGGCGCGGATCTCGTCGATCTTGGAAACCAGGTTGGGCGTCGTGACCACCATCACGCCCTCGGCGCGACGGATGCGCTCGGCGACCGCATCGGGGCCAAACGCCGAGAACAGCGGGGCGATAATCGCGCCGCGCTTCAGCGTGCCGAAGATCGCGAAGTAGAGTTCCGGGATGCGGTCGGTGAAGAAGAAGACACGGTCGGCCTTCTGGATCCCGAGGTCCGTGATCGCGTTGGCCCACTTGTTGGCCTCGCGCTGCATGTCCTTGAACGTGTAGTTCGTGACCTCGCCGTCGGTCGATTCGTAGATCATCGCGATCTTGTCGGCCAGGGCGCCGTTGGCGTGGCGGTCGATGCACTCGTGCGCGAGGTTGTAGGAGCCGCCGGGCAGGTCGAGCTCGGCGACGATGTCGTCCCAATTCCAGTTCGCGCGCAGGTTCTCGTAGTCAGCCAGGTTCGGCGGCGCGCCCAGTGCCGCGGCGTCCTTCGCGATCTCGGCGTAATCCGTGACCATAACGAGTCTCCCTCTCCTGGCCGACGCTCCGGAAACAACGCACCGAGTATATCGCAGCCCCGGCCGCATCGAGCGTCGTGCGTGGCCCATAGGGGCGCTTCGCGTCGTGATCAGCTACCCTAGCGCCACAACGAGGATCACCATGACCTACGAATCTGACATCGACGAGCAGGGTCCCGAGGTCTCGATGACCGAGCCCGCGATCGAGCGGCTCAAGATGCTCATCGCGAACGCCGGCGACCCGCCCGTCTCCGGCATCCGCCTCCAGATCACCAAGCGCACCTCCCAGGGCTTCGAGCACTTGCTCTCAATGGTCGACGCGGGTCGCGAGCCCGAGGAAGACTACGAGCTCGACTTCGACGACCTCGCCGTCTTTGTCGAAGGCGCCAACGCGGAGTCCCTCGACGGCATCGCCGTGCACTGGGAGTACAAGGGCGAGGGCGTCAACGGCTTCGAGTTCGACAACCCGAACCCGCCCTGGCATGACCCGAACGCGATGCGCATCCAGGAGCTGTTCGACCAGAGCATCAACCCCGGCATCGCCTCGCACGGCGGCTTCGTCGACCTGCTCGGGATCGAGGGCAAGACCGCCTACATTCGCCTCGGCGGGGGCTGCCAGGGCTGCGGCATGGCCGACGTGACGCTCAAGCAGGGCATCGAGGTCGCCATCAAGGAGGCCGTCCCGGAGATCGAGGAGGTCGCCGACGAGACCGACCACGACGCCGGCGCGAACCCCTACTTCCAGCCCGCGAAGAAGTAGTGCCGGGCGCTCCCCAACAAGGCAGCTCATCGCACGCATCACCGGCACGCGCCACGCGTGTCCTGCTGCTCTCGACGTATGAGATGGGGCACCAGCCGCTCAGCCTCGCGGCGCCCGCCGCCGCGCTGCGCGCGCGCGGCCACGCCGTCGACGTGCTCGACCTCGCCGTCGACCCGCTCGACGATGGGCGCGTGCGCGCTGCCGACCTGATCGCGCTGTCGATCCCGATGCACACGGCGTCGAGGCTCGCACTGCAACTCGTGCCACGGCTGCGCGCGCTGCGGCCCGACGCCGCGATCGCGCTCTACGGCCTCTACGCCGGGCTGCTCGGCGACCTCCGCGCGAGCGGGCTCGTCGACGCGGTGGCCGGGGGCGAGTACGAGCCCGCGCTGTGCGACCTCGCCGACCGCATCGCGGCGGGTGAAGGCCTCGACGCGCCGGCGCCCGACGCCGCATTCGCGCGCCAGCACTACCCCGTCCCCGACCGCAGCGGCCTGCCCGCCCTCGACCGCTACGCGCAGCTCCAAACCGAGGACGGCTTCGCCGTCGCCGGCTACGTCGAGGCGACCCGCGGCTGCGCGCACCAGTGCCTGCACTGCCCGGTGACCGCTGCCTACGACGGCCGGCTGCGCCTCGTCCAGCCCGAGACGGTGCTCGCCGACGTCGACCAGCAAGTGGAGGCCGGCGCCGCGCACATCACGTTCGGCGACCCCGACTTCCTCAACGCCGTGCCGCACTCGCTCGCGATCGCCGAGGGGCTGCACGGACGTCACCCCTCGCTGAGCTTCGACGTGACGACGAAGGTCGAGCACCTCCTCGAACACGCAGCGGTGCTGCCGCAGCTGAAGGACCTCGGCTGCCTCTTCGTCACCTCGGCGTTCGAAGCGACGAGCGACGAGGTGCTGCGCCAGCTCGACAAGGGCCACAACGCCGCCGACCTCGTCCCCGCCCTCGACGCGTGCGAGGAGGCGGGGCTGGCGGTACGGCCGACGTGGATGACGTTCACGCCGTGGACCACGGCCGACGACCTCGCCGACATGCTCGCCTTCATCGAGGCGCACGGGCTCGTCGAGCGCGTGCCGCCGGTGCAGTACGGGTTGCGGCTGCTACTGCCGCCGGGCTCGCCGCTGATCGCGCCGACCCACGCGCAGGGCCTCCTCGGCGCGTACGACGCCGAGTCGCTGACCTACGAGTGGCGTCCGCTGGACGAGCGCGTCGACCCGCTCCAGCGCACGATCGCCGGCATCGTCGCCGAGCAGCACGCCGACATCCACGCGGGCCACGCCCGCACGTTCGGCCTCGTGCGTGAGGCAGTCCTCGCGGCTACCGGGCAGCGAGCGCCGGCGACGGCCGCGTCGCCGCGCGTCCTCCCGGCGGCACCGGGCCTCACCGAGAGCTGGTTCTGCTGAGCGGAGCCCACCGCGGAGCAGTCTGCTTCGCTCGACCTCATCACCCTCTAACGAGGCGGCGTGACGGCTCGCTCGCTACTCCGCAGGCGGCGTCTCGTTGTGCACGAGGCCGACGACGTTGCCGTCGGGGTCGGCGAACAGCGCCATCGTCACCATGCCGGGGATCGTCGTGATCTCCTGCACGGTCTTGCCGCCGAGCGCCTCGACTCGGTCGAGGTATGCCTGCAGGTCGTCGACCTCGATGTAGATGGTGACGCCGGGCTGCTCCGCGGCGGTGATGCCGCCGCCGATGCCCGTCTCCTCCTGGGCCTCGACCAGGCCGTACTGCATCGGGTTATCGGCGTTGACCTCCCAGTCGAAGGCCTGGGCGTAGAACTGCTGGAGCGCGGCGCCGTCGGCTCCTGCGATATCGAAGTGCACGATGGGATTGGGCATGGGTGGGTCCTTTCGATGAGTTGGTGGGAGCGATGTGCGGGGCGGGCAAGCCGCCTCGATCAACGTAGCACGCGGTGAGGCTTCAGGAGAGTGCGTGCCGCGAGTCTGAACCCGCGATTACAATCGTGTGCGTCGACGCATGGTTTTTTAGCGACGTATCATGTACGCTTCACAAGTAACTCCGGGGGACTCGGCCGAATGACCGCCAGCGATCCTGCCGCGATAGCCGACCATGCAGCCCAGGCCCGCGACTTCCTGGCCAGGAGTCGGGAGTACCTCGCTGCCGACCACCTGCATCAAGCCTCCGAAAAGGGGTGGGGAGCGGCCGCGCACATGGCCAAGGCCGTCGCTGCGGCGCAGGGCTGGGAGTATGAGACCCACGCCGACTTCAGCGCCGTGCTGAACCGAGCCCGTCAGGTGACCGGCAGTGACCGCCTTCCGGGCCTGCGAAGCATTGCCAACGAACTGCACAGCAACTACTACCGGCGCAAGCGACACCTGGACGCCGAGAGCATCGGCGAGGACCTCGAGAGCGTGGCGGCGTTGCTGGAGATCCTCGCGCCGCTCGCAGACCCGTCGAGCCAGAGCTAGCGCGAGACAGGTCACGCCGCGTCCACTACGAGAGCGCGCGTCGTCGCTCGCTTCCACCCTCGAGTGCCAGTTCCGCCACGCTGTCCTCGCCCTCATCGACGATGTCGATGCGGAGCAGCCCGTGCGCCTTGCGCAGCGACGCCTCGACATCCTCGGGGCGCTCGCCGCGGGCAAAGATGAAGCCGAGGTACTCGCTGCCCTCGGGCAGCGGGGTCACCGCGTGTCCCAGCGGGGTCGTGATGGCGATACCGGCCACCCCGCGCGCCGCCCTCGCCGCGGCGAGGCCACCGACGCGGTTGAGGCGGCCCGCCTGCGGTATCGGGATCATCATCACGCCCGACGCCGCACTCGTCCGCTCGATGCTGGACGCGGGCGCGCCCACGGCGTGGCTGAGCAGCAGTGCTTCGAGGGTGACGCCCGCGCCGAACTGGAGCGTGCGCGAGCACAGCCCGCCGATGCTCCGTGCGGCGATGTCGACCGGCCACACGCCCTCGTCGTTGATACGCATCTCGGCGTGCAGGGGGCCGTCGCGCAGACCGAGCGCGCGCGCGGCGTCGGCGGCCGTGCGGCGCACCTCCTCCTGCCGCTCCGCGGGCAGCCGCGAGGGCGTCACGTAGATCGTCTCCTCGAAGTACGGGCCGACGAGCGGGTCGGGCTTGTCGAAGATGGCGAGCACCTCGAGCTCGCCGTCGGTGAGCAGGCCCTCGACGGAGACCTCCTCGCCGGGGATGTAGCCTTCGATGAGCACACGGTCGTCGGTGCCCATGCACTCGTCGCGCACGGCGGGGTCGCGTAGCAGCGCGCGCAGCCGCTCGAACGCCACGACGAACTCCGCCTCGTCGTTCGCGCGGATCACGCCGCGGCTGGCGGAGAGCGAGAGCGGCTTCACGACGCACGGCAGCGGCGCCTCGGCGGCCATGGCGCGTGGATCCGCGTCGACAGGCACGACCATCCATGGCGGCGAGAGCACTCCGCCGGCCTCCAGCCGCTGCCGCAGCAGGGACTTGTCGCGCGTGCCCGCGACGGCGTCGACGGTGTTGTGCGGCAGGCCGAGCCGCTCGGACGCGCGCGCCGCGGCGAGCGTCCCCGCGTCGTCGACCGCGACGACGGCTGCGAGCGGGCGCTCGATGGCGTATGCCTGGATCGCCTCGGCGGCGGCCTCCGGATCGCCGAGGGGTAGCGCGAGCGTGGTTCCTGGCAGGAACGACTCGACGGCGGAGCGCTGGTCCGAGCCGACTACCACGTCGACGTCGAGTTCGGCGGCGGCGGCCATGAAGTCGGACGCGCGGTAGCTGGCGCTGGGGATGAGCAGGAGTACGCGCGCCATCGGGCCTCCGGTGGTGGTTGCCGCCCTCGGTAGCATCGATTGTAGCGGGGCGACCGAAGGAGCACGGGATGCTACAGGCCCACACGGACATCGGGCTCGTCCGCTCGACGAACCAGGACGTCGCGCTCGCCGAGGAACTGCGCGACGGCCGCAGCCTGCTCGTCGTCGCCGACGGCGTCGGCGGCCTCCCGGGTGGCGAGGTCGCCTCGCGCACCGCCGTCGACACGCTGGCCGAGGTCCTGCGCACGGCCGGCGACGAACCGCCCGACGCGGCGCTGCGCCGGGCGTTCGCAGCAGCGAACGACGCAGTGCGTGTGGGGCAGCGGGGCGACCTCGCCCGCATGAGCACCACGCTCGTCGCCGCGCTCGTGCGCGGGGGCACGGCGTGGGTCGCCAACATCGGGGACAGCCGCGCCTACCTCGTGGCGGACGGCGAGGCGCGACAGCTGACGCTCGACCACTCGTGGGTCGAGGAGGGGATCCGCGCGGGTGAGCTCGCCCCCGACGACCCGCTGGTCGCGCTCAACCGCCACGTGATCACGCGCGCCATCGGCCTCGACGCCCACGCCGCCGTCGATGTCTTCGGCCCGTTCGACCTGCTTCCCGGCAGCGTGCTGCTGCTCTGCACCGACGGGCTGCACGGCGTGCTCGACGACCCGGCGATCGCCGACGTCGTCGCGGCGTCCGAGGGCGACTACGCGCGCGATCTCGTCGACGTGGTGCTCACGGCGGGCGCGCCCGACAACGTCGCGGTCGCCGTTTTGGCAGCGCCGGCATCGCAGCCGGGTGCGTAGACCTGCTATCAGCGTTCGTTGCAGTACAGTGCTGCCGAACGCCCCGACGCGACACCAGCACGTGGAGGCGACGACATGCCCAAGTACCTGGTCAAGGCGTCGTACAACCCCAGGGGCGCAGGGCCTGCTACAGGAAGGCGGAACCTCGCGACGCGACGCCCCCACCGCCTTGATCGAGTCGGTCGGCGGCTCGGTCGATACGTTCCTCTACGCGTTCGGCGGTGACGACCTCTACATCGTCATGGATGTGCCGGACAACGTGTCGGCAGCCGCGCGCGGCCTCGCCATCGGCGCGGCGGGCGCCATCACGTGGAACACCACGGTGATGCTCACGCCCGAGGAGATCGACGAGGCAGCCGGCAAGTCCGTCACCTACCGCCCGCCCGGCGCGTAGCCCGCTCGACCGGCGGGCAGCCCGTAGCGCGGGCGCGCCGAGGGCGGGAGCAACACCGCGGGCGGCCGGCGCAGCACGCGCGGCAGCCTGGGCCAGACGGCCCGGCTCAGCGCGCTGACGCCCTCGAACAGCGCGGCGCGGGCAGGATCCCACGCCATGCCGTACTCGTGGCGCAGCCGCGGCGGCAGCAGCCCCGCCGTGATCTCGCGCCACGGCACGATCAGCGGGCCGAACGGCGGCGCCGCGCGGCACAGCTCGCGCGCGATGGCCCGCGCCATCTCGCTCACCTCGAGGCGCTCGATCATCGCGTCGAGGTACGCGTTGAAGGCGTCGATGTCGGGTGGCAGCAGCGCCTCCGGGACGCCGAGCAGCCGCCCGACGAGCTTCGTGTCCTCGTAGTAGCGCGCCTCGCGCTCCGGCGGGAGCGCGCGCACGAAGCGCCGATGGCACTCGAGCGCGGTGTCGACGAGCGTCGCGTGCACCCACAGCAGCAGCTCGGGGTCGCG
This sequence comes from Dehalococcoidia bacterium, assembly GCA_965219085.1. GTDB lineage: Bacteria > Chloroflexota > Dehalococcoidia > UBA2979 > UBA2979 > VXMT01. The sequence goes on from OZ244720.1 coordinate 230,235, forward strand.
CGCCTCGTAGTCTGCGCCGGTGACGCCTCGATGCACCGAGTTGACGCCGCGCGCCGCGGCACGCACCTCGTCGGCGTTGCCGAAGACGATGGCGAACATCGGGCGCAGCGTGCGCAGCAGCCGACCGAAGCGGTCGCCTCGCCACTCGCTGTGCTCGGCGACGCCCTGCGCTACGAGCGGGTGCGCGATCTGCATGAGCAGCGCCCGTCCGCCGCCGACGAGGACCACCGCCTCCCCGTCGACCTCGCGGATCGCCGCGCCGGGAGCGAATGGCAGCCCGTCCACGGCGCCTCGCCCCGCTAGAAGATCACGAGGGGGTTGACCGGGCTGCCGGTGCCCCCCGGCACGCGCAGCGGCGCCACGACGAGCAGGAACTCGTAACGTCCCTCCTCGGCGCACGCCTCGGCGAGCGGCTGTAGCAGCGCGTTGTCGACGAGCGCGACGCCGAAGGCGTAGATGACCGGGTGCACGGCCCAGCCGAGTTCATACTCGTTGGGGCGCGCGTCCATCATGTCCCACACCAGCATCGACACGTCGCGGTCGCGGATGTAGCCCATGCAGCTCGCGTGCAGGCCGGGTGCGGGCTCCTCGCGCTTGCCGAAGAAGAAGTCGGGGTTCGCGGCCTGGAACGCCTCGCGGCCGCTGTAGACGACGAGGGCGTCACCCGGCCCGACCTCGACGCCTTGCGCCTCCGCGATCTCCGCGAGCTCCGCGCCGTGCACCGGCCGGTCGACGGTCACGTGCGGCTCACCGCGGTGGCGAGGCACGTCGAGCAGCACGCCGCGCGTGATGATGCCGGTCTCCCACGCCGTCACGTCGCCGAACGTCACGCCCTCGCCGGTCACGAACTCGTCGGGGTCGCGGCCCTGCCAGCCGCCGCGGTGGTCCCAGACGTGGCTCAGCGCGTCGAGGTGGGTGTGGTTGTGGCCGTGGTAGACGAAGCCGTAGTAGTCGACCACCGAGCCGGTGTCGTACGGGCGCGCGTTGCGGCGGATGAAGTGCTGCGCGGGCGTCGGGTTCGTCGGGCCGGGCTCCTTCGGGTACGGTCGGCTGATCGAGACGACGCGCCCCGTGCGCGCCATCCCGAGCGCTTCTACCCGCTTGGCTGCGTCGATGAGGTTGACGGCTCCGACCTGGTCGTCGTCGCCCCAGCGACCCCAGTTGTTGCGCTCGGTGAGCCAGCCGTGGACCTCGTCCTTCGAGGGCAGCGCGCGCCCGTCCTGCTCGTCCGCCATCGTGCCCCCTCGTCCCGCGTCCGCTTCGCCGGGCGCGATGGTAGCGCGCGCTGCCCTCGACCCCCAGCGGGCGGTACGATGTGCCGACGGACCCCTCCACGCAGCTGAGGCCCCGCCCATGCCCGAGCAGTACGCCGCCACCGACACACGCACGGGCCTCGAGGTCGTCGTGACGGGCGAGTTCCCCGCGGACCCCGACGACCGCGTGCGCATCGCCCGTACGACGACGCTGTTCACGCGGCTGATGTCGACGATCCTCGCGATGGACAACAAGACGGAGCAGCGCGAGGGCTTCCGGGCAGTCGAGACGCAGCTGGAGGTGGCGGAGGCGCTGCTGCGCCGCGACCTCGAGGAGGTCCAGCGGCTGATCCACTCGACCCTCGAGACGATGGGGATCACGGAGGAGCGGCTGGCGGAGATCGAGGCGGAGCTGCGGCGTCACCTGGAGGAGTTCGGTGGCCTCGACCTGCCGCCGTCGGAGCCCCCGCCCGCATAGCTGTGGTCAGTTCCGACGGGCGGCGACCGCGGAACGGCGGCCGCTCATCTCCCCCGGCGTGTCAGGATCCGCCGCCCCCGGTGGCGTCGGTGTCGTCCGCCGTCATCGACATCCTCACCGGCAGGCCATCGCCGGAACCCGATGCGGGAGCGGAGCCCGCCACGACCTGGCCCGCCTGGACGACCGGGCTGTTTCCGGCGATGGACGGCAATGCCGCCTCGCGTTCGGCCCGGCGCTGGGTGATGAATGCCCAGACCGCGCGCTTGATGAACGAGCTGACTTTCCCATCGTCGAGATTGACCTCGCTCCGGAGCTCGCGCATCTCCTCTCCGTTGAACCGCACGGACACGATCCCGCCGACAGGCCGACGCACCTCAACCGTCACCTCTTCCTCGTCGAGGATGCTGCCGTAGTCCTCGTCAGCCATCAGTGCTACCCCCTGCCTGCCGGTACCGGGCGAGCTCGTCCCGGTCGGCGCGCCAACCCGTTACGACGTGGGATGCACCCTGCGGGTCTGGGTATTCCAGGATGAACGTGAGGAGGCGTCCTGACCCGTCGGGCCCAATCATGCGGAGGCGCTCCGGTCGTTCGCGCAGCGTCTCCCCGGACCGTTCCGTTCGCGCCTTCTGGCGAAAGAATCGCGGATGGCCATCCAGAACGTTATAGGCATCCTCGACTCGCAGTCCCCGCCGCGCCAGTTTGTCCTCCGCCTCCTCATTCCAGACGAGATACGCAACGAACAACAGCATCACTCCGACCGGATTGTAACACAATCCATAAAGTATTACGCTTGAGTTGCGAAGGGGACCCGGTATGCAAGTCGATGCCTTCATGATCGCGAGGGCCGCCGAGGTGCACGACCGCCTGCTGTACGCGCTCGCAGCAGGATGGACACGTTGCTGGCCCGGGCCGGGCCAGCGGTACCCATACCTGACCAACCTCTCCGTGTTCGCGTCCGTCCGCGTCGACCCGGCCGAGATGGACGGGGAGCACCGCTTCGCGGTGACCGCGCGCGATCCCGACGAGGTACTCCTCGGGCCCGCTCCCATTGAAGGCTCGTTCGTTTGCGCCAGAGACCGTAGCGGCGGGGAAGAGATGAGCCAGTTGGTTCACGTCAACGCAACGCTTCGTGTCGAGTTTCCTCACCCAGGCGTGTACTCGCTCGTCCTCAGCCTCGACGGCGCTGAAGCGCACCGCATCCAGATCGCCGCGCTAGCCGGTGCGCCGTAGGTCCCGGCCACTGGCAGACCCCGCCCACCCCGGCTACGCTTGATACCCGCGCGCGCATTCGAGCGCGCTGGACTCCCCCTCGCCGCAATCGAGGTGATCCCCTGCCCACCGACCGTATCGCCGTCACCGGCGCTCGCGAGCACAACCTCAAGAACATCTCGGTCGAGATTCCGCGCGACCGCCTCGTCGTCATCACGGGGCTGAGCGGCTCCGGGAAATCCTCGCTCGCCTTCGACACCATCTACGCCGAGGGGCAGCGACGTTACGTCGAGTCGCTCTCCGCCTACGCCCGCCAGTTCCTCGGCCTCATGGAGAAGCCCGACGTCGACTACATCGACGGGCTCTCCCCGGCGATCTCGATCGACCAGAAGGGCGTCTCGAAGAACCCTCGCTCCACCGTCGCCACGGTGACCGAGATCTACGACTACCTGCGCCTGCTCTACGCCCGCGCCGGCATCCCGCACTGCCTGCACTGCGGGCAGGTGATCCGCAGCCAGACCGTGCAACAGATCGTCGACGCAGTCCTCGCCGAGCCGCCTGGCACGCGCGCGATGCTGCTCGCGCCGGTCATCCGCCACCGCCGAGGCGAGCACAAGCAGGTCTTCGAGGCCGTCCAGCGTCTCGGCTTCGTGCGCGTCCGCGTCGACGGCGCCATCCGCGACATCGACGAGGAGTTCGACCTCGACCGCTACGAGTGGCACGACATCGACGTGGTGGTCGACCGGCTCATCATCCCCGAGTTGTCGGGCGACGTCTCGGCCGAGGACTACGACGCCACGCGCCAGCGCATCGCCGACTCGGTGGAGCAGGCGCTGCGCCTCGGCGAGGGCATCCTCGTCTTCGCGCCGCAGGCAGGCGAGGGGGAGGCCGAGCGGCCCGAGGAGACGTTCAGCGAGCACTTCGCGTGCCCGAACCCGGACCACCCGCCGTACTCGGTGGGCGAGATCGAGCCGCGCAACTTCTCGTTCAACAGCCCGCACGGCGCGTGCCCGACCTGCACCGGGCTGGGCGTGCAGATGGAGCTCGACCCCGGCCTCGTGGTGCCGAACCGCAAGCTCTCGATCGCCGAGGGCGCGATCATCCCCTACCAGCGGATGAGCACGAGCATCACCTGGTACCGCCGCCGCCTGGACGCGCTCGGGCAGGCCTACGGCTTCGGCCTGAACACGCCGCTGGAGCAGCTCACCGAGCAGCAGTGGCACGCCGTCATGCACGGCACCGGCGACGAGTCGATCACCCTCGAGTACCGCACGAAGCGCGGCCGCGACCGTCACTTCGACGTGTCGTGGGAGGGTGTGCTGCCCTCGCTCGAACGTCGCTACAAGGAGACCGAGTCGGACTGGGTGCGCAACGACATCGAGCGCTACATGGTCTCGGTGCCGTGCCCGGACTGCGAGGGCGCACGACTCAAGCCGGAGATGCTCGCCGTCAGCGTCGACGACCGCTCGATCGCCGAGGTCGCCCGCGATTCCGTCGCCGACGGCGTTGCCTGGATCGAGCGACTGCGCGGCGAGGGCTCACCGCTCGGCGCGCGCGAGCGCCAGATCGCGCGCCAGATCTTGCAGGAGATCGCGAACCGGCTGACGTTCCTCTCCGACGTCGGGCTCGAGTACCTCACGCTCGACCGCGCCTCGGCGACGCTGTCGGGGGGCGAGGGGCAGCGCATCCGGCTGGCGACGCAGATCGGCTCGGCGCTGATGGGCGTGCTCTACGTCTGCGACGAGCCCTCGGTCGGCCTCCACGCCGTCGACAACGAGCGCCTGATCCGCACGCTCACGCGCCTGCGCGACCTCGGCAACACCGTGCTCGTCGTCGAGCACGACGAGGCGATGATGCGCGCCGCCGACCACCTCATCGACCTCGGGCCCGGCGCGGGCGAGCACGGCGGGTACGTCGTCGCGACGGGCACGCCGAAGCAGGTCATGCGCAACCCCGAGTCGCTCACGGGCCGCTACCTCGCCGGCAAGCACACCATCCCGATGCCGGAGACGCGGCGCGAGGGCAGCGGCGAGGCGCTCGTGGTGCGTGGCGCTGCCGAGCACAACCTCAAGCACATCGACGTGGCGTTCCCGCTCGGGTGCTTCATCTGCGTGACCGGCGTCTCGGGCTCGGGCAAGTCGACGCTCGTCAACGAGATCCTCGCCAAGCGCCTCGCACACGACCTGCAGCGCGCCCGCGAGCGCCCCGGCGCACACGACGACCTCGAGGGCATCGAGCACGTCGATAAGGCCGTGGTCATCGACCAGTCGCCGATCGGACGCACGCCGCGCTCGAACCCGGCGACGTACACGGGGCTGTTCACCATCGTCCGCGAGCTGTTCGCGACGGTGCCGGAGGCGCGGGCGCGCGGCTACAAGCCGGGGCGCTTCTCGTTCAACGTGAAGGGCGGCCGCTGCGAGGCGTGCAAGGGCGACGGCTACAACCAGATCGAGATGCAGTTCCTGCCCGACGTGACCGTGCCCTGCGAGGTCTGCCGCGGCGGCCGCTACAACCGCGAAGCCCTCGAAATCCTGTTCCGCGGCAAGCACATCGCCGAGGTTCTGGACATGACGGTCACGGAGGCGCTCGAGTTCTTCGACGCGTTCCCGCGCGCGAAGCGCAAGCTGGAGACGCTGCACGACGTCGGCCTCGGCTACATCCGCCTCGGCCAGCCCGCAACGACGCTCTCAGGCGGCGAGGCGCAGCGAGTGAAGCTCGCCACCGAGCTGTCACGACGCGCCACCGGCCGCACCGTCTACATCCTCGACGAGCCGACGACGGGCCTCGCCTTCGCGGACATCGAGGCGCTACTCGTTGTGCTGCAACGACTGGTCGGACAGGGCAACACGGTCATCGTCATCGAGCACCAGCTCGACGTGATCAAGAACGCGGACTGGATCGTGGACCTCGGCCCGCACGGCGGCGAGCGCGGCGGGCTCATCATCGCCGAGGGCACGCCGGAGCACGTCGCCACCATCGAAACCTCGGCGACCGGCCGCTTCCTGCGCGAGCCGTTGGGCCTCGGTGCGCCGGGCGCGAATGGCGCTGCGCCGTCGGGCAACGGCGCGAAGCGCCCTCGTCGCAAGCGCGCGGCGGCGAAACGTGCGGCCAAGGCGTAGCCGCAGGGTTGCCAGACCCTGCCCGTACCCCTAATCTGAAAGAACGCGCGTTCTTACCACTAGCAGCTACCTGCGCGGGAGAAAGTAATGAGCCAATCAACGAACGGCGGTGGGGATCGCGAGGGAACTCCCGCCAACCGGATGGTGGACTTGAGAGAAGCCGCCCGAAAGGGTGTGGAGACGATCGACTTGGGCGACGTTGCTCCGACAAAGCCAACCAACTTGAACCCGTTCGAGACGACCAAGCCAATCGAGCCGCCAGCGCAGACCAGTCCCCCAGACGCTTCTGCTAGCGAGGACACCGAGAGCGACTAGAGCAAACGGTGCCTGCCACGCTCGAGGCCGCCGCAGTCATCGCGATCTTCGTCGTTCCCGGGTTCGTGGGATTCTATGTCTCTCGCGAATTGACGCCCTTCCGATCCGGCAGGTCTCCGATGTTGAAATGGTGCTGCTCAGCAGCGCCCTCGCAACGGTGATACTCACTGTCGAGATCATGGTGTACGGGGGGATCTCGCTGTTAGCCTCCGACTACCCCTTGCTGGCGGGGTTCTCAGTCGACGAGATCCGCGACCCGGGCTACCGCGCTGCATTCCAAGAGCACCCCGCCCGCGTAGCCGGCGGCTTCAGCGTCCAATTCGTCCTGCATTGCGTGATCGTGGGTGTCTTTGGATGGAAGGATCCGCTGGGTAAGAGACTCGAACGAACGCGCCGCGCGAGGGGCACTTCCGCCGAGGACGTGTGGAGCCGCGGACTGATCGGCCTGCGCCAAGAAGAAGGGCTTCCCTCCACGTACGTCCGGGCCGTACTTGAAACGGGCGAGACGTACACGGGGATCCTTTCGAAGATCAGTAACTCACCACACGACGATGGGAACCGTGACCTCGTCCTGCAGGCCGTGAGCAAGTCCGCTTCACCCGAGGAGCGACCCATGCCCCTGCATCCGGAACGCCCTCAAGACACTGTCGTCGCCCTCTCGACCAGGAACATTCGAGCAGTCGAGGCGATCTTCCACGACCAGTTCGAGTAACGACCGCCCACGCGGCCTCACCCGAACTGGCCGATTCGTCGGTACGAGGGATCAGCGCGCCGTTCGACGCGCCGTGGCCTCCCTACCAGAACTTCCACCACGGCTTGCCGCCGCCCGCCGACACCATGCCCGCCGTCAGGCGCGCCGTGCCAACGGAGCGCTCCACGGCCTCCTGGCTGGCCCGGGGCACGTTCTCGACATGCCGGGGAATGAGTTCGTACAGCACGTCCATGTCTTCGGGCGTGAAGCGGTCGCGGGCGACCGTCTGCACCAGCGCTGCGTGGTGCATCGCCATTGCGCCCGGGACGCGCTCGAACGCCTTGTCGTAGGCGTTCGCCACGTCCTGCGCGCGGCTGAGGTTGTCGCCGGCAAGGCTCATCCACGATCGCAGACGGGCCTCGGTGAAGTCGGCCAGTTGCTCGTCCTCGAGCGTGTACTCGGCGCGGATCATCGACTCGGCCTGCTGCTCGCGCGCAGCCAACTCGTGCCCGGCCAGTGCCTCGAAGCGCTGCTGCATCTGGGAGACGCGAGCGTCCCCCTCCGTGCCACTGAGTTCCGACCACGTCATGTCCGGTTGCGGTTCGTTCGTCATCGCCTCTTCCTTCCCGCGCGGGCAGAACACGGTACGCTCCACACGAGAGCGGGCCAACCCTGCTGGCGGGAAGGTAACAAATGGCGACCTTCCATCTCCACCTCCCCGACGCGCGCATCGTCGCGCTGGCCATCACCTACCACCTCGGCCGCCCCGGATCGGAGACCGACGCGGCCACGCTGCAGCGCCACTCGCTCGGCCTCGGACCCGTCCTCGAAGCCCTCGGACCGCAGCTCGGCGCCGCTGCCGGGGAGTCCGAGCTCGTCGAGCTGGAGCTGTCGGCGTACCAGGTCACCCGGCTCGGGGCGGCGCTGCACGGGACGGTCAACGAGCTCAAGCAGTTCGGCATGGCCGGCGGCCGATCGGCCGTACCGGGGTTCGCCGAGGCGTTCGGGCGCCTGTTTCCGGACGCCACCGACGGCGAACTCGGAGCCGGCGCGCTGGACCTCGTCCCTCACGCCGTGGGCCTGCGCCGCCGCCTCGCGGCCGCCGTCCGCGAGGCGGAGGCGGAGGTCGAGGCCGCCCAGGAGGCCGCGCGCGTCGAGGCGCAACGACAGCAGCGGGGCCGCCTGGGACGGCTGCGGGCGCGCCTCGCGGGATTGCTGGGGTCGCGCGGCTGATAGCACGCGGTCGGCGCTTGTTCGCCAGTCCGCCCGTATCTAGACTGGCAGCGCGCGGAACGGCGCAGCGGATCACGGACACGAAGGGACCGCCAGCCGGATGACGTACTACATCACCCAGCCGTGCATCGACGTGATGGACCAGTCGTGCGTGGACGTCTGTCCCGTCGACTGCATCCACTTCGAGGAAGGGGCCGATCGCATGCTCTATATCGACCCCGACGAGTGCATCGACTGCGGCGCTTGCGAGCCCGCCTGCCCGGTGGACGCGATCTATGCCGAGGATGACCTCCCCGACGACCAGTCCTCCTTCGCCGAGATCAACGTCGTCTGGTTCCAGGACCGTGACGACGCGCGCTCGAAGGTGCCCGCCTGAGCCGCTAACTCGCCCGGTTCCGGGAGTGCAGAAGCGCCGCTTGTGCGGCGCTTCTTGTTGTCCCACGCGGTCCGCGGCCCGGGCGCGAACGGTCCCGGTCAGGGGGCCTGGTTGCCCTCCAGCATCGGCAAGTCGTCGTGGTGCAGGAATTCGCGGTGCTCCTGCACCGGGTGGGACTCCAGCCGCACGCCGCCGTGCGGCTCCAGGTAGACGAGCAGGACCGCGCCCCCCGTCTTGCCCGCGAGGCCGTCGGGCGCGCCCGAGTAGGCCGCCACGGTGTTGTCGCCCGCGTTCACGCGTGTCTGCTGCTCCCAGTGACCGAGCGCGATGTAGTCGTGGTCGAGCACCGCGAGGTGTTCCTCGTAGATGTGGTAGGAGCTATGCGTCCCGGCGCGCGGGTGCAGGAAGTGGCCGTGGCCGATACCGATGTGCCAGTCCGCGTCGCCTCGCAACGGTGCATCGCCGAAGGGGCTGAAGTCCGCATCGAGGTGGCTGCGGCCCCACAACTCGACGCTGAGCTCGGGGAGCGTGACGGTCTCGCCGTCGGCCTCGCGCATCAGAATCAGGTTCGGGGCCATGTGCGTGAGGTCGAGCCGGTCGTACACAGAGCCGGGCCCGACGTGGTCGTGGTTGCCGGGCAGCAGCACCACCGGGCCCGGCACGCGTCGCAGCTGCTCGGCCGCGAACTCCATCGTGTCCTCGCGGACACGAGCGTTATCAAAGAAGTCGCCGGCGATGATCATGAAGTCGACCTCGAACTGGATCGTCAGGTCGACCACCGCGGTGAAGGTGTCGTGCATCTCCTGGCGGCGCCGCACCGAGCGCTCCTGGTGACTGTGGTCGTACGCACCGAGGTGTACGTCCGAGGTGTGCAGGAATCGCAGTGCGCGCCGTTCCGCGCTGCTGTTCACGCGACACCCCCTTCCGGTTGCAGCTCATCGATGCGCTGCCGCAGTGCCTCCACCAGCCCGCTGATGGGCACCCGAATCTGCGACATGGTATCCCGATCCCGGATGGTTGCGGCATCGTCGTCGAGACTGTCGAAGTCGACCGTCACGCACAGCGGTGTGCCGACCTCGTCCTGGCGCCGGTAGCGGCGCCCGATCGACTGTGCGTCGTCGAACTGGGTGCGGAAGTGCGGCCGCAGCGCATCCCACACCCCTCGCGCCGTCGGCGCGAGGCGCTCGTTGCGCGACAGCGGCAGCACGGCGACCGTTACGGGCGCCACATGCGGCGCGAGCCGCAGCAGCACGCGCTTCTCGCCGCGGTCGTCGATCTCCTCGTCGTACGCGTCGACGAGGAGCGTGAGCAGGATGCGGTCGACGCCGGCCGCCGGTTCGACGACGTGCGGGACGATGTGCTCCTCGCGTTGTGGGTCGAAGTACGACAGCGTCTTGCCGGACGCCTCGGCGTGCGCGCTCAGGTCGAAGTCGCCACGGTGTGCGATGCCTTCGAGTTCGCCCCAGCCCCACGGGTACAGGTACTCGACGTCCGAGGTCGCGCTCGAGTAGTGCGAGAGCTCCTCGGGCGTGTGGTCGCGGAGCCGTAGCCGGTCCGGGCGCACGCCGAGCGAGTGGTACCAGGCGAGGCGCTCCTGCTTCCAGTACTCGTGTTGCGCGATCGAGTCGGCGGGGTCGCAGAAGTACTCCATCTCCATCTGCTCGAACTCGAGCATCCGGAACGTGAAGTGCCCCGTCGTGATCTCGTTGCGGAACGACTTCCCGACCTGCGCGATGCCGAACGGCAGCCGCCGCCGGGTGCTCTGCAGCACGTTGTCGAAGTTCACGAACATGCCTTGCGCCGTCTCCGGGCGCAGGTACGCCGTTGCCGCGTCGTCCTGCACCGCGCCGACGAGCGTGCGGAACAGCAGGTTGAACTGCCGCTCCTCCGTGAACCGTCCGACCGCGCCGCAGACCGGACACGTGTCGTCCTCGATGTGGTCGGCGCGCACGCGCGAGCGGCACTCGAGGCAGTCGACGAGCGGGTCGGTGAAGCCGTCAACGTGCCCGGAGGCCTTCCAGACGGCGGGGTTGGTGATGATCGCCGCCTCGATGCCGACGACGTCGCTGCGCTCCTGGACCATCCGCCGCCACCACAGTTCGCGGATGTTGCGCTTCATCTCGACGCCGAGCGGGCCGTAGTCGTAGGTGGAGGCGAAGCCGCCGTAGATCTCGGCCGAGGGGAAGACGAAGCCTCGCCGCTTTGCCAGCGAGATCAACGTCTCCAACTCGACATTGGCGGCCACAGCCTCCGCGGGAGCCTCAGTCACGCCTCACCTCGCGCTACCGTCTCGATACCTGCGCGCCGCTGGCGGCGGCCGTGGCATCGATCGTCGTCGTTCGCATGAGCCGAACCGGCTCCGCGCGATCATACGTGGCGCGCAGCGTAGCCGCCGGTGCTAGCATGATCGAGAAGCACACTCCCCGGTGACCGGAGTTCGACCATGATGCGCTTGATGATGTTCCTGCTGCTCGGCGTCGCGGTTGGCCTTGCGGCCGCGCTCTACATCTCCGCCCGCGACGAGCTGGAGGCCGAGGGATCAAGCGAGGCGGGCGACTAACCCGCCTCGCTCGCTACTGCCTGCTCACCGTCCGGCCCCCTGAGCGGGCGCCGGGCGGGCCTTTTCGATGACTCCGCTCTAGATGAAGAGCGGGCCGAACACCACCGCCACGATCGCCATCAGCTTCAGCAGGATGTTCAGCGACGGCCCCGAGGTGTCCTTGAACGGGTCGCCCACGGTGTCGCCGATCACGGCGGCCTCGTGCGCGGCGGAGCCCTTACCACCGTGCGCGCCGGCCTCGATGTACTTCTTGGCGTTGTCCCAGGCGCCGCCCGCGTTCGCCATCATCAGCGCCAGCAGCGCACCCGCGGCGATCGAGCCGGCGAGCAGCCCACCGAGCGCCTCGGGGCCAATGAAGACACCGACGACAACCGGCACCACGACGGCGATCGTGCCCGGGATGATCATCTCGCGGAGCGCACCCTTGGTCGCGATGTCGACCGCGCCCGCCGAGTCCGGCTGCTCCGTGCCATCCATGATGCCGGGGTGCTCGCGGAACTGACGCCGCACCTCGTTGACCATCGCCATCGCCGCGCGGCCGACCGCCGCCATCGTCAGGGCCGCGAACAGGAACGGCATCAGCGCGCCGAGGAGCACTCCTATCAGCACGGTCACGTCGAGCAGGTTGAAGACCAGCGCCTCGCCATCGCTGATTACCTGCTGGTAGGTGAACATCAGCGCCATCGCCGTGAGCACGGCCGAGCCGATCGCGAAGCCCTTGCCCGTCGCCGCCGTCGTGTTGCCGAGGCTGTCGAGGGCGTCGGTGCGCTCGCGCACCTCGGGCGGCAGTGCGGCCTGCTCGGCGATGCCCCCGGCGTTGTCGGCGACCGGCCCGTACGCGTCGCTCGCGAGCGTGACGCCGAGGGTCGACAGCATGCCGACCGCGGCCAGCGCGATGCCGTAGAGCCCGGCCAGTTCGTAGGTGATGCCGATCGCGACCACGATCGTGAGCAGCGGGATCGCCGTCGACAGCATGCCGAGGCCGAGGCCGCCGATGATCACGGTGCCCGCGCCGGTCTCCGCCTGCTCGGCGAGCTTCCGCGTCGGTGAGAACTCGAACGCCGTGTAGTACTCCGTCGCCGTGCCGATGATCTGGCCGGCCACGAGGCCGACGAGCACGACAAAGAACAGGTCGTACTTGAGCTCCATCACCGTCACGGCGATCAGCGTGCCGACCAGCACGAGGCCACCGGCCGAGAAGATGCCGGTGCGCAGCGCCCAGAGCAACCGTCCCATCGTCGCGTCCTCGCTCGTGCGCACGAGGAATGTGCCGATGATCGAGGAGGCGATGCCGATCGCCATGACGAGGAACGGCAGCACGAAGGCGTCGCCGCCGTAGCTGGCGGTCGCGCCGTCGGCGAAGACGATAGCGACCGTCGCGAGCGACATCGTGGCGACGATCGAGCCCGTGTAGGACTCGAAGAGGTCGGCGCCCATGCCCGCCACGTCGCCGACGTTGTCGCCGACGTTGTCGGCGATGGTCGCCGGGTTGCGCGGGTCGTCCTCGGGAATGCCGGCCTCGACCTTGCCGACCAGGTCGGCGCCGACGTCGGCGGCCTTGGTGTAGATGCCGCCGCCGACGCGCGCGAAGAGCGCGATGGACGAGGCGCCGAACGCGAAGCCGGTGAGCGGCCCCACGTCCTGGAAGATGAGGTAGAGCACGGCGAGGCAGCCGAGGCTGATGCCCACGACCGTCATGCCCATGACCGAGCCCGACGAGAACGCCACGCGCAGCGCCGGGTTGAGCCCCTCGCGCGCCTTGGCCGTCGTGCGCACGTTCGCGCGCACCGCGATGTACATCCCGATGTAGCCCGCGGTCGCAGACGCGATCGCGCCGATGAGGTAGGCGATCGCGAAGCGTGGCGCGTCGGTCAGATTGCCGCTGCCACCGTCGAGCTTGTCGAGCACGTCGAGGTCGCGGAACAGCAGCAGCACCACCGCCACGATGACGACGAAGCCTGCGATGAAGGTGTACTCACGCCGCAGGAACGCCGCGGCGCCGATCTGAATCTGCTCGGCGATCGAGCGCATCAGGTCGTCGCCCTGGTCTTCGGCCACAATCCGCCGAGCCGCCACCACTGCAAACACCAGCGCGACGAGCGCAGCCACTATCGCGATCCAGAGGATCTCCATGATTCGTTCCCCCCGTGCACCGGATTCCCGCGGAAATCTGCGAGCAACATTGACGCCGCGATACTAAACGCGCCCGCTCGCGCACGCGAGCGCGCAGGGCCCCGAAGCTCCCATAGCGAGCGGGCTTGCGCGGATCGTGCATACCTGAGCGCGACGCTCAGTCAGACACCGAGTCCGGCAATTCGCCCTCCCGCGCGGCGTCGATCATCTCGCGCGTGTCGTCGGGGATGTCGAGGCCGTACTCCTCGAAGCGCTGCTCGACCCACTGGCCGATCTGGCGCGGGTCGCGGTACTCGCCGCCGTCTCCCGGCGACCCGTGCTCGTCGACGACATCCTGTGCAGTCTTCAGCCGCGCAACCTGCGACATCACGCGACTGAGCTCAGCCGAGCCGCAATGCTCGCAGCGTTGCTCGGCCGGCGCCTCCTGGCGCATCGAGCGCAGGAACACGCTCGTCACCTGCTCACAGTCGTCGCAGCGGTACTCGTAGATCGGCATCCAGCGGTGCGAGGCGCGGCCGGGCGGCCTACGCCTGCTCCTTCGCCTGGCGGTCGAACTCGGCCTGCGCGCGCCGGTCCTGGACCCGGTGCTGGAAGGAGTGCCCCGCGTCGAAGCGGTCGACGGGGTCCTCGCCCGCCTCGGCCTGCTCGGCGAGTTCGCGGTAGTTGGTGCCGAGGGCTTCGTCGTACTCGGCGCCGGCGCGGCGCGCCCAGCGCGCGAAGCTCTTCTCGTCGCCATCCTGCAACGCGGCCTGCTGCGCCTCCATGTCGACCTCCTCGAGGCGCTGCGAGCCGGTGCGGTGTCGCGCGAACATGGACATCACGCGCGTCAGCTCCGTGCTCGCGCACTGCGGGCACGACGCGTTGTCCATGCTCGCCGCCGAGCGGTGGAGCACCTCGACGCGTTCGCCGCAGCCGTCGCAGTCGTACTGGTAAATCGGCATGGCGGGAGTGTAGCCGCCGCGCGCTATGTCTGGGTACTCATCGCGCGCCGCGCTGGGGCAGGCCCGCCCCGCTCATCCCTCGACGGCGTTGACGACGTGCTCGAACGACGCCACCGAGCCGTCCTCGCCGAGGTCGATCGCGACCACGTCGATGCGCTGCTGCTCGGGGAGCTCCGGGTGCTCGGCGGCGTACGCCAGCGCGAGGTCGCGCAGGCGGCGTTGCTTCGCCGGGCTCAGCGCCTCGATCGCCCGCCCGGCATGGCCCGGGCGCCGCAACTTCACCTCGACGAACACGAGCGTGCCGCCCTCGACGGCCCCGTCGAGGGCCACGAGGTCGACCTCGCCCTCGCGACGCCGCACGTTGCGCGCGATCAACTCGTAGCCGCGCCCTCGCAGGTAGTCGGCGGCGAGCCGCTCACCGGAGCGGCCAAGGCGGTCGGTCGGCCTCGTCATGGTGTCGTCAGACGGCGCGCCCCGCGGCGGCAGACGCGATCCTGACCGACCGGGCGCGGAGCGCGTCGAGCACGGGCGCGAAGAGCAGGCGGTGCACGCTCGAGGGGCCAAGCTCGCGCAGGGCCCGCCTGTGGTCGGCGGTCGCGTAGCCCTTGTTGCTCGCGAAGCCGTAGCCGGAGAAGCGGGCGTCGAGGCCGTCCATCATCGCGTCGCGCGCGACCTTCGCGACGATGCTCGCCGCGGCCACCGAGGGGCACAGCGCGTCGCCGTCGATGACGGCGCGCTGCGGCGCATCGCACTCGACGACCTCTCGCCCGTCGACGATGAGCGCGTCGGGCGGCGTGGGGAGGGCGAGCACCGCGCGTCGCATCGCGAGTCGCGTCGCGCGCGTCATGCCGAGTTGGTCGATGACGTGCGGCGAGACGACGCCGATGCCCCAGTCGCAGTGCGCGCGCACCTCGGCGGCGAGTTCCTCGCGCGTCGGCGCGTCGAGGAGCTTCGAGTCGCGCAGCCGCCCGACCCAGCGCGCCCGCGAGTACGGCAACACGACGGCGCCGGCGACGACCGGCCCGGCGAGCGGCCCGCGCCCCACCTCATCGACGCCCGCGACGCGTGCAAACCCCTCGCGCCAGATCGCGTTCTCGACCTGCCACGTGGGTTTGGCGGTGCGTCGGGGCTTGAGTTGGGGCAGCAGGGGTTTCGAGGTGGCCACGCGGCATCCTAGGCACGGCTATACCGATCGGGCAAGTGAGTGGTTGTCTGCCGGTTAGGGTCGCGTCGGTGGTCTCGCTATCCTCGCCCGATAGGCGCAGTCAGAGCTCCATGTGGTGCTGGAACGCCGGCGACGCGCCGAGCCAACGCGCCCGGCACAAACGGGCCCGGTGCTACACTGGACTCGGACCCAGCGGGGGGTATGCCACGGCGGATGGGGGAACATCCCAGCCCGCCGTGTGGGAACGACGGAGCGCGATGAACTCACGCTGGATGCGCAACTCCTTCATCTACCTGATCATCCTCGTCGCCGTCGTGCTCGTCGTGGTCATGTTCTTCCGACCATCCTCGTCCGCGCGCGACATCTCCATCACCGAGGTCGTCCACGCCGCCCAGCAGGGCGAGGTCGAACGCATCGTCGCGCGCGGCACGAGCCTCACCGTCCACCTGCGCACCCAGCAGGAGCCGCTCGCCTCGCGGATCGAGGAGAGCGCAACGGTCGAGGAGATCCTGCGCGAGAACGGCGTGCCGATCGGCGCCGCCGAGGGCGCGGTCGAGGTCGTCGTCGAGGGCCCGAGCCAGTTCGGCAGCATCTTCGGGCTACTCTTCAACTTCCTCCCGCTCATCATCTTCGGCGCGATCCTGATCTTCATGATGCGGCAGGCCCAGGGCTCCAACTCCCAGGCGATGTCCTTCGGGCGCAGCAAGGCGCGCATGTTCACCGGCCAGAACCCGACCGTCACGTTCCTCGACGTGGCCGGCCAGGACGAGGCGAAGCAGGAGCTCGCCGAGATCGTCGAGTTCCTCAAGTTTCCCGAGAAGTTCGCAGCGCTCGGCGCGCGCATCCCGCACGGCGTGCTGCTGGTCGGCAACCCGGGCACCGGCAAGACGCTGCTGGCCCGCGCCGTATCCGGCGAGGCCGGCGTGCCGTTCTTCTCGATCTCGGGCTCCGAGTTCGTCGAGATGTTCGTCGGCGTCGGCGCCAGCCGCGTGCGCGACCTGTTCGACCAGGCCAAGCGCAACGCGCCCGCGATCGTGTTCGTCGATGAGATCGACGCGGTCGGCCGCCAGCGCGGCGCGGGCCTCGGCGGCTCGCACGACGAGCGCGAGCAGACGCTGAACCAGATCCTCGTCGAGATGGACGGCTTCGACTCCAACTCGAACGTGATCGTCGTCGCGGCGACGAACCGCCCCGACATCCTCGACCCGGCGCTGCTGCGCCCCGGCCGCTTCGACCGCCAGGTCACGCTCGACCTGCCCGACGTGAAGGGGCGCCGCGCGGTGCTCGACGTGCACGTGAAGGGCAAGCCGCTCGACACCGACGTGGACCTCGAGCAGGTGGCGAAGCAGACGCCGGGCTTCTCGGGCGCGGACCTCGCCAACCTCGTCAACGAGGGGGCGATCCTCGCCGCGCGGCGCAACAAGAAGCGCATCACCATGCCGGAGCTGAACGAGGCGGTGGACCGCGTGATCGCCGGCCCGGAGCGCAAGTCACGCGTGATCACGCCGATCGAGAAGCAGATCATCGCCTACCACGAGGGCGGGCACGCCGTCGCCGGACACTTCCTGCCGAAGGCCGACCCGGTCTTCAAGGTCACCATCGTCTCGCGCGGCATGGCCGGTGGCTTCACCCGCTCGCTGCCTGCCGACGACCGGCGGCTGCAGGACCGCTCCTACTACGAGGCGATGATGGCGCAGGCCCTCGGCGGCCACGTGGCCGAGGAGATGATCTTCGGCGAGCCGACCACGGGCGCCCACGACGACATCGGCAAGGTCACCCACATCGCGCGCGAGATGGTCACGCAGTGGGGCATGAGCGAACGGCTCGGCCCCCGCACCTTCGGCCGCCGCGATTCGATGATCTTCCTGGGCCGCGACATCGCCGAGCAGCGCGACTACTCCGAGCGCACCGCCGAGGAGATCGACGACGAGGTGCGCCGCATCGTCGAGGAAGCGCACGAGCGCTGCCGCGCGGTGCTCGGCGAGCACCGCGAGAAGCTCGCCGAGCTCGCCGAAGCGTTGATGGAGCTCGAGACGATCGACGGCGCCGAGTTGACTCGCTTGCTCGGACCAGCCGAAGGCCGCGAGATGCCGCCCGAGCCCACCGAGACCACGCCCCCGCCGGCGGAGCCTCCCGCCGCGTCCGCCGCCCAGGACGAGCCTGCCGAGGAGCCGCGCGGTCGTCCCGGCCTCGCGTGGGGGCAGTCGTCCTCGGCGGCGCCGCCCGCCGACGGCTCCTGACCAACGTCACCCGACACGCACGAGAACGGGATCTTCGAGGTCCCGTTGCTCTGTGCGGCTCTCTGCGGCTCTGTGCAGCTCTGTGCGCCTCTCGGGATGCGAGCGGCTACGCGCCTCGATCGTCGCGGGCGGTCTCAGTCGGCTCGGCTGTTGCCTCGGCCTCGGCCTCGGCACGGACTCGGCCGTAGGCGCGCGAGTACTCGCGGCGGAAGAGCACGTAGAGGGCGACCGCGACTGCCGCGAGGCCGAGGCGCAGCGCGGGATGGTGCTCGAGCGTGCCCTCCTCGGTCAGCACGGCCTGGCCGAGCAGCCATCCGGCGCCGACCCAGCCCGTGTTGGAGATGACCGCGCCGAGGTAGTCGAGGGGCATCCACACGCGCAGCGGCAACCGCAGCGCGCCCGCGCCCACCGCGCCGACCGCCCGCGTCCACGGGCTGAAGTGGTAGAAGGGGATCAGCCACCGCGCGCGCCCCTCCATGACCGCGCGCCCCGCGCGCAGGTGGGTGCCGAACCGCGACGCCTCGAGCCGCGTGCCGCCCCAGCGCCCGATCGCGTAGGAGATCGTGTCACCCGTGATGGTGCCGGCGATCGCGAGCGCCCAGACGAGGCCGATGGGCGTCCCATGCTCGCCCGCGAACGCGCCGCCGAGGAAGATCATCACCGTGCCCGGGAACACCCACCCGAGGCCCACCGTCGCCTCGATGAGCGCAGCGAGGTACACCATCGGCGAGCCGTAGCGGTCGTAGAGCGCCTTCATCGCGAGGAAGCCCTGGTCGGCGACCCAGTTGAGGAAGTCGTACGGGGCCGTGAGGATGTCTACGAATTCCACTGTGGTTCCTCGGCGCTACGGGGAGTGCGCCGCCGTTCGTTGACGCTGCGCGACGGCCCGCCCTAGGATCGACCGATAGCCCGACTGGCGGAAGGCCGTATGTACGCAATCATCCGCACCGGCGGTAAGCAGTTCCGTGTCTCGGCAGGCGACCACATCGCCGTCGAGCGACTCGACGCCGCCGAGGGCGACGAGGTCACCCTCGATGACGTGCTGCTCGTCGGCGGCGACGACGGCGTCGCGGTCGGCAGCCCGACGGTCGACGGCGCCTCGGTGGCGGCGCGCGTAGACGAACACTACCGCGACCGCAAGGTGACGGTCTTCAAGTACAAGAACAAGACGCGGCGACGCGTGCTGCGCGGGCATCGCCAGCAGCGCACGCGCCTCACGATCACCGGCATCACGTCCGGCAGCTAGCGAGCAGGGGGCAGCGCCATGGCGCACAAGAAGTCTGGTGGCTCAAGCCGTAACGGCCGAGACTCGAACGCTAAGCGGCTCGGCGTGAAACGCTACGACGGCCAGGTCGTCACGGCAGGCTCGATCATCGTCCGCCAGCGCGGCACGCGCATCCACGCCGGCGAGAACGTCGGCGTCGGCCGCGACCACACGCTGTGGGCGAAGGTCGACGGCACGGTGAAGTTCGCGCCCTTCGCCAAGAACCGACGCAAGCAAGTCTCGATACTTCCGCTCGAGGCCGAGACGGTCTAACGAGGGCCCCACCATGAAGTCCGAGATCCACCCCGAGTACCACCCCGTCGTCTTCGTCGATATCTCGACGGGCGAGGAGTTCCTCACGCGGTCCACGCTCACCTCCGAGGAGCGCCGCGAGGTCGACGGCGTCGAGGCGTACGTCGTGCGCGTCGAGGTGAGCTCCAGCTCGCACCCGTACTTCACGGGCGAGCAGCGCATCGTCGACAGCGCCGGGCAGGTCGAGCGCTTCCGCCGTCGCTACGCGCGCCACCTCGAGGACTCGGACGACAGCTAGCACCCGGCCGCCGTACCCCGGCGACACTGCTTTCTCGGCAACACTGGCTTCCGGCGACACTGGCCGCGCCGCGTCGTACGCTGCGCGCGATGCCCACAGAGCAGCCCCCAGCGCACCCTGCGTCCAACAGCTTCGGCGGCCAGGCCGTCGTCGAGGGCGTCATGATCCGCGGCCCGCGCTCGATCGCCGTCGCCGTGCGCCGCCCCGACGGTGAGATCGCGATCCGCACACGCGGGCTCGGCGGCCGTTTCACGAACGTCGTGCGCCGCTTCCCGCTGTTGCGCGGGATGCTCGTGCTGTGGGAGACGCTCGCGATCGGCATCTGGGCGCTGGCGTGGGCCAGCGCCGTCCACAATGACGAGGTCGACGAGCGCGGCGAGGCGAAGCCATTCGGCGGCGCTGGCTGGGCGGTGCTCCTGATCGTGCTGGCGTTTGGCGTGACCGTGTTCTTCGCGGGGCCGGTGCTGCTCACGGCGTGGCTCGGTTCGCGCTTGCCCGACCTGCTGGTCATCGCCATCGAGGGCGTCGTGCGCCTCGGCCTGCTGCTGGGCTACATCTGGCTGATCGGCCGCTCGCCGGAGGTGCGGCGCGTCTTCCAGTACCACGCCGCCGAGCACAAGGCCGTACAGGCGCTGGAGCAGGGGCGCGAGCTGTCGGTGCAGGCGGTGCGTCGGCTGCCGAAGGCGCACCCGAGGTGCGGCACCTCGTTCCTGCTCACCGTCGCCGTGGTCGCGGCGATCGCGTTTATGTTCGCCGGCTCGGAGCCGCTGTGGTGGCGGTTCGTGTCGCGCCTCGTGCTGATCCCCGTGATCACTGCCGTGTCGTACGAGGCAATCCGCTTCGGGGGTCTCCACCTCGGCAACACCCTCGTGCGGGCGCTGTTCTCGGCGAACCTCGCCCTCCAGCGGCTCACGACGCGCGACCCGGACGACGAGCAGATCCAGGTCGCCATCGCCTCGCTCAACGCGGCGCTCGAGGTGGAACGCGAGGCGGCCGAGGGCGCACGCGCCTAGCGGGCGAGGGCGACGAGCGGGACGATCTCGTCGAGGGCGCCCACGCTCACCACGTCCAGCCCGTCGGAGCGGTCGAAGCGATCGACGAGCACCGCGTGCAGCCCGGCGGCGCGCGCCGGCTCGTAGTCGTTGTCGTAGCGGTCGCCGACGGCGAGCGTGCGCGCTGGGTCGGAGCCGCCGCGCTCCGCGGCGAGCCGGAAGAAGGCCGGGTCCGGCTTCCTCACGCCGATCTTCCGCGAGTACTGCATCGCACTGAAGTAGCGGTCGAGGCCGACGCGGGCGAGCGGGAACGTGCCGTTCGAGGCGGTGGTGAGGGTGAAGCCGCGCGTCCGCAGCTCATCGAGCGTGCCCTCGACCTCCGGGAAGACGACCATCGTGGCGTCGCGCGTGCGGTAGTAGACCTCGGCCACCTCGTCGACCGTGACGCCCTCGGGGCTGCCGAAGGCGGCGAGCACCCGGCGGAACGACTCGCGGCGGATCTCCTGGAGCGTGCGGTCGTGCCACGCCGGGTCGGCGACGACTCCGTTCCGCAGCACGCCGAGGTCGTCGACGCTCACCTCAATGCCGCCCGCACGCTTGGTGAGCTGCGACGCGACGGCCTCGAGGCCCGCGACGATCGCCGCCCGATAGTCGGTCAGCGTCCCGTCGATGTCGAAGACGATGTGGGAGACCTCGAACGGCGGACCGCTCACGCGACCTCCGTCCCGACGCGCCGCGGCTCCGCGGTCTCGGGGTCGAGGAAGCAGGAGCGCGCGCCGGTGTGGCAGACCGCCCCGCCGACGAGCTCGACCTGCAGCAGGAGCACGTCGGCGTCGCAGTCCGTGTGGATATCGAGGACGTTCGCGTAGTCGCCGGAGGTTGCGCCCTTGTGCCAGATCTCCTGGCGGCTGCGCGACCAGAACATGGCCTGGCCGATCTCCAGCGTCTGCGCCAGCGACTCCTCGTTCATGTAGCCGACCATGAGCACCTCGCCGGTGTCGGCGTGCTGGAGGACGGCGGGGATGAGGCCCTGCGCGTCAAAGCGCAGAGCGGCGGGGTCGATCACGATGTGGTCCCTTCGAGGTGCGCGCCCTCGTGGGCGGCGTCGAGCCGCATCGGCACGCCGCGGTCGGCGAGGTACTGCTTCAGCGCGGCGATGTCGTACGTGCCGAAGTGGAAGATCGAGGCGGCGAGCACCGCATCCGCCCCGCCCGTCGTGAGCGCCTCGTAGAGGTGCTCGGGCGTCCCGGCGCCGCCCGAGGCGATGACGGGCGCGGTCGCCGCCTCGCGGATCGCGCGCAGCAGTTCGAGGTCGTAGCCGGTCTGGTGCCCGTCTCGGTCCATCGAGGTGACGAGCAGTTCGCCCGCGCCACGCTCGACGGCCTCGCGCGCCCACGCGATGGCGTCGCGGCCGGTCGGGGTGCGGCCGCCGTGTGTGTAGACCTCCCAGCCCGCCGCGGGGTCGGCGGGGTCGCGCCGCTTCGCGTCGACGGCGACGACGATGCACTGCGAGCCGAAGCCGCGGGCGCCCTCGGTGATCAACTCGGGCCGCTCGACGGCGGCGGTGTTGATCGACACCTTGTCGGCGCCGTGCTCGAGCATGACGCGCACATCCTCCGGGCTGCGGATGCCGCCGCCGACGGTGAACGGGATGAACACCTGGTCCGCGGTGCGGGCCACCATGTCGTACACCGTCGGGCGGTCGTCCGAGGAGGCGGTGATGTCGAGGAACACGAGCTCGTCGGCGCCGCGCTCCTCGTACTGCGAGGCCAGCTCGACCGGGTCGCCCGCATCGCGTAGCGCGACGAACGAGACGCCCTTCACCACGCGCCCGTTGTCGACGTCGAAGCAGGGGATGATGCGCTTGGTCAGCACGGTGTCCTCGATGCCTCCTCGTCGCGCGCGCTACGCCACGGCGGCGAGGGCGTCCGGGAGCCGGATGTCCTCGCTGTAGAGTGCACGCCCGATGATCGCCGCCTCGACGCCGCAGCGCGCGAGCTCGCGCAGGTCATCGAGCGCGCTCACGCCGCCCGCCGCGATCACGGCCATCGAAGTGTCGGCGACCAGCGACGCGTACGCCTCGAAGTTGGGGGAGCCGCGCACGCCGTCGCGGTCGATGTCCGTGTAGACGATGCGCTCGACGCCGATGGCGGCGAGCTCGCGCACGAACGGCGCCGCCTCGACGTCGCTGCCCTCGGTCCAGCCCTCGACACGTACGATCCCGTCGCGTGCGTCGACGGAGACGATGAGCCGCTCGCGCGCGAGCGCGACCGCCTCGCGCAGCAGCTGCGGGTCGCGCACGGCCGCCGTGCCGAGCACGACGCGCGCCGCGCCGAGGTCGAGCGTCGCGCGCAGCGTGTCGAGGTCGCGGATGCCTCCACCGATCTGCACCGCAGCGTCGACCCCCTCGACGATGGCGCGGGTGACGTCGGCGTTGGCCTGCCGCCCCTCGCGCGCCCCGTCGAGGTCGACGACGTGGACGCGGCGCGCGCCCTGCTCGACCCAGCGTGCGGCGGCGGCGACAGGGTCGTCCTCGAACACCGTCTCGAGGTCGTAGTCGCCCTGGTGGAGCCGGACGGCGCGTCCGCCCCGGACGTCGACGGCGGGGATGACCTCCATCACGCGCCGCCAGACTGCGTCCCCGCCTCGGCGGGCGCGGGCGCGATCGAGCCGGTCTCGAGGGCGAGGCGCAGGAAGTTCGCGTAGAGCCGCAGCCCCGCGGGGCCCGACTTCTCCGGGTGGAACTGCGTCGCGATCAGGTTCCCGCGCCCGACGATCGAGGGGAACACGTCGGCGTACTCGGTCTCGGCGATAACGAGCGCGGGGTCGGTCGGCTGCGGGTGGTAGGAGTGCACGAAGTAGCAGTAGGTCCCGTCCTCGATGCCCTCGAGGACCGGGTGCGGCCGCACGATGCGCAGCGTGTTCCAGCCCATGTGCGGGATGACGAGGCCGTCGGGGAAGCGGACGATGCGCCCGGGCAGCACCCCGAGGCAGACGTGCTCGCCGCCCTCCTCGGACACGTCGAACAGCGCCTGCATCCCCATGCACACGCCGAGGAACGGCCGGTCGGCGGCGACGTACTCGCGCAGCGGTTCGACGAGGCCGTGCTCGCGCAGGTTCGCCATCGTGTCCGCGGCCGCGCCGACGCCCGGCACGATCAGCGCGCGCGCGCCCTCGATGGCCTCGGGATCGGAGCGGATCTCGGGGTCGTAGCCGGCGTGCGCGACGGCGCGCGCCACGCTGCGCAGGTTGCCCGCGCCGTAGTCGATGATCACCGCGTCGGCCATGCCGCCTCCCGCGCGATCGATGGTAGCAAGGCCCGCCCATACGCTCCGGGCAACTACACGTCCTACGCTCCGCCCGAGGCCCCCGGGACGCGCTCAGCACCCTCCCTCCCCGGCTCGTCTCGCGGGGTTCGTCGGCGCACCTCGGCGTATACTGGGTTCGATGGCGACGGACGCAACGGACCTCGAAGCAGCCCGCCTGAACGTCGAGGAACTGCGTTCCCTCGTCCGCTATCACGAGCACCGCTACCACGTCCTCAACGACCCCGAGATCGGCGACAGCGAGTTCGACGCGCTCCACCGCGAGCTCGTCGACCTCGAGGAGCGCTTCCCGCAGCTGATCACGCCCGACTCGCCGACGCAGCGCGTCGGCGGCGCCGTCGCCGAGGCGTTCGAGGCGGTCGAGCACCGCGAGCCGATGCTCTCGCTGAGCAACGTCTTCGACGGCGACGAGCTGCGCGCGTGGTACGAGCGCGTGCAGCGCTTCACCGAGGTCGAGCAGTTCGCCGTGGTCTGCGAGCCGAAGATCGACGGGCTCGCGATCTCCCTCGTGTACGAAGGGGGTCGCCTCTCCGTCGGCGCGACGCGCGGCGACGGGCTGCGCGGCGAGGACATCACCACCAACCTGCGCACGATCCGCGCGATCCCTCTCGCCGTGACCGGCGACGACGCGCCTCCCGCCTTCGAGGTGCGCGGCGAGGTGTTCATGCCGCAAGCCGAGTTCGAGCGCCTGAACGCGGAGCGCGCCGAGGCCGGCGAGCCGCTGTACATGAACGCCCGCAACACGGCCGCGGGCTCACTGCGCCAACTCGACCCGTCGGTCACCGCGAGCCGGCGGCTCGACCTCGTGCTCTACCAGATCGGGTGGATGGAGCGGGCCGAGCGCCCCGCGACCCAGTCGGCCGCGCTGGCGTGGATGCGCGACGCCGGGTTCCCCACCAGCCCATATGTCGAGCGCTTCGAGGACATCGAGGAGGCGGTGGCGTTCTGCGAGGCGTGGGTGCGCCGCCGCGACGAGCTGCGGTACGCCATCGACGGCGTGGTGGTGAAGGTCGACGACGTGAGCCTGCAGCGCCAGCTCGGCGTCGTCGGCCGCGAGCCGCGCTGGGCGACGGCGTTCAAGTTCCCCGCCGAGCAGGCCGTGACGCGGCTGCGTGACATCCAGGTCTCGGTGGGCCGCACGGGCGTGCTCACGCCGTTCGCCGTCCTCGAGCCGGTCGTGGTCGGTGGGGCGCGGGTCAGCATCGCGACCCTGCACAACGCGGACCAGGTGGCCGCGAAGGACGTGCGCATCGGCGACGACGTGATCGTGCAGCGCGCGGGCGAGGTGATCCCGGAGGTCGTCGGCCCCGTGCGCTCGCGCCGCGAGGGCCGCAGGGCGGAAATCAACAGGTTCCCGATGCCGGCGCACTGCCCCGTGTGCGGCACCGACGTAGTCCGCGAGGGCGACGGCCCGGCGCACTACTGCCCCAACCTGCGCTGCCCCCCGCGCGTCGCGCGCAGCGTCGAGCACTTCGCGTCGCGCGGGGCGATGGACATCGAGGGCTTCGGGGAGCAGATGGCCGCGCGGCTCACGGAGCTCGACTTCGTGAGCGGCGTCGCCGACATCTACGCCCTGCCCGAGCGCCGCGCGGAGCTGCTCGAACTCGATGGCATCGGCGACAAGACGCTCGACCGGCTCTTCGAGCAGATCGAGGCGAGCAGGACGCGCCCGCTGCGCCAGCTCCTCGTCGCGCTCGGCATCCGCCACGTCGGTGGCGAGACGGCGCGCGACATCGCCGTCCACTTCGGCTCGATGGACGCGCTGCGTGCCGCGGCGCTCGAGGAGATCGAGGCCATCGACGGCATCGGCCCGATCGTCGCGCAGGCGCTCCGCGACTACCTCGACGACGACACGAACGTCGCCGAGATCGAGCGCCTCGCCGGCTACGGCGTGCGCATGGACGACGAGGTGACCGCCCGCGGCGGCCTGCTGGACGGCGAGATCATCGTCGTCACGGGCAGGATCGAGCGCTGGTCGCGCAACGAGGTCGAGCGCCTGATCAAGGAGCTCGGCGGGCGCGTGACGGGCAGCGTGTCGAAGCAGACGAGCTACCTCGTGGCCGGCGAGGGCGGCGGCTCCAAGCGCGCCCGCGCGGAGGAGCTTGGCACCGAGATCCTGAGCGAGGGCGAGTTCGTCGAACACCTCCGCGTACGGGGCTGGGACGAAGAATAAGACTCCGTCTCGGCGGCCCCTTGCGGGGTCGCGGCTGCGCTATACTCGGAATGCGCCGGCGCAGTGCGGGGGCCGGTCTCTCCCCAGCAATGGAACCCCCTCGCGCCCCGTCGGCGTCTGATTATTGGCCGCTGATGCGGCGTGCCTGCCGGAAGGGCGGATGATGGCCTTCAACCCACTCTCGTCGTTCCTCGGCATGTTCTCGCATGACGTCGGCATCGATCTCGGGACGGCGAACACGCTGGTGAGCGTGCGCGGGCGCGGCATCGTCATCGACGAGCCGTCGGTGGTGGCGATCGACACCGTCTCGAAGCGCGTGCTCGCCATCGGCAACGAGGCGAAGCTCATGGTCGGCCGCACACCCTCGACGATCGTGGCGGTGCGGCCGCTGCGCGACGGCGTCATCTCGGACTTCGCGGTCACCGAGCGCATGCTCCAGTACTTCATCCGCTCCGTGCACGACCGCTTCGGCCTCGGCGTCCCGAAGCCGCGCGTGGTGATCGGCATCCCCTCGGGCGCCACCGAGGTGGAGAAGCGCGCGGTCCACGACGCCGCCGTTGCAGCCGGCGCTCGCTCCTCCTACCTGATCGAGGAGCCGATGGCCGGTGCGATCGGCGCCGGACTGCCGGTCATGGACGCCACGGGCACGATGATCGTCGACATCGGCGGTGGGACGACGGAGATCGCCGTGATCGCCCTCGGCGGCATCGTGGTGTCGAGTTCGTCACGCGCCGCGGGCGACGCGATGGACCAGGCGCTGATGGTGTACGCGCGCCAGGTCCACAACATGCTCATTGGCGAGCGCAGCGCCGAGCGCATCAAGATGGAGGCCGGCTCGGCCTACCCCCTCGACGAGGAAGAAACCGTCGAGATGCGCGGCCGCGACCTCGCTACCGGCCTGCCGAAGGTCGTCGAGTTGTCGACGGTCGAGGTGCGCGACTCGCTGCTGCCGGTGACGAACGAGATCGTGCAGGCCGTGCGCTCCGCCATCGAGCGGACGCCGCCGGAGTTGGTCGCGGACCTGATGATGCACGGCATCGCGATGGCGGGTGGCGGCGCGCTGCTGCGCGGCCTCGACCGACGCATCGCCGCCGAGACGCGCTTCCCGACGTACGTCGCCGAGGATCCGCTGCGCGCCGTCGTGCGCGGCTGCGCCGAGGCCCTCGAGGAAGCCACCACGTTGCAGAAGGTGCAGGCGGCCGTCGCCATGCGACGCCCGCCCCGGTAGCCCCGAGCCACGGAGCGACAGCCCCCCGCTCGCAGCACTCGCCGAGGCCGGACTCCGGTATCGCCCGCCGGCTGCACGCCGCACTGGACAGCGCGCTAGAATGCGGGTACGAAACCGCTTAAGCGCATAAACGAATACGTCCGCGCGGGGGCTCCGTGGTTCGCACGCAGCAGGTCGGTTGGTTGATTGCAATGCTGGCGATCGGCTTGGCGCTGCTCGCCGGCTCGGCCCTGCGCAACTTCGGGACCGTCGAGCTGGATGCGGCGGGCATCGTCGGCGCCGCGAGCCGCGCCGTCGCGGTTCCCGCCCGCCCCATCGCCGACTTCGCCCATCACGTGGGCCAGACGCAGGCCCTCAGCGAGGAGAACGCCGCGCTCCGGCAGGAGGTCGCGCGCCTGGAGGCGAACCTCGCCGCGCTGCGTGAGCAGCAGATCAGCTCCACGCAGGTCGCGGAGCTGATCGCCGCCGTCGGCACGGACGCGGCCGACAGCTACGTCGCTGCTTCCGTGCTGTTCCGCGATCCCGCGCCCGCCCGCGAGGCGCTCACCATCGACCGCGGCCTCAACGACGGCGTGCGCGTGGGGCAGCCGGTGCTCGGACCGGGCGCGACGCTCGTCGGTCTCGTCTCCGCCGTTGAGGACGACCAGGCGCGTATCCGGCTGCTGATCGACATCGACTCGGCCATTCCGACAGTCGTGCAGTCCTCGCGCACGCAGGCGGCGCTCACGGCCACACCCGAGGGGCTCCGGCTGGAGTTCGTGCCGACCGAATCCCTGGTCACCATCGGGGACACCGTGCTCAGCTCCGCGCTCGGCGGGGAGCTGCCCGGCGGGCTGCTCGTCGGCCGGGTGAGCGCGTTCGAGTCCGACCCGCGCGAGCTGTTCGCGTACGCCACGGTGGAGCCGCTGGCGGACTATGCGCGGCTTGAGCAGGTGCTCGTGCTCATCGCGTTCCAGCCGCTCGAGCCCGATGAGGCATCGTTACCGTGAGACCGCTCGCGGGACTCGTCGCCGGCGTCGTGCTGGGGCTGGTGCAACTCGGCGCCGCCCCTGTGCTCTTCGGCGACCCGCGCGCGGCGCCACTCATCCCGCTGGCTGCAATTGCAGGGTGGAGCGCCGCCAAGGGGTTCGGCGAGGTCGCTCCATGCCTCCTCGGAGCGGCGCTGGTGCTGGGCGTGGCGTCCGAGGACCAGGCGGGCTGGTTCGTGCTCGCCATGGTCCCGGCAGCCGCGCTGCTCGCCGTCTCCGACGCCGTCTCCCCGCTGCGCAGGCTAGCGCTGGCGCCGGCCGCCGCGACGCTCGGCGCGGGAGCCTACACCGCCCTGCTGTACGCCGCCTCGGGACGCTTCGAGTTGCTCAGCGTGCAGAGTGAGCCTGCGGTCGAGGTCGTACTATGGACAGGCGCGCTCACAGCCGTCTGTGCGCTGCTCGCGTGGCCGCTGCGACCGCGCGCACCGAGGACGGGGCTGTTCGTGTGAACGACGGGCGCCTGTGGACGCTACAACTCGTCGTCGCCGTGGCGCTGGTGGCGCTCTCGGTGCAGCTCGTGCGCGTGCACCTGGTTGAGCTCCCCGTCCCGCCCGAGGGCTCCGACGCGCTCAGCGTCCGCGACATACCGATCGATGCTCCGCGCGGACTCGTCCTCGACCGCGACGGCGAGGTGCTCGCGCGCAACGTGCCGTTGTTCACCGTGGCAATCGTGCCGGGAGAACTGCCCGCGGACGCCTCGGGGCGGCGGACGGCGCTGCTGGCGGTCGAGCGACATACCGGCGTCCCGCTGCGCACGCTCGAACGCGTCATCAGCACGGGCCTTGCCACCATCGACCCGCTCGTGCCGGTCGAGGTGCATAGCGGGTTCGGCCGCCAGGACGCGATCATGCTGCGCGCCTCGCTCTCCGCGGTACCGGGGGTGCTGGTACAGACCCGTGCCATGCGCCTCTACGGAGGCGGCGACCTGCTCGGCCACATACTCGGGCACGTCGGGCCCATCCCGGCGGAGAACGCCGAGGAGTACCTCGGCGACGGGTACCGCCTCGACGAGCGCGTCGGCCAGTCCGGCGTGGAGGCGGTGTACGAGTCGCAGCTGCGCGGCCAGCTCGGTCGGCGCATCGTGCTCGCCGACCCCACGGGTCGCGAGGTCGAGCACCTCACGGAGGTGGGCGCGGTCGCCGGTGCAGACCTGGTGCTGAGCATCGACCTCGACCTGCAGCGGGCGACGGCGGAGGCGCTCGAGCAAGGCCTGGACATCGGCCTCGAGGTGGCGCTGAGCCGGCCCGTCCGCCACGACCAGCCGTTGGACCGGGTCGGCGCTGCCGTGGTCATCGACGTGCGGACGGGGGAGCTGCTCGCGCTCGTCTCCTCCCCCTCGTACGACGCGAACGCGTTCTCCGGCCTGAACCCCGATATCGACACGGTGGCGTTGCTCACCGGCGAGGGAAGCCCGCTGGTGCACCGCGCATACCAGGAAGTGCGCTCACCGGGTTCGATCTTCAAGCCGTTGATCGGCGCCGCGGCGCTGCAGGAGGGCGTGGCGACGCCTTCGACGCGGATCCGCAGCACCGGAGCGCTGACGGTGCGGAGCATCTACGACCCCAGCGTGACGTATACGTTCCGCGACTGGACCGCGCACGGCGTGCTCGACTTCTACGGCGGACTCCTCCGATCGTCGGACGTTTACTACTACTACCTCTCCGGCGGCTATGACGCCCCGGACGGCACGTCCTTCGAAGGGCTCGGCGTCGAGCGTATCGCCCGCTACGTGCGCCAGTTCGGGCTCGGCGCGCCCACGGGCCTCGACCTCCCGGGCGAGGCCGGAGGCCTGGTGCCCGACAGCGCGTGGAAGGAATCGACGGTCGGCGAGCCGTGGGTGCTGGGCGATACCTACACGTTCGGCATCGGCCAGGGCTACCTGACGGTGACGCCGCTGCAGATGGCAGTCGCGGCAGCCGCGATCGCCAACGGCGGCGAGGTGCTCGTGCCGCGCGTCGCGCGCGGGTTCCGCGTCGGCGACGACGTCGAGTTGCTGCCGCGCCAGGTGGCGGGCGTGCTGCCGATCGACACGGAGCACCTCGATGTCGTGCGCGAGGCGCTGAAGCGGACGGCCGACCATCCCCTCGGCACGGCGAGGCGCGGCGAGCCGGAGGGCATCACCATCGCCGGCAAGACCGGCACCGCGGAGTTCGGGCCACGACACCCCGACGCCGAGTTCGACACGCACGGCTGGTTCATCGCCTTCGCACCGTACGAGGACCCGGAGGTCGCCGTCGCCGTCTACCTGAAGCATGGGTCGGGCGCGCTGCACGCCGCACCGGTGGCGCACGACATCTTCGAGGCATACTTCAACCCGCCGACCGCCCAGGTCGGGTCGCTATCGGGATCTGAAGCCACGGGGGACGCTCCATGATCGCCCCTCCGCCCGGAGCACGAGCGGCGGCAGCATCGTTCCATGTGTTGGCTCGCAGCGATCGTCTGCTCTGGCTCGCGGTCGCGGCGCTCGCCGCGCTCGGCCTGCTGATGGCGTACTCGGCGTCACTCGACGAGCCGCCACACCCCACGATCACTGCTGAGGCGGTGAGGCACGCGATGCTCGGCGCGCTGGGCATCGCGGCCATGCTCGTGGCCGCGCGGATCGACTACCGGCGGCTGCGACGCTACAGCGCGCTCGCCTACCTCGGGGCAGCCGCGCTGCTGGTCGTCGTGGTCGTGATCGGCGAGTCCGAGTACGGCGCGCGGCGCTGGCTGGCGGTCGGGGGGTCGACGATCCAGCCGGCCGAAGCCGCGAAGCTCGCGCTCGTGCTCGCGCTGGCCGCCTACACCGCCTCCAGGCCGCCGCGCGCGGCCGCGCTTGCGGTCACGGCCGTGCTGCTGGCGCTGCTGGCCGCGCCCGTGCTGGCGCAGCCGGATACCGGCACCACGGTCGTCCTCGCCGGCACCTGGATTGGCATGGTGATTGTCTGGGGCGTGCCATGGCGCACGCTTGGGGTGCTGTTCGCCGTCCTGGGAGCAGCCGGGCCGCTGGCGTTCGCGGTGATGGTGCCCGACTACCAGCGGGAACGGCTGGCTGTGTTCCTCGATCCCACCCGGGATCCCCTCGGCAGCGGCTTCAGCCTGCGGCAAGCTGAGGCCGCACTCGCCACCGGCGGCATCACCGGCGAGGGGCTGTTCCGCGGCGCCGAGTCACAACTCGCCAGCGTCAGCGCTCGCTCGAGCGACTTCATCTTCGCGCTCGTTGGCGAGGAGCTCGGGCTGGGCGGCGGACTGGTCGTGATAGCGCTCTTCGGGCTCATCGCGTGGCGCGGATTCGAGGCGTCGCGGCACGCGCCCGACACCTTCGGCCGGATGCTCGCCGCCGGCCTGACGACGCTGATCGTGCTGCAGGCCTTTGTCAACGTGGCGGTCAACCTGCGACTCTTCCCCGCCACGGGACTGCCGCTGCCCTTCGTCTCATCGGGGGGCTCGGCGCTCCTCGTCGTGTTCGTGGCGGTCGGGCTGCTGCAGAGCGTGCACAGCCAGCGCATGCCGGCGCAGGGCATGCAGGCAGCCATGGATCGCGAGGCCTGAGGCCGCGCCACTCGTCCCCCGTCAACGAGGGAACAACACGAAGGCCGCCTGCCGGCGGCCCTCGGTGTGTGCTGGCGCCCGCGCCCCTGGGCGCGGACGGCTAGGGCGCGAGGACGGGCTCCTGCTCCTCCTCGGCCGGAGGTTCCGGCGCGGCCTGTGCGATCTCCTCGGCCGTGACCTCGCCGTCGACGTAGTCGAGGCGGATCGTTGCGCCCTCGGCGAAGTCGCCTTCGAGGAGTGCATCGGAGAGGCGGTCCTCGACCTCGTTCTGGATGACGCGCCGCAGTGGCCGCGCGCCGAACACGGGGTCGAAGCCCTTCTCGCCGAGGTAGTCGAGGAGGACCTGCGACACCTCGAGCGCCATGTCCTTTTCCTTGAGGTTCTCGCGCACGTCGCGCAGCTCGAGGTCCACGATCTGGCGGATGTGCCCCTTGGCCAGGGCGTGGAAGACCACGGACTGGTCGATGCGGTTGAGGAACTCAGGCCGGAAGACGCGCTTCATCTCGTCGGTGACCTGGTCCTTCATGCGCGTGTACTGCTGCTCGACCGTCTTGGCGTCGTCCGACTGGGTGGTGAACCCGAAGCGCGAGTCCTTGCGGATGAGGTCCGAGCCGACGTTCGAGGTCATGATGATGATGGTGTTGCGGAAGTCGACCTTGCGGCCCTTCGCGTCGGACAGGTGCCCGTCGTCGAAGATCTGGAGCAGCATGTTGAAGACGTCCGGGTGCGCCTTCTCGATCTCGTCCAGCAGGATCAGGCAGTAGCTGCGCCGCCGCACGAGGTCGGTGAGCTGCCCGCCGTCCTCGTAGCCGACGTAGCCGGGCGGTGACCCGACGAGCCGCGAGACGGTGTGCTTCTCCATGAACTCAGACATGTCGAGGCGGACGATGTTGTCCTTCGACCCGAACATGAACTCGGAGAGCGTCTCGGCGAGGTAGGTCTTCCCGACCCCCGTGGGTCCCAGGAACATGAACACGCCGATGGGGCGCTTCGGGTTCTTGAGGCCGGCACGGGCGCGCCGGACGGCCTTCGCGACCGCACTGATCGCCTCGTCCTGCCCGACCACGCGGTCACGCAGGAACTGTTCCATCTCCAGCAGCCGCGCCATCTCCTCCGACGCGATCCGGGAGAGCGGGATGCCCGTCCACATCGAGACGACATCGCGGATGTCCTCGTCGGTCACCATGGGCTGATCGCCGGCGCGCTCGGTCTGGACCTCCTCCTCGAGTTCTTCGAGCTTCGACTGGAGGCGCACCTCGCGCTCGCGCAACTCGGCGGCGTACTCGTACTGCTGGTTGGCGATCGCCTGGTCTTTCTCGCGGCGCAGGGCCTCGATGCCCTTCGTCGCCTCACGCACCGACGGCGGCGTCGAGTGGCGGCGAATGCGCACGCGCGCCGACGCCTCGTCGATGAGGTCGATCGCCTTGTCGGGCAGGAAGCGGTCGGAGACGTAGCGAGAGGACAACTCGGCCGCCGCCTTGAGCGCCTCGTCCGAGATCTGGAGCTTGTGGTGGTCCTCGTAGGCCCCCCGCACGCCCTTCAGGATCTCGATCGTCTCCTCGACGCTCGGCTCCTCGACGCGCACCGGCTGGAAGCGGCGCTCAAGCGCGGCGTCGCGCTCGATGTGCTTGCGGTACTCGTCCAGCGTGGTGGCGCCGATCGCCTGCAGTTCGCCACGGGCGAGCGCGGGCTTGAGGATGTTCGCCGCGTCGACGGCGCCTTCGGCGGCGCCGGCGCCGACGAGCATGTGCAACTCGTCGATGAACAGGATGCAGTTCTTGGCGGAGCGGATCTCCTCGATGACCTTCTTCAGGCGCTCCTCGAACTCGCCGCGGTACTTCGTGCCGGCGACGAGCGAGCCAATGTCGAGCGTGAGCATGCGCTTGCCGAGCAGCGTGTCGGGCGTGCTGCCCTGCACGATGCGGTGCGCGAGTCCCTCGGCGATCGAGGTCTTGCCAACGCCGGGCTCGCCGATGAGCACGGGGTTGTTCTTGGTGCGGCGCGACAGGATCTGCACGACGCGCTCGATCTCGGTCTCGCGACCGATCACGGGGTCGAGCTGGCCGCTGCGCGCGGCAGCGGTGAGGTCCACGCCGAGCTGGTCGAGCGTGGGGGTGCGGGCGGTCTGGCGGCCGCCGGCTCCGGACGCCGCAGCCTGCGGCTGGGTCTGCGCGAGGATGCGCGTGGTCTCGCCACGCACACGCTCCAGGTTCACGCCGAGGCTCTCGAGCACGCCGGCGGCGATGCCCTCGCCCTCGCGGACGAGGCCGAGCAGCAGGTGCTCCGTGCCGATGTAGGAGTGGTTGAGGCGGCGCGCCTCGTCGACGGCGAGCTCGATGACGCGCTTGGCGCGCGGCGT
Source organism: Dehalococcoidia bacterium (assembly GCA_965219085.1). Lineage (GTDB taxonomy): Bacteria > Chloroflexota > Dehalococcoidia > UBA2979 > UBA2979 > VXMT01. The sequence goes on from OZ244720.1 coordinate 264,399, forward strand.
GAGCCCGATCTCGCCGCTGGTGGTGCGCTCGCCCCGGCCGATGATGAACTCAACGGCCGAGCGGACCTTGTTGAGCTCCACGCCAAGGTTCGAGAGGACCTTGGCGGCTACGCCGTCGCCCTCCCGCACCAGCCCGAGCAGCAGGTGCTCCGTGCCGATGTAGTTGTGGTTGAAGCGTTGCGCTTCTTCCTGCGCGAGTGTCAGGACCCGGCGGGCCCGCTCCGTGAACTTGTCAAAGCGATCAGCCATCGCGGACTCCCGTCCGTGCTGTCGTCTAGGCTACCACGGCCTGATTTCGAGCACGATCCGCGCTCGTCATGAGCCGCCGGCCGAACGCGCGATGCGGCGTCCCGCCTCTTGCCCCGCAATCCGGATCCCGCACCGGGCGAGCACCCGCAGCGCAACAGCCCGGGTGGCGGGGCGAGTGGCCTATTCTGGGTCGGCCGCCTCCTGCGCGTCGGCGAGCTCGGCCTGTGCCTGCTGCATCGCGGCGGCGATCGCCGTGAGCGGCGGCGCGTCGTCGCGGCGCGAGCCGGCCTGCCGGCCACCGCCGCTGCCACGCGAGCCCTCGCGCGCCTTGCGGCGGGCATCCAGCTCCTCGCGGCGCTGCGCGTAGCGCTCATCGGTGGCAGCGGACTCCTCCGGGAAGGCCTCGCGCGCCTCGTCGGGCACCTGGACCACGCGACCCTGGTCGTCGAACTGCCACCCGAGGATCTCCGCCTGCGACCGCGCCTCGCGCAGCGACAGACCGAGCCGGTGCCGATCCTGCTCGATGCGCACGATCTTGAGCGGCAGCACGTCACCCTCGGAGAGCACTTCCTCCGGGTGGTTGATGCGCCGGTCGACGATCTCCGAGACGTGCGCGAGCCCCTCGACGGGTCCCGGCAGCCGTGTGAAGGCGCCGAAGGCGACGAGCTTGGTGACCACGCCCGGCACGACGTCGCCGACGTGGTACTGGGAGATGAGGTCCTGCCACTGCTCGGGGGCCGCCCGGCGGATGGACAGCGCGATCTTCTTGTTCTCGCGGTCTACGCGCATCACGAAGACGTCGATCTCCTGCCCGACCTTGAACAGCTCCTCCGGGTCGTTGTTGCGGTCCCAGGACAGCTCGGAGAGGTGTGCGAGGCCGTCCGCGCCGCCGAGGTCGACGAAGACCCCGAAGTTGCGGATCGACGTGATCTTGCCGCTGCGGATCTCGCCTTCGGTGAGCTCCTCCAGGAGGCGCTCCTTCTGGGCGGCGCGCCACTCCTGCATGGCCGCGCGCTCGGAGAGGATGGCGCGGTTGCGGCGCCGGTTGATCTCGATCACCTTCATGCGGAGGCTGCGGCCCACCATCTCCGACAGCGGGTTCGCGCCCTCGGTGCCGGGCTTGGCGCCCACCACCTGCGACATGGGGATGAAGGCGTTCACGCCCTCGACGTTCGCGAGCAGGCCGCCCTTGTTGAAGCCCGTGATCTCCGCGTCGAAGATCTCACCGCTCTCGAAGCGCTCTTGCAGCACGCGCCAGCCCTGCTCGCCGCGCGCGCGGTCGATTGAGAGCAGCACCTGGCCCTCTTCGGTCTCCGGCTGCAGCACGTACACGAGCAGCTTGTCGCCGATGTGGATGCGCGACAGCGGGTCCGCGCCCATCGAGTGCATCTCATGCGTCGGCACGACGCCTTCGGACTTGGAGCCGATGTCGACGAGGTCGACAAGCACGCCCTCGCGCTCAACCCCCATCACCAGACCTTCGACGACCTCACCGCGGCGCAGTTGCCGTGGCTCGGGGGCGTCGCCGGACGCGAGGAGCTCGGCCATGTCGACGATCTCGGGCTCGGCGCCGGCCGGCGCGGGCGCCTCGGGCTCGGCGACCGCCGTGGCGGCCGGCGCGGGCGCCTCGGGCTCGGCGACCGCCGTGGCGGCCGGCGCGGACGCGTCGGGCTCGGCGACGGCCGGCGTGGGCGCCTCGGGAGCGGGCGGCGGAGCTTCGGTGGGTGGTGACTCGGGAGCGTCGGGCGCGACGCTGGTTGGCGGTTCGGTCTGCTCGGACGTGGGCGATGTGGTCAAACTACCTGGGCCTCCCATGCTTGGTTTCGCGCCGTGACCCGCGAAGGCCACGGCGACGCGCGGATCATACCACGCGCGCGCGGACGGTCTTGCCGGCGCGGTGCGGGGTGCGACCCGAGGCGTGAGGGGGTCCGGGATCACGCAGGCCGGCCCTGGTGAGGCCGGCCTGCTGTGTAGCCGTAGTCCTGGCGGTGGCCTATTTTCCGCGCCCAGTTGCCCGGGGAGTATCGTCAGCGCTGCGGCGTTTCACTTCCGTGTTCGGGATGGGAACGGGTGGTTCCACCGCGCTCTAACCACCAGGACTGCCCACTATCGAGCCTCGGCGTGGGAGCCGCAAGCGCCCCGGCCGCCCCTCGGTTCCTCGAGGCGGTGCGGGTGTGGCTGGAGCCGGGAGCGGGGCGCTCTGCCGTAGCCCAGCTGCCGTCGCCGCTCTGCCGTCGCCCAGCTGCTGTCGCCGCTCTGCCGTCGCCCAGTTGCCGTCACCAGGCGGGGGACGCAAAACGGGCGGAGCAGGTGCTCCGCCCGGTCATTGTTTTGGTAGCGGGAGAGGGATTCGAACCCCCGACCTTCGGGTTATGAGCCCGATGAGCTACCGCTGCTCCATCCCGCGTCGCTGTGCAGCCAGTATAGCACGGGTGGCTGCCCGCCCGGGTGCCCCGGTGGGGGCGTACCGGCGCCTGCACACGGAAGAACGCACGAGCGATGTTGGCTACAAGGTTGAAGTACGGCGGCGAGGGATCACGGATGTGCCTGATGAAGGGTCAAGCCCTCGACCATTAGTACCACTCAGCTACACGCATTGCTGCGCTTCCACCTGTGGCCTATCAAGCGGGTAGTCTTCCCGCGGTCTTACCTGGTTAACCCAGTGGGAGGCCTCATCTTGAAGATGGCTTCGCGCTTAGATGCTTTCAGCGCTTATCCATTCCGGACTTGGCTACCCGGCAATGCCCTTGGCAGGACAACCGGCACACCAGAGGTCCGTCCACCCCGGTCCTCTCGTACTAGGGGCAGCACTCCTCAAGCCTCCTGCGCCCACAGCGGATAGAGACCGAACTGTCTCACGACGTTCTGAACCCAGCTCGCGTACCGCTTTAATGGGCGAACAGCCCAACCCTTGGGACCTGATTCAGCCCCAGGATGCGACGAGCCGACATCGAGGTGCCAAACCCTGCCGTCGATGTGAACTCTTGGGCAGGATCAGCCTGTTATCCCCGGGGTAGCTTTTATCCGATAAGCCACGGCCCTTCCACACGGGACCGTAGGATCACTTTGGCCGACTTTCGTCCCTGCTCGACATGTCCGTCTCGCAGTCAAGCCCCCTTCTGCCAATGCACTCGACGGGTGATTGCCATCCACCCTGAGGGGACCATTGCGCGCCTCCGTTACCTTTTGGGAGGCGACCGCCCCAGTCAAACTGCCCACCAGGCGCTGTCCCCACGCTTGCTCGCAGGTTAGGAGGACAAACAAGGAAGAGTGGTATTTCACTGATGGCTCCACGCCCCCCGAAAGGAACACTTCAAAGCCTCCCACCTATCCTACGCATCCGTGCCCGGCCTCCAGCGCCAAGCTACAGTAAAGCTCCACGGGGTCTTTTTGTCCGGCTGCGGGTAGGCCGCATCTTCACGGCCAGTTCAATTTCGCCGAGTCCTTCGTTGAGACAGCGCCCAGATCGTTACGCCATTCGTGCGGGTCGGAACTTACCCGACAAGGAATTTCGCTACCTTAGGACCGTTATAGTTACGGCCGCCGTTCACCGGGGCTTCGGTTTGCGGCTTGCACCGCGCCCCTTAACCTTCCGGCACTGGGCAGGCGTCAGCCCCTATACGTCCGCTTACGCGTTTGCAGAGACCTGTGTTTTTGTTAAACAGTCGCCTGGGCCCGCTCACTGCGACCCCAGCCGGCTCGGGACGCGAAGTCCTTCACCGTCCGGGGCGCTCCTTCTCCCGAAGTTACGGAGCTAGATTGCCGAGTTCCTTAACGAAGGTTCTCTCGATCACCTGACGGTACTTACCGCCGCCCACCAGTGTCGGTTTGCGGTACGGGCGCCGCAGATACTCGACAGCGAGGCTTTTCTTGCCGGCATGGACTCAGCTGGGTCGCTTTGACTGACGTCTCCGCTTCTGTCCAGCCCTCCGCTTGACCTGGCGGTGGATTTTCCTGCCACCAGACGCCTACGGCTGAACAACGGACCATGTCCAGTAGGTCCGCCCAACCTATCCTTCCGGGTCACCCCTCCTGTCTCAAACGCACCTGCAGCGGGGCAGGAATACTAACCTGCTGTCCATCGCCTACGACTCTCGTCCTCGGCTTAGGCCCGCCTAACCCTACGCGGATTAACCTTGCGTAGGAACCCTTGGGCTTACGGTGTCCCGGTTTCTCACCGGGATTACGCTACTCATGCCGACATTCTCACTTCCGCGCGCTCCACCACCGGTCACCCGGTCGGCTTCACTGCTGCGCGGAACGCTCCCCTACCGACCGCCCGAAGGCGATCCCCTGGCTTCGGTACCATGCTTAGCCCCGTTACATTGTCGGCGCCCGATCACTCGACCAGTGAGCTGTTACGCACTCTTTCAATGATGGCTGCTTCTGGGCCAACATCCTGGCTGTCTTTGCAGTCGGACTTCCTTTAACACTGAGCATGGATTTAGGGACCTTAGCCGAGGGTCTGGGCTGTTTCCCTTTCGACAACGAAGCTTAGCCCCCGCTGTCTCACTCCCGGGCTCTCATGCGCTGGCATTCGCGGTTTGGATGGGGTTGGTAAGCGGTAAGCCCCCGAGCCCAACCAGAGCCCTACCTCCAGCGCACATCACCCGAGGCTGCGCCTAAACGCATTTCGGGGAGAACCAGCTATCTCCTGGTTCGATTAGCATTTCACCCCTACCCACAGGTCATCCAGTCACTTTGCAACGTAAAAAGGTTCGCGCCTCCACGAGGTCTTACCCTCGCTTCACGCTGCCCATGGGTAGCTCACCAGGTTTCGGGTCTACGCCCCGCGACTCTAAACGCCCTGTTCAGACTCGCTTTCGCTCCGGCTCCGCGACTCCCGTCGCTTAACCTCGCCACGAAGCGTAACTCGTCGGCTCATTCTTCAATAGGCACGCCGTCACCCGACCGAAGCCAGGCTCCGACTGCTTGTAGGCACATGGTTTCAGGGACTATTTCACTCCCCTTCCGGGGTGCTTTTCACCTTTCCCTCACGGTACTGGTTCACTATCGGTCGCCACGGGTATTTAGCCTTGGGGAGTGGTCTCCCCAGCTTCCCACGGGATTTCTCGTGTCCCGTGGTACTCAGGATACCGGCCTGGGCCGGATGGATTTCGCCTACGGGACTCTCACCCCCTGCGGCGGGCCGTTCCAGGCCCTTCGGCTATCCATACCGTGCTCCGTATTGCCGGTCCTACAACCCCGCCCCCCGGAGGGGACGGTTTGGGCTACTCCCCGTTCGCTCGCCGCTACTAGGAGAATGTTTTCTTTTCCTCGGGGTACTGAGATGTTTCAGTTCCCCCGGTTCCCTCGATCCGGCCTATGTGTTCAGCCGGTCGTGACCCGCGATGAAGCGGGCCGGGTTGCCCCATTCGGAGATCTCCGGTTGAGCTTGCTAGACAGCTAGCCGGAGCTTTTCGCAGTCTTGCCACGTCCTTCATCGGCCCGTGACGCCTAGGCATCCGCCATGCGCCCTTTGTAGCTTGACCCTTCGTCAGGCACTCCCGCGATCGTTGTGCCACCGTACCCGCCCGGAACCTCGATGGCCCCGCGCCGGCCGGCGGCTTCCCGCTCGCCGTTGTACTCCAACTGTGTTTTGTAGCTTGTATTTTCGCTCGTGCGCTCTTCCGTTGTGAAGGTGCCGGTACGGGAGCGGCATGCTCCCGCCGAGGACGCTGCCGGCGGCTGACGCCGCGGGCTGCGTATCCCACTGATGTGGTGTGGCCCGGCCCTGCCGGCAGCCAGCGTGGCCAGCAGCCAGTTGGTGGAGCCGGGGGGACTCGAACCCCCGACTTCCGCCTTGCAAAGGCGGCGCTCTCCCAGCTGAGCTACGGCCCCACGCCGGTACGACCCGGGGGACCGCCGCTGGCGGCTCCTGGCCGTTGGGTGCTGGTGGGCCATCCTGGACTCGAACCAGGGACCTCAGTCTTATCAGGACTGCGCTCTAACCAACTGAGCTAATGGCCCGGCGCTGCCCGGAGACCGTCGCCCCGCTGGCCCCGAGGACTGATCCTGAGGACTCGTACGGAGCGACGGAGGGGGCGGGCACATCAACCGTTGGATAGCAGTCAGAAGCGGCGCGCCGATTCCACGCGCGGTGCGCATCACCAACTCCGGTCACTGGGGCGCGCACGACCCCGTACTCCGGCAGCCTCGAGCAACGCTCGGGGCGTTCGGAGCGACCGGCAGCTGATCGACCTGGGTACTGTACCGGGCCCGACCGCACACCGTGCGGACAGACAACTTCCGGCAGAGGTATCCCTAGAAAGGAGGTGATCCAGCCGCAGCTTCCGCTACGGCTACCTTGTTACGACTTCGTCCCAGTCGCCGGTCCCACCCTGGGCGCCTGCGTCCCGAAGGTTCGCGCAACGACTTTAGGTGTTACCGACTCCCATGACGTGACGGGCGGTGTGTACAAGGCCCGGGAACGTATTCACCGCAGTATGGCTGACCTGCGGTTACTAGCAACTCCGGCTTCATGCAGGCGAGTTTCAGCCTGCAATCCGAACTGAGGACAGCTTTATCCGATTGGCTTCACCTCGCGGTTTCGCGACGGTCTGTACTGCCCATTGTAGCGTGCGAGTAGCCCAGGGTGTAAGAGCCATGCTGACTTGACGTCATCCCCGCCTTCCTCCCGGTTGCTCCGGGCAGTCTCGCTAGAAAAATCCAACTAACGACAGGGGTTGCGCTCGTTGCGGGACTTAACCCAACACCTCACGGCACGAGCTGACGACAGCCATGCAGCATCTGTGAAGAGGCCCCGAAGGGAAGCCGGCTTTCACCGGCGGTCCTCAACATGTCAAACCCTGGTAAGGTTCTTCGCGTAGCTTCGAATTAAACCGCACGCTCCGCTGCTTGTGCGGGCCCCCGTCAATTCCTTTGAGTTTTAGCCTTGCGGCCGTAGTCCCCAGGCGGAGCACTTATCGCGTTAGCTTCGCTACCGAGGGGGTCGATACCCCCGACAGCTAGTGCTCATCGTTTACGGCGTGGACTACCCGGGTATCTAATCCGGTTCGCTCCCCACGCTTTCGCGCCTCAGCGTCAGGTCACCCCCAGAGAGTCGCTTTCGCCACTGGTGTTCCTCCCGATATCTACGCATTCCACCACTACACCGGGAATTCCACTCTCCTCTAGGTGCCTCAAGGCTGGCAGTATCCGGGGACCTCTCACAGTTGAGCCGTGAGTTTTCACCCCGGACTGACCAGTCCGCCTGCGCGCGCTTTACGCCCAGTAAATCCGGACAACGCTCGCCACCTACGTATTACCGCGGCTGCTGGCACGTAGTTAGCCGTGGCTTATTCGCGAGGTACCGTCAGATCTTCTTCCCTCGCAAAAGGGGTTTACGACCCGAAGGCCTTCTTCCCCCACGCGGCGTTGCTGCGTCAGGCTTTCGCCCATTGCGCAAAATTCCTTGCTGCTGCCTCCCGCAGGAGTCTGGGCCGTATCTCAGTCCCAATGTGGCTGACCACCCTCTCAGGCCAGCTATGGATCGTCGCCTTGGTAGGCCGTTACCCCACCAACCAGCTAATCCACCGCAGGCCCCTCCGAAAGCGCCCGAAGGCTTTGGTCCGTGGACCACATACGGTATTAGCACCGGTTTCCCGGTGTTATCCCCCACTTCCGGGCAGGTTCCTACGTGTTACTCACCCGTTCGCCGCTTTCAGCCGGCCGAAGCCGGTTTCGTCGCGCGACTTGCATGCATAAGGCACGCCGCCAGCGTTTATCCTGAGCCAGGATCAAACTCTCCATTAGATTCGCTTCAGTGAAACATGGTTCCGTGGAAGCTTGGCCCGCCCCCGCCGGGTCTGCGTTTCCGCATACCCGCCGAGCACCGGCCAGAGAGTCGTCCTATGCACTGCGCACCCGGCTCACAACCGCACGCCCACGAGGGGCGCCGGCGTTGCCAGGCGCAGGTCATGACGGGAATCTCTGTTCCCGCTTCTGGCTGCTATCCAAGTGTTAATGTGCCTCAGCCGCCCTCGGGCAGGCCGTCGGATGATCGTACCCCAGCATTCTCGTGCGTCAAGGCCTATATCCCGCTTTCTACACGAACCCGAGCCGAAAACCCTTGGAAATTCAAGCAAAACAGGGTTATGTAGCTCGTGGGGCTCGACCACCCCCACCCTCGATCGTCAACGCGTCATCATCGGTCCGCGCGGTTCCGCCCCGCAGATCGAGGTGGGCGCCGCGCCGCGCCGCGACTGCGAGGAGGCGTTCGGCCTGCTCCGCCGTCACCGAAACGCCCACGGCCGCGGCAGCGCGCCGCACCAGCCGCAGACCTACCGCTTCCGGCAGCGCCGTCAGCGCGCGACGCTCGATGCGTGCCGTTCGACCCTCCACCCTCAGCAGCGCGGCCGCCTCGCGCTCCGACCACGCCTCGAGCGCCTCGCCGTCACGGCGGGCGTGCCCGGCGAAGCGCGCGAGCGCGGCGGCGGCCTCGGGATTGAGCGACCGCAGTTCGGGCATCACGCGGTGGCGCACGCGGTTACGGCTGTACGCGATCTCATCGTTCGAGGGGTCGTGGCGCGGCGCGAGCCCCGCGCCGGCGAGCCCCAGCGCGTCGAGGTAATCGACCACCTCAACGCGCGTGACGCCGAGCAGCGGGCGCAGCAGCCGCAGCGGCGCGTTGCCCCCGGCCGCCTCGCACGCGACGGGCCAGGGGGCGTCGAGCGCCATCCCCGCGGCCCCTCCAAGGCCGCTGCCGCGCGTGAGGCGTAGCAGCACGGTCTCGGCCTGGTCGTCGAGCGTGTGCCCCGTGACGCAGGCAGACGCGCCGGCCGCGCGCGCGGCCGGCGCGAGCCAGCGGTAGCGCGCCTCGCGGGCGTCTGCTTCGGCGGCACTCCCGCCGCCGGGGGCGGCGCCGCCACCGCTCACGACGCGCACGCCGAGGCAGCCTGCCAGCGTCTCGACGTACGAGCGGTCGGCGTCGGTCTCGACCTCCGGACGCGTCCCATGATTGAAGTGTGCTGCGACGGCGTGTCCTCCGGCCTGCGCAGCGACGCGCGCGACAGCGACCAGCGCAGCGGTCGAGTCCGGCCCACCGGAGCACGCCACGAGCAGCGTCGAGCCGCTCGCGAGGTGCTCCCCGAGCTGGTGTGCGACGCGGCGCTCGAACGCCGATGTCACGCGGTTGCGGCGGAGGGGCGATTCCGGCCGGGCGCTCATACGCGCAGCGTAGCGCAGCCCCGCCGCGTCAGCGGCATCAGCGAGGAACAAGCGCGTCAGCGCCCGGGTCAGCGCCCACTCATCTCCCACTCATCGTCCACCTATCGTCCGAACAGCGCCTCCCACCAGCGCTCGCCCGGCTCGCGGTCCGGGACGCCGGCGCCGAGCGGCTGCGCGTCGGTGGTGTGGTCTTCGACGATGACCGCGGTCTCGCCGGGCCGCACCAGGCCAAACCGGCTGCGACCGACCGCCTCGATGTACTCGTCGGATGCGAGGTATTCGCGCAGGCCCTCAAGCTCGGCGATCTGCTGCTGGAGCCGGGCGACCTCTTGCTCGACCTCGCGCTGCTGTTCGGCCAGGCGATGTTGCTGGCGTGCGGTCTGCACGCCAGCGTACGCGAACAGGACGAGCAGCAGCGCGGCGATCGCGATCACCATCTGCAAGGGGCCGAAGGCCGGGAGGCGCAGGCTGGGGAGAGTGGGCACGTCCGTCCTCGAGAGTGCCCCGCCGCGTTCCACCGTAGCAGCGCCGCGCGGCGCCTACAATCGGCTTCAGGCGGGCCCCTCGCCGGGCAGGTGGCACTGCTCGTTCAGCCCAACAACGGCCCACCTCGAGGGCCCACCGTCGCTCCCGGGCCGGCGCTCCACGACCGACAGCGAGGCGAGACCGAGCTGGAACCGGCGCTGCGCGGCCATCGAGACGCCGAGCGCGTGCGTGAGCAGCGACTTCAGCGCCATGTTGTGCGAGACGACGACGACATCGGCCTCGCCGTGCCGCTCGCCCGCCTCATCCAGCGCTTCGAGCATGCGCACCCGCGCCTCGCCCATCGACTCGCCACCGGGGAAGCGCAGGTCGGCGAAGCGCTCGTCGCGCCACTGCTCGAGGAAGTCCGCGAAGTGCTCGCGGATCTCGTCGAACGCCATGCCGTCGAGTTCGCCGTGGTCGACCTCGTGCAGGCGCTCGTCGATAACCGGCTCGAGGCCGTACGCCTCGGCGATGGGGGCGGCAGTGCTCCGCGCGCGCGACGCCGGGCTGACGTACAGCGCGACCGGCCGGTACGGCGCGATCGAGGTGGGAACGGTGGCCGCCTGCCGGTGCCCGCGCTCGGTGAGCTGGTTGTCGATACGGCCCTGCGTCTGGCCGGCGGCGTTGCCGGCCGCCTCGGCGTGTCGCAGCAGCAGGAAGCGCGTCACTGCCATGTCAGCTCCAGGAACGTCCGCACGACGGGATGGCTGCGGACCTCCTCGGCGGTCGCGGGGAGCGAGCCGGGAGCGACGTCCGCGCCGTAGAAGCCAGCGAACCACAGGATGAGGTTCTCGTGCCAGTAGACAAACCCATTCGGCGGCTCGCAACCCTCGAGGAGCGGCCGCACGCGGAAGTCCCCGCCGACAGCCCAGTCGGCCTTGAACGCGTCGCGGTCGGCGTAGATCCACAGCACCCAGACGGCGTGCTGCTTGTCCAGCCCAACGCCCGGGCCAGTGAACACGATCGGCTCGGCCGAGGCGCCCGGGCATACGGGCTCGAACTCGTCCGAGAACGCCAACCCCGGCGCCGGCAGCGCCGATTCGAAATCCTCGAGGGAATAGGGATCCCCATCGACGACCATCGTGCCGGCAGTTCCCGGAGCACGAGCCGGTGTTGGAGTCGGCGTCGCCGTTGCTGGCGCGGCAGGTGTCGCGCTGGGCGTCGCAGGAGGCTGGGTTGACGTGGTGATGGCCCGAGTCGTCGCGGTCGCCGTAGGCGTCGCGGCCGGCTCCGTGTCGTCCGAGTCGCCGCCGACGCAGCCGAGGACGGACACGCTGACCAGCGCCAACAACGCGACGGCGCCCACCGCCAGCCGCCTCACGGCAGTGGCTCCGCGAAGCGCGTCGTCACGGCCTCAGTCCCAGGAATGCCTGGATCACGGGATGCTCGCGCACCTCGGACCGCTCGTCGGGCGGCGACGCAGGGTCAACCTCGGAACCGTAGAACCCGACGAACCACAGCAGCAGGTGCCGGTTCCAGTAGACGAACCCGTTCGGCGGCTCGCAACCGGCGAGGAGCGGCTCGACACGGCGCTGCGCGTTGATGGTCCACTCTCCATCGAACGCGTCCCGATCGGGATAGGGCCAGAACACCCAGACCGCGAACCGATCGCCATCCTCGAAGTCCGGCCCGGCGAACACGACCGGCTCGACCGAGGCGCCGGGGCACGCGGGCTCGTACGCGTTCGTCAGGGCCAGTCCGGGCCCCGGCAGCGCCGCCGCGAGTTGCAGGAACGAGCTGGGGAGGAGCCGGTCCGCGGACGTCGGCGCCGTGAGGGTCGGGGTTGCCGTGACCGGGGACGTGGTCGGGGCAGGGCTCGCGGTCGCGGTTGGCGTCGCCGTCGGGGCGGCCGGCGTTGCCGTCGGAGCCACCGGCGTGGCCGTTGCCGTCGCGGGGGCAGCCGCGGTAGGGGTAGAGGTCGCGGTCGACACCACCACCGGATCTTCGTCGTCTTCGCCACGGCCATAGAGTGCGAGCGCGGCGAGGATGACCAGGACCGCCACGGCCGTCACGGCCAGGCGCCTCACGGGAGCGGCTCCTCGAACTCCTCGTCGAACACCAACATGGACTGCGTGCGCGGCGGTTCGCCCAGTCGCAGGCCGGTGCGGCGGCGCTCGCGTGGCGCGGCGCGCTCGCCCAGCGCGTCGAGCACCGACAGCGGGCGGCCGTTCAGCCCCTCGCGGGACTCAAGGTGCATGGTCACCACGACGCGCCCCGGCTCGGTGCGCACATCGAGGTCACGGACGGTGGCGCGCAGGTCGTAGACGCGCGTCTTCTGGCCGCGCTGGTCCTCCCACTCCAGCTCGTGCGTCGCGAGTAGCCCATCGACGCGCCATTGCAGTTCGGCGGCGTCGACGTCGTCGCGGTCGAAGACGAGCTCGTACGTCGCCGAGGTGATCGCCGACTGCAGCGAGGGCTCCTCGTGCGCGACCTCCTCGACGGCGACGACCGAGAGACCATCGGGCAGCTCCCCGCGAAGCTGCTCGACGACCTCGATCGGCGCCACCGGGGTCGACATCCACGTGTCGAGCAGCTCCGCGTCACCCTCGAAGCCGACGGCGAGCGGTGCGCCGAGGGCGAGGCGAGCGTGGGGCGAGAAGCCCTGCGTGTAGGCGAGCGGCAGCCGGGCGCGGCGCAGCGCGCGCTCCCACGTGCGCATGAGGTCGAGGTGCCCCACGTAGCGCAGGGCGTCCGCCTTGCGGTACGTCACGCGCAACCGTTGCGGCCGTTCGTCAGTCATCGTCGATCGAGTGTAGCGCTATCGGCGGGCCCGCCGTCGCGGGGCCCAGTGCGGGATCAGGCTCCGCCGCCGTTACCCCACCCCGCTCGCACTGCCGCCAGCAACGCACCAGCCGCCGAACGGGGATCGCGGCGGCGGGCCGCCACTTCGTCGATGAGGTCACTGAGCACGCCCACGCCTCCCGCAGCCTCCAGCGTCTCGCGCTGCATCGCCGCGCGGGCGAGCGAGACGATCTGCTCGCGCACGTGGTCGCGGCGCTCGTCTTCGGCGTGCTCCGAGGCGCGGAGGTGTTCCTGGTGGTCGTCGATCGCCGCGACGAGCTCCTCGAGTCCCTCACTATCGCGGGCGACGCACTTGAGGATCGGTGGCCTCCAGGCGCGGTCGGGGGCGATCGCGAGCAGGCCACGCAGCTGGCCGACGGCCGTGTCGGCGCCGGCGAGGTCGGACTTGTTCACGACCATCACCTGCGCGACCTCCATCAGGCCGGCCTTCATCGTCTGCACGTCGTCGCCGCCGGCCGGCATCGTCACCAGCACAGTCGTCTGTGTCGCCGCCGCGACCTCGACCTCGTCCTGGCCCGCGCCGACGGTCTCGACGATCACCACGTCGTAGCCCGCGGCGTCCATCATGTCGACGACGCCCGACGCGGTTTCCGCGAGGCCGCCGAGGCTGCCCCTCGACGCCATCGAGCGCAGGAACACGCCCGAGTCCGATGTCAGGTCCTGCATGCGGATGCGGTCACCGAGGATGGCGCCGTGCGAGAACGGCGAGGATGGGTCGACGGCGACGATGCCGACTGTGCGGCCAAGCGCGCGCTCGGCGCGCGCCAATCCACCTACCAGCGTCGACTTGCCGACGCCGGCCGAGCCGGTCACGCCGATGGTCTGCGCGCGGCCGGTGCGTGGGTAGAGCGAGGCGAGGACGGTGCGGCCGGTCTCCGTGTCGGCCTCGACGTGCGTGATGGTGCGTGACAGCGCCCGGCGATCACCCGCGAGGACGCGTTCGGCAAGCTCGCTCGCGTCCACGGGCGCAGCGCTCGCCGCTAGGTCGCGTACGTCGGCGCGTGCTCGCGGACGAACTCGATGATGTCCTGCGTGTTCGTGCCCGGTCCGAAGACGCCCTGGAAGCCCATCTCCTGCACCGCGGGGATGTCGGCCTCGGGGATGATGCCGCCGCAGAACAGCAGCACGTCGCTCACCTCGCGCTCCTCGAGCGCTGCGATGACGCGCGGGAACAGTTCGAGGTGCGCGCCGGACAGGATCGACAACCCGACGACCTGCGCGTCCTCCTGGAGCGCGGCCTCGGCGATCATGTCGGGCGTCTGGCGGATGCCGGTGTAGATGACCTCCATGCCGGCGTCGCGCAGCGCCCGTGCGACGACCTTGGCGCCACGGTCGTGGCCATCGAGGCCAGGCTTCGCGATCAGCACGCGAATGGATCGGTCGTCGGCCATGGGGAGCCTCCTCGTTGTGCTGCTCGCGGCGTTGCCGCACGCGAGTCTAGCCAGCCTCGCGCTGCTGCGCGAGGGTTCATTGCCGTTCTCGTACTAGTCCACGTACTCCAGCAGTTGGATGCCGATGCCGAACGCCTGCTCGGCGCTGATAGTCGAGCGCCGCGTCCCCGGCAGTGTGCCGACCTCGCCGTCCGGGACATCGAGCCCGGCTGCGCGGTAGCGCGCGATCTCGGAGTCGAGGTCGGCGACCTCGATCGCCGCGACGGGGAACGCGCCCTCGCGCTGCTCCTCGATCACCTTTGCCAGCGGAGCGTCGGGACTCGCCGGTGCGATCAACTCGAGGATGGTGCGGCTGATCGGGAACTGCCCGATCATGATCTGCGCCTCCTCGACGTCGAAGCGGTGTTGCTCCTCGACGCCGATCACCTCGTTCCAGCGCTGCTTCGCCGCGTCGTAGTCGGCGACGCGCGCCGCGACGTGGTCGATGCCCTTCGTGTCGGAGTGGTGCGCGCCGGGCCGCGGCTGCGCGAGCTCGACGAGCACCCCGAACATCGAGCGCGGGTGCAGGAACGCGATCTCGCCCGCGAGCCCGTAGCGCGGCTCCTCGTCGATCAACTCGACGCCGAGGTCGCGCACGCGCGCGAGCTCGGCGCGGATGTCGTCGGTGCTGAAGCAGAAGTGGTGCAGCGTCTGCCCGCGCGTCTCGAGGTAGCGCGCCACGCCGGTGCCCTCCTCGACGGGCTCGAGCAGCTCGATCTCATTCTCGCCGAGCGGCAGCAGCACGCCGCGCACGCCCTGCGCCTCGACGACCTCATCGACGGCCACCTCGAGGCCCATGATGTCGCGGTAGAAGCCGAGTGCGTCGTCGGCGCTGTGGACGACGATGCCGATGTGGTGGAGCCGGTCGATCATGTGCCCTTCCCCCTGGTCACCTTCCCCCTGGTCAATCTATACCCCCTGCTCGCCACGCCAGGCGAGGATTGCCGCGGCGTGTTCCCGGTCGTGTTCGGCCGCGGCGGCGAGCCGGTACGGCGTGCGCCCCTCGGCGTAGCGGTCGGGCTCGAGGACGGCGAGGCCACGGATCGCCCCGTTGTGCTGCTCGCGTGCGTCGCGCAGGTTCCCGAGCACTTGCTCCCAGCTCAGGTCGCTGGAGCGCGCGACCGACTCTGCGTTGAACGCGTTTTCGGCCGCCTCGGGGTCGTCGCGGTTCGCAACGAACTCCGGGATCGCGGGGCGCTCGCCGCTCGCGACGAGGTCGAGGGCGGCGGCCCAGCCCGCTTGCCAGCGGGCGATGTGCGCGAGGATGTCCTTCGCCGACCACGCCTCCGGGCCGAACCAGCCCTCGACGCGTCGATCCGCTGGCAGCGCGTCGAGCGCGTCCAGCAAATCGGCGCGCGCCTGCTCGTTCTCCTCGATCAGGGTGTCAAGCGCCTCGGTCATGAGGGGTGCTCCATTCGCGCGCGAGTTGCGGCCGCGCGCACTAGATCGTGACTACTTCCTGGTACTCGCCCCACTCGTCGCGGAGCACGCCGCAAATCTCGCCGATGGTGGCGTACGCCTCCACGGCCTCGATCAGCAGCGGCATCATGTTCTCGTCCGAGCTGGCTGCGGCGCGGATCGCGGCCAGCGAGGCGTCGACGGCTGCGTTGTCGCGCTCGTTGCGCAGCGCCCCCAGCCGCTCGGCCTGGCGGGACTCGACCGTGCGGTCGTGCCCGGCGAGCGGCGGCACCTCGAGTTGCTCGGTCTCGAAGCGGTTCACGCCCACAACGATGCGCTCCTCGGTCTCCTGCATGCGCTGGAGGCGATACGCGCTCTCCTGGATCTCGCGCTGCTGGAAGCCCTGCTCGATGCCCGTCAGCGCCCCGCCGATGTCCTCGATGCGCGCGAGGTAGGCGTTCGCCTCCTCCTCGACGCGGTCGGTCAGCGCCTCGATGTAGTACGAGCCCGCGAGCGGGTCGATCACGTCGGCGGCGCCGGACTCGTAGCCGATCACCTGCTGCGTGCGCAGCGCGACCTCCACCGACCCCTCGGTCGGCAGCGCGAGCGCCTCGTCCCACGAGTTGGTATGCAGCGACTGTGTGCCGCCGAGCACCCCCGAGAGCGCCTGTAGCGTGGTGCGCATGATGTTGTTGAGTGGCTGCTGCGCCGTCAGCGTCGCGCCGCCGGTCTGCGTGTGGAAGCGCAGCATCTGCGAGCGCGGGTTCGTCGAGCCGTAGCGCTCGGTCGCGATCTTCGCCCACATCCGCCGCGACGCCCGGAACTTCGCAATCTCCTCGAGGAAGTTCGAGTGGCACGCCCAGAAGAACGAGAGCCGCGGCGCGAAGTCGTCGAACTGCATGCCCGCCTCGAGCGCCGCGTCGACGTACTCGATGGCGTCGGCGAAGGTGAACGCGAGCTCCTGCGCGGCGGTGCAGCCGGCCTCCCGCATGTGGTAGCCGGAGATCGAGATCGTGTTCCACGAGGGCAGCTCGTCCGTGCACCACGCGAAGGTGTCCGTGATGAGCCGCAGCGACGGGCGCGGCGGGAAGATGTACGTGCCGCGCGCGATGTACTCCTTGAGGATGTCGTTCTGCGTCGTCCCGCCGATCTTCGCCAGGTCCGCGCCCTGCTTCTTGGCGGCCGCGACGTAGAGCGCGAGCAGGATTGGCCCCGTCGAGTTGATCGTCATCGAGGTCGTGACCTGCTCCAGCGGGATGCCGTCGGTCAGCGTCTCCATGTCCTGCAGCGACGAGATCGCGACGCCGACCTTGCCCACCTCGCCGGTCACGACCGGATCGTCCGAGTCGTACCCGATCTGCGTCGGCAGGTCGAAGGCGACGGAGAGGCCCGTCTGGCCCTGCTCGAGCAGGAACTTGTAGCGGCGGTTGGACTCCTCGGCGTCGGCGAAGCCGGCGTACTGCCGCATGGTCCACAGGCGGCCCCGGTACATCGTCGGCTGGACGCCGCGCGTGTACGGGTACTCACCCGGGTAGCCGAGCTTCTCGTGGTAGTTCCACTCGGCCATGTGCTCCGGCGCGTAGAGCGGGTCGACCTCGGCGCCCGAGGAAGACTCGAAGCGCGGTTGGCGCTCCTTGTTGCGCGCGGTGGCGCGCCCGTACGTGCTCTCTCGCCACTCGTGTTCGCTATTGCTGGCCACGGCGACCCCCCGGCCGCCCGCACATGCCCGGCGACCTGTCTTCGGTCGCGCCTGCGAGCAGCATCGCGAGTGTAGGCAGCGGCCTGCCGGGAATCAACGCGCGAGGCGGCGAACGCGGGCCGCGCCTACGCGCGCACCTCCGGCCGGAACGAGACTACCGGCCGAAGCTGTCGGTGTTCAGCACGGGCTGGGTGCTCTTGTCGGCGCACAACACGACGAGCTGGTTGCCCACCATCGCCGCCTTCTGCTCCTCGTCGAGTTCGACCACGTTGCGGCTGGAGAGGTCGTCGAGCGCCATCTGCACCATGCTCACGGCACCCTCGACGATCAGGCTGCCAGCCGCAATGCTCCAGCGGCAACAGGCAGGCGCGATCATTGCCGAGGCGATCTCCGGCGCGTACGCCAGGTGCGTGATCCGCGCCTCCAGGACCTCGACGCCGGCTTCGTCCAGGCGGCCCTGTATCTCCTGCTGCAGGCGCTGCGCGATCTCCTCAGTGTCGCCGCGCAGCGAGAGCGCCGCGTCGTCTCCGGTGTCGTACGGGTACTGGCTCGCGAGGTTGCGGACCGCGGACTCGCTCTGGACGTGGACAAAGTTCACGTAGGCGTCGACCTGGAAGCTGGCGGCGGCGGTGTCGACCACCCTCCACACGACGACGGCGATCTCGATCGGATTGCCATCGGCGTCGCTCACCCTGGAACGCTCCGTCTCGAGTTGCGCACCCGGACGGAGATACGCCGCTTCGTGTACAGGGGGTTCGCGTAACGTAGTCCGGGCGAACGGGCGGTGCTGACGTAGTTCCCGAACAGCTGCAACACGCGCGCCTCGTTCGGCGGTACGGCGAACAGCCCGATCGCGAAGAAGGCCAGCAGCGGCAGGAGTACCGAGGCGAGCGTGACCAGGATCCAGCCCCCATCCAGCCACGTCACAATGCCGGCCGCGCCCAGCAAGATGTCGAGCACGAGCGCCAGCAGCAGGACGACCACGGCGAGCACGCCGGAGCGGATCTCGCGAACTGTCTCACGGATCATGAGCGCACCCCTCCATCTGATCGTAACGGCCCGGGCTGCGGGTTGGGGGGCCGCCCGGCACGTCGCGCGTCGCCCGATTCCCGAGCACACTGACGCGCATGCAGCACGCCCATCGCGGCGCGGGAAGGCAGGCACCGGATGGTCGAAGCAGGGCAGCGGGTCGTCATCGTCACCGGCAGCACCGTGGGCATCGGCCGCGTGATCGCGGCGGAGTTCGTGGCCAACGGCTGGGCCGTCGTCGTCAACGCCCGCAAAGCGGACGACGTCGCGACCGTCACCGGCGAGCTCGGCGCCGAGGGCGGCACCGTCCTCGGCATCCCCACCGACGTCACCGACCCCGATGCCGTGCGCGCGATGGTCGAACGGACGACGGCCGAGCTCGGCCCCATCGACACGCTCGTCAACAACGCCGGCATCCCGGGCCCGCGCGTGTTCGCACAGGAGGTCGAGGCGCAGGAGTTCCTCGACGTGCTGCGCGTCAACTTGTGGGGCGCGTTCCTGGGCGCGAAGTACGTGCTGCCGGGGATGATCGAGCGCGGCGTGGGCGGGCGCATCATCAACATGACCGGCGGCGGCGCAGCCACCGACCGTCCGCTGCGCGGCGGCATCTCCTACGCATCGTCGAAGGCGGGTGTCGAGGGGATGACGCGCAACCTCGCGCTCGAGGTGTCGCGCTTCGGCATCACGGTCAACGCCATCCAGCCCGGCCGTATCGCCTCGCGCGGCTTCCCGCAGCTCGACGACGACGTGCGCCGCGGCGTCCCGTTCGTGAGCGCGGAGCCGGCGGGACGGCTCGCCGTCTGGCTCACCTCGGACGAGGCCGCCGAGATCACCGGCGAGACCATCGACGCGCAGCGCTGGGACGCGGAGCGCCAGGCCGGGTAGCCACTCGCGAATCTCGATGCTCCGGGAAGCGCATCGATGCCTCCGCCGGCGGTGGCGCGGGGCGCTCAATCACCGGACCAGCGACAACGTTCCGCTCCGTCCGCAGCCGCGGCGTTCATAAGACTGTGCATACGTAATGCTTCTGTAGTGTTTCTGGAAAGCTTCACGATCTACCCTCGCACCAGGCCGGTTACGGCCGTGAGGAGGCGTCGCGATGCAGATGGACAATGAATCAGGCGCCGCGGGCGATGGCTCGCTGTTTGGGAACTCCCTCCTCCCGTACGTCGAGGAGTTCTACCTCGGCTTCCGGCTGCTCTTCGCCTTCCTCGTGGGTCTGCACGGGGTCCAGAAGGCGTTCCTGTTGTGGGACTTCCCGGCGGATCACCCGCTGGGCTGGAAGGTCGACGTCGCCGGCTGGGTGGAGGTCATCGCCGCGATCCTGATCGCGAGCGGCGTGTTCACGCGCCTGGGCGCGGGCGCACTCACGGTGCAGATGGTGGTCGCGTACTTCGATGTGCACTACCCCAACGAGCTGTGGCCGCACATCTACCCGGCGACGGGCGGGTTCGGCGCCACTGGCGGCGAGGTGCCGATCCTCTACTTCGGCATCGCCGGCATCATCGGCGTCCTGGGCAGCCGCAAGTACGGCATCGAGCGGCTGCTCTTCAAGCGGGAGCTGCTGTAGCCGCAGATCCCGGCCCGGGCGGGCAGGCGTCCTGATTCACTCCGGCGGGTGGACCCGAGGGACTCGATCCCCTCACCCCCGCCGGTATTGCGCAACGAGAGGACGCCGAGCCCTCGTCAGGGCCGCACAGGTCCGAGCATCGAGGCGCCCGAGAGCGCCCACGGGTTCGCACGAGCCGATGCTGTGGCAGGAGATCGGGTCCGCGAACGCCCGGGAGATCGACGCCTCGGAGGACGAGGCAGATTGCGAGCGACTCCACGGGCCTCGACCTGACCCCCCGAGCTCGCCCCTGCGGCTGTGCCGCACCACCCCTTCGGTAGGTGGAATTTAAGATCCCCCCTGTCATGCGATGAGGTATCATTACTACAGGCGTAGACGCGCCGCTCACCCGACGCAGATGCGCTGATCCGACGCTCCCACCACGCAAAGTCGCGAGGACGGGAGTATCGGTATGCACCACGCACGAACCCTCCTGACCGTGGCGATCGCGCTTGTCGCGTTCGTCGCCGCCATTGGACGAGCCGACGCCGCCAGGCTCGTCGGCAACACGGGCGAACGATGGTGCTTCATCGTCCCCGTCGGCGAGGCCGGCAAGGGCAACGACCACGGCGTCGCGCAGCGCTTCACCAC
Organism: Dehalococcoidia bacterium; assembly: GCA_965219085.1. Lineage (GTDB taxonomy): Bacteria > Chloroflexota > Dehalococcoidia > UBA2979 > UBA2979 > VXMT01. The sequence continues at coordinate 284,899 of OZ244720.1, forward strand.
CGGGCCGGCGGCGCGCACCCTCAAGTCCATCGAGATCGACGTCTGCTCCTTCGGCGCCACCCTGTTCGCCGGCGGCCCGCTCGCGGACAAGAGCGTCGACGTCGAGGTCTGGACGCATGACGGCGAGACCGGAGAGCCGGCCAGGCGCCTCTACGCGCTCTCTGGCGGCATCGACTCCACCGGGTATGTCGCGTTCCAGGCGCCTGCCGGCAGCGTGCTCGAGGCGAACACCTCTTACTGGGTCGTGCTCAACGCAGAGGACGGCCTCTTCCGCATCAAGGCCGCCACCACCGGCCGCGAGGACGGCGACGGCGCCGCGGGCTGGCAGCTCCATAACGGGCGGCTGGACCGGTCTCACGACTCCGGACCGTGGGTCCGCAGCGGGCACCCGGTGCGGATTGCCATCCACGGCAGCGCCGACATGTCCGACGGCATTGACGTGCTCTCGGCGGAGGCGAAGACGCATCGGCGCGTCGTCATCACCGCGGCCGATCCGCTGCCGCCGAACGTCTGCACGGAGCCAGTGTTCAGCGGGCTCTTCCTCGTCACGAAGGACGACTTCGCCGTGGACCGCCAGCGCGAGATCCCGCTCACCGCGGCTCACCGCACGTGCTCCGGGACCACGATCACCATCGACATCCCCGCGACCGGGGCGCACACGATCCGCAACGACGACCTGATCTCCGTAGACCTCGGAATGACCGGCGTCGTGCGAGGCCCGGTCGGGCCGCGGCCCACCGGTGAGGACGTCGAGTCTCTCCAGGTCACGAACCGCCTGCCGCGCTTCACGATCTGCTACGAGGACGACTTCAGCGAGGTCGTCGCGGACGTCGTCGAGGGCGCCATGCTCGTGTCCGCACCGCCCGTGACCGCAGGCGGCCACGGACCGTTGACGTGGACGCTCGAGGGCGCGGACGCCGGCCACTTCACCATCGACGCGCAGACGAGTGTCTTCACCTTCACCGCACCGGACCACGAGCCGCCGGCGGACCTCGACGGCGACAACGAGTACCGGGCAGTCGTCTTCGCGACCGACCCGCACGGCGACTCCGACTCGATCCGAATCCGGATCACGGTGAAGGACGGCCCCGATCTGCACGAGTAGCAGTCTCGCCCTGTCCTGCGGTCCTCGTGGCCGCAGGACGGGGTGCGCGGTCGGGCCGGGATGACCGGTGCGGGGTCTCGTGGTACACGTGGAATTGACCGGGCCAGCCCTGATCGGGGATGGCTTGCAAAGACGCCGTGGTGCCTGGAGTTGGTGTCTCAGCGCGTAGACACGAGGAGCCCAATGGCGGCAGCCATGCAACCGAAACCAGCACCCGTGGCGATGGCTGCGGCTCGAGCATTGGCGTTTCGAGAGAGTTCCGCTACAGCCAGCAGCCAGAGTAGGAGAGCGGGAAGAAGCGCGGCGCCGACCGAGTAGATCACTGCTACGGCGGGGACGAACGTCAGGCCCGCTCCGGCGGAGGCAGCGACTAGCCGCAGCGTCGGATCGCGCAGCCTGATCGCGAGTACCGCTGCCCCCGCGCTGGCGACCACGAAGTAGGTAGCGAGGGCTATCGCGGAGCCGGAACCAGAGCCCGAACCGATGGCTATCGCGTAGCCGGCACCGGGGCCGGAGAGGGCTATCGCGGAGCCGCCACCGGGGCCGCTGTCGACGGCCGCCAGGACGATGATCACCGCTAGCCAGGCAACCACCGCGCCGGAAACCTCGATCGCGACCCGTGAAGGCATCAATCGCGCTAGTGCCTGCATGCATGGCCCCGGCAACGAGTGTATCCCTCGGATATCCCGCTGCGACCATCTGGCCTTCCCACGGCCCTGGCGCGCGCGTTCGAGCTCGCAAGGATGTCGTGTCAACAGCGGTCGGATTGTGATCCAGGTCAGTGTCGACGTTCAGCGCCGCATGTCCGCAGCACGCTGTGCTATACAGCCCCGACGCAGAACGCCCCGGCGGACGGCCCCGGGGCGTTTCAACATTGGCTGTGCATTGTCAGGATAACCGCCGCTGGCAGAGACGAACCTGGCGGGCCCCGCTGGCGGGACGCCTACAGAGGGGCGGTGTGCTCGAAGGTTCTACGTACAGTCCATGTTGGTGGCGCATGCGGGATTCGAACCCGCGATCTTCGCCTTGAGAGGGCGATGTCCTGGGCCACTAGACGAATGCGCCGCCGCAGGGCACTCACCGTATCAGAGCACCGCGCGCACGCTCAAGATCCACCCCCGGCGCCCTCGGGCGCCTCGTCCGGGTAGCGCAGCTCGACGCGTGAGCCCCGCCCGAACGGCGAGGGGAACGCGAGGCCCGCGCGCGCGTACACGCCCGGCGGGATGCCGAGGTCCGCGAGCCACAGCTCGCCCGCGTTGCCACGCCTGAGCCCGCGCTTCGGCAGCGCGAGCGTCAGCGTGCGATCCGGATGCACCGCCACCCCCGGCGCGGCGCCGCTGTCTGCGTCGACACCCGAAGGCACATCGAGCGAGAGCGTGGGGGCGAGTGAGGCCTGGGCGGCTCGGATCAGCGCCATCTCCGCGCCCCTCGGCGCCTCGCGCAGGCCGTAACCGATCACGGCGTCGATCACGAGGTCCGCCTCGCTGACGTCGAAGGCGTCCGACCAGTGGATCACGCGCGCCGGCGCCTCCTGCAGCGTGCGCAGTTGCGCGGCCACGGCGCCCTCGACACCCGTGGTGGGGCGCGTGAGCACGGCCAGCACGGTCACGCCACGCGTGGCGAGGTGGCGGGCGGCGCAAAGCCCGCCGCCGCCGTTGCCGGCGCTGCCGGCGAGCACGATGACCCGGCGCTCCGCCCAGCGCTTCCCGAGCATATCGAGCGCGGTCTGGGCGGTCTCGCGGCCCGCGTGCTCCATCATCTGCAGCAGCGACGGCCCCGTCTCGTCGACGGCGACGCGGTCGATCTCGCGCATCTCGGCGGCGTCGACCGCCGGCACGGGGCGGCCGGCGGCGGTCCAGAAGCGGGGGCGGGTGGGCGACGTCAGCGTATTCCCCGATCGCCGGGTGCGAGGTCTGCGCACGCTAGCACCGGTCGCGCGCACTGTCAGCGCTGCCTCTCATCACGTATGAGCGTAGGCGGTCCCCGTTCGGCCGCCGGACTCGCGCGGACGGCCGTGCTGCCGCACGATGCAGGCGGGGCGGGGACATGGCAGACGGCAGGCAAGCCCACCAGCGGCGATCGGTTCGCTGCCCCCGGAGACGAGCCGGGCGGGGCCGACGATGCTGAGCTTCCTGCGCCGCAACCCCCGCCTGCTGGCCATCCAGGCCGTCGTCGTCGCGATCTCACTGGCCGTGCTGCTCTGGCGCGTCGATGTGGTCGAGGCGCTGCGCAGGCTCGACAACGTCGAGCCAGGCTGGGCGCTGGCCGGGATGGCGATGTTCACGATCTCCAAGGGCATCCACGCCTACCGCTGGCGCGTGCTCCTGGGCCGATCCGACGTGCCGCTGGGCCCGCTGGTCAGCATCTTCATGGTCTCGAACCTCGTGAACGCGCTCGTGCCGCTGCGTGCCGGCGACCTGGTCCGCATCGAGTTGCCCAGCCGGCTGCTGAAGCTGCCGCGCGCGGCGCTGGCCAGCAACGTGCTGTTCGTCGAGTCGCTGTTCGACGGGCTGGCGTTCCTGGTGCTGGTAGCGGTCGCCGGGTTCGTGCTCGACGAGGGTGTCCGGGAGCTGCCCGGCCTCACCATCTTCGTCACCTTTGTCGCGCTCGCGTCCGTCGTGCTGGTGCTGCTCGCGCGCTGGGAGCTTCCCGCGGATCCGTCACGCTCGAGGCTGCTGTTCGTGGTACCCGACGCGGGACGCGAGCGCGCCGCGATACTCCTGGAGCAACTGCAGGAGGGCATGGCCTCGCTGCGGGAGATCCGCTACACCATCGTCGCGCTCCTCATCTCCGTCGCCGCCTGGGTGGCGGAGGTCGGCGTCTACTGGATGATGGGCAAAGCGCTTGGCATCGACCTCGGTCTCGGCGAGGCGATCGTGCTCATGATCGCTGCGAACATCGTCGTCTCGTTGCCCATCACGCCGTGGGACATCGGACCGTTCGAGGTTGCGGTGACCGAGGCGTTCGTGCTGCTGGGCGGGGCGCGTGTGGACGGCAGCAGCTTCGCGGTCGCGGTCCACCTGCTGCTGCTGGCGTGGATCACCGTCACCGGCGTGATCGCGATGTTCACGCTCAACCTGCGCCCGCGCGAGGTGCTGGACCCGCGCCTGCGTCAGCGCGATCAGTCCGACGGACCCGACGAGGCGCCGGGGGGGTAGCGCACGCCGGGTGAGCTCGCGTCTAGAGAATCTGGCTGAGGAACAGCTTCGTGCGGTCCTCGGTCGGGTTCTCGAAGAAGTGCTGTGGCGTGCCCTGCTCGACCAGCGCGCCCTCGTCGAAGAAGACCAGGCGGTCGGCCACCTCGCGTGCGAAGCCCATCTCGTGCGTGACGACGATCATCGTCATGCCGGACTCCGCGAGCTCGCGCATCACGTCGAGGACTTCCTTGATCATCTCCGGGTCGAGCGCCGAGGTGGGCTCGTCGAAGAGCATGATCTTCGGCTGCATCGCGAGCGCACGCGCGATGGCGACGCGCTGCTGCTGGCCACCGGAGAGCTGGGCCGGGTACTTGTCGGCCTGCTCCGGGATGCCGACGCGGTCGAGCAGCTGCATGGCGAAGTCCTGCGCCTCGGCCTTCGGCATGTGGCGCACCTTCTGCGGCCCGAGGGTGATGTTGCTCATCACCGAGAGGTGCGGGAACAGGTTGAACTGCTGGAACACCATTCCCACCTCGGAGCGGATCGCGTTGAGGTTCCGGACGTCATCGTTCATCTCGATATTGTCGATAATGATGCGCCCCGCGTCGTGCTCCTCGAGGCGGTTCAGGCAGCGGATGAACGTCGACTTGCCCGAGCCCGACGGGCCGAGGACGACGACGATCTCGTGCTCCTTGACGGTCATGCTGATGTTGTCGAGTGCCTGGAAGTCGCCGAACCACTTATCGACGCCCTCGGTGATGATGATGTCTGACGAGTCGGCCAGGCGGTCCCCGTCGGCTGAGGCTTCGTTGACTCCTGCGTGGGTGGTCATCGTGGGGTTCCTCTCCTCGTTCCCGGCGTAGTCATCCTAGCGCTCGCCGACGCCCAGCGTACGTTCGATGCGCTGCGAGATGCGCGACATCATGAACGCCACCACCCAGAAGACGACGGCGACGAATACGTACGCCTCGATACGGTCCGGTGTGAACCCAAACTGGGCGATGGCGGAATCGGCGTTCCCCTTGAGCTCGCGCAGAGGAAGGATCACGGTCACCAGTGTGGTGTCCTTCCAGATGGCGATGGCCTGGCCGACGATGGGCGGGATCGAGATCCGCAGCGCCTGCGGCATGACGATCAGCCGCAGCGCCTGCAGCCGGGACAGGCCGACGGCGTGCGCCGCCTCGTACTGCCCGCCGGGCAGCGCCTGCAGCGCGCCCCGGATCGACTCGGCCATGTAGGCAGCCGTGAACACCGCCATGACGACCATCGCGCGGACGATGAGGCTACCCCCGATGACGTCGTCGAGGATGAACAGCGCGACGAACAGCCAGCCGAGCAGCGGCGCCCCTCGCACGACCTCGATGTAGGCCGTGCAGGTCCACGAGATGGTCTTCATACTCGACGCGCGCCCGATGGCGAGCGGGATCGCGATGACGAGCCCGCCGACGATCCCGACGGGCGCCAGCACCAGGTTGAGCACGAAGCCATCGAGCTGGCGCGCGCTGGCGCCGCCTGCGAAGAGCAGGATCATCAGGGCGATCGGCAGCGAGAGCAGGACCAGCCCGCCCACGACGCGCTGCTGCAGCGCTCGGCTCGCGCTCGGCTCGCGCGGCATCCGCACGGTCGCGCCGTAGGAGAGGTACATCACGCCGACGGCGAGCAGGAACCACAGCGACGACCAGATGGCCGCGCCACCGTGCGCCATGAGGAAGACCACGGCGGCGCTGATGATCCCGACGAAGAGGTGATCGCGCTGGCCGAAGCTCGACCAGGTCCCGTAGGTGAGACCGATGAGGGCGAACACGAAGCCCATGCCCACCCACAGCCGCCAGGCCGCCTCGCGCGGGTAGCCCCCGGCGAACAGCAACCAACGGTTCTCCGTGATCACGAGCCAGTTGGCGTCGATGAACACGAACCAGATCACGCCCGCCAGGAGCGCGCCGAGGAGGGCGGTCGCCACGAGCGTGAGGAGCGTGCCCCTGGGCGACGGGAAGAGGTTGCGGCGTATCCACTCGCGCGCGCGCACCGAGAACGGCCGGCTCGCGCGCTGGCGGTACGGCGGCAGGACGATGCGCCCCGGGGGCTGCTGCATGGGCATATCAGCCATCGCCGCCCCCCTAGACCTCGTGCACCGTGACGCGGGCGTTGAAGAAGTTCATGATCGCAGAAATGATGAAGGAGATAAGCATATAGGTCACGATGATGAGGAAGAAGATCTCGAGCGCGTGCCCCGCCTTGTTCGTGACGATCCCGGCCACGCGGAAGAGGTCGTCATAGAGGACGGCGTAGGCCAGCGAGGAGTTCTTGTTGACGTTGAGGTACTGGTTCGTGACGGACGGAATGATCTGGCGGAGGGCCTGCGGCAGGATGACCAGCGTGAGCCGCTGGTAGTTCGTCAGCCCAACGGCGTTCGCCGCCTCCGACTGGCCGGTCGGCAGCGCCTGGATCCCAGCCCGCACGACCTCGGCGATGAACGCGCCCGTATAGAGGGTCAGGCCCATCACGAGCGCTGCGAACTCGGGGTTGACGGTTATTCCCTCGGCGTAGTGCGTGCCCGTGACGATCGGCAGGTCGATCACCACCGGTCCGCCGAGCACGAGGTAGGAGACGACCGCAGCGATCGCGAACACGACGAGCGCGCGGCGGTTTGGGTTCATCGGGGTGCCGGTCTCGCGCTCGTGCTCCTGCCGGCGCGCCCGCACCCGCATCGCCACGAAGGCGGACACCGCCAGGATGAGCACCCAGACGCCGGCGAACCAGTGCGGGAGGCCCCACAGCCCGCCACTCGGCACCGGCCACGGCATTGCGACGCCGCGATTCGAGATGAAGACGATGTCGCCGATGCTGATCACGTTCTGGATGAGCGGCATGCCGACCAGGAACACCGAGTAGACCAGCACCACCTGCACCAGCAGCGGCGTGTTCCGGAACGTCTCGACGAACAGCATCGCCATGCGCGATACGAGCCAGTTCGAGGACAGCCGGGAGACGCCGACTACCACGCCCACGATGGTGGACAGAGCGATCGCCACGACCACCGCCCGGATGGATGCCCACACCCCGACCATGTACATCGTGATGCGGGTGTTGGTGACGCCGTCGACGTCGATGAGCCACTGGTTGCCGACCTTGAAGGCGGCGGGGTCGTTGAGGAAACTGAACCCGAAGTCACGGAGGTTGAGCGAGTAGTAGACATACAGGAATGCGACGGCCGTAATCGCGACGTACACACTCTGAGTCGCGAAATTGCGGAAGCTCCGCCTGTGGATCAGCGGGACCGGGGCGGACTCAGGCGGCGCGCCGGCAGACATGCCCGCATCTTAGCGGGTGTCCGGTCCCCGCGCTCGTTGACAACGGACCCGCGAAACGACGGAGGGGCTGCCCCATTTCTGGAGCAACCCCTCCGGCACTATGCTCGCTTGCCTTGACGGCTTAGCGGTACGGCAGCGCGTACATGATCCCGCCCTCGCCCGCCGGACACTGGACCGACTTGTCGGTTGCCAGCGCGTTCAGCGTGCAGTCGCGCGGGATGTTGTCGCCGATGGTGCGCTCGTAGATCTCGCCGTAGTTACCAACGGCCGCGATCGCCCGCTGGATGAACTGGGCGTCCACCCGGCCGAAACCGAGATCGGACACCTCGCCGCCCTCATAGGGGACGCCGAGCAGGCGTGCGATCGTGGTGTTCGGCGGGTCCGCCGCCATCGAGCCGACGTTCGCCTGCGTGATGCCGAGCTCCTCGGCGCCAATCAGCCCGTGCACGACCCAGTTGACGACGTCCTTCCACTCGCTGTCGTAGTCGCGGACGCCAGCCGCCAGCGGCTCCTTCGAGATGATCTGCGGAAGGATCTTGTAGTCGGCCGAGTCCTCACGCACCGCGATCCGCGAGGCGAGGTCCGAAGCGTCCGCCGTCAGTACGTCGCAACGTCCTGAGAAGAACGCCTCCGCGACGTCCTGGCTCAGACCGCCAAGCGGCGTGTACGTGAGCCCGATGTCGGTGAAGTGGTCCGCGACATTCTGCTCGGTCGTCGTGCCGCTCTGGACACAGATCGCAGCTTCCGCCATGTCGGACGTCGTGTCGTAACCCGCGTCCTTGCGAACGGCGAAGCCCTGACCGGTGTAGAACGTGGTCTGCGCGAAGTCGACCCCGAGGTCGCGGTCACGCGAGGCGGTGATCGTGGTGGTGCGGATCAACACGTCGATCTCGCCGTCGTTCAGCAGCTCGAACCGCGTCGAGGCGTCCGAGGCGTCGATGAACTCGACCTTGGTCGAGTCGCCGAGCACTGCGGCGGCGAGCGCCTTGCAGAACTCGATGTCGAAGCCCGTGACGGAGCCGTCGGCCTCCTTGAAGCCGAAGAGCGGCTGTGTCTGCTTGACGCCGCACTTCAGCTCGCCGCGGTCATTGACGATCGAGATCGTGTCCCCACGACCCTCGCCGCCGCCGTCGTCGTCATCGCCGTTGGGGCAAGCCACTGCGAGGACGCCCAGCAGTACGACCGCGACAAGCCCAATCCTCATCGTCCATCGCCTGAACATAAGCACCCCCTTCACCTAACGGGTTTCCAATCGGGGGCCGCCGGTACGGCCCCGCATTCGCATGCACGATAGCCGCGATCGTCGTTGCGCGCACCTGTCGAGCATCCCGGAATATCACCTATAAGGTTGCCCGGCCACGATTTCACGGCGCGCCCCGCGGCGCCGGTGGTACCCCCAAGCGGATTCGAACCGCTGTTTCCACGTTGAAAGGGTGGATTACCCCACCGGATGGGCGGAGACTGTGTCCCACTTGGTACCACCCAGTACCAGAATGTCCGCATCCGCAAAGCGATCCGAGTTCGGCCCGCACACGTCGTACCACGCCGTCACACGCAGTACCACCGAGATTGGCCCCAACTTGGCCTCAGTTGCCCCTGCCATCGCAGGGCGTCGAGCGGGTCACTACGCGGTGCTCCCCCAGCTCGGCGCTGGCATGGCCCCGGTAGTGGTGGGCCTCGGCGTCACCGGGGGACAGCTGCAGGGCTCTGCCGAAGTCCTCCTTCGCGCGGCGGTCGTCGCCCAGTTGCTGGTGCAGCAGCCCGCTGGCGGACAGCGCGGTAGCGTCGCCGGGATTGGCTGCGATCTCTGCGTTGAGGCGCTCAAGCAGCTGCCGAAGCTCCTGCTGACTGAGTCTTCCAGCACCCCGTGGTGTCTGCCTTGGTCGTCCAGTCGGCGGCCAGGGTAACGGCGGCGCCTGCATCGACTACCCCGAAGCCGTACTCGTGATTGAATGAGTATTGGTCCGTGCTGGAACCGTAGTTGAGAGCGCCCTGCGCCCAGCCCGTGTTGGACGTGTCGTTCTTGCGCGCCGATCCGGCGAGGATGAGCTTCACATCGCGCCAGGTCAGCGTGCTGTTTGCGCCACGGATCAGCGCGGCGACGCCGGACACGATGGGCGTGGCCGCCGATGTTCCTCCGAAGTCCACATACCGGTTGTGCAGGTCGGTCGACAGGATCCCGGGCAGGCTCATATCGCCGTCATTCGAGGGAGCACAGACCCAGAGGTTCGCGCCCAGCTCCGAAAAGGAGCTCCTCACGTCGTTGTAGTTAAGCCCGAATCCACCGATCGAAGCTTGACGGGGCGGGATGCCGGGCTGCCGGAGAGTTCGGCGGGCGTGCCGGTGTTCGCGGGGCGGGCCGGAGCCAGGAGCGGTCGCTCAGCGCAGCTCGGGGGCGCTGAGGGCGCGGGCGCAAGGCGTGCGCGGGCATGCTGGCGCGAGCCTCGGAGGGGGGCCGGCGCTGTGAGCGGTCGTCAGGCCGGGAGCGGTAACGCCCGTAGTCGCGCGAGCGCGGCTGCCAGCTGCCCGGCCCAGGGCCAGCGCCTGGGGAGGTGCAGGGTCCAGCGCCGTGCCGAGTGGGTGAGCCGTCCGGCGAGAGCGAAGTAGCGCCGCCTGAGCGTCCTGGTCGTCACGATTCCCTCGCCGAGCCCCAGCCGCGCCGTCCAGCGGGCGAGGTTGTGCGCGATCACCTGCACCGCGAGCCATGCCGCGTTCGCGGCGAAGCGGCCCGAGGGGAGATGGTTGAGCCCGACGCCGTACTTGAGGTCGCGGATCGCGTTCTCGATCTCGGCGTGACGGCGATGGTCGGTCTCGAGCTCCATCATCTCCCCCGCGCGGTCGGTGATGAAGGCGTGGTAGCTGTACGTCGCGAAGAGCGCCAGCTGTGAGCCGGGCGCCGGCCTCACGCGCCGCACGATGAGCCGGACCGCGCTGGCGTCCTTCGCGTGCCGGAACGGGGTGTAGGACGTCTCGGCGACAGCGGCGCCGCCCGGCAGCCAGTACGGGATCGGCGTCCAGTCCGCTTCCGGGATCGCCTCGATCAGCGTGCGTACGTTCGGTTGCTGGCGAATCGTGACCGAGAAGCGGACATCCAGCGCGCGGCAGGCGGCGACGACCGCGTGGTTGTAGAAGCCGCTGTCGGCGCGCATCGTGAGCTGCCCGCTCGCTCCGGCAGCGCGGACCCGCGCCACCGTCTCACGCAGGAAGTGGGCGGCGCCGCGGGCAGTGTTGGCGCGGCCCTCGCGCAGCCGCGCCATCAGCACGTCACCCGTCCCGGCCGCCACCGCGAGCAGCGGGTGGTAGCCGCGCGCGCCCGTGTAGCCGTGGTGCCGGGCGCCCTCCTTCGCCAAGCCGTAGGTCTCGCAGATCGTCGAGTCGAGGTCGATCGTGAACGGCGCGTCGCCGGGTCCCGCCCCGGCCGCCCAGCTGCGAGCGAGCAACTCGCGGCTGACGCGGTCGAGCTGGCGGACGTGGCCCCAGCGGAAGCTGCGCAGGAACGTGCCCAGGGTGGACGGCGCCTTGACCGTGCAACCCAGCACGCTCGCCGTCCCGCCGGCGCGCAACGCATCGGCGTCGTCGATGCAGTCGCCGCCCGCGAGCGCCGAGGCGATGAGGGTCAGCAGCTTGTCGCCGGCGTTCGCCCGGCCCGGCGCGTCACCGAGGTCGACGCAGCTGTCGGCGAGCTCTTGCAGACCGAGATGCTGGGCGAGCGTGGCCGGGAGCAGCAGGCCCGCGTGGTCCACGAGGCGGTCGTCATCGAAGGCGATGTCTATCCGGTCGGGGTCGCTCGTTGGTAGCATCGAATGGGTGCTCCCTGTGGCTGTGACGTGATTCGGCAAAACCCATTGTCCCAGCTACAGCGGAGCACCCAACCGCAGCCGCTCGCACGCCCTTCTTCGGTGGATCAGGGTTAAGGAAGGTCTGAACAGGTGGCGTATCGGGCGCGGTGCGGGCCGATCAGCGGGCCGAGCCGCGCTGTGGGGGCCCGATACCGCGGTCCATGGGTGGTCTCGCCTCCATGGCGCTCCGGAAGCGCTTCGGCGGGGGATTCCGGACGCACGGCTCCCGTGATCAGGCGAGTTGAGGCTCGGCTCGCAACAGGTTCGTGAAGCCGAGCAGCAGCGTGAGACGCTGGCGGTTCTTCTCAAGACCCCGGTAGCGCACCTTCGCGTACCCGAAGTGCCGCTTCACGTAGAGAAACGGATGCTCAGCCTTGGCGCGCACCGAGGCCTTGCGCCGCTCCGCCTGCGCCTCCTCGCCCCCCGGCGCCAGCTGCCGCCTGAGACCCGGGCGCAGCGCCACCTGCCAGCTCACCTCCGGCCCCGCGTGCTCCGGGCGCTTCTCCACTCCCTGGTAGCCGGCGTCGCCCCACGCCTCCGTCTCACCGCCGTGCAAGAGGCGATGCGCCTCGGTCACGTCGGAGACGTTCGCCGCCGTCGTGCTCACGCTGTGGACCAGTCCCGTCCGCGCATCCGTGCCGGTGTGCAGCTTCATCCCGAAGTACCACTGCCGGCCCTTTCTGGTCTGGTGCATCTCGGGGTCGCGCGCACGCTCGCGGTTCTTCGTCGATGACGGCGCGCTGATGATCGTGGAGTCCACGATCGTGCCCTCGCGCACCTGCAGACCCTGCCGTGCCAGGTGCGCGTTGATCGTCGCGAACAGCTCCGTTCCCAGCTGATGATGCTCCAGCAGGTGGCGGAAATGCAGGATCGTCGTCTCATCGGGAATCGGCTCGGAGAGGCTGAGACCGGCGAACTCGAGCATCGAGCGGGAGTCGTAGAGTTCCTGCTCCATGCCGGGGTCGCTGAGGTTGAACCAGAGCTGCAGGCAGTGGATGCGCAGCATCACGCGCAGCGCGTAGGGGCGGCGTCCGCGGCCGCGCTTCGGGTAGACGGGCGCGATGCGCTGCTCCAGCTCAGCCCAGGGGACGAGCCCGTCCATGCGCTCGAGGAACGCCTGCCGCCTCGTCTTGACCTTCTTGTGCTCGTACTCGACGCTGCCGAACGAACGCTGCTGCATGGGCCGCCCCTCTCCGGGTCGCCCCATGATCGCATCTGCTCACCCGCTCAGGCGAGTTGTTCAGACCATCCCTAGAAGCCCTGCAGGCTGGCCAAGAGGCACTGCGCGGTTCGGAACTCGGGGTCCAGCGATTCGGGCAGCGCGATGAACACAGCAGCGCCCTACGTGGCCCCGAGGACATGCACGGTAGTCAACGAAGGCGAGGCGACGCGCGGCGTGAACGAGCGCTCGGCGCCGCTGAGCGACTATGCAAACACCGCAGCGTACGTGCTGATCGCTGAACCGGGTGCCGGCAAGACAATGGCATTCGAGTCCGAGGCCGTGGCGTCCGGGGCCGGGTCTGGCGCAAGGGCGGCTCACGGGTACCGGACGGCTGAGATCGCGCCGCGCGACAGCTTCCTGCATGCGCCAGCGCGACGTGCGGAACGACGAGAGCGGGCCGGCGTTCCGCACGTCGTGGGGCCTCCCGCAACCTCCCCCAGTGCACAGCCGGAAGAGTTTCCCGTCTTGTCGCCCCCTACTGGCCCGGCCCGGTGACGGTGACGGTGAGCGAGTTGGCGAGCTGTCCCACATCCTCCACGGACTCCTCGCCCCCTTCGCCGGCGACGATCTTCCTGGCGAGCGCCAGCATCAGGTCGTCGCCTTCGTCCCCGTAGGCGGCGAGGCCGTCCTCGGGCAGCTCGCCCTCCACCGCCAGCGACGATTGTAGCTTCTTCGCCACGAGCTTGAGGGCGTCCGCCTGCAGGGTGTTCCGGTAGGCCATGAATACGACCTGCACGGGCTGCGTCTGGCCGCCGAGTCCGCGACCGACTCCGCTGCCATCTCTGTGCAACGGTCAGTTGGCCGCGGCCGGTCCCTCGCTCCTGGCGACCAGCGGCATGAGGACCGGCGGGCCGTCCGGGAACAGCTCCCGGAACCCCGCGTTCGCGAACTCCGGAGCTCCGAGGATGTAGGAGACCCACTCGCCGCCGTGCAGGGCGTAGAGGGCCGTGACCTGCTGGCTCTCGGCGCACGCCTCCAGTTCCTCGACGCTGCCTCCCTCGTAGACGACAAGGCTGAAGCCCTCGGCGATCTCGCCGCGCAGGCACTCCGCACCCGGCAGCAGGGTGCCGTCGCCGCGGTTCGGGTCGGCAGAAGGCGGTCCGTTGCTCTTGACGGTCAGCGGCGTGACCGGGGGAACGCCACCGGCGAACAGCTCGGCGAAGCCCGCGTTCACGAATGGCGGCGCTCCGAGGATGTAGGAGACATAGACACCGTCGTGCAGCGCGTAGAGGGCCGTGACACCCCGGCTCTCCGCGCAGGCATCGAGGTCCTCGATGCTGCCACCCTCGAAGACGACGAGGCTGAACCCCTCGGCGACCGCGCCGCGCAGGCAGTGGGGCCAGGGATCGCTGGCCGGGTCCCACGCCGCCTCCGGGAAGCTAATGCTGTAGACCTTCTTGCGGCTGCCGTCCGCCGAGGTGACGGTGACGGTGAGCTCGCTCAGATCCTGGAGGGTGACTTGGTGGTCGTCCGCTTTCCCGTCGGCGTCGGGCGGGTCGATGTCGACATCCGTGCCGCGCTGCACCGTGGCGGCCTCGACGGTCGTCTCCGTCACGCCCTCGGCGATGTCGCCTTCGTAGTCCGTGCGGCGCGGCAGGAACTCCCCGATGTCGACGCCGCTGAGCGTGAGTGAGGCGAGTCGGGCGTCAATGGCGTCGGGCATGTTGTAGCTGTAGACCTTGTCGTCGCTCGCGTCGGCGACGTACATCACCTCGCCGTCGGACCAGAGGCCGCGGGGGCTGTTGTTGCTGGCCTTGCTCAGTTCCCTGGACGCTCCGAACTCCTCGTCGCGGACGCGCTCGAGTGCCTTGGCGCCGTCCTCCGCGTCGTCCTCGGCGGAGTCGGCCTCATCATCCGGCAGCACGGGCAGCCGGTAGGCGAACAGCCGCTTGGCGCCGTGGTCGGAGACCCAGACCGTGACGCTGTCGGACCAGATGCCGTGGGGGTCACCGTTGGCGTCGTCCAAGGCGAACTCGGCGAGCAGCTCGCCGCTCTCCAGGTCGTAGGCGAAGAGGCTGTCCTTGCCGCCGTCGAGCACATACATCCGCTCGCCGTTGGACCAGATGCCGCGGGCGGCGCGGTTGCGCTCGGCGAGCGCGATGTCGCGCTCTGGGAGGCGCTCGCCGCTCTCCAGGTCGTAGGCGAAGAGGCGGTTCTGGCCGCTGTCGGAGACCCAGACCACGCTCGTGTGGGACCAGACACCGCGAGGCGCGCGGTTGGTTGCGTCGAGGTCGAACTCGAAGTCCTCGACACGCCCGCCTGTCTCGAGGTCGTAGGCGTAGATGGCGTCGTCGGCGCCCGAGCCGTTCTCGAGGAGCCAGAGGATGGAGCCATTGGACCAGGAGCCGGTGGGCGAGTCGTGGCTCGAGTCGAGCGCTTCGATGTCGCGCTTGACGTTCCACTCGAACTCGACCTCGCTTGGTGTCGGGCCTGTGGGGCCGCCGCCGCCACCGCCAACGAAGCCACCGCCACTGACGACCGGCCCGGTCGTCACCGTGATGATCACGTCGATGCTCGCCGTGGCACCTTCGGTGTCGCGCGCCTCGACCGTGACGGCGTACTCGGACGTCGTAGCGGCGTCGAACGTGACCCCCGTGCCGACCGCGATCTGGCCGTCGGCGTCGATGACGAACGAAAACACGTCGGGGCCCGAGAGCCTGTACGCGAGCGTGTCGTTCTCGTCGACATCCATCGCCGTCACGGGCGCACCGACGTTATCGCCAGCCTCCGCGCTTTCGGACACGCTGCGGGTCGTCGTCGGCGATACGAAGGTGGGCGCGTCGTTCACCGCGTCGACCTCGATGGAGACCGGGGCGGTGCTCGAGAGCGAAGGGCTGCCGGTGTCCCGGGCCTGGTAGGTGAACGTGTCCGCGCCGTTGTAGTCGGCGTTGGGCTCGTAGGTGATCGTGCGGCGATCGCCCACATTCGCGAGTTCATTGACCCTCGCACGTCCGTTGAGCGGCGGGGTGACCACCGTCAGCAGCAACTCGTTCCGGTCGTCCTCCGGGTCTGTGTCGTTGCCGAGGACGTCGATGGTGACATCGCCGTCCTCGCTTACCGCAGCGGTGTCGGCGACGGCGTCCGGCGGCTCGTTCACGTCCGTGACTTCGATGGTGACCTGGATAGTGCCAGACGCATTCGAGCTGTCGCTGGCTGTGATGGTCACGTCGTGCGAGGGCGCCGTTTCGTGGTTGAGCGAATCGTCGCCGACGACCCGGATCTGGCCGCTATTGCGGTCAATCGTGAAGAGGTCTGACCCCGAGAGTTCGTACGCCAGCACGTCGCCGCTGTCGGTGTCGGTAGCCGTCACCGGCCCACCCACGGCAGCGCGCGCTCCCGCGTTCTCGGGGACGCTGCGGGTCGGTGTCGGTTCGTCGAACGATGGGCGAGCGTTGGCGACGGGAGCCGCCTTCACCGAGTTGACCGACACCAGCAGGCGGCTCTTGTTCGGCCCGTGCCCGTCGGTGTATGCGGCGGTGATGCGCAGGTAGTAGCCGACATCTCCCGCGACGGGCGTGTAGACGCTCGTGGTGAGGCGGTCGATAGCGCCGGTGAGGGCCGTCCAGGGGCCGTTGCGGCTTGTCGAGCGCTCCCACGTCCAGGTCGTCGACGACACCCCGTCGGGGTCGCTGAGCGTAGCCGTGTAGTCCGCATCGGCCTGTGGCTGCGGCGATGAGAAGCCGAGGGTGCCGGTCTCGTCCTTGTTCGTGACGCTGACGGCGACGTCCAGCGTCGTGGTGTGGCCACCGGCCGAGACACTCAGCGTCACGTTGTACACGTTGTTGCCGCCGGAGTCGGTGGCGTCCTCGTAGTCCGGCGCCGCCTTGAACGTGAGCCTGCCGTTCGAGGAGTTGAAGTCGAACCTGCCGCTGTCGTTCCCGGCGAGGGGTTGCCAGGCGATGGTGGCGGTCTCCGGGTCCGTGGCCTGGTACGTCCCGACGAGGAGCGTGCCCCCCTCCTCCATGCTCGGCGCGGCGTCGCCGGTGATGGCAGGCAGCTCATTGACGGGGTCGACGGTCACGGTGACGGCGAGGCTGCCCGTCTTGCCGTCGCTGTCGCGGGCGCTGACCGTGATGCCGTAGACGTTGTTCCCGCCCGAGTCGGCGGGGCGCTCATGGTCGGGGACGTTGGCGAAGGAGAGCACGCCGGCGGCGCTGAGGGTGAAGTCGCCCCGGTCGCTTCCCCCGAGGGACCACGTGTACGTCAGGCCGGGCTTCTGCTCCGGGTCGTTCGCGCTGAAGGTGGCGAGCGTGCCGTCGTAGTTCTCGGCCACGGTGAGCGCGTTGTTGTTCACGGTGACGCCGCCCGCCGCCGCGAACGAGACGTCCGCCGGCTCGTCGACGTTGGTCACGGTGATGGTCAACGTGACGCTGTCGCTCAGGCCGTAGGGGTCGGTGGCGGTCACGACGACCTCGTACGACCTCCGCGCCTCGTGATCGAACCGGACGGTGGCCCGCAGCCCTCCGGCGGCCGGGTTCGGGATGGCGAAGACGGCTGCGTCAACCCCGCCGAGCGTGTAGGTGAGCCGTTCGCCGTCCGGGTCGGTGGCGGTGACGGTGGCGACGACCGCCGACGTGCTGTTGTTCTCGGCCACCTCCCGGGTCTCCGTGGCGGCGGCAAACGCCGGCGGCCGTCCCGGAACGATCTTGAGGATGCGGTCCGCGCCGCCGCCGTTCGATGTGGTGAGGTAGAGCGCGCCGCCGGGGCCCAGCATGGGGGTCCGGAGGCGCCCGTACGTACCGTCGAGTTCGGGCACGACCACCTGGCTCACGAACGTCCCGGCCGCGGTGAACTTGAAGATTCGGAGCGACCGGGTCTTGAGCGTGGCGACCGCGAGCCGGCCGTCCCACTCCTCCCAGTCGGCGCCGTGGAGGAAGATGCCGCCGCTGGTCGCCAGCGTCGGGTCGCCGGACGACCACCGGGCCTCGACCGCGTCGGGGAACTTCACGCGGTCGGTCATGGGAACGGACTGGTCGTAGCCGGGTGCCGGATCCCAGCCGTAGTTGCCCCCCGAGGTCAGCAGGTTGATCTCGTCGTCCACCGTCGGCCCGTGCTCAACCGACCACATCTGGTTCGTGCCGGGGCGGAGCGCGAGGCCCTGCGGGTTGCGATGGCCGTGGGTGTAGACGCGCGGCGACGGGGCGAACGGGTTCCCGGGCGCGCCGGCGCCCGTCGACGCATCGACGCGGAGCACCTTCCCGCCCAGCGAGCCGAGGTCCTGCGGTACCGTCCCGGATGCAGCGTCTCCCGTCGCGATCCAGAGGAACCCGTGCGGGCCGAAGCGCAGCCGGCAACCGTTGTGGATGCTGCCCGCGGGGATGCCTCCGACGAGGGGATCTGCGACACGCGTGGCCGCGGTGTAGTCCGAGTTCATGGTCCAGGCGATCACCTGCACGACGTGCCCGGTGTGCGCCTGGCAGGTGTAGAACCGCCGGTTCGAGGCGAATCCGGGATCGACGAGGATCGCCATCAGTCCGGCCTCCCCGCTCACGAACAGGTCGCTGAAGTCCGCCGTCACGGTCTGGACCGTGCCGTCGGTGAGCCGGGCCTTGAGCGCTCCGCCGCGCTCCGTGAGCAGCATCGTCCCGTCGGGCGCGAAGGCGAGATCCCAGGGAATGCCGAGGCCGGAGACGAGCGTGACAACGGTGATCCCGGGCGCGGCCTCACGCGCGCCGACCGGCTGGCCCGATTCGGCCTCGGCGCTCTTGCCGGAGCCCTCTCCGTCCGCATAGGTCGCACGGGCCCGGATGTACATCCCCTCGTCGCTGCTCTTCGGCGCGTAGCTTGCGCCGCTACCGGCAACGCTCGTCCAGTTGGTCCCGAGGACCGCTGCCACTGCCAGAGCACCGACCGCACGTCCCCGTCCGGGTCGCTGATGGTCGCCCTGAGCACGGTTCCAACCCGGGCCTGAGCGGGCCCCAGCGAAACGGCGCCCGCTTCCTCGACGTTGGTGACCGTGATCGTCACGTCGATGGTGTCGCTCAGCCCGTGGGTGTCCGTGGCGGTCAGCGCGACGGAGTAGCTGGACGCGGTCTCGTAGTCGAGGGTGGCCCTCGTTCGCAGCTGACCCGTCGAGGCCACGATCGCGAAGGAGCCCGCGTCGGGTCCGCCCAGCGAGTACCTCAGCGAGTCGCCGCTGTCGGGATCCGTGGCGACGAGCGGTTCGCCGATGTCCTGGCCCGAGGCGGTGTTCTCAGGGATGGTGCGGGCGCCGGTCTCGGTGTCCGGGAAGGATGGTGAGATCGACTGCAGCGTGAACGCGAGGCTCGCGATCCGCCTGGTCGTGAACCTGCCCGTCCCGCGGATGCTGTGGATGACGCCGCGCGGGCTGGTGTCGACGCTGGGGCTGAGCGAGAAGTCATTGCCCTCCTCGCTGCCGGCATCCCACGGGAAGAGGTCCACCTCGTGCGAGGGGAGCCAGCGGCCGGAGGAGTCGAGCAGCAGCAGCCCGGAGACGCCCACGAACCAGTCGTGGCTCGGCGCGATCATCGTCGTGAGCGTGACCCGCGGGAACTCGGTCGTGAGCGTGCGGTTGCTCACCGTCTTCAAGCCAGTCGGACTGATGTTGCCGGACGGGCTGATGACGGCGAGGGCCGTCGCCGGGCTGGCGTCGATCGCCGTATTGACCTCGCTGCGGAGTTGAGCCGTCTGTCCAACTTCCGCCATCGACTCGATTCCGGCGCTCGCCGCCTCTCCGCTCACGAGGAAGGTGACGCCGGCGTTGTGCACCCCGCCGATCAGGCGTGAGAAGTGCGCGCCGCCGGGTCGGCCGTCCGGCGTGACAGTCGTCGTCCAGTGGCCCCGGAACCGGATGGTGTAGATGGCGGTCGAGGCGAACGGCGCGACAGGGTCGCTCGCCGGCGGGGTGAGCGACAGGTCCTGCTCGGTGCGCGTCACGGTGACGCTGTAGGTCTCCGTCGCCAGGCCGTCCTGCGCCGTGACCTCGACCCGGATCACGTTCTCGCCGGCCGACAGGTCGACCTGGAAGCCCGCGGCGCCGGCGGCGTCGGTGCGGGTGTTGCCGCTGCCGTCGAGGAACTCAGAGGCGGCGTTGCCGTCGCTTGTGGTCGCGGCGATCGTGACCTGCATCACCGTGTACCCGACCGATGCCGTGTACGAGGTCACGCCGCTGCTGAACGCGGGGCTCAGCCGCACGCCGGTCAGTGTCAGCGCGCCGAGCGTGGCGTCGTCGGAGAGCGCCGTCGTACCCGTCCGGGATGCCGACCACGGTCCCCAGCCGGAGGCGTTGACGGCGCGCACCTGCACGTCGTACTGCGTGCCGACCTCGAGTCCCGTCACCGTGGCCGTGAGGTCGCCGGAGGTCCACACAGCCGACCGGACGGTCCAGTTCGTCTCCACCGTGTCGTCGGCGCTGGTCTCGATGTACCGCAGGTCGTAGGACGTGACGGCCGCGTCTCCGTCCGTGGCGGGCGCGCTCCACCCGGCGGTGAGCCCCGACGCGACGCCGGCCAGCGAGTCGATCGCCGGGGCGCCGGGCCGTGTCGTGCCGACGCTGGTGGCGGACCAGGCGCCCTCGCCCGCGCCGTTGACCGCGCGCACCTGCACGTCGTACTGCGTGCCGCTGTCGAGACCCGTGACTTCATGCTCCAGGTCCGGGCCGCCGGAGCTCCACACCTCCGTCTCGACGGTCCAGTTGGCGTCCATCGTCTCGTCCTCGCCGGTCTTGATGTGGCGCAGGTCGTAGGACGTGATCTCGTCCCCGCCGTCGCTGGCGGGCTCGCTCCACCCGACGGTGAGCGAGCCGCCTGCCCCGGTGACCGCGTCGATCGTCGGAGCGCCGGGTGTGGTGCGCGGTGTGGCGGTGCGGACGCCCGACCAGGCGTGCTGGTCGGTCCCCACGACCGCCCGCACCTGCACGTCGTAGGAGACCCCGTTGTCGAGGCTCGGCGTCGGGTTGAGCGTGTAGTCGAGCGAGCCGGAGGTCCAGATCGACGTGGTCACAGTCCAGCGCGCGTCTGCCTTGTCCGAAGCGTCGCTGCGGATATGGCGCAGGTCGTACGAGGTGACGGTTCCCATGGTGGTGCTGGTGGGCGCGGTCCACTCGATGGCGAGCGAGCGGTCGCCGGGGGTGACCGAGTCGGTGGTCGGGGCCTTGTCCGTCGTCGGGGTGCCGACACCGGTGGCGGACCAGAGGCCGTCGCCGCTGGCGTTGACCGCACGCACCTGTACGTCGTACTGCACGTTCCCGGTCAGCCCACTGATGGTGTACTCGATGTCACCGCTGGTCCATGCGTTGTCCACGAGCGTCCACTCGCTGTGGGACTTGTCGGCTACGTCGCTGCGGATGGAACGCACGTCGTAGGCGGTGATGTCGGACGCCCCCGTGTTGCTCGGGGCGGTCCAGGTGACGGTGAGCGACTCGCTCCCGTCCTCGACCGAGTCGATGGCGGGGGCTGCGGGGGTCGACCTGTGGCCATATACCGTGAGGCTCCACGAGTTGAGTCTGGCGACCGCCTCGCCGTCCACGTGGTCCGCGATGCGCAGCGTCCAGACGCCGCCCGGATCCTCGCCAAGGTGTTTGGCCGATCCGAAGCGCACGAAGCGGTCCAGGTCGCACTGGCCCGGGAGGATGCCAAACAACGAGGTGCACTCCCCGCTGCCAACGAGGTAGTGCGGGGACAGCACGGAGACCTCGCCCGATGGCGACTCCAGTTCTATCTGCAGGTCCCTGAACCACGCGGCCGTGAGGGAGAGACGAATCGAGACGAATTCGGTGAACTGCACCCGGGCGCCCATGGTGATGCTGCTGGTGACCGTGGTCGGCGTGCCCGAGGAGGGCAGGTCGGGGACCGCCAGGCTGATGTCGCCCGACGCCTGCGTTTCCTCGATGAACAGCGGAAGGCTGGTCCAGCCGGCCGCCAGGTCCATCGCCTCCCCGGCGTCGACCACGCCGAAGCCGTATTCGTGGTTGAACGTGTAGCGCTGGGTCGCGGAGCCGTACCGGAGGGCGCCCTCCTCCCAGCCGGTATTCGATGGGTCGTTCTTCCGGGCGGAGCCCGCCAGGATGAGCTTGACGTCGCGCCAGGTCAGGTCGGTGTAGGCACCCCGCAGGAGCGCGGCCACCCCGGACACGATGGCGGCCGTGGAAGAGGTCCCGCCGTAGTTGTTCCGGTAGCGGCCGAAGTTGGCGGTGGTGGTGATGGCCGCTGGCAGGTAGCTGGCGCCGGAAGGCGCGCATACCCACAGGTTGGCGCCCTGTTCGGAGTAGTGCCACCGGACACCCCGATCCGTGACCGCACAGGCGGCCGTAGCGGTGTAGTGGTTCCGGAATCCGCTCAGGTTGGAGTTGGCGCCGACCACCGCGTCGTTGCCGCCGGACCGCACATACAACACCCCCTTGCCGCCGTAGCCCTCCGTGACCCCTCGCACCACCGCCCTTTCCCAGCCCGAGGGCGCCGTGGCATACCCGGGACCCTCGGTTACCGACCAGCTGTTGTTGCTGATGGCCGTGGTCTCCATCCCCCGCGTCATCGCGTCCGCCGCATTGGCATGGTTGTAGTCGTCGATGAGGTTGTAGACATAGATCTGGGCGCGGGGCGCGACCCCCCGAACGCCGATGCCGTTGTCCCGCGCGGCGATGAGGCCGGCGGCGCCGGTGCCGTGGGTATTTCCGGGATTGAACACGGCTGCGCCGCCGTAGCCGTAGTTGCGGTCCGCAATCACGTTGGGCGCCAGGTCCGGGTGCCCGGCGTCAAAGCCGTCGTCGACCAGGGCCACGGTGGCGCCGGCCCCGAGGTGGCCGGCCGCCCACACCTCCCGGACGTTGATGTCCTCGCCCGGCGTCCCGCCCAGCTGTCCGGTGTTGTCCAGGTGCCACTGGCACCCGGAGAGGGGGTCGCTCAGGGGGTCGCTCAGGGACGCGGTGAGCGCCGTGCACCCGTCGAAGAATTCGCCGTAGACGTAGTCCTCCCACATGCGCAGCCCGTAACGCCCCGACGTGGGCCCGGAGCTGCCGGGCAAACGCGTGACCTTGATGTAGTACGTTCCCGCGTCGAGGCGGTCGCGGAGCGTGAACCCGACGGGCGCGCTGATCCTGTACCTGCTCTCGAAGATGTTCGCGTCAACGGGGTTGGCGTCGGCGTCCAGCAACTCCCCGGCGATGGCGACGGCGGAGCCCGAGGCGCCGATGACGACATGGGTCGCCTGGGCGAGCTCAATGCGGAAGTAGTCGACGTCGTCCGCCGGGCTGATGGTTCCCGCTTTCGGGAACAGCGGGACGAGAGGCTCCGCCGCCTCGGTGCTGCTTCCCGGCTCGGCGGCCCGGTTCACGTGGAGCGTGTAGGCGCCGGTTGCGTCAAGGTAGCCGTCAACCTCCACGTAGTAGGTCCCCGGGCTCAGGTTCGCACGTACGAAGAAGATGTTGCCCCCCACGGGGAATCTCTCAACGTTTGGGGGCCGCCCGCTCCCGCTCAGCCAGAGG
Source organism: Dehalococcoidia bacterium (assembly GCA_965219085.1). GTDB lineage: Bacteria > Chloroflexota > Dehalococcoidia > UBA2979 > UBA2979 > VXMT01. Next base: position 307,954 of record OZ244720.1, read on the forward strand.
TCGCCCGACGTGTGCGCGGGGCCGGTCGTGTGCACCAGCAGAATGGTGTGCGCGGTCAGCGTGATCCGGAACCAGTCCTTGTCGGTCTCCTCCAGATCGATAATCCCCCTGGCGAAGCCGCCGACCTCGATGTCCTGGGCATCGGACCGCGCCGTGGAGTCGGCGATGGTCGTCGTTCCCAGAACGTAGGCGCCCGTGGCGCCATCGCTGCCCGTGACCTTGACGTAGTAGGTCCCAGCCTGGAGGGAGCCCCAGAGGAGGAAGTTGTGGCGCCCGTGCAGCTCGTCCCCTTCGTCGTTCTCGCTGAGCAGCACCCCGTCCGCGTCCAGCAGCTGTCCCACCGTGTCGAGGTCGCCCCGGGTGTAGACGATGATGCCGGTCGCCGCCGTCAGCTCGAGCGTGAAGTAGTCGACGTCGGTCCCGGACTCGATCACCCCGCCCATGCGCGTGGTCAGCGGCAGCGTGGTCGCTGTCTCCAGCGTGCCGCCGTGCTCGGCGGGAGTCCCCGTGGCGGTCGCCGACCAGGCGCCGTCGGTCGCGGCCACGGCCCGCACCTGCACGTCGTAGCCCGTGCCGTTGGTCAGTCCGGCGAGCACGCCGTGGAGGCTCCCGGAGGTCCAGAAGCCCTCCACGACCGTCCAGTTGGCGTCCGCCTTGTCCGGGGCCGCGCTCTCGATGTAGCGCAGGTCGTAGGCGGTGATGCCCGTCACGCCGGTGGGCGCGGTCCAGGCCACGCTGAGCGAGCCGTCGGCCGGGGTAATCGACTCGATCGTGGGGGCGGCGACGGACGTCTGTGCCCCTGCTCCGCCGCTCTCGATCACGAGCGACAGCAGCACGGCCAACAGAGCGCAGCCCCTTGCAAGCGGCAACCCGGCGCAGCGCGGCATGCTCCTCATGGGTTCAGCCGCAGCCCCTGATCGCGGCTCGCTTTGGGCTCCCGACGGGGACTGGAACGCACCACCACGTCCTTGTCCCGCCCCGGGTTCGGCAAGCTTTGGCGCGAGTGGCGGCCGCGGTAGCGGTCAGCTCCTGGCTTGGGCCTGGACAACTCAGGGGATGAACACCAGGCCGGCGAGGGCCGCCAGTCCGGTGAGCACCAGCGGGAGCGGCGCAAGGCGCAAGGACGCCGGGAGCCGATCATGACTCACCCCGGTCAGGACCGGGACAAGCATCGGGGGCGGGCGCCAGTTCGGCCGTTGCCGCAATGGGCAAGCGCAGCCCCGCGGCGTTCGCTTCAGGCACCAGGAACTGGTCCGCCAAGCGCAAGGTCGATGCTTCCCCGTTGCGGCCCGGAATGGGGACGGCCGCCATCCGCCGCAGGACGATCTTGTCGCGATTCCCGTTACATCTTCACGATCTCTCGACCTAGCTCGTAAGTGCCGAGCGACACAACGGAGAGGCAAGTTTGTTTGCTCCGGGGTGAGCCCTTCTGCAACCGGGACAGGTACGTTTGCTCTGGCGGTCGCTTCGCGCTACGGCCGCCGGGTCATGCACGCACAGCCAACCTGCACGACTTGCATCCTTTGCGCCGACTTACTCTGTGGGTGCATACAGGTTGTTCCGGTAGGCCAATGAAGACGAGCCTTTGCTGGACCGCTCCGGCGGAGGACGCCGACCTGCACGGGTTGGGTCTGGCCGATGCGCCATGTACGTCGCCGACGCGAGCGACGACAAGGTCTACAGCTACAACATGCGCGGGTGCACTGGATACGGTGACCGTCGCCTGCTTCCGCGGCGTGCCAGACGGTCGTCCGGAGCCACGAGGTCGAGTTTCGTCTGCTTCAACGGGCCTCGATAAACATCAAGGGCCACTTCGCTGCCATCAGCGAGAACCACCAGGCGTGTGCCCGCGAACAGGGTCGACCGATGTCTTGTTCGACTGCTGTTGGCCCTTCACCCCGTCGCGCAGGGCGATCACGCGGTAGGCGTAGTTCACCCCGGCCTCGGTCGCGGTAACGTCCGTGTATGCGGTCGCGGTGGACCGGGTGTCGGCCACGAGGGTGGTCAGTTCGCCCTCGCCCACCGCGCGCAGGATCTCGTAGCCGCTTGACGCTGTCAGCGTCCTCCGCCGGAGCGGTCCAGCAAAGGCTCACGCCGCGGTCTTCGGCAAGCGTGGCGGTTACCCGATACCGGCAGCACTCCCCACAGCGCAAACGCGAAAGCGAGCGCACCCAGGACCGCCGTGATCGCGGTCGCGCGCAGGGACCGCCTCCGGCCTGCGTTCCGGGCAGCTCGTGCGGCGGCATGCCGGCTAGTGGTCATGCTGCGCTACTCGATTGAATTGCGCGCTAGTGAAGCTCTGCCTGTCAGACATGGTCAGCTCGATGCCCGCGTGATCGCGATGGTGTAGGCCTGCGTCGTGACGCCGTCGGCGGCGGTGACGGTGACGGTGATCGTGGTCGTCGAACCCGCTGTCAGATTCACCTGGTGGCCGTCGCTCGAGCTGCCGGCGTCGGTGGGCGAGATCACCACCGTCGCCTGGGTGTTGGTCGCGCCCGTCGTGACCGTGGTCGAGGCCACGTCGTTGTCGACCGAGAGCGTGTAGCTGACCGTGTCACGGTCGAATTCGAGGTCGATCCCGCTGAGCTCGAGACTGAGAAGTTTCGCGTTGGTCTTCCAGGGGGAGTCGAACGCCGGCGTGTCGATCTCGGCGCCGTCGTAGCCCCAGCACGTAATCGTGCTGTCGGTCCGCAAGGCGCAGGCATGGGGATACCAGTCGATCGAGACGGTCTCGAAATCCGTCGCGGTCAGCCCGCTCAAACTCGTCAGGAGCGTGCCGGGGCCGCCGCCGTGGCGCGTCCAACACTTGATTTGGCCCGTCTCTGTGACGCCGCAGGTTCGCGTGTAGTGCACCTGAAGGTGCTGGAACTTGTCAGTGGGGGCTGCTTGCTCGTCCTCCGTGTAACTGGTGTTCTCGGCGGAATCTTGCCCCGTCGTCGCGGCGAACTTGTTCTGCAGCGAGTGATCTCCGTATCGCCAACACAACACGGTGCCATCGACATCCGGGTCTGTGGCATCCGAACGAATCCCGCACACTCGATATCCGCCGACCTGTAGGAACTTGAACGTGCCCGTTGGCACGGCGCGAGCCCCGTGATTGCTCCAACACACGGCTTCGTCGTCGTTGTCGATGGCGCAGGCGATGTAGCTGCCGACGCTGATTGAGGTGTAGGTACCTGACGACGGCGGTCCGGCCATGCCGGCCCCGCAATCGACGGTGCCATCGGCGTTCAGCCAGCAGACTCCATCGAGGTTGTTGGTGTTGACCTGTTGCTTGGGACCAGAACCATCCGGCTGGTAGTCGCGCTCCCAACAGGTTGCGGAGCCGTCGTCACGGATGGCGCAGGTGCGGTCGAATCCAGCGATGACCTGGGTGAAGATGCCCTCAGGTGTGTCCGCTTGCCTGGCACACACCCAGCGCCCGTCATACGGACCGCCTTCGCAGCGCTCCTTCAGATTTTCCATCTCGCCCCAGCACTCCAGCGTGCCGTCCATGCGGAGGGCGCACGCGTGCCGCCAGCCGGCGTCGACCTGCTGGAACCCGCCGACCGCCTCGACCACCTGCTTCACGACGACGGGGTTGTCGACCTTGACGATGGTCTTGATGGCGCCAACCAGTTGCTCGCCGTCGGAGTTGACGGAGTCGTCCGACTGAACCGACTTGGCGGTGCTGTCCGAGTTGTCGGTGGTCAAGGACAGTTCCTTGACGTGCTGGCCGGCCGTCACCGTGAGCGAGAGTTCGTAGGTGCCGGTCCAGCCGCTCTCCGCGCCGGCGGCGATGTAGTACTCGCCGTCGGTCGATGGGGTGAATGAGGCGACACGGCTGTCCTTTCCGGTGCCGTTCACCTCGGAATCGCTGCCCGCAATCAGGATGCTGTCGCCGCCGTAGACGCCGAGCAGCTTGGGATCGACCAGCGTGCCCAGGGTGACGAACGCCGGCGCGCCGTTGACCAGGACCCACTCGCCGCTCGACTTGCCCTTCATGTCGAACTGGTAGGTGACGCCGCCGACCAGCGCGACCTTGTACCAGTCGACGTCGCCTTCGGCGTCGATTTCGCCGATCACGCTGCCGCCGACTTCGAGCACGCCAGTCGTGCTCGGGTCGTGGGGCAGATCACCGTCGCTGGGCGGAGTCGTGTCGATCACCCGGACCCCGTACGTGCCGGTCCCGCGACTGCCGGAGGTAAAGTCCTCGCGACTGCGCACCACGACGTAGTAGGTGGAATCCTCGGTCGGCTGGAACTCGTAACTGCCGGTCCCGTTGCCGCCGTCGCGGTCGTGGGACAGCGCGCTGCCGTCGCTGTCGTAGACCGCCCGCAGGTAGGGCAGGCCGAGCGTGTAGTCGTTGTCGCCGTCGGCCGAACTGACCAGGTCGAGGTAGTAGGTCTTGCCGTCGCCGCCGGTCAGATCGAGCTGGAACCAGTCGTGCTCCTCCTCGGCCGTCTCAATCGAGGCGTCCGTGGTCGTGCCCAGCGTCAGCGTGACCGGCGTCACGTCGGGGAACGTCTCGAACAGCGTTTCCTCCGGCGTCGGCGGCGCCAGCGGCGGCGGAATCTCGGGCGGCTCCTGGATCGTGAGCGAGAAGCTCCTCGTGCCGTGTCCCGGCTGGCCGCCGATTCGCACGTAGTAGGTCCCGGCTTCCTTCGGCCTGAAGGTACCGATGTTGGACTTGGCGATGATCGTGCCGTCGGACTTGTAGATCGCCCGTCGGAAGACCTCACTGCTCTTGTTCAGCGCCGTCTCGTACTCCGTGCCGGCCTCGAGCTCGACCGAGAACCAGGCGTCGCTGTCGTTCGGCGGGAACTTGACTGTGCCGCGGATCGACTGGCCTTCGGTCGCCGACTTGGCGGAAATCTCGGCGAAGCTGTCCGCGTCGAGCGCCTCAACCTCCGTCACGGAGACCTCGTACGGGCCGATCATGCGGACGTCATCGCCGCAGCATGCGTTGTGGCCGAGGTCGATGTAGTAATCGCCCGTGCGCGTCGGCGTGAAGACGATCTCCATCGTGCGGTGACGCCAATAGTCGCCGTCCCAGCGGGTGCCGGGCAGCGGCTTGGACTCGTCACCGAAGCGAATCCCGCCAATCCCAACGACCTCGTCGATAATGTGGTCTCGCCCGAACGTGCCATGAGCGCGCAGCTTGTAGGACTTGCCCGCTTCCATGGCGACGACGTACCAGTCGTGGTCGGACGACTTCTCGAAGAAGCCGTTGACCTTGGTGCCGTCGATGCTCAGGCGCGCGGTCGTGCTGGTGTTGTTGGGCAGATCGGGTTCCGTCGGGGTGACATCGGTCACCGAGACGCGGTAGTCGCCGAGGAACCGGTTGTACCGAGAGGAAGCGTCCGGACTGACCACCAGGTAGTAGGCGCCGCTCTTGGGCGCGCGGTACAACGCGCGGGCGTTGCGGCCGTCACCGGAGTCTTCGTCATCGGCGCTGTTGAAGACGCTGATCTGGGGGCCCGGCAGGACGATCGTGTAGAGGTTCGGGTCGGGCCAGGGACCGACCTTGGAACCGGGCACGACGGCCGACTCGACGTCGACCTGGTAGATGCGGCCCGCAGTCAGATCGACGGCGATCCAGTCGGTGTCGCCGCCCTGCCACAGCCGGTCGTGGTTGTACTCGATGTCGTAGTCGTCGCTCCAGCGGACCCAGTCGATCCGACCCAGCATCGAACCGCCGACCTCGACCCGACCGTGCTGGCCCGGACCGATGTCCCAGATCGGGTAGGAGCGGCCCTGGTCGTCCCTTGTGCGGGTCTCGCGGAAGTCATCCTCAACCCGCACGACGGTAAACGTGTATGGCTCGGTTCCCCGCCATCTCTCGTTGTAGTAGGGCGAGGTCGAGACGCGGAAGAAGAACAGGCCGCTGCGCCCCGGCGTGAGGATCGCCTCCTGGTATCCGACATCGACATCCTCGCGACTGAGTGAGTGCATCACGTACTCGGCGCCGTCGGCGTGCTCGTAGTCATGCTGAACCGCCGACGTCTGCCACGTGAGCACATTCCAGATGGTGCTCGGGTTGCGGCTGCGCACCACGACGGCGTACCGGACGCCCTTCTCCAGCTCGACGCCCACCCAGTCGGTCCCGTAGGCGCCGCCGCCGTATGTCCCGGGGTTGTCGTCGACGGCGTCGTGTCGACCAGTAATCGTGTCGCCGACCTGGGCGCGACCCAGGGTCTGGCCGTCATGGCTGAACTCGACGGTGCCGGACTCGGAGATGTTGCCGCTGACCGAGTAGCCGAGCTCGTAGCTCTGCGTGCCCGAGCCGGCGGGCACGGCGATCCGGATGCGGTAGTCGCCCGCGCGCAAGACGGCGGAACGCGCCTGGCCGTCGCCGTCGTTGGCGCCGGAGCTGAGCAGCGCGCCGGTCGATGAGTGCAGGTGGATGCCGACGCTCTGCGTGTTGAGCGTCAGGCTCACCTCGCGCACGTCGGTCAGGTTGAACGTGTAGTAGACCTCTGCCGTGCTCGCGCCGGTCTGCGTGCCCGAGCTGCCGTGCGGGGTGATGTCGCCGATATCGGTCGCGGTGGGCAGATCAATCTCCACAGCGGTCGAGGCGTCGCTGGCCGTCTCCCCGATCAGGGCGATCACCTGGTAGCCGTACTTGGCGCCGAGCATGACACTGTCATCGGCAAAGCTGACAGCGCTGTCGGACGTGTTCTCGACCAGAGTCGTGTAGCTGTCGGCCGCGTCGACATCGCGGTCACGGCGCAACACGCGGTAACCCGTGATTACGGCGAGCGAGGGACCGTCCCAGGTCAGAGAGACCGCGCCGGCGCCGGCGGCGAGCGTCGCCGCCAGCCCGGTCGGCGCGTCGGCCGGCGTATCGACCTCGATTTCGTCCGACTCGGGGCTCAGCCCGCTGCCGTCGAGCGCGCGGATCCAATAGGCGTACTTGCTGGCGTCGTCGACGGTGTTGTCGACAAACGACGTGGCGGTCGAACCGGTGTCGTTGTTGACGATGACCGTGACGCTCGGGTCAACGTCGCGCTCGCGGCGCAGAATGCGGTAGCCGGTCAGCGAGCTGTCATCCGGGTCGTCCCAGCCCAGGGTGACCGCGTCCGCGGTCGCCGTGGCGGTCAGCCCGGTCGGCGCATCCGGCGCCGACGGCAGGTCGGCCTCGACGGCGGTCGGTTCACTCGCGAGCTCTTCGTGCAGGGCCATCACCTGCCAGGCGTACTGGCCGCCCGCGCTCACACCGGTGTCGAGGTAGCTGGTTCCGGAACCGTTGTCGGCCATGATCACGGCAAACGCGCTGCCGGCGACGGCGCGGTCGCGGCGCGTGATCTTGTAGCCGGTCACGCTCGCGTCGCCTGGATCATCCCAACTCAGCGTCGCCGAGGTCGTGGTCACGCTGACCGTCAGGCCGGTCGGCGCCGGCGGCGCCCCGACCATGTCGCCCTCGATGGTCGCTGGAACACCCACGATCTCGCCGCGCAGGGCGATGACTTGCCAGGCGTACTTGCCGCCGGTACTCAAGCCGCTGTCTTCGTAGCTCGTGCCTGTCCCGTTGTCGGCGACGATCTGCACGAACTCGCTGTTTTCGATATCGCGGTCGCGGCGCGTAATCCGGTAGCCGGTGATGCTCGCGTCGCCCGGATCATCCCAACTCAGCGTCGCCGAAGTCTTGGTCACGCTGACCGATAGTCCGGTCGGCGCCGGCGGCGGTGGCGGGACGGCCTGCGTATCGGCCCTGACGTAGGTCGACTGCGGGCTCGGGCCGTGGGCGTTGATCGCCTTGACCCGGTAGACGTAGCGAGTCGAGGCTTCGACCGTCGTGTCCGTGAACCTGACCGCGGCGCTGCCCGTGTCCTCGACGATGATGTCGAAGCGTCCGACCTCGTACACATCCCGCAGCCGGCGCAAAATCTGATGCCCGGTCACGCTTGAGTCCAGGACACGGTTCCAGCGCAGCTCGACCGCGTCGTGGCTGACCGACACCACCCGAATGCCCATTGGCTTCGCCGGCGGCTCACTGACCGTCTCCGGATCGCCCGGCGAAGACACTTCCCCTGGCGTATACAACGTCACTGTGCCACCCACCGCGACGGACTCGGCCGCGCTCTCCACCCAGCTCAAACTCAGCGCGACCGTGTCGTCCTCGGCCCACACCTGCGTGGTCGCCCAGACGTAGGAGGTAATTCTGGTGCTCTTCACCTCACTCGCATCGGCGGAGGCGAACTCGGTCCCGTCCACCGTCAGGACGAAGTCGTCGCTCGGCTCCGGCTTCAGGTTGAAGGCCAGAAAGCCGTTCGACAGCAGCATCGCCACGACCTCGATCGACTGGTCATCCTCGTTGAACGTGTTCTCGCTGAGCGTGCCCATCCCGCCCTGGAAGATGCTGTAGCCGTGGGTCGTCTGGCTGCCCGTGCCGTGCACGCCCACGGTCAGGGTCGCGGTCCAGGCCGCCGAGCTTTCGCTCTCGACCGCGTCCACGCCTTGTTCGCCCGAGGCCGGCAGCACGCCCGAGAGCGCACAGGCGAAGATGAGCGCAATCAGCGTCGCTGAGACGGCGACTGCGCGCAGGGCCGACCTCCCGCCCTTCTTCCAAATCGATCCTGTGGCGGGACGCTGGATAGCGGTCATCCTGCCCTCCTCGATATCAATCGCGCGCGTGAGGCTCGGTCGGTCACGCATCGTCAGCTCGCTGCCTGCGTGATCGCGATGGTGTAGGTTTGCGCCGTGACGCCGTCGGCTGCGGTGACCGTGAGGGTGATCGTGTTCGACCCGTCGACAGGTTCACCTGGTGGCCATCGGTCGAGCTGTCGGCTCGGTGGGCGAGATCACGACGGTCGCCTGGGTGTTGGTCGCGCCCGCTGTGATCGTGGTCGAGGCCACGTCGTTGTCGACCGAGAGGGTGTAGTTGGCCGTATCGCGATCGCCTCATGGGCCAGGAACTGGTCTGTCACGCGCAACGGGGTGCTTTCCCATTCCGGTCTGGAGGTGGCGGGGCCCACCCCAGCGCAATCTAGCCCGTGATTCGGGTCACATCCTGACGCTCTCCCGACATTCTCGTAAGTGCCGAGCGGCACAATCGGCGAGTCACTTTGTTTGCCCGGAGCGAGAGCGTTTCTGAAACTGAGGCAGGTACTGCTGCTATGGCTTCCAGGTCGCGCGCACAGAACACGCCGCACGGAAGACAAATGCCTCCCGTAGCAACGGGCCAACTCAAGCCAGCGTAACCACCTGGCTATGAACCTTCAGTAGAAATCGGCCCACTTCGATGGCAAATTCGGTGACGATTCTCAAGAAAGAGCTACGGAAGTAACAAGACCATTTGCGTGAGTTTCTGCCTTTTTCTATGAGGCTACGTGAGGGTTTACTTCATTCCGGGTATGGGCCTGCTCGCGGACCAGGTGGCGACGCCGTCGGGGAAGCCGTCCAGCGTGCCACCCTGACTCGCTGCCGGGGCTGCGCGGCCTTGAACGCAAGAGGCCCACGCATATGGACCGGGGGAGGAGGCCACCGCAACCAGGTGCGGTGGCCTCCCCCTTGGCTCCCGGCCTGGCGTCCCGCGGCGGCCGGCTCCGCCTCCCGCTTCCGTTCCAGCGCCCACTCGAAGCGGGAGATGGACGCGGGCGCGGGCCTGCGGCTGCGGCGCTTCGGCTCGGCCGGCTCCCCGGCCATGAACTCCGCCCAGGAGAACAGCGAGCGTTGCCGCTCCGGGGTTTCGTCGTCTTCGACGTTGCCAACAGCAAAGGCGGCGCGGCCGTTGCCGTCGGCGTGAACCTCAACCGCGACCGGCTCGGGTTCGGCCCACGCCGCGCCGACCAGCAGCGCCTCGGCGTCGGCCGCGACCCTGCGCCTGGGCGATGATCGACTCGACCGAGCCGGCGTCCTCCTCGCCGGCGACGATCTTTCTCGCCAAGGCGAGCATCAGGTCGTCGCCGTCGTCGCCGTCGGCTGCGAGCCCTACCTCGGGCGGCTCGCCCTCCACCGCCAGCGACGATTGGAGCTTCTTCGCCACCAGTTGGAGGGTGTTCCGGTAGGCCATGAAGACGACCTGCACGGGCTGGGTCTGGCCGATGCGCCAGGACCTGCGTGAGGCCTGCCCGCATCGTGTAGACGCAGCCGGTGTCGAATCAGACAGGCGCAGACAGGGAGAGGTCAGTTGGCTTCCGGAGGCCCCTCGCTCTTGGTGACCAGTGGCGTGAGAGCCGGCAGCCCGTGGGGGAACACTGCGGCGAAGTCCTCGTTCACGGACTCCGGAGCCCCGAGGATGTAGGAGACGTAGACGCCCTCGTGCAGCACGTAGAAGGCCGTGACGCCTAGGCCCTGCGCGCAGGCCACGAGCTCAGCGACGCTGCCGCCCTCGGAGACGACGAGGCTGAAGCCCTCGGAGATCTCTCCGCGCAGGCACTCAGGCCCCGGCAGCAGGGCGCCGTCGCCGAGGTTCGGGTCGGCTGAAGGCGGTCCCTTGCTCTGGACCGTCAGCGGCGTGAACGGCGGAACACCATTGGCGAATAGCTCGGCGAAGCCCTCGTTCACGAACTCCGGCGCACCGAGGATGTAGGAGACGTAGACACCCTCGTGTAGCGCGTAGAGGGTCACGACATCCCGGCTCTCCGCGCAGCCCACGAGGTCCTCGACGCTGCCGCCCTCGTAGACGACGAGGCTGAAGCCCTCGGAGATGTCGCCGCGCAGGCAGTGCGTCCAGGGCTCGGGCGTCGATTCCTGTCCGGCCTCGCCGAAGGTCACGCGGTAGGTCTTCTCGCGACTGCCGTCCGCCGAGCTGACGGTGATGGTGATCTCGCCTACACCATCCAGCGCGACCTGGTGCCCGTTCGCATCGTCGCCGTCGGCGTCGGGCGGGTCGATCACGACGCCGGCGCCGGACTGGGCCGCCGCGGCCTCGACCGTCGTCTCCGCCACGCCCTCGGCGGCGACCCCCGTGTATTCAGTCTCTCGAGATGAGAACTCGCCGATGTCGACGCCGCTCATCGTCAGCGAGGCGAGGCGGGCGTCGATCGCGTCGGGCATGTTGTAGCTGTAGACCTTGCCGTCGCTGGCGTCGGCGACGTACATCACGTCGCCGTCGGACCAGAGGCCGCGCGGGCTGTTGTTGCTCGCCTTGCTCAGTATGGTGTTGGGGAACTCCTCGTCACGGACGCGCTCGAGTTCCTTGTCGCCCTCGCCCTCCTCGTCCGCGTCCGGCTCCCCGGACAGCACGGGCAACCGGTAGGCGAAGAGCCGCTTGGCGCCGTGGTCGGAGACCCAGACCGTGACGCCGTCGGACCAGATGCCGCGCGGGTCGTCGTTGGCTGCGTCGAGGGCGCACTCGGCGAGCAGCTCGCCGCTCTCCAGGTCGTAGCCGAAGAGGCTGTCCTTGCCGCCATCCAGCACCCACATCGTCGTCTCGTCGGACCAGATGCCGCGGGCGTCGCGGTTGCGCTCGGCGAGCGCGATATCGCCCTCCGGGAGGCGCTCGCCGCTCTCGAGGTCGTGGGCGAAGAGCTTGTTCTGGCCGCTGTCGGAGACCCAGATCGTCTCCTCGTCAGACCAGACGCCGCGGGGGGCGCGGTTCTTCTCGTCAAGCTCGACCTCGCGCTCCTCGACGCGCTCGCCGCTCTCGAGGTCATAGGCGTAGACGGCGTCGTCGGCGCCGTCGCCGTTCTCGAGGAGCCAGAGGATGGAACCATTGGACCAGGCGCCGGTGGGCGAGTCGTGGCTCGAGTCGAGCGCTTCGATGTCGCGCTTGACGTTCCACTCGAACTCGACCTCGCTTGCTGTCGGACCGGACGGACCTCCACCGCCGCCACCGCCACCGACGAAGCCGCCGGTCGTAGGAGCAGCGGTCACCGTGATCGTCACCTCGATGGTGGCGTCAACCTCGACGTCGGTGGACTGGTAGTCAGGGCCGAAGCCGTCGTGGACGCGTACCTGCACCGAGTACGAGTTCGTCCCGTCAGGGTCATAATCCAGGACGGCCCTGCTCAGGATCTGGCCCGTGGCCGGGTCGATGTCGAAGAGCACGGCGTCCGTCCCGCTGAGTGAGTAGGTGAGGACGTCGCCCGTGTCCTCGTCGGTCGCCCGCACGGGTGCGCCGACGCGCCGGCCCGCAGCCGTCCCCTGGCCGACCGAGCGCTCGGGCGCGGTCTCCGCAAACGCGGGGACGGTGTTGGAGATGGGTCTGTCGGCCGAATCTTCAATCCGCCCCGTCAGCGCGGCGGAGGCCTCCTTGCCGCTGCCCCGGCGGTCCTCGTACGTGACGTAAAGCCGCAGGTACTGCCCCACGTCGTCAGCCCCCGCCAAATAGCTGTTTGAAACGGCGCCGGAGATCTCTTCCCAGCTCGATCGGTTGGAGGACCGCTGCCACTGCCACTGCCACGTACCGGTGATGATTCCGCCGTCGTCGTCATACAGCTCATCCCGGAAAGGCGTGCCGTCCCAGCCGCGGAGCGGGTTTATTGTGATTGTCCCCACTTCCTCAGCGTCCGTCACCGTCACCGTCACGGACAGCGTCCTTGACAGGGGTGTTGTGGCGTCGTCGGTGGCGGTGATGGTAACTGTGTAGTTGGTCTGAGTTTCGTAGTCAGGCGGCGAGCGGAAGTACAGGTCGCCCCCATCCGAGATCCAGAAGTCGTTGCCGCTGACCGACCACGTGACCGTGTCGCGCTCCGGGTCGGCCGCCGTGTAGCTCGCCACCGCCTTGCTGCCGTTCTCCACGAAGGAGGGGGTCGCGTTGCCCGTGACCACCGGCGCCTCGTTGACGTTGGTCACGGTGATAGTCACGTTCTGCCGGTCGTCGATGGCGTCCATGTCGTCGTCGCCGTTCTGGTCTGTGCCGTCGGTGACTTCCACGGTGACGCGATACGTACGCTTGCCCTCGTAGTCCAGTTGCGCACCCGCCGCCACGCTGATCTGCCCGCTGCCGCTGTCGATATCGAACGAAGCCGCGTCCGTCCCGCTGAGCGAGTAGACGAGCGGGTCGTTGACCGCGGCGTCGCCGGCGTTCAGGTCGGTCGCCTCCACGGGCGCCCCGACTGCCGTGCCGTCCGCGGCGTTCTCCTCCACCTCGCGCTGCCCGTCCTCCGCCGCCGGGAACACGGGCGGCGAGTTCACCGGCGGCGGGTCGCCCACGCGCGCCGAGACCTGCGCGGCCGTCTTGTTCGGGCCGTGGCCGTCCGTGTACGACGCCGTGGCGCGGATGTAGTTGCCCCGGTCCTCCTCGAGCGTCGGCGTGTAGGTGGATGCCGTGGCGCCCGCGATATTGACCCAGTCGGTTCTGCCGTTGGGCGAGCGCGACCACTGCCAGGTGACGCCGCTGGGGCCGTCGTCATCGCTGAGCGCCGCCGTCACCTCGACGCGGGCCTGCATCGTCCCGGTGTCAGTGGTGAGCGTCACGGTGCCCGGCTCTTCCACGTTCCCGACGGTAATCGTCACGGACTGCGTGTCGTCCACCGCAGTAGAAGCGTTGCCGAGCTCGTCCAGCCCGTCGTGGACCTCGACGGTGACGCTGTGGCTGGGTTTCGCCTCGAAGTCCAGGGCGTCCCGCACCCGGAGCTGGCCCGTCGTCTCCACGATGGTGAAGGCGGCGGCGTCCGCGCCGCTCAGCGAGTACGTCAGCCCGCCGCTCTCCGGGTCATCCGCCGCCACGGGCGCGCCGATGCTGACACCCGCCCGCGTGTTCTCGGGCACGGTGCGCTGGCCGTCCTCCGCCGGCGGGAAGGTGGGGCGCTGGTTCTCGCCGAAGACGCGCTGCGACGTGATCCCCTCCGCGCTCTTGCCGCCGCCGCGCCGGTCCGTGTAGGTGACCGTCGCCCGCAGGAAGAAGCCCGCATCCGCCAGTGTCGTCGTGTAGCCGCTGGACGTGGCCCCCGAGATGTTGGTCCACCCGGTCCGCCCGTTCTGCGACCGCGCCCACTGCCATTCCGGACCGCTGACGCCGCCGTCGCCGTCCTCGAGGGTTGCGGTCAACGCCGTCGCGACGCCCGGCTCGTCGTCGGAGAGCGTGACGACCCCGTCCTCCTCCACGTCCACGACGTCGATGGTCGCCGATCTGGTGGCGTCGACGGCGGGCGGGTCTTCGGCGGCGCCGTCGGCATCCCTGCCGTCGTGCAGCGTCAGGTAGAAGAACAGGGGCCCCGGCGTCGTTTCGAAGTCCAGCGCCTGGGCGAGCCGGACCTGCCCGCTGGAGGGGTCGATCTCGAACCGCGCGGAGTCTCCGCCCGGCTGGATGCCGTACGTCAGGGTGTCGTTGTCGCGGTCGGTCGCGGTAGTGGGGGCGCCGACGGCCCCGCCGGCGGGGCCCTCCTCGACAGACCAGCTGCTGTCCCCCCGGAACCGTGGCGGCGCGTTGGCGATGGGGTCAGCCGTTACCTCCGCGGTCTCCTGGCTCAGCGCCGTCTTCCCGGAGCCTCTCCGATCGGTGTAGGTCACCATGGCGCGGATCGCCTTCCCTGTCACATCCTCGTCAACGACCCAGGGGAAGGTCGTCGCGGCGGGGGTGAGCACGCCGGAGACCCTCGCCCATGATCCCCCGGTCGCCAGTGATTGGATCACCCAGGTCATGCTGGTGGTGTCGATGCCGCCGTCCGGGTCGGTCAGCCGGAAGGTCACGGTCTCTCCCGCCGCCGGACTGAGGTTGTCCGCCGTGAGGGTCCCGTCCTCCTCCACGTCCCCGACGGTCACCGTGACGGCGGTGCTGACGTCGCGGCGGCTCGAGCCGCTCTGGACGTCGGTGGCGACCACATTGAACTCGTAGACGTTGTCGCCGCCGGAGTCCTCCGGCGCCTCGTAGTCGGGCGTCGCGGCGAAGGTGACGACGCCGTCGGCGTTGATCGCGAAGTCGTGCCTGTCCGTGCCCGTGAGCGACCAGCTCACGCCGCCCTCCTCGTCGCGGGCGACGTAGTCCGCCAGGTCCATCACCACGTAGTTGTCGTTCGCATCGTGCTCATCGAGGGTTATCGCAGTTTCGGGAGTCCCGGTGAACTCCGGGACCTCGTTCACGTCGGTCACCGTGACGACGACGGCGTAGTCCGTGGACTTCTGGTCGCTTGCGTCATCGTCGGTCGCCCGCACGGTGACCGAGTACGTGTTGCTGCTGCCGTCGCCTGCATCGTCGTCGCGAGGGTGCTCGAAGCTGGGCAACGGGCCGTGGCCGAATCCGGCGTCCTGCCTGAAGGTCAGGATGCCCGACGTGGCGCCGATCTCCAGGTAGGCCGCGTCCGTGCCGAGCAGGGACCAGGCAAACGTGTCCATGTCGTAGTCCGTGGCGGTAAAGGTGTGGACGTCGCGCCGTGTCCCCGTGAAGTCGTACTCGATCTCCGCGTAGCTCGAAACCGTGTCCTCGTCGATGTCCGGCCGTTCGTTCACGTCGGTGACGGTCACGACGACCTCGATCTCCCTGGTGTTCACGGGAGAGGCGGTGTCCCTGGCCCTGACGGTGACGTTGTACACGTTGTCCGTGCCGGCATCGTCCGGTATCTCGAAGTTGGGCCGCTGGGCAAACGACAGGACGCCGGTCGTGCTGTCGATGCTGAAGTCCCCGGCGTCCGTGCCCGTCCTTGACCACGAAATGGTCTGGCCCTCCTCGTCGCGCCCGTCGTAGTCGGCCACCACGAGGTCCGCGCTCGTGGCGTCGTACTCGATCTCCATGAAGGAAGGAGCGGTATGGCTCGCCGCCGTGGTCGTGATCTCCGGCGTCTCGTCGACGTTGGTGACGGTCACGATGACCGGGAAGGTTCCGACGCCGCCCTGGCCGTCATCCGCCTGCACTCTAATCAGATATTCGTTGTCGGCGCCGAAGGGGTTCTCGAAGTCGGGCCGCATGTTGAAGCTGAGGACACCGGTCGAGCTGCCGATATTGAAGTGTGGCGCGTCGTCTCCTAAGCTGGCGAGGCGCCAGGTGATGGTGTCGGCTGGATTTGTGTCCTCGTCCGTATACGTGTAGGTCTCGATGGTGAGGTCCGGGGAAGTGGCGTCGTACTCGATCTCCGCGAAACTTGGCGCCGGGTCCCCGAAGATCTCCGGCGCCTCGTTGACGTCGGTTACTGTGACGATGACCACGTGCCCGTCGTGCCCCATTGGAGAGCCGTTGTCCGAGACATTCACCCCCGCGACGTAGGTGTTGTTCATGGCCGTGTCACCAGCGTCGGTAGGCATCTCGAAGTCGGGGGGGTTCTTGAATGTGAGCACTCCGGTCGTGGAGTCGATGTCGAATTTGCTACTGTCTGAAATATTGCCCATGGAAAAGGTCAACGTGGTCGACGCGTCCACGTCCGTGGCGTCAAAGTCAACGACGGTCCCCGTCCCGTTCTCGGCGAAATCGGCCGTGGCCGGCGGCGACGTGAACACAGGCGCTTCATTGACGTTGGTCACCGTGACCGTGAATGTGTGAGTGTCGCTCATCGCGGGAGAGCCGTTGTCCGTGACCTTCACCGTCACGACGTAGGTGTTGTTCATGGCGGTGTCGCCAACGTCAGTCGGCATCTCGAAGTCCGGGGCGTTCTTGAATCTGAGCAAGGTGAACGCGCCGGTCGAGACGTTGGTCTCGAACTTTCCTCCGTCGCCGGCGGACTCTATGGACCACGACAGCGTGTCCGACGCGTCCACGTCCGACGCCGCAAACGTATGGACGGCGGTTGAGTTCTCGGCCACGGACCTGGTCGCCGGGGGAGACGTGATCACCGGCGCCTCGTTGACGTCGGTCACCGTGACTTGGACCATGAGCGTGGTACCCAGACCGCCGGCGTCCCTGACCCTCACGATCACGTCGTACACGTTGTCGGTGCCGGCGTCGGCCGGAATCTCGAAGTTGGGCGCGTTGGCGAACTTGAGCTCCCCGTGCCCGTCGGCGTTCTTCGTGATGGTGAAGTCGCTCGCGTCAGCGCCATGCACGTCCCACGTAAGCACGCTATTCGCGTCCACGTCTTCCGCTTCGTAGGTCTTGATGACCACCGAGGTTGCCGTGTTCTCGTCAATGTTGAAGCCCGTGTAAGTCGCCGCAAGGGTCGTGATCTTCGGCGTCTCGTTGACGTTGGTCACCGTGACCGTGAACGTGAGCGTGTCACTCAGGCCGCCGCTGTCGGTGAGCTTCACCGTCACGACGTAGGTGTTGTTCCCGGCGGTGTCGCCAACGTCGGTCGGCGCCTCGAAGTCCGGCTGGTCCTTGAAGGAGAGGGTCGAGAGAAAGCCGCTCGCGACCTGAAACTTGTCCCCGTCGTGGGTGGACTCCACGGACCAAGTCTGCGTATCCGGCACGTCGACGTCCGACGCCATAAGGAGGATAGTTCCGCTGGAGTTCTCGGGCACGTTGGGTGTATCCAAAAGGTTCGTGATCGTCGGGGCCTCATTGACGTTCGTCAGGTCGATGGTCACCGCGATCGTGTCGTCGATGACGATGTCGGCGTTGCCGGCGGCGTCCTTGCTGTCGCGCACGTTCACCGTCACGCTGTAGCTGTTCTTCGAGGACTCGAAGTTGAAGGTGTGCGTGGACCCGGTCTTGACCTTGATCTGGCCGTCCGAGTCGATCTCGAAGCGAGCTGCGTCCGTGCCGGTCAGCGAGTAGGTCAGCGTGTCGTTGTCGCCGTCCGTGGCCGTGATCGCACCCCCGACCACGTTCACCCCGGCGCCGCTGTTCTCCGGCAGGGTGCGCGTGGCCGTCGCGCCGTCGTCGAACGTCGGCTCGGCGTTTGCGGCTCCCGTCGCTCCCATCAGGGTGGGCGACCACGGCCCCTTGCCCGAGGCGTTCTCCGCCCGCACCTGCACGTCGTATTGTGTGCCGACCTCGAGTCCCGTGACCGTGGCCGTCAGGTCGCCGGAACTCCACGCCCCCGTCTCGACGGTCCAGTTCGCCTCCATCGTCTCGTCCGCGCTCGTCTCGATGTAGCGCAGATCGTAGGCCGTCACCGTCGCATCGCCGTCCAGGGCGGGCGCGCTCCATCCGACCGTGAACCCTCGCGCGATCCCCGTCACCGAGTCGATCGCCGGGGCGCCGGGTCGTGTCGTACCGACGCTGGTGGCGGACCAGGCGCCCGCGCCGGCGTCGTTCACGGCGCGCACCTGCACGTCGTACTGCGTGCCGGTGTCGAGACCCATGAGGTCGTACTCCAGGTCCGGGTCGCCGGAGCTCCACACCCCCGTCTCGACGGTCCAGTTGGCGTCCATCGTCTCGTCCTCGCTGGTCTTGATGTAGCGCAGGTCATACGACGTGATCTCATCCCCGCCGTCGCTGGTGGGCGCGGTCCACTCGACGGTGAGCGAGCCGTCGGTCCCCGTGACCGCGTCGATCGTCGGAGCGCCGGGCGTGGTGCGCGGCGTGGCGCTGCGGACGCCCGACCAGGGGTGTTGGTCGGTCCCCACGACCGCCCGTACCTGCATGTCGTAGGAGACGCCGTTGACGAGGCTGGGCGTCGGGTTGAGGGTGTAATCGAGCGAGCCGGCGGTCCAGATCGACGTGACCACGGTCCAGTTGCCCTCCACCGCCTCGTCCTCGCTGGTCTTGATGTAGCGCAGGTTGTAGGACGTGATGGTGCCCAGCATCGCATTGGTGGGCGCGGTCCACTCGATGGTGATCGAGCGGTCGCCGGGAGTGACCGAGTCGATCGTGGGGGACGTGTCCGTCGTGGGTGTGCCGGTGGCAGTGTCCGACCAGAGGCCGTCGCCGTCGGCGTTCACCGCCCGCACCTGCACGTCGTACTGCACACCTCCAATGAGGCCGCTGATCGTGTATTCGAGCGTGTCGCTGGTGGAGGTCCAGGCGTCGTCGACGACCGTCCACTGGCCGTCCGACTTGTCCATCGCGTCGCTGCGGATGTGCCGCACGTCGTAGGCGGTGATGTCGGACGCGCCCGTGTTGCTCGGGGCTGTCCAGGCGACGGTGAGC
Organism: Dehalococcoidia bacterium; assembly: GCA_965219085.1. Lineage (GTDB taxonomy): Bacteria > Chloroflexota > Dehalococcoidia > UBA2979 > UBA2979 > VXMT01. The sequence goes on from OZ244720.1 coordinate 326,780, forward strand.
GACTCGCTGCCTGCCGCGATCGAGTCGATCGTGGGCGCGGCGGGTGTCGATCTGTGGCCGTAGGCGGTCAGCTTCCACGACTTGAACGTTCCCGTCGAGCCGTTCGCCGCGTCCGTGATGCGCAGCGTCCATGTGCCCCCGGCGCTCTCGCCCAGGTGTCTGGCCGAGCCAAGGCGCCACGTGTCGTTCGCTGGATTGCAGCCGCCGGGCGTGAATGGAAAGAGCAGCGTGGATGTAGTCCCGGACGGGGACACCAGCTCAACGAGGAGATCGCAGAAGTCCTGATGATTGAAGGTGAGTTCGATTGCCATGTACTCGACGAACTCGACGGATGACCCGAGCGTGACGCTGCTGGAAACGGCTGACGCGGTGCCCCCCACGGGTGGATCGGGGATGGCCATCTCCGCAGTCGCGCTCGCGCTGATGTTGAGGAACGAGGGAAGATTCGTCCAGTCGGCGGCCAGGGTAACGGCGGCGCCTGCATCGACTACCCCGAAGCCGTACTCGTGATTGAATGAGTATTGGTCCGTGCTGGAGCCGTACTTGAGAGCGCCCTGCGCCCAGCCCGTGTTGGACGTGTCGTTCTTGCGCGCCGATCCGGCGAGGATGAGCTTCACATCGCGCCAGGTCAGCGTGCTGTTTGCGCCGCGGATCAGCGCGGCGATGCCGGACACGATCGGTGTGGCCGCCGACGTTCCGCCGAACTCCACATACCGGTTGTGCAGGTCGGTAGACAGGATCCCGGGCAGGCTCTCATCGGCGTCATTGGAGGGGGCGCAGACCCAGAGGTTCGCGCCGAGCTCCGAAAAGGAGCTCCGCACATCGTTGTAGTTGACACCACACGCGACCGTGACCCCGTAGTGGGTCTTCATCTCTTCGAGATTGGCCTGGGAGCTCTGCCGCCCGCTGGTATCCGTGCTCGGTAGATGGCCATTGCCGGCGAGCCAGACATAGACCACACCCTTGCCGCCGTACCCGGATGTGAGCCCTTCCTCCACCGCCGCCAGCCATTCGGCGTCCACAGGTCCGTGGTAGCCGGGGACAATCACGGACCAACTGTTACTGGAGACGGCTGTCGTGTCCGCCTTGTACACCGCGGCATCCGGCCGCGCCGCCCTGAGTTCGCTCACCTTGAGTATCGACAGGGGGACGGTGTAGCCGTAGACGGTCGCGCGGGGAGCCACGCCCCGGGTGCCGACGTCGTTATCGCGGGCCGCGATGATCCCCGTCACGGCCGTACCGTGTTGGCCCAGGGGGATCCGCACAGCCGCGCCGCCGCCGTGGTGGCCCAGCGTATCGTCGTCGGGGTCGCCGCTGTCGTACTCGTAGCCGCGGAGGTCGCTGTGCAGGTAATCCAGACCGCTGTCGACGACGAGGACGTTGATGCCCTCCCCCTTCGTCGTCTGCCATGCCTGCTCGACGTTGATGTCGAACCCCCCGCCGGCGCCGTATTGATTCGTGTTCTTGAGGTACCACTGGCACCCGTACAGGGGGTCGCTCTGCGCCATCGAGTAGCCCTGGCACGTCGCCTCATCCATGACCATCTCGGTCGCCACTTGCGGCCCGAGGAGGTATGACCCGGTCTCGCTCGCGGCGGCCGCGAGCCCGACGGTGTACGTCCCGGCCTTGAGCCGCCCGAGCGCATACAGGCTCAGCCCCTGATCGTCGATCACGCTCCAACCGGGCTTGTTGAGGTAGTACAGGTCGATCTCGGTGCCCTGGCTGTCGAAGAGGGTGGGAGTGAGCGTCAGGGCGCCGGCCGTGGTAGCGGCCTCCAGGAGCACGTACGTGGCGCTGGCCAGTGTGAACGTGAAGTGATCCGTATCTCCGGGCGCGTCGATGCGCCCGGGAACCGCGAGTCCAATCGTGATAGTCGTGGCGTCGGCGACCGCGTCGCCGTGGTCGCTCGTCGTGCCGGTGGAGGTCGCCGACCACAGCCCGGCGTCGTCGGCGGTCGTGGCGCGCACCTGTACGTCGTACCCGGTGCTGTCCCGCAGACCCGTGAGCTGGTACGAGAGGGAACCTGACGTCCAGACGCCAGTGACCACGGTCCAGTTCGCGTCGGCTTTGTCGGTTGCCGCGCTCTCGATGTAGCGCGCGTCGTACGAGCTGATCGTTGTCCCGGTGGCGACCGTGGGGGCGGTCCAGGCGGCTGTGAGCGCACCGGCGCCCGCGACGACCGAGGTGATCGTGGGTCCCGGGATCTGAGGCGTGCCGGTCGAAGTCGCCGACCACGCGCCGTCGGTCGTGGTCACCGTGCGCATCTGCACGTCGTAGCCGACGCCGTTGTCGAGCCCCTCGAGGGTGTAGGTGAGGTCGCCCGACCCGGTCGTCCAGATGTTGTCGACCACGGTCCAGTTGGCGTCGGCCTTGTCCGCCGCGTCGCTGCGGATGTAGCGCAGGTCGTAGGCGGTGATGCCGGTCACGCCTGTGGGCGCGGTCCAGGCTACGGTGAGCGAGCCGTCGGCTGGGGTGACCGAGTCGATGGTGGGGACGGCGGGCGTCTGCGCCTCGGCCCTCCCGCTGTAGAACACGAGCGACAGCAGCATGACCAGCAGGATCGAGCCTCTTGTCAGGTGTGATATGGAGTCGGTGGCCGTGCCCCGAGGATTCAAGGTGGAGGGTTACCTCGTATCCCGTCGCCGACACAACGCCCTGCCGTCATCGACGGTGCAGACCGGGTCGTGGCTCTCATCCGGTCAGATCGTGACGCTCTCCCGGCATCGTGGTAAGTGCCGAGCGGCACAATTGGGACGCAAGTTTGTTTGCTCCGAGGGAGAGCGATTCTGCTAGTGAGACAGATACGTTTGCTCTGAAGGTCGCTTCGCGAGCTCTGGCTGCGAGAGTTCTGCTGCTCTTCTCATGAGTTAGCGTGAGGGCCTGGAGCTACCTCCGGCGAGGTATACCCGAAAGTTGTGGATGAGCCAGGAGCGAGAGGAGGCGTACCCTCCCTGAGTCCAGTAGCAGGTGGCCGGTGGAAGCCGGCCGGGAGGAGTACGCCGGATGTTGAGGGTAGTGCATGAGGGAGGCGAGCGCGAAGGGAGACCCGGGCCGCAGGTCGGCCTGGACGAGCTCTGCCGCCTGGCCGCCCAGGAGATGCTCGCGGTGGCGCTGGAGGCCGAGCGCCAAGCCTACCTCGAGCGTTACGCCGCCGCCGTCGATGAGGAAGGGCGGCGGCTCGTCGTGGGCAACGGCCACGCCCGCGCGCGAGAGATCACGACCGCCGCGGGCCGCATCGCCGTCCAGGCGCCGCGCATCGATGACCGCCGCGACGGGGAGCGCTACATCTCGGCGCTCCTGCCGCCCTACATGCGGCGCTCGCCGAAGGTGACCGAGGTGCTGCCGCTGCTCTACCTGCGCGGGCTCTCGACGGGCGACTTCGTCCCGGCGCTGTCGGCCTTCTTCGGCTCGGAGGCGGGCCTCTCCGCCTCGACCGTGAGCAGGCTCAGCGAGGCGTGGCAGGCGGAGCACGAGCGCTGGCGGCGGCGCAGCCTCGCCGCGGTCGACTACGTCTACCTCTGGGCGGACGGCGTGCACTTCAACGTGCGCCTCGAGGAGGACCGGCTCTGCTGCCTGGTGCTGGTGGGCGTACGGCCCGACGGCCGCAAGGAACTCGTGGCCGTGCAGGACGGCTACCGCGAGGACACGCAGTCCTGGCTCGACCTACTGCGGGAGCTGCGCGAGCGCGGCATGCGCGACCCCGAGCTGGCCATCGGCGACGGGGCGCTCGGCTTCTGGGCGGCGCTCAGGGAGGTCTTCCCCCGCACGGGCGAGCAGCGCTGCTGGGTGCACAAGACCCAGAACGTACTGGCGGCGCTGCCCAAGCGCGTGCAGGGGGAGGCGAAGCGGGCGCTGCACGCGGTGTCTGGCGCGGCGACGCGCGCCGAGGCGCTCGCTGCGGCGCGCGCCTTCGGCGAGCAGTTCGCGCAGTGGCCGAAGGCGACGGCGAAGGTCAGCCACGACCTCGAACGACTGCTGGCGTTCCACGACTTCCCCGCCGAGCACCACGTGCACCTGCGCACGACGAACCCGATCGAGTCCAGCTTCGCCACGGTGCGGCTGCGCCAGCGCGTCACGAAGGGCGCGGGCTCGCGGTCAGCGGGGCTGGCGATGGCCTACAAGCTGCTCGACGCGGCGCAACAGCGCTGGCGGCGGGTGAACGCACCCCAGCTCGTCGCCGCCGTCCGGGCCGGCGGCGTCTTCGCCGGCGGGGTGCTACACGAGCGACCGGTCAGCCCGGACGGGAGCAACGAAGCAACTCACGGGAGGTACGCCGCCTGATCTCTCCGATCAGCGATCCACAACTCTTGACGATATCTCCCTCCGGCTCGGGTGCGGCCCACTCGGCGTCGACCAGCGGCGCCTCGGCATCCGGCGCGACCTGCTGCGCCTGGGCGAAGACCGACTCGACCGGGTCGATGTCCTCCTCGCCAGCGACGATCTTCCTCGCCAGCGCGAGCCATCGGGTCGTAGCCGTCGTCCCCGTGAATGCGACAGGCGCAGACAGGGAGAGGTCAGTTGGCTTCCGGAGGCCCCTCGCTCCTGGCGACCAGTGGCGTGATGGAGGGCAGGCCATCGGCGAACAGCTCGACGAAGGGCTGGGTCACGAACGGCCGCGCTCCGAGGATGTAGGAGACGTAGTCACCCTCGTGCAGCGCGTAGAGGGTCATGACATCCCGGGTCTCCGCGCAGGCCACGAGGTCCTCGACGCTGCCGCCCTCGTAGACGACAAGGCTGAAGCCCTCGGCGATCTCGCCGCGCAGGCACTCCGGCCCCGGCAGGGAGGCGCCGTCGCCGCGGTTCGGGTCCGTTGAAGGCGGTCCGTTGCTCTTGACGGCCAGCGGCGTGACCGGGGGAACGCTACCGGGGAACAGCTCGGCGAAGCCCGCGTTCACCCACTCCGGCGCTCCGAGGATGTAGGAGACGTAGACGCCCTCGTGCAGCGCGTAGAGGGCCGTGACACCCCGGCTCTCCGCGCAGGCCACGAGGTCCTCGACGCTGCCGCCCTCGTAGACGAGGAGGTTGAAGCCCTCGGCGATGTCGCCACGCAAACAGTGCGTCCAGGGCTCGGGTGTCGATTCCTGTTCGGCCTCGCCGAAGGTCACGCGGTAGGTCTTCTCGCGGCTGCCGTCAGCGGAGGTCACCGTCACGGTGATCTCGCTCACACCGTCCAGCGAGACCTGGTGCCCGTTCGCATCGTCGCCGTCGGCGTCGGGCAGGTCGATCACGACGCCGGCGCCGCTCTGCACCGTGGCGGCCACGACCGTCGTTTCCGCCACGCCCTCGGCTACGACGCCCTCGTACTCCTCGCGGCTTGGCGAGAACTCCCCGATGTCGACGCCGCTCATCGTCAGCGAGGCGAGGCGGGCGTCGATGGCGTCGGGCATGTTGTAGCTATAGACCTTGCCGTCGTTGGCGTCGGCGACGTACATCACGTCGCGGTCGGACCAGATGCCGCGCGGGCTGTTGTTGCTGGCCTTCGTCAGCTCCCTGGACTGTCCGAACTCCTCGTCGCGGACGCGCTCGAGCTCCTTGTCACCCTCGTCCTCCTCGTCCGCGTCCGACTCCCCGGACAGCACGGGCAGGCGGTAGGCGAAGAGGCGCCTGGCGACGGCGTCGGAGACCCAGACCGTGACGCCGTCCGACCAGATGCCGCGCGGGTCGTCGTTGTCGTCGTGCAGGGCGCACTCGGCGAGCAGCTCGCCGCTTTCGAGGTCGTAGCCGAAGAGCGCGTCGCGGCGGCCGTCCAGCACCCACATGGTCCCGTCGCGAGACCAGATGCCGCGGGCGGCGCGGTTGTGGCGGGCGAGCGCGATCTCGCGCTCCTCGACCCGCTCGCCGCTCTCGAGACCGTAGGCGAACAGGCGGTTCTGGCCGCTGTCGGAGACCCAGATCGTCTCCTCGTCGGACCAGAGACCGCGCGGGGCGCGGTTGCGCTCGTCGAGCTCGAACTCGCGCTCCTCGACCCGCTCGCCCGTCTCCAGATCATAGGCGTAGATGGCGTCGTCGGCGCCGTCGCCGTTCTCGAGGAGCCAGAGGATGGAGCCGTTGGACCACGAGCCCGTGGGCGAGTCATGGCTGGAGTCGAGCGACTCGATGTCGTGCTTCACCGTCCACTCGAACTCGACCTCGCTCGGTGAGGGCCCGCCGCCACCGCCGCCGCCACCGCCGCCGAGGCCCGGCGGACCCACGGGACTAACCGGCGGGGCGTCCAGGTCGGTGACGGTGACCGTGAGAGTGGCGCTGCCGGCATAGTCGCTGCCGCTGGCCCCGTGGGTCAGGGTCGCCGTGTCGTCGGTCGCGTCCGCGTCACCGGCGGCGGTAACGGTGACCGTCTTGGGCTGATCCCAGTCGAACGTCGTGAAGGTGAGGCTCTCCGGCAGCACCGCCACGTCAAGGTTGTCCGAGTTGATGGTGACCGTCACGTCGCCGCTGGGCTGCGTGTCCAGCGCGACCGTGTACGTGCCCTTGGCGGGCACGTCGCCCTCCCTGGGATCCTCGAGCCGTGGCGTCACGTCGCCTCGCGTCACCGCGAGGGGCGCGGGTGCACTGGACACGGTGACTGTGGGCGGCTGCCGCGGCGTGCCAGTCCGGATGGCGGACCAGGGGCCGGCCGCGACGCCGTTGTCCGCCCTGACCTGCACGTCGTACTGGACCCCGCTGCTCAAGTCGAAGCCGGTCGCCTCGCTGAGCGCATATCGCAGGCGGCCGGAGCTCCAGATGTCCTCCCGCACCGTCCAGTTGCCGTCTGCCCTGTCAGTGGCATCGCTGCGGATGTAGCGCAGGTCGTAGGAGGTGATTGCGGACTCGCCGTCCTCGGCCGGGGCGAGCCAGGTGACTGACAGAGCGTAGGTGCCGGCGGTAATCACGTCGATGGTCGGGGCGTCGGGCGTGGTCCATGGCGTATCTGTGGCGGTGGCGGACCATGGGCCGTCTCCGGCGCCGTTGACCGAGCGCACCTGCACGTCGTACCCGGCCCCGTTGGTCAGTCCGGCGAGGTCGTACAACAAAGGGCCGGAGTTCCAGATGTCGTCCCGCACCGTCCAGTTGGCGTCGGCCTTATCCAGCGCGTCGCTGCGGATGTAGCGCACGTCGTGGGACGTGATAGCGGACCCGCCGTCATCTGAAGGGGCGGACCAGGACACGGCGGGGGTGCGGTCGCCGGGGGTGATCAGGTCGATGGTCGGGGCATCGGCCACGGTCTGGGGTGTGGCGGAGGCGGTGGCCGACCAGGAACCGTCCCCGGCGCCGTTGACGGCACGCACCTGCACGTCGTACCCGACCCCGTTGGTCAGGCTGCCGAGGGTGGACCGGAGGACGCCGGACGTCCAGATGCTGTCCCGCTCCGTCCAGCTGGCGCCGTCGGACTTGTCAGGCGCGTCGCTGCGGATGTAGCGCACGTCGTAGGACGTGATAGTGGACCCACCGGTATCTGAAGGGGCGGACCACGACACGGCCAGGGCGCCGTCGCCGACGGTGATCAGGTTGATGGCTGGGGCAGCGGGCGCCGTCCGGGGAGTGGCGGAGGCAGTGGCGGACCAGGGGCCGGTCCCGACGTCGGTGACCGCGCGCAGCTGCACGTCGTACCGGACTCCGTTGGTCAGGCCGGACACCGTGGATTGCCGGGCGCCGGATGTCCATATGCTGCCCCGCACTGTCCAGTTGGCGTCGGATTTGTCCGGTGCGTCGCTGCGTATGTAGCGCGCATCGTAGCCCTGGATGGTTCCACCGCCGGTGTCGGTCGGGGCGGACCAGGCGATGGTGAGCGTCTCGTCGCCGGGGGTCACCGAGCCGATGGTGGGGGCTGCGGGTATCGTCTCGGGCGCGCCGGAGATCGTGAGTGACCACTGGCCGTTACCGGCGATGTTGTCCGCGCGCAGCTGCACGTGATAGTCCACGCCGTTGGTCAGGCCGCCAAAGTGTACCGCAGCGCGCCGGAGGTCCGGACGCTGTCTCTGACGGTCCAGTTGGCGTCGGACTTGTCGGTCGCGTCGGACCGGATGTAGCGCAGGTCGTAGCCGGTGACCTCGCTGCCCCCGGTGTCCGCCGGGGCGGACCAGGCCACCGCGAGCGTCCCGTCGTCGGGTGTCACCGAGTCGATGGTGGGAGCGCCGGGCGTTGTCAGTGGTGTTCCGGCGCCGGCGCCGGACCAGGAGCCTGCCCCCACCGCATTCACCGCCCGCACCTGCACGTCATAGTCCACGCCGTTGGTCAGGCCGGACACGGTGTATTGCAGCGCGCCGGAACTCCAGATACCGGGCTGCTCCGTCCAGTTGACGTCCGCCTTGTTGGGGGCGTCGCTGCGGATGTAGCGCAGGTCGTAGCCGGTGATGTCGCGGCCACCGTCACTGGCCGGGGCGAACCAGGCCACCGCGAGCGTCTCATCGCCGGGGGTCACCGAGTCGATGGTGGGGGCCGAGGGTATCGTTTCGGGCGTGCCGGAGACGGCGCCGGACCACTGGCCGTTACCCGCGGCATTCACCGCCCGCACCTGCACGTCGTACTCGACGCCGTTGGTCAGGCCGGACAGAGGGTATCGCAGCGCACCGGAGCTCCAGATGCCGTCCCGCTCCGTCCAGTTGGCGTCGGACTTGTCCGCCGCGTCGCTGCGTATGTAGCGCAGGTCGTAGCCGGTGACGTCGCTGCCGCCGTCCTCAGCCGGCGCCGACCAGGCCACCGTGAGCGTTCGATCACCCGAAGTCACCGAAGTGGTGCCGGGTGCGTCGGGGGTCGTCCGGGGCGTCTCGTACAGCCAGCAACAGGCGCCGGGCTTCCAACGACCCCAGTCGCTCGGCAGTTCTCCGGACGTGTCCCCGTACCTGTTCTTGCCCCGCAACTGGATGATGTACGCGACGCCGTTTTGCAGTCCGTCGATGGTGTGTGTCAGGGGCTGGTCCCCGTGATGTTGCGGATGTAGTCCCACTCGGTGCTGTCCGGAGCCACGCTGAACGGGATGTAGTCGATGTAGCGCAGTTCGTAGCCGGTGATCTCGTCGTCGCCGCCGTCGGTCCAGGAGACCGTGAGGGCGCCGTCGCCGGGAGTCACCGAGTCGACCGTGAGATCGACGGGCCTCGCCCGGGGGATCAGGGTCAGGCTGGACCAGGGGCCCGCGCCAATCCGGTTGCGCGCGCGCACCCGTATCTCGTACTCGACATGGGGGGTCAGGTTCCCGACCCACGTGACGTTTGTCGCCGACAGCCCCTCAACGATGTCCCGGGCGCCCTCCGAACGCCTGGCGACGTTCGTGGGATCGCTCGTGCGATGGTGGTGTACGTCGTACGAGGTGACGGTGTGTCCGCCGTTGTCCGAGGGGCCTGTCCACGAGATGAAGATGCTGCTCTCGGCGGTCAATATTCGTTTCAACTCTCCGAGAGCGGCCGGTACCCTGCCGGGGGAATGTACCGGCAGCGCGTCCGGCGGCGGCGGGCTCGTTCGCTCTGCGGCACTGACCGAATAGGCGTCTATCGAGTACCAGACGCCGTTCTCCAGTCCGGTGATGGCGTATTGCAGGGTTCCGGACGGGATGAGGTCGCTCGTCGGGCGCCCCGCCATCATCAGCGGGGGGGAACCAGGGAATCCAGAGTTGGCCGGGTGTCTCGTCCGAGAAGAACCCAATGGTGGGAGCGCCCGGCGGGGACGGGTCCACATTGACGACTGTTACGGACCAGTCCCCCGCGCCGGCGGAGTTGACCGCCCTCAGCTGGAAGTCGTACTGGACATCGGCGGTCAGTCCCCTGACCGTGTACGTCAGTGCGCCGGAGCTCCAGGCGCTCTCCAGGACGGTCCAGTTGTTGTCGTCGGCCTTGTCGGCCGCGTCGCTGAGGATGTAGCGCAGGTCGTAGCTACTGATGTCGGCGCCCCCGTCGTTCGCCGGGGCGGACCACTCAATGTCCACCATCGTTCCGTTCGAGATCGCCCGGTCGACGGTGGGCGCGCCGGGTAGCTCCGGGGGGACTCCGGCAACACCGGTGCGTGGATCGCTCCAGTCGGACCATCCGCTCGAGCCCTTTGAATTGACCGCCTGCAGGCCCAGCCGGTAGCGGACGCCGTTGTCCAGCCCGCTGAGGGTGTACTCGAGGTCGCCGGAGGTCCAGATGCCGCTCTCGTGGTTCCACACAAAGAGGAAATTGCCCGCCACCAGGTCCTCGCGGACGTACCGGAGGTTGTAGCGGGTGACTGCGGCGCCCCCATCACTGGCGGGGGGCGACCATGTGATGGTGAGCGATTCGTCGCTCGAAGTCACCGTGTCGATGGAGGGGATGCCAGGAGGGCCTGTGGGGGTTCTGGTAACACGTGCGAACCAGGCGCCGGCACCCGCAGCGTTGATCGCCCGCACCTGTACGTGATACGCGACGCCGTTGGTCAGGCCCTGGATCCTGTAGCTGCCGGCAACCTGGCTGAAATCTTCCCGGAACGTCCAGTTGAAATAGACCGAATCTTCCGCGTCGCTCCTGATGTAACGCAGGTCGTACGAGGTGATCTCGGACCCGCCGTCGCTGACCGGGCTCGACCATGTAATGGTAATCTGACCGCTCCTGGGCACCGCGTACGCTAGGCGGGGAGCCGTGGGAACGGTGGCGGCCTTGCCGGAGACGGTGGTGGACCAGGCGCCGTTGCCGTTGTCGTTGACCGCCCGCGCCTGCACGTCGTAGGTCGTGCCGTTCGTCAGTCCGGTGATGGTGGCCCGCAGGGCGCCGGAGCTCCAGACGTTGGGCTCGTCGGTCCAGTTGGCGTCGGCCTTGTCCGTCGCGTCGCTGTTGATGTAGCGCAGGTCGTACGACGTGATCACCGAGCCGCCGTCACTCGCGGGAGCGGTCCAGACAACGGTAATCGCCTGATCTCTGGGGGTCAGCGACTCGATGGCCGGAGCCGGGGGCGCCGTCGCGGTCTGCGCCCGCACGCTCCCTCCCGCGAGCAGGGTGCATACGAGGACGCACACCGCCGCCGGGATCAGCCATTTGGGCGCCAGGAGCATCTCTACCGCTCAATCGCCCGTCTCGTCGTGGCCGCTGCGCCAGCCCGAGCCGAAGGTCATCCCGTCCGGGCGGACCACCCAGACGCGCACGTCCTCCGCGGTGATCCGGTTGCCCTTTGCGGTAACCGCACGGGCAGCGACATCCAGCCGGTGCAAGACGATCGAGTCCGTGTTCCATCAGATCTTGGCGATCTCTCGACATCCTCGTAAGTGCCGAGCGGCACAATCGGGAGGCCAGTTTGTTTGCTCCGAGGGAGAGCGATTCCGCAACTGGGACAGGTACTGCTGCTCTGGCGGTCGCTTCGCGTGCCAGGGCTGCCGAGCCGCAATGGCATCACCGTCGGCCGGGACGCCGTCCGGGGAAGCCATCCCCGGTGCCACCCCGACGCGCCGCCCGGGCTGGGCGGCTTAAGCGACAACAGGCCACACAGATGGACGGACCGGGACGGGAGGCCATCGCAGCAGGCGCGATGGCCTCCCCCCTGGCTCCTGGCCTAGCGCCCCGCGCCGGCCGGCTCCGCCTCCCGCGCCCGTTCGAGCGCCCACTCGAAGAGCGAGAGCGTCCGAGCTTCGTCCCGGCCGCGGCGCTCAGGCTTCGCCGGTTCCTCGGCCATGAACTCCGCCGAGGAGGACAGCGAGCGTTGTCGCTCCGGGGTTCCGTTGTCTTCGGCGTTGCCAACCGCAAGGGCGGTGCGGCCGTTGCCGTCGGCGTGAACCTCGACCGCGACCGGCTCCGGTGCAGCCCACTCGGCATCGACCAGCAGCGCCTCGGCCTCCGCCGCGACCTGCTGATACGCGAACGCGCCTGCCGGGGCCGTGAACTTGTTCAGACCGACCTGGAAGGAAGACGGGGTCTCGAAGTCGAACAGCTTTGCGGTGCGCGACCCATGGGAGATGTTGCCACGAGGGCCTCCGTTCCACAGGGAGACGTTCAGGCTCGACGGAACCGCGGCCAGGTCGATTTCGACGCTCGAGATCTCATAGCCCTGGCCGTGCGTGCCCAGCCTGAAGCCCATGGCATACGTCCCGCTGATGTTCGCCACGGTCGACGGCGTCTGGCCCGTGTTGCCGACCAGCTTCCTCGGCGCTGCCGACAGTTCCCGTCTGGGGACCGGGCCGTAGGGCAGGCTGGTCAGCGCCTCGGGGAAGCCCGCTCGGTCGACGTACGAGACTCGCACCTGGATCAGCTTGCCGATATCGGCGTCGACGAGCTGGTACCGCTGTGAGTCGGTACCCACTTCGGTCTCGGTCTCGCCGTCAACCCGGATCCACCGGTAGGAGAAGACGTAGCCGTCGATCCCAGAATCCGGCTGTCCGGTGTATGGCAGCCCGTCAGCGTCGGCGATGCGCAACGTGTCGGCCGCCAGGATGCTGCCGCCTTCGGCGGACACCAGGACGACCGGCAAGCCGCTGGCGTTGCGGAGCGTGGTGTCCGTGTAGACCGCGATCTCCAACGAGTTGCCATCGGAATCCTTATCAAAGCTGATAGCATTGCCCCCCAGCGTCGCCAGAAAGAACGCGTCCACGATGATCGCGCCCACAAATGCGCCCGAGTCCTCGGCATCGGCCGTGGTCTGCTGCAACCGGTGGTAGGTGCCGGCCTGGTGTCTCCAGACCAGCACGTAGATGGTGCTCGCGTCCAGCCTCGTGCCGGGCGGCGCCTCGAAGAAGCTGTGACCCGGCGCGAACTCGGTCGGACTGACGAGATCGAACAGCTTCGCGGCCGGCACCCCGCCAACCCCAGCGGCGTGCAGCGAGACCGTCACGGAGGTCGAATCATCAGGTATCTGGGCGACGCTGTTCGTGTCGTCGGAGCCTTCGATGTTGACGCCGATGCCCAGCAGCCCGTAGCCGCCCGTCTCGGATCCCGTCTGGAAGCCCTGCGTCACCGCATTGCCGCTGGCGCCGCCGACCGAAACGTAACCGTTGTCGGTTCGGCCCAGGTTCTGCACCAACGCATAGAGCGGCTCGCCGAGCACGGCCAGCAGCGCGGCGCCGTTGGCGGGGACGGCGATATCCCCATGTGATGAGAAGCTCACGCCCGGCGCCGACGGCCGGTCGGGGCCCGCGCTAACAGCGGGAAATATGCGGTTAACAGGGTGCTGAAAAAGGCGCGGCCATCTGGCAGGATGGTCGAGGCGGCGGGGGCGTAGCCTGGAGGCTGCCCCATGCGAGGCGACGCCGAGCGTCAGGCCGACATCATGCTCGCGGTCACGCCGGACTCGTTTGTCCCGGCCGAGCACCCGATCCGCCGCATCAAGCCGATCGTCGACGCAGCGCTGGCCCGGCTCTCGCCGCTGTTCGACACGATGTACGCCAGGGGCGGCCGGCCCTCGATCCCGCCCGAGCACCTGCTCAAGGCGAGCCTGCTGATCGCGCTCTACTCGGTGCGCAGCGAGCGCCAGTTCTGCGAGCGGCTGCGCTACGACCTGCTCTTCAAGTGGTTCCTCGACCTCAACATCTCAGACGATCCCTTCGACGCCTCGACCTTCTCGAAGAACCGCGAGCGGCTGCTGGAGGTGGACGCGGCGCGCGCGTTCTTAGCCGAGGTGGTGGCCGAGGCGCGCCGCCGCCGGCTGCTCTCGGCCGAGCACTTCACCGTCGACGGGACGCTGCTCGAGGCGTGGGCGTCGCTCAAGAGATAGGCATGAGGGCCGGTCTCCTCCTCACAGCGGATACTCGTCTCCGCCGGGAGCACGGCCTCGATGGGCCAGGTAGCGGCTCGGCAAGGAGCCTGAGAGAGGTAGGAGACCGGCCATGGAGCAGGATAGCGCAACGACGTGGAGCATTGAGGGCAAGGATGGGCCCGCCGTTACCGTCGGCCTCGACGTGGGCGACCGCTACACACACATCCACGCGCTCGGCGGCGGCGAGGTGCTGCGCGAGCGGCGCGTCCGCACCGCGGCTGCGGCGCTGGGCGCAGCGCTGACCGGCCTCTCCCCGGCGCGGGTCGTGCTCGAGGCGGGGCCGCGCTCGCCGTGGCTGAGCCGCGTCGTGGCGGACCTCGGCCATGAGGTGGTCGTCGCCAACCCTCGCCAGGTCGCGCTGATCGCCGGCAGCCAGCGCAAGACCGACCGGCTCGACGCCGCGTGGCTGGCGCGGCTGGGGCGCTTCGACCCGGAGTTGCTCGCCCCGATCCGCCACAGGAGCGAGCAGAGTCAGCACGACCTCGCCGTGGTGCGCGCCCGCGACGCGCTGGTGCGATCGAGGACGCTGCTCATCAACCACGTGCGCGGGGCCGTCAAGGCCTGCGGCGACGCGCTGCCGTCGTGCACGGCCGCGGCCTTTCACCGCAAGACGGCGGACCACATCCCCGACGGGCTGCGCCCGGCGCTGCTGCCGCTGGTGGAGGCGATTGGCGAGCTGACCGTGCGCACTGCGGCGGCCGGGCGGGAGGTCGAGGCGTTGTGCGAGGCCCACCCCGAGACCGCGGCGCTGCGCCAGGTCACCGGCGTGGGGCCGATCACCGCGCTCACGTTCGTGCTGACGATCGAGAACCCGGGGCGCTTCCCGCAGAACCGGGAGGTGGGGGCCTACCTCGGGCTCGTGCCGCGGCAGCGCGACTCAGGGGAGCGCGCGCCGCAGCTCGGCATCGGCAAGAGCGGCGACGCGGGCTTGCGGCGGCTGCTGGTGCAGGCCGCGCACTACATCCTCGGTCCCTTCGGACCCGATAGCGACCTGCGTCGCTGGGGTGAGCGCTACGCGGGAACAGGGGCGGGCAACGCGAAGAAGCGCGCGGTCGTGGCCGTCGCGAGGCGGTTGGCGGTGCTGCTGCTCGCGCTGTGGAAGAGCGGGGAGGTCTACGAGCCGCTGCGTCACGCCGTGGCCCGCGAGGCCGCGTAGCCGGGAGGCGCCGCCTCAGCCGGCGGGGACCGGAGATCAGGAAGGAAGACCCGAGCGCGAACGAAGCCACGCACGTGATGCCGAGCACGGGCGACTGCGAGCACCCACTTGTCCCATCGAGGACGCGGCAGAGATAGCAGCGCCCCCTGGAAGCAGGATGTGCCTTCATGCACCGGGCTCGCTGTAGCCCACCGAGAGTGCGGATAGAAGCTTGGCACAGGCTCCGCGACCGGACATCACGAGCGGCTTGAATGGAGCGCCATACCCGGAGAAGGCCGCCACGTCGGCCTTGCGGAAAGACCGTCCCTCATAGAAGCTACCACCCCCGCGACGACCAGGACCCGCCGTCCGGGGGCGGCCGCAACCGCGAAGTGGACTTCCGCGGGCAGCGCCGGAGCAGCGACACGCACGTCAGCAGCACCGACCCCGATGCGCGGCTCTACAAGAAGGGTTCGGGACAGGCGGCGAAGCTGAGCTACCTGGGACACGTGCTCACCGAGAACCGCCACGGCCTGGTGGTCGACGTGGAGCTGAGCGAGGCGAACGGCCGCGCCGAGCGTGAGGCGGCGCTGCAGATGGTGGAGCGCAGCACCGCCGGCCGGGCCACGCTGGGAGCCGACCGCGGCTACGACACGCGCGGCTTCGTGAGGGAGCTGCGCTCGCTGGGGGTGACCCCGCACTTGGCGCGCAACGACCGCCGCTGGGGACGCAGCGCGGTGGACGGGCGCACGACGCGGCACCCCGGGTACGCCGTGAGCCAGCGGCGCCGCAAGCGTGTGGAGGAGGTCTTCGGCTGGCTGAAGACGGTGGGCGGAGGCCGCAAGCTGCGCTACGTGGGGCCGGCGCGCAACCGCCTGTGGCTGGAGTTCGCCGCCGCGGCCTACAACCTCGTGCGCATGGCCAAGCTCGAACTCGCCCCGGCGTAGGCGCAGTGCGCCCGGCGCGCGTCCGGGAGGGTGCGGATGCGCCGGGGCGGTCCCTCGAACGACCCCCGTGACGGCCATCGCGACCGCCCTGGGGCCCCTTGGACTCGCCTCGGACCGGTTCTTCAGCAGATTGGGAAGCCTATGACCATATTGGAGACGGCACGAGGACGGCCGCCGCCTTACTTATGTTCAAGTTGATCAATACACGGAACACAGCCGGCATCACGGAATGGACGGCTCAGCCAGGCGCAACGGTCGCAGGCGGAAGCGGCCGGGCGGCCGTGGTACTCGTGCCGCCAAGCACGTGCACGGGTTGGTCACGCCGCCGGACCGCGACGTGGTGTCATCCGAGCGCCAGGAAAAGCCGCGGATCAGGTAGCGATCCGCCGGTCCGACACCCATCTCGAAGCAGCAGTCGTCGTCAATCGAGATGACTTCCTGATCACCTTCAACGGGTTGGTTGTACGTCGAACCGAGGATGCCGCTGGCCCGCCTCGAGCCCTCGATGACCAGGCGCAGCACGCTGTCGCGCCCCGCGGAACCAGTCCAGTGTCCAGTCCCATTCAGTGCTCGGAGATGCGATTGGTTCCCGAGCTCGGCGCCCGCCTCGCCGCCCTCGTCCTCCGCGTCCGACGTCGTCTCCTTGATCGACAGCGAGGAGCCGAACTCCGTCAGCACGATGTGGTAGCGGACACGGTGGTAGGCGAGCACGCCCGGCGGCGCGGTGAACCTGTTCCGGCCGACCCGGAGCGATGGCGGGTTCTCGAAGTCGAACAGCTTGATTCGCGGGCTCGAACTTCGAGTGGAGTGATCGCCGATCCAGAGCGAGACGGTCAGACTGGATGGGACCGCGGCCAGCTCGATCGAGACACTCGAGAGTTCGTAGCCCTGGCCGTGGTCGCCCAGCATGAACTCATGCGCGTACTGCTTGTCGATCACCGCCGTGGCCGACCCCGACTGACCCGTATTGCCGACCAGCGTCGATGGGGACGACAATGCGGTCGCTTCGAGGACCGGACCGAACGGCAGACTCGTCACGGCCTCCGAATAGTTGTCCCGGTCCGTGAATGAGACTGTTACCTTGATCAACTTGCCGAGATCGGCGTCGACAAGCCGATACCTGGCCGAGCCGTCGCCGATGTTGGTCTCGTTCATGCCGTCGATTCGGATCCACTGGTAGGAGTAGATGAACTTGATCTCAGCCCCCACTCCAACACCAACGTTCCCCTGAAGATCGGAGAAGGGGAGCCCGTTCCCGTCGGCGATGCGCGAAGTGTCGGCAAACAGATAGGGAGCGCCTTCCGCCGAAGCCAGAATGATCGGCTTGCCGGTGGCGGACTGGTCGGCGGAGTCTGGGCGTGGGCGACCCCGGGGACGTTACCCAGTACGGTAGCGTCCCAGGAAGTGGTGTCACAGGAGGTAGACGTAGGAGACCACAGCGCCATCCTTCACAAGAAGAAGAGTCACGTGGAGGAGGACGACTGTGGTCAAGGAGAGCGTGGACTTGTTGGAACTGCTGCGCAAGCAGACGGACGGAGCTGACCTCGACTTCCTGCGCGAGGCGGTCGCGCTGCTCGCCCAGGCGGTGATGGACGCCGAGGTCTCGGCGCAGATCGGCGCCGCTCACGGCGAGCGCAGCGAGACGCGCCTGACCCGGCGCAACGGCTACCGGCCGCGGCGCTGGGACACGCGCGTGGGCACGATCGAACTGGGCATCCCGAAGCTGCGCGAGGGCAGCTACTTCCCCTCGCTGCTCGAGCCGCGGCGGCGCTCAGAGCGCGCCCTGGTATCCGTGGTCACGCAGGCCTACGTCGAGGGCGTTTCGACGCGCCGCGTCGACGACCTCGTGCGCTCGCTCGGCTGCGACGGCATCTCCAAGAGCCAGGTCTCGCGCATGTGCGCTGAACTCGACGAGGTCGTCTCGAGCTTCCTCGAGCGGCCCCTCGACTCAGGCCCCTACCGCTACCTCTGGCTCGACGCGCTCACCCAGCTCGTGCGCGAGGAGGGCCGCGTCGTGCAGGTGAGCGTCGTCGTCGCCACCGCCGTCAACGCCTCCGGCAAGCGCGAGCTGCTGGGCATCGACGTCGGCACCTCCGAGGACGGGGCGTTCTGGCTGGGCTTCCTGCGCGGCCTCGTGGCGCGCGGCCTGTCCGGGGTCGAGCTCGTGACCTCGGACGCCCACCAGGGACTGCGGGCGGCGATCGCGACGGTCTTCGCCGGCGCCTCCTGGCAGCGCTGCCGCACGCACTTCATGCGCAACCTGCTGACCCGGGTGCCGAAGAGCGCCGAGAAGCTGGTGGCGACGACGGTGCGGACGATCTACGAGCAGTCCTCGGCGGCCGAGGTGCAGGCCCAACACGCCCGCGTGGTGGAGCAGCTCGCCGAGCGCTTCCCCGAAGCCGCGGCGCTGCTCGCCGACGCCGACCCGGAGATCCTGGCATTCACCGCCTTCCCGGTCGCCCACTGGCGGCAGGTCTGGTCGAACAACCCGCTGGAACGGCTCAACAAGGAGATCCGGCGGCGCACCAACGTCGTCGGCATCTTCCCCAACCGTGCCGCCGTCGTGCGGCTGGTCGGCGCCGTGCTCGCCGAGCAGCACGACGAGTGGGCGGAGGGGCGGCGCTACATGACGATGCTGCAGCCGCTGCCGGCGGCCGTGGCCGAGGTCGCCTCAGGCGAGGAGGTGCTGCTGCAGACCGCCAGCTAGCAACTGATCAGGATGGTGCACTGTTACACCACTTGCAGGGACGTTCGCCAGTACAGCAAAGACCGCCAGTCCGATGAGCAGCAGCGGGAGGGGCGCGATACGCCGGGAGGCGATCACGAGTTACCCCCGGCCTGCCAGCACCCACCAAAAAAAAATCGGGGGGGTACGTATGTGCCAGGTCGCCCTGCACGGCAGACCCCAGCGCGGCGGTCGCTTCAGGCGCCAAGAACTGGTCTGTCACGCGCAACGGGATGTCTTCCCAATTCCCAACCCGGAGTGGCCGGGGCCACCATCGAGCGCAATCCGGCCCGTGATTCGGGCACACGCTGACGCTCTCCCGACATCCTCGTAAGTGCCGAGCGGCATAATCGGGAGGCCAGTTTGTTTGCTCCCAGGGAGAGCGATTCCGCGACTGAGACAGGTGCTGCTGCTCTGGTGGTCGCTTCGCGCGCGATGGTTGCCGGGTCGTGTGCGCACGGACGTTCCGTCCGCCGTCCCAGGTGCATGCACTGGACTCTCGAGCGCCACTCAGTAGAAATCGGCCCACTTCGATGGCAATTCGGTGAGTATTCTCAAGAAAGAGCTACGGCGGCAACAAGACCAATCGCGTGAGTCTCGGGCCTTTTTCTGTGAGGCTACGTGAGGGGTTTACTGCATTCCGGGTATGAACCTGCTCGCGGACCAGGCGGCGCCGTCGGGGAAGCCGTCCAAGGTGCCACTCCCGCGCGCTGCAGGGTGTTCCGGTAGGCCATGAAGACGACCTGGACGGGCTGCGTCTGGCCGATCCGTCAGGGCCTGCGCGAGGCCTGCCCGCATCGTGTAGACAGAGTCGGCCTCGAATCAGACAGACGCGGACGGGAAGAGGTCAGTTGGCTTCGGGAGGCCCTTCGCTCCTGGCGACCAGTGGTGTGAGCGGGGGAACGCCCTCGGCGAACAATTCCCGGAATGGCTGGTTCGCGAACTCCGGCGCGCCGAGGATGTAGGAGACCCACTCCCCGTCCGCGAGGACATACACGGACGTGAAGTGGCGGCTCTGCGCGCACACCTCCAGTTCCTCAACACTGCCCCCCTCGTAGACGACGAGGCTGAAGCCCTCGACGACATCCCCGCGCAAGCACTCCGGCCACGGCTGCGGGCCAGCGCCGTCCAGCTCAGCCCCGAACGGGTCCGCCGAGGGCGGTCCGTTGCTGCCGACGACGAGAGGCGCCATGATCAGGGGCCCGTCGGCGAACAGCTCTCTGAACTCGCGGTTGACGAAGTCGGGCGCGCCGAGGATGTAGGACACGTAGACGCCCTCGTGGAGGACGTAGAGGGCTACGATGTTCCGGCTCTCGGCGCAGGCCGCCAGTTCCTCGACGCTTCCGCCCTCGTAGACCACAAGGCTGAAGCCTTCGGCCACGGCGCCGCGCAGACAGTGCGGCCAGGGATCGCTCGCGGAGTTCCACCCTGTCTCGGCGAAGCGTACCCGGTAGGTCTTGATGCGACTGCCGTCGGCCGAGGTGACGACGACCGTGATCTCACTGAGGTCCTGGAAGTCGATCTGGTGGCCGTCCGTTTCCTCGTCGGCGTCGGGCGGGTCGATGTCGATATCCGTGCGGCGCTGCAGCGCCTCCGCATCCACGGTCGTCTGCGTCATGCCCTCGTGTGGGATTCCCTCGTAGTCGGTGCGGTTGCGGTCGAACTCCCCGATGTCAACGGCGCTCAGGGTGAGCGAGGCAAGGCGTGCGTCAATGACGTCGGGGATGTTGTAGGTGTAAACCTTATCGTCGCTCTGGTCGGCCACGTACATGACGTCGCCGTCGGACCAGATGCCGCGCGGGCTGTTGTTGCTGGCGCCGTTCAGCTCCCTGAAGTCCTCATCACCGACGCGTTCGAGTGACATGTCCTCGCCGGAGGGCTCTTGCTCATTCGGCAGCGCGGGCAGCCGGTAGGCGAGAAGCCGCTTCCGCCCATGGTCCGAGACCCAGACGCCGACGCCATCCGACCAGATGCCGTGGGGGTCGCCGTTGGTGTCGTCGAGGGCGTACTCGCCGAGGAGTTCACGGGACGTCAGGTTGTAGGCGAACAGCGCATCCGTGCGGCTGTCGAGCACCCACATGATCCGGTCGCGAGACCAGATGCCGCGAACGTCGGGGTTGTCGCGGTGGAGCACGATGTCGCGGTCCCGTAGCCGCTCGCCGCTGGCGAGATCGTGCGCGAAGAGGCGGTCCTGGCCGCTGTCGGCGACCCACAGCGTCTCGCCATCGGACCAGATGCCCCGCGGGGCGCGATTCGTCTCATCGAGTGCGAACTCACGCTCCTCGACGCGCTCGCCGCTCGCGAGGTCGTAGGCATAGATCGCGTCGTCGGCGCCGTCGCCGTTGTGGGCGAGCCAGAGCGTGGTGCCGTCCGACCACATCCCCGTCGGCTTGTCATGGCCGCTGTCGAGCGCCTCGATGTCCTGCTTCACGGTCCACTCGAAGTCGACGGTGCTGGGGCTGGGTCCCGAGGGCCCACCGCCGCCACCTCCAGCGAGGCCGCCCCCACCGACGGTGATCGGTGGTCCCGCCGGGCCGGCCGTGACGGTGATGGTCACCTCGACGGTCGCCCTGCCGCCGTTCGCGTCGTCCGCCTCGACCGTGACGCTGTACGTGTCTGTCGTCGCGGTGTCGAAGGTAACCCCGGCGGCGACGGTGATCTGACCGCGGCGCGGATCGATATCAAAGAAGCCTGCGTCGGTCCCGAAGAGGCTGTACGTGAGCCTGTCCTCGTCGATGTCCGTGGCCGTCACGGGCGCACCGACGTTGTCGCCCTCCCCGGCGCTCTCGGCGACGCTGCGCTCCGCGGTCGCCGAGGCGAACCCGGGGTCGTCGTTGACCCCTTCGACGTTGACGCTGACGGTCGCCGTGCCGGAGAGGGAGGGGCTGCCGCTGTCCCGGACCGTGTAGGTGAAGCTGTCGGCGCCGTGGTAGTTGGCCCGGGGCGTGTACGTGATCGTGTAGAGCTCACCGGGATTCTGCGGGGCGTTCACCACGACCTGCCCGTTGCGCGCATTCCCCGCGCTCACTGTCAGGTCGCTCACGTCGTCCTCGGGGTCGCTGTCGTTGTTGAGCACGTCGATGATGACCGAGTCGTCCTCGTCGACGGTGGCGCTGTCGGCCACGGCCTCCGGCGGCTCGTTCACATCGGTGACGGTGATCGTGACGTCGATCGTGTCGAACGCATTGGAGCTGTCGCTGGCCTTGACGGTGACCGTGTGTGAGCGCGCCGTCTCGTCATCGTAGTCGAGCGACCCTGCCGCCTTCACCCGGATCTGGCCGTTGGCGCTGTCGATCGTGAAGAGGTCCGACTCGGGCTCGAACTCGTACCGCAGCGTGTCCCCGCTGTCCGTATCGGTGGCCGTCACGCGAGCGCCGACCGCGGCGTTCGCGCCGGCGTTCTCGGGGATGTCGCGGGTCGTGGTTGTGTCGGCGAACGCCGGCGGGATGTTGACGACGGGCTTCGCCCGCACGGTGCTGGACGACACCACCTCGCGGCTCTTGTTCGGCCCGTGTCCATCCTCGTAGGCGGCGGTCGCGCGGAGGTAGTAGCCGATGTCTCCCGCGAGGGGCGTGTACGCGCTGGTCGTGAGGCCGTCGACGGCGCCGCTTACGGCCGCCCAGCCGCTCGTCCGGCTCGTCGAGCGCACCCAGGTCCACGTCGTCGAGACCACCCCGTCGGCGTCGCTGAGCGTGGCGGTGTATTCCGCCTCCTCCTGTGGGCGCGTCGAGGGGAAGGCGAGCGTGCCGGTCTCGTCCCTGTTCGTGATGGTGACGGCGACATTCAGGGTGGTGGTGTGGCCGCCGGCGGAGACGCTCAGGGTCACGTCGTATACGTTGTTGCCGCCCGAGTCCTCCGCGTCCTCGTAGTCCGGCGCCGTCTTGAAGCGGAGCCGCCCGTTCGAGGCGTTGAAGTCGAACTTGTCGCTGTCGCTCCCGACGAGTGGCTGCCAGGCGATGGTGGCGCTCTCGGGGTCCGCTGCCCGGTACGTCCCGACTTGGAGCGTTCCCTCTTCCTCGATCCTAAGTGCCGCGTCGCCGCTGATGGTGGGCAGCTCATTGACGGGGTCGACGGTGACGGTGAGCGCGATGCTGCCCGTCTTGCCGTCGCTGTCGCGGGCGCTCACCGTGATGTCGTAGACGTTGTTCCCACCGGAGTCGGCCGGGCGCTCGTGGTCGGGGACGTTGGCGAAGGAGAGCCCGCCGCCGGCGGTGATGACGAAGTCGCCCCGGTCGCTTCCCCCGAGGGACCACGTGTACGTCAGACTGGGCTTCTGCTCCGGGTCGCTCGCGCTGAAGGTGGCCAGCGTGCCCTCATGGTTCTCGTCCACGGCGAGCGCATTGTTGTTCACGGTGACGCCGTCAGCCGCAGCGAAGGAGATGTCCGCCGGTTCGTCCACGTCGGTGACGGTGATGGTCACGTCCAGGGTTCCGGTCTGGACTCCACTCTCGCCGTCTGCGGAAGCTCGCAGGGTGACGTCGTACTCTTCCTGGTCCTCGTAGTTGGGAGGCGCCCTGAACGTGAGCACGCCGCTCGCGCTGAGCCTAAAAGCGCCGCTGTCCGGACCTCCGAGCGGCAGCCATGTCACCGGTTCGCCCTCGGGGTCGCGCGCTCGGTAGGTGGCGACCGCTCCGGTGCGGTTCTCGGCGAGCTCGATGCTGTGTTGCCCGGTGATCTCCGGCGGCTCGTCGATGTTCGCGACGGTGATGTCCACGGTGGTGACGATGGAGCCGTCCGTATCAGTCGCCGTCACGGTCACCGTGTAGCTGTCCTTCGATTCGTAGTCGTAGGTCACCCCCGCCTTGGTCCATAGTTGACCAGTCGAAGTATCGAGGTTGAATGATTCGCCGTCCGGGCCGCCGAGGCTGTAACTGTACGTACCGCTGTTTGCCGTGGCCGCGACGGGAAGGCCGATGTTCACGCCAGCGGTCGAGTTCTCGACAAGGCTGCGTTTCGTCCGGATCGACCGGAGCCTGAATGAGAGGCTGGCCATCGGTGCAGTTGTGAACAGGCCAGTCCCGCGGATGCTCGTGATGTCCCCGCGCGGAGTCGTGTCAACGTTGGGGGAAAGTGAGAAGTCGTCGCCCTCCTCGGTACCGGCGTCCCAGGGGAAGAGGTGCACCTGGTGCGTACGCAGCCAGTGACCCGAGCCGTCAAGCAGCGGCAGCCCGGAGACTCCCACGAACCAGTCGTGGCTCGGGTCGATCTTCGTCACAAGCGTGATCCGCGGAAACGCGGTCGTGAACGTGACATTGCTCAGCGTTGCCAACTCGACGCGGCTGATATAGCCATCATTTCCTTCAATGAGCGCGAGGGCATTAGGTTGGAGCGTGTTGAGTGCGGCCCGAATTTCGCCCTCGAGCGCGTCGGTGTTGCCGCGTTCCGCCATGTGCTCCATCCCAGCACTGGCCCTCTCGCCGCTGGCGAGGAAGGTCACCGCGGCGTTGTGGACCGCGCCAACGAGCTTTGAGAAGTGCGCACCTCGGGGCCGCCCGGCCCGGTCCGGTACGGCAGCCACATTCCAGCTGGCCTGGAATTGCACATCGTAGCTGGCGGTTGACGCAAACGGCGCAACAGCATCGGTCGCAGATGGACTGAGCGATCTGTCCTCCTCGGTGCGTGTGACGGTGATCGTGTATGTCCGCACGGCAATGCCGTCGGGAGCCGTCACTCTGATCTTGATGACGTTCTCGCCCGCCTCCAGTCCTACCTGAAGGCCATCGGTGTTGGTGTCTGCGTCGACGATCGTGTGGCCGGCGACGTCGAGGTATGCCAGGGACGCACCGGTCCGGTTGCCGGCTCCGGCGATGGTGATCCGCGTCACCGTATACCCGACCGCCGCCGTATACGAGTCCTTCATGCGGTCGAACTTCGGCGCCAGCGTTACGCCGCCCAGGGTCAGCGCGCTCAGCGTGGCGTCGGCGGAGACTGCCGTCGTCCCAACCCAGGTATCCGACCAGTCCCCCGCGCCAACTGCATTGCGCGCTCGGACCTGTAAGTCGTACTGCGTGCTGTCCGCAAGCCCCCTGACTGTGTACGTCGGGGCGGCGCCTTGGGCGAATTTGAGGTTCATGTAGTCCCACGCGAAGTAGGTTGTCAGCATCGAGTCGCTGCGGATGTAGCGCAAGTCGTAGGCGGTGATCCGGGCCCCGCCGTTGTCAGCCGGCGGATCCCAGTTGATCGTGAGCGTCCGGTCTGTCGCCGTGGCCGAGGTGATCACGGGACGCCCAGGCAGGGTCCGCGGTGTCCCCGATCTGGTCGCCGACCAGGGGCCGTCGCCGGCGGCATTGACGGCCCTGACCTGTATGTCAAGGGCGACGCCGTTGGAGAGCTCCGACAAGGTGTGTTCGAGCGCGCCGCCGGTCCAGATGGCCGGTTCGCTGGTCCAGAATGAGTCGGACTGATCGGGAGCGTTGCTGCGGATGGAGCGCAGGTCGTATGCCGTGATCGTCGCTCCCCCGTCGCTGGCGGGTGCGCTCCAGCGGACGGTGAGCTTCGCGTCGCCGCTGGTCACGGAGTTGATCAGCGGAGCGCCCGCCAGGGTTCGCGGCGCAGCGGATTGGGGCGGGGACCAGGTCAGTTCGGCGTTCGCGGTGACCGCCCGCACCTGGACGTCGTAAGCGACGCCGTTGATTAGGCCCGTGAGCGTGACTTCGAGGCTGCTGGAGGCCGGGAGCCCTTCCCGGACGGTCCAGTGGGCGTCGGCCTTGTCGCTGGCGTCGCTGCGGAGGTAGCGCAGCTTGTACGACGCGACGGTTTCGCCGCTCGTGTCGGTGGGCGCGCTCCAGACGACCGTCAACGACTGGTCGCCCGGCGTCAGTGAATCAATCGTGGCAGCGGCGGGTGTGCCGGGGATTCCGATCACGCTGTCCGACCAGAGGCCGTCGCCGTCGTTGTTGACCGCCCGCACCTGCACGTCGTACGGGACCAAACCGCTGAGGCCGCTGATGGTGTGCGCCAAGCCTTCCCCCGAATTCGTTGTCCATACGTCCGCTACAACGGTCCAGTTCGTGTCTACGGATTCGTCGGCGTCGGACTCGATGTAACGCAGGTCGTAGGCGGTCAGGTCAGACGCGCCGACGTTGGCCGGGGCGGTCCAGGCCACGCTGAGCGCGTAGTCGCTGCTGCTCAGCGACGTAATCGCGGGGCGGCCGGGAGAGCGCCTGTGGCCGTACACCGTCAGGCGCCAGGAAGTCAGGCTGGCGGTTGTCCCGCCTGTCAAGCGGTCGCTGACTCGCAGTTTCCAGTCGCCGGCCGGGTCCTCACCAAGATGCCGAGCCGACCCGAAACGGAACTCGCCATTCAGACTACAGGCGCCACCACCCAGGAAGGCGGAAAGCCTCGCGCATTCGCCGCTGGACCCGAGCGCCTTGGTCAACCGGGATACCGCGCCCGATGGCGAGACCAACTCCACACGCAGGTCGCGGAAGACCGGCGCCTCCAGGGTGACATCTATCGCGACGAACTCGGTGAACTGGATCTCTGGGCCCATGCTGATGCTGGTCTCGACCGTGGTAGGCGTGCCCGAGGACGGGTTGGGAATCGCCAGATCGACAACGCCCGACTCTTCAGACATGGCAACAAAGTCCGCAAGCCGAGTCCAGTTGTCGGCCAGATCCATCGCCGCCTTGGCATCCACGACGCCGAAGCCGTATTCGCGGTTGAAGTCGTAGTGCTCGGTCGTCGACCCGTACTCGAGTGCGCCCTGTTTCCAGCCGCTGTTTGTCGAGTCGTTCTTTCGCGCGGAGCCGGCAAGGATGAGCTTGACGTCCCGCCAGGTTAAGTCGTTGTGAGCGGCTCGCAACAGCGCGGCGACGCCGGAGACGATCGGGGCTGACACGGAAGTCCCGTTGAACTCTCGCGTATAGCCACTACCGCTGGTGGTGGTGGTGACTTCCTCATCGGAGACCCCGGGATCAGCGGACGGTGCGCAAACCCAAAGGTTGGCTCCGGTTTCCGAATACCCCGCCCGATCCCCTTTGTCGTTGACTGCGCAGACAGCGGTGGAACTGTAGTGGTTGGCGTATTCGTTGAGATTGGCGTACCCGCCGATCCGATGAGCGTTGCCGGCTGCCCACACATAGAAGACGCCCTTGCCCCCGTAACCTTCAGTCACCCCCCGCTCCACGGCCAGCTCCCAGATCGCGGGTGCATGAGCGTAGCCCCGTCCCCGCGTCGGACCCCAGCTGTTGTTGGAGACAGCGGTTGTGTCCATCGCGCGAGTCATCGCATCTGCTGTGTTCTGATCGGTCCGGTCCTCGGTCAGGTTGAGGCCGTAGATCTTCGACCGAGGCGCGACGCCTCTGACCCCAATCTCGTTGGCTGCTGCGGCGATGATGCCCGCCACGTTCGTGCCGTGGGAGAAGTCGGGGTCATCCAAGCCCAGCACGGCGGTGTAGTCGTGGTTGAGGTCGGCGATGACGTTGGCCTTCAGGTCCTTGTGCGTGTAATCCAGACCGTCGTCGACCACCGCTACGGTCGCGCCGTCCCCCAGCTTGCCGGCCGCCCACACCGCTTCCACGTTGATGTCTTCGCCCGCCGTGCCATCGAATTGACCCGTGTTGCGCAAGTGCCACTGACAACCGAAGAGCGGGTCGCTGAGAGCAGTGGCGATCACCATGCAGGCGTCGAGAGAACTGTCGTAAGAGATCGCGTCAGTCAGGAGCACGACATAGCGTCCCGTTGCGCTGCCGCTTCCCTCAGCGGAGCTGGTCAGCTTCAGATAGTGGGTGCCGGCGTCGAGCCGATCCAGCAGCGTGACGGCGATGGTGTCGCCCTGGCCGTAGATGTCCGAGAACAGGTTTGCGTCGACCGCTTGGCCGTCCTCATCAAGCAAGGTCGCAGCGAGATCGACTGCTGCTCCCGCGGCGGAGATACGGACGTGCATGGCCGCGTCCGTTTCGATTTGGAAGTAGTCGGCATCAGTGGCCGGATCGATGGCGCCTGAGACGGGTCGACCGAAAGGCAACGGCAGTGCAGTCTCCTTCGTGCCGCCGGGCTCTGTCACCTGTTCCAGACCTACGACGTATCCGCCGACCTGTGCGCCCGCTGCTGTCACTTTGAGGTAATATGTCCCCGCGTCGAGGGTGACCAGGGCCAGGAAGCTGGTACCCGGGAGGCTTAGCTCCTCGACATCGGAGACTGGCTCGACGGCGCTGTTGAGCAGCGAGCCCGTCGCATTGACAGCGCCGCTGGCATAGGCGATCAGCGTCGTCTGCTCACTCAGGGTGAACGTGTACCAGTCCTCATCGCTTCCCTGATCGATGATCCCGGTTCGGACAGCGGCGACTTCGATGGATTGGGCATCGGTCCGGGCGGTCGTGTCGACAATCGTCTCGGTGTGCAGGACGTAGCTACCCGTCGCGCCTCCATAGCTCGTGACTCTCACGTAGTAAGTCCCGGCATCCAGGGATGTTCCGATCAGGAAGTTCCCTCTTCCCGATGCGATGTTGCCGTCGTCATTCTCCAGAATCAGTTCGCCGTCCGCGTCCAGCAACTCACCCACGCTGTCCAGATCGCCGCTGGCGCGAATGACGATTCCGGTCGCCGTCGTCAGTTCGAATTTGAACAGATCGGCGTCGGTCGCCCGCTCAATCATCCCTCCCAGCGGCGTGTTCAGCGGCAGGGTCGAGGATGTGATCAGGGCGCCGCCAGGTTCAGCGGGTGTGACGCTGGATGTCGCGGACCAGGCCCCCGCGGCTCCGGCGAACGCGCGGAGCTGCACATCGTAGCTCGTGCTGTTGCTGAGTCCGGGCAGGACATAGAGCAACGGGCCGCTGCTCCAGATACCCGCAACGACGGTCCAGTTGGCGTCGCTCGTCTCATCGTCCGCGGTGGCGATGTAACGCAGGTCGTAGGCGGTGATCCCGGTGACGCCGGCGGGCGCCGTCCAGGCGATGGTCAATGATTCGTCACCTGGGGTCACGGAGGTGATGTTGGGGGCAGCGACGGGCGACTGCGCTCCTGCGTCGCCGGCCATGAATACGATCGCCAGCAGTGCGGCCAACAGCAAGCGGCCGCTCATCAACGCGGTATTCGCAGCGGGCGGCGCCCGCAGGGTCGTTGTCCTTCTCAATAGAGTGTGCTCTCAGTCCACCAGTTGGGGCTGGAGAGCACCACACCGTCCTGGCCGGTCAGCGCGTTTGCCAGGTCGAGCGAGGGGAAGCCCGGCTCGGTGTCGACGAAGAACCCATTCGGCAGCCAGCCGAGTTCCGATACCCGGCTCACGCCGATCTGATTGCGGACGAAGAAGTCGTCCACGGCGGCCTGGTCCCAGGCAGCGTCGAACACCAGCAGCACACCGCCGGGCAGCGTCATCAAGGCCCCGGACGGGGAGCGAAACACCGGGAACCCGCCACTCTTCTGAGCGGTATTGCTGCCGATGTCGCTTCTGACGATCGTCTCTCGCGAACTGATGCCGCCGTCTTTCGTCACGGTCAAATCCACTTGCAACCGTGCCTGCAGCGTGCGATCGCCGTCGTCCCAGGTGTAGACGGCGCCCTGGCTCGACGGAAACGCCTCGAGTGTGGGTTGGGTGTTGGAGTCGGGAGTATCGGTCTGGTCGCTTATCCCCTCTGGTTCCGACTGATCGACGGGGTCGGGCGGCAGCCTCAGCGCGGCCCGATTGGAGGCGCGGCTCTTCTCAGCGCCGCGCAGGGCCTTGACTTCGTAGCGGTAGGTCTCGCCCGCCTGAGTCGCGCCGGCGTCGATGTAGCTGGTGGCCACTGAGGCGCTGTTGGCCGGCAGCGTGGTCAACTGGCCCTGTCCGACGGCGCGCAGGACCTCGTAGCCGGTGACCCTGTCGGCGTCCTCCGCAGGGGCGCTCCAGCTCAGGTCGACCCCGCCGCCGTCAACCGCCTCGGCGGTGAGGTCCGACGGGGCAAGGTCAACGGCGTCATGGGGGAGTTGGACCCGGGCCTGGCCGGACGCCTGGCTCCGGTCCTCGCCCCGGATGGCCTTGACCTTATAGGCGTAGGTCTCCCCCGCCTCGGTTGCGGTGGTGTCGGTGTAGGCGGTCGCCGTGTTCCCGGTGTCGTCAACCAGGGTGGCAAGCTCCCCCTCGCCCACGGCGCGCAGTATCTCGTAGCCGGTGACGCTGCCGGCGTCCTCCGCCGGGGCGGTCCAGCTCAGACGAACGGAGGTTGAGGCGGTGGTGGTGGGGTCCTCCCCCACCAGCACCAGAGACGCGGTCAGGACCACGGCGGTCAGGCCGGTGGGGGCCAAGTCGACGGGGTCGTGGGGGACCTGGACCTGGGCCTGGCCGGATGCGTCGCTCCGGTCCTCCCCCCGGATGGCCTTGACCTGGTAGGCGTAGGTCTCCCCCGCCCCGGTGGCGGTGGCGTCGGTGTAGGTCGTGGCCGTTGATTCGGTGTCGGCCACCAGCGTCGCCAGGGAACTCTCGCCCTCGTAGGGCCGCCGGCGCAGAATCTCATAGCCGTCCACGGATTCGGCGTCCTCGTGAGGGGCGGTCCAGCTCAGGGTCACCTTGTTCCCGACCAGGCTGACCGTCAGGCCCGTGGGGGCCAGGTCTTCAGGGGCCGGCGTGGGTACCGGCTCCGGGGATGGTGTAGGAGTGGGAATGGGAGTGGGTTCCAGGGTCGAATCCGGCGCTGCCGGGGTCTCGGCCTTGACGTAGCCGGACCACTGGCTGACGCCGGTGCGGCTGACCGCCTTCGCCCGGTAGATGTAGGTGCTCGACGCCGATACCGTGCCGTCGGTGTAGCTGGTTTCGGGACCGGCGTTGCTCTCGACAACGTTGAAGACCTGGGATGCGTCGGTGTCCCGGTTGCGGCGCAGGATGGCGTAGTGGGTGACCGTCTGGTCCGTCGAGGCCATCCAGGTGAGGGTGACCGAATCGTGTACCGCCGAGGCCTGGACGCTGGTGGGCTTGGCCGGGGGGTTAGCGCCGGTGGCGGCCGCGGTGGCGGTCACCTCCTGGCTCTGGGCGTGAACTGTCAGGGCCACGGCCAGGGTCAGGACCGCGAGTCCGGCAAGGAGCAGCAGGAGCGGCGCGAGACGCCGGGAGGCGATCACGAGTTACCCCCGGCCTGCCAGCACCCACCACAATTCCGGGGGGTACGTATGTGCCAGGTCGCCCTGCACGGCAGACCCCAGCGCGGCGATCGCTTCAGGGGCCAGGAACTGGTCTGTCACGCACAACCGGATGCCTTCCCAATTCCCAACCCGGAGTGGCCGGGGCCACCATCGAGCGCATTCCAGCCCGTGATTCGGGTCACATTCTTGACGCTCTCCCGACATCCTCGTAAGTGCCGGGCGGCACAATCGGCGAGTCATTTTGTTTGCTCGGAGGGGGGACGATTCCGCGACTGAGACAGGTACTGCTGTTGTGGCGGTCGCTTCGCGCGCGATGGCTGCCGGGTCGTGTGCGCACGGACGTTCCGTCCGCCGTCTCAGGTGCATGCACTGGACTCTCGAGCGCCACGCAAGTGCCTCCCGTACGAACGGGCCACGTCATGGGAGCGTAACCACCTGGCTCTGAACCTTCGGTAGAAATTGGCCCACGTTCGATGGCAGTTCGGTGACGATCTTCAAGAAGGGGCTACGGAAGTAACAAGACCATTCTTGCGTGAGTGCCGACCTTTTCCCCTGAGGCTACGTGAGGATTTACTGCATTCCGGGTATGCGCCTGCTCGCGGACCAGGCGGCGCCGTCAAGGAAGCCGTCCAGGGTGCCACTCCCACGCGCTGCAGGGGCTGCGCGGCTAAAACGACAAAAGGCCCGCACACATGGACCGGCAAGGGGAGGCCACCGCAGCTGCTGCGATGGCCTCCCCTCTTGGTCCCGGCCTGGCACCCCACGCCGGCCGGCACCGACTCCCGCTCCCGTTCCAGCGCCCACTCGAAGAGCGAGATGGACGCGGGCGCGGGCCTGCGGCTGCGGCGCCCAGGCTTCGCCGGCTCCTCCGCCATGAACTCCGCCCAGGAGAACAGCGATCGCTGCCGCTCCGGGGTGTCGTCGTCACCGGCGTTGCCCCCAACCGGAACGGCGGTATGGCCGTTGCCGTGGGCGTGAACCTCGACGGCCACCGGCTCCGGCGCAGCCCACTCGGCGTCGACCAGCAGCGCCTCGGCCTCCGCCGCGACCTGCCGCGCCTGGGCGAAGACCGACTCGACCCAGCCGCCGTCTTCCTCGCCGGCGACGATCTTCCTGGCGAGCGCCAGCATGAGGTCGTCGCCGTCATCGCCGTAGGCGGCGAGCCCGTCCTCGGGCAGCTCGCCCTCGACGGCGAGGGAGCTTCGCAGCTTCTTCGCCACGAGCTTCAGGGCGTCGGCCCGCAGGGTGCTCCGGTAGGCCATGAAGACAACCTGCACGGGCTGCGTCTGGCCGATCCGCCAGGACCTGCGTGAGGCCTGCCGCATCGTGTACACGCTGTAATCGGCTCCGGTTTGGCAATCGACACGAAATCCTCGTCGGCGGGGATGGCGAGCGTGAGGGTAACGTTGTTCTCGCCGTCGATCGTCGCCTCCTCCAGCAGCAGGTCCAGCACCTCGCGGCGCTCCGAGTCTGGCAGGCCGTCGAGGCCGCCGCCGGCGCGGCGCGCCCACTCCACGACCTGCTCCACCGCCACGCGCCGGTCGGCCCGCGCCGACGCCCCCGCCCGGAGCTCGTCGAGCCTCGCGCGGAGCCGCTCCAGCCGCTCGCCGATGAAGCGCCGCTGGTGGTCGAGTTGCTGCTCGCTGATCTTCCCGCTCACGTAGAGCCGGATCGCGCGGTCCTCCTCCGCCTGCACGCCCGCCAACTCGCGCTCGGTGCGCGCGGCATCGTCCGCCGCCCCGCCGTCCTCGTCCGGGTCCAGCGCCGCCAGCCCGGCCGCGATCAGGTCCGGGTCCTGGAGCACGCGCCTGACCTCGCCCCAGACCAGCTCCTCGAGCTGCTCGGCGCGGATGAACGGGTGCTCGCGGCAGCGCAGGCGGTAGGGCGCTCCCATCCCGTAGCAGCGGTAGTAGCGGCGCGGCGTCTTGAGCCTGTACGAGTACGTCTTGCCGCGGCGCCGCGTGCTCTGGCTGCGGACCACGCTGGGACCCATCAGCATCCCGCACTCGCTGCAGTGCACGAGGTGCTGGAGCAGGTGGAAGGTCTTCGTGTTGCGCGGCGAGCGCGTCAGCCGCCGCTCGCGCAGCGTCTTCGCCCGCTCCCACGTCTCCTCGTCCACGAGCGGCGGGAACGGGACGCCGATCCAGGCGTCGCGGGGCTGCGCGTGCACGCGCGTGCCGGCGTCGGTGGCGGTGTGGCGGGCCTTGCCGTACCACCAGGTGCCCCGGTAGGCCTCATTGCGGAGGATGCGATTGATCTGCGTCGCGTGCCAGCTTGCGCCGGGCCTTGCCGTGGGGACGCCGTCGTCCGTGAGCGCCGCGGCGATGGCCGGCGCGCCCAGGCCGTCGTGGACGTAGTGGCGGAAGATGCGGCGGATGACCTCGGCGCGCTCCTCGTCGACCTCGGGCGTGCGGGCCTCGGCGATGCGGTAGCCGTCGGGGACGTTGCTGACGGGGATGCGGCCCTGCTTGGCGGTGCCGCGCTTGCCCATCGAGGCGCGTTCGCGGAAGTTGTCGAGCTCGATCTTGCCGATCGCGGCCATGAGGCCGAAGGTCTTCATGTCGATCGCGTCCATGACGGCCTCGAGGCCGATGCCGTGCGCCTCGACGACCTCCATGAGGGCGGCAGCGGGGTACATGCCGCGGCTGAGGCGGTCGGACTTCCAGCAGACGATGACATCGAAGCGGCCGGAGGCGGCGTCGGCGAGCATGCGCTGGAACTCGGGGCGGCTCTTGGACCAGCCGCGCCCGACCTCCTGGTAGCGGGCGGTGATCTCAAGCCCGCGCTCCTCGCAGTAGGCCTCCATGTCGCTGATCTGCTCGCCGAGGGAGGTCTTGTCGTCCTCGGCCTGGCTCTTGTCGGAGACGCGCGCGTAGATGGCGGCGCGGCGTGTCCCGGGCTGGTGATGGTTCGTTCCCGGCATGGCTGCCTCCTTCGAATACAAACGGACCCGCCTCCCTGCGGGGGCGGGTCCGCGAGCGGTAGCATGCGGCTCGCGTCACCTGTCCGCGGGTGGCGCCACGGCCCGGGGTGTTTGCGCACCGCCGGGCCACCTCGTCCCCCTCAGCGTAGCGGGGCTGCGGCGAGGCGGTCAAAGCAGGGCTGCGACGAGGCGCTTTCCCGGCGATGCACCCTTCCCTACGGGACCTCCGGGTGCTCCCCGTCGCCTGCGTGCGAGGCTGCCCGGGTCGCGTGGTTGAGCAGGATCGCGGCGATGCGGCGCAGCCGAGCCTCGGCGTCGGGGACGGGCCGGTACTCGATGGCGACCACGCGCGGCTCCGGGCCACTGTTGTGGCCGCGCCCGTTGCGCACTTGCTGCTTCGTCGATCGCATCTCGTCCGGCCCTCGTATGCCCGTTCCACGGGAAGAGCGTGATGGGCGGGAGCGCCGAACGTAATCCCATGAAAGGGGGTTTCATCGGTGATACCTGCGGCCTGCGCTCGCCCGTCGTACTGCCTCTCGCCTCCCGCAAATCGGTGCTGTTGACGGCGATCGAGTGTGCGGCGGCGAACTCCCCGGCGGAATGCCCCATAGGGGAGGGCGCGCGTGGCAATATCGTCGGACCCGGCTTCGGGCTGCCCCGACGGGTGTCATGGGCGTGTACAGGGAAAAGACGTGAGTTCCGAGACACGGAAGTCCTCGAAGACGCAGGCAGGTCAAGGGGAAA
The DNA here is from genome assembly GCA_965219085.1 of Dehalococcoidia bacterium. Taxonomy (GTDB): domain Bacteria; phylum Chloroflexota; class Dehalococcoidia; order UBA2979; family UBA2979; genus VXMT01. The sequence continues at coordinate 360,970 of OZ244720.1, forward strand.
CGCGCCTACAGGACGTGCGGACGAACAAATTCGGTGGAAGGCCGTATTCCACCGCAAAACGCTGAAAGTTCCGTCGGAGGGAAGTCAAAAGCGGGCCGTAGATGTGCCAGGACGCCGGGTGAACGACGCCTGGGAGTCCGCACAGCGCCGTGAGGCGAGCTGTGCGCCGCGCTGCGGTCGCGCCCCGGTTTTGGCGCTCTGTCTGCTCACGCTCGGGCTGGGGGCGCTGGCGGGCTGCGAGTACGGCGATACCGATACCGCTAGGGTCTCGTCGCGAACGAAGGCGCCGGCGGCTGGCCACCGCGGCCGCACACCCCGGCAGGCCCGGTGCGATTTGCGGGATCAATCCGATGCGGGACCAAGCGCCTACCGTCGCGGTCAGTTGGCCGCGGCCGGTCCCTCGCTCCTGACAACCAGCGGCGTGAGGGCGGGCAGGCCGTCGGGGAACAGCTCAACGAAGCTCTCGTTCGCGAACTCCGGCGCCCCGGGGAGGTAGGACACCCACTCGCCGCCGACAAGGACATAGACGGCCGTGACGTGGCGGCTCTCCGCGCAGGCTACGAGATCCTCAACGCTGCCGCCCTCGAAGACGACGAGGCTGAAGCCGGGGGCGATCTCGCCGCGCAGGCACTGCGGCCACGGCTGCCCGGCGGCTTCAAGGTCGCCGCCGAAGGGGTCCGCCGAGGGCGGTCCGTTGCTTGCGGCGAGCAGCGGCGTGATGGAGGGCAGGCCATCGGCGAACAGCTCGCGGAACGGCTCGTTCACGAAGTCAGGCGCGACGAGGAGGTAGGAGACGTAGACGCCCTCGTGCAGGGCGTAGAAGGCCACGACGTCCCGGCGCTCCGCGCAGGCGGAGAGGTCGTCGACGCTGCCGCCCGCGAAGACGACGAGGCTGAAGCCCTCGGAGACGGCGCCGCGCAGGCAGTGTGGCCAGGGATCGCGGGCCGGGTCCCAGCCCGTCTCGGGGAAGCGCACGCGGTAGGTCTTCGTGCGGCTGTCGTCGGCCGAGGTGACGGTGACGGTGATCGCCTCGACTCCCTCGAGCGCCACCTGGTGGCCGTTCGCCTCGTTGTCGTCGGCGTCGGGCGGCTCGATGACGACGGTGGTGCGGCGCTGCATGGCCTCGGCCTCGACCGTCGTCGCCGTCACGCCCTCGTCGGCGACGCCGTCGTACTCCTCGCGGCCAGGCAGGAACTCGCCGATGTCGACGCCGCTCACCGTGAGCGACGCCAGCCGCGCGTCGATGGCGTCGGGCATGTTGTAGCTGTAGACCTTGTCGTCGCTCGCGTCCGCCACGTACATCACGTCACCGTCGGACCGGATGCCGCGCGGGCTGTTGTTGCTCGCCTTCGACAGCTCCGTGAACTCCTCGTCGCGGACGCGCTCAAGCTCCTTCCCGTCCGCATCGGCGTCCTCCACGTCCGAGTCCTCCGCTTCCTCCGGGAGGAGGGGCAGCCGGTAGGCGAAGAGGCGCTTGGCGCCGTCGTCGGAGACCCAGATCGTGACGCCGTCCGACCAGAGGCCGCGGGGGTCGCCGTTGGCGCTGTCGAGGGCGCACTCGGCGAGCAGCTCGCCGCTGGCGAGGTCGTAGGCGAAGAGGGCGTCGTCGCGGCCATCCAGCACCCACATCGTCTCGCCGTCGGACCAGATGCCGCGTGGGTCGTCGTTGTCGGGGTGCAGTGCGAAGTCCTCTGCGGCCAGGCGCTCGCCTGTGGCGAGGTCGTGGGCGAAGAGCTTGTCGCGGCCGCTGTCGGAGACCCAGATCACCGTGCCGTCCGACCAGAGGCCGCGCGGCGCGCGGTTGCGCTCGTCGAGCGCGAACTCGCGCTCCTCGACGCGTTCGCCCGTCTCGAGGTCGTAGGCGTAGACGCCGTCGCCGGCGCCGTCGGGGTTGTTGGCCACCCACAGCGTCTCGCCGTCGGACCAGACGCCGGTGGCGGCCGCGTTGGCGGCGGCGAGCGCCTCGATGTCGTGCTTCACGGTCCACTCGAAGTCGAGCTCGCTGGGCGAGGGACCGTAGGGCCCGCCGCCGCCGCCCGTGGGGCCGGGGCCGCCGGTGGGGCCGGCCGTGACGGTGATGGTCACCGCGACGTTCGCCGTGGCTCCGTTTTGGTCTTCGGCAGTGACAGTGACCTCGTACGTGTCCTTCGACGCGATCTCGAAAGTGACGCCATCGCCAACCGTGATCTGACCGCTGTACAGATCGATGTCGAAGAAGGGCGCCTCACTCCCGAAGAGGCTGTACGTGAGCGTGTCACTGTCGTCGGCGTCGGTGGCCGTGACGGGAGCGCCGACCGTATCTCCTTCCCCGGCGCTAGCGGAGACGGAACGCTCGGCGGTGGCTGCCGGAAACTCGGGCCGGTCGTTCACCGGCCGGACGGTGACATTAACCGTGGCGGCGGCGGAGTAGAGGGCGCCATCGAACACCCGGTAGGTGAAGCTGTCCGCCCCGTGGTAGTCGGCGTTGGGCGTGTAGGTGATGGCGTTCGTCGCAGCATTGACCTCCGCGACGCCGTTGGCCGGCGGCGTGCGCACCGAGACGGTCAGGGTGTTGTTGGGATCGTCCTCGTCGGGGTCGTCGTCGTTCGCGATGACGTCGACGGTCAGCTCCATGTCCTCGTCGGTCGTACCCGAATCGTCCACAGCCTCCGGAGCCTCGTTCACGTCCGTGACGCTGATGCTGACGAAGATGATGGCCGATGCATTGGAGGGATCGGTGGCGGTCACCGTGACGAAGTACACGGTTCCCGCCTCGTGATTGAGTGCCGCGCCCCGCGCGACCCGGATCTGGCCATCGTCGTCGATCGTGAAGGGGTCCGCAGCGAGCGCGTAGGTCAGCGTGTCGTCGTTGGCATCGGTGGCGCTGACCGGGTCGCCGACAGGCGTTCCCTCGGCCGCGTTCTCGGCGATGGAGCGCTCCGCCGTGGAGCCGGGGAACTCCGGTGGGTAGTTCACCGGGGGCGGCTCCTCGACGCGGTCGTCCGCCCTCTTCTGGATGCGCTTGTCTGGGCCGTGGCCGTCGGTGTAGTCGACCGTCACCCGCAGGTAGTGGTTCAGGTCGGCATCGACCGGCGTGTAGCGCTCGCTCGCGCCGCCGCCGATCTCGCTCCAGGTGCAGGGTGGCCGTGAGGACGGTCCCCACCAGCGGCTGCTCAGAGGAGAGGCCGAGCGTGCCCGGCTCCTCCTCGTTCGTGACGGTCACCATCACGTCGTGCGTCTCCATGTTCGAGCCGTCGGAGGCGCGCAGCCTCACCGAGTACTCGTTGTTGCGCCCTACGTCCGTCGGGGACTCGTAGTCCGGCGCCGCCTTGAACGCGAGCCTGCCGTTCGAGGAGGTGAACTCGAACCTGTCGCCGTCGCTCCCGCCGAGCGGTTGCCAGGCGATGGTGTCGCCCTCCGGGTCGCTGGCCCGGTACGTCCCGACGAGGAGCGAACCCTCCTCCTTGATGCCGGGAGTCGCGTCGCCGTTGATGGTGGGCGGCTCGTTGACGGGTCTGACCGTTACGGTGATGTCGATGCTGCCCCTAGGGATGGTCTGAACAACTCGCCTGAGCGGGTGAGCAGATGCGATCATGGGGCGACCCGGAGAGGGGCGCCCCATGCAGCAGCGTTCGTTCGGCAGCGTCGAGTACGAGCACAAGAAGGTCAAGACGAGGCGGCAGGCGTTCCTCGAGCGCATGGACAGGCTCGTCCCCTGGGCTGAGCTGGAGCAGCGCATCGCGCCCGTCTACCCGAAGCCGGGCCGCGGGCGCCGCCCCTACCCGCTGCGCGTGATGCTGCGCATCCACTGCCTCCAACTCTGGTTCAACCTCAGCGACCCTGGCATGGAGCAGGAACTCTACGACTCCCGTTCGATGCTCGAGTTCGCCGGTCTCAGCCTCTCCGAGCCGATTCCCGATGAGACGACGATCCTCAACTTCCGCCATCTGCTGGAGCGTCATCAGCTGGGAACGGCGCTGTTCGCGACGATCAACGCGCACCTCGCACGGCAGGGGCTGCAGGTGCGCGAGGGCACGATCGTGGACTCCACGATCATCAGCGCGCCGTCATCGACGAAGAACCGCGAGCGTGCGCGCGACCCCGAGATGCACCAGACCAGAAAGGGCCGGCAGTGGTACTTCGGGATGAAGCTGCACACCGGCACGGATGCGCGGACGGGACTGGTCCACAGCGTGAGCACGACGGCGGCGAACGTCTCCGACGTGACCGAGGCGCATCACCTCTTGCACGGCGGCGAGACGGAGGCGTGGGGCGACGCCGGCTACCAGGGAGTGGAGAAGCGCCCGGAGCACGCGGGGTCGGAGGTGAGCTGGCAGGTGGCGCTGCGTCCGGGTCTCAGGCGGCAGCTGGCGCCGGGGGGCGCTGAGGCGCAGGCGGAGCGGCGCAAGGCCTCGGTGCGAGCGAAGGTTGAGCATCCGTTTCTCTACGTGAAGCGGCACTTCGGGTACGCGAAGGTCCGCTACCGGGGTCTTGAGAAGAACCGCGAGCGTCTCACGCTGCTGCTCGGTTTCACGAACCTGTTGCGAGCCGAGCCTCAGCTCGCGTGATCGCGGGAGCCGTGCGTCCCGAATCGCCCGCCGGAGCGCTTCCGGAGCGACATGGAGGCGAGACCACCCATGGACCGCGGTATCGGCCCCCGCAGCGCAGCGCAGCGCAGTACGCCGATCGACCCGCACCGCGCCCGATACGCCACCTGTTCAGACCATCCCTAAGGCCCGCGCTGTCCTCGGCGCGCACCGTGATGTCGTAGACGTTGTCCCGCCCGGAGTCGGCCGGGTTGTCGGCGTCGGGGATGTTCTTGAACGCAAGCACGCCGGCCTCGCCGAGGTTGAAGTCGCCCGCGTCGGTTCCCGCCAGCGACCAGGTGTAGGTGAGGCCCGGCTCGTTCTCGGGGTCGCGTGCGCTGAAGGCGGCAAGCGTTCCGTCGTAGTTCTCGTCGACCGCGATGTCGTCCGCGGGGGTGATCTCCGGCGGTTCGTTGACGTCGCTGACCGTGACGGTCACGTCGAGGCGCCCGCTGAGGCTACCGTCGGACGCTTCGACGGTGACCTCGTAGTCGTTGTTTCCGTCCGAGTCGGCCCGCGCATCGTAGTCGGGGGGCTGGTCGAAGCTGAGCACGCCGCCGGAGATGGAGAAGTGACTCCGGTCGTCTCCCGAGAGTGACCACTCGACCGGCGCCTCCTCCGGATCGCTGGCGCGGTAGGTGGCCACGGAGGTCGTTGCGTTCTCCCGATAGTCCCTGGCCTCCGGCCCCGCGATGGCCGGCGGTTCGTCGAGGTCGGTGACGTGAATCTGCACGGTCGTGACGACCGGGCCGTCGGTGTCCGTGGCGGTGACGGTCACGCTGTGGCTGCCCTGTTCCTCGTGGTTGAAGGTTGCGCCCGCCTTCGTGCTCAGCTGGCCCGTCGCCTCGTCGAGGTCGAACGAGGCGGCGTCGGCGCCGCCGAGCGTGTAGCCGACCGCGCCATCGCTCGCCACGGGCGCGACCGGCGGCCCCAGGTCCACGACCCCGGCCGTGTTCTCGACGAGACTGCGCGTGGTCTCGACCGACTGGAGCGTGAAGGTGAGGCCGGCGATCCGCTCGGTGGTGAACTTGCCCGTGCCGCGGATGCTCGTGATGACACCGCGCGTGGTGTCGACGCTGGGTTCGAGCGAGAAGTCGTCGCCCTCCTCGGTGCCGGCATCCCAGGGATAGAGCGGCAGCTCGTGCGAGCGCAGCCAGAGACCGGAGGCGTTGAGCAGCGGCAGACCGGAGACGCCGACGAACCAGTCGTGGCTGGGCGCGATCATGGTCGTCAGCGTGACCCGCGGGTGCGAGCCGGCGAGTTCGGCGGTCAGCGTCTTCGCGGTCGTCGGCCCGATGTTGTCGGTGTCGCCAACCAGGACCCCGAGCGCGTTCGCGCCGGCGTTCTGGACCTCGTCTCGCAGGCCCGTCCAGCCCCCGACCTCCGCCATCGACTCGACACCCGCACTGGCCCTCCCGCCGCTCTCGAGGAAGCTCACGCCGGCGTTGTGGACGCCGCCGATCAGGCGCGAGAAGTGCGCGCCCGAGGGCAGGCCCGCGGGCGTCACGGCGGTCCTCCAGTCACCCTGGAAGCGGATGCTGTAGGTCGCCGTGGAGGCGAACGGGGCGGACGGATCGCTTACCGCCGGCGTGAGCGACAGGTCTTCTTTGGTGCGCGTCACCGTGACGCGGTAGGTCCGCGTCGTGGTGCCGTCCTCGGCCGTCACCCGTACCCGGATCACGTTCTCCCCGACCGACAGGTCGGCCTGGAAGCCGTTTGCGCTATCGGCGTCGGCGTCGCTGAGTGACATGCCGTTACCGTCGAGGTACGCGACTGTGGCGTCGCCGTCGCTCCGCGCCGCCTCGACCGTGACCCGCCGCACCGTGTACCCCACGGCCGCCGCGTACTCGGTCGTCTCGCTCGCGAACGCGGGCGCCAGCCGCACCCCGGGCAGCTGCAGGCCGCTGAGCGTGGCATCCTCCGAGGGGAGGGTCTGGCCGGTGCCGCTGGCCGACCAGAGGCCCGCGCCGACCGTGTTCAGCGCCCGCACCTGCACGTCGTAGCCGGCGCCGTCCTCGAGGCCGGTGATGGTTGCGCGGAGGGTGTCGCCGGGGGTCCATGCGACCGGGGCGGGAGACCACCGGGCGGCGCTCTTGTCCGCGGCGTCGCTGCGGATGTACTGCATGGCATAGGAGCTGATGGCCGCGCCGACGCCGCCGGCGGGCGCGCTCCACGCGACCGTGAGACTGCGCCGGCCCCCGCTCACCGTCTCGACCGCCGGCGCCCCCGGCACCGTGCGCGGGGTTCCCTCGGATATCGCCGACCAGTCGCCCGCCCCGACCCGGTTGACCGCCCGCACCTGCACGTCGTAGGAGACGCCGTTGCTCAGTCCCGTGAGCCTGTGTTCGAGCGCGCCTGACGTCCACGCGCCGGCGGAGGGAGTCCAGTTGGCGTCCACGGTCTCGTCGGCGCTGGTCGCGATCGAGCGCACGTCGTAGGAGGTGATCGCCGCCCCGCCGTCGTGGGCCGGCGCTGTCCAGTTCAGCTTGAGCGCGGCGTTGCCGGGTTCGACCTGCGTAATCGCGGGCGCCTCCGGCGCGACCGCCTCGGTCGCCGCCTCCAGGCTCTCCGACCAGGGACCGGGGCCGGCCTCATTGACCGCCCGCAGCTGCAGTTCGTAGCGCCCGCCCGCGACCAACCCCTCGAGCTGATACGACAACGATAACGATCCCGAGGACCAGACGCCGCTCCGCTCCGTCCACCCGCCGCCCTCCGCCTGGCCCGCCGCGTCGCTGCGCCGGTAGCGCAGGTCGTAGGAGCTGACGGCCGTTGCGCCGGTGTCGGTCGGCGCCTCCCAGACGACGAGGATCGCACGGTCGCGGGCCGCGACCGCGCGCAGCTCGGCGAAGCCCGGGTTGTAGCCGTGGCCGTAGGCGGTCAGCTTCCAGGAATGGAGTGTTGCGGGACCAACGACTCCCTCGTTGACGATTTCCAGGGTCCATTCGCCGGCCGCGTTCTCGCCCAGGTGCTTGGCCGAACCGAAGCGCGGCGTCGCCTTCACCCAGGGCTCGATCTCACCTCTGATGGTGAGCGGAAAGACGAGGGTGGATGTCTCCCCGCTGGGAGAGGTCAGCTTGATCCGCAGATGCCGGTAGTAGAGGTGGCTGATTTCGAGTTCGACGGCGACGAACTCGACGAAGTCCACATGGGGATCGAGCGTGATGCTGCTGCTACCGGTCTCGCCGCTGCCAAACACGATCTGCTCGTTGGAGGTCGCGCTGAGTTCGCGCCAGGCGGGCGGGCTGGTCCAGTCGTCGGCCAGCGCCATCGCCGCCCCGGCGTCGACCACGCCGAAGCCGTAACTGTGGCTGAACCAGTAACGCTCGTCGGTCGAGCCGTACTTCAGCGCGCCCTCTTCCCAGTGGCTGTGTCCAGGGTCGTTGCGGCGCGCCGAGCCGGCCAGGATCAGCTTCAGATCGCGCCAGCTCAGCTCGCGATGGGCGGCGCGCAGCAGCGCCGCCACCCCGGCGACAATCGGCGCCGTGGCCGAGGTCCCGCCGAAGATATGTGTGTAGCGATTGGAGTTGTCAGTCGTGGTGATTCGCGGGAGAAAGCTGAAACCGCCGGGCGAGGACGGAGCGCAGACCCAGAGGTTGGCGCCCAGCTCCGAGTAGCCCGACCGCGCGTCTAGGTAATCGACGGCGCAGGCCGCCGTGATCCCGTAGTGATTCGCCTTTGAGTCATAGTTGGCGGTGTCGCCAAAAGCGGAGCCGTTGCCGGCGGCCCAGACGTAGAAAACGCCCTTGCCGCCGTAGCCTTCGTGCACCCCGCGCTCGACCGCCATCTCCCAGGGCCTCCCCGCGTAGTGGTACTGGCCATTGTCCTCGAAACCGTAACTGTGGTTCGAGACCGCGACCTCCGCCATCTGGTGCACCAGCGCGTCGATCCGATCCGCCCCTGTGCCCAGCAGCGCGCGATAGCTGTAGAGCGTCGCTCTGGGCGCGATTCCGCGAACGCCGAGGGCGTTGTCGCGGGCGCCGATCACGCCGCCCACATACGTGGAATGCCAGTCGGTCCTGCTATCCCAGGGCACCTCCGGCGTGTAGTCGTGACTGCCCTCCAGGCTGATGTTTGCGCTCAGGTCTTCGTGATCGAGGTCCAGCCCATCGTCGACCACGGCCACGTTGACGCCCGCGCCCTTGTTGGTCGCCCAGATCTCCTCGACATTGATGTCCTGCCCCGCTCCACGGCCGTACTGCCCGGTGTTGTTGAGGTACCACTGGCAGCCGTACAGGGGGTCGCTCTGTGAGGAGCCGCGGGACAGGCAGTCCCGCTCCATTTCTCTCGTCTCCGGATCGAGCTGGGCCGCGAGCGTGTACGCTTCTGTCCGATCGCCGCTCATCGTCACGCGCAGGTGGTAGACGCCCGCGCCCAGGCGGATCATGCTCGCGACGCTGGATGGGCCCAGTGCATATAAGCCGCAGCCTATCCCCCGCGTGACGCTGATCCCGACGGGGTTCCCGTCCGCGTCGGACAGCGCCATGTTGAGCCGGAACCGCTCGCGGTCGAATTTGAGGGCGCATAGCGTCACTTCGCCAGGCGTGGGCACGCTGAGGCTGAAGTAGTCTTCGTCGCCGGCCGGTTCGATCCGGCCGGCTGCCGGCAGGTCGAACCTGAGTGGGGTGGCGGCAGCGATCGAGTCGCCGGGATCGCCCGCCGCCGCCGTGTAGAGGATGTAGGGCCCCTCCTCTCGGGCAGCGAAGCCCTCGACCCGGATGTAATAGGTACCCGCATCAACTTGTGCGCGAAGGTTGAACCCGAGGTAGTTCCCGGGCAGCGAGCCGTCGTCTGAATCGGCGATCGGTTCGTCGTCGGCGTCATATAGCCCGCCCACCGTATCGGTCGCGCCGATCGACATCACCCAGAGGTCGGTGGCTTCGGTCAGCACAATCCTGAATCGGTCGACCCAACCGTTCCGGACCAGGCGAGCAGGCGTCAGCGAGCCCAGCTCGACCCTCTTCGAGGTGCTGCTGCCCACGGCCTGCACCGCGGCGGCGTGCAGCCGGTAGTCGACCGGCGCTGCGCCCTGTTGGCCGCGAACGATCACGTAGTAGGTTCCGGCGTCAACTACCTCGCGCAAAGAGAAGTTGCGCGGATTGGGCGGCAGCTGGCCGTCGCCATTCGAATGCAACACCGTGCCGCCTCGGGTCAGTTCGCCCGCGGTATCTGCCTCGCCCGTCGTATAGAGCCACAGATCGGTCTGCTCTTGGAGTACGATCCTGAAGCGATCCTCGTCGCCGCCGGTGTCGATCCGTCCCGGGAGTGACCTACCCAGCGCCAGCTTCGTGGCCGTCGCGTCGGTGCCGCCGTGGTCGCTGGTCGACGCCGATGTCGTGGCCGACCACTCGCCGGGACCGACGCTGTTGACGGCCCGCAGCCGCACGTCGTAGGCGACCCCGTCCAGCAGCTCCGCGAGCGTGTAGCTGAGTTCGCCATCGCTCCAGACGCGCGTCACGAGTGTCCACTTGTCATCGGCCTTGTCCGTCGCGGCGCTCTCGATGTAGTGCAGGTCGTAGAACGTGATCGGTGAGTCGCCGTCACTCGCCGGCACGGTCCAGCCGACGCTGAGCGAGTTCGTCGTGGCCGTCAGCATGATCCCGGTCGGCGCCGCCGGCACGGCCTGGGCGCGCGCCTCATTGGCCGCCACCCAAGCCACCAGCGCGCAGGCAATGATGACCGCGACCGCGACCCAAGCTCTCATCGCAGCGTGATCTGCGATCGCCAGTTGGGACTGGCGATCAGCACGCCGTCCTGCTCGGCCAGCGCGTTGGCCAGCTCCAGCGAGGCCCAGCCGGGCTCGGTCGCAACCAGGAAGGCGTTGTCGGCGAAGGCCTGCGCCGTGACGCGGTCCGGCTTGATCGCGTTGACCGAAAAGAAGCGGTTGATCCGGGTCTCGTCCCAACCCGGATCGAGCACCAGCAGCACACCGCCGGGCAGCGTCACGAGCGATCCGCCTTCATTTCGGAAGACCGGCGGCCCGCCCTCGGCGTGCCGCGCGCGGCGCTCGACGATGCTCTCGCGCCCGTCGTCGTGCAGGACCACATCGTCCTTGGCGTTCGCGCTGCTGCGCTGCAGGACGAGGTGGGGCTGCAGCCGGGCGCGCCTCGTGCGGTCGCCGTCCCGCCAGGTGTAGGGCACGCCCGCGTCAGCGTCCGTCGGCGCCGGCTTGGAGACGGTTGTCGCGTTCCCGGCCGGATCGGCGGGCGCCTGCCGGGCGCCCCCGCTCGGCGCGCGGGCCCCGCTGGGCGCGGCGGGCCGCTCCGTGCCTGCGGAGGACGCAGGCGTGCCCGAGGCGTCGGCCTCCGGGGACGGAGTGGTGGCGCTCGCCGTAGCTGGAGCAGGGGTGGTCGCCGCGGCTGGCGTAGGGGCGGTCGGCGTGGTGGCGGTTGCCGTGGCCGGACTGGTGGCGGTTGCCGCGGCTGGCGTGGTGGCGGTTGCCGCAGCTGGCGTGGTGGCGGTCGCCGTGGCCGGACTGGTGGCGGTTGCCGCGGCCGGACTGGTGGCGGTCGCCGTGACGGGAGCGGTGGTGGTCGCCGGCTGTGAGCGCGCCCCGACCGCGGCCTGCGTCGCGATTACGGCGGGGCTGGCGGTCTCCGCGGTCGCGGGGCTGCCCGCATGGGGCTCGCGCACTCCGCCGTCTCCACAGGCGAGGAGGACCGCTGCCCACACGGCCAGCAGCACAAGCGCCGACCCGCCGGCCCCCGGGGCAGGCCAGCGCCACGCTGGCGGAAGACGGCGTGGGATCGGCGGCCGACGCCGTGCCGCGCGCCGTATGCCCACCGCCGGCACAGCGTCACCCGCCTGGCGGACGCCCCCTCCGAGAAGTGCTCGCATCCCGTGCATCGGCCATAGGGAGCGCGGGGCGCGGGGAGGGTGTCAATGGGATAAGGGGGCTTGGTCAACAGCGCCGAACACGAGCGTGGAGGCGACCGTCCGTGGCGGCTCCCGCCGCGCTCCGGGCGTCGTGACGCGCGCGCTCACCGACGGTGCATGCACTGTCGGCGTCCAGCGATCATGTCACCTCAACTCCTCAGCGAATGTCTCACTCGAGGCGGAGGTCTCGACCCGGGACGATGTAGCGGAGGGCGTCGCGGAGGCGGGGCATCGGCGAGGACGTACCTCCGGAACGGTGTGGCGGGAGATGCCGAGGAGCGCCTGCAGGTAGGTCGCGAGCAGCCGCCGCGAGCCCTTCGAGACTGCGGCGGGGGCGAGCCCCGGTTGCTCCCGCACGACCTTCCGGTACTTGCGGCGGCGGCTCGTGCACCCGTCCTCCCCGGCCGCGTCGTCGTCGCGGCCGATCGTGTGCTCGACGAAGCCGTAGCGCTCGATCCAGCGGCTTTCCTCCCCCCGCCCGAACGCGGTCCGGATCTGCGGGTTGAACCGGTGAGCAGGTGGAAGAGGGCCGAGGAGTCGCCGCCCGTGAGCGTGCCCGCTGAGGCTGAGCGACCTGCCGCGGGCGGCGCCGAGCATGCCGGGGGCGATGCCTCGCGCTGGAGGAGCGGCACGCCGTCCACGTCCACGATCTGCGCATGACAGTCCGGGCAGCACGGCATGCGGAAGGGCGCGCCCGTCTCCTCGTGGCGCACGAGCCCGCGCGCGGTGGTCGCCCGGCGCTGGACGACCGCGGGCTGCCAGCGGCAGGAGAGCTTCGCCCGTTCGCGCGCCAGGATCGCGAGGAGCGGTCCGGGCCCCGCGGAGACGCTCCACGTCGGTGATCGTTAGCTCACCGAGGCGTGCGCGCTGTCGTCACATGGCGGATGCCCTGGGGGTGCCCAGCGGCGTGCTGGGCCCTGGGTCAGCGTGCTCGCGTTGGATGCGCGGGGGATCGGGCCTGACGGAGGATCCACTGGCGGAAGGCCTGGACCTCGGGCTTGCGCCGGGAGGCTGCGGTGGTGATGAGGCAGCAGCGCTCGGGGGCGTCGGCCTGCTGCTCCAAGACGGGGACAAGCACCCCACTCGCGAGCTCGTCCGCAATCAGCGCCGGGCGCCCGATCGCGGCCCCGAGCCCCTGGCCGGCGGCGTCGACCACCATGCTGTAGAGGCGGAAGCCCGAGGCCCGCGAGAGGTCCGGCGCGGGCTCGTGCTGGCAGGCGGACCAGTACGCCCAGTCGGTGTCCCAGCCCAGGTCGTAGAGCAGGGGCCAGCCGTCCAGCTCGACCGCGCCGCGGGGCTGCCCGCGCGCCGCGAGCAAGGCCGGGCTGCAGACCGGAAGCAGCTGCTCCTCGTAGAGCGTCTCCTCGATCAGCGTGTCGACGCGCCGCGTGGCCGGGTGCGGCGCCGCGGTCGCGCCGGTGTAGGCGATCCAGGCGTCGAAGTCGCGGCTGCCGGGGTCGACACCGCGGTGGTTGGTCTCCAGCTCGATGGCGATGCCGGGATGGGCCGCCTCGAGGGCGGCCAGCCTCGGCAGCAGCCACTTCTCAGCGACCGCCTCCACCGAGATGATGCGGACACGGCGCGGCTGGCGGCTGTGGCGCTCGGAGACGCCGTGGAACTCGGCGAGGATGCGCTGCACCTCCTGCAGGTAGGCCCGCCCCCGGGCATTGAGGAGCACGCCCCGCTGGCGGCGTTCGAAGAGCGCGGCGTCGAGATGCTCCTCGAGGGCTCGCACGCGGTAGGCGACAGCCGCCGCGGTGACGCCCAGTTCGGACGCGGCGCGCGCGAAGCTCCCATGGCGGGCCGCGGCCTCGAAGAAGCGCAGGCTCTCAAGGGGAGGCAGGCGCGACACGATATCGAGTGTCCATGGCGGATCCCTGGGCGGGTAGTACCGTGCCCGAAGCAGATTATGCCATAGCGAGCCCTGTGTTAGGGATAGTCTCGCTATTGGTAAGAGAGGATTCTATTATTGCTCGATTGCCTTTGGATTGGACAATAACCCCAGTCATTATCCATTCCTGGAATGTCATTCGATGAACGAATCGGATGTTCCTCCACCGGCGTCCCGAACTCCTGCTGCCTGCGAGTGCGGGTGCCGTCGCGCGTGACCCCCGCCGGAGAGCCGCACTCCCTCCTACAGTTCTGAATCGTGCCGGAATGGGCCGACACCACTCATGCTGTACAAGCCATAATGACACTAGTTCTTTGATGCCAATAGATTATCTCTAGATCTGCCTTGAATGTAAGGCAATAGCCCCTCTTTTGGCGTATCTATTGTTGAATGTCATTCGATGAACGAGTGGGACGTTCCTCACCGGCTCGCGAACTCGTGCCCGCCTCGAGTGGGGCTCCGTTGCGCGTAAGCCGCCGTAGAGCTGCACCGACTGCGGTGCTGCGGGACCCGCTGCGCCGCGCCCTAGGTTTCAGGGGGAACCGTCTGAAGAGCGGCGCCTAGCTGCGACGTGATTGGGGGTCTGGACAATGACGCGACTGCTGATGACGTCCATCGGCACGCTTCTGGCTCTGCTCGCCGGCGCGCTGCCCGGCCTGCAGGCGCAGAGGGCGCCTTCAATCTCGTTCGAGCTGTCGCCGGGTCACAGCGCGCCGTGGGACATGCCCCTCACCGCCACCATCACCCTTGAGTACCTGGACTTCGCCAGCTATTCCTCCGTCGTGTTCCATGCCGACATCACCGGGCACGAGGACAAGACACGGGAGTGCTTTGGGCAGGACACCGAACGCGACATGACCATCGAGGTAGACGAGAGCGAGGAGGTCTTCACCGTGCGCCTGTTCACGCCCTGCAACCATTCCCCCGGCGTGGGAGGTTCCTACTACTACACGCTCGATCTCAGCGTGCTCCAGATTGTTCGCGGACCGCCGGAGCAGAGGCTCGAGTTGGCGACAGTGCGTACCGCGTTCCTGACGACGGAGTACCTCACGCCGGGAGAGGCGGTAGCCCCCCCGGAGGCCGGTGCGCTGCTCTGGATGGACCCGGAGCCCCGAACCGTCGACATCCACGTTCATGGGTGGTACCAATTCCGCTTTCGCGGCGACATCCCGGCCTATGACGCCGACCACCTGGGCGTGTACTTCAGCCCCAATGACCACGGTCTCCTGTTGGGCGTCGGCAGCGGCTCGCTTCCTCCGGAACGGCCGCCTGAGGAATCCTGTCGCGAGCAAGAGGACCAGCTGTCGTCGTGGCGCCGCGCGGTCCATCAGTCACTCTGGGTGACCGCCTGTCGAACGGGCGAGGCGGTTATCCAGTTGCGGCACGAAACCAGACCGTTGGGGCCCCTCTACGAGTACACGCTGTCCATCACCTCCGACGCCACGGGCAATCGTGCTCCGGAGTTCCCCGCCCGCGTCGTCAGGATCGGCATGCCCCAGGATGCCGTCGCCGGAACTCCGTTCGGCGAACCGGTCACGGCCTCGGACGCCGACGGCGATCCGTTGACCTATTCGCTCGCCGGAGGAGCCACCGAGTACTTCGAGATTGATCGGTCCACGGGACAGATGACCCTGGGGAGCGCCCCTCTCGCGAATATCGAAATCGGAGCCACCTATGTCCTGCGCGTCGCCGCCATGGATCCGGTCAATCGCACCGACACCACCATCGTGCGGATCGCGGTCACGGAGCCGGGGACCCTGCCCCCCGACGGCGACGAAGACGGCGACCCGCCTACAGACGATCCCACCCCCGGCCCCGGCCCCGGCGGCGGGCCCGGGCCCACGGGCGGCGGTGGCGGTCCCTCCGGCCCCTCGCCCAGCGAGGCGGACTTCGAGTGGACGGTGAAGCACGACATCGAGGCGCTCGACGCCGCCAACGCCGCCGCCACCGGCGTCTGGTCCGACGGTGAGACGCTGTGGGTGGCCAACAACCCCGACGGCGCCGGCGACGGCGTCTACGCCTACGACCTCGCGACCGGTGAACGCATCAAGGAGCGTGAGTTCGAGCTCGACGAGAAGAACCGCGCCCCGCGCGGCGTCTGGTCCGACCGCATCACGATGTGGATCTCGGACAGCGGCCAGAACCGCCTTTTCGCCCACGACCTCGCCAGCGGCGAGCGCCTCCCCGAACGCGACCTCGCGCTCGACAGGCGCAACAGCGCCTCGCGCGGCATCTGGTCCGACGGCGAGACGATGTGGGTGCTCGATGGCGGCAGGAGAGACGCCCTCTTCGCCTACGACCTCGCCAGCGGCCAGTTGCTCGCCGAGTGCGCCCTCGACAGCGCCAACGGCGACCCCCGCGGCCTCTGGTCGGACGGCGTCACCATCTGGGTCTCCGACCACGGCGCCAAGCGCCTCTTCGCCTACCGGCTGCCCCTCCTCCGGGACGAAGCGGAGGACTCGGACGTGGAGGACGCCGATGCGGACGAGAAGGAGCTCGAGCGCGTCCGCGACGAGGAGTTCGGAGAGTCCAGGGAACTGTCGAAGGCCAGCAACAACAGCCCGCGCGGCATCTGGTCCGACGGCGACGTGATGTACGTGGCGGACGCGAGCGACGACAAGGTCTACAGCTACAACATGCCCGACGCGATCGACGCGCGCCTCGCCTCGCTCTCCCTCAGCGGCGTCGACATCGGCGAGTTCCTGCCTGGCCGGGAGGAGTACGAGGGCGTCGCGGGTGAGGGCGTGACGGAAACGACGGTCGAGGCCGAAGCGATGCAACGCAGTACAACTAGTGTCGTCATCGACCCGCCCGACGCCGACGAGGAGGCCGAAGGCCACCAGGTGGCGCTGGAGGAAGTCGAGGCGATCACCGTCACCGTTATTTCGGCCGGCGGCAGCCGCGAGCTCGTCTACCGGGTGCGCTTCCCCGAGACGGGGTGGGACCCGGCCCGCGATCCCTGGCCACACTGCCTGCGCGGCGCCCTCTCCGAGGGCTTCAGCCTCGTCGTCTTCGAGGGGGGCAGCGTCGAGGAGCTGATCACCTGCGCGGAGAGCCGGGACATCGTGGCCTTCTACGCCCTCCATGAGGGCGTCTACGTCTCCTACATCCTCGGCGCGCCGGGCTTCGTCAACCGCGCGTTCGGGGAGCTCTTCCCCGACGGGCTCCCGGTCATGGCGCCGCTGGTCGCCGGCAGCAACGGACCGCCCTCGGGAGACCCGTTCGGAGATGACCCTGACGACGCTGGGCAGCCGGGGCCGGCGTGCCTGCGCGGCGAGATCGCCCCCGGTTTCAGCCTCGTCGTCTCCGCGGGCGGCAGTGTCGAGGACCTCGTCGCCTGCGCGGAGAGCCGGCACGTCGCGGCCCTCTACGCCTTGCATGACGGCGTCTGGATCTCCTACACCCTCGCAGCGCAGGAGTCCGCGAACCGGCCCTTCCGCGAGCTGTACGCCGACGGCCTGCCCTCCATCACGCCACTGGTCGCCAGGAGCGAGGGGCCGCCCGCAGGTGGCGCGGACTGGGACGGCTCGGCAAGCAATTGAGCGTCTGATCCGGGCTGGCACAGGTCTCAGATCGAGATCGCCCGGCGGAAAGTTCGCAGTACGGTGTGTAGCCTCGCCATTTCCAGCATGACGCACGGTACTGCAGGCTGATTCCGCGACTGCGCACCGAACACGAGCCCGCCGACCTCCCTGTCGATCTCGCGCTGAAACAGGGAGCCGGGGACAGGACCGGTGGCGCGTCTAGGAGCAGTTGGCGCTGCTCGACCTCGTCGTCGCAGAGTGGCTGCTGGAGGGCGTCAGTGACGCACGCAGACTTCAACGAAGCAGCGTGGATCGAGCGCCGGCCGCCGCCCTCGAACACTGTGGCGGCGGAGGCGCGACTGTCTTACTTACTCCCCGCTCCCGCCTGACATGCCCCGGTCCGGTCCAATCGACGAGTATTGGTCAGTTCTCCATCGCCGATACCGCGACCTCGCGGCGCGGGCGAAACACGATCCGAACGCCTCGCTCCCAGTTCAATGAGTCGCACTTGTGGGTTCGCACGGATCCCGCCGAAGCGAGTGCCATCCTGCGGGAGCATCCTCTTCTGAAGCTGGCGCTGGCGGGCTCGGGCGAGAACAAAGGGTATGACTCAGGATTCTCAGCAGATCGTTTCCCTCAGACCTGAAGTCGCTCGTGTCGTCTCTCGCAAAGCTCTCCGTCAAGGAAGGAGGCGCAGAGGCTGCTCGGCGCCTGCACCGCTACCTGACCGCCCGGGGCGAATGGGACCATCCTGGCAAACGAGACTACGGTCCTTCACGGATTGGTCGTGAGAGAGCGCTCCAATCTTGACGCAGGTGCCTGCCCGGCCTCGTTATGCGGACGCCAGAGAGGAGTTCGGCCTGCCCGATGAACCTGAGCCGCTGTCGAAGACGAGCTTCCCAGACGCGGCCGTACTCGTGCGCCGCCTCGACTACGGTCCCGGCGTCGTGCCACATTCCCCAGAGAGTGCAACGCTCGCTTCCATGTCCTGTCGACGCTTGGCGAGGCGCACTGCCGAAGCGTGGTAGTCACGGTCAGCCGCAGCGACGGCCTCTGCGGAGCGGCGCCTCGGGCCGGAGAGTTGCGGTCCCTCCGCGTAGAACCGCGCGGATCCTCGCCGCCAGCTCCGTGGGGGCGAAGGGCTTGACGACGTAGTCGGCAGCTCCCCTGTCGATGGCCCTGTCGATGACCTCCTCCTGGCGGTAGGCGGACAGGAAGATGACGGGCGCGTCGACTGTCTCCCGGATGGTCTCCATCAGCTCGATGCCGTCGGTGCCGGGCAACATCAGGTCCAGCAGGACGAGCTGGGGCTCGTACTCCCCGGCAACGCGGAGAGCCTCTTCCGGGTCGCCGGTGACAATGGGCGCGTAGCCCGCTTGGAGAGGGCGTCGCGCACACGCCTGAGGCGTCTGCGGGTCGTCGCCCACCATGAGAATGCGCGCCAGCTCCTCCGCCCTGCCCCGCGAGTGGGCGTCCGGCCGCCCGGGGGCGGCGACGCCTCTTCGGCCGCTGGGATGGTGAAGGTGAACCGCGCTCCCAGGTCGCGCCCCTCGCTCTCGGCCCAGATGCGACCTCCGTGGGCCTCCACGATGCCCCTGCCGATGGCCAGATCCAAGCCCGAGCCCGGGAGGTCGCCCTCCCGGTTCCCTCCTTCGGGACGGCTGTACTTCCCGAACAGGTGCGGGAGCCGATCGGCCGCAATACTCCTGCCCTCGTCGGCAACGGAGAAGGCGACGTGGATCTCCTTCTCGACGGCAGTCAGCCGGATGGAAGAAGACGGCGGCGCGTGTCTGGCCGCGTTGGAGAGGAGGTTGCTCAGCACCTGAACGACGCGTCGCCGGTCCGCCATGACCGGAGGCAGGTCTTGCGGGATGTCGATGTGGAGGTTCTCCCTGCCCACCGCGTCCAGGAACGCGTTCCTAGCCTCATGGACGAGGCGGCTGTTGCGATCGCTCACGATCGAGGCCAAGTGATCGGAACAGGTAGGCAAATGAGCCCCTATACTCCCACGCCGAAGTACCTGCCTGACGAAGGAGCTCCCATGAGCCTGCTCGATCGCATCCTCCGCCCGTCCCGCACCGCCTCGGCGCACTGCGATGGCCCCTGCGGCGTCTACGATCCCGCCTCGGCGCGCATCGCCGCCGAAGCTGTTCTCTCAATGGCCAGGAAGCTGGTCGCGACCGCAGGCCACGACCTCGCCACCGAGCACCCCCGCAGCCGCTTCATCGCCATCAAGGAAGAGCAGGCCCAGGTCGCCAAGCAGGAACTGCTCATCCTCTGGACCGACTACTTCAATCCCTCCCACCTCGAAGCCAACCCCGACCTCCATACCATGTTCTGGAACGCGGCCAAGCTCTGCTCGCAGAACAAGGTCGAGGTGAACGTCGAAGCCGCCCAGGCTCTCGTCGATGCCGTCGCCGGCATCCACAACATCTTCTGGGCCTCCAAGAACCGCGATGACGTTCCCTTCTACACGGCCGGCTAGCCGCAACACGCTGGTCCGTAGCGCCTTCGTTCTCGCCGCTGCGGGCGCGGCGTTCGTCGCGGTCGTCCTCTGGCGTCTGTCTCGCTACGCCATTACGGGCGAGAGCATGACCCCGACGCTCGGCCCCGGCGACTACGTCGTCGTCGATACCCGCGCCTACATCTGCCGGGCGCCCTCCCCCCGCGAGCTCGTGCTCGCCCGCGATCCACGTGAGCCATCGCGCGTGATCGCCAAGCGTGTCGCTGGCCCGGACGGAGCGGATGGCGTGGTGCTCCTGGGGGACAACCGCGTTCAGAGCACCGATAGTCGCACCTTCGGCTCCGTCTCCCGTGGCGACCTCGCCGGCCGCGTCGTCTGGTGTTATTGGCCTCCTGCGCGCTTCGGCCCCGTCCGCTAGACCGTATCGAGTAATCGACTCCCGGTTCGCGAACTCGCGGGTTCGGACGCGAAGGCTGTACAGCAAGCCAGGGCGATGACGCGGCTCGCGCGGCGCCTCAATCGCGAGGCGACGGGTCCGGTGGGTGGCCCGGTGCGAGGCGAGGCCCAGGGGCTTCGCGCTACGGCGGCAGCTCGATGCCAAGGGCGCAGCGGCGGATGATCGCCCCGGAGGCCAGGCTGGCCCTCTCGCTCACCGACAAGGTCGCCGTGCCGGGCAGGCGCACCGAACGGTTCGCTGCGGGACAGTTCGCCGCCGCATTCCAGGGATTCGAACCAGCAGGCGTCCAGGCGGCTCGCGATCCTGAACGCGGCCCCCACGCTGAACGTGCTGAGGGCGCTGCCGAGCAACCGTTTCGAAGCTCTCAGCGGAGACCGGGTTGGGACAGTACTCCATCTGGATCAACCGGCAGTGGCGGATCTGCTTCGCTTGGTCCGGCGGCCCGGGGCCGACCGACGTCGAGATCGTCGACTACCATCCGTGACGGAAGCGCTACGCAGGAGGGCATCGGCTTGTTCAGGCGGGCGGTTCATCCCGGCGAGGTCCTGAGAGAGGAACTGGAGTTCGGCGTGAGTCCGACGGCGTCCGCCCGCCAAATCAACGTACCGCCTAACCGGGTCAGCCAGATCATCACCGGCAAGCGCTCGGTGACGGGCGATACCGCACTGCGGTTCGGGCGCTGATTCGGCGTTGACCCCCAGTTCTGGATGAACCTCCAGGCCCAGTTCGACCTCGCCGCGGCCGACGGGTACGCCGAGCGCCATGTGACGCTTTTGCGGCACTCGAGCGCATCCGTCCAGAGTCAGCGTATCTCGCGGACCCGGTGTTTGGCGGGCTCGGCGGACGTGCGATCGCGGATCGTATCCGCGGGGCGGCCCGGGCCGCGGGCCTCGATGGCGACTTCTCGGGGCACTCCCCGCGGATCGCATGGCGCGCGACCTCGCCGCGTCCGGCGCCAACACCACCGCGCTGATGCTGGCCGGATGCTGGCGTTCCGAGCGCATGCCTGCCCTGCATGCCCGCGGCGAGCTCGCCGGCAGGTACCAAGAGGTCATTCGACGCTACATCTCGCAAGCCAACGGGCACGCACCCTGTCAACTGGTTGGACCCGAGCGACAGCGATATCAGGTTGGAGAGGTCGCCCAGCTCGGCAGGGATCGGCCGCGTCAACTCGTTGCGCGAGAGGGCCAGCCATTTCAGGTTGGTGAGGTTGCCCAGCTCGGCCGGGATCGGCCCGTCAGCTGGTTGGCGGCGCGCGCTCGACCTCGTAGCCGCGCAGCGTCTCGGGCACCGTCACCGGCGCCGACGGCTGGGCCGCGGCGAGCAGACGCTGCACGGCCAGTTCGTCGAAGGTTCCGCTGGCGAGTGCCTGCTCCAACACCTCGCGCACCCGCTCATCGCCGTGCTCGTCCACGCTGCGCAGCAGCCGCGCGAAGGTGCGCGCCCTCTCCTGGGCGCCCTGCTCGCGTTCCAGCCGCGTCCAGAGCAGCCCGAAGGGCTCGCCCAGCGCCGCGGCCAGCTCAGCGCCGCCTGCCGCACCGCCTGCGGCTTGCATGCCAGCTCGGCGAGGTAGTGGCGGTATGCGGGTGGCCACCTGGATGGCCCGGCCACCCAGGCGCGATTCCGCGACCCCACCGCCCTCGCCTTCGATCATGAGGGCAACCTGCTCATCGTCGAGCGGGGCAACAGCCGTATCCGCATGCTCTCTCCCGACGGCAATGTCTCGACGGTTGCGGGCGCGACTCCGCTGCCGCGAGAGGGGCGGTCGCAGGGGAACTACGGGAGCAGCGACGGCTCCGCTCGCAGAGCTCTCTTCTTCTCGCCCGACGGAATGGCGATCGATCACGAGGGCAACATCTTCTTCACGGAATACGGGGGCATTCGCATGATCGACGAAGGGCGCTACGTCTCGACCGTGCTTCGGACCCCCCATATCCGACTTGGGGGCGAACTCTCGCTCTCCATTGATGGGATCACCGTGGGTGCCGACCGGGCGCTGCACGTCGCTGACCCATACTACGGCAGGGTCGTGCGGGTCACCCGCGATGGCATGCTGGCCATCGTCGCGGATGGACTGTCGAGCCCCAGGCGGATCCTTGCGCTTCCCGACGGGGCCCTTCTCGTCACGGATAGCGGCGACAATGTCATCCGGAAGATCACGTTTGACGACGAGCGCTAGCGCAGCACACAGAAACGTAGCTGCGGCTCGTCGAGGTGGTCAGTCCAGCTCACTGAGGTCCGGCTCAGCGCTACTCGGAGCCCCCGGGGCCGGTGTCCTCGCCCGGCTTGCGCGTCGGCGCGAGGTAGCGCAGGGCGATCACGCCGACGAACGCGCCGATGAGCAGCGCGACCACGACGATCGTGCCGAGCACCATGGTCAGCACGCGCTGGATGCCGACGTCCGTGCCGCCTCCGCCGACCCAGATGCCGACCGCGATCGCGAGCGCGATCGCCGCGCCCGCTCCCAGCACGCCTCCGGTGGGGATGAAGATCTCCAGCACGATGAGCGCTGCCGCCAACCCGACGAGCGCGAGCGCCGCCTCGCCCGGCAGCAGCGTGCCGAGCCCGAGGAACGCGAGCAGCAGCGCGATCGCCCCGGCGGTACCGGGCAAGAACGACCCCGGTGCGAAGAACAGCTCCGTGCCGATCCCGATGAGCCCGATGACAAGCAGCAACGACACGATCAGCGGGTCGCTGACGATCGCCAGCACGCGCTCGTAGGGGTTGAACGCGTTCTCGACGCGCGGCGCGGTCGTGAGCTGTAACTCCACGGTGCGCCCGCCGATCAGCTCCACCTCCCACCCCTCGATGGCCTCGAGGAGGTTGGCCTCGGTAGCGGCGACGAGGTCGACGACGTTGAGTTCGACGGCCTCGTCGGGCGTCGCGGAGCGCGCCGTGCGGACGGCGTCCTCGGCCCAATCGGCGTTGCGGCCATGGAACTCGGCGACGCCCCGCGCGAACGCGACGGCGTCATTGGTGACCTTGCGTCCGAGCGCACCCTCGACATCCTCGCCGGTGGCGGCGATGGGCGTGGCCGCGCCGATCGTGGTGCTGGGCGCCATCGCGGCGACGTGGCCGGCCATCGCGACGAACGTGCCGGCCGAGACCGCCTGCGCACCCGCCGGCCCGACGTAGGTGATGACGGGCGTATCGGCGTTCTCGATGCGCCCCACGATCGCCTTCATCGCCCCGATCTCCCCGCCCGGCGTGTCGATGCGCAGCAGCACGGCGCGTGCGTTGGTCTCCTCGGCGTGGTCGAGTGCGCGGTCGATGTAGCGCTCGAGGACGAAGTTGACCTGCCGGTCGATGGTGACGACGTGGAGCGCCCCGGTAGTGTCAGCGGGCGCGCAGGCGGCGGCGAGCGCGGCGAGGACGAGCAGCGGGGCGGACAGGAGTGCGAGTGAGCGCCGCGGAACCGAGCGAGCCATCGGAGCCTCCGTGGCGGCGTCGACCGCCGCTACCACGATAACCCGGACGCGCCGGCGTCAGAGTTCGCGCGCGATATCCGTCACGGCCGAGGGCGCGGGTTCTACAACAAAATACCCGCCAGTGCGGTTCCCGAAAGAACCGGACGGCGGGGAACATTGGGGCTCTCGCCCGCCGCGAGTGTCGCACGCGGCGGCCCATAGTCAAGCGCCACCCGTCAGAGTTCGCGTGCGAGATCCTCGTCGCGGCCGGCGAAGACCAGGGCGTCGCCGGGCCCGATCACGCGGTCGCGGACAGGGTTCAGCTCGATCCGGCCGTCGCGCACGACGATCAGCAGCCGCCGCGTCGTGTCGCCCTCATCGAGGGCGCTCACGGTCTGCCCGTGCAGGTGCGGCGGCGCCGGGTAGACGCCGATGCCGTAGTCCGCGCTGAGCGAGAGGTAGTCGCGCGCGCCGATCACGCGCAGCAGGTGGGCGAAGCGCTCGCCGCCCTCCTGCTCCGGCTGCACCACGCGGCTGACGCCGATGCGTTCGAGGATCGAGGCGTGGAGGTCTGTAGAGGCCTTGGCGTAGACCGCCTCGACACCCAGCGCCTGCACGTTCATCGCCGCGAGCACGCTCGCTTCGAGCACGCCCGTGGCGACGACGGCCGCGTCCATGCCGCCGACGCCGAGGTCACGCAGGGCCAGCTCGTCGGTGATGTCGGCGACGGCCGCCTTCGTGCAGTGCGGCGCTGTCCGCTGCACGCGGCCCTCGTTGCTGTCGACCGCGAGCACCTCGTGGTCGAGGTTGCCGAGTTCGCGGACGAGCTGCGAGCCGAAGCGGCCCAGCCCGAGCACGGCGATCTGCATGGTGCGCTCCTCTCGCTGCGGCCCGGCTACCCGATCCGCACCTGCCCGTGCGCGTAACGGTAGCGCTCCTGCGGGCGGTCGGGGATCGAGAACGCCACGATCATCGGCCCGAGACGCCCGATGAACATCAGGATGGTCGCAAGAACCACGCTCGGGGTAGACAGATCCGGGGTGATGCCGAGCGTCCAGCCGATGTTGGCGAGAGCAGACATGGTCTCGAATAGCACGGGCAGCAGCGGCCGGTCCTCGAGCAGCAGCATCACCCACACGCCGAGGCCGAGGAAGAGCACGCCCAACGACGTGACCGCGACCGCGCGCAGCACGATCGCCTGCGGGATCTCGCGGCCGAACGCCTGGGCGCTGTGACGTCCTCGCAGCGCGGAGATCATGGCGAGGATGGTGATCATGAAGGAGCCGACCTTGATCCCGCTCGCGCTGGACGTCGAGGCGCCGCCGATGAACATCATCGGCAGGAGCAACGTGATGCTCGACACGTGCAGCGTCCCAATGTCCACGGTGGTCATGCCGGTGGTCCGATTGGCGGCCATGAAGAACACGTTCGCGAACGCGTGGACCGGGGTGAGCTCGCTGATCGGGTCGTGCTCGATCCACTCGGAGACCGCGAACATCAGCATCCCGACCACCTGTAGCGACACCATCCCGATCACGACGAGCCGCGTGTCGAGCGCCCAGCGCCGCGGGCGGCTACGCAGGTTCAAGACGGTGACGAACGAGAGCGCGCCGATGAACGTCGAGACGCCCATCACGACGATCGGATAAGGCTCGTCGATCTGCCCGGTGAAGCTGCGCGTCCCGCCCATGAGGTCAAAACCGGCGCAGTTGGCCGCGGAGAGCGCGTGGAAGAAGGCGTGCCACACCGCGGTCGCCGGGTCCGACTTCGTGAGCGACCACGGGAGCAGCAGCAGGAACGTCGTGACCTCGAGCGTGAGCATGAACAGTGCGGCGCGGCGCATCAGGCGTCGCACGTCGCGATCGCCGTCGCCGATCAGCTCGATGCCGAAGAAGTCGCGGCCGCCCAGGCCGAACTGGCCGCCGACGAGCAGGATGAGCATGCCGGCGTAGATGGTCACGCCAAGACCACCGAGCTGGATCAGGGCGAGGATCACGGCCTCGCCGAAGAGGCTGAAGTGCTCGGCCGTGTCGAAGCGGACGAGCCCGGTGACGCACAGCGCGGATGTCGAGGTGAAGAGCGCATCCCAGCCGTTGGTCCACTCGCGCGACTCGGACGCGATGGGCAGCGCGAGCAGCAGCGCGCCGACGGCGATCAGCAGCGCGAACGCCCCCGGCACCATCCACGGCCGCGGGCGGAAGCGGCGGCGGCGGGTGAGCGAGACGCGCACCGTCTCCGGGCGCTGGCGGCGACGCCGAACGACGACGTTGCCGGGGAGCCGCTGACCGAGTCGTTGCATCCCAGCCTCGCGTAGACCCGCCGTAAGACAGCCTACGCCCGCGCCGGACCGCGCGCAGCACGTATCCCCGCTCCAGGCGGCGCCACGGACGACGTCGTGTGAGCGGCAGCCCGGCGGGCTCGAACTACTGCACGGTCACCGTCGTCGCTGCCACCGGCTTGCCGTTGCGCGCGTAGCCCTGGTGGGTGTTCGCGTTGAGCGTCACGCGCACCTCGTGCTCCCCGGGCGTGAGCCCGCCGAGGAAGAACCACGGGCCGTAGACGCGGCCGATCTTCGCGCCGTCGACGTAGATGTGGGCGTGACCCTAGATGAGGCGTACCAGGACGGCCGCAGCGCCGAGGGCAACGCTCATCCCAACACTGGCGAGAGCAAGCGCGTACCCGAAGAACCAGCGGAAGTTGTGGATGTCGCGCTCGACGGAACTGAGCCGCTGCTCGACATTCCGCAGCCGTCCGTCCATCGCGTCGAGCCGTGCGTCGAGACGCGACTCGACACCTGCGAGTTGGGTCTGCAGCGTCTGGATGGAGGCCTGGAGTATCTCGAACTGCGAGTCGGTCACATGGTCTCCTGGCTACTGCGTCCCGGGGCGAGCGCCATGCGCATTCAGCAGCGACGAGTGGTGGGGTAGACCGGTTGCGCGACAATCATACGCCCTCGGAGAGCGCGCAGCGCATCAAATATTGGATATCACAAAGGTGTGCCAACAGCTCTCGTATACTCGGAGGGACGCGGGGAGGACCGGCATGTTCAGGACGATCGGACACACCTTCGAGTTGATGAAGATGAGCTGGCGCGTGCTCATGCTGGACCGCGAGCTGATCCTGTTCCCGATCATGTCGGGCATCGCGCTGCTGGTGCTCGTGGGGGCGATGCTCGGGATCGGCGGGGCGACGGGAACCCTCGACCGCGTCAGCGAGGGGTCGTCCGAGTCGGTCGGGGCCGTCGACGCCATCCTCGGGGCGGGGTTCGTCTTCGTCTCCTCGGCGATCGTGATCTTCTTCAACGCGGCGCTCATCGCCGCCGCCCTGGAACGGCTGCGGGGCGGCGACCCGAACATCGGCTCGGGCCTGCGGGCCGCGAGCGCGCGCCTGCCGCAGATCCTCGCGTGGGCGCTGATCACGGTGATCGTCTCGCTGATCCTGCAGGCGCTGCGCGAGCGCGGCGGTATCGCCGGGAGCATCGCGTCGATGATCGGCGGCGTGGCGTGGGGCCTCGCGACGTTCTTCGTGATCCCCGTGCTGGTGTCCGAGGGCGTCGGGCCGATCGAGGGGATCAAGCGCTCGGCCGGGCTGCTGGGGCAGACGTGGGGACGCCAGGTGACGGCCAACTTCGGCTTCATGATCGTGGGGCTGCTCGGGGTCCTCGTGGCGATCGTGCCGGCAGCGCTGCTCTTCTTCGTGCACCCGCTGCTCGGCATCGCCGTCGGCGTGCCGCTGGTGGCGCTGGCGATCGGCACCGTGCAGGCGCTCGAGGGCATCTTCAAGGCCGCGCTCTACGACTACGCGCGCGGCGAGCAGCCCCACGGCTTCGACCGCGACACTCTGGCGGGCGCCTACCGCTCGATGTAGCCCTCGACGCGCCTCGTGGCGCCCGTCAGTCGGGCGTCAGCTGCCCGGGATCAGGTCGCGCGTGAGTTCGGCGTGCCCGAGGTGGGTCGCGACGTGGGTGGCGGTGGCGATCAGCAGTTGCCGCCCGCTCTCCGGCCCGCGTATCGGGTGCTCGTGGTTCGCGAGCAGCGCGGTCGCCGGGAGACGCGAGAGCGACGCCGGGATGCGCTCGCGCAGCGATGCCCAGCGTGCCTCGAGCGCCTCGGAGGTCGGCCCCGACGACGCGAACTCCGCCTCGCGGTCACGCTCGCCGGGCTCGCCGCACAGCATGAACAGCGTCGCCTGCTCCGCAACGCCGAGGGCGTGCGAGGCGAGGATGTAGAGGCTGTTGGCGCCCTCGGCGGCGTGGGGGCCGGTCGTCGGTCGCCAGTTGAGCCGGTCGCCGTCGAGGCCGCTCGTGAGGCCCACGAGCTGGTCGAGCGCGCTTTGCAGCTGCCCCCAGGCGGTCTCGATCTCGTCGCTGGCGAAGTCCGGCATGGTCGATTCCTTACGCGGGGATGCGCCGCTGCCTGGCCTCTACGCGGGGATACCCCGCTGTCCTCCTCTACGCGGGGATACCCCGCCGGCTTTCCTCGACGCGGGGATACCCCGCTGGCTCCCTGTACGCCCCTCAGCAGTCTAGTAGCATGTCCCCATGCCGATCGCGCGCTGTCAGTTCTGCACTGCCCAGCCTCTCGAAGAGGTCGCCGTCTCGCGGTGGCGCGACGATCCTGATGATCGCGAACGGCTCACCATCGAGCTGTGCCGGAAACACCTCCGCCGGCTGCGCAAAGCGCCGGCCGCCGGCTTCGCCCACCGGGGCCTGCGCTACAGCGCCGGGTTCTGGTAGCGCACCACTCGCACAACCTCGATCGAGCCCGACCGAGCGGTGGGGCGCCCTTCCCCATCCTGCTCCCAGCTCGCTCACAGCCGTCCATACTGCACGTGGAATCCGCACGATTCGCGGCGCGCGGGCAGCGCGCGGGAAGGGATCGAGGTGGCGCATGCCAGGACCACTCGCGGGAATCAAGGTCTTCGAGGTCTCGCAGATCTACGCGGGACCCTACGCCGGCCAGACGCTCGCCGACCTCGGCGCGGACGTGGTGAAGTGCGAGCCTCCGGGCGGCGAGGCCGTCCGGCTCTGGGCCCAGTTCGCGCCAGGGGAGAGCAAGGACTTCCACACGCTCAATCGTGGCAAGCGCAGCCTCGTCCTGGATCTTGGGACCGAGGCGGGCCAGGCCGCCGTCCACCGGCTCATCCCGGACTTCGACGTCTTCCTGATCAACGCTCGGCCCGGCGTGCCGCAGCGCCTGAACATCGACTACGACACGCTGATCCAGCACCGCCCGGACCTCATCTACGTCGAGAACAGCGGGTTCGGCGACCGCGGGCCGAGCGCGACGCGCTCCGGCTCGGACGTCATCGCGCAGGCCTACAGCGGGCTGATGGCAGCCGACGGCAAGATCGACGAATACGGCGCGCCGGAGTTCATCACCGCGAGCGCGTTTGCCGACTACCACGCCGGACTCGGCGCGGCGCTGGGCGTCGTGGCTGCGATCTACCATCGGACGCAGAGCGGCGAGGGCCAGCGCATCTCGAGTTCCCTGCTGTCCGCCAGTCTCAACCTCGCGAGCCCCTTCGTGAGCAAGGTGCCGGTGTTCGACGCGATGGTGACGGACGTGGTGATGGCCCGCGTCCAGGAGGCGCGCAGCCGGGGTGCGAGCTACCGCGAACAGCTCGCCGCCAAGGGCGACCTGTTCGAGACGTTTGGTAAGGCAGCCCGGCTCTACTACGGCGGGTACAACGCGAAGGACGGCGCGGTCATCCTCGGCGCGCTCACGCCCGCCAACCAGGACCAGTTCCGGCGCGCCCTCGGCGTCGAGGACGACCCGACGGCCGCCGAGGACTTCAATGCGCTCGACCCAGAGAGCGACGCGGTTGCCGAGGAGATGCTGGAGCGCATCCGCAACATCATGCTGACGAAGACGGTGGACGAGTGGCTCGAGATCTTCGACGCCGTCGGTGCGCCGGCCTCGAGCGTCCACTTCGCCGAGGAGCTGGCGGACGACCCGCAAGTGGAGGCGATGGGCTACATGCTGGACCTGGAGCACGAGTTGACGGGTCCGGAGCGCATGGTCGGTCCGATCGTCCAGATGTCGAAGACGCCGACAGGCACGGACAGAGCCTCACCGCCCCTCGGTCGTCACACCGAGGAGCTCCTACGCGAGCACGGCTACAGCGACACGGAGATCGCCGAGCTGCGAGCAGCAGGCGGAACCGACTAGCGAGCGGCCGAGGGCTCGCGAGCGGCGTCGGCAGGCTCCTCGCCGGGCCCCTCGTCTGCCGCGACGCGGCCGAGCAGCAGGGCGAGCGGCGAACGGCCGACGCCGATCTCGCGGCGCTCGAAGGCGGCGAGGGCGAGCGCGGCGCAGGCCAGCGCTGCGACGAGCAGCACGGCCTGGTGCCACCACACGACGCCCTCGGTCAGCACGCGCTGGGCGTCGGCGTAGTGGTAGGGGGTCAGGAAGTGTAGCCAGTCGAGCGAGGTGACGAGGTCGGCAGTGATGTTCAGCGCGTAGGCCACGAAGGCGCCGGCTGTCATCAGCGCCGCCGCCCGTCCGCGCGTCGGCGTGAGGGTGGCGGCGAGGACCGTCGCCGCGAGCGCGAACCACGTGAACGGCAGCAGCGAGAAGGGTGCGATCGCCAGCTCACCCGCGGTCACCGCGCCCTTGAGATCGACCCACGGGGCCGTGAGCAGGAAGCCGAGCCCGGCGAGCGCGAGGATCCCTACTACGGCGATCGCGACGCCGGCGAGCTTGCCGAGGAACAGCGCCCGACGCGTGAGCGGCTGCGAGAGCAGCAGCTCGAGGGTGCCCGCACCCTCCTCGCCAGCCAGCAGCGCGCCGCCGGCGATGATCGCAAAGACTGTCATGAGCACCGGTGACCACGTGAAGAACTCGACCTGGAAGAACTGGCGCGGGTCCGAGAGGTCCTGGATCTCCCCGAAGCCGATGTTCTCCATCTCGACGCCCTCGAACTGCGCGGCGATGGCGGGGTAGAGCAGCACGAGCATCGCGGCCAGGCCCGCGAGGCCCAGGCCCCAGCCGACGACCTGCCAGCGCAGGTCGCGCAGCGTCTTGCGCACGATCGTGCGGTCAGGCACGTGACACCGCCCCGGAAGGCTCCTCGTAGTACGACAGGAAGAGCTCCTCGAGCGTGACCTCGTGGGTTTCGAGGGTCTGCACGCGGTGCGTGGCGAGCGCCTGGATCAGCGCGTGCATCGCGTCGTGCGTCTCGAACACGGCGTCTCGGCCCTCCAGCGAGACGAGGCGCACGCCGGGCAGCCGCTCGAACGCCGAGGGCGGCGGGGCCTCCTCGAACGTCACGGACACGCAGCGCGGCGCGAGGCGGCGTTGCTCGGCGAGGTCGCTGACGGCGACGATGCGGCCCTCGCGCAGCATTGCCACACGGCGCGCGAGCTGCTCCACCTCGGCGAGGACGTGCGACGAGAAGAAGACGGTGCGCCCCTCGGCGACCGCCTCGCGCAGGATCGCCTCGACCTCCTCCTGCACGAGCGGGTCGAGGGCGTTCGTCGGCTCGTCCAGCACGAGCACGTCGGGCTTCGCCATGAGCGCGATCACGAGGCCGGCCTTCTGGTAGTTGCCGCGCGACAGGTCGCCGACGCGGCGGTCGCGGTCGAGGCGCAGCCGATCGACGAGCTCCTCGCGGTAGCGCCGGTCGACGCCGCCGCGCAGCGATGCGACGAGGTCGAGGCAGGCGTCGACGGAGAGCGAGTCGTAGAGCGCGAGGTCGCCGGGGAGGTAGCCGCAGCGGCGGCGCACCTCGATCGAGTCGCGCTGGGCGTCGAGGCCGAGCACCTCGGCGCGGCCGGCGTTGGGGCGGATCAGGTCCATGAGGACGCGGATGGCGGTGGTCTTGCCAGCGCCGTTGGGGCCGAGGAAGCCGAACACCTCGCCGCGCGGCACGTCGAGGTCGATGCCGTCGAGGGCGCGCACGTCGCCGTACGACTTCACGAGGCCCTCGAAGCGGATTGCCGGTGTGTCGCTCATCGCCGTCCCGCAGTCAGCACCCCGTACAGCGTAGCGGACGCAGCACACAGCGCCTCAATCACGTTCGCCTCTGACACGGCGTATCATCGATCTGCCGGCACACCTTGATCGACCCGGGCCCGGCACAGCTACCCCGCGGCAGATCGGGAAGGGGCACGCCATGAACCACACGTGGGCGCGCATGCGACGTCGAATCGGCCTGCTCGTGGCAATGGTCGCCGTCGCAGGCCCGGCAGCGTGCGGGGGAGGGGACGAAGCCGAACCCCTGAAGATCGGCTTCCTCGGGGACTTCTCCGGCCCGCTGGCCGAGTACGGCGCCGTCATCCAGACCGGCGCGGAGCTCGCCATCAAGCACGTCAACGAGGCCGGTGGCGTCAACGGCAGCGACGTGGTCCTGGCCGTTGGCGACACGCGCGTGGACCCGGAGCAGGCGATCGCGGAGGCGCGCCGCCTCGTCGACGACGAGGAGGTACACGCCTTCGTCGGGCCGTTCGTCAGCACGCAAGTCCTCGCCGTGGCCGACAGCGTCAGCAGGCCGGACGGGATTCCGACCATCTCGCCCTCGGCGACCGCGCCGGCGCTGACCGATGCCGGCGACGACGGTTACCTGTTCCGCACTACCGGCTCCGACGCCGTGCAGGGCATCGTGCTTGCGCGGCTCGTGGAGCGCGAGGGCCATCACAACGTCGGCGTGATCTTCCGCGACGACACCTGGGGCCAGGGGCTCTCGGAGGTCTTCGCCGCGAACTTCAGCGGTACCGCGACCCTCGCCTCGTACGCAGCCGAGGGACAGGCCAGCTACCTCGCCGAACTGCAGCAGGCTGCTGCCAACGGCGCCGAGGTACTGGTGGCGATGGGTTTCTCGGAGACCGCAGCCTTCATCCTCGAGTCGATCGAACACGACGTCTTCACGCGCTTCATCTTCACCGACGGGAACCGGAGCGAGGACCTGATCGGGCAAATCGGGGCGGGAAACCTCGAAGGCAGCGTGGGTACGGCGCCGGGCAGCGACCCCGAGAACGCCTCGACGAAGGCATGGAACGCCGCCTACGTGGCGGAGTACGGCGCGCTGCCGGCGCTCTCGTTCGTGCGCGAGGCCTACGACGCCGTGATCGCGATTGCCCTCGCCGCCGAGGCCGCCGGTTCAACCGACGGCGCCGCCATCCGCGACCAGCTCGCGCGCATCGCCGGGCCTCCGGGCGAGGCGTATGTGGCCGGCCCCGAGGGCGTCCGGGCCGCACTCGAGGCGATCCGCGACGGCGGCGACATCAACTACGAGGGTGCGGCAACGCCGATCGACTGGAACGCGGCCGGCGACGTGACCTCGGGCTTCATGGAGATCTATGGCTACCGCGACGGCGCGCTCGTGACCATCGAGGTGCAGCCCTTCACCCTTGAGTAGTCCAAGGCTGGCCCGGAATGACGGCAGGCCGGAGGTGGCAATCCGGACGTGGCAGTCCGGATGCAGCCCGGAGGCGAAGTGCCGCCCTCGGCGCGTGCGTGCGATGCTGCACGCGCAGGCGTGAGGGAGCGGCAGGAGCGTCCATGACCTTTCGCGACGCAGGCATCGAGGCGGTCGTGTTCGACTGGGGCGGCACGCTTTCCACACACGCCACCTCGGTGCGCGTCGAGGAGCTCTGGAGGCCGGCAGCCGCGGCGATCGAGGCGCACACTTCGCACTCGGGCGAAGAGATCTGGGCCTGCCTCGCGGCCACCGAGGACGACTTCTGGCAGCGCACCGCCACCCACCAGCGCGCCGGCACGCTCGCGGACATCGTCGCCGAGGCGCACGAACGGCTCGGCGCGGACGTGCCACTGGAGGCGCTGGACGCGGCCGCGCGCGCATACCTCGACGCGTGGGCGCCGCACATCGAGCACGACACCGGGGCCGCCGCCACGCTCGAGGCGTTGCGGGCGGCCGGGCTGCGCACGGCGATGCTCTCCAACACACACTGGCCGCGCGAGTACCACGAGCGCTTCCTCGAACGCGATGGGCTGGCGCACCTGCTCGACGCGCGCGTCTACACGTGCGAGCTCGACTACATGAAGCCGCACCGCGCGGCGTTCGAGGCGGCCCTCGCCGCCGTCGGCGTGAGCGACCCGTCGCGCGCGGTGTTCGTCGGCGACCGGCCGTGGGACGACATCTTCGGCGCGCAGCGCGCGGGGCTGCGCACGGCGCTGCGCACCAACCCGCTCGTGCCTGCGTACGACGTGGTGCCGGACGTCGAGATCGGCGGGCTGCCGGAGCTGCTCGTGCACCTCGGACTCGGCGGGTAGGTCGCCGGCGTCCTCCGGCCCGGGGCACATCGCCGTCCGGCTGCGTGTACAGTCTGACAAACGTGCATCACCCGGGGCTGTCGTCCCGCATCGAGGACTGAGCATTGCACCTCATCGCCCCGCGGCCCTTCCGCCTGGAACGCAGTTGGCTCGAAGCGCAGGCCTTCCGCTGGACTGAGCATG
Source organism: Dehalococcoidia bacterium (assembly GCA_965219085.1). Lineage (GTDB taxonomy): Bacteria > Chloroflexota > Dehalococcoidia > UBA2979 > UBA2979 > VXMT01. The sequence continues at coordinate 394,566 of OZ244720.1, forward strand.
ACGACGGTTGGTGCTACGGGTTCGTGAAGGGCAGCCTGATCAAGGTCCGGCTGTCCGGCGGCGGGATCGAGTTCCAGAGCGAGACGTCCGAGGAGTCACTCGCGCCCCACGTCCGGGACTACTTCCGGCTCGACCAGGACATCAAGCCGGTCTACCGCGAGCTGCGAGACCTCGGCGTCCCCATGCCCGCGCTGGTCGAGACGTACCGGGGTCTGCGGGTGCTACGCCAGGATCCGTGGGAGTGCCTGGTCGCCTACATCTGCTCGTCGAACTCCAGCGTCCCGCACATTACCGCGATGGTGAACGAGCTGGCGGATCGCTTCGGCGAGCCCCAGACCCTCGATGACGTCACCCGCAACTCTGTGCCGTCGGCGGAGCAGCTCGTTGAGGCCGGCGAGGACAAACTGGAGGCTCTAGGCCTCGGGCTGGACAGGGGCAAGCGCCTCTACACTGCCGCCACGGCCGTCGCCGACAGCCGCCTGAAGCTCGACGACTTGTCCAGCGCGTCCTACGCGGCGGCCCGAGCCGAGCTCAGGGAGTTGCCTGGCGTCGGACCGAAGATCGCCGACTGCGTCTGCCTGTTCTCACTCGACAAGTCCGAGGCGTTTCCCGTTGACAGGCACATCCGAAACGGTCTGCAGCAGCACTATCACGACCAGGTAGGCACCGGTGCGACCTACGCGAGGCTCTCCAGGTGGGCGCGCGACTACTTCGGCGAGCACGCGGGATACGCCGGCCAACTCCTGTTCCTCGACCGACTCCAGCAAGCCCGCTGACGGCCGCGCGTAGCGGCGTGAGCCCGGTCGCACCGATGCGCTACTCGCCCGGTACCGGGACGCCCTCGTGCGCCAGCATCCAGCGCTTGCGGTCGAGGCCTGAGGCGTAGCCGCCGAGCGAGCCGTCCGCGGCGATCACGCGATGGCACGGCACGACGATCGAGAGCGGGTTGCGGCCCACCGCTCCACCGACGGCGCGCGCCGCGCCCGGCCGGTCGATCTCGAACGCGAGCTCGCCGTACGAGGTCGTCGACCCGGTCGGGATGGTGCGCAGGCGCTCCCAGACGCGCTGCTGGAACGCCGTCCCGCGCGGCGCAAGCCGCAGGTCGGCGAGTGGGTCGGGCTCGCGGTCGGCGTCCTCGAACCACGCGGCGAGGGCTTCGACGGCCGGGGCGGCGGCGTCCGGGTCGTGCGCGACGGGCTCGCCACTGTCCGCCTCGAGGCTGTGCACCTTGTCGTCCAGCGTGCGTCGGTCGGTGACGAAGTTGATGCGATGCACGCCCGCGTCGGAGCCGCCGACGAAGAGCGAGCCGAGCTCGGTGTCGAGGATGTCGTACCAGGCCATGCGGGGACCTCGAAGGTTCCGGGGGGAGCGGCGTCATCGTAGCGCGCGGGGCGCGTTGGTGGCGCGGGAGCGAGGATTCGAGGGTGTCGCTGGCGCGCGATTCCGGTAGTGGCCCCGGCCACCGTAGAGTGTGTCCCTGCATCGATCCCGTGCGGCCAGCATCCCCGGAGAGCCCCGTATGACGACAGCAACCGAACAGGCCCGCAGTTGGCTCGGCGACTTTGGCGACGCCCTCGAGCGCGGTGACGCCGACGGCGTTGCAGCGTTGTTCCACGCCGAATCCTACTGGCGCGACCTCGTCGCGTTCACGTGGAACATCACCACCACCGAGGGCCCGGACGACATCGCCGCGATGATCGAGGCCAGCGGCGTGGCTGCGGCCCCCAGCGCCGTTCGGCTCGACGGCGAGCCCTCCGAGGCGGACGGCGTCACCGAGGCCTGGTTCACCTTCGAAACGGCGGTCGGCCGCGGCAAGGGCTGCGTGCGCCTGCGCGACGGTCGCTGCTGGACGCTGCTCACCACCTTGCAGGAGTTGAAGGGCTTCGAGGAGGAGCAGGGCCCGTCGCGCCCGCTCGGGCTGGAGCTCGGCGCCGTGAAGGACCGCGTCACCTGGCAGGAACGCCGCGAGCGCGAGGAGGCGGAGCTCGGCTACGCGATGCAGCCATACGTCGTGATCGTCGGGGGCGGACAGGGCGGGATCGGCCTCGGCGCCCGGCTCAAGCGGCTGGGCGTGCCGGCGATCATCGTCGAGCGCAGCGCGCGGCCCGGCGACTCGTGGCGCAACCGCTACGAGTCGCTCACGCTCCACGACACGGTGTGGTTCGACCACATGCCATACATCCCGTTCCCCGATCACTGGCCCGTCTACACCCCCAAGGAGCAGATGGGCGACTGGCTGGAGATGTACACGAAGATCATGCAGCTCAACTTCTGGGGCGGCGCCGCGTGCACGAGCGCCAGCTACGACGAGGCCGCCGGAGAATGGCGCGTCACCGTCGTGCGCGACGGCTCGGCGGTCGTGCTCCGGCCGCGGCACCTCGTGCTGGCCACGGGCATGTCCGGGCTGCCGAACATCCCCGACATCCCGGGCGCGGACACGTTCGAGGGCGACCTGTACCACTCGAGCCGCTACCGCGCGGGCGAGCCGTACCGTGGCAAGCACTGCGTCGTGCTCGGCTCGAACAACTCCGCGCACGACATCGCGCAGGACCTCTGGGAACACGACGCCGACGTGACCATGATCCAGCGCTCGTCCACGACCGTTGTCCGGGGCGGCAGGGGCGGGGCCGGCCTCTACTCCGAGTCGGCGGTCGAGCGGGGGATCACGACCGAGACCGCGGACCTGCTCGCTGCGTCGACGCCGTACCGGGTGGCGCCGGCGGCCGGCATCGAAGCGACGAAACGCATGCGCGAGGCCGAGGCGGAATACTACGGCCGGCTCGAGGGCGCGGGCTTCCTGCTCGACTTCGGCGAGGACGAGAGCGGCGTCGGCATGAAGTACCAGCGCCGGGGGTCCGGGTACTACATCGATGTCGGTGCGTCGGAGCTCATCGTGAGTGGCGAAATCGAGCTCCGCACCCGTGTCAGCATCGAGCGCCTCACCCCGCGCTCCGTCGTGCTCACGGACGGGTCCGAGTTGCCCGCCGACCTCGTCGTCTATGCCACGGGCTACGGCTCGATGAACGGCTGGGCCGCCGCGCTGATCTCGCAGGAGGTCGCCGACCGCGTGGGCAAGGTCTGGGGCCTGGGCTCCGACACGGCTCTGGACCCGGGGCCGTGGGAGGGTGAGCTACGCAACATGTGGAAGCCGACGCAGCAGCCGGGGCTGTGGTTCCACGGCGGGAATCTCGCCCAGTCACGGCACTACTCGAAGTACCTCGCGCTCCAGCTCAAGGCCCGCCACGAGGGCATTCCCACCCCGGTCTACCGGCTTCCTCCGGTGCATCACCTGCAATAGCGGGGAGTCGCTCGCGTGGCATCACGCCTGGCGTACGATCGCGCCGGCGCGGGGCGAGCGATGCACGGGAGGACACCATGCCACGATGGGTGACGGTCATGCGGGTCGAGGAGCTGCCGCCGGACCGGCCGGTGACCGTGCGCGTGAACGAGCGCGACATCGCCCTGGCGCGCTGCGGGGAAGGTGGCGAACCGCACGCCCTCGACAACCACTGCCCGCACCGCGGCGGCCAGTTCGGCGACGGCACGATCAGCGGCGAGGACCTCATCTGCCCGCTGCACGGCTATGACTTCGACCTGCACACCGGCATCTCGCGCTTCGCGCCGATGGAGCGCGTCGACGTCTACCCATCGCGCATCCACCGCGGCGAGGTGCAGATCGACGCTGACGCGATACCAGCGCTGCCCGAGCACCACGACACCGGCTACCTCGACCGCTGGACGCGCCGCCACGACGAGCAGGAGCCGTACTACGGCTACCTGCAGGGGTTGCAGTACGGCCCGCCGGTGAGCGCGATGCGCACGCGCAAGCAGCTCACGCCGCAGTGGGACGACATCCTGTTGCTGCCGGGCCAACTCGCGCACCCGCCGCGCCTCGCGAGCGAGCCGCTCGCTGCGCACTGTGATCGGGCGGCGAGCGGAGCGGCCGCTGGTGCTCGACGTGCCGTTCTTCGTCTCGCACATGTCGTTCGGCGCGCTGTCGGCGAGCGCGAAGACGGCGCTGGCGGGTGTCTCGGCGGACCTCGGGACGGCGATCGGTTCGGGCGAGGGCGGGATGCTCGACGAGGAGCGGGCCCACGCCTCGAAGGAGATCCTGGAGATGGCGAGCGGCTACTTCGGCTGGTCGCCGGAGCAGATCGCGCGCGCCGACGCCGTCGAGATCAAGATCGGCCAGTCGGCGAAGGCGGGCTCGGGCGGCCTGCTGCCCGCCGACAAGGTCACGGCGCGCATCGCCGAGGTGCGCGGCCTGGAGGAGGGTGAGGCCGCCCACTCACCGGCGCGCTTCACCGACATCCACTCGCTCGCCGATCTGCGAACACGCATCGAGGAGATCCGCGAGCACCTCGACGGCGGCCCGGTGGGGATCAAGTTCGCGGCCGGGCGCGTAGAGGAGGACCTCGACGCGGCGATCGAGGCGGGCGTGGACTTCGTCACGATCGACGGCCGCGGCGGCGGCACGGGCGCCGCGCCCGAGGTGCTGAAGGACCACCTGACGGTGCCGATCCAGTACGCGCTGCACCGCGCAACGACGCACCTCGCGGCGCGGGGTATTGACGACCTCGACACATCGTGGCGACCGGCCACTTCCGGATTCGCGGCCGACGTGACGAAGGCGATCGCGATGGGCGCGACGGCGGTGGCGCTGGCGACCGCCTCGATGGTCGCGATCGGGTGCCCGCAGTACCTCGCGTGTCACACCGGCAACTGCCCGGTCGGCATCGCGACGCAGCGTGCGGACCTCGAGGCACGCTTCGACATTGAACAGTCGAGCGAGCGCGGACTCCGCACGTTCGAGGCCTTCCGCGAGGAGATCGAGCTGCTGTGCCGTGCGGTCGGCGTCGCCGACGTCCACGAGCTGACGACGTCACACCTCGCCACCCTCGACTCGGAGATCGCGGCCCACACGTCGATCCGTCACGCGTGAGGCTGTGAGGCACCCTCCGGCATCGACGCCGACTCATAGCTCATTACGGCCAACTCGTCGACGGGGCCACGTCCGTCGCCCTGCGAGTTGATCATGCGGCGCGCGGGGATGCGCTCGATCACGTAGCGGCTGCCCTCGTACAGGCCGACCACCCACTCGTGCGGTGAGTTCGAGAGCAGCACTGGCACCTCGCGCTCGCGCAGTGCGTCGATGCGCCACTTCAGCCTGAGCTGGTCGTCGCGGTCGAAGTCCCTGCCGGTGTACGCCGTGAAGCTCGACGTCTCCGAGAGCGGATAGAACGGCGGGTCCAGGTAGACGAAGTCGTCCGGGCCCGCGCCCTCGCACGCCTCCTCGAAGTCCACGCTGTGCAGCTCGGCCGTCGTGAGGGCGTCCGAGGCGGCGCGCAGGCCGGGCTCGTCGAGGATGCGGGGGCGCACGTAGCGCCCGTGGGGCACGTTGAACTGCCCGCTCCGGTTGACGCGATAGAGGCCGTTGAAGCAGGTCTTGTTCAGGAAGATGAGCAGCGCCGCGAGGTCGAGATCGGCCGCGCCGTCTGCGGCGACGAGCTCCCGATACTCCTCGCGCACCTCGTAGTAGCGGTCGTTGCGGCCGTCGGGATCAAGGTCGACGTAGGCGCGCTCCAGGTCGGCGAGCTGCTCGATGAGCGATTCGACGTCGTCGCGGACGGCGCGGAAGGTAGCCATCAGCTCGGCGTTGAGGTCGTTGAGGACGGCGCGGCGGGGCCGACGGTCCGGGTCCGCGGCCAGACGGAAGAAGAGCGCGGCGCCGCCGACGAACAGCTCGTAGTAGGTGTCGATGCGAGCGGGTGCGAGCGCGGCGAGCTTATCGACGATCTGCGTCTTGCCGCCGGCCCATTTCACGAACGGGCGCGCCTCGACACGCACGCGGGTCTTCGCGTGGTCGGTCGGCGTCTGGCCGTTGGCCGCAGGCGTGGCGATGCGTCTCGCTCCGGGCCGGGGGGAGATGAAGTGATGATAGGCGCGCGCCTGCGTGAAGGCATCCACAGGCCTGTCCACTCCCACTGATGCGCAATGTGTTGGAAATACAGTGGTAAACCTCACGTAACACACCGGAAGCATGCTGCACGGAGCCACTACTCGGGTGGTGCGGAAAGGAGGCGAAGGTGGATACGGGCGATAGTGCCTGGCTACTCATGAGCGCGGCACTCGTACTGTTCATGACGCCTGGGCTTGCGTTGTTCTACGGAGGCATGGTGCGGGGGCGGAACGTCCTCGCGATGCTGATGAAGAACTACGTGGCCATGGGCGTGGTGACGATCACATGGGTCGTCATCGGCTACTCGCTGGCCTTCAGCGGGGACGCGGGGGGACTCGGCCTGATCGGGAACCTCGAGCTCTTCGCGCTCGGCGAACTCGGCTTCGGCACGGAGCTGGGCATGGGCAACGAGATACAGGGGACGACGTTCCCCGACTCGGTGCACCTGCTGTTCCAGCTCATGTTCGCGATCATCACGCCCGCGCTGATCTCGGGCGCGATCGCGGAGCGCATGAAGTTCACGTCGTGGGTCGTGTTCGTCGCGATCTGGTCGATCGTCGTCTACGCGCCGATCGCCCACTGGGTCTGGGGCGGCGGCTTCATCGGTGGACCACTCGGCGAGACTGAGATCCCCAGCCTGCAGGCGATCGACTTCGCCGGCGGCCTGGTAGTGCACATCAACGCTGGTGTCGCGGCGCTCGCGCTGGTGCTGGTGCTGGGTCCGCGGCTCGGCTGGCGGCGCGAAATCATTCGCCCGCACTCGCTGCCGCTGTCGGTGCTTGGCGCCGGCATCCTGTGGTTCGGCTGGTTCGGCTTCAACGCGGGTTCGGCCTTCGCGGCCGACGGCGCGGCCGGCAATGCGTTCCTCACGACGCAGATCGCGGCATCCGCCGCGGCGATCGCGTGGGTGCTGTCCGAGCAAGTGATGCACGGACGGCCGACGACGCTGGGGTTCGCCACGGGCATCGTCGCCGGGCTGGTGGCAATCACGCCCGCGGCCGGCTTCGTGAGCCCGCTCTGGGCGGGCGTCATCGGCGTCGCGGCCGGCGTGGTCTGCTTCGCTGCACTGCAGATCAAGTTCCGGTTCAACTTCGACGACTCGCTCGACGTGGTCGCGGTCCACATGGTGGGCGGCATCGTCGGTGCGCTGTTGCTGGGGCTGTTCGCGGAAGCGGCGATCGGTGGAGTTGACGGGGCGTTCTTCGGGGCGGCCGGGCAGTTCCTGCGCCAGGCGGCCTCGATCGTGATCGCACTCGCCTTCTCGTTCGTGGCAACGTACGTGATCGCGATTATCATCGACCGCACGATGGGTCTGCGCGTCTCCGAGGACGAGGAGCGGCGCGGCCTCGACATTACCCTGCACGAAGAGCAGGGTTACGTGCTGACGGAGTAGCCGAAGATGAAAATGATCATCGCCTACATCAATCCGTTCAGGCTGAACGAGATCCGCGACGCTCTCCGTGAGGCGGGCGTGACGGGACTCTCGGCCGGCAACATCCAGGGTTTCGGCCGCCAGGCCGGCCACACGGAGACCTACCGTGGGGCCGAGTACGAGGTCGAGTTCCTGCCCAAGGTCCGCATCGAGGTGCTTGTCGACGACTCGCTGGCGCCCACGGTCATCTCGACCATCGAGGAGACCGCGCGGACAGGTTCCATCGGCGACGGTAAGATCGCCGTGTTGCCGCTGGAAGACGTCGTGCGCATCCGCACCGGCGAGCGGGGGGTGGACGCCCTCTAGCGTATCCAGCGGTCTGGAATGGGCCGGAGAACCGCGGAATGGTTGACGTTGCAGCGCTACGACCATTCCTGGAGGCGCGCTCGGCAGTAGCCGGGCGCGCCTTCGGGCGTCCGCCCGCCGAGGCCGGCCTCGCGCTCTCCAACGGCCTGAGCGACGCGCTCGACGTGTGCCTGCGCGACCTCGCCGAACCGGTCGCGGGGAGCGGCGCGGCTGTCGTCGCGCTCGGCAGCTATGGCCGGCGCGAACTCTGCCGGCACTCCGACGTCGACCTCATGCTGCTGTTCGCGGGCGAGCCCGATCAGGACGTCGTCAACCGCGTGCTCTACCCGCTGTGGGACAGCGGCCTGCAGGTGGGGCACTCGACGCGCAGGCTTCAGCAGGTGGTTCCGGCCGCGCGCGACAACGTGCAGACCTGCACCTCACTCCTCGACGCGCGGCTCGTCTCGGGTGACGAGACGCTGTTCCGGCGGTTCCGGAACGAGTTCCGCAACTTCGTGCGACGTCGCCGCCCGTGGATGCACGAACAGCTCGCCACGGGCCGCGAGGCGCAGCTGCGGCGCGAGCCGTGGCAGCCGCAGGAGCCCGACGTGAAGACGGGCCGCGGCGGGTTGCGGTCGCTGCAGACCGTGCACTGGCTGGACCTCTCGCAGGCCCTCGCCGACGACCGCGAAGTGGCGTGGCTCACTCCCGAACTCGCCGAGGCGCGCGAGCTGCTGCTCGCCACGCGCAACGCGCTGCACGCACTCGACGAGCGAGCGAACGACCGACTGCGGCGTGACGTCATCGACCGCGTCGCCGACAGCCTCGGCACGACCCGGCGCGACTGGAGCCGCAGCGTCACGGAGGCGATGCGCGTGGTCGACGCGGCCGCGGCCGAGGCGCTGCGCGCGGGCGACTCGGCGGCGGCCGGGCCGCGATGGCGGCTGCCGGTCCCATGGCGACGGCGTCGCGCCGAGGACGGAGAGGAGGCCACGGCCGCCGCGGCGGGGAGCAGCGACTTCGACCGGCTGGTGGAGGCCCTACAGGGCCTCGGCCCCGGCGGGCCGCTCGACCCGCTGCCCGCGAGCGAATGGCTGGAGCGCGTCCTGCCCGAGTGGGGAGGACTGCGCTACGAGCCACACGTCACGCTCTTCCACACGCATCCCGTCGACGTGCACATCTGCCGCACCGTCGTCGAGGCGAGGGCGGCGATGGAGACGGACGACTTCAACGCCGGCACGCCCGAGGCCGCGGCCGGCATCGGCGACCCGCGCGAGTTGCTCCTCGCGGCGTTCCTGCACGACATCGGCAAGGGGCGCGAGGGCCAGCACAGCGGGCGCGGCGCCATGATGGCGGAGCGCTTCGCCGTCCGCGCCGGCCTGGGCGACGAGGCCGCGCAGCGCCTGGCCCACGCGGTGCAGCACCACCTGCTGCTGCCGGACGTGGCGACGCGACGTGACATCTCCGACGAGCGCGTGATCCGCGAGGTCGCCGACACCGTGGGCGACATGCGGACGCTCAACCTGCTCTACGTCCTCTCCGTCGCCGACGCGCGTGCGTGCGGTTCGGACGTGTGGAACGCCTGGAAGGCGCAGCTCATGCGCTCGCTCTACCTGCGCGTGTCCGAGGAGCTCTCGGGCGTCTCGCTGCGGACCCCGGCCGTGCGCCGAGACGCGGCGGTGCGCGAGCTGTCCGGCCGGGTCGAGGCGCAGGCCGTCGAGGCGCACCTCCAGCAGATGCCAATCGGCTACCTGCTCTCCATGGAGCCCGAGGCTATTGGGCGGCACATCGAGCTGATCGAGAGCGGGGTCACGTCGCGACAGGAGGCGGGCGGCGGCGGTCCGATCGCACCAGTGCTCCACCACGACCAGCTCGGCAGCCTCGACCGGCTCACGATCGTCACGGGCGACCGGCCCGGTATCCTGCAGGCCGTAGCAGGGTCGCTGGCGGTGCATAACGTGAACGTCCTCGGCGGCACCGCCTACACGCGCGACGACGGGGTGGCGATCGACGTCATGCACGTCGGCGGCGCGCGTGGCCGCGCCATCGACGAGCAGCGCTGGGAGCGCATCTTCGACTCGATGAGCAGCGCGCTCATCGGCGAGTTCCCCATCGAGGCGCGCCTCGCCGCGGCGCGGGCTTCGTACGGGGCGGAGCCCGCGGCCGCGCTCCCCACCACCGTCGACGTCGACAACGCCAGCTCCGACGAGTACTCGATCGTCGAGGTGCATGCCGCCGACCGGCTCGGCTTGCTCTACACGATCACCACGGCGCTGCGGGACATGTCGCTCGACATCCACATGGCGAAGGTGAACACCTTCGGCAACGAGATCGTCGACGCGTTCTACGTGCGGCGTGAGAACGGCCTTCGCATCGAGGCCGGCGACGAGATCGAGCGGCTCGTGGCGCGCGTCACGTCGGCGGTCGCAGCGCTCGACGGGGACGGCGCCGGGTCGGCCCGCGCGCCGTAGGAGGCTACTGGCGGTTCACCCACGCCGCGAGGCGGTCCTCGACGCCGTCCGGGAACGCCTGATGCGTCCCCGCCAGCACCTCGGCCAGCGGCAGCCAGCGCGCGGTGAACGGGGCGTCACCCTCGATCGCGGTCATCGGCTCCAGGTCCGGCGGGGCGTGGCCCGGCGCGAAGGTGGCGAGGTACTCGAAGACGATCTCGTGGCCCGGCACGCCCTCGAGGGTGAAACGGTTCTCGATCACACCCAGCAGGTCGCGCATGACCACGTCGCGGCCGAGCTCCTCGCGCAGCTCGCGGACGGCGGCCTCGGCGGCCGACTCGCCAAACTCCACCTCGCCGCCGAGGGCGCGGTAGAAGGTGAGGTCGCGCAAGGAGTCGTGGCCCTCGGCCATGAGCAGGTGGTCGTCGTGGAGCACGAGGCAGATGGCGATGACGCGGATGCGCGGCGGCGGAGGCTGGCTGGCTTCCGGCACGTCCGGCCCCGTTCCGCCCGCCCGAGGTGATACGTGGTGCGCCGAAGGGGAATCGGGTGTCCTCGGCGCGAGTCCCTGCGGCGCGCGCAGTGTAGGATACGCGGGCCCGGTCGCAGACGGCGGCCTGCTGGGGCAATCGGATGCTGGAGGATAAGCGAAGTGGCCAACGAGATTTACGAGGTCGGCGAAGCGCCCCCGGTTGGGGAAGTGCCGCCGAAGATGTACGCCAGCCTGATCCGCGAGAGCCGGTTCGGCCCGCCTCGCGACGCGTTCCAGATCGAGGCGATCGACACGCCGACGCCGGGACCGCGCCAGGTGCTGGTCTATGTGATGGCCGCGGGCACCAACTACAACAACGTGTGGGCGGCGCTCGGCTATCCGGTCAACGTGATCGGCGCGCGCCAGCGCCAGGGCGCCGAGGAAGACTTCCACATCGGCGGCTCGGACGCCTCGGGCATCGTCTACGCGGTGGGCGACGAGGTCACGAACGTCAAGGTCGGCGACGAGGTCGTGCTCTCGTGCGGCATGTGGGACGAGAACGCCCCGGACATCGTCGCCGGCGGTGACCCGATCATGTCGTCGAGCAACAAGATCTGGGGCTACGAGGAAAACTGGGGCTCGTTCGCCCAGTTCACGCTCGTCGACCACTACCAGTGCTACCCCAAGCCGGAGCACCTGACGTGGGAGGCCGCGGCCGCCTACATGCTCGTCGGCGCGACGGCGTGGCGGATGCTACGCGGCTGGGCGCCGAACGTCGTCGAGGAAGGCGACCCGGTGCTGATCTGGGGCGGCGCGGGCGGCCTCGGGTCGATGGCGATCCAGATCACGCGCGAGTTCGGCGGCCTGCCGATCGCCGTGGTCTCCGACGAGTCCAAGTACGAGTTCTGCCTGCAGTTGGGCGCGAAGGGCGTGATCAACCGCCGCGACTTCGACCACTGGGGCCGGCTTCCCGATGTCGACGACGCCGAGGCGTTCGGCGCGTGGGCGGGCGGGGCGCGCCTGTTCGGCCGCGCATTCTGGGACGCGCTCGGTGAACGCCGCAACCCGAAGATCGTCTTCGACCACCCGGGCGAGGCGACGATCCCGACCTCGATCTTCCTGGTCGACAACGGCGGGATGGTGGTGATCTGCGCCGGCACGTCGGGCTACAACGCCGACGTGGACCTGCGCTACCTGTGGATGCGCCAGAAGCGCTTCCAGGGCTCGCACTTCGCCAACGTCGAGGAGTGCACCGAGTTCAACGACATGGTGGCCCAGGGCCGCATCGAACCGGCGCTGTCACGCGTCTTCCAGTTCGGCGAGGTCGGCGAGAGCCACCAGCTCATGTACGAGAACGCGCACCCGCCGGGGAACATGGCGATCCTGGTTGGCGCCAGGGAGGAAGGCCACACCGACTTCCCGTTCTAGGGAGTAAGCTCACTAGATGGGGAAGGTCTACGGCGAGCGGTGGGAAACGCTGGCCTCCCTCGGTGAGGGAGGCCAGGCGCGCGCGTTCCACGTCAGGGACCTGCAGAGTCCGGATGGCGACGAGCGCTGGGTCCTCAAACGACTGAAGAACACGCAACGGATCGGGCGCTTCGAGGACGAGATCAAAGCGCTGCTCACAATCGAGTCTCCGAGGATCCCCCGAGTGGAGGATTACTCCCTCGGCGATCCTGCGTACCTCGTGTACCCATACATCGGTCCGTCACTCGACCAAGTCGCGGACACGCTCTCCTTCGATCAGGCACTCGACTTGTACTGGGATGTCGCGGAGGCAGTGAGTGCCGCGCACTATCACAATGTCGTGCATCGTGACCTGAAGCCGCAGAACATCGTGGTCGACGAGAACCCGGACGGCAGACGCGCCTACCTCATCGACTTCGGGATCTGCCAGATCGAGGACGGGCACGCCTTTACCGTCACCGAGGAGCCTCTCGGGAGCCGGAGCTTCGCGGCACCGGAACTAGAAGCAGGGTCTCCTGTTGCGGTCGGGCCGAAGAGCGATGTCTATAGCTTGGGGAAGCTGCTGTATTGGATGGTCACGCAGGGCAAGATGTTCGCCCGGGAGAACTTCGGCGCGGCGATTCAGTCCGTGCCCGTCGAACGGGGTGTAGAGCGATCGTACGTTCGGAATCTGCTGTCACGCACTGTCCTCATCGACCCTACAGAACGGATCTCGGCTCAGACCCTCACCAGCGACGTCAAGGTCGCTAGACGCCTTATCCGGCTAGGAGTGAACCTGATCGGGGCCAGTGATCAGATCTGCCCGGTCTGCCGCGAGGGCACCCTTCGGCGCCGGACCGGAACAGACATCCGGAACACGGGTTTCAACCCTACAGGCGATCCGGACGAGTGGTTCCGACTCCTCCACTGCGACTACTGCGGTTACCTCCAACTGCACGACATTAGCGGTACCGGGGCGCGGGATCTTTGGGAGATCTAGCGACCCAAAGTCGCCAGCAAGCCAGCAGATCGTTGCCGCGCGAGACGAACACACCAGCGGCCGATCGCACATGCGATCGGCCGCCGTCGTTGCGGCGTCGCGTGTGCGAGGCCTCGCTAACGCAGCAGCGAGGCGAAGGCGCTTTCGATATCGGGCTGGGCGAACTCGAAGCCGGAGGCGGTGAGCGCCTGCGGGACGATGCGCTGGCTCGCGAAGAGCTCGGCCGGATCCTGCCCGAACGCGAGCCGGTAGGCGAACATCGGCACCGGGAACAGCGTCGGGCGGCGCAGCGCTCGGCCAAGGGCCTTCGTGAACCCGGCGTTGGTCACCGCGTCCGGCGCGGCGACGTTGACCGCGCCGCTCACATCGTTCGTCAGCGCGTGCTCGATTGAGCGCACCTCGTCCTCGAGCGTGACCCACGGCATCCACCAGCGGCCGTTGCCGAGGTTGCCGCCGACGCCGAGGCGGAACGGGAGCAGCAGCCGCGAGAGCGGCGCGCCTTCCCGCGAGAGCACGATCGCCGAGCGGTGACGGACCGTACGGATGCCGTGCTCCTCGGCGCGTGTCGCCTCGCGCTCCCACGCGATGACGAGGTCGGCGAGGAAGCCCGTGCCGGGCGCTGCGGTCTCGGTCAGCTCCTCGTCGCCGCGCTCGCCGTAGTAGCCGACGGCGGACTGGCCGACCAGCACCTCGGGGCGATCCTCGCTCGGCAGCGAACCGAGGTGTTCGACGAGCGTGCGGGTCGAGTCGATGCGGCTGCTGTGCAGCAGGTCGCGGCGCGCGGCCGACCATCGACCCTCGCCGATGCTGGCGCCGCTGAGGTGGACCACGGCGTCGTAGCTGGCGAACGCGCCATCGCGCACCCAGCCGGCGGCGGGATCCCATTGCGAGGCCGGATCGCTCTCCGGACCGCGGCGGATGGCGGCCGCCTCGTGGCCGGCGGCCGCGAGTCGCTCGCGCAGGGCCGAACCGATGAGCCCGGTCCCCCCGGTGATCGCAATGCGCATGGCTACCGTCCTCTCGTGCACTGGGAGCGGTATCTCTGCCTACCATGATATGGCGGGCGCCTCGACAGTGACGAGGCTTCATAACGAACGGGCGTAACTCGGCCCGCGCACCCGAATCGGGCGTGGACGCCCCGCAGCCGCTTCGGATATTGGCTAGAATGGGAGGCGCGGCGGGGCTTCCAGCCCCGGTACTCACAACGCGCCCAGGCAGGCCTTGCCTGCCGGGGGTCGTTGTGCGAGCGGTGACTGGAGGTCTTGCCATGACGCTTGCAACGCCGGTATCCACCGACGTAGCCACGCTGACGGTCGACGGCGCCACCTACGAGCTGCCCATCATCGAGGGTACCGAGGGTGAGCGCGCCATCGACATCTCGCAGCTGCGGGCAAGCTCCGGGCTCATCACCTACGACTCGGGCTACGCCAACACGGGCAGCACGCTGAGCGACATCACATTTGTCAACGGCGAGGAGGGCATCCTCCGTTACCGCGGCTATCCGATCGAGCAGCTCGCGGAGCGGAGCACATTCCTCGAGACCTCCTACCTCGTGCTCCACGGCGAGCTGCCGTCGCAGGTGCAGCTCGACGCGTTCACCGACCGCATCACGAACCACTCGCTCATCCACGAGAAGATCCTGCGGATGTACGACGCGTTCCCGCTGGACGCGCACCCGATGGCGGTGACCGCGGCGGTGGTGGGCTCGCTCTCGACCTTCTACCAGGACTCGCTTGACCCGCTCGACCCCGAGCAGGTGGACATCTCGACGTACCGGCTGCTGGCGAAGCTGCCGACGATCTGTGCGTTCGCCTTCAAGTACGCCATGGGCCAGCCGTTCAACTACCCGCGCAACGACCTCAGCTACGCCGAAAACCTGCTGTGGATGACATTCGGGGTGCCCACCGAGGAGTACAAGCTCAGCGACGCGAACGTACGGGCCCTCGAGACCCTGCTGATCCTCCACGCCGACCACGAACAGAACTGCTCGACGAGCACCATGCGGATGGTGGGCAGCTCGCGCGCCAACATCTACGCCTCCGCCTCGGCGGCCATCATGGCGCTGTGGGGTCCCCTCCACGGTGGCGCCAACCAGGCCGTGATCGATATGCTCGAGGACATCGCCGCCGTCGAGGGCAGCGCGAAGGCGTTCCTCGAGAAGACCAAGGACACCAACGACACCACGCGGCTGATGGGCTTCGGCCACCGCGTCTACAAGAACTTCGACCCGCGCGCCACGATCCTCAAGCGCCACGCCTACGAGGTGATCGAGCAGCTCGGACACTCGCCGCGGCTGCTCGAGATCGCGCTCGAACTCGAGAATCTCGCGCTCAACGACGACTACTACGTGCAGCGCCAGCTGTACCCGAACGTGGACTTCTACAGCGGCATCATCTACGAGGCGCTCGGCGTGCCGAAGAACGGCTCCACGCCGCTCTTCGCCCTCGGCCGCATGCCGGGGTGGATCGCGCACTGGCGCGAGCACCACAGCGACACGAAGAACCGGCTCGGCCGGCCGCGCCAGATCTACACCGGCCCGACCACGCGGAACTACATCCCGATGGCGGAACGCTAGCCCGCAGCGGCCGCTCACGCACAGACCCGCCGTCGCGCGTTGCGCACGGCGGGTTTCTGTGGCCCATAACCATAGCCTTGGCCTTGTCGTTGAGCAGCGATTCGGTCAGTAGTTAACGGAGCAGCGATTCTGTCAGTCCCCAGCCAGCGAGCAGGGGGTGACAGTGCAGCAGTCCGAAGAAGCACGACGCTACGTACTCGACAGGGTGATGGCCGGAGATCTGCGAGCCTCTCAGGCCGCCGAGATCCTGAGCATCAGCGAGCGACACGCGTGGCGGCTCCTCGCCGCCTACCGCGCGCGCGGAGCCGCGGCGTTGGAGCACGGCAACCGCGGGCGCCGTCCGCACAACGCCGTCCCGGCCGACGTCGCCTCGGCCGTGGTGCGCTTCGCCACCACCCGCTACCCGGGAGCGAACCACACCCACCTCGCCGAGTTGCTCTGGGAGCACGAGGGCCTGGACGTGAGCAGTTGGACCGTCCGCCGGATCCTGGCGCGGGCCGGCATCGCGAGTCCCCGCCGGCGCCGGCCGCCCGAGCACCGTGTCCGGCGTGAGCGGATGCCCCGCGAGGGGATGCTGCTCCAGGTCGACGGCAGCCACCACGCCTGGCTCGAGCAGCGCGGCCCGCGCTCCGCCCTGCTGCTCGCCGTTGACGATGCGACCGGCGCAGCCGTGCACGCCCTCTTCCGCCCCGTCGAGGACGCGCGCGGCTACTTCCTGTTGCTGGAGGAGATCGTCCGGCGCTGCGGCATCCCGCTCGCCCTCTACAGCGACCGCCACGGCGTCTTCAAAGCCTCCTCCGACGGACGGCGGGGCCTGAAGGTCGCAACCCAATTCGCACGGGCGATGCGGGAACTCGGGATCACCCAGATCTTCGCCCGCTCACCGCAGGCCAAGGGCCGCGTGGAACGTGCCGCGGGGACGTTCCAGGACCGCCTGGTGACCGAACTCAGCGACGCCTCGGCCTCCACCATCGCCGAGGCCCAGACCGTGCTCGAGCGCTTTCTGCCGCGCTTCAACGCCCGCTTCCGGGTCCCGGCAGCCGAGCCCGCGGTGGCCTACCGCCCGCTCGACCCCGCGCTCCCGCTCGCCTCCATCCTCAGCTTCCGGCACCCCCGCAGCGTCGCCCGCGACAACACGGTCAAGTACCGCTGGCGCACGCTCCAGCTGCTGCCCGGGCCCGAGCGGACCAGCTACGCCGGGGCGCAGGTCGAGGTGGTGGAACGGCCGGGCGGCGAGCTCTCCGTCCTGCACCAGGGGGAGACGATCCCCTCGCGCGAGGCACCGCCGCGCGCCGGGGTGCTGAGGGCGGCGCGCTCCGAGCTGGCCCGGAACCCCGACCACGAGCGCATCGCCTCAGGGCTCGGTTCCGGAGGAGCACCCCGGCGACTCCCCGTGGCGCCCGCCGTCCTGGCGGCGGAGGGTGCGCCCAACGGGGCCGCCGTGAAGCCCGAGCCCGGGAGCAAGCAGCTCCGCCCACCCACGCCCCGACAGCTCGCCCGCTGGAAGGCCATCCAGCAGGCGCAGTTGCAGGGGCTCTCGATGCGGGCGACTGCCAGGCTGCTCGGTATCTCCCGTGTGACCGTCAGCAACTACGTCCGCGCCAACGGGGTGCCTGGACGCCGGAACGGCGCTACGGCACCCTCCGGCGGCCAGCGCGGTACTGACAAAGTCGCTGCTCCGTTGGACTGACAGAATCGCTGCACGTCGACATTGGCCTGCGCGGCCCTAAGATTCTGCAACGTCGCGGTTCGGCTTGTATTCATCCGGCAGCGACTTCTCGAATGACTCGAACACGGTGCCGATGGGCTTCGGCTTGGGCCCTCCTTCGGGGGATTTCCGTGTACTTCGCCTCTACGCGCCTTCTCCTTGGCCGAGATAGCTTCCTGAAGAGCTCGCTCAGGTTGTGATTGCGCCCATGCCACACGCCGTCGTCGTCGAGTGCATATTTGAGGAGCAGCTCTGCCAGATACAAGCCGATCACCTGACGGCCCACTCTGAAACCAAGAAGCCTTGGATCGTCCGAGTCATGCGGGAAAGGCGCGTTGAAGTAGTCAAGCACGCCTTCCAGCCACACAATTGACGGCTTCGCTTTCGGGTCTCGTTTAGTCATATGGATTCTCGCGATCCGTCGGGAGGCTAGCAGGACGATGGTAGCACGCGCGTTCTGTAAGCGTCGGGCATTGGCAGCTACTACGACGTCTGGCCTGTGGCGCGGTATCGTGCGAGTGCGGAGCGAAGGACGCGCGCATGACACAGTTGCCGGACCTGCCCCCGGGCACCCCCGACCGCAAGGAACTCGACCCCATCGAGATGGCGATGCACGAGCTGGCGTACGGCGTCTACGTCGTCGGGTCGGTCGAGGATGGCCAGGCGAACGGGATGATCGCGGACTGGGTGATGCAGGTCTCATTCGAGCCGCGCCTGCTCGTCGTGGCGTTCGAGGACGACTCGCGCAGCCTGGAGCGCATCCGCAACAACCGCGCGTTCACCGTCAATGTCCTGGAGGAAGGGCTGGACGGCATGGCGCTCGCGCGCGAGTTCCTGCAGCCGTTCGACGCCTCGAAGATCCAGGGCCGGAGCGAGGCTGCGTCGGCGCAGCGCTACCACAAGCTGGACGAGGTGGAGCACACGCTGCGCCCCTCGGGCTGCCCAGTGCTGGATGACGCACTGGCATGGATCGAGTGCGAGGCGGAGCAGTTCATCGAGGTGGGCGACCACGTGCTCGTGATCGGCCGTGTGCTCGACGGCGAGGTCGTCGGCTCCGGGGACCCGCTGACCTCGGTCTACACGGGGTGGACGTACAGCGGGTAGACGCGGCCGAGCCGCCTTGTCGGCGCCGCCGCCGGCTGTGCGGGTGGAGCCTGGTTGCAATCGGCCGCTGCCGTACATTGCAATCAGCCGAAGGTAACACTTGCAATTGGACGACCTATAACATTGCAATCGGCCGAGTGGATACCTGGAGTCTCACGGCCCGTGCGCGGCGTGCGTTGCGGTCTGCGCTGCTGAAGCTGGATTTGCAATTGGACGGGTCGTAACCTTGCAATTGGACGACCAGTAACGTTGCAATCGGCCGAAGTGCGGATCTCCAATGTCACGGCCGGTACGGAGCGTGCGCTGCGGTCGGCGCCGCTGAACCACGGCTTGCAATTGGACACACGGTAACATTGCAATCGGACGGGCCCTAACATTGCAATTGGCCGAACCAGGGCCTTACAATTGGCCGATGAACGCGACGCTCCATCGGAGACTCATCGCACCGCGGTTCGCCGAGGCACTCGAGGACTCGCCGGTCGTGCTCATCGAGGGTCCGCGGCAGTGCGGCAAGACCACGTTCGCGCAGATGATGTGCGCGCCGGCGTTCCTGCCCGAGGGCGCACCGCGGGCCGATGCCGCGGACGCGAGCTACACCTACCTCAACTTCGATGACAACGTCGTCCGGGCCGCCGCGGAGGCCGACCCGATGGGCTTCATCGCCGACCTGCCTGAGCGCGTCGTCCTCGACGAGGTGCAGCGCGTGCCGGGGCTCTTTACGGCCTTGAAGCTGGCCGTTGACCGGCGGCGCACGCCGGGCCGCTTCGTGCTCACCGGCTCGACGCAGGTGCTGGCGATCCCGGCCCTCGCGGACTCGCTGGCGGGCCGCATCGAGACTGTCCGGCTGCACCCGCTCGCGCAGCGTGAGTTACACCCGGAGGCCCCTGCCGGCCCCGCCGGCGAAGGGTTCATCGCCGGCCCCGCCGGCGAAGGGTTCATCGACGGCCCCGCCGGCGAAGGGTTCATCGACGGCCCCGTCGGCGAAGGGTTCATCGCCGACCCCGCCGGCGAAGGGTTCATCGACGGCCCCGTCGGCGAGGGGTTCATCGACGGCCTGTACGGCGATGGCTTTCCGCCGCGGCAGACGGAGCGCCTGGGAGCCGAGCTTGCTGAGCGCATCGTCGCCGGAGGCTACCCGCCCGCACTTGCACGTCCGTCCGGACGCCGCCGTGCGAACTGGTACCGCAACTTCATCGAGGCGCAGGTGCAGCGCGACGTCGGCGAGCTCGCGCGCATCGCGAGCCTCGACGCCCTGCCGCGATTGCTCACCCTCGCGGCGACGCAGACGGCGCGCCTGTTCAACCTGAGCAGCCTCGCCTCACGGTTCCAGCTCAGCCGTCCGACGATCGGGAGCTACATGACGCTGCTGCAGCGGGTGTACCTGCTGGAGCAGCTACCGCCGTGGTACAGCAACCGCGGAAAGCGCCTGATCAAGACACCGAAGCTTCACCTCGGCGACACCGGGCTGGCGTGCGCGCTGCTCGGCGTCTCCGCCGCGGCGCTCCGCAACGACCGCCCGCTGCTCGGGCATCTGCTCGAAACCTTCGTCTTCCAGGAGCTGCGACGGCAGGCGACGTGGCACGACGACCCGGTGGAGTTCTTCCACTACCGCGACAAGGACCGCGTCGAGGTCGACATCGTCCTGGAGTCGGGCGGCCGCGTCGCGGGGGTCGAGGTCAAGGCGGGCGGCACCGTGACGGCCTCGGACTTCCGCGGGCTGCGCAAGCTGCGGGACGCGTCCGGGGACCACTTCGCGGCGGGCGTCGTGCTCTACGACGGCGAGACGAGCGTCGGCTTCGGCGACCGTCTCTACGCCGTGCCCGTGCGTCTGCTGTGGGAGGGGCGCTGAGCGCCATCCACCCCGCTCGCTCGGCAACGCCCCGGTCAGAATGTCGCGATCGGGTTGACCGGCGACCCTGTGCCGCGCTCCAGGCGGAGCGGGTTGAGCGTGAAGCAGAACTCCCAGCGGCTGCGTTCCGCGCACGCCTCGGCAAGGCGTTCGAGGTGCGCGTTGTCGATCAGCCGCAGGCCCATCGCCACGAGCGCGATCTCGTGCACCGGCAGGCGCGTCTTCGGGTAGGGCCGGTCTGTCATGTCGTTCACCACGTCGGAGGCGAGCAGCGCGACGCCGCGCTCGCGGATCCACGGCATGCACGCCACGTGGTAGCCGGAGTGCTCCTCGGGCGGCTCCTCACCGGCGGCCATCGCCGCCTCCACCTGCGCGCCGTAGCCGGTGCGCAGCAGCAGCACGTCGCCCTCCTCCACGCGCACGCCCTGCGCCTTCTCGGCAGCCTCGATGTCCTCGGGGAAGACGCCATCCATCGGGTCGAGTGACTCGACGCCGCGCAGGCGGGCGATGTCGAGCAGCACGCCGCGCGCCATGATGCCGTCGCGCATGACGTCCGAGGTCTGCTCGAGCGCGCCGTCCGAGGTCCGGATCAGCGCGGCCGAGCGGCCGTTGTACATCTGGCCACGGAAGAAGACGTGCCCGAGGCCGTCGATGTGCGTGAAGATGCTGCCGTGGAAGATGAAGGAGAGCCGCTCGCCCGCCCACTGCAGCGCGTTCTCGCCCGGGAAGTCCGGGTCGGGCGCCTCGTCGCCGAGGGCGTAGCGCTCGCCGCTCTGCGCCATCGTGATGGTCGGGTTGGACCCGGCGAGCGCGGGGCCGGGCCACCGGATCACGCGCGAGCAGGAGACACTGACGCCGTCCCGCACGAGCGAGGCTGCCTGGCGGCGCTTCTCGGGCGTGATCAGGTTGAGCGTGCCGAGCGTGTCGTCGTCGCCCCAGCGGCCCCAGTTACTGAGCGTGTCGAACCAGGCCAGCACCTCGTCCTGCGTCGGCGTCTCCGGCACGTTGTCACCTCCCCGCGCGAGACTGTACTACGAACCCTTGCGTTCGGCGGAGTGCCGAGAGCGGTCGGCCCGGTTGCACTTGCAGTGGGGTGATATTGGACTCTAGAACGTGCGACAGAAGCGCAGTGTTGTGAATGGTCGGATCGTATGACCACGCGCGACGTGATGGAGCGCAGCCGCCGCGGGGCGTTGACCGCCCTGCCGCTCGCGGTGTTGGCCGCCCTCGCGCTGCTCGCCATCACGATCCGCTCCGAGGCCGGACCCGGCCCCCTCGCCGCGGCGACGCCGACGCCCGACGCCGCGCTCAAGCAGCAGTGCATCGAGGGTGCGGCGGTGGGTTCGGGCAACGACGGGCTCGCGTCGGACTGCGCGCTGCTGCTGGCGGCGAAGGACACCCTGCGCGGCACGGCGACGTTGAACTGGAGCGCGAGCACAGCCATCGCCGACTGGACCGGCGTCGCGGTCAGCTCCAGCCTGCAGCGCGTGACGGGCGTGACGCCGACGAACCAGAGCCTCAACGGCGCAATCCCCACCCAGCTGGCCGGCCTCACGGAGCTGCGCGACCTGCAGCTCTCCTACAACGCCCTCACCGGCTCCATCCCCGCCGAGCTGGGCTCGCTCGAGCAGCTCGACATCCTCTACCTCTTCAGCAACCAGCTCACGGGCTCGATCCCCGGCGAACTCGGCAACCTCGCCAACCTGCGCTTCCTCGGGCTCCGCGACAACCAGCTCAGCGGCGCCATCCCCTCCGGGTTCGCAACGCTGTGGAGCCTCCAGGACCTCTACCTCAACAACAACCAGCTCAGCGGCGCGATCCCGGCCGCGCTCGGCGACCTCGGCCTGAGGGTCATCTACGTCTCCGGCAACAGCGGCCTCAGCGGCTGCATCCCCGCCGCGCTGAGCAGCGTTCGCTACAACGACCTCGCGACGCTCAGTCTGGACGACTGTGAGGCGGAGGCGACGCACACGCTGACGGTGTCGAAGGGCACTGGGGGATCAGTCGATCCGGGCGCGGGCACGCACAGCTACCGCAGCGGGGCGCTGGCGCGCGTGCTGGCCATACCGGGCTCCGCCTTCCGCGTCGCCTCGTGGGGCGGCGACTGCGCCGGCACGCCCCGGACGGAGACGGCGTGCGTGCTGACGATGGACGCGAACAAGACGGCGAGCGTGACCTTCGAACGCGCGCAGACGCTCACGGTATCGGCGGGCGAGGGCGGCAGCGCCGACCCTCCCGCCGGCTCGCACCGCTACGCGCTGGGCGCGAGCGTGACGGTCACCGCGACACCCGACGGCGGCTACGCGGTGGCGTCGTGGGGCGACGACTGCAGCGGGAGCGCCACCACCTGCGTGCTGACGATGTCCGCGGACCGCAGGGTGAGCGTGACGTTCGTGCGCCTGAACACGCTCACCACCACAGGCCGGCGAGAGCGGGAGCATCGACCCCACAGCCGGCACCCACCTCTAGCTGTAGTGTCCCGGGACGTTGTTTACAGGCGTGAGGCGGGGACAGCCCCGCCGATACCGCCGTGCGGTCGGCGAGCATTGTAGCGATAGAGCCAGCGCGGGAGCACGTGGAGGCGTTCGGCGTTGGAGCGGTATGGCCGGGCGTACGCCCATTCGTTCTGCAGGATCTGGATGAAGCGCTCGGCCTTGCCGTTCGTCTGCGGCCGGTAGGGTCGGGTGTGCAGCAGCTCCACGCCCGCGGCGGCGGCCGTGCTGCGGAAGCTGCGCGCGACGGTGTAGGCCTTGGCGTTGTCGGTCAGCACGCGCCTGACGCGCACGCCGCGCCGGCTGAACGCCGCGAGCGCCTGCTCGAGGAAGGCACTACAGCTCGCGGCCCGCTCGTCGGGCAGGGCGGCGACGTACGCGTAGCGGCCGTGGTCGTCCACGGCGACGTGTAGGTACTCAAGGCCCAGCGACCGTCCCCGCTGCGGCCCGGAGCGCGTCTCGGCGAAGCCGGGTGCGATGCGCTTACCGCCACCCTCGGGGATGCGCCCCAGCTTCTTCACGTCGATGTGCAGCAGGTCGCCGGGGGCTGGGTGCTCGTAGCGGACCGTCTCGCGGGTGACACGATGCAACCGGTCGAGGCGGTTGAGGCCAAAGCGCCTGAGCACGGCGTAGACCGTGGAACGGGCGAGCCCGAGCGCCCAGGCGATGCGATGCGGCCCGAAGCCCGCACTGCGGCGCACGGCGCAGATGCGTTGCTCCAGCTCGGGTGCGGTGCGCCGGGGGTTCGAGCGCGGCGCCGAGGTGCGGTCCTCGAGCCCGTCCGCTCCTGCCTCGCGGAAGCGCCGCACCCACTTCGCGACCGTTGGGCGCGAGACCGGGAAGCGACGGGCGACCTCGGCCTGCGGCCAGCCGTCCTCCACCTCCCGGACCAACTCCAACCGGGTGACCGGCGTCAGACGCGCGTTACGATGTGCCACGAGAGGCTCCTCCCCTGCTACTGGTGCTTGCAACACACACAGCAGCAGGCGGAGCCCCTCACCTGCAACAACCTACGTGGGAACTACAGCTAGCGGCGTCCGAGGCTGCTACTGAAGCGGCAGCGGGGGCTGCCACCACGCCGGCCGCGCGCTCACCTCGATCGATACGACCCACTTCACCCAGTGGTAGCCGCGCCGCCCCGGCGCCACGAGGCGCGCCGGGAAGCCGTGCCCCGCGCTCAGTGGCTCGCCGCCGACGTGCGTCGCGAGCAGCAGGCCGCGCGCCTCACCCATCGGGAAGCGCCGCGAGTAGCCGGTGACCGAGCGCACGACGACGCTGCGTGCCTCCTCGCCCACGCCGGCGTCGCCGAGCAGCGCGTCGAGGGGCACGCCGGTCCAGTCCTGCGTCGTGTGCCAGCCGCCCGTGCAATCGAGCGTCGCGCGTCGCTGGGCGCTGGCGAGGGCCTCGATGTCCCCGTAGCCGAGCTCGAATGGCGACCGCACGTCGCCGAGGACATGGAGGCGCCAGCCCGCGCGGTTGAGGTGCTGGCGCTGGTCGCCGAGCCAGTTCGTCTGTGGGTGGGCGTTGCCGGTGAAGCTCGCCTCCTCGCGCGAGCCGGTGAAGCGCCGGTCGGCGGCGGTGACCGTCGAGACGACTTCGAGGCCGCGCCACAGCACGAACCCCGCGCCGCCGAGGGCGATCGTGCGCAGCGCCGCCCGCCGGCTCGCCATGTCGGCGGGCTTCACGCGCGGCCAGTGCGCGCTTGCGTGCGTGGCGAACGGGATCACGAGCACCACGGCGAGCACGGCGTGCAGCACCATCGGCCGCATCGAGCCGTAGCCGGGGATCGCGACCTCCGGTGCCGCGCCCAGTACCCACAGCAGCCCGACCGCGAGCGTGGCGAGGAACAGTACGCCGAGCAGCGCCGAGGGCAGCGCCCACAGCCCCGCGCCTTGCCGCATGAACGAGCGCATGACGATGCGCCACTTCCACACGAGCAGCACGATGAGCGTCATCCCGCCGATGCCGTGTACCCACAGCACCCACGCGCCGTCGGGGCTTCCGGTGAGGTAGCTGCCAATGCCCGAGGCCAGCTCGAGCAGCAGCAGGGCGAAGATGGCGAGGTTCGTCGCGCGTGCGCTCATCGCCGGTCTCCGAGCGTGGTGGCGGTGCATTCCAGCCTACACCGCGGACCGATCGACTCGAGGGGCGGGAGAAGGCGCGCGCTATCATCGGCGCGCTTCCGCGCGATCGCCGTTGCGGTCGCTTGGCGCGAGGAGGTCGGCCGATGACAGGACGGATGACGGAGCCGTTGAGCGGCCGCGTGGCCGTCGTCACCGGCGCCGGCCGCGGCATCGGAGCCGCGACTGCGCGCCAACTCGCGATCATGGGCGCGCGCGTCGTCGTCAATGACCCCGGCGTGAACCGGGCAGGGGAGGGACTCGACCGCGGGCCCGCCGACGGCGTCGTGCGCGCGATCGCCGAGGCTGGCGGGACGGCCGTCGCCAACTACGACTCGGTCGCCGACTTCGAGTCGGCGGGCCGCATTATCGAGACGGCGCGACGCGAGTTCGGCGGCATCGACATCCTGGTGAACAACGCGGGCATCTCCGCCGGCGCGCCGATTCAGCACCTCGAGCCCGAGCTGTTCGACACCGTCGTCGGCATCCACCTGCACGGCACGTACAACTGCACGCGCCACGCAGTCCCCGACATGATCGAGGCGGGCTGGGGGCGCGTCGTGAACCTCGTCTCGCGCGCCGGGCTGCTCGGATCGGCGGGCGCGGCGGCCTACGCGGCGGGGAAGGGCGGCATCTACGGCTTCACGAACGCCATCGCGCGCGACCTCGAACCGCTCGGCGTGACGGTCAACGCTGTCAACCCCGCCGCCACGCACACGCGCATGGTGAGCGAGGCGCTCGAGGAGGCGCGCGAGCGCGGCCTCGATGACGCCTCGGCGCAGCGCATGCTCGCGATCGCGCAGCAGCCCGAGGAGCTGGCGACGGTGATCGGGTTCCTGTGCACCGAGGAGGCGGGCGGGATCAGCGGGCAGACGTTCTTCGTGCAGAACGGCGCCGTCGGCCTCTTCGCCCCGCTGCAGGTCACGCAGACACTGCTGACCGACGAGGACTGGACGCCGGAGACCCTCGCGGAGGCGGCGAAGCGACTCCAGCTCCACCCCCTCGGGCAGCTCTACTGACCAACGGGATGAGATAACGCTACAGTCTGAAGCCCTCGCGGCGGGCGAGTTGGATGAAGTCGATGCACTCTATTCCCAGCTCATCGCAGACGTCCGGTATCTTGTGTGGCTTCGTTGGGCGGGTTCGACGCTTCTCGTAGGTGACTACTGCGCAGCGGTTGATTTGCGCTACCGAAATCACGAATGGGTCGGCGACACTGCGCTCGCGCTCCACGTCGACCAATGTCGGAAACCCATCGTTGATGTCGCGCGCTTGTCCCTGTACGGCAGCATCGGTCGGGACTATCAGGTGTTCGCGTTCTTGTACCCATGCGAGGAGATCGTCGTCCTTCTCCTGCAACTCTACGTGCACTTCCTCACTTATCAGCGCCGTACCGCGTGTGATCAAATCCGCGGTGAAGTCCCATACCCCTGGGAAGACGTCAGGAGGATATAGATCTCGCCAGTTGCCGATCAATATGCTCGAGTCAATGCTGTATCGAGCATCCCCCATTGCCAGCCTATCCGACTTCCTGAGATACGCGCTCGAAGTGTTTCGCACGCACACCAAGGTACTCTGCCGCGTCTGCAGTTGTGATGCTCCCAGTATCCAATGCGGACAGCACTAGCCCGGAATAGTATTTCCCGGATAGAGAAACGCTGTTACGGGGTGGCGAGGGGCCACCCCCGCCCCGTTCTGCGCGTTGCTGACGGTCCTCAACTCGGCTGAGCTCGAAGCGCTCTGCAAGTTCATCTCGCCTAGCGTGGTATTCGGACTGCGTTATCGAGCCGTAGTCAAGCAGGCGGCGCCAGATGACTTCTTCACTCACGCCGTATGTTCTGGCGGTCCACGCTACCGAGTCATCGTAGGGCCGTGGCGCCTGCCTCTCGAAGTCTGACGAGGGAACTAGCGCCTCGGCTGCAACAGCGTTGCAGTACTGCTCGGCAGCATCATCACCGCGCAGGTCACACAACCCGGTTCGACCGAGAGCCAAGTGTGTCAGCTCATGGAATAGGGTGAAGACTTTGCCCGCCTGAGCGTCCTTGCGATTGACTACGACCGCTGGGAGTGTCTCCGCGCGCAACGAGAAGCCGCGCATTTCGTTGAGCTCGACATCCGCTGACTGGAAGACCAGAACTGATGCTCGTTCAAACAAAGTTCTCCAGTTGTTGAAGGTCTCCCTCCCTGCGGGCCAGCTCTTCTGTGTGTCGAGATCGACACCGAGGAAATCCCTCACAAGCCCCGCTGACCCACGAGGCTCCGTGTCTATCTGAATTGACAGGGAGAACGTGCGGATGTCTTCCTCTAGCTCCTCCGCGAGATCTAATGCGATGCGTTGGCGGAAGCGTGCCCGCCGTATCTCACGAGCGAGCGCGGGGCTGATATCCCTGGTGTCACCGACCGTCCCGAGGCGAAAATCCGCGATGGGGACGACGGCCGGCGGGGGCTCGCTACGGAAGAGGGCCGCGAACGGCCGTCGATAGACACTTGCTATCTTGCGCAACTGTTTCAGGGTAGGTGGTCGTTCGCCACTCTCCCACTCCGAGAGGCGCTCAGGCTTCACTTGCAGTCTGCGTGCTGCGGCGTCGATGTCATACGCCGCTGATTCCCGCGCCCAGCGCAGGACTTCGGGCTGCACGAGAGCCATCTGACGAGGCACGGTCGCCTCCACTAGTACGCCGCTATGCGCCGTTCAGCGCACGGTCGAGCGCCGCGAGTTCGTCGGCGGCCCAGCGCTGCGACAGCGCCGAGTTGGGCACGAGCCCCGCGGAGCCGTGGAACGCGCCAGGGTAGACGTGCAGCTCGACCGGGACGCCTGCCGCCATCAGCCGCTGCGCGTACGTCACATCCTCGTCCACGAAGAGGTCGAGCGTGCCGACGTTGATGTAAGTGGGCGGCAGCCCGGCAAGGTCCGAGGCGCGGGCTGGGGCGGCGTACGGCGAGACGTCGTCGCCGCCGGCGTTGCCGGCGAGGTAGGCGTCCCAGCCCTGGAGGTTGGCCGCGCGGTTCCACACCCGCTCGTCCGTGATCGCCTCGCTGCTGCGCGTCGTGTTGGTGTCGTCGATCATCGGGTAGACGAGGAACTGGAAGCTCACGTCCACCTCGCCGCGGTCGCGCGCGACGAGGGCGAGCCCGGCGGCGAGCCCGGCGCCCGCGCTGCCGCCACCGATCGCGATGCGGCTGGCGTCGATGCCGAGCTCGGCGGCCGCTTCGGCGAACCACGCGAGGCCCGCGTAGCAGT
This sequence comes from Dehalococcoidia bacterium, assembly GCA_965219085.1. GTDB lineage: Bacteria > Chloroflexota > Dehalococcoidia > UBA2979 > UBA2979 > VXMT01. The sequence continues at coordinate 422,699 of OZ244720.1, forward strand.
CCTCGATGGGCGCGGGGAACGGGAACTCCGGCGCGAGCCGGTACTCGACCGAGGCGACGAGCACGTTGAGCGTGTCGGCGATGCCCGCGCAGTACGGATCGCTCATCTCGACGTTGCCGAGGACCATGCCGCCGCCGTGGATCCAGTAGAAGGCGGGGGCGTTGGTCCGGAGCCCGGCGGGCCGGTAGGTACGGACCATCACGTCGGGCGCGCCCTCGGGGCCCGGCGCCATGTGGTCCTCCATCGCGACGTTGTCGGGCATGGGCGCGGCGGGCATCGCGGCGCGCCGCTCGGCCATGCCCGCACGCGCTGCCTCGATGTCGGCGAGGTCCATGCGCATCGGCATGGTGTCGAGGACGGCGCGGTGCTCAGCGTCGAGCTGCAGGTTGAGGTCAAGTGCGGGCGAGGTGGTCATCGTGCGTCTCTCCGTAGGTGCATGCGTCGTGTCGGGCCGATGGTACAACCTCGCGCGCGATCGACAACGCTCCCGTGGGGACCCGGCGGCGGTTCTGTTAACGTGCGCATGCGCATCATCGGATGTTAGGCTGGGCGGCGTCGGAGGACGCTCGTGGCCCCCTTCCTCGCGCCGGACTGGTTCAACGACTCGTACCTCGGCATCGAGGTCGAGCAGTACGTCGGCCTCGCCATCCTGGTCGCCGTGGCGCCCCTTACGTACGCGATCATCTCCCTGGCGCTCAGGCTGTACCTGCGCGCGCGCCTCCACGAAGACGACCGCGAGTTCTGGGAAAAGGAGCGGTCGCGGTTGGGGCGCGCGCTCTGGGCGCTGGCCGTGGCGATCACGTTCTTGCTGGGCTTCCCCGCCCTCGGCTTCCCCGAGGCGGTCGAAAGCATCGTCGATCAGATTGCGAGCCTGCTCGGCGCAGGGGCGCTCGTGCTGCTCGGCTTCCGCGGCGTCGACATCTTCACCAACGTGCTCAAGCGGCGCGCGGAGCTGACCGCGAGCCGCCTCGACGACCAGCTCGTGCCGGTCACGAACACGGTTCTCAAGGTGGCCACGCTCGTGATCGGGATGCTCTTCATCCTGGGCAACCTCGGAGTCAACGTGACGTCGCTGGTGGCCGGGCTCGGACTGGGCGGGCTGGCGGTCGCGCTCGCGGCGCAGGACACGTTCCGCAATCTGCTCGGCGGGGTCACGATCTTCGCGGACCGGCCGTTCCAGGTCGGCGACTGGGTGGTAGTCGGGGGCATCGAGGGGACGGTCGAGTACGTGGGGTTCCGCTCCTCGCGCGTGCGAACCTTCTACAACTCAGTCGTGACGGTGCCGAACGGGCGCATTGTCGACACGCACGTGGACAACATGGGTATGCGCCAGTGGCGGCGTTACAAGACGACCCTCGGGCTCGACTACCACACGACGCCCGACCAGGTGCAGGCGTTCGTCGAGGGTATCCGCGCACTGATCCGCGCGAATCCGGGCATGCGCCAGGACTTCTACATCATCGAATTCACCGAATTCGCTCCGTCCTCGCTCGACATCATGGTCTACTGCTTCATCGACGCGCCGGACTGGAACGCCGAGTTGCGCACGCGCCACGTGCTGAACCTCGACATCATGCGGCTGGCCGAGGAGCTGGGCGTGGAGTTCGCCTTCCCCACGCAGACGCTGCACGTCGCCTCGCTGCCGGGTCAGCCGGCCGAGGTCCCCGAGGCGCCGGGACGGGAGCGGCTCGGCGAGGCGGTCGACGGCTTCGGCCCGGCGGGCAGCAGCGGTCAGCGCACGGACCAGCCGATCACGTCGGGCTACGACAACGCGCCGGACGGAGCGTAGCTCGTCCGACCGCGCTCAGGACTCCTCGCCTTCCGCCCGCTGTGCGCGCTCCCTGCTAGACTGCGCGCGCCGTGACCATCGTCATCGACCGCGATGTGCCCGTACCGATGCGCGACGGCGTCGTGCTCCGCGCCGATGCCGTGCGCGACGCGCAGGCGGGGCAGACGCCCGCGCTGCTGTTGCGCACGCCGTACCTGAAGGAAGGCAACTTCTCGTCGGTGTTCTCGCCCTTCGACGCCGTCGCGCGCGGGTACGCCGTCGTGATCCAGGACTGCCGCGGCACCGGTAAGTCCGACGGCGAGCTGCACCCCTTCCTGCAGGAGATCGATGACGGCTACGACAGCGTCGAGTGGTCCGCGGCGCAGGAGTGGTGCGACGGGCGCGTCGGCATGTACGGCATGTCGTACATGGGCGCGACGCCGTGGCTCGCCGCCATCGCCGCGCCGCCGTCCCTCGCTGCGATCGCGACGTTCATGACCGGCTCCGACTTCCTCGAGGGCTGGACTTACGAGGGCGGCGCGTTCCATCTCGGCTTCAACACCGGCTGGGTCGCCGCTAACCTCTCGCTGCGCGTGCTCGAACGCAGCGGCATCGACCGGGCGGCCTACGAGGAGCGCGAGGGTCAGGCGATGCGCGCACTCGCGCGACTGCGCGCGACCGGCGCCTTCACGCCACTCGACGAACTGCCGCTCTACCGCACGGTCGCGCCCGCGCCGTACTACTTCGACTGGCTCGCGCGACCGGAGCGGGACGAGGAGTGGGAGACGGTCTCGATCGCCGCGCAAGCGGGCAACGTCACCGTCCCGGCGCTCGGCGTCGGCGGCTGGTACGACCTGTTCGCGGGCGGGCCGCCGCAGACCTTCGGCGCCGTGCGCGAGCGCGGCGCCACCGAGGCCGCGCGCGAGGGCCAGCGCCTGGTGATGGGCCCCTGGAACCACTCGCTCCCGGCGAATTCCATCGTCGGCGCCGTCGACTTCGGGCGCGAGGCAGCGCCCGACCTCGGCGAGCGCGTGCTGCGCTGGTTCGACTGGCAGATCCTCGGTCGCGAGCCGTCCGAGGAACTCGTGGCGCCCGTGCGCTACTTCACGATGGGGCCCAACACCTGGCAGGAGGCCGAGACGTGGCCGCCGCCGGAGGCCTCGCCGACCTCGTTTTTCCTGCGCGGCGACGGCGCCGCGAACGCGGCGGGCGGCGACGGCCGCCTCGAACGCGAGCCCGGCGCCGACGAACCGCCCGACGAGTTCCTGTACCACCCGCTGCGGCCCGTGCCGACCGTCGGCGGCGGGGGCCGCGTCGACGGCGCGTTCGACCAGAACCGCGTCGAGGGGCGGCAGGACGTGCTCGTCTACGACTCGGCGCCGCTCGGCGAACCCCTCGAGGTCAGCGGGCCGCTGTCGGTCGAGTTGCACGTGGCAACCAGCGCGCCGTCGACGGACTTCACCGCGAAACTCGTCGAGGTCGCGCCGGACGGCTTCGCGCGCAACCTCGGCGACGGCATCGTGCGCGCTCGCTTCGAGCCGGGCGTGGTGCGCGCCGTGACCATCGACCTGCGGCACACGAGCAACGTCTTCGCGGCCGGCAGCCGCATCCGGCTCGAGGTGTCGAGCAGCAACTTCCCGCGCTTCGACCGCAACCCGAACACGGGCGAGGCGCCCGCGTCGGCGACACGATTCGTGCCCGCGCACCAGTACGTGCATCACTCCGCGGCGTATCCCTCGAGCCTGATCCTGCCCGTCGTCGCGACCGTGTAGGCTGAACTCGGCGACAGGCGAACGGAGGACGCTGATGGTTCAGTCCGAACAGCAGACGAGCGTCGAAGCAGCCGCCATCGAGCGCATGCAGGAGTTCTCGCGGGCCATGGTCAAGGGTGACCCCGAGGCCCTTGAGGAGCTCCTCGCGCCGGACTTCACGTACACGCACATGGGCGGTCGCGTGGAGCCTCGTGACGAACTGATCGAGTCGGTCCACAACGGTCGTCACAACGACCGCATGGACTTCGAGCACATGGGCGTGCGGACGTACCCGAGCACCACGATCGTGAACGGCCTCAACCACATGCGGATCGACTACGCGGACCGCCCCTCGCTGGCCTTCGACTCGCACTTCACAGGCGTGTGGGTCGACGTCGACGGCACCAGCAAGCTCGTCGTCTACCACTCCACGCGGGTGCCGGAGGAGTAGACGCCGGGGCGTTCCGTCGTTGACGGGCGAGAGCCCGTCGGCCGCGCCCTCAAGGACACTCCGTTCCGATGGCTGGACCTTCGGAAGCTGTCTGAGGCTCTCTTTCCCGCCGATTCCATCCGGACAGTCTGCTACTTCACGGCTCGCCTCGAAGTCCGACCCGCCAACCCCGGTCAGGCCCAGCGGCAGCAAGCCTACCTCCGGGCCTTGAGCACACTCCCGGATGTCGAGGTGCACCACGGGACCTTCCGGTCCGGCGTGAAGCGCCGCCCGCTGGCCGAGCCGGTGCCGGGGCTGCCGAGCCGCGTCCTCGTACGAGACTCCGAGGAGAAGGGCTCGGACGTGAACCTCGCCACCCGACTGCTGGTGGACGGGTTCAACGGGGAGTACGAGCAGGCGGTCGTCGTGTCCAACGACGCGGACTTCGCGGGCGCCATGCGGTACGTGCGCGACGGCCTCGGGCTCCGCGTCACGCTCGTCAACCCCGACGCTCGGACGAGCAGCCCTCGCGACCTGGCTGCGGCGGCGACCTATGTGAAGCGCCTGTGGCGGAGCCACCTCCGCCGCAGCCGGTTCCCCGACAACGTGCGCGACGAGGTGGGTGCGATCACCAAACCGTCTGGCTGGTGAGGTCAGCGGCAGAGTGCGCCGGCCCGGCCGGCTGCGTGTCTACGTCTCGACCGCGAACGGCGCCACGCCGGGCGCGTACCCGAAGCCGATCTGCTCGATCTCCTCGAGCGCGCGGTACTGCTCCTCGGTGTAGCCCATGACCTCGCGGTAGACGTACTCGTTGTGCTCGCCGAGCAGCGGCGGGCCCGTGCGGATGTGGTTCGGCGTATTCGCCATCCGCAGGTTCAGGCCAGGGTAGAGGTGCGTCCCGGTCGAGGTGTTCCCCGTCTCCTCGAAGAACCCGCGCTCGGCGAGTTGCGGGCAGGCGTACGCGGCAGCCTCGTTCTGCACCGGGCCGGCGATCACGCCGGCCGCCTGCAGCCCGAGGAAGAGCGCGCGCTGGTCGTGCTTGCGCGTGTGCTCGGCGAGCGCCTGGTCGAGCGCCTCCTGGTCGCGGTAGCGTCCGGCGGCGGTCTGCCAATCCTCGTTCGCGAAGAGGTCGTCGGCGCGGAGGAACTCGCAGATGGACTCCCACGCCTCGTCCGAGTCGCAGTCGATGGCGATGTAGTCGTCCTCGCCGCGGCAGGGGTAGTAGTTGTGCGGGGCGTGCGTGCGGTGACGGTTGCCTTGCGGCTCGGTGTTGCGGCCGTTGGCGGTGTAGTCGAGCAGGAACTCGCCGAGGATGGGCAGGAACGCCTCGGCCAGTGGCTGCTCCAGCAGCTGGCCGCGCCCGGTCCGCCGCACGTGGCGCAGCGCCATGCTGACCGCGAACGCGCCCTGGATGCCGGCGATCGCATCGCTCGTCACCACGTCGCCGGCGGCCTCGATGATGTCGTCGGGGTAGGAACGGATGTGAGTGTGGCCGATCACGGCCTCCATGTGCAGCCCGAAGCCGCGGTAGTTCTTGTACTCGCCGTTGAGTCCGAAGCCCGGCATGCGCAGCATGATCAGCCGAGGGTTGCGCTTGCTCAGCACGTCGTAGGTGATGTTCGCCTTCTCAATCGTCTCCGGCACGTTGTTCTCGACGACGACGTCGCAGTGTTCGATGAGGTCGAGGAACGCCTCGCGGCCTTCGGGCGTGGTGATGTCGGCGGTCATGCTCAGCTTGTTGCGGCCGTGCGAGTTGAACGACGCCCCCTTGTTCCAGGGGTCGGGCGTGCCGACGAAGTCGGGGAAGCCGGCGAGCGTGACGCCGTGCGCGGCCATCGCCTTGAGCTCCTCCGGCGTCGGTGGCCGGCGCTCGGCCCCCCGCGTCGCGGGCTGAATGCGCGTGCGAGGCTCCACGCGGATCACCTCGGCGCCCCACTCCGCGAGCAACTGCGTGACGTGCGGCCCGGCCCACACCACGGTGATGTCGGCGACGCGCACGCCCTCCAGCGGTAGATTGCCCACGATTCGCGTCCTCCGTTTGCCTCGCTAGATTGCGCCGACGCCCCTGAGCAGGGCGAGGTCCGCCGCCGGCACGTCGAGCAACTCCGTCAGCACCTCAGCGGTGTGCTCGCCGAGCAGCGGCGCGCGGCGCGGGTGCTGGCGCGGCGTCTCGCCCATGACGAGCGGCCGGCCGGGGTACTCGAAACTGCCGGCGACCGGGTGCTCGATCTCTTCCCACACGCCGCGGCCCCGGAACACGGGGTCCGCGACGATGTCTTCCGGGGTGTTGATGACCCCGGACAGCAGGCCGTGGCTCTGCGCCTCGATCAGCGCCTCGCGCTTCGTGCGCGCCATCGACCACCCGAGGTAGGCCGTCGAGACCTCCTCGACAAACGCGGGGTCGAGCGTGAGCGGGGGCTGCATCAGGCGCTCGTCACCGGAGAGGTGGCCGAGGCCGATCATCTCGACGAACTGGTGGATCTTCGGCCCGATCGCGGTGATGTTGACGTACCCATCGAGGCACGGCTGGGCGCCACCGCCGAGCACCATGCCCGCGACGCCGCCGCGGCGGCTGCTCGGCGTGCCCTGGTACGCGTAGGTCGTGAGCGACGCCGTGCGGCGGTCACGCGAGCCCATCTGCGTCTCGTAGACGGAGACGTCGATGTGGTCGCCCTCGCCGCCCGCTTCGACGCGCAGCGTTGTCATGGCGACGGACCAGGCGCCGACGAGCCCCGCCTGCATCAGCGCGAGGCTGCCGCCCAGCTTGAGCGGCTCGCGCTCAGCGGAGCCCGTGGAGCTGACCGGCCCGCCCATGCCCTGCAGCACGATGTCCGAGGCGCGGAAGCCGAGCTCGACGTACGGCCCGTTCCGTCCCCACGGCGTGATCGAGCAGTAGATGAGGCCGGGCCGGTTCGCCGAGAGCTGCTCGTACCCGATGCCGAGCTCCTCGGCGTCGCCGGGGTCGAAGTCCTCCACGACGACGTCGGCCTGCTCGATGAGGCCGAGCAGGAGCTCGAGGCCGTCCTCGGTCTCCGGGTCGATCGTGACGGAGCGCTTGTTGGTGTTGAGGTGCAGGAACAGCAGCCCGCGCTCGGGGTGGGGGATGTCGCCGGCGAAGGGCGGGACGTTGCGGGTGGGGTCGCCGCCGGGAGGCTCGACCTTGATGACGTCCGCGCCGAAGTCGGCGAGCAGCTTGGTGCAATGCGGCCCGGCCACGCCGGTGGTCAGGTCGACTACGCGAATACCGTCGAGCGCCTGCACCGCTCCTCCTGCTGTCCGCCGTGGCCCGGTTGGGGGCGGATCATAGCAGCCGCGCGCGTGTGCGCCCGCCCGAGGCGGGGCTATCGTTCGGCGCACACATCCCGGAGGTTCGAGGGGGGAAGGAGATGTCTGTAGGCGACGGCTTCAAGTTCGGGTTCGGGTTCACCTTCGGGGCCGCATTGGCGTCGCTGGTGGCGTGGATTCCGCTGGTCATCGTGCTGGGGGTCGTGGGCGGCTTCTACGGCAGTTGAGGCGCGAGCCGCGGCCCCTCGACGCGCTTACGCTCGCTCGCCGATCTCGAAGCGCATCAGGAACCACGTGCCGACCAGGAGCGAGACGGCGACGACGGCGACCGAGGCGATCGCGGCCTGCGATCCCTCGAGGCTCCCGCTGACCGGCCGCGCCGTGGTGAGCGCATCGGCGATACCGAACACGAACTGGCGCACGCTGATCCAGCGTGTGCCGTCGAAGAAGTTCGTGATGAACGCCTCCCAGACGAAGACGTACGCGAGGCCGATGATGAGCGCGCGGCTGGTGATCGTGCTGAGCGCGACGAATAGCCCGCTATAGACGACGCCACCTGCAACGGTGGCAACCGCGGCGGCCCACCACAATGACTCCGTGTCGAATCCGCCCAATACGATGAGGGCGGTGATCAGCGTGGCGGGCACGGTGAGCGCGATCGTCGCCGCCGAGGCCACGACGACCTTCGCCACGACGATGCGCCAGCGGGCAAGCGGGTGCGCGAGCAGGTAGACGACCGTTCCGTCCTCCACCTCGGAGCCGAGCGCCGAGGTGCCGAACACGAGCGCGCCGATCGGCAGCAGCAGCGTGAACACGAAGCCGCCGATCACGTTGTTGGCCGCCTCGTAGGGCTCGTTGTCCGCGGCGTCGCTCGCGAACCGCACGATCAGTGCGACTCCAACGGGGATGAGCGCGAGCAGCGCGATCAGGATCGCGCGCCGCCGGCCCAGCAGCTGGTGCGCGGTCAGCGACAGCAGCGTAAGCGTCATGACCCCACCAGGTACGAGAACACGCTCTCGAGCGACTCGTCGGCCGGGCGCAGCTGGTGCAGCGTGACGCCTGAGTCGCGCGCCGCACGCGCGATCGCCGCGGTGAACGCGCCGAAGTCCGTCGTCCGCACGTCGAGGCGGCTGTCGGCCAGCTCGATGGCCGAGACGTGCGGCAAGCCGACAAGCACCGCCGCCAGCGCGCGGTTGTCGCTGGAGCGCAGCTCGAACACGTGCGGGCGGTCGGTCATCAGGCGGCGGATCTCGCGGAAGTCTCCGGATGCGGCGAGCCTGCCGTTGACGATCACGAGCACGTTCTCGGCGAGCCGCTCGACCTCCTCGAGGATGTGCGAGGAGAAGAGGATCGTGCACCCCTCGGCCGCCATGCGGCGCAGCATCTCCATGAGCTGGAGCCGCTGGCGTGGGTCGGTACCATTGAAGGGCTCGTCGAGGATCAGGATCTCCGGATCGTGGACGAGCGCGGCGGCGATCTTGGCGCGCTGGCGCATCCCCTTGGAGTAGCCACTCATCGGCCGGTCCTGCGCGTCCTCCAGCTCGACGCGCGCGATCGCGCGGCGGGTGGCGTCCTCCGGGTCCGGCAGCCCGTGCAGCCGCGCGCTGGCGAGCGCGAAGTCGTGCGCTCCGAGGAACGGGTAGACGGACTCGCGCTCCGGCACCAGCCCCACGCGGCGGAAGATGTCCGGGTTGCGCCACGCGGACGCGCCGAGCACCGAGATCGCCCCGGCGGAGGGACGCAGGAACCCCGCGATCATGTGCAGCATCGTGCTCTTGCCCGCGCCGTTGGGGCCGAGCAGCCCTGTGATGCCGGGCTCGAGCCCGAACGAAATGTCGTTCACCGCCACGACGTCGCCGTACCAGCGCGAGACGTTGCGGACTTCGACCCTCGCTGCCTCCGACGCCATCAGATGGACCCCCGGTAACGCCGAACGACGATCGCCGAGGCAAGCGCCGTCCAGGCGAGCGTGGCCAGCGGCCAGATGTAGCCGGGGAAGTCGGCGTAGGCGATCTGGTCGCCCGTCTCGTCGCGGCTGGCGGCCCCGGCAACGTCGGACCATGCCGGGATGGCGTCGAAGATGTAGAGCGTGGAGCCCTCCACGACGTGGAGGGGGCTGATGAAGAGCAGGTAGCGCAGTTGCTCGTTGTCGCTCAGCGAAGCGACGGTGCTCACGGCGGTGAGCGAGACCAGGAAGATGGCGATCACGCTGATCATGGCGAAGGCCCGGCGCTCGGCGTACGAGGCGATCAACACGCCGACGGAGCCGAAGGTCACGCACAGCAGTACACCGCTGGCAGCGACCCTCGGCAGGTCGCCGATGTTGTCGCGCATCCAGTCGAGGCCGTCGGCCGCGCCGAGCGCGTTGCCCGCGAACAGGAGCAGCTGCGGCACCACGGTGAGCGCGACCAGGCTACTGGAGAGCGCCGCGATCTTCGCGAGCGCGTAGTCGTCGCGCTCGATGGGGCGCGAGAAGTAGAGCGCGAGCGTGTTGGAGCGCCGGTCGTTGCCTACCAGATCGGAGGCAATCGCCGCCACGAACAGCACGAGGATGTACTGGATCAACGTGTAGTACTCGTGGGGCTGGAAGATCTCGAACTCATCGCTGGGCAGGACGGCGCCGAGGATGAGCGCGAGCACAGCCGGGAAGAACGCGAACGCCACCAGGACGAACGCCATCACCTTCGGCAGCGCGCCGCGGCCGATGCCGAAGGCGTTGCGCACGCTGAGCACGTAGAGCGACCGCAGCGCGTAGACGCGTCCGAGGCGCGGGCCCTCGTAGCCCTGGTAGCCGAGGTCGTAGATCGTCCCGGAGGGTCCGGGCGAGGTCGGCGCCGGCTCAGCCTGCGCCATTCGAGGCCTCCGCGGCGGGCTCCGCGTCCGGGCGGAACAGCTCCTCCAGCGACCGGCGTCGCTGCTCCAGCCGCACGAGCGGCAGGTCCAGGGTGACGACAGCGTCGAGGATGGTGTCGTGCACGCCGTGGGAGCCACCGGCGGCCGCGACCTCGACCTCGCGGCCGAGCGCCCGTACCTCGAGGCCGCGCTCGGCGAGCAGCGCGGCGAGGCGGTCTGCGCCCCACTCCACCTCGACAGCGAGGACGGCGGTCTCGTCGGTCAACTCGGCGATGCGGCCAGTGCGCATCAGCTTGCCCTCGTCGACCACGATCAGGCCGTCGCAGACGCGCTCGATCTCCGTGAGCAGGTGCGAGGACATGACGATCGAGATCCCGAATTCGTGCCCGGTACGCTCGACGAGGTCGAGCATCTCGTCGCGTCCCTGCGGGTCGAGGCCGTTGGTCGGCTCGTCCAGGAACAGCAACTGCGGGTCGTGCGCGAGCGCCTGTGCGAGCTTCACGCGCTGCTTCATGCCCGTGGAGTAGCCGCCCATGTGGCGGTAGCGCTCCTCGAACAGCCCGACGTGGCGGAGCACCTCGGAGGCGCGCTCGCGCGCGGCGGAGGGCGGGATGCCGCTCATGCGCGCCATGTGGATGACGAAGTTCGTCGCCGACTGATCCGGCGGCAGGCAGTCGTGCTCCGGCATGTAGCCGACGATCTCGCGGACGCGGAGCCCCTCGCGCGCCGCGTCGATGCCGAGTACCTCGGCGGTGCCGGTGGTGGCGTCGACGAGACCGAGCAGGACCTTGATGAGCGTGCTCTTGCCGGCGCCGTTGGGGCCGACGAGACCGATGATGCCCGGCTCGATGTCGAGCGTGAGGCCGTCGAGGGCTGTAACGCGCCCGTAGCGCTTGGTGAGGCCGGTGGTTTCGATGAGCGGCACGATTCTCCCTCTACCGATAAGCGTAGCCCAGCTCGCGGGCAGGTGCTCGCGGCGCCTCATCGGTGGGCGCCGCGAGCTCCGTGTGGGGTGCTTGTGCGTATTGTCACTAACGAGCGGACAACTACTTCGACAGCGCGATGCACTCGACCTCGCCAGGCAAGTGCTGGCGGCTGAGCGACCCGCAGGCCGACGCGTGGGCGGAGCAGCAGCAGACTGAGCTGGACCCGGACGCCCGGAAGGAGATCCATCGGACCATGTGAGACTACTTCCTGCTGAAGGTGTGCTGGCCGCGGGTGCCAGCGTGCCGTACATCCAGACGTACCAGCCGTGGCTGCGCGGGATCCGCTTCGGCGGCATCTTCGGCGCCAACAGCTCCTACTACGACTGGGGCGACAAGGTCCCAGGCGCCTGGATCGACCCGGACATCGACGGCCGCGCCTGGTGCCGCCAGTACCAGGCAACGATCAGGCAACGGCTCCGTTGTAGCGGAGACCAACGAGGGGCGGCCGCAAGGCCGCCCGTTCGCACGCTGTCTTACCTCCCGACGTCCGGCTGGCTGGCGGTCGGCTTCGACGGCGACAACTACTTCTACAACTCGGTGCACTCGGAGTTGCCCGGCAACCGCTGGCGGCTCAGCGACCCGCAGGTCGACGCGTGGGCGGAGCAGCGGCACACGGAGCTGGACCCGGACGTCCGGAAGGAGATCCACAAGACCATGTGGGACTACTTCCTGCAGAAGATGTTCTGGCCGCCGGTGCCGTCCGGCCTCGGGCTCCAGATCTACCAGCCGTGGCTGCACGGAATCCGCTTCGGCGGCATCTTCGGCGCCAACAGCTCCTACTACGACTGGGGCGACCAGGTTCCAGGCGCCTGGATCGACCCGGACATCGACGGCCGCGCCTCGTACCGCCAGTAGCAGGCAACGATCAGGCAACGCCTCCGCCGTAGCGGAGACCAACGAGGGGCGGCCGCAAGGCCGCCCCTCCTGCTGTCCCCGGCGCGGCATCCCCATCGCACGCCGCGTTGTGCGCTATGCTCCCCCCGAGCGGCGCCCGCGCGGGCGCACCGCAGTGTGATGCGAGGACCCGATGCAGATCAGCAATTCCGTGCGCGCCGCCATGGTGCCGGACGAGAACGTGATGCACCCCGACTTCACCTCGATCTACCTGGTCGGGGCGCCCGGCGCCCAGTCGCTCACCATCGACTCCGGCGAGGCGGTCGAGCGTTACCAGTGGTTCCTGCGCGGCTACCTCGCGGCCACGGAGCACGCCGAGATCGGCATCGCGACCATCACCCACCACCACGCCGACCACTCGGGCAACCTCAAGTGGACCAAGGAGTTCCTCAACGCCGAGATCGCGATCCCCAGGGGCGGGCGACGGCTCCTCAAGGGTCGCATCCCGCGCAAGGTCGAACAGTACGGCGACGGCGACGTGCTCGACCTGGGTGGCGGCGTCCGCCTCCAGGTCATCGAGACGCCCGGGCACAGCTCCGACTCGCTGTGCTACTACCTGGAGGAAGAGGGCGTGCTGTTTACCGGCGACACCCTGCTCGGTTCCTCGACGACGACGGTCTGGGACCTCGGGCCGTACCGGCGCAGCCTGGAGCGGCTGCTGCAGTTGCCGAACCTCCAGGTCATCTGCCCCGGCCACGGCAAGATCGTGAACGACCCGCGCGAGCGCCTGCAGATGTACGTCGACCACCGCAACATGCGCGAGCAGCAGATCATCGAGGTGCTCCAGGACGGCGAGCAGATCAGCAGCTGGGACATCATGCTCCGCGTCTACGGCGACTCAATCGACACGCGGCTGCGCAGCGCCGCCGACGGCAACGTGCGCAGCCACCTCACCCAGCTGATTGACGAGGGCCGCATCAACGAGTACGAGGGCAGACCGAAGCGCAAGCGCAGCGAGCGCGCCATCCAACACCAGCACGAGCACGAGCGTGAGCGCGACCGCATCCTGCGCGAGGCGAAGAGGATCGAGGCGGCCCGCAGCCGCGAGGAGGTCCGCAGGCAGGAGAACCCGCCCAGCGAGCAGTGGTCGAAACCGCCGCTGTACGACCTCGCGTAGCCGGCGGGGCCCGGCTGTGCGCACACGACCGCATCGCATCGTCCGCGCTTGCCTGCAACGGCGTCCCGTCGGTAGGCTGCGCTTCTGCCGGGGGGCAACATCATGACTGGACCGCTCGAGGGGGCGCGGGTTCTCGACCTCACACAGGGGGTCGCGGGTCCGTACGCGACAAAGCTGTTCTCGGACTACGGCGCGGAGGTCATCAAGATCGAGCGCCCGGGAGGCGGCGACGCCTCGCGCCGCCTTGGCCCGTTCCCCAACGACGAGCCTCACATCGAGGCGAGCGGGATGTTCCTGCACCTCAACACCGGCAAGCGCAGCGTCACGCTCGACCTCAGCACCGCGACCGGGCGCAACCTGCTGCTCCGGCTCGCCGCCGAGGCGGACATCATCGTCGAGAGCTTCCGGCCCGGCGCCCTCGAACGCCTCGGCATCGGCCCCGACGTGCTCGCCGAGGCGAGCCCGGCGGCGGCGCTCGTGCGCATCTCGAACTTCGGCCAGGACGGCCCGTACCGGGACTTCGAGGCCGACGACATGCTGCTCTACGCCTCCGGCGGCGTGATGCAGATCACCGGCGACCCCGACCGCGAGCCGCTCAAGCTGGGGCTCTACACGCCGCTGTTCTTCGCCGGCTGCGTGGTCGCCGGCATGATGATGGGTGCGCTCCGCACCTCCATGCGCGACCAGCAGGGCGAGCGCGTCGAGATTTCGATCCATGAGATCCTGACCGCCTCGATGGACCGCGGCGGTCCGAACATCGTCGCCCACCAGTACTCGGGCTCGCTCATGATCGAGCGCATGAAGAACGTCGTCTTCAGCGGGCTGCCGAGCGGCGTCTACCCCTGCGCCGACGGCTACGTGCAGGTTGCGACCCAGCCGGCGTGGTTCGCGCGGATGTGCCGCGCGATGGGCCGCGAGGACCTGCTCGAGGACGAGCACTTCGTCGCGAACGTCTACAACCCGGACTTCCTCCCCGAGGTCGAGGCGATCTTCTACCCCTGGATCCTCGCGCACACGAAGCAGGAGGTGATGGAGATCGCGCAGGCCGAGGGCTGGCCGGTGTGCGCCATCAACACCGTCGAGGACGCCTATCGCGATCCCGCCTTCCGCGCGCGCGGCTTCTTCCAGACCGTCGATCACCCCGTCGTGGGTCCGCTCGAATACCCCGGCCTGCCGGTGCGGTTCACCGCCACGCCGGGCGAGATCCGGCCCGCCCCCCTGCTCGGCGAGCACACGTTCGAGGTGCTCACCGAGCGCCTCGGCCACACGCCCGAGGAGGTCGCGATCCTCGGGCAGCGCGGCGTGATCTAGGAGTTGACGATGGCCGACCCGGCAAAACCACTCGACGGCGTACGCGTGCTGGCCCAGGCCATCGTCTGGGCGGGGCCGTTCGGGACGCTGATCCTCGCCGACCTCGGCGCCGAGGTGATCGAGATCGAGTCGCTCCAGCACCTCAACCCGACGCGCACGAACTTCCGGCACATCCCGCAGGAGTTGCTCGACGGCCGCGGCGGCGCCTCGTACCTCAACCGCGACGGCAGCGAGGGCTTCTGGAACCGCCAGGCGTGGTTCAACTACGCCAAACGCGGCTGCAAGTCCGTCACGCTCGACCTGCAGAGCGAGCGCGGGCACGAGCTGTTCCTTGACCTCGTGCGCCACAGCGACGCGTACATCGAGAACAACGCCGCCGACGTCGTCGACAACCTCGGCATCGGCTACGAGGTGCTGCGCGAGGCCAACCCGCAGCTGATCATGGTTCGCTTCCCGGGCTTCGGCATCGAGGGGCCGTACCGCGACTTCAAGGGGTACGGCGCGAATATGGAAGCCGTCGCCGGCCACACCGCGATCCGCGGCTACGAGGGTTCTGATCCCTCCGACACGCCTGCCTCGCTGCACGGCGACCCCACCGCGGGCTCGGCGGTCGCGTTCGCACTACAGGCCGCGCTCTTCGCGCGCGACCGCACGGGCGAGGGTCAGCTCGTCGAGGTCTCGCAGGTCGAGGCCGTGACCCCGCACCTCGGGCACTCGTTCATGGACTACGCGATGAACGGCCGCGTGCAGGGCCACTGGGGCAACCGCCACCCCTCGATGGCGCCCTACGGCGCGTTCCCGTGCGCGGGCGACGACCGCTGGATCGCGATCGCGATCCCCTCGGACGAGGCGTTCGCGAGCCTGTGCGCCGAAATGGGCCGCCCCGAGCTGGCCGAGGACGAGCGCTTCGCCGACGCCGCGGTGCGCTACGCCAACACCGACGCGATCAACGCCGAGGTCGCCGCCTGGACCCCCGGGTTCCCGAACCACGATCTGATGGTGCGGCTCCAGGCCGCGGGCGTGCCGGCGATCGCGCTGACGCACCAGGAGGAGATGACGACCGACCCGCACCACGTCGCGCGCGGCTACTTCCAGCCGATCGAGCAACACGAGGCGGGGACGCACCTCTTCCCCGGCCCGATGGCGCGCTTCGAGCGCACCTCGCTGCTCCCGGCGCGCCCCGCACCCACCCTCGGAGGCCATAACGAGGAGATCCTGCGCGGCGTGCTCGGCCTCGACGCCGACGCGTACCAGCAGCTGATCGACGACGAGGTGATCGGCACGGTCTACGTGGAGGACGCGACCGCCTGACGCCCGCACGCCCAGCCATGGGCGTCGATTTCCCGTACGTAGTACTCCGTACATGATGAGCGCATCCACGATGTGATGCGCCGCCCGCGCCTGATCGGTGGCGGCGCGCCGGAGCCCCCTCCGGCCGCGGCTTGCTGGACTACAGGTGCGGATGTCTCGCAACGGGGCGTTTCGGCGCTGGCTGCTGCTCCTGTCCGGGGCGCTCGTCTGCGCGCTGCTCGGCGCGGGCATCGTCCTCGTGGCCGGCGTCGGATTCGCGCAGGACGGCGGCGCCGAGGTCCGCATCACGGCCATGCGCCACGACGATGGGCGCATCGAGTTCGCGCTGCAGGAGCGTGCGGGCGCGGGGTGGAGCGACCGCCTGCTGCCGCGCGCGCGGTTCTTCCCGGCGAGCGGCCGCGAGGGCCGCTGGCTGGTCTCGACGCCGCTCACCGTTGGTCCTCTCGAGGCGACGGCCGTGTCGACTCCGACGGTTGCGCCCGCCGCGACCGCGACGCATGAGGCGACCGCAACGGTCGAACCGCCGCCTTCGGCGCTGAGTCTGGCCGGGATTGTGGTGGCGCCCGAGAACTGCGACGGCTACGACCGCGACCACTTCGCCAGCTATAACGCCCGATCCCTTCGCGACCGCTGGGATGCCGATGACGGCGCAGCCGACGGCGTCATCACGGGGTGGTACACCGGGCTGCGACTGGCGAACAGCGGGCAGGCCGTCCACGTCGAGCATGTCGTCGCCCTCAAGGAGGCGTGGTGCTCCGGGTATCGGGAGCCCTCGCTCGGTAACTGGCCAACCAACCTTCGGCCCGCGCAGGCTGCGCTGAACTTGTCGAAGTCAGACCGCGACCCTGCGGAGTGGGATCGGCCGGACCTTCCCGGGTGGTGCCGGTATCTCGCGCTCCACGCCCAAGTGAAACGGCAACTGAGGATGACCGCCGACCGCGCGGAATTGGACTACATCGCCCGCTCCTGGGCCGCCGGCTGCGGCGATGTTGTGGCCGCTCCGGCGGCCGAGCCCACGGCGACATCCGAGCCAACGGTGACGCCGACACCGACGGCCGGAGCGGCGTATAGCGGGCCGCAGCCCGCCAGGACGTGCGGGGCGTTCGGCTGGCGCGTGGACCGTCGCACGCACCCCAACCTGTACGCCGCTCTCAGTGCTCTCGGGATGCGCGACGGCAATAGCGACGGGATCATGTGCAACGCGGAGCGGGCCTACCGCGGCCCCGACTACCCCGCGCCGTGAGCCTCGGCCGGGCGGGTCTGCTACCGCCCGGCGCCGCCCAGGCGATGGCGCCCACTTCCCGCAGCCTCGCGATCTCGGCGTCGTCGATGCCGTGCTCGGTGTCACCTCGTCGGCGTGGCGGGCGGCATATCCCGTACATTGCATCCCATATATGATGCCCGTATCCGTCACGTGATGCCTGCGCCCCGGCACGGCTCCGGCCCGGTGCTCGATACGGGTTGACCGGCGGCGTGGGAGGAATCGGGCCATGGCGATGTTGAGACCGAGCGCGAGGGCGCTCATCCTGGCGTTCTTCGTGGGTGTAATCGCCCTCGGCGCTGGCATCGCGGTGGCGCACGACAGCGGCACGGAGGTGCGGATCACCGCAATGCGTCTCGACGACGGTCGCATCGAGTTCGCGCTCCAGGAGCGGGAGGGCGAGGGATGGAGCGAGCGCATCCTCCCTCGCGCGCGCTTCTTCCCGGCGAGCGGGAGCGAGGGGCGATGGCTCAACTCCACGCCGATCACCGTCGGTGAGTTGGAAGCAGGGGCGTCGGCTACGCCCACGGCGACACCGACCGCCACGCCCACGGCGACACCGACTGCTACGCCCACGGCGACACCGACTGCTACGCCCACGGCGACACCGACTGCCACGCCCACATCCGAGTTCCACTGTCATTGTCGACGTGTCATCAACGCCGGTACTCGTTGTGACCGGCGATATACGGCGCAAGGGGGCCCCGGATATTGCCATACGGGGGAGTCCCACGGAGCCTTCAATACTTGGCCGCCGCGACACTAGCTAGTGTTCCGTACGTGATAGCCCATTCATGATTGTGTGGGCTCGCGGGCGGCGGCCTCGAACGATCCGTACCCGCGATCCACAGTCGGAAGCGGCGCGGAACTGTCACAGGGGGAGCGGACGATGACGACGATCGGCAAAAGTGGCAAGACGCTCATCATCGCGCTGCTCGTGGGCGTGATCGCGCTCGGCGTCGGCCTCGCGGTCGCGCACAACGACGGTACGGAGATTCGCATCACGGCGATGCGCCACGACGACGGGCGCATCGAGTTCGCGGTCCAGGAGCGCGAAGGCGAGGGGTGGGGCGAGCGTGTCCTGCCGCGCGCACGCTTCTTCCCGGCAAGCGGCCGCGAGGGCCGGTGGCTCAACTCCACGCCGATCACCGTCGGCGTGGTCGACGAGCTGGAGACAGCGACGGCCACCCCATCACCCACCGCTACGGCAACGCCGAGCGCAACGGCGACCCCTGTACCAGCGGCTACACCGATGCCTACTGTAACGGCGACGCCCGCGCCGGCCCAGAGCGCATCAGCATCGCGCACATATACCATCGAGGACCCGCACGACCGCTTCCAGGTCAACGACATCACTGAGCTTCAGGTAAAGGTTGGGGCGACGACCATCGCAATACGGGTTACGTCAGGCGAGTTCTTCTCGTTCTCCGAGCAATGGACCGGAGACAGCAGTTACGTCCACCTGAACTTCGACTTCGATAACGATCCTGGTGAGCATGGCTTGTACGACGATGATCTCCTGGTGGCTGTGCGTGGAAGTACGGCGACGTTCTACGATACCACTGGCGACACGTTCGTTCGATTGGGCAGTTCTAGCGTAACTCAGGAAGATGAGTCGGGGGCAACCTGCACAGTCGTCTGTGAGGTTCTGTCATTCGAGATCCCGAGAGAACACTTTGGCGACGCGACGATTGCGGCTGTGTCGGTAACCGGCGCATGGGCCCTTTCGTCGCCGGATTGCGATAGCTACGGCTGCTCTTGGTACGACTATGATTGGGTGCCGGATGTCCTGGAGCCGCATCCGGTCATCGCCCTCGACTGATCGTGGACGATAGTCGGTCGGCGTGCCGCTCAGGCGATGGCGCTCAGTTCCCGCAGCCGCGCGATCTCCGCGTCGTCGACGCCGTGCTCGTGTAGCACCTCGTCCGTGTGGCGGCCGAGGGGCGGTGAGGGGCGCGTCGAGCCCGTCGGTGTCTCCGACATCGACACGATCGGGCCGACCATCGTCTCGGGGCCCGTCAGCTCGTGCTCGAGCTCGATCATGTAGCCCATCGCCTGCACCTGCGGGTCGGTGGCGAGGTCCTCGGGCCAGTTCACCTTCGAGATCGGCGCGCCCTCACGGTCGAAGATCTCGAGCCACTCGTCCATGGTCCTGGTGAGCATGATCTTGCGGATGCGCTCCAGCATCACGTCGACGAGCTTGCGGTTCTCCGCCGGAAGCGAGTCGAAGTCGGGGTCGGCCGTCGGGTCGTCCTCGACGCCGATCGCGCGCCGCATCTGGTCGCGGTTGAGCGGGGTGAGCGCCCCAAGGATGACGCCGCCGTCCTTGACGGCGTAGCCGCCGTAGAACAGGCGGGCCGCCGCCCGCCCCATCTGGTCGAAGAGGTTGCCGCGCGCCGCGATCAGCTCGCGGTAGCTGCCGCCGGCCTCCTGCACCTCGCGCATGCGGTCCAGCGCCCGGTCGGTGGTCTGGGCGTCGATCGCGGGCAGCTTGCCGATGCGCGTGCCCTGCATGGCGAGGCCGGCCTGCAGCAGCGATGTCTGGACGTGCTGGCCCTTGCCGGTGCGCTCGCGGTGGAAGAGCGCCGCGGAGATCGCCATCGCGCCGGCCAGCCCGGCGTGGAAGTCGGCGGGCGCGGTCGCGGTGATGATCTCCGGTGCGCCGTGCTCGTCGACCTTGCCGTCACCGGCGAGGAGGCCCGAGTAGGCCTGCGCCACGGCGTCCGAGCCCGAACGGAACTCGCTGGGACCGCCACGCCCGAAGCCGGTGTTCTCGAAGTAGACGAGGTCCGGGCGGAACTGCTTCAGCGTTTCGTAGTCCACGCGCAGCCGCTCCGGCACGCCGGAGCGAGCGTTGATCACGAACACGTCGAAGCCCGCGATGATGCGGTGCACCAGCTCCTGGGCGTCGGTCGACTGCAGGTCCATGACGAGCGACCGCTTGCCGCGGTTGAGCGAGTGGAAGCCCTTGCTCTCGCCAGGCACGAAGCCGCCGGACTGGCGGATGCCCTCGCCGCCCGGGGGTTCGACCTTGATCACGTCGGCGCCGAGGTCGACGAGGTTGAGGCCGCAGTAGGGCCCGGCCACGATCTGCGAGACCTCGAACACCTTGATGCCATCCAGCGGACCCGGCATGTACGATCCCTCCCTCTACGTCGTGGCCTTCGCCCCGTGCGCCGCGTGATGCGGCGCGCCGTTTCGGTTCATCTACGCGAGGCAGCGAGCACGCGCAACGTGGACGGTTCAGAGCGGTGACGCGAGAGCCAGTCTGTAGCTGGACGTGCGTCAGGCCGACGCTGAGCTATGTGTGCTGCTGCCCGTTGAGCGCTCTTTGAAGCGATCGAGGGCGCGATCGGCCATTCCGGCAATGTCGAAGAAGTAGCGTGCGTGTGTGCGCCTGAGGTCGTCTTCGGACTCACCGTAGAAGAGCACAACCTCGTGGCTGCTGCCCAAGGCCTCGCGCTCGCGCTCTGAGTACGCCGCAAGCGCCTCACCGACTTCCTCGATCGGGGTGACGCTGACCTCGCTGGTGTCATGGTCGTAGTCGAGCAGGAAGTACTTCATTCGAACATCCGTGTGAGCGCGTCGATCGCGTCGCCCACAATCCGTTGCTGGGCGTCGCTGAGGGCTACTTCGAACTCGCCCGGCAGTGTATCAGAGGGGATCGATGCCAGAGCATGTAGCTGCATCGCCGTGGCTGCTGCAGTCAGCAGTTCCATCAGCGCACCTCCAAGGTCTGGCGCGTTTCGATCATCAGTGCCGTCAGACTCAAGGCGACGTGCTGCGGTAGCGTCCAATCCCGCGCAAAGCAGGGATGCATCATCCAGCACCTTGCGCGCCGCAGACGGGCCGCCTCCGTACTTGATCTCGGGATCCAGATTGTTTGCGAGTGCCTCAGACGCATTCGCCCACATGTCTTCCCACAGCGTGCGCACCTGCACCTCAACCGGCCGCCCCTGCGCTCGAACGACGATGTGGATCGCGCGGTATCCGTCGCGCGGAGTCGTCTGGTAGTCACGCTCGCGCATGACCTCCCAGGCTCCGCGGATGCGATAGAGCACCTGCCGCTGCTCGACCATCGTCGGCAGGACTACGCGACACCCAGCGATGTCCTCCAGCCGAGACAGGTCGCTCGTCGAGCGGCGAAGCTTCTCGACCACGGTCTCGAAGCGCTTCAGGCGTGATTGGACCGGCGCACCGTCTGCGAAGCTCCCGATGGCTTGGGCAACTTCGAGCAGCGGCTCAGCGAATGTGTCCCGATAGTCGGCGTAGATCTGGCGATCCGCCTCACTCGGCGTTTCGTCTTTGCGCAGGCGCTCACCCGCGCGTCTGACTTGACTGCGACTCACCATGCTTGATCCAGCGTCGCACATTGCCGGGCCCCGCGCCCGGCGCCGGCTACTGACAGTAGCCGGCGTTCTGGAGGAGTTCCGCCTGGCGGAACGCGAGGTTGATCCACTCGTTCACCGTGACATTGCTGAACGCGATCTCCTCGGTCGAGCCGGCGGCCTCGATGATCACTTCCTGGTCGCGCAGGGCGTCGCGCAAGCCCTCGTAGGTCTGCCGCAGCAACTCGTGCAGGGCCGCGGTGCGTTCCGGCGGCTCGATCAGCGAGAGCTGGTCCAGGGCCGCTTCCACCGCTCCGTATTGCCCCGGAAAGATCGACTCCGCGCGCTCTTTGCGCTCGGCAAGCGACAGCTCTTGCGGGTCGCGAGGGTCGCCGCTGGCGAGGAAGTCCGAGGCGAAGGTGCGCGTGAGTCGGCAGACCCTGGCCCCCCAGATCGCGACCGCGCGGTCCTCGCCCTGGAGCGCGGGGTCGATGGTGGCAGTGGGGGTGGGGGTCTCGGTCGTGATGCCCCCGGCGGTCGGGGTGGGCGTCGGGGTCGGCGTCGGGGTTTGCTCGGTCTCGCCACCGGGACAGGCCGTGATGGCGAGCGTCAGCATGAGCGTGATACTCAGCGCGAACAGCCGCGAGCGGTACGTCCAGAGTCGCCTGGAGGTCATGGGTAGGGTGCCTTCGCCGTCCCGTGGCGAACCGCGATTGCGGTGGGAAGCGGGTGCGCTCCGGCCATTCTAACCCGCGGGCCCGGCCACTGGGCAGGCCGTGAGACGGGGTCGCGCGGAAACGCCGTCGCAATACCCCAGCAAGAAATGCGTCACTCAGTCTTCATCGAGGCGACACCGCGGTGAAACCGCCCCCGCCTAGTGTTTCGGCTGGAAAGGAGGGTAGTCGTATGAGAGTGCATTATCTCAGCCCCGTTGCGTTAGTGGTGGGTGTCGGGGCTGCGCTGGTTGCGGGGACAAGCTTCGCTGCCGCACAGGAGGTGGAGGACGCGATTGCGGATTTGACCGCCGCGCTCGACACCGCCTGGCTGCTGCTCGCCGGCGTCCTGGTGTTGTTCATGCAGGCCGGGTTCGGCCTGGTCGAGTCGGGATTCATCCGCTCGAAGAACGTCACCAACATCCTGATGAAGAACGCGCTGGACCTCTCGTTCGGCGCGATCGCCTACTGGGCGGTCGGTTTCGGCCTGGCCTACGGCACCACCGAGTTCATCGACATCAGGTTCTTCGGCGGTGGCAGCTTCTTCTTCGGAGGAGAGGACGCGGACTACGCGACGTTCTTCTTCCAGTTCGCGTTCGCGGCCACGGCAGCGACGATCGTGTCGGGCGCGGTCGCGGAGCGGACGAGGTTCGCCGCGTACCTGATCTACACGGTGGCCATCACCGCCGTGATCTACCCGGTGGTCACCCACTGGGTGTGGGGCGAGGGTTTCCTGAGCGCCTACGCCGGTTCGATCCAGTTCGGCGATAACGGCATGATCGACTTCGCCGGCTCGACCGTCGTCCACTCGGTGGGCGGCTGGGCCGCGCTGGTCGGCGCGATCATGGTGGGAGCACGCCGCGGCAAGTTCGGCCCGGGCGGGATCGTCAACGCCCTGCCCGGTCACTCGATGCCGCTGGGCTTCCTCGGCGTGATGATCCTGTGGATCGGCTGGTACGGCTTCAACGCCGGTTCGACGCTCGGCCTGAGCGGCGGCTTCGCGGACCTCGCGGCGCGTGTCGCGGTGACCACTACGCTCGCGGCGGGAGCCGGCGCTGCAACGGCGATGATCATCTCCAGGCTGCGCACGGGTCATTCGGACCTGTCGCTGACGCTCAACGGTGTGCTGGGCGGCCTGGTCGGCATCACGGCCGGCTGCGCCACGGTGGAGCCGTGGGGCGCGGTCATCATCGGCATCGTCGCCGGCGCGATCATCGTGGGCGGCGTGGAACTGCTCTACAAGTTCCAGATCGACGACCCGGTGGGTGCGGTGCCCGTGCACCTCTTCAACGGCATCTGGGGCACGCTGGCGGTCGGCCTGTTCTCGACCCAGGCCAACCTCGCCCCGAACTACGCAGACTCCGCCAACTACGGCCTGCTGGTCGGCGGCGGGATCGAGCTGTTCCTGTACCAGGTCATCGGCGTGGTGACCGTGGGTGTCTGGACCGTGGTGACGTCGGTCATCCTGTTCGGCATCATCAAGTACACGATTGGACTGCGGGCTGCGGAGTCCGAGGAGGAGAGCGGCCTCGATGTGGCCGAGCACGCCATGGAGGCGTACCCCGAGTTCACCGGTGGTCGCGACCCGTTCGGTCCGCACTTCGGTGCGCCGGCGCTCCAGGCGGGCGGTGCATCCATTGCGGGCAGCGCTCCCATCCCCACGGACGACGCAGGGTAAGGGGGAGACACGATGCAAAAAGTTGAGGCGATCATTCGCCCCGAGAAGCTGGAAATCGTCAAGACCGCACTCGAGGACCTCGACCACGCCGGTATGACGCTCACCGAGGTCCGCGGACACGGCAAGCAGCGGGGCGTGACCGAGCAATGGCGGGGCCGGAGCTTCGCGGTCGAGTACCTCACGAAGGTCAAGATCGAGCTCGTGGTCAAGGACGAGGACGTGGACCCCATCATCGAGCGCATCGTCGACGCGGCGCGCACCGGTGAGATTGGGGACGGGAAGATCTTCGTCAGCCCGGTCACCGGCGCGGTCCGTATCCGCACCGGCGAGAGCGACGAGACGGCGCTGTAGCCGCTGAGGACCGGGAACCGGAAACCCGTGACCGTGTCCCCGAGCGTGCGCGACTGGATTCCAGGCGCCACGCTCGGGGCGCGGTGATCGGACCCGGCCCCCGGCCTCGGAGGACACGTGGCGGGAGTTTCCCCGTGAACGCACAATCGACTACAGAGGTTCCCCCGGCTACCCGCATCGCGGTGGGTGACCTCGTCATCGACCGCGAGCGGTACCTCGTCACCATCGGGGAGCGCACGGCGGAGCTCACGTACATGGAGTTCGAGGCGCTGTACTTCATCGCCGCCGCGGAAGGGCGGGTCGCCTCGTACGAGACGCTTGCGGGAGCGCTGTGGGAGGACGCCGACGGTGATCACCGTCGGCGTCTCGCGGTACTGGTGTCGCGCATCCGCTCCAAGCTCGGTCACGGTGCGGACTACCTCCAGACCGTGCGCCAGGTCGGTTACCGGCTACTCGCGCACGAGTAGCGCGACTGGCTCCGCCACCCGCTACGATGCCCCGGAGCCGGCGCGACGCCGGCGCACCATCGTTGCGGGCATCGAGGCGCCATGGCCACGCGAGACCTCCATCAAGTCGCCATCGTCGGCGCGTACAACACGGTGCAGGCCCGCCACCTGGCGGGCGAAACCTCCTTCTCGATCACGCTCGACGCCGTGCGCGGCGCGCTCGCCGACGCAGGCATGGAGGCCGCCGACGTTGACGGCCTGAACATCACCACGGGTACGGGCGGCGGTTCGCAGAACCAGCGCGACTGGGTGCACCAGTTTGGCGGCCGGGCGATGTGGATGGGCGCGCAGTCGACCGGCGTCCCGGCCGTCCTCGAGGCGGCCTCGGCGATCGCGGCGGGTTACTGCCACACCGTCGTGCTCGCCAACGGGCAGGCAGGCGCCTACACGGAGCGCGCCTCGACGGCCCCGTGGACGCGACCGAGCAACGAGTTCGTCGAGTGCTGGGGGCTATACACGGCGGCGGAGTTCGCGCTCATCGCGCAGCGACACATGCACCTCTACGGCACGAAGCCCGAGCACCTCGCAGAGGTCGCCTCGGCGGTACGCACGCACGGCGGGATGAACCCCGACGCGGTCTACTCGAACCGCGTGATCACGCCCGAGGACGTGCTGAACTCGCCGATGATCGCCGACCCGTTCCGCCTGCTCGACTGCGCCATGACCGGCGAGGGCGGCGCGGGCCTCGTGCTCACGACGGTCGAGCGCGCCCGCGACCTCGAGGTGCAGCCGGTGTACGTGCTCGGCGGCGGCCTCGACCACCGCGGCCCCTCGTACGTGATGGCGCCGTTGTGGGACGTGGCGGGCGATGTCGGGCGGTTCGCCGCCGAGCAGGCGTTCGCGGCCTGCGGGCTCGGCCCGCAAGACGTCGACGTGTGCGAGTTCTACGACCCGTTCTCGTTCGAGATCATCCGGCAGTTCGAGGCGTATGGGTTCTGCGGGCCTGGCGAGGGCGGCCCGTTCGTCATGGACGGCCGCATCCGCATCGGCGGGCAGTACCCGATCTGCACCGACGGCGGCACGATGTCGTTCAGCCACCCCGGCACGGCGCAGCTGCTCC
This sequence comes from Dehalococcoidia bacterium, assembly GCA_965219085.1. Lineage (GTDB taxonomy): Bacteria > Chloroflexota > Dehalococcoidia > UBA2979 > UBA2979 > VXMT01. Next base: position 448,302 of record OZ244720.1, read on the forward strand.
AGAAGGTCATCGCGGGAGCGAAGCAGCTCCGAGGCGCCGAGGGGCCTCGACAGGTCCAGGATGCGCGCGTGGCGATGGTGAGCAACGGCGGCGCCGGCGCGCTCTTCACGGACGTCGTGCTGCTCGGCAACGAGCAGCCGTGAGCGCGCGCTGAGGCACCTCCGCACGCCTCGCGGTAATATGTGCAGGCCGAAGGAGACTCCACGATGAGCGACCAGATTCAGCCGTCCGACCGCGACATCCGCCAGGCCGTCACCGAGCGCTACGGCGCGCGCGCCCGCGCGGCGCTCGGCGAGCACGCCGCCTCGACGGCCGACGCCTGCTGCGCCGCGGACGCCGGCGGCCCGCAGCTCATGCCGCTCGAGACGCTGCAACTCCTGACGCCCGACGGGCAGGTGTGCAGCATCGACGGCGTCTGCGAGCCTGTCGACGGGCTGCTCGTGGACCTGGCCGCAGGCGTCGAGGCGTCGGACGACGGTGGGGTGTGGGGTTCGGCGCTCTACGACTCCGAGCAGCTCGCCGGGGTACCGGACGCCGCGCAGCTCGCTGCTGCCGGCTGCGGCAACCCGATCGCGATCGCCGAGCTGAGCGCGGGCGAAGCACTGCTCGACCTCGGCTCCGGCGGCGGCATCGACTGCTTCCTCGCAGCGAAGCAGGTCGGCGCGGACGGCCAGGTGTGGGGCCTCGACATGACGCCCGACATGATCCAGCTCGCGCGCCACAATGCCGAGGCCGTTGGGGCGACCAACGTGCGCTTCCGCCTCGGCGAGATCGAGGACATCCCGTTCGCCGACGGCATGTTCGACGTGATCATCTCGAACTGCGTCATCAACCTCTCGACCGACAAGCCGCAGGTGTTCCGCGAGGCGTTCCGCGTGCTCAAGCCCGGCGGCCGCCTGCGCGTCTCCGACATGGTGCTCACCGCCGCCCTCCCGGCCGGGGAGCGTGCAGACCTCGAAGCGTGGGCCGGCTGCGTCGCCGGCGCGCTGGAGGTGGAGGACTACCTCGGCCACATCCGCGCCGCCGGCTTCACCGAAGTGCGCGCCGACTGCGGCGAGGAGCAGCGTGCGGGCATCGCCAGCGCGAACGTCACGGCCGTCCGCCCGGCGTAACCGGGCCGCATAGCGAGGTCCGTACCATGTGCCGCAGCATCAAGGTCCTGCGCCAGGGCTCCGTGCCCGCGACCGACGAGGAGATCGAGGCCGCCGCGCTCCAGTTCGTGCGCAAGGTGAGCGGATTCCGCAGCCCGTCGCGTGCGAACGCCGAGGTCTTCGCCGCGGCCGTCGACGAGGTCGCCGCTTCCACGCGTCAGCTCCTCGCGTCGCTCCGCATCGGCGCCCGGGCGTAGCTACCCCCACCTCCCGCGGATAGCCTGACGCCGCTCGCCCCACGACCGTCATCGCGACGGGGTACGCTGGATCGGCCCGTACCCACCGCCACGGGAGTCCCGATGCCACGACCGTACCTGTCCGTACCTCGACCGATCGTGCGCGTAGCCCTCGTCGTACTGGTGGCGTGGGCCGCCCTGGCGGCTGCCTGCGCCGCCGATGAAGCTGATCCGGGGCCCGCCGCCACCACCGCGCCCGGGGCGGCCGTGCGGCCGCAGCCCACCGCCGGCGCCGTGACGCCGCCCACCCGAACGCCGATCCCCACGCCGTCGCCGACCCGCACGCCCTTCCCCACGCCGACGCCGCGCGCGTGGCCCGAGGCTTCGTCCGCCCCCATTGGGGACGCCGAGGCGCGCGAGCTGATGGACACGCTCTCCAACCCCGACGCGACCGAGGACGCGCTGCGGCTGGCCCTCGCACGCATCGTGAGATCCGACGACGAGCGGTTCGCCGCCGTACTTATCGAGCTGCTGTGGGCGCGCGACACCCGCATCCTGCCGCGCGGCCTCGAGTACCTCGAGTACCACGACGCGCTGGAGGCGATCACCGAGGGCGGCGTTGGGCCGAACCGCCACTACTGGGTGCAGTGGTACGGGGCCTCGGACCTGGCGCCACCGCCCGGCTTCACCGGCTGGAAGGGCCGGCTGATGTCGGTCATCGACGAGCAGTTCGGCGAGTTCCTGTCGGACGAGCACGCCGCGGCGATTCGGGTCGAGGAGATCCTGTGGGGCGGCGTGCGCGTCGACTCCATTCCGCCGCTGGAGCACCCGAACATGCTCGCGCCGGAGAGCGTGGACTACCTCGAACCGGATGAAGCGGTGTTCGGCATCGCCATCAACGGCGAGGCGCACGCCTACCCGCTGCGCATCCTCGACTGGCACGAGATGGCCAACATCACCGTCGGCGGCGTGCCGATCTCGCTGGCGTACTGCACGCTCTGCGGCGCGGCCATCGCCTACGACGACCGCGGACCCGACGGCGAGACGTACAACTTCGGTACCTCCGGCTTCCTCTACCGCAGCAACAAGCTCATGTACGACCGCAACACGCGTACGTTGTGGAACCAGTTCACCGGCGAGCCCGTGCTCGGCTCGCTCGTCGGCGCGCTCGACCTCGAAGGCGAGCCGCTGCGCCTCAACCTGCTCCCGGTGGTGCTCTCGACGTACGAGGACTGGCTCGAGCGCCACCCGAACTCGGTCGTGCTCGACATCGACACCGGCTATCTGCGGCCGTACGAGCAGGGCGCGGCCTACGGCCACTACTTCTCCGACCCCAGCACGATGTTCCCGGTCTGGCTCACCGACAACGAGCTGCACATGAAGGAGTACGTCTACGGCCTGCGCCTGGGCGGCGCGCGCAAGGCGTACCCCATCGACGTCCTCGCCGACGAGCGCGTGGTCAACGACACGTTCAACGACTGGCCGATCGTGCTCGTCACCGCGCAGGAGATCGACACGCTCGGCTATGGCCGCGGGGTGGGGCCCGTGCTCTACCCCTCGGGCGGCGAGGTGCGCGCCTTCGACCGCGGCGACCGCAGCTTCGCGCCGGGACCGGAGGACGGCACGGTACTCGACGCTTCGGGGGCCGAGTGGGAGGTCACCGAGGACGCCCTCGTCGGCCCGGATGGGGAGCGGCTCGAGCGCATCAGCGGCCACCTCGCGTTCTGGTTCGGGTGGTACGCGTTCTTCCCGGAGACCGAGATCTACGGCGGCGGGTAGCCCTCGACGCGTCGAGTGGTGCGCAGTGGCGTCACCGGCGACGATGCCCGCGCGCTCGCCGAGATCACACACGCTCCGCCGCCGACGGGCGGCGGCGAGGCAGCCCGGGCACACCACTGGGGGAGGAAGCACCGCATGGAAGTCGTACGAGCCGCCGAGGGTGAGTCGGTCGAGAGCAGCGCCGCGGAGATCTTCGAGGGCGGGCACGTCTGGGCCCGCCGCATCGCGGGTGGCGACACCGGCCGCGGCGACCAGATGTCGTTCGGCATCGTGCAGTTCGCCGCGGGCGCGCGCACGAAGCCGCACCGCCACACCTCGGACCAGTTGCTCTACGTCGTCGCCGGCATCGGCAAGGTCGGCGCGGGCGGCGCGGAGCACGTGGTCAGCGCGGGTGACTTCATCCACATCCCGGCGGGCGAGGACCACTGGCACGGCGCCGGCGACACCGGCTCGCCGATGTCGCACATCACCGTCATGCTCGACGATTCCGTGTCGACAGTGACGGGATAGTCCGCCGAACGATCAGTCCTCGACGCGTCCGTCCATGCCGAGCTCCCGGCTCACGGTCCGCGTGACGCCGCGCGCCGCCCGCGACGAGGTCGCGGGCTTCGAGGACGGCGTGCTCCGAGTCCGCGTGACGGCCGCACCTGTCGATGGCCGCGCGAATCGCGCGCTGGAGCGGCTGCTGGCGAAGCGCCTGGGCGTGCCGAACTCGGCCGTCAGCGTCGTCGTTGGCCACACCGGGCGGCGCAAGGTCGTCGAGGTCGAGGGGCTGGGGAGGAGGAGGCGCGCCGCCGCCTCGAGGATGGTGCGCCTTAGACGCCAGCCTGCAGGACTTGCATGAGCACGAAGATCAGGATGATCGCGACCATCGGCGTGATGTCGACCATGCCGATGCGCGGCACCACGCGCCGCAGCGGCCCAAGCACCGGCTCGGTGACCGAGTCGAGCGCCTTTACGATGGGGCCCTGGGGGTCGATCGGGAACCAGCTGATGATGGCGCGCGCGAAGATCGCGAACCACAGGATCTGCAGAAGCAGGAAGACGATGGAGATCAAGAAGGTCATTCCGGCTCCCTCAGGTCCTGAGCCCGCCCGTAGGCGGCCTCGATAGCGTCATCGAAGGCTGCGCGCAGGCCCGCTGCTTCCAGCTCACCGAGCGCCGCTGCCGTCGTGCCGCCGGGCGAGGTGACGGCGTTGCGCAGCGCCGCCGGGTGCTGCCCGGTCTCGATAGCGTAGCGCGCCGACCCCGCTACGGTCGCGAGCACCAGCGCGCTCGCGTCCGGGCGCTTCATCCCCAGCCGCACCGCCGAGTCGATCATCGACTCGATCACGAGGTAGACGTACGCGGGCCCGGAGCCGTGCAGCGCCGTCGCGAGGTCGACGGCGTCGTCGTCGTGGACCTCGACGACCGCGCTCGCGACGCCGCCGAGCAGGCGCTCGACGCGCTCGCGCTGGTCGGCCGTGACCGCGTCGCCGAGGAGGTAGACGGCCGCGCCTTCGCCCACCGCGGCGGGGAGGTTCGGCATCACGCGCACCGAGGCGGGGTGTCCGCTGTGGCGCTGCACGTCGGCGAGCGCCACGCCCGCGGCGATCGAGACGAGGACAGCGTCGGGTGTAATCGCGCCGGTCAGGTTCGCGGCCACCTCGGGCAGGTCGTCGGGCTTCACGGCAAGGAGCACGAGGTCCGCGCCGATGCACGCGCTCTGCGGGTCGTCGGTGACGCGCACGCCGTGCTCGGTGAGCTCGGTGCGTCGGGCCTCGACGACCTCGGCGACGGCGATCTCGGCCGGCGATGCGACCTCGGCGCGGAGAATCCCCCGCAGGAAGGCCTCGCCCATGAAGCCGCCGCCGATGATGCCGATGCGCATGCCAGGTCCCTTCGTCTGGCGCTCGCTACGCGCGGCGCGGGCCGAAGATGACGCGCCCGAGCCGCACCACCGTCGCGCCCTCCTCGATGGCGACCTCGTAGTCCTCGGTCATGCCCATCGAGAGTTCAGCGAGGCCGTGCGCCTCTGCCAGCTCGCGCAGCTCGCGGAACACGGGGCGCACCAGCTCCGGATCGTCGACCTGCGGCGCGACCGTCATGAGCCCGACCACCTCGACGTGCCGCAGGTCGGCCGCTCCGCGCAGCAGCTCGCCCACGTCGCCGGGCTCGACGCCCTGCTTCGCCGCTTCGCCGCCGACGTTGACCTCGAGGTAGCACGGGAGCGGGACGTCGGGGTTGGGCGAACGGCCCTGCTCGGCGCGCCGCTCGATCTCGGTGGCGAGCCGCAGGGAGTCGAGCGAGTGCAGCACGGCGATGTGCGGGAGCACCTGCCGGACCTTGTTGCGCTGCAACCCGCCGATGAAGTGCCAGCGCGGCGCGAGGCCCATGCCCGCGGCCTCCTCGGCCTTCGGGACGAGCTCCTGCGCGCGGTTCTCACCGAGGTCGACCTGGCCGGCGGCGAGCGCCTCCTCGACGGCGTCGACAGGGTGCGTCTTGGTCACGCCGACGATGGTGACCCCGGCGGGGTCGCGCCCGGCGCGCTCACACGCCGCCGCGATGCGCTCGCGGACGGCCTCGAGCCGAGTGGCGATGGTTGCGGTGCTGGTAGTCATGCCTCAAGGCTACGCTCCCGGCATGGCCGCCGCCAGACGCGCCGCCGAAACCCAATCGTCACGCGCCTGCCACGGACTCGTCACGTGCGTTCACCAGACTGCGCCACAAGACGAGGCGGCGACTCCCGCCGGGGCCGGATGGCCCGCGGGAGCCACCGCCGAGGTCGCCGCACCGTCCCGACGAGTGCTTCGAGGAGTCGTCAGCGCGAGCCGCTCGGAGGCTTGGTGCGCGGCGGGCAGCCCGCTGCGGCTCGCGTTTGGAGACGGGGAGCCGCCACCGGAGGAGGAGTACATCTTCCGCGCGCGGGTTCCCGGATAGGCCGAAGCGTTGCTACCGACGGCGCCGCCTTCGGCGAGGCTCGGAGGCGGGTGCGCCCAGCGGGCACGAGCCGTCGTGTGTGAGCAGGTGCAGATGACCGCGATTCTGGTAGACGCTGCCCCGTGGGTGGTCGACGAGGGCGGGATTTCCGAAGTCCGCGTGTAGTCTGCGGTCCGAAGAACAGAGCAGCCGTGCTCCAGAGACGCGGGCGAGAGCGATGACATGAGCGTCGTTCGAGACGCATTGGCCCTCGACCTGGGCCGTCTCCGCTGCCACCTCCTCGGGCGAAATGAATCGGGCGAGCTTCGCGCGCTCCCAGTTCCGGAGCAGCCGTCGAGCATCGCCGACCTCGAAGAGCTCGTCGAGCAGTCGGCCGCCTGCGACAAGCACTCCCTGCCCGCTAGCGATCCATTCCCAGAGCGGCTCGAGTTCTTGATCGACTGGATCGCCAAAGAACCGGGGAGCGACGTTCGCGTCGACGATCGCGCACACTTACTGGCCAACGCCGAAGAAACGGCGGTCCTCTTCAAGAAAGAAGCTGCGGTAGCCCTCCGGCACATCAACGACTCGGCCTGCTGCGTCGACTTCGATCTCGTGGATCTGTACCCCGCCGCGGCCCTGCTCGAAGTACAGGATCATCACGTCACTCGGCCTGATCTTTTCGTCGCGCACGTCCATGCGCACGCGGTCGACGAGGTAATCGCTGTGCGTCTCGACGACCACGGGATCCCGGCCGCTTGCAGCCAGTTGGGCGAAGAAGGAGCCTATCGCGGCTTGCGCGCGTGGGTGCAGGTGGACTTCGGGTTGTTGAATGAGCAGCATCTCCATAGGCGAGGCTGAGACACAGTCTGCGATGATCGGGATTGCTTGGCTGACCCCGTAGCCGACATCGATAAGGTTGCGCGCCTTCCCGCCGCGAGCAGGCTTAACCTCGATCTGGAACGGGTCGCTCCCCCGACTTCCGAGCCTGCGGATGCCGAGGCTGGCGTACAGACCGCTCGCTTTTCCGAAGTCATTGAGTTCTTCGTTGTAGAGCTTGTCTTCACCCGCTAGCCACGCGGCCAGCGTAACCGGGATGTGGTCACCCTCGGGACGGCGGGGCTCCGCCGTCGGATCATAGGTTCGGCGCGGGCTCGTTCGGATTGGCGCGAACGCATTGGGTCGGTCTAAAGAATCTCTCAGCGCGCCAACGAGCAGCACAAGGAAAGATTCGCTATGTTCGCGCGCTATGCCGGGGTCGGCCCCGTCAGCCGAGATGAGCGTGTGGGTTAGGACTGGCCAGAGGCTGGCAGCTTGACGAGCCCTCTGATCCCGAATCCCCAGCGCGACCGGCCTTTCCAGTACTGTCTCACCCCCGACGGAGAACGAGACCGCAGGCTCGCCCCCTTCCAGACCCTTGAGCCCTAGCAGGTACTCCCCTGCAGAGGCGCAGAATTCAGAGATACTCGGCTGAGCGTCTCGGGATATGAAGCGGGATTCGACTCGCAACTCGTGATGCCGACCTCGATTTAGCGGAAAGTCAGGGCTCTCAAACTCGAACTGTAGCCCCACGGCGAAGCTCTTCGCCGGACGTCCTCGATTGTTGGCGACCTGGTCGTAGCTGCCGAGGCGGAACGGCTCCTCGTTGAAGTTTGGCTCCATCCGGTCGTGGGCTGCTCGTACCCCAGCGAGGAACGAGGTTTTGCCCGTGCTGTTCTCCCCCACGAGCAGCGTCAGCGGCCGGATCGGCACCTCGTGGCGGCCCGCGAAGCAGCGGAAGTCCTCGAGGATCAACGTGTTCATGGCGATCAGTCTACCGTAGCGCCTCGCGGTCGCTCCTCGCGCTCGCTACCGCATCCCCGCGAACGGGTCGTCGTCCTCGATGCCCTCGCGCCGCTCACGGTGCTGGCGCTTGTCGTACCAGTAGATGCCGTACAGCATCGCGGCGAAGAGGCCGACGGGGATGAGCGCGAGCGCGGGGTGCGTCGCCAGCGCGTAGAACAGGAACAGCACGAGCAGCAGTACGCCTGCCAGGGCGGCGACGGCCGGTAACAGGATCTGGAACGCGATGCGCGAGAGCAGCAATACTTCCCGGCATCCGCCCGGCGCCTGCTCCTGAGGTTCGTACATGCTCCCAGCATAGCGGCGCATCGCGTCGTGAGCCGCTACCATCCTCGCGCGCCCGCCGGGAGGCCCCTCGCATGCCTGACACCCGCGTTCCACCGGAGTTCGACGCGTTCCTCGCCGAGCCGCGCAACGCGATCATGTGCATCGCCCGCGGCACCGGCCGCCCGCCCCACGCCACCCCCGTGTGGTTCGAGTACCGCGACGGCGTGTTCCGCATCTCGATCACCCGCACGCGGGTCAAGTACCGGCTGCTCCTCGACGCCCCCAACGTCACGCTCGTCGTCGACGACCCCGTGACGTACGGCACTGTCATCGTCTCCGGCCACGCCGCGATCGTGGACGACGACGCCTCGCTCGTCGCGCTGCGCAAGGCGCTGCGAGCCAAGTACGGCGGTGTCCCCGGCGCCGACGCCGAGACCGATGAGGAGCTCGCCCGCGCGCTCCGCGGGGAGGAGCGCGTGGTCATCGTCGTCGAGCCGGAGCAGGTGCTGTCCTGGGCGGGCGGCTAGCGCCGCCAATCCCCTACGCGCGTCGCCGCGGGTTCTTGAGCCCGGTCTCCAGCTTGTGCCGCACCTCGCGGCGGACGCGCGCGGCGAGGACGTCCTCGTGCGCGTCGAGGAAGGCGCGGACGGCGTCGGGGTCGCGCTCGGAGAGGGCGCGCAGCGCCCACGACACCGCCTTCACCACCATGTCGTCGCGGTCGTCGGCGAGCCGTTCGCAGAGCGCGAGCGTGCGCGCCGCGTCACCCGTGCTGCCCGCGCGCTTCCTGTTGAGTGCGGTGGTTGAGACGAGCGCGGCGCGGGGCCACCCAGCGGTCGGGCGACCGCGACCAGCGGTCGATGACCTCGTCGCTCAGCGGGCCCGCCACCCACGCCGGGCCCGCGACCAGCGTGCAATTACGCGTCGACCGACCCCCAGTTGTCGATGCCCGCGCCCAGCGCCTCGATCTGGTCCGCGTGCAGCGAGGCGAGAGCGGCGCGATGGCGCGACAGCAGGAGGTAGGCGAGCGTGCGCTCGTCGTACCCGCCGCTCTCGACGAGCCTCGAGGCCAGCTCGACGGCCGTGTGCGGCTCCTCCCGCAGCCGACGGGCGAGGTCGCCTGCGATGCCGGGGAGCACGGGCGTCCGCACGCTCCGGATGCGCATCGCCGTCGCGTGGTAGCCCTCGCCGAAGGCGGCGCGCTTCGGGTCGGCCTCCGCGGTGAGGCGCTCCTCGATCTTGCGCCGCAGCGCGGCGGGCACAGCAGGCACAGGCTAGTCGCCGCCCTCGTCCTCCATGCGGCGTCTGCGGTCGTCCAGCGACTCACCCCTGTAGTGCCAGTACAACGGGCCCGCAGCACTCCACTTGTCAGTCCACGTGATTCCGTGTCGTTGCATGATTTCGGTGGCAGCAGCGGAGAGCGAGGTCTCCTCACCCTCGAAGGTGATCCTGTTGTGCGAAGCCACCGTGGCGCTGAAGGGCTCCCCGTCGTTGGAGATCTCCCGGTACTGGAATTGTAGTTCGGCTCCGGCCTCGATGCCGACCATGTCGAAGTTGAACCGCTCGCGCTTCTTGCGGGCCTTGTTCAACGCGAGCCGTGCCTCCTCGTCCTCGACCACATCGGAACCCGGAGTGACGTCGCGACCGCGCGTGAGGCGTAGCGCGGCCTCCACGCGGTCGGCACTGACCTCGAAGAACTCACGGTTGCTGCGGACGCGGCGATCGCCGAACACATCATGAAGCAGTCGCTCGGTCTCCGCGGCGTCGTCGACTTCCATCGCCACGACGCACTCGAACGGCACCGGAACGCTCGTGGTGTCGAGAGAGCGCAGCCGCTGCTCGATGTTGGTCGTCCGCCCGATCTTCACGAGGTCGGGCATCGCCGGGTTGGTGAGGCAGTAGACGATCCCGGTCATGGCGGTGTCCCCCGTGCCAACTGCTGTTGGCGCGTGATGGTACGCGGCGGGGGTCAATGTGCCTCGGCGACGATGCCCGCCTCGGCGCGCTCGACGAGGGCCCGCAGCGTGTCGAGGTCGGCGGCGGCAAGCTCGGGGTCGGCGTCGAGCATCGTCTCCGCCTCGCGCCGCGTCGCTTCGATGAGGCGGCCGTCGAGCAGCGAGGCCACGCGCAGCGAGGGGATGCCGGACTGGCGCGTGCCGAACAGCTCGCCCGGCCCGCGCAGCTCGAGGTCGGCCTGGGCGAGATCGAAGCCGTTCGACGTGCGGGCGACGAGCGACAGGCGCTCCTCGGCCTCCGGCGAGGGGTCGTCGGCGAGCAGGAAGCACGTCGAGGGATGTTCGCCGCGCCCGACGCGGCCGCGGAACTGGTGCATCTGGGAGAGCCCGAAGCGGTCCGCGCCCTCGATCACCATCACCGTCGCGTTTGGCACGTCGATGCCGACCTCGACGACGGCGGTCGAGACGAGTACGGCCACCTCGCCCGAGGCGAAGCGCTGCATGACGGCGTCCTTGTCGCGGCCGGACATCCGGCCGTGCAGCAGCGCGATGCGGTCCGCCAGCTCCGGGAACTGCTCGCCGCGCAGCCGCTCGTACTCCTCGGTCGCGGCGCGCGAGATGACGGCGTCCGAGCCCTCGACGAGTGGGCAGATCACGAACGCCTGCCGCCCCGCGGCCACCTCGGCGCGCACGTGCTCGAAGGCGGCGGGGCGCTCGATGGGCGTGAGCCAGCGCGTCTCGATAGGCGTGCGGCCCGGTGGCATCTCGTCGATCGTGGAGATGTCGAGGTCGCCGTAGAGCGTGAGCGCGAGCGAGCGCGGGATCGGCGTCGCGGTCATGACGAGCAGGTGCGGCGTCGGTTTGCGGGGCGCTTCGAGGGCCTCGACCTGCTCCTCCTCGTCCGGGACGCCGCGCAGGGCTGCGCGCTGCATGACGCCGAAGCGGTGCTGCTCGTCGACGACGGCGAGGCCGAGCCGCTCGAAGTCGACGCCCTGCTGGATCAGCGCGTGCGTGCCGACGGCGATCTGGGCGCCGCCGTGGCGGATCGCGTCGAGGGCCGCGCGGCGCTCCTTCGCGCGCTTCGAGCCGGTGAGCAGCACCACCTGGAGCGGGTGTTCGAGGAAGGGCAGCGCGACGACCCCGTTGAGCGGTGGCTCGGGTTCGCCCGACAGCAGCTTGCAGACGGTGCGGAAGTGCTGCTCCGCGAGCACCTCGGTCGGCGCCATGAGCACGGCCTGGTGACCGGCGGCGACGGCGGCGAGCATCGCCGCGAGCGCGACGACGGTCTTGCCCGATCCGACATCGCCCTGCAGCAGCCGGCCCATTGGCTGCGAGCGCCCGAGGTCAGCGAGCACATCGTCGAGGGTGCGCCGCTGGGCGGCGGTGAGCGCGAACGGTAGCGTCTCGAGGAACGCCCCGGCGGTGGCGCGGCCCTCGAAGACCGGCGCGTCACCGTGCTGCTCCCGCTCTCGCTTGCGCCGCACGACGCTGAGTTGCACGGCGAGCAGCTCGTCGAAGGCGAGGCGCTGGCGGGCCTGCGCGAGCTGCGCCTGGTCGTCCGGGTAATGGATCTGGCGCGTCGCCTCGACGATGCCGGGCAGGCGCCGACGCTCGCGCAGCTCGGCGGGCAGGGGTTCGCGCATGCGGTCGGCGAAGCGTTCGAGGAGGTCGGCGATCGCCTCGCGCAGCGCGCGCTGCGGGAGGCCCTGCGTGAGGTGGTACACAGGCACGAGGCGGCCGGTGTGGCGGAGGTCGTCAGTGATGCGCTCGTACGCCGGGTTGTCGAACGTCGGACGCCCGCGGTAGGCGCGCACGCCGCCGGCGACGGCGATCTCGGTGCCCGGTGGCAGTTGCTTCGCGAGGTATGGCTGGTTGAACCACACGACGCGAATGCGGGCGCCGCTCGCGTCGCTGATCGTCGCCTCGGTCGCCTGCATGCGGCCGCCGCGACCCATGCGAATAGCGCGAGCGCGGTCGATGGTGCCCCGGATCGTCTGCTCGTGGCCGATGCGCAGTTGCGAGATGGGCACGGTCTTCGAGAAGTCGTGGTGCCGGTACGGGTAGTGCCGCAGCGCGTCGGCGATGGTGACGACGCCGAGCTTCTCGAGGCGCGTGAGGTGCGCCCGACCGAGCTTGGTCCCCGCCTGCGCAACCGGCAGCTCGAGCGCCTCGGGGCCTGGCGGGATGGCGACGGTCGGGGGGCGCCGAGGAGCCCTCGATGCGCCGCGCCTCGGTGCGGCCTGCTTGCGGGCGGAGGCGCGACGCGGGCTCCTGGGGCCGCGGCCCTTGCCCGCTCCCTCGGCCAGGGCGTGAGCGACGGTGGCGCGCGCGCGGCGCAGCCAGGCACGACGCTCCTCGGCGTCGAGCGAGCGATAGCCGGTCGCGGGGAGCGCCCCGACCATGCGCAGCAGGGGCGAGTTGGGCGGCTCGTCGCGGGCTTGCAGCCGCAGCATCTCGTCCAGCCCGCCCTCGACGAGCGCGTCGGTGCAGCCGGCCTCCAGTTCCCGCTCGAGGACCATGCCGAGCATATCGAGGTCTACGGTCACGTTGCGGTGGCGGGGGAGCGCTCCTGGGCGGTGACGACGGCGCAGGCGAGCATGCCGGGGCCCGTGTGGACGCCGATCGCGGGCCCCACCTCGCCGGTGATGAGCTCGGCGTCGGGCGCGAGGGCGCGCAACTCCCCCGCCAGATCCGCGGAATCGCCGGGGCTGGCGCCGTGCGCGGCCATCATCTGCTCAATCGGGGCCAACTCGGACACGCGACGCAGCATGTCGGCCACGGCCTTGCGCCTCGTGCGTACGCGGCCGGCCGCCTCCACTTCGCCGTCGCGGATCGTGAGCAGGGGCTTCACCCGCAACAGGGTGCCGATCGCCGCGCCCGCCCGTCCGATGCGCCCACCGCGCTGGAGGTACTCGAGCGTGTCGAGGAGGAAGAAGGTGTGCGTGCGGCCGAACTGGGCCATCGCGAGGTCGCGTACCTCATCGAGGCCGGCGCCGCCCGCGGCCGCCCTCGCGGCGGTGATCACGCCCAGACCCATCGCCATCGTCGCGAGCGCGGAGTTGATGCACTCGATGCGTACGCCCTCCACGCCCTGGGCGCCCTGGCGCGCCGAGCCGAGGGTGCCGCTCAGCTTCTCGGAGACGTGGATCGACAGGATCTCCGTGGCCCCCTCGGCGGCGAGCTGTTCGTAGGCCGCACGGAACGCGCCCGGTGCGGGCTGTGACGTGGTCGGGAGCACGGACTCGCGCCCGAGACGCTCGAAGAAGCCCCGTGACTGGATGTCGACGCCGTCGAGGAGTTCCTCGTCGCCGAACAGCACGCTCGCCGGGACGACGGTGATGTTGTGCTCGGCCGCCAGCTCCGGGCTGAGGTCGGCGGTCGAGTCGGTGACGATTCGGAGGCTCACGATGACTGGTCCATCCGCGTACGCGCGCTCGTCATTCGACGCCTGCGAGGTAAGGGTAGTGCGGCTGTCCGCCCATGACCACCTCGACTTCGACGCCGGGGTGGGCCGCCTCGATCAGGTCCGGCAGGCTGTACGCCGCGCTCTCGGGTGCGTCCGCGCCGAGGATGAGCGTGACGATCTCGCCGTCGTCGCCGATGGCCTCGGCGAGGCCGATCATCAGCGCTTCCTCAGGCGTCTCGGTGCGGGCCTTGAGCGTGCCGTCGACGAGCACGATGGAGTCGCCGATCCGCACGGCGACCCCGTCGACGGTGGTGTCGCGGACCGCCTCCGTCACCTCCACGTTGCGCACGGACGTGGCCGCCTCGGCCAGCTCCGCAGCGAGGCCCTCGAGGTCCTCGCCCGGCACGAACGCGACCGCGGCGGCGAGCCCGGCCGCCACTGACTTCGCGGGCACGACGGTGATACGGTCCGGCTCCTGCGTCGCGGCCTGCTGCGCCGTCATCACGACGTTCGAGTCGTTGGGGAGGATGAAGGTGTGCTCGGCGCCGGCGCGCAGCGCCGCCTCCAGCACGTCGCCGGCGCTCGGGTTATTCGTCGCGCCACCGTCGACGATGCCGGTCGCGCCGAGGTCGCGGAACGCGATCCGGAGCCCGTCTCCCTGCACGACGGCGACGAGGCCGACGGGGGGAGCGTCGCCCGCTGCCTCCTCGTGGCCCGCGGCCCACTCGTCGTGCTGGGCCTGCATGTCCTCGACCTTGACGTTCTGCAGCTCACCGTAGCTCGCGCCGGCCGCCACTGCAGCCGCGGGCGTCTCCATGTGGACATGCACGTGGAGTGTGCGCGTGTCACCGACGACCAGTAGCGACTCACCACCCGCCCCCGCCAGCTCGTTCGCAAGCGCGTCGCGGTCCAGGTCCTGGCCGCTCACCAGGTACTCGACGCAGAAGCCGTGACCCTCGTGCCCTACGCCCTCGAGCTGGACGGCGCCGACGGGCGCCTCCGGCGGCGGCGGCAACTGCTCGCCCATGACGCCGAAGCGCAGCCCCTCGAGCAGCACGGCGACGCCCTCGCCGCCCGCGTCGACGACGCCGGCGTCGCGCAACTGCGGCAGCAGCTCGGGCGTGCGCTCCACGCTGTCGCGCGCGGCGGCGACGGTCGCGTCCAGGACCGATGCCAGCGACGGGTCGGCCGCCTGGTTCGCGACGGCGCCCTCGGCGGCCTCGCGCATCACAGTCAGCATCGTGCCCTCGACGGGCGTGGCGACCGCGGAGTAGGCCGCCGTCGCGGCGGATTCGAGCGCACCGAGCAGTTCGGACGGGCCGATGTCGGCGTTGCCCTCGAGGCTGTCGGCGAGCCCGCGCACCATTTGCGAGAGGATCACGCCGCTGTTGCCGCGCGCGCCCAGCAGAGCGCCCTGCGCCATCGCGCCCGTGAAGTCGCCGACGTTGGTGGCAGCTCCCTCGTGCTCATCGGCGGCCCGGCGCGCGGCGCGCAGGGTGAGCAGCATGTTGGTGCCGGTGTCCCCGTCGGGGACGGGGTAGACGTTGATCGCGTTGATAGCCTCGCGGTTCAATTCGAACCACTCCAGTGCGACGTCGAGCGCGTCGCTGAACGCCTCTGCGTGCAGGCGCTGTGGTGGGGTCATCGCCTCGCCGTTCCTTATCTCCGATAGCGTGTCTTCGGGCTCAATGCTACGCTCTTAATCCCGATCGCGGATAACGAACGATTACGTTCGTCACGAGGATGGTTGGCGATGGCCTCCGGCAAGTGTGACCTCTGCCCGAAGCGCACGACGTTCGGGCGCAACATCCGCCACAAGCACTCCGGCCGCTGGGAGCGCAAGGCCCCCCGCACGAACCGCGAGTTCCGTCCGAACGTCCAGAGCAAGCGCCTGCTCATCGATGGCCGCATGCGCCGCGTCAACGTCTGCACGCGCTGCCTCCGCACGCAGCTCAAGCGCATGGCCGCAGGCAAGCCCGCGATCCCCGAGGGCGCGCTCGCCAGGGCGTAGCACCCGCCCCTCCCACCTCCTGTCACATGTGACCGGCGACCTCGTCGCCTACGGCGTGCGTCCGATGGCCGCGCGCAGTCCGGCGATCGCCTCTGCCGGGGTCTCGCGGTCGTTGTAGACGGCCGAGCCGGCGACCAGCAGCGTCGCCCCTGCCTCGACGCACATCGAGGCGTTGTGGGCCTTGACCCCGCCGTCGACCTCGATCACGAGCGAGGCGCCCGCGGCTTCGGCCATCCGCCGCAGCTCGCCGACCTTCGGTAGCTGGTCGACGAGCAGCTCCTGCCCGCCGCGGCCGGGGTGTACGAGCATCACGGTCACCATGTCGAGCGCGCCCACCCACGGTTCGAGGCTCGACGCGGGCGTCGGCGGGCTGATAGCGATGCCCGCCTCGCAGCCGAGTTCGCGCGTGCGCTCGATCGCCCGCTGCGGTTCAGGTGCGGCTTCGAGGTGGAAGATCAGCCGGTCCGCCCCCGCCTCGGCCAGCGGCGCGAGTTGGTCGAGCGGGTTGGTGACCATCATGTGCGCCTCGACGGGCAGCCGCGTCGCACGGCGTACCGCCTGCAGCACGAGCGGCCCGAGGCTGAGCTGCGGCACGAAGTGCCCGTCCATCACGTCGATGTGCATCACATCTGCGCCGCCGGCCTCGGCCGCCGCCACGTCTTCGGCGAGGCGGCCGAAGTCGGCCGTGAGGATCGAGGGTGCGATGAGCACCCGCTGCTCGCCGCTCACGCCGCCTCCTCGCGCAGGCGCGCCCGCGCCGCCTCGCGCTGCTCGGCGACCCGAGCCGGCGCGGTGCCGCCGGTCGCGCTGCGCGCGGCCAGCGAGGCCTCGATGTCGAGCGAGAGCACGTCCTCGCCGAACGCGGGGTGGGCGGCGCGGTAGTCGTCGAGCGTCAGCTCCTCGAACGTGCGGCCTGTTCGCTCGCACTCGGCAACGAGGGCGCCGACGGCCTCGTGGGCTTCGCGGAACGGCACGCCGCGCTGCACGAGGTGGTCGGCGAGGTCGGTGGCGAGCGCGAAGTCGCCGCCCGCGGCCTCGCGGCCGCGCGCGGCGTCGAAGCGCAGCGTGGGCAGCATGGCGGCTACGACGGCGAGCGTGGCGAGCAGTGTGTCGACGGAGTCGAACAGAGGCTCCTTGTCCTCCTGCAGGTCGCGGTTGTAGGCCAGCGGCTGGCCCTTGAGCAGCGTCAGCGCCTGCACGAGGTTACCGATGGTGCGGGCGCTCTTGCCGCGGGCCAGCTCAGCGACGTCCGGGTTGCGCTTCTGCGGCATGATGCTCGACCCCGTCGAGAAGGCGTCGTCGAGCTGCACGAGGCCGAACTCGGCCGACGCCCAGAGCACGATCTCCTCGGCGAACCGCGACACGTGCACCATCGTCAGCGC
Source organism: Dehalococcoidia bacterium (assembly GCA_965219085.1). Lineage (GTDB taxonomy): Bacteria > Chloroflexota > Dehalococcoidia > UBA2979 > UBA2979 > VXMT01. Next base: position 465,166 of record OZ244720.1, read on the forward strand.
GGCGGCTGCGTGGAACTCCACGACGAAGTCGCGGTCCGAGACCGCGTCGAGCGAGTTGGCTGCGACGGCGTCGAACCCCAGCTCGCGCGCCACGAACGCCCGGTCGATCGGGTAGCCGACACCGGCGAGCGCGCCCGAGCCGAGCGGCAGCACGTTCGCGGTCGAGCGCGCGGCGCGGAAGCGCGCGGCGTCGCGGGTCAGCATCTCCTCGTAGGCCTGGAGGTGGTGCGCGAGCAGCACCGGCTGTGCGCGCTGGAGGTGCGTGTAGCCGGAGATCACCGTCGCCGCCTCGCGCTCGGCGAGGTCGAGCAGCGCGCCCCGCAGCGCCGCGAGGCGCTCGCCCACCTCGTCGCAGGCGGCGCGGACGAACATGCGCAGGTCGGTCGCGACCTGGTCGTTGCGGGAACGCGCGGTGTGGAGGCGACGCGCCGGCTCGCCGATGCGCTCGGCCAGCGCCGCCTCGATGTTGAGGTGGATGTCCTCGCGGTCTTCGCGGAACTCGAAGTCGCCGGCGGCGATTTCGGCCTCGATCGCCTCGAGGCCGGCGGTGATGGCGTCGCGGTCGGCGTCGGAGATGATGCCCTGCGCGGCGAGCATCCGCGCGTGCGCGAGCGAGCCCGCGATGTCCTCGCGGTAGAGCCTGCGGTCGAAGGCGATGGAGGCGCCGTACGCCTCGGCGAGCGCGTTGGTGGCGCCCTCGAAGCGGCCGCCCCAGAGCTTGGCCTCGCCGTCCGGCGCGGGCTGGGCGGGTGGAGTCGTGTCGCTGTCCCCGGTCATGGTTCGAGGCTACATCGGGGCCCTGCGGCGTGCGAGCGGCCGAGCGTCAGGCGCCGGGGCGGAGGTCGCCGAGGTCGATGATCCGGCCCGTGGCCCGCCTGAACGTTCGGATCATGGCGCGGTCGGCCGTGATTACGGAACAGCCGTTCCGTATCGCAAGCGCGACGTAGAGGCAGTCATATACGGCATGGCCGAAGGCAAGCGACAGCTCGAGCGCCTGAATTGCGAGGCCGGTTGACGGGACAAGCGAGGGAAGCGTGAGGACAAGCCGATCCAGGGCGTCTCGCGCTTCATCCGGGGCGAGGTCGTCTCTCAGGTGAGAGCGCGCCCACAGCGCATTCGTGACCTCGGGGAGGTATGCGTCCGGCGCAAGGAGCTGCACTTCGTCTCGCCGAGCCCGGGCGAGAAGGGCGATCGCGACTTCGGAGTGCTCTTCGGGCAGCACCCACTTGAGGCCTACACATGCGTCGACGACGAACTGGCTCGCAGTAGTCAACGATCGCGGAATTCGCGGATGATCGGCCAGCTCTCGTCGAGCAGTCCACCGTGCCGCTCCTCGATGCGAGCTCGCAGCGCGTTCATTTCGGGGATCACGTCCTGAACGCGCTGTTGCCACTGTCGTCGTTCGACGTGCTCCTGCAGCGCCACGCGCACCACGGCGTTCACGCTCGTGCCGCCCTCGGCCGCCTCCTCGCGGAGGGCCTCGATCACGTCTTCAGGGACGTTTCTGACGGTGAGTTGCGACATAGCCTGCCTCGAGGCATGCGAAACGACTACCGATATGTAGGCAGTATGCATGCGCTCGGAAGCCCTGACAACCCTGCTGTCGCGCCGGCGTGCTCTGACCCAGGTTCGGCTAGTCCTCGCCCGGAGCAGCGAGGCGCAGCGGGTCCGTGGGCTCGCGCAGCAGCTGCTGACGCGCCTGCACCTCCAGCGGCAGGCTCCACAGCTTGATGAAGCCGAGCGCCGCCTGCTGGTCGAAGTCGTCCTCCGCGCCATACGTCGCCAGCGCGTGGTTGTACAGGCTGCGGTCCGAGCGTGAGCCCACGGCGTCGGCGTGGCCGCGCCACAGCCGCAGCCGCACCTCGCCCGTCACGTGGCGCTGCGTCGAGTGCACGTAGGCGGCGAGGTCCTGGTGGTGCCCGCTGAACCACTGGCCGTTGTAGACCAGGTCGGCGTACTCCTGCGCCACCCGCGCCTTCATCCGCATCTGGTCCTTGCTCAGCGTCAGCGACTCCAGCTTGCGGTGCGCGGCCAGCAGCGCCACCGCCGCGGGCGCCTCGTAGACCTCGCGCGACTTGATGCCGACGAGGCGGTTCTCGACCATGTCGAGCCGCCCGACGCCGTGCGCCCCGGCCAGCTCGTTCAGGCGGTCGACCAGCTCTACGGGCGTCACCCGCTCGCCGTCGAGCGAGACGGGGATGCCCTGCTCGAAGCCGAGCTCGACCTCGGCCGGCTCGTCGGGGGTGTCGTCAATCGGGCGGGTCCACATGTACGCGTCCTCGGGCGGAGTGACCCACGGGTCCTCGAGGGCGCCTGCTTCGATGGCGCGGCCCCACATGTTCTCGTCGATGGAGTAGGGAGAGCGTTCGCCGCCCTCGACGGAGATACCGTGCTGGCGGCAGTACGCGAGCGCCTCGTCGCGCGTCCACTGGTGCTCGCGCGCCGTCCCGACGATCGTGAGGCCGGGCGCCAGCGTGGCGAGGGCGATGTCGAACCGCACCTGGTCGTTGCCCTTGCCGGTACAGCCGTGCGCGACGGCGGTCGCGCCGACCTCGCGTGCCTTGTCGACGAGCAGCTTCGCGATGAGGGGGCGCCCGAGGGCCGTCGCGAGGGGGTACTCACCCTCGTAGACCGCGTTGGCTGTCAGCGCCGGGAAGGCGAAGTAGCGCATGAAGTCCTCGCGTGCGTCGACCACGGCGTACTCGATCGCGCCGGCCTCGTGCGCGCGCCGCTCGGCGCCCTCAAGGTCCTCGACGTTGCCGAGGTCGATGAGGAGGCAGATCACCTCGTAGCCGCGATCCTCCTGCAGCCACTTCGTCGCCGCGGACGTGTCGAGGCCGCCTGAGTAGGCAAGGACGATGCGTTCGGCCATCAGTGTGTCTCCATCACTCCAGGTGTGAGGCCTCGCCGGCGACCGCCGAGCCGAGTTCGACGATGATCCCGTCCGGGTCGCGCACGTAGGCGACCGTCTGTCCCCACGGCTTCTCGACGGGCTCCGCGAGCGGTGTCGCGCCTGCCTCGACGGCGTGGGCGTAGGCTGCCGCGACATCCTCCACCTCGAAGCCAATCTCGAAGGCGGCCGGGGCCTGCCCGGCGTCGTTCTCGCGCATCGGCTGGGCGAAGTTCGAGGCCGCCATGGTGTTCGACGCGAGCCCGAGCGCGGTCGCACCGGTCTCAAGCTCGGCGTACTCGCCGCCCTCGGCCGCGAAGCGCAGCTCGAGGCCGAACGCGCGCCCGTAGAAGCGCACGGAGGCCTCCACGTCCCGCACGTAGACGATCGCCCAGCGGAACTGCATGGGTTTAGCCGGTGACTTCCGCGATCGCGCCGTCGATGATGTCGACGACGCTGTCGATCTCCTCGGCGCTGACGTTGAGCGGCGGCATCAACCGCACCACGTCGGGGCGTACCGGGTTGAGCAGCGCGCCGCGCTGCATCGACTCCACCACGACCTGCGGGGCGATCGGCTCGTTCAGTTCGAGGCCGATCAGCAGGCCTCGCCCGCGTACACCACGCACCACGGAGTGCTTCTCGCCGAGGGCGGCGAGGCGGCTCGCCGCCTGGTCGCCGCGCGCGCGGACGTTGGCGAGCGTGTCGCCCTCGATGACGCGGCGCAGCACGTGGGCGGCGGCGGCGGTGGCCAGCGGCTGCCCCCCGAACGTCGAGCCGTGGTCGCCGGGCTCGAAGACCGACGCGGCCTCCGTAGCCATCATCGCGGCTACGGGCACGCCGCCGCCGAGCGCCTTCGCGCTGGTCATGACGTCGGGCGTGATGCCCGCCTGCTCGTGCGCCCAGAGCGTGCCGGTGCGGCCCATGCCGACTTGCACCTCGTCGAGGATGAGCAGCATGCCCTGCTCGTCGCACCACTCGCGAACGGCGCGCAGGTAGTTGTCGCCGGGGATGTTGATGCCGCCCTCGCCCTGGATCGGCTCCAGCATGACCGCGGTGGTGTGCTCGTTCGTCGCCGCCTGGATCGCCTCGACGTCATCGAAGTCGACGTAGACGAAGCCGGGGACGAGCGGCTCGAAGGGCTCGCGGTATGCGGGGGTGCCGGTTGCGGCGACGGTCGCCATGGTGCGGCCGTGGAAGCCGTTCTCCGCGACGACGATTTCGTGCGCGCCGTTGCGGTTCAGCCGGCCCCACTTGCGGGCGAGCTTGAGCGCCGCCTCATTCGCCTCGGCCCCCGAGTTCGCGAAGAACACGCGGTCCATCGGCGAGTGCTCGATGAGCAGCTGGGCCAGCTCGATCTGCGGCTCGGTGTAGAAGATGTTCGAGACATGGATCAGCGTGCGCGCCTGCTCCGCGATCACCTCGGCAAGCTCGGGGTCGGAGTGCCCGAAGGTGCACGAGGCGATGCCGGCCACGAAGTCGAGGTACTCCTTGCCCTCGTCGTCCCAGACACGGGTGCCTTCGCCGCGCACGAGCGTGAGCGGCAGCCGCCGCGCGGCCTGCATATAGAGCTGGGCTTCCAGGGCCTGGGTATCCGTCACGCTGCTCTCCAGTACTCGTTGCGTCGTGTGTTGTTGGCGTGCCGAGGCACAACGGACAGCTTACCCGTCGTGCCCGTTGCGGGCTTGGGGCCGCCGGCGCCAAACGCGCCGGCGGCGGCTCCTACTGTTGCTGCTGCGACCGCTCGATCTCGTCGAGGATGGCGCGCAGCCGGTTGAGCTCCTCCTGGGCCGCGTCAGCGGCGTCTTGCGCCTGCCGCAGCAGCGTGTCGAAGTCTCCGGCCGGTACCGAGACGTCGCTGCTGTCCTCACGTGGCGGGGTGGGCGCCGCCTGGGTGATCGTGCCGGCGCCTGGCAACGACGAGGCACGCCGGCCGAAGACGACATCGAGCGAGCGCTGGAACGTCTGCTCCATCGCGATGTTGTTGCCGTTTGCCACGACGACGCGCTTGAGCTCCGGGATGCGCGAGCTCTCGGCCTGCAGGTAGATCGGCTCGACGAACAGGAACGAGTCGCCGATGGGGATCATGAGCAGGTTGCCGCGGATCACCTCGGAGCCCGCGCCCTCCCACAGCGTGAGCTGCGCGGAGATGCCGGGGTCCTGGTCGATGCGCGCCTCGATCTGCGCGGGGCCGAAGACGAGGTCGTCCGTCGGGAAACGGTAGGAGCGCAGCGCGCCCAGGTGCTCGCCATCGGAGCGGCCGGCGAGCCAGGCGATGGTGTTCTGCTTGTTGCGTGGCGTGAAGGGCATGATCAGCGAGAACTCCTCGATTTCCTCGCCGGGCAGCTTCAGGATCACGTAGTAGGGCTCCAGCGGCTGTTCCTGTTGGCGGAACTTCTCCGTGGGGATGTTCCACAGGTCCTCGCCGAGGAAGAACACGCGCGGGTCCGTGATGTGGTAGCGCAGGTACTGCTGCGCCTGGAGCTGGAACATGTCCTCGGGGTAGCGCAGGTGCGCCTCGAGGAACGGCGGCATCTCCGCGCGGTCCGTGAAGAGGTCCGGGAAGATCCTCGCCCACGTCGCCGCGACCGGGTCGTCGCGATCCATGAGGTAGAAGGTCATGTCGCCGGTCTCGGCGTGGACCACCACCTTCACGCTGTTGCGGATGTAGTTGACGGTCCCGAGGTGCTGCGAGTACGGGAAGTCGCCCGAGACGGTATATGCGTCCTGGATCCACAGCAACGCGCCGTCGGCGATGACGATGTACGGGTCAGCGTCGAGCCGCAGGAACGGCGCCACCTTCGTGATGCGGTCCGCCAGCGAACGGTGCATGAGCAGCGTGGACTCGCCCGTGACACGGCCGGAGATGAGCAGGTTGCGGTCGCCGAGCTGCCACGCGAGCGCAAAGCGTCGCAGCAAGTTGGAAAGCTGGATGCCGCGATCCGGCTTGTAGGTCGTCTCGACGGTGGTCTCCCCGTCCGGGTAGTCGAACTCCTTCTCCTTCGTCTTGACGATGATGTAGTGGTCGGTCAACTCGCCGAAGTAGATGCGGGCGCCATCGTCGCTGATCGGCACGGCCTCGCCGACGGGCGGGATGTCGCGCGTGATCAGCACGGGCAGGCCTTCCGCCGTGATCTCGTTGACCGGCGCCACGACGGCGCCGAAGCCGTGCGTGAACTGCAGGCGCTCCTGCGTCCAGCCCGAACCCGCTGTCTGCGATGCGCGTCGCAGGTCCAGCTCGCGCGGCGCGAGCATCACCTGCCGCGGCTCTCCGTCGATCATGTAGCGATCGACGTCCACGTCGTCGAACGTGTAGAGGGGGCGGATCGACTGGATCTGGACGAACGTGTCGCGAGTGGGGCGGGCGTCGAGGAGGCGGATGTTGGAGAGCGTCGCCCCATTGGCGGCGATCTCCTCCTCGGTCACGGCGGGCTCCGCCGGGAACGTGGTGACTTCGATCTCGTTGAGGCCCCAGGCGAGCCGCGTCATGTCGATGTTGCGGTCGATGTACAGCTCTTCCTTCTCGATCTCGTTCGGGTCGACCTGGAAGGACTGCACGAACGAGGGGTACACGAACCCACCGACGATGCCGGCGACAACCCAGAGCCCGATGGTGAAGGCGGGGACGCGCCAGCTCCCGCTCAGCACCGAGTTGGCGATGGTTGCCAGGCCCGCGAACGCGCCGAGGGCAACCATGGCGTAGCGCGCCGGCAGGCGCGCGTTGATGTCCGTGTAGGTCGCGCCGGTCACGATGCCGAGCCGCGAGGTGGCGAGGTCGAAGGCGGAGAGGTAGGTCCCGATCGCAATGACGAGCAGGATCAGTCCCACCAGCACGGAGATGTGGATGCGCATGCCGCGCGGCACCTGCAACTCGAAGCGCTGCAGCGAGTACGTCAGCGCGTACACCGAGCCCGCGCCCAGCGCGGAGACCACGAGCAGCGACAGCACCCAGCCCTGGAAGAGGTGCAGCGCGGGCAGGTCGAACATGTAGAACGAGACGTCGCGGTTGAACGCCGGGTCGTTCAGGCCGAAGTCGACGGCGTACCACCACGACAGCACCGTCTCCCACGATCCCGCGGCGACCGCGCCGAAGATGATCGCGAGGAACAGCGTCATCGCGATCATGACGACCGAGACGACGCGCCGGATGGCGTCGGGGTCGACGTCCTCGATGAACGACTCCTCGAAGCCCTGCGGCGCGAGCCTGCGCGCGAGCCAGATGTTGAAGCCGAGCACGACGAGCGTGATCAGCGTGCCGATCACGAAGAGCACCGCACGCGCGGCCAGCACGCGGCGGAAGTTGCTGGCGAACTCGACCGAGTCGAACCACAGGAAGTCGACGTAAAGCGACTTGGCGACATTCGCTGCCACGAACAGCAGCACGATCGCGGCGAGGAGTCCAATCCAGCGCAGCGAGATGGGTGAGCGGAAGTTGTTCGCGCCGCCGATCCGGAATGGCTCGTCGGGTGGCCCCAGGGGGCCGCGGTCTTCCCGGTCCTCGAAGAAGCCCAGGGTTACACCTCAATCCGTGTGCCGAGCGGTTCGCCCGCTACGATGCGCTCCAGTGTACGCCGCGCGCGGCCCTGCGCCACATGCACGCGCACGCGCTCCTCGGCGGCGCGCAGGCTGGCGTCGATTTTGGGCAACATCCCGCCCGCAAGCGTGCCCGCCGCGCGCAGCGTCGAGGCCTGCTCGGCCCCGAGCGTCGTGATGAGCTCGCCGGCATCGTCGAGGACGCCATCGACGTCCGTCATGAACACCAGCAGTTGCGCCCGCAGCGCGCGCGCGATCTCGCCCGCGACCGTGTCGGCGTTGATGTTGAGTGGCTGGCTCGGCGGCTCCAGCCCGATCGGGGCGATCACCGGAATCGCGCCGCTCTCGAGGATCGGGTGCAGCACCGAGGCGTCGATGCCCGTGATCTCGCCGACGAACCCGAGGCGCTCGTCGGCGCGGCGCGCGCGCACCAGCCCGCCGTCGACGCCGGAGACGCCGACTGCGCGGCCGCCGAGGCGCACGATCTCGCTGACCAGCCGCGTGTTCACCACGCCGCGCAGCACGCCGATCACCACCTCGAGCGCCTCCTCGCTCGTCGCGCGCAGGCCGTCGACGAAGACGGCGGGCACCTCGAGGCGTTCGAGCCAGTCGGTGATCATCGCGCCGCCGCCGTGGACGACGATGGGGTAGAGGCCGTTGCGGCGCAGCGAGACGACGTCGACGAGCGTCGTGTCCTCGTCGCCGAGGGTGGAGCCGCCGATCTTGACGACGATCATGCGGTCGCTGGTGATGGCTCCAGTCGAGGGTGCTGAGGTCATGTCGTGTAGTCCGCGTTGATGCTCACGTACTCGGCGGTCAGGTCGCATCCCCACGCCGTCGCGGTCGCCTCGCCCGAGGCGAGGTCGATGCGGATCCCGACTTCCTCGGTGTCCATGGCGGCGGAGATCTCCGCCTCGCTCGTCGCGGCCGGCGCGCCGTGGTCGAATGCGATGTGCTCGCCGATCCACACGCTGGCGGCCGCAAGGTCGAGCGAAGCCCCGGAGCGCCCGGCCGCCATCAGCACGCGCCCCCAGTTCGGGTCGCGGCCGGTCACCATGGTCTTCACGAGCGGCGACGAGCTGATCGTGCGCGCGCAGAGCCGCGCGTCCGCGACATTCGCCGCACCCTTGACCACCACCTCGATCAGCGTGTTCGCCCCCTCGCCGTCCCGTGCGAGCTGGCGCGCCAGCGTCACAGAGACCGCCTCGATGGCGCGTTCGAGGGCGTCCGCTGCGGGGTGACCGTCGGCGACGGGCTCGCCGCCCGCCGCGCCGTTGGCGAGCAGCAGCACCGTGTCGGACGTCGACGTGTCCATGTCCACGTCGATCATGTTGAACGAGCGGTCGCAGACGCGGCGCAGCGTCGCCTGCAGCCAGCCGTGGTCCGCAGGTGCGTCGGTCGTCAGGAAGCCGAACATCGTCGCCATGTCCGGGTGGATCATGCCCGAGCCCTTGGCGACCCCGCCGACGGTATATGTGCGGCCGCCCGCCTCGACGCGGACCGCGGCCTGCTTGGGGTGCGTGTCGGTGGTCATGATCGCGCGGGCGAACGCTTCGCCGCCCACCTCGGACACCTCGACGGCGTCGATGCCGGCCTCGATCCGATCCATCGGCAGCAGGCGGCCGATCACGCCCGTCGAGGCGACGAGCACGTGCTGCTCATCGACGCCGAGCTTCGCGGCGGCGAGCGCCGCCATGCGCACGGCGTCCTCGACGCCCCGCGGGCCTGTCGCGACGTTCGAGTTGCCGGAGTTGGCCACGATGGCGCGCGCGGCGCCGCCCGCGGCGCGCTCGCGCGTGAGCCGCACCGGCTCACCGACGACGGCGTTGCGGGTGTAGACACCGGCGACGGTGCAGGGGCGGTCGGCGACGAGCATGCCCACGTCGAAGCGCGGCTCGGGCCCGTAGGTGCGAATACCCGCGTAGCTGCCGCCCGCGACGAACCCCGCGGGCGCGGTCACGCCGCCCTCGATGGTCTCGATGCGCGCCCCGACGGCCTGCGAGGGGTTGGTCAAGCGTGGCTCCCGTCCGGGCATCGAGTATAGGCAGCCATATCGCTTGTGCTCAGCCTGCCGGGATCGCTTGTGCTCAGCCTGCCGGGATCGCTTGTGCTCAGCCTGCCGGGATCGCTTGTGCTCAGCCTGCCGGGATCGCTTGTGCTCAGCCTGCCGGGATCGCTTGTGCTCAGCCTGCCGGGATCGCTTGTGCTCAGCCTGCCGGGATCGCCCGCGCTCAGCCTGCCGGGATCGCTTGCGCTCAGCCTGCCGGGATCGCTTGCGCTTAGCCTTCCGGGATCGCTTGCGCTTAGCCTTCCGGGATCGCTTGCGCTGAGGCGGCGGGGAGCCCGACGCGCGGGCAGTGCGCGAGCAGGGGGCAGCCTCCGCACTCGGGGTTGCGGGCGTGGCATGTGCGGCGCCCGTGCTGGATGAGGTCGACGTGGAACGGGAGCATCTGCTCCGGCTCCAGCATCTCCTCGATCAGTTCTGATTGCTGGTCGGGCGAGGCGCGCTGCGGCGTCAGCCCGAGTCGCATCGCAACACGCCCGACATGCGTGTCGACGGGCATCGCGGGCCGGCCGAGCGCGAACATGAGCGTCACGGCCGTGCTCTTGTGGCCTACGCCCGGCAGCGAGCGCAGCCACGCCTTGGCCTCCTCGATCGGCATCGCCTCGAGGAAGTCGATGTCGAAGTCCGGGACGCGGTCGCGCACCTCGGCGAGGAGCGCCTGCAGGCGCGGCGCCTTCGTCGGCGCGAGGCCCCCCGGCCGGATCGCGTCCTCGACCGCGCTCGTCGGCGCCTCGATCACGGCGTCCCACTCCGGGAAGCGCTCGATGAGGCGGTGGAACGCCCGCCCGGAGTTGTGGTCCGACGTGTGCTGCGAGAGCAGCGCGAGCACGAGCTCCGAGAGGGCGTCGCCGTGCGGGCGCTCGGGCGGCCGCCCGTACGCCTCGTCGAGGATCGCGAGCATCCCGGCGATGTCCCAACGGTCGGACGCCTCTTCGGGCGCCGGGGCGGACGTGCTACGTGTCGAGGCCATGACCGCATCGTACGATGGGGCGTGCATCGAGCGGAGGGATGGCGCGTGACGGCTGAACAGATTCGCCTCACCGAGCTCGCATCCTGCGGCGGCTGAGCGGGGAAGCTGGGTCTCGCGACCCTGGCGCAGGTGCTGCGCCCCCTGCACGAGGTCTTCGCTCCCGGGCAGCACCCCGAGCTGCTCGTCGGCCTGGCGCCGTCCGATGACGCCGCCGTGTACCGGCTGAGCGACGACCTCGCGGTCATCCAGACGCTCGACTTCTTCCCGCCCGTGGTGGATGACCCGTACACCTACGGCCAGATCGCCGCGGCGAACGCCATGTCCGACGTCTACGCGATGGGTGGCGAGGTGCGGCTCGCGCTCAACATCGCCGCGTTCCCGGAGGACCTCGACCCCGAGTTGCTCGCCGAGATCGTGCGCGGCGGCGCCGACAAGGTGGCCGAGGCGGGCGGTGTCGTCGCCGGCGGCCACACCGTGATCGACCAGGAGCCGAAGTTCGGGCTGTCGGTGATGGGCGTGATCCACCCCGACGCCGTGCTCACCACCGGTGGCGCGCGGCCCGGAGACGCGCTGCTGCTCACCAAGCCCCTCGGTACCGGCATCCTCATGAGCGCGGCCGGCGCGCAACACGACGGCGTCGAAGCAGGCTTCGAGGCGGCCGTCGAGTCGATGCGGACGCTGAACCGCCACCCCGCGCACCTCGCGCGTGCCGCCGGCGTGCACGCGATGACCGACGTGACGGGCTTCGGGCTCGCCGGGCACGCCTCCGAGATGGCGCTGCAGAGCGGCGCGACGCTCGTGATCGACCTCAACGCGCTGCCGCTGCTGCCCGACGCCGCGCGCTTCGCCGCCGACGGCGTCGTGACCGGCGGCGGCAACCGCAACGTCGCGCACCTCGGCGACCGCATCCGCATCGAGGGCGAGCCGGAGCAGGCGCTCGTCGACGTGTTCTACGACCCGCAGACCTCGGGCGGCCTGCTCATCGCGCTGCCCGCGGCTGACGCCGAGGCGCTCCGCGAGGCGATCGCGGACGGGGGCGGCGGATGCTGGCGCATCGGACACGTCGAGGAGGGCCCGCCGCTCGTGGTGACCCGGTGACGCCGCTGGCCCGCGCGGCGCTTGGGGCGCTGGGGCTCGCGCTGGCGCTGCTCGCCGCGTCGTGCAGCGGCGGCGAGGACGCGCCCGAGGCCACGGCGACCTCGACACCCACGGCCACCCCCACGCCCATCGACCCCGCCGCCCTGATCCGCGAGTCCGCCGGCCGCATGGAGGCCGTCGAGCGCTTCCACTTCACGCTCGATCACGAGAACGGGGCGAGCGAGATCGTGCGCGGCATCATGATGGTGTACGCCGAAGGCGACATCGGCGGCGCGCAGCACATGCGCGCGGCGATCGAGGGTGCGCTCGGAACGCTCAAGTTCGAGACGGGCGTCATCGTGCTGCCCGAGGGAAGCTGGATCCAGAACCCCATCGACCGCAGCTGGGAGCCCGAGGACATTTCGATCGATGCGTTCTTCGACCCGCAGGAGGGCGTCGCAGCTCTCATGCGGGCGGTGCTCGACCCTGTCCTCGACGGCCGCGAGCGCGTCGGCGGCGTCGAGGCGTACCGCATCGAGGTGACCGCCGACTCGGGCGACCTCGCGATCTTCCCGACCGCCACGCCGGGCTTCGAGGTGCGCGCGACGCTGTGGATCGGCGTCGAGGATCTGCTCGTCTACCGCGTCGACGTGCGCGGGGCGATCTCCGAGACCGAGTCGCCCGACATCCTGCGCCGCCTCGAGTTGAGCCGCTTCGGCGAGGACGTGGACATTGTCCCGCCGCCCTGATCCTGGTCGCGCGGAGGCTGGGGATCTCGACGCGGCCGGGTCGCGCCACAGCGCATGGCTGCTGATCGCCGTCGCGGGCGGCGTGTTCATCGCCGCCGACGATCAGACCTCGGTGGTCACGGTGCTGCCTGCGCTGATCCCGGACATCGGGCTGGCCGTCGACGACTTCTTCCTCGCGTCGTGGGTGATCAACGGGTACCTGCTCGGCTACATCGTGGCGCTGCCGATCGTGGGCCGCATCGCCGACGCGCGCGGTCACGGGCGCGTCTACGCCGCGTCGCTGGGCGTGTTCATGCTGGGCAGCGCGCTGGTGGCCGCTGCGCCGGACTTCTGGTTCCTGGTCGTCGCGAGGGGCTTGCAGGCCGTCGGGGGCGGCGCGGTCGTCCCGGTGGCGATGGCGATCGTCGTCGGGCAGATGCCGCCCGGGCGCCGCGCGCTCGGCCTCGGCGCGATCGCCGCGGCGTCCGAGGGGGGCGCCCTCGTCGGCCCGCTCTGGGGCGGCCTCATCACGGAACTGCTCGGCTGGCGGTGGATGTTCTGGCTCAACATCCCGATGTCGCTGCCCGTGCTCGCCGGCGTGTGGTGGCTCGCGCGCAACGAGCGCGCCGAGGGGCGCATCGACTGGCCGGGGGCGGCGATGCTCGCCGCCGCGCTGGCCGCGCTCACCATCGCCATCGCCGACGACCCGATCGCGCCTCGGCCGTGGGCGATCACCGCGCTGCTGTTCACGGTCACGGCGGCGCTCGCGGTCGCGTTCGCGCTGCGCCAGCGCGGGCTCGAGGAGCCCATGGTGCGGCTCGCGATGTTCGCGCCGAGGCAGGTGTCGAGCTCGGCGGTGATGAGCGTGCTCGTCGGCGCGGGGCTCATCACCGCGCTCATCAGCGTGCCGCTCTTCGTCAACCTCGTGCTGGTCGAGCGCCCCATCGACGGCGGCGTGACACTGCTGCGCTTCACCGCCGCCGTGCCCGTCGGCGCGCTCGCGGGCGGGTGGGTGACGGGGCGGATCGGTCCGCGTCTGCCGGCCGCTGTGGGCGTGCTGCTCGGGGCGATCTGCTTCGCCGGGCTCGTCGGGTGGGGCGAGGTGCTCCAGGAGGTCTGGCGCACGACACCGCTCGTCGTCGGGGGCTTCGGGTTCGGGCTGCTCATCGCCCCGCTCGGCGTGGCGGTGCTGAGCCATGTGCGCGACGAGGAGCGCGCCGTGGCCGCCTCGTGGCTCACGCTCGCGCGGATGGTCGGGATGCTCGTGGGCACGGGACTGCTCACCTCGCACGGGCTGGGGCGGTTCTACGCGCGTGCCGGCTCGATCGAGTTCGGCTCGCCCGAGTTCGCCGAGCTGGTCACCGAGGCCCAGGTGTCGACGTTCCACGAGATATGGGTCGTCGCGGCTGCGGTGTTGGTGCTCACGGCCGCGCTGGCGTGGTGGCTGGGCGGCGATGGAGGGACGGGCGAGGGTGCGGCGGAGTGGTGGTCGGCGCGATGAGGATGATCCGTTGGGCGGGTGGCGCCCGGCGGGGCCCAGGCGCGAACGCGCCCCGGGCAACCGGGGCGCGCTGCGTTGTGCGTGCGAGGTGGGGCTAGCCGCGCGGCAGCGCCAGTCCGCGCGTCGCGATGATGTTGCGCTGGATCTCGTTCGAGCCGCCGAAGATCGTGAACACCACGCTGTGCACGTAGAGCTGCGTGAAGCGCGCGTCCAGCGGGGTCAGCTCGTGCGCGCGGTCCCAGATGTTCGAGTAGAGCCCGAACGCCTTCATGCCGGTGTTCGCCGTGCGCTGTTCCAGTTCCGAGCCGAAGATCTTCGAGGTTGACGCCTCGTAGTTCGGGACCATGCCGCCCGCCTGCATCGAGATGATGCGGAACGAGAAGTTGAAGAGCACCTCGGACTCGATCCAGCGGTCGGCGATCGCCGACCGCGTGGTGCGCGCCCGGTCCTGCGTCCGCAACTGGCCGTCGTCCGTACCCATGTAGTCGATGAGCGACCGGAGCCGCCGCCGCGTCTCGACGGCGCCGGCGATGTTGGAGCGCTCGAAGTCGAGCAGGGTCATGCCGACGTACCAGCCGCGGTTGACCTCGCCGATGACGTTGTTGGCCGGCACGTGTACGTCCTCGAAGAACGTCTCGTTGGTGGCGTGCTCAAAGCCCATCGAGATGATGGGGCGGACGGAGATACCGTTGTTGGTCTGCGGCATGACCATGAAGGTGATGCCGCGGTGCTTCGGGGCGTCGGGGTCGGTGCGGAACATCCCGAACAGCCAGTTGGACTTGTGGGCCGAAGAGGTCCACATCTTCTGGCCGTTGATGATGTACTCGTCGCCGTCGCGGATGGCGCGCGTCTGCAGCGAGGCGAGGTCAGAGCCGGCGCCCGGCTCCGAGAAGCCCTGCGACCACAGCATCTCGCCGCTCAGCGACGGCGCCAGCAGGCGCTCCTTCTGCTCGTCGGTGCCGTGGATCAGGACCGTCGGCCCGAGGAGCGAGAGGCCGCTCCCGCCGACCATCGGCGCCTCGGCCTCGGCCATCTCCATGTTGAAGATGAACTGCTCCATGGCGGTGAGGCCGGCGCCGCCGTACTCCTGCGGCCAGTGCGGAGCGACCCAGTTGCGCGACGACATGGTGTCGGCCCACTCCTGCGCCGCGGCCTTCGCCTCGTCGCTGCCGTGGGCCATGTCCTGCTGCCAGTCATCCTCGAGGGTGACGGCGTTCCAGACCCGCTTGTCCCTGTAGTACTGCGGCAGGTTCGAGTCGATGAACGAGCGCACGTTCTCGCGGAACGCCGCCTGCTCTGCCGTGTCTTCCCAATCCATGTGCTGCCTCCTCGTGTGCGCGTCGCGTCCCGCGTGCTTGCTGCGGGGGATTCTACCAGCCCTTTCGTTACGTCCCCGGCGGTCGGCCGAGCGCCTTCGGCGGCGGGCACACGCAAACGCGCCCCGGTTGCCCGGGGCGCGCTGCGTTGTGCGTGCGAGGTGGGACTAGCTGCGAGGCAGCGCCAGTCCGCGCGTCGCGATGATGTTGCGCTGGATCTCGTTCGAGCCGCCGAAGATCGTGAACACCACGCTGTGCACGTAGAGCTGCGTGAAGCGCGCGTCCAGCGGGGTCAGCTCGTGCGCGCGGTCCCAGATGTTCGCGTACAGGCCGAACGCCTTCATGCCGGTGTTCGCCGTGCGCTGCGACAGCTCCGAGCTGAAGATCTTGGAGGTCGACGCCTCGTAGTTCGGCACCATGCCGCCCGCCTGCATCGAGATGATGCGGAACGAGAAGTTGAACAGCACCTCGGACTCGATCCAGCGGTCGGCGATCGCCGACCGCGTGGTGCGCGCGCGGTCCTGCGTCCGCAGCTCGCCCTCGTCCGTGCCCATGTAGTCGATGAGCGACTCCAGCCGCCGCCGCGTCTCGACCGCGCCGGCGATGTTGGAGCGCTCGAAGTCGAGCAGCGTCATGCCGACGTACCAGCCGCGGTTCTCCTCGCCGATGACGTTGTTAGCGGGGACGTGTACGTCCTCGAAGAAGGTCTCGTTGGTGGCGTGCTCGAAGCCCATCGAGATGATCGGGCGTACCGAAATGCCGTTGTCGGTCTGCGGCATGACCATGAAGCTGATGCCGCGGTGCTTCGGCGCGTCGGGGTCGGTGCGGAACAGCCCGAACAGCCAGTTGGACTTGTGGGCCGTGGAGGTCCACATCTTCTGGCCGTTGATGACGTACTCGTCGCCGTCGCGCACCGCGCGCGTCTGCAGCGAGGCGAGGTCTGAGCCGGCGCCCGGCTCGGAGAAGCCCTGCGACCACAGCATCTCGCCGCGCAGCGTCGGCGCCAGCAGGCGCTCCTTCTGCTCGTCGGTGCCGTGGATCAGCACCGTCGGACCCATCAGCGAGAGGCCCTGCCCGCCGACCATGGGGGCCTCGGCCTCGGCCATCTCCATGTTGAAGATGAACTGCTCCATGGTGGTGAGGCCGGCGCCGCCGTACGCCTGCGGCCAGTGCGGGGCGACCCAGCTGCGCTGCGACATGCGGTCGGACCACTCCTGCGCCGCGGTCTTCGCCTGGTCGCTGCCGTGGACCATGTCCATCTGCCAGTCATCCTCGAGGGTGACGGCGTCCCACGCGCGCTTGTCCTTGTAGTACTGCGGCAGGTTCGAGTCGATGAACGACCGGACGTCATCGCGGAACGTTGCCTGCTCTGCCGTGTCTGCCCAATCCATGTGTTGCCTCCTCGATGCGCGCGTGGCGTCCCCGCGTACTTGCTGCGGGGCAGTCTACCAAGCTTTCTTGTTACGTCTCCCCCGTCGCCGACCCTCGTCAGGCGGCGGTGATGAACTGGTGGAGCAGGTCGTAGACCTCCTCCTCCACACCCTGGAGACGGTGCCCCGTGCCCGGCAGGATCACCATGTGTTTCGGGTCCTTCGCGCGCTGGTAGATGTCGTCCGAGGCCAGCGGCAGCAGGACCTGGTCGTCCGCCCCGTGGATCAGCAGCAGCGGCTTGTTGAGCTGTTCGACCTCCTGTGTGCCGTAGCGCTGCGCGGCCAGCGCCGCCACGGCCGTGAGGAACGGGCTGAGCACGCCCGACTTGATCGCGACCGCCCCGGCGTACGAGTGCCCGACGACCACCGCCCGGCCGCCGCCGAGCCCCTTCAGCAGCGAGCACGCCGCGAGGACGTCGATCACGGTCTCCTCGAGCTCACCGCTGAGCCGCGGGTTGATGCGCAGCGAGGTCACGCCCTGCTCGACGAGGTCCTCCGCGAGGCGGGCGTAGACGCCCCCGGCGGGGCCCTCGGCGCCGACGAAGATCGCGCACTTCACGCTGCCCTCGCTCGGGTCCATGAGCGCGGTGAGCGGGCCGTGGTTCGTCTCGATGCTCAGCTCCAGGCGATTGCCCTCGCCCGTCGGCTGCGCGGAGACCTGTTCGATGCGAACGACGATGTCGCCGTCCGGCTCGGCCATGCTGCCGGATCCCTGGCTCACCATCGCTTGCCTCCCCGTGCTGGGGGCCTCGTCATCATCGTCCCCGGCGGCCGAAGCGTTCGCGGAACTCCTCGGTGGTGTTCACGTGCGGGTACGGGTCGTCGGGCACGGGCACGTCGAAGAACTCGCACAGCGGCCCCCAGCCACTGCCGGTCTCGTAGACTAGGAGCCGGTCCGGCGGGATCGTCGCCTTCACCTTCTCGGTGTGCGCCTCGTAGACGCCGATGACGTGGTCCTTGTCCTCCATGCGGTCGTCGAAGTTGGCTTCCCAGATCAACGAGTTCGCCCACTTCGCCCGCTCCCGCTCCGTCTCATCCTCGGCGGTCAGGCCCGAGGACGTGCTGAGGTGGATCGTGTTGCGGATGCTCGCGTACCAGCGCTCCGGGTCGCGCACGCTGAGCAGCACCTTCGACTCCGGGTAGTGCTCGGACAGCTCCTCCCAGAAGTCGCACGCGGGCCAGTCGACCGAGGCCTTGAAGCCCTCGAAGAGGGCATCCCAGTCGACGGGCTCGCCGCGCCGGGCCGCCGACCACTGGTCGCGGTGGTCCGGATAGTTACCGACTTCGAGCATGTGGTAGCACTTGTCGAAGCCGATCTGCTCCAGCGCGTGCTTCAGCGAGAGCGTGCCCGTGCGGCCGAAGCCCGCGCCGACGATATCCAGCGCCACGGAGCCGCTACGCCTCGACCGTGGCGCCGACGCGTTCGAAGCAGTCCAGCGCCTCCTCGGCGAGGCCGTAGACGACGTCGGCGGCGGGCCGGATGGCGTGGATGCCGACGGCGCTCTGGCCGGCCGGGGTGGTCATCCACTCCTCCATCTTGCCGTCCTTGATGCCGTCGAGGATGTCCCCGACGAGCATGCCCTGCAGCGGCATCGGCAGCGGGTCCGGCGCGTCGGGCTGCTTCCACGCGTCCGACCAGCGCGAGGGCAGCTGGCGGACCGGCTTGCCGGACATCGCGCGTGACTGGATCGGGTCCTCGGCGCGCGCCTCGATCAGGCGCTGCTTGAGGAACATCTCGGTCTCCGACTCGTGTGTGGCGAGCCAGATCGTGCCCGTCCAGACGCCGGCGGCGCCCATGGTCAGCGTGGCTGCGAGCTGCTTGCCGTTGTTGATGCCGCCCGCGGCGAGCACGAGCGAGTTCGAGCCCTTCGCCATCTCGACCACCTCAGGCACGAGCGTGAAGGTGCCGACGGTGCCGCTGTGGCCGCCCGAGTCGTAGCCCTGCGCGACGATCACGTCGACGCCGGCGTCGACCTGGCGCTGCGCCTGGCGTGGCAGGCCGACCAGACCCCACACCTTCATCCCCGCCTCGTGCGCGCGTTCGAGGATGAACGCGGGGCTGCCGAGGCCGGACACGAAGATCGGCACCTGCTCCTCGAAGAGGACCTCAAGCGAGGTGCGCGAGCGTTCGAGCAGGTCGTGGCTGCTGGGCCTGGATTCGTTGGGGTCGGGGTCGGGGATGCCGTGCTCGTCCTTGAGGTTCTGGATGAACGCCCGGTGCTCGTCCGGGATCATCTCCTCGAGGTCCTCGAGGTTGCCCTGGACGAAGGACGCCGGCACGAGCAGGTCGATGCCGAACGGCTTGTCGCCGACCTTGTCGCGGATCCAGCGGATGTCGGAGCGCAGCTCGTCGGGCGTCAGGCTCGTCGCGCCGAGGACGCCGATGCCGCCGGCGTTGCTGACGGCGGCGATGACGTCCTTGGTGTGGGCGAACGCGACGACCGGCAACTCGGCGCCGTACTCCTCGCACAGTCTCGAATGCAGTGGGTTACTCATCGGGGGTCTCCTTTCGGTCAAGGCGGAGTCTAGGGGAAATCGAGCAGGCGGTGGCGGCCGGGGTCACATCCCCCGCGCCCGACGATGCGAGATACCCTCGACACGCGGCGGTCGAGGCGTCACGGGAGAGCGGGAGCGAGCGATATGGCCGAGCAACGACAACCCTTCGACAGCGGCTTCGTCTTCGGGCTGCCCGCCGTCGGCGCACCCACCGTGCGCTCCACCGACGGCGCCGTCGCCTACGTGTTCACGAGCGTCGACGCCGAGACGCTGGAGACCGGCTCGCACATCGACCTCGCGCCGTTCGAGGGCGGCGCGTCGCGGCGGCTCACCGCCGGCCCGCGCGACGGCGCGCCGCGCTGGTCGCCGGACGGCTCGCAGCTCGCCTTCCGCCGTCGTGGCGAGGCCGAGGGCCCCGCGCAGCTCTGGCTGCTGCCGAGCGACGGCGGCGAGGCAGCCCAGCTCACGGCCATCCCCGGCGGCGTCTCCGACTACGTCTGGGCGCCCGACGGCAGCACGATCTACTGCCTCAGCGACGTCGACCCCTCGCGCGACGCCGAGGACGACGGGCCCGAGCGGCCCCGCACGCGCGAGGTGCGCGAGATCTACTACCGCGGTGACACCATCGGCTGGCGTGGCGACATCCGCACGCACGTCTTCTGCGTCGACGCAGCCGACGGCAGCTTCGAGCAGCTCACCGACGGCGACTTCAACCACCGCTCGCTGGCCGTCTCGCCCGACGGCGAACGGCTCGCGTTCATCTCGGACCGCTCGCCGCGGCGCTACCTGCGCGCGCCGTGGGGCGGCGAGCTGTGCGTGATGCCCGCGGCGGGCGGGCGTGTGCGGCGGCTCGTGTGGGCGACCGTCGCGGCGGGCGGCACGGCGTGGTCGCCCGACGGCCGCGAGATCGCGTTCGTCGGGATGACCGACGACAACGCGTGGCAGCACTACGTCTACCTCGCCGACGCGCAGAGCGGCGTCTGCCGCGCTCTCACCGGCGACGAGGTCGAGCCGCAGGCCGGCTTCTTCCCCGTCGCCGCCGCGCCGCCCCTGGCGTGGCACGGGGAACGCGTCGTGTTCGCCGCCGACGCGCACGCCTCCTCGGGCATCTACAGCGTCGACCGCGCGGGCGAGCTGCGCGCCGAGCGCGCGTCCGAGGAGATCGTTGGCGCGCTCAGCGCCTCGCCCGACGGCCGCCGCCTCGCCTTCGTCGCGTCGACGCCCGAGCAGCCCGGCGAGGTCTGCACGCTCGACCTCGACGGCGGCGGCGCCGCCGTGCTTACGTCGAGCGCCGAGGAGTACCTCGCAGGCCGCACGATCGGGCGCACCGAGCGTTTCTCGGTGGAGCGGGACGGCGTCGCGATCGACTGCTGGCTCGTGTACCCGCCGGGCTTCGACGAGTCGAGGCGCTACCCGCTGGTGCTCGAGATCCACGGCGGGCCGAACGGGTTCTTCGGCCCCTCGTTCAGCGCGCTGCACCAGGTGATCGCGTGCGCGGGCAACCTCGTGCTGTACACGAACCCGCGCGGCTCGACGACGTACGGCGAGGCGTTCACCGCCGCGGTGTTCGAGGACTGGGGCGGCGAGGACTCCCGCGACCTCCTCGCCGCGCTCGACGCCGTCTGCGAGCGGTCATACGTCGATACGGACCGGCTGGGCGTGCACGGCTACTCGTACGGCGGGTTCATGAGCTCGTGGCTCATCGGCCACGAGCAGCGCTTCCGCGCGGCGGCGATCGGCGCGCCGGTCACGAACCTGCTCTCCATGTACGGCCAGACGGACATCGCCGCGAGCTTCGGCGAGCAGCAGTGGGGCGGGCTGCCGCAGGACCGCCTCGAGCACTACCTGGAGCGCTCGCCTGTCATGTACGTCGACGCGATCGAGACGCCGGTGCTGCTGCAGCACGGCGAGGCGGACATCCGCGTCCCGATCTCGCAGTCCGAAGAGCTGTTCGCCGCGCTCAAACGTCGAGGCAAGACGGTCGAGTTCGTGCGCTACCCGGACTGCTCGCACCTGTTCCTGCGCGTCGGCCACCCGAGCCTGCGCAAGGAGTACTACGACCGGGTGGTGGAGTGGTTCGCGCGCTGGTTGGGGGAGTAAGAAGCCGGATGCGGTCTGCGGGGGCATTGCCCCCGCAGACGATCTATCATGGGTTGTATTAGCGTGAGCTTAGTCCAGCGTAGTGATGTTCACTATCGTGATGTCCACTGTAGTGTTGATAACGACTGAAACC
This sequence comes from Dehalococcoidia bacterium, assembly GCA_965219085.1. Classification (GTDB taxonomy): domain Bacteria; phylum Chloroflexota; class Dehalococcoidia; order UBA2979; family UBA2979; genus VXMT01. Next base: position 486,402 of record OZ244720.1, read on the forward strand.
CGCAATAGTAGTGCAGCTAAGACAGCGCCACAAAGTAATCGAGCAGTTGTGTACATTGTGTTCCTCCTTTCTGGCGTCGGCGGGCGTCTGGCTCGACGCCCGGTGCTGATGCAGCGTCGAGGGCGACGGGTCGGACCCACGCCAAGTTCCGACCACGGACATGATACTACGGCGGCGAGACAGGGGTCATCGGAAGCCGTGACTAAGAGCGCGGGAAGCCGCACCGCGTCGGTTATCTCTGGCCACGCGCGCGGCGACCGGGCCGTACTGGGACAGCGCGCTAGGATTCGTATATGAGCCGCTCGTCTGCCGGCCCGGCCGCCGAAGAGCCACCACCCGTGCCGCCCACCGCGAGGCGGCGAGGCGTGTTCTGGGGCTGGTGGCTCGTCATCGGCGCGACCGTCGGGCAGTTCGTGGCCCTGGGCTCCTCCGGCGGGATTGCCGGCGTCTTCCTGCGCCCGATGACCGAGGACCTCGGCTGGACCGCCGCCGAGTACACCCTCGGCGGCTCGGCCGCGTTCCTGCTCGGGGGCGCCATCGGCGTCGTGGTCGGGCAACTCGTCGACCGCTACGGCGCGCGGCCGCTGATGCTGGTTGGCGCGTTCGTCTATGTCGGCTCGTTCCTCGCCATGGCGCGCGTCGAGGTGCTGTGGCAGTTCGTCGTGCTCTCGATGCTGTCAGGGGGCGCGGGCTACACGCTGGTCGGGCCGCTCGTCGTCAACGCGGCGCTCGCGAAGTGGTTCGTCGTGCGGCGCGGCTGGGCGATCGCGCTGGGCTCCTCGGGCATCTCGCTCGCGGGGCTGATCATGCCTGTCACGATGACGCGTGTCGTCGACTCGATCGGGTGGCGCGACGCCTACGTGATCCTCGCCGTGTTCGTGTTCGCGATCCTGGCGCCGGTCGCGCTCGTCATGCGGAGGCAGCCCGAGGACTACGGGCTGCTGCCGGACGGGCTCGACCCCGACGCCGAGGCAGGCGTCGATGCCGAGGCGGTCGAGGCGCAGGAGCGCGACGCCGCCAACTCCTACACGCGCGGCGAGGCGCTGCGCACGCCCGCGATCTGGCTGCTCATCGCCGGCTTCGGGCTGAACATCATGGCGCTGACGGCGATCCTCGTACACGCCATCCCGTTCCTCACCGACCACGGGTTCACGCGCACCGAGGCCGCGCTGGCGATCGCCGTCAACGGGGGCGCCAACCTCGGCTCGAAGTTCGTGTGGGGCTACTTCCTGCAGCGCGTCAACGTCCGCTACCTGGGTGCGACGGCGCTGTCGATCTCGGCGATGGGGGTGGTGCTCATGCTGGTTTCGGGGGAGGCGGGCGCGCTGCCGCTGATGTTCTTCGCGTTTTTCTGCTGGGGCTTCGGCTTCGGCGGCACGATACCGGTGAGCGAGTTCATCTGGGCGAAGTACTTCGGGCGCGTGCACATCGGGGCGGTGCGAGGGGTAGGCGTGCCGTTCACCATCGTGTTTGGGGCGCTGGGCCCGATCCTCGCGGGCCTCTACTTCGACGCAGCCGGGTCGTACGGGGGCGTGTTCGCGTTCTTCGTCGCTGCATACCTCACGGGTGCGCTGGCGATTCTCGCCTCGCGCGAGCCACCGCCGAAGCCGGTCCCGGCAGTGGCTACGGGTGACGCCGCCTAGCGCGACAGCACCTCGTCGAAGAACGCGTCGACGCGCGCGTTGAACACCTCGGGCATCTCCCAGTACAGCGAGTGGCCAGCCTCCGGCACACGCTCGATGCGCGAGCCGCGCACGCGCTGCTGCGCCGCGGCCGTGACCTCGATCGGTATGACCCCGTCCTCCTCGCCGGCGAGGAACAGTACCGGCGCCTCGAGCCGCGCGAGGTCCCCGACGGGGATCGCGCCGTCCTCGATCGAGTACGTGCTGGGCAGGTTGAGCGGGGGGTTGCCGAGCGTACCTGCTGGTAGAGGAAGACGCCCTCGGGGTGCTCGTCCTTGAAGCGCTGCCCGACCATCGTGGTCTGCTCGGCGGCCGGCCCGGCCGGATCGATCTGGCTGAGGCCCTCCCAGTGCTTGCGCGCCCGCGCAACGAGGTCCTCGTCGCCGACGCCGAGGAAGGTGTTGGCCATGACCAGTGCCCACACGCGCTCCGGGTGCGTGCCGGCAAAGGTCATGCCCGTGAACCCGCCCATCGATTGCGCCACGATCGCCGTCGACGCGATGCCGAGGTGGTCGAGGAGTTCCTCGAGGTCGCGGCGGTACGCGCGCATGGTCTCGCCGGAGTGGTCGAGGCTCTGGCCGAAGCCGCGGTGGTCGATCGTGATGCAGCGGTAGCGACGCGAGAAGTGCGGGACCTGCTGCCACCAGCTCATGTGGTTCCCGCCCGCGCCGTGCGCGAAGACGATGGCGCGATCGCCATCGCCACCATCCTCGTAGTACAGCTCGCCGCCGGTCACCGGGAGCATGGGCATCGCAGACCTCCCCGCGGGGTATACCCCGCATCCCAGAGCGATGGTGCCACGTGCGCAGCCTACCCCGTTATGGGCTCGCGTCGTGGTACCGTCACGCGAGGCACCGAAGGGGGAGCACGATGACGAGCGAGCCGGACACCAGCACCTGGAAGAAGACGCCCGATGGGATCGCGATCCCGCCGCCCTCGCCCGACGACGTGCTCTACGAGGCCGCCGACGGCGTGGCGAAGATCACGCTCAACCGCCCGATCGTGCTCAACGCGATCAACAAGAACGTGACGCGGCTCCTCGATGGGGCGCTCGACCAGGCCGAGGCCGACGAGGACGTGCGCGCGGTGATCCTCACCGGCGCCGGCCGCGCCTTCTCGGCGGGTGGCGACCTGTGGGCCTCGCTCTACCCGGACGACGACCCCGCGCCGGACGCACTCGACGTGCAGCTGCGCATCTGGTCGTTCGACAAGCCGGTGATCGCGGCCGTGCGCGGCCACGCGGTCGGGCAGGCGTGCGAGCTGGCCGGGGTGTGCGACTTCACGATCGCGGCGGAGAGCGCGCGGCTTGGCGAGATCCAGATTCGCCACGGCTTCGGCGTGCCCGTGCTGATCACCCCCTACATCACCGGCCAGAAGCAGGCCAAGGAGGTGATGCTGCTGGGCGAGGTGATCCTGCCCCAGGACGCGCTGCGCATGGGCCTCGTCAATCGCGTCGTGCCCGACGACGAGTTGGACGAGGCGGCGATGGAGATGGCGCGCAAGCTCGCGGCGCTGCCGCCGGTGGCGGTGCGGCTCAACAAGCGCCTCGTGAACCTCGTGTACGAGCAGATGGGGCTCATCGACGCCGTGCGCTACCGCGACAACGAAGCGCTGCGGGAGCTGCTCGAGGCCGACGACACCGTCGGCGCGGGACGGCAGCGCATTCGGGAGGAGCAGGGCTGGGCCGCGTTCAAGCGCGAGCGCGACCGCGGATACGAGCAGTCCGGCTAGCAAGAACGCCCAGGCGCCCGCGCGGTGGCGCGGAGCGGTCGCGGCGCTAGAATAGCCCGCGCAATGCCCACGGGCGCCAACAAGGAGGCTGCCGCATCGCCAGCACATACTCACCGGTAGCCGTCGACCACCAACTCGACCCCATCTTCAACCCGCGAGGGGTCGCCGTCGTCGGCGTTTCGACGCGGCCAGGGCCCGACGGGCGCATGGGGGGCATCTTCCTCAACGCGCTGCTCGAACAGGGGTACCAGCACGAGCACGGCCTCTACGCCGTGAACCCGAAGATGACCGAAGTGCGGGGCGTCACCTGCTACCCGAGCCTCCTCGCCTGCCCCGACCCGGTTGACCACGTCATCTCGCAGATCCCCTCCGAGGGGCTCCCCGAGTTGGTCGAGCAGTGCATCGCGAAGGGCGTGCGCTCGCTCCACTCGTTCACGGCGGGCCTCGCCGAGACGGGCGACCCGCAGCTCGTCGCGCAGGAGCGCGATATGGTGCAGCGCGCCAACGCTGCCGGGATGCGCCTGATCGGCCCGAACTGCATGGGGCTGTACGTCCCCGGCGTGGGCCTCGGCTTCAACCCGCGCTCGCCGAGTGAGCCGGGCAACGTGTTCTTGCTCTCGCAGTCGGGCGCCAACGCCGGCGGGATCATCGACGGCCTCGGGCGGCGCGGGCTGCGCTTCTCCAAGGGCGTCTCCTACGGCAATGCCGCCGACCTCAAGTCGCACGATTTCCTCGACTACGCGCTGCACGACCCGCAGACCGAGCTCATCGTCGCCTACGTCGAGGGGCCTCGTAACGGCCGCGCGTTCTTCGATGCCCTCAAGAAGCTGGCGCGCGTGAAGCCGACGATCGTGCTCAAGGGCGGCATCACCGACGATGGCGCGCGCGCCGCGAACTCGCACACCGGCTCGCTCGCCGGCTCCATCGACGTCTTCGACGCCGTCTGCCGGCAGGCCGGGGCGGTGCGCGCGCGCACGCTCGAGGACCTGCTCGACCTCGCCGTGGCCATGACCACGGACATGCGCTACCTGCTGGGCAACAAGGTCACGCTCGTCGGCGCGGGCGGCGGCTTCGCCGTGCTCTCCACCGACCAGATGGCCATGGAGGGCCTCACGGTGCCGTGGCTGCCCGAAGCGACCCAGGAGCAACTGCGGGAGATCATCCCCATCGCCGGGACGAGCATCCGCAACCCCGTCGACGCCAACTTCGGGCGCGACCACCCGATGGACTTCAGCAGCGACACCGGCCTCACGAGGCGCGTGTTCCAGTCGATCGCCGCGGCGCACTCGACCGACCTCGTGCTCACGACCGTCGGTACGCGCTGGTACCCCGGCCAGGACCACTCGGACGCGGCACGCCAGGAGCAGCTCTCGCTGACCGCCGAGGAACTCTCGCTCATCTCGCGCGAACACCAGGTGCCGATGGCGCTGATCCTGCGCGAGGCGAGGCTGGAGGACGCGGGCGATTTCGTGCACGACCACGGCGTCGCGTCGTTCCCGTCGATCGAGCGCGCGGCGCGCGCCGCCGCGACGATCCTCGAGTGGAAGCGACGGCGCGAGGGGTTGCCGGACTTCTTCACGTACAACTAGCGGTCCACGGGGAGCGGCCGCCCGCGATGCGCCGGGCCGCGGGCCCGGCGCGGCGCTGGCGTGCGTTGTGAGAACATAGACAGCCGCTACGCCGCACACCCACCGCACACGGGAGACCATGGCTCGCACGTCCACAGGCACTACGCCCCCCTCGCCCGCCGCCGATCAGCGCCGCTGCCCGCGCTGCGGGCGTGATGTGCTCAAGACCAGCATTCGCTGCCGCTTCTGCATGGTCGACCTGCGCGACACCAGGGACTACGGCCCCGTGCGCGTCAGGCGCGCGAGCGGCCGCCGGCTCCCGCAGATCCGCCACCGCTGGACGCGCCGGCGTGGGTTCATCGTCATCTTTGTCATGGTGGTGCTCTTCTACGGCGGGCGCTGGGCCTGGGACAACCACATCTCGACGCCCGCGCCGCTCCCGTTGGGGACCTCGCCCGCGATTAGCCTTCTCGAGGCGCCCTCAGCCATCTGGCCCACCCCCAACGGTGGGCTGTACCAGAACCGCGTTACCGGCGCGCGTCCCGCGCTCGGCGGCGAGGTGGCGTGGCGGATCAGCCTGCCCGAGGTGGTCTTGCGCGCCCCCGTGGCCGACGAGGAGCGCCTCTACATCACCTACCGCGACAGCTTCGGCGCCTACTCGCTCGAGGACGGCAGCGAGGTGTGGCGGATCGCCCGCCCCGGCCTGCTGAGCTCCCCGGCAATCGTCGACGACCGGTTATATCTCGCGCTGCGCAGCGGGCGCGTGCTTGGCATTGACGCGGCGACGGGCGAGTTCGAGTGGACCACGATCCTCGATGAGGAGCTGTTCACCACCCCGATCGTCTTCCGGGGCGTGCTCTACGTCTACGCACCGGGCCGCATCCACGGCCTCGACGCCGAGAACGGGGACTGGCTGTGGAGCCGGGACATTGAGGGCAGCTTCGGCGAGATCTCGCCCGTGGTCGACGAGCGCCACATCGCCCTCGCGGCCCGCAAGGCAGTCGTGCTCCTCGATCGCGAGACCGGCGTGCGCACGTTCCGCCACCCGCACACCTCGACCAGCGGGTTGGTGTTCGGCGATGGCTTCGTGTACAGCATCTCACCGGGGTTCGCGGCCGGGATCGACCCGGAGTCGACCCTGCCGTGGTGGGAAGGCACGCGGCTGTACTGGAACTGGCTCTGGGCGTTCGGCGCGGCGCCGCGGCCGCCACGGCCGGAGGTCGAGTGGGTGTCACGCGAGCGGCCGAGCGAGCTGCGTTCGGGCACCGCCTTCACGCTCATGTTCAAGCCGGTATTCGACGGCGAGCGCATCATCACCTCGGACACCACGGGCCTGGTGCGCGCGTTCGACGGGACGAACGGCGTGCTGGTGTGGGAGACGGACCTCGACGCCGTGCACGGCCCCCCTACCGCGACGCCAGACGGCCTGCTGGTACCCCTCACCGACTCGATCGCGCTGCTCGAGATCGAGACCGGCGAGTTGCTGGCCGAACGGCAACTCGGCGCCGTCGGCACGCGCGTCAAGCGCTGGGTGGTCGTGGTGCAGCAGGGCACGTTCGTCGTCGATGCGCCGGGCTCGGCGCTGGCGTTGCGGTAGCTGTGTGAACGAGCGCGAGGAGCCACGCACATGCTGAGCGCAACGGACGCAGCCCCGCCGAGGCGCTACCGCTTCGTGGTCGAGGGCACCCTGCTGTGGGTGCAGATCGCCATGGGGCTCAGCTTCATCGCGGTTGCCCCGCTCTTCCCGCTGATCATCGATGAGTACGGCGTCGACAACGCGACCGCGAGCCTGCTCATCGGTGGCACCGCGCTGGCGTTCGCGATTTCGACGATCCCGGGCGGCCTCGTCGCGGCGCGCTTCGGCTGGTGGCGCGCGACGTTCTTCGGCGGCCTGCTGATGTCGTCGATGGTGTTCTCGCCGTTCGCCGCGAACTTCGCGATGCTGCTCGGGCTGCGGCTCGCCTTCGCCGTCGGGGGCGCGACCGTGATGGGCGCGCTGCCGTCGGCGGTGATGAGCTGGTTCCCGATGCGCGAGCTGCCTGTGGTCAACGGCACGAACATCGTCGGACAGAGCGTGGGTGTCACCGTGTCCGTGTTCTCGGTCGCGTTCATCGCCGAACTCGTCGGGTGGCGCGAGTCGCTCATGCTGTTCGGCTTTGTGGGGCTCACCGGGGTATGTGTGTTCGCGCTGTTCGCGCGGAGTCCCGAGCGGCCGGCCGGCGCGCCGGTGCGCCCGCCCGTCTCGTTCGCCCTGCTGGGCTCGGTCGCACGCGACCGACCGACGCTGCTGCTTGGCATCGGCGTCGCGGGCGTCGTGGGGGCGTTCATCGGCCTCAACGCGTGGCTGCCGACGTACTACCAGGAGGAGTTCGGGTTCACGCTGGAGCGCTCCGGGCAGGTGGTGGCGATCCCGTCGTTCTTCGGGATCATCGGCTCGCTGGTTGGTTCGTGGCTGCCCGTCATGCTCGGGCGCCGCAAGCCGCTCATCATGCTCCCGGGGTTCGTGATGCCGTTCGCCGTGATCGGCTGCTTCGTCACGGACGCGCCGTACGTGCTGTACCCGAGTCTCGCGCTGCTCGGGTTCGTGACCTGGCTCCACTTCCCCTCGGGGCTGACCTTGCTCATGGAGTTGGGTGGGGCGACGCTGGAGCGCGCCACGCTCTCCGTCGCGATGATGCTGACGGTCGGCAACATCACCGGCTTCTTCTCGCCGCTGATGGTCGGCTTCCTGCGCGATCAGACGGGCAGCTTCGGGCTCGGCTTCACCCTCTGCGCGCTGTTCCCGCTCACGCTTATCTTGGCCGGCGCGCTCCTCCCGGAAACCGGCCCCCGCGGCCGGCGACCTACTCCAGTCGCCGAGGCCTCGTAGCCTCGCCTACACCACCGCGATCGGGTTCACGGGCGAGCCGGTGCCGCCGCGCACGCTCAGCGGCGCGACCATGAGCAGGAACTCCCACCGCCCTGCCTCGGCGCACGCGTCCGCGAGGTCCTCGAGGTTGGCGTTGTCCAGCAGCGGCATCCCCATGTACGGGATCACGATCTCGTGGATGGGCACCCGGATCGGCTCGCCGTCCGGCCGCTGCAGACCGATGCCCAGCGGCTGCTGACCGGCGTCGAGCAGGTCCCAGACGAGCAGCGAGGCGTCGTTGTTGTACAGGAACTCGATGGCCGAGCCATGCACGCCCGGCATGTCGTTGAACATCCCCATCTGGAAGTCCGGCCGCGAGGCGTAGAACGCGTTCGCGCCGGAGCGCACGACCACGGCGTCGCCCGGCATCGGTTCGACGCCCTGCGCCGCGGCGATGTCCTGGAGCTCCCAGCCGTGTACGGGGGTGTCGATGGTGACGAAGTCCGTACCGCGGTAGCGCGGCACGTCGTACAGCACCGCGCGCGTGACGATGCCGTCGTGGTACGACTCGACGGAGCCGCTCCCGGCGCCGTCGAGCGTGACGTCGGAGCTGGGACGGCCGTTGTAGAGGGCATTCTCGGGCCCGGCGAAGACGTGGCACAACGCATCGAGGTGCGTGGTGGTCCAGCCGTGGAAGTTGATGCTGATGCGGTCGCCGGAGCCCATTTCCATGACGTGCATCTCCTGCTCGAAGCCCGACACCATGCTCGAACGCGGCTCCTTGCTGATGACGAGCGAGAGCGAGATGGTGCGGCCCTGCTGCGGGAGGGTGAGGGCGTGGCGGCGCACCTCGGGCGTGATGTGGTTGAGCGTGCCGAGGTGGTCGTCGGGTCCCCAGCGCCCCCAGTTTCTGAAGCGCTCGCGGTAGGTCTCGTACTCCTCCGGGGTGGGAGGCGTGCGGTCGGCCAGGCTCATCGCGTGCTCCTCTGCGCTGCGGCCGGGATTCGGCGCGGCGACGGTATCACGGGGGTCGAAACGAGTGGGATACTCGCGACCGCGAGGGGAGCGAGCGTGTGAGTAAGGTGGTCGGTCTCGACGGGTGCCCAGACGGGTGGATCGCCGCTGTGATAGAGGACGGCCGACTCGCGTGTTTCGAGTTCCACGAGGCAGCACGAGCGGCGCTCGATGCTCACCCGGGCGCTGCGGTGTTCGCGTTCGACATCCCGGTTGGTCTCAGTGCGGGCGGGAGACGGGAAGCTGACGAAGCTGCGCGCCGCTTTCTGCGCGGGCGCGCGAGTAGCGTGTTCAACGCACCTCCACGCCTCGTCCTCGACATTGCGAGTTCGGCTGTTGGGGCCAAGAGCCGTGCGGAAGCCTATGCCGAGGCGAACGAGGCAACCAGGCAAGTGAGCGGGCGCGGCCTATTCAGCCAGAGCTTCGCCCTCGCAATGAAGATTACCGATGTGGACCTCGTGTCGGGAGACCCCCGAGTCTTCGAGGCGCATCCCGAGGTCACATTCGCCGAACTCTCGAATCGCGAGACCCTGGATGGAGAGCAGCGCGCGGCGCTGCATGAGCCCATCCCACGTCTTCTTGCGGGGGAGCAGCCGTCCGCTCCCGACGTGGTCGGGGATGTAAGCGCGAAGGCCGCGGCGGACGACATCGTCGATGCGGTCGCCTGCGCGTGGACGGCGGGGCGCATCGCCGTCGGCGCTGCGCGCTCGTTGCCCGACCCGCCGGAACGGATCGACGGGCGCGAGGTGGCGATCTGGTGCTAGACGGCCGCTGACGGCCGGGCCTACTCGCGCGCGGGGGCGTTGGTGTCGATGAAGCGGCCGAGCGCCTCCATGTAGGGCACCTGGCCGACCCAGAGGATGGTGTTGTGGTCCCCGTACGGGATCACCACGATCTCCCGTGACGTGTCCTCCAGCAGGTTGTAGAGCTCCGCCGCCGACTGCATCGGGACGAGTTGGTCGACCTCGCCGTGGAGCTGCATCGTCGGCAGGCGGATCGAGCGGATCTTCGCCTCGTGCGCGTCGATCAGCTCGAGCGCGGTCGCGTGCTCCGCGATGCCGAAGCGCTCGAGCATCCCCCGCACCCCCGCCGCGCCGCTCTCGATGACGACGCCACGGAAGCCCTCGGACGCGCTCGCGGCGACCTCGAGCGCGGGCGAGGCGCCCATGCTGCGGCCCATCACGAAGCGCCGCCGGTCGTAGCCGAGCTCGTCGAGCGTTGCCTGGAAGAAGGCGGCGACGGGGCGGGCGTCGGCCGTGAGGTGCTCCATCGAGGATGTGCCGCCGCTCTTCCCGTACCCGCGGAACTCGGCGACGAAGAGGTTGATGCCGTGGTCGTAGTAGAGGCTGATGAACTGGTCGTGATCGCCGACGATCTCGCCGTTGCCGTGGAAGTAGAGGATCGTCGGGTACTCGGGCCCTGGTTGGTGGTAGAAACGCGCGCCGACCGAGACACCGGGGTCGACCTCGATCAGGTAGTCGGTGGCGCCCTCCGGCGGTCCGCCGTGATCCGGGCGTGGGAAGAACGCCATCGAGGCCGCGCCGAGGCGGTCCAGCAGGGCGTAGTCGGGTTCGTTCGCGTCGGGCATCGCCGCCTCCTCGCGTGGTGGGGCGATGATACGTGAGCGGGTGGGTGATGGGCGGGCTACCAGGGCTCGTCCATCTGCGCGAACCCGCCGTGGCTCGCCTGGGCCACGGCGATCGGAGCGCGGTACGGGCGTGTCTGGCCCGTCGCGCGGCCCACGAGCAGCCACACCATCCCCACGGCGGCGAGGGCTCCAGAGGCCCAGTACACCATCGGGATGTCGAACCAGCTGGCGACGATGCCGAGCACGATGCCGCCGGCCAGCCCGCTCACGTCCCACGCGAGCTGCAGCACGGCCGTCGCGCGGCCTCGCGCGGTGTCGGCGACGCGGTCGATGGCGAGCGCCAGCAGCGCGGTGTGCGCCCCGGCGAGCCCGGCGCCGGCCATGAACCCCGCGGCGATCAGCATCAGCGGGCCGTGGGCGACCGCCAGCATCCACATCGACGCGACTGTGGCCACGAGTCCGGGCAGCGCGACCGGGACACGACCGACGCGGTCGGACGCTGCTCCGGCGACCGGCCGCACGAGCGTGGAGGCGATGCCGACGAGGAGGAAGAACAGCCCGACGTTGCCGAGATCGCGCTCCTCGCCGAGCAGCGGGAGGAAGGTGCTCGTCGCGGCGAACGAGAACGTGACGGTCATGAAGACGGTCATCGGGAACAGCGCGGGTCTCGGGAAGAGCGTGGCGCCGCCCTCGACGCCGACGCTGGAGCTCGGCGGCTCGTGCACGGGCTGCACGACCAGCAAGGTCAGGCCCGCGGTCGCTGCGGCGATGATGAAGACCATGTCGAAGCCCCACGCCGCCGCGACGGCGACGCCGATCGCCGGCGGGAACATCTGCGCGATGCCGGTCGCCATGCCGAACATCCCGACGCCCTCGCCGCGCCTCGACAGCGGCGACAGCTCGGCGATCATCGAGGCGGACGCCGTCGGGCACAGCGCCATGCCGACGCCCTGTACGATCCGCAGCAGGAACAGCGAGATGATGTCGTGGGAGAGCGTCATGAGCAGCATCGACGCCACTATCGCCAGCAGCCCGATGCGCATGATCCGCTTGCGCTGTCCGCGGTCGCTCCAGCGGCCCGCGAACGGCCGCAGTACGAGCGGCACGACGTTGAACCCGCCGACAATGATGCCGATCTGCCACTTCGCCCCGCCGATCTCGTCGATGTAGTCCGGCAGGACCGAGAGCAGGTAGAAGAAGCTGGCGAAGAAGCCAACGGTGCCCAGCAACGTCAGCGCGAAGTCGAACGTCCAGAGGCGGGGCCGGGGTGACTGGCTCACCGCACCATCGTACGGCCTCGGCTGCGCAGGGGCTGCGAGGGCGCGGCGTGGCGGCTCGCTAGTATCATCGCGTCGCCGTAGTCAGCCGGGCCGCGCCGCGGGCGCGGAGAAGGGCGAGCGCCGTGCCGAACCCTGTCGATGAGTACCGCAACAAGCTCCGCACGCCCGAGGAGGCCGTCGCGCTCATCCCTGATGGCAGCTTCGTCTTCAAGGGCAACTGCGCGGGCGAGCCGCCCGCCCTCGTGCGGGCCGTCGCCGCTCGCGCGCGGGACGGTGGATTCACCAACCTGCGCACGACGAGCCTGCTCCCGATGCGACCCGCCTCCGAGTCGATCCTCGCGCCCGACGTGAGCGATGTGATCCACTGGGAGTCGCTGTTCGTGAACGGCTTCGACCGCGACCTGATCGGATCCGGCGCGGCGCACTACAACCCGAACTTCTTCCACCAGGTGCCGCGGCTCATCCTCGAGTTCATGGACATCAACGTGGCGCTGATCGACGTCTCCCGCGCCGACCGGCACGGCTACATGAGCCTCGGCACGAACGTCGACACCCACAAGGCGGCGATCGAGAAGGCCGACCTCGTCATCGCCGAGGTCAACAACCACATGCCGCGCGTGCACGGCAACTCGTGGGTCCACGTCTCCGAGCTCGACGCCATCGTCGAGCACGACGAGCCGCTGCCCGAGCTCCCGCTCGTGCCCGAGCGCCCCGAGGACGAGGCGATGGGGCGGCTGATCGCGGAGATGGTGCCCGACGGCGCAACGATCCAGCTCGGCATCGGCGGCGTCCCGAACGCCCTCGCGAACGCGCTGAACGGGCACCGCAACCTCGGGATCCACACCGAGATGTTCGTCGACGCGATGGTCGACCTGATCGAGAGCGGCGTCGTGGACGGCTCGCAGAAGACGTTCCATCCCGGTAAGGCGGTGTACGCGTTCGCCGCGGGCTCGCGGCGCATGTACGAGTTCCTGGACGACAACCCGGGCATCGAGGCGCACCCCGTGTCCTACACGAACTTCCCGCCGAACATCGCGCGCAACGACAACATGATCTCGGTCAACTCGACGATCGAGGTGGACCTGACGGGGCAGTGCTGCTCGGAGTCGATCGGGACGACGCAGTTCAGCGGGACGGGCGGCCAGCACGACTACGCGCGCGGCGCGTTCGACTCGCGCGGCGGCAAGTCGATCATCGCGTTCTACTCGACGGCGAGGGGCGGCGAGGTGTCGCGCATCGTGCCGACGCTGACGCCCGGGGCGGTGGTGACGACGCCCCGCAACGAGGTGCACTGGCTGGCGTCGGAGTACGGGCTGACGTGCCTGAAGGGCAAGTCCACACGCGAGCGCGCGATCGCCATCATCGGCCTCGCGCACCCGAAGTTCCGCGATGAGTTGACGGCGTCGGCCAAGGAGCTGGGGTACCTGTAGTTAGCACACATGCTAAATTCGTCCCATGCGGATCGAATTCCGGGCCGACAGGCGCGGCAGGGAGCCGGTTCGCGAATACACCGAGGCGATCGCTGCGGCAGGGGAACGATCGCGGGTGGCCGCGTTCAGGCGGCTGCTCGGGTTGTTGAGTGAGCACGGTTCCGCTCGTGGGATGCCGATGGCTCGGCTGATCAATCGCCAGGAACGCGTGTACGAACTCCGATTCGGTGATCACCGCTGCGCGTACGTAGAGGATGGCCAGGCAACCGTCTTGCTGCACGCCTGGAGGAAGCAGACGCAGAAGCTGGATGCGCGCGAAGAGCGACGCGCGCTCGGGCGTCTCTCGCAGTTATGAACCGCGAGGCCGGGCAATTCTCGTGGATGACTTGTTGTCTTGCTCTTGCAGTGACAGAGGGAGCGATGCAATGGAGCGAAAGGAACGAACGGACGCGCTCGCATTCCTTGACGAGATGCGTGCGAACGACCCCGAACTGCAAGCCGAGTATGAGCGGCTCGGACCGCGGTTCGAGTTGATCAGCGCACTGATCGGCGCTCGCCAGCGGGCTGGGCTCAGCCAGGGCGAACTCGCGAAGCGCATGGGGCGCAGCCAGGCGGTCGTGTCGCGGCTGGAGTCGGCCGAACACTCACCACGGATCGAGACCCTGCTTGAGTACGTCGAGGCGTGCGGACACCGCATCGAGTTCAGAATCGTCGAGAGCGGAGAACCCTCCGCGCCGTAGCGAGCGGCCGGCGCGCGCTCGGCTCGCCGCTAGTCGCTGAGCGCCAGCGCCAGCCGCGCGTCGATGCTCCGCAGCGCCGCCTCGGCGGTCGAGATGCCCTCGCGCTCAGCGACGCGCAGCAGCTCCAGCGTGGTTGCTCCGACGCGCTCGATCAGATCTTCGGGCGATGCCGAGCCGGTCGCGTAGTCCACGCCGACGAGGATGGCGCCACCGGCGTTCACCACGTAGTCCGGCGCGTACGCGATCCCGCGTTGCGCGAGCAGCTCGGCGTCGGCGGGGTCGCGCAGCAGCTGGTTGTTCGCGCCACAGCAGACGATGCGGCAGCGCAACTCCGGGATCGTCGACGCGTTGAGCACACCGCCGAGCGCGTTCGGCGAGAACACGTCGCACGGCTGCGCGTACGCACCGTCGAGGGCGACCGGCTCGGCGCCGATCTCGTTCGCCAGGGGGACGGCGATCTCATCGTAGAGGTCCGTGACCGCCACATTGGCGCCCTCGGCGGCCGCGCGGCGCGCGACCGCGCCGCCGACCTTCCCAACGCCGATGACCACGATGCGCCGCCCGGCCAGCGCGCCGTCTCCGACGACGGCTTGCAGTGAGGCGCGCATCCCGTTGAGCACGGTCCGCACCGTCGGCTCCGCCGTGTCCTTGACGACCTCGCGGGCCGCACTGAGGCCCACGACATGCGACGTCTGCGGGCGATCAACGGCAGCTCATCGAGAGCCGTGCCCACGTCCGTGCCGGTCACATAGCGCCCGTGACCTGACCCCTTGAAACGGGACCACCGTTGATGAGAGTCCTTTGGCCCATGAAAGTGGGCAGAGGAGGACATCACGGTGAAACGACGCAGGCACACGCCCGAGCAGATCGTGCGCAAGCTGCGCGAGGTGGAGCGGCTGCTCGGTGAGGGGCAGACGATCGCCGAGGCGGCGAAGCAGGTCGAGATCTCGGAGCAGACCTACCACCGCTGGCGCAACCAGTACGGCGCGATGAAGGCCGACGACGCCAAACGGCTACGCGAGCTGGAGCGCGAGAACGTCCGGCTGAAGCGGATCGTCGCCGACAAGGAACTCGAGATCGACGCGCTCAAGGAGATCGCCCGGGGAAACTGGTAAGCCCGTCGCGCCGGCGCGAGGCAGTCTGCATGTTGCAGGACCGCCTCGAGTTGTCGGAACGGCGGGCATGCCGGGTCACCGGCCAGCACCGCTCCACACAGCGCCGCCTCCCGACGCGCGGCCGCGGCGACGACGCGCTGCGCGCGGAACCCCACGCCTTCTCGCGTGGCCACCCCCGCTGGGGCTACCGCCGGGCCTGGGCGACCTTACCCCGAAGCCACCGATCGAAGCTTGACGGGCGGGCTGCCGGGCTGGCGGAGAGTTCGGCGGGTGTGCCGTGGTGCGCCAGGCGGTGCCGGGGGCGGGCCGGAGCGAGGAGCCGGCGCTCAGCGCGGCTCGGGGGCGCTGAGAGCGCGGGCGCGAGGGTGCGCGAGGCGTGCGCGGGCATGCTGGCGCGAGGCTCGGACCCGGGCCGGCGCTGTGAGCGCGCGTCAGGCCGGGAGCGGAAGCGCCCGTAACCGCGCCAGGGCGGCTGCCCACTGCCCGGCCCAGGGCCAGCGCTTCGGGAGGTGCAGGGTCGTCACGATTCCCTCGCCGAGCCCGAGCCGCGCCGTCCAGCGGGCGAGGTTGTGCGCGATCACCTGCACCGCGAGCCATGCCGCGTTCGCGGCGAAGCGGCCCGAGGGGAGATGGTTGAGCCCGACGCCGTACTTGAGGTCGCGGATCGCGTTCTCGATCTCGGCGTGACGGCGATGGTCTGCCTCCAGCTCCAGCAGCTCCCCCGCGCGGTCGCTGATGAAGGCGTGGTAGCTGTAGTCCACGAAGAGCGCGAGCTGTGAGCCGGGCGTCGGCTGGACGCGCCGCACGATGAGCCGCACCGGGGTGGCGTCCGCCGTGTGCTGGAACGGCGTGTAGGTCGTCTCGGCGACATCGGCGCCGCCCGGCAGCCAGTACGGGATCGGCGTCCAGTCCTCTTGCGGTATCGCCTCGATCAGCCGGCGCACGCTCGGCTGCTGGCGAATGGTGATCGAGAAGCGGAGATCCTGCTTGCGGCAGACGGCGACGACGGCGTGGTTGTAGAAGCCGCTGTCGGCTCGCACCGTGAGCTGCCCGCTCGCTCCGGCGTCGCGTACCCGCGCCACCGTCTCACGCAGGAAGTGTGCGGCCCCCCGTGCGGTGTTGGCGCGGCCCTCGCGCAGCCGCGCCATCAGCACGTCACCCGTCCCGGCCGCCACCGCGAGCAGCGGGTGATAGCCGCGCACGCCCGTGTAGCCGTGGTGCCGGGCGCCCTCCTTGGCCAGGCCGTAGGTCTCACAGATCGTCGAGTCGAGGTCGATCGTGAACGGCGCCGCGCCGGGTCCCGCCCCGGCCGCCCATGCGCGGGCGAGCAATGCGCGGCTGACGCGGTCGAGCTGGCGGACGTGGCCCCAGCGGAAGCTGCGCAGGAAGGTTCCGAGGGTGGACGGCGCCTTGACCGTGCAACCCAGCACGCTCGCCGTCCCGCCGGCGCGCAAGGCAGCGGCGTCGTCGATGCAGTCGCCGCCCGCGAGCGCCGAGGCGACCAGGGTCAGCAGCTTGTCGCCGGCGTTCGCGCGCCCCGCTGCGTCACCGAGGTCGAGGTGGGCGTCCGCCAGTGCACGGAGGCCGAGCCGGCCAGCGAGCGTGGCGGGGAGCAGCAGGCCTGCGTGGTCCACGAGGCGGTCGTCGCCTGAGGCGATGTCTATCCGGTCGGGGTTACTCGCTGCTAGCATCGAATGGGTGCTCCTGTGGCTGTGACGTGAATTCTCAAAACCCATTGTCCCAGCTACAGCGGAGCACCCAACCGCAGCCCCTCGCCCGCTCTTCTTCGGTGGATCAGGGCTTACGCGAGGAGGGCTGGGGCGTGAATCGCAAGCGGGTGCAACGGCTCTGGCGTGAAGAAGGGCTGCGCGTCCCGGTGAAACGACGCAAGCGTCAGCGCCTGGGGGACTCGGCGGTGCCCGCCGCCAGGCTGCGCGCTGAGCGGCCGAACCACGTCTGGGCGCTGGACTTCCAGTTCGACCAGACCGCGGACGGGCGGGTCCTGAAGCTGCTCAACATCGTCGACGAGCACACACGGGAGGCGCTGGCGATCGTGGCCGCCAGGAGCATCAACGCCGACGCCACGGCCTCAACGCTCGACGGGATCGTCGCCCGGCGCGGGACGGCGCCTGGGTACATCCGCTGCGACAACGGACCTGAGCTCACGGCCAACGCCCTCCGCGACTGGTGCCGGTTCAGCGGTACGGGCAGCAGCTACATCGAGCCCGGTGCGCCGTGGGAGAACCCGTACGTCGAGTCGTTCAACGGCCGGCTGCGCGACGAGTTCCTGGCGGTCGAGCAGTTCGACAGCCTGCTCGAGGCGCAGGTGCTGCTCGAGGACTGGCGGATCGAGTACAACACGAAGCGCCCGCATAGCAGCCTGGGCTGGCTCGCCCCGGCTGCCTACGCCGAGCGCTGGGAGACTCAGCTACACGCTGGACTCTCATAAGCGGTGGACTCGCGAAGGGGGTCCGGTCACCCGCCCAGCCGCTCGACGAAGCGGCCGTAGGCGGCGAGCTGGTCGGGGGTCTTGGTCGCGGCGTCCCCGATGATCACCGCCTTGCCGCCGTCGCAGTCGAGGCCCGAGACCGCCATCTTGGCCGTCATGGCCGCCGACAGCCGGAGCACGTCGATCAGCGCCTCACCCACGTCCTCGTAAGGCTGCCAACGCGCCCCGCCCAGACCAGGGCCGAGGACGGTCGAGTGCAGCGCAATCAGCGCCCTGAGCCCGGACGGCGGGTCGTGATGGTAGTAGACCGCCTCGTGGCGATCGGGGTCGCATGGGCGACCCGCACGGGCACCGTCACCACCGGGGATTGCGTCGACGTCCAGCGCAACAGGTGCGCATCGAGCACCTCCGCCGGGCCGAGCAGCCGTTCGAGCGCGAGTCGATCCTCAAGCGGGTCTGGTCCGTCGGTTGTTGCCATACCTACTTCAGCACGCGGCTACCTCTGGCCGAGCTCAGGCGGCAGCCCGCTCCGCGACGCGCCGCCCTTGCCCAGCAACTGGCGCAGCAGGTGGATGTAGCCGAGGTGCTGGTTGCCGTGCGAGACGACGACCTGGCCCAGCATCGCGGCGCGCGACACCTCGAGCATCTCGCCCTCGATGCGCGCGCTCGCCGTCACGGCGAGGAACTCGTCGTCCATCGTCTCGATCTTCGCGACCACGGCCTCCGCGGTGTCGCGGCAGTAGCGCTCGAGGCTCTCGACATGCGGGAAGCGCATCGCCTGCACGTCGGCGAGGTCCATGCCGGTGCCCTGCTCGTTACGCGGGAAATCCCACGCCTGCGCCAGCCCCTGCTGCCCCCAGACCGGGCGCTCCCGGTAGAACACGAAGTGCACGATGTTGTCGGCCGAGCGCAAGACGTGCCACGCGTTGAACCCGATCGACGTGCTGTCCTCGATCGGGAGGGCATGGAGCTCGTCGAGGGTGAGGTCGCCGAGGCTGTCGGTGATCTCGGTGAGCACCCGCCGGACCAGCCGCGAGTACTCACCGGCCAGCACGTTCGACATCGGCGCCGCGTTCCTCCCCTGGTCTCGGGCTACTCGCCGTTGAGCTTCGGAACCTTGAGCTGCTCCATCACGCGCTCGAAGACCTCGTACTCCTGTGCGCCGACGACGGCGTAGCGCTCGTTCAGGATGAACGTCGGCACGCCCGTCACGCCGATCGACTGCGCCCAGGTGATGCCGTTGTCGACCTGCTGGCGGTAGCGCCCGGTCTCGAGGGCGTCGCGCAGGTCATCGGCATCGAGGCCCGTCTCGTTGCCGATCTGCAGCAGGGTGTCGAGGTCGCCGAGGTTGCCGTCCTCCTCGAAGTGGGTGCGGAACAGTGCGCGGTGTAGCTCATCGCCGTCGTGGCCGTGTTCCTGCGCGTACTCGGCGGTCTCGAGCGAGAGGTGCGAGTTCGGCGTGTAGGTGCGGCCGCGCTTGAAGGTGATGCCGGCCTGCTGGCCGCGCAGTTCGAGCGCGGATGGGGGGTCACCGGGCTTGGTGTAGGGCTCGCGGCTGCGACCCTCGGGCGGGATCGACGGGTCGAGCAGGAAGGGCGCCCAGCGCACGTCCATGTCGTACTCCTGCCGCAGCTTCTCGACCTCCACGAGGCCGACATAACACCACGGTCAGATGAAGTCGGAGACGATGATGAGCGAGGTGCGGTGCTCCTCGGCGTCGGTGTTGAGTTCGTCGGTGGTCATGGAGGGGCCCTCCCGCGGTTGCGCGCCCCAGTGTAGCGCGCTTCTCGCTGTTGTCAGCGTCCCCACGCCTCGCGCAGTCCCGTTATGATGGCGCCGTGTGAGGCCCGCCGGGCCTTCGAGGGGGGAGATCGCCTAGAAGCACATACGGCAGGGTCAACGCGCCGCGTCGTCACGACGCGTCAACGGGTTGAGCGTAACGCGAAGAACGCACGTAAGGAGTGCCAGAGCATGGCTGTGAAGACTTTCGAGCTGATCGACTACGAGGTCCGTGATCGGACCGCATGGATCACCATCAACAACGCCGAACGCATGAACGCGCTGAGTATCGGCGTGGTGAACGGTCTGTACGACGCCTTCGAGGAATTCACGAACGACGATGACGCGCTGGTCGCCGTCCTGATCGGTGGTGGCGGTCGTGCGTTCTGTGCAGGCGCGGACCTCGTCGCGATGACACAGCGCGACCAGACCGAGGGGCAGGGTGCGCCGGCTCCGACACGCCCGGGGCTGGAGGCCGTCTCCGAATGCCCGAAGCCAATCATCGCGGCCATCGATGGCTACGCACTGGCCGGTGGGATGCAGCTCTCGAGCCGCTGCGACATCCGCATCGCGACCGAGAAGTCGCGGGTGGGTATGCCCGAGGTACGACGCTCCCTCGTCGCCGTCGGCATGGTCGACACGGCCGAGCGCTACGTGCCGCGCGGCGAGGCGATGTGGATCCTGCTGACCGCGGACCACATGACCGCCGAGCGCGCCTACGACATCGGCTTCCTGCAGGCGCTGGTACCGGACCGCGACGCGCTCATCGTAGAGGCGGAGCGCGTGGCCGGTGAGATCAAGAAGAACGCGCCACTGGCGGTGGCGGCGGTCAAGCGGACCATCCTCCAGACCAGCCACATGTCGCCGCTGGACGCGATCCACCTCCGCAACGCCCTCAACGAGAAGGTGGAGCAGAGCGAGGACCGGATGGAGGGCCCCAAGGCCTTCGCCGAGAAGCGCGACCCCGTCTGGAAGATGCGCTAGACGATTCCCACCGGAGCGGTGTCCGCGGCGGGACGCCGCTCCACCACGGCGGAGGCAGCCGTCCGGGTTCCCCGGGCGGCCGCTTCCGCCGGACCACCTTCGCCCGCCTGGCGGGGGAGGAGCACTTCGTTCGAGCAGGCGACGAGGTCGCCGGCCGCCGCTAGCGGCGGCGTGAGGAGGGCGCCATGACCGGGCCATTCGAGGCGCTGCGGGTCATCGATCTCAGCAGCGGACAAGCGGGCGGCGTCACCACCATGGTGCTGGCCGACTTCGGGGCCGACGTGATCAAGGTCGAGCCCCCCGGCGGCGACCCCGGGCGTGCCGAGCCAGCCAGCCCGATGTGGCTGCGCGGCAAGCGCAGCGTCGAGCTCGACCTCTCCGATGGCGCCGACCGCGGCCGCCTGCATGCGCTCGTGCGCGGCGCCGACGTGGTCGTGGCCTCGTTCGCGCCCGGCGAGGCCGAGGCGGCCGAGGCCGATTACGCGACGCTGTCCGCGCTGAACCCCGGCCTCGTCTACTGCTCGATCACGGGCTGGGGCTCCACCGGCCCGTACGCCCACTACCCGGCCGACGAGCGGCTCGTCGCCGCGAAGTCCGGCCGCATGCAGTCCTTTGCCGGCGTCGTGCGCCGCGATGGCCCGTCCTTTGGGGCGGTGCGCATCGGCACGCACGCCGCAACGCAGTCCGCGATCGCGGGCATCCTCGGCGCACTGCT
This sequence comes from Dehalococcoidia bacterium, assembly GCA_965219085.1. Classification (GTDB taxonomy): domain Bacteria; phylum Chloroflexota; class Dehalococcoidia; order UBA2979; family UBA2979; genus VXMT01. The sequence continues at coordinate 507,325 of OZ244720.1, forward strand.
CGTGCGCGACAAGCTCGGTTCCGGCCAGCTCGTCGAGACGAGCCTGCTGCGCGGAATGCTCCCGTACGACTTCCGCACGCTGCTCTCCGAGCAGCTCACGCCGCGCTACCCCGAGCTGCTGGACGCCGATCCCTATGCCCGCTTCGACGCGGACACCCAGCCGATGCTCGGCTACCAGCCGGTGATGGCGAAGGACGGGCGCTGGATCCAGTTCGCGAACCTGCTCGAACACCTCGTGCAGTCCAGCCTCGTCGCGATGGACCTTGCCGAGGAGCTGTTCGGCAACCCGCGCTACGCCGGCACGCCGAACGCGCTCACCGATGAGGCGCGCGAGGAGGTCCGCAACATCATGCTCGAGCGCGTCCGCGAGCGGACGGCTGCCGAGTGGATGGAGGCATTCAGCACGAACGGCAACGTCGCCGCCGAGATCGTCGGCACGGCCCAGGAGGCGCTGTACCACGCCGACATGGAGGTGAACCGCGAGGTCGTCGACATGGAGCACCCCGACCTCGGCACGGTGCGGCAGCTCGGCCTGCTGGCGCGGCTGACCGCGACGCCGGGCGAGGTAGGCGGACCCGGCCCGCAGCCGGGCGAGCACACCTCCGAGGTGCTGGCGGAGCCGCCGCGAGCCGCGTGGTCGCGCCCGTCGACGAACGGCTCGCCGCCCGCGCACCCGCTCGAGGGCGTCACGGTGCTGGAGTTCGCGACGATCATCGCCGCGCCGCTCGGCGCATCGCTGCTGGGTGACATGGGCGCGCGCGTGATCAAGGTCGAGCCTGTGGACGGCGGGGACCCCATTCGCGGGTTCGGCGCCGGTCTGGGCGCCACCTTCGGGGCGTCCAAGACGACCGCCTCGAAGGAGAGCATCTGCATCGACCTCAAGTCCGAGCGAGGCCAGGAGATTGTCAGCCGCCTGATTGAGCGCGCGGACGTGATCGTCCACAACTACCGGCCCGGCGTGCCGGAGCGGCTCGCCATCGGCTACGAGCAGGCGAAGGCGATCAAGCCCGACATCGTGTGGGTGAGCGTGAACGGCTACGGCCCGGACGGGCCGGGTGCGCACCGGCCCTCGGCACACCCGATCCCGGGCGCCGTCTGCGGCGGCGCGCTCATGCAGTCCGGCGTGGAATGGCCGCCCGCCGAGGTCGCCTCGATCGACGAACTGCGCGAGGCCTCGCGCTGGTTCTCGCGCGCCAACGAGGGCAACCCGGACCCGAACACGTCGATGTGCGTCGCCACCACGGCGATGCTCGGCCTCATGGCCCGTCACCAGACGGGTAAGGGCCAGCGCATCTTCCTCAGCATGCTGGGGGCCAACGGCTACGCGAACGCCGAGGACTTCCTTGCCTACGAGGGCAAGCCCGACCGGCCGACGCTCGACCCGGCGCTGCATGGCACGTCGGCGCTAAACCGGCTGTACCGCTCGCAGGACGGCTGGGTGTTCCTGGCCGCCGAGGATGAGGCGTCGTGGAACGCGCTCGCCTCGGCCGGCGTGAACGGGCTCGGCTCCGACGACCGCTTCGCAACGGCCGAGGGCCGGCGCGAGCACGACACCGCGCTCGCAGCGGAACTCGAGTCGATGTTCGCCCTGCGCGACGCCGACGAGTGGGAGCGCGACCTGATCGCGGCCGGCGTCGGCTGCGTGAACGCGGGCGGCTACGACAGCCCGGGCGCGTTCTTCGTGCACGACGAGCACGCGCAGGCGAACGGCCTGCTCTCCGACGCGCACCACGCGCTGTGGGGCGACTACCAGCGCTGGGGGCCGCCTGCGACGTTCAGCGCCACGCCGGGCAACCCGCGTGCGGGCGTGCTCGCCGGCGAGCACACCGACGAGTTGCTGGCCGAGGCCGGCTACAGCCCGTCGGAGATCGAGGCGCTGCGCACCGACGACGTCGTGTGGTCCGAAGTGCCGATGGAGCTCCCGGAACCGGCGACCGTGGCATAGCGAGGACTTGCCATGCCTGGTGACCGCATCGGCGTTGGGATCATCGGCGCCAACGTGCGCTACGGGTGGGGCACGCGCGCTCACCTGCCAGCGCTGCAGGCCCTGCCGGAGTTCGACCTCGTCGCCGTCGCGACGACGCACATGGAGACTGCCCGCGAGACGGCCGACCGCTACGCGATCCCCAACGCGTTCGACAACGCGCAGGCGCTCGTCGAGCACGCCGATGTCGAACTCGTGCTGGTGTGCGTGCGCGTGCCGCTGCACCACGAGCTGACCTCGGCGGCGCTGCGCGCGGGCAAGCACGTCTTCACCGAGTGGCCGCTGGGCGCGAACACTTCCGAGGCGCGCGAGTTGCACGACCTCGCCGTCTCGGTCGGCGTGCGCCACATGGTCGGCCTGCAAGCGCGCGCGGCGCCACAGTTCGTGCGCATGCAGCAGCTCATCGCCGAGGGCTACGTCGGCGAGGTGCTGTCTGCGACCATGCGACAGACGCTCCCCGGCGCGGGCCCGCGCCGCGAGTCCTTCGCGTGGGCCGTCGACGCCTCCAGGGGCGCGTCGACGCTCTCGATCGCCTCCGGGCACGCGCTCGACGCGCTCGCGTTCTGCCTCGGCGAGTTCCGCTCGGTGAGCGCGAACGTCGCGACGCGCGTGCGCACCATCGAGGTCGTCGACACCGGCCGCACCGCCGAGGTGACCTCGCCGGACACGGTGCACGTCTCCGGTGAGACGGAGAGTGGGACCGCGGTCTCGGTCGCGATCAGCAGCGTGCCGGGGCACGGCTCCGGGCTGCGCTTCGAGGTACACGGCAGCGAGGGCGTGCTGCTGCTGACCTCGGACGGCATGTCGCAGATCGCCGGACTCGCGCTCAGCGGGGCGCGCAACGAGGACGGCGCGGTCGCCGAGCTGCCGATCCCGGACGACTGCTGGTGGGTGCCGCAGGATCTCGTCGGCCCCGGGCTCAACGTGGCGCAGCTGTTCCGCCGCCTCGGCGAGTCGATCCGCGGCGGCGCACCCGCCGTGCCCGACTTCGCCCACGCCGTGCGCCGCCACGAGATGCTCGACGCGATTCAGCGCGCTTCGGACACGGGAGAGCGGCAGGGGCTGGCCTAGGCTCGCGGGCCCAGTGGATCCACACTGAGGCGCGGCCGCAGCACGCCCTGCCACGCACTCACTCCGGAGGCCGTACAGGATGATGCGATGGGCGATGCCCGCAGTCCTCGGAATCGCGTTACTCACGACATCCTGGAGTGCGGTCGCGCTCGTCGTCTCATCGGTGTGCACTGGCGCAGAATCGCCGGGGCCGATCGAGGCCGATTCGGAGCGTATCAAGGTCGAGCTGGACGGCCGGTCGTTCCGCCAGTTCGAGCCCGGACGCGACGCCGACAAGCGCAGGGGCGTCGTCCTCGACTTCGTCAACGGCCTGAGCCTCTGGGCGCAGTACGCCGAGGGCGGCTACGCGGTGAGCGAGTGGCAGATCTCGTCGAACGACTACCGCATCGAGTCGCGGAGCGGTGACAGCGGCGAGGTCACGATCTCCTTCATCAACCCGCGATCGAGGCAGCAGTTCCCCGAGGCTTGCGAGGACTGCATCGAGACCTCGGGCGTCTCGATCTCGATTCGCAACGTCTTGGACGCCGACCAAATCCGGTTCCGGGTGAACGACCCGAACGGCAACCTGCCGAGCCCGTTCCCGGTGTTCGGCTCGTGGACGCGGTTCGAGGAAGACGAGTACTTCGACTAGGCGTTGCGTTGTGCACCTACTGATGTGACGGATGTGTATGTATGATGCACACGGCTTGGGAAGGCTTGAGGCGTGGCCAGGGTACAGATCGTTATTGCGGACGAGGATCGTGACCGCTTCGTCGCCCAGGCGCGGCGAGAGGGCCTGACGCTGAGCGCCTGGCTGCGGGCCGCCGCGCGCGAACGGCTCGCGGCCCGCCAGCGTGCTGCGTTGTTCGAGTCCGAGGAGGACCTCGAAGCGTTCTTCCGTGAGTGCGACGCGATTGAGGGTCCCGAGCGTGAGCCGGACTGGGAAGAGCACCTCGCTGTCATGCGCGAGTCGCAGCTTTCGGGTACCACCGGCACGTGATCTTCGTTGACACGAACGTCTTCATGTACGCGGTCGGGGGCGCGCATCCTCTGAGGGATCCGGCGCGAGCGTTCTTCCGCGATGCCCATCGGGAACGGGCGCCCCTGTGTACCTCAGCGGAGGTGCTGCGGGAGCTCATGCACGTCTACCTGCGCGCTGGGCGGGCTGAGGCGCTCGATGCAGCCTCGTCGCTGGTTGCGAGGGCCGGGCTCGATATCTGGGCCCTTGAACCCGACGACGTAGAACTGGCCCGCCAGCTTATGGACAGCTATCCCGGTCTCGAGCCGCGCGATCTCTGCCATCTCGCCAGTTGCCGCAGGCGAGGGGTGAGCGAGATCAGGACATTCGACCGCGCCCTCGGCGCCGCAGTGTCCGGGCTTGCAGCCGGAAGCTGAAGCTTCGAAGGCACAATCCTCGCGGCTAGTGGACGAACATGCCGCCGTTGACGTTGAACACCGAACCCGTGATGTAGGTGCCCTCGGTCACGATGTAGCGCACGAGGCTCGCGACCTCCTCGGGCCGTCCAAGCCGCCCCAGCAGGATCTCGCCCCTGAGGTTCTCACGCTGCTGGTCGTTGAGCCCCGACAGCATGTCCGTCTCGATGAAGCCCGGCGCGATCGCGTTGACGTGGATGTTGAAGCGCGCGCCCTCGCGCGCGAGCCCGCGCACGAAGCCGATCGCCGCCTCCTTCGAGGTGCCGTAGTTGACCAGCCCGAGGCGGCCCGTCTCGCCGACGATCGAGGCGATGCAGACCACGTGCCCGCCGCCGGCCTCGCCCATCGCCCGCCAGACCGGGCTCGTCACGTTGTAGAGCCCGTTGACGTTGGTATCGATGACCGTGTGCCACTCCTCGGGCGTCATGCGCGCGACCGTGCGGTCGGCGGTGGTGCCGGCGTTGTTGATCAGCACGCGCACCGGCCCCAGGTCGTTCACGACCGCGTCGACCATCGCCTGGCACTGCTCGAGGTCGGAGACGTCGGCCTGGTAGGCGCGCGCCGTGCCGCCCGCGCCCTCGATCTCGCCGACGACCCCCGCGGCGGCTTCGGCGTTGGCGACGTAGTTGACGGCGACCGCGGCGCCCTGGCCCGCGAGTTCGAGCGCGATCGCGCGCCCGATGCCCCTCGATCCGCCCGTTACCAGTGCGACCTGTCCGTCCAGCGCTCCAGCCATGTGTTGCCCTCCTCGGTGTCGTGTTGCGTTGCCGCGCGCACCGTACCGCACCGGGGCCGCTGGCGGGGAGTGGGGAGGGCCGCCACCACCTGACGACGCGAGGCCGTATCCTGCGTGCACGGCCCGGGACCGATGCCCGTTCCGGACCGGCCTCCGAGCGCCCGGCGTGCGTCCCGTTGCGCGAAGGCCGCCCCTGGGGCCGCGCGACCGCCCGCGGCGGCGGTGAGTTGGAGCCTGCATGCTCTCCCGCTCGTTCGTCGTGCTGTGGATTGCGATGGCCGTTGCGGTCATGGGCATCGCCATGGTCTCGCCGTTGCTCCCCGTGTTCGTACGCGAGGAGCTGCACGGCCCCGAGTTTGCCGTAGCGCTCTCGTTCTCGGCGATCGCGATCAGCCAGATCGCCACGTCGCCATTCGTGGGGCGGTTCGCCGACAAGTTCGGGCCGAAGCCGTTCATCGTGCTCGGCTTCTTCATCTACGCCGCGGGCGGCGTCGGCTTCATCTTCGCGCAGACGTGGGAGATGGTGATCGTCTTCCGCGTCGTCTCCGGTGTCGGCGCCGCCTCCATGTTCCCGACGACGATGGCATACGTCGGCCGGCTCGCTCCGCCTGGGTTCGAGGGCCGCTACATGGGCGCGTTCTCGATCTCGTGGATCGCGGGGTTTGGCATCGGGCCGCTGTTTGGTGGCACCATTCGCGACTTCGTCTCCTCGGACGCCGCGTTCGCGACGATGTCATTCATGCTCTTCGCGGTCGGCGTGGCGGTGTTCCTGCTGCTGCCCAAGGGCCGGCCCGGTGCCGGCTCCGGGCGCGAGGACGACGAGGAGGTCCTCGAGCCGGGACTGCCGATGATCGAGGTGCTCAAGCGCCCGATCGTCCACGCGGCCATCGGTGGGCACATGGTCGTCTCGCTCGGGTGGGGCGCGGGCTTCACGTTCATCGCCGTCTACGTGGTGAGCGACGATGGCCTCGCGACGGGCAGCGCGACGTTCGCCGGCGTGCTGCTGGCCTCGCGGGCGCTGCTGACGGCGACGGCGCAACTCGTGACGGGGCCGCTCGCCGACAAGATGGACCGCGTATTCCTGTCCGTGCTCGGCTTCGGGATCGCGGGAACCGCGCAGTTCTTCGTGCCGGACATACCCGGCGTCAGCGCCACGATCGGGATATTCGGCGGCGAACTCGTGATTGTGCCCTGGCTGCTGCTGCTCTTCGTCTTCGTGGGACTGGGCGAGGCCATCGAGTTCCCCGCGCAGCAGGCGATCTTCGTCGACGCCGGCCGCACGGTGGGTATGGGCACGATCATGGGCATCATCCAGACCGCGGGCGGGTTCGGCTTCCTCGCCGGGTCGATGTTCGGTGCGCTTGTCGTGAGCATATGGGGGCTCGACGCGGTGTTCCGCTACGCGGGCCTCGCGATGTTCCTCGGCGGCTTCGGTTTCTGGCTGCTCATGCGGCGCGCCAAGCGCGACTTCGCGATGCTGGACGCGGCCGCCGCGGCCGACCTGCGCACGCGTTTCACGGCCAACAGGCTCGATGGCGCTCGTGCGCTGACCGGCGGCAACGGCGCGCAGCCCGACGGCGTGCAGCCCGATGGCGTCACGCACCGCGGCATGGCCGACACGCTCCAGGTGGATCGGCCACGGCAACCCGCGGTGGCGGCTGTCGACGGCGACTGAGTCGCGTTCTGGCCGCGAGGTGCGCGTTAGCGCCATCCCTTGTCACACTGTCGGCGTGATCGGGATCGTACTCGCCAGCGACCAGGGTCTCCTGCACGTCCTCCCCGGTGCGGACGCGGAGATGGCGCTGCCCGGCGTGCGCTGCACCTCGCTCGACTACCGCGACGGCGTCGCGATTGCAGCGGCGCCGGAGCGCGGCGTGTGGATGAACGACGGCGGCGGCTGGGAGCGGGTGTGGGAGGGCAATGCCCACGCCGTGCGCCTCGCCGGCGACGGGGTGTGCTACGCGGCCGAGACGCCGCCGCGCCTGCACCGCTCGCGCGACGGCGGCGAGACGTGGGCCGAGCTGCCGAACGTGCCGAGCATCGTGCGGGCCCACAACGCGCGCCGTCCGGGCGCGCCCCGCAGCGAGGTCGAGATCGTCGGCATCGCGTTCCCGCAGGGGCAGCTACTGCTCGGGATGCGCGGCATGGGCACGTGGCTGTCGCGCGACGGGGGCCAGTCGTGGATGCGCGGCGATCAAATCGAGCTGTCCGCCCGCTCCGAGCCGCTGCAGGCGGTGGCCCTGGGGGAACACCTCAACGGCATCTGGGACCACCAGGAGCGTAACGACCGCCTCTACGCGGCGTCGCGGCGCGGCTTCTTCCGCTCCGATGATGGTGGCTTCACGTGGCAGCGCACCCAGCAGGGCCTCGACCGCTTCAACGCAAATGGTGTCGCGGTGCTCCCAGGCACGCCCGACGCGCTGCTGCTCTCGATCGCGTCGAGGGGTGTCGATGCGGAGGACGGGGCCGACGCGGCGCTGTTCCGCTCGGTCAACGGCGGCCTGATGTGGGATCGGGTGACGCTCGGCGACGAGGACGTGTGGCCACGGCCGCCCCTCGTGAGCGCCGTCACCGGCGGCATGGACATGCTGTTCGCGCACGCCGGCGCGAGCATCTGGGCATCGCACGACCGGGGCGCGCGCTGGCTCCCCATCGCCGACGGGCTGCCGCCGGCGATCGCGATGGTGGCCGCGCTGTAGGAGCGTGCAACCCTGGACGGTTCCCCTTACTCTGTCCACGCTGCTCCCACGGTAGCTCCCGCCCGTCGCCGATCCCACGGCGATCGGACGGAAGGTTGGCGATGCCCTCATGACTGCATTCAACGACGCGACTGCGACAAAGGGCGACCTCCGAGAACTGGAGGCGCGGCTGGAGTCGCAGACGAAGACCGGCCTCCGGGAACTGGAGGCGCGGTTGGACTCGCAGACAAAGGCGGACCTCCGCGAACTGGAGGTCCGCCTCGAGTCTCAGACCAGGGCGGACCTCCGCGACTCGGAGGCACGCCTTGAGTCTCATTTCCGGGACATGTTCGCGACGAAGGCCGATCTCTTCCAGATGGAGACTCGCATTACGCGCTGGGTGGTGGGTGCGGTCATGGGAAGCATCGGCGCTGCTACGGCGATTGCCTTCGCGCTTGCCCGCTTCGTCTCCTGACGGGCCCTACCCGCGCCCGCCCTCGAGGAACGTGCGCGGCGCCTCGATCAGCATCGCCTCGATGTCGGACGCCGGGATGCCTGCGTCGGTCAGCTTCGGGCGCAGCTCGTTCGCGATGTACGTGAAGTCGCTCGGCGAGTCGTGCGCGCCGTGGCGGCGGAACGAGTTCTGCTCCGGCGCGTAGTCGTGCGCGAGCATGATGTGGTCCGCGCGCCCCTCGGCGCAGAGCGTGGCGATTGCCGCGATCACCTCGGACTCGATCTCCGGCCGCCAGCGGAAGTGGTCGATGGAGAGGTAGTGCCCCGCCTCGAGCACCTCCCGCAGGTACTCGACGTCGCCGGTGAAGGAGTGGCCGATGGCGACGAGGTGCGGCGCGACGCCGGTGTCGGCGAAGACGCGCATCTGCTCGCGGCCGATGGTGTACGGCCCGGTGTGGGTGGTGACGGGGACACCCGTGCGCGTTGCCGCCTCCGCGGCGCCGCGGAGGATGCGCTCCTCCTCGTTGCCGATGCCCGGCGGGTCGCTGTTCGCGACCTTGATCACGCCCGCGCGGATATCGGTGCCGCCGACGCCGACCTCGATCTCGTGCTGGAAGATGTCGGCGTACTCCACGGCGGTGGCCGTGCTCAGCGCGCGCGGGTGGTCGAGCCAGATGCCCGTGGCGACGACAACGTTGACGCCCGAGCGCTCCGAGACCGTGCGCATGAGCTCGGGCTGACGGCCGAGGTCGGGCGTGGTCACGTCGACGATCGTGCGCACGCCGGCCTCTCGCGCCTCGATGAGTTCGGCGGTGACGTGGTCCAACTCGGCCTCGGTGTCGAAGAGCCACGGGTAGAACTCGCGCAGGCCCGCCGAGGAGACGAAGAGGTGCTCGTGCCCGTGCGTCAGGCCAAGCTGATCGCCGGGCACCGGCCCGAGCGCCGTCTGGACATCGACCATCGCTGCCTCCTGAGCTACGCGCCGGAATCCGCCATGCCTGCATGCGTGAGTCGAGCGCGCCCGGCTGCCCCGGGCGCTCCGGGCGCACCGTCGAGCGAGGAGGGCGCGGATGGCGTCGACGCTGCTGCGGCCAGGGCCGCAACCGCTGCGGGAGCGGGGGCCGTGGGAGACGCGGGGACCGCCACGGGGCCGAGCGCCCTCGCGGCCTCGATCTCGTTCCAGATCGGCCGCCGCACGAGCACGACGAAGATGGCGCCGGACGCCGCGACGAAGGCGTAGATGGTGAAGATTCCCTGGTACGTGCCCGTTTGGTCGAACACGAAGCCCGCCAGGACCGGGGCGACGATGGTGACGGGCGTCTGGAAACTGCTCGCCAGCCCTCGCAGTGTCGCGAAGCGCAGCGTGCCGAAGTAGTCGGCGATGAGCGTCATCTGCACCACGAGCCACGCGGCGTGCCCGAAGCCGAACGCGGCGTAGTAAAACGGGATGAGCCACAGCCGGCCCGGCTCGAGCTGCACGAACATCAGCATCCCGATGCCCTGGAGCAGGAAGCCGAGCGCGTAGACGCGTCGCCGCCCGAGCGCGTCGGCGATCCAGCCGGCGAAGATTCGTAGCAAGACCTGGAACGCGCCGTAGAACGCGACGACGAGCGCCGCGCTGCCGGTCGAGAACCCCGCGTGCTCCAGGTGCGGCACCTGGAGCACGACCCACGCGACGATCGCGAACGTGCCGCAGGCGTTGGCCAGCGCGAGCAGGTAGAAGGCCGGGATCCGCAGCCCGCCGCCCACCGTGAACCCGGTGAGTGTCGGCATCGCGATCGGTGCGCCCGAGGGCTCCTCGGGCGCTTCGCCGTCCGGCAGGTAGCCGTAGGGTTGCGGCCGGTTGCGCAGCAGCAGCGCGAGCGGCACGCCGAGCGTGAAGACGATCGCGGCCGCGATCAGGAGCGTCTCGCGCCAGCCGAACCAGCTCACGAACAGCGCGACGACCGGGACGACGAAGTAGCCCGCGCCGTTGCCCGCGTTGAGCACGCCCATCGCGCGGGCGCGCTTGCGATCGAACCAGTTCATGACGGCGGCGGAGAACGCCATCAGCGAGCCGATGCTGTTGCCCGTCGCCATGAGCAAGCTGGCAAGGTAGTAGACCTCGAGCGAGCGCGCCTGCGAGAAGAGCACCAGCCCGCCGCTGAGCACGATCACCCCGGCGACGGCCATCTTGCGCGGGCCCAGCTTGTCGAGCATGAAGCCGGAGATGGGCGCCACCAGTCCCTGCTCGAGGCTCCCCAGGGAGAAGCCGAGCGAGATCGCGGCGATGCTCCAGCCCAGCTCGTCCCGCATCGGGCCGATGAAGACGCCGAAGCCGAAGACGGCGATGCCGATGGTGACGAAGTTGCTGAGGGCGCCGCCGTAGGCGATGTACCAGCCGTAGAAGAAACGTTGGCGCGGTCGGGCCGCTGCGGCGTTGGTCATCGGCTCTCCCTGACGCGCGCCGTGCGCACGGCGCGCGCGCGGCCTGCGCCGAGTATAGGCGGGTCGCGAGGAGCGTTAGCGCTGTTGGGCCGGAACGGTGGGATTCTGGCCCACGGGGGGGGCGTCGCCGCCGTTCGCCGATGCGGGGACAGGCCAGGCGCTCTCGCGCCACTGGACGGTCTCGGCCATGCCGGCGTGGGTGACGCCGTTCGCGTACGCGCCGTTGGCGCCGTTGGCGCCGGCGCCGTTGGTGGCAAGGGCGGCCAGCCCGTGCGGGGCGACGGGTACGGGCATCGGCGCCGCGGCCGCCGACTCGGGGAGCTCGGGCTTCTTCGCGAAGGCGAAGAAGACTCCGCCCGACAGCGCGAGGATCGCGAGGATGATGAAGCCGCGCTGGTAGGAGCCTGTGAGGTCGTAGGAGATGCCTGCCACGACTGGGCCGATGATCATGCCGGCCATCATCACCATCGACGAGAAGCCCATGATCTTGCCGAAGGACTGGCGCCCGAAGTAGTCGGCGCGCATCGCCTGGATGAGTGGACCGCGGGTGCCCATCGCAAGCCCGTTGATGACCACGAACCCGATGACCATCACGACGTTGAACGAGAACGCCAGCAACAGCATCGCAACCGTGTGCCCGCACATCGCGATGATGATGACCATACGCTTGTTGAGGCGATCTCCAAGGATGCCGCCGATGACGACCTGACCGATGACCATAAAGGCGGTCATGAGCGCTGACATCAGCCCGAAGAACGCGAGCGAATACCCGAGGCCCAGCGTGAGGTGCGACGCGAAGTACACCATCACCGCGCCGATCACGAGCAGCGAAGAACTGTGGCCCAGCGCGATCAGCCAGAAGGCGCTGGTGCGCAACGCCTGGGTGGTGGTGAAGTTCACCTCAGGCGGTTGCTCGTCCCCGTGGCCGGGCAAGTCGCCGTCCGGGAGCATGCCGTGGTCCTCAGGACGGTGCCGTACGATCGCCGCGAGCGGGAGGCCAATGACGAGGACGAAGATGCCCGAGGCGGCTGCCATGCCGCGCCAGCCGAGACTCTCCAGTAAGGCAACGACGCCGGGTTGCACCAGGCCACCAGCGGCGAACCCGAGCGAGACCAACGCCAGCGCGAGCGCGCGCCGCTTGTTGAACCAATTAACAACCGCGACGGTAACCGGTAAGAACGAGCCGAGCACCGAACCGAGGGCGATCAACAGGTACGCCAGGTAGAACGTCAGGATCGAGTTGATCTGGCTCAGCGCCAGGAACCCCAGCGCGAAGATCACGAGGCCCACCATCATCACCCTGCGCGGCCCGAAGCGGTCGATCGCCCAGCCCTCGATGGGACCGAGCAAGCCGCTCTCGACGCGCTGCAGGGCGAAGGCCAGGCCGAAGGTGGCTTGGCTCCAGCCGAAATCCTCCTCGAGCAGCACCACGTAGGCACCGAACGAGTGGAAGACAAGAGCCCCGTTGAAGGTGTTCACGATGAACCCGGAGCCGACGATCCACCAGCCGAAGAAGATGCGCGAGCCGCGCTCAGTCACGGCCTGCTGCTGCTCGCGGAAGTTCGTCATCGCCGTCATGGCTGCGGTAGGTTCCTCGTCACGCCGGGTGCGGCGAAGCGCACGGATCGGTGCTGCCGGATCATCACCCCGCCACGTGATGGGCACGGGACACGAAGGTGCGTTCGGCACCCGAGAAGCTAAGCATGCGCGAGCAGGAGTGCGGTGTCCAGCACCTCACGTGAGGGGAAGCGATTCTCCGCCCAGGATCGCTACGCCGAGGCCACCGATTCGTCGTCGCGAGGCCTCCACGGCCCGCCGTTCGCGAGGTCGGCGGTGTGCTGCCCCGCCTCGGGCGCTGGCGAGGCCGGCGCCCACGGCGTGGCGCTCATGCGGAACGGCGCGCCGGGCCAGCGGATGCGGCCGACGCCCGGCTGCTCGGCGTCCGCCCAGTAGTCGAGCGCCTCGAGGTGCGGGTCGCGCAGCATCGCGCCCGTCGGGTTGACCGGCGCGGCCGGGATGCCGCGGCGCTGTGCCTCCTTGCAGAACGTGTCGGCGTCGTAGCGGCCGGCGAGGCTGTCGACGTACGCCTGGACCTCGTCGTCGTACTCCTTGCGCACCATCGAGGAGGCCCGGAAGCGCTCCTCGAGCACCCCCTCGGCGCCGGTCTCCTCGTGGATCCATGAGGCGAGGGCGTCCCAGTGGCCGACGGTGAGCGCGAGCAGGCAGACGAGGCGGTCGCTGCACGTGTAGTAGCCGTATGGACTGGCGCCGAGCGCGCTGCTGCCGGTGCGTCGGCGCGGGTTGGCGTCCTCGATCAGCGCCGGCAGGCCGGTCCCGCCCTGTGCCGTCGACACGAGCACCTCGTGGGCCGAGACATCGGCCAGCTGCCCGCGACCGGTGTGTGTGCGCGCGTAGAGCGCGGCGAGGGCGGCGATGGCGCCGACCTCGCCGACGAAGTAGTCGGCGAGCAGCGCGCCGGGGATGAGCGGCCGCCGGTCGGGGTACCCGGTGAGCTGCAGGATGCCGCTCAGCGCCCACAGCGTGAGGTCGTCGGCGGCCCACGTGCGGTACGGCCCCGTCAGTCCGAACGGCGTGACAGCGACCGTCGAGAGCTCGGGGTTCGCCGCGCGCGCGGCCTCGGCGATGGCGACCGCGTCCTCGTCGGCGGTGTAGACGAGGTCGGCCGTTGCGCACAGCTCCTCGAACGCTCTGGCGTCGGCGGGGTCGCCGAGCGAGAGCGTGACGGAGCGCTTGCCGCCGTCCATGTAGAGCTGCAGCAGGCTGCGCCCGCCCATGAGCGGCCCGCCCATGAGCGGCCCGCCCGTGAACGGCCCGTCCGCACGGATCGAGGCCCCCTCGGGCGGTTCGACGCGCACGACGTCCGCCCCGAGGTGCGCGAGCAGCCGCGCGCCGTACGCGCTCATCCCGTCGCTGAGGTCGACCACGCGCATGCCGTGCAGCGGGCCGTGGTCGAAGGTTCGCGGCTCGCGGCCCCGGCCGGCGATCGCCATCAGGTGGCGCGTCCGCGAATCGCGCATGTCGCGGATGAGCTGCGCCGCATTGAAGGCGGGAGGCTGCTTTGGCATGTCGGCCTCGCGGCTCATGCGCAACAGCGGGAGCGCCCAGTCGAAGTACGGCCGCTCCAGCGTCGCATCGCCCGGCGGAGCGTCCGCGGGCGGGCTCACCGCGCCGGCCTCTGCCAGCTCCTGAATGCGGTCGACGCTGAGGTTGGCGAGGTCGATGAGGATGTCTTCGTTGTGCTCGGCAAGGGCCGGGGAGGCGTGCTCGTGGCGCACAGGGGTGTCCGTGAGGTGGATCGGGAGGCCGTCGATGAGGTCCCCGTCGAGCCAGCGGTGGCGCACCAGCCGCCAGAAGCGGCGAGCGCGTAGCTGCGGGTCGGCGAGGTGGTCGAGGTGGTCCTGCACGGGCGCGGCAGCGACGCCCGCGGCCTGTAGCACGAACGTCGCCTCCTCGCGCGTGCGGCGGGCGCACCACTCCGCGAGGGCGGCTTCGAGCTCCTCCTCGTGCGCGCGGCGGCCCTCGAAAGTCTGGAAGCGGGGATCGTTGGCCCACTCGGGGCGTCCGACCGCGCGCGCGAGCGCGCGCCACTCGTCGTCGTTGCGGGCGGAGATGGCGACCCAGCGGTCGTCGTCGATGGTGGGGAAGACGCCGCGCGGCGCCGCGCCGGGGCTGCGGTTACCGCTGCGGTTCGGCTCCTCGCCGCCGAGCGCGACCTGCCCGATGTACGGCCCGAGGCAGGCGACGGCGGACTCGAACTGCGAGATGTCGATCCACTGCCCGGGGCCGCCGCGTTCACGGTGCAGCAGCGCGCTGATGATCGCCGTCACCGCGTGGTAGCCCGCGATGTAGTCGGGCAGTGGCACGGGCGTCATCGCCGGCTGGCGGTCGGGGTCGCCCGTCAGGTAGTCGAGGCCGGAGAACGAGGAGAGGTTGGGGCCCCACGACTTGTAGTCGCGGTACGGGCCCTCGCCGCTGCCGTAGCCCGGCATGCTCACGTAGACGATGTCCGGGTTCACCGCGCGCACGTGCTCGTAGTCGATCCGCAGCGAGTTGATGGCGGGCACGCTGAAGTTCGTGAGGAACACGTCGCTCTGCTCGATGAGGCGGTCGAGGAGCTCACGCCCCTCGGGCGACTTGAGCTCGAGGCCGACGCCGCGCTTCTGCGCGTTGAACGTGTTGTTCCCGGCGAGCATGTCGCCGCCTGCGAGGCCCACGTCCGGCGGCGCCCATGCGGGCGCGCGCGCGCCCATCGCGGCGCTGCGCGAGCGTGACTCGACCTTGATCACGTCGGCGCCGAGGTGCGCGAGGTAGCGCCCGGCCAGCGGCCCGGCGATCGCCACGCCGCACTCGACGACGCGCACCCCTTCGAGCGCTCGTGGCGGGTCGGTTGCTGGTGCGGTCATCTGCGATCCCCCGTGGCGCGCAGCGTACCAGCGTCGTCGAGGCCTCGCCGCGTCCGCAGCGGGTCGAGGCTGTAGACTCCAACACCGCGAACACACCGGGAGGTCACATGCCAAGCCGCGACGAACTGATCGAGGGATTCCAGGGCCTGAACGCACGCATCGATGCGCTCAGCGACGCCATCATCGCCAACCCCGAGGCCCCGCTGCCCGAGGGCGAGTGGCGCGTGCGCGACGCGCTGAGCCACCTCGCCGCCAGCTCCAACCCCGTCCCGCGCATGCTCGAGCGGGCGCAGGGCGGCGAGGCAGGCGGGATGCCGAGCAACGACGAGCAGGTCGCCGAGCGCTCCGACGTCAGCGCAGCCGACCTCATCGCCGAGGTGAAGACCGGCCACGAGGCCTCGATCGCAGCCATCGGGGGCGCCGACGAGGCGCTGTTCGCCGTGGAGGTCCCGCTCGGCTTCCGCCCCGGCGACATCGCCGTCGGCGACCTGTTGGGGATGCTGGTGACGAGCCACGAGTCCGGTCACATCGATGACATCGAGGCGGCTCTGGCGTGAGCTTCGCGGGGGCCGACGCCGCGATCGTCGAGCGGGCGGCCGCTCTCGCCGCCGTCGCGCGCAGCGAGGCCGAGGCGATCGAGCGCGACCGGCGGCTGCCCGCCTCGCTCGTCGAGGCGCTGCGAGATGCCGGGCTGTTCCACCTCTGGGCGCCGGCCGAACTCGGCGGCCTCGACGCGAGCGTCGCGACGTTCATGGAGGTCGTGCGCACGCTCTCCGAGGGTGATGCGGCGGCCGGCTGGGTCGTGATGATCGCGGCCGAGACGAACGCGCTCGCGCAGTGGATGCCGCGCGACTCCGCCGAGGAGATCTTCGGCGGCGGCGCGCGCCCGATCTGTGTTGGCACGCTCAACCCACCGGCCGGGACGTTGCGCCCCGCCGAGGGCGGCTACCTCGCCGAGGGGCAGTGGCCGTTCGGCAGCGGCTTCCCCAACGCCGACTGGCTGATCAGCCGCGCACGACTCCTCGACGCCGACGGCAGCCCGGCGCTCGACGAGCGCGGGCAGCCGCGGATGCGCGCGTTCGCCGTCCCCGCCGCGCAGGCCGAGCTCGTCGACACCTGGTCGGTGCCGGGCCTCGCCGGCACCGGCAGCTTCGACTACGCGATGCACGAGGTGCGTGTGCCGGCGGAGTTCGTGTTCGAGTTCGCGGCGCCGTGGACGAGCGGGCCGCGCTCGACGCTGCCGCTCGGTCCGCACTTCCAGATGGGCCACGGTGCGCACGCGATCGGCGTCGCCCGGCAGGCGATGGAGGCATTCGCCGGGATCGCCTCGAGCGACGCGTGGAGCCAGCGGCCCGCCGCCGAGGTGGCGCTCGCGCACCACGCCCGCGGCGAGGCGGAGGCGCTCGTTGCGTCCGCCGAGGCGTGGCTCGATCGCATCCTCGGCGAGATCTGGCAGCGCGCCGAGGACGGCGAGCCGCAGCCGCCGGAGGCGTTCAGCGCGCTCCAGCTGGCGGTCGCGCACACGGTGCACGCTTGCGTGCGCGCGGCGGACCTGCTGTTCGAGGCCGCCGGGGCGCAGTCGCTCTACCGCTCGAACCGCCTCGAGCGCGCGTGGCGCGACCTGCGCGCCGCGGGCCAGCACCTGCACGCCAAGGGACGGCACTACGCCGACGGTGGCCGGAGGCTGCTGGACGCGGAGTCCGCGTAGCGGCCGGGACGCGCTGTCAGGCCGCGTCGAGGAGCCCTCGAAGCTGAGCGAGCGTGATGTTCGCGCCGCTCAGCACCAGCACGACGCGACGATCGCGCAGGCGCTCACGCGCCTGGTGAGCCGCCGCGAGCGACGCCGCTCCCGCCGGCTCGACGAGGAGATGCGCGCGCTCCAGCAGCTCGACGACGGCCGCCCCGATGTCGGTGTCGTCGACGAGCAGAAAGTCGTCGAGGCGGTCGCGCAGGATCGACTGCGTGTACTCGAAGCCGGTGGCGGTCGCGAGGCCCTCGGCCGTCGTCGTGTTGGGACGTTCGACGACGCGGCCCTCGCGCCACGAGTCGTGGGCGGCCGGGGCCTGCGCCGACTGCACCGCCCAGACCTCGCACTCCGCCTCGAGGCCGTCGCGCGCCACCACCCAGCCGCAGGCGCCGGAGCCCCCGCCGAGCGGCACGATCACGAGGTCCGTGTCCGGCTGCTGACCGCCGTCGGGGTCGAGCACCTCGAGGGCAGCGGTCGCCACGCCCGAGATCAGCAGCGGCTCGTCGACCTCGACGAAGCGCATCGCGCGCTCGGCGGCGAAGTCATGCGCGGCGGCGTTGGCGTCGTCGAAGCGCGCGCCCCCCTCGCGCACCTCTGCGCCGAGGCGGCGTATCGAGGCGATCTTGTCGGGGTTCGCCCCTTCCGGGACGAAGATGACGGCGTCGAGGCCGTGCAGCCCCGCGCCGTAGGCGATCGACTGCCCGTGGTTCCCCGTCGACGCGGTCACGAGGCCGTTCGGGCGCTCGCCCGCGGCCAACTCGCCGGCAAGGAACACGCCGCCGCGCAGCTTGAACGCGCCGATCGGATTGGCGAACTCGAGCTTGAGCGAGACGTGCGCGTCGAGGCGCTCCGAGAGCGCCGGTGAGTAGACGAGGGGCGTGGGCAGCGAGAGCCGCCCCGCGAGCGCGTCGGCGGCGCGCCGGATCTCGTCGATGTCCGGCGGCGCCGCCATGGTGTCGTGCCCCGTCACGGGAACGGAGCCCGTCCCGCCGGTTACCGCGAGCGGGGGCCGCCGGGCTCGGGGATGAACTTGCCGTCGCGCATCTTCAGGAACGCGCCGAGGCCCTCGTTGCGCTGCACCTCGTACATGTCGGCGACCTCCTCGGCGTCGGTCGAGGCGTGGGCCAGGATGGAGATCAGGCCGCCGGTCTGGATGGCGTTGCGCAGCCCCATCGCGTGGAGGCCGAAGGTCGTCAGCTTCTTGTTGAGCCGCACGGAGTCGGACGGCACCATCGCGAGCCGCTTCGCCATCTCGCGGGCGCGCGGCATGAGCTCGTCGTGCGGTACGACCTCGTTGATGGCGCCGATGCGCACCGCCTCCTCGGGGCCGAAGTGGTCGCCGGTGAGGGCGTAGCGCGCCGCCACCTTCCAGCCGACGAGGGCCGGGAACAGGAACGAGGTGTTGGACACCATGCGCACCTCGGGCTGGCCGAACGTGGCCTGCTCCGACGCGATCGTGATGTCGCACGCGAGCGTGTACCAGAACCCGCCGCCGAGCGCCCAGCCGTTGACGGCCGCGATGACCGGCTTGTCGAGCTCCATGATGTGCATGACGTGGTCGGTGTGGGCCACGTCGGTGGGCATCCACTCGGCCAGCGCCGCGCTGCGCGTCGTCGGCGCCTCACGCTTGCGGCCGAGGTCGTAGCCGGCCGAGAAGGCGCGACCGGCGCCGGTGAGGATGATCGTGCGCACCGACTCGTCGGCGGCGGCCTCGTCGAGGGCCTCGTGGAGCTCGCGCTCGAGGTCCGGGGAGATGGCGTTCATCTGGTTCGGCCGGTTGAGCGTGATCGTCGCAATCTGGTCGTCGTCGGTCTCGTAGAGGAGGAACTCGTAATCGCCCACTTCGGGCCCCCTTCGGTATGCGCGGTACGTCGCGAGTTGATGCCACGCATCATAGACGGCGCACCGTCGCGCGACGCCTCCGACGGCGAGCAACGCGCCGCGACGCAATGCATCAGAAGTAGGTGTTACCGGGGGCCTCCTCTGTGCATCAAAACCCTGTTACCGAGGACCTGTGCGTTGGGGGGCTGCAGTGCATCAGAAGTGCCTGTTACCGCACCCCGGTCTGGCTGCGTCACGAATCGCGATGAGATCTGCCCGGGAGGAGCGTCAGGTGGCTCCGGAACTGGTGGCCGAGCTGCGTGAGCCGTTCGGTCGGCCTTGGCGGATGCTGGAGCACCCGCAGGGCACGCATGGGCGGGTTGGCCGTGAGGTCTGCCCAATCGTTCCTGGCGAATGGTGGCATTCTGAGGCAGGCTCAGTGGCGCGCTACGACAAGCGTGCGTTCAGCAGTCGGTTCAGGCTCACGCCCTCCTCGGCCGCCTGTGTCGCGAGTTCACGGTGGATCTCGGGCGGAACGCGGAGCAGGATGCGCCCGGAGTAGGGGCGGCTTGCCAGCGGCTCCGGAACAGCCTCGCCGGCGGACTGCATGTCCTGCACCGCATCGGCCACCGCACACCGGATGCCGGCGAACGCATCCTCTGGTTGCGGCGCCAGCCAGCTGAGGAGCGGGAACTCCAGGCACAGGCCCACGTACTCCCCATCCTCTTCTGACCAGGTGACGCGGTAGGTGTAGTGATCACTCATCGCCGGCCTCCAACCTGTCGATGGCCCTCAGTACCTGTCTCACCTGGTACGCCTTGGCCGCGCCCCTGTCGTTCTGGATGTTGACCCTCGGGTTTTCCGGCGAGGGCGTGCGATAGACCCAGTGGCTGCCGCCCGTCCTCGGGCCGGCCCGAAGTAGTGGTCGCAGACCTTCACCAGGTCGGCGAAGCGAGCGCCGCGCGGGTTGGTGCGCATCTGCCTGACAATTGCCGCGACGCTGGCCACACGAAAATGATACCACTATCGCTATCACTTACCAACCGAGGATAGCGCCCTGCCGACCGGGCAAGCTTCCAGCGCCCGCTACGGCATCCACCACCTGCCGCGCGTGATTGGCTTCTCGGCCGCGAACTACGTCCTGCTCACGGCCGACCGCATCGAGCCGGACCAGGCCAAGGCGTTCGGCATCGTCACCGAGGTCACCGAGCCGGACCAGCTGATGGTCCGCGCCGAGGAGATCGCGCAGATGATCGCCTCGAACGCGCCGCTCCCGATCGAGGGCGCCAGGTCGGTGGTCCAGGCCTGGCGCAAGGCCGGCATCGACGAGTCGCTGCGCACCGCCGAGTGGATGAACCAGGTCGTCCTGGCGTCCGCCGACGCGAAGGAAGGCCCGGCCGCCTTCGCCGAGAAGCGCGACCCGGTCTGGACCGGCGGCTAACCCACCACCCAGTCTCGAATCACCGGCGGCGCCGGTCACCCATCGAGGTGGCCGGCGCCGTCTGCGTGTGGCTCCTCGGGCATGTCGACGTAGAGGCTCATCTCGGAGAGGTCCGGCGGCATCACGAGCCACGGCCCGGTGACGGCCTGGACCTCGCGGGGCGTCACGCCCGGAGCGACCTCCCGGAGTTCGAGGCCTCCGGGCGTCACCGCGATCACGGCGAGATCCGTCACGATCAGGTCGACGCAGCCCGGGGCCGTGAGCGGGTAATCGCACTCCCGCACGATCCTCGGCGACCCGTCCCGCGTCCGGTGCTCCATCGCCACGATCAGCCGGCGCGCGCCGACCGCGAGGTCCATCGCGCCGCCGATGCTCCCGCCGCCGCGCTCCGGCACCGACCAGTTCGCGAGGTCGCCGCGCGCCGAGACCTGCAGGCCACCGAGCACGGCCACGTCGACGTGCCCGCCACGGATCATCGCGAACGACGTGGCGCTGTCGAAGAAGCTCGCGCCCGGCCGCAGCGCGACGGGCTGGCCTCCCGCGTTGATGACGTCGGGGTCGAAGTCGTCGTCGAGGATCGCGCCGTAGCCGAGGATGCCGTTCTCGGCCTGGAACAGCACGTCAACGCTGGGTTGGAGGTGGTTCGCTACCTGCGTCGGGAGCCCGATGCCGAGGTTCACGACCATGCCCGCGCGCAACTCGCGCGCGACGCGCAGCGCGATCAGTTCGCGCGGGATGCCGACGGGGCCGTCAACCATCCCAGCGCACCGGCAGCGGATCGCAGCGCACGATCCGGTCGACGTAGACGGCGGGCGTCCCGACCCGCTCCGGGTCAATCGCGCCCACCTCGACGATCTCTTCCACCTCGGCGACGACGGTGTCCGCCGCGGTTGCCATCAGCGGGTTGAAGTTGCGCCCGGCCGCCCGGTACTCGAGGTTGCCGAGCCGGTCGGCGCGGTGCGCTTTCAGGAAGGCGTAGTCCGCCCGCAGCGGCCGCTCGAGGAGGTAGCGCTCACCGTCGATCTCCATCAGCTCCTTGCCTTCGGCGACCACCGTCCCCACGCCCGTGCGCGTCAGCACGCCGCCGAGGCCCGCCCCGCCGGCGCGGATGCGCTCGGCGAACGTGCCCTGCGGCACGAGTTCGAGGGTCACGTCGCCCGCGCGGTACTGCTCCTCGAAGCGGCTCCCGCGGCGGGAGGAGGCGCGGATCGCGAAGGTCGCAATGACGTGGGCGAGCTGGTACGCCTCGCACAGCTCGTCGAGCTTGTCGCCAAGGCCGATGTTGTTCGCGATCGCCGTGTGGCCGCGCGTGCCGAGGCGTTGTAGCGCGAGGATGAGGTTGCTCGGCGTGCCGGCCGAGACGAAGCCGCCGAACATGATCGACGCGCCGTCCGGCACGTCGGCGATGGCGTCATCGGGCGTCGGGAAGACCTGCGCGACCACGGGCGGCCTCGCTACTGCGCCGTCCAGCCGCCGTCGACGGAGATGGCGGCGCCGGTGATCTGGGTGGCGGCGTCTGAGCACAGGAACACCGCGATCTGCGCGACCTGCTCGGGCTGGACGAACTCCAGCGAGGGCTGCTTCTCGGCGAGCAGTGCGCGTGCGCCCTCCTCGATCGACACGCCGAGGGTGTCCGCGCGCGCCTCGATCTGCCGCTCGATGAGTTCGGTGCGGACCCAGCCGGGGCAGATCGCGTTGCAGGTGATCGCCGACTGCGCCGTCTCAAGCGCCACGACCCTGGTCATGCCGACGAGGCCGTGCTTGGCGGCGATGTACGCGACCTTCTCGACCGAGGCGACAAGCCCGTGCGCCGAGGCCGTGTTGATGACGCGGCCCCAGCCCGCCTCGCGCATCCCGGGCAGGAGGAGCCGCGTGGTGTGGAAGGCCGCGGAGAGGTTGACGGCGATGATGTCGTCCCAGCGCTCGACCGGGAACGCCTCGATCGGGGCGGTGTGCTGGATGCCCGCGTTGTTGACGAGGACATCGACGCGCCCGAAGCGCTCGAGCGCCTCCCGCGCGAGCGACTCGATGGCCGTGGAGTCGCGCACGTCCGCGCCGCTGAACGCGACGTCGACATCGTAGTTCGTCTCGAAGTCGTCGCAGAGCTCGCGGATCGCGGCGGGGTCGCCGAGGCCGTGCAGCATGACGTTCGCGCCCTCGTCCGCGAGCGCGCGGGCGATGGCGAGCCCGATGCCGCTCGTGGAGCCCGTGACCAGGGCGGACTTGCCAGCCAGCATCGATCCCCCTCGAGGCGATGGCGCGCCGGCCGGCGCAACGCGACCGGGCGCGTTGCGGGAGCGCGTGGGGGACAAGCATGCCCGTCCCGCCGCCGGCCGTCATCCGGCGGGCAAGGATGTGGGGTGCGGGGCTAGTCTGAGTCGCGCGAGCGGCGGTCCCGGCGGCAGCGCGATGTTTGCGGGTCGTAAGAATTGACGCGTTATTTGCCGGGGGCGGGGAATTGGCCATCCCGCACGGGTGGGCTCGGCGGCGTGGGGGTCAGGCGTCGAGGGCTCGGAGCATGCGCTTCAGGGCCTGCATCCGGTAACTGTCGACGAGGTGTTCCTCGATCTCATCCCAGTCGATCGGCTCGGTGAGGGGCAGCGTGAGCCAGCCGTGGTGGTGCATGTACGGGGTGGGGAAGTAGCGCCCGTCCTCGAGCAGCAGCTCGCGTGCGAACGGGTCGGCGCGGAACGAGACGCCCGGCACACCGTCGCTGACGCCGAAGATGGCGAACGGCTTCTTGCCGGCGCGGAACCACGGGTTGCCGAAGTTGATGGTCTCGCCCGCCTCGGGCAGCGCGAGGCAGATCGCGCGCAGCTCGTCCAGCAACTCGTCCCAGGGCTCCTCATCGAGTCGTTCGTGGACCATGCGCCGATGCTACCTGGCGCCGGTAGGCGTGGCACGCAACGACGGAGGCCCGCCGACGGTGGGCCTCCGAGCGCGCGGATCGATGTCCGGAGCTATTCCGAGTTGGTGAACTCCAGCCAGGGCTCGAGTTCGGCCTCGGTGTGCCACCAGAAGCCGAAGTCGTTCTCCTTCGCGGCGCTTTCGTCCGTGTCGCGGTCGCCCATGTGGTAGTAGGCCTCGGCTTCGTCGAACTGTGCCTTGACCAACCCGAGCTGGTGCTTCGAGGCGACGAAGTCGGGCTCGATGTCGAGCGACGCCCACATGCGGCGCTGGCTGCTGAGCGGCCGGTCAGAGCAGCTGCCGACGATGAAGCCGAGGTCAATCGCCCGCCGGACCATCTCGATGGTGACGCCGCCGGGAGGATCTCCCAGTTCGAGCGTTCCGTCGATGTCAAAGCTCAGTAGGATCGCCACTCAACACTCCCTGCCCTCGCGCACGTCGGACGAGTATCCCTAAGGAACCCGTAGGTCGCAAACGGGGCGCGCCCCGATGTAGCGGAGCGCGCCCCGAATATCGTCGCCGAGAAACCGGCCCTAGTCGGGGCTGGTGCTGAACGCGATCGCCGCGGCATTGCTCGGGAGCACGCCGATCGTGACGGCGACCTCGGCCTTGATGTCGACCTGGCGGTCGCCGGCGCGGCCCTGCAGCTGCTCCATCGGGTCGGTGATGAAGACCGTGCGCATGCGCCCCGTGCCCATGTTGCCGCCGCCCGAGTTGAGCGGGTTCGGCCCCTTGAGCGAGATGTCGTCGGCGTAGAAGTCGTGGGCTTCGCCACGCTGCACCCCGCGCCACCCGAAGGCCTCGAGGAAGTACTGCGTGAACACCGCGAAGCCGTCGTACGGCGCGAACACGTCGATGTCCTCGGGCCGCAGACCGGAGCCCGCGTACGACCGCTTTGCCTGGATGTCCGTCCACGCCTCGGTGTCGTCGAGGGTCTGGACCAGGCTGCGCGGCGTGAACGCGCTCTCGGTGTGGTCGAGGATGTAGACGGGCGTCTGCTTCATGTCCTTCGCGCGCTCGGCGGTGGTGATGATGTAGCAGGCGCCCGCCTGCACGGGCCGGTCGCAGTCGAAGATGCTGAGATCGCGGGCGATCCAGCGGCCGTTGAGGTAGTCCTCGGTCGTGAACGGGCCCGGCTCGTGCTGCGCGTAGTAGCTGTAGGGCCAGAGCAGGCCGTTGGCGTGCTCCTGCACGACGAACGGCGCCATGCGCTCGTGGTTCGTCCCGTACTTGCGTCCGTACTGCTCGAAGACGAAGCCCTGACCGGACAGTCCCCAGCCCCACGGGCTCGACCATTGCGCGGGTCCGGGCGCGTCGAGGCTCGGGTTCTGGTGGTAGCGGCCCTCGATGTTGCCGTTCGGGTAGGGGACCAGGCAGACCTCGCAGCGGCCGTCGCCGACGGCCTGCGCGGCGAGGCCGATCAGGTTCCACACGGTCTCGCCGTGGGAGTTCAGGTAGGTGACGTTCTGCAGGTTCATCTGCTTCTGCACCCACTCCGCCGTCACGTACGTGAGGCCGTCCTCGCTGTCGTACGGGGCGTCGAAGAAGGGCCGCAGCGGCCCCCACTGCGAGCCGAGGCTCATGTGGGCGGGCTGCCCGCCGGCCGAGGTGACGATGCCGTCGATGTCGTCAGGTGTGATGCCGGCGTCGTCCATCGCGGCGCGGGCAGCCTCGACGACGTAGGCGCCCAGCGACCTTTCCATGCTGACGCCGTCCCAGCGGCGGTCGGTGTTCTTCGTGTGGCCCGCGCCCGCGAGCACCACCTTGCCGCGGTGCTCCCAGATGCCGACCGGATCCTCGTTGCGCTCCCAGTGAATCGCGCGTGCCATGACTTGTGTCCTCCTGCGCTGCGTCTTTGCGTTGCGTGGTCCCGGCTGGCGGGCCGCTAGCTTTACTCGACGACCTTCCACTCCGGGATGAGCTGATCCGCGGAGACCTCGATAAAGTCGACCTCGACGGTTGCCCCAACGGGGACCTCGCCGACGGGGACGCCGGGGAGGTTGGAGAAGAAGTTGATCTCGGGGTCTTCCTCGAGGGCCACGACGGCGTTGTTGAACGGCTGCTCTTCCTGCCACGCCATGATCCGCGAGTCGTACGTGATCGAGTAGCCGACGATGGTGCCGCGGCCGCTGGTCTCCTGCCACTCGAGGTGGAACTGCCAGCCGCATTCGCGGCAGGTCGCCTCGGGCGGGTGTTGGTTGCGCTCGCACATGGTGCAGCGCTGGATGATGAGCCGGCGCTCGTTGCAGGCGTCCCAGAACGGCTTGCTGATGGCGTCCGCCACCGGAATCGGTCGAGGCATGCTGCCCTCCTCGCTCGCTAGTACGTGCGAGGGTACAGCGCCGCAAGGGGTCGCGTCACATCGTCGAAGTGGTGACTGAGATCAGGCAGGCGTCACGCCCACGGTGTTCGAAGTCAGGCGGGGAGGACCCTGGCTTCGTACAGGTCCATTCGAGGGTCGCGCGTGACGAGCAGCAGGTTGTGGGCGAGCGCCTGGGCGATCAGCATCCGGTCGAACGGATCCCGATGGTGATCCGGCAGAGAGCCGGCCATGCGGGCGTCGGCGTGGGTGATCGGGAGCGGCTCGAAGCCATCCGGGTGCAGGTCAAAGATGGCATCGTAGACGCTCAGCAGTCGGCCTGCCCGCCACCCCGAACGTCGAGGTTCCCCTCGAAGGCGGCGATGATGTCCTCGGGCGTGTCGTCGAAGTCCGGGTCGATCCGGATCTTTCCTGCCAGGCGGCCCGGCGTCCGGCGCTGCTGCGGCTTCGGGTGCGGCGCCAGCCGGCTTATCAGCTTGTCGGCCGTGCCCATCACCAACTCTTCCCGGGTCATCCGTCACACCCCCTGGCGGTCGATGGCTACTCGCGGTAGTCCGACAGTTGCACGATCCGGGCCTCATGGCCGTTCTCGTCTGTCTCCATGATCCCGACCATGCCCAACTCGCGGCGCTGGCGGGGGAGCGTCGGGCTGCCCGGGTTGACGAACAGGATGCCCTGGTGCCGCTCGACCATCGGGATGTGCGTGTCGCCGAAGACGACCGCCTCGACGCGTTCGCCGAAGAAGTGCTCCAGGTAGTCGGCCAGTGGCTCGTCATCGCCGACCTGGCGCTCCATGACGCCGGGCGCCACCTCGAAGCCGTGGCCCAGGATCACGAGGTCATGCACCAGCCCGACCGGACGCCCGCCGACGTCGACGACGCGCTTGCGGGCGACCCGCGGATCGCCGAAGCATGGCGCGGGCGGCACCTCCACCGCGAGCACGGGCGCGATCTGCTCCAGCCAGTCCAGGCACATCGAGGAGTAGATGTCACCCGCGTGCAGGATCAGGTCTACGTCCGCGAATGCGAGCGCGACCTCCTCGGGCGGGTGCTTACCCATCGCCGGGGAGTGCGTGTCCGAGATCAGGCCAGTCTTCACTGTGGCTCCTTACCGGGCCGCCGGCGCGTGGGTCTTGCAGTCCCCCACGAGGGCGGCCGTCCGCTCGCGGGTAGCTTCGCGTCCCGCGGGCGGACGCGCCACCGTCCCGCTACGCGTCCGGGAAGTCGTCGGCGTCGCGAATCGACCGGAACTGGTTGACGTGGTCGACGTCGTGGATGCGCTGGAAGATGTACCAGGCGCGGCAGTGCAGGTCGCCGAAGTTGCCGTGCGGGTGCGTCGGCTCCAGGTTGGCATCCTCGGGCAGCGCGGCCGCCAGCGTCCCGTACTGCGTGCCATTGCGCATCAGCTCGTCGCGCAGCTCCCCGAACGACAGCTCGGCGGGGTCCACCTCGTCGGCGGTGTCCGAGACCGTGACGCCCGAGAGGCGCTCGACGATGTGGAGCGTGGAGCGCGTGACGGCGATCTCGTGCCGGAGGCCTTCCATGATCGTCCACTCGTCGGCGGATGTTCGCGCCTCCGCCTGCTCGGCGGTGACGCCGTCGAGGGTCGCGATCAGGTCAAGGCGCGGGCGCGCCACGCGTGGCCACAGTTCGAGCCAGGAGTACTTCTCGCCCTGCCCTCGCAGGTAGTTGTGGACGTTGCGCTGTTCTTCGGTCAGTTCCATCGTGGTCATGGCAGTCTCCAGTAAACCGCTGAACGCGGGCGTGTGCCGCCCGCTTGTGCTGGCGCACTGATTCTAACCGCCCCGGAGCGCGTTCGTGCGAGGCGCGGTGTCTACCCGGCCACCTCGGCTTCCACCGCGGCGTTCAGGTCGAGCAGGCGGCCGAGGTCGTTCAGCATCTCGTCGATGTTGTCGCCGCGCAGGCCCACGCGCAGCGAGTCGATGCCGACGTCGCGGTACGCGCGGAGCCGCACCTTGATGTTCTCATCGTCGCCCAGCAGGTTGGTCTGGAGCGCGAGCGGGATCGGCACCAGGTCCTGCGCCTCGGCGCGTTGGCCGTTGATCCACAGCCGATGCACCTCGCGCACCTCCTCGAAGCCCTGCCGCGCGAACGCCTCGACGTAGAAGTTGCGGCCCGGCTCGCCCATCGCCCCGAACGTGAACGCGTAGCCGATGGCGTGCCGCTTCGCCAGCGCGTCGAGGTCGTCGTCGAACTCGAGGGTCACGGGGACCTGGAGTTCGAGGTCGTCGAGCGAGCGGCCGACGGACTCGGCGCCGGCCCGGATGTGGTCGAGGAATGCGCCGGCGGTCTCCGGCACGAAGCAGTTACCGATCCAGCCGTCGCAGAGCTCGCCGGTCATGCGCAGGTTCTGCGGGCCGACCGAGGCGACGTAGATGGGGAGGCGTCGTGCGCCGGCGCGGGTGCGCATCGGGCGCAACTCGTCGCGCAGCGGAATCTGGTGGATCTCGCCGTTGTAGACCACGCGCTCGCCGCTCTCGACGAGGCGGATGATCTCGATCAGCTCGCGCGAGCGGCGGATCGGGCGGGCGAAGGCGACGCCGTCCCATGCCTCCATGATCTGCGGCGTGCTGGTGCCGAGACCGAGCACGAAGCGGTCGTTGGTCATCGAGGCGAGCGCCATGGCGGTGCCCGCGGTCAGCGCCGGGCTGCGCGCGCCGATCTTCATGATGCTGGTGCCGAGGCGGATGGTGGAGGTCTGGCCGGCGAGGTAGGCGAGCGACGTGGCGCCGTCGAAGCCCCACGCCTCGCCGCTCCAGACGGAGTCGGCGCCGAGGCGTTCGGCCTCAAGCGTGAATGCGAGCGCGCTCTCCCAGTCATCGGGCGCGTTTCGATGGAGGCCGACGCCAATCCGCATAGCTGGCTCCTGACTGCAATCGAGGGTGCTCGCGGCGATGATACAGGCGTCGCGCGGCGGCTGCGTCGGTGGCCCCCCCGTCTCACTCGTGTCGAGCGTTGTCTGGTTGACGCCCACCTCCGAGCCAGTCCACGGATGATCCTCGGCAGCATACCTGACGAAACCTCGATAAACCTCGCACTACCTCCAGAGCGTAGGTTGCACTAATATGAGTAAGTAGTCTCTACTGTGTTGTGACAAGAGTCAGAGCACGCCGTGCAGAGCGGCGACACGTATCTGGGTGGGTAGTCATGACATTGAAAGTAGCCGAGTCGAACCTACTGCGCAGCCTGAGGCCGCGCGTGCTGCGGCGCGCCGCGCTCGGGTTGCTCATCGTGGGCTCCATCGCCGTAGCTGCGTTCCTGGTCGCGAGTTGCGGCGAAGACGATCAGACGGTCACGGTCTACTCGGGTCGCAGCGAGGCGCTGATTGGCCCGGTGCTTGAGCAGTTCGCGGAGGAGACCGGCATCGAAGTGGCTGTCCGCTACGCAGGTACGGCCGAACTCGCCACGCTGTTGATCGAGGAAGGTGACCGCTCGCCCGCCGACGTCTACATCGCCCAGGACGCGGGCGGACTCGGCGCGGTGCAGGCGGCGGGACTGTTCGCGGAACTCGACGAGGCAGTCCTCGAGCGAGTGGCGTCCGCCTACCGTTCCCGCGAGGGCCAGTGGGTCGGACTGTCGGGCCGTGTACGGGTCGTGGTCTACAACACGGACGCCGTGGATCCTTCGGAGCTACCGGACTCGATCCTCGGCTTCACCGACCCGAAGTGGAAGGGGCGCATCGGCTGGGCGCCCACGAACGGCTCGTTCCAGGCCTTTGTGACGGCGTTGCGCGTCCACCTTGGCGAGGCGGGAGCGCGCGCGTGGCTCGAGGGCATCCTCGCGAACGATCCCGTCGAGTACCCGAAGAACACCCCCATCGTCGAGGCGGCGGGACGGGGCGAGATCGACGTGGGGTTCGTGAACCACTACTACCTGCATCGCTTCCTTGCGGCGGAGGGGGAGGGTTTCAGCGCGCGCAACCACTACACGGGGCCGGGAGACGTCGGCACGCTTGTGAACGTGGCGGGCGCCGGCGTGCTGCGCAGCTCGCAGTCCCCTGATGCGGCGCAGCGCTTGATTGAGTTCCTGCTGAGCGAGGCTGCCCAGCGCCACTTCGCTGAGGAGAACGCGGAATACCCCCTGGTCGCCTCGGCGCCGGCGAGCGCAGATCTCCCGTCGATCGCCGCGCTTGAGCCGCCGCCGATTGACCTGAGCCGTCTCGAGGACATCGCGGGCACGCTGGAGCTGCTCCGCTCAGTGGGCGTGCTGCCGTAGTCGGCGCGATCCGGCGGGCAGCGCGCCGGCGCCCGCCCGGATCAGGTTGGCGGCAGGCGCGGCTTCGTGGGGTTGAGCGCGGCGCGGCGGCTCTCGGCCACCCAGCACGGCGACACCGGGTTGCGGGTGACGGGGATGGCGGCTATGTTCCCGCTGGAACCCCCCCCCCCCGCAAGCACCGGACGCTGTGGTACGAACGTCGCGCGATCCGGTGCGGCGTGGGTGGAGGAAGAGACCTGCAACTCACCGCCCGAGTGTCGAGTCGTATGCCGCGCATACATCTTCGGCACGTCTGCGAGAGCCGCGGTCCCGGACCACTGGGTCGCCAAGGGGGGCCTTGAACAAGCTGCTGTCGACTCAGGGGAGGACGCTCCCGCGTCCCATTCGGGCGGCTCTTGTCGCGGTGATGCTGTATTTCTTTCTCGCCGGCGTCGCGGCGCTCGAACGGGGCATCAATCGACTCGGGGCCGATTTCCAGCACGAGCTGCTCGCGAGCGTGGACAACCCGCTGGCCGGCTTGTTCGCGGGGCTCCTCGCGACCGTGCTGGTGCAGTCCTCATCCGTGTCAACCTCGACGATCGTCGGGTTGGTGGGCGCGGGCGCGCTCACGGTGGACGCCGCCGTGCCGATGGTCCTCGGGGCGAACATCGGCACCACGATCACCGCCGCCCTGGCGTCGCTTGGATCGATCACCAGGACCGATGAGTTCCGGCGTGCGTTCGCGGCAGCGACCCAGCACGACTTCTTCAACATCATTGCGGTCGCCATCCTCCTGCCGTTGCAACTCACCACGGGATTCCTCTCGAATTCGGCGTCCTGGCTCGCCGACCAACTCGGCGGGAACATTGGCGGGGGCAAGACGCGCAGCCCTCTGAAGGAACTCGTCCGGGAGCCCGTGAACCAGATCGAGGCGCTGGTCGGCAGCATCGTCGATAGCGATCGTGTGTTGGGAGTGGTGTTGCTCGCGTTCGGGCTGCTGCTGATATTCGGGGCCCTGGCGTTCCTCACCATCAACCTGCGGCGATTGTTCGCCGAACGGATGGAGCGCTCGATCAACACAGCCGTCGCCCGTGGCAGCGGGCTTGTCGGGATGGGGATCGGAACCGTTACGACCATCGCCGTACAGTCATCCAGCATCACGACGTCGATGCTGATCCCGCTGGTCGGATCGAGAGTCCTGACCCTGCGCAACGCCTTCCCGATCACGCTCGGGGCCAACCTCGGCACCACGGTTACCGCGCTCGTTGCGTCGCTGGCGGTCGACTTGCGCGCGGGCCTGGTGGTGGCGCTCACGCACACGTTGTTCAACATCACGGGGATAGCACTCATCTACCCAGTGCCTGCGATTCGCGAGGTGCCGATCCGGCTCGCCGAGGGGCTCTCGAGTGTCGCGGCAACGCGGCCCCTGCTGGTCGCGGGGTACGTCGGCGGAACGTTCATCGTCATTCCGCTGCTTGGGATCATTCTCCTGCGGTAGCGCTCGATCGCGGGTGCTAACGGGCGCTGTGGGTGACGGCGAGCCACGGAGCCCGGCGGCATGGCGTGCCCGCATCGATCGCCGCGGGCGGACAGCGCCCGCGCCTGCTCAGACCACCACCAGCGGCACGCGCATCTCCGACGGGGTCAGCCCGGCGTGGTGCGAGCGCTGCTGCAGCCCCTGCCGCGAAGCCCGCGAGGGGTAGAAGCCCAGCACCGTTGCGCCCCGCGAGATCGCCATGAAGTCGCCGAGCCGCTGGGTCGTCAGCGGGGCGAGCGGCTCGGGGCCGAGCAGCCCCAGCTCCTCGACCTCGGCGGTGGTGAGGAGGAAGAAGTGCTCGCCGAAGCTCGCACGGAAGCGCTCCTCGAAGCGCTCGTGCTCGCGCGGGCGCACGTGGAACTCGAGGACTCGGGCGTCGCCCGACGGCGGACTGGCGAGGAGTTCGGGGATGCCGTGGGAGTCGCGGATCATGAGGCGCTCCTCGGGATCCACGCCGAGGTGACCGTGGTCCGCGGTCACCACCACCGCGGTCGACAAGCCGAGCTCCGATTTGAGGTCCGCGACGAGGCGGTCGATCGCGACGATGCCGGCGCGGGCGCCGATGCTCTCCGGCCCGCTGTGGTGCGCTTCGTTGTCGATGTGCGGCACGTAGACGTAGACGAACGTGGGCTCGTCGGCCCCCATCACCGTCTCCATGATCGAGCCGAACGTGCCGGCCAGGGACCGGTAACCGGCGGCGGCCGGGCCACCGGCCCAGTAGCGCGAGTAGACGCTGCGCGCGATATTGCGGGGCATCAGGAAGTGGCAGAGCCGCCGCATCCGCGGCGCCATGCTGGGCACGGGGAAGGCCTCTTCGGGCCGCACGCCGAGGTCGATGAGCGAGCGATTATCCGACCGGCGGCGGTACTGCAGGATCGTGGCCGGGCCGCCGATCTCCTCGATGTGCGTCCACCAGCCCGTCACCGCGTGGCGAGCGGGCCACTCGCCCGTGGCGAGCGAGGTCAGCGCGACGGCCGTCGACGCGGGGAATACCGTGCGAATCTCGTTTCGCAAGTGGTCGCGCAGCGTGCGGGCCGCCTCCTCGCGCTCCAGCATCTCGAGGCCGAGCCCGTCGGCGAGGATGAGCACGAGGTGCTCGCGCTCGGCGAGCGAGCCCGCGAGTTCGCTCGCGAACGGCGAGAGGGAGAGCCCGCGGGCGCCGCTGGCGGCTGCCACGGCGCGTGAGACGTCGACGAGGTTGGGCAGGGCGGGGTCGGGGCGCAGCAGCGTGCCCGCGTCGAACGCGGCGAGCAGTTCGGCGGCGTCGGACATCCGCGCAACTCCTGCCTGGGCTGACGCTATCATGAAGGGCGCCGGACGTTACGGCCCACGACGACGTGCAGGCGGGCCTGCCGCCCGCGAATGCGATTGCGCCGATGCCTCCTCCGGACGCCCTCGACGCCGATAGCATCGCCGCTCAACTCGGGGCGGCCTATGCGGCGATCGACGCCGGCGAGCGCGTGCGGCACCCCGACCTGATTGCCAACATCCGCGAGCGGGGCGATATCGCCGGCGAGTCACGGCCGCTCGCCGGCGGGGCGCACGCGGTGACCGTCGCCGCGGCTGATGTTCCGGGCGCGCTTTCGCTGATCGCCGGTGCGCTCACCGCCCACGGCTTCGACATCGGGACGGGCGACCTGTTCACGGTGCGTCGCCCCGTCGCGCAGCGAGCGATCCCGCGAGCCGGGCGCTTCGGGCCGCCGCGCGGGCGCCCCGGCATGCCGGCGGGCCGCCCGCCTGTGCGCGGCCCGAGCCAGCCCACAGAGTTGCTGCTCGACCGGTTCGTGGTGCGCGGGACCGTCGGCGCCGGCCCGTGGGACGCGATCCGCGCGGACCTCGGGAGCGCGTTCGCGCTGCTCGCGGCCGGTGACGCCGAGGCGGCGCAGACGCTCATCATCGAGGGCATCAGTGACACGCTGCCGCGCGCCGCAGCGCCGGTGCGCGCGATGGACCCGGTCGCCATCGAGATCGACACTGCCTCGGATCCCGATGCGACGATGCTGACCATCGCCGGCGTCGATGAGCGCGGCTTCCTGTTCGAGTTCGCGAACGCGCTGGCCATGCTGCAGGTGTCGATCCGGCGCGCCGAGGTCCGCACCGAGGGCAGCGCGAGCCACGACACGTTCTGGGTCACCACCCGCGACGGCTCGAAGCTCGAGGACCCCGCGCGCCTCGAGGAGTTGCGCGTGGTCGCGGTGCTGATCCGCCAGTTCACCCTGCTCCTGCCGCTGGCGCCGGACCCCGGGCAGGCGCTGCGGCAGTTCGGGGCCCTCGTGCGCAGCATGCTCGCGTTCCACGAGCGGCGCGAGGCGATCGCGACGCTCGCCGATGAGCGCGTGCTCGAAACGCTGGCGGCGGCGCTTGGGGTCAGCCGCTACCTGTGGGAGGACTTCCTCCGCTTCCAGTACGAGAACCTGTTCCCGGTGCTCACCGACCGTCCGGCCCTGGACGCGGGCAAGTCCGTGGACCAACTGCACGAGGAGTTCCGCGGCGCGTCGCCGGGCGGCGGCCCGCCGGACGCCGCGGCGCTCAACGCGTTCAAGGACCGCGAGTTGTTCCGCATCGACCTGCGGCACATCAGCGGGCGCACGGGGTTCGTCGATTTCTCGCGCGAGCTGTCAGACCTCGCCGGGGTGGTGGTCGGCGAGGCGGCCGCGCTCACCGAGCGGGCGCTGAGCGAGCGCCACGGCGGGCCCCGGCTCACCTCGGGCGCGCCGTGCCGGTGGTCGATCGCCGCGCTCGGCAAGTTCGGTGGCCGCGAGATCGGGTTCGCGTCGGACCTCGAACTGCTCACGGTCTACGAGGGGCCCGGGACCAGCGACGGCGCCGCGGCGATCCCGAACGCGGCGTGGTTCGAGGCGTTCGTGCGCGGGGTGCGGGACGCCATCCAGGCGCCGCGCGAGGGCATCTTCGAGCTCGACCTGCGGTTGCGCCCGTACGGCGACAACGGGAGCCTGGCCAACTCGATCGACCAGTGCCGCAACTACTACTCGAAGCGCGGTGAGGCCCGGCAGTTCGAGCGCATGGCCCTGGTACGCCTGCGCCGCGTCGCGGGCGACGTCGGACTGGGGCGCACACTCGAGGCGCTCCGGGACGCCTTCGTGTACTCGGGCGCGCCGCTCGACATTGCGGAGCTGCTGCACATGCGCGGGCGGCAGGCGAGCGAGCTGGTCGCGGCGGGCGAACGCAACGCGAAGCACAGCTCCGGCGGCCTCGTCGACATCGAGTACTACGTGCAGACGCTCCAGATCCTTGCAGGAGCCACAGAGCCCTCGGTACGCACCCCCAACACGGTCGATGCGATCGCCGCGCTCGCGGTGACAGGCCACGTCGGCTACGAGGACGCGGCGAAGCTGCCGGAGGCCTACTCGTTCCTGCGGCGGCTGATTGGTGCATTGCGCGTGGTGCGCGGAAACGCCCGCGACCTCACGATCCCGCCGGTCGGCTCGCGCGAGTTCGAGTACCTCTCGCGCCGCCTCTTCTACGAGACGCCCGAGGCGCTCGCGACAGCCATCGACGTGCGCATGGAGTACGCGTCGTCGCTGTGGAGCCGGCTGCCGGTGGAGTAAGCGCGCGTTCGGGCGCGCCGTTCGGCGCGCATGGACTCATCGAGCGTGCACGGGGGAATGCTGGCGACCCCGATCGGATTCGAACCGACGCTCTCCACCGTGACAGGGTGGCGTGTTAGACCGCTACACTACGGGGCCGCGGAACGTATTGATGGTAGGGGCCGCCGCCAGCGAGGGCAATCGCGGGGGCGGTTCTCTCACGCGCGCGGCGCTGGTACGCTCGCCGGGGAGCCGAGATGCCACAACGACCACGCAGCAGGCGCACCCGCAGTCGCCGTATCCAGCGACCGCGCGTCCCCGACGCGGCAGCCCTCGCGCCGCCCGGTGCGCCCGGTGCGCCCGCCGCACCCCAGCGGCAGAGCGCGCGCGCGACGGCCGCGAGCGAGCGTCCGGCCCGCCAGGTGGAGCGCGACACACCGTTCGTGCGCGGCGAGCTCATCAGGATCGGGATCGTGAGCGCTGTCTGCATGGGGCTGCTGCTCGCGCTGGTCGCCATCGACCGGCTCGGCTGAGCCGGACCGTCGGCAGGCGTCAGGCGACGCGGTTCCAGGCGACGATCACGCCGATCACGAAGAAGACGGCCCCCGCGACATCCCTGAGCACCAGGTCGAAGTCGCCCGAGATCACCAGGCGGACCCCGAAAGCCCCGGCGATCGCCCCCGCCGCGAAGAGCTGCATCGCCATGCCGCGCTTGCGGTTCGTCGCGCGGTCCAGCCCGGCGGCCACGCCCGAGCCGGCCGCGGCCCCGCCGATGAGGCCGAGCACGAGTCGAAGCAGGCCCCCGAAGGGCGAGGGCGGCAACAGGATGGCAGCGATGAAACCGATCAGGGCGGCGGCGGGAATCGCGACCGCCGCCGCACGCAGGTAGTGGCTCAGCTCCAGCTCGTACATCGGCGGTCGGCGCATCTGCGCGCAGTCCGGGCAGCGGATGCCGCCGGGGGCGTGGACCATGCACTGCGGGCAGATCGGCGTCTCGCAGCGGCCGCAACTGAGCTCGGTCTCCGTGCGCGGGTGGCGCTCGCAGTACGCGATGGGTCAGCTCCTCGCGCCTCGTTCCGGGCGAGGCCGCTACGGTCGGGCGCTCAGCTCACGGGCTCCGGTACCCGGCATCCCCGCTGGCGGGCGGCGTCGAGGAACGCGTCGACGACGGCGTCGGGGAGCGGGATCTCGCCCGGCTGGTGCTCGTCCTCACGCTCGATGCCGTGGTGGTCCGACCCGCCGAGCGCGAACACGCCGAGGCGCTCCGCCAGCGCAACGAGGCTCGCGACCATGACCGGGTCGTAGTGCTTGTAGTAGGCCTCGAGGCCGAACAGGCCGGCGTCGGCGAGCTCGCCGGCGATGCGCTCGTACTCCTTCGTGAAGCCGGGGTGTGCGAAGACGGCGATGCCCCCGGCGTTACCGATCATCTCGATCGCCTCGGGCGGCTCCAGCTTGGAGCGCTCGGCGTAGGCGGGGCCCTCGCGGCCGATGAAGCGGTCGAACGCCTCGCCGAAGGTCTCGATGTGGCCGGCTTCGAGCAGCGCCTGCGCGATATGCGGGCGGCCCACGGACGCCTCGCCGGCGATCTCCTGCACGCGCTCCCACGTGATGGGCGCGCCGAGGCGTTCGAGCGCGCTGATGATGCGCTGCGCGCGGTCGATGCGGCCGGCGCGGAACGTCCCGAGTTGCTCCTGGAGCCGGGCGTCGTTGCGGTCGATGAAGTAGCCGAGGACGTGGACCTCGGTGCCGGGCACGTCGCAGGACAGCTCGACGCCGGGCACGAGCAGGAAGCCGGGGTGGCGCGCCGCCGCAGCCTCGGCTTCATCGAGGCCGTCGAGGGTGTCGTGGTCGGTCAGCGCCATGACGCGCACGCCGTGTTCGTAGGCGAGGTCGACGAGCTCGGTGGGCGAGCGGACGCCGTCTGAGTTCGTCGAGTGGGTGTGGAAGTCGCCCTTGCTCACGCTCGAGGTCCCGGCGGCTGCGCTGGCGCCTGTGTCACCACAGCGGCATCTCCCGGTCCACGCGCTCGACGCCGGTGGCGAGGCCGCTGGCGGGGTCGATCTCGATCAGCACGGAGTTGAACACGCCCGTGTCGCCCTCGGCGACCGGGAGGCGCGTGGGCATGCTGGTCACGAAGCGGCGGATCACCGAGTGCACATCGTCGCCGATCACCGAGTCGAGCACGCCGACCATGCCGAGGTCGCCGACGGCGGCGGTGCCGCCCGGCAGCACGCGCGCATCGGCGGTGGGGACGTGCGTGTGCGTGCCGACGACCGCCGAGACGCGGCCATCGAGGTACCACGAGAGCGCCTGCTTCTCACTGGAGGCCTCGGCGTGGAAGTCGACGACGACGCTGCTCCCGGGCGGTATCTCGTCGAGCAGCTCGTCGGCGACGCGGAACGGGTCGTCGACGGGGGCGGGCATGAAGACGCGGCCCATGAGGCTGATGACGGTCAGGTTCTGGTGGTGGAACACGCCCCGGCCGGGAACTTCCCGCGGATAGTTGGCGGGCCGCAGCACGGGCCAGTCGCGGTCGAGCATCGGCACGAACTCGCGGATGTCGAAGATGTGATTGCCCGACGTGATCACGTCGACGCCGGCCTCGAACAGCTCGTTGGCGGTGCGCTCGGTGAGGCCGCGGCCGCGCGCGGCGTTCTCGCCGTTGGCGATGACGTGGTCGATGCGCAGCGTGTTGCGGAGTTCGGGCAGCACCGCGCCCACGGCGTCGCGCCCCGGCCGGCCGACGATGTCGCCGACCATCAGGACGCGCATGATCAGCGCGCGACCGAGGTGGCGCGCGTCTCCCGCACAACCGTGACCTTGATCTGGCCCGGGTACTGCAACGTCTCCTCGATCTTCTTCGAGACGTCGCGGGCGAGGCGCGTGGCGGCGAGGTCGTCGACGCGCTCGGGCTGGACGAGCACGCGCACCTCGCGTCCGGCCTGGATCGCGAACGAGTGGTCGACGCCCTCGAACGAGTTGGCCACGTCCTCGAGCGCCTCGAGGCGCTTCACGTACTGCTCGATGGAGTCGCGGCGGGCGCCGGGGCGGCTGCCGGACACGGCGTCGGCGATGATGACGATGAGCGCCTCGGTGGTCTCAGGCTGGATCTCCTCGTGGTGGGCGGCGATGCAGTGCACGATGTCACCCTCGACGCCGAAGCGGCGCGCGATCTCCGCGCCGAGGGCGGCGTGCGTGCCCTCCATCTCGCGGTCCACGGCCTTGCCGAGGTCGTGGAGCAGCCCGCCGATGCGCACTGTCTCGACATCGGCGCCGAGCTCGTGCGCGAGGGCGACCGCCAGCCACGACGTCTCGATGCAGTGACGCAGCTGGTTCTGACCGTACGAGTAGCGGAACCGCAGCTTGCCCAGCGTCTTCACGACCTCCGGGTGCAGCGTCGCGACCTCGGCGTCGACGAGCGCCTGCTCGCCGGCCTCGACGACCATACGCTCGACCTCGTCCTGGGCCTTGCTGACGGCTTCCTCGATGCGGCTGGGCTGGATGCGCCCGTCCTGCACGAGGCGTGCGAGGGCGACACGGGCGATCTCGCGCCGCACCGGCTCGAAGCCGACGACGGTGACCATCTCGGGCGTGTCGTCGATGAGCAGGTCGCAGCCGGTCGCGGCCTCGAAGGCGCGGATGTTGCGGCCCTCGCGGCCGATGATGCGGCCCTTGAGGTCGTCGGAGGGGATGGGCACGACGGAGACGGTGGCTTCGGCCGTGATCTCCGAGGTCATGCGTTGCATCACCGTGGCGAGGATCTTGCGCGAGCGCATGTCCGCCTCGGCGCGGGTGGCGGCCTCCATCGTGCGGACGCGGCGCGCGGACTCCTCGCGCAGTTCGTCGTCGAGGCGGACGAGCAGGAGGTCGCGCGCCTCGTCGGCGCTCATGCCCGCGATGCGCTCGAGCTCGTCGCGCAGGCGTCCGCGGTCCGCCTGGAACGCTTCGGTCTCCTGCCTGAGTGTGTTCTCGCGGCCGTCCAGGTCGCCGGCGCGGTTGCGCAGGGACTGTTCGCTGTGCTCGAGGCCTTCGGCGCGCCGCTCCAGCGACTCCTCGCGCTGCTCGAGACGGCGCTCGACGCGCGTTGCCTCTTGGCGCTGCTCGCGCAGTTCGTCGTCGATCTCCTCGCGGTAGCGGATGGCGCTCTGCTGGGCGACGAGCTCGATCTCGCGCGCGCGGCTCTCGGCCTGCTCGCGCACGAGGTCGGCGGCCTCGCTCGCGCGGCGGCGCATGTCACGCGCGGCGATGCCGAGCACCGCGTAGCCGAGGAACGCGCCCCCGACGAGCGCGATCACGCCCACGAGGGCGCTCAGCGCGATTGCCTCCATGTTGGGGCCTCGATTCGAGACCCGCGCCGCCGCCTGAGCGGGTCGCGGGTGGCAGTCGTTGTATGGCCGGCGCCCGGTACGAGTCTGAGTGCCGGTTCCCGACCGACAGTTTAGCATTGCGTGGCGCGCGGGGGCGACCGCCGCCGGGACACCTCGGGCGCCCGGAGCGGTTCCGCAGAGGCCCCGCTCAGTCGGCCAGGGCGAACGCCGTCTGCTGCTCCGCGAGCCTCGACAGCGCCCGCTCGATGGTGTCACGGCGGAACCCGCGGCGGGCGAGCGCGGCACGGAGGCGGCGGTCCCGCGCACCCGGAGCGCGGCCACGGCCACTGCGACCGAGGCGACGGGCTGCGGCGACCGCCGCCGCGTCGTCGTCGTGTGCGAGGAGCGCTACGGCTGCCGTGTCCGCCTCGATGCCGTGGTCGCGGAGCTCGACCTGCAACATGCGCGCGCTGCGCTCGGTGGAGCGGGTGCGCGCGACGTAGCCGGCCGCCCAGGCGTCGTCGTCGACATAACCGAGGTCGGTCAGCCGAGCGATGGCGGCCCCGACAGCTGCCTCGTCGAACCGGTCGCCGAGGCGATCAAGCAGGTCGGCGGCGGTACGCGGTCGCTGCGCGATCAGCGCCAGGCCGCGCTGCACGGCCAGCGAGGCGTCCGTTTCGAGGACGCTCGCTGGCTCGGGCGGGCGCAGGTGGCGCCGGCGTGGCACGTGCTACGCGTCGAGCGGGAGTTCGCCGGAGGCGGACGGCTTGTCGTCGGATGCAGCGGGCCCGGCCGTGAGCGCCTCGGCCTCCGCGACCGCCTGCGTCGCGTCGCCCGGGTCGGGGACGCCGGCGGCGGCGCGTACGGCGGTCTCGATGTCGGCGGCGACGTCGGGGTGTTCACGAAGGTAGGCCTTGGAGGCCTCGCGGCCCTGGCCGAGGCGCTGGTCGCCGAGGGAGTAGTAGGCGCCGAGCTTCGTGACGATCTCGTACTCGACGGCGAGGTCGAGGATGTTGCCGATGCGGCTGATGCCGTGTTCCTCGGGCGTGAACATGATCTCGAACTCGGCCTGGCGGAACGGTGGGGCGGTCTTGTTCTTGACCACCTTGCAGCGCACGCGGTTGCCGATGATGTTCTGCCCCTGCTTGAGCGACTCGATGCGGCGGATGTCGATGCGCACCGAGGAGTAGAACTTGAGCGCGCGCCCGCCGGGGGTGGTCTCGGGGTTGCCGAAGACCACGCCGATCTTCTCGCGCAGCTGGTTGATGAAGACGAGGGCGGTATTGGAGCGGGCAACGGCGCCGGTGAGCTTGCGCAGGGCCTGCGACATGAGCCGCGCCTGCAGGCCCGGCAGCGAGTCGCCCATGTCGCCCTCGATCTCCGCGCGCGGCACGAGCGCGGCGACGGAGTCCACTACGACGATATCGACGGCGTTGGAGCGAATCAGGGCTTCGCAAATCTCGAGGGCCTGCTCGCCGGTATCAGGCTGGGAGATGAGCAACTCGTCGACGTCGATGCCGCACTGCGCGGCGTACTCGGGGTCGAGCGCGTGCTCGACGTCGATGTAGGCGGTGGTGCCTCCGAGGCGCTGGCCCTCGGCGATGATGTGCTGGGCGAGCGTGGACTTTCCGGCCGACTCGGGCCCGAAGATCTCGGTGACGCGGCCGCGCGGGATGCCGCCGATACCGAGCGCGATGTCCAGCCCGAGCGCGCCGGTGGGGATAGCCGAGACGTTGGCAACGGCGCCGTCGTCGCCGAGGCGCATGATCGCGCCCTTGCCGAAGTCCTTCGTGATCTGTTCGAGTGCGCGGTTGAGGTCGTCGGTGCGGCGTTGCTCGGGATTGTTGGACTGTTTGCGGCTGGGCTGCTTGCCACTGGGCTGCTTGGAGGCCACGGGCGGGTCCCTTCGTGGACGGGGGCGACGTGGGGACGATAGAACGAGCGTTCGTATAGGTCAACCCCCCGGTCCGGGAGTGCTGAGCGAGGGTCTCGGAGAGCCCTACGACCCCAGGTCGTAGATCACGCTGTCGATGTCATCGACGGGGTCGACGTCGACGAGGGAGCCGACCAACTCGTCGAGGGGGTCGGGTGAGTCGACGAAGTAATGGGGGAGAAAGGCTCGGACTGCGTCGCGCACGATCGCGGAGCGCGACGTGCCGAGCCGGGCAGCCTCGGCCGAGAGAGCCTCGTAGATGTCGTCGTCCACGTAGAACTGGGTACGTCGCATCGGTTCCAGCCGTCCGTCGCTGGATTCAGCATGCAACAACGAAGCGGGATGCGGCTACTCCGCAGCCGCAGCCGCCACGCCGTTGAGTTCGTCCACCACCGCCAGCAGGTCGCCCACGCGGTAGAAGTTCACCGCCACGAGGTTCGGGAGCTGGCCACGTTCCGCCTCGCACTCACGCAGCCGCGGCAGCAGCACGTCACGCGCGTTCAGCAACTCGGCGTCCCCGGGCGAGGGCGAGATGTCCTCGATCCAGTGGTTCACGAGGAACAGTGATGCGTCGGCAGGCCCGCGGTTGCGCTCGCAGCTGAGGTCGTCGACGGAATGGAAC
This sequence comes from Dehalococcoidia bacterium, assembly GCA_965219085.1. Taxonomy (GTDB): domain Bacteria; phylum Chloroflexota; class Dehalococcoidia; order UBA2979; family UBA2979; genus VXMT01. Next base: position 548,908 of record OZ244720.1, read on the forward strand.
CGGAACGGCGTCTCCTGCACCACCTCGAACCCTCGATGCAGCCACGGGACGGGCGCGTCCGGCGCGTTCTCCGTCATCACGACCAGCCGCTCGTTGCGTTCGATGAGTTCGCCGAGGGTCGGCCACGGCGCGGCGACGCCGGGGTGCGCGTAGGCGTAGCGGTCGAGGCCGGCCTCCTCGAACGCCGCGGCGATGTCGGCTGCGGGCGCCTCGTCCTGGATGAACACGATCAGCACCTCGGCCGGGTTGGTCACGAGGAAGCGACGGATCGCGTCGAGGCCATCGCGCAGCGGGGTCGCGCCCAGCTCGCAGAAGCCGTGGCAGAGGTACAGTTCACGGCCGCTCGTCGGGCCGAGCCGCGCGGCGATGCGCTCGCGCGTCTCGACGGCCTCGATGCCGTAGCGCTCGACCATCACGTCGCGGTCGCCGCCGAGCAGCTCGGTGGAGACGCCGTTGCGGGCTGGCGAGCCGAACCAGACATCGATGAGGAGGCCGCGGATGCCGTGGTCGAGCTGCTCGGCGATGTCGTCGCGGTGGGTGGCGAAGAACCAGCCCTCGGAGGCCGCGGACATCGAGTTGTGCGTGGCGGCGAAGGCCACTTCGTTGAGCGGCCGGTTGCAGAGCTCGGCATGGCCGTTGCAGACGCGCAGTGCGGCTTCGGTGTCGCGGTCGTCGCCGCCGAGGACGCCGAGGCCGGAGAGCAGGACCACGATGGTGACGACACCGGCGACGAGCAGGGCCGCCACTGCGGCGACGCGCACGGCGGGTGAGAGCCGCGGTCGAGGCGCGGCCGAGGCGGCCGCGCGGGCAAGGTCCTCGGCGGTGGTGGCGCGCTCGACCCAGAGCAGGCGGATCAGCTCGGCCAGCCCGAGGTAGACGGCCGCGAGGCCGAGGAGCGCGACGGTGATCTCGATGAGGTCCCGCGGGCTCACGAGTGCGGCCCAGCCGACGAAGACCGCGATGACGGCACGCACCAGCCGTCCGGCGTTCGAGCCGGGCGCGGTCATGAGTCGCCAGAACCGTTCGGGGGCCTGCGAGGGGCTGAACCCGGCGAACCACGGACTCGCCGCCGTCGCCATCACGGCCCCGCCGGCCGCAATCGTGACGTTCCACGACCGCAGGTCGCCGAGGAAGGCGTCCCACACGCCCTCGACGGCCGCGCCGGGGCGCCCACCACCGACGAGGGCGGCGAGCGCGGCCCTCGTGACGTCGAGGAGCACGATCGTCAGTACCGCGACGATGACCAGCGCGATGCCGATGCGCATCACGGCGCGCCGTCGCCCTCGCGCGATCCCCCACGAGGCCACGAACGCGGCGACCGCGAGCAGCGGCAACACCAGCGAGAGGATGCGCACGCGCTCAGAGACCGTGAGCAGGTCGTGGAGGTAGTCGGAATCGGCGATCTGGAGTACCTCGGTATCCAGGTCCGGGATCGACTCGGCGAGCTCGGGGTTGAAGTTCGCGAGCGTGGGCTTCACGACGACGGACGCGTCGACGATCTGGAGCACGATGGGGTCTTCGGAGAACAGCGTGCGGTGCGTCTCTCGCAGCGCGGTCTCGTAGAGCTGCCCGAACGCAGCGCTGCCGATGACGGCCTGCACGGCCGCCTCGATGAGTGGTCGGGCCGCGATCAGGTCGGGCGAGCCCTCCTCGATGAGCCCGTCGACGATGACTGCCGAGACGTACTCCTGCACGTCCTCGTCGTCGAGGGCGCGCACGGCGCGCTGGCTGAAGCCATCGGCGTCGAACAGCACCTCGTCGGCCCAGAGTACCCACTCGGCGGCGACGAGCAGCAGCGCGCCCGCCACGAGCAGCAGCCACGACGCGACGGGGCGAGGCGCGCTTCGCGTGCGTCGTAGCGCCTCGCCGGCGCGGCTCACGGCCGTGCGGCTCGCATCGGGCTAGTAGAAGCGGCCGCAGCGTCAGTCACGGCGAGGCGACCTCGTGCCCGCATCAGCCGGACGTGCCGTACGCCTCTGCGAACGCGGTCATCGCGTCGATGTGCTGCTGCGGCGTGCGCAGCCCGGCGTTCATGCCGTTGAAGGTCGCGTGGGTCGCGCCCAGTTCCTCCCAGCCGCGCGCCTCGGCCACCTGCTCCTCGATCGGCCCTGTGGCGGCCGCGGCGCGTCCGATGAGGGCGATGGCGTCGGGGTCGCGACCGGCATCGCGGGCGTGCTGGCGGATCCGTTCGAGGGGCGGCAGGACGGTCGCGCGTAGCTCCTCGGGCGAACCGCCGACATTCGTCAGCCAGCCGTCGCCGTACTGCCCGATGCGGCGCAGCACACTGTCGGCGCCACCGCCGAACCAGATGGGGATGCGCCGCTCCGGACGGGGGTGGATGCCGGCATCGCGGATGGTGTCGAACTCGCCCTCGAAGGTGACCAGGGGCTGCTCCCAGAGCTGGCGGATGAGCTGCACCTGCTCCTCCGAGCGGCGGCCACGCGTGCGGAAGTCCTGCCCGAGACCCTCGTACTCGACGTGGTTCCAGCCGATGCCGACGCCGAGGGTGAGCCGGCCGCCCGAGAGGACGTCGACCTCCGCGGCCTGCTTCGCGACGAGCGCCGTCTGGCGCTGCGGCAGGATGATGATCGCCGTCACCAGCTGGATGCGCTCGGTCAGCCCGGCCATGTAGCCGAAGAGCACGAACGGTTCGTGGAACAGCGACTCGTGGGTGTAGGGGCCTCCGAGCTGGTGCTTCGAGGGGTCGGCGCCGAGCACGTGGTCGTAGGCGACGAGGTAGTCATAACCCGCACCCTCGGCGGCCTGGGCGAAGTCCCGGATGGCGCCCGGGTCGGTGACGAACTCGTTCTGTGGGAAGGTCGTGCCGATCTGCATACGTGGCTCCTCACGATGGGTCGGGTCGGGGTTCGCTCATGCTATCGCCGCGCCACGTGCGGAGATAGCATCGGCGCCACCGAGGGGGAGCCGTGAGCGCGCTGCTCGAGGTCGAGGGGCTGATCAAGCGCTTCGGCGGCCACTACGCCGTCGACGGCGCGACGTTCGGCGTCGAACGCGGCTCCATTACCGGGATGATCGGCCCCAACGGCGCGGGCAAGACGACGTGCTTCAACTGCATCGCCGGCTCGCTCAGGCCCGACGGCGGGCGCGTGGTCTTCGACGGCGAGGACATCACCGGCCTGCCCTCGTACCGGGTGTTCCGCCGCGGGCTGACCCGGACGTTCCAGATCCCGCAGGAGCTGAGCGCGATGACCGTGCTCGAGAACCTGATGGTCGTGCCGGCCGGGCAGTCCGGCGAGCGGGTCGTCGACAGCTGGCTGCGCCCGTGGCGCGTCGCCGCGCAGGAGCGCGCGATCGCCGAGCGGGCGTTCGAGGTGCTCGCCGAGGTCGACCTCGCGCACGAGGTGCACAACTACGCGGGCAACCTCTCCGGCGGTCAGCGCAAGCTGCTGGAGCTGGCGCGCGCGCTCATGTCGAACCCGAGCATGATCCTGCTCGATGAGCCGAGCGCCGGCGTGAACCCGACGCTCACGCGTCGCCTCGTCGACCACATTCGAGGGCTCCGCGATCGGTTCGGGATCACGTTCTTCGTGATCGCGCACGACATGGACTTCATGATGCGGCTCTGCGAGCGGCTGATCGTGATGGCCGATGGTCGCGTGCTCGTCGACGGGGAGCCACTGGCTGTGCTCGAGGACGAGACCGTGCAGGCCGCCTACCTCGGGACGGTGACGCCGTGAGCCCGTTGCTGGAGGCGGAGAACGTCACTGCGGGCTACGGCAGCGTGATGATCGTCCACGAGGTCTCGATCCAGCTCGAAGCGGGCGAGCTGGTGACGATCATCGGGCCAAACGGGGCGGGCAAGTCCACGCTGCTGAAGGCGATCTTCGGCCTGCTGCCGATCAGCGCCGGCCTCGTGCGGCTAGGCGGAGACCTCGTGACGGATGAGGCGCCCTCGCGCATGGTGCGGCTCGGCGCCTCCTTCGTGCCGCAGACCGACAACGTGTTCCCGTCGCTGACGATCCGCGAGAACCTCGAGATGGGCGCCTACCAGCGTAGGCACGGCGTCGCCGAGCGCGTCGACGAAGTGCTCGAGCTGTTCCCGGAGCTCAATGAGCGCACCGGCGAGCAGGCGGCGCGGCTCTCCGGTGGGCAGCGGCAGGCGCTGGCGATCGCGCGGGCGCTGATGCTCGACCCGAAGGTGCTGCTCCTCGACGAGCCGACGGCCGCGCTTTCGCCGGTGCGGCGGCAGGAGATCTTCGGACGGCTGATGGCGATCCGCGAAGGTGGCGTGGCGCTGCTGATGGTGGAGCAGAACGCGCGCGAGGCACTCGCCATCTCCGACCGCGCCTACGTGCTCGTCGACGGCCGGAAGGCGCACGAGCAGCCGGGCCCGGAGATGCTCGCCAACCCCGAGGTCGGCCGCCTCTTCCTCGGCCTCGACAGTATCGAGGACGGCGAGATGGACGCGGGCGACGCGTGATGGACATCCTGCAGCTCGTGATCATCGGCATGGTCGTCGGCTCGATCATCGGGCTCGGCGCGATGGGGCTGACGCTGACGTTCGGGGTGCTGAAGTTCGCGAACTTCGCGCACGCGGACCTGATGACGCTGGGGATGTACCTCGCGTTCTTCGTGATCGTGGACCTCGGCTTCGTGGGCGGACGCGTCGAGCCGTTCTCGTTCGGCTGGGGGATGATTGCGGCGGTGCTCTTCGCGTGGGCCGGGGTTGCGGGCGTCTCGGTTGTCGCGGACCGATTCATCTTCCGTCCCCTGCGAGGGCGGGGGACAGACTTCCTGAGCATCGGGATCGCCTCGCTGGGCATCGCGATCGCGTTGCAGGCGGTCGTGCAGGCGATCTGGGGCTCGGCGCCGCTGCGTTACCACAGCGAGATCCACCAGGCGTGGACGTTCGCCGGAGGGCTCAAGATCAAGGCGGACCAGGTGCTCATCATTGGGCTCACGCTGGCGATGGCGATCGGCCTCTACCTGCTGCTGCATCGCACGCGCCTCGGGACCGCGATGCGCGCGACGTCCGACAACGCCCCGCTCGCCGAGGCGAGCGGCATCGACACGGAGCGCGTGCGCACCGCGACATGGATCATCGCGGGCGCCATGACGGCCGTGGCGGGCGTGATGTTCGCGCTGCAGTCGCAGCTGCGCTTCGATGCCGGGTTCGAGTTCCTGCTGCTGCCGATGTTCGCCGCGGTCATCCTCGGCGGCATCGGGAACCCGTGGGGCGCGCTCGCCGGCGGGCTCATCGTCGGCATCTCGCAGGAGCTGTCGACCGAGTGGATCAACACCGGGTTCAAGCCCGGCGTGCCGTTCGCGCTGCTGATCGTGATCCTGATCGTGCGCCCGCGCGGGCTCTTCGGGTCCGAAACGCAGTGGTCGACGTGATGTTGCCGTTCGACGTGCTGACGCCGCTCGCCGGGGAGGCGCCCGGCCTGTTGCCGCCGCTGATCACGTTCAGTGGTGGCGTGAACTGGACGGTGGGTTTCCTGACGACGGCGGCGATCTTCGCCATCGTCGCGCTCGGTCTGAACGTGCAGTGGGGCTACACCGGCACGATCAACTTCGGCGTGGTGGCCTTCTTCGGCGTCGGCGCGTACGCCAGCGCGCTGCTCACGCTCGACGCCCCCGGGGACTTCGAGAACTACATCGGCGGCCTCGAGTTGCCGATCCCGATCGGCTGGATCGGCGGGATGGTCGCGGGGGGCGTGCTCGCGCTGCTCGTCGGCTTGCCGACGCTGCGGCTGCGCGACGACTTCCTCGCGATAGCCACGATCGGCATCGCGACGATCCTGCGCAGCATCGCCAACACGCAGGAAGGTCTGGTCAACCGCGCGCGCGGCCTCAACGGCATCCCCCGACCGTTCGAGGGCCTGTCGAAGGACCTCGGCATCGACTACGACTGGCTACTGCTCGTACTCACCTCGCTGGTGCTGCTGGCCGTGTTCCTCGTGGTGCGGGGCGCGACGGCGTCGCCGTGGGGCCGCGTCTTGCGCGCCATCCGGGAGAACGAGGCGACCGCGCAGTCGGTCGGCAAGATGACGACGAGCTACCGCATCCAGAGCTTCGTGCTGGGCGGGGCGCTGATGGGCCTCGCCGGGGCGATCTGGGCGCACCGCATCGGCACGATCGCGCCCGACTCGTTCGACAACCTCACGACGTTCCTCGTGTGGACGATGGTGATCGTGGGCGGCAGCGGCAACAACCGGGGCGTGATGCTCGGCGCCCTCGTCGTCGGGTTCGTGTGGTTCGGGTTGCCGCTGATCCAGGAGCAACTGCCGGACTTCCTCGGCACGCGCGTGTTCATGCTGCGGCGGATCGCGATCGGGCTGCTGATCATCGGCTTCGTGCTGTCGCGGCCGCAGGGCCTGCTGGCCGAGGAGGCGCGCGTGAGCCGTTTCGCGCCTCGAGGGGACGGGGGTGGCGGCTTATGGCCCGGCGGGCTGTGGTCGCGCATCCGCGGGCAACCCGGCGGCGGCGCGGCCTGGCGTTGACCGGTACGCGAACGCGAAGCGGGCGGCCGTGGGGCCGCCCGCTTCCGTCCTCCCGAGCCGTCCGTTAGCCACCCAGGTCGAAGGGCACGCTCTCGATGGTCTCGAGGCCGTCGCCGCTGAACTGCCAGATCTCGATGAAGCCCGACGGCACGTCGCCATTGGCGTCCCAGTCGACCGAGGTTGCTGCGCCCTCGTAGTTGATGTCGTCGCCGTTGCGGATGGCTTCCAGGGCAGCCTTGACGCCCTCGGCTCCAGCGATGAAGACCTCACCGCCGGGCCCGCCGATGCGCGCGAGCTGATCGCGGATGGCCGCGCCGTCCGTCGAACCCGCCGCCTCTGCCGCCAGTGCGATGGCGATCACCGCGTCGTACGTCTCGCGCGCGAACGGCAGCGTCGGCTCGGCGCCGTACTCAGCCGCGTAGGCTGCATTCCATGCGACCGTCGAGGCCGCTTCCGGGTTGCTGCCCGGGGCCGTGCCCTTGAACCCGTCGAGCGTGTCGGCGCCGATCGCCGTGATCAGGTCGACGCTCTTGTTACCGTCGCAGAACAGGAACTTTGTGAAGATGTCGTTCTCGATCGCCTCGCGCAGGAACACCTCGGTCTCCTGGAAGCCGATTGCGAGCAGTACGTCGGCCCCGTCGGCGGCCGCTTGCTGCAGCTCCGCGAGGTACGACGGTTGCCCGTCGGCCGAGTAGGAGACGAGCGTGCTGGTCCCGCCGAAGGCCGCGGCGAACGCATCGGCCAGCCCCTGGCCGTACGGATCGTTGCGGTAGATCACGCCGACGTTGGTGAAGCCCTCATCGGTCGCGAGTTGCGCCAGCACCACGCCCTGGGCGGCGTCGGAGATGGTGGTGCGGAACAGGTAGCCTTCGTCGCCGAGCGTGGTCAACGCCGGCGACGTGGCCGAAGGCGAGATCTGCGGGACGCCGCTCGCACTGGTCACGCTCTCAGCCACCGCGAGCGTGGCGCTGCTGGCGAGCGGCCCGACGATGGCATGCACACCCTCGACATCGACGAGGCGCCGAGCCTCCTCGACGGCCTGGATCGCGTCAACGCGTGTGTCGCCGGTGACGAAGGTCACGTCCTTGCCGTTGACGCCGCCCGCCTCGTTGATGTGCTTGATCGCCAGCTCGACGCCCGTCTGGGTGAACCGCCCGTACTCAGCGAGCGGACCGGAATAGTCGACCAGGAAGCCGATCTTCAGTGCCTCGCCTTCATCCTCGCCGCCACATGCCGAGACAGCGAGGCTGATCGCGGTGACCACCGTGAGGAGTAATCCCAGCGGGGATCGCGCGCGGGACCATACAGTGCTCATCAGGTGCCCCTTTCGACTGCTATACGAAGCGGCTTCATACCTCCAGACTATATTCCACGGGAGCGGCATATTGCATCCGCGATGGCACACGCGCACCTCGTCGCTGGCGAGGTGCGAAGCTACCCTCGCGCCATGACCGACGAACGCACCGAACAGCACGTACCGGGTATCGAGGCGTTGCATCGCGACGACGTCGCTACCGTCGGTGCGCGCGCCGACGTGGTGCAGGCGCACGGCAACGAGTCGCACTGGTGGAACCACGCCTCGTTCATGCTGCCGTTGATCGGGTTCGTGGTGCTGACGGTCGCTGGCCTGCTGTTCGGGTGGGCCGAGGCGACTGGGTTCGGGCTGTTCCTCGGCGTGGTGCTGGTGCTGCAACTCCCGGTGGTGTGGTTCACGTGGCGCGGCACCGCGACGGCGATCGTGCTGACCGAGGACGGCGCGCTCGCGCTGCACCGCGGCGTCGTGCGTCGCGAGCTCCGCTGGACCGAGCTCGACCGCATCGACCGTGTCGAGACGTTCGGGAACGTGCGCTGGAAGCTGGTCGAGCGCGGCGGCGAGCACATCAGCATCGAGGGCGAGATCGCGGACATCCCGTCGCTGATCGAGCGTGCGAGCGAGCTTTCGGGCGTCGCGCCGGACGGCGCGTAACCCATCGGCCGCTGCGTGGTACGGCTGCGATGCCGTGGTATAGACTGTGTCATGTGGTAAATCGAATCGAGGTGCCATGTGCCGCTGGTCGTGACCAAGGTCGATAAGAACGGACGTGTGTTCATCCCGGCGGAGTATCGGCGCGAGCTCGGGCTGAAGCCGGGCGATCGGGTGGTGGTGGAGCTGTGCGACGAGGAGTTGCGGATCGTCCCCCACGCGGAGGCGCTTCGGCGAATGCAAGAACTCATCGCGCGCTATATCCCCAAGGAGCGTTCGCTTGTCGATGAGTTGATAGCGGAGCGACGCGCCGAGGCCGCCCGTGAGTAGTTGGGTGCTCGATGCATCAGCGGCGCTGGCTGTCCTCCGCAGGGAACGTGGAGCGGCTCGCGTGTCAGAGGCGCTTTCGACTGGCGCGCTCATGAGTACGGTGAACGTCGCGGAAGTCGCGGCAAGACTAGCCGCAGACGACTTTCCAGAGTCAAGGATTCGCGACGGAATCGAGCTCCTGGAGGTCGATATCGCACCTTTTGACGAGGCCGACGCGATCGCCACTGGCCTTTTGCGACCGGCGACTCGCTCTCTCGGCCTCTCGCTCGGTGACCGGGCCTGCGTGGCGCTCGCAATCAGAACCGGGCTACCGGCGCTGACGGGCGACCGGGCCTGGCGCGACATCGCTTCCATCCTCGACGTGGAGGTCGAAGTCTTCCGCTAGTACGCCTATTCGCGCACGCGCGCTCACAGATAGACGAACGAGCGTTCGTTCGGCTATCATGCCGCCGTGCAGTGCTCTCGATGTGACACCGACTGGCCCGGAGGCGCCCCCAACTGCCCGGGCTGCGGCGCGTTCGCCGACGAACCCCCACCGCTCCTCGACCTCGACGCGCCGCCCGCGGCCCAGCCGCCCGCAGCCGAGCCGGGCACGGAGCCCGCGGGGTGGGCGACCAACGGCGCAGCCGCACCCGCAGCCGCGGCTCCGCACCAGCGTCCCGAGGCCTCGCCGCAGCGCGCCACAGCCCCGCCCGCGCTGCCGGCGGACCTGCCGCGCGGCGTCGATCGGTACCGCGAGCTGCTGAGCGGGCGCTTCGGCTACCCGGACTTCCGCCCCGGTCAGGCCGAGGTGCTCGAACTGCTCGCCGACGGCGACGTGCTGGGCGTCATGCCCACGGGCGGAGGGAAGAGCCTCTGCTACGTGCTGCCCGCGCTCGAAGTAGGCCGCGCGCTCGTCGTGTCGCCGCTGATCGCGCTCATGCAGGACCAGGTGGAGGCGCTGCAGGCCGCGGGCGTCGCCGCCGACTACATCAACTCGACGCTGTCGGCGCGCGAGCAGAATCGCCGCTTCAGCGACTTCACCGAGGGTCGCACGGCGCTGCTGTACGTCGCGCCGGAACGATTCGCGAACCGCCGGTTCGTCGCCGGGTTGCAGCGCCACGGTGTGCGGCTCTTTGTGATCGACGAGGCGCACTGCATCTCCGAGTGGGGACACGACTTCCGCCCCGACTACCTCGCACTCGGCGTGGCGCGCGCACAGCTCGGCGAGCCGCGCACGCTCGCGCTCACCGCCACGGCCGACGCGACCGTGCGCCGTGACATCCTCGCGCGCCTCGGCATCGGTGGCGCGAACGAGGTGGTCACGAGCTTCGACCGCCCCAACCTGCACTTCGCCGCGCAGCAGATGGACGCTGCCGGCGACCGCCTCGACTGGCTCGTGCGCTACGCGCGCGAGCGTCGCGGCCAGCGGGGTATCCCCGCGTCCGAAGGAGCACAGTCCGGCATCGTCTACGCGCGCACGCGCCGCAACGTCGACGAGACGGCGGCCGCGCTGCGTGCCGCGGGGGTGCGTGCCGAGCCATATCACGCGGGCATGCCCGCGTCCCTCCGCGCCTCGACGCAGCGACGCTTCACGACCAGCGAGACGCCGCTCATCGTCGCCACCAACGCCTTCGGGCTCGGCATCGACAAGCCGGACGTGCGCTTCGTCGTGCACCTCGGCATGCCGGGGCGGCTCGAGGCGTACTACCAGGAGGCCGGGCGCGCGGGCCGCGACGGCGAGCCCGCCGAGTGCACGCTGCTCTACGCGCGCCGTGACATCGGCCTGCAGCGCCGCTTCATCAGCCAGGCGCACCCCGAGGACGAGCAGGTGCGTCGCGCGTGGCATCGCCTCGTCGAGCTGCAGCGCTTCGCCGGCGACCGGCCGATGCAGCCGGGCGACGCGGCCGACGCCGGAGGCGGCGAGGGCTGGCCGGTCACGCTCGCGGCGCTGCGCGCCTCGGGGCTCGTCGAACAGGGCGCGCTGCGGCTCACCACCCTCGACCCGCGCGCGCCGATCGACACCCGCGCCATCGAGGAGCGGCGACGCTACGCGGAGTCGCGGCTCGCCCAGATGGTCGAGTACGCCGAGACGACCGGCTGCCGGCGCGCGCTCGTGCTGCGCTACTTCGGCGAAGAGCCGCGCGCGGCGGACTGCGGCGGCTGCGACAACTGCACGCAGACCACGCAGCGCCAGGCGCCGGAGTACCCGGGCGAGCTGTTCGACGCCATCCTCGACCTGCGGACGCGCATCGCGGGCGACACCGGGCGTCCCCCGTACACCGTGTTCGAGGAGCGCACCGCCCGCGAGATCGCGACGTACCGACCGCGCGACGAGGCGGATCTCCTCGCCACGTGGGGGATGGGCGAGACGCGCGTCCGCTGGTTCGGCGCGGACGTGCTCGCGCTCGTGCGGGCGTGGGAGGGCGAGCACCCCGACGCATCCGCGGCGCCGCCTCGCCCCGAACCGAAGGCGTCGTCGCGCCGCCGCACTGCGGAGGCCCGGGAGGCTGGCCCCGAGGTCGCGTTCGACGATCCGCTGTACGAGCGGCTCCGCGAGTGGCGTCGCGAGCGATCGCGCAGCGAGGGCGTGCCCGCGTACACGTTCTTCACCGACCGCAGCGCGCGCGAACTCGCCGCCCGGCGGCCCGCCAGCCGCGAGGCGTTGCTCGGCGTATGGGGGCTCGGCGACGCGCGCGTCGAGGCGTTCGGCGACGAGTTGCTCGCGCTGATCCGCGACCACTGCGGGGAGCCCTCCGGCGAACCGCCCGTCGCAGCCGCACCCGAAGCACAGATGCCACTTGCAGTGCCCGCGTCGGGCGGGCATGCTTGACGCGCACTGAGCACAACCCTCAGGCGTAGCCGTGTCGCGCCAGGCGCGCACCGGCCCGGATCACGGAGGTTTCGATGGAACTGACCATGACTGTCACCGAGGACGCGGCGCAGCGGCTCGGGCTGATCGTCAACCAGCAGCGCGAGGACGACGCGCAGGGCCTGCGCATCTTCGCGCGCGGCGGTGGCTGCGGCTGCAGCGGCCCCTCGTTCGCGATGGGCATCGACTCGCCGACCACCGAGGACAACGTGCTCGACCTCCACGGCGTGCGGTTCATCATCGACCCGGTCACCGCGCCGGACCTCGAGGGCGCCTCGATCGACTACACCGAGGAAGACCTGATGCGGAAGGGCTTCATCATCGACGCCCCGAACGCACAGGCCGCCGGCGGCGCCTGCGGCTGCGGCGCGGGAGGCGGCCACTAGGCCCGCCACCCGGTTCCACCAGAGGGCACAATCCCGGACGGCCGCCGCGAGGCGGCCGTCCGTGTTGCCCGAGCGTGTTGCCCGGGAGCGCTGAGGCCGCGGCGCTCGGCCCGCCACCCGAATCGCGGTCGTGAGCGCCTCTTGTCCGCGAGCATCCGACGCCGCACGCTGGCCTGACGGTGCTGCACGACCTTCGCGAATGGCTCATCGCATGGGCGGACAGCCCCGCGGGGCCGATCGCGCTCGCGCTGATTACCGCGTCCGAGGCGATCTTCTTCCCGATCCCGCCCGACCCGCTGCTGATCGCGCTCGCGCTCCGCAACCCTGACACCGCGCTGCTGCTCGCGGGCCTCGCGACCGTGGCCTCGACGGCAGGCGGGCTCGTCGGGCACTGGCTCGGCGCGCGCTTCGGGAGGCCGCTGCTACAGCGCATCGGCGGCGAGAGGGCCGGACGCGTCGAGACGATGTTCGCGCGTTACGGCTTCTGGGCGGTCGTGGTCGCGGGGCTGACGCCGATCCCGTACAAGGTCTTCACGATCACCGCCGGCGTGCTCGGCCTCCCGCGCGTGCCGTTCGTGATCGCCTCGCTCGTGGGACGCGGGCTGCGCTTTGGCGCGTTCGGCGTGGCGATCTTCCTCTGGGGCGACCGCGTGCAGTCGTTCCTCGAGCAGCAGTTCGACGTGGTGGTGTTGGCGCTCGCGGGGGTGCTCGTTGCCGCCGCCGCGGCCTGGCTCTTGTGGTCGAGGCTGCGAGGGAGGCGTTCCGCCGGTCGCGTATGATACCGACGTTGTGAGAGTCGACCCTTGACCAACGAAGCTCCACTTGCGGCTGCGCCGCTCGAAGTCGACGCGCGAGCGCGGCGGCTGATCGTCGTCGGCGCGATGCTCGCGCTCTTCCTCGCCGCCATCGACGCCACGATCGTGGGGACGGCCGTCCCGAGCATCGTCGGCGACCTCGGCGGCATCGACCTGCTGGCGTGGGTGTTCACCGCCTACCTGCTCACGTCGACGGTCACGCTGCCGCTCGCGGGGAAGTTCGGGGACCTGTTTGGCCGCAAGCCGCTGTTCCTGGTGGCGGTCGTGGCCTTCGTCATTGCCTCGGTAGCCGCGGGCCTGGCGCCCTCGATGGAGGCGCTGATCGGCGCGCGCGCGCTGCAGGGCATCGGCGCGGGCCTCATCTTTGCGACGACCATGGCGGTCATCGCCGACCTGTACTCGCCGCTCGAACGCGGGCGCGTGCAGGGCGCGGTCGCCGGCGTGTTCGGGATCGCGTCGGTGATTGGGCCGACGCTGGGCGGCTGGATCACCGACGTATCGACATGGCGGTGGATCTTCCTGATCAACCTGCCGATCGGCATCGTCGCGTTCGTCGCGATCCTCGTGCTGATGCCGTGGACGCGCCTGGCGCGCGCGGGCGAGGCGCGCATCGACTTCCTCGGCGCGATCCTGCTCAGCGCGGCGGTCGTGCCCTTCCTGCTGGCGATGGTGTGGGGCGGCGAGCGCTACGAGTGGCTCGGCCCCGAGACGCTGGGCCTGATCGCGTTCTCGCTGGTCGCGCTCGCCGCGTTCGTGGCCGTCGAGGCGCGCGTGCCGGAGCCGCTCGTGCCGCTGTTCCTGTTCCGCAACCGGGTGTTCGCCGTGTCGGCGGTGCTCCTGCTCCTGACCGGCGCGGGGATGTTCGGCGCGCTGACGCTGCTCCCGCTCTACCTGCAGGGCGTCACGGGCGCGTCGGCGCGGCTCTCCGGGACGCTGATGACGCCGATGATGCTCGCGATCCCGGTCGCAGCGGCCTTCTCGGGACAGATGATGAGCCGTACCGGCCGCTACAAGTACCTGCTCATCGGCGGCGTCATCGTGATGTCGGCGGGCATGTTCTCGTTCGCCACCGTCGACGCGTCGACGGGCCGGTTCGAGGCGATCCTGCGGATGATCGTCGTGACGCTCGGCCTCGGCGTGACGCTGCCGCTGCTCCAGGTGGTGGTGCAAAACGCCGTGCCGTTCAGCGTCGTCGGCGTCGCCACCGCGAGCGTGCAGTTCTTCCGGCAGATCGGCGGTACGCTCGGCGTGGCGGTGCTGACCGGCATCATGGTCGGGCGATTCCGCGACGGTCTCAGCGAGGTCGCCGCGGGCCTCCCCGCCGTGCTCAACAACCCGAGCGCGCTGCTCAACGAGAACGAGGTCGCCGGCCTCCAGCAACGCTACGAGGCGACAGCCGGCGAGGCCGCACCGGCGTTCGAGGTGGTCCTGGCGGCGGCTCGCGTCTCGCTGTCCGAGGCGATCGCGCTGGTATTCGTCATTGGCGCGGTGATCGTGGCATGCTCGCTCGTGGCGGCGTTCGTGCTGCCCGAACTGGAGCTGGAGAGCGCCTCGCCCGCCGAGCTGGCTCGACGCGAGGCGGCGGCCAGCGCCGCGCCGGAGCCGACCCACGTCGCGATGCACATCGTCGATAGGCCTGTGGGAGACGAAGGAGGACAGCATGCATGAGGCCCTGCGCGTGCTCGACGAAGTGCGCCAGCTACGCGACCCGGTGCTCATCGCGGCCTTCTCCGGCCTCAATGACTTCGGCGGCGCCGCCCTCGCGACCATGGAGCACCTGGTCGAGGCGTGGGGCGCGCGCGACCTCGCCGAGATCGAGCCCGAGCCGTTCTTCGACTTCACCGTGCAGCGCCCGACCGTGCGCCTCGAGGGCGACGAGCGGCGCATCGTCTGGCCGATCCCGCGCTTCAGCGTCGCCTCGCCCGAAGGCTCGAACCGCGACTTCGTGCTGCTGTCGAGCGCCGAGCCGCACCTGCGCTGGCGCACGTTCACCGAGATCGTCGCCGAGGTCATGGAGGCGACCGGCGCGACTACCAGCATCACCATCGCCGCGCAGGCGGCGGCCACGCCGCACACCCGCCCGATGCCGGTGACGCTCTCCGCCTCGCACGACGACTTCGAGCAGCAGTTCGGCCTCGAAGTGCCCGAGTCGCGCTACGAGGGGCCGACGGGGATCGTCGGCGTGCTCAACCTCTCGCACCGCTCGCGCGGGTGGCGCAACGCGAGCCTGTGGGCGCAGGCGCCGCATTACCTCTCGACGGGGCCGAACCCCGGCGCCATCACCGCGCTGGTCGAGGTCCTCGACCGTGGCTTCGGGCTGCAGACGTCGATCGAGGCCGTGGAGGCGCAGACCGCGGACTTCGACGAGCAGGTGCGGCAGGCGCTGGAGGAGTCGAACGAGGCCGCCGACTACATCAAGAACCTCGAGGAGCAGTACGACGCGAACCAGAGCGCGCCGTCTGCGCCGGACGAGGGCGCCGCCGAGTTGCCGTCGGCCGAGGACCTGCTGAGCGACCTCGAAGGCTTCCTCCGCGACCAGCGCGACGACGCCTAGGGCGTTCCGTCGCCGGGCTCCGTCGGCTAGGCCGAGACCTCGCGCAGCGCCACGACCGGTAGCTCCCGGTCGGTCCGCGACTGGTAGCCCTCGTAGCGGTCCGTCACGGCCGTGATCCGCTCGAAGCGGTGACGCCGCTCCGCCCCGATCAGGGGCTCGGCGCGCATCGAGCGCCTGCCCGCGCGCGTCTCCACCTCGACCGTGGGGTTGGCGACGAGGTTGTGGTACCAGCCCGGGTTGTACGGCCCCCCGTTGTTCGAGGCGATGACCAGCACGGCGCCGCGGTCTTCGACGTAGAGCAGCGGTACCGTCCGCCGCCTCCCCGACCGCCGACCCGTGGTCGTGAGCAGCAGCACGGGCATGTCGAACTTGCCGAGCAGGCGTCCGCCGGTCAGGCGGAAGACGAAGATGTGGAATGGGACGAAAAAGCGAAGGAAGAACCTCATGTCAGCCTCCCGCCCTTCGAGGTCTGGCTGGCGCGTTCTCTGGTCAGTCTATCCGACCGGGGAGCCACGACGCTTGCTACCACGACAGCGGGCAGAGGCCCGCTGCCCATTACGGGGAGGGATCATCCGAGTCGTCAATGGCGGACGCGAGAGGCCCGAATCGCGATCTCACCCACTCCAAGGCATCGTTGTCGTCACTTATGAGTCGCAAGACGGCTTGCTCGTAGTCTGATCTGGATTGGAATCTCAAGCGCGTTGCGATGACATTGAGGGCGCCTGTCTGTCGAATCGAGTAGCGCTCCACAAGCGTCTCGAGGTCTCCCTCCGCGATCGCCGCCTTCAACTCAGTGCGTTCTTGGTCATGAATGGCGGGAACATTGACCGGCGGGAGCGCCATGACTGTACGGAGGTCGATATCTGTCGGGATGCCCTCTCGGGCCTTCCGCCGCGCCCGCTCGGTCGTGCGCTTCTTGACGATGAGTTCAGCTTGCTGGCGGATCCTCTTGAGCGCTCCCATGCGTGCGCTCCCGAGATCCGCTGCAGCGTCGCCGCCGATCGACGCCACATGCCTCTCGGCTACTCTCCGCTGAATCTCCGGGTGGTAGTAGATCGACTCGACGGAGTACCAGCCTAGGGCGAACACGCCATCCGCGCGCAGGTCCGCAACCTCCTCGGCAGACCGGTTGTCGCGATCCACGATGCCAAACGCCTCAACCCAGGCGAGGTCCCGAGCGTTCCTGAGTCCTTTCACGGCGCGCAGGACCTGAGCCTGCCCCCCTTTGGGAATCACTGACACTCCGGGGAATAGGAGGGTATAGAGAGGTTGGTCGAGGCTAGCTGCGGACTTCCCTTCCACAAACAGAATCTTGCGGCGAGCTCCGAGGACATCTCGCTGAAGCTGCTCGTCGAGCGAATGAGAGGGTTCCAGAAGGTCGGCATGCCAAGACGTAGGTCTACCATCGATGAAATGACACCCCCGCACTAGGAGTGCCTTCGATTCAGGGAAGTCTAACGGCAGGCCCACCTCGTGGGTCGAGATCACGAACGTGCAATCGTTACGCTCCGAAATTAGTGACTGCAGCAGTGGCGTGATAATCGATCGGTGCAGGTGGCGCTCGGGCTCGTCGACGAGGAACAACGTGCCTGCTGTGGCGGTCAGGACCTGTGAGGCTAGGAGAGCGGCGCTGCGCTCTCCATCCGACATCTCCGCCATGCTGTAGGGCGAGAGCCCGACGCGCCGGGCACGAATTTCCTCGCCGTCGGCAATCGATATGGAAACGGGCAGATTCGACAACTGCATCAGGCGGTTGATCTTCTCTAGAGGAGAATCTTCGTCTGCCAATTCATGTGCACGGTTGTCGTCGCGGGCTCGAGCCGCGTCCCTGATTTCCCGGAGCGTTGGTGTTTCCGAATTAATCAGGTTGTAGAGCGCCATACGTGGGCGCACGTCGTTGCGCTGGCCTTGCCATCGTGATTCTGGTTGCGCGTCCATAACCTGGACTTCTGACTCCTGCTGCCGCATCGTCTGCGGCGTTAGGTCGACTGTGCTTGACTGCAGCCAAGTCTGCCGGTGCGCCGAGATCCTGATTGCGCTTGTGCTGTAGGCGCTGGCCAAATGCTGAATAAAGGCTGACTTCCCGGTTCCATTTGCTCCCAGAACGAAGAGAATCTCTCCGGTGTGGATCCGGATATCCAGGGGGTCGCGTTCGGGCCTCGGTAGGGTGGTGCCAAAGGCCACGGCATTGGTCCCTTCGCTCATCCGTCGGCTGTCCTCGGTGTGCGTGCCGATACTCGCCGGTCACTCCGGCCGGCGCAGCCCGACAATCGTATGGGGAGGGGTTGGCTGGCCAAAGAAGACTGTACTGCGAACTTTCGAGTTGGTGGTGGGGCTGTAGGCTCGGTGGGTGAGGACTGGCCGTCCCCCTCGAGCGGGCGATCTGCAGCGTTCGGTTCGCCCACCACCTCACGACTTAGCTGCTCCGTCCCACCGTCTTGGCGCGTTCCGGGGCTGCCAGCCCAACATTGGCACGTAGCTGGGCCCGCGCGAAACGGGCGAACGAACCACCACCCTCCGCTGTCGTTCTAAGGGTGCGGGCCGCCACCTCGCGGGGCGAGGTCATCCCGCAGATTCGCAAGGGTGATCACGGGCACGGGGAGCTTCCGCAAGGCGGGCGTGAAGACCTCGCTGCTCACCACAACCAGCTGCTTCACTCGCCACTCGCCTGCTGCGCTGCCATCGATGTCGAGCCCGCGCAGCGCGTCCCGGAGGTGGGCGCGAAGCCAAGTGAACCGCTCGCCGTGCGTCTTCAGTGCCTTCCGCAGTTTCTTCTCTTCGTTGCTGAACTCCGCCGGCGTGCGCGCTGCAGAGAAATCCTTCGTTTCGACCAACAGCAGCTCCTTCGACGAAGGGGCAGCGACGAGGACATCGATGTCTCCCAGCGGCTGCCCCGGCTCGCGCTCGATGTTACGGCCAGCGATCGACGCCACACGTCGCCGCACGATCAGTCCTTGAACAGCCTCATAGGCCTCGGCGACTCGGTCGTTGAACACCTCGCCAGAGTGGTTGGTGATTCTGCCTTGCAATGAACGCATCTGATCGCTCTGCCCCTTGAGACGACCCTCGACCAACTGGTGGAAGAGGTACTCAGTGGCGCGAATCAACGCTCGCGTGCCCCACAGGAGTTCAGGTGCACCACCGCACATCTCCCTTCGCAGCAGCGGGCGCCCCAGGTACGACAACCGGCGATTGAACGCCCACGGGTAGAGATCCCGCCGGGCGAACCCGGGAGGTGGATCAAGAAAGGCGGCGCGGGGCTCAAGGGTGAGAAGGCTGAATGCCGCATCGAGCTCGATCTCTGACCACGGAAGCAGGGACGCCACCCGCTTGCGTACCTCCATCTCCGGGAGACACTTGGTCGGCCCCGGCTGCTCGGCTCCGACCGCGACGAGCGCTTCAAGGAACTCCGCGATCTGCGTGATGCTGACCCCGAACTCCGCCTTCGTAGCTGCGTCGAAGTCTGAAGCTGAAATGGGCGGGTCGGGAGCAGGGTCGGTCTGGCCTTCGAACATCGAGGGGAAGGCCGCCGATGAACGCATGATCTGCTCCGCCCTCGCTCGCCCGGCAAAGCCTTCGACGGCCGCCTCATACTCGGTCGTGCTCCGTCCTAGCCGGCCGGACCCAAGAACTGTCAGCCGTGTATCGGCGAGGCCGTAGTGGATCGTGTCACTGTCGAGTCCCCAGCCAACAATGAGGACAGCCAACGCGATGAGCTCATCGTACGCCTCGAGGCTGAACGGTCTGAGCCCAGTTGGGGGCCGAGCCGCTACATACTCGGTCACGAACCGATGCGCTACCGCAGTGGTCGAGAGGATGGTGCCGCCCCGCTGCAGCTCTTCCACTACTTCCTGGAGGTTTCCGAAGCAGGCGACCTGCGTGGGAGTCAGTCTTCGCTCCCGTTCCTGCCTCTGAACCAGGCGCTCTCCATAGGCAACGAGTGCCTCTATCACCCCTTCTGGACTGAGGGTGGCGACCAAGTGCTCGAAGCGTCTGAAGTACTCCGCGACCATGAGCTTGAGCGTTGGTACTCGCTGCCCCGGTGCGATCGGGCCGAGCGGTAGCTCCATGCGATCTAGGAGCTCCTGTTCGCCATCACGCCACTCATCGAGCACCGCGTGCTGAAGGGGCCGGTACGGCGGAAGGTCGCTCTCGTCTAGAACCGCACTCACTTCCCCGCCGATCAGGAAGAACTTCTTCTTGAGCCCGAGGGGCGCATACTGGTCCAACGCCTGAGCGATCGAGTTCTCGGATGGTCGGTCGTCCGCTCCAACAGCATCCCGCCCACCGTCGTGCAACGCCTCTAGGAGAAGACGCACGATCTCGCGCTCGCCGGCGTTGTCGCCGCCACGAAGCAGCGCCGAGGTTCCCTCCTTGAACGTCAGCTTGAAGCCGTGATCGATGTGTTCGACCTCCAAGGGATCGGGGGAAGCAGGGTGCTCGGCGAACCATGTTTCTGATTCGACGACATCCACCTTTATCACCATTGGATCGAATCGCTCGGCCAGTCGCCCCAAGGTTTCGCGGAGGTGCGGTTCGAACTGCCAGGTCCAGTAGGCGATCATGTCGACGAGTCTCCGCACAAGTTCCTCAAGGCGAGGGTCATCGGGAGTCCGGGTGGCCTCGACCCAGAGAATCAGCGGGAGTCCTTCGACGACCAGGGAGAACGTGGCGACTGATCCCGGCCGCGACACGTAGATGGGTACATCCGGCTTGTCGAACCGGACGACCTCCACAGTGCTGTGGCCGTTGGCCGCTGGCACCCCATGGATGTCGAGAGCGTCACGCGCCTCGATTCGCATATCGATCGCTGACCCCGGAGTGATGATGACGCCCGTCGGCCGACGCTCGTCTGACATGTAGTACGTGAAGCCGCTCTTCCGCCAGACCGCGAATTCATCTATGGGGTCGAACACAAAGACCCTCGCGTAGTCACGGAGCCGGCGCTTGGCCTTCGCGTACTGCCACAATAGGAGGCCGTGACCCTGCTCGGTGTGTGCGATCACCTCAAGATCCGTGGGCGATAGTAGGAGTGTGTGGGCGAACCGGGTCTCGCTGAGTCCCAGGAGGACGCTCCGCCCCAGAGATTCGAACGCGACTAGTGCGAGCACACCATTTGGCGGGTTTGTGCTCGTAACCATCCCTTCTTCGAGCGCACGGATCTCCATTTCAAGCCGATCGCTCAGCGTTGCCTGGGACCAGTCGCCGTTGATAGTGGTCGGGTCGAAGTGCTCGAGCGGATCCGTCAGGAGGAGCAGCTCCAGCACCTTGTCGCTGTCAATGCTGTACAGCGCGCGGGTGGCCGGGAACGCGGGATCGTTCGACACTCGCGGACCATCGAGCCGAGAACACCCAAGCAGATTCAGCGCTCGATCGACACTCTGGAACGCCGTGCCGCGGAACCGCTCTGCGACAGCCGGCAGATCGCCGCACTCAGACGCTTTGGAGAGGATTGCATGTGTCAATGCTGCTGGCAGCGAGCCAGGCGCGATGAGCACGTAGGTCCCATCGATCCGGAGGATCGGCCTTCGGTAGACGGGGAGATCATCAAGGCTGACCGTGGACGCCATGGCGGTACCTGCGTCCATCGTCAACAAAGAGAGGGCCTCCACGTCCACGCCTAGGCGCGAGAATTGTGCCTGGAGTGTCGCCGATGAAAACGTCACCGCGTCTCGGAGCTGCACGCGCCGCTCCCCGTTCGGCTGGACGATCTCGTCGGTCGGGAGCGTTTCCGCCTGCTCATCGCGCTTCAGGCCGGCCTTTGCTGCACACTCGTTGCTAAGCGTGAGTGCAGCGAGCGCCAGGTCCTGAGCCGACCGGACGAATTCGTCGGAGAGCACTGCTGGTGCCATGCGATCGCCGAGGAAGATCGCGCGAAGCAACATCTGAAGTAGGGGGGCGGAACGCTCGCCCATCCCTGGGAATACTGTGTACGTACCACCGAAAAAGACGACGGCCTCGGTGAACGGGTTGCAGGCAGGGTCTTCAGCGGGTTTGACATGCTGACCGCTGAAGGGCTCCGCTCCGAGCCACCTTCGCCAGCGCCTAGTGCTGATCGTGGGCAGGTCGCGTGCGGCGGGAAGCGTCGACACAACGCTGGCTGCCAACTCGAGCCGGAGGACGTTCGCCCCATTCTCGGCCATCAGCTGGAGCGCACCGACCCGTTGGCTCAGGTCGAGGCGGTCGAATGGCCTCAGCGACTCCGCCGCAGCCGAGATCTGGACATCGAGTGAGTCCAAGCATCCGTGTCCATCTCAGGGGAGCAGGATGATCATACCCGAGCCGAGACCCTCCTCCGTCAATGTGCTCTCGCGCACTTCGTGTAGGGTATGAACACCGGGGCAGGCCAGCGCTCCATTGGGGCCCCACCGGCGTCCCGGGTTCGCTGACTTGGGCCCGCTGATCTCAGTGTGGGTAATCCGCAGCTCAACAGAGTCTTGGACCGCCTAACCGAATTGGGAGCTACGTCGACCGAGGATGTACGCCGCTCCCTCGGAGGCGGATCGACTGAACCACCGCGCGCGTAGACGCCGCATCCCGAAGTCCAGCGCCACCCAGAATTGCCGGCTCAACCGACCGAGGTGTTCATACCGAGGCCTTCGAAGAAGCTCGCCTTGGGAACGCGCACGGTGCGATCGGTCAGACCTCGTCCCAGGTGACGGAGATGCCCAGCTGGTCGAACGCTTCGACGATCTGACTCTCGCCGGGGCGGTGCCGTTCCCGTCGGAGTCCATCACCTGCGTCCAGCGACCCGCCTGATGGGCGAGCTCGCCCCAGAGGGTCGAGACCGCTGCGCCGTCCTCCTTCATCACGGGGGTATCGCCACCCGCTTCCTGACCGTCGAAGACGAGCACGCGCGCGTTCTCGGGGACGCTCAGTCCGCCAAGCGCCTCCTGGACGGACGGCAAAGCCACCGCCTGCTTCGGGCTCTTCACGAGGTGGTAGAGCGTGAGCAGGGCGTGCGTCTTGCCGCCGCCAAAGGGGGTCTGCACCTCGGTCACCGCCGCGCCGTCCCTGCCGTTCAGGCGGTTCACGACGTCGCGCGTCATCTGAGTGAGGTTCTCGGTGAAGTAGGTGTGGGAGAGGAAGAGCGTCGGGTCGAGGTACTCCTCACGCGCGGCGTCGGCGAACACGCCCCCGAGCGTGGCAGCGAACAGACCCTCGTCGACCTGCCCCGGATCGCGGAAGCCCTCGCGCGGCTCGCACACCTGCCACCAGTAGGGAAGAGTGCCCTCCTTGGTGAGCGGTGTTTGCGGCGTCGGTGCGGGCGGAGGTTCCGCGGTAGGCGCTTCCTCGATGTGGAGGACGCGCTTGCGGATCGCTTCGACCTCCTCCGCCTCGGGCAGCCCAGCCATCGCCAGCAGCCGTGCCATCGCGTTCAGGGCGTATTCGGCGTCGTCGGCGAGGATGTCACCGCTGCGGGGATGCGCCCAGTCGTTCCGCGCCTGCACCGCGGCGCTGAGGTACGAGTCCGCCGCCTGGAACTTCGGGAAGTCCCCCTCGAATACGCCCCGGTTCCGCGCCACGATCGTGCGGAAGTGGGTCGGTTCGAGTAGTTCCGCCTGATGGACCCCGGGATTCCGCTCCCTGTCTAGCTTGAGGCTGTCGGACTGGCGCCGCGGGAGCGCGCGCAGGACACCCTGCTCCCACCAGTTGTTGGGCATGGCTGCGGCGAGCCGTTCCCGGATCAGCCGGCGCATGGTGTCCGTGTAGAGCTTCAGTCCCTGGCCCAGCGCCTCGTGGTTAGTCGGCGCCATCGGCGTCCTCCATCGAGAAGGCGAACTGCGGAGTTGGTGGCGGTTCCACTCCTCGCACGGTGGCGCCCAGCAGTCCGAGGATAATGCGGCGGTCCTCGTCGCCGTCAGGTAGGCACTCGGCGACGGCCTGGCCCAGTGTGAGGAGCGCCGTCCAGCGCGACTCGCCGAGGGCTCCGCGGTACTCACCGAGCCTGTCGCTCTGGTTCTGGCCCCAGAGCCAGGCCGCGCGCTGGAGTTCGTCGATGAGCGGCGCTGGGCGAGCTGGCGTACCCATCCCGAGGTCGTCGTCTTCGCGAGCGCGCTCCGCGATGGTGCGAAGCTTGACGACCTTCTTGCTCCTCTCTCGTGCCGCCACAGCGATGGAGTGCTCGCGCGTGAGGTCGTCGAATGGAGCGCCGGTGGCAAGACAGAGGGCGAGTGCCTCGCCCGAGTCGAGGGAAGCGCGCGAGTAGCTCCAGACCCATGTCACGTACTGTCGAGTGATCGGGTCGACCATGCCCAGGTCCGCGCCGTGCAATACCTGCTCCAGTGCCACCGTTGTTGATTCGCGCCGGACGATGTCAAGGAAGTCCCGTACCGAGACCTCGATACCGTCGGGCCGGAGCACTCTACGGTGCCGTCCGAAGACCGAGAGGGCAGGACCGATCGCGCTGATGAAGAAGTCGGCACCGCGGATGCCTTGGCCCCAGAACGCGAGGAGGCGCTCCCGGATCACGGGCCGCATCTCCTCAATGACGTCGCCGAGGAACGCTTCGTCTGCCTTGTTCTCCCTCCTGCGGCAGGCCATCCATACGGAAGTCCTCAGCCGCGCTTGGCCCAGACCCGTCGTCTTCGTTTCCATCTCGGTGTCAATTGGCCAAGAAGCGTGTGGGACGAGCCCTGCTCCCAGGAGGCCCTCGATGAGAGTGCTCCATGCGTCGGGGTTGGTATGCGCGAACACCACACCGGTCAGCCCACCGACCTCCAGCGAATCAGCCATCGCCCCAAACGCCTGAGCCATGCCCTCTACATAGTGGCGGACTGCTGGCTCTCTCTTCATCCTGTCTTGGCTAGGGCCGTCGGCATATACGTTCATCACGGTCTGCTCGCGCTTTGGCGTCAGTGGAAGGGAAAGGAGCTCCGGATGAAGAAAGCCAATCGACCGTTTCAGCCACACGTAGAAGAAGTCAGACAGGTCTGCGTAGTTGATGGCGTCATAATATGGCGGGTCTGTCAGCACCAAGCTGACGTCACGATGTGCTGCGCTCTTGGCATCTGCCTGCGAAACAGATGCCGTCTTTTGGGAGACGTTGGCGACATCAATAGCGCTAGCGACACGATCGGCCATCGCCACGAAGCTCCCCCCAGCCGCGCCCGTGGCCACATGTTCCGCGTAGTCCCAAACCATCGGGAGTGCTTGACGTGACATGGCTCCTACGACAGATTCAGCATCAACCTTCCATCTGGCCAAGGCGCAAGCGAAGTCTGTATAGCGCGTGAGTGTGAGGCCCAAGTACGTCGTTATGGCTCTAGCGTATTCCTCGTCGAGCCCCCGAGCCTGCATGGCTGAGTGAGCTTCGGCAACAAGGCTCGCAAAATTCGTGAGCGCTACAAGCTGGCGCTCGTTGAAGAGCTTCCCCCATTCATCAAGGCCGTACTCTCTGACAAGCATATATTGGCGGTGGTACGCCACTGGTTCGTCGGGAATGGCAGGCAGGCCTTGGAGTGACTGCGATGTGAGCTCTGCGGCCCTGAGTTCAACTGAGGGGATAGTGCTCAGGTCAGTCTCCGTAACACCGCGGTAGCGCTTGCCGCCCTTACCGTCCGGCGCGAGGACCACAGCAGTCATCCGTGCACCCATATCTCCGGCGCGCCCGATCTCGTGCACTTGTGCTGCCTTCACGACTTGGCCGCAGACGAGGCACTGTGTGTCCCCGCGGGACGTCGTTGCTTTCTCTGGATTGCCGGTCACATCGGGGCCCTCGACCACTTTGAAGTCCACGCGCCCGCCTTGGCGGTCGATCACGGGATCAAGAGCGACCTTCTTCCTGGACTTGCGGGCAAGCCAGTACTGGCGGATCAGGGGCATCTCGGCCCGGCAGCTCGGGCACGGGATAGTGCGGCTCCAGAGATATGCCACAGGGACGCTGCCGTCGGGGTCGGGCGGATAGAGGTCCGAGAGCTCCTCACGGGCGCGCTCCAACACCCAGTGACCCCAGTAGCGCACGTCGGCGGCTAGCGGGTTTTTTCGGTATTCCTCAGCCAGTTCGCCGCCCGCGAAACCGGACTGGGCATCCTGAGCATCCACCTCACGAACGTAGTTGGGGACAGGCCGGCTGTCCGACTGGCCGTACTTCTGTGGGTACTCGAGTGTGCCCTTGAGGATGAGGACGGCTACGGGATTGAGATCGCTGGCCTCAACCTCACAGCCAAGGCGCAGCCCCTCGAGCGGGATCGCCCCTCCACCTGCGAAAGGGTCGAGCAGCTTGGGCGGCTCTCCACCGTTGCAGTCGAGGATGCGCCGGCGGGCCCGCTCCAGGAGTTGCGTTCCCGTCAGCCCGCTGCCGCCTTCCTCTTCTGAACGGACAACCCGGTCGGGGTGACGGACAGCGTCCCAACTCGCGAGGTCTGCCACCTCACGTAGGAGTGCCTCACGCTCGGGCTCAGTCTCGGGGTCGTCCACGAGCGACGCGTAGATGAAGGCGCGGCAGGCCGCGAGGGGACGGCGTGCCCACCAGATGTGGAGCGTGGAGATGTGGCCGTGGCGGACGTTCTTCTCGCGACGCGAGTGAGCGGAGACCTCCTCCAGCGGGAAGGCCACCTCGATCAGCCGCTTGCGCCGCTCGGTCACGCTGGCGCCTTCACCTGGTCGGCGGGTTCTGCGAACGCTCGGAGGTCGGCGACCCTGATGCGGTACTCGGTCACGCGCTCCGTTGCTTCGACGCCTCTCCCAACGGGGTCCTGAACGATCCGCATCTCCGGCTTCGTGAGCGCGTAGTCGACCTCGTAGATGAAGAACTCCTCACGCATCCGGTGGGCCAGCTGCCACTCCGTGTAGTAGAGCGTGATGTCTCCCGAGGCGGCGTGGCCCTTAACCTCGATGTAGCGGACGCCGCCATCCGGGGCCACGCTCCTCACGTCGCAGCCTACGCCGGTCTTCGACACGTCCTCGGGCGCGCGGCCGTGGGCGCGCTCGTAATCCATCGCGACCTGCATCGCGGCCATCTCGACAGTCGTGTTGTCGCCGCCGCGGCCTTCCTCGATCACGTGCGGCACCGGGCCGGGTATGGCGGCCGCGACACCCACGACGCGCGGGGTCTGGATGGAGACAACCTTGCGCCGCTCCAGTTCCTGCCGGCGACGGCGGAGCTCCGAGGTGAGACTGTCGATCTGCTCGTTGGTCGTGTGGATGGCGATCCGCATGTCCTTGCCGGCGGCCTCGTCCTCGTGCTGGCGTTCCAGCTGGCGCTGAAGCACCGACAGATTGTCATCAATCGACCGTTGGAGCGCCTCCTGAACGATGTTCGCGCGACGCTTCTGCTCGTCCGCGACCTCGTCGAGGTAGTCGTGGGTGTAGATGGCGCTCGCCTCGGCCACGGCCGCGTCGCCGTCGGCACGACTCCGGAGCGCATCAGGTATCGCCGGGGCCGTCTCGGCGGGAGGCAGGTCGAGCAGCACGCCGGGCGTGATGCGCTCGAAGGAGTCGCCACGCTGGCGGAGCGCCAGCAGCCTCCTGTGGACCTCCTCGTTCTCGCCGTTCACCGCCGCCGCTTCCAGAAGCCAGACGAGGTACGGCTCGCGCGCCTCCTTGTCTATGAAGACGGTGCCCCTCGAAAGGACGGGACGCCCTCGGTCGAGGATACGAGCGAGAACAGCGTCGAAGAGCGGGTGCCCTGGCGCGGCGAACTCGGCGGGCGGGTCCCGCCGCAGGCGCTCCTTGTTGAACGTGACGATGCGGCCACCCTCGCCGAACTCGCCCGTGTTGGCGGCCCGCACTTCCCGCCGGATGTCCGCAGGAACGAAGTCCAGCCTCCAGTCACGGTCGCTGCCGTCAGTAACACGGCCATCGAGGTAGCGGAGGCCGTCGACAAAGAAGCGCTCCACAAACTCGGGCGTGAGGCGCCGCTCCTTCGAGTCCCGTCCCTCATCGAGGATGGAGGTCATGTCGATGTGGTTGTTGGCGAGGGCGTCGCTCATGCTCTCCTGAACGGCCGCGAGGGCCGCGGGGTCCTCGACGAAGTCCAGCTCGGCGAGGATCTCCTCCATCGAGCGGCGTTCGGTGATGGCGTCGCGGATGAGCGCCTCGAGGCGCACCTGGCCGGCCTCGAAGATGCTAGCGATCACGTCATAGACGTGGTCCGGCCCGAGCGCCTCCCGCATGCGTTCGAGCTTCTCCAGCAGCCGTGTCATCACCAATCCCTCGCGGGTCCCCGCCGCTACGAGGTTGATGACGGTGACCTCGTACTCCTGCCCGTAGCGGTGGATGCGGCCCATGCGCTGCTCGAGGCGGTTGGGGTTCCAGGGCAGGTCCCAGTTGATCATGACCTTGCAGAACTGGAGGTTGATGCCCTCGCCAGCGGCTTCCGTCGCCACCATGAACTGCGCCGGTCCTCGGAACTCCTTCTCCGCCGCGATGCGGTCGGCGAGCTTCATGCCGCCGTGGATGTTGCAGACGCGGTAGCCCTGCTCCCGGAGCTTCTCGGTCAGGTAGGTAAGGGTGTCGCGGTGCTCCGTGAAGATGAGGATCTTCTCGTCGCGGTCGGTGACTGTCTGGCTCTCGATGGCGCGCTGGAGTTCCATGAGCTTGCGCTCGGGCCCCATACGCTGCGTGGCCTCCGCCAGATCGATCAGCGACCGAAGCTCCTCGATCTCCGCGCGCAGCTCGTCGGGCGTCCTCGCCGTCGAGGCTCCCGACAGTGCCGCTTCGTCCTCGGAGGTGAGTTCGTCGAGGTCGTCATCTTCCGGGTCGTAGCCGACCTCGGCTGCTTGCTGCGGGACGCGCCCGGCTTCCACAGCCCGCTCAAGCTCCTCCGTGAGCCGGTCGTGCCGCCGCTCCAGGCTGCGAGTCGTCGCGTAGAGGGAGGAGGCGAGCCGACGCTGCAGAACGATGAGGGCCAGCGTCACGTTCCGTCTCTGCGTCTGCGCCGCGTGCTCGGCCGCGGCCAGGCCCGTCGCGACGTAGCTGGTGACGGCGTCATACAAGTGCTGCTCGTGCTCCTCGAGTTCGTACGGGGCGGTGCGGACGTGTCTGGGAAGGAACAGCGGCCGGCCGTCGAAGTGCTTCATCGCCTCCTTCGTCCGGCGCAGGAAGTACGGCGAGCGGTCTTGATCGAGGGCGCTCTCGACCCCCGCCTGGGATGCGAACGCCTTGTCGTCGAGCAGCGAGAGCAGCAGCCTGAAGTTCTCCGGGTCGCCCTTGTGCGGGGTGGCCGTCATGAGCAGCAGGTGCTTCGTCCTCTCGGCGAGCTCCTCGGCCAACTGGTAGCGCTTGGTCTTGTCGATCTTGCCGGCGGTCCCGTAGCGGTACGCCGAGAGCTTGTGGGCCTCGTCGAAGATGACGATGTCCCAATCCGACTGCTCAAGCCCGGGCAGGATGTGGTCCTGGATAGCCAGGTCGACCGACGCGACCACCTGGTCGGTCTCGACCCAGACGTTCTGTCCGAAGCCGCTGGAGACCGACTCGCCGGTAACCAGCGTGAACCGCTCGCGGAATCGCTCCCACATCTCCCGCCGCCACTGGTCAGTCAGCGCCTTCGGGCAGAGCACCAGGACGCGCGAGACGTCACCTCGTTGCATCAGCTCCCGGAGGAGCAGGCCGGCCATGATCGTCTTGCCGGCGCCGGGGTCGTCCGCGAGCAGGAAGCGGATGCGCGGCAGTGGCAGCATGTGCTTGTAGACCGCGTCGAGCTGGTGGGGGAGCGGATCGACCTGCGAGACGGACACAGCGAACTGCGGGTCGAAAGCGTGAGCCAGGTGCGTGCGAAGCGCTTCGACCGCGAGCCGGAAGAGCACGGGCTCCGCGTCGAAGGTATGGCGGCCGCCCGTGACCGCGCTGACCTCGCGCTCGAACTGCTCACGCGGGATCGTCCGGTCGTAGTGCTGGGCTGACTCGGTACCGACCGCCTCGATGCGCACCGATGCGCCGAGGTCGCTCACGTTCAGGACGCGCAGCGGCTCGGGCCAGAATGGCCCTTCGATGATCGTGCCCATCGCGAGTTGGGTGCTCTGCATCGGGAACGCGATTGTAGGCCACCCGGACCAACAGCGGTCGTACGTGTCAGGAGCTCCCCACGCTGCCACTCCTTACTTACTTACGCTGGGCTGCGTGGCCGGTAACCGGCTGTCTTCACGAAGTCAGGTGGGGCCGAGAATGGATGATGCATCTCATCTGCTTGACGGGCCTCACTCACGCCCTCAAGAATGGCGTGTAGCCACGAGAGTAGACGGGCGATGCCGTCAGCGTGAGCATCCGGACGCCGTCCGCGCCGTCACGGCAGTCTCGTGGCGAGTGAGTAGGTAACGCGCCTTGGTGTCCGAGCTCATAGACCTGCCCCCGACATTCGTTGGTTACCCTGGCGAGAATCCTGACGGCGATAGCGGGCTTCGCCTCGTTCAGGCCCTCCGCGCCCAAGGAGTCGCAGTCTACGACTGGCAAGACGCGTCGGAGCCCAACTTCCTGTGGTCAGGAGAGAGCGGCGTCAAGGCCGCGATCGACAAATCCGGCCTAGCCCTCCTGGAGACCACGAGCGGCAATGGCAATGTGCTGTTTGAGTTCGGCTACGCCATTGGCTCAAACCGCCACGTATATTCCCTACACGATTCAACACGCGCAGACGGGATGCGCCTTCGTGTCCTAGACACAGTTCGACAGATTCGGTACTCCGCCCGCCGAGACATCATCGAGGAACTTAGGTCGTTCCAGCCTGGCGGCGCGACGCTCCTCGACGAAGTCGGTTGGTCATCCCAACAAACTCCGGACCCGAGGACAGTCTTTTTTCTTCCTGCCCCTAACACTCACGATCTTTCTGGCACAATCTATTCGGCCATTCAGCGACTTAGGTTTCTTCGTTCGGCTCGCATCGATACCGACGACGCCGACTACAATAATATCCGTACCCTTACATATGCTATCGGATCGGCAGCGACATACGTGGGGCTACTTGTGCACGAAGGAATTCATGACGCGGACCGCTCCAACGCTCACTCCATGCTCTTCGCCGGGATCGCGGCCGGGCTAGGCAGAAAGTACGTCGTCCTCGCGCCACGCGACGGGAAACGACTCCTCGATCTTGAGGATAATATCCTCTTCTATGACAGTGAGACCGAAGCGGAAGAACGGCTAAGGCGCTGGCTGGAAGATGCCGTCTCGGCTGCACTTGGCGCTGGAGACGTTACTGCACAGCGTCCGGTCTCCACGAAGCCCGAGGATCGACAGGAGCCTGTCTTCCTCGGTAGTGGGGACGCCGGTGCCGACTTCGAACTCGCGGACTACTTTGTGAACACGCCAGAGTTTGTCCAAGCTAGAAATGCAGAAAAGCGCATATTCGTTGGAGCCAAGGGATCGGGGAAGACTGCTAACTTCAAAATGCTCTCAGCTGAGTTCAGGGACACGAGTCGCCTGCTGGTCGACCTGCAGCCAACGGAATGGCAGTTCCCCGAACTAGCGGCAGTCTTTGAAGAGCAGATCCCGTTCGCACACTGGCGATTCGTTTACGGGAGCTTCTGGCGTTTCATCATTCTGTCCGAGGTCGTCGCGAAGATCCGCCAGGACTTCTGGCCAGAGATATTGATGGATGCGGGAAGTGACAGCGCGGAGGCTCGACGACTGCAAACCCAGGCTTCGCGTACCCGCTCTAGACCTGCAACCCCGCAATACAGCACGGCGATCAAGAACTGGGCCGAGGAGAACGAACACCTACTGGCTCTCGATTTCGCCTCGCGGGTATCTCGACTGCTCGAGGATCTCAGCGAGTCGGCCCGCGCAGACGACCAAGCGGCTATGCGAGAGAAACTACAGATCGCGCGCCTCTATGGACTCGAGCGAGATATCCGGGAGTTCGCCAGGCACCACGAGATTCGCTTCATAGCAGACGACTTGGATCGAAACTGGGAGCCGTCAAGTGACGAAGCATTCCGTCTTGTGACTTCTCTTCTGAATGCTGTCAGCGATGTAACTTCAAACTTCGACTCGGACTTCAAGGCTACGCTGTTCATACGCCGTGACCTTTACGATTACCTGATGATCCACGATCCAGAGTTTGGACGGCGAGATGTTGGAATCCTCAGGTGGTCGACAGAGCTCCTCGGAGAGGTTGTGGCAGCACG
Organism: Dehalococcoidia bacterium; assembly: GCA_965219085.1. Taxonomy (GTDB): domain Bacteria; phylum Chloroflexota; class Dehalococcoidia; order UBA2979; family UBA2979; genus VXMT01. Next base: position 580,332 of record OZ244720.1, read on the forward strand.
GCTCCGCGCCCGCGGCGTCGCATCTGGAGAAACTGCCGAAGTTTGGAGTCAGACGTTCCCAATTTGGACGCAGGAAGAGCTGACGAGCGAGTTTATTGCAACGCGGTCACTCCATCGCCCGCGTCAGATGATCCACTTCTGCCAGGAGGCGATCGCTGCAGCGGCTAGAGAACTTGAGGAACGCGTGCTGGACCGGCACATCAATGAGGCATGGAGCGATACCGGTCAGCTGATCCTTGGAGAGCTTGTCGCCGAGCACCGCTTCAAGTACCCCGGCTTGGACGGCGTGCTGCTGGAGCTATTCGGCGAGTTCCCGGTCTCCTGTCCGATGTCGACCCTGCAGAGCCGGATCGGCGCGCTCAGTAATCGACCCGACTGGTTAACGATCGAATCGGCCGGAGGCCGGGACAACGTCGCCGTGTTCTATGACCTGCAGGTCTTGGGTGTTACTGGGAGGGGCGGAGCTCTGTACTACAAACAGGATCGGCCGTGGGAGAGCGTGCGACCAGTGCTTGACGAGGACTTCGAGGTCGTCGTACACCCTGCCTTCCAGCGCTACTTCGGCGCTCTCGTTCACGAGTGAGAGCCGCTGAACACCATGAGACCGCCCCATTGGGGCGGTCTCGCGTCTTGCTGCTGAGCCGCTACTTCACACTGGAGCTGTGCCCTTCAATGCAACTCTTTGGCTGACGTGCCGAGGTTTGTACCACGTATCTGGTCGCAACTGCAACTGGCGGTAGCCATCGATGGCGCAGTGACCCCGAGGCAATTCGACCTGCCTCGCCTCGCCCATTATCATAGCTCGCCCGCCGACTACTTGCCTACCCGAGGCCACCCATCGCTAGCCGGGAGCGTCGCTCCGCGACCTGCTGCGCCTGGGCGAAGACCGATTCGACCGAGTCGACGTCCTCGTTGCCGGCGACGATACTTCCTTGCCAAGGGGAGCATCAGATCCTCGCCGTCTTCGGGAAGCTCGCCTCCGCGTAGCGTGTCGGCCATGCGCCAGATGTCGGACCTGTGGTCGGCGACGGCGGTACTGCCTCGGGCGGTCGTCATCGCACCTCACCGCCCTCGGCGCGCCAGCGTGCCACCTCGTGCCTGGCGTTCTTCCCACCGGGTCCGTAGCCATGCTCTACGAGGAACTCGGGAACCCCGCTGTACTCGACGGAGATGACGGCAGACTCGGCGGTCTTGTCGTGGCCGGGCAGGAAGAACGAGCCGATCGCCGTCTCGGCACCGCAGCCGCACCAGCACTCGCCAGTAGGGAGCAGGCGGTCGGTGGAAGCCATGGGCCTAGGTCCTCCTCGGAGTGTCCCGATCCCGTAGCCTTGGATCGCACCCAAGGATACGGCTCACCTCCGGGACCCGTCCACGTGACGCACGTCGCGAGTGAGGGACACGCGGTCATGCTAGGCAGTCGTCTGACAGCGGGCGCGAAGCCCTTCGGAATTCCGGATCGGCAACCTCTGGCATCGATTGGAGTGCCGGCTCCTTACCGCGAGCGTCGGCGATCCGTCCATCGTGTGAGAAGGCCCCTAAATTGTCCTATCACCGAGTCAAGGCGACGGGTGCCGGCCTTCTGAAATAGGGGCCAGGCGGTACATCCTGCTGTGTGTTGCAGCACAGGAAGGATCTCCGCCATGACCCCCGAAGACGTACTGTACCGCCAGCGACTGCGCACGTTCGCGCTCGCCGAGGAGCTCGGCAGCGTCCGGGCCGCCTGCCGGGTGATGGGCATCCACCACTCGACGTTCTATCGCTGGAAGGCCCAGGCCGAGCGCTACGGCCTGGAGCTGCTGCGGCCCCGCGAGCGCCGCCCGCCGCGCATGCCCAACGCCACCAGTCCGCTCGTCGAGCAGCGCGTCGTGGCCTTCGCCCTCGGCCAGCCCGGCTTCGGACCTGCGCGCATCGCCGCCGAGCTGGCGCGGCCCAAGTGGGGCGGCATCCGGCTCTCCCATAACGGGGTCTGGCGCATCCTCAAGCGCCACGGCCTCAACACCCGCCGCAAGCGCCTCGGCCTCGTCGCCGGCTACGCAGCTCCTCCCGAGCCAACACCCCCCGAACCGCAGCCCGAGCGCCACCTGGAGGCCTCCAGGCCCGGAGAACTGGTGCAGTTCGACTGTTTCCACGTCGGACGGCTCTCCGGCGCCAGGGGCACCGTCTGGCAGTACACGGCCATCGACGTCGCCTCCGCCTACACCTGGGCTGAGCTGCACACCACCCCGCGCAACCCGTCGGCGAAGTGGACCTCGCACCTCGCCCGCCGCGTTGCCGCCGGCCTCGCCGCCCGCGGCTGGGAGCTCGAGACCGTGATGACCGACAACGGATCAGAGTTCCGTTCGCATGTCTTCGGCGAGACGGTCGCCGCCCGCGGCGCCCGCCAGCGCTTCATCCACGCCGGCAGGCCCCAGACCAACGGCTGCGTCGAGCGGGTGCAGGGCACGATCCTCGAGGAGTGCTGGAAGCCGTCCTTCGCGCGCCACCTCATCCCGAAGCAGACAGGTCTCCGCAACGACCTCGTGCGCTACCTGGACTACTACAACACCGACCGCGCCCACACCGGCCGCTGGACGCGCGGCCGCACCCCCGAGAGCGTGATCGGCAAGGCCAAGCTATGGTCGTGACGCACAGCCCGATATGTCGGCAGATCTTGGTGACAGGACACCCTAAATCACGGCGAAGGGAGCCTGAGGTTGGAAATGCCAACGTTCCTCAGGAGTGCTCGGACCTTCTTTCGCTCCCACGTCGTGGGAGTTCGAACTACGGGAACTCGCCCCAGTGCACTCATGAGCATGGAGTCCGTCACGATCGGCGGCGATTCGAGATTGAGCCAAAGAGGGCGACAGATGAAGTACATCGGGTATTGAGTGGCGCGATTCCGGTATCGTTCCTCGGCTGTAGCGCGAGTGACGGGCCAACATGGGATGCAGGCATCGGCATCCAATCCGTTATTCCCCGCAATGACGCAGTTCGGTGGGAGGGGCAGTTCCTGCCCGATCAACCACTCCGCAGCAGCCTCGTGCGACGGGTGCCTCTGCACGACTTCGAGCACCGCTGGGAGCCGAATCGACTTCTCGGTGTCGTCGGCGTAACGAGCCTTCGTGGTGAGGTAGACGACTACGTCACCGATTTCGAGCCGAGGTGCAAAGTTCCTCCCTCTACAGATCGAAGAGATCGTTGCTAGGTCGCACGACAGATAGGGCTCGCGCCTGTGCGAGCCGTCGACGAATAACGCATGCCCAGCCGACTCGGCTGCCCTGACCCCGCCTCTCGATGCTGCCAGCGGTCGGTACTTATTGATCCAGAAGTTCATGGCTCCTCCTCGCTTCCCCGTGTGGCTCGTGGCCGCCTACGGTCGTGCGGTCAAGGAGCCACCTCATACCCCGCCACGCCTCTCGTTCCTCGTCTTCGTTGCGAGCCCGCTCCCGCGAGGCGCGGAGTCGTCGGAGCATGGACTTGGCCCATCGGCTCACCACGGGCCAGGGGTGCCGGGTCAGCTCGGCGAAAGGGTCTTCGTATTGTGCGTAGTACGTTGTCGCGGATCCCGACCAGCCGAAGGTGTTGACGTTGTCATCGATGGCATCCCGCACGTCCTCTCGGTCTCCGAACTCGTCGAGGAGGCGTGTGAGCCACGGATGCAAGGCTGTCTTGCCGCCCTCGTCGCCGTCAGGCGTTGCGAGGACGGGGAGGATGCCAGCCGCGAACGCCGGTGCGGCATCCGGGTGGGCGTGACACCACGCGAACAGCGTGGGTTCGGGCAGGTCCAGGAGCGGCGGGTTCTTCTTCGGGCCGAACGAGTAGGAATCTCCAAGCGCCAGCCCCAGCCGGTGCGCCTTCCAGTGGTCCGCGACGATCGTCTGGCCGAGGAGTGGCCAGACGACCTCCGGGAAGTCGGAGAGGAGGGTGCGGAGCAGGGGTCGTACGCCCTCAGCATTATCGATGGTGTCTGCGTCTGCGCCATCACGCCGATCTTGTTGGGGAAGCCGCCTGGGAACGTCTCGATCACGTCCCGAAGGTGGTCGACGTCGGCGTGCTCGATCACTGAGACCTTCGAGCGCCCCTTCGCGTCGAAGCCCCAGCCCGTGATGCCTCGCACCTCCTTGTGGCCGGGGTCGCCGAAGATCAGCGCGTGCCAGCCCTCGCGCACGAACTTGTGCGCGTAGCGCTGCGCGCGCGTCACCACGGGGCACGTCGTGTCGACGATGTCGAGCCCGGCGCGTTCGAGGTCGATGAGCACCTGCTCGCCGACGCCGTGCGCGGTGATCGCGACGCGGCCCGGGCCCACGCGCTCGGCCGTGATGGCGCCGAAGTCACCGTCGACGTCGTCGGGACCGGGCAGCTGGCGTACGCCCGCACGCTCGAGCTGCTCGACGACGTGCGGATTGTGGACGATCTCCCCGGCGCTGGAGATGGGACTCTCTGGGGTCGCGGCGTGCTCCATCATCTGGACTGCGCGGCGCACGCCCATGCAGAAACCCATTTCGCTCGCACGGATGACTTGGGCCATGGTGCACCTCCACCTGCTATTCCCTACGATCCCACGGCGGCCGCCGCCGCTTCCTGCACCCGCTTGAACTCTTCCTCCGTCAGGCGCATGAGTGGCCGATCACCTAGCAGCAGGGTGCTGAAAAAGTCGTCTGGAACGGTCTCGGCCCGGAATCGACTGCGTGCGGCTACCGAGAAACCCTTTGTTTTCAAGGGTTTTTCCGAGCGCCGCAGTGCCGCGAAACGCTTGCGGCGACATCTTCCTGACGCGGTCGGACGAACCGCGGGTTGTCGAGGGGCGCCGCCGTGCGTGTCTGTGGAGTCCCCGGACCAGCCGTCGAACCTCTAGTCGTCTTTCGGCGAGGCGCTCGCCACGATCGAGCCCGACGGAATCCTCACCGACGTGGGCGCCGTCCCGCTGATCACGTTCCCCGTCTCCGTCACGCTCACCGCGACCACGAGCAGCGCGCCCGTGGTGCCCGTCCGCGTCACGGTGAAGAGCGCGCTCTGGTCCTCGGTCAGGCTGCTCGCGAGCCGCGCGATCGTCACCGCGTTGGCGATGTCCGGGTTGGTCGCAAGGCCGGAGAACAGCACCACGCCGTCCGCCTCGGCCAGCGGGGCGGCGCCGAGCATCTCTACGAGAGTGGCGGCGGCGGGCAGCTGGAGGCCTGTGCGCGGAGCCTGCACGTCGCCCGAGACTGAGGCCGCACTACTTCAATCCATGCGTATTCACGCTATGTTCACAGATAAGAGTGCTAAAGTTCACGCTCCGTGCACTGACACCAAGCCAACGAGCAGGAAGAATTGCCCCATCCAACCTGTGAGAGCGCAACACGCTCGCGCGAGGGGGCATTGGTGCGTCCGACGGTCGCGAAATCGAACGGGAACGCGCGGGAGGCAGGCGCAACGGCGCTGAACGAGCGCACTGGTGCCGGCCCGCGGGCCGGGCCTCTCTCTCTCTGTTGCTTCAACCGCCTCGGCCACGTCGCCGCACGCCCCTCCGCCGTCTCTCATACGAACCGTCGCCGCCCTCGACGCTCCAGTAGGTGCGCGCTGGCGACCCCGTTGGACGGAGGCCTGGCGACGGCCATGCGCAACACACACCAGAAGGGGACACGATGACCCGCACAGCCAGACCCAGGCTCGCCATCCTGTTCGTCGCCCTGGCCGCGCTGCTGGCACTGCCCCTCTCCGGCCCGGGGGCCCTGGCCCAGGACGGCTCCGTTCCCGATCAGCCCACGGGACTGTCCACCGAAGCGTCCCACGACTCCGTTGCGCTCGCCTGGGACGACCCCGGCGACACCAGCATCACCCACTACCAGGTATTGCGGCGCGACCGCGACATCCACGCCGCCGGCGAGTTCGTCACCATCAAGGAGAGCACCGGCTCGGCGGCAAGGAGCTACACGGACGACACCGCGGAGCCCGAGAGGCGCTACGTGTACCGGGTGAAGGCGGTGAACCAGCACGGGGCCAGCACGTGGTCGAGCTACAGCAGGGCCAACACTCCGGGGGCTCCACCGCCGGAACTCGAACCCGACACTGACAACGCGCCACACGGTTCGGAGGGCGGTCCCCCTACGGGTGCGCCTGCGATCAGCGGGACAGCACACGTCGACGAGACGCTGATCGCGGACACCGACGGCATCAGCGATCCCGACGGACTGACCACGCCGAACTTCACATACCAGTGGCAGACCACTCCTCCGTGGACGAGCGCCTTCACCGACATCCCCGATGCGACCGGCCGTCGTCTCAGCTTGAGTGACGACGAATTCGCCAAGCGGGTGCGGGTGCTGGTGCACTTCACCGATGACGCCAGCAATCCGGAGTCGGTTGCCAGCGAGCCGACCAGGGTCGTCCGCGCGAATGCCGGTTGGGCGGATTACGCGGACCCTGTTTCGGTGATCATGACTAGGGACAATTGGAGGCCCGTCGGGAGTGACGGGATCGACATCAACATCACCTTCGGAATCATGGTCGGAACTTCGGGGGGCATCTATGTCAGGGTGCCAACCACCGAGTTGGCGCTGGACGACATCGTTGTTACCAACGGCACGGCGTCGAATTTGCGTACGATGCACAGACTCTACTCACAGTATCGGGTCAGAGTCGCGCCCACGACCGTGGGCGAACCCATCACAGTGCAGGTACCAGCAGACGCCGTCACGTCATATGCCGACGAGGACAGCAAAGGAAATTCGGCGTCGCGGATCCTCACCATTCGGACTGTCTCCGACACCACGCCGCCGTCGGTACTGAGGATGTACTACGCGGAATCCGACTACTCTCCTACGCCTCATCAGGGGCCGTACACGGTGTACATCGACTTCAGCGAGGTCGTGCGGGCGATCAAGCGCGCCGACTTCACCATCACGCCCTCGACCACCCGCGTGAGCGTCTATGTCGTGGGAACCAAAGGCGTCGTCTCCGTTACTCCACCGGACGAGCATTACGCCGGTGACATTACGGTCACGCTGAACGCGCTGACGGTTCGGGACTACGGCGACAACCTGAACCAGGAGTCCCACAGCATTACCCGCACCGTGGCGCCGGATACCGAGAAGCCCGAGGTGGTGCGGGTATTCGACTATCTCGGCGATCTCAATTACCGACTTCTCTTCCTGAACAGCGAGCCGACGACTGTGATCAACAGAGATGGGCTCGTGCTGCAGGACGCTCATGATGAACAGCATGTCATCCCGGGAGAGCTGCGGAGCCGATACGGGGGACATGACGACGACCTGATGCAATTCGTCCCGTCCTACCAACGGTCCTATCCCGCCTGCCTGAGGCTGACCATCAAGGCCGGCGCCTTCCGGGATTGGGCGGGCCAGGAGAATGAAGAACAGGTGCTGTTCGTAGACCACAGTAGCGGCGTCAATTGTCCGCCACGGCACCGGCCACCGGCTCGCACTTCGCTCATCGGCCTCGACCTGACCGACGGCGCTGCTCTCGTCGGCCTCAACCCAAAGGAGAAACCGCCCGACGGGAAGCCGACCACCACTCCGGACTCCGGCGTAACCACCCGCTCCGACCTCACCGAATCCGCCCAGGGTGCGGTCTACACCTACCAGGACGGCGACCGCACCCTGCGGGTCCGGCTGCAGACCGACCTGGTCGCGCACCGCAGCGCCGACAACACCGCCGACGACATCGTGGTCGCGAGCAACGGCGGCGAGAGCATCGTGCGGAGGCAGCCCGGGCACGAGCGCACTGACGAGCAGCCGGTCTTCCGCTCCCAATCCGGCGGCGGCTTGATGACGCTGCCCGGCGGCGTGCTGCTGGTGCTGGACGCCGCCTGGGACGAGGCGCGGGTCGATGACTTCCTCGTCCGGAACAAGATCGCGCAGAGCCGCGTATCGGCGCTGCGATTCGCCCCAAACGCCTTCCTCGTGGAGACCGATCCCGGGTTCCCGTCGCTGGACCTGGCGAACGCGCTGGCTGGCCAGGACGGAGTGCTGATCTCCAGCCCCAACTGGCGCAGAGAAGTCGTTCCCTACTGAGATCACTCGCGCTGGTCGTCGCCTGCGTCCTGCTTGGCGTCGTGGCCGCGCCCGGCCTCGCGCGAGCGCAGGCGCCGCCGCCCGCCGCCGCCCCGACCATCGACTCGGTCACGCCCGACGAACGCTCGCTGATCGTGCACTGGCTGGCGCCCGCCGGCGTCGACGCGGCGGACATCAGCGCCTACGACGTGCGCTCCATCGAGAGCGATGCGCCGGACAAGGCCGCCGGCCTCTGGACCGTCGTGTTGGACGCCTGGAGCACGGGCGCGGGCGACCTGCACTATCTGATCACCGGCCTGACCAACGACACGCAGTACGACGTGCAGGTGCGCGCGGTCACGATGGATGGCGAGGGCTCCTGGTCGGCCACCGTCACCGGCACACCCGCCGACCACAGCGGCGCGATCGCCGGCGCAACCGCGCTGGCGCTGGACTCCACGGCAACCGGGGTCATCGAGGCGGGCGGCGACAAGGATTTCTTCAAGATCGTGCTGAGCAGCGCCACCGACCTGTGGCTCTACACGAGCAGCAATCTCAACACCGCGGGCGTACTGTACGGCGCCGACGGCGAAGTCCTCAGATCCAACATTAATCCCTGGTGGCCGGACTGGTCACAGGACTTCGAGATCCGCAACCGGCTGGGACGGGGAACCTACTATGTCAGCGTCCGCGGTCGATGGTCGAGCGTCACTGGGCCGTACACGCTGCATGCGCGAACGGCGATCGCCCCCGGCGGCTCCATCGCCGATGCCACGGACATCACCCTTGGCGCCCCGGCGGCGGGGCGGATCAACGCGGCGGGCGACCGGGACGTCTTCAAGCTCGTGCTGACCAGCGCCGCCGACCTGTATATCGCCGCCAGCGGCTATGTCGACACGTTCGGCGAATTGCTCGATGCCAACGGCTACCGCCTCGCCGAAAGTGACGACAGCGGCCTCAGGTTCAACCGACGCAACTTCGCAATCTGGCGCGCGGTGGAGCCGGGCACCTACTACGTCCGGGTGCGCGGCTGTTGCGACTGGGCGAGGGGGCCGTACACGCTCCACACGGTCGCACTCCCTCCACCCGGCGACTCCATCGCCAGCGCCGAACACACTACCCACCGACTGACCCCGGTGCGGCTGGCCGAAGCCGACGACGAGCATTATTTCGCCATCGGGCTCTCCATCGACTTCTACGTGAATATCAGCGCCATGGTCACCCATCGCATGCTCTCTCCCAACACGCGCGCCTCGCTTGCGGCGGAGATCCTCGACCAGGATGGCAATCCGGTGGACATTAGTCTGATCCCCCACAGCTCCTACATCGCGGCTGGCTTTGGGAGCACAAGTTTTTCGATCTTAGACGAACTCAGCGCCGGCACGCACTACCTCAGAATCTGGTCTCCCTCCGGCGAACCCGGAGAGTACCTGCTTCTGCTCTACGGCGACAGCGCGTATACGAAGCAGATTCGCTGGTGCACCGCCAAGGAGACCCCCATCAGCGACCCCCTGTCCGGCTGTCAGTGGCACCTACGCAACAGCGGACAGTACCCCGGCGGGGCGGGACAGGACATCAACGTCGAAGACGCCTGGACCACCACCAGGGGCGCCGGCGTCAACGTCGCGGTGGTCGACAACGGGATGCACTTCGAGCACGAAGACCTGACGGACAACGTCGACCCAGCCCGCAACCGCAACTACTCCTCCTGGAGGCGCAGCATATTCGACCCCTACCACAGCCACGGGACGAACGTGGCCGGCCTGATCGCGGCGCGGGACAACGACATCGGCATGCGCGGCGTTGCGCCGCGGGCCACGATCTACGGCTACGACATATTTTCGGAAATCACGGACGCCAATATTGCAGACGCCATGTTCAGGATGGGCGAGGGGTCCACGCCGGGCGACGAGGACACCGCCGTGTCCAACAACAGCTGGGGACCGCGACACTCCTCCGGCCCGGCCTGGGCGCATGCCTCCTGGGAGACGGCCGTCCAGAACGGGGTGACGAGCGGCAACCACGGCAAGGGAATCTTCTACGTCTTGGCCGCCGGCAACGGGCATCAGGTTGACGACAACGCCAACCTCAATGAACACACGAACTACTACGCGGTTACCGCCGTCTGTTCGGTCAACTACGACGATGAGCGAAGCAGCTACTCGGAAACGGGCGCGAACCTGTGGATTTGCGCTCCTTCAAACGGTGCTGGCAGGCGGATCGCGACGACCCATAACGGCCACCTCTACACCACCTCGTTCGGCGGCACGTCCGCGGCCGCTCCCATTGTCTCCGGCGTCGCCGCGCTGTTGCGCAGCGCAGACGACAGTCTGACCTGGCGGGACCTGAAGCTCATCCTCGCCGCGTCCGCGCGCAAGAACGATGAGATGCACGCCGGCTGGGCGCAGGGCGCGCTGGAATACGGCTCCGACAGCGAGCGCTACTTCTTCAACCACGAGTACGGCTTTGGCATGGTCGACGCCGGAGCCGCCGTCGCTCTGGCCGGCGGCTGGACCAAGGTTCCGGCCCTGCGCGAGATCAGCGCGGAATCGGAGGACAAGGATCTGGAGATTCCCGACCGTCCCTCCGGTGGCGCCCCGATCACGGTTTGCCGCAGTGTGACCGTCGGGAACCATGTGGGATTCACGGAGTTCGTCGAGATCAACACCAGGTTCGACCACGGCACCTTCAGGGATCTGCAAGTGGAGCTGGTGTCCCCCTCGGGCGCCGTGTCCACGCTGGCCGTCCCCGTTCCGCACTGGGGCATGGCGCTGAGAAGCGTGGCGCTGAGAGATCCCTACCGGTTCGGCTCGGCCCGGCACCTCGGCGAGAACGCCGCCGGCGAGTGGACGCTGTGCATCACGGACAGGCGCCCGGGTGGACAGGGAACACTCGAGGCGTGGAGTCTGACCGTCTACGGACACGGATATACGCCCGGGCGCCCCGAAATCAGTGCGTTAGCCCCGGCCGTCGAGGCGCTCACAGTTGAATGGAGCGCCCCCGCCGACATCGGCGGCTCGGCCGTCACCGCCTACGACCTGCGCTACATCGAGAGCAACTCCAACTTCGGGGCCGGCGCCAACTGGACGGTCGTCGAGGGGGCGTGGACCTCCGGCGCACTGGAATACACCGTCGGCGGCCTGGACTTCAGCGCCAGGCGCGACGTGCAGGTCCGAGCGGTGAACGATGCCGGTCCCAGCCGCTGGTCCGCCACGGCCGCGGGAGCGCCCGTGAGAAACGAACCGCCCTTTTTCCCGGCGGGGTTGACCACGACTCGGTCCGTGGCCAAGAACACGGGCGGGAGCACGCCCATCGGCGCGCCGGTCACGGCCACCGACCCCGAGGGCGACACCTTGGTCTATACGCTCTCGGGCCTCGACGCGGACCTGTTCACCATCGAGAGCCGGAGCGGGCAGATCCGGGTTGCGCCGGACACGACGGTAGGCAACCAGCCGGGGAGGACATACGCCGTTGAGGCGAGCGCCACCGACCCCTATGGCCTCAAGGACCGCACCTTTGTCATCATCGGCGTCACCGACCAGAACGAGGCGCCGGTCGTGAGCGGGCTCGCCCGCGTGGACTACGCCGAGCAGGGCACGGCGGACGTGGCGATCTACAGCGCAGAGGATCCAGAGCACGCCACGATCGCCTGGTCGTTGGAGGGGACGGACGGCGGCGACTTCCGCATTAGCGACACCGGCGTGTTGGGCTTTGAGGAGCCGCCCGACTTCGAGTCCCCGGCGGACTCGGGCGAAGACAACGAGTACCTGGTGCGAGTGCGGGTCTCCGACGGCGTGAACGACGACACACTCGACGTGACGGTGACCGTCACGAACGAAGAGGAGGCGGGGACGCTCACGCTGTCCTCGCAGCAGCCGCTGGTGGGCACCTTGCTGACCGCCACGCTCGACGACCCCGACGGCGACATCACGAGCCTGTCGTGGACATGGGAGCGCTCCCTGAACCGCAGCACCTGGAGCGAGATCACGGGGGCGACGTCAGCCAGCTACACCCCGCTCGCGGCCGACGACCTCAACCACTACCTGCAGGTCACGGTCGAGTACACCGACGGGCACGGCTCGGGCAAGAGCCTAGCCGCGGTGACGCACCGCGCGGTGGAGGAGCCGCCGCCGGTCAACTACCCGCCGGTGTTCGCCGACCCGAGCACGACCCGCTCCGTCGCCGAGAACTCCGCCGAGGGAGCCACGGTCGGCGAGCCGGTCACCGCCACCGACGACAACAACGACACGCTGTCGTACACGCTCACGGGCCGCGACGTGGACACGTTTAGCGTCGACGACTCCACGGGGCAGATCCGCGTCAAGCCGGGCGCGGCGCTCGACTACGAAGACCCGAACTCCTTCCCCTACATCGTGACCGTCACCGCCAGCGACCCCTCCACCACATCCGACAGTATCGAGGTCGAGATCACCGTCGATGACGTGAACGAGGCACCCGAGGCGGTGCGCGACGACGCCACGACCGTCGAGGACATGAAGTTGACCGTCGACGTCCTGGCCAACGACAACGATCCCGACGCGGGCGATCCCAACGACACCCTGACCGTCTCGGTGAGCACGCCGCCGGACAACGGGGTCGCCGAGGTCAATGCCGACCGGACCATCACCTACGCGCCCAACGCCGACTTCCACGGCGTCGACACGTTCACCTACCAGGCGACCGACGCCGGGGGCCTCTCCGGGGAGGCCATGGTCGTCGTGACGGTCGATCCGGTGAACGACGCGCCGGTGTTCGCGGAAGGTTCGGCCGAGCGCGAGGTCTACGCGGGCGCCACGGCGGACACGGAGGTCGGCGACCCGGTGGAGGCCACCGACCCGGATGGCGACATCCTGGAGTACGCACTCTCGGGCATCGACGCGAGCAGCTTCGTGATCGACTCGGACACGGGCCAGATCACCATCGGCGCGGACACCGAACTCGACCCCGAGGTCCAGGAGACCTACCTGGTGACGGTAACCGCCTCCGACGGCACGCTCATGACGCCGATCGAGGTCACCATCACCGTCACGGAGCGCCCGGCGATCACCACCGGGGGCGGCGGTAGTGGTGGCCCGTCGGGGCCCTCGCCGAGCGAGCTGGACTTCGAGTGGAACGTGAAGCGCGACCTCGAAGCGCTGGACGGCGGCCACGACACGCCTACCGGCGCCTGGTCGGACGGCACAACCCTCTGGGTACTCGAGAACGGAGACGGCGCCGGCGACGCCATCTACGCCTACGACCTGAACACGGGCGAACGCCTGGAGGAGCGCGAGTTCGAACTCGACGAGCGCAACCGCGCGCCGCGCGGCGTCTGGTCCGGCGGCACGGTCATCTGGGTCTCCGACAGCGGCCAGGACCGCCTCTTCGGCCATGACCTCGAGACGGGCGAGCGGCTGCCGGAGCGCGACCTCGAGCTCGACGAGGACAACGGCGCCGCCCGCGGCATCTGGTCGGATGGCGAGAGGATGTGGGTGCTCGACGGCGGCAAGGACAGCCTCTTCGCCTACGACCTCGGGAGCGGCGCGCTGGTGGCCGAGTACGCCCTCGACGACGCCAACGGCGACCCTCACGGGATCTGGTCGGACGGGGTGACGATCTGGGTCTCGGACCACGGCGCGAAGCGGCTCTTCGCCTACCGCCTCGAGGATGGGGAGCTCGTACGCAACAGCGAGGAGGAGTTCACGGAGCTGAGCAAGGCCTCCAACAACAGCCCGCGCGGCATCTGGTCGGACGGCGAGGTGATCTACGTGGCCGACGAGAGCGACGACAAGGTCTACAGCTACAACATGCCCGACGCGATCGACGCGCGCCTCGCCTCGCTGACGCTGAGCGGCATCGAGATCGGGGAGTTCTCGGGGGACCGCACGGAGTACGACGGCGTCGCCGCCGAGGGCGTGACGGAGACGACGGTCGAGGCGGAGGCGCTGCAGCGCCGCACGACCGTCCTCATCGAGCCGGCCGACGCCGGCGGCGACGACACGAACGGCCACCAGCTGGCGCTGGAGGGCATCGACGCGATCACGGTCACCGTGACCTCGGCCGACGGCAGCCGCACGCGTGTCTACCGCGTGCGCCTGGGAGAGCGGGACCGCGAAGCGACGCCCGAGCCCTGGCCGGAGTGCCTGCGCGGCGACATCGCCGCGGGCTTCAGCACCGTCGTCTACGCGGGCGGCGGCGTCGAGGAGCTGGAGGCCTGCGCGCGCGGCCTGCACGTCACCGCCCTCTACGTGCTCGACGAGGGCGAGTTCGTCTCCTACATCCTCGGAGCGCCTGCGTTCGTGAACCAACCGTTCGTCGAGCTATTCGCCGATGGCGTCCCCCCGGTCATGCCGCTGGTCGCCGCAAGCAAGGGGCCGCCGCCCGCGGCGGACGGCGCCGGCGCGCGCCTCGCCGCGCTCACGCTGAGCGGCGTCGCCATCGGCGAGTTCTCGGGCGAGCGCACGCAGTACGCCGGCGCCGCGGGCGAGGGCGTGACGCAGACGACGGTCGGGGCCGCGGCCGTGCAGCACACGGCGCGCGTCCTCATCGAGCCCGCCGACGGCGACGGCGACGCGGCGAACGGCCACCAGGTGGGTCTGGAGGAGGGCGCGGAGATCGTCGTCACCGTGACCTCCCAGGACGGCAGCCGCACCAGGGTCTACCGGGTGTGGGTCGGGAGCGCGAAGGAAGAGTGGGAGCCCGCGCCGGGGTGCCTGCGCGGCGGCATCGCCGCGGGCTTCAGCCTCGTCGTCTACGAGGGTGGCGGCGTCGGGCAGCTGGAGGCCTGCGCGCGGAGCCTGCACGTCAGCGCCCTCTACGTGCTCGACGAGGGCGTGTTCGTCTCCTACATCCTGGGCGCGCCTGAGTTCGTGAACCGGCCCTTCCACGAGCTGTTCCCGCACGGCCTTCCGCCCCTCACGCCGCTGGTCGCCGCAAGCGACGGGCCATAGCCCGCCATGCTCCAGGAGCGCCGCGAGGCCTGCCGTGGCGACGAGGTCGACGAGTGCCTGCTCCTTGGGGTAGAGCTTCTCGCCCGGAGAGCGACGGCATCCGCACGAGCACGTCCTCCGGCTCGGGGTTGAAGACCGTCTTGCCACGGACGAGGAGGTCCTGGTCCTGTTCGCCTCACAGGCGGCGATAGCCATCGCCAACGCCCGTGGAGGCGACCCTGTTGGATTCCCGCCCGACGCTGACGCATGACGGCGGCGAGCCTACCGGCGTTCCAATCAACAACAAGCCAATGGGCGCTCCGGGGCGGGGTGGGGCGGCCGAAGGGAGCGGGGTGGTGGGTCGGCCCGCCTGAGGGCAGGTGTTCGGACCGGGACGCCTACGAGGCTGGGAAAGAACCCCAGCCTTGTCGGCCCGGCCTCGTCCGGTGGTAGATGACGATAACTTGATCGCTGATGTCGCCTTGCCGTAGCGACAAAGGCTGGACCGGCTCTTTTTCACTACCACACAGACACCGGCACGCCGCCGCGCTCGTGCGAGAGGCGATGCGCCCCGTTCTACGCGGCGCTCTCGTTCGGAGAGCGGGTCAGGCGGTTGGAGAGCGGGGCCCTACCACGGTTCGCGTCCAACACAGAGGGCCGCTCAGGACTCGATCAGCCTTCCTGGGGCTGGGTCCAACGCAGGGTACACGAACGCGAATTGCGGGGCGCGCGGGATCGGCATGTCGCCGAAGGGCACGTCGATGATCACCGGCGCGTCGCGCTCGAGCGCCGCCGGAAGCAGCGTTTCCAGCTCCATCGGGCCGTCCGCCCCCATGCCGACCGCGCCGAAGGACTCGGCGAGCTTCACGAAGTCAGGGGTGTGCAGGTCGGTCCCGAAGGTGCCGCCGAAGCCCGACGCACTGTTCACGATACTTTCATATCTAATGATGCCTAATTCACGCTGCATGCACTGACACCCGGCCAGTTAGCAGGAAGAATCGAACCGTGTCCGGCTGCGGAGGCGTAGCGCCGCCCGCGACAGGAGGTCCCTGCGTGGCCGATTCCGGCGATTCCGCACGAGCCAGGCGATGACGCTGCCCGGCGGGGTGCTGCTGGTGCTGGACGCCGCATGGGAGCGGTGCTGGTCGCTGACTTCCTCGCCCGCAACAAGATCGCGCGGAGCGGCGGGTATCGGAGCTGGGATTCGCTCCGAACGCCTTCCTCGTGGAGACCGATCCCGGGTTCCCGTCGCTGGACCTGGCGAACGCGCTGGCCGGCCAGGACGGAGTGCTGATCTCCAGTCCCAACTGGCGCAGGGAAATCGTTCTCCATTGAGATCGCTCGCGCTGGTCACCGCCTGCGTCCTGCTTGGCGTCATGGCCGCGCCCGGCCTCACGCGAGCGCAGACGCCGCCGCCCGTCGCCGCCCCGACCATCGACTCGGTCACCCCCGGCGAACGCTCGCTGATCGTGCACTGGACGCCGCCCGCCGGCGTCGACGCGGCGGACATCACCGCCTACGACGTGCGCTCCATCGAGAGCGACGCCCCGGACAAGGCCGCCGGCCACTGGACCATCGTGGCGGGCGCCTGGAGCGCGGGCGACCTGCGCTACCTCCTCAAGAGCCTGACCAACGACACGCAGTACGACGTGCAGGTGCGCGCGGTCACCATGGATGGCGAGGGCGCCTGGTCGACCACCGTCACCGGCACGCCCGCCGACCACAGCGGCGAGATCGGCGGCGCGACCGCGCTGGCGCTGAACTCCAAGGCGACCGGGGCCATCGACGCGGCTGGCGACCAGGATGTCTTCCGGATCGTGCTGACCAGCGCCGCCGCCCTGTGGATCGTCTCCAGCGGCAACACTGATCTGGTCGGGTACCTGCTCGATGCCAACGGGGTTGTCATCGCCCGAAATGACGACAGCTCCCTCTTGCACAGCCGCAGCAACTTCGCGATCTGGCACGAGGTGGAGGCGGGAACCTACTACATCAGGGTGGGCGGTTATCGATCGGAGACCGGATCGTACAGCTTCCGCCCCCGAACGCTCACCCCACCCGGTGGCTCCATCGCGGACGCCGCGGACATCTCCCTGCGGCAAACGCCGGCGCGGCTGGACTCGGCGACCGACGAGCATTACTTCGCCCTCACGATCGATGCCGACAAATACGTGTCTATCGAGGCCGTTGTCAGCCATGCCTTGTTCTCTCCCGACGAGCCCGCATCGCTGGCGGCGGAGGTCTTCGACCAGGATGGCAATCCGGTGGACATCTATCAGATCCCCCACAGCGCCTACATCGAGGACGGGCGGTCATTCATCAGCTTTACGATCTCCGGCAAACTCAGCGCCGGCACGAACTACCTCAAAATCTCGTCTCCCTCTGGCAAGCCCGGACCGTACCTACTCACGATCTCTGACGATACCGCGTACAGCAGATTCATCAATGGATGCATCGCCCGGGAGACCTCCGTCGGCGATCCCCTGTCCGGCTGTCAATGGCACCTGCGCAACAGCGGGCAATACTCCGGGGGGGCAGAACAGGACATTAACGTCGAAGCCGCGTGGACCACGACCAAGGGCGCCGGCGTGAACGTCGCCGTGGTCGACAACGGGATGCACTTCGAGCACGAAGACCTGACGGACAACGCCGATCCCGCCCGCAACCGGAACTACTCCGCTCGCGCCGACATATTCAACCCCTTTGAGGCCCACGGGACGAACGTGGCCGGCCTGATCGCGGCGCGGGACAACGATATCGGCATGCGCGGCGTCGCGCCCCGGGCCACGATCTACGGCTACAACCTGATCGCGGACTTCACGGAGGCCAATACGGCGGACGCCATGTTCCGGATCGGCGAGGGGTCCACGACGGGGGACGAGGACACCGCCGTATCCAGCAACAGCTGGGGACCATCAGCCTTCTTCGCACCGGCCCCCGCGCCCGCTGTCTGGGAGCTGGCCGTCCAGAACGGGGTGACGAGCGGCAACCACGGCAAAGGAGTCTTCTACGTCTTTTCCGTCGGCAACGAAGGGATCCAGGACGACGCCAACTTCAACGGATACGCGAACTACTACGCCGTCACCGCCGTCTGTGCCGTCAACCACAACGATGTGAGAAGCTACTACTCGGAAGTGGGCGCGAACCTGTGGGTATGCGCTCCATCCCATGATCCTTATCTGCCGAGGATCGCGACGACCCAGAACGGCCATCGCTATATGGACAAGTTCGGGGGCACGTCCGCGGCCGTTCCCATCGTGTCCGGCGTGGCCGCGCTGCTGCGCAGCGCCAATCCCAGTCTGACCTGGCGGGACCTCAAGCTCATCCTCGCCGCGTCCGCACGCAAGAACGATGCCGACAACACGGGCTGGCAGGAGGGCGCCCTGAAGTACGGCTCCACCACAGACGACGACCGTTATTCGTTCAACCACGAGTACGGCTTTGGCATGGTGGACGCCGGGGCCGCCGTCGCTCTGGCCGGCGGCTGGAGCAACGTTCCGGACCTGCGCGAGATCAGCGCGGAAGCGGCGGACAAGGATCTAGAGATTCCCGACGCTCCCTCCAGTGAAAACCCCATCACGGTCAGCAGCAGCGTGACGGTCGACCCCTATGTGGGATTTGTCGAGTTCGTCGAGATCAACACCACGTTCGACCACGGGGACTTCAGAGATCTCGAGATCGAGCTGGTGTCTCCTTCGGGCGCTGTGTCCACGCTGGCCGCTGCCTATCCATACCTGCGAAGAGAAGTGATATCCGCCGTACGGTTCGGCTCGGCCCCGCACCTCGGCGAGAACGCCGCCGGCGAGTGGACGCTTCGCATCACGGACAAGTACCCGGGTGGACGGGGAAAGCTCGTTGGGTGGAGCCTGACCGCCTACGGACATGGATACTCGCCCGGGCGCCCCGACATCGCCGTGGTGGCTGCCGACCTCGGCGAGCTGACGGTTGACTGGAGCGCCCCCGGCGACATCGGCGGCTCGGCCGTCAGCGCCTACGACCTGCGCTCTATCGAGAGTGACGCCGCCGACAAGTCGGACGACAACTGGACCGTGGAGGCAGGCATCGGGACCGTGGGCGACCTGCAGTACACGGTCTCCGGCCTGGACGCCGGCTCCGCCTACGACGTGCAGGTGCGGGCGGTCAACGCCGCCGGCGCGGGTCCCTGGTCGGCCACGCGAGTCGGGGCAACCGTTGCCACCGACGACGCCAGCCTCAGCGCCCTGGCGCTGAGCGAGGGCAGGCTGGCGCCGGCGTTCGCCGGCGGGGTGACGTCGTACACGGCATCGGTCGGGTACACGGTCACGCAGATCACCGTCGCCGCCACCGTGAACGACGCCGGCGCCGCGGTCGCGTTCCTCGACGGCAATGGCAACGCGCTCGCCGACGCCGACGGCAACGCGACCGGCCAGCAGGTCAACCTGTCGGTGGGCGACAACGCGATCAACGCGCAGGTGACGGCGCGTGACGGCGTCACTACGCAGACCTACACCCTCACGGTCACGCGGACGCAGGAGGACACGTCGCTGACGCCACCTGCGAGCGACCCCGTCGTCGCGGTCGCGTCGTCGGCCGTCTACACGATCACGTTCCAGGGGAAGTGGACCAGCGCCGTCACGCCGGAGGGCCTGCCCGGCAACGCCCACTTCTCGCGCCTCATCGGCGCCGTCCACAACGCCGCCGTGACCTTTCTCGAGAGCGGCAGGACGGCCAGCGCCGGCGTCGAGTCGATGGCGGAGAACGGGTTGACGTCGGCCCTCTGGAGCGAAATCACCAACGCCGGGCCGAACGCGACCGCCGTCCTCGAGGGGACCACGAACTCCATCGACCCAACCCTCTCAAGGACGCTCAGCGGCGTCACGCTCAGCACCGAGCACCCGCGGGTCACGCTGACGACGATGGTCGCCCCGAGCCCGGACTGGTTCGTCGGCGTCTCGGGGCTGCCCCTGCTCGACGGCATGGGTCGCTGGCTGCGCTCGCACACGCTGAGCCTCTACCCGTGGGACGCCGGAACCGAGGACGGGACCGGGTTCTCGCTGTCGAATCTCCCCACCAACCCGCAGGGCGTGATCACGAGCATCCGCGGGACGGGCAGGTTCTCGACCGCACCGATCGCGACCCTGACCTTCACGCGCCAGTCGGTCTCCCCGTCCTTCCCCGCCGGCGAGAGCGGCGCCCGCAGCATCCCCGAGAACACGGCCGCCGGACAGAACGTCGGCGCGCCGGTCGCGGCCACGGACTCCGACGGCGAGACGCTCAGCTACACGCTGGGCGGGACCGACGCCGCGTCGTTCGACATCGTCGCCACGTCGGGCCAGCTGCGGACGCAGGCGGCTCTCGACTACGAGACCAAGTCCGGCTACGCGGTGACGGTCACGGTCACGGATCCCTCCGGCCTCAGCGCCGCGGTCGACGTGACCATCAGCGTCACGAACGTGAACGACCCTCCCCTGGTCACGGGCGATACCGAGGTGAGCTACGCCGAGAACGACACGTCGGACGTGACCACCTACGGCGCCACGGACCCCGACGACGACACGATCACCTGGTCGCTCTTGGGGACGGACGGCGGCGACTTCGGCATCAGCGACATCGGCGTGCTGCGCTTCGCCACCACGCCCGACTTCGAGACGCCGGTCGACGCCAATCGGGACAACGTCTACGAGGTGACCGTGCGTGCCGACGACGGCGCCGACCCCGTCACGCTCGGCCTGACCGTGACCGTGACCAACGACGGCCAGCCGCCGGAGTTTCCCTCCGCGACGGACACGCAGGGGGTCGCCGAGAACAGCCCCACGTCGACGGTCGTCGCCACGGTCACGGCGACCGACCCCGACGGCGAGGCGCTCACCTACACGCTGGGCGGCGCCGACGCGGCGTCGTTCGACATCGCCAATAGCGCCGTCGGGCAGTTGCGCGCCCAGGCGGCGCTCGACTACGAGGCCCAGAGTTCGTACCAGGTCGTCGTCACGGCCACGGACCCCTACGGCCTGAGCGACAGCATCACGCTGACCATCAGCGTCAGCGACGTGAACGAGGCGCCGGCCTTCCCGGCCGGCGAGAGCGGCGCCCGCAGCATCCCCGAGAACACGGGCGCCGGACAGAACATCGGCGCGCCGGTCGCGGCCGCGGACGACGACAACGACGCGCTGACCTACACCCTGGGCGGCACGGACGCCGCGTCCTTCCGCATCGGCGCCTCGTCGGGCCAACTGCGCACCGATGCGGCGCTGGATCGCGAGACGAAGAGCGCCTACACGGTCAGCGTCAGGGTCCGCGACAGCCGGGACGCCAGCGGCAACCCGGACACGGCCACGGACGACACGATCACGGTCACGATCGCCATCACCGACGTGAACGAGCCGCCGGTCATCGACGGCCCGGCCAGCGTCAACTTCGCCGAGGGCGGCACGGGAACGGTCGCCACCTACACCGCCACGGACCCGGAGGGCGCCATCATCTGGGAGCCGCTTGCGGGGCCGGACCGCGACCACTTCACTTTCAGCGGCGGCGTGCTGGGCTTCGTCGCGCCGCCCGACTTCGAGTCGCCCGTGGACAACGGCGGCAACAACGAGTACTCGGTCAGGGTGCGCGCCTCCGACGGCGCGAACCCGGCCACGCTCGACGTGACGGTGACCGTCGTCAACGAGGAGGAGCCGGGGACGCTCGGCCTCTCCTCGCAGCAGCCGCTGGTGGGGACCACGCTCGGGGCGACGCTGACGGATCCCGATCGCGTGCTCAGCGAGTCGTGGTCCTGGCGCCGCTCCCTGAACCGCAGCACCTGGAGCGAGATCACGGGGGCGACGTCAGCCAGCTACACCCCGCTCGCGGCCGACGACCTCAACCACTACCTGCAGGTCACAGTCGAGTACACCGACGGCCACGGCTCCGGCAAGCGCCTGACGCAGGCGACGGACGATGTGGTGGAGGAGCCACCGCCGGTGAACAACCCGCCGGCGTTCGCCGACCCGAGCACGTCGCGCTCCGTCGCCGAGAACTCGGCCGAAGGGACGCCCGTCGGTGCCCCGGTCACGGCCACCGACGCCGACGGCCATAGGCTGGGGTACACGCTCACCGGCGGCGACACGGACATCTTCACCGTCGACAGCGGGAGCGGCCAGATTCGGGTCGCGCGGGGTGCGGCCCTCGACCACGAGGCGGGCATCTCCTACTCCGTCACGGTCACCGCCAGCGACCCCCTGACCGCCTCCGATAGCATCTCTGTCAGCATCAGTATCGACGACGTGAACGAGCGGCCACAGGCGGTCGACGACGCGCTCACGATCGACGAGGACGCGCCGGGAACCCTCATCGAGGTGCTGTCCAACGACAGCGACCCCGAGGGCGACGCCCTGACCGCCACGGTGAGCACGCAGCCTGCCAACGGCGTCGCCGAGGTCGATGCCGCCAGCAACGAGATCACGTACACGCCCAAGGCCGACTACCACGGCGCGGACAGCTTCAGCTACGCCGTCTCCGACGGGAGCCTCTCCGCCGAGGCCACCGTCGCGGTGACCATCGACCCGCTCAACGACGACCCCGAGTTCGCGGGGGCCACGGCCGGGCGCTCGGTCTCCGAGAGCGCGCAGGAAGGGGACGACGTCGGCGCGCCGGTCACCGCCAGCGACGTGGACGGCGACGAGCTCACCTACCGGCTGACCGGCGCCGCTGCCTCGGACTTCGAGATCGAAGAGCACACTGCCCAGGTCACCGTGCGCGACGGGGTCGTGCTGGACGCCGCGAACCGGCCCGCCTACGCGGGCACGGTGATCGCAGAGGACGGGAACGGCGGGACGGCGAGCATCGAGGTCACCATCACCGTGTCCAGCGCCGGCCCCACCGGCCCCGGCCCCGGCGGCGGGGGCGGCGGAGGCGGTGGTGGTGGTGGCCCGTCGGGGCCCTCGCCGAGCGAGCTGGACTTCGAGTGGAACGTGAAGCGCGACCTCGAAGCGCTGGACGGCGGCCACGACACGCCTACCGGCTCCTGGTCCGACGGCACGGTCCTCTGGATCGCCGAGAACGGCCCGGGCGCCGGCGACGCCGTCTACGCCTACGACCTCCAGACCGGCGAACGGGTGGAGGAGCGCGAGTTCGAACTCGACGAGCGCAACCGCGCACCGCGCGGCGTCTGGTCCGGCGGCACGGTCATCTGGGTCTCCGACAGCGGCCAGGACCGCCTCTTCGCCTACGACCTCGAGACGGGCGAGCGGCTGCCGGAGCGCGACCTCGAGCTCGACGGGGACAACGGCGCCGCCCGCGGCATCTGGTCGGATGGCGAGAGGATGTGGGTGCTCGACGGCGGCAAGGACAGCCTCTTCGCCTACGACCTCGGGAGCGGCGCGCTGGTGGCCGAGTACGCCCTCGACGACGCCAACGGCGACCCTCACGGGATCTGGTCGGACGGGGTGACGATCTGGGTCTCGGACCACGGCGCGAAGCGGCTCTTCGCCTACCGCCTCGAGGATGGGGAGCTCGTACGCATCCGCGAGGAGGAGTTCACGGAGCTGAGCAAGGCCTCCAACAACAGCCCGCGCGGCATCTGGTCGGACGGCGAGGTGATCTACGTGGCCGACGAGAGCGACGACAAGGTCTACAGCTACAACATGCCCGACGCGATCGACGCCCGGCTGGCCGCGCTGACCCTGAGCGGCATCGAGATCGGGGAGTTCACGGGGGACCGCACGGAGTACGAGGGCGTCGCCGCCGAGGGCGTGACGGAGACGACCGTCGAGGCCGCTACGGTGCAGCGCCGCACGACCGTCCTCATCGAGCCGGCCGACGCCGACGGCGACGACACGAACGGCCACCAGCTGGCGCTGGAGGGCATCGACGCGATCACCGTCACCGTGACCTCGGCGGACGGCAGCCGCACGCGCGTCTACCGCGTGCGGCTGGAAGGCGGCGCGGCGCAGGAAGCGCCCTGGACGCACTGCTTGCGCGGCGACGTCGCTGAGGGCTTCAGCCTCGTCGTCTATGAGGGCGGCGGTGTCGAGGACCTGGTCACCTGTGCGGAGAGCCGTGATGTCGTGGCCCTCTACGCGCTGCACGGCGGCGTCTACGTCTCGTACATCCTCGGAGCGCCGGGATTCGTGAACCAACCGTTCGTCGAGCTGTTCGCCGATGGCGTCCCCCCGGTCACGCCGCTGGTCGCTGGGAGCAGCGGACCGCCATCAGCGGACCCGAACCAAGGCGACGGCGCCCTGTTGCCGTGGCCGGAGTGCCTGCGCGGCGAGATCGCCGCGGGCTTCAGCCTCGTCATCTACGAGGGCGGTAGCGTCGATGATCTCGTGGCCTGCGCGGCGAGCTTGCGCGTCACGGCCCTCTACGCGCTCCACGACGACCAGTGGGTCTCCTACATCCTCGGAGCGCCCGAGTTCGTGAACCGCAAGTTCCGTGAGCTGTTCACCGACGGCCTTCCCCCGCTCACGCCGCTGACCGCCAGGAGCGCGGGGCCTCCCGCAGCCAACTGATCTCCCCGCGCAACCTGCGTCTGCTGGGCGAGACGTGCGTTTGGGCCGTCGGGTTCGCCGGGCTCCGGGCCACGGGCTCGCGCTCCAGCTCGAGGGGCTCCTCGACCGTCGCGGGCGGGAAGAAGCGCTGCCGCGGACGGGCGCCCAGCTCCGCCAGTCGGTGCGGGCGGGCGTCGGCCAGGCCCCGCGCACGGAGTTCAGCCAGGCGTCCGCGCAGGGTGGAGGCGGAATCCCGCTGAAGCGAGAGAGCTCGCCAACGCTGGCGAACGGCGTCTCGCAGAGCAGCAGCAGCGCATCCCGCAGGCGGCCCGGCAGGAACGGGCCGGGGCGGTGCAGTCCGAGCGGAGGAGCGTCGGCGACGAGTGCGCGCGTCGCCGACGCGAGCGCCTCCGCGGTGGCGCCGGCCCGGCCGATGATGGCGCGGGGCAGGGGCACGGCCCGTCTGACCGCGGTCGAGGAAGCGCCAGAGCGTATGGCGCGAGACGCCGAAGGCCTTGGCAGTGCGCCCGCGGCCGTGCTTCCACGCGTAGGCGCGGAGATAGCTCCTGATCGGCCGATCAGTCGCTGTCGGGTGGGGCGCTCGCTGCCAATGGCCGTCCCCGCCGCGAGCGACGGGCCCTAGCCCGCCTCGGAGCGCGACGCCGCAGACCCCGCTGCCACTGAGCACGGCCGAGTTCGCTCCGCCTTTCGCGCACAACGCTCTTGCCCGCCAAGCGGCGTGCGAGCTGCACTCCGTAGCCCGCCACCGCCTCGCTGGGCCCGGCTCCCGCCGACGGGGCTATCCGACGGAGTGCCCGGGGCTCGCCGCGATCTCCTTGACAAAGGAGCGGATGCAGGCCCGGCACCCGGTCAACTCGCTGGTCACGATATGTTCACAGAGAACAGTCACAAGTTCACGCGCCGTGCACTGACACCAAGCCAACGAGCAGGAAGAATTGCCCCGTTGAACCTGGGAGAGCGCAACACGCTCGCGCAAGGAGGCATTGGTGCGTTCGACGGTAGCGAAGCCGAACGGGAACGCTCGGCAGGCAGGCGCAACGGCGCTCAACGAGCGCGCGCGTGGGTGCCCGCCCCGCGGGCTGCCAGAACGAACGTACTCCTCCCCTCTTGCGCCGGGTTAGCCACAACGATGGCGCGCACCCGTAAGCACCAGCTTCCCGTCCTGCTCGCCGCCCTCGCCCTGTGCGGCCTCGTGCTGGCCCTGTCCCCGTCTGGCGCGCCGCGGGTCGGCGCGCAGCAAGACTCCGTCCCCGCGCGGCCGACCGGCCTGACGGTCACCGCGGTCACGCACGACTCGGTCAGCCTCGGCTGGCACGATCCCGGGGACGCGGGCATCACGCACTACCAGGTGCTGCGGCGCGACCGCGACCGGGACGCGCTGGGCGCGTTCACCACGATCGAGGAGAGCACCGGCTCGCCGGCGACGAGCTACACGGACACGACGGTGGCGCCGGACCGGCGCTACGCCTACCGCGTCCAGGCGGTCAACCGGCACGGCGTCAGCCAGCGGTCGAGCTTCGCCGCGTCAGACACGCCAGCGGCGCCCGCGCCCTACCTGGAGGCGGACCCGCTGACGGCGGGGTGGGAGGAAGACCCAGGAGGCCACAACGGAGTCGATGCCTTCACCTTCCGCATTGCCTTCAGCGAGGATATTTCCCTGAGCGCCGAGACCTTCCGGGAACACTCCCTGGAAGTGATCAAGGGGTCGGTGAACGCCGGCGGGGCCAGCCCCGAGTCCAACACGGTCGAAGTAACAACAGAGTCGCCGGTGGACATCTGCGACCGCACCACACAGGTCCGGGACGGCCTACTGGGCGTCGGCGAGGTCACGACCACCGACTGCGCGCTCGTCGACGCGGACGAGCTGGCGACGGTCGCGACCCTGGACCTGACAGCTGAGAGGATCTTCTCGTTGGATGCCGGTGACTTCGCCGGTCTGAGCGGCCTGACGAACCTGGTACTGGAGGTCAATCGGCTGGAAGCGCTGCCCGCGGGCGTGTTCGACCCGCTGACCAACCTGACCTGGCTGGACCTCTGCATCAACTATCTGCGGTCGCTGCCCGTGGGCGTGTTCGACCAGCTGACCAAGCTGACGAATTTGGATCTGTACTTCATCATGAATCTGACCACCCTGCCGGCGGGTGTGTTCGACAAGCTGACCAACCTGGAGACGCTGGACCTGTACAGCAATCCTGATCTGAGCTCCCTGCCGGACGGCGTGTTCGACAAGCTGACCAAGCTCACGACCCTGAACCTGAGCCGCAACCCTCAACTCTCCTCCCTGCCGGACGGCGTGTTCGACAAGCTGACCAAGCTCACGACCCTGAACCTGAGGCAAAACTACCGACTCTCCCCTCTGCCGGCGGGCCTGTTCGACCAGCTGACCAGCTTGGAGACGCTGGACCTGAGGAGCAACCCCGAACGACTCCTCTACTCGCCCTACCTGTTGGCCCCCCTGACGAGTCTGGACACGCTGAACGATAAGACGTACACCCGCCCGTCCGCCCCCGCCGCCCCCACCGAGCTGACGGGCGCCTACGCGTCGGGACAGATCGAACTCAGCTGGACGGCCCCGAGCGGCGGCGGCAAAGCCACCAGCTACCAGATCCTGCGCCAGGTGGGCAGCGGCCCCGAGGAGGTGTACGTCGAGGACACCTACAACACGAACAGGGCTGCGATAACCTACGCCGACACCGAGGTCGTCCTCGGGGAGACGTACCGCTACCGGGTGCGGGCGCTGAACGCCGGCGGGGCCGGCGCCGAGTCCGGCACGGCCGAAGTCACAGCGCGGGACAACCAACCGCCGGACGTCACCCTCAACTCCCCGCCAGGGCCAGTGCGCGGAGGCCAGACGCTGACGCTGACCGCCACCGCGTCCGATCCCGAGGGCGACATGCTCACCTACGCCTGGAGCAGCGATCCACCGTTGGGGAGCTTCAGCAACGCCGCCACCCTGAGCACGACCTGGACTGCGCCGACGGCCACCTCTCAGGGACAGCGGACCGACCTGACGCTCACGGTCACCGACGACGGCGACCCCGTGGCCATGACGACGGTCAGCCGCAACGTCCTGGTGAAGAGGAACGGCGCGCCGGAGGTCAGCGTTTCGCCGACCGACATCACTGTCCGCGGTGGGGAAACGGTGACGCTGGACGGCACGGCGACCGACCCCGAGGACGACGCCCTGATCTACGTCTGGGTCAGCTCCCCCGCCACAGGCGCCTTCGCCAACTCCGCGGCCCTGGACACGACTTGGACCGCACCGGCGGCCACCGACGCCGAGCAGTTCATCGACCTCGTTCTGCTAGCCACCGAGGACAGAGCCGGTGGCCTCTTTGCCGACGCTCCCGTCCACGTCACGGTGCTGCCGGCCATCGCGTGGAGCGTGACGGCCGATCCGGGAACGATCCCGGAGGATGGGGGCGTCTCCACGGTGACGGTGAGCAGCGGCGGTCACACCTTCTCGGAGCCCCAGACGATCACGCTCGTCCTGGCCGGCACGGCGACGAAGGCCACGGACTACAGCGTGGCCGGGGAGACGCTGACGCTCCCCGCGGCGGCGACCTCGGTCACGACCACGATCACGGCGGTGAGCGACAGCGTGAGCGAGGGCTCCGAGACGGTTCAGGTCACAGCCAGATTCGGCGGGGAGGACGTGGGCGAGACGGCGACGATCACGATCGCCGAGGGCACGACCCTCACGCTCGAGGTCGACCCGGCGGCCATCGCGGAGGCTGGGGGAGCCTCGACCGTCACGGTGAGCACGATCGGCGGCACGTTCGCGGCCGATCAGACCATCACGCTCGTCCTGACCGGGTCGGCGACGAAGGCCACGGACTACATCGTGGCCGCGGAGACGCTGACCCTCGTGGCGGGCACAACTTCCGTCGCCACCACCATCACCGCGGTGGACGACGTGCTTGACGACAACGCCGAGACCATCGTCGTCACCGCCCGCCACGACGGGAGCGACGTGGGCCCTGCAACGATCACGATCAGCGACGACGACGTGCCCGTCGACATCGTCTGGGAGTCCGCGCCAAACGCCCTGGAAGGCGCGGGCGAGCTGAAGGCCACGCTGACGGCGACGGCGGCGGAGCCTCGGGCGCCAGCGGCGGGGTTTGACCTGCAGGTGTCCACGGCGCCGGGCAGCGCGCAGTCTCCAGACGACTATGCGGCGATCATGATGCAGACGCTGACCTTCGCGGCGAACGATTTCCAGCTCGTTGCGCAGGCCGGTGCGGGTGGCGGGGGCATCACTTCGCAGGCGCCCGCCTTCGTGGCGACGAAGGAGGTTGTCGTCACACTGGCGACCGACCTCATCGTGGAGGCGGACGAGACCTTCGAGGTGCAGGTTGACTTGGCGCTCGGTACGTCGGCGCTGGTGACGCTGGATGGCGGTCGTTCCGGGATCAGTGAGACCGCCACGATTCTCGACGACGACACTGCTGCGTTCAGCCTGTCGGCGTCTCCGATGACGATCGCGGAGACGGGCGGGACCTCGACGGTGACGGTGACGACCAGCAAGGCGTTCTCGACCGGCCAGACGGTCGAGCTCCAGGTTGGGAATTTCGGAGCGGCGCCGGCAACGGAGGGGACGGACTTCACGATTTCGCCGAAGACGCTGCCGCTGGCGGCGGGGCAGAAAACGGTGACGGCCACCGTTTCCGCGCTGGACGACAGCGAGACGGAAGGCGACGAGAAAGTCCGGGTGAGGGTGGGGCACAACGGGAACGTCCAGCCCGCGGCGGTGGTAATCACGATCAGCGACGACGACTCCGCGGGAATCCGGGTGTCGTCGATGGCGCTTGCGGTGCCGGAGGGCAGTTCCAGCAGCTATACGGTGCGGCTCAACACCCAGCCGACGGGGACCGTGACGGTGGCGATCACCGGACAGGCGGGCACGGATCTGTCAGTGTCGCCGGCGAGCCTGACCTTCACGACGGCCACGTGGGAAGAGGAGCGGACGGTCACGGTCACGGCGGCGCAGGATCCGGACGCGGCGCCGGACGCGGCTGTGACGCTCACGCACGCGGCGACCGGCGGCGGGTATGAGTCGGTGCCGGATGTTGATGTCACGGTGACGATCGCGGAAGACGAAGCGGCGGCCATCGTGGTGTCGTCGATGGCGCTGACGGTCGAGGAGGGGGAAACCGAGACGTACACGGTGCGTTTGCAGACGCCGCCGAGCGTCACGGTGGCTGTGATCGTGACCTCTTCGGACACGGAGGTAACGGCAACGCCCCAATCCCTGGTGTTCACGAGTGCCAACTGGAGCCTGGACCGGACGGTCACGGTGGAGGCCTTGGATGACGAGGACGCGGAAGCGGACCCGCCGGTGACGCTGACCCACACGGCGACCGGCGGGGAGTACGCGTCGGTGGCGGCCACGGTGTCGGTCACGGTGACCGACGACGAGATAACAACGGGGCCGCTGCTGGACATCTGCGAGCGCACCACACAGGTCCGCGACGGCATACTGGGCGCCGACGAGGTCACCGCCACCGACTGCGCGCTCGTCGACGCGGACGAACTGGCGACGGTCGCGATCCTGGACCTGGAAGCTCAGATGATCACCGCGTTGGATGCCGGTGACTTCGCCGGTCTGACCGGCCTGACGAACCTGGTACTGGAGGACAATCAGCTGCAAGCGCTGCCCGCGGGCGTGTTCGACCCGCTGACCAGCCTGACATGGCTGGACCTCTGCATCAACGATCTGCGGTCGCTGCCCGCGGGCGTGTTCGACCAGCTGACCAACCTGACGGATTTGGATCTGTACTTCACCATCAATCTGACCACCCTGCCGGCGGGGGTGTTCGACAAGCTGACCAACCTGGAGACGCTGGACCTGTACGGCAATCTCGATCTGGCCTCCCTGCCGGACGGCGTGTTCGACCAGCTGACCAACCTCGCGACCCTGAACCTGAGACGCAACCCTCAACTCTCCTCCCTGCCGGACGGCGTGTTCGACAAGCTGACCAGCCTCACGACCCTGGACCTGAGCCACAACCACCGACTGTCCCCCCTGCCGGGGGGCCTGTTCGACTCGCTGACCAGCCTGATTTCGCTGGACCTGCGGAGCCACTTTGCACCACTCTTGTACTCGCCCTACCTGCTGGCCCCCCTGACGAGTCTGGACACGCTGGACGATCAGACGTACAGCCGCCCGTCCGCCCCCGGTGTCCCCACCGGGCTGACGGGCGCCTACACGACCGCACAGATCGAACTCAGCTGGACGGCCCCGAGCGGCGGCGCCGCAGCCACCAGCTACCAGATCCTGCGCCAGGTGGGCAGCGGCCCGGAGGAGGTATACGTCGAGGACACCTACAACACGAACGGGGCGGCGGTGACCTACGCCGACACCGAGGTGATCCTCAATGAGACGTACCGCTACCGGGTGCGGGCGCTGAACGCCGGCGGGGCCGGCGCCGAGTCGCAGCCGGTCGAGCTGACCACCGCGCTGGATCTGTCCGGGCCCGCAACCGTCACGTACCCAGAGAACCGGGCCGTTCGCGTCGCCACGTACACCGCCACCGGACCCACCGGCCCGGCGTGGTCGTTGTCGGGTGCGGACAGCGACAAGTTCTCCCTGGAGGACGGCGTCCTGCGGTTCCTCCTGCCGCCAGAGCCGCTACCCGACTACGAATCCCCCTCCGACGCAGACGGGGACAACGTGTACACGGTGACGGTCGCGATTACGGCGGGCGCCGACACGGCCTCCACGGACGTCGCCGTCAGCGTCACGAACGCGGACGAGGGGGGCGCGGTGACGCTCTCCACGCTCCGGCCCAGCACCGGCACGGCCGTCACCGCCGCCGTGAGCGATCCCGACGTGGTCACCGCCGGGACCGTCAGTTGGCAGTGGGAGCGGTTCCGGGGATTGAGCGACTGGACCGCCATCGACGGGGCCACATCGGCCGGCTACACGCCAACGGCCGCCGACTCCGGCTACTACCTGCGCGCGACGGCCTCCTACACCGACGGCGAAGGCGCGGGCAAGAGCGCCCAAGCGATGACCACCTCCCCGCCTCTCTCCCACGAGTTGAGCAGCCTGGCCGCCAGCAACTCCGCGGGCGGCATGTACCCCGTGTTCGACCCGCCGACGCTCCACTACGCCGTCTCATGCGCCGCTTCGGACATCGTCACGCTGTCGCTGTCGCCGAAGGACGCGGGCGCGCGGGTGGCGGTCAACGGGATCCAGCGAGATACCGCGAACGACGTCGTGCTGACGGAGGTGGACCCCGACAGCGACATCCTGATCACGCTCAGCGGCAGCGACGGCGCGTTCACCACCTACGTCGTGCACTGCATCCCCGACGACTATCCGACGATCGAGGTGACGGAAAGGAAGGCCGGAGCGTGGGACGGCCTGATCCTGGGCGGCGCGACCATGGGGGACAGGGATGCCCCCAACCGCTGGAGCGCGCTGCTCCTGTTCGACACGAACGGAGTCCCGCGCTTCCACCGCCGGCTCGGCGACTTCGGCGTGAACCATTTGAAGCCGACCGGTGGTGGGCTGTATCCGTTCGGATATGCCCACGGCAGCCCCCCGGGCAGCCCCCCGGGCGGCCGCGTGAGCCTCATGGACCACGACCTTGCAGTCGCCAGCTTCATCGGCGTCCCTGCCTCTGCGGATGCGGACGAATACATCGACGCACATGACTTCGCGCACAAGGCGAACGGCAATACCGTCATCGTCACGGACGACCCTACGACGCGCGACCTGAGCGCCTTCAAGGATGTTGACGGCAATCCGCTGGGTACGGCGGAGGAGGTGGAGGACAACATCATTCGCGAACTCGCGCCAAGCGGGGCGACGTTGTTTACCTGGAACTCCTGGGACCACGTCGAACTTGGCGACTGCGCCCAGCACAACTTCCCCGGCGAATACGCCTGGTTCAACTCGATCGAGGTGGTGGATGGCAACTATCTCGTCTCGCTCAAGGGCTGTTCAAAGATCGTGCTGATCGACGGCGCCAGCGGGGAGATGATCTGGAGGCTGGGCAAGACCAACCTGACGGACCAGGAGTGGATCGACAACGGCCGCACACCGCCGCTGAAGATCGTCGGCGACACCTATGGAGAGTTCTGCGGGCAGCACTCGGCGAAGATCCTCGACAACGGCCATCTCGTCCTCTACGACAACGGCAACGTGTGTGTCCGGGATCCCGAGACCGGGCAGCGGACGCGCCAGAACGACCAGTTCAGCAGGGTCGTGGAGTACGCGCTCGATCCCGAGCAGGGTGAGGCGGTCTTCGTGCGCCACCACTCGTTCAAGAACGGGTTCGATATGTTCACCTCGGCGACCGGCCTGGTGGCGCCGATCGACAACGGCAACTGGTTGATCAGTTGGGGCCGTGCGTCCGACGCGCTCGCCACCGAAACGATCTCCGAGGTGAATCCCGCCACCGACGAAGAGTTACTGCACATCCGTATTGAGGATGGCTCTGGACGTCGCCACGCGACCCGCTCCTACCCGCTGCGGGCCGATCAGGTCGGCGCCCTGAGCGCCGTCGAGCCGCTGGCTGCCGACTTCCCCTCGAGCGCATCGAGCTCCGTCGTCCATCTCGGGCCGACGGACAGGCCGACGGTGGTCGTCGCGTTCAATCAACCAGTGGTGGATCCCACCTCCGCCGCGGGCTGGATCAGCGTCCAGGGGGCGACGATCGAGAGCGTGAGCCCTCACATCATCTCCGGCGAAGCGGCGAACGCTCATC
Source organism: Dehalococcoidia bacterium (assembly GCA_965219085.1). Lineage (GTDB taxonomy): Bacteria > Chloroflexota > Dehalococcoidia > UBA2979 > UBA2979 > VXMT01. Next base: position 613,391 of record OZ244720.1, read on the forward strand.
TCATCACTCTCATTCCCGCCGGCGACGAGCCCATTACCTTGAGCCTGATCGCAAGTCACGCCTGCGCCATGGGGGGCATTTGCACGGCGGACGGAATGCCGCTGTCGGCGACGGTCAGCGTCACGGTGCGCTTCAACCACGCGCCGACCGTCTCCGCCACGGCCACACCAGCCACCGTCAACGGCGGCGGCGCCGTGACCCTCGATGGCACGGCGAGCGACCCCGACCCCGGCGACACGCTCACCCACGCCTGGACCAGCGACGGCGGCGGGAGCTTCGACGATGCCTCGACCCTTGACGCCACCTGGACCGCGCCGGCGGCCACCGGCGCCGACCAGATCGTCACCCTCACCCTCACGGTGACCGATACCGCCGGCGTCTCGGCGGAAATCTCCAAGAGCGTCACGGTGCGGGCCAACCAGGCGCCGGCCGTCTCGGTCTCCACCACCCCGTTGACTGTCGGCGGTCTCGAGGCGATCACGCTGACCGGCTCGGCGAGCGACCCCGAGCATGATGCGCTCACCTACGCCTGGACCAGCGACGGCGGCGGAACCTTCGCCACCCCCGCGGCCCTCGTGACCACCTGGACGGCCCCGGCGAAGACCAACGCCGACCAGAACATCGTCCTCACCCTGGCCGTCACCGACAGCGGCGCCGGGGCGCTCACCGGCGTGGCCACGGTCAGCGTCACCGTGCGGGCCAACCTGGCCCCCACCGCTTCGGCGACCCCCCTCATGACCACCATCAACGGTGGCGGGCTGGTTTCGCTGACTGGCGTCGCGAACGACCTCGACCAAGACGCGCTCACCTACGAGTGGACCAGCGACGGCGGCGGCAGCTTCAACGACCCCTCCGCTCTCATCGCGACCTGGACGGCGCCGCCGGCTACCACTGTCGATCAGCGCATCACGCTCACGCTCACGGTGACCGACGCCGTCTCGGCCGCGGCCACGGCTCAGGTCAGCGTCACGGTGCGCGCCAACCAAGCGCCGATCGTCTCGGTTTCTCCCCCCAGCGTCACCGTGGACGGAGGCGGCACGGTCACGCTCGGCGGGACATCAAGCGATCCTGAGGGTGACACCCTCACCTACGCCTGGACCAGCGACGGCGGCGGAACCTTCACCACCCCCTCGGCCCTCCTCACTACCTGGACGGCCCCGGCGAAGACCAACGCCGACCAGAGCATCGTCCTCACCCTGACCGTTGCCGACAACGGCGCCGGGGCGCTCACCAGCATGGCCACGGTCAGCGTCACGGTGCGCGCCAATCAGGCGCCGACGGTCACGGTTTCGCCTCCAACCGCCACCGTGGACGGAGGCGGCACGGTCACGCTCGGCGGGACATCAAGCGATCCTGAGGGTGACACCCTCACCTACGCCTGGACCAGCAACGGCGGCGGGAGCTTCGACAATGCCTCGGTCCCCGACGCCACCTGGACCGCGCCTGACGCCACCAGTTCCGACCAGTCGATCGTCCTGACCCTCACCGTCACCGAGTCTGGCGCCGAGGCCGGCGCCCTCGCGGACACGGCAACGGTCAGCGTCACGGTGCGGGCCAACCAGGCGCCGACGGTCACGGTTTCGCCTCCAACCGCCACCGTCAACGGAGGTGACGTGCTGAGCCTCGATGGCACGGCGACCGATCCTGAGGGCCACACGCTCACCCACGCCTGGACCAGCGACGGCGGCGGGAGCTTCGACAATGCCTCGGTCCCCGACGCCACCTGGACCGCGCCGGCGGCCACGGGTAGCGACCAGAGGATCACACTCACGCTCACCGTCACTGACGACGGCGCCGGCACGCTGGAGGGCACGGCCACGGTCAGCGTCACGGTGTCGGCGCTCGGGAGCACCGCACCGACCGCCTCGGCATCCGGCATGCCAACCACTGTGCACGGTCGCGGCGTCGTGACGCTGACCGGTACCGCGAACGACCCGCTGGGCGACACGCTCAGCTACGCCTGGAGCAGCGACGGCGGTGGGAGCTTCGACGACGCCGCGGCCCTGAGTACGACCTGGACCGCGCCGGCGGCTGCAAGTTCCGGCCGGAGTATCACGCTCTCGCTGATGGTGACCAATACCGCCGGCGAGTCGACCACGGCGACCGTCGGCGTCAGAGTGCTGGCCAACCAGGCGCCGACCGTCTCGGTCTCCCCCGAGAGCGTCACCGTGGACGGGGGCGACACGGTGAGGTTTGATATTACGGCGTTCGACCCCGAGGGCGACACGCTCACGTACAAGTGGAGCACCGACGGCGGCGGCACTTTCGTCTGGGGAACCTTCACCTATGCCACGTGGACCGCGCCTCCGAAGACCGACGCCGTCCAGCACATCGTCCTCACCCTGATCGTCACCGACAGCGACGCCGGGGCGCTCACCGGCATGGCCACGGTCAGCGTCACCGTGCGGGCCAACCTGCCCCCGACCGCCTCGGTCAGCGCGACGCCAACCACCGTGCACGGAGGGGGCGTGGTCACGCTGGACGGGACGGCAAGCGACCCCGATGGCGGCGCCCTGACTTACGAGTGGACCGGCCCCGGCGGAGGAAGCTTCGGCGACGCCGCGGCCCTGGACACCACCTGGACCGCTCCCAAGGCCACCAGCGCCGACCAGAACATCACGCTCTTCCTCACGGTGACCGACACCGCCTCGGCTACGACGACGTTCGGCGTTAGCGTGCGATCGGAACGCGACGCCGCTGGTGTCGGCTGGGTCGCCTTCGCCACGGCGGAGGACACGGTCAGCATCACGGTGCGGGCCAACCAGCCGCCTGAGGTCTCGGTTTCCCCCGCCACAGCCGCCGTGGACGGGGATGGTGAGCTGGCGCTGACCGGGACGGCGACCGACCCGGAGGGCGATGACCTGACCTACGCCTGGAGCAGCGACGGCTGGGGGAGCTTCGACGACGATGCCGCCCTGAGCCCGACCTGGACCGCGCCGCCGGCCGAGGATGACCCCCGCACCATCACCCTGACGCTCAGGGTGACCGACAACGGCATTGGCGCACTCACCGGCATGGCGACGGTCGAGGTCACGGTGGGGCAACCGGTCACGCCGCCCACCGGGCCCGGCGGCGGTGGGGGCGGCGGTGGTGGTGGCCCGTCGGGGCCCTCGCCGAGCGAGCTGGACTTCGAGTGGAACGTGAAGCGCGACCTCGAAGCGCTGGACGGCGGCCACGACACGCCTACCGGCTCCTGGTCCGACGGCACGGTCCTCTGGATCGCCGAGAACGGCCCGGGCGCCGGCGACGCCGTCTACGCCTACGACCTCCAGACCGGCGAACGGGTGGAGGAGCGCGAGTTCGAACTCGACGAGCGCAACCGCGCGCCGCGCGGCGTCTGGTCCGGCGGCACGGTCATCTGGGTCTCCGACAGCGGCCAGGACCGCCTCTTCGCCCATGACCTCGAGACGGGCGAGCGCCTGCCGGAGCGCGACCTCGAGCTCGGCGAGCGCAACGGCGACGCCCGCGGGATCTGGTCCGATGGTGAGACGATGTGGGTGCTCGATGGCGGCAAGGACCGCCTCTTCGCCTACGACCTCGGGAGCGGCGAACTGGTGGCCGAATACGCCCTCGACGACGCCAACGGCGACCCCCACGGGATCTGGTCCGACGGCGTCACGATCTGGGTCTCGGACCACGGCGCGAAGCGGCTCCTCGCCTACCGCCTCGAGGGTGAGGCGCTCGTACGCAACAGCGAGGAGGAGTTCACGGAGCTGAGCAAGGCCTCCAACAACAGCCCGCGCGGCATCTGGTCGGACGGCGAGGTGATCTACGTCGCCGACGAGAGCGACGACAAGGTCTACAGCTACAACATGCCCGACGCGATCGACGCCCGGCTGGCCGCGCTGACCCTGAGCGGCATCGAGATCGGGGAGTTCACGGGGGACCGCACGGAGTACGAGGGCGTCGCCGCCGAGGGCGTGACGGAGACGACCGTCGAGGCCGCTACGGTGCAGCGCCGCACGACCGTCCTCATCGAGCCGGCCGACGCCGACGGCGACGACACGAACGGCCACCAGCTGGCGCTGGAGGGCATCGACGCGATCACCGTCACCGTGACCTCGGCGGACGGCAGCCGCACGCGCGTCTACCGCGTGCGGCTGGAAGGCGGCGCGGCGCAGGAAGCGCCCTGGACGCACTGCTTGCGCGGCGACGTCGCTGAGGGCTTCAGCCTCGTCGTCTATGAGGGCGGCGGTGTCGAGGACCTGGTCACCTGTGCGGAGAGCCGTGATGTCGTGGCCCTCTACGCGCTGCACGGCGGCGTCTACGTCTCGTACATCCTCGGAGCGCCGGGATTCGTGAACCAACCGTTCGTCGAGCTGTTCGCCGATGGCGTCCCCCCGGTCACGCCGCTGGTCGCTGGGAGCAGCGGACCGCCATCAGCGGACCCGAACCAAGGCGACGGCGCCCTGTTGCCGTGGCCGGAGTGCCTGCGCGGCGAGATCGCCGCGGGCTTCAGCCTCGTCATCTACGAGGGCGGTAGCGTCGATGATCTCGTGGCCTGCGCGGCGAGCTTGCGCGTCACGGCCCTCTACGCGCTCCACGACGGCGAGTTCGTTCCCTACATCCTTGGTGCGCCCGACTTCGTGAACCGCGAGTTCCGTGAGCTGTTCCCGCGCGGTCTTCCGCCCCTCACGCCGCTGGTTGCCAGGAGCGAGGAGCCACCAACAGCCGGCTCCGACCGTGACGGCGCGGCAACCAACTAAGGTGGCTTGACTGTCCCATCCTTGGCCGCAGGACATCGGCAACGCGATGCTGTTCCTGGCGAGCGAGGAGACCTGACTTAGACTGGGCGTCGTGCTGCCAGTCGACGGTAAGTACACGGCGCAGTAGCGCCGTCGGACGCGAGAGGGACGCTCTTGGATTCCGGCGGGATCTTCGCGGTGCTGAAGGATGCGCCTCTCGGGGCGTACGCGGTCTCGCTGGACCAGACCATCGTGTTCTGGAACAGGGCCGCGGAGCGGATGCTCGGCCACACGGCCGACGAGGTGATCGGCCGCCGCTGCTTTGAGGCGGTGGCGTCGATGACGCCGGCGGGCCTGACTCAGTCCTGCAGGGACGGCTGTCCCGTACACGCCTTCCGGTTCGGCGAGGTCCCCCGGACGTTCAGAACCGGGATGCTCACCTCCGCCGGCCACCGAAAGGATGTGCTTCTCACCCCGATGTTGGTCGCTGGTACCGAGCAGAACGCTCCCCTGGTCGTGCATCTGCTGGAGGACCCTGGCGCTGCAGCCGGGGCACCGCGCGAGTCGGCCGACTCCGTGCGGACCGATCTGATCGCGCAAGGGAGCGATGCCGTCTCGGACCATCCAGTCCTGGCACCGCCATCGGACCGCCCCGCGAGGCTGGCTCCACGCGAGCTGGAGGTGCTGCGCCTCGTCGCGCAGGGTCGAAGCACGGTACAGATCGCGCAGGACCTGAACATCAGCCCGCACACCGTGCGCAACCACGTGCGCCACTTCCGCCAGAAACTGGGCGCGAAGACCAAGCTGGAAGCCGTCCTGACGGCTGTGCGTCTGGGTATTCTGGATTACCAGTAGCGAGGTCTGGTCGTGGCCAAGCCTCGACCCGCGTCGCGAGCAGCGCACGGTGCGGCTGGCGACCAGACTCGTTGGGCTCCCCGGCACCCCCTGCGGAACGACAACGGCTGGAACACGCAGATCGCCGACCGCTTCACATCCGACGGGAAGTATCCTGTTCCCCGCTACGAGATCGCCGTCGTCTTCATCGAGGTTCCGGGCTCCGCCGCCCCGCCGCCGCCCACCGGGGCCGATGTGAGACGGATGCCATACCGCATCAACCCGCACACCTATTCACAATACATTCACATGTAAGCGCACTGAGTTCACGATTCGTGCACTGACACGCGTCCAACGGGCCGGGAGAATGGAGCTACATCGCCTAGTGTCCCGAGTCAGGAATGCGCTCTAGATAACCGGCGAGGTTGTCCAGGATCTGGTCCGCGGTCTTGTGCCAGATGAAGGGCCGCGGATTCTCGTTCCAGCTGGCGACCCACATCTCCACTGAGCGGATCAAATCAGGGACGCTGTGGTGCGTGCCGCGCCGGAGCCACTTGCTGGTGAGCTCTGCGAACCAGCGCTCCACGAGGTTCATCCAGGAGCTGTAGGTCGGCGTGAAATGGAAGGTGAAGCGTGGATGGCGCTGGAGCCAGCGCTGGATGGCGGGCGTGCGGTGCGTGGAGACGTTGTCGAGCACGACATGCACCGCCAGCTCACGGGGAACGCTGCGGTCGATGAGGGTGAGGAACCGCTGGAACTCCCGCGCGCGGTGCCTGGGGGTCATCTCCGTTAACACGTGCCCCGAGGCGACATCGAGCGCCGCGTAGAGATTCGGGGTAGCGTCCCAGGAAGTGGTGTCACAGAGGTGGACGTAGGAGACCACCGCGCCATCCTTCACACAGGAAACAGTCACGTGAAGGAGGACTACGGTGGTCAAGGAGAGCGTGGACTTGTTGGAGTTGCTTCGCAAGCAGGCGGACGGAGCTGACATTGACTTCCTGCGCGAGGCGGTCGCGGTGCTCGCCCAGGCGGTGATGGACGCCGAGGTCTCGGCGCAGATCGGCGCCGCCCACGGCGAGCGCAGCGAGACGCGCCTCACCCGGCGTAACGGCTACCGGCCCAGGCGCTGGGACACGCGCGTGGGCACGATCGAACTGGGCATCCCGAAGCTGCGCGAGGGCAGCTACTTCCCCTCGCTGCTCGAGCCGCGGCGGCGCTCGGAGCGCGCCCTCCTCTCCGTGGTCACGCAGGCCTACGTCGAGGGCGTCTCGACGCGCCGCGTCGACGACCTCGTGCGCTCGCTCGGCTGTGATGGCATCTCGAAGAGCCAGGTCTCGCGCATCTGCGCCGAGCTCGACGAGGTCGTGGAGAGCTTCCTCGAGCGGCCGCTCGACTCGGGCCCCTACCGCTACCTCTGGCTCGACGCGCTCACCCAGCTCGTGCGCGAGGAGGGCCGCGTCGTCCAGGTGAGCGTGGTCGTCGCCACCGCCGTCAACGCGACAGGCAAGCGCGAGCTGCTGGGCATCGACGTCGGTACCTCCGAGGACGGGGCGTTCTGGCTGAGCTTCCTGCGCGGGCTCGTGGCGCGCGGTCTGTCCGGGGTCGAGCTGGTGACCTCGGACGCCCACCAGGGGCTCAGAGACGCGATCGCGACCGTCTTCGCCGGCGCCTCCTGGCAGCGCTGCAGGACGCACTTCATGCGCAACCTGCTCACCCGGGTGCCGAAGAGCGCCGAGAAGCTGGTGGCGACGACGGTGCGGACGATCTACGAGCAGTCCTCTGCGGCCGAGGTGCAGGCCCAGCACGCCCGTGTGGTGGAGCAGCTCGCCGAGCGCTTCCCCGAGGCCGCGGCGCTGCTCGCCGACGCCGGACCCGAGATCCTGGCGTTCACGGCCTTCCCGTCCCAGCACTGGCGGCAGGTCTGGTCGAACAACCCGCTGGAACGCCTCAACAAGGAGATCCGGCGGCGCACCAACGTCGTCGGCATCTTCCCCAACCGCGCCGCGGTCGTGCGGCTGGTCGGCGCCGTGCTCGCCGAGCAGCACGACGAGTGGGCGGAGGGGAGGCGCTACATGACGATGCTGCAGTCGCTGCCGGCGGCCGTGGCCGAGGTCGCCTCAGGCGAGGAGGTGCTGCTGCAAGCTGCCAGCTAGCAAATGATCAGGATGGTGCACTGCTACACCACTTGCAGGGACGTGACCAGATTCGTCGTGCCGTGACGGACGTAGTCGTGTGTCTGGCGGGCGGGGACGTGGGGCATCATCGGCAACATCGGAGCGGTGCGGTCGAGTGCCTGGACCTGGGTCTTCTCGTCCACACACAGCACAACGGCCGCGTCGGGCGGGTTGAGATAGAGCCCGGCCACGTCGCGGACCTTGTCGATGAACTGCGGGTCGGGCGACAGCTTGAAGGTCTCCACGAGGTGTGGCTTCAGGCCGAAGGCGCGCCAGATCCTGACGATTGCCGACTGCGACATCCCGAGCGCGGCTGCCATCGATCGGGTCGACCAGTGCGTCGCGTCGGAAGGCTGCTCCTCCAGCGTCTTGACGATCACCGCTTCCACCTGTGCATCGGTGATCGTGCGGGGCGCCCCGGGGCGCGGCTCATCCGGTAGCCCATCGAGCCGACGCTCCGCGAAGCGCCGGCGCCACTTGCCGACGGTGACCGGATGGCAATCGAGCGCCGCGGCGATCGCCTTATTCGATGTTCCCTCGGCCGCGGCCAGGACGATGCGACAGCGCAGCGCCAGCGCCTGGGCCGATGTCGGCCGGCGCGCCCACCGCTCCAGCGTCTCACGCTCCTCGTCGCTCAGGACGATGGTGACCGTCGGCCGTCCGATGCGGGTGCTCATGACACTCCAGAGTCTGCCCCATGGGGCACAACCCCGCTGTGCCAGACTACCTTTTATATAGAGCTATTGAGACTCAGGACACTAGCAGGGTGATGAAAAAGTCGTCTGGGACGGTCTCGGCCCGGAATCGACTGCGTGCGGCTACCGAGAAACCCTTTGTTGTCAAGGGTTTTTCCGAGCGCCGCAGTGCCGCGAAACGCTCCGTTTCCCGACTTCAGGGGTTTTTCATCACCCTGCTGAGGCTGTCGCACAAACCCCCGAGCGAGGTGGCATCGCGGTAGGATGAGCATGGCGGCGGGGGCGGAGTGATTCCGGGGTGCCGCCGTGACCCAGCGCTTCCTGCCGTGCGACCGTGACCAGCAATACCTGATGCCCGCCAGCCTGCGCGACTGGCTGCCCGAGGACCACCTCGCGTGGTTCGTGCTCGATGCGGTGAGCCAGCTCGACCTCAGCGCGTTCTACGCGCGCTACCGCGAGGACGGCTGGGGGCGGAAAGCGTACGAGCCGTCGATGATGGTCGCGCTGCTGCTCTATGCCTACTGCGAGGGCGAGCGCTCGAGCCGCCGGATCGAACGGCGTTGCCGCGAGGACATCGCCTTCCGCGTGCTGAGCGCGAACCAGCAGCCCGACCACGCCACGATCTGCCGCTTCCGCCGGCAGCACGAGGAGGCGCTCTCGGGCCTGTTCGCCGGGGTGCTCAGGCTCTGCGCCGAGGCGGGTCTGTTGCGGGTCGGCGTGGTCGCGCTCGACGGGACCAAGCTGCGCGCCAACGCCAGCCGTGAGCGCAACCGCACGGATGCGGAGCTCGAGGCCGAGGTGCGGCGCATCCTCGCCGAGGCGGAGCGGGTCGACGCCGGGGAGAATGCGCGCTGCGGCGACGCGCGGGGCGACGAACTGCCCCCGCAGCTCAGGAACCGCGAGGAGCGCCTGCAGCGGCTGCGCGAGGCGCGGGAGCGGCTGGCGGCTCGTGAGCGGGAGCGGCAGGAGGACTACGAGGAACGCCTCAGGAGCCGCGCGCAGAAGGACCGGCGCGGGCGCCGCCCGCAGCCGCCGCAGCGCGACCCGGGCGCGAAGGTGAACGTCACTGACCCGGACAGCCGCGTGGTGCGTGACTATCACGGCTACTTCCAGGGCTACAACGTGCAGGCGGTGACGACTCGCGACCAGATCATCGTCGCGGCCGAGCTGACACGTGCGGCGACGGACATGCACGAGCTGCAACCGATGATCGAGGCGGCGAACCGCAACCTGCAGACCCTGGGCCGAGCGCCGGCGCGCGTGCTGCTGGCCGATGCCGGCTACTACTCCGAGGCGAACGTGCGGCAGGCCGAAGGCAGGGGTCCGGAGTTGCTGCTCGCGACCCGCAGCGACCGCAACCGGCGTGGCGGCGCAGCGCCGCCGCGCGGGCGCATCCCTGCCGGGCTCTCCGTACGTGAACGGATGGACCGGAAACTGGCGACGCAGCGTGGCCGGCGTCTCTACGAGCAGCGGCGCTGGATGATCGAACCCGTCTTCGGCGACATCAAGGAGAACCGGGGCATCCGCCGGTTCATGCGGCGCGGGATCGCCGCGTGCGCCAGCGAATGGAAGCTGATCGCCGCCACCCACAACCTCAAGAAGCTCTATCGCCGGGCGCGCCCGTCACCCCGGCCGGCGAACAGCAACCCCCGACGAGGAGACCGGGCTACCGCCGCCGCTGCCGCGTAGCGCGCCTGCCCCGCCAGACACGACCGCTCCGCGCCAACTGCCAACTGCCAACTGCCAACTGCCGACTGCCGACCGGCTACCCTTTTGGCACTCCACCCACGCGACTCCGTGCAACAGCCTCTGCTAGGTCAACAAGGTTGGGCAAATGGATAGTGGCGGCGTGCGGCATCCGCCGCTGCGGTGAACGCGCTCGAGGCCCCCTTCGGCCGCTGCGTTGCCGCTGCCGGGTACGTGCGCCTTCCTGGCTAATTCTCGCGAGGAGGGAGTGGAAATGACAAAGTCCGCCATGAGCTGGCTGACCTCCGGCGCAATACTTCTTGCCCTACTCCTGACTGGATGCTCTCTCTTCCAGTCTCCGGATGAGCCAAGCCCCGCGCCCACGAACACTCCGACTGCCACGCCGCCAACCAACATGCCAACACCGGAACCGACGGTTACTCCATCGCCCGCGCCGACTGCCACGCCAACCGACACGCCGACACCGGAACAAGCGACTACTCCCACGCTGGAACCAACGGCTACTCCAACCACGGCTCCCACGCATACGCCCACACCGGAACCAGCGGTTACTCCTGCCGCGACTCCCCCGCCCGGCTTCTTCAGGATTCCCCTGGACATCAACTCCCCCTGGCGGGAGGCATTCGACGCTTTCAACGCTTCCGAGCGGACGTGCCTCCGCGACGAGCTGGGCGAGGAGTTGCTGGCATCCGTGCTGGACCGACCCATCTGGACCGGAGGTTCGGCGGAGGAGTGGGAGGTGGTGGTGGGCGAGTGTCTGGACCCGGAAACCGCCGTGTCCCTCGCCATCTCATTCAACATAGCAGTCGCGGAAGCGAGCGCTCCGGAATTGGCTGAGGTGTGGGAAGCCTGCATCTGGCAGTCACTGTCCGGCGCCGATGTGGCCGCACTGGCGGCAAGTCTCATTGCGCAGATCGCGCCTGATGCCAGCCCGGCAAGCACGACGCTCGCCGACGAGTTCTTTGACAGGGTGCTGGGATGCGTAGGTGACGTGGCCTCGCCGCCGGAGGTCAGGCCCAAGCCCGCGCCTGTCCCCACGCAAGATGAGTTCATCTCCGTCAGTGCCGGGGGATGGGGGCACCACACCTGCGGGGTGACGACCGACGGCTCGGTCGAATGCTGGGGCAATGACGAATGGGGCCAGTCCACGCCGCCGTCCGGGGGGTTCGCCTCCGTCAGCGCCGGTGGAACCCACACCTGCGGGGTGAGGACCGACGGCTCGCTCGAATGCTGGGGCTATGACGGATATGGCGAGTCCACGCCGCCGTCCGGGGAGTTCGCTTCCGTCAGCGCCGGGGGATACCACACGTGCGGGGTGAGGACCGACGGCTCGCTCGAATGCTGGGGTGATGACGGAAGTGGCCGGGCCACGCCGCCGACCGGCGAGTTCGCCTCCGTCAGCGCCGGGGAATCCCACACCTGCGGGGTGAGGAGCGACGGCTCGGTCGACTGCTGGGGCTATGACGAGTGGGGCCAGTCCACGCCGCCGTCCGGGGGGTTCGCCTCCGTCAGCGCCGGGGAATCCCACACCTGCGGGGTGAGGAGCGACGGCTCGGTCGACTGCTGGGGCTATGACGAGTGGGGCCAGTCCACGCCGCCGCCCGGGGGGTTCGCCTCCGTCAGCGCCGGGGGGTTCCACACGTGCGGGGTGAGGACCGACGGCTCGGTCGAATGCTGGGGTGATGACGTCTATGGCCGGGCCACGCCGCCGCCCGGCGAGTTCGCCTCCGTCAGCGCCGGGACATTCCACACCTGCGGGGTGAGGAGCGACGGCTCGGTCGAATGCTGGGGCAATGACGACTGGGGTCAGTCCACGCCGCCGCCCGGGGGGTTCGCCTCCGTCAGCGCCGGGACATTCCACACGTGCGGGGTGAGGACCGGCGGCTCGGTCGAATGTTGGGGCAATGACGAAGAGGGCCAGTCCACGCCGCCGCCCGGGGAGTTCGCTTCCGTCAGCGTCGGGGCAATCCACACCTGCGGGGTGAGGAGCGACGGCTCGGTCGAATGCTGGGGCAATGACGAAGAGGGCCAGTCCACGCCGCCGCCCGGCGAGTTCGCCTCCGTCAGCGCCGGGTTCTACCACACGTGCGGGGTGAGGAGCGACGGCTCGGTCGAATGCTGGGGCAATGACGAGTACGGTCAGTCCACGCCGCCGCCCGGCGAGTTCGCCTCCGTCAGCGCCGGGTTCGCCCACACGTGCGGGGTGAGGACCGGCGGCTCGATCGAATGCTGGGGCAATGACGAAGCGGGCCAGTCCACGCCGCCGCCCGGGGGGTTCGCCTCCGTCAGCGCCGGGGGGTTCCACACGTGCGGGGTGGGGACCGACGGCTCGGCCGAATGCTGGGGCAATGACGAAGAGGGCCAGTCCACGCCGCCGCCCGGCCGGGGGGTTCGCCTCCGTCAGCACCGGGTTCGCCCACACGTGCGGGGTGAGGACCGGCGGCTCGATCGAATGCTGGGGCCATGACGAACGGGGTCAGTCCACGCCGCCGCCCGGCGAGTTCGCCTCCGTCAGCGCCGCGTTCGGCCACACGTGCGGGATGAGGACCGACGGCTCGGTGAAATGCTGGGGCTCTAGCCCTGAAGGCCAGTCCACGCCCCCGCCCGGCCAGTCCACGCCGCCCGGGGGGTTCGCCTCCGTCAGCGCCGGGGAACTCCACACCTGCGGGGTGAGGCCCGACGGCTCGGTCGAATGCTGGGGCTTTGACGGGTACGGTCAGTCCACGCCGCCGTCGGGGGGGTTCGCCTCCGTCAGCGCGGGGGGAGTCCACATGTGCGGGGTGAGGAGCGACGGCTCGGTCGAATGCTGGGGTAGGGACCGGGACGGTGAGTCCACGCCGCCGACCGGCGAGTTCATCTCCGTCAGCGCCGGGGGGGGAGCCCACACGTGCGGGGTGAGGACCGGCGGCTCGGTCGAATGTTGGGGCTATGACGAAGGTGGCCAGTCCACACCGCCGTCCGGGGAGTTCGCCTCCGTCAGCGCCGGGGCATACCACACGTGCGGGGTGAGGACCGACGGCTCGGTCGAATGCTGGGGCAATGACGGATATGGCCAGTCCACGCCGCCGCCCGGGGGGTTCGCCTCCGTCAGCGCCGGGGGGTACCACACGTGCGGGGTGAGGAGCCACGGAACGGTGACCTGCTGGGGCGATGACGAATGGGGCCAGTCCACGCCCCCGCCCGGCGAGTTCGCCTCCGTCAGCGCCGGGGGAGACCACACGTGCGGGGTGAGGACCGACGGCTCGCTCGAATGCTGGGGCATGGACTCGTACGGTCAGGCCACGCCGCCGCCCGGCGAGTTCGCCTCCGTCAGCGCCGGGGGAGCCCACACGTGCGGGGTGAGGAGCGACGGCTCGGTGACCTGCTGGGGCGATGACCAGTTGGGCCAGTCCACGCCCCCGACCGGCCAGTCCACGCCCCCGACCGGCCAGTCCACGCCGATGCCCGGGGAGTTCGTCTCCGTCAGCGCCGGGCGAGCCAATTCTGCCGGATGAGCATGGTCAGGCGTCGCGCGACTTCGTCGGCGCTCGCCCCGCAACGGCGTCGCGATCCCGTACGAAGCACCGTGCTCCAACGGTGTCAGACCGGGTCCGGTCCTACCTCGGGGGCTCGGCCCCCAGGAGGTCGTCGAGCACCACGACGGCGAGACCCTCGACGCGGCGGAAGTCGCCGTCGTTGGTCACGAAGAGGGTGCACTCGCTCTGCATGGCTGTCGCCGCGTGGAGCGCGTCCGGCGTTCGCAGGCCCGCCGCGGCGCGCAGCCGCGCGGCCTCCTCCCAGAGCGGACGCAGGGCCGGGATCAGCCTCACCGCATGGGCGTCGAACCGATCCCGAAAGAGTGCCTCGATCTCCGCGTCGCCGTCGCGTAGGGGCTTGACGAGCGTCTCCAGGACCACGAGGTCGCTGCTCACGACCGTGAACCGCCCGCTCTGAGCCGCTCGCCACATGGGGCCAAGCAACTCGTGATAGGGCTCAATGCGCTCCATGCTGTAGATGAAGCCGCTCGCGTCGAGATAGACCGGTCCCGTCGGGCGGAAGGGTCAGTTCTTCTATGCCGCGCGTTCGGCCCCGAAGTAGGACGCCACATCCGCCGCGGTACTGAACAGGCGGTGGCCCTGCGCCTCGGCGAGGATGTCGACGGCGGAGCGCCGCGGCGGCGGCGCTGCGGGCATTACGACTACGCACACCGACTGCCCAACGGGAAGGTCTTGGTCCGCCACTTCGTTCTTCCCTCCGGGCAGCACCGTTGTCATCAACTGAACTACCCTGTTCATGATCATCTCTCCTCCGTGTGACGGGTGGCGTCGCTCGCGTTTCCGCCAGCGCCGTGGGGCTGCGTCACACGATGATAGCGCCCATCTCGGCCGTGCAGCACACACGGCGCGCGTCCTCATCGAGCCCGCCGACGGCGACGGCGACGCGGCGAACGGCCACCAGGTGGGTCTGGAGGAGGGCGCGGAGATCGTCGTCACCGTGACCTCCCAGGACGGCAGCCGCACCAGGGTCTACCGGGTGTGGGTGGGGGGCGCGGAGGAAGAGCGGGAGCCCGCGCCGGAGTGCCTGCGCGGCGGCATCGCCGCGGGCTTCACGTCGTCTACGAGGGTGGCGGTGTCGGGCAGTTGGAGGCCTGCGCGCGGAGCCTGCACGTCAGCGCCCTCTACGTGCTCGACGAGGGCGCGTTCGTCTCCTACATCCTGGGCGCGCCTGAGTTCGTGAACCGGCCCTTCCACGAGCTGTTCCCGCACGGCCTTCCGCCCCTCACGCCGCTGGTCGCCGCAAGCGACGGGCGGTAGCCCGCCATGCTCCAGGAGCGCCGCGAGGCCTGCCGTGGCGACGAGGTCGACGAGTGCCTGCTCCTTGGGGTAGAGCTTCTCGCCCGGAGAGCGACGGCATCCGCACGAGCACGTCCTCCGGCTCGGGGTCGAAGCCGTCTTGCCACGGATGCAGCCGTCGGGGTAGGCGAGGAGGGTCTGCAGGTAGGCGGCGAGCCGCCGCCGCCGACTCTTCGAGAGCGCGTCCGCGAGCGGCGCCCGCAGGGTCTCGAAGACCGCACCCTAGGCCGCGCTGGGGGAAGCCCGTGGCGTCGCGCTCCGTGTCCATCGAGGACAACAGCACCCGCTCCTCTGAGCTCAGGGAGACAGCCCCGACGCCTCGTCCGAGAGCCTGAGCTACACCGAGTTGCCGATGAGGCGGAAGAGGGCGGCGGGGGCAAGCGCGGCCGCTCCCGCACCACCGCACGGTAGTTCCGGCGGCGGCTCGTGCGCCGGTCCTCCTCCGCGTCGTCGTCGTCCCGGCCGACAGTGCGCTCGACGAAATCGTAGCGCTCGCCTCTCCGACCGTCCCACCGTCACAGGCAGCGTCCCGGGCGTCACTCACCCTCCGCCAAGCGGTAACCGACGCGCGGCTCGGTGAAGATGTAGGTGGGGTTGTTCGCGTCGTCCCCCAGCTTGCTGCGAAGGCGCTTCACATAGGCGCGTATCACCTGTGAGTCGGCGGGGTGCCTCGTGGCCCAGACCCGTCGCAGCAGCTGATCGTGGGTCACGATCCGACTGCTGCTGACGGAAAGCTCGAAGAGCAGCCGGTACTCGGTCTCGGTCAGCTGCACCGGATTGCCCGCCATCGTCACGCGTCGTTCGGCGTAGCTAATCGTGAGATCCCCCACCACATAGGACTCGAGCGCCCCGGCCCTCCCGGACGCCGCATTCCTGCGCAGCGAAGCGCGGATCCTCGCCACGAGTTCGGTGGGCGAGAAGGGCTTGACGATGTAGTCGTCGGCCCCCATCTCGAACGCCCGCGCGATGTCCTGGTCCCTCCCACGGGCGGAGAGGAAGACCACGGGCGCATCGGTGACCTGCGGGATGCGCTTCATCAACTCGAACCCGTCGATGCCTGGCAGCACCAGGTCCAGCAGGATGAGGTGCGGCCGCTCGACTCCAATGAGGCGGTCCACCTCCTCCGGATCGCCCGTGACGATGGGGGTGTAGCCCGCCTCCGAGAGCGTGTTGTGGACGTACCACAGGATCTGCGGATCGTCGTCGATCACCAGCACGCGCGCTGCGTCTCCCGCTGCGCGTCCCGAGAGGGCAGAAAGCCAGCCCGGGCCGGGCGCCCAATCGCTGGCGGCCTCGTCGACCACGGGGGTGGTAAAGGTGAAGCGCATACCGAGTCCCGGTCCGCCGCTCTCGGCCCAGATCCGCCCGCCGTGGGCCTCCACGATCCCCTTGCAGACCGCGAGGCCCAGGCCCTCTCCCTGAACCTCCCGCTCCCCGTCCCCCGGGGCGATCCGGGCGAACTTCGAGAACAGCTGGGGCAGGCGCTCGGGGGCTACGCCTCTGCCCTCGTCCGCGACGGAGATGGCGACGTACATCTCGTCCGCCACCGCGGTCACCCTGATGGCGGGCGAATCGGGCGAGTACTTGGAGGCGTTGGAGAAGAGGTTACCCATGACCTGAATGATGCGCTGCCGGTCCGCGAGGATGCGGGGCAGCTCGGGCGGCAGGTCAACCTCGATGCTGTTGGCGGCCCCGCCGCCCAGGAACGCGGCCTTTGCCGCGTCGACGAGGGCCGCCACGTCGTCAGGCTCGGGAGTGACCGACAACGTTCCCGCATCGATCTGCGTCACGTCGAGCAGATCCCTGATCAGGCGCCGCATGTGGTCGGCCTGCTCATCGACGATGCTAAAGAACTGGCGCACCTCGGCGGGACCGACCGGAAACGAGGAGCCCAGCACGGCGGCGGCGGAGCCCTTGATGGTGGTCAGGGGCGTCAGCAACTCGTGGCTCACCATGCCCAGGAACTCGGCGCGCAGCCGTTCCATCTCCTCGAGCGGCGTCATGTCCTGCGCGGTGACGACGAGGGACGCGATCGTCCCGTCTTCGGAGCGGATAGGCGTCGCGTTCACGAGGGTGGTCACCTCCCGCCCATCCGGGAAGCGGACGACGATCTCCTCGGCGCGCACCGTCTCGCCGCTGATCAACACCCGCTCGATTGAGAGCTCATCGGCCGAGATCTCGCGCCCGTCCGCGCGCAGAAAGGTCAGTGTGTCAAGGAGCTGCTCCACGGAGGTGCCCGTGAGGCGCAGGTCGCCGGCGATCCGCTTGCTCTCCTGGTTGAGCGACAGCAGGGCACCCGTCTTCGCGTCGAAGACCAGAACGGCCACGGGCACGGTGTTGACCAGCGCCTCCAGGTTGGTGCGGGCGAGCTGCTCTTCCCGGTAGGCGCGGGCGTTGGCGATGGCCATCGCCGCCTGTGAGCCGAACAGGACCAGGACCTCCTCGTCCTGCCGTGTGAATTCCCTGCCGCCTTCCTTGTCCGATAGATAGAGGTTGCCGATGCGCTCGCCGCGATGACGGAGGGGCGAACCCAGGAAGGTCCCCACCGGCCCCAGCGGCGGGTGGATGTCGGGCAGGCCGGCCAACTTGGCGTGGCCGGAGAAGTCCACCAGTCTCAGCGGTTCGGGAATCTTGCTCAGGTAGTCGAAGAACTCCAGTCCCCCCGGCAGGTCGACGAACCGCTGATGCTCCTCCGGCGTCAGACCGGAGGTGATGAAGTCCTCAAGTTGTCCCGCCCCGTCGAGGACGGTGATCCCGCCTATCCTCGCGCTCGTCAGCGAGCGCGCTCCCTCCACGACCCGCTGCAACACCGTATCAAGGTCGAGGTTTTCGGTGATCTGGACGCTGGCCTCGCTGAACCTGGTGAGGCGATCCGGCAGCGCCTCGCTCTCGCGTCCCCGGTTGTCAGCTTCGTTCAACGCCCTCACCTCCGTCCGGCGGCAGCCTGCGGTCCCAGCGACGCCCGGACGCGTGTGGCTGCCTCTACCACGTCGATCAACCGATATGTTACGACCCGGTCACGGAGAAGGCACCTGATTTCACGACGCACGCACCGACGCTCGTCCGGCTGAGGGAGAATCGAGCCGGCTCGATTTGGGGACGTCTACTCGTCCGACCGCGCGCTCCTCCCGGTCGCCGGCAGCAGCCAGTACCGCCCGCCACGACCTCGTGAGCGGAGAGTGCCTCGCGGAGCGCGACTTCGAACTCGACGAGCGCAACGGCGATGGCGCGGCATCTGGTCCGATGGCGGCGCGAGATCGCCGTCATCGTCCCCTCGCACGACGCCACCCGCCCGCGCGCCGACCGGGCGCGACCGCGATCGCAGAGCCCTCGCCCCACTGCCTGTTCGGTCATCGCCACAGGCTTCTGCCTCGTCGTCTACGAAGGCAATCCGCACTGTTCACGGTACTTTCACCCCAAATATTGCCTAGTTCACGCTGCATGCACTGACACCCGGCCCGATGGCAGGAAGAATCGAACCGTGTCCGGCTGCGGAGGCGTAGCGCCGCCCGCGACAGGAGGTTCCTGCGTGGCCGATTCCGGCGATTCCGCACGAGCGAGGGTCGACGCCCGCCCGGCCGCCAGTCCCGCACGCGCGTGCTGGACTGGCGGCCGGGGCGGGGTGCAGGTCGCTGAATTCCTCGTCCGCAACAAGATCGCGCAGAGCCGCGTATCGGCGCTGGGACTCGCTCCCAACGCCTTCCTCGTGGCGACCGACCCCGGGTTCCCGTCGCTGGACCTGGCGAACGCGCTGGCCGGCCAGGACGGAATGCTGATCTCCAGCTCCAACTGGCGCAGGGAAGTCGTTCCGAGTTGAGACCGCTCGCGCTGGTCACCGCCTGCGTCCTCCTTGGCGTCGCCGCCGCGACCGGCCTCGCGCGCGCGCAGGCGCCGCCGCCCGTCGCCGCCCCGACGATCGACTCGGTCACCCCCGGCGAACGCTCGCTGATCGTGGACTGGACGGCGCCCGCCGGGGTCGACGCGGCGGACATCCTCGCCTACGACGTGCGCTCGATCGAGAGCGACGCCGCGAACAAGGCCGCCAGCTTCTGGACCGTCCTGGAGGATGCCTGGATCCCGGGCGCGGGCGACCTGAGCTGGATCATCTTCCCCCTGACCAACGACACACAGTACGACGTGCAGGTGCGCGCGTTCACGGAGGATGGCGAGGGCGACTGGTCGGACACCGTCACCGGCACGCCCGTCGCCAACAGCGGCGACCGCACCGGCGCGACGCCTCTGCCGCTGAACTCCACGGCGATCGCAGTCCTCACCGAGGACGACCAGGATTTCTTCAAGATCGAGGTCACGGGCGACGACACGGTCGACCTCTGGATCTACACGATCAGCGATCTCGACACCGTGGGCGAGCTGCAGGACTCCGCCGGCAACATGATCGCACGCAACGACGACGGCCAGCGGCCGGACTCGCCGCAGGACTTCGTGATCAGGGAGCAGGTCGGTGCGGGAACCTACTATGTCACGGTCCATGGCTATAGGCCGACGGTCGTGGGGGCGTACGCGGTGGTCCTACGAACGGCCCCCAGCGTCGGCGGCACCATCGACCGGGCGACGACCATCACGCTGGGGGATGACGTCCCGGGGCGGATCGACTGGAGCACCAACAACGACTTCTTCCGGATCGATCTGACCAGCGCCGCCGACCTCTGGATCGCCTCCAGCGGCTACACCGACGTGGTCGGGGAGTTGTGGGATGCCGACAGGGTGCTCATCGCCAGAAACGACGACAGCTATCTTTATCGGAGCGGGCTCAACTTCGCGATCTGGCACGAGGTGAAGGCGGGAACCTACTACATCAAGGTGAACGGTTATGCATCGTATGTAGCGAATACTGGGGCGTACACGCTCCACACCGGAACGATCCTCCCTCCCGGCGACTCCATCGGCAGCGCACAGCCCATTAGTGGGGTGCTGATCCCAGGGCGGGTGCGCACGGCCACCGACGCGCACTATTACAGCCTCTTTGTCGGTTCCGACACCCAAGTGTATATCGAGGCCGACGTGGGCCCAAATCCGATGTTCTCTCCCGAGCAGCCCGTGTCGCTCGCGGCGCAGATCCTCGACGTGCATGGCAATGAGCTGGACATCTATCAAATCCCCCACAGCGCCTACATCGAGGACGGGCGGTCGTTCATCAGCTTTTCGATCAACGGCAAACTCCCCGTCGGCACGCACTACCTCAAAATCTGGTCCCCCTCCGGCGGCACCGGACCCTACATGCTGCTGGTCTTTGGCAGTACCGGCTACAACAGGTTCATAAACGGCTGCACCGATGCGTCGGCCAGCCTGGACGTCCCGGGCGTGAACGATGCCCTCTACGGATGCCAGTGGCACCTGCACAACGGCGGGCAGTACGAGGGAGGGGCAGGAGAGGACATCAACGTCGAAGCTGTCTGGACGACCAACATGGGAGCCGGCGTGAACGTCGCCGTGGTCGACGACGGGATTCACTTCGAGCACGAAGACCTGACGGAGAACGCCGCCCCATCCCGCAACCGGAACTACTCCACTCGCGCCGACATATTCGACCCCTTCGAGCACCATGGGACGAGCACGGCCGGCCTGATCGCGGCGCGGGACAACAGCATCGGCATGCGCGGCGTCGCGCCCCGGGCCACGATCTACGGATACAACCTGTTCGCGGACTTCACGGACGCCAATACGGTGGACGCCGCGTTCCGGATGGCGCAGGGAGGCGAGGCCGGGGACGAGACCACCGACGTCTCCAGCAACAGCTGGGGACCGACGCCCACCGCCGGCCCGCGGTCCACGTCCGCCAGTTGGGAGATGGCCGTCCAGAACGGCGTCACGAGCGGCGCCAACGGCAAGGGAATCTTCTACGCCTTTGCCGCCGGCAACGGACATTACGTGACACACCACGCCAATCTCAACGGGCGCGCGAACTACTACGCCGTCACCGCCGTCTGTGCGGTCAACTACGACGATGTGCGAAGCGGCTACTCGGAAATGGGCGCCAACCTGTGGGTGTGCGCCCCATCCAATGATGACAATCTGCCCGAGATCGCGACGACCTACGGCGGCCACCTGTACACGGACGAGTTCGGCGGCACGTCCGCCGCCACTCCCATCGTCTCCGGCGTGGCCGCGCTGCTGCGCACCGCCAATTCCAGTCTGACCTGGCGGGACCTCAAGCTCATCCTCGCCGCGTCCGCGCGCAAGAACGATGCCGACAACACGGGCTGGGCGCAGGGCGCGCTGGAATACGGCTCCGACAGCGAGCACTACTTCTTCAACCACGAGTACGGCTTTGGCGTGGTGGACGCCGGGGCCGCCGTCGCGCTGGCCGCCGACTGGACCAACGTTCCGGCCCTGCGCGAGATCAGCGCGGAATCGGCCGGCACGGATCTGCACATTCCCGACGCTCCGAGCGATACAATCCCCGGCACGACGGTCAGCAGCAGCCTGACCATCGGCAACCATGTGGGATTCGTCGAGTTCGTCGAGATCCACACCACGTTCGACCATGAGTCGTTTCGAGAGCTCGAGGTGGAGTTGGAGTCCCCCTCGGGCGCCAGGTCCACGCTCACCTGGGTATTCGACCGCATTTATCACCGGCCCGTGGAGGAGACTATCCGCTTCGGTTCGGCCCGGCACCTCGGTGAGAACGCCGCCGGCACGTGGACGCTTCACATCACCGACCACCTCGACACGCGGACGGGAACGCTCGAGGGGTGGAGTCTGACCGTCTACGGACATGGACTCTCGCCCGGGCGCCCCGGCATCAGCGCGCTGACGCCGGCCGTCGGCGAGCTCGCGGTCGAGTGGAGCGCCCCCGCCGACATCGGCGGTTCGGCCGTCACCGGCTACGACCTGCGCTACATCGAGAGCGACGCCGCCGACAGGGCCGCCACCAACTGGACGCTCGTCGAGGGTGCGTGGACCTCCGGCGCACTGGAATACACCCTCGGCAGCCTGGACCCCACCGTCAGGTACGACGTGCAGGTCCGGGCGGCGAACGATGCCGGCCCCGGCCCCTGGTCCGACGCCGTCGCGGGGACGACCCTCGCCCTCGCGCTCCCGTCCGTTGCCTCGGTCACCCCGGACGACCGATCGCTCACGGTCGCCTGGACCGCTCCCGCCCAGAGCGGCGGCGAGCCCATCGCCGCCTACGACCTGCGCTACATCGAGACCAGCGAGGACGAAGCGGTCGACGCCGACTGGACCGTTGTGGACAGCGCGTGGACCGGCGGCGCGCTGGCATACACCATCAGCGCACTGGACAACGGCACCCGGTACGACGTGCAGGTGCGCGCGGTCACCACCAGCAACGGCGACTGGTCCGCCAGCCTGACCGGCACGCCGCGCACGGTCCCCGCAGCCCCCGCCATCGACGACGTGACATGGGGCGACCAGGAACTCACCGTCGTCTGGACGGCGCCCTCGAGCGACGGCGGCGCGGCCATCACCACGTACGACGTGCGCTACATCGAGACCAGCGAGGACGAAGCGGTCGGCGCTAACTGGACGGTCCTGGACGGCGTGTGGGCGGCCGGCGCCCTGCACCACGTCCTCACGGGACTGGAGAACGGCACGCAGTACGACCTGCAGGTGCGGGCGGTCAACGCCGCCGGCGAGGGTCCCTGGTCCGCTACCACCGCTCGCAGGCCCAGGACCGTGCCGGGCGCCCCGACGATCGACTCGGTGACCGGCGGCCAGCGGTCGCTCAGCGTCGAGTGGAGCGCGCCGGCGAGCGACGGCGGTGCGGACGTCTCGTCCTATCACCTGCGCTATCGGCCCACCAACACTGAGGGCAAGCCCAGCATCGTCCAGTGGACCCTTCTGGCCGATATCTGGACCTCCGGGGCGCTCGAATACACCATCAGCGGTCTAGAGCACGCGACGCAGTACGACGTGCGGATGCGCGCGGTGAACCTCGTCGACGAGGGCGAGATCTCGGAACTTGCCCAGGGATCCACCCTCAGCCTGGCCCCGACGGTCGCCTCGGTGACCCCGGACGACGGATCCCTCACCGTCGCCTGGACCGCGCCGACGAGCGTCGCCAGCACGGAGATCACCGCCTACGACGTGCGCTGGATCCGCAGCGACGCGCCCGGCAAGCCCGCCGACCACTGGGACCTTCAGTTGCTCGCGTGGGAGACCAGCGGTGCGCTGCAATACACGATCAGCGGGCTGGCCAACGGCGTTGCCTACGACGTGGGGGTGCGACCAGTCACCTCGGCCGGCGAGGGCGACTGGTCGCTGAGCTGGTCCGGGACGCCCCGGACGCTCCCCGCGGCCCCCGCCATCGACTCCGTGACGCCGGACGCCGGGTCGCTCACGATCGTCTGGGCCGCGCCTGCAAGCGACGGCGGGGCGGCCATCACGTCGTACGCCGTGCGCTCCATCCGCAGCGACGCCGCGAGCAAGGCCGACGGCAACTGGACGGTGCAGGACGACGCCTGGACCAGCGGCGCGCTGCAGTACACCCTCTCCGGCCTGGATAGCGGCGTCGCCTACGACGTGCAGGTGCGCGCGGTCAACGCCGCCGGCGACGGTCCCTGGTCGGCCACGCAAGCCGGGGAGACCGCGACCGACGACGACGCCAGCCTCAGCGCCCTGACCCTGAGCGAGGGCAGGCTCAGCCCGGCGTTCGCCGGCGGCACGACGTCGTACACGGCATCGGTCGGGTACACGGTCACGCCGCTCACCGTCACCGCCACCGCGAACGACGCCAGCGCCGCGGTCGCGTTCCTCGACGGCAGCGACGATCCGCTCCCCGACGCCGACGGCAACGCGGCCGGCCATCAGGTCGACCTGTCGGTGGGCGACAACGCGATCAACCTGCAGGTCACGGCGCGGGACGGCACGACGACGCTGACCTACAGCCTCACCGTTACGCGCGCGGAGGAAGACACGTCGCTGACGCCGCCGGCGAGCGACCCCGTCGTCGCGGTGGCGTCGTCGGCCGTCTACACCATCACCTTCACGGGCACTTGGACCACCGCCGTCACGCCCGACGGCCGACCCGGCAGCGCCCACTTCTCGCCCCTCATCGGCGCGGTGCACAGCGCTGAGGTGTCCTTCCTCAAGAGCGGGGAGCTGGCAAGCGCCGGAGTCGAGTCGATGGCGGAGACCGGTGGCACGTCAGACCTCCGGAGCGAGGTCGACACCGCGATCAACGCCAGTCCGCCGACGGCTCTCAGCGTCCTCCGCCGGTCCGGCAACATCGGCGCGACGGGCACGGGGACGTTGAACAACGTCAAACTGACGAGCGAGCACCCGCGGGTCACGCTGACGACGATGATCGCGCCGAGCCCGGACTGGTTCGTGGGCATCTCGGGGCGGCTCCTGCTCGACGCCGCCGGAGAGTGGCTGCCGTCGCACACGCTGAACCTCTATCCGTGGGACGCCGGCACCGAGGACGGAACCGGGTTCTCGCTGTCGAACTCCGCGACCTCGCCGCAGGGCGTGATCACGAGCATCCGCGGGACGGGCAAGTTCACGATCGCACCGATCGCGACGCTGACGTTCACGCGCCAGTCGGTCTCCCCGTCCTTCCCCGCCGCCGAGAGCGGCGCCCGCGGCATCCCCGAGAACACGGCCGCCGGAGAGAACATCGGCGCGCCGGTCGCGGCCACGGACCCCGACGGCCACACGCTCACCTACGCGCTGGGCGGGACCGACGCGGACTCCTTCGGCATCGTCGCCACGTCGGGCCAGCTGCGGACGAAGGCCGCTCTCGACCACGAGGCCAAGTCCAGCTACTCGGTGACGGTCACGGCCACGGATACCACCGGCCTCAAGGCCGCGGTCGACGTGACCATCACCGTCAGCAACGTGAACGAGCCGGGGAGCGTGTCGCTGTGGCCCCTGCAGCCCGAGGCCGGCACAGCGCTCACGGCCACGCTGGACGACTCGGACGGCGGCGTGCAGTCGCTGACCTGGGCGTGGCACAAGTCCTCGGACCGCAGCACGTGGACCAGCCTCTCCGGCAGCGGAGACAGCTACACGCCGGTGGACGGCGACGTCGGGGCGTACATCCGGGCCAGGGCCTCCTACACCGACGCCGGCGGCTCGGGCCGGACCGCCGAGGCCGTGTCGGATCAGACGGTCGTGCGCGCGCCGGAGATCACCGTCGTCGAACTCGTGACCGGCCTCAGCATCCCCTGGGACCTCGCCTTCACGCCCGACGGGACGATGCTCTTCACCCAGCGGTCAGGCGTGCTGAGCAGCCGTCTCGGCGACGGCACGGTGCAGACCGTCAGCGCCGACTTCGGCGACCTCTACGCCTTCGGCGAGACCGGGCTGATGGGCATCGTCGTTGATCCCGCGTTCGCCTCGAACCGGCGCTTCTACACCTGCCAGGGCCACACCGGTCCCGAGATCCAGGTGATCGCCTGGACCATCGACGCGGACTACACGACGGCCACGCGGGTCGCCGATCCGCTGGTCGGAGACCTGCCCGCCGCCTTCGGCGGCCGCCACGGCGGCTGCCGGCTGCGCTTCGGCCCGCAGGGCTACCTCTGGATCGCGACCGGCGACGCCGCGACGGGCACCGTCCCGCAGGACCTGGGCTCGCTCGGCGGCAAGGTGCTGCGCGTCAACGCCGCGACGGGCGCCGCGGCGCCGGGCAACCCGTTCAACTCGCGGGTCTACAGCTACGGACACCGCAACGTGCAGGGCCTGGCGCTCCGTCCGGGCACGAGCCAGATGTGGTCGGTCGAGCACGGCCCGTTCGTCGACGACGAGATCAATCTGCTGGTCTCCGGCGGCAACTACGGCTGGAACCCCGTGCCCGGCTACAACGAGAGCGTGCCCATGACCGACCTCGAGGAGTTCCCCGGCGCGGTCGAGGCCGTGTGGTCGTCGGGCGCCCCGACGCTGGCCACCAGCGGCGGCATCTTCCTCGAGGGCGACGACTGGGGCGCGTGGGAGGGGCGGCTGGCGGTCGCCACGCTGGCGGCCGCCGAGCTGCATGTCTTCAAGTTCAGCGCCGACGGCGCGCTCATGAGCCAGGTCGTCGTCGCCGAGCTCGATGGTACCTACGCCCGGCTGCGGACGCCCATGCTCGGTCCCAACGGCGCCCTCTACGTCACCACCTCGAACACAAGCTCGGACCGCATCCTGCTGGTCGCCCCCAGCCTGCCGCCGGCGTTCCCGGCCGCGACGGACACGCAGGAGGTGGCCGAGAACAGCCCCACCTCGACGGTCGTCGCCACGGTCACGGCCACGGACCCGGAAGGCCAGGCCCTCACGTACACGCTGGGCGGGACCGACGCGGCGCTCTTCAACATCGCGGACCCCGCCGGCGGCCAGGTGCGGGCCAATACGCCGCTCGACTACGAGGCCCAGAGTTCGTACCAGGTCGTCGTCACGGCCTCGGACCCCTACGGCCTGAGCGACAGCATCACGCTGACCATCAACGTCAGCAACGTCGTCGAACTGACGACGCTCACGGGTCCGGCGAGCGTCAGCTACGCGGAGAACGGGGCGCTCCGCGTGGCCACCTATACCGCCTCGTCCCCGGAGCACAGTGAGAGCATTGCTTGGTCGCTGTCGGGCGTCGACGCCGCGCACTTCAGCGTCGACAACCCCGCCGGCGTGCTCAGATTCCACATCGACCCGACCGCCCCCAACCTCTTCCCGCAACCGCCCGACTTCGAGGACCCGGCCGACGCCGGGAGCGACAATGCCTACCAGGTGACGCTGACAGCCTCGGAGGGGGCGGACAGCGTCACCAGGCAAGTCAGCGTCAGCGTCAGCGACGAGAACGAGGCGGGCGTGGTCACCATCTCGCCGGTGCGACCCCGCGTCGGAACGGCGCTGACCGCGACCCTGACCGACCCCGACGGCAGCACGTCGGGCGTTGCCTGGACCTGGCAGCGCTCGACCGGGCCCACGACCTGGGCCGCCATCGACGGGGCCAACTCGAACAGCTACACGCCGACCGCCGCCGACGCGGGACACTACCTGCGCGTCACGGCGACCTACAGCGATGACCACGGCGCCGGTCAGACCGCCGGGGCGGTGGCGCCGTACACGCCGCTGGCCCACCAGTTGAGTGCGCTCTCGGTCGCCGGTCCGGCGCGCGGCCCGTACCCGGCCTTCGACCCGGACGTGCTCCACTACGCCATGGAGTGCGCCGCCGGCCAGACCATCACGCTGACGTTGTCCGCGGCGCAGTCGAGCACGCGGCTGGCGGTCAACGGGGTGCAGCGGCCCAGCCGGAACGCGGTGGTGGAGTTGACGGGGCTCGACGGCCACAGCGACATCCCCATCACCCTCAGCGGCGGCCAGGGCGGCGCCACGACGTACGTCCTGCACTGTTTCGAGGAGGACTTCCCGGACATCTCGACGGAGCAGGGGCCCGGCGCCACGGAAGAGCTGATTGGTTTCTCCCTCAATACCAACCCACCCTCCGGCAGATATGCCTACATGATGATCGTCGACAACAACGGGGTTCCCCGGGTCCACCGCCGATTCGGCCACCGCGTGACCCACTTTCGGCCCCAGAACAGCGAGACGTATCCATTCTCCTATTCGGTGCCGGACGCAGACACGAAGCACGTGTGGGTCCTGGTCGACCGGGCTCTGAACGAGTTGGGCCGCGTGATCACCGTCGCGCCCCTGCTGGAGACCGATAAGCACGACTTCATCATCCTCGACAACGGGGACTACCTGCTGCTGTCCTACGAGCCGGTGCTGCGCGACTTCAGCTACCTGGTTGACAGCGACGGCAATCCGGCGCCTCCGAATCCGGACAGATCCGATGGGCTGTACCCCGTTACGGACACGGCAATCCAGATCAGGACCGCGGCGGGGGCGGCGAAGCTCACCTGGTACTCATGGGACCACATGGCGGCGCAGGACTGCGGGGGGAACCCGTTCGTCGCAGGCGACTGGGCACACGGCAATTCACTCTGGTTGGCCGACGGCGTCATCGTCGCCTCGTTCCGGCAGTGCGGGAAAGTGCTGGCCATCGACGCGGCGACCGGAGACGTCGTGTGGCGGCTGGGCCGCAGCTACCGCTCGCCCGAGGAGTGGGGGAGCGACGAACTGAGCGGGCACGGCCGCGGCGCGGGCCCGGCGCCGATGACCATCCTCAACGACCGCTATGGGGGGTTCTGCGGACAACATTCCGCGCAAGTCCTGGACAACGGGCATCTCCTGCTCTACGACAACGGCTTTCCCTGCATCCGGGATCCGGCAACGGGACTCAACTGGCGGACGAGCGGGGAGTTCAGCCGGGCGGTGGAGTACGCCATCGACTCCGGCAACGGCGAGGCCATCTTCCAGCGCCATCATTCGCTCCACGGGGACTTCAACAGGGGGGCGTGGGCTGCCGGCCTCGTCGAACCGATGGACAACGGTGACTGGCTGGTCAGCTGGGGCTTCAACGACGGTGAAAGGATCACGGCGCTGCCTCCCGACGAGTCAATGACGCAGGTGGATCCGGACACGGGCACTGAAAAGTTCTCGATCAATATCCAGATCGACCACAGCGGGGAAGAGAACATCAATGTCCGTGCCTACCCGCTCAGTCCAACCGTGCTGGCGGACGAGCCCCTCGCGCTCGAAGCTGCGCTTCCGGCCAGCAGCCACTCGTTGCTGTTCAACCCCGGCGCTCCCCAGGTCGTGGTGGCGTTCAGCCGCCCCGTCGTGGACTTCGACGCCGACACGACGTCGGTCAGCATCACGGGCGCGACGGTCGCGAGCGCCGGCGCGCACGTCATGGCGGGCCAGCCGGCCAACGCCTACCGCTTCACCCTCACGCCCGATGCGATGGGCACGATCACCTTCCGCCTCGTCGCCGATCAGCCCTGCGCCGGCGGCGGCATCTGCACCGCGGATGGAACCGTGTTGTCGGCCGGTGTGACCGTCACCATCGACAGGCCGGAACACCCCGAGAACAGCACGAGGACGTCCGTCGCCGTCTCCACGGCCGGCGTCACGCTCGCCGGACCCGACAGCGCCGCCTTCGAGATCCGCGGCGGCGCGCTCCAGTTCCGCACCGCGCCCGACTTCGAGTCCCCGGCGGACGATGGCGGGGACAACAGCTACCAGGTCATGATCGTGGATAGTGGGAACCCCACGAGCCTGCGGGCCGTGACCATCGCCGTCAGCGACGTGAACGAGGCGCCGGCCTTCCCGGCCGGCGAGAGCGGCGCCCGCAGCATCCCCGAGAACACGGCTGCCGGCCTGAACATCGGCGCGCCGGTGGCGGCCACGGACGACGACAACGACGCGCTGACCTACACGCTGGGCGGAACGGACGCCGCGTCCTTCAGCATCGGTGCCTCGACGGGCCAACTGCGCACCGATGCTGCGCCGGATCACGAGACGAAGAGCACCTACACGGTCAGCGTCGGGGTCCGCGACAGCCGGGACGCCAGCGGCAACCCGGACACGGCCACGGACGCCACGATCACGGTCACGATCGCCATCACCGACGTGAACGAGCCGCCGGCCATCAGTGGCGAAGCGGCCATCGACTTCGCCGAGCACGGCACGGGGATCGTCGCCACCTACACCGCCACCGACCCGGAGGACCGCACGCTCATCTGGGAGCCGCTGGCGGGGCCGGACCGCGGCCACTTCACTTTCAGCGGCGGCGTGCTGGGCTTCGTCGCGCCGCCCGACTTCGAGTCGCCGGCGGACTCGGGCGAGAACAACGAGTACCTGGTGCGAGTGCGGATCTCCGACGGCGTGAACGACGACACACTCGACGTGACGGTGACCGTCACGAACGAAGAGGAGGCGGGGACGCTCACGCTGTCCTCGCAGCAGCCGCTGGTGGGCACCTTGCTGACCGCCACGCTCGACGACCCCGACGGCGACATCACGAGCCTGTCGTGGACATGGGAGCGCTCGCAGAACCGGAGCAACTGGAGCGAGATCGACGGCGCCACGACCGAGAGCTACACGCCGGCGGGCGACGACCTCGACCACTACCTGCGGGTGACGGCCTCGTATGACGACGGCGAGGGCGCCGACAAGAGCGCGCAGGAGACCTCGGACGAGCGGACGCAGGCCGCGCCGGTGATGAACGAGCCCCCCGCGTTCGCCGCCCAGATCACGCCCCGCTCGATCGAGGAGAACTCGGCCGAAGGCACGCCCGTCGGCGACCCGGTCACGGCCACGGACCCCGACGCCGACACGCTGTGGTACACGCTCTCGGGCATCGGCATCGCTGCGGACCTCTTCAGCATCGAGGGCGGCAGCGGTCAGATTCGGGTCGGGCAGGGCGCCGTGCTGGACTACGAGGCGCTGGGCGACGGGACGGGAACGTCCTTCTTCTACACCGTCGCCGTCACCGCCGCGGACCCCTCGAACGCCAGCGCCAGCATCCTCGTCACGATCACCGTCACCGACGTCAACGAGCCGCCCGAGGCGACTGGCGACGACGCCACGACCGATGAGGACACGGCGACCACGATCGATGTGCTGTTCAACGACAGCGACCCCGAGGGCGACACCCTGACCGTCTCGGTGAGCACGCCGCCCGCAAGCGGTGCGGTGACGGTGGAAGCCGACAACAGCATCACGTACGCGCC
This sequence comes from Dehalococcoidia bacterium, assembly GCA_965219085.1. Taxonomy (GTDB): domain Bacteria; phylum Chloroflexota; class Dehalococcoidia; order UBA2979; family UBA2979; genus VXMT01. The sequence goes on from OZ244720.1 coordinate 643,854, forward strand.
CGACGCCGACTTCCACGGCGTGGACACGTTCACCTACCAGGCGTCCGACGGCGTCCACTCGTCCGCCGAGGCCATGGTCGTCGTGACGGTGAACCCGGTGAACGACCCACCCGACTTCCCCGCCGCTACGGCCGAGCGCTCCGTGGCCGCCAACGCAGCGGGAGGCAGGGAAGTCGGTCTACCGGTCGAGGCCACGGACCGCGACGGCGACACGCTCACCTATGTGCTCGCCGGCGCCGCGGGCCTCTTCGACATCGACCCGGACACGGGCCAGATCACCGTGGGTGTGGGAACCGTGCTCGACGCCTCGGTCCAGGACTCCTACCTGGTGACCGTGACGGCCACTGACCCCTCCAGCGAGGAGGCGAGCATCGAGGTCACGATCACCGTGTCCAGCGCCGGCCCCACCGGCCCCGGCCCCGGCGGTGGCGGTGGCGGCGGCGGCGGTGGGCCGTCGGGGCCCTCGCCGAGCGAGCTGGACTTCGAGTGGAACGTGAAGCGCGACCTCGAGGCGCTGGACGGCGGCCACGACACGCCTACCGGCGCCTGGTCGGACGGCACGGTCCTCTGGGTACTCGAGAACGGAGACGGCGCCGGCGACGCCGTCTACGCCTACGACCTGAACACGGGCGAACGCCTGGAGGAGCGCGAGTTCGAACTCGACGAGCGCAACCGCGCGCCGCGCGGCGTCTGGTCCGGCGGCACGGTCATCTGGGTCTCCGACAGCGGCCAGGACCGCCTCTTCGGCCATGACCTCGAGACGGGCGAGCGGCTGCCGGAGCGCGACCTCGAGCTCGACGAGGACAACGGCGCCGCCCGCGGCATCTGGTCGGATGGCGAGAGGATGTGGGTGCTCGACGGCGGCAAGGACAGCCTCTTCGCCTACGACCTCGGGAGCGGCGCGCTGGTGGCCGAGTACGCCCTCGACGACGCCAACGGCGACCCTCACGGGATCTGGTCGGACGGGGTGACGATCTGGGTCTCGGACCACGGCGCGAAGCGGCTCTTCGCCTACCGCCTCGAGGATGGGGAGCTCGTACGCAACAGCGAGGAGGAGTTCACGGAGCTGAGCAAGGCCTCCAACAACAGCCCGCGCGGCATCTGGTCGGACGGCGAGGTGATCTACGTGGCCGACGAGAGCGACGACAAGGTCTACAGCTACAACATGCCCGACGCGATCGACGCGCGCCTCGCCTCGCTGACGCTGAGCGGCATCGAGATCGGGGAGTTCTCGGGGGACCGCACGGAGTACGACGGCGTCGCCGCCGAGGGCGTGACGGAGACGACGGTCGAGGCGGAGGCGCTGCAGCGCCGCACGACCGTCCTCATCGAGCCGGCCGACGCCGGCGGCGACGACACGAACGGCCACCAGCTGGCGCTGGAGGGCATCGACGCGATCACGGTCATCGTGACCTCGGCCGACGGCAGCCGCACGCGCGTCTACCGCGTGCGGCTGGAAGGCGGCGCGGCACAGGAAGCGCCCTGGCCGGAGTGCCTGCGCGGCGACATCGCCGCGGGCTTCAGCACCGTCGTCTACGCAGGCGGCAGCGTCGAGGAGCTGGAGGCCTGCGTGCGGAGCCTGCACGTCACCGCCCTCTACGTGCTCGACGAGGGCGAGTTCGTCTCCTACATCCTCGGCGCGCCTGCGTTCGTGAACCAACCGTTCGTCGAGCTGTTCGCCGACGGCCTTCCGCCCGTCACGCCGCTGGTCGCCGCAAGCAAGGGGCCGCCGCCCGGGGCGGACACGGACGGCGCCGGCGCGCGCCTCGCCGCGCTCACGCTGAGCGGCGTCGCCATCGGCGAGTTCTCGGGCGAGCGCACGCAGTACGCCGGCGCCGCGGGCGAGGGCGTGACGCAGACGACGGTCGGGGCCGCAGCCGTGCAGCACACGGCGCGCGTCCTCATCGAGCCCGCCGACGGCGACGGCGACGCGGCGAACGGCCACCAGGTGGGTCTGGAGGAGGGCGCGGAGATCGTCGTCACCGTGACCTCTCAGGACGGCAGCCGCACCAGGGTCTACCGGGTGTGGGTCGGGAGCGCAGAGGAAGAGCGGGAGCCCGCGCCGGAGTGCCTGCGCGGCGGCATCGCCGCGGGCTTCAGCCTCGTCGTCTACGAGGGTGGCGGCGTCGGGCAGTTGGAGGCCTGCGCGCGGAGCCTGCACGTCAGCGCCCTCTACGTGCTCGACGAGGGCGTGTTCGTCTCCTACATCCTGGGCGCGCCTGAGTTCGTGAACCGGCCCTTCCACGAGCTGTTCCCGCACGGCGTTCCGCCCCTCACGCCGCTGGTCGCCGCAAGCGACGGGCCATAGGCCCCCCTCGGAGCACGACACCGCTGCCACTGAGCGCGGCCGAGTTCGCTCCGCCTTCCGCGCAGAACGCTCTTGCCTGGCAAGCGGCGTGCGAGCTGCACTCCGCAGTGCGCCACCGCGTCGCTGGTTCTCAGGCAGTCGCTCATTGCCTGAGAGAGGCCACAAGGCCCTCAATCCATGGACAGTCACGATATGTTCACACAATAAAGTCGTAAGTTCACGCCTCGTGCACTGACACCGAACCAACGAGCAGGAACAATTGCCCCGTTGAACCTGGGAGAGCGCAACACGCTCGCGCGAGGGGGCAACTGGTGCGTCGGACGGTCGCGAAGTCGAACGGGAACGCTCGGCAGGCAGGCGCAACTGCGCTGAACGAGCGCGCGTGTGGGTGTCGCGCCCGCGCTGCCAGAACGAACGTCCCCCCAAACTTGTTCCACCCGGATCGCGCCAGGCCGGTCCGGTTCCTTCGCCCGGCCCTAACGCTCTCGCCTCGCCGCACGCGCGGAGCGCACCCGTGCAGCAAGACGAACCACCGTCGCACGTGATGCCCCAGAGATTGAGGGCCGTGGCGCCACCCCTCGCGAGCCGACGCTGCCGACGCGAGGAGGCCCAGCGGCGGCCACCCGCGCCGGGCGGGAGCACACACACCCGAGGCACAACGATGACGCGCATCCGTAGGCCCGGCTTCCCCGTCCTGCTCGCCGCCCTCGCCCTGGGCGGCCTCATGCTGGCCCTGTCCCCGGCTGGCGCGCCGCCGGTGGACGCGCAGCAAGGCTCCGTCCCGGACCAGCCCACGGGACTCGTCACCACGGCGGTGCACGACTCCGTTGCGCTCAGCTGGAACGATCCGGGTGATACCAGCATCACCCACTACCAGGTATTGCGGCGCGACCGCGACGTCCACGCCGCCGGCGAGTTCGTCACCATCAAGGAGAACACGGGCTCGCCGGCGACGAGCTACACCGACACGACGGTGGCGCCGGAGCGGCGCTACACCTACCGCGTCCAGGCGGTCAACCGGCACGGCGTCTCGCAGTGGTCGAGCTTCGCCCGGGCCGACACGCCGGCCGCGCCCGCGCCGCCGCCCGAGGACGAATCCTCGCCCGCCGATTTGGCGCCCAGCGGCCTCACCGCCGAAGCAGGCGCGGATGGCGGTGTTGCCCTGACCTGGACCGCCCCCGCCGCGGATGCCGCCGCGGTCACGGGCTACGAGCTGCTGCGTGCCGCGGGCAAGGCCGAGCCGGCCAGCCTCGCGCTGACAGCGGTTACCAGCACCGCCCACACCGACACGACTGCTACCCAAGCCGGCGAGACCTACAGCTATCAGGTCAAGGCCCTGCGAGACCAGGAGCAGAGCGAGGGCTCCAACCGGGCCAGCGTCACCTTGCCTCAACACACGCCAGGGCCCGGCGACGCCCAGGCCCGGCAGACGAAGCCCGGCACGCCCACGCTTGTCGAGGTCGGCGCGGGGGATACCAAGCTCCGGGTGATCTGGAAGGCCCCGCCACCAGAGTCCGGGGCCCCGATCAACACCTACGACCTGCGCTACATCGAGACCAGCGCGGACGAGGCGATCGAAACCAACTGGACCGTGATCGAAACCATCTGGGACCGCCTGGGGATGGCCGGCCCCTACGAATACACCCTCACCGCGTTGACCAACGGCACCGGCTACGACGTGCAGGTCCGGGCGCGCGCCGCGTCCGGTCCGGCCGGGACCGGCGACTGGTCGAACACCCTGTCGGACACGCCCGCCGCGGTGCCCGACGCCCCCGGCGCCCCCCAGGTGACCCGCAGCGATGGCATGCTCGACTTCACCTGGAGCGCCCCGGCGGACAACGGCACGGGCGCCATCACCTCCTACGACCTGCGCTACCGCGCGGGCTCGGGCGACTGGACCGAGATCACCGGCGTCTGGACCGAGACCGACGGCGGGGCGCTGGCGGGCAACCTGCCCAACCTGACGAACGGCGTCACCTACCGCTTGCAGGTGCGGGCGGTGAACGCGAACGGCGGCGGCCTCTGGTCGGCCGGCGCGGAGGGCGTCCCCGCGACGCTGCCCGGCGTGCCCCGGTTCGTCACAAAATGGACCTCGGGGGACGGGTACCTCGGGGTGCTCTGGAGTAGCCCGGAATCCGACGGCGGGGCGAATGTCACGCACTACGACCTGCGCTACATCGAGACCAGCGCGAACGCGATGATCGACGGCAACTGGACCGAGAAGCTGGACGTGTCCACCCGTGCCTCCAGCTACCGCCTCACGGGCCTGACCAACCTCGTCGAGTACCGCCTGCAGTTGCGCGCGGTCAACGACGTCGGCCCCGGCCCCTGGGACACCGGATTCAAGGACACGCCGCGGAAGCCTCCCGGGCCGCCCAGTATCGATCTCGTCACGTCCGCGGACGGGAGTCTGACGATCGCCTATTCGCCGCCGCCGGTAGTGGAGGGCGCCGGCGACATCGCGTCGTACAGGTTGAGTTGGATCCGCGGCCACACGGGCGGCCTCTGGAGCGTGGCGAACGACCTCCCGACGTCGGCGCCCTTGGAATACACCATCTCCGGGCTCAACAACGGCGCCAGATACACCCTCGAACTGCGGGTGTACGACGAGTTCGGAGATTACAACGACTCGGTTCGCGCCGTTGGTATCCCGGGCGCGCCGACGTCGCCCGCGGCGCCCACCATCGACGCGTTGACCGCGAGCAGCGGCGCCTTCAGCATCACCTGGGAAGCGCCCTATAACGGCGGCGCCGCCATCACCTCCTACGACCTGCGCTACATCCGCAACGACGCCGCCAGCAAGGCCGACGCCAACTGGACGCTGGAGGAAGAGGTCTGGAGCGCCGGCGCCCTGTGGTACGCGCTGAGCGGTCTGACCGATTGGGTCGCCTACGACGTCCAGGTCCGGGCCGAGAACTCCGTGGGCGTGGGCGCTTGGTCCGCCACCAAGACCGGCACGCCCGGAACCGCGCCCTCCGCCCCCACCATCGACGAGGTCTACTACGTCGACGACGAGTTCAGGCGGATGCTGATGGAATGGACGGCTCCCACGAGCGACGGGGGGAGCACGATCACCAACTACCACGTGCGCTTCACGTACACGGCCAGCCAGCAGTCGGAGGTCTTCGACGACTTCTGGGATCCCAGTAAAGCGCTCGGCGTTGTGCTGCCGCTGAACCCCCACGACGTCGGGGTAGAGGTGGGCTTTGAGGTGCGAGCGGTCAACGTCGCGGCAGCCGGCCCCTGGTCCGCGATGACGACGTGGACGACGCCCGGCACGCCTGACGCTCCCACCGGTGTGACGGCCGTGGCCGCGGACCGGAAGATCATCGTCACCTGGGAGGCGGCTGTCACCGGCGACGCCGCGGTCATCGCCTACGACCTGCGCTACAGATGGATCATCCCGGGATCACCGAACAAGTTCTGGACCCTCATACGCGACGTTTGGACCCCTGGCTCGGGCGAGCTCCGATACACCCGGACGGGCGTGCCCAACCACCGCGAGCACGGCGTGCAGGTTCGGGCGAGGAATCACCTCAGCTTGATCGTCAGCGGGGAGGGGTGGTCCGCCACCGTGAGAGCGACACCCGTGCCCCTGCCGACGGTGCAGGGCGACGCCGCGGTGCTGTATGAGGAGAACGGCTCGGCGGCGGTGCACGATTATCACGGAGACGTGTCGGAGGGGTCGGTCAGCTGGTCGCTCTCGGGCGACGACGCCGGGGCCTTCAGCGTCAACACCGATGGCCTGCTCAGGTTCAAGGCCTCGCCCGACTACGAGGACGAGGATGACCAGAACGCCGACAACGACTACCTAGTGACGGTCGAGGCCACCGTCGAGACCGAGACGGACAGCTACACTGGGTCGCTGGAGGTGGTGGTGACCGTCACCGACGATGACGAAGCGCCGGTCGTCAGCGGCCGGACGAGCGTGAACTACCCGGAGAACAGCACGGCAGCGGTCGCCGACTACGACGCGGAGGACCCGGAGGGCGCCGCGATCACCTGGTCGCTGGCGGGCGACGACGACGGCGCCTTCCATATTGACAACGGCGGTGTGCTGACCTTCAGGATGTCGCCCGACTACGAGGCGCCCCCCGCCGCGAACCGCGACAACGTCTACAACGTCACCGTGCAGGCCTCCGACGGGAACGAGACCGGCACGCGCGCCGTGACCGTCACGGTCACCAACGACGACGAGCCGCCCGTCATCAGCGGCCCGGCGACCGTCGGCTACGACGAGGGCGACACGGGGCAGGTGGCGGACTACGACGCCCCGGACCCCGAGGGCGCCACCATCGTCTGGTCGCTCTCCGGAAGCGACGCCAATGACTTCAGCATCGACGCCAACGGTGTGCTGCGCTTCAACTCGCCACCCGATTTCGAGACCGGCGGCGGCTCGTACACGGTGACGGTGCGGGCCTCGGACGGGGCCAACCCGGTGACGCAGCCGGTGACCGTGACCGTCAACAACCTGGATGAGCAGGGGACGGTCACCCTGTCGTCGGCGCAGCCGCAGGTGGGGACGTTGCTGTTCGCGACCTTCGACGATCCCGACGGCACGACCAGCAATGAGTCGTGGACGTGGGCGCGCTCGACGGACGGGAGCAGTTGGACCGACATCAGCGCCGTACTGTCTCGCTTCTACACGCCCGTGGCCGATGACGTGGGCAACTACCTGCGGGTGACGGTGTCGTACGACGACGGGCACGGGAGCGGCAAGAACGCGCAGGAGAGCACGGACCGACAGGTGCGGGCGGCGCCGGTCAGCAACCAAGACCCGGTGTTCTCCGAGCAGACACCCGCACGCTCCGTGATGGAGAACTCCGGGCCGGGAACGCCCGTCGGCGCGCCGGTGACCGCCGACGACCCGGACGGCGACACGCTGACCTACGCGATCTCCGGCGGCCGTACGGACCTGTTCAGCGTCGAGGGCAACGGCCAGATCCGGGTCAAGCCGGGCGCGACGCTCGACTACGAGACGGGGACGACGTCCTACTCGATCACCCTGGAGGCTGCCGACCCCTCCGACGCCGTCGCCAGCGTCGACGTCAGCATCACCATCACCGATGTCGACGAGCCGCCCGTGGCGATCAACGACGAGGCCAGGACCTCCGAGGACACGGCGTGGGAGTTCGACGTGCTCGCGAACGACGAGGACCCGGAAGACCCGAGCGGGCAGAGCCTCACCATCTCGCTGCGCCAGTCGCCCGCCAACGGCGTCGTGAAGCTCGCTGACGACAGCAAGAAGGTCAGCTATACGCCTCGGGACAACTTCAACGGCTTCGACACGTTCACCTACCGCGCGTTCGACGGCGCCAACTACTCCGCCGACGCCACGGTCGTCGTGACCGTCCTGGCCCTGAACGACGATCCCGTGTTCCCGGCCGGCCCGTTCGACTTCTCCGTCCAGGAGGGCGCGCCGGGCGCCACCCTCGTCGGCACGCCGGTGACGGCGACCGACATCGACGGCGAGACGCTGGAGTACACGCTCACCGGTTCGCCGCACTTCGAGATCGACCTCTACAGCGGGCAGATCAGCGTCGCCCCGGGCGCCGTCCTCGATGCCGAGGACACCCACACGGTGACCGTCAGGGCCGAAGACACCGGGATCTTGTTCGACGAGGTCGACGTGACGATCACCGTGACGGAGAGCCGCCCCGTCCGCCGCACCACCGGCGGCGGAGGCGGTGGTGGTGGTGGTGGCCCGTCGGGGCCCTCGCCGAGCGAGCTGGACTTCGAGTGGAACGTGAAGCGCGACCTCGAAGCGCTGGACGGCGGCCACGACACGCCTACCGGCGCCTGGTCGGACGGCACAACCCTCTGGGTACTCGAGAACGGAGACGGCGCCGGCGACGCCATCTACGCCTACGACCTGAACACGGGCGAACGCCTGGAGGAGCGCGAGTTCGAACTCGACGAGCGCAACCGCGCGCCGCGCGGCGTCTGGTCCGGCGGCACGGTCATCTGGGTCTCCGACAGCGGCCAGGACCGCCTCTTCGGCCATGACCTCGAGACGGGCGAGCGGCTGCCGGAGCGCGACCTCGAGCTCGACGAGGACAACGGCGCCGCCCGCGGCATCTGGTCGGATGGCGAGAGGATGTGGGTGCTCGACGGCGGCAAGGACAGCCTCTTCGCCTACGACCTCGGGAGCGGCGCGCTGGTGGCCGAGTACGCCCTCGACGACGCCAACGGCGACCCTCACGGGATCTGGTCGGACGGGGTGACGATCTGGGTCTCGGACCACGGCGCGAAGCGGCTCTTCGCCTACCGCCTCGAGGATGGGGAGCTCGTACGCAACAGCGAGGAGGAGTTCACGGAGCTGAGCAAGGCCTCCAACAACAGCCCGCGCGGCATCTGGTCGGACGGCGAGGTGATCTACGTGGCCGACGAGAGCGACGACAAGGTCTACAGCTACAACATGCCCGACGCGATCGACGCGCGCCTCGCCTCGCTGACGCTGAGCGGCATCGAGATCGGGGAGTTCTCGGGGGACCGCACGGAGTACGACGGCGTCGCCGCCGAGGGCGTGACGGAGACGACGGTCGAGGCGGAGGCGCTGCAGCGCCGCACGACCGTCCTCATCGAGCCGGCCGACGCCGGCGGCGACGACACGAACGGCCACCAGCTGGCGCTGGAGGGCATCGACGCGATCACGGTCACCGTGACCTCGGCCGACGGCAGCCGCACGCGCGTCTACCGCGTGCGCCTGGGAGACCCGGACCGGCAGGCGACGCCCGATCCCTGGACGCACTGCTTGCGCGGCGACATCGCCGAGGGCTTCAGCCTCGTCGTCTATGAGGGTGGCAGCGTCGAGGAGCTGGTCACCTGCGCGGAGAGTCGCGATGTCGTGGCCCTCTACGCGCTGCACGGCGGCGTCTACGTCTCGTACATCCTTGGAGCGCCGGGGTTCGTGAACCAACCATTCGCCGAGCTGTTCGCCGATGGTGTCCCCCCGGTCATGCCGCTGGTCGCTGGGAGCAGCGGACCGCCATCAACGGACCCGAACCTCGGCGACGGCGCCCTGTTGCCGTGGCCGGAGTGCCTGCGCGGCGAGATCGCCGCGGGCTTCAGCCTCGTCATCTACGAGGGCGGTAGCGTCGATGATCTCGTGGCCTGCGCGGAGAGCCTGGACGTCACGGCCCTCTACGCCCTGCACGACGACCAGTGGGTCTCCTACATCCTCGGAGCGCCCGAGTTCGTGAACCGCCCCTTCCGTGAGCTGTTCACCGACGGCCTTCCCCCGCTCACGCCGCTGACCGCCAGGAGCGCGGGGCCTCCCGCAGCCAACTGATCTCCCCGCGCAACCTGCGTCTGCTGGGCGAGACGTGCGTCCGGGCCGTCGGGTTCGCCGGGCTCCGGGCCACGGGCTCGCGCTCCAGCTCGAGGGGCTCCTCGACCGTCGCGGGCGAGACGCGGACTCGGTCGAGTCGGTCTTCGCGCGGGCGCGGCAGGTCGCGGGGCAGGCGGAGACGGTGCTGGTGGGTGCGGAGTGGCGCGCACCGCAACCACAAGTCGTCGTAGTTCACGCCAACGGCAACGGCGCGCGACGGCAATGGCGCGGCATCTGGTCTGATGGCGGAGCGAGATCGCCGTCACCGTCCCCTCGCAGGACGCCCACCCGCACGCGCGCCGACCGGGTGCGGCTCGCGATCGCGGAGCCCCTCGCCCGACTGCCTGCCCGGTCATCGCCACAGGCTTCTGTCTCGTCGTCTACGGAGGCAATCTGCACTGTTCACGACACTTTCATATCTAATGATGCCCTAATTCACGCTGCATGCACTGACACCCGGCCAGTTAGCAGGAAGAATCGAACCGTGTCCGGCTGCGGAGGCGTAGCGCCGCCCGCGACAGGAGGTCCCTGCGTGGCCGATTCCTGCGATTCCGCACGAGCCAGGCGATGACGCTGCCCGGCGGGGTGCTGCTGGTGCTGGACGCCGCGTGGGAGCGGGCGCAGGTCGCTGACTTCCTCGTCCGGAACACGATCGCGCAGAGCCGCGTATCGGAGCTGGGATTCGCTCCGAACGCCTTCCTCGTGGAGACCGATCCCGGGTTCCCGTCGCTGGACCTGGCGAACGCCCTGGCCGGTCAGGACGGGGTGCTGAGCTCGAGCCCGAGCTGGCGCAGGGAAGTGGTCGCCACGTGAGGTGGCCGGCGCTGCTGGCTGCCTGCGTGCTCCTTGGCGTCATGGCCGCGCCCGGCCTCGCGCGCGCGCAGATGCCGCCGCCCGTCGCCGCCCCGACCGTCGACTCGGTCACCCGCGGCGACGAGTCGCTGATCGTGCACTGGACGGCGCCCGCCGGCGTCGACGCGGCCGATATCAGCGCCTACGACCTGCGCTCGATCGAGAGCGACGCCCCGGACAAGGCCGCCGGCCTCTGGACCCCCGTGTTGGACGCCTGGAGCGCGGGCGACCTGCGCTACCTCCTCAGCGGCCTGACCAACGACACGCAGTACGACGTGCAGGTGCGCGCGGTCACGATGGATGGCGAGGGCTCTTGGTCGGCCACCGTCACCGGCACGCCTGCCGACCACAGCGGCGCGACCGCCGGCGCGACCGCGCTGGCGCTCGACTCCACGGCGACCGGCGTCATCGAGTCGGGCGACGACGAGGATTTCTTCAAGATCGTGCTGAGCAGCGCCGCCGACCTGTGGCTCTACACGACCAGCAATCTCGACAGCGTGGGCGTACTGTACGACTCCATCGGCGACGTCCTCGAATCCGACGATAACGGCTTGTGGCCGGACGGGCCGCAGGACTTCGAGATCCGCGCCGAGCTGGAAGCGGGAACCTACTATGTCAGCGTCGGCGGTAACCACTCGAAGGTCACCGGGCCGTACACGCTGCATGCGCGAACGGCGACCGCCGCCGGCGGCTCCCTCGCCGACGCGACGGCCATCACCCTCGGGGCCCCGGCGCCGGGGCGGATCGACGCGGCGGACGACCGGGACTTCTTCAAGATCGTGCTGACCAGCGCCGCCGATCTGTGGATCGTCTCCAGCAGCGACACTGATCTGGTCGGGAAGCTGCTCGATGCCCACGGGGTTGTCATCGCCCAAAATGACGACAGCTACCTTTGGTTCAGCCGTGCCAACTTCGCGATCTGGCACGAGGTGGAGGCGGGCGCCTATTACATCGAGGTGCGCGCTTTTCAATCGAGGACCGGACCGTATACGCTCCACGCCCGAACGCTCACCCCACCCGGTGGCTCGATCGCCGCCGCCGCGGACATCGACCTGCTGCAAACGCCGGCGCGGCTGGACTCGGCGGCCGACGAGCACTACTTCGCCCTCACGATCGATGCCGACGAATACCTGTATATGGACGCGGTTGTCAGCCATGCCTTATTCCGTCCCGACGACCCCGCGTCGCTGGCTGCGGAGGTCTTCGACCAGGATGGCAATCCGGTGGACATCTATCAGATCCCCCACAGCGCCTACATCGAGGACGGGCGGTCGTCCATCAGTTTTTCGATCTTCGGCAAACTCAGCGCCGGCACGAACTACTTCAAGATCTCGTCTCCCTCTGGCAAGCCCGGACCTTACCTATTCACGATCTATGGCGATATCGCGTACACCAGATTCATCAATGAATGCATCGCCCTGGAGACCCCAGTCAGCGACCCCCTGTACGGATGTCAGTGGCACCTGCGCAACAGCGGGCAATACCCCGGAGGGGCGGAACAGGACATCAACGTCGAAGCCGCGTGGACCACGACCAAGGGCGCCGGCGTGAACGTCGCCGTGGTCGACGACGGGATGCACCTCGAGCACGAAGACCTGACGGGCAACGCCGACCCATCCCGCAACCGGAACTACTCCGCTCGCGCCGGCATATTCAACCCCTTCGAGACCCACGGGACGCGCGTGGCCGGCCTGATCGCGGCGCGGGACAACAACATCGGCATGCGCGGCGTCGCGCCCCAGGCCACGATCTACGGCTACAACCTGTTGGCGGACTCCACGGACGCGAATACGGCGGACGCCATGTTCCGGATGGGCGAGGGGTCCACGACGGGGGACGAGGACACCGCCGTGTCCAGCAATAGCTGGGGACCACCAGGCAACTTCATCCCGCAGGCCGCACCCGCCGTCTGGGAGCTGGCCGTCCAGAAGGGGGTGACGATCGGCAACCACGGCAAGGGGGTCTTCTACGTCTTTGCCGCCGGCAACGGAGCGATCATCGACGGCGCCAATCTGAGCGAACACGCGAACTACTACGCCGTCACCGCCGTCTGTGCCGTCAACCACGACGATGTGAGAAGCGTCTACTCGGAAGTGGGCGCGAACCTGTGGGTATGCGCTCCATCCAGTGATAGTCATGATACTGGTCTGCCGTGGATCGCGACGACCGATACCGGCCACCGCTACACGCCCAGCTTCGGGCGCACGTCCGCCGCCGCTCCCATGGTCTCCGGCGTGGCCGCGCTGCTGCGCAGCGCCAATCCCAGCCTGACCTGGCGGGACCTCAAGCTCATCCTCGCCGCGTCCGCACGCAAGAACGATGCCGACAACACGGGCTGGCAGGAGGGCGCCCTGAAGTACGGCTCTACCACAGACGACGACCGTTATTCGTTCAACCACGAGTACGGCTTTGGCGTGGTGGACGCCGGGGCCGCCGTCGCTCTGGCCGATGGCTGGAGCAACGTTCCGGCTCTGCGGGAGATCAGCGCGGAATCGGCCGACGAGGATCTGCAGATTCCCGACGCTCCGAGCCTCATGACCCCGGGCAACTCGGTCACCAGCAGCGTGACCGTCGACCCCTATGTGGGATTTGTCGAGTTCGTCGGGATCAACGTCACGTTCGACCACACGTTCTTCCGCGATCTGGAGGTTCTGCTGATATCCCCCTCCGGCGCCACGTCGCAGCTGACCCGCGCCTGGTCATTCGTGGGAAGAACAGTGAATTACGCCATCCGCTTCGGCTCGGCGCGGCATCTCGGCGAGAACGCCGCCGGCGAGTGGACGCTTCGCATCACGGACAAGTGGCCGGGTGGACAGGGAAAGCTCGTTGGGTGGAGCCTGACCGCCTACGGACATGGGTTCTCGCCCGGGCGCCCCGAAATCGGCATGGTGGCGCCCGGCCTCGGCGAGCTGACGGTTGACTGGAGCGCCCCCGGCGACATCGGCGGCTCGGCCGTCAGCGCCTACGACCTGCGCTCTATCGAGAGTGACGCCGCCGACAAGTCGGACGACAACTGGACCGTGGAGGCAGGCATCGGGACCGTGGGCGACCTGCAGTACACGGTCTCCGGCCTGGACGCCGGCTCCGCCTACGACGTGCAGGTGCGGGCGGTCAACGCCGCCGGCGCGGGTCCCTGGTCGGCCACGCGAGTCGGGGCAACCGTTGCCACCGACGACGCCAGCCTCAGCGCCCTGGCGCTGAGCGAGGGCAGGCTGGCGCCGGCGTTCGCCGGCGGGGTGACGTCGTACACGGCATCGGTCGGGTACACGGTCACGCAGATCACCGTCGCCGCCACCGTGAACGACGCCGGCGCCGCGGTCGCGTTCCTCGACGGCAATGGCAACGCGCTCGCCGACGCCGACGGCAACGCGACCGGCCAGCAGGTCAACCTGTCGGTGGGCGACAACGCGATCAACGCGCAGGTGACGGCGCGTGACGGCGTCACTACGCAGACCTACACCCTCACGGTCACGCGGACGCAGGAGGACACGTCGCTGACGCCACCTGCGAGCGACCCCGTCGTCGCGGTCGCGTCGTCGGCCGTCTACACGATCACGTTCCAGGGGAAGTGGACCAGCGCCGTCACGCCGGAGGGCCTGCCCGGCAACGCCCACTTCTCGCGCCTCATCGGCGCCGTCCACAACGCCGCCGTGACCTTTCTCGAGAGCGGCAGGACGGCCAGCGCCGGCGTCGAGTCGATGGCGGAGAACGGGTTGACGTCGGCCCTCTGGAGCGAAATCACCAACGCCGGGCCGAACGCGACCGCCGTCCTCGAGGGGACCACGAACTCCATCGACCCAACCCTCTCAAGGACGCTCAGCGGCGTCACGCTCAGCACCGAGCACCCGCGGGTCACGCTGACGACGATGGTCGCCCCGAGCCCGGACTGGTTCGTCGGCGTCTCGGGGCTGCCCCTGCTCGACGGCATGGGTCGCTGGCTGCGCTCGCACGAGGTGAACCTCTACCCGTGGGACGCCGGGACCGAGGACGGGACCGGGTTCTCGCTGTCGAACCCGGCGACCTCGCCGCAGGGCGTGATCACGAGCATCCGCGGGACGGGCAAGTTCTCGACCGCGCGGATCGCGACCTTGACATTCACGCTCCAGTCGGTCTCCCCGTCCTTCCCCGCCGGCGAGAGCGGCGCCCGCAGCATCCCCGAGAACACGGCCGCCGGACAGAACGTCGGCGCGCCGGTCGCGGCCACGGACTCCGACGGCGAGACGCTCAGCTACACGCTGGGCGGGACCGACGCCGCGTCGTTCGACATCGTCGCCACGTCGGGCCAGCTGCGGACGCAGGCGGCTCTCGACTACGAGACCAAGTCCGGCTACGCGGTGACGGTCACGGTCACGGATCCCTCCGGCCTCAGCGCCGCGGTCGACGTGACCATCAGCGTCACGAACGTGAACGACCCTCCCCTGGTCACGGGCGATACCGAGGTGAGCTACGCCGAGAACGACACGTCGGACGTGACCACCTACGGCGCCACGGACCCCGACGACGACACGATCACCTGGTCGCTCTTGGGGACGGACGGCGGCGACTTCGGCATCAGCGACATCGGCGTGCTGCGCTTCGCCACCACGCCCGACTTCGAGACGCCGGTCGACGCCAATCGGGACAACGTCTACGAGGTGACCGTGCGTGCCGACGACGGCGCCGACCCCGTCACGCTCGGCCTGACCGTGACCGTGACCAACGACGGCCAGCCGCCGGAGTTTCCCTCCGCGACGGACACGCAGGGGGTCGCCGAGAACAGCCCCACGTCGACGGTCGTCGCCACGGTCACGGCGACCGACCCCGACGGCGAGGCGCTCACCTACACGCTGGGCGGCGCCGACGCGGCGTCGTTCGACATCGCCAATAGCGCCGTCGGGCAGTTGCGCGCCCAGGCGGCGCTCGACTACGAGGCCCAGAGTTCGTACCAGGTCGTCGTCACGGCCACGGACCCCTACGGCCTGAGCGACAGCATCACGCTGACCATCAGCGTCAGCGACGTGAACGAGGCGCCGGCCTTCCCGGCCGGCGAGAGCGGCGCCCGCAGCATCCCCGAGAACACGGGCGCCGGACAGAACATCGGCGCGCCGGTCGCGGCCGCGGACGACGACAACGACGCGCTGACCTACACCCTGGGCGGCACGGACGCCGCGTCCTTCCGCATCGGCGCCTCGTCGGGCCAACTGCGCACCGATGCGGCGCTGGATCGCGAGACGAAGAGCGCCTACACGGTCAGCGTCGGGGTCCGCGACAGCCGGGACGCCGGCGGCAACCCGGACACGGCCACGGACGACACGATCACGGTCACGATCGCCATCACCGACGTGAACGAGCCGCCGGTCATCGACGGCCCGGCCAGCGTCAACTTCGCCGAGGGCGGCACGGGAACGGTCGCCACCTACACCGCCACGGACCCGGAGGGCGCCATCATCTGGGAGCCGCTTGCGGGGCCGGACCGCGACCACTTCACTTTCAGCGGCGGCGTGCTGGGCTTCGTCGCGCCGCCCGACTTCGAGTCGCCCGTGGACAACGGCGGCAACAACGAGTACTCGGTCAGGGTGCGCGCCTCCGACGGCGCGAACCCGGCCACGCTCGACGTGACGGTGACCGTCGTCAACGAGGAGGAGCCGGGGACGCTCGGCCTCTCCTCGCAGCAGCCGCTGGTGGGGACCACGCTCGGGGCGACGCTGACGGATCCCGATCGCGTGCTCAGCGAGTCGTGGTCCTGGCGCCGCTCCCTGAACCGCAGCACCTGGAGCGAGATCACGGGGGCGACGTCAGCCAGCTACACCCCGCTCGCGGCCGACGACCTCAACCACTACCTGCAGGTCACGGTCGAGTACACCGACGGCCACGGCTCCGGCAAGCGCCTGACGCAGGCGACGGACGATGTGGTGGAGGAGCCACCGCCGGTGAACAACCCGCCGGCGTTCGCCGACCCGAGCACGTCGCGCTCCGTCGCCGAGAACTCGGCCGAAGGGACGCCCGTCGGTGCCCCGGTCACGGCCACCGACGCCGACGGCCATAGGCTGGGGTACACGCTCACCGGCGGCGACACGGACATCTTCACCGTCGACAGCGGGAGCGGCCAGATTCGGGTCGCGCGGGGTGCGGCCCTCGACCACGAGGCGGGCATCTCCTACTCCGTCACGGTCACCGCCAGCGACCCCCTGACCGCCTCCGATAGCATCTCTGTCAGCATCAGTATCGACGACGTGAACGAGCGGCCACAGGCGGTCGACGACGCGCTCACGATCGACGAGGACGCGCCGGGAACCCTCATCGAGGTGCTGTCCAACGACAGCGACCCCGAGGGCGACGCCCTGACCGCCACGGTGAGCACGCAGCCTGCCAACGGCGTCGCCGAGGTCGATGCCGCCAGCAACGAGATCACGTACACGCCCAAGGCCGACTACCACGGCGCGGACAGCTTCAGCTACGCCGTCTCCGACGGGAGCCTCTCCGCCGAGGCCACCGTCGCGGTGACCATCGACCCGCTCAACGACGACCCCGAGTTCGCGGGGGCCACGGCCGGGCGCTCGGTCTCCGAGAGCGCGCAGGAAGGGGACGACGTCGGCGCGCCGGTCACCGCCAGCGACGTGGACGGCGACGAGCTCACCTACCGGCTGACCGGCGCCGCTGCCTCGGACTTCGAGATCGAGGAGCACAGCGCCCAGGTCACCGTGCGCGACGGGGTCGTGCTGGACGCCGCGAACCGGCCCGCCTACGCGGGCACGGTGATCGCAGAGGACGGGAACGGCGGGACGGCGAGCATCGAGGTCACCATCACCGTGTCCAGCGCCGGCCCCACCGGCCCCGGCCCCGGCGGCGGGGGCGGCGGAGGCGGTGGTGGTGGTGGCCCGTCGGGGCCCTCGCCGAGCGAGCTGGACTTCGAGTGGAACGTGAAGCGCGACCTCGAAGCGCTGGACGGCGGCCACGACACGCCTACCGGCTCCTGGTCCGACGGCACGGTCCTCTGGATCGCCGAGAACGGCCCGGGCGCCGGCGACGCCGTCTACGCCTACGACCTCCAGACCGGCGAACGGGTGGAGGAGCGCGAGTTCGAACTCGACGAGCGCAACCGCGCACCGCGCGGCGTCTGGTCCGGCGGCACGGTCATCTGGGTCTCCGACAGCGGCCAGGACCGCCTCTTCGCCTACGACCTCGAGACGGGCGAGCGGCTGCCGGAGCGCGACCTCGAGCTCGACGGGGACAACGGCGCCGCCCGCGGCATCTGGTCGGATGGCGAGAGGATGTGGGTGCTCGACGGCGGCAAGGACAGCCTCTTCGCCTACGACCTCGGGAGCGGCGCGCTGGTGGCCGAGTACGCCCTCGACGACGCCAACGGCGACCCTCACGGGATCTGGTCGGACGGGGTGACGATCTGGGTCTCCGACCACGGCGCGAAGCGGCTCTTCGCCTACCGCCTCGAGGATGGGGAGCTCGTACGCATCCGCGAGGAGGAGTTCACGGAGCTGAGCAAGGCCTCCAACAACAGCCCGCGCGGCATCTGGTCGGACGGCGAGGTGATCTACGTCGCCGACGAGAGCGACGACAAGGTCTACAGCTACAACATGCCCGACGCGATCGACGCCCGGCTGGCCGCGCTGACCCTGAGCGGCATCGAGATCGGGGAGTTCACGGGGGACCGCACGGAGTACGAGGGCGTCGCCGCCGAGGGCGTGACGGAGACGACCGTCGAGGCCGCTACGGTGCAGCGCCGCACGACCGTCCTCATCGAGCCGGCCGACGCCGACGGCGACGACACGAACGGCCACCAGCTGGCGCTGGAGGGCATCGACGCGATCACCGTCACCGTGACCTCGGCGGACGGCAGCCGCACGCGCGTCTACCGCGTGCGGCTGGAAGGCGGCGCGGCGCAGGAAGCGCCGTGGACGCACTGCTTGCGCGGCGACGTCGCTGAGGGCTTCAGCCTCGTCGTCTATGAGGGCGGTGGCGTCGAGGACCTGGTCACCTGTGCGGAGAGCCGTGATGTCGTGGCCCTCTACGCGCTGCACGGCGGCGTCTACGTCTCGTACATCCTCGGAGCGCCGGGATTCGTGAACCAACCGTTCGTCGAGCTGTTCGCCGATGGCGTCCCCCCGGTCACGCCGCTGGTCGCTGGGAGCAGCGGACCGCCATCAGCGGACCCGAACCAAGGCGACGGCGCCCTGTTGCCGTGGCCGGAGTGCCTGCGCGGCGAGATCGCCGCGGGCTTCAGCCTCGTCATCTACGAGGGCGGCGTGGAGGAATTGGGGGCCTGCGCACAGAGCCGGCACGTTACGGCCCTCTACGCCCTACAGGACGGAGAGTGGATCCCCTACATCCTCGGCGCCCCGGAGTTCGTGAACCGCGAGTTCACGGAGTTGTTCCCCGACGGCCTGCCTCCCATCACCCCGCTGGTCGCCAAGAGCGAGGGGGCCCCCGCAGCCAACTGATCTCTCGCCTCCCGCCTGTATGTGCTTGTCGAGGACGGACTACTCCAGCCGCACGGCGCGGCGGGTGTCCTGGTCGGACCAACGTGCGATCCTCTGCACTCTCCCGCGAATGCCTTGACGCCCGAGTGCGTCGTCGAGCAAGACGGGTTGGTCAGTCATCTGGGACTCTCTTCCCCCGTCACGCAGCAGGACGATCATCATTCCGCACGGGTGTGGGCGGGTCCATGGTCGGATGGCGTCCGAGAACCCTCGTGCCGGTTGACGACGCTGGCATGCGGCATGGTGTCGACTCCGGGACTTGCAGGCGGCTCCGTGTGCGGTTGCTCAGCCTTCGCCATGCGGTAGCCGACGCGAGGCTCGGTCACGACATACGTGGGGCTGTTCGCATCGTCGCCCAGCTTGCGGCGGAGTCTCTTCACGACGGCGCGGACGAGCCGCGCGTCGCCGGAATTTGCCGGGCCCCAGACCCGGCGCAGCAGCTGATCGTGTGTCAGTACCCGGCCGGCGTTCACCGAAAGCTCGAAGAGCACCTGGTACTCGGTGGCGGTCAGCCGCACCGGACGGCCGGCCACGGACACGCTGCGTTCGAGGGGGTTGATAGTGAGATCCCCCAGCACATGGGGTTCGGACGGCTCGGCCCGGTCGAGCGCGGCTCGCTTGCGCAACGCCGCCTTGATTCTGGCCACCAGCTCCGTCGGCGAGAACGGCTTGACGACGAAATCGGCGGCTCCCATTTCGAAGGCCCGGGCAATGACCTGGTCGCTGCCGTACCCGGACAGGAAGATGACCGGCACATCGGCGACTGCGAGGATGTCTTGCATCAACTCCATGCCGTCGGCCCCAGGCAGCATCAGGTCGAGCAGGACCAAGTGGGGATGGCTCCTTTCCATGAGGAGAGCTACGTCCCGATCAGCGGTCACCGTCGGGCTGTAGCCCGCTTCCGAGAGCGTATCCCGAACGTGCCGCAGCGTCCGCGGGTCGCCGGCCACCGCCAGAATGCGCGGCTGCTCCCTCTCCGCCTGCCGTGGGGGAGCGGAGAGCGGGGTGGTGGCGGTTGCGGCCTCTTCCACCACTGGAATCGTGAACGTGAAGCGGGTGCCCAGGCCCTCTCCGTCGCTTTCGGCCCAGATGCGGCCCCCGTGGGCCTCCACGATTCCTTTGCAGATGGCCAGGCCCAATCCCGACCCCGCAATGTCGCGCCCACCGTCCTCGCCGTCGATCCGGGAGAACTTCCGGAACAGGTGAGGCAGGCGCTCGGCCGGCACGCCTCTGCCCTCGTCGGTGACGGAGACTGCGGCGTGGAAACCTTCCCGCGCGGCGGTCATCCGGATGGTGGACGACGGGGTCGAGTACCGGGACGCGTTGGCGAGGAGGTTGATCAGGACCTGGACGATACGGCGTCTGTCCGCCATGACCAGGGGCAGGTCCGGCGGGAGGTCGATGTGGAGGTCGTTGCGGCTCCCGCCGCTCAGGAACGTGTTCCTGGCCTCGTCCACGAGGCCGGCCACCTCCGCGGCTGCGGGGGTGACCGGCAGCGTACCGGTCTCGATACGCGCCACGTCGAGCAGATCGCTGATCAGGTCGCGCATGTGATCGGCCTGCTCGTCGATGATCCGGAAGAACTGGAGCATCTCGGCGTGGTCCAGCTCGGACGAGGCGCCCAGCAAGGTAGCGACGGAGCCTTTGATGGAGGTCAGCGGCGCGCGGAGTTCGTGGCTCACCATGCCCAGAAACTCGGCGCGCAGCCGCTCCAGCTCTTCCAGCGGTGTCATGTCCTGGAGGGTGACGACAACGGACTGGACCTCACCGCCTTCCGAGTAGATGGGCGTGGCGTTGACCAGAGTGGTCACCGACCGGCCATCGGGGACCTGGATGACGATCTCCTCGGCGCGCACGGTCTCGCCGGTACTCAGGACCTGGCCCAGGGGGAATTCGTCCAGGGAGATCTCACGGCCGTCCGCGCGCCGGAAGGTCAGCACGTCAAGCAGCTGCGCTACGGAGCCGCCCGGCATCAGCAGATCCCCGACGATCCTGCCCGCCTCCCGGTTGAGCGACACCACCTCGCCCGTGCGTGCAGCGAAGACCACGACGCCCACTGGCGAGGTGTCGATCAGGGCCTCCAGGTCGGTCCTGGCCCGCCGTTCGTCGCGGTAGGCGCGGGCATTGGCGATGGCCATGGCCGCCTGGGAGGCGAACATCACCACGACCTCCTCGTCTTCCCCCGTGAACTCCCGCCCGCTCTCCTTGTCGGCGAGATAGAAGTTGCCGACATGCACGCCCTGATGGCGCATGGGCGTTCCCAGAAAGGTCTCCCCCAGCAGCGGGAGGTTGCCGGAAAAACCGAGCGACCTGAGGTAGCCGACGAGGTCCCTCAGCCTCAGCGGTTGCGGAATCTTGCTCAGGTGCTCGAAGAGCCTCGGCCCCTCGGGCATGTCCACGAACTGCTGGCGTTCTTCGGGAGTGAAGCCGGAGGTGATGAAGTCCTGGAGCTGCCCCGAGTCGTCGAGGGTCGTCATCCCGCTCCAGCGAGCGCCCGTGAGCGAGCGGGCGCCGTCCACGACCTCGCGTAGCACGGTATCGAGGTCGAGGCTCTGGCTGATGTGCAGGCTGGCCTCGCTCAGCCTGGAGAGGCGGTCTCGCAGCGCCTCGATTGCGTGCTCGCGCTCGTCGGCTTCCATCAGCGCCCCACCCCGGTTGCACGGGCTCGTCCCGGCCCGAATCGTACCAGTTCCGTTCGAAGCAACAATGTCACACGATGATCACGAATTCGTCGGCTGATTGTCACGCTGGTGTCACATCGCTCGTCCAACGTACGCGCCATGAGTTGCAGCGGACGCCAACGACGCGGACCGCACGCACCGGCTGGAGAAGGGCGCGGAGATCGTCGTCTACGAGGGTGGCGGCGTCGGGCAGCTGGAGGCCCGTGCGCGGAGCCCGCACGTCACCGTCCTCTACGTGCTCGACGGCGGCGCGTTCGTCTCCTACATCCTGGGCGCGCCCGACTTCGTGAACCGGTCCTTCCACGAGCTGTTCCCCCACGGCCTTCCGCCCGTCACGCCGCTGATCGCCGCAAGCAACGGGCCATAGCCCGCCTCGGAACGCGACGCCGCGGACCCCGCTGCCACTGAGCGATGGCGCTCGCTCCGCCTTTCGCGCACAACGCTCGGGCCCCGCTCCCGCCGACGGGGCGATCCGACGGAGTGCACGGGCTCGCCGCGATCTCCCTGACGAAGGAGCCGATGCAGGCCCTGGACCCGGTCGACCCGCTGGTTCCCAAGGCAGTCGCTCATTGCCTGAGACAGAGGCGACACCACCTCAATCCATGATATTCACGATAAGTTCACATATAAACGTGGAAGATTCACGTTTCGTACACTGACACCAAGCCAACGAGCAGGAAGAATTACCCCACTCACCCGAGGAGCGCACAACACGCGCGCGAGGGGGCATTGGTGCGTCCAACCGTCGCGAAGTCGAACGGGAACGCGCGGCAGGCAAGCGCAGCGGCGCTGCTGACCGCGTCCGGCGCTGTCTGCGCGCACGGCGCTCCTAGAACAAATGTACCCCCCCCCCCCCCCCCGATTTTTGTTCACCCGGATCGCGCCAAGCCGGTCCGGTTCCTTCGCTCGGACCCAACCCTCTCGTCTTGCCCCATGCACGGAGCGCACCCGTGCAGCAAGACGAACCACCGCCGCACGTGATGCCCCAGAGATTGACGGCCGTGGGCGCCACCCCTCCCGAGCCGACGCTGCTGACACGAGGAGGCCCAGCGGCGGCCACCCGCGCCGGGCGGGAACACACGCACCGGGGGCACAACGATGACGCGCATCCGTAGGCCCGGCTTCCCCATCCTGCTCGCCGCCCTCGCCCTGGGCGGCCTGATGCTGGCCCTGTCCCCGGCCGGCGCGCCGCCGGTGGGCGCGCAGCAAGGCGCGGTCCCCGCGCGGCCGGCCGGCCTGACGGTCAGCGCGGTCACGCACGACTCGGTCAGCCTCGGCTGGCACGACCCCGGCGACACCAGCATCACGCACTACCAGGTGCTGCGGCGCGACCGCGACCACGACGCCCTGGGCGCGTTCACGATGATCGAGGAGAACACGGGCTCGCCCGCGACGAGCTATACCGACACGACGGTGGCGCCCGAGCGGCGCTACGCCTACCGCGTCCAGGCGGTCAACCGGCACGGCGCCGGCCAGCGGTCGAGCTTCGCAAAGGCCGACACGCCGGCCGCGCCCGCGGCGCCGCCCGCGGAGCAGCAGGTGCGGGCTACCGGCGACGCCACGGGCACGATCTCGATCAGCGGGACCGTGCAGGTCGGCGAGCGGCTGACCCTGTCCGGTAGCTCGACCATCAGCGACCCCGACGGCGTCCCGAGCGACGTCACGCAGCAGCTCGACTACCAGTGGATTCTTAACGACGGAACCACCGACGCCGACATTACCGGCGCGACGGAGGAGAGCTACGCGCCGGTGCTGGCCGACCTCGGCAAGTTCATCAAGCTGCGAGTCAGCTTCCAGGACAACGCGAGCAACGCCGAGTCGCTGACCAGCGCCGCCACCGTCGCGGTGATCGCCTCAACCTACGGGAATGTCATCTATTCGGCCGTAATGACCGTGGGCACGGACGAGGCCATCCCCTTCACCGATCTTTACTACCGCGGGTATAACGAAAATCACATCGGCAGCCTCGAACCCCTGGTGTTCAGCTTCGACGGCACTGACTACACGGTGACCCAAATCTCCACGAACGATCTGGCACAGTCGCTGGGGGTGCATTTCGATCGGGATCCCGAGCCGTATCCCGGTCTGGAAGGCGGCCCCGTTGGGCCGGGATTCAAGCTTTATCTTGACGGTACGAAATTCAATCTCACTCCCGAGAGGATCAACAACTTCTTCAGCCATAGCCTGAGCTGGAGCGACGGCCAGACCGTGCAGGTGCGGCTGGTACCCAACCAGGCGCCGGTGGGGGCGCCCACGATCAGCGGCAACCCCGCGGTGGGCCAGACGCTCACGGCGGACACCTCCGCCATCTCGGACCCCGACGGCCCGGCCAGCCTGACGTTCAGCTACCAGTGGGTCGCCGACGCGGGCGGCGCCGACGAGAGCGAGATCGCCGGCGCGACCGGCGCCACCTACACGGCGACGGTGGCCGACCTGGGCACAACGATCTCGGTGCGCGTCGACTACACCGACGCTGAAGATTTCGCGGAGTCGCTGACCAGCGCCGCCGTGGCGGTCGTTCCGGCGGGGCTGTGGCTGTACGCAACCCTGACCGCGGGACAGATCATGGACGCCGGCAACCCGAACGGAGAGATCGGGTATGTCGGCGCCCCCACGGGGACGGTGAGCGGGGGATCGTTGTCCCCGACCATGTTCACCGCCGCGGGCACCTCGCACACCGTGGAGACGCTCGTTTTCGATCCCGATCTCGGCAGCGGCGGCGGCTTGGCGCTCCAGGTCACTGGGGAGCCACCGGCTGGCTTCTCCCTGGGCGTCGGGTCGGAGCGCTTCGCGGAGGCCGACAGCACCTCACTGAACTTGGGTATTGTCTCCCTATACTCCTGGCCGCCCACACCGGCTGTTTCGGGCTGGTCCGTCGGCGACGAAATCGCTGTGTGGCTGGCGCCCCCGAACACCCCGGCCACCGGCCTGCCCACGATCGGCGGCACGGTCCAGGTGGGTGAGCCGCTCACCGCCGGAACCTCGGCGATCGTGGACAGCAACGGCCTCGGCGGGCCGTTCAGCTACCAGTGGATCCGCAGCGACGGAACGACCGACACCGAGATCGAGGGGGCGACCGCCGCGACCTACACTCCCGTGTTCGCCGGCGAGGGCCAGTTCCTCAAGGTGCGGGTCAGCTTCACCGACAACGGCGGCAATGCCGAGGCGCTGACCAGCGCCGCCACCGTTGCAGTGGCCGCCTCTCCCTACGGCGCGGTGATCTGGGCGGGCACGATGACCGTTGAGCTCTGGCAGGGCGGCGACAGCGACATCCTCGGCTGGGGGCGCGTTCCGTTCAGCACCCCGCGCGGCGATCTCGACCAGCACACGTTCGTCTACGACGGCGTCACCCACCGTTGGCATCTGATCTATCACAAGGTCGCCGGAGCCAACGCAGGGCTGCGGCTCATCTGGGAGGGCTCCTTCGCGGCGGTCACGACCGGCCGCTTCAACTTCTGGGCCCACGACGACACTGCGTTTACGTTCGATCGGGCGACGGTGACCGGGAGCGACATCCTTCTCCCGGTCATGACCGGGGAGATCGACTGGTACAACTTCGTCACCCGACCGCTGCAGTTGCGGCTGACGGTGGACCGGGTGGGGGCGGGCGACGTCCAAGTCAGCGGTACGGTCGCAGTCGATGCGACGGTGGCCGCTGATGTCTCTGGCCTGACCGACCCCGACGGCCTGCCGCCGGCCAGCGAGATGAGCTACCAGTGGCTGTACGGCACCGGCGCCGATCCCACGACCTACGCCGTCAGCACCGGCGAAACCGGCTCCACCTACACCGTGGAGGCAGTACATGCACAATTCTCGCGCCGCCTTGCGGTGCGGGTGAGCTTCACCGACGGTGCGGGATTTGAACACACCGTCTACAGCGCCCGCACGGGCATAGTCGCCGATGCCGCCGTGACCAACGCGGCGCCCACGTTCACGGACGGCGCATCGACGACGCGGGCGATGGCGGAGAACACGGGCGCGTCGATGAGCGTGGGCGCCGTCGTGGCGGCCACCGACACCGACAACGACACCCTGTCCTACTCGCTGGCGGGGACCGACGCCGGCTCGTTCGGCATCGTCTCGGGGACCGGTCAGATCCAGACCGCGTCGGGCGTGACCTACGACCACGAGGCCAAGCCGAGCTATGTGGTGACGGTCTCGGTGAGCGACGGCAACGGCGGCACGGACACCATCACCGTCACCATCAGCATCACGGACCTGAACGAGCCGCCGTCGGTGCCGGCGGCGCCGGCGATCAGCGACGTCTCGGGCTTCAACGACCGGCTGCAGGTGAGCTGGACGGCGCCGTCCAACACGGGCAAGCCGGCCATCGACGACTACGACGTCCAGTACCGCACGGGCACGGGGTCGTGGAGTTCCTGGCCCCACACGGGCGCGGCCACGACGGCGACGATCACTGGGCTCGAGGCGGGCGCGACGTACGAGGTGCAGGTGCGGGCGCACAACGATGAGGGCATGAGCGCCTGGTCGGCCACGGGCACGAAGGGGACCAACACGCCGCCCACGTTCACGGACGGCGCATCGACGACGCGGACCGTGGCGGAGAACACGGGCGCGTCGATGAGCGTGGGCGCGGTCGTGGCGGCCACCGACACGGACACTCTGACCTACTCGCTGGAGGGGATCGACGCGAGCAGCTTCGCGATCGTCTCGACGAGCGGTCAGATCCGGACCGCGTCGGGCGTGACCTACGACTTCGAGGCCAAGCCGAGCTACTCGGTGACGGTTAAGGCCGACGACGGCAACGGCGGCATGGACACCATCGCGGTGACCATCAACATCAGCGACATGGACGAACCGCCGTCGGCGCCGGCGGCGCCGACGATCAGCGGCGTGTCGGGCTTCAACGACCGGCTGCTGGTGAGTTGGACGGCGCCCTCCAACACGGGCAAGCCGTCGATCACGGACTACGACGTGCAGTACCGCGAGAGCGGCGTCGGCGCCTGGAGCGACTGGAGTCACACGGGCACGGCCACGACGACGACGATCACGGGGCTCGATGCGGGTGCGACGTACCAGGTGCAGGTGCGGGCCGAGAACGATGAGGGCGAGGGCGCGTGGTCGGCCTCGGGCACGCAGGCGACCAACGCGCCGCCCGCGTTCGCCGGGTCGACGACAACGCGGGCCGTGGAGGAGAACACGGCGGCGGGGATGGGCGTGGGCGCGGTCGTGACGGCCACCGACGCGGACAACGACACCCTGACCTACTCGCTGGAGGGGACCGACGCGAGCAGCTTCGTGATCGTCGCGAACAGCGGGGGGATCCTGACCAAGTCGAACGTGACCTACGACCACGAGGCCAAGTCGACCTACTCGGTGACGGTCCGGGCCAAGGACGGGCAGGGCGGCGACGCCACGATCAGCGTGACGATCACGATCACGGACGTCGACGAGCCGCCGTCGGCGCCGGCGGCGCCGGGGGTCGCGTTCACCTCGGGCACGACCGACGGCCTGGACGTGAGCTGGGACGCGCCGGTCGACACGGGCAAGCCGCCTCTCACGAGCTTCGAGGTGCAGTACCGCAAGACCAGCGCCAGCACCTGGGCCACTTGGCTTTTCGTCGGCCCGGGCGCGACGGCGAAGATCAAGGGCCTGGATGCCGGTACGGAGTACGAGGTCCAGGTGCGGGCCAACAACGACGAAGGCATGAGCGCCTGGTCGGCCTCGGGCATGGCGGAGACGGACGCCGCCCCGGCCTTCGCGTCGGGCGACTGCCAGTACAACAGCTGCACGGTCACGTTCGGCGAGAGCCTCGACAGCACGTCGGGCAACACGCCGCCGGTGGGCGCCTTCACGCTCACGGCCGGTGGCGCCAGCCTGACGATCGGCGGCGTCAGCGTCAGCGGCACGACCGTGACGCTGTCGTCCGTGTCCCCCTTCATCAGGCAGGGCCAAGCGATCACGCTGGCCTACGCCGACCCCAGCACCAACAACGACACCGCGGCTCTGCAGGACGCCCTGGGCAACGATGTCGCCTCGTTCAGCGAGACGCTGACCAACAGCTCCCCCTACGACTTCCCCTCGGAGCCGACGCAGCTGAGTGCGCTCCAGAACGGCCGCAACCAGATCGACGTCGAGTGGACGGCGCCGACCGACAACGGCGGCGATGCGAACTTCAGCTACCGGTTGGAGGTGTCGACCGACGCTGGCGCGAATTGGACCACGCAGGTCGCCAGTCAGACCGCCACCACGTACAACCACACGGGCCTGATGGCGGGCGACACGCGGCACTACCGGGTCTTCACGGTCAACATCATCGGCGACAGCCGGGCCTCCAGCACGGCCAGCGCCACCACCAACCGTCCGCCGACGGGCGCGCTGGTGATCGACGGCACGGCCCAGGTGGCCGAGAAGCTGACGGCGAACACGTCCAACATCTCCGACGCCGACGGCCTGCCCGCGGACGATCAATTCAACTTCCAGTGGCTCCGGGTCGCCGGCGGCAACGAGTTCAGCATCCCCGGGGCCACGCAGTCCAGCTACCGGCCGGTCCCGGCCGACCTGGGCCAGACGCTGCGGGTGCGGCTCGACTACGACGACAACGCCGAGTTCGTCGAGACGCTGACCAGCGCGGCGACGGCGGCGGTGCAAGAGTCCCCCTACGGGGAGATCGTCTGGGCCGCCACGCTCACGGCGGGGCAGGCGGGCACGACCCTCGGCTTCAACAGCACCGGCCCGGTCGGCTCCTTGGAGGCGAAAACGTTCGCGCCCGGCGCCATCACGGTGAGCCAGCTCACCTACGACGGCGGCGCGGGGACGTTCGCCGTCACGGGCTTGGGTTCGGGCGACTACATCCTCTATCTCGGCAGCGGGCCGCAAGGCGCGCACGCGCTGATCGTGGATCCGGCGTCGGACGCCGACGACGTCTTCGACTTCTCCAGCACCGGGCTGAGCTGGAGCGCCGGTCAAGCGGTGGAAGTGCGGCTGACGCTGAACCGCGAGCCCGTGGGCGTGCCCTTGATCAGCGGCGCGGCCGTCGAGGGGACAACCCTGACGGCCGGGATCGAGAACGTCACGGACGCCGACGGCCTGCCCGCCTCCGATCAGTTCCGCTACCAGTGGATCGTGACCGACGGGGGGACCGAGTCCGAGATCACGGGGGCGACCGGCACGACCTATACGCCGGAGCTGACCGACCTCGGCAAGACCTACACGGTGCGGGTCGACTACACCGACAACGCCAACTTCCCCGAGTCGCTGACCAGCGCGCCCACGGATCCGATCGAGGTACGCGGGCAGGTCATCTGGTCGGCGGAGCTGACCGTCGAGGGCTGGGGCCCGACAGACTCCAGATCGTCGGGTTTCGATGCATCATCCGCGCCCGTCCGTGGGGCGCTGCAGCCGGAGAGCATCACCTACAACAACGTCACCTACCAGGTCGAATCCCTGTTCTACTTCGGCTTGCGGAACCCGCAGACCGGCAACGTGCTCCGCAAGACGATGTTCTTCTCGACGACCGCCGAGCTGCCGGCGGGCGACTATGCCCTCTGGGTGGTGGATGACGACGGCGACGACGATCTGGGCGATCTTCCGTTCATCTTCCCGGCAGCCGATTCGGATGGATTCACTCAGACGCCCACCGAGCTCGACTGGGAACACGATGACACGGTGGACGTGCGGCTCACGGTCAACCGCCTGCCCGGCGGCGCGCTCACGATCAGCGGCCAGGCCAAGGTGGGCACCACGGCGACGGCGGACGTCTCGGGCGTCACCGACGCCGACGGCCTGCCCGCCAGCGGCGAGTTCCAGTACCAGTGGTTCACCGTTGACAGCGGCTCCAACACGTTGATCGGCGGTGCGACGGATCAGAACTACACGCCGGTGAGCGCCGATCTCGGGAAGTCGATCAGGGTGCGGCTGCGCTACACCGACGACGCCTTCTTCACCAACACCGTGTTCAGCGCCGCGGCGGTGGTGGCCTCGGGCACGGGCAACCACCCGCCGCAGTTTTCCACCACCTCCACGTCGCGGCCGTTGACCGAGAACACGGGGGCGGGCGTGAACGTCGGCGCGGCCGTCAGCGCCAGCGACGCCGACAGCGGCGACAGCCTGACCTACACGCTGGAGGGGACGGACGCCGGCTCGTTCGACATCGTCTCGACGAGCGGGCAGATCCAGACCAAGACGGGCGTGACCTACGACTTCGAGACGCAGTCGAGCTACTCCGTGACGGTCAAGGCCGACGACGGCAACGGTGGCACGGACACCGTCGCGGTGACCATCAACGTCGTGAACGTCAACGAGCCGCCGGTGATCAGCGGGGTGTCCAGTGTGAGCTACGCCGAGGGAGGCACGGCAGAGGTCGCCAGCTACAGCGCGACGGACGAGGAGGGGGCCACGATCACATGGTCGCTCTCGGGCACGGACGCCGGCGACTTCGAGATCGGCGCCAACAGCGGTGTGCTGACCTTCAAGACCTCGCCGGACCACGACAACCCCGCGGATGGGAACCGCGACAACGACTACGTCATCAGGGTGCAGGCCTCGGACGGGGCGAACCTGGTTCCGTTCGACGTGACCGTGACCGTCACCGGGGTGGACGAACTCCCGACCATCCCCAGCGGTCCGGCCAGCGTGGACTACGCCGAGAACGGCACGGCGGCGGTCGCGACCTACAGCGCGACGGACCCGGAGGGCGACACGATCAGCTGGGCGCTGATAGGCCCCGACGCCGGCGCCTTCGCGATCGACGCCGGCGGCGTGCTGACGTTCGCCGCTACGCCCGACTACGAGAACCCCAGCGACCAGGGCGGCCAGTCCGGCGACAACGAGTACAGCCTGCTCGTCGTGGCCTCGGACGCCGGGAACAACACCGCCACGCTGGCCGTGACCGTGACCGTCACGCCCGTGGACGAGACTCCCGTGGTCGGCGGCCAGGCGAACGTGAACTACGCAGAGAACGGCACGGCGGCCGTCGCGACCTACAGCGCGGCGGACCCGGAGGGCGACCCGATCACGTGGTCGCTGGCGGGCGCCGACGCCGGCGCCTTCGAGATCGACGCCACCGGCGTGCTGACGTTCGCCGCCCCGCCCGACTTCGAGAACCCCAGCGACCAGGGCGGCGACAACGAGTACGTCGTGACGGTGCAGGCCTTCGACGGGACGAACATGGGCACGCGCGACGTGACCGTGACGGTCACCGACGCCAATGAGGATCCGGTCCTGAGCGGGCCGGCCGGCGTCGGCCACGACGAGCACGACATGGGCGACGTCGCGGTCTACGACGCGAGCGACCCCGAGGGCGCCATCATCATCTGGACGCTGGCGGGGACGGACAGCGGGTTCTTCTCCCTCAGCGGCGGCGTGCTGACGTTCAACACGCCGCCCAACTTCGAGCTCCCACAGGACGCGAACTTCAGCAACGACTACGAGATCACGATCGGGGCCTCCGACGGGGCCAACCCGGTGAGCCGGGCGGTGACCGTCACGGTGGTCGACCTCGAGGAGCCGGGGACGATCAGCCTCTCCTCGCCGCAGCCGCAGGTCGGGACCGGGCTGACGTCCACGCTCGATGAGCTCGACGCGATTGTCGGCGCCCCCGCCCGGACGTGGCATCGCTCGCCGGACGGGAGCACCGCCTGGAGCCTCATCACGGGGGCCACGGCGAGCAGCTACACGCCCGTGCAAGGCGATCTGAACTATTACCTGCGGGTGACGGTGTCGTACACCGACACGCACGGCCCCAAGACGCTGGAGGCCGTCTCGGCGAACGCGGTGCGGCCGGTGCCGACCGGCGCCAACAGTCGTCCCGAGTTCGACGAGGGCTTCAGCACGACCCGATCCGTCGCCGAGAACTCGGCCGGCGACACGCTCATCGGCGACCCGGTGGAAGCTACCGACGCCGACCCCGACGACGTCGACGCACTGACCTACTCGTTCTCGGTCTCGGACCTCTTCACGGTCGACCCCGCCACGGGGCAGATCTCGGTCGCGGAGGGCGCGGTGCTCGACCACGAGGCGCAGCCTTCGCACACGGTCACGCTGACCGTCGCTGATCCCGGCCTCCTGGAAGACACCATCGCCGTCACCATCACCATCACCGACGTGAACGAAGCGCCCGTGGCGGTGCGCGACGTCGCCACGACCGTCGAGGACACGCCGGTCACGATCGACGTGCTCACCAACGACAGCGACCCCGAGGATGACGCCCTGACCGTCACGGTGAGCACCCCGCCGAGCGACGGCCTCGCCGAGGTCGATGCCGCCACCAACGAGATCACCTACAGGCCCAATACCGACTTCGAGGGTACGGACTCGTTCGGCTACCAGGTGACCGACGGCATGTTCTTCTCCGCCGAGGCCACGGTCGTCGTGACCGTCACCGCGGTGAACGACGCGCCGGCGTTCCCGGAAGGTTCGGGCGAGCGCGAGGTCTACACGGGCGCCGCGGTGGACACGAAGGTGGGCGACCCGGTGGAGGCCACCGACCCGGATGTCGGCGACACGCTGACGTACGCACTCTCGGGCATCGACGCGAGCAGCTTCGAGATCGACGGGGACACGGGCCAGATCACTGTCGGCGCGGACACCGACATCGACCCCGAGGTCCAGGACACCTACGTGGTGACGGTCACCGCCTCCGACGGCACGCTCATGACGCCGATCGAGGTCACCATCACCGTCACGGAGCGCCCGGCGATCACCACCGGTGGCGGTGGCGGCGGTGGCGGCGGCGGGCCATCGCCGAGCGAGTTGGACTTCGAGTGGAACGTGAAGCGCGACCTCGAGGCGCTGGACGGCGGCCACGACACGCCGACCGGCTCCTGGTCCGACGGCACAACCCTCTGGGTACTCGAAAACGGCTCCGGCGCCGACGATGCCATCTACGCCTACGACCTGAAGACGGGCGAACGCCTGGAGGAGCGCGAGTTCGAACTCGACGAGCGCAACCGTGCGCCGCGCGGCGTCTGGTCCGACGGCACGGTCATCTGGGTCTCCGACAGCGGCCAGGACCGCCTCTTCGCCTACGACCTCGAGACGGGCGAGCGGCTGCCGGAGCGCGACCTCGAGCTCGATGAGGACAACGGCGCCGCCCGCGGCATCTGGTCCGACGGCGTCACGATGTGGGTGCTCGACAGCCTCTTCGCCTACGACCTCGGGAGCGGCGAGCTACTCGCCGAGTACGCCCTCGACGACGCTAACGGCGACCCCTACGGGATCTGGTCCGACGGCGTCACCCTCTGGGTCTCCGACCACGGGGCGAAGCGGCTCTTCGCGTACCGGCTGCCGGAGGCGCCCGGCGGCTCGGTGGCCGACGACGCCGAGGTCACCTCGCTCGTGCGCATCCGCGAGGAGGAGTTCACGGAGCTGAGCAAGGCCTCCAACAACAGCCCGCGCGGTATCTGGTCGGACGGCGAGGTGATCTACGTGGCCGACGAGAGCGACGACAAGGTCTACAGCTACAACATGCCCGACGCGATCGACGCGCGCCTCGCCTCGCTCACGCTCAGCGGCATCGAGATCGGGGAGTTCACGGGGGACCGCACGGAGTACGAAGGCGTCGCCGCCGAGGGGGTGACGGAGACGACCGTCGAGGCGGAGGCGCTGCAGCGCCGCACGACCGTCCTCATCGAGCCGGCCGACGCCGACGGCGACGACACGAACGGCCACCAGCTGGCGCTGGAGGGGGTCACGGAGATCACGGTGACGGTGACCTCGGCGGACGGCAGCCGCACGCGCGTCTACGGCGTGCGGCTTGAGGGCGGCGCGGCGCAGGAAACGCCCTGGACGCACTGCTTGCGCGGCGACATCGCCGAGGGCTTCAGCCTCGTCGTCTATGAGGGCGGCAGCGTCGAGGACCTGGCCCTGTGCGCGGAGAGCCGCGATGTCGCGGCCCTCTACGCGCTGCACGGCGGCGTCTACGTCTCGTACATCCTCGGAGCGCCGGAGTTCGTGAACCAACCGTTCGCCGAGCTGTTCGCCGATGGCGTCCCCCCGGTCATGCCGCTGGTCGCTGGGAGCAGCGGACCGCCATCAGCGGACCCGAACCTCGGCGACGGCGCCCTGTTGCCGTGGCCGGAGTGCCTGCGCGGCGAGATCGCCGAGGGCTTCAGCCTCGTCATCTACGAGGGCGGAAGCGTCGATGATCTCGTGGCCTGCGCGGAGAGCCTGGACGTCACGGCCCTCTACGCCCTGCACGACGACCAGTGGGTCTCCTACATCCTCGGAGCGCCGGAGTTCGTGAACCGCCCCTTCCGTGAGCTGTTCACTGAGGGCCTGCCCGCCATCGCAGCACTGGTCGCCAGGAGCGAGGGGGCTCCCGCAGCCAACTGATCTCCCCGCGCAACCTGCGTCTGCTGGGCGAGACGTGCGTCCGTGCCGTCGGGTTCGTCGGGCTCCGGGCCACGGGCTCGCGCTCCAGCTCGAGGGGCTCCTCGACCGTCGCGGGCGGGAAGAAGCGCTGCTGCGGACCGGTGCCCAGCTCCGCCAGACGATGCGGGCGGCTGTCCGCGGGCGACCCCGTTGGACGGAGGCCCGGCGACGGCCATGCGCAACACACACCAGGAGGGGACACGATGACTCGCACAGCCAGACCCAGGCTCGCCATCCTGTTCGTCGCCCTGGCCGCGCTGCTCGCACTGTCCCGCAGGACTACAACGTGACGACAAACAGTGAGGGTGAGGTACTGCGAGAGCGCCAGTCCCGATGGCGCGAGGTCACTCTTCGCATCTACCGAAACCTCGATCTCGATGCTGTTCAGCGCGAGATCGCCTCAGGCGCACGCGTGCTCACAGGCGCCCGGTACAGTGGGATTACGACGCTCGACGACTCAGGGCAGCTGCAGGACTTCATTATTTCCGGTTTGACCCCAGACGACCGCCGGCGGTTCCTGAGTCAGCCCGGTGTTCAGGCATTCATTGATCACCTGAGCAAGATTTCGGAACCGGTGCGGGTCGAGGATCTCGGTAGCTACGTCCGCTCGGTCGGCGTGCCCGGCATTCAACTGCCCGCGAGTACCTTTCTGTCCGTACCGATCCATCAGCAGCGCAAGCCCATCGCCGGCATCCACCTCGCTCGGGAGAGGAGCGGTGACGCGTTCAGTGAGGAAGACGAAGAGAACGTGCGCCTGTTCACCGCGCATGCTGCACAGGCCATCGCCAACGCCGCTCGCTTCGCGGCAACCAGCAAGACCCCGCAGGAGGACTTGACACGGCCCGAAGAGGTGGAGCGGCTGCGTGCACAGCTCCTCGGCGGGGTCTACTACGACCTGAGCGTCCCGTTGACCTCGATCAAGGGATCCGTCGCCACCTTGCTGGACGGCTTCTCCGCCGACCTGGACCCTGCCGACATGCTTCCGTTTCTCCGGATTATCGACACGCACGCCAACCACATGCGCGGCCTACTCAGCAACCTGGTCGACAAGCCGGGGACGCTGCCGCTCTCTGCCGAACGGACGCAGGTGGCCAGCCTGGTGGACGAGGCCAGGACCCTGTTCCTCAGCAGAGGCGTCGGGAACAACATCCGGATCGACCTCGAGCCGGACCTGCCCGCGGTCACGGTCGACAGGTGGCGCGTCATCCAGGTGTTGGACATCCTCCTGGTCAAAGCATCCAGGTACTCGCACGATTCGTCGGTCATCCGCGTGACCGCCGTACGAGACGCCGCTCACGTGACGTTGTCCATCACGAGCGAAGGCGAGGAGCGGGCACGTGACACTGTGCAAGACTCGGGTGGCCTGGCCTTCTGCAGAGGCGTCGTGGAGGCGCACGGCGGCCGCCTGTCGGCCGGGAGCGCGGGCCCCGGCCGCGGTGTGCAGTTCAGCGTCGTCATCCCCCTGATCGAGGCGGCCGGGGCGGGCCCCGCCGTAAGCTCCGCCCGGAGTTCTGACCCAGACCCGACGGCGCGCGAGCGAACTCGCATTCTCGTGATAGACAGCAACCCGCAGACACAGCCGTCCCTTCAGGACACGCTCACGAACGCGGGCTTCATGCCGATCATGACCGCCGAACCGGAGGAAGTTCCTGCTCTATTGAAGACGCACGAACCGCACCTGGCATTGCTCGACGTGGTGCTACCCGCGACCGACGGAATCGACCTGATGCAGGAGATCCTCGCGATCGCCCGCATCCCGGTCATCTTCTTGTCCAGCTACCGCAGAGATCAGATTGTCGCAGAGGCCTTCGAACTGGGCGCCGCCGACTACATCCTCAAGCCCGCCTTGCCGCTCGAGTTGGTGGCGAGGATCAAGGCGGCGTTGCGCGAGCCCGTGGGGCGCGAGCAGGCCGAGCCGCCCGAACCCTATCTGCTCAAGGACCTCACCATCGACTACGCCCAACGCCGCGTGACGGTGGCTGGCCGTCCTGTGCGCCTGTCCGCCCTCGAGTACGAATTGCTCTTCGAGCTGAGCTCGCACGCCGGCCTCGTCATGACCCATGCCCAGCTGCTGAAACGCGTCTGGGCGGAGCGCAATACCCACGACCCGCGGACGGTCCGCACCGCCGTGAGGAGGCTCCGCCGCAAGCTGGGTGACGACGGCAAGAGCCGAACCTACATCTCGACCGAACCTCAAGTGGGCTACCGTATGGCGAAGCCCTAGCAGCCCCGCCGGCAACGCAATCGCAGCCAACGCGGGCGCGGCCGGCCTGCGGTTCCACCAGGGTCTCGAACTCGATGCGGCGCCGGGCGTGGTCACCGCGCTCGTGCAGGATGCAGCTGGACTCGGTTGCGCCCAGGCCCGCGATGTCCTGCCGCGACAGGGCCTTGTGGAGGTCCCGTCGGGCGGAGACCGGCCCTGGCCGGCCCGCCTTTCTCCCGACCCGCGTGGGAGTCCATCCCGACTCCCTCGTCACGGTGCGCTCCGCTGGCCTCGCGCAGCGTGGTGGTGGGCTCATCGAGGCCGGGTTTGGCGCCCCGGCAACGAGGAGGCATGCAGCTGCGGTGGATGGACTTGCGAGAGGCGTTGTCACACCTGGCGCCCGCGCTGACCGGTTCCTGCTCCCGCTCCTGATCCAGTCTGAGCGCCCGGCGGCTACGCGGCCTGTTCCCCCCGGCGTCCAGAGTTCCTCAAACCAGGCTTTCGGCGACCGCTTCGCCGTGGGGCCACTGGGCGGGCGCGGCTCGCCGGGCGCGAGCCGGGCGCTCGCAAGACCTGAGGCGGGGGCGCGAACTGGCGAGCTGAGCGGCCGCCGTCCAGAGGGCGGGGACGCCGTCCAGAAGCCGTGGCCGGACGACGATCCCGGCCCCGTCGAGGCATTGGCTGATGCGTGGTCCGGGCGCGTTCGGCTGGGCTGTACGCCCGAGAATCTGACGCAACATTGGTACGCGTCGTGGGCTTGAATGTCACACCCGTGCCACATCGGTCGTACACCATTGTCCTCTGTCGCAACACGCAGCGGAGGCACGACGATGACGCTCAGCACTAGGTTGTCCTGGTTCTCGCTCCTGTTCACGGTCCTGGCCGTGCTCGCCACGCTGGCGCTGTTGGCCGGTGGCGGCCGCCCCGCGGGGGCCCAGCAAGGCGCCGTCCCCGCCCCGCCCACCGGTCTCACGGCGACCCAGGTCACGCATGACTCGGTCTCGCTCAGCTGGGACGACCCCGGCGACTCCAGCATCACCGGCTACGAGGTGCTGCAGCGCGACCGCGACGTGCACCGCGCCGGCCTGTTCATCCCGGTCCAGGCCAACACCGGCTCGGCCGCGACGAGCTACACCGACGACCAGGTCGTGGCCGGCGCGCGCTACATCTACCGGATCAAGGCGATCAACGCCCACGGCGTCAGCACCTGGTCGGCGCCCGCCCGGGCCAACACCCTCGCCGTACCGGCGCCTGGCTCCACCCCGACTCCGGCGCCGGAGCCGGCGCCTGGCTCCACCCCGACCCCGGCGCCGGAGCCGGCGCCTGAGTTGGTCGAGGACAGCTCCGTTCCCGATCAGCCCACGGGACTGGCCAGTGAAGCGTCCCACGACTCGGTCAGCCTGACCTGGGACGATCCCGGCGACGCCGGCATCAGCCACTACCAGATCCTGAGGCGGGACCGCGACATCCACGCCTCAGGTGAGTTCGTCACCATCAACTCCAACACCAACTCGGCGGCGAGGAGCTACACGGACGACAGCGCGGAGCCGGAGCAGCGCTACGTGTACCGGGTCCAGGCGGTCAACCAGCACGGGGCCAGCAAGTGGTCGAGCTTCGCCAGAGCCAACACCCCAGCGGCGCCCACCCCGGCTGCGGGACCGACGCCGACACCGACCCCGGAGCCCACTCCAGCGCCCACGCCTGAGACGGACGGCGACGCGGCGGGCGGGACGGACGCGGGCGAGCGCCGGTGCAGCGCCACCGGTCCCTGCACCGGGCTCGACGAGAGTCCCGGCGTGACCCACGTGCCGGCGCTCGAGCTGACCAACGTGAGCCACGATTCGGTGACGCTGGAGTGGACCGCGCCCGCGGGCGCGCCGCCGCTGGGCTACGTCATCGTGCGCACCGAGGACGGGGCTGCGCCCACGCTGTCGTCGATCATCGTGGGCAACACCGAGTCGCAGCAGACGAGCTACACCGACCGCGGCATCGAGCCGCGGACGCTCTACACGTACTGGGTCTCGGCGCTGCGCGACACGGGCGTCTCGGCGTTCAAGCATGCGCCCAGCGCCTCGGCAACGACGGCGGCCGCGCCGGACAGCGTGACTGAGCCCGCGCCGGCGGTAGTGCCCTATGCCGGTTCGCCGCTGGCCCCCAGCGGGCTCAGCGCCGTGCTGGTGACCGACGGCGCCGTGCCGCCCACGCTCGGGGGCGTGCAGCTCGACTGGGGCGCCCCGGCCGAGGACGCCAGGTCGGTGACCGGCTATCAGATCCGCCGCGGCCCCGTGGGCGACCAGCACACCGTGGTGCTCGTCGACGACACCGCCACCGCGGACACCGCCTACCTCGACGCCAGCGCCACCGATCAGAGCTACTACTTCTACGAAGTCGTCGCACTGCGCGGCGCCGAGCCCAGCGAGCCCTCCGAGACCGTGTATGTGTCGCTGCCCACGGTCATCCCCCCGCCCCCGCTCGAGACCGCCCCCGCCAGCGGACATGTCTCCTGCGGCAGCAGCGACCCCGTAATCCCAGGCTTGGAGATCGAGCACCGGCTGCGCCACGTCAGCCACATCAATGGCGGCAAGCCCTTCGTCGACGCCAGAGTCGTGCTGACCGACGTGGACGGGGCCGACACCTGGAACCTGAGCGACAACGTGCGGTTCCTGCGGATCGGTTACAACTGGGACAGCAACCGCTGGCACAGTGTCTACCCGGTGTTCTGGCACACCGTGGAGGCCGACGAGATCGGCGACTGGAAGGCACTGCGCCAGGTGCCCTACGGCGACGAGGTAGAACTGTTCGCCTACGTCGTCCGCGACTCCGACAGCACGATCGTGCCCGTCCACACGAACGGCAAGGCACTCCGCAAGTGCTTCACGGTGCGCAGAAGCGACACCGTCGGCGACCCCCAGCCGCCGCAACCAGCTGCTGGGGCGGCATTCGACGAAAGCACCGTCGTCTACTTCGCCGGCCCCACCGTGGAGGTCGACGTTTCCGGCTGGTTCACCGACCCCCAGGGGCTGTCGATGAACTACTACCTGTGCGACCAATGCGACTTCTACTCCTGGAGGAGCGCAACCTCCGACAACGGTCGAGACTACTACCTCTTCCCGACGGGGAAACCGTTGGCGTGGAGCTGGATCAGCGGCAGCACGTTGCACATTCGGCCCACGAACAATCTCTCCATGTTCGGCCGCAGCGGAGGGCTCTGGGGGCCGACGGACTACGGCAACATATACAACAAGGGCAAGGGATTCGTCACGGTCGCAGCGATCAACAGCGCCGGGGCGGTCGGCGTCCTCGACATCTGCTTCACGCTGGAGTACGACGCCGCAGAAGCCAACAGGTCAACCGTCAAGTGGGCGGTAAACAAGCGGTGGCCACAAACCGGAACCCTCACACCCTGCAGTACAACTTTCCTGAAGGTTGCGGAGGGGATAGCACTTGGTCAGCAGCCATAAGGTGGTGGTCCGTGGCGCTCGCCGTGCGGGCTCGTTGACACGCAGGTCGGTCCCAGTCGCCAACTCAACACATGACGCAGGCCGAGACTAGAACCCATGCCATCACAAGGAGGCAAAAGCATGGGTCAAGCACGTGTATCGGGTCAAGGCGATCAACGCGGCGGGCGTGGTCGCTGGACCTGGCGAACGCCCTGGCCGGTCAGGACGGGGTGCTGAGCTCGAGCCCGAACTGGCGCAGGGAAGTGGTCGCCAGGTGAGGTGGCCGGCGCTGCTGGCTGCCTGCGTCCTCCTTGGCGTCATGGCCGCGCCCGGCCTCGCGCGAGCGCAGAGACCGCCGCCCGTCGCCGCCCCGACCATCGACTCGGTCACCCGCGGCGACGAATCGCTGATCGTGGACTGGACGGCGCCCGCCAGCGTCGACGCGGCCGATATCAGCGCCTACGACCTGCGCTCCATCGAGAGCGACGCCCCGGACAAGGCCGCCGGCCTCTGGACCGTCGTGTTGGACGCCTGGAGCGCGGGCGACCTGCGCTACCTCCTCAGCGGCCTGACCAACGACACGCAGTACGACGTGCAGGTGCGCGCGGTCACGATGGGTCGCCTGGGCGACTGGTCGGCCACCGCCACCGGCGCGCCTGCCGACCACAGCGGCGCGACCGCCGGCGCGACCGCGCTGGCGCTGGACTCCACGGCGACCGGCGTCATCGAGTCGGGCGACGACGAGGATTTCTTCAAGATCGTGCTGACCAGCGCCGCCGACCTGTGGCTCTACACGACCAGCAATCTCGACACCAAGGGCGCACTGTACGACTCCGGCGGCGGCCACCTCAAGACCCACAAAGGCGGCGGCGGGTGGCCCGGCCAGCTGTGGGACTTCGAGATCCGCGCCGAGCTGGAGGCGGGAACCTACTATGTCAGCGTCGGCGTTAACCACTCGAAGGTCACCGGGCCGTACACGCTGCATGCGCGAACGGCGACCGCCCCCGGCGGCTCCCTCGCCGACGCGACGGCCATCACCCTCGGGGCCCCGGCGCCGGGGCGGATCGACGCGGCGGACGACCGCGACGTCTTCAAGATCGTGCTGACCAGCGCCGCCGATCTGTGGATCGTCTCCAGCGGCAGTATGGATCTCGTCGGGCAGCTGCTCGATGCCGACGGGGTTGTCATCGCCGAAAATGACGACAGCTCCCTCGCGTACAGCCGCTACAACTTCGGGATCTGGCGCGAGGTGGAGGCGGGAACCTATTACATCAGGGTGCGCGCGCTCCTTTATGGATGGGGGATAGAAACGTACACGCTCCACGCCCGAACGGTCACGCCACCGGGTGGGTCGATCGCCGGCGCCGTGGACATCGACCTGCTGCAAACTGCGGCGCGGCTGAACGCGGCGACCGACGAGCACTACTTCGCCCTCACGATCGCCGCCACCGAATACATTTACATGCATGCCAGGGTCAGCCATACCTTATTCCGTCCCAACGACCCCGCGTCGCTGGCTGCGGAGGTCTTCGACCAGGCTGGCAACCCGGTGGACATCTATTGGATCCCCCACAGCGCCTTCATCGAGGATGGCCGTTCGTTTTTCAGCTTTGCGATCTTCGGCAAGCTCAGCGCCGGCACGAACTACCTCAAAATCTCGTCTCCCTCCGGCAAGCCCGGACCGTACCTACTCACGATCCTTGACGATACCGCGTACACCAGCTTCATCAATGAATGCACCGCCAAGGAGACCCCCGTCAGCGACCCCCTGTACGGATGTCAGTGGCACCTGCGCAACAGCGGTCAGTACCCCGGAGGGGCAGGACAGGACATCAACGTCGAAGACGTCTGGAAGACCAACATGGGAGCCGGCGTGAACGTCACCGTGGTCGACGACGGGATGCACTTCGAGCACGAAGACCTGACGGACAACGCCGACCCATCCCGCAACCGGAACTACTCCACTCGCGCCAGCATATTCAACCCCTTCGAGACCCACGGGACGCGCGTGGCCGGCCTGATCGCGGCGCGGGACAACAATATCGGCATGCGCGGCGTCGCGCCCCAAGCCACGATCTACGGCTACAACCTGTTGGCGGACTCTACGGCTGCGAATGCGGCGGACGCCATGTTCAGGATCGGCGAGGGGTCCACGACGGGCGACGAGGACACCGCCGTGTCCAACAACAGCTGGGGACCATCACACCTCTTCGGCCCGGCCCCCGCGTCCGCCGCCTGGGAGCTGGCCGTCCAGAACGGGGTGACGAGCGGCAACCACGGCAAGGGAGTCTTCTACGTTTTCTCCGCCGGCAATGGAGGGACCTTCACCAGCGCCAACCTCAACGGATACGCGAACTACTACGCCGTCACCGCCGTCTGTGCCGTCAACTACGACGATCTAAGAAGCAGCTACTCGGAATTGGGCGCGAACCTGTGGGTATGCGCTCCATCCAATGAGGTCGTCGCAGATCTGCCCGCGATCGCGACGACCGATAACGGCGACCAATATACGCCCAACTTCGGCGGCACGTCCGCGGCCGCTCCGATCGTCTCCGGCGTGGCCGCGCTGCTGCGCAGCGCAGACGACAGTCTGACCTGGCGCGACCTGAAGCTCATCCTCGCGGCGTCCGCGCGCAAGAACAATCCGCGGAACACCGGCTGGGCGCAGGGCGCGCTGGAATACGGATCCGACAGCGAGCGCTACTTCTTCAACCACAAGTACGGCTTTGGCATGGTGGACGCCGGGGCCGCCGTCGCTCTGGCCGGCGACTGGACCAAGGTGCCGGCGCTGCGCGAGATCAGCGCGGAATCGGCCGACAAGAACTTGGAGATTCCCGACCGTCCCTCCGGTGGCGCCCCGATCACGGTCCGCAGCCGCGTGACCGTCGACAACCATGTGGGATTCGTCGAGTTCGTCGAGATCAACGTCACGTTCGACCACGCGTCCTTCAATGATCTCGAGGTGCAGCTGGTATCCCCCTCCGGCGCCAGATCCAGGCTCACCTATGCCAACGGCCACTCTCGCGTGCCCGTGGAGCAGACCATCCGCTTCGGCTCGGCCCGGCAC
Source organism: Dehalococcoidia bacterium (assembly GCA_965219085.1). GTDB lineage: Bacteria > Chloroflexota > Dehalococcoidia > UBA2979 > UBA2979 > VXMT01. Next base: position 686,542 of record OZ244720.1, read on the forward strand.
CTCGGTGAGAACGCCGCCGGCACGTGGACGCTTCACATCACCGACCACAGGCCCACGCGGACGGGAACGCTCGATGGGTGGAGTCTGACCGTCTACGGACATGGATTCTCGCCCGGTCGCCCCGACATCGGCATGGTGGTTCCCGGCATCCGCGCGCTCACGGTTGACTGGACCGCCCCCGCCGACACCGGCGGCTCGGCCGTCACCGCCTACGACCTGCGCTATATCGAGAGCGCCGCCGCCGAAAGGTCAGGCGACAACTGGAGCGTGGCGGAAAGCATCGGGACCGTCGGCAACCTGCAATACACCGTCACTGGTGTCACCGGAGGTGTCGGGTACGACCTGCAGCTGCGGGCGGTCAACGAGGACGGCCCCGGCCCCTGGTCCGCCGCGACCACGGGAGTGCCCATGATGAACGCGCGGCCCTGGTTCCCGGGGGGGGCGAACATATTTCGGTCCGTGGCCAAGAACTCTCGCGGGGGGGCACCCGTCGGCGCGCCGGTCACGGCCAGCGACCCCGAGGGCGACACCTTGATCTACACGGTCTCGGGCTTCCACGCGGACCTGTTCGCTATCGAGAGCCGGAGCGGGCAGATCCGGGTTGCGCCGGACACGACGGTAGGCAACGAGCCAGGGACGGTATACATCGTTGAGGCGACTGCCGCCGACCCCTTTGGCCTCGGGGACCCCACCTTAGTCATCATCGCCGTCACCGACGAGAACGAGGCGCCGGTCGTGAGTGGTCTCGCCCGCGTGGACTACGCCGAGCAGGGCACGGCCGACGTGGCGATCTACAGCGCGGAGGATCCAGAGCACGCCACGATCGCCTGGTCGTTGGAGGGGACGGACAGCGATCAGTTCCGCATTAGCGACAACGGCGTGCTGGGCTTCGTCGCGCCGCCCGACTTCGAGTCGCCGGCGGACGCGGGCGGGAACAACGAGTACCTGGTGCGAGTGCGGGTCTCCGACGGCCAGCAGAGCGACGCCCTGGATGTGACGGTGACCGTCACCAACGAAGAGGAGGCGGGGACGCTCACGCTGTCCTCGCAGCAGCCGCTGGTGGGCACCTTGCTGACCGCCACGCTCGACGACCCCGACGGCGACATCACGAGCCTGTCGTGGACATGGGAGCGCTCGCAGAACCGGAGCAACTGGAGCGAGATCGACGGCGCCACGACCGAGAGCTACACGCCCGCCGACGCCGACCTGGACCACTACCTGCGGGTGACGGCCTCGTATGACGACGGCGAGGGCGCCGGCAAGAGCGCGCAGGAGACCTCGGACGAGCCGACGCAGGCCGCGCCGGTGATGAACGAGCCCCCCGCGTTCGTCGCCCAGACCACGCCCCGCTCGATCGAGGAGAACTCGGCCGAAGGCACGCCCGTCGGCGACCCGGTCACGGCCACGGACCCCGACGCCGACACGCTGGCCTACACGCTCTCGGGCATCGATGCGGCCCTCTTCACCATCGAGGGCGGCAGCGGTCAGATTCGGGTCGGGCAGGGCGCCGTGCTGGACTACGAAGACTCCAACTCCTACTCCGTGACCGTCACCGCCGCCGACCCATCCACGGCCAGCGACAGCATCGCTGTCGACATCACCGTCAGGAACGTGAACGAGGCGCCGGAGGCGACCGGCGACACGGTCACGACCGACGAGGACACGCCGGTGACGATCGATGTCCTCATCAACGACAGCGACCCCGAGGGTGACGCCCTGACCGTCTCGGTGAGCACGCAGCCTGCCAACGGCGTCGCCGAGGTCGATGCCGCCAGCAACGAGATCACGTACACGCCCAAGGCCGACTACCACGGCGCGGACAGCTTCAGCTACGCCGTCTCCGACGGGAGCCTCTCCGCCGAGGCCACCGTCGCGGTGACCATCGACCCGCTCAACGACGCCCCCGAGTTCGCGGGGGCCACGGCCGGGCGCTCGGTCTCCGAGAGCGCGCAGGAAGGGGACGACGTCGGCGCGCCGGTCACCGCCAGCGACGTGGACGGCGACGAGCTCACCTACCGGCTGACCGGCGCCGCTGCCTCGGACTTCGAGATCGAGGAGCACACTGCCCAGGTCACCGTGCGCGACGGGGTCGTGCTGGACGCCGCGAACCGGCCCGCCTACGCGGGCACGGTGATCGCAGAGGACGGGAACGGCGGGACGGCGAGCATCGAGGTCACCATCACCGTGTCCAGCGCCGGCCCCACCGGCCCCGGCCCCGGCGGCGGGGGCGGCGGAGGCGGTGGTGGTGGTGGTGGCCCGTCGGGGCCCTCGCCGAGCGAGCTGGACTTCGAGTGGAACGTGAAGCGCGACCTCGAAGCGCTGGACGGCGGCCACGACACGCCGACCGGCGCCTGGTCGGACGGCACAACCCTCTGGGTACTCGAGAACGGAGACGGCGCCGGCGACGCCATCTACGCCTACGACCTGAACACGGGCGAACGCCTGGAGGAGCGCGAGTTCGAACTCGACGAGCGCAACCGCGCACCGCGCGGCGTCTGGTCCGGCGGCACGGTCATCTGGGTCTCCGACAGCGGCCAGGACCGCCTGTTCGGCCATGACCTCGAGACGGGCGAGCGCCTGCCGGAGCGCGACCTCGAGTTCGACGAGGACAACGGCGCCGCCCGCGGCATCTGGTCGGATGGCGAGAGGATGTGGGTGCTGGACCGGGACGAGGACAGCGTCTTCGTCTACGACCTCGGGAGCGGCGAGCTGGTGGCCGAGTACGCCCTCGACGACGCCAACGGGAGTCCCCACGGGATCTGGTCGGACGGGGTGACGATCTGGGTCTCGGACCACGGCGCGAAGCGGCTCTTCGCCTACCGCCTCGAGGATGGGGCGCTCGTACGCAACAGCGAGGAGGAGTTCACGGAGCTGAGCAAGGCCTCCAACAACAGCCCGCGCGGCATCTGGTCGGACGGCGAGGTGATCTACGTGGCCGACGAGAGCGACGACAAGGTCTACAGCTACAACATGCCCGACGCGATCGACGCGCGCCTCGCCTCACTGTCGCTGAGCGGCATCGAGATCGGGGAGTTCTCGGGGGACCGCACGGAGTACGACGGCGTCGCCGCCGAGGGCGTGACGGAGACGACGGTCGAGGCGGAGGCGCTGCAGCGCCGCACGACCGTCCTCATCGAGCCGGCCGACGCCGGCGGCGACGACACGAACGGCCACCAGCTGGCGCTGGAGGGCATCGACGCGATCACGGTCACCGTGACCTCGGCGGACGGCAGCCGCACGCGTGTCTACCGCGTGCGCCTGGGAGACCCGGACCGGCAGGCGACGCCCGATCCCTGGACGCACTGCTTGCGCGGCGACGTCGCCGAGGGCTTCAGCCTCGTCGTCTATGAGGGTGGCAGCGTCGAGGAGCTGGTCACCTGCGCGGAGAGTCGCGATGTCGTGGCCCTCTACGCGCTGCACGGCGGCGTCTACGTCTCGTACATCCTTGGAGCGCCGGGGTTCGTGAACCAACCATTCGCCGAGCTGTTCGCCGATGGTGTCCCCCCGGTCATGCCGCTGGTCGCTGGGAGCAGCGGACCGCCATCAGCGGACCCGAACCAAGGCGACGGCGCCCTGTTGCCGTGGCCGGAGTGCCTGCGCGGCGAGATCGCCGCGGGCTTCAGCCTCGTCATCTACGAGGGCGGTAGCGTCGATGATCTCGTGGCCTGCGCGCAGAGCCTGGCCGTCACGGCCCTCTACACGCTCGACGAGGGCGAGTTCGTCTCCTACATCCTCGGAGCGCCCGAGTTCGTGAACCGCAAGTTCAGGGAGTTGTTCCCGCACGGCGTTCCGCCCCTCACGCCGCTGGTCGCCGCAAGCGACGGGCGGTAGGCCCCCTCGGAGCGCGACACCGCTGCCACTGAGCGCGGCCGAGTTCGCTCCGCCTTCCGCGCAGAACGCTCTTGCCCGGCAAGCGGCGTGACGGCTGCACTCCGCAGCGCGCCACCGCGTCGCTGGTTCTCAGGCAGTCGCTCATTGCCTGAGAAGAGGCCACACGGCCCTCAATCCATGACATTCACGATATGTTCATAGAGCAGAGTCGTAAGTTCACGCCCCGTGCACTGACACCGAGCCAACGAACAGGAAGAATTGCCCCGTTGAACCCGGGAGAGCGCAACACGCTCGCGCGAGGGGGGCACTGGTGCGTCCGATGGTCGCGAAGTCGAACGGGAACGCGCGGCAGGCAAGCGCAACGGCGCTGCTGACCGCGTCCGGCGCTGCCTGCGCGCATCGCGCTACTAGAACAAACGTACCCCCCCCCCCCCCCCCCCCCCATTTTTCCGTCGGCGGCCCGTAGCCGGGCCTCGCTCGTTCGCTTCAACCGCCTCCGCCGCAGCGCCGCACGCCCGGAGCACACGCCCGTCCGCCGTCTCTCATCCGAACCGTCGCCGCCCCCGGCGCTCCAGTAGGGGCGCGCCCGTGCGTACCACGCCTCGTCTGCCGGCGTAGGCGCACGCCGCCGCCCCCGTTGGACGGAGGCTTGACGACGGGGGCCATGCGCAACACGCACCAGGAGGAGCAACGATGGCCCACACAGCCAGACCCAGGCTCGCCATCCTCTTCGCCGCCCTGGCCGCGCTGCTCGCACTGTCCCTCTCCGGCGCGCCGGCCCAGGCCCAGGACGGCTCCGTTCCCGGGAAGCCCACGGGACTCTCCAGCGAGGCGTCCCACGACTCGGTCAGCCTGACCTGGGACGATCCCGGCGACGGCAGCATCACCCACTACCAGGTCTTCCGGCGCGACCGCGACGTCCACGCCGCCGGCGAGTTCGTCACCGTCACGGAGCACACGGGCTCGGCGGCAACGAGCTACACCGACGACACCGTGGAACCCGAGCGGCGCTACGTGTACCGGGTCAAGGCCGTCAACGCCCACGGCGCGAGCACGTGGTCGGGTCACCGCAGGGCCAGCACCCCGGCGGCCACTCCCACCCCGACGCCGGCACCTGAGCCGGAGCCGACTCCGGACCCCGCAGACCTGGACCCCGCCGACCTGGCCCCCAGCGGCCTCGAGGCCAGCCTGGCGGAGAACCGGGTCACCCTCACCTGGACCGCCCCCGCCGAGGACGCCGCTTCCGTGACCGGGTACGAGGTCCTGCGCGCCCAGGGCAGCGCCGCGCTGACCACCCTGGCGGCCGACACCGGCAACACCGACACCACCTACACCGACTCTGGCGTGACCGGAGACCTGGACGGCTACCGCTACCAAGTCAAGGCGCTGCGCGGCGGGGACGCCAGCCAGGGCTCCAACGTGGCCGGCGTCATCCCGTCCGCCCACGCCGGTGCCATCGTTCCGCTCGCCGACGTCACCCTGATCAGCAATCTAGTGCTGAACGACGGCACGAACGACCTGACCCTCACGCCGACCTTCGCCACGGACACGACGAGCTACGCGGCCTCGGTCGGCGGCGCCGTCTCGCAGATCACGGTGACGCCGACGAAGAGCGACACGGACGCCTCGGTGGAGTATCTCGACGCGAAGGACGCGGCGATCGCCGACGCCGACGGGACGGCCACCGGCCAGCAGGTGGATCTCGCGGTGGGCACGACCACGATCAAGGTCGAGGTCACCGCCGGGGACGCGATGACGACCGAGACCTACACGGTCGTCGTGACCCGCGCGGCGACGAGGCCCGCTCCTCCATCGGGGAAGGCGTGGGTCGAAGTCTGGAGCGATGACTTCGACGGTGACGTTCTGGACGCCACGAAGTGGCTTCCACGACGCGAGTCGCAGAATCTGAAAACCAGGACACACCATGGAAACACGATCTACTACCGTCGGGAAACAGACAACATAAGTGTCGCAGACGGCAAACTGGTCTTGAAGAACACTCAGAGGCGTCTCAGCGACACATCGAGTGAAGTGTTGACCGCGTCGATCTACACCCAGGACACCTACCGAAGAAAGTACGGGTACTTCGAGGCCAGTCTGAGGATCGCTCCGACCGCGGATGGCATCCATACGGGATTCTGGATGCAGAGCCTGCTTTCGGGTTCCCATTCCGAGAATGGCGGTGTCGAGGGAGCTGCCGACGGTGGGGAAATCGACATCCTGGAGTCCGCGCTTATCAGGGACAGATTCTATCATGCATTGCATTGGGATAATGGCGGGTCAAGAAGTCGCACAAGTGCGTCCAGGCGGGTCGATGTTACCTTGCATGACGGCGAGTACCACGTCTACGCGGTGGAGTGGAGTGCGGGTCGGTACAGGTTCTATGTTGACGGAAAGTTGACCTGGACGTATACGGGGGAAGGCGTATCCGACGGAGACGAGTACATCATATTGGCGACAAATGTGAGCTGGGCCGGCGGCAATGCGCACACGGGTGATTTCCCGGTCGAGGCTCTGGTCGATTGGGTCAGGGTATACGAGTTGCAGGACAGCACGTCCGTCGATGCGCAAGCGGCGGAGCCCGGCTTCGGGACCCTCGGGGGGAGTGTTGCGCCGTCTGTCGCCCCCCCGCGGCTTTCGGCGCCGCCGCCTGTCGTTCCCGGTACCGGGAACGCCTTGAGCCGTGGGTCCCGCCCGGCCATCTCGTCAGTGGAGTTCGCCTACGATCCTGACTACGCCAGCTACGATCCTCACTACGCCGGCCCGGACGACGACACTTATCCGCTGGCCTGGACGGTGAGCGTCGAGGTGAACTTCGATCAGGACATCGATGTCCAGGATCTGGAGGACGGAGGCCCGCGCCTGGAACTGGACATCGGCGGCGTGCCGAAACAGGCCCTCTACTACAGCAAATCGTCCCGCGCGATTGTCTTCTTCTACAGAATCCAGGACGGCGACGAAGACATGGACGGCATTTCGATCGGCGCGGACAAGCTGGCTCTCAACGGCGCCAGCATCGTCGGGACAACAGGCACGGACGCCGTCTTGGACCACGCCGCCGTGCCCGACGATGCCGGCCACAAGGTGGACGGCGTGCGGCCGGTCCTCCAAGCCGCCGAGACATCGACGGACGGCGCGGCGATCGTCCTCACCTACGATGAGGCTCTTCAACCCACCATGAACCTGTCCAAGGAGCAGCAGCGCACGACGGCTACTCCGTATGACTACACGGTCAGTGTCGACGGCGTTCCCCGCGGGGTCAGCGACGTTTCAGCGAGTGGTAGCACCGTGACGCTGGAGCTCGAATCCGCGGTGACGGCCGGCCAGACGGTCGCCGTGAGCTACCGCGAACCGAGCGTTCACGACGATACGAGGGCGGTGCAGAACCTGCGCGGCACCGACGCGGCGAGCTTCACGAACCGTACGGTGACCGTCGCCGACGACGACCCGCAGGTGACCGTCGGCTTCGAGCACTCGGCCTACAGCGTTGCCGAGGGCGCCAGCGTCGCGGTCAGCGTGGTGCTGAGCGCGGACCCCGAGCGCACCGTCACCATCCCGCTGACCAGCACCAACCAGGGCGGCGCGTCGGCTGCGGACTTCTCCGGAGTGCCCGCGAGTCTGGAGTTCTCGACAACGGCCATGTCGCGGACGTTTGCCTTCGCGGCTGCTGATGACGACGTCGATGACGACGGTGAGGGCGTCACGGTGGGCTTCGGGACGCTGCCTGCCGGGGTGAACGCGGGTACGCCCGCGACGGCTGCTGTGTCGATCATTGACGGTGATGTGCCGACGGTGTCGGTGAGCTTCGGGTCTGGTCCGTACTCGGTGGACGAGGGCGAAACGGTGACGGTGACGGTGTCGCTGGACGAGGATCCTGAGCGCACGGTGGTGATCCCGCTGACCACGACGCTGGCGGGCGGCGCGTCGGCTGCGGACTTCTCCGTGCCGGCGAACGTGACGTTCGCGGCGGGCGAGACGTCCAAGACGTTCGAGTTCGATGCTGCTGACGACGACGTCGATGACGACGGTGAGGGCGTCACGGTGGGCTTCGGGACGCTGCCCGCCGGGGTGAACGCGGGCACGCCCGCGATGGTTGCTTTCGAGATCGGCGACGATGACGTGCCGACGGTGTCGGTGAGCTTCGTGGCGTCGACGTACAGCGTCGCCGAGGGCGGCTCGGTGACGGTGACGGTGTCGTTGAGCGCTGATCCTGAACGCACCGTGGTGATCCCGCTGACCACGACGCTGGGGGGCGGCGCGTCGGCTGCGGACTTCTCCGTGCCGGCGAACGTGACCTTCGACGCAGGCGACACGTCCCAGGCGTTCACCTTCGCGGCTGCTGACGACGGGGAGGATGATGACGGTGAGGGCGTCACGGTGGGCTTCGGGACGCTGCCTGCCGGGGTGAACGCGGGTACGCCCGCGACGGCTGCTGTGTCGATCATTGACGGTGATGTGCCGATTGTGTCGGTGAGTTTCGGGTCTGGTTCGTACTCGGTGGACGAGGGCGGCTCGGTGACGGTGACGGTGTCGTTGAGCGCTGATCCTGAACGCACCGTGGTGATCCCGCTGACCACGACGCTGGGGGGCGGCGCGTCGGCTGCGGACTTCTCCGTGCCGGCGAACGTGACCTTCGACGCAGGCGACACGTCCCAGGCGTTCACCTTCGCGGCTGCTGACGACGGGGAGGATGATGACGGTGAGGGCGTCACGGTGGGCTTCGGGACGCTGCCTGCCGGGGTGAACGCGGGTACGCCCGCGACGGCTGCTGTGTCGATCATTGACGATGATGTGCCGATTGTGTCGGTGAGTTTCGGGTCTGGTTCGTACTCGGTGGACGAGGGCGGCTCGGTGACGGTGACGGTGTCGTTGAGCGCTGATCCTGAACGCACCGTGGTGATCCCGCTGACCACGACGCTGGGGGGCGGCGCGTCGGCTGCGGACTTCTCCGTGCCGGCGAACGTGACGTTCGCGGCGGGCGAGACGTCCAAGACGTTCGAGTTCGATGCTGCTGACGACGGGGAGGATGATGACGGTGAGGGCGTCACGGTGGGCTTCGGGACGCTGCCCGCCGGGGTGAACGCGGGTGCGCCCGCGATGGTTGCTTTCGAGATCGGCGACGATGACGTGCCGATTGTGTCCAACAGATCCCCGGCCTTCAGCGAGGGATCCTCGACGACGCGGGACGTGCCCGAGAACAGCAGCGCGGGTACCGCCCTCGGCACGGCGGTCGCCGCCTCGGACGCAGAGGGCGACACGCTGACCTACGCCCTCGGTGGGACGGACGCCGCCTCGTTCGACTTCAGCACGGCCACCGGGCAGATCTCGACCGGGTCGGGCGTGACCTACGACCACGAGGCAAAGGCGACCTACACGGTCACGGTGACGGTGGACGACGGCAACGGCGGCGCCGCCGGCATCGACGTGACCATCAACGTCACGGACGAGCCCGAGCCGCCGAACGCACCCGCCGCGCCAACGGTGTCAAGGACGGCGGACGCGAACGACAGCCTCGACGTGAGCTGGACCGCGCCCGCCAACGACGGCAGGCCGGCCCTCAAGCACTACGACATCCAGTATCGGGAAGGCGGCGGCGCCTGGGAAACCGGGCCCCAGACCCAGACCGGCACGACCGCGAAGATCACCTCCCTGAACGCGGGAACCTCGTACGAGGTGCAGGTGCGCGCCGCCAACGACGAAGGTAATGGCGCCTGGTCCCCGGCGGGAACGGGTTCGACCAACGCCGCGCCGGTCTTCGACGACGGCGAGGAGACGACGCGTGAGGTGGCGGAGAACACGGCCTCGGGCGCGGACATCGGCGCGGCCGTCGCGGCCACGGACGCGGACAACGACACGCTCAGCTACTCGCTCGGCGGGACGGACGCAGCCTCGTTCGCCATCGTCTCGACCAGCGGCCAGATCCAAACGAAGGCGGCCCTCGACTACGAGGAGGACGACGAGTACTCGGTGACGGTCACGGTCACGGATGGCAGTGGCGGCGAAGCCAGCATCGACGTGACCATCGACGTCACGGACGAGGACGAGCCGCCGTCGAAGCCCGAGGCGCCGACGGTGACGGGAGCGGGCCCGAGCAGCGTCACGGCGACCTGGCTGGCGCCGGCCAACGCGGGCAAGCCGGACATCAGCGACTACGACGTGCAGTACCGGCAGCAGGGCGGCACCGCCTGGACCGACTGGACCCACACCAGCACGGACACCTCGGCGACGATCACCGGCCTCAGCGCGAACACCTCCTACGAGGTGCAGGTGCGGGCCACCAACGACGAGGGCACGAGTAACTGGTCCGACTCGGACAGCGGGGCGACCTCGACCAAGCCGGTGGTGACCCTGTCGCTGTCGTCCCACTCGATCGTGGAAGGCGGAGTCACCACGGTGACGGGAACGGTCTCGCCCGCATCCGCGACGCCGTTCACGGTGACGGTCTCGGTGACGCCCGTGGCCCCGGCGGTGGCGGCCGACTTCACGCCGAGCGCGAACGCCAACCTGACCTTCGCCGCGAACGCGACCGCGAGCACCGGCGGCGTAACGATCACGGCGACGGCGAACACGGTACACACGGAGGACAAGACGCTGACGGTGTCGGGCGCGACCACGGCGGCGGCGGTGACGGCGCCGGCCAACGTCACGCTGACGGTCGCAGACGACGACGCCCCGTCGTGGACCGTGGAGGTGGGCTCCGCCTCGATCGCAGAGGACGCGGGCTCCACGACGCTGACCGTGAGCACGGGCGGCGTGAGCTTCGCCGACGACCAGACGATCACGCTCGATCTCGGGGGCACGGCCACGGTGACGGACGACTACACGGTCAGTCCCGCGACGCTCACGCTGAAGGCGGGCAACAGCTCGGCCATGACGACCATCACCGCGGTCGACGACGCACTGGACGACGAGGCCGAGACGATCGTGATCGCGGCCATGCACGGCGGCGCCCAGGTGGGCGCCTCGCGGACCATCACGATCACCGACGACGATGCCGCCAACAGGGCGCCCACCTTCGCCGAAGGCGCCTCGACGACGCGCGACGTGGCGGAGAACACGGCGTCGGGCCAGAACGTGGGCGCTGCGGTCGCCGCGACGGACCCGGACAGCGACGCACTGACCTACACCCTCGGCGGCACGGACGCGGTGTCGTTCGACATCGATTCGGCGAGCGGCCAGCTCCAGACCGCGACCGGGACGGTCCTCGACTACGAGGCCAGGACGAGCTACTCGGTGACGGTCACGGTCACGGACAGCAAGGGCGGCAGCGCCGCCATCGATGTGACCATCAACGTCACGGACGAGGACGAGCCGCCGTCCGCGCCCACGGAGCTGAGCGGGCTAGTGCTGAACGACGGCGCGAACGACCTGACCCTCACGCCGACCTTCGCCACGGACACGACGAGCTACGCGGCCTCGGTCGGCGGCGCCGTCTCGCAGATCACGGTGACGCCGACGAAGAGCGACACGGACGCCTCGGTGGAGTATCTCGACGCGAGAGACGCGGCGATTACCGACGCCGACGGGACGGCCACCGGCCAGCAGGTGGATCTCGCGGTGGGCACGACCACGATCAAGGTCAAGGTCACCGCCGGGGACGCGATGACGACCGAGACCTACACGGTCGTCGTGACCCGCGCGGCGACGAGGCCCGCTCCTCCATCCGGGAAGGCGTGGGTCGAAGTCTGGAGCGATGACTTCGACGGTGACGTTCTGGACGCCACGAAGTGGCGTCCACAACGCGAGTCGCAGGATCTGAGTACCAGGACACACCATGGAAACACGATCTACTACCGTGGGGAAACAGACAACGTAGGTGTCGCAGACGGCAAACTGGTCTTGAAGAACACTCAGAGGCGTCTCAGCGCCACATCGAGTGAAGTGTTGACCGCGCGGATCTCGACCATGGACATCTACCACAGAAAGTACGGGTACTTCGAGGCCAGTGTGAGGATCGCTCCGACCGCGGATGGCATCGATACGGTATTCTGGATGCAGGGCCCGCTTACGCACCGCCATTCCGAGAATGGCGGTGTCGAGGGAGCTGCCGACGGTGGGGAAATCGACATCCTGGAGTCCTCGTTTATCAGGGACGGATTCTATCATGCATTGCATTGGGATTATGGCGGGTCAAGAAGGCGCAAAAGTGCGTCCGAGTGGGTCGATGTTACCTTGCATGATGGCGAGTACCACGTCTACGCGGTGGAGTGGAGTGCGGATCGGTACAGGTTCTATATTGACGGAAAGTTAACCTGGACCTATACGGGGGAAGGCGTATCCGGCGGAGACGAGTACATCGTATTGTCGACAGGTGTGAGCTGGGCCGGCGGCAATGCGCACACGGGTGATTTCCCGGTCGAGGCTCTGTTCGATTGGGTCAGGGTATATGAGTTGCAGGACAGCACGTCCGTCGATGCGCAAGCGGCGGAGCTCGGCTTTGGGACCCTCGGGGGGAGTGTTGCGCCGTCTGTCGCCCCCCCGCTTTCGGCGCCGGCGCCTGTCGCCCCCCCGCTTTCGGCGCCGCCGCCTGTCGCCCCCTCCCGGCTTTCGGCGCCGCCGCCTGTCGTTCCCGGTACCGGGAACGCCTTGACCCATGAGTCCCCCCCGGCCATCTCGTCGGTGGAGTTCGCTTACGATCCTGACTACGACGGCGATCCTGACTTCGACGGCCCGGACGACGACACTTATCCGCTGGCCTGGACGGTGAGCGTCGAGGTGAAGTTCGATCGGGACATCCATGTCCAGGATCTGGAGAACGGAGGCCCGCGCCTGGAACTGGACATCGGCGGCGTGCCCAAACAGGCCCTCTATTACAGCAAATCGTCCCGCGCGATTGTCTTCTTCTACAGAATCCAGGACGGCGACGAAGACATGGACGGCATTTCGATCGGCGCGGACAAGCTGGATCTCAACGGCGCCAGCATCGTCGGGACAACAGGCACGGACGCCGTCTTGGGCCACGCCGCCGTGCCCGACGATGCCGGCCACAAGGTGGACGGCGTGCGGCCGGTCCTCCAAGCCGCCGAGATATCGACGGACGGCGCGACGATCGTCCTCACCTACGACGAGGCTCTTCAGACCACCATCAACAACCCGTCTAACCCCAAGAAGCGGCGCACGACGGCTACTCCGTATCGCTACACGGTCAGCGTCGACGGCGTTCCCCGCGGGGTCAGCGACGTTTCAGCGAGTGGCAGCACCGTGACGCTGGAGCTCGAATCCGCGGTGACGGCCGGCCAGACGGTCGCCGTGAGCTACCGCGAACCGAGCGTTCACGACGATAGGAAGGCGGTGCAGAACCTGCGCGGCACCGACGCGGCGAGCTTCACGAACCGTACGGTGACCGTCGCCGGCGACGACACGGCGGGGGTGGTGGTGGTCCCGACGGTGGTGTCGGTGGCCGAGGGCGGCGCGGCGGGCAGCTACACGGTGGTGCTGGCCACGCAGCCGCCGGGGACGGTGACGGTGACGGTGGGCGGCGCCGGCGACGACGTCGCCGCGGAGCCCGCCGCGCTGACGTTCACGGCCTCGACGTGGGACACCGCGCAGACGGTGACGGTGACCGCGGTCGACGACAGCGTCGCCGAGGGCGAGGAGACGGCGACGCTGACCCACGCGGTGAGCGGCTACGGGGCCGTCACCTCCGCCGACAGCGTGACGGTGTCCATCACCGACGACGACGGAAACACCCCGCCCACGGCCTCCGCGTCCGTCACGCCGGACGCCCCGGCCGAGTTGACACCCGAGATGAAGGTCGAGGTGCTCGGCGGCAACACGGTGTCGCTGGACGGCGGCGGGAACGACCCCGACGTTGGCGAAGTCCTGAGCTACGCCTGGACCAGCGACGGAGGCGGCACGTTCGCCGACGCGGCGGCGGCGGACACCACGTGGACCGCGCCGGCGGCCACGGCCGACGAGCAGACGGTTACGCTCACCCTCACCGTCAGCGACAGCGCCTCGGCCACGGCCGAGGCGAGCGTCGAGGTAACGGTGGCGGACAACGTCCCGCTGACGGCCAGCTTCGACACCATTCCCGTCATGCCGCACGCAGGGAACAACTTCGCCGTGAGGATCCTGTTCAGCGAACGGATCCGCGCAGGGCTGACCGACTTCAGGAATCACGCAGTCGAGGTGACGAACGGCACGGTGTACGACGGAAGACGAGTGGATGGCCGGCGCGACCTGCTGGAGCTCGAGATCGACCCGGACAGCGCCTCGGCGGACGTGACCATCGTGCTCGCCCCGAGCCGGGCCTGCCCGCAGAGCAACTCGATCTGTACCTACGCCGGAAAGCAGCTCTCGGCCGAGCTGCGGGGGGTCGTCGAGTCCACCAACACCCCGGTCTTCAGCGAAGGGGCCACGGCCACGCGCGAGGTCGCCGAGAACACTGCGGCGGACACCGACATCGGGGGGGCGGTGACGGCCACCGACGTGGACAACGACACGCTCAGCTACTCGCTCGGCGGGACGGACGCAGCCTCGTTCGCCATCGTCTCGACCAGCGGCCAAGTCCAGACGAAGGCGGACCTCGACCACGAGACGAAGTCGAGCTACGCGGTCACGGTCACGGTCACGGATGGCAAGGGCGGCAGCGCCAGCATCGAGGTGACCATCAACGGCACGGACGAGGACGAGCCGCCGTCGAAGCCCGAGGCGCCGACGGTGACGGGAGCGGGCCCGAGCAGCGTCACGGCGACCTGGCTGGCGCCGGCCAACGCGGGCAAGCCGGACATCAGCGACTACGACGTGCAGTACCGGGAGGCAGGCACGACCGGGTCGTGGAGTGACGGGAGCCACACCGGCACGGACACCTCGGCGACGATCACGGGCCTCAGCGCGAACACCTCCTACGACGTGCAGGTGCGGGCCACCAACGACGAGGGCACGAGCGACTGGTCCGACTCGGGCAGCGGGGCGACCTCCACCAAGCCGGTGGTGACCCTGTCGCTGTGGTCCGACTCGATCGCGGAAGGCGGAGTCACCACGGTGAGGGGAACGGTCTCGCCCGCATCCGCGACGCAGTTCACGGTGACGGTCTCGGTGACGCCCGTGGCCCCGGCGGTGGCGGCCGACTTCACGCTGAGCGCGAACACCAACCTGACCTTCGCCGCGAACGCGACCGCGAGCACCGGCATCGTAACGATCACGGCGACGGCGAACACGGTACACACGGAGGACAAGACGCTGACGGTGTCGGGCGCGACCACGGCGGCGGCGGTGACGGCGCCGGCCAACGTCACGCTGACGGTCGAAGACGACGACGCCCCGTCGTGGACCGTGGAGGTGGGCTCCGCCTCGATCGCAGAGGACGCGGGCTTCACGGCCGTGACCGTGAGCACGGGCGGCGTGACCTTCGCCGACGACCAGACGATCACGCTCGATCTCTCGGGCACGGCCACGGAAACGGACGACTACACGGTCAGTCCCGCGACGCTCACGCTGACGGCGGGCAACAGCTCGGCCATGACGACCATCACCGCGGTCGACGACGCACTGGACGACGAGGCCGAGACGATCGTGATCGCGGCCATGCACGGCGGCGCCCAGATCGGCGCCTCGCGGACCATCACGATCACCGACGACGATGCCGCCAACAGGGCGCCCACCTTCGCCGAAGGCGCCTCGACCACGCGCAAGGTGGCGGAGAACACGGCCTCGGGCGAGGACATCGGCGCGCCGGTCTCGGCCACGGACGCGGACAGCGACGCACTGACCTACACCCTCGGCGGCACGGACGCGGCGTCGTTCGACATCGATCCGGCGAGCGGCCAGCTCCAGACGAGTGCGGCCCTCGACCACGAGACGGCGCCGAGCCACACGGTGACCGTGACCGCGGACGACGACAAGGGCGGGACCGCCACCATCTCCGTGACCATCGAGGTCACGAACGAGACTGAGCCGCCGGAAGAGCCCGGCGCGCCCGACAACGTGCGGGCATTGTCGGGCAACGCCGAGCTCGTCGTCACCTGGGGCGAACCCAACGACGGCGGCAGCGCCATCACCGAGTACACCCTGCAATGGAAGTCCGGCGGCGAGAGCTTCAGCTCGTCCCGGCAGAGGACGATTGCCGCGCCGTCACGCAGCGACACGATCCCGTCTCTGACCAACGGCACCGAGTACGCGGTGCGGGTTAAGGCCACGAACACCCACGGCGACAGCGACTGGTCCGTCGAGGCGACGGGCACCCCCCGTTCCAGCATCACCACCGGTGGCGGGGGCGGCGGTGGTGGTGGCCCGTCGGGGCCCTCGCCGAGCGAGTTGGACTTCGAGTGGAACGTGAAGCGCGACCTCGAAGCGCTGGACGGCGGCCACGACACGCCGACCGGCGCCTGGTCGGACGGCACCGTCCTCTGGGTACTCGAGAACGGAGACGGCGCCGGCGACGCCGTCTACGCCTACGACCTGAACACGGGCGAACGCCTGGAGGAGCGCGAGTTCGAACTCGACGAGCGCAACCGCGCGCCGCGCGGCGTCTGGTCCGGCGGCACGGTCATCTGGGTCTCCGACAGCGGCCAGGACCGCCTCTTCGGCCATGACCTCGAGACGGGCGAGCGGCTGCCGGAGCGCGACCTCGAGCTCGGCGAGCGCAACGGCGACGCCCGCGGGATCTGGTCCGATGGTGAGACGATGTGGGTGCTCGATGGCGGCAAGGACAGCGTCTTCGCCTACGACCTCGGGAGCGGCGAGCTGGTGGCGGAGTACGCCCTCGACGACGCCAACGGCGACCCTCACGGGATCTGGTCGGACGGGGTGACGATCTGGGTCTCGGACCACGGCGCGAAGCGGCTCTTCGCCTACCGCCTCGAGGATGGGGAGCTCGTGCGCAACAGCGAGGAGGAGTTCACGGAACTGAGCAAGGCGAGCAACAACAGTCCGCGGGGCATCTGGGGGAACGCCGACGTGATCTACGTGGCCGACGAGAGCGACGACAAGGTCTACAGCTACAACATGCCCGACGCGATCGACGCGCGGCTCGCCTCGCTCACGCTCAGCGGCATCGAGATCGGGGAGTTCTCGGGGGACCGCACGGAGTACGACGGCGTCGCCGCCGAGGGCGTGACGGAGACGACGGTCGAGGCGGAGGCGCTGCAGCGCCGCA
Organism: Dehalococcoidia bacterium; assembly: GCA_965219085.1. Taxonomy (GTDB): domain Bacteria; phylum Chloroflexota; class Dehalococcoidia; order UBA2979; family UBA2979; genus VXMT01. The sequence goes on from OZ244720.1 coordinate 703,472, forward strand.
CGACCGTCCTCATCGAGCCGGCCGACGCCGGCGGCGACGACACGAACGGCCACCAGCTGGCGCTGGAGGGCATCGACGCGATCACGGTCACCGTGACCTCGGCCGACGGCAGCCGCACGCGTGTCTACCGCGTGCGCCTGGGAGACCCGGACCGGCAGGCGACGCCCGATCCCTGGACGCACTGCTTGCGCGGCGACGTCGCCGAGGGCTTCAGCCTCGTCGTCTATGAGGGTGGCAGCGTCGAGGAGCTGGTCACCTGCGCGGAGAGTCGCGATGTCGTGGCCCTCTACGCGCTGCACGGCGGCGTCTACGTCTCGTACATCCTTGGAGCGCCGGGGTTCGTGAACCAACCATTCGCCGAGCTGTTCGCCGATGGTGTCCCCCCGGTCATGCCGCTGGTCGCTGGGAGCAGCGGACCGCCATCAGCGGACCCGAACCAAGGCGACGGCGCCCTGTTGCCGTGGCCGGAGTGCCTGCGCGGCGAGATCGCCGCGGGCTTCAGCCTCGTCATCTACGAGGGCGGTAGCGTCGATGATCTCGTGGCCTGCGCGCAGAGCCTGGCCGTCACGGCCCTCTACACGCTCGACGAGGGCGAGTTCGTCTCCTACATCCTCGGAGCGCCCGAGTTCGTGAACCGCAAGTTCAGGGAGTTGTTCCCGCACGGCGTTCCGCCCCTCACGCCGCTGGTCGCCGCAAGCGACGGGCGGTAGGCCCCCTCGGAGCGCGACACCGCTGCCACTGAGCGCGGCCGAGTTCGCTCCGCCTTCCGCGCAGAACGCTCTTGCCCGGCAAGCGGCGTGACGGCTGCACTCCGCAGCGCGCCACCGCGTCGCTGGTTCTCAGGCAGTCGCTCATTGCCTGAGAAGAGGCCACACGGCCCTCAATCCATGACATTCACGATATGTTCATAGAGCAGAGTCGTAAGTTCACGCCCCGTGCACTGACACCGAGCCAACGAACAGGAAGAATTGCCCCGTTGAACCCGGGAGAGCGCAACACGCTCGCGCGAGGGGGGCACTGGTGCGTCCGATGGTCGCGAAGTCGAACGGGAACGCGCGGCAGGCAAGCGCAACGGCGCTGCTGACCGCGTCCGGCGCTGCCTGCGCGCATCGCGCTACTAGAACAAACGTACCCCCCCCCCCCCCCCCCCATTTTTCCGTCGGCGGCCCGTAGCCGGGCCTCGCTCGTTCGCTTCAACCGCCTCCGCCGCAGCGCCGCACGCCCGGAGCACACGCCCGTCCGCCGTCTCTCATCCGAACCGTCGCCGCCCCCGGCGCTCCAGTAGGGGCGCGCCCGTGCGTACCACGCCTCGTCTGCCGGCGTAGGCGCACGCCGCCGCCCCCGTTGGACGGAGGCTTGACGACGGGGCCATGCGCAACACGCACCAGGAGGAGCAACGATGGCCCACACAGCCAGACCCAGGCTCGCCATCCTCTTCGCCGCCCTGGCCGCCCTCTTCCTGTGCCTCACCGGCCCGCCGGCCCAGGCCCAGGGCGGCTCCGTTCCCGAGAAGCCCACGGGACTCTCCAGCGAGGCGTCCCACGACTCGGTCAGCCTGACCTGGGACGACCCCGGCGACGACAGCATCACCCACTACCAGGTCTTCCGGCGCGACCGCGACGTCCACGCCGCCGGCGAGTTCGTCACCATCACGGAGAACACGGGCTCGGCGGCAACGGGCTACACCGACGACACCGTGGAACCCGAGCGGCGCTACGTGTACCGGGTGAAGGCCGTCAACGCCCACGGCGCGAGCACTTGGTCGGGGTACCGCAGGGCCAGCACCCCGGCGGCGCCCGCGCCCGATCCCACTCCCACCCCGACGCCGACCCCGGACCCCGCCGACCTGGCCCCCAGCGGCCTGACCGCCGAGCCCGCCAGAGGGCGGGGGGTGGCGTTGCGCTGGACCGCCCCCGCCGAGGACGCCGCTTCCGTGACCGGGTACGAGGTCCTGCGCGCCCAGGGCAAGGCGGAGTTGACGACCCTGGCGGACACCGACAGCACGGACACGACCTATACCGACGAGACGGCCACCGCGGCCGGGGAGACCTACGCCTACCAGGTCAAGGCGCTGCGGGGCGAGGAGAAGAGCCAGGGGTCCAACTACGCGGTGGCCGGGATCCCCGCAGTGCGCGAGCGGAACGATCCCCCGATCGCCGTGCGGCAGAGCGGCATGACGAAGGTTCTCCCCAGCTGGAGCCTGATACCCAGCGGCGTCGGCCCTGGCGACCAGTTCCGCCTGATGTTCCTAACCACCAACAGAGACGCCAGGCCAACAGACATCGATGTCTATAACGAGTGGGTGCAGGGCCGGGCCGCTGGCGGCCATGACGACGTCCGGTATTACGCCGAGACCTTCAAGGCGCTCGGTTGTACCGCCGCCGACGACGCCCGAGACAACACGGGCACCACCCACACCAACGACGATAAGGGCGTGCCCATCTACTGGCTGAACGGCCCCAAGGTTGCTGACGAATACGACGACCTGTACGACGGGGATTGGGACGAAGAGGCGAAGATGCGGACCCGGGGCGGCAGTGAAAGGAACAATCCCCAGTATGTTTGGACGGGCTGCAACCACAATGGTACCAAGTATTCAGGCGCCCATTTGGGTTCCACCGAACCGTTGCTTGGAAGGCCGAATACTTCGGACGGCCCTCTCTCCAGTAGCAACGTCCTGCATAAGGCGAACGATCTTAACTTGTACGCCCTTTCCGACGTGTTCGAGACGGCCTTCCCCAGTTATGCCGTGTGGTCTGCCACCCTCACGGTGGGAACCGAAAGCGCGACGCCCGACGACTTCTACGGATTCATGGGCAGCACCGGCGACCTCGACCCGGACAACTTTATCTATGACACGTCCACGGTCACCGTCACGGAGCTGGGGTACCGGGGCGATACGGCCTACTTCGATATCGGCAGCGGCAAGGACGCGCTGGGATCGGGCGAATTCAGCCTGTACGTGGGCGGGACCTATCTGCGGATCTCCAACCCTGCCGCGGACTCCGACGGTCGACTCACGCTGCAGGACCACGGGCTCAGCTGGAGCGCCGGCGACACGGTTGTTGTCTTTCTGACGGAGAACCAGGAAGCGTCGGGCGAGCCCACCATCATTGGCGCCCCCCAGGTCGGCGAGAGATTGAGCGCCGACACCTCGTCCGGCATCACCGACCCCAACAATAGCCCGCCCACTGCCGACGGATTCAGCTACCAGTGGATCCTCGTGGATGGGGGCGTCGAGACCGACGTCCCCGGCGCCACGGCCTCCATCTACTGGCCCTCGCCGGCTGACGTGGGCAAGCGCCTGAAGCTGAAGGTCAGCTTCACCGACGATGCCGGCTTCGACGAGGAGGTCACCAGCGAGGCCACCAACCCGGTGGCGCCGGTGGCGGTGACATGGGTGTCGTCCGACTGGAGCCTGATCCCCGACGGCCTCGGCGCGGGCGACCAGTTCCGGCTGCTGTTCGTCTCCTCGGATGACCGCAAGGCTGGCGCTTCGGACATCGACGACTACAACGACTGGATCCAACAGCAGGTGGCCGACAACGGCCATGCCGGCATCCAGGGCTACAACGGGCTGTTCCGTGCAGTGGGCAGCACGAACGACGTGGACGCCCGGGACAACACCGGCACGCGGTTCACCGCCGGCGAGACTGGCGTGCCCATCTACTGGCTCAATGGCGCCCAGGTGGCTGACGACTACGAGGACTTCTACGACGGGGATTGGGACGACGAGGTGGATGTGCGCGACGAGACCGGCGCGGCGCCCACCAGCATCGGCCGGGTATGGACAGGCAGCGACCACGACGGTACGGAGCAGTTCACAAATGGCGCCAGCCGCGCCCTGGGCAACAGCGGGGGCGCCTGGGTCAGGCAGGGCAGCCTGAATTCCGCCAGCGGCGGGCCGCTGTCGCGCGACACCGCCGACAGAAACAGTAACAACGAAATGTACGGCCTGTCGGGCGTGTTCCGGGTCGCCGACGCGCCGGTGGTTCCCTTGGACTGGGGCCTGCTACCCAGCCGCCTCAGCGAGGGCGACCAGTTCCGGCTGCTGTTCCTTTCTTCGGAAACGCGCACCGCCGAGTCTACGGACATCGCCGACTACAACACCTGGGTCCAGGCTCTGGCCGGCGCGGGCCATACCGACATCCAGGGCTACAGGCCGTATTTCCGCGTCGTCGGCAGCACTGCCGACGTGGACGCCCGGGACAACACCGGCACCACCTTCACCGACGCCGACACTGGCGTGCCCATCTACTGGCTGAACGGCAGCAAGGCAGCCGACCACTACCGGGACTTCTATAACGGCAATTGGGACCAAGAGGCGTCCATGCGGGACGAAGCGGGAACCATCGTTTTCACTTTTCACCCCTGGACGGGCAGCAAACACGACGGCACCGAGGCGTTCAGCAGTGGCGACAGCCGCGCCCTGGGCGCAGCTTCCGTGAGGCGGGGTCAGCCAAACTCGACCGTAGCGGGGAGCGGCCCCCTGTCCAGCAATTCCGACGCGTCAGCCAGCGAGGTTGGGAAATTCTACGCCCTCTCGGACGTGTTCGAGGTATTCACGAACAGCCGGCCCACGGCCGGGCCCACGATCAGCGGCTTCCCCCAGCTGGGGATGACGCTCACCGCCGACGCCTCGACCATCGTCGACCCCGACGGCACGAGCGGCGCCAGCTTCAGCTACCAGTGGGTGCGCAGCGAGGCGGGGACCGACAGCGAGATCAGCGGCGCGACCGCGACCAGCTACACCCTGGTGGAAGCCGACGTGGGCACGTTGATCAAGGTGACCGTGAGCTACAGCGACGGTGAAGACATGGCCGAGACGGCGACCAGCGAGCCGCTGGGTCCGGTGGGGCGCGTGGTGATCGACTCGGCCGGCAACGTCGACGCCAGGGGCGTCTGGCTCGAGAGCGCCGCCGCAGGAGGCTTCATCATCCGCTTGAGCGATGACGAGGACGACCGGGTCTACGGCTACACCACCGGCCCCCTGACGCACAGTCCCGCCCATGGCTTCGACCTGCACGCGGACAACGGCGACGCCACAGGCATCGCCGCCGCGGACGGCGTGCTGTGGGTGGCCGACCGCGGCGATGACCAGCTCTTCGCCTACAACGTGGGCGCCAGCGGCACGTTCGGCGCGCGGCTGACGGCCAAGGAGTTCGACCTGCACGCGGACAACCAGCGGCCCGCCGGCGTCTGGACGGACGGCGAGACCCTCTACGTCGCCGACCCGGACGAAGCCAAGCTCTTCGCCTACCGCGTGGGCGCCGGCGGCACGTTCGGAGAGTCGCTGGCGGACCAGGACGTGGCGCTGCACGCGGACAACGACGCCCCCTGGGGCGTCTGGTCGACCGGCACGGTGATCTGGGTGGCGGACCGGTCCGACGACTTCATCTACGCCTACAGCCTCAGCGCCGGCGGCGCGCGGCTCGACGCCGTCGCCCTGCGCTGGGAGTGGCCTCTCGACACGGCCGACGGCAACACCGACCCCTGGGGCATGTGGTCCGACGACGACAGGCTGTGGGTGCTTGACGATGGCCGATCGAAGCTCTTCGCGTACTACCTGCCGCTGCCCTCGGCGCCGGACCCGCCGGCTGCAGTCGCGATCAGCGGCGATGGGGTCGGCGAGCTGACCGTGGAGTGGGAGGCGCCCGGCGACGACGGCGGCAGCGCCATCAGCGGCTACACGGTGCAGTGGAAATCGGGCGCCGAGAGCTTCGATTCGTCGCGCGAAGGGACGGCCGCCGCGACGGCCCGGTCGCAGACCATCCCGAACCTGACCAACGACACCGAGTACACGCTGCGGGTGCAGGCGACCAACGCGAACGGCGGCAGCGACTGGGCCGAGACCACGGGCACGCCGCGCGCGGCGGCGGTCTCGATCACGGGGGATACGGAGTTCGTGCGGGAAGGCACGGCGGCGGCCTTCACGCTGTCGCGCACGGGCCCGGCCGCGGCGGCGCTGACGGTGAGCGTGCTGGTGACGCAGGAGGGCAGCTTCATCGACGGCACGCTGCCGACGTCGGTGACCATCGCGGCGGGCGATGCCGAGGCGCCGCTGCGCATCGCCACCGAGGACGACGACCTGGGCGAGGACGACGGGTCGATCAAGGTGACCATCACGGGCGTCTCGTCCGCCATCGCGATCAGCCAGACGGCGGGCTCGGCCACGGTGGCGGTGCGTGATGACTCGGACCTCAAGGCGAAGGTGTCGGTGGACGTGGAGTCGCTGACCTTCGCGGAGAGCGTCGGCACGGTGACGCTGAAGTACGCCGCGCGCATGGAGCCGAACGTGTCGCCGTTCGCGTTCGCGGTGTCCGTCCTGACCGACCGCGGCACGGCGAGGACCCTCGACGGTGACTTCGAGGGCTTTTCCGAACACGTCACGGTCGCCGCGACCGATTTCCAGATCGAGAACGGGCAGCAGGTGGCGCACAAGACGGTCGACATCACGATCAACAACAACCATGCCGGGCGCTGGGAGGGCGACGAGACGTTCGACTTCCTGGTGCAGCGCGCTCCCGGCACTCCCGGGTCCGTCCTGGTCGTCGACGGCGACGGGAACAACGCCGTGGGCGGCGCGACCACGACGATCACGATCGCCGACAACGATGCGGCGCCGTCGCTGGATATGTCAGTCAGCCCGTCGCTCGTCGAGGAGGGCGACAGCGCGACGCTGACGGTGACGATCGCCGACGGGTCGGCGTTCGCGGCGGACCAGACCATCGCCCTGACCTTCTCGGGGACCGCGACGCGGGACGTGGATTACACCGCCGACCTCGCTACCGCCGACGTCGATGCGCTGACCCTCGCGGCGGGCCTGACCGAGGTCGCCGCAACCGTCACCGTTCTCGACGACGCCATCGACGACGATACGGGCGAGACGATCGTGATCGAGGCCGCGCACGCCGGCACGTCGTTCTCCGAGACCTACACGCTGACGATCGGCGTCGCGTCGCTCGCCAGCGACACGGCGCTGAGCGCTCTGGTGCTGAACGACGGCACGGACGACCTGACGCTCACCCCGGCCTTCGCCAGCGGGACGACGAGCTATGCGGCCTCGGTCGGCAACGCCGTCGCGCAGATCACGGTGACGCCGGCGAAGCGCGACACGGACGCCTCGCTTGAGTATCTCGACGCGGACGACGCGACCATCAGCGACGCCGATGGCATGACCGCCGGCCAGCAGGTCGATCTGATCGAGGGCGAGAACACGATCAAGGTCAAGGTCACCGCCGAGGACGACGCTACGACCGAGACCTACACGGTCGTCGTGACCCGCGCGCAGCGCTGCGATGGAACCCAGCTGTGGTGCGAAACGATGACTGTTGGGACCGGCGCCGGGACGATCCTTGGTTGGTCTGCATCTGGGATAGTAATTGCCGGAGGTTCCCTCGGCGGCGGCGACCAGGATTTCGACTACGGCACGCATACGTACAGTTTCGCAATCATTTTCTTGAGCGGCACAACGTTGGGTATCGAATTCGGCGCAGGCGCGGCAGGCGACCTCGCGAGCACGAGGACCCGGGACAAACTGGTGTTCACCGTGGACGGCCAGGCGTTCGGGCTGGGGGCGGGAAACCTTGCTGCCAATGGCAGAGGCGTGAACTGGACCTCGACCGGCCTGACCTGGATGGCCGGCGGCACGGTGGATCTCGAAGTCGTCGAGGCCGCCGTGTCCACCGACGCAGCGCTCAGCGACCTGAGCCTGAGCGACGGCACGCTCGCCCCCGCGTTCGCGAGCGATACGAACACCTACACCGTTGGAGTCGCGAACAGCGTCGAGACGATCACGCTGACGCCGGCGGCGAGCCACTCGTGGGCCTCGGTCGAGTATCTCGACGCGAGCGACCTGCCGATCACCGACGCCGACGGAATGACCGATGGCCAGCAGGTGGCGCTCGTGGTGGGTGCGAACACGATCAAGGTCAAGGTCACGGCCGAGGACGACGCCACGACCCAGACCTACACGCTGACGGTCACCCGAGCGGTGGCGGGGGCTGCCACCGAGGCGACGCTGAGCGATCTGGTGCTGGACGACGGCACGAGCGAACTGGCGCTCACGCCGGCCTTCGCCAGCGGGACGACGAGCTACACGCGCTGGGTCGGCAACGGCATCGATCAGATCACGGTGACGCCGGAGACGAGCGATGCGAATGCATCGGTCGAGTATCTCGACGCGGGCGACGCGACCATCAGCGACGCCGACACCATGACCACCGGCCAGCAGATCGATCTCATCGAGGGCGAGAACACGATCAAGGTCAAGGTCACCGCCGAGGACGACGCCACGACCGAGACCTACACGGTCGTCGTGACCCGCGCGGCCCCTGCCGCCTCGACCGACGCAACACTGAGCGGCCTGGTGCTGAACGACGGCGCCAACGACCTGACGCTCACCCCGGCCTTCGCCTCGGGGACGACGAGCTACGCGGCTTCGGTCGGCAACGCCGTCTCGCAGATCACGGTGACGCCCACAAAGAGCGACACGGACGCCTCGGTCGAATATCTGGACGCGAGCGACGGGGCCATCACCGACGCCGATGGCATGACCGCCGGCCAGCAGGTGGCGCTCGTCGAGGGCGCGAACACGATCAAGGTGAAGGTCACCGCGGAGGACGTGATCACGACCGAGACCTACACGGTCGTCGTGACCCGCGCGGCCCCCGCCGCCTCGACCGACGCGACCTTGGTCTCGAACGAAGACGCAACGGCTGGGACGGGTAACTCAAGCGTCATTCATGCGCAGAGCTTCGTCACCGGAACCAATGCCGGCGGATACACGCTCTCCGAAATCCAGATCCGGCTAGGAGATTCCAGTGCGGTGCCAGGCGTTACCGGCGTCATCGCGGCCGTCAAGGCCGATGACTCCGGCGCACCGGGCGCCCTCGTCGCCAATCTCGTCAATCCCGGCAGTCTGACCGCGGACGCATTCAATGCGTTCACCGCGCCGGCCGGCACGACGCTCTCCGCGAACACGACGTACTGGGTGGTGATAAACGAGGAGCGGAGCAGCAACTCCGACCGGGTGAGGTTGTTCTCTACCGCAGACGATGACGAGGACATAGCCCTGACGGGGTGGAGCATCGGGGACGGCCGCCTGTGGAAGTCCAACGCATCAGACGCCAGTTGGAACACCTCCGCTGACTCGAATCTGATCATCGTCAAGGGCACCGTGAAGGGGGGCGCCACCAACAACGCGCCGGTCTTCGCCGACGCCACGACGACGCGCAGCGTGCCCGAGAACAGCGCCGTGGGCACGAACGTCGGGAGCGCGGTCACCGCCACCGACGCCGACAGCGACACGCTGGAGTACACCCTGGAGGGGACGGATGCCGCGTCCTTCACCATCGTCTCGACTTCCGGCCAGATCCAGACCAAGACGGGGGTGACCTACAACCACGAGGGCACGTCCAGCTATTCGGTGACGGTCAAAGCCGACGACGGCAACGGCGGGACCGACACGATCGGGGTGACGGTCACGGTCAGCGACGTGAACGAGGTGCCGTCGGCGCCGGAAGCGCCGGACGTTACGGCGGCCTCGGGGACGACGGACAGCCTGGTCGTGGACTGGAAGGAGCCGGCCAACACCGGACCGGCGATCACCGACTACGACGTGCAGTACCGAAAAGGCAACAGCGGCGCCTTCACCGCCTGGAGCCACACGGACGCCACCACGTCCGCGACGATCACGGGGCTGGAGGCGAGCACGTCCTACCAGGTGCAGGTGAAGGCCCGCAACGACGAGGGAGCGAGCGCCTGGTCGGCCAGCGGCACGGGGAGCACCGGGTCGCCAGCCAGCGACGCGGCGCTGACCGCTCTGGTGCTGAACGACGGCGCCAACGACCTGACGCTGACGCCGACCTTCGCCAGCGGGACGACGAGCTACGCGGCCTCGGTCGGCAACGGCATCGATCAGATCACGGTGACGCCGGAGAAGAGCGACACTGACGCCTCGGTGGAGTACCTCGACGCGAGCGACGGGGCCATCAGCGATGCCGACGGGTCGGCCAGCGGCCAGCAGGTGGCGCTCGATGTGGGCGCGAACACGATCAAGGTCAAGGTCACCGCCGAGGACGCGACGACGACCCAGACCTACACGGTCGTCGTGACCCGCGCGGCCCCCGCCGCCTCGACCGACGCGGCGCTGAGCGGTCTGGTGCTGAACGACGGCGCCAACGACCTGACGCTCACCCCGGCCTTCGCCTCGGGGACGACGAGCTACGCGGCTTCGGTCGGCAACGGCATCGATCAGATCACGGTGACGCCAACCAAGAGCGACACGAACGCCTCGCTCGAGTATCTCGACGCGAACGGCGCGATCATCAGCGACGCCGACGGGTCGGCCAGCGGCCAGCAGGTGGCGCTCGATGTGGGCGCGAACACGATCAAGGTCAAGGTCACCGCCGAGGACGCGACGACGACCCAGACCTACACGGTCGTCGTGACCCGCGCGGCCCCCGCCGCCTCGACCGACGCGGCGCTGAGCGGTCTGGTGCTGAACGACGGCGCCAACGACCTGACGCTCACCCCGGCCTTCGCCTCGGGGACGACGAGCTACGCGGCTTCGGTCGGCAACGGCATCGATCAGATCACGGTGACGCCAACCAAGAGCGACACGAACGCCTCGCTCGAGTATCTCGACGCGAACGGCGCGATCATCAGCGACGCCGACGGGTCGGCCAGCGGCCAGCAGGTGGCGCTGGAGGTGGGCGCGAACACGATCAAGGTGAAGGTCACCGCCGAGGACGCGACGACGACCGAGACCTATACGGTCGTCGTGACCCGCGCGGCCCCCGCCGCCTCGACCGACGCGGCGCTGAGCGGTCTGGTGCTGAACGGCGGCGCCAACGACCTGACGCTCACGCCGGCCTTCGCCAGCGGGACGACGAGCTACGCGGCCTCGGTCGGCAACGGCATCGATCAGATCACGGTGACGCCAACCAAGAGCGACACGAACGCCTCGCTCGAGTATCTCGACGCGAACGGCGCGATCATCAGCGACGCCGACGGGTCGGCCAGCGGCCAGCAGGTGGCGCTGGAGGTGGGCGCGAACACGATCAAGGTGAAGGTCACCGCCGAGGACGCGACGACGACCGGGACCTACACGGTCGTCGTGACGCGCGCGGCCCCCGCCGCCTCGACTGACGCGGCGCTGAGCGGTCTGGTGCTGAACGACGGGACGAACGACCTGACGCTCACCCCGGCCTTCGCCTCGGGGACGACGAGCTACGCGGCCTCGGTCGGCAACGGCATCGATCAGATCACGGTGACGCCGGAGAAGAGCGACACGGACGCCTCGGTCGAGTATCTGGACGGTAACGACGCGGCGATCAGCGACGCCGACGGGTCGGCCGCCGGCCAGCAGGTGGCGCTCGATGTGGGCGCGAACACGATCAAGGTCATGGTCACCGCCGAGGACGCGACGACGACCGAGACCTACACGGTCGTCGTGACCCGCGCCATGGCGGGTCCGGTGGCGCCGCTGCCGCGGCCAGACACGCTGGTCAGCAATATCGGTAAAGCTAACACCGGCATCGCCCCCCTGGACGCATATGATTTTACCCAGGAGTTTACGACCGGCGACAACAGCGACGGCTATACGCTAACCAGCGTCGACATCGAGTTTGGCCAAGTTGAGGAAGCCAGGATCACCTACGCGGTCAGCATCCGGGAAGACAAGACCGGCGAGCCGGGAAGGAAAATCGAAAGGCTCACCGACCCGGCCAGGCTCTCGGCCAACGCCCTCAATACGTACACGACATCCGGCATCGCTCTGGCGGCGAACACGACCTACTTCGTACTGGTGAACAGTAGCACTACCCACACTACCTATCTGCGGTACACCAGTTCGGATGCGGAGGATTCCGGGGCTGCGAGCGATTGGACGATTGGCGACGCCAGCCTCTTACGGTTCCAGCACGGAGGCACCTGGGGCACTTCTTCCGAGACCATCAAAATCCGCATCAACGGCACGGTGACGGGGGCCGACGCGACGCTGAGCGGTCTGGCGCTGCACGACGGCGCCAACGAGCTGACGCTCACGCCGACGTTCTCCTCGGGGACGACGAGCTACGCGGCCTCGGTCGGCGACGCCGTCTCGCAGATCACGGTGACGCCCACGAAGAGCGACGCGGACGCCTCGGTGGAGTACCTCGACGCGAGCGACGGGGCCATCAGCGACGCCGACGGGATGGCCAGCGGCCAGCAGGTGGCGCTCGTCTTGGGCGCGAACACGATCAAGCTCAGGGTCACCGCCGCGGACGCGATGACGACCGTGACCTACACGGTCGTCGTCACCCGCGCGGCGACGGCCTCGAGCGACGCAACGCTGAGCGGTCTGCTGCTGAACGACGGCGCCAACGAGCTGACGCTCACCCCAAGCTTCGCCTCCGGAACGACGAGCTACGCGGCCTCGGTCGGCAACGCTGTCTCGCGGATCACGGTGACGCCGGAGAAGAGCCACACGGACGCCTCGCTCGAGTATCTCGACGGAAACGATGCGGCGATCAGCGACGCCGACGGGGCGGCCAGCGGCCAGCAGGTGGCGCTCGTGGTGGGCGCGAACACGATCAAGGTCGAAGTCACCGCCGCGGACGCGATGACGACCGTGACCTACACGATCGTCGTGACCCGCACCACTGGCCCCGGCACGGAGCCCGGCCCGCCCACCAACGTGCAGGCGTCGGGCAACGCCGAGCTCGGCGTCACCTGGGACGCCCCCGACGACGGCGGCAGCGCCATCAGCGGCTACACGCTGCAGTGGAAGTCGGGCGCCGAGAGCTACAGCACGACGCGGCAAGCCACTGTCACGACCACCACCCACACCATCCCGGCGCTGACCAACGGCACGACCTACACGGTGCGGGTCAAGGCGACCAACACCCACGGCGACAGCGGCTGGACCGAGATCACGGCCACGCCGGGATCCGGCGCCGGCGTGGCGTCGGTGACGGTGGACCAGGCCAGCATCACCCAGACCAGCGCAGACGTCATCGTGACGGTGGAGAACCTCCAGGGCGTAGGCCACACGGTGTACGTGCGCTACCGGGAGGCGGGCGCTAACTGGCCGGGGAGCGCGAACCTGCTCCTGGCGACCAGCGGGACTGCCATCACCGTCACCCTGGCCGGCCTGAGCGGGAACACGGACTACGACGTGGCGGCGTCCCTGGACAGCGGCATCGCCCCGGGAGTCCGGACCGCCAGCTTCACGACCTTGCGCACGAAGCCGGGTAAGACCAGGGCGGTGAACGTCACCTTCGAAGGGGACGGCCAGTTCAGCATCGGCTGGACCCAGCCCGAGAACGACGGCGGGTCGCCCATCACCGGTTACCAGGTGCAGTGGAAGTCGGGCAGCCAGAGCTTCGGCGGCGATCCGTCGCGGGAGGACACCACCGGGGCTTCGCCGAGGACCTACGTCGTCACCGGGCTGACCAACGGCACCGCGTACACGGTGCGGGTGATTGCGGTGAACGCCGTCGGCGACGGCCCGCCGTCCGATGAGCAGACAGCCACCCCCGTCGTCGGCAAGCCGGACGCGCCCGGCAACGTGCAGGCATTGTCGGGCAACGCCGAGCTGACCGTGACCTGGGACGGCCCCTACGACGGCGGCAGCGCCATCACCGAGTACACCCTGCAGTGGAAGTCGGGCAACCAGAGCTTCGGGGGCGATCCGTCGCGGGAGGACACCACCGGGGCTTCGCCGAGGACCTACGTCGTCACCGGGCTGGCCAACGGCACCCAGTACGCGGTGCGGGTCAAGGCGACCAACACCAACGGCGACAGCGGCTGGTCCGTCGAGGCGACGGGCACTCCCCGTTCCAGCATCACCACCGGCGGCGGAGGCGGCGGTGGTGGTGGTGGCCCGTCGGGGCCCTCGCCGAGCGAGCTGGACTTCGAGTGGAACGTGAAGCGCGACCTCGAAGCGCTGGACGGCGGCCACGACACGCCGACCGGCTCCTGGTCCGACGGCACGGTCCTCTGGATCGCCGAGAACGGCCCGGGCGCCGGCGACGCCGTCTACGCCTACGACCTCCAGACCGGCGAACGGGTGGAGGAGCGCGAGTTCGAACTCGACGAGCGCAACCGCGCGCCGCGCGGCGTCTGGTCCGACGGCGAGACGGTGTGGGTCTCCGACAGCGGCCAGGACCGCCTCTTCGGCCATGACCTCGAGACGGGCGAGCGGCTGCCGGAGCGCGACCTCGAGCTCGACGAGGACAACGGCGCCGCCCGCGGCATCTGGTCGGATGGCGAGAGGATGTGGGTGCTCGACGGCGGCAAGGACAGCCTCTTCGCCTACGACCTCGGGAGCGGCGCGCTGGTGGCCGAGTACGCCCTCGACGACGCCAACGGCGACCCCCACGGCATCTGGTCGGACGGCGTCACGATCTGGGTCTCGGACCACGGCGCGAAGCGGCTCTTCGCCTACCGCCTCGATGATGGGGCGCTCGTACGCAACAGCGAGGAGGAGTTCACGGAGCTGAGCAAGGCCTCCAACAACAGCCCGCGCGGCATCTGGTCGGACGGCGAGGTGATCTACGTGGCCGACGAGAGCGACGACAAGGTCTACAGCTACAACATGCCCGACGCGATCGACGCGCGCCTCGCCTCGCTGACGCTGAGCGGCATCGAGATCGGGGAGTTCTCGGGGGACCGCACGGAGTACGACGGCGTCGCCGCCGAGGGCGTGACGGAGACGACGGTCGAGGCGGAGGCGCTGCAGCGCCGCACGACCGTCCTCATCGAGCCGGCCGACGCCGGCGGCGACGACACGAACGGCCACCAGCTGGCGCTGGAGGGCATCGACGCGATCACGGTCACCGTGACCTCGGCCGACGGCAGCCGCACGCGCGTCTATCGCGTGCGGCTTGAGGGCGGCGCGGCGCAGGAAGCGCCCTGGACGCACTGCTTGCGCGGCGACATCGCTGAGGGCTTCAGCCTCGTCGTCTATGAGGGCGGCGGCGTCGAGGAACTGGTCACCTGCGCGGAGAGCCGCGATGTCGTGGCCCTCTACGCGCTGCACGGCGGCGAGTTCGTCTCGTACATCCTTGGAGCGCCGGAGTTCGTGAACCAACCGTTCGTCGAGCTGTTCGCCGATGGCGTCCCCCCGGTCACGCCGCTGGTCGCTGGGAGCAGCGGACCGCCATCAACGGACCCGAACCTCGGCGACGGCGCCCTGTTGCCCTGGCCGGAGTGCCTGCGCGGCGAGATCGCCGCGGGCTTCAGCCTCGTCATCTATGAGGGCGGTAGCGTCGATGATCTCGTGGCCTGCGCGCAGAGCCTGGCCGTCACGGCCCTCTACGCGCTCCACGACGGCGAGTTCGTTCCCTACATCCTTGGTGCGCCCGACTTCGTGAACCGCGACTTCAGGGAGTTGTTCGCCGACGGCCTGCCCGCCATCGCAGCACTGGTCGCCAGGAGCGAGGGGCACCCGTAGGTGGCTCGACGGGGACTACGGGTGATGCGCTGTCCGGGTAGGCGCTCGCACCTGCGCGTATGAGGGCCGTTCTCCCCGAGGACAACCCGGGATGAGGCCGTCCGTTCGGCCTCACGTTCGCGTACGGGATGGCAGCGCAGACGGTCGCCGAAGGCTCGCGGTGACCGCGGTCGAGGACAGCGACCGGCCGAACCTGGCCTACGGCGCGCCCGGGCCGGCTCAGGCTCATACGGGGTGCTGGAGTAGGGGCAGCGACCCGGCCTGAGCGGGCCGGGACCTGCCGCTGTGCGGCGTCCGTGGCTGTCCGGCAGGGTTTCGGGCGACAAAGGAGCCCGCATACATGGACGTGCCCCGTGTCTTGCGGCCTTGCGGCCTTGCGCCCGCGCCGGCCGGCTCCTTAACGGCGAAACGGCTGCATACATGGACGTGCGGGGGAGGCCATCGCTCTGACAGCAATGGCCTCCCCTCCCTCGTGCCCCCCGGCCTATCCGGGTGTGCCGACCAGGCCCTCCTCGTGTTCCCGCTCCAGCGCCCACTCGAACAGGGAGAGCGTCGGAGCCTCGTCCCGACGCCGGCGCTTCGGATCGCCGGGCTCCCCGGCCATGAACTCCGCCCACGAGAACAGCGTCTGCTGCCGCTCCGGGGTTTCGTCATCGGCGTTGCCGCCAATGGGAAGGGCGGTGTGGCCGTTGCCATCGGCCCTGTTGGCGTGGACCTCGACGATCACCGGCTCGGGCGCACGCCAGCCGTCGTCGACCAGCAGCGCCTCGGCCTCCGCCGCGACCTGCTGCGCCTGGGCGAACACCGACTCGACCGAGCCGGCGTCCTCCTCCCCGGCGACGATCTTCCTCGCGAGCGCGAGCATCAGGTCGTCACCGTCGTCCCCATAGGCGGCGAGGCCGTCCTCGGGCAGCTCACCCTCAACCGCCAGCGACGATTGGAGCTTCTTCGCCACGAGCTTGAGGGCGTCGGCCTGCAGGGTGTTCCGGTAGGCCATGAAGACGACCTGCACGGGCTGCGTCTGGCCGATGCGCCAGGACCTGCGGGAGGCCTGGCGCATGGTGTACACGCTGTAATCCGTTTCGTACCAGCAAATCGTCGGGAACTCCACGAGGTCGAGTCCCGTCTGCACCAGCCGCGGGTGGCAGACGAGCACGTCGACGCCCTCCTCGACCCGCTGCGCCACCCACGCCTCGCGGCGCTCGGGCGGCACGGCGTCCGCCTTCATCACCGCGACCCGGAAGCCGTGGCGGCCGAGGAACTCCTCCATGCGCCCGGTGATGTCGCGCGTGCCCGTGTGGGTCGCGTAGACGAGCACCCTCCGGCCCGCCAGACGCTCGGCGGCGACGAGGTCGACGAGCGCCTGCTCCTTCGGGTAGAGCTTTTCCGCAGGGAGGGGCGGCACCTGCACGAGCAGCTCCTCGGTCTCCGGGTCGAAGACCGCCTCGCCGCGCGTGCAGCCGTCGGGGTAGGCGAGCAGCGTCTGCAGGTAGGTGGCCAGCAGCCGCCGCGAGCCCTTCGAGAGCGCGTCCGCGAGCGCCGCCCGCAGCGTCTCGAAGAGCGTGTCGTAGCCACTGCGCTGGGAGAGCCCCGTCGCATCGGCTTCCGTGTCCATCGAGGAGAGCAGCACGCGCTCCTCGTAGGGCGGGAGCCCCGAGGCCACGTCCGAGAGCCGCAGGAACACCGCGTTGCCGATGAGGTGGAAGAGGGCGGCGGGGGCGAGCCCCGGCCGCTCCCTGATCACCTTCCGGTACTTGCGGCGGCGGCTCGTGCGTCCGTCCTCCTCCGCGATGTCGTCGTCCCTGCCGATCGTGTGCTCGACGAAGCCGTAGCGCTCGATCCAGCGGCCCTCCTCGGAGCGCCCGAACTCCCCCCGGATCTCCGGGCTGAACCGGTAGAGCAGGTGGAAGAGCGTCGAGGAGTAGCCGCCCATCAGGGTTCCGCTGAGGCTGAGCGACTTGCCGCAGACGTCGGCGAGGATGCCGGCGGCGATGCCCTGGGCGGAGCCGCGCCCCTTGTACTCGTGCACCTCGTCACCGACCAGCAGGTCGAAGAACCGCTTCAGGCGGAGCTTCACGTAGTCCGCCAGCGGGTAGCGCTTCGGGCCCGAGCGGTCGGCCTGCCAGAGGCCGGAGCCGCACTCGCCGCAGCGGCGCTTGCGGCGGGCGAGGTCGCGGGCGAGCAGGGGCACGCCGTCCTTGTCCACGATCTGCGCATGGCAGTCCGGGCAGCACGGCACCTGGAACGGCTCGCCCGTCTCCTCGTGGCGCACCAGTCCCCGCGCGGTGGTGGCCCAGCGCTGCACGACGGCGGGCTGCCAGCGGTAGGAGAGCTTGGCGCGCTCGCGCGACATGATCGCGAAGAGCGGCCCGGTGCCGGTCGTGGCGCGCAGCCGCTCCAGGTCGGTGATCGAGGCGACGATCACGGCGCGGGCGCCGGGCACCGTCGCCTCGACCTCGCGCTTCCACTTGCGCGTGAGGTGCGGCGGGCAGAGCACGAGCACCCGCTCGAAGCCGGCCATATAGGCCGCCGAGGCGGCGATGAAGGTCTTGCCTGTGCCCATCTCCCCGACGACGGTCGTGCCGCGCTGCGCCTCGAGCGAGAGCGCCGCGCCGCGGATGGCGTCGGCCTGCGCGCCCAGGGGAGCGCGTAGCAGGGGCGGGAGCGCCCGGTCCTGCTCGGAGGGCCGATAGCGGGGCGGGTACGACTCCACCACCCGCCGGGCGATGGCGTCGCGGTAGGCGTCGATGAATCCTGCGAGGTCCATGGTTCCGTTCCTTTCGTCCTGTAGGGTTTGGCGAGCCGCGCGATGCGGCTTGTGACAGAGCGAGGCCCCGTCCCACGCGGGTGGTGGGGCGGGGCCTCGTGGTGCCGCTCGGAGTGAGCGGTCAGGCGGCGATGTCGGTGATCTCGCCGATGTCGAGGTCGAGAGCGACGACGGTGGTGCGCAGCCGCTCCCGGTAGACCTCTTTCTCAGGCGTGGTTTCCACCAGCACCATCTCCTTTGATGTCTTCCCCTTGACGAGGATGCGACTGCCCTCGGCCTCGAGTTGCAGGTTGTCGAGGAAGCCGGCCGCCACCAGCATCGCGAGGTGGCCGCGGCGCAGCGGCATGAGTGGCGCGTGCGCCCGTCCTCGGCCGGCCAGAGCGCGTCGGTCACCGTCGCGCTGACCCAGAGCCCGGAGCGCCGCGACTCCGCAGCCGCGGCCACCGGGTCGATAGTGCGGGTGGCGAAGAGCACCTCGCCGCCGGCGGTCGCCCGGGCGTTGTAGACCGGATAGCGCTGGCGGCTCAGCTCCTCGACGTTGCCCTCCATGCACTCCTGCAGCCGCACGGCGCTGTACTGGTCGTACTGCACCTCGGCCTTGCGCGTGCCCATGACGACGACCTGGTCGAAGGCCTCACGCTCCGGGTCCGGGAAGGCCCAGCAGCGCAGCCGCGCGTAGTGCGAGGCGAGGTAGTTGGCGGAGCCCGCCAGCCGCCGCCTCGGCACGACGAACACGAGCAGCCCGTGCTCGGCCAGGTAGCGCGTGCAGTGCCTGAGGAACGCGTGCTCGGTGCGCTTCTCCTCGCCGGCGTCGTCGTCGTACGGGGGATTCAGGTAGAGCAGCCCGAACGCCCCGTTGGCGATCGACGTCTGGAAGAGGTCCGTGCCGAGCACGTGGTCGAGGCGGTCCTGCGCCTCCTTCGCGCGCTCGGCGTGGAGCTCCACTCCGTAGGTCTCGACGGCGGAGCCGTCGGGACGGTCGATGCGGGCGGCGAGCTGCGCGAGCGCATCCCCGGCCCCGCAGCAGGGGTCGAGGATGCGCAGCGTGGTCTCGCCGCGGGCAGTGCTGCGAGCCTGCATCAGGCTCGCGATCATCTCGGTGACGCGTGGCGGCGTCGGGTAGAAACCGCCCTTCGCCTGGGCTGCCAGTCTCATCTCGTGTCTCCTTCCCTGGTCAGGGTTGTCGTGGGCTCCGCGGGCTCCTCCCGCGGCAGCGTGAGCGTCCCGGCCGCCACGGCGTGCGAGAGGTCCTCGCGCAGCGCCTCGGCATTCGGGGTGCAGCGGTAGGCGGCGATGCCTGCCGACTGCAGCGGTACGACCTCGGCCTCCGCCAGTCCCCGGTGCCACAGCCAGTCCGCCCAGCTGCGGTGCAGGGGCAGCGGGCTGCGACGATCGAGGAAGCGGTGGTGCAGGGCGGGTGCCTCCTCCTCGCCCGGGGCGAGCAGCAGGAACGCATCCCGCTCGAAGGCGTACTCGGCCATGCGCGTGTAGACGAGGGCGTGCCAGCCTCCCGAGACGGGCAGGCGGCCGATCTTCGTCGTCCACGTGCCGAGCGTCTCGTAGGGGACCTCGCAGCGGTGGAATCCGCCCGAGAGCACCGCCCCGTCCGTGCCGGCGAGCAGGTGCGCGGTCTCCGGCGGGTGCTTGAGGAGGGCGGCCCAGATTGCCTTGAGGGCGCTCTGGGCTCCGACCATCGAGAGGAACCAGAGTCCCTCCGAGTCGGGGTCGCGCGCGAAGGCGTCGGCCGTGGCCGAGAAGCCGTTCGCGCTGATCGTGTAGAGGTCCTGGGTGTCCGGGGCGGCGTGCGCCACGAGCATGGGCTGTCTCCTTCCGTACGTATCTGGTTGGTGGATTGCGCGGGCGAGCGCCCGCGTCTGCGTCAGCCGCCGAAGAGCCCGCGCTCCCGGAGGCTGACGGCTTCGTCGCCGATCACGATGTGGTCGAGCAACTCGATGCCGAGCAGCGTCGCCGCCTCCTCCAGCGCCTTCGTGACGTCGACGTCGTTCGTGCTCGGCGTCGCGTCTCCGCTGGGGTGGTTGTGGACGACGATCAGGTTCGGGACGGCCTCGACGACCGCCGGGCGCAGCACCTCGGCCAGCCTCACGACCGCCGAGTAGCAGTTGCCGAGGTAGATCACCCGCTGGCCGACGACGCGGTTGCGGCGGTCGAGCAACAGCACGCGCAGTTGCTCCTGCGCGAGCGTCCCCATCTCCGGCCCCAGCAGGCGCTGCACGTCCTCGGGAGAGCCGATGATCGGAGCGTCGGGCTCGCGGTCGGGCCGCGTCTCGACCTCGTAGCGCACCGCCAGCTCGTTGAGGACATCGAGGTTGCTGCGCAGCGCCGCGAGCAGCGCGTCGGCGTGCCCGGTGGCGGTCATGCCGCCACCTCCACGGGCAGCGCCTGCCCGAGCGGGCAGATGCAGTCCTGGTGGTCGGGAGAAGCGTCGTCGTCGCAGTCGAGGCAGTTGCCGCAGTTGCGGCAGGCCACCCGCTGGTGCGCCGCGTCGCGGGCGTGACGCCGGGCGACGGTGTCCTCCCAGCAGCAGTTCAGCTCGCAGTTGTCGCCGTGGTCGTCCCCTGCCGCGGCGGCGTCCTGCTCGCAGTCGCGGCAGTGCGTGCGCCCGCGCACGACGGGGTGGCCGCAGCCGGCGCAGTCCCCGCCGTAGTCGCCTGTGGCCTCGAGCTCGGCCCTCACCGTCCTCTGGATGAGGGGGTGGCCGTCGGGGCCTTCGGACTCGGCGACGTAGTGCCAGGCCCACTTCATCCCGAGGTCGGCCCAGTCCGCGGTGCGGTAGGACCAGCGGTCGCAGGTGCAGTGGCCGTTGAAGTGGTCGGGACCCTCGAGCAGGGTCATGACCAGGTCGTGCCTGCTCACGACCGGCAGCTCGTGGTGATTGGTCGTCCGTGACATGGTCGGGTTCTCCTTCGTGGTTGATGGTGTCCGTGATGGATGCGGCGAGGCCGCCCCCTGAGGGAGCGGCCCCGTGTGCGCCCGCGTGTCGGCGGGCGGCGTCTGTGTGCCGTGGGTGGCTAGAAGGGCTGGTCGTCCGCCGTCGCGGCGGCGGCCTCCCGGCTGCCGTTCCCGTTGCCGTTCGTGCGCCCGTTGCCGTTTGAGTCGAGGAAGATGACCTCCTGCGCGTGCACCTCGCTGCGGTGGCGGCGCTGGCCGTCCTGCGTCTCGTAGCTGTTCTGCGCGAGCGAGCCCGCGACGAAGATGCGGTTGCCCTTCTTCACGTACTCGGCGACGGCCTCGGCCTGCTTGCCCCAGCAGACGACGCTGTGCCAGTCGGCCTCGGTCTCGCCGTTCTGACGGCGGCGGTCGGTCGCCAGCCTGAGCTGGCAGATCGCCGTGCCGTTCTGGCTGTACTTGAGCTCGGGCTCCGTGCCCACGCGGCCCAGCAGCTCGATGCGGTTGATCGTGCGTGACATGTTCAGTCTCCTTCTGGTGATGGTTGTCACCGTGGCGGTGCGGCCTCGCCGCACCTGGTTCGAAACGACGGCGGGGCCGCCCCCGTCAGGGAGCGGCCCCGTGTGCGCCCGCGCGCGGCGGGCGGCGTCTGTGTGCCGGTGGTTGGCTAGAAGGGCTGGTCGTCCGCGACCTCGGCGGCGGCCTGCTGGCCACCGTTGCCGTTGGAGCGCCCGGTGCCGTTCGAGTCGAGGAAGATGACCTCCTGCGCGTGGACCTCGGTGCGGTAGCGGCGCTGGCCGTCCTGCGTCTCGTAGCTGTTCTGGGCGAGCGAGCCCGCGACGAAGATGCGATTGCCCTTCTTCACGTACTCGGCCACGGCCTCGGCCTGCTTGCCCCAGCAGACGACGTTGTGCCAGTCGGCGTCGGTCTCGCCGTTCTGGCGGCGGCGGTCGGTCGCCAGCCTGAGCTGGCAGATCGCGGTGCCGTTCTGGCTGTACTTCAGCTCGGGGTCGGTCCCGACCCGGCCCAGCAGCTCGATGCGGTTGATCGTCCGTGACATTTCAGATTCTCCTTTTGGTGTTGGTTGTCACCGTGGTGGTGCGGCCTCGCCGCACCTGGGTTCGAAACGACGGCGGGGCCGCCCCGAAGGACGGCCCCGTGTGCGCTCCCGGAAGGGAGCGTCTCTGCAGCGCGTGTGCTCCAGGCACCTGCGATGGGCACCTCCTTCCGTTTGCTTGTTGGCCTTCAGGCGCTCAGGCGGCCTTCGGCGTCTCGGTCGCGCCGTCCTCCCGGAGCTTGCCGGCCGCGGCCTCCACCAGCGGGGTGAGGGCCGCGACCGGGAGCTCGTCGAGATCCTGGCCCGTGCGCTCGCGCACGGCGGACCGCACCTTCGCCTCGTCGAAGCCGCGGCAGTTGCCGAGGTCGACGAGGGTCTTGCGCAGCGACGGCGCGAGCTCGCCCGTCGCCCCGTCGCCGTAGAGGCTGTTCCCGAACTGGTCGCCGTAGCTCCGCAGCGCCCGCTTGAGCGCATCCGTGACCGCGCCCTTGTGCGCGGTCTCGTGGCCCTCGACTGTCTCGTCCGCGACGGCCTGGAAGCCGACGTCGGTACGCGAGGGCGAGCCGGGAACGGTCACCCGCACGGTCGCGGTGTAGGCGCGCCAGGGCTTGGCCTCGCCCGTCCTCGGGTCGACGCTCTCGCCCTCCCGTAGTTCGACGGGAGCGACCAGCTCGTAGCCCCAGCCGCCGTGTCCGAAGACGCGGTTGGCCTGGTCGATGACGGTGTACCCCTCGATGTAGGCGTAGCTGCGGTTGCCGCGCCCCTTGCGCTGCGAGACGAGACCCTCGTCGAGGGGCTCGCCGAGCCGCTGCGTGACGGCGGGTGGGAGGCTGTCCCACACGAGGTCGCGCTCCGGGACGGGCTCGGGGTGGACGCCGTTGCGGCTGCCGTTGACGGTCGGTGTTGCGTTCGTCATGTGTCGCTCTCCTTCGTGCTGTGCATGGCTGGATGGACTGGTTGCGGGCCTCCCCAGGGGGAGACCCGTGCGCGGGGCGGAGCCCCGTCGGTCAGCGGTCATCGCGCCTCCTTCCGGTTGGCGGTTGGCCGGCGGGCACACGGAAGCGGCCCGGCCCCTTCGGGGAGCCGGGCAGTCAATGCCCGTCGGTGGGATGGGTTGGTTAGCGGGCGGCGCGAGCCGCCCGTTCGAGCAGGCGCAGGAAGACTTCCCGCCCCTGCGGCTGGGTCGCAAGTTCGGCCACGTCGGCGATGCCCTGGGGCAGGGCCACGACGGCGGCGCGGCGGCCAAGCAGGCTGGTGAGCCGCGCCGCCGCCTCGCGTCCGGCGCTGTCTGCATCGAAGGCGATGAAGACGTTGGGGCAGCCCCGCAGGGCGGCGGCCACCCGCTCCATGCCCTGCGTGCCGAGGGCGGCGCAGGCGGGCAATCCCCACTCGCTCAGGACGAGCCAGTCGAAGACGCCCTCGGTCACGACCGCCCACGGCGAGGCGTGACCGACCCGTCCCAGCCCGAGCACGGGCTTGGGGCCGGGCAGCGACTGGAAGCGGGGCGAGCGCTCCGGGTCGATGGCGCGTCCCGTGAGCCAGCGGACGCGACCGCCCGCGACCTCGGGGACGACCACCATGCCGCCGAAGCGCTCGCCGTGCTCCGTGAACAGCCCGCTCTCGCGGATCCGTCCGGAGGTGAAGCCCGCGGACGCAAGTGCTGTCCGCAGCCCGCGCCCCGGCGCATGGCCGAGGCCGAGCCGCATGGCCGTGTCGAGGTCGATGCCCCGCGAGGCCAGGTACGCCCTCGCCTTGGCACTGCGGCGAAGCTGCCCCGCGTAGTACCTCGCCGCCGCCGTCGCGATCGCCGGGTCGGGCGGCGGAACCGCCGTCCGAGCAGCGGCCCGTCGAGAGGCTCCGAGGTGGGCAGGAGCGGTCGTGGGCGGAGAGGCGTCGAGCCGCCGGATCGCCTCCGGCAGGCTCACGCCCTCGGCGCGCTGGATGAAGTCCAGCACGTCGCCGCCCTCGCCGCAGCCGAAGCAGTACCAGCGCTCGGTGTCGGCGTAGACGGTGAAGCTGCCCTCGGCCTCCTCGTGGAAGGGGCAGATGCCCTGCCGGACGCGGCCCCTGCCGTGCAGGCGAACGCCCGACGCCTCCACCACGTCGCCCAGCGGGTGACGCGCCTTCAGCGCCGCGATGTCGACGCGCGCTTGCGCGGCGACCATCACGAGCTGCCCTTCGCCAGGGGCCGCAGTCCCCGCAGGCTGCGCCGCGAGACGACCTTGCCGGAGTGCCAGCGCATCCCGAGGACGGCCAGCACCTCCAGTGCCCCGCCGGGCTGCGGGGCGAGCACCGCCGCTCGCCCGGTGGCGGGGCTGTAGACGACCGCCTCGCGCCCCGCGAAGCGCCGCCGTGTGACATCGAGCCATTCGGCGTACGCCCAGCGCGCCTCCTGCTCCGTGACCCTCTTCAGGTCCGCGCCGGCGAGCACCGCGAGCGCCCCGTCGAGGTCGCCCTGCCGCCTCAACCGCCGCGCCTCGTGGACGCTGCGGGCGATGCTCGGTTCGGGTTCCGGCGACGCTCCGAGGAGCGCCTCGAAGACCCGGTCCACCAGCTCTTCGAGGCTGCGGCCGGGGCGGTCTCCCGCCACCTCCGCAGCCGTGTTCAGCGTTCCCGTTGCCATCGTCATTTCGTGTCCTCCTGTGGTGTGGTTCCTGGTGCCGGGTCGTGCGCCCTCGCGGGCATGAAGAGGGCCGCCTCCAAAGAGGCGGCCCCATGGCTGGGTGGATACGGTGGGCCGGAGCCCAGGGTCGCTAGCGCCGGACCACCCTCGTGCGGCGGCGGCCGGCAAGCAGCCGTGCGACGAAGATCGCCCCGGCACCGAGCCCGGCCGCGTTGAGCACGGCCAGTTCACCGCCGTGGCCGAACAGCAACGGCGCCGCGAGCAGCGCCACCAACCCGACGACCACCGCGGGCTTCCGCCCACGCCTCGTTGGGCGAACTGCGGGAGCCTCGGGCATCAGCTCGTAGGCCGTCCAGATGGGCAGCCCGATGACGCCCTCGACCGCGGTGACGGCGTGGGCGCGCGTGCAGCCGCCGGTGTGGCAGCGCACATCGATGCCGTTGCCGTCGGGCCGCTGCCGGAACGCCAGCCCGTCCGACGCGCCGCCGTGGCAGATGGCGGTAGTCGTCCAGAACCAGCCCCGCTCGAAGCTCACCCGCTGCGGGATGAGGTTCGCGATGCGGCCGGCGCTCGGTCCTGTGTACTGCTGCGCCGTGGCTCGCATCTCCATGGCGTCCCTCTGCTCTGTGTTCATGTCTCGTGACCTCCTTCGTCACTGCTGCGTTGCTGGTGACCCGTGTCGGCATCCGTGGCTCGGGTAATGGCTGGGTTGTCGCTGCACGCACTCCGCCCACGGTCGGATGCCGGACCGGGGAACGGGGTGGCTGGGCCGCGCTCGTGCGAAGCGGCCGGCCTGCGAATCACTCGCGGACGGGCTCGGTGCAGGGGCGGCGGACGTGAGGAACGGGCCGAGCGCAGGACGCACTCCGCCCAGAGACTCCGGGGCCGAGTGCAGGATGCAACTCGCCCGCGGTCTCCCGGCGTTCGAGGCAACGTCGGGGGAGCAGCGCTCGACCCTTCTGCTGCCTCCCGCTGCGGGAAGGCGGTTGTCCCTCACTGGATCGCCGTCGGGAGAGCAGGGCTCTATCCGTCGGGTCGGTCCGGGTCCGGGATGGACCCTCCAGGTTTCTACGGCAGGAAACGCTGGCAAAGCCGGAAACTGCTTGGCAGTGTCGCCTAGTCCCCGCACCGATGGAAGGGGGTTTGGGCCTCCCGCGCCGAATCACTTGCTGCGATGTAGCTGCGATGTAGCGGGGGCCGACCGGGGCCCTACTTCCGCCACAACCCGAGGGTCAGCACGCGGCGGACGCAGCGCCAGAACAGCGCCCAGCGGCGCTCCGCCCGCGCGTCTGCCAGCGACTGCTCGCGCCGCCACATCTCCTTGTCGCGTTCGAGGCGGTCCCAGGGGTAGTAGGCCGGCAGCAGCGTCAGTGCGTGCTCCCGGATGAGGACGAGCTCCAGCTCCCGCATGCGCACCCAGGCGGTGGCGCGGGCCAGCCTGCTTCTGCCCTGGTCGATGTGCTCGACCCGCACCCGCCGCCACTCCACGATGAGCGGCATCGCCTCGCAGTAGACGAGCTCCTCGCCGGGCTCCGGCTCCAGCGTGACGATGTCAGGGTACGTTCGCCGGGGCGGGGTGCCCGCCGGTTCCCCGCCGACCGCCGGCCGTGTGTCCGGGTCGACCGGGGGCAAGGTTGCCAGCCGCCGTTCCCACTGCCTGAGTGTCTGCGCCTGCGCCTCCCGCAGATCCGCGAGGTCGCCGCGGACGGCGTCGAGCCCGCTTCGCACCGTCTCCTCCAGCGCTCCCGTGCGCTGCTCGAGGGCGCTGAGGCGCTCGCCTTGCCGCACCACCTCGGAGCGCTGATCGGCCAGCAGCCGCCGCTCCAGTGCCGAAGCCAGGCGCGGCACGAGCCGCCCCGAATTCATGCTCCGCCAGAGCGTCTTGCGGTCGACGCCCAGTTCCTCCGCCGCCTTCACGCGGCCCACCCGCTTCACGAGGTCGTGCAGCAGCGCCATCAGCCGCAGCTCGCGCACGCTCTCCAAGCTCGGCGTCTCGCCCGTTGCGTCCGGCGCTCCGCCGTTTGCCGCGCCTCCGTCCATGTTCCCGTTTGCCCCATTTCCCGGCTGTTCTGGAACATCGCCCCGCGCCCGGGGATGTGCCCGATGCCCCATATCCCGGCGCTCCTGCCCCATGGCGGTGGAATCCGCACTGGAACCGGATTGCTTGCTCGTCACGTCCTGTAGGGGCGCTTTCCCCTTGTCCTGCCTGGGTTCTGACCGCTGGGCCGTTCCGTTACCAACGTCGCTTCTCCTTACACGGCTACCACACCACGACCGGCCCCGTGCCGGCCATGCCTCATAAGGGAGGTCACGCGTGACCTCCCTTATGAGGCATTACCTCGCGCCGGCTGAGCCGCGACACTCCTCACCCCTGCAAGAACGCTCGTTCTGTAACAAGGAGGCGTCCATGAGGCGGCAACCAGGAACAACAGCCGGTAGGGCGAGGCGGCTGAGGACGCTGGCGGCGGCGCTGCTGCTGGCGGCGCTCGCCACCATCCCCTCGAGCGGCGTCGCCCTCGCCCAGGAGCCGCCCGCGGAGGCCATCGTGCTCGTCAACGAGACCGCCGAGGATCTCGTCGAGCGCAAGGACGACGGACGCTTCATCGCACGCCCCGTCTTCGACCGCGAGGTCCCGCTCCTCTACTACGGCGTGCGCGACGGCGACACGGGCGATTGGCTCACCGTCGTCTTCCGGGTGCGCGACGACGGCGAGGAGCGGCGCGACGGCCGCGAGTACTCCTTCGAGTACCCCTTCGAGAACGGCCAGCCCGAACTCGACCCGGAGCGTCCCTACCTGCTGGTGATGCTCGCGGGCGAGCTGGCGGAGTCGCCGCAGCCCTTCTACGCCGTCATCCCGCCCCACCAGCCCGGCGGTCTCTGGAACAGGGTTCTCGGCGCGCTCGACCCCGAGCGCTGGGGCAAGGCCGTCGCCCGCTGGGTGATCGAGGGCGCGCACGGGACGCTCTGCGGCGTCGTGGAGCGCGCCTCAGGCGACGACACCGATGTCTGCGAGGTCGCCCCGTGAGCGACATCTTCACGGGCACGCCGCCCGGCCTCACCTACGACCACGAGATCGTCCGCCAGGCGTGGACGGCGGTCTGGATCATCACCTCCGGCGCGCTCGTCGTGATCATCGGCTGGATGGGGCTGAGCCTCATCATCGGCGACCACCTCGGCCGCGCGCAGGCGGGCTGGCGCGAGCTGGTCCCGCGCCTCGGGCTGGGACTCGTGGCCGCCGCCGCCTCGCTGTGGTGGTGCGCGCTCGTCATCGACGTGGCCGACGCCATCTCCGGCTTCATCGCCGCCGAGCTGGGCGTGACCGCCGGCGACATGCTGCGCTCGACGCTGCGCACGCTGCTGACGGCGGTGGCGGCGGGCAGCGTGGGCATGGGCCTGCTGCTGGCCTTGCTCTACCTCGTCTACGGCTTCTTCGTGCTCTACCTCGTGGTGCAGATGGTGCTGCGCCTCGCGCTGATCGACATCCTGCTGGCGCTCGCGCCGATCGCCCTCGGGCTCTGGATCCTCCCGCACACGGCGGGCTGGGGCCGGCACTGGCTGCGCCTCTTCATGACGACCGTCTTCCAGCAGGCGATCCAGCTGATCGCGCTGGCCCTCGGCATCGGCTTCCTCAACGAGTACGCCGCGATCGGCGGCGGCGAGCCGATCCAGGACCTCGTCTGGAAGCTGCTGATGTCGCTGGCCTTCATCTACCTGGCGACGCGCGTGCCCTCGCTGCTCGGCAACGTCGGGACCTTCGATGCCTGGCTGCACACCCTCCACTTCGGCATGTCCCTGCCCGGCTCGATGGCCCGCTCGGCGCGCTCCGTGGGGCTGCTGGTGGGCGGCGGCGCGGCGGGCGGCCCGGTGGGTGCGGCGGTTGCCGCCGGGGCCGCGGGCGGAGTGGCCTCGGCGGCGACCTCGGGCGTGCGCTCGGCGGCCGAGCTGGCGACCCCCTCTTCGGGCGGTGGCGCCGCTGGCGGCGGCGCGCCCAGGAGCAGCAGCGAGTAGCGACAACAACAACCGCAACCAGGCAGCGCGGCCTCTTCGCGCCGATCGAGACGCAAACGGAGGTGGGAGATGTGCCGGTAGGCGAACGAGCAGCAGCACCGAGAGACGAACGAGAACACGCAAACGCGAGAGGAGCGAAACACAAGTGGAAGACCTGACTCAGACCATCTCCAACCTGGTGGGCATCCTGCTCGGGGTCGTCGGCGCGATCGGCGTCGGCTTCTTCATCTACGGGTCCTACCTCTACCTCACCGCCTCGGGCGCACCGCACCAGATGGAGCGCGGCAAGAGCGCGATGATGACCGCTTTGGCCGGGATCGTCCTGGCGATGGTGGCCTTCGGCGTCGTCGAACTGGTGATGGACGCCGTCGTCAACCCCGTCGTGGATGTCGACGTCCCCGAGCCCACGGGCGCGACCACGACCACAGAGGGGGGATAGGCCATGCGAGAACACGAGGTTCCCACCCACGTGCAGGCCGAGGACCGCGTCCTGCTGTGGTTCACGTTTCCCCAGATCGTGGCGATGACGGCCGTCTGCGCCCTCGCCTACGGCGTCTACCGCTACGCCCCGTTCGGTCCTTCCGAGGTGCGCATGGCGCTGGCCGTGCTCTTCGGGCTGGCGGGGCTGGCGGTCGTCGCGGGGCGGATCGGCGGCAGGCGGCTGCCGCTCGTGGCGGCCGACCTGCTGCGGTACGGGCTGGGGGCGCGGCGCTACGCCGGGCCTCCGGCCGAGCTGGTGCGCAGCGAACAGCCCGCGCCGGCGCAGCCCGCCGAGCGGAATGCCGATCCCGTGCGGCTGCTGGCGCGGCGCGTGCTGCGCCGGACCCGCCGCGTGAGCCAGCGGCGCAAGGAGGGCGAGCGCCGCAACGGGCGCATGCCCTTCCGCCCCCACCGCCTCTTCGGCAAGCGCCGCCGCGGCGGCGAGGAGCCCGAGAGCGACAAGCGGGCAGCGACCCGGGAGGACCGGGAGCAGCGGCTCGGCTCGCAGCGGCGAGGCCGGCGCGGCTTCTGGAAGACCTTCCTGGCGGCGGCCGCGCTGGCGCTGGTCGTCCTCACCGCCCTGCCGCTCGCGGCGGCGCTCGCCCAGGAGCCCGGCGGGGAGGGCTGGAGCTCGGACGAGATCGAGTTCCAGCCCCCGCCGGAGGTTCCCGGGCGGCGGCTCTTCGTCGAGGAGCTGACCGTCGGCGGCGAGCGGGCCGAGGTCGTCCTGCGGGCGGCCACCGACCTGGACCTGCGGGTGCGGGCCTACGGCGGAGCCGAGGGGCGCTCGTCCCGCTACTACGCGCTGGCCTCGCTGGAGGCGGGCGAGCGCGTCCGCTACGACCTGCCCCTGCATGGCCCTTCCCCTTCGCTTGTCTTCTCCTGGCAGGACGAACTGGGGCAGGCCGGGGCCGTCAGCCTCGACGGTGAGCGGCTCCCCTGGCCGCTGCCCGCCGTCACGGGCGAGCTGTGCGTCCTGCGCGTCGTCTCGCTCGGCTGGACGCCGGGGGCCGTCGAGGGGGCGATCACCTCGGAGTGCGTGAGCACGACCGAGGAAGCGGTCGTCCTGCAGACGGTCACCGGGCACGCCGACGTGACCACGACGGCCCTGCTGGAAGGCGAGGTCGTTGCCGTCACCGGGACCATCACGGTCGGCGGAGACGGCTCTGAGACGAGCGTCACGTTTGTCACCGGCGGCAAGACCCGCTTCCGGCTCCCGGTCGCGGCGGGCGAGGCCGTCCACGCCCTCGCCATCGAGGCGGACCTGGAGGCGTCGCTGCGCATCGCTCTGCCGCCGCTCGTGGAGCTGACGCACTACCCGCGGCGCGTCGAGCAACTCACGGAGACGGCGGAGGTCAGCATCCCCGCCTTCGGCGACACCGTGACGGAGACGTTCGCGGTGCCCGGCGAGGACGGCGCCTTCACGGAGCACAGCGTGACGGCCAGCTGCCACGTCCCCGCCTCGACCGTCCGCCAGGACGTCGTCTTCAGCGTCGTCCACGACGAGCGCGTCGAGGCCGCGGTCACGGAGCGGGCGCCGCTCGCGCGCAGCCGCGAAGAGGCCCTGGCGCTGGCATCGAGCATCCGGGCAGACGACGCCTACGTGGCGCTGGTCGTGCCGGAGCCCGAGCCCGAGCCGGACCCGGTCACGCAGACGCCCGCCGGAGACGGCGAGCTGCGGGGTCTCTTCGACCAGCTCGGCTGGGAGTGGGTCTGGTGAGGCGGCTCACGACCGCCCTGCTCTTCGCCGGGGTCGCGCTGGTCACCACCGGCGCGGCCCCGGCCGAGGAGCTGGCAATGCTCAACGCCTTCGACGAGGCGCTGACGGCGATGGCCTACGCCGCCGCCGGGGTCTGCGTCTTCGCCATCGTCTGGGCGGGCTTCCTGCTCATGGCCGACGGCGCCGACGAGCGCGGCGGCGGACGCGCGAAGAG
The DNA here is from genome assembly GCA_965219085.1 of Dehalococcoidia bacterium. GTDB lineage: Bacteria > Chloroflexota > Dehalococcoidia > UBA2979 > UBA2979 > VXMT01. The sequence goes on from OZ244720.1 coordinate 734,687, forward strand.
CGCTGTCTTCCTCGCGGTGTTTGGGCTCGCCCTCGTGCTCTCGGCCAAGGGCGTGGCCGCGCTGCTGCGCCTGGGCGTCGTCCCGATCCCGATCCCCTAGCACCAAGGAGCACACCCCCATGAGACCACTACTCGAACTCGCGAAGCGCGCGGCGGCGATCCTGCCCGGCGGGGCCGCCGCCCAACGGATCGAACCCGAGGCGGAGACCCCGGTGCCGAAGCCCCCGCCGGGGCTGCCGCTCGCCTTCATGCTCTCGCACCTGGAGGAGGACGGCCCGGTACGCCTCGACGGCGTGAAGCTCGGCGTCTGCGAGGTGCTGGGCCTCGAGCTGGACGAGCCGAAGCTGGGGGCCTTCGCGGGCGCGCTCAACGCCTGCGACTTCCCGTTGCAGCTGCTCGTGCGCCAGCACCCACCCGGGCTCGGGAAGCTGCGGGAGGATCTCGCGGAGTCACAGCCCGAGGACCTGCCCCCGCAGACGGAGGCCGCCGCGGACTCGCTGCGGCGACTGCTGGGCGAGCTGGAGCGCCGCGACGGCATCCTCGACCGCCGCTTCTACGCTGTCTGCGAGCACGAGCGGATAGGCGAGCTGCGGGGCCTGCTGGCGCGGGCCGGACTCTCCGTCCACCCGCTTGTGGGCCGCCAGTTGCGCATGCTGCTGCTCGCCTCGGCCCTCGGCGGCTCGCCGCGCGAGATCGACGAAGACACGCCCACCGAGGTCACGGTCAACCGCCGCGACATCCGCGTCGGGGACCGCCTCGTGCGCTCGCTGCATCTCGGGAAGTGGCCGCGCTCCCTCTCGCCCGGCTTCCTCCAGAACCTGATGGCGACCGGCGCGCCGATGGACCTCTCCCTCCACCTCGGGCCGATCCCCGCCGCGCAGGCGGCGCGCACGCTGGAGTGGCAGAAGGTCCGCTTCGAGTCGGCGCAGAGCCTCTCCTTCAAGCGCGGGCGCTCGATGTCCTCGGAGGCGGAGATCGCCCTCGAGGACGTGATGCGGCTGCGCGACGAGGTGCAGCGCGGGCGCGAACGCCTCTTCCACGCCTCCCTCTCGGTCACGCTCCACGCCGATGACGAGGAGTCCCTGAAGGAGCTGACCCAGCGGGCCAAGGCCCACTTCGCGGCCTCCCTGGGGAAGCTGGACGCCCTTCCCTTCCGCCAGCGCGAGGGCCTGCTCGCGACGCTGCCGCTGGCGCTCAACGCCGTCGCCGTCTGGCGCACGCTCGACACCTCGTCGCTGGCCCGTCTCTACCCCTTCTCCCCGCCCGACCTCGACACCCGTGGCGGCACGCTCTACGGCATCGACATGCGGGCGTCGTCGCCCGTCGTCTACGACCCCTGGGACGGCACGCACCTCAATGCCAACACCGCCGTGCTCGCGCGCTCGGGAAGCGGGAAATCGTTCGCGACCAAGCTGGGCGTGCTGCGCGGGCTCTGCCGGGGCGTCACCGCCTACGTGATCGACCCCGAGGGCGAGTACGCGGACATGGCCCGCGCCGCGGGCGGACGCGTGCTCTCGCCGGGCGTCGCGGGCGAGGGCATGAACCCCTTCGTCATCGACTCGGGCGATCCCGAGGAGCTGCTGCTGCGCATCGGCAGCCTCAGGCGGCTGATCGAGGTGATGATCGGGGAGTCGCTCGGCGCCGAGCGGCGAGCCGCCCTCGACCACGCCCTCGCCGCCTACTACGCGCAGCCGCGCGAACGCACCGGCTTCCGCGACTTCTACGCGTTCCTCAAGGGCGACGAAGCCGATGGCGACCCCGGCCTTGCCAGGCTGCTGCGGCCCTTCGCCACGGGCAGCCTCCGCCACCTGCTCACCGACGAGGGCGACGACCTGCTCAAGAGCGAAGCGCTGGTGACGGTCTTCGACCTGCGGCTGCTGGAGCCGGAGCTGCGGCCGGCCGCAGCGATGGTCTGCACCGAGACGGTCTGGGCCGCCGCCGCGCGCGACCCGAAGCCGCGATTGCTGGTCGTCGACGAGGTCTGGTCGATCATGCAGCACCCCGAGGGCGCGGCCTTCATGGTCTCGCTGGCGAAGCGGGCGCGGAAGCACCGGCTGGGACTGCAGTTCATTACCCAGGACGTGCAGGACCTGCTCTCCGAGGACCCCTCGCGCGCGATCACCGGCCACTCGGGTCGCGCGCTGCTTCAGAACGCCGCCTTCAAGCTCCTCCTCCAGCAGGACGCCGCCGCCATCTCGACCGTCGGCGACGCCTTCGACCTCCCCCAGGACCTGCAGCGCTGGCTGCTGTCGTGTCCGCGCGGCGACGGGCTCCTCCTCGCCCGCGGCAACCGCTTCCCGATCCGCATCGAGGCGACGCCCGAGGAGGCGGAGCTGATCGAGTGGCGGCCCGGCTCGCACCGGCAGGGCAGCGCGACCCCAGCGCCGCAGGAGCCGGCCGTTCCCGAACCGGGCGACCGATAGGGATGAGCAGGGAGGACGCAGCGATGACCAGCACGGCCCGGCCGTAACGCCAACCCGACCAACACACCGAGAGGAACACCAAGATGAGACTCAACCCCTTCCGCAGAGCGACGCCCAGGCCGCCTGTCCTGCTGGCGGTGACGCCGCCGCGCTCGGGCGAGCGCACGCTGCTCGGCGTCGAGAACCTGCTCGCCTCGATCGCCGTCCCTGAACCCTTTGCCCTCGAGCTGGCCGGCGACGAGGACGGCGTCACGCTCATGGCGCGTTGCCTCGACGAGCAGGTCGTGCGCGGCCAGATCGCCACCCACTACCCGCAGGCCCGCATCCAAGCGCTGGAGCCGGAACAGGATCCCCTGCGCCTCGCCGAGGGCGAGCAAGCCTGGGGCACGACCGTGCGCGCGAGCGGCCCCGAGTATGTCTCCCTGCGCGTCTTCCGCGACGACGACCTGCTCGACGCCGGCTCCGACCCGCTCCTCTCCCTGCTTGGCGCGCTCTCGTCGCTGCGGGAGGGCGAGCGCGTCGTCGCCCGCCTGCTGCTGCGCTCGCTCGGTCCCGACTGGTCCCAGGCCCACCAGCTCAAGGCCCACCAGCGGCCCGTGCAGGAGCCGCATGACAGCGCCTACACGAGCCAGGTCCGCCAGCACCGCAACGACGGCGTGGCGATGGCCGTCCTCGGCGCTGGCGCCATCGCCGCCATCAAGGGCTACCAGTGGTGGCAGGCTGGCGAGACCTGGAAGGCGGTCGCCCTCGGCGGCGGCATCGCCCTCACCCTCGCGGCCGCTGGCTGGGCCTGGGCGCGCTTCCAGCGCGCCCGCAACCGCATCCACGACCCGCTCCTGATCAAGGAGAAGGTCTCGCGCATCGCCTTCGACGCCGAAATCCAGATCGTCGCGATCCTGCCGGCGAAGAGCGCGAAGGACGGGAGGCGACGGGCGCGGGAGCTGCTCGAGCCGGTGGCGGCCGCCTACCGCCACTACGACCACCCCGCGGGCGCCCGCCTGCGGGCCGGGAAGGTGCGGGCCGTGGCGCCCGACCCCGCCCTGCTGCACCCTTCCGGCCCCCGGCTGCTCGGCGGGCGCAGCGTGCTCGGCGTGCGCGAGGCGGCGGCCCTCTGGCATCCGCCCGGCGCGCGCGACGAGACGCCGCTCGTGGAGCGCTCCGGCGCCAGGGTGCTGCTGCCCTCCGCCCGGGGCGTCAGGGGCGGCGCGCACGTGGGCGACACCACCGCGGGCAATCCCCGGCCCGTGCACTTCCCCGACGACCTGCTGCGCCGCCATCACTTCTACGTGGCGCGTACGCGCATGGGCAAGTCGACGCTCATGCACCACCTCGTCGTCCACAAGCTCCGCGAGAAGGCGGCGGGCCGCGACGGTGACGCGATCGTCGTCGTCGACCCACACGCCGACCTCGTGGGCGCCCTCCTCGGGCAGGTGCCCGAGTCGCTCGCCGGCCAGGTGCGCCTCGTCGACCTCGCCGCCCCGGGCGGCTACCCGGGCATCAACCTGCTCGACACGCGGGTTTTCGCCGACCGCGACCGCACCGCCGACTCGGTCGTGCGCGTGGCGAGGGGCCTCTGGGAGCAGTGGGGCCCGCGCATGCAGTCGATCCTCGAGCAGACCGTGAAGACCCTGCACGAGGCCAACGCCCACCCCGCCACCGCCGCCGACGAGCAGCACACGATCCTCGACGGCCTGCCGCTGCTCTCCGACGACGGCTTCCGCGGACACGTCCTGGAGCGGGTCTCCGACCCCTTCCTGCTCGACTGGTGGGCGCGCGACTTCGGGGGCTGGCGACGCGAGTACCGCGCCGAAGCGCTCGCGCCCGTGCAGACGCGCCTCTCCTACTACGCCTCCTCGAAGCGGGCGCGCGCCATTCTCGGTCAGCCCCGCTCCACCATCGACCTCAGGCGCACGATCCTCGACGGCGGCATCCTCTTCGTCTCCACCGCGCAGGGCACGGCAGGGCGCGACGTCGCCGCCCTCGTGGGCGCGTCGATCCTCAACCTCGTCGACGCCGTCATCCGCGAGCAGGGTGACCTGCCGCCGGAACGGCGACGCGGCGCGCTCGTCGTCGTGGACGAGATGCAGTCGATGCCGGGCGTCGACTACGAGTCGATGCTCTCCGAGCTGGGCAAGTTCGGGGCCTCGTTCGTGCTCGCCACGCAGAGCCTCGACAAGCTCGAGGACCTCTCACGCACGATGCGCAACACCCTGCTCGCCAACGTCGGCTGCCTCGCCGTCTTCCAGGTGGCCGGCTCCGACGCGCGCGAGCTCGTCTGGGAGCTGGACCGCGACCGCATCTCCGAGGAGGACATCGTCTCCCTGCCCGTGCACCACTGCTACGTGCGCGCCACCGTGGGAACGGAGCGCATGCCGGCCTTCTCGATGCAGGTCCTCAAGCCGGAGGAGGGCGACGCGGATGTCGCCGCGGGCATCCGCGCCGAGGCGTCCTCCTACCTCCTCACCGAGGAGGAGATCGCCGCCGGCCAGGCGGAGGGCCGCAGGCGCGTGGAGGAGTACCGCAAGGGCGTCGAGGCGCTCCGCGCCGGCGAGGCTCCCCCGGCAGCGCAGGGCGACGGCGCGTCGGTGGACCCCGTGCGCGGGAAGCCGCGCAGCAAGCACTTCCAGCCGCCCGCCGGGGGCTCCGGGGAGGATGAGGCGTGAGGCCCGAGCGCGACCTGCCGCGGCTGCTCGCGGCCATGCCTTTCCTCGACCGGCTGGAGCTGGTCGCCGTCTCCGGCTGGTCTCGGGGCGCGGTCTACGGGAGCATCCGGGCGCTGGAGGAGGCGGGGCTCGTGGCCTCCCTCCCCCACGCCTCGGAGCTCGTTGCCCCGACGCGCCGCTACGCCCTCACTGCGGCCGGCCTGCGCCGCCTCGCCGCCGAGGAGCGCGTGGGCATGCACGAGTTACTGCGCTCGCGGCCCCTCTCGGCGCATGGGCGGCGCATCCTGCTGGAGCGGCTCGACGCCGTCGCCGTCATCTACCGGCTCGCCTCCGAGATCGCCAACCTCCACTACCCGATCCGCTTCCGCTGGTACCGGGCGATGCCGATGGACGCCGCCATCGCCCTCCCGGACGGCCGCACCGTCGCCGTCGTGCGACAGGGGCATACCGCCGATCGCACAGCCTACGCCAAGCGGCTCTGGCGGCTGCGCGAGGGGCCGCGGCCGGGCGCGTTCCTGCTGCTCGCACCCGATGAGGTGCGCCTCCGGCACACGCGCCGGCTGATGACGGGAGCGCCCGCGCCCGCCTTCCTCGCCCTGGAGCGCGATGCGATCTCGTCAGGGCCGGGCGCCCGCATCTGGCGCACGGCGTCCGGCTCGCCCCTCCTTGGGCTCGGCGAGGTCCTGTCCCACGTCGCGGCGCGCGGCGCGTGGCCCGAGGAACAACCGCCCGCTCTGGCCTCGTTCCCGCGCGACCTGCCTGCCGATCCCCCGGGGTCCCCTGCCGACTGGATGCTCCCCGCGCTGCTCAAGCCCACCGAGAAGCGCGTCCTCGACTTGCTCTGCGACTGGCCGTGGATCACGCCCGCGCACCTCGGCGTCCTGCTCGGGCTCGGACGGTCGCGGCTCTCCGCGATCGTGCAGCGGTTGGAGGCGATGGGCCTGCTGGTCGACTCCGCTGTCGCCGGCCGCCGCCGGCTCGGCCTCAGCGACCGCGGGCTGGCGGTGCTCTCCCGGCGTGACCGCGCGTCTGTGGGCGACGCTAGAAAGCGCTGGAGCATCGCACCCCTCGATCCCGGCGCCGCCGGCTGGCGCAACGTCTCCGGCCGGCGCAGCCGCCAGCTCCTGCGCAACATCGAGCACACCGCGTCCGTGCACGCCTTCATCTCGGCGCTGGCCGAGCAGGCGCGGGCTTCCAGCTGGGAGGTCGGCGAGCTCGACCCTCCGCGCCGCGCCTCGCGGTACTTCCCCTACGACGACCGGCTGCACTCCATCCAGCCCGATGCCTTTGGGATGCTGCACCGCGGCGACGAGATTTGGCCCTTCTTCCTCGAGTGGGAGCGGCGCGCCGTGCACCCGGCCACGATGGCGGCCCGCCTCGCCCCCTACCTGCGCTACTACGCCTCCCACCGGCCCACCGACGACCACGGCGCCCGGCCGGCTGTCCTCGTCGTCTTCGACGACGAGCTCGCGGCGAACCACTTCCTGCGCGTGGCGCAGGGGGAGCTAGAGCGCGCGAGGGTCGCGGTGCCGCTGCGAGTCTCGTTCGAGCGGCTCCTGCGGGCAGAGGGGCCGCTGGGACGTGCCTGGCGCGTTCCGGGCGCGCCTCATCAACAGGCGGGGCCGCTCTCCGGCCACGCCGTCGCCTCCAGTGGGGATTCCGGGCGCTGAGGGCGGCGCGCCGTACGCTGGCCGCTGTTGGGGTCACCCGGCAGGCGGCGGGGACAGGCGCTCCCGCAATGGGACGCTACGCGACCGCCCGACCCGCCTCCAGGCGCTCTGCGCAGGTGGGACACACGGCGGTACTGGGCTCCCCGGCCGCCGGCAGCAGGTGATGCAGCAGCCCCAGCTCGAGGGCGAGATTGAACAGCGCGACCAAGTGCCCCTGGTCCGGTCTCGTGCCCGACCGCCAGCGCCGCACGCAGCGGGCGTTCAGGCGCAGCCGCCGCGCAAGCCCCCGCCACGACAGCCCGGCCGCCTGCAGGAAGCGCTCCAGCCGCTGCGGGAAGTCCGGCGGGAAGGGCGATGGCTCCACATGGTAGACCCACTGCTGTTGCCGACCCACGTTCACGCCGTCCCACCGCCGGAGCCAGCCGCCTCGGCATCGAGAACGGCCAGCGTCAGCCGCATCATGGTGCACATGCCGCCTTCCGTCAGGCCCGGCCGCGGGGCCGCCTCCTCCAGCCGCTCCTCGAACGCGCACAGCTCGATCGCGAACTCGTCGGGCGAAGCGTCAGCGAGCTCGTCCATTCGCCGCACCCACGCACCAAGTTCCTCCGGGAAGGGCGGCGCGCGGAAGTCCGCGCTCCGATCTCGACGTTCCACGGTTCCTATCTCCCCCGTCGGTATACGACGGTCACGTCCTCGCCCGTCAGGGCCGCGAGGCCCCCGGGCACGCGCATCGCCAGCCGCACCAGCGAGAGCATCGCCCCGCCGTTGGGGGCCGCCCCCTGACGCCAGCGCAGCAGCTGGCGGCTGTCCACCCCCAGCGCCACGGCCAGCCCCTCCCAGGAGAGCCCTGTCAGCTCCTTCAGCGCCGTCAGCCGCTCGACGAAGTCCTCGGGGACCAGGGCGACGCCCGGCGGAAACGACGCGACGGCCGCGGGACCTCCGCTAGACATCGGTCCGCTCAAGGAAGAACAGTTCGTCGAACTCGGCGATCCCGAGCTCCGCCATGAGGCGCGCCCGCACCTTCGCCGAGGGGCTCCGCCTGCCGCTCATCAGCTGCGACAGGTAGCCAGGGTTGATGCCGACGCGCCGCGCCAACTCGGTCTGGGTCATGTTGTGGCGGGCGAGGTGCTCCCACACGACCTCGGGCCTGAGCCTCACCCGCAGCGACGGCTGCCTGCGCTTCATGCCGCGTCGTCCCTCCGCGGCGGCTCGCTGCCGGCTCGAGTGTCGCAGCCGGACGTGGGCGGTTGCCCCGCCGCGCCGTCTCCGTAACCGTCGGGGTGGGCGAGGGCGTGGCGCGCGATGATGCGGGCCAGTGCCCGCAGGCCCTCGAGGCGCATTCGCTCCTGTTCGTCGGTCAGCCGCTGCTTCGTACTCACGCTTGGGTCCCACTGAACAACTCGCTGCCGGCACCGCGCGGGGTGACAGGCTTGTGAACCACGGGTGTACACTCGGATAGTACATCCGTTCGTTTCACGAGAGATTAGCGATTCTCGGGCGCCGAGGCAACAGTTCTGTGACCGATCCGGCCTTTTTGCAAGGAATTGCTTGCTCCGATGTCACAACGATGTAGCTGGGACGCGGCAGGCGACCTCGATCACGCTAAGGTGAACACGCAGATGAGGAGAAGGAGGCGAGGCTAACGCATCGCGGGACCCTGGAGTGCAGTGCGCGATCTTGGACGGGCTGCCCATGCTCTCAGAGCCCGCGTTCCGGAAGGGGGTGCTGCGCGGCGCGCGCCTCTTGGACCCGCCAGCAATCAGGCCGACGCCTTGGCACCCGTCCAGACCCGCCTCGCCTATCTCGGGATGGGGCGGGCGGCCCCGCGCTCGCCGCGTCATGGGGTAAGCCTAGAACCCCGCGCCGCGATTTTCCCTACCCGGCATCCCTCTGACTGAACACGGCGATCTCCAGTTGGCGGGGTTTCGAGTCGGCGGCAGCCCGAAGCGCTTGGCGCGCCTGAATCTGCCGAACAGGCGCTTGACCGACCCGCAGCCCGGAACACGGGCTGACACCGAAGCACTTGCGGCATGTAGCTGGCAGCCCCCGACGCCCAGAATTCCCCTTGCGCGGCCTTGCTCCCGCGCGAACGCCCCGCGCTCGAGGTGGGGCGCGGGAGGAGTAGCGGTTGCGGTCGCTACAGCTAGCGACACCTGAGTGGCGACTGGCTCGGGTGTCCGGTGCGCTGTGACGGTCGGAGGCTGACGCCTCCTGACTCGGGGCCGAGACTGTGGTCTCGCCGCCGCAGGCCGTCGCCAGTAACACCAGCGAGCAGGCGAGCCCCGGCAAGAACGATCGGCTCCCCGCATGATGGCCCACCTCCGGGTGCCCGGTCTTAGAGACCGGGCGGCACATCGCACTGCGTGTCAAGGACCATACCGTGGACGCGTTGCACCGGGGAGAGAGTTCACCGAAGAAGCACCAGCAATGTCCGCGATGTCACACCACGTTCACTTCCAAAATGTATATCGTAACTGGCGGGTAACTCAGTTCGGGCGGCGTGAGTTCGACAGGCCGATCGCCGGGCCGGAGAAGCGGTGTGGGATCACCGGAATCCAAGAGCGGGTGCGCGGCAGACGGGCTACTCAGAGATGGTCCCGGCCCGGACCACGTCGTGGCGACGCTCGACAAGCGGGATGCCCTCGACGGGCTGGACGTGCTGCCGGGCTTCTCCTGCGCGGTGAGCGCCGTCGTTGGCGCCCGTTCCGTCCCGGAGCGCTCTGGACACGAGCGAACGCATGACCGCGGACGCGACTGATCCGCAACTGGCGAGTCAGGGCCGACGCCTCGCCGGGGCCGTGCTCGACGGCCTGCTGTTCGTCCTCACCCTCGGTATCGGCTGGGTCATCTGGTACCTGTTCACGGCGCGCGGTGGGCAGAGCCCGGCGAAGCGGCTGCTGGGCATGCGCGTCATCCTCGATGACGGCGCGGTAGCCAGCCGGAGCTGGATGCTCATCCGCGATCTGGCAGTGCGCGTCATTGCCTTCGGCGCGGTCAACCGGGTGCTGGTCGCGGTGCTCGGTGCGGACGCGGGCGGTGCCATCTACGGGCTCGTCTTCGTCGTGGCGGCGCTGTGGTGCGTGTGGGACGCGGACCGCCAGTGCCTCTGGGACAAGATCGTGCGGACGCGCGTCGTGTACGGCCTGCGCGCCCCCGCCAGCGCCTCAGCGGGCCGCCGCAGGATCCTGCCCGACCTCCGCACTCGCTGGGATCCTCTCGACGCTTCGGCGTACACTTGTTCTGAGAGCGTACGGAACCTCGCCGATCCTGTAGGCGAGTAGCGCGGCAGGGCGGTGCCAGTCCGGCCGCGAGCCAGGGAGCACGAACCGATGAACGACCGACCCGACCCCACGCCGGCAGCGCTTTATGCCCGCGTCTCCAGCGACCGCCAGGACGTCGACCTCTCCGTCTCAGCCCAACTCCGGGCGCTGCGCGACTACGCCGAGAAGAACAACTACCTCGTCGTCCGCGAGTACGTCGATGAGGCCGAGAGCGGGCGCGTCGCCGACAGGCCCCAGTTCCAGAAGATGCTCGACGAGGCCAGCGGCGCGGACGCCCCCTTCCGTGAGATCCTCGTCTGGAAGTTCTCGCGCTTCACCCGCAAGCGCGAGCATGCCGTCGCCTTCAAGTCGATGCTGCGCCGCCGCGGCGTCCGCGTCGTCTCCATCACCGAGCACGCCGACGACACGCCCACCGGCAAGCTCATGGAGGCGATCATCGAGAGCGTCGACGAGTTCTACAGCGAGAACCTGGCACAGGAGGTCATGCGCGGCCTGCGCGAGTCGGCCTCTCGCGGATTCTGGGTCGCTCCCCGCGCTCCGTACGGCTACCGCAGGGTGCAGGTCCAGGACGGCCCGAGGACCCGACCGAAGCTGGAGCTGAATCCGCCCGCTGACGGCATGGTCCGCCGCATCTTCGAGATGGCGCTGCAAGACCGGAGCGTCCTCGACATCAGCAAGACCCTCAACGCCGAGGGCATCCCGAGTCCCGCAGGCAAGCGCTGGAACAAGACGACCATCCACCAGATGCTCGCCAACGAGACCTACACGGGGACCCTGCTCTGGGGCGTCACCGCCAAGGACGGGCTGCCACCCGTGCGCGTGGACGACGCCTTCCCGGCCATCGTTTCCCGGGAGGAGTTCCGGCAGGTCGCGGCGCTGCTGCGCGCGAGGGCGCCCGCGCAGGTCCACCCCCGGCGCGCCGGTAGCCCCTACCTGCTGAGCGGGCTGGTCAAGTGCCATCGGTGCCGCAGGGCGCTCACGGCCGCCGAGGCCAAGAGCGGCAAGTACACCTACTACGTCTGCCAGTCGTTGCTGAAGCGGGGCAGCGGCACGTGCGAGACGCCGCGCCTCAACGCGAAGCGCTTCGAGCAGCTGATCATCGACCAGATCCGGGAGCACGTCCTCACCGAGTCCAACATCCGCGACCTCGTGCGGCTCGTCGATGAGGAGATGGACGGAGTGGCCCGCGAGGAGCGGGCGAAGCTCGAGAGCATCGAGGCGGAGCTGGCCGAGGTGCGCCGCCGGATGGACCGGCTGTGGCACGCCGTCGAGACCTCCGACCTTGAGGTGAACGACATCCTGCCCCGCATCAGGCAGCACCAGGAGCGCCAGGGACGCCTCGAGGCGGCGGCCCAGGATGCCCGCACGGCGCTGTCGGAGCGTCGCGTGGTGCTGGACAGCGTGGAGACCATCGCCGCCTTCGCCCGGGAGATGAGCGAGTTCCTGAGGACGAGCGACCTGACCGAGTCGAAGGCCTTCATCCGCTCCTTCGTGAAGGAGATCGCGGTGAAGCCCGGGACGGCGACGATCCGCTACACGATCCCGACGCCTCCCGACAGCACAATCGGCGGTCGAGATGCCGCGGAGGTTGAGTTGCCCGAGGCAGTTCGCAGTACAGTCCAGTATGGCTGGGGACCAGGGATTCGAACCCCGACCTACTGATCCAGAGTCAGCTGTCCTACCATTAGACTAGTCCCCAGCGGTCGATCCACCCTAACAAACAGCGGCCGACGGGTCACGATCCCGCCGCATCATCCTCGACGGCCTCGGGCGGGTACGCCTCGACGAGCACGGGCACGGCCGCGCGCATGCGCTCGAGGCAGGGCGTCGCGCCGACGATCTCCATCGTCTCGAACAGCGGCGGGGTGACGCGCTTCCCGGTCACCGCGACGCGACACAGCATGAACAGGTCGCCGGCGCGCAGGCCGATCTCCTCGGCCGCAGCGCGGAGCGCGGCCTCCAGCGGCTCGGCGTCCCATGTGTCGGCGAGGGGTTCGAGGGCGGTGATCGCGGCCTCCAGCGCGGGGGCGGCGCGCTCCGGCGTCTTGCGCATGCCGCGCGCGATGAACTCGCCCGGCTCGGCCACCTCGACCTCCTCGGTGAAGAAGAAGTCGGTCATCGGCGCGACCTCGGAGAGCAGCTTCACGCGCTCCTGGATGAGCGGCGTGAACGCGTCGACGAGCTCGCCGTCGAGGGGGCGGGCGACCTCGGCGGGCAGGTCGTCGTCGAGGCGCTGCGCGAAGCGGCCGGCGAGGTCGTCGAGCGACAGCGAGCGCATGTACACGCCGTTCATCCACTCCAGCTTCTCGGTGTCGAACGTCGCCGGCGCCGGGTTGAGGCGGGCGAGGTCGAACGAGGCGACGAGCTCGTCGCGCGAGAGGATCTCGGTCGAGTCGTCGAGCGCCCAGCCGGTGATGGCGAGGAAGTTGCACAGCGCCTCGGGCAGGTAGCCGTCGGCGGCGTAGTCGAGCACGGACTTGGCGCCCTGGCGCTTGGAGAGCTTGCCGCCGCCGGGGCCGAGGATGACCGGCGTGTGCACGAAGATCGGCGGCTCGTAGCCGAGCGCCTCGAACAGCCGCACGTGGCGCGGCGTCGACGGGATCCACTCGTCGCCGCGCGTGACGTGCGTGATCTCCATCGCATGGTCGTCGACGACGTGCGCGAGGTGGTACGTGGGGAAGCCGTCCGACTTCAGCATCACGAAGTCGTCGAGGACGCGGTTCTCGTAGGTGATGGCGCCGCGGATCAGGTCCTCGAACGTCGTCGAGCCCTCGCGCGGCATGCGGAACCGCACGACGTGCGACTCGCCCGCCGCGGCGCGGGCGGCTGTCTCGTCGGGGTCGAGGGCGCGGCAGCGGCCGGCGTAGCCGGGCGGCTGTCCGCTCGCGCGCTGCTGCTCGCGCAGCGCGCGCAGGTCGTCGGGCGTGCAGAAGCAGCGATAGGCGTTGCCGTCGGCGAGCAGCCGCTCGATCGCCTCGTGGTAGCGCTCGAGGCGCTGCGACTGGATGTACGGGCCGTACGGCCCGCCCTCCGCCGGCCCCTCGTCCCACTCGATGCCGAGCCAGCGCAGGGAGTCCTCGATGCGCTGCAGCGAACCCTCGACGGCGCGCGACTGGTCGGTGTCCTCGAGCCGCAGCACGAACGCCCCGCCGAGGCGGCGCGCGTGCAGCCAGCTCCACAGCGCGGTGCGGATGTTGCCGACGTGTGGGTCGCCGGTCGGGCTGGGCGCGTAGCGTAGTCGCACGGTCATGCGGCATCCTCCTCGGTGTACGCGGCTACCTCGTGGTCAGCGCGGAGCGCCGCGATGGCGTCCTCGACGTCCTCGGGGAGCGGCGCGACGAACTCGCGCCACTCGCCTGTCGAGGGCAGGCACAGCCCGAGCCGGCGGGCGTGCAGCGCCTGGCGCGTGATGCGCGGCGAGGGGGAGCCGTAGAGGCTGTCACCGATGATCGGGTGGCCGATGGCGTCGAGGTGGACACGGATCTGGTGCGTGCGGCCCGTGAGGATGCGCACCTCGACCAGTGCTGCCTCGTCGCCGTACTGCTCCAGCACGCGGTACTCGCTGAACGCCGGCTCGCCCTTCTCGACGACGGCGCGCCGCGTGGGGTCGGCCGGATCGGGCCCGAGCGGGGCGTCGATGCGGCCGGCGGCCGGCTCGACGAAGCCCTCGGCGATGGCGTGGTAGACCTTGAGGATCTCGCGCGCCTTCCACTGCGCGCGCAGCAGGTCGCGGGCCGCCTCGGTCTTCGCGAACGCGATCGCCCCCGAGGTGTCGCGGTCGAGGCGGTGGACGAGCCCGGAGCGCGCACCGCCGATGGCGGCGACCTCCGGCCGGTGCGCGCGCACGACGTGCACGAGCGTGACCGCGGGGCGCCCCTGCACCGGGTGGACGAGCAGGCCGGCCGGCTTGTTCACGACCAGCAGCTCGTCGTCCTCGTACAGGACGTCGAAGTCCGCCTCGGCAGCGAGTGCGTCAAGGTCGGGGGTCGTGGGCAACCGGATCGTGATCTGGGCGCCCGAGCGCACGCGGCGGCCGGGTCGGGTTTGCGGCTTGCCGTCGATGTCGGCGTGTCCGGCCTCGATCAGCCGCTGCGCCTGCGAGCGCGAGAGGTGCGTGAGGTGCGCCCCGACGAGCTGGTCGAGGCGCTCCTCGGCGTCCGCGGTGAACCGCTCGACCTGCATCAGGCGCCTCGCGTCACTCGGCCGCTTCGTCCGGCGCGTCGGGCCGTAGCGAGAGCAGGATGAGCGCGATCACGCCGACGACGATCGAGGAGTCGGCGAGGTTGAACGCGGGGTAGTGGGTCGGGTCGATGAAGTCGGTGACCTCGCCGCGCAGCAGGCGATCGATGAGATTGCCGACCGCCCCGCCCAGCACGAGCGCCAGCGCCACCGTGTAGAGCCGGTCACCGGCGGGCGCGACGTACAGCAGCACGAGCACCACGGCGACCCCGACGAGAGAGCTGACGACGAGCAGCGGACCTGCGCCCTGCAGGATACCGAAGGCCGCGCCGGTGTTCTCGACGTGGGAGATACGGATCAGCTCGAAGCCGGCCGGCCACGTCTCGCCCTCGGCGAGCCAGCCGCGGATGAGCGCCTTCGTCGCCTGGTCCAGCACGACCGCGGCGATCGCGATCGTGGCGAAGAGCCGCGCCTGCGGCGCGTGCGAGGCCGGTGCGGACTCGCGCACGGAGGCGCCGGGGCTGGCTTCGATGCGTTCCATGGGGTCATCGTAGCCGAGCGCGCGGTTCCAGTCCGAGGCGGGCGCGCGCGGCCGGGGAGCTCGCGAGCCGCCCCACTACGTGGGTAGTAAGCGCGGTTGTGACCCCCTCGCAACGCCCGATACGATGGATCGGCCGCGAGGATCTCCCGGGCGTGGCCGCCCGAGACGAGAGGGGGAGCCGTGACGACCCAACAGGCCGGCAACAAGCCGAGTCGCCCACCCGAAGCCGACCGACTGCCTCCGGGGCAGCGGCTCACCGACGGCTGGCCAGTGCTCACCTACGGCTCGACGCCTCGTGTCGACCTCGCGACGTGGGAGTTCCGCATCTTCGGCCTGGTCGAGGGGGAGCAGCGCCTGAGCTGGGATGAGTTCAACGCGCTCCCGCAGATCGATACGACCACGGACATCCACTGCGTCACCACGTGGAGCCGCTACGACAACCGCTGGCAGGGCGTCCGCTTCCGCGACCTCCTGGAGCTGGTCACGGTGCTGCCCGAGGCGAACGAGGTGATGTTCCACTCCTACGGCGGCTACACGACGAACGTGCCGCTCGACGAGCTCATGGGCGACGACGTGCTCCTCGCGCACAGCCACGACGGCCAACCCCTCGGACCCGACCACGGCGGCCCGCTGCGCGGGGTGATCCCGCAGCTCTACTTCTGGAAGAGCGCGAAGTGGGTGCGCGGCATCGAGTTCCTGCCCGAGGTCCGCCCGGGCTTCTGGGAGATGTACGGCTACCACATCCACGGCGACCCGTGGAAAGAGGAGCGCTACGTCGGCGACTAGCCTCGTCTGTAGCCGCCTGCCTCGTCTGTCGAGGAGCCCCGAAACTCGGCCCACTCCCCCGCATGGCAGAGAGAGGCCCGCGTGAGCGGGCCTCTCCGTGTGCGACCGCTGCCGTGGTTCAGGCGATGCGGCGTCGGGTGTAGACGGCCGCGCCCGCGACGAGCATGACGGCCGCGGTGAGCGCTGCCCACTGCCACGCGGCGGGCCCGCTGGTAGCGGTCACCAGCCCGGCGTTGCCGGTGTTGGGACGCGGCATGGTCTGCTGGACCACCTCGATCGTGGCGGTCGCCTGCGTGCCGCTCACGAGGTCGAGCAGGCGGATCGTCTCGGTGGTGGCGACGCCGTGTCGACGTTGTCGACGCCGCGCGAGGGGTCGGGCTGGCCGCCGTCGAAGCCCGTGAACAGCCCGGTGTTCTCCTCGGTGCCGGCCTCGTAGGCTCGCAGCTCGATGGTCTGGCTGAGCGGCGTGTCGCCGTCGAAGAGCGCGACCGACTGCAGCCCGACGAAGCCGTCGTTCGTCGCGACGAGCATCTGCGCCGTGGGGAGCAGGTCACCAGGCTCGGCCGTCACCTCGAAGACTACCGTCGCGCCGCTCGCGGGGGCTGCGTCAATCTCGCCCGCGCCGAGCGCGGACACCGCCTCGGCAGGGTTGCCGATCTCGGCGATACGCTCGATGGCGAGCGACGCCTCGGCGTCGCGGGCCCAGAGCGCGCCGGAATCGGTGTGCACGAGCCAGGCCCCGGGACTGAGGATCTGCTCCGGGTCGCTCGCGTTGGTGATCGTCACCCGGAACGTCACCGGGCGGGCGGCCTCCGTGGTACTCGCGAGGCCGGACAGCATTGCCGCGGCCAGGGCGAGCACCAGGATCGCTGTGATGGGGGTACGGAACATGTTGCACCCCTCCTTTCTCGCACCTTTCCAATACCTAGTCTCGCACATTTCAAGACCAAGTATCACACTGGGGCGAAAAAAAACGCGCCGGCCAAGAGTCGGCGCGTCGGGCGATCGGATCGGAGTTGGCGCTGCTAGACCGTATGGAGTGACCGGCTCCGAGTTCGCAAACTCGCGGGTTACAGACGCGAGGCATGCAGAGCCGCATGCGAAAGGAGCCGGTCAGGAAGATGACTACCACATACGCAGGGATGGATGCACACGCGCGGGCGATCCACGTGGCGGTGCTGGCGCCGGGGGCCGAGCGGCCCGAGGAGTGGCAGCTGGCGAACGAGCCGAAGGCGGTGAAGCGGCTCGCGCAGCGCCTGCGGCGCATGGCGCCGGGGCCGCTCGTGGCCTGCTACGAGGCCGGGCCGGGCGGCTTCGCGCTGCAGCGCCGGCTGGAGGCCGAGGGCGTCGAATGCCGGGTGATCGCCCCGGCGCTGATCCCCAGGCGACCCGGCGACCGCGTCAAGACCGACCGTCGCGACGCACGGAAGCTCGCCGAGCTGCTGCGCGCGGACCTGCTCACGGCGGTGCATCCCCCGACCATCGACCAGGAGGCGGTGCGCGACCTCTGCCGGGCGCGCGAGGACGCCGTGACCGACCGCACGCGGGCGCGCCACCGCCTGGCGAAGCTGCTGCTGCGGCGCGGCATCGCCTACGACGGGCGGAACTGGACGCTGCGGCACCGCCGCTGGCTGCTGACGCTGCGCTTCGAACACCCGGCCGCGCAGGCCACCTTCGACGACTACCTGCGCGCGCTCGAGGGCGTGGAGGAGCGGCTGCGCACGCTGGAGCAGGAACTGGCCGCGTGTGCCGCCAGCGACGACTACCGCGAGGCGGTGGGGCTGCTGCGCTGCTTCCGCGGGGTCGACACGGTGACGGCGATGACGGTGCTGGCCGAACTCGGCGACGTCACGCGCTTCGGCAGCGCCCGGCAGCTGATGTCCTACCTCGGGCTGACGCCGAGCGAGCACAGCAGCGGGGCGCGCCAGCGGCGGGGGCCGATCACGAAGACAGGGAACAGCCACGTGCGCCGCATCCTGGTGGAGAGCGCCTGGCACTACCGCCACCCGCCGCGGGTCGGCGCAGCCCTGCGCAAGCGGCGGGAGGGCCAGCCGGGCTGGGCCGTGGTGCTGGCCGACCGGGCGCAGACCCGGCTCTATCGCCGCCACCGGCGGCTGGCCGCTCACGGCAAGCCGTCGGTCGTGGCGAACACCGCCGTCGCCCGCGAACTTGCGGGCTACCTGTGGGCGGTGCTGCGGCGTATCCCCGCCGGCCTCGACCTCCCGAACCATCTCCAGCCGGGCAGCCGGTGTCAGACGCGCGTTAGGATGTGCCACGAGAGGCTCCTCTCCTGCTCCTGGTGCGTTCGTGACACACACAGCAGCAGGCGGAGCCCCTCACCTGCAACAACCTACGTGGGAACTACACCTAGACGAAGACGCGCGAGCCTGCCTTGCGCACGTTGCCGGTGCGGCGCGCCTCGTTGGCGACGGCGTCGGCGACGCCCGACAGCACGAGGGGGTTGAAGACCGAGGGCAGGATGTAGTCCTCGTTGAGCTGGTCGTCCGGGATCACCTCGGCGATGGCGTGGGCGGCCACGACCTTCATCTCCTCGGTGATGCGCACGGCGGTCGCGTCGAGCGCGCCGCGGAACAGGCCGGGGAAGGCCAGCACGTTGTTGACCTGGTTCGGGTAGTCCGAGCGGCCGGTCGCGATGATGCGCGCCTTGCCCTGGATGAGCTCCGGCATGATCTCCGGCTCGGGGTTCGAAAGCGCGAGGACGATCGAGTCGTCAGCCATCGCGTCCACGTCCTCGACGGAGAGCATGCGCGGTCCGGAGAGCCCGAGGAACAGGTCGGTGTCGCGCATGGCGTCCTGGAGGCTGCCGGAGAAGCGCTCCGGGTTCGTGCTATCGGCGAACCACACCTTGGCGAAGTTGAGGTTCTCGCGGCCGGGGTACACGGCGCCGGTGCGGTCGAAGCCGATGATGTTCTTCACGCCGTAGTTGAGCAGCATGCGCGCGCAGGCCACGCCGGCGGCGCCGACGCCCACGATGACGACCTTCAGGTCCTCGGGGGCCTTCTGTACGATCTTCAGGCTGTTGATGACCGCGGCCAGCACCACCACCGCAGTGCCGTGCTGGTCATCGTGGAACACCGGGATGTCCAGGCGCTCTTGCAGCGCCTCCTCGATCTCGAAGCAGCGCGGCGCCGAGATGTCCTCGAGCAGGATGCCGCCGAAGCCGGGCGACAGCGCCTCCACGGTCTCGATGATGCGCTTGGGGTCCTTCGTGGCGAGGCAGATGGGCCACGCGTCGATCTGTCCGAAGGACTTGAGCAGCATGCACTTGCCCTCCATGACGGGCATCGCCGCCTCCGGGCCGATATCACCCAGGCCGAGCACGGCCGTGCCGTCGCTGATGACGGCGACGGTGTTGCCGCGCGCGGTCAGCGACCATACGGCGTCGGGCTGCTCGTGGACCTTCATGGAGACGCGCGCCACGCCGGGGGTGTAGACGTGGGAGAGCTCGGCGTTGGTGCGGATGTTGACCTTGTTGGCCATGGCGATCTTGCCGCCGCGATGGAGCTGGAACGTGCGGTCCGAGGCTCGGAGCACCTCGACACCCGGCAGTACGTCGACGCGGGCGACGACATCGCGGGCGTGTTCGGCGTCGCGGCAGTAGACGCGGAAGTCGCGCACGATATGGTCGCGACGCGCCTCATGGATGTCGATCGGCCCGATGTCGCCCCCGGACTCACCGATGGTGGTGGCGACGGAGCCGAGGATGCCGGGTCGATTGTCGACCCGCACCTGCATCAGGATCTGGTACCCCGATACGGGACTCTCGTACTCGTCGATGATGCGTGCGTGGGGAACGCCGGAGGGTGCGGGTGAGTCTGTAGTCATGTACTGCACTCCTGTAGCGCAGTGCGGGGCGGTGGCGCGTAATGTTGCGGCAGGTTTCCGACTGGCGCTAGTACCCCGCGCAGAGTTCGTCTGCGTTGCGGCCAACACGTGCTAGAATGCATGCGCTGGCCCCCGGAACGCCGACCGGGAAGCCACTCCCCTCTGGACGCCGAGTCGAATCGAGGCATGCACTCGTGAGAGGGAAGAACCACGTGAGATCCTTGAACATGCCGGGCGGTCGCCGCGGAGGCGGCGGTCTGGTCTTCGTGACGGTGGTCGCCGCTGCCGCGGTCGCCGTGTTCCTGTGGTGGCGACGCCGCCAGGACGCACGGATGCGGGAAGCCGCCGAGACGCCGCAGGCGTGGGCGCCGCCCGCCGCGCCCGCGCCAGCCGCGCAACCCGAGCCCATGGCCGCTCCGGCCCAGCCCATGGCGGCTGCTCCAGCCGCGCCCGCGGCGCCGCCGATGGCGCCACCGGCGCCGGCCGCGCCACCGGCGCCGGCCGCCCCGCCGATGGCTCCTCCGCCAATGGCGGCGCCCATGCAGGCGCCGGCGGCGCAGCAGCCCGTGGCGGCGGCGGTCCCTAACGGGAACGGGCACCCGCCGATGGCTGCCGCCCCCGACGGCAGTGGCGTGCCGATGTATGCGCAACCGCTCGGAGCGATGCCCGTCGCCCGGTAGCGGGCAAGCAGACCCTCAGGAACTGGTTCACGGCCTCGCTCGGCACTCCGGGCGGGGCCGTTTTCTCGTATCGCAGCCCATTCGACGCGCGCCGGACACGACAGCGTGGGTCGCGCCCGACGGTGACCGGCCCGCCGAGCGCGGTCCGGATGCACGTATGACCGTGGGTGCGGGCGTTGGTATCCTCGGAGAGTCAGCAGCCCCCATCGTCTAGGGGACCAGGACGCCACCCTTTCAAGGTGGAAACAGCGGTTCGAATCCGCTTGGGGGTACCAAGGTTTTTAGGGGTTCCTGCAATTTACCGTTCGGTCGATCGCACGAAATGGGGCCATTTTGGGGCCATCTACTCAAGCATGTCGTCGAGCGCTTCGGCCGCCGCGTCCTGTTGGCCAGGCAGCACATGGGTGTAGACGTCGAGCGTGAACGCTGCACGAGAGTGCCCGAGCCGCTGCGCAACCGTCTTGGGGTCGACGCCTGCCCGGATCCATTGGCTAGCTGTAGTTCCCACGTAGGTTGTTGACACCTGCAGGGCGTCTTGAACCCTGCAGGGGTTGCTCGTGAAGGGAGCCTCCGGGAGAAGGTGTGAGTAACAAGCCAGCACCTTGCACCTGGAGGCTCCGATGCATCGTAACGCCCGACTGACCTTCCTCGCCCGCCGCACGATGGTGGAACGCATCGCCGCGGGCCGCGCGGTCGCGCACGTCGCCGCCGAGATGGGCGTCTCCCGTCCGACCGCCTACAAGTGGTGGCGACGCTGGCTGGAGGAGGGCGAGGCCGGTCTCGAGGACCGCCCCAGCCGCCCGCGACGCTCCCCGGCGCGTGTCCCGGCACGGCTGGAGCGCGCGATCGAGCGCCTGCGCCGCCGCGAGAAGCTCGGTCCGGCACGCATCGGCTTCCGCCTCGGGATGCACGCCTCCACCGTCCACCGCGTGCTGTGCCGCCGCGGCCTCAACCGCCTCGCCTGGCTCGACCGCCCGAGCGGGCAGCGGATCCGCCGCCCCCGGCGCTACGAGCATGCCCGCCCGGGCGACCTGCTGCACATCGACGTCAAGAAGCTGGGGCGCATGCCCCCGGGCGGCGGCTGGCGCGCCCACGGACGGGGCCAGGCGCCGCGCAGCCGCGCCGGCTACGCCTTCATCCACTCCGCCGTGGACGACCACACGCGCCTCGCCTACAGCGAGATCCTCGCGGACGAGCGCGCCGTCAGCGCAGCCGCCTTCCTGCAGCGGGCGTGGGCCTGGTTCGCCGAGCTCGGCATCGAGGTGCGGGCCGTGCTCACCGATAATGGCGGCGCCTACAAGAGCCGCCTGTTCAGCTCCGCCTGCCGCCTCAGCGGCGGGCGGGCGAAGCGGACCCGGCCCTACCGCCCGCAAACCAACGGCAAGGTCGAGCGCTTCCACCGCACGCTGCTCGAGGAGTGGGCCTACGTCCGCGTCTACCGCAGCGAGGCCGAACGCGCAGCCGCCCTCGGACCTTCGCTGCACCGCTACAATCATCACCGTTGCCACACCGCGATCGGAGGTGAACCCCCGATCAGCCGTGTCAACAACGTCCCGGGACACTACACCTGATATGGAGTGACCGGCTGTCAAGCAGCACCGGCGGTGGTCGTGGCGATCCGGCTCCGGAACGGGGGGAGATGGACGAACGAGGGCGCTGCTTCGACGACGTGTCACTCTGATATTCGCGGGTTGCCTGTGGCCTTGCCGCATGACCGTGCTTCGCCGGGAGGGGTCGCCGTCTAGCATCGCGGGTTGACGGCGCCGGGCGCCGCTGCCGCATAGGTGTACCGCGCATCCTCCTGAGCCTGCCCTCGCTCATCCACCCCCTCCTGCTCCGGAACGGCGTACCGCCGTCTCCGCCCTCGCCGCGGACCGGGCGCGTTGTATCAGGCCGCCGCCTGCTCCCGGGCGCCGGCCTTCGGCTCTCCCGCGGATGCGGGGATACGCCGCAGCACCGCCCACAGGTAGCCCGCAAGTTCGCGGGCGACGGCGGTGTTCGCCACGACCGACGGCTTGCCGTGAGCGGCCAGCCGCCGGTGGCGGCGATAGAGCCGGGTCTGCGCCCGGTCGGCCAGCACCACGGCCCAGCCCGGCTGGCCCTCCCGCCGCTTGCGCAGGGCTGCGCCGACCCGCGGCGGGTGGCGGTAGTGCCAGGCGCTCTCCACCAGGATGCGGCGCACGTGGCTGTTCCCTGTCTTCGTGATCGGCCCCCGCCGCTGGCGCGCCCCGCTGCTGTGCTCGCTCGGCGTCAGCCCGAGGTAGGACATCAGCTGCCGGGCGCTGCCGAAGCGCGTGACGTCGCCGAGTTCGGCCAGCACCGTCATCGCCGTCACCGTGTCGACCCCGCGGAAGCAGCGCAGCAGCCCCACCGCCTCGCGGTAGTCGTCGCTGGCGGCACACGCGGCCAGTTCCTGCTCCAGCGTGCGCAGCCGCTCCTCCACGCCCTCGAGCGCGCGCAGGTAGTCGTCGAAGGTGGCCTGCGCGGCCGGGTGTTCGAAGCGCAGCGTCAGCAGCCAGCGGCGGTGCCGCAGCGTCCAGTTCCGCCCGTCGTAGGCGATGCCGCGCCGCAGCAGCAGCTTCGCCAGGCGGTGGCGCGCCCGCGTGCGGTCGGTCACGGCGTCCTCGCGCGCCCGGCAGAGGTCGCGCACCGCCTCCTGGTCGATGGTCGGGGGATGCACCGCCGTGAGCAGGTCCGCGCGCAGCAGCTCGGCGAGCTTCCGTGCGTCGCGACGGTCGGTCTTGACGCGGTCGCCGGGTCGCCTGGGGATCAGCGCCGGGGCGATCACCCGGCATTCGACGCCCTCGGCCTCCAGCCGGCGCTGCAGCGCGAAGCCGCCCGGCCCGGCCTCGTAGCAGGCCACGAGCGGCCCCGGCGCCATGCGCCGCAGGCGCTGCGCGAGCCGCTTCACCGCCTTCGGCTCGTTCGCCAGCTGCCACTCCTCGGGCCGCTCGGCCCCCGGCGCCAGCACCGCCACGTGGATCGCCCGCGCGTGTGCATCCATCCCTGCGTATGTGGTAGTCATCTTCCTGACCGGCTCCTTTCGCATGCGGCTCTGCATGCCTCGCGTCTGTAACCCGCGAGTTTGCGAACTCGGAGCCGGTCACTCCATACGGTCTAGGGATGGTCTGAACAACTCGCCTGAGCGGGTGAGCAGATGCGATCATGGGGCGACCCGGAGAGGGGCGGCCCATGCAGCAGCGTTCGTTCGGCAGCGTCGAGTACGAGCACAAGAAGGTCAAGACGAGGCGGCAGGCGTTCCTCGAGCGCATGGACGGGCTCGTCCCCTGGGCTGAGCTGGAGCAGCGCATCGCGCCCGTCTACCCGAAGCGCGGCCGCGGACGCCGCCCCTACGCGCTGCGCGTGATGCTGCGCATCCACTGCCTGCAGCTCTGGTTCAACCTCAGCGACCCCGGCATGGAGCAGGAACTCTACGACTCCCGCTCGATGCTCGAGTTCGCCGGTCTCAGCCTCTCCGAGCCGATCCCCGATGAGACGACGATCCTCAACTTCCGCCACCTGCTGGAGCGCCATCAGCTGGGAACGGCGCTGTTCGCGACGATCAACGCGCACCTGGCACGGCAGGGGCTGCAGGTGTGCGAGGGCACGATCGTGGACTCCACGATCATCAGCGCGCCGTCATCGACGAAGAACCGCGAGCGTGCGCGCGACCCCGAGATGCACCAGACCAGCAAGGGCCGGCAGTGGTACTTCGGGATGAAGCTGCACGCCGGCACGGATGCGCGGACGGGGCTGGTCCACAGCGTGAGCACGACGGCGGCGAACGTCTCAGACGTGACCGAGGCGCATCGCCTCTTGCACGGCGGCGAGACGGAGGCGTGGGGCGATGCCGGCTACCAGGGAGTGGAGAAGCGCCCGGAGCACGCGGGGTCGGAGGTGAGCTGGCAGGTGGCGATGCGTCCGGGTCTCAGGCGGCAGCTGGCGCCGGGGGGCGAGGAGGCGCAGGCGGAGCGGCGCAAGGCCTCGGTGCGCGCCAAGGCTGAGCATCCGTTTCTCTACGTGAAGCGGCACTTCGGGTACGCGCAGGTCCGCTACCGGGGTCTTGAGAAGAACCGCCAGCGTCTCATGCTGCTGCTCGGTTTCACGAACCTGTTGCGAGCCGAGCCTCAGCTCGCCTGATCGCGGGAGCGCTGCGTCCGGAATCGCTCCCGCAGGCGAGCCCGCAGCGGAGTGGGAACGGGATCGCCCCCTGAACCGCGGCATCGGCCCCCGCAGCGCGGCTCGGCACGCCGATCGGCCCGCACCGCGCCCGATACGCCACCTGTTCAGACCTTCCCTAGGTCATCGACGGGCTGGACACAGCAGCCCATGCTGCCATCGCAGCAGCGCCGACATGGCGACGCGGGCGTGCAAAAGGGGTCTTCCCGGTTCTACGTAATGCTCTCGTCCTGAGGCCCCCCGAGCGGGGGCCAGGGATCAGTCCTTGGGGGCTCCCGCAGCCACGCCGGAATGTCTCGCACCGCATGCGCCGCTGGTGGCCCAGAGCAACGGACCGCCCTGGGTGGACCCATTCGGGGACGACGACCGCCAGACGTGGGCGGAGTGCCTGCGCGGCGAGGTCGCCGAGGGCTTCAGCCGCGTCGTCTTCGAGGGGGCAGCGTCGACGACCTCGTGGCCTGCTCGGAGCGCCTGCAGGTGACGGCCCTCTACGCCCTGCACGACGGCGGGTGGGTCTCCTGCATCCTCGGCGCGCCGGAGTGGGTGAACGCCGAGTTCCGGGAGTTGTTCGCCGAGGGCGTTCCCTCGATCACGCCGCTCGTCGTCAGGAGTGAGGGGCCTCCGGAAGCCAACTGCCTGAGCTTGGCGGGTTCGAGCGCTGCAAGAGTTGCTCAAACGCAGCCCGCGTGGTCAGTCATCCAACAGACCGTTCCGCACGGCCCAGACCACGATCTCCTGCTTCGTGGCAACGCCGAGCTTGTTCTGAATCGTGTAGATGGCGTTCCTGATGGTGACGGGCTTGACTCCCCTGGCCTCCGCAATCGCGCTGTATGACGTGCCCCGGGAGAACGCCGCCAGTATCTCCCGCTCCCTCCGCGTCAGCTCGTCGTGCTGCTCGTCAACTTCCGCCCCGCTTCGTATCCGGCCGAATACCCGCCTCACCACCTCGTTCGGCACATGCATCTCACCGGCAGCCACGACCTTCACCGTGCTCAGGAGCTGGTCCATTCCGGATGTCTTCTGAAGATAGCCGGTCGCACCGGCGGCCAGCGCCTCGATCACCGCGTCCTCCTCGGTTGAGGCGGTCAGCATGATCACTCGTGTGTCGGGCGCGGAATCCATGATCTCCCGGCACGCCTCCACGCCGTCCTTCCCGGGCATCATGACGTCCATGACGACCACGTCGGGTGACAGTTCTGAGGCTGCTCGCACCGCCTCCACTCCGTCCCTGGCCTGTCCGACCACCTCGAACTCCTCAGTCTGCTCGAGCATCGACTGGAGACCTTCCAGCATGATCGAATGGTCGTCGACGAGCAGGACCCTGATGCGGCTAGACTCTGTCGACACGCTACGCCTCCTGTACCTCGCGACCCAACGGCATCACGCAGGTGACGCACGCGCCACCATCCGGCCCCCGGGGCTCGACGATGAGGCGTCCGCCCAGGCGCTCGGCGCCCGCGCGCATGTTTGCGAAGCCGTGGCCGCGCTCCTCGTAGTCGCCGGGAAGTCCCGGCCCGTCGTCCGACACCGAGAGCCTGATCTCACGCCGTCCGAAGTCGAGCCCGATCAGCACCCTGCTCGCGTCGGCATGGCGGAAGGCGTTGGTGAGGGCGTTGTGGGCGATCGTGAACAGCACACTCCTCGCCTCGATCGGAAGAGGCGGCTCCACGCCGTTCTGCGTCAGCTCCGCCGGCACCGAGGTAACGGATGTGAACGTCGCAACGTGGGAGTCCAGGGTCCTGCCCAGCTCCCTGCCGTCGAATATGCGGCCCATGTCTATCGGGTGTCTCAGCTGCCAGATGGCGGTCTTCGACAGCAGGGAGGTCGCTTCGAGCCTGGCGCTGAGCTCCTCATTGGAGTCCCCGGCAAGCCGCCTGGCGGCATCGATACCCAGGCCGATCAGGTACGCGGACTGCGCCGTCGTGTCGTGAACGGACTGGGAGAGCTCGATCCGCTCGCGTTGAAGTACCTGCTCCCGTTCCGCCGCGGCCCTCCACCTGGTCCGCTCGAAGCCGACGATCAGGTTGACCGATGCAGCCACCGCGTACATGACGAAGAGTCTGGCCAGGAGGGGCTTCTCGTCGCGTACCCCTGTGTCGATTCCGTCCCCAACCGAGAGGCTAATCGCAAGATAGAGGAGGGCCACGCTCGTCACACAGGCCATGGTCAGCCTGAACGACGTGAAGACCACCGCGTACCCGGCCAGCGGGGGGTAGTAGAGCAGGTGCAGGAAGTAGTGGTTGAACCCTCCCCCGACCACCGTGGCGCCCGAGATCATAGTGAGATCCATCACGGCGAGCGCGACGAGCCAGCGCCAGGTGATGGCCGTGTTCGCGAGCCGGTAGTGCGTGTATCCGTTGAACGCGACCAGCAGCAGGGCCAGCGGTACATACACGACGTACATCTCCGGCCAACCCACAGGCCGGTAGGCCAGCTGCACGAGCACGAACGCGACCACGAACCAGTGCAGCCAGACCAGGACGGTCGCGACGTATCTCAGCCCGTCCGGGTCGAGCCGGATGAGCGCCGAGCCGCTGAGCCGGACGGCGCTGGAGGGTGTCCCGATCGGGTCCAAGCCCCGGCTCTGGCGGTGCGCCTGAGACATGTTCTCCCCGGGATGCACACGAGAGCAGGGAGCATCTAGCTGGTCCAAGCAGTGCACCCCTGCCTGCAAATCTCGCTGACGCGGGTTGAGTCCACAAGAGCAGGCGTACCTGTCTCAGTCGCAGAAGGGCACTCCCTCAGAGCAAACAAACTTGCCTCCTCATTGTGTCGCTCGGCACTTACCAGTAGCTCGAGCGATCTTCACGATCGACCGGACACGGAGTGGATCGTTTCGTCCAACCAGCCGGACCAGGGGTAGGCGCGCGGACACCCCAGACCGTGCGTGGAAGGCATTCAGATGGCGCTCGGCAGACCAGTCGATGCACCTGTAGGCGCGGGCGGAACGCCGGCCCCGGCCGTCGTTGCGCCGCTCGGTGTGGCCACCGTGCACGTCGAAGCACTGACCCCCTTTTTATGTCATCTATTCGTCGGCTGTCAATGACGCCTGCTGCGTCCGATCCCGCCAGGCCGCACCTCGGCACCGCGCCTGCTGGAGTAGTGCGCCATGGCCTCTAGCCGACAGGCCGCCGCTCGCGCCGTCCGGAACGTCCCCCTGACGTGGGCCCGTCGCACCGTCCCATCTCGCTGGTGCTGGCTGCGCTCGCCTTCACATGCATGCTGTCGGGCACCCGCACGAGTTCGCTGACGGCCTGAGGCTACAGCTGGTAGGTCAGCGGCATGGGTGAGCTGAGCGAGGACACGTTCAGCTGGGGGGACCAGACGATCGAGGTGAAGCCGGTGTTGCTGCAGTCCGGCCACCTGCTGCTGAGCGTAGCGCCGGAGCCGGCCGACGGGTTCGTGCTCGACATGGACGGAACGGGGTTTGCCTCGGCCGACGCCACGTTGCGCCGGAATGACACGTTGATTGGGTACCTCTGGACGGCCCCGGACCTGAGCTGGGCGAAGGACGACACGGTCGCGCTGCGCCTGAGCTGGGTGGAGGCGGAGGAGGACCCCGCGTCGGCGCAGGAAGTGGTGACGGTGGTGAAGGATGCGACGGCGACACCCACACCGACACCCACGCCGACCCCCACACCCACGCCAACGCCCACGGCCCCGCCGGCCCGGCCCACGGGACTCTCCGCCACGGCCTCCCCTGGCGCGATCGCGCTGAGCTGGGATGACCCGTCCGACGCGACCATCACGCACTACGAGGTGTTCCGGCGGGACACCACGATCCACGCGCTCGGGGAGTTCATCACGCTCGAGGCGAACACGGGCTCGGCGGCCACCACCTACACGGAAGTGAGCGTGGAGCCAGAGCGCAAGTACGTGTACCGGGTGAAGGCCGTGAACGCCCACAGCGCCAGCCAGTGGTCGAGCTTCGCCAGCGCCACCACCCCGCCCGCGCCCGTCCCGCCTGCCACCGAGGACCTGGCCGCAGCCGGCCTCACCGCCACGCTTCCCGAAGGCGGCGGCGTGGCCCTGAGCTGGACCGCTCCGGTGGAGGACGCCGATAGCGTCACCGGCTACGAGGTCCTGCGCGCGGTGGGCAACGGGGAGCTGACCACCCTGGTCTCCGACACCGGGAACACAGCCACCAGCTACACCGACGCGACCGCGACCGCGACCGCGACCGCGACCGAGGCGGGCGAGACCTATGCCTCCCAGGTGAAGGCGATCCGGGGCGAGGAGCGCAGTCAGCCATCGGGCGAGGCCCAGGTGCAGGTCCCCCACGCCGCCGCCGACCTCGCCCCCAGCGGGCTGACCGCCACGCTGGTCGAAGGCGGCGGCATGAGCCTGAGCTGGACCGCGCCGGCGGAGGACGCCGCCAGCGTCAGCGGCTACGAGATCCTGCGCGCCGTGGGCGACGGAGCGCTGACCACGGTGGTGTCCGACACCGGGAACACGGCCACCGCCTACACGGACGCCACCGCGACCGAGGGGGGCCAGACCTACACCTACGAGGTGAAGGCGATCCGGGGCGAGGAGCGCAGCCAGGCCTCGGGCGAGGCCCGGGTCCAGGTCCCCCATGACGCCGTTGACCGCGCCCCCAGCGGTCTGACCGCCACGCTTGTCGAAGGCGGCGGCGTGAGCCTGACATGGGCCGCCCCGGCGGAGGACGCCGACAGCGTCAGCAGCTACGAGATCCTGCGCGCCGTGGGCGACGGCGAGCCGGCCACGCTCGTGGCCGACACCAGTTCCACGGCTAGCACGTACGCCGACGCCACGGCGACCGAGGCGGGGGAGACCTACGCCTACCGTGTGAAGGCCATCCGGGACGAGGACCGCAGCGGGGCGTCCGGCGAGGCCCAGGTCCAGATCCCCCATGCCGCCGTTGACCGCGCCCCCAGCGGCCTCGTCGCCACGCTGGTCGAAGGCGGCGGGGTGAGCCTGAGCTGGACGGCCCCGGCGGAGGACGCCGACAGCGTGACCGGCTACGAGATCCTGCGCGCTAAGGGCCAAGGCGGGCTGGCCACGCTGGTCGCCGACACCCAGTCCACGTGACCACCCATACGGACGCTGCGGTTACGGAGGCCGGCGAGTCCTACACCTACGAGGTCAAGGCCATCCACGGCACCGAGAAGAGCGACGCCTCCAACCAGGCCGTGGTGGCCGTGCCACAGGCCGCCGAAGATCTGGCTCCCTCCAACCTGACAGCCGCGGTTGCCGAAGGCGGCGGCGTGACTCTGAGCTGGACCGCCCCTGCGCAGGACGCCGACGGCGTCAGCGGCTACGAGATCCTGCGCGCCGTGGGCGGGGGAGAGCTGACCACCCTCGTGTCCGACACCGAGTCCACCGACGCGACCTACACCGACGTCACCGCGACCGGGGCGGGCGAGACCTACGCCTACCAGGTGAAGGCCGTCCGCGGCGAGGACCGCAGCGAGCCCTCGGCCGAAGCTTCGGTCGCCCTGCTCGCGGCCGCCGTCGCGGCGTGCGAGTTCGATGCCGAGGGCGGTGATCTGCCCGCGGACAGGAGCACGGCCTGCACGCTCGAGGTCGGCGGTTCCGTGCGCGGCGAGCGCGGAGCGGCCAGCGATGTCGACTGGGTCCGGGTCGACCTGCAAGCCCTCGCCACCTACCAGTTCGACATGCGCGGCAAGTCGACCGGCTCCTGGCAGCTGGTCGACGGCGTGCCCGCCTTCGTCTCCGTGGGCACACTGGAGGATCCAAAGCTGCTGGGCATCTACGACGCCAGCGGCGCCCTGGTCGCGGGCACGGACTCGGAGGTGGCGGGCACGGGCAAGGACAGCCGCATCGCGTCGTTCAGTCCCGCCGCCGACGGCGTCTATTACATCTCCGCCTCGGCCGAGGGCGCCTGGACGGGAACCTACGAACTCTCGCTGACGGTGACGGCCGGCACGCACGTGGCGGATCTGGCGTTGCTCGCCCCGACCGGCCTGACCGCCACCATTGCCGACGGCGGCGGATACACGCTGACGTGGACGGCCCCCGCGGAGGCGGCCGATTCGGTCACCGGCTACGAGATCCTGCGCGCCGTCGGCGAGGGAGCGCTGAGGACCCTCGTCGCCGACACCCGGTCTACGGCGACCGCCTACACGGACGCGACCGCCAGTCAACCGGGGACGAGCTACGCCTACCGCGCGATCGCCCTGCGCGACGGGGTGAAGAGCCAGCAGTCCAACGAGGCATCGGTCGACCTGCCGGTACGCGGCGGCGTGACGCTGACCTGCCCCGCGACCGACACCGATTGCAGCGGGACGGGACCGGCGGACCTGGCGGTCACGAAGACGGCCGCCGGGCTGCGGCTGAGCTGGAACCCGCCGCCGGAACCGACGCTGACCGGCGCCGAGACGACGGTGCTGCAGTACCAGATCATGCGCTCGCCGGGCGATGACGACTACGGCCTCATGACCCGCGTCGACGCCGATGCGCGCAGCTACCTCGACACCACGGCGCGGCGCGGCCAGTACCGCTGCCAGGTGCGCGCGATCTATTTCGTGAACGAGGCCTGCGCCTCGCTGCGTGACATCGATGTGGACCTGATGATCGGCGGGACCGAGTACGAGCCGGTCGACGGGCTGAGGTCGGACGGCACGACGCTGTGGGCCAGCGACCGTAGCAGGGCCGCCATTCTTGCGTTCAGGCTGTCAGACGGCGTCCGCGACGGTAGCAGGGACATCATCGCCGAGGACAACTCAGACCCCCGTGGTCTGTGGGGGCGCGAGGGCACGCTCTGGGCGCTGACCGAGTCCGGGTCCGGGAGCACGAAGATCACGCTGGATGGCTACTCCCTCACCGACGGGACATTCGGTAACCGCACGGCGCGGCTCACGCTGGGGCCCAAGGCGGACACCACCGGTGCGCCGACATCGGGATACGGACTGTGGGCGGACGAGGACACCTTCTGGATATCGGAGGTGCCGTCCTCGTCCCTCTTCGCCTACGACTGGGCCGACAGCGGGACGCTGGCCAGGAACCCGGGGAAGGAGCTGAGCCCGAGCATATCGTACGCCAGCCTCTCCACATCGATGTGGGGCGATGGGACGACGATGTGGATGGCCACCTCGCTCTCCGGGTCTTGAGAAGAACCGCTAGCGTCTCATGCTGCTGCTCGGCTTCACGAACCTGTTGCGAGCCGAGCCTCAGCTCGCCTGATCGCGGGAGCGCTGCGTCCGAAATCGCTCCCGCAGGCGAGCCCGCAGCGGAATGGGAACGGGATCGCCCCCTGAACCGCGGCATCGGCCCCCGCAGCGCGGCTCGGGACGCCGATCGGCCCGCACCGCGCCCGATACGCCACCTGTTCAGACCTTCCCTAACGTACGCGGGGGCGAGCGTCGCCGCGGGGAGCTTCGCCGCCGCAACCGCGCTCGACACGACGTGGACGGCGCCGGCGGCGACCACCGCCGATCAAGAGATCACGCTGACGCTGACAGTGACCGACGACAGCAGCCCCACCAACAGCGCGGCGAGCACGGTGGTCGTGATCGTCAGGCCGGATCGGGCGCCGCTGGTGGAGGTCAGTCCAACGGCGGCGATCGTCGCCGGCGTCGCCCCCGAGGTGAGCCTGGAGGCGACGGTCACGGACCACGAGACCGACAGCGACGACCTGACTTACTTAAGCCCTGATCCACCGAAGAAGAGCGCGCGAGGGGCTGCGGTTGGGTGCTCCGCTGTAGCTGGGACAATGGGTTTTGAGAATTCACGTCACAGCCACAGGGAGCACCCATTCGATGCTAGCAGCGAGTAACCCCGAGCGGATAGACATCGCCTCAGGCGACGACCGCCTCGTGGACCACGCGGGCCTGCTGCTCCCCGCCACGCTCGCTGGCCGGCTCGGCCTCCGTGCACTGGCGGACGCCCACCTCGACCTCGGTGACGCAGCGGGGCGCGCGAACGCCGGCGACAAGCTGCTGACCCTGGTCGCCTCGGCGCTCGCGGGCGG
This sequence comes from Dehalococcoidia bacterium, assembly GCA_965219085.1. Classification (GTDB taxonomy): domain Bacteria; phylum Chloroflexota; class Dehalococcoidia; order UBA2979; family UBA2979; genus VXMT01. The sequence goes on from OZ244720.1 coordinate 766,889, forward strand.
CGACTGCATCGACGACGCCGCTGCGTTGCGCGCCGGCGGGACGGCGAGCGTGCTGGCTTGCACGGTCAAGGCGCCGTCCACCCTGGGCACGTTCTTGCGCAGCTTCCGCTGGGGCCACGTCCGCCAGCTCGACCGCGTCAGCCGCGCATTGCTCGCCCGCGCATGGGCGGCCGGGGCGGGACCCGGCGCGGCGCCGTTCACGATCGACCTCGACTCGACGATCTGTGAGACCTACGGCCTGGCGAAGGAGGGCGCCCGCCACCACGGCTACACGGGCGTGCACGGCTACCACCCGCTGCTCGCCGTTGCGGCCGGGACGGGTGACGTGCTGATGGCGCGACTGCGCGAGGGCCGCGCCAACACCGCCCGCGGCGCCGCCCACTTCCTGCGTGAGACGGTGGCGCGGGTCCGCGACGCCGGGGCGAGCGGGCAGCTCACGGTGCGCGCCGACAGCGGCTCCTACAACCACGCGGTCGTCGCCGTCTGCCGCAAGCAGGATGTCCGCTTCTCGGTCACGATCCGCCAGCAGCCGAGCGTGCGTAGGCTGATCGAGGCGATACCGCAAGCGGACTGGACGCCGATCCCGTACTGGCTGCCGGGCGGCGCCGATGTCGCCGAGACGACCTACACGCCGTTCCAGCACACGGGGGACGCCAGCGCGGTCCGGCTCATCGTGCGGCGCGTCAAGCCGGCGCCCGGCTCACAGCTCGTACAGCTACCACGCCTTCATCAGCGACCGCGCGGGGGAGATGATGGAGCTCGAGGCGGACCATCGCCGTCACGCCGAGGTCGAGAACGCGATCCGCGACCTCAAGTACGGCGTCGGGCTCAACCATCTCCCCTCGGGCCGCTTCGCCGCGAACGCGGCGTGGCTCGCGGTGCAGGTGATCGCGCACAACCTCGCCCGCTGGACGGCACGGCTCGGGCTCGGCGAGGGAATCGTCACCACCAGGACGCTCAGGCGGCGCTATTTCGCCCTCGCCGGACGGCTCACCCACTCGGCACGGCGCTGGACCCTGCACCTCCCCAGGCGCTGGCCCTGGGCCGGTCAGCTGGCAGCCGCGCTCGCGCGACTACGGGCGATACCGCTCCCGGCCTGACGCCCGCTCACAGCGCCGGCCCGGGTCCGAGGCTCGCGCCAGCATGCCCGCGCACGCCTCGCGCTCCCCAGCTCCCGCGCCCTCAGCGCCCCCGAGCTACGCTGAGCGACGGCTCATGGCTCCGGCCGGCGAACACCGACACACCTGCCGAACTCTCCGGCATACCGGCATCCCGCCCCCTCAAGCCTCGATCGGTGTATTCGGGCTTAGCAGCACAGCTCCAGCAGCGCGCTCGACCGGCGTCGCGAGGCGAGTGGCATCCGCGCACGCGGCGGCCAGCGCCGAGGCGCGGGCGCCCGCTCCGCGCTCCGGCACGCGCAGCCGGTCGGCCCTGACGACCATCTCCGCGAGGTAGGTCCGCGTGTAGGCCGCGCCCGAGGCCTCGGAGTCGCCCATCGTCATCTCGAGGAAACCCCTGAGCGTCGTCCTGAGCGACTGGGGCGCGCCGATGCACCGCAGGTAGTCGCCGAAGGTCTCCTCCCCGTCGAGCTCCGCGAGGCGGCTCCCGCTGGCGAAACCGAGGGACTGCCGCTCGGCGAACAGCCCCCGGAACAGCCGGGCGGCGGGCCGGGGCGCACGGCGTGAGAGCAGGCCCAACGCCCGCTGCCGGGAGGTTGCGGAGCAGGTTGGCCGGGGAGAGGCGGGGCGTCATCGTCACCCAGCGGCCGCCGCGGTACCAGCCGAGCCGCATCTTCGACGGAAGGAGCGGCAGACCGAGTTCGCCGCAGATGCGGAAGGCGACATCGTAGGAGGAGCAGAAGAAGTCGGCGCCGGTGTCGATGGAGAAGCCGTGCACCTCGTCGCTGCGGAGGCGCCCGCCCACTCGGTCGCCAGCCTCGAGCAGGAGCACTTCGAGACCGCGCCGCCTGAGGGTGTAGGCGGCGGCCAGCCCACATACAGCGAGTGTATCTGCGAGCGGGTATCAATCTATACGACCTCTCGACCGACTGCCCCCTGCTATTCCCTATCCTTCAGGAAGTCTGACAGGCCGTCCATAGTGATCGTGGCCCGGCCGCCAGTTGCATGATAGAAATTGCTGGCTCCCTGGAGCAACATGTGGTCACGATCACCTGGGTGGCTTTGCCAGGATACGTCGTAGCTCAAGCGGTCCAATATCGCGGGGGTCGCCGAATAATCCGTACCGACCAGCAAGACTACTGCAGCGCGAAAGTCCTTCTGAGCCTTGGAAGTCTCGGGAACTCGTGGCCCATGCTCAGCGATGATGTCATCAATCGTATACGCCTCGAACCCACTGGCGGTGAACACACGATACCCATTGTCATCCTCAATGACATTGCCTTCCTCGCCCCACAGCCATTCGCCGTTCACCGCAATTCGGAAGTCCGGGACGTCCTCTGGAGGTATGAGGCCCGCCAGATACAACTCTATGGGGCAGTACACGTAGAGACTTGGGCTGAATTCGTGTGAATACCTCCCGTCACCGAGATCTATCATCGTGGAAATGTTATACCCGTCCAGAATGCAGTGGTCGTTGATGAATCCCCAATGTGGATAGGGTGGCACGACGAAGTTCGCCCACCGATGCATTAACTCGTGGAGAAGAACACCATTGACAAAGTCTCCCCCCCAACTGTAATCGTAAGTATTAATGTAGATCACACCCTGAAGCTCTTTCGCGGACTCCCATCTCTGGCCTTCGGCGAAAATCAGCTGCCCAACTCCCTTTACATCGTTCTTTACCCCAACGTAGTAGGCACCGTGAGGAACACCCGGCTCAAGCCGGTCACTGGTCAAGTTGGCCACAAATACTAGAAAATCGAACTCATCGTTGAAGTATTCATAGAAACGTGCTGCGTATTCTGTCAACGGCACATCACGTCCACCATAGGCGAGGTCTTCCTCGACGGGTAGGACGAACACATTGTCGTTGTATATCTGCGGGCCTGCAACAGCGATAGACGGAGGGACGGGCGTGGGCGTGGGCGTAGGGACGGGTGTGGGCGTTGCAGCAGGGACGGGCGTGGCCGTGGGCGTAGGGACGGGTGTGGGCGTTGCAGCAGGGACGGGCGTGGCCGTGGGCGTCAGCGTTGGTTCTGGCGTGGGAGTTGCGGTCGGGCGTGCCGTGGGCGTAGGGACGGGTGTAGGCGTTGCAGCAGGGACGGGCGTGGCCGTGGGCGTCAGCGTTGGTTCTGGCGTGGGAGTTGCGGTCGGGCGTGCCGTGGGCGTAGGGACGGGTGTAGGCGTTGCAGCAGGGACGGGCGTGGCCGTGGAGGTCGGGACAGCGGTGGGCCTTGCAGTAGGTACGGGCGTGGCCGTGGGCGTCAGCGTTGGTTCTGGCGTGGGAGTTGCGGTCGGAGTGGCGGTCGGCGCGGTCGGTGTCGGGGTCGGCGTGTCGGTCGGGATGGGCGTAGGAGTCGGCGTTGCCGTAGATGCAGCGGTCGGTGTGTCGATTGGTGAGGGCGTGGGGGTCGCCGTTGCGGTCGGTGTCGGTTCGCGGGTAGTCGCCTCGGTGGGCGTCACAAGGGGGGCTGACGCTTCCTCCGACTCGGACCTACAGGCGACAGCGACGAGCACGAGCAAGACGCCCACCAGACCAGGGACGGAACGTACCGCTAGAGTTCGTAGCGGCGAACTCCCCGGGCGGGGGCGTGGCTTCGCCAGTTGTATCTTCGCCCCAAGCATTCGACGGGCCTGTTGGCTCCTCATCCCTCGACCTTTGGATTAGGTGGGTTAGCTTGGTCATAATTGCTGCTGCCCCAGCATCCGACGGCGCCGTCGGTCCTCACCCCGCAGGTGTGGAGCCACCCGGCGCTGACCGAAGTGAACTCCCCCGGCGGTGGCGTGGCTTGACCAACAACATTGCCGCCGAAATCATCATTGGAGCCCCAGCATTCGACGGCGCCGTCGGTCCTCACCCCGCAGCTGTGGAGCGCCCCGGCGCTGACCGAGGCGAACTCCCTCGGCGGTGGAGTGGCCTGGCCAACAACATTGCCGTCCTCATCCTCGTTTAACCCCCAGCATTGGACGGAGCCGTCGATGCTTACCCCGCAGGTGTGGAACCACCCGGCGCTGACCGAGGCGAACTCCCCGGACGGCGGCGTGGCCTGACCAACTACATTGCCGTCATCATCCTCGTTGAGTCCCCAGCATTCGACGGCGCCGTCGGTCCTCACGCCGCAGGTGTGGAGCGCCCCGGCGCTGACCGAGGCGAACTCCCCGGACGGCGGCGTGGCCTGGCCAGCAACATTGCCGTCCGGATCCTCGTTGAATCCCCAGCATTCGACGGAGCCGTCGATGCTTACCCCGCAGGTGTGGAACGCCCCGGCGCTGACCGAGGCGAAGGAACCTCCGGGCGGCGTGGCTTGACCATCCTCGTTTAACCCCCAGCATTCGACGGCGCCGTCGGTCCTCACCCCGCAGGTGTGGGCGGCCCCGGCGCTGACCGAGGCGAACTCCCCGGACGGCGGCGTGGCTTGACCATCCTTGTTGAATCCCCAGCACTCGACGGCGCCGTCGATACTTACCCCGCAGGTGTGGAACACCCCGGCGCTGACCGAGATGAACTCCGCTTGCGCCGCTCTGGCATCTCTTCGCGGAGCCGTCAGCCCGCGGGCCTGTTTACCCCAGCATTCGACGGAGCCGTCGGTCCTCACACCGCAGGTGTGTCTGTCCCCCGCGCTGACCGAGGCGAACTCCCCGGACGGCGGCGTGGCATACACGCTGGACCCCCAGCATTGGACGGAGCCGTCTGCCCTCACCCCGCAGGTGTGGCCACCCCCGGCGCTGACCGAGGAGAATTCCCCCGACGGCGGGGTGGCTTGACCAACAGTATTGGCTCCCCAGCATTCGACGGAGCCGTCGGTCCTCACCCCGCAGGTGTGGAATAATCCAGCGCTGACCGAGGCGAACTCCCCGGACGGGGGCGCGGCCTGTCCATGTCCGTCCCAGCCCCAGCACTGGACGGAGCCGTCGGTCCTCACCCCGCAGGTGCGGCCACCCCAGGCGCTGACCGAGGCGAACTCGCCGGACGGCGGCGTGGCCTCGCCATACACGCTGGACCCCCAGCATTGGACGGAGCCGTCTGCCCTCACCCCGCAGGTGTGGCCACCCCCGGCGCTGACTGAGGAGAATTCCCCGGACGGCGGGGTGGCCTGCCCAGATCTGTCCGAGCCCCAGCATTCGACGGAGCCGTCGGTCCTCACTCCGCAGGTGTGGTGGTTACCCGCGCTGACGGAGACAAACTCTCCGGACGGGGGCGTGGCCTGGCCTAATGAATCGCTGCCCCAGCATTCTACGGAACCATCCCCCCTCACCCCGCAGGTGTGTCCTTCCCCCGCGCTGACGGAGGCGAACTCCCGGGCGGACCTGGTCTTTGGTGCGGCGGCAGTCGCCGTGGCTGCGGGCGTTGCCGCTTCCGGTGCGGCGGCAGTCGCCGTGGCTGCGGGCGTTGCCGCTTCCGGTGCGGTGGCAGTCGCCGTGGCCGCGGGCGTTGCCGGGGTGGTTGGAAGAGCGGTAGGGGTGGGCGTTGCGGCTTCCGGTGCGGCGGTGTTTGTCACAGCCGATGTGGGAGCATGTGTTGGCTCAGGATTGGCCCCCTGCTCCGATGAGGTATTGGTCCTAGAATCGGCCCCGTTTGAGGGAATGGGATCTGGCTCATCAGAACACCCGACTAGCAGAATGGCGAGTGCCACGATGCCTAACAGCAGTCTGATGATCGCCTCTGACACTGCTTTCACGTCCTTAGTTTCGCTCACCTTCAAGCTCGTTCTCGTACAGGAGAACGTAGCGAGTGACACGCATGCCTATGATCCTCCTCATGCCTACCAGAACCCGCCGAGGATCCCGATGATGGCGCTCACCACGTCGCGCACGGCCCCGCCGATGTCGCCGAGGACGCCCCCAACAGCGGCAACCGTCGAGAACACCGCGTCAACCCCGAGGATGACGGTGTCGGCAACCAGTTCGGCGAGGTTGCAGACCAGGTCGGGATTCAGTTCGCACACCGCCGCCGCGACCAGGTTGACGAGGTCGCCCAGCGTGTCGGGCAGTGTTCCGCTCAACTGGTTGTCGTGCAGGGCGAGAATCTGCAGGTTGAAGAGCTTGCCCAGCTCGGGAGGCACCTCACCTTCAAGCTCGTTCTCGTACAGGAACAGGGTTTCCAGCTTTGTGAGGTCGCCCACCTCGGGCGGAATCTCCCCGGAGAGCTCGTTCGCCTGGAGGGCCAGCACGTTCAGGCTGGAGAGCTTGCCCAGCTCCGGCGGTATCTTGCCGCTCAACTTGTTGTCGCCGAGCAGCAACAGCTCGAGGTTTGGGAGGTTGCCGAGTTCCGCGGGTATCCCGCCACTCAGCTCGTTGCCGGCGAGGAGCAGGCGGACCAGGTTGGAGAGCTTGCCGAGCTCCGCCGGGATCGCCCCGCTCAACTGGTTGTCATTGAGGTACAGCGCCTCCAGCTGCTCGAGGTCGGCCAGATCCGCGGGGAGTGCCCCGCTGAGCTGGTTGTCGCTGAGCTCGAGCTCGGTCACATGACCATTGCTATCGGTGGTGACGCCGTACCACGAGGCGAGCGGGGCATCGCTCGCCCAGTTCGTGCGGTTCCGCCAGTGCCCGCCGTCCGTCGTGTTGTAGAGCGCGACGAGCGCGTCCCGCTGTGGCGACGCGGGGACGGCCCCGGTCTCACGGACCAGCGGCACCTCGATGATCGTGCTCTGGAGCCATTGGTTCACCCTTGCGGTCGTCGGGAAGAAGCGCGCCGGTGGGAGGACGCGCTCGCCCTCAACGGGGTTGAACCCGAACTCGATCCGTCCGTCCGCACGGAGCCGGGCGGTAATCCGGCCGACCATTTCTCCGTCCGACGCCACTTCGGACGAGATCAGCCAGCGGCCCACCCGCGCATCAGTGGGGAAGAGGCGCCGGGTCGGCAGGATCAGCGCCTCGCCCTCGGGGCGGAAGCCGAACTCGACCTGGCCGGTGCTCAAGCGTCGCGCCAGGATCCGCCCCTCGACGCTCGCGGCCTCGCCTGTCTCGAGGCTTCCGGCGTGGGCCGCCGACGAGATCGCGGGCACGGCGCCGATGAGCAGCGCGGGCGTGCCACTGTCGATCCCGGAGCAACCGAAGCTGTTGCAGGCGACGACCCAGTAGTAGTTGCGGCTGGCATTGGGGTCGGCGTGCGTGTAGCTGGCGCCGGTGAGGCCGGTCGCGAGCTCGTCGCAGAAGGAGGGGCGGCCGAAGCTGATGCGGCAACTCGATCCGAAGAAGTCGTCGTAGTAGACGGTGTAGGAGGCGGCGTCGGGGGAGGCGTCCCAGCTGACGGCGACCGTCGAGCCGTCATGTTCGTAGCGCTGGTTGGCGGGGGCCTGCGGCGGCGCGCCGGCGAGCTGGGCGGGGTTGGCGCTGTCGATCTCCGAGCAGCCGTAGTTGTTGCAGGCGACGACCCAGTAGTAGTTGTCGTTCCTATCGGGGCTGGTGTGGGTGTAGCTGGCGCCGGTGAGGTCGGTGGCGAGTTCCTCGCAGAAGCTCCGGCGGCCGAAGCTGATGTTGCAGCTGGAGGAGTGGAAGTCGTCGTAGTAGACGGTGTAGCTGTCGGCCCCCGGGGAGGCGTCCCACGTGACGACGATGGCCGAGCCGTCGTACTCGTAGCGCTGGTTGGCGGGGGCCTGCGGCGGTGCGCCGCCGAGCGCGGCGGGGTTGGCGCTGTCGATCCCGGAGCAGCCGTAGTCGTTGCAGGCGACCACCCAGTAGTAGTTGTCGTTCCTATCGGGGCTGGCGTGGGTGTAGCTGGCGCCGGTGAGGCCGGTCGCGAGTTCCTCGCAGAAGCTCGGGCGGCCGAAGCTGATGTTGCAGCTGGAGGAGTGGAAGTCGTCGTAGTAGACGGTGTAGCTGTCGGCCCCCGGGGAGGCGTCCCACGTGACGACGATGGCCGAGCCGTCGTACTCGTAGCGCTGGTTGGCGGGGGCCTGCGGCGGTGCGCCGCCGAGCGCGGCGGGGTTGGCGCTGTCGATCCCGGAGCAGCCGTAGTCGTTGCAGGCGACCACCCAGTAGTAGTTGTCGTTCCTATCGGGGCTGGCGTGGGTGTAGCTGGCGCCGGTGAGGCCGGTCGCGAGTTCCTCGCAGAAGCTCGGGCGGCCGAAGCTGATGTTGCAGCTGGAGGAGTGGAAGTCGTCGTAGTAGACGGTGTAGCTGTCGGCCCCCGGGGAGGCGTCCCACGTGACGACGATGGCCGAGCCCTCGTACTCGTAGCGCTGGTTGGCGGGGGCCTGCGGCGGCGCGCCGGCGAGCTGGGCGGGGTTGGCGCTGTCGATCTCCGAGCAGCCGTAGTTGTTGCAGGCGACGACCCAGTAGTAGTTGCGGCTCGCATTGGGGTCGGCGTGCGTGTAGTTGGTGCCGACCAGGTCGGTGGCGAGTTCCTCGCAGAAGCTCGGGCGGCCGAAGCTGATGTTGCAGCTGGAGGCGAAGAAGTCGTCGTAGTAGACGGTGTAGGAGTCCGCATCCGCCGAGGCGTCCCAGGTGAGGGCGATGGCCGAGCCGTCGTACTCGTAGCGCTGGTTGGCGGGGGCCTGCGGCGGTGCGCCGCCGAGCCGGGCGGAGTTGGCGCTGTCGATCTCGGAGCAGCCGTAGTTGTTGCAGGCGACGACCCAGTAGTAGTTGTCGTCGTCGGGGCTGGTGTGGGTGTAGCTGGCGCCGGTGAGGCCGGTCGCGAGCTCCTCGCAGAAGCTCGGGCGGCCGAAGCTGATGTTGCAGCTGGAGGCGAAGAAGTCGTCGTAGTAGACGGTGTAGGAGTCCGCATCCGCCGAGGCGTCCCAGGTGAGGGCGATGGCCGAGCCGTCGTACTCGTAGCGCTGGTTGGCGGGGGCCTGCGGCGGTGCGCCGCCGAGCCGGGCGGGGTTGGCGCTGTCGATCCCGGAGCAGCCGTAGCTGTTGCAGGCGACGACCCAGTAGTAGTTGTCGTCCCTATCGGGGCTGGTGTGGGTGTAGCTCGTTCCCCTGAGGTCGGTAGCCAGCTCCTCGCAGAAGCTCGGGCGGCCGAAGCTGATGTTGCAGCTCGAGGCGAAGAAGTCGTCGTAGTAGAGGGTGTAGCTGTCGGCCCCCGAGGAGGCGTCCCAACTGACGACGATGGCCGAGCCGTCGTACTCGTAGCGTTGATTGGCCGGGGTGTCGGGGGGTGTCCTCGCGCTCTCGGGAGATGGGATGACTTCCAGGGGCAGATCCTGCGAGCTTTCGAGTGCGTAGCCGCTGTGGTCGCGCGGCAGCGACGGCAGGGCGCCGATGTCGACGGCGACGGCGGATGTCGCCGGCTCCGTTCCTGAAACGGTGAGGGGTTCGCTCTCCAGCCTGCCGGCAGCGATCGTGATGGTCGTCGCGCCGCCCTCGATCACCCCGTTGGTGGCGATCACGGGGAGCACGACCGTGAACGGCGCTCCAGTCGGCGCGACCGCCTTGAACTGGCGATCCCCCACACTCTCCAGGGAGACCGCGACAGGCAGTGGATCGACCGTGTTGGCCCCCACACGGAGCGTTCCCAGCTTCGTCAGTCCGCCGAAGATGCCGTCAGGCAACGCGGGCAACAGGTTGTTCCGCAGATCGAGTGTTGTGAGCCTGATCAATTCGTCAAAGATGCCGCCGGGCAGGGTGCGCAATTGGTTGTTCTGCAGATCGAGTGTTGTGAGCACAATCAACTCGTCAAAGATGCCGTCTGGCAGCTGGGCCAATGAGTTCCCGCTGAGATAGAGGGCTCCGAGCGCGGTCAACTCGTCAAGGACTCCCGCCTGCAGCGTGGTCAACTCGTTGTCGTCAAGACGGAGAGCCTGCAGCGCGGTCAGCTCGTCGAACACGCCGTCCGGCAGAACGGTCAGCTGGTTACAATCGAGGCGGAGCAGTGTCAGGCGGGTCAACGAATCGAAGTCGTCGTCGGACACGCTGCTCAGCTCGTTGGAGTTGAGACCTAGCGCTACCAGCGCAGTCAGTTCGTCGAAGATGCCGTCTGGGAGGTTCTGCAACTGGTTGTTGTCCAGGCGGAGGTTCTTGAGCGAAGGCAGCCCGTCGAAGATGCCCTCAGGGAGGCTGCTCAGGTGGTTGTCCATCAAGGAGAGGGCCTCAAGCGAGATGAGCCCGTCAAAGTCGTGGACGCGCAGGCCTGTGATGCCCGCATCGTTCAGGTCGAGCGTCTCGACCGCCGCCAGGTGGGCCTCAGTGACATCGGCGCAAGCACTCACGGGCGATGCCGCCACAATCGCGTTGCGTACCTCGGGCGTGCGGTCACAGACCCCGGCGACCGCTTCCGCACTTGGCGTCGGCGTGGGAGTGGGCGTCGGCGTGGGAGTGGGCGTCGGCGTGGGAGTGGGCGTCGGCGTGGGAGTGGGCGTCGGCGTGGGAGTGGGCGTCGGCGTGGGAGTGGGCGTCGGCGTGGGAGTGGGCGTCGGCGTGGGAGTGGGCGTCGGCGTGGGAGTGGGCGTCGGCGTGGGAGTGGGCGTCGGCGTGGGAGTGGGCGTCGGCGTGGGAGTGGGCGTCGGCGTGGGTGTGGGTGTCGGTGTGGGTGTCGGTGTGGGTGTCGGTGTGGGTGTCGGTGTGGGTGTCGGTGTGGGTGTCGGCTCGGTTGAGTCGCCAGCGGTCTCGATGAGCCAGGTTCCATCGCCCTGTGCGCTCGCCACAAAGTTGTAGACCACACCGTTGATGGTCGAGTCCTCGATTGTGATGCTGTTCCCGCTGGTGAAGAAAAGGAAACGTCCACGCCCGGACGCGTCAACCGAGAACTCGAAGCTAGTACCCGGGTAGGTGCAGTTCTCGCCGGATTCGACGATCAGGCCAGCGTGGCACTCTCCTTGCGTGCCCTGAGCGCCCACATGTGCGCCCCCGGCCACGACGGGGAGGAGGACAGCGACAACAATCACCAGCATCCAGCCCAGGCGTCGGCCGGCAGCCAGCGAAGTTCGCCTGGCGCCGGGACTGGTCCAACTGGGCATCACGATGGTCCCAAACTTCTCTGCGTTTCTTCGCGTGAATGTCCTCTCCCTCGCCCGAGGACTCTCATCAGCGATGGTCTCATCAGGGGGCGACCCGGGCGGGGTTGGCGCTGTCGATCTCGGAGCAGCCGAAGCGGTTGCAGGCCACGACCCAGTAGTAGTTGTCCCTGGCATCCGGATCGGCGTGCGTAAACGTTGTGACAGTGAGGTCGGTGGCGAGTTCATCGCAGAAGCTCGGGCCGCCGAAGTACAGGCTGCAACTCGAGCCGGAAAAGTCGTCGTAGTAGACCGTGTAGGAATCGGCGTCCGAGGTCGCACCCCAGGTGAGGACGATCGCCGCGCCGTCGTACTCGTAGCGTTGATTGGCGGGGGCGTCAGGCGGGGAGCCGCCGAGCTGGGCCGGGTTGGTGCTGTCGATCGCGGAGCAGCCGAAGCGGTTGCAGGCCACGACCCAGTAATAGTGCTCGTCGGGGTCGGGCCGGACATGGGTGTAGCTGGCGCCGCTCAGGTTGGTAGCCAGTTCCTCGCAGAAGCTGGGGCCGCGCGAGCCGAGCCGGCAATTCGAGTCGAAGAAGTCGTCGTAGTAGACCGTGTAGGAACCGGCGCCCGAGGACGCGTCCCAGCTGAGGACGACAGCGGCGCCGTCGTACTCGAAGCGCTGATTGGCCGGCGGTTCGGGCGGGGAGCCGCTCGGCGTCGCCGGTTGGGCGTTGGTAGCCCCGTCGGCTCGCACGTACCGACCGTGCGCGGCGTCGTACACGTACTCGCCGACACTTGTCGGCTCAGACTCGTCGAAGAAGCGAAGGTGGGTGATTTGCCGACCGCCCCACGAGGACCAGGATGAGGTGCGCTTCTGGCAGACCCGTTCGGATGTGAAGTTCGTGAGTCGGCCCAGGTCCTGAGTCTTGATGTAGATGCGGCTGCCACGCTCCGCCTCGGCACCGGCGAACTCGCAGCCCTTCACGGTACCGAGCAGCACGTACGTGACCACGCCCGCATTGGAATCCGTCGTGTACCTCGAAGGCACCCCCCAGACGCTGCCTCCGGTCCGCAGGGTCACGGCGGTGTACCCGGCGGGCGTCGAGGCCTCGAAGTCGATGCGTTGGGCGGACGGGGCCTCGGGTGGCGTGTCGGCACCCGAGGCTCGCGCGTCGGTGACCTCGCCGGTGTCGGGAGCCCTGGTGTCGGGGGCGTCACCCATCGCAGTGACCGTGAGGGTGTAGGAGCCTGTAGCGCTGGCCCAGCCTGCCACCGCAACGTAGTGAGTACCGGACTCGGCGGCCGTCCAGCTGATGCGTGACCCGAAGGATTCCCCGCCGTCGTCGTCGAAGTCCAACTGCCGCGAATCGGAGTCATACAGGGCCGCAACCGAGTCGTCCAGAGTTCCCAGATCCACGTCGATCCGGTACGTCTGTCCGCGCTCCGCAGCGAAGGCGAAGTAGTCGACGTCTCTCCCGTGGCCCACCATACCGGTCACTGCATCCCCGACCGTTGCGAAGGTGGCCTCGTCGGCTGAGTCTCCGTGGTCGTCCCTGGTGTCTGGAGCCCTGGTGTCGGGGGCGTCACGGATCGCAGTGACCGTGGGGCGTGGGGCGACAGGAACCGGGGCGACCCCCTCAGACAGGTCGTCCTCGTCCTCAAACAGGTCGTCTTCGTCAGCTGAGGCGGTCACGATGACGAAGTCCCCGTCAAGCTCGACGTCATCGATGTCAAACTCGAACGAGCTGTCCTCCTCGAGCTGGCTTTCCAGCTCGTCCATCTCAGACTCGGCAGTCCGTTCGTTGCGAAACAGGGCCGCGATTGTGATCTCGACCAGGTAGTCACTATCGCCTCTGCGGAGCGATACGCCGGCGGCACGGCAGCCACGGATTTCGTAGCCCAGGCATTCCTCCTGTGCGGAGGAGATCCAGCCTTCCCCTGCTCTCTTCAGAGCCCTTCCCAAGTCGCTGTCCGCGTCGTCCAACAGGGATCCGGAGCCGCTGTCGAGCATCCTCAACACGCGCTTGACGGCCTCGGCATCTCCAATGACCATCCGACCTCGGTCCTCAAAGAGCGCGACCGACTCGTGGCGCCACGCTGCTCCCTCCCACAGTTCGGACCCCCGGTACTGGTCGTCGTCATAGTCGCCGTCCTCGAGTTGGTCCCTGACGTGCAAAAAATCGATGTCGCCCTCAACCACGAGCAGATGCCAATCATCCCCGGAGGCGACGACAAGCGTCGTGAGCTCGTCCGTCAGGACTCCCATCTCCTCAAGGCCGTACTCGCTCAAGTCTTCAAATTCGTCCCTGAGTGCTCTGGGTGCTCTGGGTGCTTCTTCTCGCCTAATCTGATCGAGGTCATAGACCACGACGTTTTCGGAATCGGCGGGGACGAGCGCCAGGATCGCGGCCGACTCGGAGCTTCCACCTCCTCCTGTCGCGCACGCTTGTACGAACGCGGCCGCGAGGAGCAAAGCGGCAAGGAAGCGCAGGGACGGGACCTGTGAACCCGCGTCGTGCCCTGTTGCCATGGTGGTCATCGGCATCGGCGCTCTGTGTCATCCCTGGACCGTATGGAGTGACCGGCCCCGAGTTCGCAAACTCGCGGGTCATAGACGCGAGGGAGCCGCTCCTCTTCCCGCATGCGTGTCTGCATCGTCACGGCCCGATCCCGCCGCAAACAAGTGCCAGATGCCCTGGACGCTCGGGGCATTTGCCCTGTCAAGCGACAGCGGGTGCCTCCGAGTGGCGCGAGGACGCCGCTTACTACATGTCGTCGCGGCCAGCCTCGCAGGGTCGGGTGCCCTCGATGATCGGGCCGTGTCTGCGGCACGCCGCCAGTTGCTCAACTCCTGCAGCGAGCGGAGGTGTCCTACGGTGCGTCAGTCGTCCGGGCCGGAGCGGTAAGGTGATGGCGGCGTGGCCGGCGGCGACCCGACTCGCCACGTCAACTCGGGCATGCGCCCGTCGATCGTTCCGCCCTGGCTACGCACCGTCCTCGACGTAGTCGTCCAGCAGTCCGTTCCGTGCGGCCCAGAGCCCAGCTCCTGCATCGATCCGACCGCCAGCTTCGCTCGAATGCCGTACACGGCGTTCCGAGATGCGTTTGTCCGGTGACACTCTCGTCTTCTTATTAGCCCCGCTCCCGCGGAATCACGCACGTCACGGTCGCGCCGCCCATGGCGCCCCTCGGTTCGACGACAAGACGGCCTCCCAATCGCTGAGCGGTCCCGTCCATGTTCTCGAAGCCGCGACCGTGCCGCGCATAGTCGGTGGGTAGCCCTACTCCGTCATCCAACACCGATAGCCGCACCTCATCCTTCCCACATGCCAGGTGGATCGCCACCCTGCTCGCTTCGGCATGGCGGTAGGCGTTGGTGAGCGCGTTGTGCGCGATCGAGAAGAGCAGGCCCCTGGTCTCGGTCGAGAGGGGCGGCTCGACTCCGGTCTGAGTCAGCTCGCAGGGCACAGAGGTGACGTTGGTGAAACTGGTGGCGTGGGATCTGAGAGCGGAGCTCAACGCGCGGCCCTCGTAGATGCCGCCCATGTGGATGGGGTGTCTCAACTCCCAGATGGCGGAGCGGGACAGCCGGGAGGTCGCCTCCAGGGTGGCGGCCAGCTCCAGGTTGGCGTCCCCGGCCTGCGCCTTCGCGGTGTCGATGCCGAGCCCGATCATGTACGCCGATTGCGCCGTGGTGTCGTGGATCATCTGGGAGAACTCGACCCGCTCACGCTGCAGGTCGCGCTCGCGCTCCACGGCCTGCCTCCACCTCGCTCGCTCGAACCTGGCGATGATGTTGACAATCGCGGCCACCGCATACATGACGAGAATCCGGGCGAACAGGGCCCTCTCCTCCGTCGCAGCAGTGTCGATGCCGTCCCCAACGGTCAGGCTGATGGCCAGATAGAGAACGGCCACAAAGGTCGCGCAGGCCATAGTGAGCCGAAAGGAAGTGAGAACCACCGCGTACCCGGCAAGCTGAGGGTAGTACAGCAGGTACAAGAACTGATGACTGAATCCTCCGCCTATTGCGATAGCGCGCGAGAGTATGAGTACATCCAGCGTTGCATTCGCGAGAATCCAACCCCGTGTCACGGCCTGCTTCGTCGCCAGCCGGTAGTGCGTGTATCCGTTGAGCCCTATCAGCAACAAGAGCCCCGGCAGATACAGCGTGTAGGTCTCCAGCCAATCCACCGGTCGGTACACCCACAGCACGAGACCGAAGCCGACGATGAACCAGCGTGCCCAGACGAACGTCCTCGTGATGAGTCCTAAACCGTCCGGGTCGCCGTCGCCGCGCTCCCAATCGGTCATGCCAAGGACATTTGCCGCCGTGGTGACCAGGTGGACACCCCGGCTGTAGTGGGATCCTTGAGCCATCTCCCCTCCCGAACAGCGCTGAGCCTCAGGGGGTGCCGTCATGGGGGACGTGCCCAGGCCCACCGTCCCCAACTCAGCCGATGCTGCCTCCTACAAGAAGGGAGTGCCCGTTCCAACCGGGCAAGAGTACCTGGGGTAGATTCATGACGCCGCCGGCGCAGCGATCGATCGGCTCACGGGCGGGTGAGGAAGACAAGGCCGGGGAGCGCATCGCCCTAACCCTCCGGGTCATAGTCATCCAGCAGCCCGTTCCGCGCTGTCCAGAGCACGAGGCGCTGCATGGACGTAACCCCCAGCTTTTCCTGGATGACGTAGATGGCGTTTCGAACGGTGACCGGCTTGATACCCCTCCGTTCCGCTATCCGGGCGTACGACATGCCCCCTGCGAAGGAGACGAGTATCTCCCGCTCCCTCGCAGTCAGCCCGGCGGCGTCGGCCGCATCTCCCACGTCGGCGGCAGCGCGGACCGACGCGAACACGCCCCGCACAACCTCAGGGGGCAAGCGAAACTCTCCCCGATACACGCCTCGCAGCGTCGACAGAAGCTGTTCCCGGTCGGTTTCCTTCTGAAGGTACCCGGTCGCCCCGGCGGCCACCGCCTCCAGCACAGCCGTTTCCTCGTCCGCGACCGTCAGCATGACTACACGCGTCTCGGGGGCGGACTCCATGATCTCCCGGCAAGCTTCCACTCCGTCTTTTCTCGGCATCATGACGTCCATCACCACTACGTCCGGAGACACCTCGGCAGCCACTCTGACTGCCTCCTCGCCGTCCCCCGCCTGTCCCACCACCTCGAACTCGCCGGACTGTTCCAGGACGAGTTTCAGCCCCTCCCTCACGATGGAGTGGTCGTCTACCACCATCACCTTGATGCGCCCGTCCGCTGTCATCCCGGCTTCCTCTCAGCCGAACTCCGGCAGGGTCACGCAACCGACCATTGCGCTACCCGGATGGTGACCTCCGCGATCGTCTCCCTTTCGACCGTGAGCTTGCGAAGCGCTTTGGTGGTCCACAGGCCGGGTTCCTAGGCGCCCCAGCCAAGCTAGCCAGCCGGTGCTGCCTCCGCAACAGCACGAACCCTACCCCGACGGCTGCACGCGCGGCGAGGCGGTCTTCGACCCGGAGACCGAGCACTGCTCGTGCAGGTACCGCCGCTCCCCGAGGAGCGGCTCTACCCGAAGGAGCAGGCGCTGGTCGACCTCGTCGCCGCCGAGCGGCTCCAGGGCCGCCGGGTGCTCGTCTACGCCACCCACACCGGACGCGCGACATCACCGGTCGGATGGAGGAGTTCCTCGGCCGCCACGGCTTCAGGGTCGCGGTGATGAAGGCCGACGCCGTGCCGCCGGGGCGCCGCGAGGCGTGGGTGGCGCAGCGGGTCGAGGAGGGCGTCGACGTGCTCATCTGCCACTCCCGGCTGGTGCAGACGGACCTCGACTTAGTCGACTTCCCGACGATCGTCTGGTTCGAGACGGAGGTCTCGGTTTTCCAATCCACACCAAACACTGCGCTACTCCTGGGCCGTGGCCTTGCCTCCGAGAGGCGAGTAGAGCGGTTTGCAGACCTGGAGGCGGGCGTTCTGACGGCCACAGCTCGAAACGGCGTCCCCACGACGAACGTCGCCGTGCGGACGCGACCGTGCTCCGCGCGTGGGCGTGCAGAAGTTCCAGATCTCGTCGAGGTCCGCGCCCGTGTCTAAGGGCCTCACCGTTCCAGTACTGCTGGGCGCGCCGTAGGTCATGCCACTCGTCCAGTGGGCTGACCACTCCTGTGCTTCCCTCGGCAGCCCCTTCGGCGGCCTGTCCGGACCCAGAGCCTCGAATGACGAGCCTCCGAGCACTACCTGCCAGAGTCTCTTGCACTGCCGATCCACACCGCGATCCATTGGTCGACGAGCGATACGACCCGCGCATTCACCGGCGGGTTGGCCCCGAGCAACCGATCGATCTCAGTTCTGCACTCCCAGAGTGCCGTTGTCATCTCTCGCCCGCGGTGCAGAGTGGCGAGCAACGCCGGGACGATGAGCGACTCGGTCGGAGGGTGTCGAAGCCCGATCGCTGCGATCAGCGTCGATACGACTCGAACCGCAGACTCCAAAGAGCACTCGGGACCCTCGAGGGTTGCGATCAGCGCTCGGGACGCGTCGTCCGTCATGTAACCGTTGGCCTCGAGCAGGCGATGGATGTCCGCTGGCTCGACCCGCACGAACCGGTAGTGCATCTGAGCGATGCGAGCGACGAACGCCGAGTACTGCTCGTCCGTCAGTTCTCCCGATCGGCGCAACTCTCGCAGCACCGCCTGTGTGTTCACAGCCTTGGTGCCGAACACGCTGGCAAGGGTGGCTAGTCCAAGGTCGTCCGAGACGAGAAGCGGCCGACCGCGCGGGTCTTCGCCGCCCGCGAAGATCGCAGCTACGCCGGTGTCCCCAAGAGCGTCCTTAAACACTTCGAGGGTGTCCGGCTCGGCATCAAGGACGGGGTACGAAGGGACGGCAGCGAACGACTCGGCGAGTTCCAGGAGCGATCGGGCAAACCCTGCATGCTCGGCCCACTCATCATCGGATAGTTCCACCCACGAGTACGAACCGTCGAGGTTCTTCCCCATGTGCCCTTGGGGCCGCTTTGGCAAGGTCGTCTCGTAGACCAGTTGCCGCAGTTCGTCGAGTACGGCCTGAGGCACGCTGATGCGGCGGAAACGACGACGGAGGTGCTCTACGAGCCCGAGCTCATGGATGGTGAGCAACGCCAGCATGTCCAGCACGATGTCGTCGGACTCGCAGAGCGCGTTCCTCGCCCGGTCTGTCTCGGCCTCGGCGCCGGCCCCGAACCGGATGCGAAGTCCCTCGCCCGCAGTGCACGCTTGCCACACCTCCGGCGCCGGGCGGTCGAGATAGGCGCAGAGGAATGCGAACGGTACCTGATCGTCGCGGTACAGCCTCTGGAGTTCGCGGGCGAACCGATCACGGTCATCGACGACCTTGAAGATGCTGGTCATGTCATCCGGGGCCACCGCGACGCTCGTGATGTCGGTATTTCCGGGAAACCGCTCTGGGAACTGGGAGGTGGTCTCCTGAAAGGCGCGGACATACTTGCTCTGGACGTCGACGACCGCAACGGACAGCTCGCCGACGCCCTCCTGGAGCGGGACCACATCGCCGCGACGATGGCCCCGTAGCGCCACGGCAAGGTCTTCGCCCGACCGCAAGTCATGGTCCGAGAGGCGCTCCTCGCCCTCCTCAAGGATGAGCCACCACTCTTCGCGGGAGTCCCGCCGGAGCAGCACGGCGCATCCGGGCTCGACCGTCTCCGGGGTGCCTAACTCGTCCTCCTCGCTCATGAACAGACCAAAGTAGCCGAGGTGTACTGATGCGTCGCTGATCCCATAGCGTCTTGCCGCGTAAGCCTCCTCCAAGTACTCGGACTCGCCGAGGAGCCGCTTGAGTTGAGCCAGCCCGAGAAGATCCCGTGGCTCGTCGCGGAGTTCCGAGGCGTCGATGTCTCGGACGGTCGCCAGCGCCCTCTCTCGGTCGCCGCACCAGAGTAAGGAGTAGGCGAGCTTGAGTCGGTCCTGCGGGGTAGCGTCGTCTCGCGAGCAGATGGCGTCCCGGCGCTCCGCCGCAGCGCCCACATCGCCGACGTAATTCAGGATCTGCGCCTCCGTGTCCAGCGCGGGCTTCGGGGGGTGAGGATGCTGCTCGCGCATTGTCCGCGCCCAGTCGAGCGCCTCGCGTAGCCTCTTGCTGTTCTGAAGATTCCGGAGGAGTTCGAGCGCGCCTGGGTGCAGGACATCGCCGTTCACCACTTGCCCGTACTGGTCCGCCGCGTTGGAGTACTGCTCCTGCTGGCTGTAGAAGGCGGCCAACCCCAGCCCGAACTTGTTGCGATCGGACTCACCCGACCGCTCGATCGCTCGCAGGAACGAGGTCTCGGCGGCGGCACCCTCACCGCGAAACGCATGGCGCCGGGCGGCAAGATACAGGAGTCTCGGGTCTTGGGGACGCCGTTGCAACGCCTCATCGAGAAGCGGTCCGACGGAGTCCTGGCTCCCGAGGGCGTACTCGGCCTCGCCGAGCAGCTCGGCTTTGCCGATGTCATCCCATTCGCGCCGATCGAGCGAGAAGCTGCCGCGGAGGAGCGCCACCGCCCCCGGCCGGTCGCCCGACCCGAGGGTGGATGCGGCATGAGGCACGAGAGCCCTCGCCCGAGTGTCGGGATCCTCAATAGAGTCGAACGTGGTGCGCGCCCCGGGGAAGTCGTCTGTCTCAAGCAAGATCAGGCCCTTGTTGTAGAGGCCCGCGGAGTCGCCCGGACGTCTCCGCAGGACGGCCTCAACGTCGGCCATGGCCCCCGTGGTGTCTCCAACGTACAACCGAGCCCCAGCCCGGATGCTCAGGGCGTGCAGGACGCGCGCTTCCAGATCCGTGCTCTCCAGCAACGCGAGCGCCTTGGCGGCGCACGTCTCGGCCTCACGACACTCGACGATGGGCTGATCGGCGAAGCCAGCCTGCACCGCGAGCATCTGGCACTCGGCAAGCACGATGTGCGTTTCGGGATCGTCCGCGTCGTCGTCGACAAGCCAGCGGGCGAACTCGACCGCCTCGCCGAAGCGCTGCTGCTCGGCCCGAATCCGGGCAAGCGCGAGGACGCATCGCGGATCATCCGCGATCCACGCCTCAGCGGCGACGAACTCCTCCATCTGATCGGCCTCGCCGGCTTTCCAGAGCGCCCCTAGCAGCACGGCCGCCGCGTGCGAATCCCGGGGCTCCAGGTCGAGCGAGCGGCGCGCCAACTCCACTGCGCGGCGCGGGTCGCCACGAAGCCCAGCCGCCACCGCGGCGTTCGCCAACGCCGCCGCGTCGTCGGGTCGCAAGCGGTAGGCTTCCTCGAGGTAGGCGCAGCCTTCCTCGATCGCTTCAGCGGCGAGGGCGCAGGAGCCGAGCAGCGTGAGCAGGCGGTACTGAATGTCGTCAGGGAGGTCCTCGGCCGTGCGCCTGACGAGGTCGAGGATTGCATGCGCTGCGGTTACCTTGCCGGACTCGAAGAGGCTGCGCGCTGAGTTGACCTGGACCGAGGCTTCGCCGTGTTGGGAATCCGCAGAGACGTCCTGATCGGCAGGAACGGCCACTGTTGCGGCGCCAGCCGACCTGAGCTCCCGTCGCTCAGTGCCGCCACAGCCCGAGCGTGAGCAGGCGGCGCAGGAAGCGCCAGCAGTGCGCGCGCACCAGCCCCCGGCGCGCACGGCGCAGCGACCGCTCGCGGCGCTGCCGCTCCTCCCCGAGCCTGGACTCGTCCCAGGGGTAGGTGTCCGGCGGCAGGGTCAGTTCGTAATCGCCGACGAGGACCAGCTCGAGCTCGCACATGCGCACCCAGGCGCGGGCCCGCTCCACGCCGCTCGCCCCCCTGTCGAGGTGCGCGATGCGCTGTCGCCGCCACTCCACGATGACGGGCGCGGCCTCGCCGTAGACGAACTTGGGAATGACAACTCCATTTGGCCCCACCGTGATGATGAGTTCTGGCCCCACCCGGCGGTCGTGATCAGGTCGTAGCTGCACCTCCCCTCGTGACGCGCAGGCGGTAGGACTCGCTGCCGGTCTCGATGATGTGGGCGCGGAAGGTGAGCCGGTCGACGACGGCGGCGGCGAGCCGGGGGTCGGCGAAGGTCTCGCCCCACTCCGAGAACGGGGCGTTGGAGGCGACCGCCACCGACGCCCGCTCCTCGCGCTCGGTGAGGACCTGGAAGAGCAACTCGGCGCCGCGCCGGTCGAGCTGCAGGTAGCCGAGCTCGTCGAGGCAGAGCAGATCGAGCCGGCCGTAGCGGGCGACCACGCGCGAGAGCATGCGCTCGTCGGCGGCCTCGGCCAGCTCGTTCACGAGCTGTGCCGCCGTCGTGTAGCGCACGCGCAGCCCGCGCTGGCAGGCGGCCATGCCGAGGCCGATCAGCAGGTGCGACTTGCCGGTACCGCTGTCGCCGAGCAGCACCACAGGCTCGCCCCGTTCGACCCACTCGCAGCGCTCGAGGGAGGCGAGCAGCGCCGGGGCGACGCTGGGCGCCGCCGCCAGGTCGAAGTCGGCGAGGTGCTTGAGCCTCGGGAAGCGCGCCTCGTGGACGCGGCGCTCGCGGCGGCGCGCGTCGCGGTCGTCGAGCTCGGCCTGGAGCAGCTCGGCGAGGTAGGCGAGGTGGCTGAGGCGGTCGCGCAGCGCGGCCTCGGCGAGGGAGCCGGCCTGCTCGCGCACGGTCGGGAGGCGCAGCGCGCGACTGGTCGCTTCGACCGTCAGTGCCGCCGCCTGCTCGGTCACCGGCGCGCTCATCGCGCACTCCCGGCGAGCAGCGCGTCGTAGCCGGCCAGGCTCGGGGCCGGGCGGTCGAAGCGCCTGAGCGCCGGCCGCTCCACGACGGCGGTCGCGCGCCGACCGTCGGCGATGCGCCGCGCCTCGATGGCGACCAGCGCCGGGTCCACCGCGCCCACTCGCTCGACCGCGTCGAGCGCGGCGTGCACGGCGACAAAGGGGAGGCGGCGATGCAGGAGCAGTACCTCGACGAGCACGCGCGTCCCCTCGCGGTCGCCGAGCTTGCGGCGGGCGCGCTGCCAGAAGCGCTCGTGCGCGGCGGTGAAGCCTCCGTCCGCCCGGGCCTGAGCGAGCGCAACCGAGCCGGGCAGCGCGCCGGGCTTGCGCGACAGCACTTCGAGGTAGTGGTCGAGCACGAGCACCTCGGCGCCCTTGCGCGCGCTGCGCTCGTGGCGGGCGACCTCGCGGCCCTCGGCGTGCACGGTGAGCGCCGCGCCGCCGAGGCGCACCTCCACCGTGCGGCCGGCGTAGGCCGCGGGGACCGAGTAGCGCGAGCCGCGCACCGCGATGCGCGCCTTGCGGTCGGCCTTCGCCCGCAGCGCGACCGTAGGGTCGTACGGCTCGGTGGGGAGGGGCCTGAGCGCGGACCGCTCGGCCTCCGCCGCCTGGCCGACGGTGGCGAGGCGGCCGGCGATGTGGCGGGCGTCGTCTGTGCGGTCGGCTGCCTCGAGTTGCGCGTTCAGCTCGGCGAGGCTCTCCACGCGCGGGACCGGCACGAGGTGGCGGCGGCGGAAGCGGCCGACCTCGCCCTCCACGCCGCCCTTCTCGTGCGCGCCCCCGGCGCCGGGCTCGCAGAAGAAGGCGTCGAAGCCGTAGTGCGAGCGCAGCGCGGTGAAGCGGTCGCTCTCGACGCGGTCGCGCCCGGCGAGCACGCGCACCACGGCCGCTTTGAGGTTGTCGTAGCGGACCCGCCGCGGCACCCCGCCGAGGCGCTCGAAGGCGACCGCGTGGCCCTCGAGGAACGCCTCCTGGCCCTCGCCCGCGAAACAGACGTGGACCGCCCGCCCCGAGTGCGAGAGCCGCATCACGAACATCGAGAGCTCGGTCAGCTCCCCGTCCAGGAAGACGCTCACCCTGCCGAAGTCGGCCTCCGCCTCCTCGCCCGGAGGATGCAGCTGGGGGATCGTCACCTCGACGCTGCCGGACTCGAGCTCGCGGCGCAGCCGGCCGACGTAGGCGCGCACCGTCGACTCGGCGACACTCACGCCGCGCTCGTCGACGAGGCGCTGCCAGATCCGCCGCGCGGTGTGGCGCTGCTTGCGCGGCGCGCTCAGGTCGGCGACCAGCCACTCCCGGATGACCTCCACGTACGGACCGAGCTGCGGCGCCAGGCGGGGCGCCCGCTTGCGCCGCGGCGGCAGCGCCGACCGCAGCGCCTGCCGCACCGTGCGCCGGTGCACGCGGTGGCGCCGCGCCAGGCCGCGGATGGACACACGCTCCTCGCGCCGGTCTCGTCGGATATGCTCGAACAGCTCCACCCTCGACAACTCCTCGTCCTTCGCTCGGGGATGTGACGTTCACCCGAGCGTAGTCACTGGATCGGTCGGGGGTGGGGCCAGTTCAGACCATCACTGGGCCTCCAGGTGGGGCCACTTCAGACTGTCACACCCACGAACTCCTCGCCCGCCTCCGCCTGCAGCGTCACGACCTCGGGGGGGTCCCGGTGGGGCTTCGTGACCCGCTCGCGTCCGACTGCCGGCTGCGCGAGGCCCTGCAAGGCGGTTGGAGTCCCGTCGTCGCGGCGCGCTCCGGGTGGCTCCGTCGCCGGTGCGGTCCCGCCGTCCTGTTGCGACTCCACCCGCGACAGCCTGCGCTCCCACGCCCGCAGCGCCTCGGCCTGCAGGTCCGCCAGCGTCCGGAACTCGTCGCGCAGCGCCTCGACGGCCTCGTCCAGTCCCTCCACGTCCTTGTCGAGCATCTCCGTGCGGCGCTCGAGTGCGTCCAGGCGGCTGCGCCGCCGGGCCGCCTCCGGGTTGGCGCCCCGCCGTTCCAGCGCCTCCGTGACCAGCGGGGTCAGGCGACCTTGGTCGAGCACGCGCCACAGCGCCTTGCGGTCGATGCCCAGCTGCCTCGCCGCCCCGCCGTGTCCCGCCTCGTGATGAGGTCGCGCAGGTTCGCCAGCAGGAGCTGCTCGCCCTCCTGTTCAGGGCTCTCGTGTCCGTCCATCGCGCACTCCGCTGTCCCCGGGCCTCGCTTCGGGGCTGCCCCACCTGCCCCATTTCCCGCCCCAACCCCGTGGAACGGGGACTGTACAGGAACTGATCGGCCTGCCCCACCTGTAGGGGCGCTCTTTCCGTTGGCGCCACTGGGGTTTGCGGGGACGACTGCCCCATCGTCACCAACGTCTATTCTCTGTACAGCCCGCTGACATGGAAACCCGCCCCAGGCATGGGGCACAGTCCCCTCCAAGGGGACTTCACGCGTGACATGTGTGCCGGGGACCTCGCGCCGCTCCGCCGGTTCACGTTGATGCGGCTGAAGGGCGCACGTCCGGCCCGTTCCGGGGGACGTGCCTGCGAGGTCGCTCATGGGCGACGGCCCGTAGCCGGTTCCGGGTAGGTGGCCGTATTCTGGCGGAGCGCGAGCGGCGTCCTCGCTTCCCGTCGGGAAGCAGTGTTCTCACGCACGGGGATGCATCCGATCCGAGGGGCGGTGGCGGCTTGGCTGAGTGGTCGAACCTCGACGACCTCGTGGAGCGGGCGTGGCGCTCATTCGAGCGCGCGGCTGCCCTGCGCTCGCGGGTCAGCCCCGCCATCCCGATCCTGTTCTTCGGCGACCTCGACGCCTACCGCGGCTCGCCGCTGCGAGTGCTGACCGTCGGTCTCAACCCCTCGCTGGAGGAGTTCCCCGCCGGTGAGCCGTTCCTGCGCTTCCCGTTCGCCGCCGAAGTCGCGAGCGGGGACCGGGATCCCTACCTCAAAGCGCTCGCGGCCTACTTCCGCACCGACCCGTATCGCAACTGGTTCAGGCACTTCGAGCCGCTGCTCGGCGGCACGCAAGCGAGCTACTACCCGGGCGAGGCCTCGACCGCGCTGCACACCGACATCTGCTCGCCCGTCGCCACGGACCCGACCTGGAGCCGACTGGGTGAGAGCGATCGCGCGCTCCTCGAGGCCGACGGCGGCCCGCTCTGGCACGCGCTGCTGGAGGCGCTGGAGCCCCATCTCGTGGTCCTCTCCGTCGCGAGGCGTCACCTCGATCGCATCAGGTTCGACGCGCCGGGCGGCTGGCGGGTGATTCACGCCTTCGAACGAACGGGTGGCGGAGCGCCACGCTCGCGGCCGTACGAGGTCAGCGCGCGCTGGCACAGGGTCGGCGGAGGCCGGTCGCTCTTCGTCTTCTGCCCCGCCGGCCGGACCCCGCTCACGATCAGCAACGAGCAGAAGCGTGCGCTGGGCGCGCACGTGGTGGAGGTATGGCAGCGTGAGCGATAGCGCCTGCTTCGTGCAGTTCCCGCATCCGGGCGACGAACGTGATGCTGCGTTGGGCAGGGTCTGGAGTCCGTACTCCATTGGCGAGCGCTGCATCGATCACGCACGGAATTTCATGCAGTTCCGTGGTAACTGGATCGCCGAGGGCGGCAGGGTCCACAGCGGCGAAATGTGGGCGTGGGGCGAGTGGGAAGCACAATCCGAACTGGTGCGGAGCCTGGACTCATCTGGCGGCCCGGGACTCCCTCACCATCTCTGGCGGCCGTACTACGTCATCCCGCAGGGCGGGTACGAACGCCTGCACAACACCGACCCGTTCATCTTCGGCGAGCGCTTTCTCTACTCGAACTGCAAGCAACCGTCGCGACCGGGCCTGCGGCGTCTTGGCGTCGGTTCCCTGATCGCGTTCGGCAGCAAGCGAGGCGACTGGGTACTCGACACTGTGCTCGTGGTAGCCGACTACGTTGACTACACGGCGTCCGAGGCGTCTCTCGCGCTGGCGGACGAGGTCCCCGAGGCCTTCGTGGCCGTGACCGCCGGACCGCTTGCGGACAACGGCGAGGAGGCGACGCTCAGGCTGTACCGGGGCGCGACGCCGGATGATCCGGTGGACGGGATGTTCAGCTTCTTCCCGGCCATGCCTGCGGGCCTCGACAAGGGCTTCGAGCGGCCAGGCGTGGAACTCGACGCGCGGTACTTCACAAAGACGCTGCCGCAGAACTACAAGCGGTCGTGTGGCCTTCCGTCCGACGTACTGCGCGCACTCTGGGAGCAGCTCGCGGCACAGGTGCGCGAGGCAGGGCTCGTGCTCGGCACGTACGCGGAGGTCCCGGAGCAGCATCAGGGATAGGCCCTCGAGTCGAGCCGTCACGACCACAGACCGGGAATCGACGCCCCGGAGCGAGACGATCAGTACGGGAGGCCGACGATCCGATGACACAGGACCGCGAACGACTTGTACGGAACTTCATCGACCTTGGACGCGAGATCCTGCGCTGGGATCGGCGCGCGGCGTATGGCCCGGACTGGTCCCGTGTCGCGCCTGCCCCACCCGCCATCGGTCTGGCTTCGCCCGGCTTCCTCGGCGAGGACTACCGCGGAGTCGTCGTCCTTGGGCAGAACCCGGGGCACGGCGAGCACCGCGGCGGCCCGCACCGCAGGTGGGACCAGTTGCTGGCGGCCTGGCGCGACGAAGGAACACTCCGGGCCTACCGCGAGGCTTTCAAGTTCTACGTGCAGGACTTCCAGCACGTGACCACATGGACGAGTTGGAGTGAGCCCCTCCTGCGGTCCGCCGGGCTCGCGCCGCGCGATGTCGCGTACCTCAATCTCGGCAAGAGCCCGCTCACGGGCAACCCCCCACCGAGTCCGCGAGATCACATTTTCAAGGCGGACTGGTACTGGACCCACAAGCAGCTTGAGCTGCTCGACCCCGTGGTCGTCGTGGCCGGTGGCCTCGCGGTCGCTCGCCTCCTTGCGCACTTCTGGCCCGCCCCCCCGTTCGGCGTCATCCCCCAGAATCGGGCGCGGTCTCAGAGCAAGGCGACTCGCGAGGCTCAGGCGCGCAAGATCGGGAGAAAGATGAAGGAAGCGCAACGCAGAGCCAGACGTTAGGCCGATCGCCACGGAGCAGTAGCTGCGCCGACATCCAGTTCGCTGCGCTGCTCGCCTCGGGCGACGAGGCAGGCGAAGGCTTCGGATTCCGCCCTCGCCTTGAGCCCGCTGTCACGGCGCTGTGCGGGCTCCCCCGCGTCGTTCACCCGGCGTTCCCGCGTGTCTGACGGCCCCTTTTAGACTTCCCTCCGACGGAACTTCCTGTGTTTTGCGGTGGAATACGGCCTTCCCTTGAATTTGCCGCCCGGCGCGTCCTGTAGGGGCCTTTCCCCTTGACCTGCCTGCGTTTTCGGGGACTTCCCTCTCTCGGAACTCACGTCTTTTCCCTGTACACGCCCATGACACCCGTCGGGCCAGCCCGAAGCCGGGTCCGACGCTATTGCCACGCGTGCCCTCCCCTACAGGGCATTCCGCCGCGAGGCCCACCACCGCACACTCGATCGCCGTCACCAGCACCGCCAGGAGGAGGTGATGGGCACTGCGACGGCGAGCGATGACCGTGGCCGGCATGGGCGAAGCGCGACCCTGAACCCGAGGTCGCGCTTCGCTGACGCCCGCGGGCCGACGACTTCATCGATGTAGTCCTCCGCGGGGGATTACGGCCGGAGCGGCGGTCCATCACGCTCTTGCCTGTGGAACGGGCGCACGAGGTCGGACGAGATGAAAGCGGCGAAGCGGCGCGAGCGCACGAGGCGCGGCCACACGGGTGGCCCGGAGCCGCGCGTGGTCGCCATCGAGTTCCGGCCCGCACCCGACGCCGAGGCTCGCCTGCGCCGCATCGCCGCGATCCTGCTCGAACACGCGACCCGGGCAGCCTCGCAGGCAGGCGACGGGGAGCGCCCGGAGGTCCGGTAGGGAAAGGTCGCATCGCCCCGCGAGCGGGTCGAGAGCGCCGAGCGTGCGCGCACGGGCAGGGGCCGACGGGCTCGAGCTTCGCCACGCGGCTGGCCACCAACTCGGCCGCGCCCTCGGCGATCCAGGGCGGGTGGAACGCCCAGCAGGCGTGCGCCAGTTCGTGGGCGATCAGGTAGCGGTCCTCCTCGTCGTCACGGCAGTAGTCGTCGCCATCGACTCCGGCCGCGACGGCCTCCGCCCGCCCGGCCCGTCCGGACGCCGCCTGGAGGGGGCGTCCTGAAGCCGCCTCGGCGCCCGCCGGGGGCGGCGGCGGCGGCGTTCAGCACCTGTTGACCAAGTGTATTTTTCCCATTGACCGACTCTTTGGCGTCCGGTTTCCTTCCCAGCGAACCAGCGGCCCCAGCGCGATGCAAGAGCGTGCCTCGGACCGCTTGTGGGGGACGAGTTCGGATGGCGCCAAACAGCTTCACGGACGCAGCACCACTGGCGGCTGCACAGGCTGCGGGCGTATTGGCACAGACACACAACCCCCCGAGACATAAGGAAGACCACGGAGAAGCAGCCGGAGGAAGTCGCCCGACACCTCCCGAGCACTTCGGCGTTCGCCGAAGCGATGGAGCCATTGCCGAACGCGCGCCCCGCGTGTGGCGCCGGGCCCCGTGAAGCGGGACCCACAGAGACACTACGAGCACTGGTACCGTTCCGGTGACTGCAGGTGTGTCAACGCCTCTGGGTGTAGCTCCCCGGCCCGACGTACCCCATCGCCCGCTGCTGCGCCATCACGCGTCCCGGGCAAGCTCTCCCCCTTCGCCCTCCCTGCCGGAGTGCTCGAACGTTGACCATGGCAAGGGTCACGAGGTTGTGGGTGACGACTGGCGTCCTGCTGCTGGCGAGCGCGCTCATCGTCGTTGGCGAACGCGCGTCCGCCCAGGCGCCCGACACGACCCCTCCACGCCTGGTAAGCGTTCAGACCAACACTGCCGGCACGCACATCATCCTCACCTTCTCGGAGGACATCGCCGCCAGTCCACTGGTCTACCTGGCAAGTGATTTATTCAACTCCACGCCGTCCGACTTTCTGCGGGCGATCATGAACGTGACGATCGGTGGGCAACGAGACCTCTTGACGGCATGTCGATGTTGAAGCGATCCTGGGGCCGCGGCGCGCGCCGCCCGAGGCGATCGGGCGCCTTGCTGTCCGCCCTGCTCGCCGCGTTGGCGGCGGCGGTCGCGCTGACCCTGTTGTGCTTTCCGGCGCAGGCGCACGATGGCCACGATGGCGGGGCGCCGGCCAAGCCGACCGGCCTGGACGCCGAGGTCTCGCACGACGCCGTGAGGCTGACTTGGAACGACCCCCAGGACGAGAGCATCAGCGGCTACGTGATCCTGCGGCGCGACAAGGCCATCCACGCGGAAGGCAGCTTCGCGACCGTCAATCCGGACACGGGCTCGCAGGCGACGAGCTACACCGACCATGCGGTCGAGCCCGAGAAGCAATACGTGTATCGGATCCGGGCCATCAGCGAGCACGGGCTCGGCCGGCATTCGGGCGAGGTCGCCGTCGAGATGTCGGCCGCGAAGGGGGTCGACGCACGGGCCGCCGCGCCCGAAATCACGAGCACCGCACCCTACACGGTCGCGGAGGGCTCGACGGCGGTCGCCACCCTTAGCGCGACCGACGCGGACACCGATCCCAACGACCTCACCTGGTCGAAGACGGGCGGCGCCGATCAGGCCGTGTTCACGCTGAGCTCGGGCGGTGTCCTCGCCTTCGCCTCGGCCAAGGACTACGAAACCCCGGACGACGCCGACAGCGACGGGTCGTACGAGGTCAGCGTGCAGGTCAGCGACGGCACGAATAGCGACACGGCGGACCTGGTCGTCACGCTGCAGAACGTGATCGAGCTGGAGACGACGATCAGCGGACCGACGACGGTGTCGTTCGCCGAGAACGACGCGACCCGCGTGGCCAGCTTCAGCGCCTCTTCCGACGATGACCGTGACGGGTTGCAATGGACCATCAGCGGCGCCGACGCGCAGCACTTCACGATCGACACTCCGCCGGGCGCGCTACGCTTCCACATCGATCCCGTCTCGCCCAACATCTTTGCCAAGCTGCCGGACTTCGAGGATCCGGACGACAGCGACGCGGACAACAGCTACTCGATCTCGCTGCAGGCCAGCGCCGGCTCAGCGGCCACTTCATCTCTCGCGCTGACCGTTTACGGTGGGGGATGTGGACGAGGCGGGGGCGATCTCGCTCTCCACGGCGCGGCCCAGGATGGGCTCGGCGCTGACTGCGACGCTCACGGACCCGGACGACGTCAGCGCCGGTACGGTCACCTGGCAATGGGCACGCTCGTCGGGGCCGAACGCCTGGACGGTTATCAGCGGCGCGACCTCGGACAGCTACGAGCCGGTCGCCGCGGACACGAACGCGTTCCTGCGCGTAACGGCGACGTACAACGACGAGCACGATTCCGGCCACAAGATTGAGCAATCGACCGCCAACGTGGTCACGGGACCGCTGCTGAACTCGCTTCGGGTCAGCACCGGCAACGCAACATCGGATGCGACGCACGCGTTGACGCCGGGGTTCGCTGCTCAGACGCTGCACTACGCCGTCGGCTGCAATGACAACGACACGATGGGGGTGACCCTGAGCGCGCCCGCGAGCGCGCGCGTGGCTGTCGACGGGATGCTGGTCGCGAGCAACGGCGCCGCGGTCGATGTTGCAGTGACCAAGACGAGCGATGTGAGGATCAGCGTCACCGACGCCGAGGGCGCCGACAGCGTCTACTGGGTCCACTGCCTTGAAGACGTGTTCTACCAGTTCGAGACCGTCCGGCGTCCCGGCGTCGAGGGCGTATTCGACGGCCTGCTCATGCTGCTCCACGGTGGCTATCTCGTGATGCTGGACAACGACGGCGTGCCCAGACACCGGCGGAGACACAGCGATGCGGTGTCGCGTGCGTGGTTCTTCCGAGTCGATCCGGGTGGGCTCTATCGGTACGCATTCCCCATGAGAACGCTGAGCGGAATGAGGCACGTCGTCCTGGATCAACACCTGCAAACGATCGACGAGCGGGTCGGCACGGCGCTGCCGCTGAGCAACACCGACCACCACGCCTTCGCGATCCTGCCCAACGGCGACTATCTGCTGATCGCCTACGAGGGACCCGTGAGCCGAGACCTCAGCCATTTGACATTCACGGACCAGGACGGTGGCGCCTACGGCACGATGGAGGAACTGACCGATTCGGCGGTTCAGATCACCAGCTCGGCCGGCGAGGCGCTGTTCACCTGGAACTCCTGGGGGCAGATGCCGCTCGAAGATTGCGTCCAGCATCGCTTCGCGCGAACCCAACCTATCCCCGGATATGCGCATCTCAATTCAATCCAGAAGGTTGGCAACTTCGTCGTCGGATCGTTCCGGGGGTGCTCTAGGGTGCTCGCCATTGACGCCAGCAGCGGAGCCGTGGCGTGGCGAGTGGGGCGCACCAACCTGAGCGACGATCAGTGGGCGGCCCGAAACATCGGCCCGGCGCCGATCCTGCCGGTCAACGATCCCGAGGGCGAGTTCTGCGGTCAGCACTCCGCGACGATTCTGCCGAACGGCCATCTGCTGCTCTACGACAACGGCACGGCGTGCCTGATCGATCCCTGGACACGCCAGTCGGTCCGGACGGACGGGGTGTACAGCCGCGCGCTGGAGTATGCGCTGGATCACGTCGCCGGCGAGGCGGTCTTCGTCCGCGATCACTCTCTGCATGGCGATCGCGAAGCGTTCGGCTATTCCAGCGGGCAGGTCGTGCTGATGGAGCATGGAGACTGGCTCGTCAGTTGGGGCCGAAATCTGCGCGGCCAGCCGGCCCCGGAAGAGGCGGTCACGCAGGTCGATCCGGCCACGGGCCGGGAGAAGTTCGCGATCCGTTTTACGGCGGCCAATCCGGAGGCGCGGCCCAACCTGATCGCCAGCCCAGTCCCGGCGGATGCGCTGGCGCCACGGGCCGGTTCCCTGAAAGTCAGCCTCCCGGCCAGCGAGCACACCTCGGTCTTCCACAGCGGCGCCGGCGACTCGCCGCAGGTGGTGGTCGCCTTCAGCCGCCCGGTCGTTGACTTCGACACGACCTCGCGGTCGCTGCTGGTGTCGGGCGCGACCGTCGCGAGCGTCAGCCCCCACGCCGTCGCCGGTGAGCCGGCCAACTCGTACCTGGTTACGCTCACGCCCGCCGGGGATGGCGCCATCACCTTCCGGCTCCTGATCGGATGGACCTGCGCAGAGGGCGGCATCTGCACGGCCGACGGCACGGCCCTGACGGGGACGTCCGCGGTGCTGGTGATCGGGCCACCCGTCTCGGTCACGTTCGATCAGGCGACGTACAGCGTTGCTGAAGGGCGCACGCTGGCCGTGGGCGTGCGGCTCAGCGCGGCCCACCACGGCGTCCGCGGCGTGAGCGTCCCTGTGGTACTGACCACGGGCGTCAGCGCCTCGGCCGGCGATGTCACGGCGGGGGACAGTGTGACCTTTGCTGCGGGCGAGATGCAGAAGACGCTCGCCTTCGAGGCTGCGGATGACGATCTCGTCGAAGGTCCCGAGACCGCCGTGCTTGAGTTCGGTGCGCTGCCGCACGGCGTGACCGCGGGCGCCGCCGCCGCCAGCTCGACGGTGACGGTCACCGATGCCGACCAGGCGGAGATCAGCTTCACGCTGGACCCTGAGCAGGTCGAGGAAGGCAGCGAGGCGAGGCTCGCCTTCGCGATCACCAACGGCGTCACCTTCGAGCGGGACCAGACCATCGACCTGACTTTCGGCGGTGCGGCCACGCCGGGGGACGACTTCACGATCCTGGACGGGGGCGGCAACACGCTGTCGGCCCCCTACGCGCTCGTCTTCCGGGCGGGGGCGGCCTCGGTCGACGCCACACTGTGGGCAGCTGACGACGCGGAGATCGAGCGCACCGACGAAACCGTGATCGTGAGCGCCAGGCTCGCCCTGACCGACGCCTTGCTCGGCACGCGCACAGTCACGATCCCGCCGAGCGACGTCCCCGAAACGCCCGTGGTGACGATCACGCCGGAGAGCGCGGTCAGCGAGCCTCAGGTGACCGAGGGTCAGGAGGCCACGTTCAGGCTGACGCGCAGCGGGCCGCTGACGGCGGAGCTGACGGTCGGCGTGAGCGTGGCAGAGACCGGGGCGATGCTGCTGGGCGCGCCACCGGCGAGCGCGACCTTCGCGGCCGGCGCCAGCCAGACCACGCTGACCGTGGCGACCGACGACGACAACGAGGTTGAGGATCCGAGCATCGTCACGGTGACGATCACACCGGGTTCCGCCTACGAGACCGAAACGGGCGCGGCGTCCGCCGAAGTCGTCGTGGTCGACGACGTGGCGCGCCTGGCGCTGCGCGTTGGGCCGGCCGAGGTCACCGAAGGCGGAGGCGGAACGGTGGCGGTCGAGATCACCAACGGGGTCACCCTACCGGCCGCGCAGACCATTGCGCTCGCGCTCAGCGGTTCAGCGGCGGCGGATGATTTCGCCTTGGTCAGCACCAGCGGGCGAACGCTCTCGGCTCCTTACACGCTCACGATTCCAGCGGGCAAGCCGGCCGGCGCGGTCCATATCACGACCGTCAACGACGCCGAGCGTGAGCCGGCCGAAACGATCAACATCGCCGCCAGCCGCGACGGCGCCGTCTTCGGCACGGAAACCATGACGATCCGGGCCAGCCCCCTGCGGCTCGAGCTGGCGTCGTTGTCGGTGGCCGGCGTCGGACTGCGCATGTACCCCGCGTTCGACCCGGGCATCCTCCAGTACGCGGTCGGCTGCGCCGACACGGCCGTCGTGAGGATGACGCTGTCGACCAAGCATCAGTCGACGCGGCTGGCAGTCGACGGGATCCGGCAGGTCAGCCAGAACGCGGCGGTCGAGCTCGCGGGGCTCGATGGCGACGACGACATCCAGATCGTGCTCAGCAACGGAGACGGGGCACACACGACCTACGTCGTGCACTGCATGAGTGCCGGGGACCCCGTGATCGAGATCACGAAGCAGGCGGGCAGCTCGGCCGAGTTGCTCACCGCCAGCGTGAACCTGTACGGGAGGGGACACGTGCTGGTGATCGACAGCAACGGAGTGCCCGGGTCCACCGCCGGATCATCAGCCCGCGCGTCAACCACTTCCGAACCCAGGCGAACCAACAGCACCCGTACTCCTACGCGGTGATTCTGCCTGACCGGTTCCACTCACCGTGGGGGTCGCGGCGCGACTTCGAGATCGCCATTCTCGACGCGAACTTCGACGAGGTGGAGAGGGTCACCACGACGGCTGCGATCCAGCACACCGATCAACACGACTTCCTGATCAAGGAGAACGGCAACTACATCTTCATGGCGTACGAGCCGGCTCCCCATGATCTCAGCGAATTCCTTGATCCGCATGGCGACCCGTACAGCGTCGACGAGCAAGCGGAGGACTCGCTGATCGAGGAGGTGAATCCGGATGGAGAACAGGTGTTTCTCTGGAACACGTACGACCACATGTACCTGGGCGACTGCATGCTGGACCAGTTTCCCGCGAACTATGCGCATCTGAACAACATGCAGTTGGTGGATGGGGGCATCGTCGCCTCGTTCCGCAACTGCGGGCAGGTGCTGGGGATCGACGGGACCACCGGCGCCGTCGAGTGGCGGCTGGGACGGAGCACCCGCAGCGACGCCGAATGGGAGGCGCTGGGCGTGCCGCCGCCGCTGAAGATCGTCGGCGACCCCTACGTCGAGTTCTGCGGGCAACACTCCCCGAAGCTGCTGTCCAATGGCCATTTGTTGCTCTTCGACAACGGTCGACGCTGCCGGGACGATCCGCAGACGGGCGAGCCGCGCCGGCCGGACTCCCGCTTCAGCCGCGTGGTCGAATACGCGCTCGATCTCGATCGCGGCACCGCGACCTTTGTCCGTCATCACTCCCTGCACGGCGGCTTTGACCGGTTCACTCAGTACCAGGGCATCGTCGAGTCGATGGATAACCAGAACTGGTTGATCAGTTGGGGCTGGACCCCGCCCAACGGGAAACCTGCCGACCACCGCCCCGACACGTCGGTCACGGAATACAACCCCACGACCGGGCAAGAACTGCTCTCGCTGACCCTGAGCGACGGCGGCAGCGGCACGCCCCCGCTCAACACCCGCTCCTACGCGCTGCCCTTCGAGGCGCTGGCGAAGCAACCCGAAGCGCTGTCGGCGGCGTTCCCCGAGAGCGCGTATTCGTCGACGTTTAGCCTCGGCGCCAGCGACGCGCCGACGGTCGTGGTCGAGTTCAGCGAACCGGTCGCGGACTTCCCCGCCGACACGCCCTCCGTGATCGTCCAGGGCGCGACGGTCGCCGGGGTCAGTCCGCACCTCGTTGCCGGCGAAGCGGCGGACGCCTATCTCTTCACGTTGACCCCAGCCGGCGACGGGCCGGTCACCTTCAATCTCCGCGCCGGTGAGCTGTGCTCCGCCGGCGGGATTTGCACCCGGGACGGAACCACGCTCTCGTCCGTGCCTGCGCCCTACGTGATCGCGCCGTCGCTCAGGGTGTCCTTCACACAGACCGCGTTCAGCGCCGACGAAGGTGAGTCGGCTGCCATCGCCGTCAGCCTGAGCGCCCCCTACCAGGGGCTGCAGAAGCTTGTCGTTCCGATCCTCGTGGCTGCGACCGGGACCGCTTCCGCCGCCGACTACACCGCCCCGGGGAACGTGGGTTTCGTGGCCGGCGAGTCGCGACGGACCGTGCAGATGCCAATCGGCGACGACGCGCTGATCGAAGGCGACGAAACCGTCACGCTCTCGATCGGGGACTTGCCGGAGGGGGTCGTGCTGGGCGACCACCCCTCGACCACGGTGACGATCACTGACGCCGACCGCGCCTCGTTGCAACTCTCCATTAGTGACAGTGAGGTGGGCGAGGGCGCCAGCGTGGAGTTGACCGTGAGCCTGAGGGGCGACGCCACCTTTGCCGCCGCGCAGACGATCGACCTCGTGTTCGAGGGCTCAAGCGCCGAAGAGCGGGTCGACTTCGTCGTCGAGGATGCCGCGGGGCGAACGCTTTCGACCCCGCACGCCCTCAACCTCGTGGCGGGTGCCCGCTCAGTCCGGGCCGTTGTCCGCATCCTGGACGATACGCAGGAGGAGGTTGCGGAACGCATCGTGGTCCGGGCCAAGCTCGGGACAGCCGTCTTCGGCATTGGGGTCATCACCATTGCGGCAAACGACGCCCCGCCCGTACCGACCAACAACCCACCGGCATTCAGGGAGGGCCTCCGCGCCTCACGCTCGCTCGCCGAGAACGCAGGCTCGAATGAGCATGTCGGCAGACCACTTGAGGCCACGGACGTCGATCCAGGCGACACGCTGACCTATTCGCTGAGCGGCGGCGACGCCGGCTCGTTCACCCTGGTCCGAGCCAGCGGACAGATCCGGACACGGCCCGCGGTCGCCTACGACTACGAGGCGAAGTCGAGGTACGAGGTCACGGTGACCGCTTCGGACGGCGAAGCGGAGGCGTCAATCGACGTGACGATCACGGTGGATGACGTGGGCGAGCCGCCCGATGCCCCACCGGCGCCGACGGTGACGCCGGCATCACCGTCCAGCCTGGAGGTTATGTGGACGGCGCCCCCCACTCCCGACCGGCCGCCGGTCGGGAGCTACGACCTGCGTTACAAGCAGACGGAGGCGGCGACGTTCACCGACGGACCACCGGACGTGAGAGGCACGCGAGCGACGATTGACGGTCTGACGCCGGGCACCGCCCACGAGGTTCAGGTGCGCGCACGGAACAAGGATGGCGATGGCGCCTGGTCGCCGTCCGGCCACGCACAGACCGCGGTGGTACCGGTGGTGTCGCTGGCCCTGAAGCCGGCCTCCATTTCGCCGGGCGGGGTCAGCACCGTCACGGCGACGGTGTCGCCCGCCTCGCCAACCGCGTTCAAGCTGAACATCTGGGTGGCGGCGTTCCCGCCGGTGCTGGGACACTTCACAGTCAGCGCGAACAATGTCCTGGGCTTCGCGGCAAACGAGACGCAGAGCACGGGTCTGGTTGAGATCAAGGGCATCACTCCGATCGTGGTGAATGTGACCGCGACTGTGTCTCAGGGCGCCACGGTACGGCCTCCGCCTCGCCTGCAACTGACGATTGCGGGTTCCGACGACCCCGACCCCGGCCCCACGCCCGAGCCCGGTCCCGGCCCCACGGGCGGCGGCCCCTCCGGTCCCTCGCCCAGCGAGCTCGACTTCGAGTGGGCGGTGAAGCACGACATCGAGGCGCTCGCCGCCGCCAACGCGGCCGCCACCGGCGTCTGGTCCGACGGTGAGACGCTCTGGGTGGCCAACAACCCCGACGGCGCCGGCGACGGCGTCTACGCCTACGACCTCGAGACGGGCGAACGCGTCGAGGAGCGCGAGTTCGAGCTCGACGAGGCCAACCGCGCGCCGCGCGGCCTCTGGTCGGACGGCACGGTGATCTGGGTCTCCGACAGTGGCCGGGACAAGCTCTTTGCACACGACCTCGCCAGCGGCGAGCGGCTCCTCGACTCCGACCTCGCACTGCACCCCGATAACGACGACCCACGCGGCATCTGGTCCGACGGCGAGACGATGTGGGTGCTGGATGGCCGCGACGACGCCCTCTTCGCCTACGACCTCGCGAGCGGCCAGTTGCTCGCCGAGTGCGCCCTCGACAGCGCCAACGGCGACCCCCGCGGCCTCTGGTCGGACGGCGTCACGATCTGGGTCTCCGACGACGGCGCCAAGCGCCTCTTCGCCTACCGGCTGCCCCTCCTCCCGGAGGAAGCGGCGGTCCCGGACGTGGAGGACGCCGATGCGGACGGGAAGGAGCTCGAGCGCGTCCGCGACGAGGAGTTCACAAAGCTCTCCCGCGCCAGCAACAACAGCCCGCGCGGCATCTGGTCCGACGGCGACGTCATCTACGTCGCCGACGCGAGCGACGACAAGGTCTACAGCTACAACATGCCCGACGCCATCGACGCCCGCCTCGCCTCGCTCACGCTCAGCGGCGTCGAGATCGGCGAGTTCTCCCCTGGGCGGGAGGAGTACGCGGCAGTCATCGCTGAGGACATCACCGAGACGACGGTCGAGGCCGAGGCGCTGCAGCGCCGCACCACCGTCGTCATCGACCCGCCCGACGCCGACGACAACGAGGCGAACGGCCACCAGGTCGCGCTCGAAGGCGTCGAGGCGATCACTGTCACCGTCACCTCCGCCGACGGCAGCCGCACGAAGACCTACCGCGTGCGCTTCCCCGAGACGGGCTGGGATCCGGCCCGCGATCCCTGGCCCCACTGCCTGCGCGGCGCCGTCTCCGCGGGCTTCAGCCTCGTCGTCTTCGCGGGCGGCGGCGTCGACGAACTCTCCGCCTGCGCGGAGAGCCGGGAGATCGTGGCCTTCTACACCCTGCACGAGGGCGTCTACGTCTCCTACCTCGTCGCGGCGCCTGACTTCGTCAACCGCGCGTTCAGGGAGCTCTTCGGCGACGGGCTCCCGCTCATGACGCCGCTGGTCGCCGGCAGCGACGGACCGCCCTCGGCGGACCCCTTCGGCGGTGACCTCGACGGCGCTGGGCAGCCGTGGCCGCACTGCCTGCGCGGCGAGGTCGCAGAGGGCTTCAGCATCGTCGTTTTCGCGGGCGGCAGCGTCGCCGACCTCGTCGCCTGCGCCGAGAGCCGGGCTGTCACGGCCCTCTACATCCTGCACAACGGCGAGTGGGTGTCCTACATCCTCGGGGCGCCGGAGTTCGCGAACCTCGAGTTCAGGGAGCTGTACGCCGACGGGCTGCCCGCCCTCACGCCGCTGGTCGCCAAGAGTGAGGGCGCACCTGCCGCCAACTGACTTCTCTCCCCTGCCTGCTCCTCTTTGGTTCGAGACCGAGCTGCTCCGTCTACACGTGCCTCAGGCGTCGCACGGGGAGGGGATGCCACTCTGGCCGCCACCAGAAGCCAAGCCACATGAGAGGGGGAGAGGTCACGGCACGGTAGGCCGTGGCCTCCCCCCACCCACCCCCCAGGGTGTGCAGGCTCTTCAGCGTCCTGGCCGAGGCAACTGTGGAGCCGCCCCCAACTCTCTCGGCCCCAATCGCCGCCCAAGCCGGGCTCGAACGCCACGCTTCAGCGCTGTTGACCAAGACACATTATGTCATTGACTCACATCATGCGCGTCCGTTCTAATTCCGCACCGAGCAAGGCGGCAAGACACGCCAGCCGGCCGACAAGACAGAGGCCGGGGCTCGCGACGGGGGGTACGCCCCCGGAGGTGTTGCAAGTCTTGCCAACTCAGCCGCCCGCCGTCCTGCACGACCCCCGATGTCAGCCTGGCC
The DNA here is from genome assembly GCA_965219085.1 of Dehalococcoidia bacterium. Lineage (GTDB taxonomy): Bacteria > Chloroflexota > Dehalococcoidia > UBA2979 > UBA2979 > VXMT01. The sequence continues at coordinate 805,880 of OZ244720.1, forward strand.
GGCGAGCCGCACTCGCCCGGACAGGCTTCCTCCGGCTGGCGCTGCTCGTGGCGGCCGCCGTGCTCACCCTGCTGGCGCTGCCCTGGGTCGCCCATGCCGAGGGCGACGGCGCCGCCTCCAGCGCCAGCCCCGACGTGCGGAGCTCGGCGCGCAACGTGACTGCCATCGCACTGGCGAGCACCTCCCCGACCACCGCGACCGCCACCGTGACGGTCAGTGCGGCGGGAACGTTCCATCTGCGGTTCTCTCTCAAGGACGAGGACCAGTGGCAGACGGCGGCGCCGGCCATCGCCTCGGCAGCGGAGGACCTGACCTTCAGCCTCACGGGCCTGGTGGCGAACGCCTACTTCGACGTCCAGGTGTCGGAGGACTCCACCTTCGGGACAGGCGTTGAGAGCATCACCTTCCAGAACCGGCCCGCGGATCTCGACTTTGCGTTGGCCGAAAGCGACATTCCCACAGGCATCGCGGGAGACGCCAGCACGCTCTGGATCGCGTTCGACGGGTTCACTGCCGAGGGGAATCATTTCGGCATTCCGACGAAGCTGCTGGCCTACAAGCGCCTGCCCGAGGCCGAACGTGGAAACCGTGACGAGGACAAGGACATCACCCCAACGACGGGCCACAACCTACCAGGCGGCCTCTGGTCCGACGGGACGCACCTGTACGCCGTGGACCAGTCCCAGTTCAGGGTCTACGTCTACAAGCTGTCGGACGGAAGCCGGGCGGCGTCCAGGGAATTCGCTTTCCCTGGCGACCACTCCAACGCGAAGGGCATCTGGGCCAACCGCGACACGTTCTGGGTCGTTGCCCCCCGGCACAGCGCCTATGCCTACAAGCGCACACCGGCCAGTCAGTACGGCGACCGCGACACGGCGAAGGACATCACCCTGCACGAGGATGGCAGCTACGCTCTTCGCGGCCTCTGGTCCGACGGTGACACGATATGGGCGGTCGACGGCGTTGATCGGAAGGTCCATGCCTTCGATCTGCGGCACGGTCTCCCCTTGCCGGAGTTGAGTGTCCCGCTGGCCCGCGCTCACTCCGCCGTCGGGGCCCCATCGTGGGGAGCCAGCGGCATGTGGGGAGACGGGGAGCACCTCTGGATCCTGGATGCCAATCGCGGCGATCGCAACGGGTCAACGGTCTTCGTCTACTACCAGCCGCGGCTGGACCCGAGCGTATCCGCGCTGTCCGTCATCTCCGCTACCGACACCGCCCTCACTATTCGCGCCGACATGATCTACCCCGACCCCAGCAGGACCGTGTACCTGCGTTACCGCGAGCCTTTCGGCGACACCTGGTCCACGACCAGTGGGACAGGCGGACGGACCATCGACTTCACGATCTCCGGGCCGCCAGCAGCGCCCACGCTCGTGGTACAGGCCTCACTCGACAGCACCTTCTCCGACGGGACCGAAGCCACGGCGGAGCTGCTGGTGCGGCCGGCGCAGCACGACTTCGCCCTGACGCGAGGGACCGGGCAGGTGCGCGGTATCTGGACCGACGGAGCAACCCTGTGGGCCGTGCACGACACGCACGATGGGGGGCGCGTCGACGCCTACAACCTGAGCACCAAGGCCTACGACGCCTCCAGGAGCTTCGCGCTCGCTTCCGGGAACACCGCCCCTCGCGGCGTCTATGCGAACAGCAGCAACATGTGGGTGGTCGACGAGCAGGACAAGGTGTGGGCCTACGCGCTCTCCGGCTCCTCCTTCGGCAGCGTAGACAGCACGAGGACTTTCGAGATAGCGACCGAGAGCGGCCACCCGAGAGGGGCGTGGTCCAACGACACCACGTTGTGGGTAGCGGGCCACGTCCGGGAGCGGGTCCTTGCCTACAACATCGCCAGCACCGGCACCCTCGGAGCGCGCGACACAGCGAAGGAGGGCGCGCTCGCCACCTCCTACGCACAACCCAGGGGCATGTGGTCCGACGGGACCACACTCTGGGTCGTCGACGACAGCCTGGACAGGGTCTATGCCTACGCTCTGGCGGACACGGGTGTCGGGGCGCGGAAGCCCCTCCGGGAGATAAACCTGGTCCGCGAGAACCCGGCGCCGTGGGGGATCGCCTCGAGCGGAAACATCCTCTACGTGGCCGATGAGGTGAAGGCCAGGGTGTACGCCTACATGCTGCCGGCTGCGCCGAGCGGGGACATCACCAATGTGGCGTTCGATCAGGTCGGACGAACGACGGCGAGCATCACGGTCACCATCAACAACCCCGACGCCTCCGAGCAGACGGTCGCTCTCAAGTACCGGGCTCTGCCGGATGGCGCGGCTCAGGAGGTGAGCGAGACGACCAGCGGTACATCCGTCACCTTCGATTTGACGGGCCTGACGACCGACACCCTCCACGCCCTCCGCGTCAGCCTTGGTACCGCGGGCGCACTGCATACTCCCGGGTTCAAGACCCAGTCCGAAAAGGAGCAACGAGGTCACTACCTGAACGAGGAAGTTGTCTCCGTACTCGAAGGGGACTACCCATGGTTGGGCGAGCTGTACGAACACATGCGTCGCTTAAGCCTTGATATCCGTCCGCTTTCCGACACCAAAGTGTTCCTGGATTGCGAGACCAGCAGAATAGAGCAGTTGGCTGGCTGTGCGGTTGTTGGCATTAACATGGGCAAGCGGCACGCATCTGACACTGGCGTTTACGTCCATGAGCTGGGTCACGTCTACAATGCGGGATCACGGTACATGGGAGAAGATTCCGAGGGTCGCGGCATTGCCTGGCTCTACTTCGCGGACCTCGCGGAGGGGGGAACCGACTGTTTCGTCCATGAGCTCTTTGCCGCTGCCGTCGAGTTCTACACGATGAAGCAGTCCAATCAGGCGTACTACCCTGATTGCAGCAATACAGATGACAGCCCTTCTGAAGCCACGCTGGACCTGACCGAGAGCATCGTCACCAAGGGAATACCGACCTGGTTCGACACAACCTACGCGGACGACACCGTTCCCTATGACACCTCCACAGATCCCAAGTACGACAAGAAATACGACCTCGAACAGGTCTGGACCGATGTCAAGAGCGTGGGGAAATGGGATCACGCGGCTGTGTTCGCGTTGCGCAACGCATTCGGTGGCTACTGCGATCGGGATCGAACAAGGGAGGCCGCGCTCCGTGACGCCCCCACCCGCAATCCCTGGCGCGCCGGCGGCTGCGTCCCCCAGGCTCCTGAAGCGGTCACCCTGGCCCCCAACGGCCACGTGACCTGGCAGGCGCCGCCTTACGACGGGGGCGAATACATCACCGCCTACCTGGTGGAGTGGAAGGGCCGGAACGAGGAGTATGACCCCTCCCGGTCCGCCGAGATCACCCATGTCTTTGGGACGCTCGCCTACCAGACGCCCAGCACAGAACACGGCTCGAGTGTGCGCGTCTCTGCCCGGAACTTTAACGGCAGCGGCGAGGCCGCCGAGGACGTCCAGCCCATCGTTGCGCCGGGAGCGCCCGCTGTCTCCCTGACCGCCGGGGACGAGGAACTCACCGCGCGATGGAGCGCACCCGCCAGCGACGGCGGCGCCGCCATCACCAGCTACGACCTGCGCTCCATCCGCAACGACGCGGCGGACAAGGCCGACGACAAGTGGACCGAGGTGATCGGCGCCTGGACCTCGGGCGACCTCGAACACACGGTCAGCGGACTGAGCAACGGCACGCAGTACGACGTGGAGGTGCGGGCGGTCAACCGGATCGGCGCCGGCGAGTGGTCAACCACTCAGACAGGCACCCCCCTCTCCGCGGACGCCACCCTGCAGGCGCTGTCACTGAGCGGAGCAAGACTCAGTCCCGCCTTCGCGAGTGAGGACACCTCGTACACGGCATCCGTCGGCTACACCGTGACGCAGATCACGGTGACCGCGACCAAAAACGATGCCGGCGCCGACACTACCCTCGTGAGGCCCTCCGACGCCGACTCCAATGTCGCCGGTTACCAGGTGAACCTGTCGGTTGGCCGGAACGACATCGCTATCAGTGTGAGGGCCGCGAACGGAAGCACCAGGATCTACACCGTGACGGTGACCCGTACGAGGCAGGACACCTCGCTGACCCCGGCGGCGCGTGATCCCGTTGCGCCGTTCCCGTCGGAGGCCGTCTACACCGTGACGTTCCAGGGCGCGTGGACCACGGTTGCCACCCCGGAAGGGGTTCCGAGCAATGCCCACTTCTCGCGCCTGGTGGGCGCCGTCCACAGCGCCGCCGCGACCTTCCTGAGGAGCGGCTCGGCGGCCACCGACGGGGTCGAGGTCATGGCCGAGGAAGGGCAGACCGCGAACCTCCAGACCGAAGTGCAGACGGCTATCACGGCCACGACCGCGCGCAGTATCCTCGACGGCGGCACCGGCTCCATTGGCCCCACCCTCTCGGACACCCTTCGTCCCACGCTCAGCACCGCATACCCACGGGTCACGCTGGTCACGATGATCGCCCCCAGCCCCGACTGGTTCGTGGGGGTCTCCGGCCTGCCCCTGCTCTCCAGCAGCGGCCGCTGGCTGCGTTCCCACACGCTCAACCTCTACCCGTGGGACGCGGGCACGGAGGAGGGCACCGGATTCTCGACCTCCAATTCGGAGACGGACCCGCCTGAATCCATCACCAGCATCCGGGGAACGGGTAAGTTCTCGACGGACCCGATCGCGACCCTGTCGTTCGCGCTCCAGTCCGTCAGCACCACGCGCACCGTCGTGGAGAACACGCCGCCAGGCGGGAACATCGGCCTGCCGGTCACGGCAACGGCCACGGACGGCGCGGTCACCTACACCCTGGGCGGGGCCGATGCCGCTTCGTTCGCGATTGTGGCCTCGCGCGGCCAGCTGCGGACGAAGGAGGCCCTCGACTACGAGAGCAGGGACAACTACGTGGTGGAAGTCACCGCCACGGATGCGAGCGGTTCAGCGGTCACGACGGTCACCGTCACGGTCACCGACATGAACGAACCGCCGCAGATCACCCCCGCCGACGACATCGCGGTCGACGAGAATTACGACGGAACGCTTGCCGCCTTCAGCGCACGCGACCCCGAGAACGAGCCCGGCCTCACGTACACATGGTCGCTGGCGGGAACCGACACGGGCGAATTCAACCTCAGCGAGGCCGGCGTGCTTGCGTTCAAGCACATCCCCGACGCCGACAACCCGGCCGACTCCGGGCGGGACAACGTCTACGACATCACCGTGCGCGCCCTCGACAGCGCGGGCATGAGGGGTAGCATCGACATCACCGTCACGGTCAGGCCCGTCAACGAGCCGCCCGTCATCAGCCCGCCGGCGATCATCACCACGCCCGGAACTCTCGACTACGCCGAGAATGACACGAGAGCCATCGTCTTCACCGCAAGGGACCCCGAGGGCGGCGCGATCATCTGGCGGCCGCTCGGTGGCGCGGATGGCGATCGCTTCACCCTCGTCACCGGCACGCTCCGGTTCGCCGCGACACCGGACTACGAGGCCCCGTTGGATGCGGGCCGTGACAACACCTACAACGTGACGATCGGCGCGTCCGACGCCGTGGAGGACGCCAGCTACACCCTCACGGTGCGTGTCACGAACAGGGAGGAGCCCGGGACGCTCAGCCTCTCCTCGGAGCAGCCGCTGGTGGGAACCGTCCTGACGGCCACCCTGGCGGACCCGGACCGCGTGCGCAGCGAGTCGTGGACGTGGGAGCGCTCGTTGAACCTACCCACCTGGAGCGAGATCGACGGCGCCACGAGCGAGCGCTACACACCGGTGGCGGACGACCTGTACCACTACCTGCGGGTGACGGTCGACTACACCGACGGCCACGGCCCGGACAAGCGCATCCAGAAGAGGGCGGACGACCGCGTCGAGGAGCCGCCCCCGGTGAACTACCCACCGGAGTTCCCCGGCTCCACGGCGGAGCGCTCCATCGCCGAGAACGCGGCCGAGGGAACGCCTGTCGGCGACCCGGTCAGCGCCACCGATGCCAACGACGACACGCTGACCTACGCGCTCGCTGCGGACCCCTTCACGATCGACGACGATGGCCAGATCCGGGTCGCGCGGGGCGCGGCACTCAATCACGAGGCGGGAACCGTGTACTTCGTCACGGTGACCGCCACCGATCCCTCCAACGCATTAGCCATCATCTTCGTCAGCATCAGCCTCACGGACGTGAACGAGGCCCCGGAGGCTGTGGACGACTCGGGTACGACCGACGAGGACATGGAGCTGACCGTCGACGTCATCACGAACGACGACGACCCCGACGAGGACGATCCCAACGACACCCTGACTGTCTCGGTGCGCACGCCGCCGGCCAACGGCGTCGCGGAGGTCAATGCTGCGACGAACGCCATCACCTACACGCCCAACGCCGACTACCACGGGGCGGACAGCTTCACCTACCGGGTGTTCGATGGCGCCCTCTACTCCGCCGCCGCCACGGTTAATGTCACCGTCCGGCCGGTGAACGACCGGCCCGAGTTTCCGGCAGCCACCGCCGAGCGTTCCGTCTCCGCTAGCGCCGGGGAAGGAGATACGGTCGGCGCTCCCGTCACGGCCACCGACGCCGACGACAGTGACACGCTCACGTACAGCCTCTTCGGGAGTGAGGCGCCCTTCTTCGACATCGATCTGTACAGCGGTCAGATCACGGTTGGCGATGGCGTCACTTTCGAGATCGCGTCGAAGGACACGTACGAGGTCACTGTCACTGCCGAAGACCAAAACGGAGCCACGGCGAACGTCGCGGTGACCATCACCGTCACGGCCGGCCCCACCGGCGGCCCCGGCCCCACGGGCGGCGGCGGCGGGCCCTCCGGTCCCTCGCCCAGCGAGCTCGACTTCGAGTGGACCGTGAAGCACGACATCGAGGCGCTCGCCGCCGCCAACGCGGCCGCCACCGGCGTCTGGTCCGACGGCGAGACGCTGTGGGTGGCCAACAACCCCGACGGCGCCGGCGACGGCGTCTACGCCTACGACCTCGAGACGGGCGAACGCGTCGAGGAGCGCGAGTTCGCGCTCGACGAGCGCAACCGCGCGCCGCGCGGCCTCTGGTCGGACGGCACGGTGATCTGGGTCTCCGACAGCGGCCGCGACAAGCTCTTCGCCCACGACCTCGCCACAGGCGAGCGCCTGGCCGCAGAGGACTTCGCACTGCACCCCGACAACGACGACCCACGCGGCATCTGGTCCGACGGCGAGACGATGTGGGTGCTGGATGGCCGCGACGACGCCCTCTTCGCCTACGACCTCGCCAGCGGCGAGCTGCTCGCCGAGTGCGCCCTCGACAGCGCCAACGGCGACCCCCGCGGCCTCTGGTCGGACGGCGTCACGATCTGGGTCTCCGACGACGGCGCCAAGCGCCTCTTCGCCTACCGGCTGCCCCTCCTCCCGGAGGAAGCGGAGGACTCGGACGTGGAGGACGCCGATGCGGACGGGAAGGAGCTTGAGCGCGTCCGCGACGAGGAGTTCACGGAGCTGTCGAAGGCGAGCAACAACAGCCCGCGCGGCATCCGGTCCGACGGTGACGTGATGTACGTGGCGGACGCGAGCGACGACAAGGTCTACAGCTACAACATGCCCGACGCCATCGACGCGCGGCTGGCGTCGCTCACGGTGAGCGGCGTCGACATCGGCGAGTTCCTGCCCGGCCGCGAGGAGTACGACGGCGTCGCCGACGAGGGCGTGACGGCGACGACGGTCGAGGCCGAGGCCATGCAGCGCCGCACCACCGTCGTCATCGAGCCGCCCGACGCCGACGACAACGAGGCGAACGGCCACCAGGTGGCGCTCGAGGGAGTCGAGGCGATCACCGTCACCGTCACCTCGGCCGACGACAGCCGCACGAAGACCTACCGCGTGCGCTTCCCCGAGACGGGCTGGGACCCGGCCCGCGATCCCTGGCCACACTGCCTGCGCGGCGCCGTCTCCGAGGGCTTCAGCCTCGTCGTCTTCGCGGGCGGCAGCGTCGACGACCTCTCCGCCTGCGCGGAGCGCCGGGACGTCGTGGCCTTCTACGCCCTGCACGAGGGCGTCTACGTCTCCTACCTCCTCGTCGCGCCTGACTTCGTGAACGAGCCGTTCCGCGAGCTGTTCGCCGATGGCCTGCCCTCCATCACGCCGCTGCTCGCCGGAAGCAACGGACCGCCCTCGGCGGACCCCTTCGGCGGCGACCTTGAAGCCGCCGGGCAGCCGTGGCCGCAGTGCCTGCGCGGCGAGATCGCCCCCGGCTTCAGCCTCGTCGTCTTCGAGGGCGGCAGCGTTGAGGATCTCGTAGCCTGCGCGGAGAGCCGCCACGTCACGGCCGTCTATGTCCTTGTCGGCGGCGAGTGGGTGTCCTACCTCCTCGGGGCGCCGGAGTTCGCGAACCTCGAGTTCAGGGAGCTGTTCCCCGACGGCCTGCCCTCCATCACGCCACTGGTTGTCAAGAGCGACGGGGCATCTGCAGGCGACGCGGACCGCGATGGCTCGGCAAGCAATTGAGCGTCTCAGATCGAGGTCGCCCGGCGGAAGGTTGACGCTACGGCTGGTGGCGCGCCTCGAAGCAACAGGCGCTGTTCGACCTCGTCGTCGCCGAGTGGCCGCAGGAGGGGGTCCGTGACACAAGCAGACTTCAACGAAGCAGCCTGGATCGAGCGCCTGGGAGCCGCCCTGGAACACGTGGCTGCGGAGGCACGCCCGTCTTACGCTTACGCCCCGCTCCCACCTGAGATGCCCCAGTCCCGTTCGACTGACGAGTATTGGTCAGTTCTCCATCGCGGATACCGCGACCTCGCGGCACGGGCTAAGCACGATGCGAGCGCCCTCAGGCAGTTCAATGACTCGTTCCTCTGGCTTGATACGGATCCCACGGAGGCGAGTGCCGTCCTGCGGGAGCATCCGCTTCTGAAGCCGGGGTTGGCGGGCTCGGGCAAGAACGAACGGGTCCGTCTGACGGTTCTCAACAGGCGGTTTGGCTCGGACGTGAAGGGGCTCGTGGCGTGTCTTGCAAGACTCTCCGTCAAGGAGGGAGGCGCGGAAGCCGCTCGGCGCCTGCACCGCTACCTGACCGCCGGGGCGAGTGGGACCCTCCCGGCCTACGAGATAGCGGTCGTTCACGGACTGGTCGTGAAAGAGCGCTTCAACCTGGACGCAGGCGCCTACCTCGCCCCGTACGAAGACGCCAGAGCGGAGTTCGGCCTGCCTGAAGAATCTGAGCCGCTGTCGAAGAGGGGCTTCCCAGCCGCGGCCGTGCTCGTGCGCAGCCTTGAGTACGGACCGGGCGTCGCGCCACCCGACGATGATGATGCCGACCTGGCCGCTGTGCGGATCGCCTACCGCTTCCCTGCCGCCTACCGGGTGGACCTTGAGAGCTGGTTCGAAGGCAGCAAGCGGCTCCTCGATCTACTCTCAATCGCCAGGGGGGTTCCACTGCTGTCCCGCACGCACTACGTCCGCGTGGCCGGATGGATCGAGGAGATCCACCCCAGCTTCGCGTTCGGCACTGAGCACTCCAGTGGCTTCGTCTCCGACGTGCGGCCGCGAGGCCGCGACTTCTCCAGGGGCGATGCTGATGCCTTTCTGGAGCTCGCCCGCGGCTGGCATGCCTTCCCGGGCAGACCGGACGCCATGAACCTCGCGATCCGCCGGCTGGCTGCTTCGTTCTCTCGTCCCGGCGGCCGATTTGGGCAGGAAGACCGTATGCTCGATGTCGCCATCGCACTGGAGGTGTTCTACGGAGGGGCGACCGGCCACAAGCTTGCACAGCGCGCTGCCGGACTTCTTGAAGCGGGAGCCTCCGCACAGAAGCGGACATACGATCAGGCGACGAGCTTCTACCGCGTGCGGTCGAGCATCGTACACTTGAGGAAGCAGCTACCTTCACCTGACGTTCTGGGCACGGAACTCGAGGCAGGGCGTGATCTAGCCTGCCGTACACTCGCGAGCTTGCTGAGCCGCGCCGAGCGCCCGAAGTGGGCAGCTGTGGTGAGAAGCCTGCTACCCGAGACGAGAGCGCACATCGAGGCGGTGAGGAGCCTGAGCGCCAAGTAGCGCGCCGCCAGCGCCGAGTCCGAGTTGCAACGGCGCAGACATCGTCAGATCGAAACCGCCCCTGAGAAAGTACGTGGAGGCACCAGCACATACCACATCGCGAACCTTCGTTCTGGTGCTCTAGTCGGCGCCGCAGTGCTGGCACAAGGCGTCGAATCGCGGAGCCTTAGCCAGCATCCTGGCATGGATGCCCCGAGCGCTGTTGACACCCAACGGGGGCTGAGTTACCGGTATTCCAATCGACACCAAGAGCTGTGCTACTCGTGGGCCGTGAACCTGTCGGCCCCCGCTGAGGGCCGCATCACCTTTCGCCAAGCGAAGCTTCAGGGGAACAGCTACCTATCGCATGGTCTCCTTGCCCGTTCACGCCATGGCCCATCCCTGGGAGAGTCTGCAGCCCGGGACTGCTCGCGGCGCGCGGGCGGCCCGCGAGCGCGGCCGGGCTGGAGGGCTGGCCCCCGCTCTACGACCTGGGCTGGGACAGCGATTGGGCGTACTGGTCGGCCTGCCAGAACGGGCCCGCGCCTGACCTCGCCGCCATCGGCCGACCCGTGTTCCGATTGTCGACGAGCAGCGATTTTGTCAGTGCAAGAGAGCAGCGACTTTGTCAGTGCCGCCGCTTCCGTCGGAGGGTGCCGCAGCGCCGTTCCGGCGTCCAGGCACGCCGTTGGCCCGCACGTAGCTGCTCACGGTGTCGCGGGAGATCCCGAGCAGCCTGGCGGTCGCCCGCATCGAGAGCCCCTGCAGCTGCGCCTGCTGGATCGCCTTCCAGCGCGCGAGCTGCCTGGGAGTGGGAGCGCGGAGCTGCTTGCTCCCGGTCTCGGGTCTGCTGGTAGCACCGTTGCTCGCCACCTTCACCGCCGCGGTGGCAGCGGGGAGCCGCCGGGGTGCGCCTCCGGAGCCGAGCCCGGAGGCGATGCGCTCGTGGTCGGGGTTCCGGGCCAGCTCGGAGCGCGCCGCCCTCAGCACCCCGGCGCGCGGCGGCGCCTCGCGCGAACGGATCGTCTCCCCCTGGTGCAGGACGGAGAGCTCGCCGCCCGGCCGTTCCACCACCTCGACCTTCGCCCCGGCGTAGCTGGTCCGCTCGGGCCCGGGCAGCAGCTGGAGCGTGCGCCAGCGGTACTTGACCGTGTTGTCGCGGGCGACGCTGCGGGGGTGCCGGAAGCTGAGGATGGAGGCGAGCGGGAGCGCGGGGTCGAGCGGGCGGTAGGCCACCGCGGGCTCGGCTGCCGGGACCCGGAAGCGGGCGTTGAAGCGCGGCAGGAAGCGCTCGAGCACGGTCTGGGCCTCGGCGATGGTGGAGGCCGAGGCGTCGCTGAGTTCGGTCACCAGGCGATCCTGGAACGTCCCTGCGGCACGTTCAACGCGGCCCTTGGCCTGCGGTGAGCGGGCGAAGATCTGGGTGACCCCGAGTTCCCGCATCGCCCGTGCGAATTGGGTTGCGACCTTCAGGCCCCGCCGTCCGTCGGAGGAGGCTTTGAAGACGCCGTGGCGGTCGCTGTAGAGGGCGAGCGGGATGCCGCAGCGCCGGACGATCTCCTCCAGCAACAGGAAGTAGCCGCGCGCGTCCTCGACGGGGCGGAAGAGGGCGTGCACGGCTGCGCCGGTCGCATCGTCAACGGCGAGCAGGAGGGCGAAGCGCGGGCCGCGCTGCTCGAGCCAGGCGTGGTGGCTGCCGTCGACCTGGAGCAGCATCCCCTCGCGGGGCATCCGCTCACGCCGGACACGGTGCTCGGGCGGCCGGCGCCGGCGGGGACTCGCGATGCCGGCCCGCGCCAGGATCCGGCGGACGGTCCAACTGCTCACGTCCAGACCCTCGTGCTCCCAGAGCAACTCGGCGAGGTGGGTGTGGTTCGCTCCCGGGTAGCGGGTGCTGGCGAAGCGCACCACGGCCGAGGCGACATCGGCCGGGACGGCGTTGTGCGGACGGCGCCCGCGGTTGCCGTGCCCCAGCGCGGCGGTTCCGCGCGCACGCTAGGCGGCGAGGAGCCGCCACGCGTGTCGCTCGCTGATGCCCAGGATCTCGGCGGCCTGCGAGGCCTGCAGATCTCCGGCCATCACCCCTTCGAGTACGTAGCGTCGTGCTTCTTCGGACTGCTTCACTGTCACCCCCCTGCTCGCTGGCCGGGGACTGACAGAATCGCTGCTCCGTTAACTACTGACCGAATCGCTGCTCAACGACAGTGCGATCGCTCTAAAACCCGACCGCTGATCGGTCTAAAACTCGGCCACTCCAGGGCATGGCCCACCCTTGTGTCGGCGGGAGCCGCACGAGGTTGGGAGGAAGGGGATGCTCGGAGTGCAGGACATCTACGCGCTGCGGCACAAGGTCTTCGTCGAGGGCAAGAGCCAGCGCCGGGTGGCGCGCGAGATGGGGCTCGCGCGCGACACGGTGCGGCGCTACCTCGCGACGCCGCTGCCGGAGCCGCGGAAGCGCAAGCGGCCGCGGCCGGTGCTGGAGCAGGTGCGGCCGCGGCTGGAGCAGTTGGTCGAGGAGTGGTCGGAGCGCACCACGGCGAAGCAGCGCATCACGGGCCGGAGGCTGCAGCGGGCGCTGCGCGAGGAGGGCTACGAGATCGGGCTGACGCTCGTGCTCGAGTATCTGCGCGAGTGGCGCCGCACGCGCGCCGAGGTCTACGTGCCGCTGGTCCACCGCCCGGGCGAGAGCGCGCAGGCCGACTTCTTCGAGGTCAGCGTCGAGCTCGCCGGCGAGCGGCGCAAGGCCTGGCTCTTCCTGATGCGGCTGATGCACTCGGGGCGGGACTTCGTCCGGCTCTACGAGCGCCAGGACCAGCTCGCCTTCCTCGACGGCCACGTGCGGGCCTTCGCCCACTTCGGCGGGGCGCCCCGGCGCACGGTCTACGACAACCTCTCCGCCGCGGTGCGGCGGGTGCAGTTCCCGCGCCGCGCCCTGAGCGAGCGCTTCGCGGCGCTCGCCAGCCACTATGGCGTCGAGCCCTGCTTCGCGCGCCCCGGCGAGGGGCACGACAAGGGTGGCGTGGAGTCCCGCGGCAGGGGCGTGCGGCTGCAGGTGCTCACGCCGATCCCCCGCGGCGACTCGCTCCCCGAGCTCTCGGAGCAGATGCAGGGGGAGGTCGACCGCCTCGCGCCCGAGCGGGTCTGGGAGCGCTTCGCTAGCGAGCAGGGGGCGCTGCGGCCCCTGCCGGATGTGGCGTTCGAGGCACGGCGGCTGCAGCCGGTCTCGGTCAGCCGCAGCGCGCTGGTGCGCGTCGAGGGCGCCTGATACTCGGTGCCGGAGCGCTGGGCGGGGCTCTCGGTCACGGCCTGGCTGGGCGTGGAGGAGGTGACGCTCAGCCTCGGGACGGAGCGGGTGAGCCATCCCCGGCAGCGCTTCGGCGGCCGGCGGGTGAGCTACCGCCACTACCTCGGCGAGCTCTCGCGCAAGCCACAGGCGCTCAGGCAGGTGGCGCCGGAGCTGCTCGCGGAGCTGGGCGAGCCCTACGGACGGCTCTGGGCGCTGCTGGAGGGCGAGCGCGGCGGCCACGAGGCCGCTCGCGCGCTGGCGCGGCTGCTGCGGGCGCCGGCGGAGCACGGCGAGGAGCGCGTGCGCGCGGCGCTCGAGGCCTGCCTCGCAGGCGACGGGCGCTTCGACGAACTGGCCTTCCGCCGCTCGCTGGCCGGGGCCCGGGAGCGACGCGAGGTGGTGGTGCCCGAGGCGCTGCGCGGCTACGCGGTCGAGCACGCCTCGGCGCGTGACTACGACCGCCTGCTCCCGGGCGGTGCGCTGTGAGCGAGGCGGCGCGCACCGCCGTGCTCGAGGCGCACTGCCGCGAGCTGAAGCTGCCTACCGTGCGCCGCTCCTACCCGGAGCTTGTGCGCGAGGCGACGCAGCACGGCTGGGACTACGAGGAGTTCCTCGTGCAGTTGCTCGAGGCCGAGGTGCTGGCGCGACGCGACGGCGCCGTGGCGCGCCTGCTGCGCCAGGCGCGCTTCCCCGACGTCAAGACCTTCGAGCAGCTCGACTGGGAGGCGCTGCGGGGAGTCGAGCGCCCGCAGCTCGCCCAGCTCGCGACCTGCGCGTACATCGAGCGCGCCGAGGACGTCGTGATCGCCGGGCCGATCGGCACCGGCAAGACGCACCTCGCGATCGCGCTCGGAGTGGAGGCCGCGCGCCGTCGCCACCGCGTCGCGTTCGTGCGCGCGGCCGACCTCGTGCGCGAGCTGGTCGAGGCGCGCGACGAGCTCACGCTCTCCAGACTGCACCAGCGCTACCAGCGGGTCGCGCTGCTGATCGTCGACGAGCTCGGCTTCGTGCCCTTCGAGCGCACCGGCGGTGAGCTGATCTTCAACCTCCTCGCCGACCGCTACGAGCGGCGCTCGACGATCGTCACCACCAACCTCGCCTTCAGCGAGTGGGTGCAGGTCTTCGGCGACGAGAAGCTCACCACGGCGCTGCTCGACCGCCTCGGGCACCACGCCCAGATCCTCACCACGCGCGGCCAGTCCTACCGGACCCGTCACAGAACACAGACCTGACCTGATCAACGAAGGACTCAGCACCAAGAACGTCAGCAGGGATCGTGGCGCCGGAGTGGATCACCATCCGGCCGCTGACCTGGATCACTATCCGAACGCTGTTGACAGCCGGCGCCGGCGGGGACTCGCGATGCCGGCCCGCGCCAGGATCCGGCGGACGGTCCAACTGCTCACGTCCAGACCCTCGTGCTCCCAGAGCAACTCGGCGAGGTGGGTGTGGTTCGCTCCCGGGTAGCGGGTGCTGGCGAAGCGCACCACGGCCGAGGCGACATCGGCCGGGACGGCGTTGTGCGGACGGCGCCCGCGGTTGCCGTGCCCCAGCGCGGCGGTTCCGCGCGCACGCTAGGCGGCGAGGAGCCGCCACGCGTGTCGCTCGCTGATGCCCAGGATCTCGGCGGCCTGCGAGGCCTGCAGATCTCCGGCCATCACCCCTTCGAGTACGTAGCGTCGTGCTTCTTCGGACTGCTGCACCTGTCACCCCCTGCTCGCTGCTGGGGACTGACAGAATCGCTGCACGTCGACAATCGCAACACTTCCCTTGGATTTGCCGCCCGGCGCGTCCTGTAGGGGCCTTTCCCCTTGACCTGCCTGTGTTTTCGGGGACTTCCGTCTCTCGGAACTCACGTCTATCCCCTGTACACGCCCATGACACCCGTCGGGCCAGCCCGAGGCCGGATCCGACGAATTGCCACGTACGCCCCCGGCCGCGCCGTAAGCGACCTTCGTCGCCGCGGCAATGGGGAACAAACAGGACGGCCCCGGCGTCACGAGCGTCCTCGGAGGGCGACACGGACCTGCCCAGCGGCAGCTCCACCCGAGGCCGGGTCGTGGTCGGGGGCTCGGCCACGGGCGCCATCGACGCCTTGCAGGGCAAGAGGAAAAGCCCGAGCGGACACGCGGCGCTGGGGCATCCTCCCCCTGTTAGGCGGCCCTCGCGATCAGGAGCACGTCCGCGACCGCCGCCGCCCGCCTGCGCACCTTGACCAAAATGTATTATGTCATTGACACACATCGTGCGCGCCCGGTTCCCTTGTCCCGCCCGGAGAAGAAGCAGCAACCCGCCGGCTGGCCCGGCGGGACTTTTTGTACGCACGCAGAGGTGTTGGCATGGCGCTCGACCGCTCCACCGCCGCAGCGTGCCGCCGGGCTCACTCCGTCCGTGGCGCCCGCAGCCGCTGCGGCGTCGACGTGCTTTACCCCTCCGTACATGCGTTCTGTCGCCTGGCCTCCCGCCTCCGCGCCGCAGACGTGAGCCGGGGCCCGGCCTCCGGCGTGCGGCCTGCGACATCATGGCTCCCTCCTGTCTCGGGATCAGATTGTTGATCACGCCACAAGTCCATGCGTCGTGCTGCGCTTCGTGGGGGCGGGCACTGTGAGCGCCTCAGCCAGATGACCAGCAGCCGACGACGCAGGGCGGCGGGGACTGTTCTGGTCGCGCTGAGCGCGGTCGCGGCCTGGGCGATCCTGTTCCTGCCGGTCTCAGCTCAGGCCAGCACCGACGCCACGCTCAGCGCGCTCACGGTCAGCCCCGAGAACATCGAGGATTTTGACAAGGACACGACCGAGTACGCCGTCGCCGTCGAGAATTCGGAGACGGCGGCCACGCTGACGCCGACCGCGAGCGACTCCGGCGCGACGATCAGCGTCGGGGGCACGGCGGTGACGAGCGGCAGCGGGCACCAGGTCACGCTCGCGGAGGGCCACAACGTCGTCGAGATCGTGGTCACGGCCGCCGATCGGACCAGCACCAAGACCTACACGCTCACGATCGTGCGCTTTGCCGAGTACGTGCACAAACTCGTCGATGATATCGGGATCATCCCGGAGCTCATGGTTGGATCGCGAACCCTGCGCGGCATCACGTCCGACGGCGAGACCATGTGGGTCGTGTCGCCTGCCGACACTGACTGGGTATACGCATTCAAGATGGCGACCGGCGCGCCCGACTCATCCGGGCACATCAACGTGCACGCCCTCACCCATGCGGATGAGGGTGGCGCGCCGCCCAACTACGCCCCCCAGGGGATCTGGGTCGGCGACCGGATCATGCTGCTCAGCAACAACTCAACAACTATTCCCACGCTGTTCGCGTACAGATTCGACCCCGCTTCTTCGAGCTGGAGCCGCGCGCAAGGCGACGATGTCACCGCCACGAAGGACGCCAGGAACACCAGGCCAAGAGGGATCTGGTCCGACGGCCGCTTCATTTGGGTAGCCAACGACGGGCTAGCCCGTACCGGTGAACAGAAGAAGATCTTTGCCTACAACTTGGACAACGAGCGAGTCGAGAGCGAGGACTTCAACACGCTGGCCGCCGGAAACGAAGAGCCCAAGGGTATCTGGTCGGACGGCGAGATCATGTGGGTGGCGGACGCAGACAAAACGATTTACGCCTACGACATGCTGACCAAGGAGCATTTGCCTGCGAAGGACTTCCCAGCGCTCAGTGCGGCCGTGTGGGGCATCTGGTCGGACGGCGAGACGATGTGGGCCTTGAAACCCAGCGGCAGCGACGGTGAAATCAGGTCCTACGTGATGCCGCGTTCGTCGAACGCCGACCTGAGCTCGGTCAGCCTGGATGGGATGGAGAACCCGCATTTCGACCCGCAGGAGACCTCGCTGACCCTGGCGACCGACGACCTGACGGCGGTGGTCACGGTCGTGGCGCGGACGCGCCACTTCCGCGCCCAGGCGGCGATCACGCCCGCCGACGCCAACGCGACGATGGAGGGACACCAGGTCAACCTGGCAACCGATACCGAGGTCACCGTCACGGTCACGGCGCAGGACGGGACGACGACGAAGACGTACATATTCGAGATCGGTACCGCGCCGGGGGCGCCCTCGGTCACCTTGACGGCCAATCTTGGATTGATCAGCGTCGACTGGTCGGCGCCCTCCGCCACCGGCAGCGACGACATCACCTCCTACGACGTGCGCCATCGCCGCGCCGGCGCCTCCGGCGGCTGGACGCTGCTGGAAGATGTCGGAACCGTGCAGAGCGGCGGCACGTTCTCGTACACGATCCAGAATCTGACCGGCGGCCAGGAGTACGACGTGCAGGTGCGGGCGCGCAACCGGATCGGCGCCGGGCCCTGGTCGGCCAGCATGACGGCGACACCGCAGTCGGCGACGCCGCAAAGCGCGCCGCGGTCGGTCATGGTCGGCGCCGTCGACGGCGAGCCGTCCCTCAACGTCACCTGGTCGGCGCCGGCCGATGCCGCCAACTACACGATCAGCGGCTACGACCTGCGCTACATCCTGACCTCGGCGGACGAGTCGGCCGACGCCAACTGGACGCTCGTGGACGACGCCTCGACGAGCGCCGGCTCACGCTCGTACAAGATTGAGAGCCTGCGGCCAGGCGAGTCCTACGACGTGCAGGTGCGGGTGGCCAACAGCGCCGGCGACGGACCCTGGTCGGCCACGGTGACGGGAACACCGAACGGCCCGGAGGTCAGCATCACAGCGAGCCCGACGACGGTGACCGAGGGCGAAGACTTCTCCCTCACCGTGGAGCGCAGCTTCAGCACGGACGCGGCGCTCGTTGTGACGGTCAACTTGAGCGAGAGCGGGGACGTGATCGTCGAGGCGGGTGAAGGCGAGATGACGCTCACGATTCCGGCCAACCAGACGGCATCGCAGCCGAGCTCCCAGACGACGCAGGGGGACTCCGATTGGGAAGCACACTCCACGGTCACGCTCGCGATCGTGGCCGACAGCGCCTACACGATCTCCGCTTCAGCCGGCTCGGTCGCCGTAGTGGTGCAGGACGACGATTTCCCCGCGGCGACGGCGGAGATCAGCGTCGATCCGGCGAGCCTCGCGGAGGGCGACTCGGTGACGGCGACGGTCACGGTCACCACCGCGCGGCTGGAGGAGCCGCATGCGGACGGCGGGGAACTGCTCGTCACGCTGGGCGGCACGGCGACATCGGCGTCCGACTATGCCGCGGTCACGACGGCGGAGGCGACGCTGAACTTCGTCGTCGCCGACTTTGCCGAGACCGACGTCAACGGCACGAACCTGTACCGCGCCACGAAGACGGTGACGACGACGGTCGTGGATGACGAGGACCAGGAGGACGCGGAGACGATCGTCTTCACGCTCGGCGCCGTGACCAGCGGGACCTCCCCGACGGCCGCCGCGATCAGCCTGGGGACCAGCAGCGCGACCGCCACGATCAGCGCCAGCGACCAGCCGGCCGCCTCGACCGACGCCAGCCTGAGCGGGCTGAGCCTGAGCGCGGGCGCGCTTGTGCCGGGGTTCGGCAGCGACATCTTCGAGTACACGGCAGACGTCGACTACGCGGCCCATCAGATCACGGTCACGCCGGCGAAGAACCACGGGAGCGCGACGGTTGAGTTCCTCTACAGCAGCGACGCCGCCATCGATGACGCCAACGACGACGTCGAGGGTCAGCAGGTGAACCTGAACGTGGGCTCGAAAGTCATCAAGATCAAGGTGACGGCGGAAGACGGAGCCACGATCCTGACCTACAGCGTGACGGTCACGCGGGCGACGCCCGAGGTCAGCATCTCCTCCGTCGGCTTCGATACCGAGGGCGACGCCGCCGTGTTCATCGTGAGCCGCAACGTGGCCGTGCCGGAGGAGCTGACGGTCGCGATTTTCGTGAGCGAGACGGGGAACATGGTGCCGGCGGGAAGCGGGGGCGCGGGCCAAAGGACTGTCAGGATCCGGAACGGAAACGCTTCGAGAAGCCTGAGCGTCACCACCACCGGGAACGAGACCTGGCAAGCCCACTCGACCGTGACTGCGGACATCTTGCGCAGAAGCCATTACTCGATCGCGACGGGCGCCGGCACAGCCCGGCGCGTGGTCGCGGACGACGATTTCCCAGCCGCTACGGCAGTCCTGGACCTCCCGCCCAACCCGGTTGGGGAGGGCGATCCGATCACGGCGACGGTGACGATCACGACCACGCGCGACGAGATGCCGCACCGGGCGGGCGGCCAGATCCTGGTCAGCACCACCGACGGGACGGCGACGGCCGGCGCGGACTACACAGCTCTCACAGAGGAGACGGGCACAGTCGAGTTCGACGACAACTTCAGCCGAGTCGACACCGGCGGAGGAGTGATGCGCTACCGGGCCAGCCGAACGCTGAACATCGCCACTCTTGATGACTCGAACCAGGAGCCAGCGGAAACGGTCGTCGTTTCGTTGGCGCCGGTCAACACGGGGTCATCGCAGACCGCCCCCGGCATCATCGTGCCGACTGGCACCCAAACGGCGACGATCAGCGCCAGCGACCAAATAACCGCCTCCGACGACGCCGACTTGAATGGGCTGACGCTGAGCGCCGGCACGCTCTCGCCGGGGTTCAGCAGCAGCGTGCTGACATATACGGCGCAGGTGGACTACGAGACCGAGCGGATCACCGTCACGCCGGCGAAGAGCGACGGCAACGCGCGCGTTTCGTACCCCAACACCTCGGACGCAGACGCCGTTGCCGCCGGTCACCAGGTCAACCTGGCCGTGGGGTCAAACGAGATTCAGATCAAGGTGACGGCGGAAGACAGAACCACGACCCAGACCTACAGCGTGACGGTGACGCGCGCAGCCGCATCCAGCGACGCCACGCTCATCAGCCTGAGTCTCAGCGTGGGCACGCTCGACCCGGCGTTTTCGGGCAGCACGACGTCCTATACGGCGGCAGCGGCCTACGCGGTCACACGGATCACCGTCACGCCGGCGACGAGCGACACCGACGCGACGGTCGACTATCCCACCACCACGGACGCCGATACCAACGCGGCGGGACACCAGGTCGCCCTGGACGTGGGTTCGAACCAGATCCAGATTGAGGTGACGGCGCAAGACGGGAGCACGACCGAGACCTACAGCGTCACGGTCACGCGAGCAAAGCCGGTGGTGAGGATCGGCTTTGGCCCCGCGGTCAGCATTGGTCTCCGCGCGCTGGAGATTTTCGAGGGCACCGAACTCGTGTTCACCGTGCACCGCAACGCGGCGGTGGCCGAGAGCCTGTACGTGAAGGTCTCGATCAGCGAGCTGGGGGCGATGGTGCCGTCCCACGCAGAGGGCCGGAAGACAGTCACGATCGACGCGGACAAGACCTCGGCCGGGTTCCGGGTTGCGACCGTCGGGGACACGGTCTGGGAGGCTCACTCGACGGTCACGGCGACGATCGATGCGGACGACGCCTACACGATCGCTTCGGCGCAGGGCACCGCCTCGATCGAGGTGCTGGACGACGACTTCCCGTCCGCGACGGCGGAACTGAGCGTCTCAGAAACCAATGTCAACGAGGGCGACGTCATCGATCTGACGGTCACGATCACGACCACGCGAGACGAGCAGCCGCATGGGAACAGCGGCGATATCGAGATCAGGACCCAGGACATCGGCACTACGGCTTCGGACTACGTCGTGATCGTGCCCGGCGGGGGCAACCTCGACTTCACCGCGCGCAACCTCGACTTCGACGCGGGTGACTTCAATCGCCTCGATATCGGCGGCGGCACGATGCGTTACCAAGCAGACAAGACGGCCACGCTGCTGATCGTGGACGACACGGAGCAAGAGGTTCGGGAGGAACGGTTCTTCGTCAGCATCGGACAGGTGCGTTCGGGCGATTCGCCAACGGCCAACGGCATCTCGGTGTCATCGGGCCGGACGATTGTTACGATCAGCCCGAACGACCAATCGAATGATGCGACATTGGCCAGCCTGAGCCTGAGTCCGGGCACGCTCACGCCGGGTTTCTACAGCGGCACGCTCGTCTACAGCGCGACAGTCGGGTACGAGGACGAGCAGATCACCGTCCAGGCGACGCTCAGCGACAGCGACGCTAACCTTGAATATCTCGACAACAACAACGACGCTCTCCTCGACGCCGGCAACGCCAGCGACCACCAGGTGAACCTGGACGTGGGCGTGAACGTCTTCAAGATCAAGGTCACGGCGGCGGACGACGCCACGACCCAGACCTACACGATCACGGTCACGCGGGCCAAGCCGGAAGTCAGCATCAGCGCGGACGCGGCCACGGTGACCGAGGGCGACGGGTTCGACTTCACGGTCACTCGCAACGCGGCGGTGGATGAAGCGCTGGAGGTCAAGATCAACATTGCCGAGAGCGGCGACATGGTCGATGACGGTACCTACGAGGGCGACCAGACCGTCACGATCGCGGCCGGTCAGACGTCGACCACGTACACCATCGCGACCGAAGACGACTCCGCCTGGGAAGCGCATTCGGACGTCTCGGCGACGATCACGACCGACGACACCTACACGATCGCCACTGGCGTGGGCGCGGTCACAAAGCAAGTGCTGGACGATGAGTTCCCCTCTGCAGCGGCGGTCCTCAGCGTCTCGCCGGCGAGCGTCGAGGAGGGCGGCACGGTCACGGCCACGCTCACCGTCACCACGGCGGACAACCAGATGCCGCACCGCAACGGGGGCGACATCCAGGTCAATACGGCGGACGGCACGGCGACGGCGGGCAACGACTACACGGCGGTCTCCTCGCAGCGGGTCAGGGTCGAGGCCGACGAGTTCGTACGGGCTAGCGTCGGCGGAGCCACCCGCTACCGCTTCGAGGAACAGATCCCAATCCAGATCACGGACGACAGCGATAGCGAAGGCGCCGAGATGTTCAGCGTCAGGTTGGCGCGGCGGCTGTCCGGTTCGTACGCGACGGTGACGGCGATCAGCGTCGATACGGCCGCTTCGACGGTCACGATCAACGAGAACGACCGCTCCGGCGTGGCCACGTTGAGCGGCCTGACCCTGAGCACGGGCGCGCTGTCGCCGGGATTCGGATCGGGCACGCTCGACTACAGCGCCAGCGTCGGCTACGGCACGAACCAGGTCACCGTCAGACCGAGCAAGAGCGACGCGACCGCGGAACTCGAGTACCTCGACGGCGACGGCAACGCGCTTGACGACGCGGACAGCAGCTCCAGGTTCCAGGTCGACCTGGCTGTGGGGATGACCGTCTTCAAGATCAAGCTGACGGCCGAGGACGGCTCCTCGACGCAGACCTACACGATCACGGTGACGCGGGCGAAGCCGGAGGTCAGCATTGAAGTGGCGGCTGACGAGATCAAGGAATGGCAGCCGGTCGTGTTCACCGTGAGCCGCGACGAATCCGCGCCCGAGCCCCTCGACGTCATCGTCGAGGTGAGCGAGTCGGGCACGATGGTGTCGGCCGCCAACGAGGGAAGCACCACGGTCACGATCGCGGCCGACGCGACCTCGCAGACGCTTGAGCTGCCGACCGTGAAGGACGACGACTGGGAGGAGCACTCGACGGTCAAGGCGGAGATCACGGACAACGACGCGTACACGATCGCGTCCGGCGCTGCCACGGCCTCGAAGCAGGTGATCGACAACGACTTCCCCCGGGCGACGGCCGTGCTGCGCGCCGCGCCGAACCCGGTCGCGGAGGGCGGCACGCTGACGGCGACGGTTTGGATCACCACCCTTGAGGAGCAAATGCCGCACACCGATGGCGGCGCGATCGTGGTCGGCACCGCGGTCGGCACAGCGTCGGCCGCCGACTTCACAGCCCTGACGACCGCGACCGGGACGCTTGAGTTCGACGCCGGCGATTTCAGCCGGGAAGACATCGGCGGCGGAGATATACGCTGGGTCGCCGGGCAGGATGCGACGGTGGCGATCACGGACGACAGCGACCAGGAAGACGTGGAGCGCTTCACCGTCACGATGGCGAGAGTCCTTTCAGGCCAGTCGAAAACCCATGACGCGATCACCTTCGGGGTCAATTCCGGCTCCGTCGAGGTCAGGATCAGCTCCAGCGACCAGCCGACCGTCTCAACCGACGCCTCGCTGGGCGGCCTGACCCTGAGCGCGGGCAGGCTCACGCCGACGTTCGCGAGCGCTACAACTTCATATAGCGCTTCAGTCCCGTACCCGGTATCGGAGCTGACCGTCACGGCGGCGACCGGCCACGCGAAGGCAAACATTGACTACCTGGACAGCAGCGACGCCAAAATCACGGACGCCGACGACAACACCGACGGTCAGCAGTTGAAGCTAGCCGTAGGCACGAACGTGATCAAGATCAAGGTCACGGCCGAGGACGCTACCACGACCACTACGTACACCCTGACGATCACGCGCGCGGCCGCCTCGACCGACGCCAACCTGAGCAATCTGACCCTGAGCGCGGGCACACTGTCGCCGGGCTTCGCGGCCCCTACAGCCACGTACGCCGTGTCCGTCAGATACGACGTGACGCGCATCACCGTCACGCCCGTGAAATCGGACGACAACGCAACGCTTGACTACCTGGACAGCAGCGACAATGTCCTCGCGGATGCCGACGACAACGCCCCCGGTCAGCAGGTGGACCTGGCCGTGGGCGGGAACGTGATCCAGATCGAGGTGACGGCGGAGGACGAGGCCACAAACCGGACCTACACGGTGACCGTGACGCGAGCCAACGCCAACGCGGCGCCGTCGTTCAGCTCATCGGCGACGTTCGACGCGGCGGAGAACCAGACGGCGGCGGGCACGGTGCTGGCGACGGACTCCGATGCGGATGACGACGTGACGGGCTACGCGATCACCGGCGGCGCGGACCAGGCGTTCTTCTCGATCGGGGCGACCTTGGGGGCGCTGACCTTCGACGCGGCGCCCAACTACGAGGACGCCCAGGACCAGGGGAGCAACAACACCTACGTGGTGGAGGTGACGGCGACGAGCGGGACGGGGACGCGGGAGAAGACGGCGACGCAGACGATCACGGTGACGGTGACCGACGTGAACACGGAGGCGCCGGACCAGCCGGGGGCGCCGTCGGTGGCGGCGGCGTCGGCGACCAGCCTGACGGTGAACTGGGCGGCGCCGGGCAACGCAGGTCCGGCGATCACGGACTACGACGTGCAGTACCGGGCGGGCACGAGCGGGGGCTGGAGCACGAAGAGCCACAGCGGCACGGCCACAGCTACGACGCTGACGGGCCTGTCGGAGGACACCTCCTACCAGGTGCAGGTGCGGGCGACGAACGACGAGGGCACGGGCTCCTGGTCGGACGCGGGCAGCGGCACCACGGACGCCAACGCGGCGCCGTCGTTCAGCTCCCCGGCGACGTTCGACGCGGCGGAGAACGGCACGGAGGTGGCCATGGTGATGGCGTCGGACAGCGATTCGGAAGACAAGATCGAGCGTTACGACATCACCGGCGGCGCGGATCAGGCGTTCTTCCTGGTCATCGCGTCGTCGGGGCATCTGGAGTTCAGAGACGCGCCGAACTACGAGGACGCCCAGGACCAGGGGAGCAACAACACCTACGTGGTGGAGGTGACGGCGACGAGCGGCGCGGGGACACGGGAGAAGACCGCGACGCAGACGATCACGGTGACGGTGACGGACGTGAGCGGCGAGGCGCCGGGCAAGCCGGCCGCGCCGACGGTGGCGTCGGCGTCGGCGTCGGCGACGAGCCTTTCGGTGAACTGGGCGGCGCCGTCCAACGCGGGTCCGGCCATCACCGACTACGACGTGCAGTACCGGGCGGGCACGAGCGGGGGCTGGAGCGACGCGGGCCACACCGGCACGGCGGTCACGGCGACGCTCACGGGCCTCTCGGAGAACACCTCCTACCAGGTGCAGGTGCGGGCCACCAACGCCGAGGGCACGGGCGCCTGGTCGGACGCGGGCTCGGGCCGCACGGACGCGAACGCGGCCCCGTCGTTCAGCTCACCGGCGACGTTCGACATGCCGGAGAACCGGACCTTGGTGGGCTCGGTGCGGGCGACCGACAGCGATTCGGATGATGACATCACCGGGTTGGCGATCACCGGCGGGGCGGACCAGACGCTGTTCCGGATCAACGGGACGAGCGGCGTGCTCTCGATCACCCCGGCGCCGAACTACGAGGACGCGCAGGACCAGGACACGAACAACACCTACCTGGTGGAGGTGACGGCGACGAGCGGCACGGGGACGCGGGAGAAGACGGCGACGCAGACGATCACGGTGCGGGTCACCGACGTGAGCACGGAGGCGCCGGGCAAGCCGGGGGCGCCAGCGGTGTCGGTGGCCTCGGCGACGAGCCTGAGCGTGAACTGGTCGGCGCCGTCCAACGCGGGTCCGGCGATCACTGACTACGACGTGCAGTACCGGGCGGGTATGAGCGGAGGCTGGAGCGACGGGGGCCACAACGGCACCGCCACCACGGCGACGCTGACGGGCCTCTCGGAGAACACCTCCTACGAGGTGCAGGTGCGGGCGACCAACGCCGACGGCACGGGCTCGTGGTCGGACGCGGGCAGCGGGAGTACGGACGCCAACGCGGCGCCGTCGTTCAGCTCACCGGCGACGTTCGACGCAGCGGAGAACGGCACGGAGGTGGCCATGGTGATGGCGTCGGACAGCGATTCGGAAGACAAGATCGAGCGTTACGACATCACCGGCGGCGCAGATCAGGCGTTCTTCCTGGTCATCGCGTCGTCGGGGCATCTGAAGTTCAGAGACGCGCCGAACTACGAGGACGCGAAGGACCAGGACAGCGGCAACACCTACGTGGTCGAGGTGACGGCGACGAGCGGCACGGGCGAGCGGGAGAAGACCGCCACGCAGACGATCACGGTGCGGGTCACCGACGTCAACGAGGCGCCTGTGGTGACGGGCGAAGTGCGGCCTACCTTCGAAGAGAACGGCAGCACGGCGGCTGCGACGTACACGGCGGACGACCCGGAGCGTGACACGATCACGTGGACGGTGGACGACACCACCAACTTCTGGATTTCCGAGCAGGGCCAGCTCTACTTCCGCACACCGCCGAGCTTCGAAGGCCAGACGGCGTACCAGGTGACCGTCGCCGCCACCGATGACGACGCAAACACCCCCCTCTCAGACTCACTGTCCGTGACGGTCACGGTGACGGACGCGGAGGAAGAGGGTGTCGTGACCATCGAGCCGCCCCGCGGCTGGGACGGCACAGTATTCACGGCCGGGCTGGATGACGACGACGGCGGCGTCACGGGCGAGACGTGGCAGTGGGCGCGGTCCTCCAACCGATCGTGCCAGACCAACATCACGAGCGCCACGTCTGACGCCTACACCGCGGATGCCAATGACGTTGGGCAATACCTGTGGGCGACCGTCTCGTACGCAGATGCCGGAGGCGCCGACAAGACGGCCTGTGCAGCGCTGACGGGGCGGATTGAAGACTCGGGCGACAGACCCACAACCAACAACGACCCCGCGTTTGCGGAGACCGCGCCCGAGCGCTCAGTCGGCCAGGGGACGGGCGCAGGACGGAGCGTCGGCGCACCCGTGCGGGCGACCGACGAGGACACGGGTGAGGTGCTCACGTACTCACTCGGCGGGACGCATGCCGCACTCTTCGACATCGACCCGGTCACCGGCCAGATCCGGACGAAGGCCGTCCTGGATTACGACCCTGAGGGGACGAACTCGTACTCGGTGCAGGTACGCGTCCACGATGGCTATGGGCCTGATTATGTGTCCACCGATGTCGGGGTTGACGCCACCATTGAGGTGACCATCACGGTGACCAGAGTCAGCACGCGGACGCCCACGATCGGTGGCCCCACGGGCGGTGGCGGGCCCTCCGGTCCCTCGCCCAGCGAGCTCGACTTCGAGTGGACCGTGAAGCACGACATCGAGGCGCTCGCCGCCGCCAACGCGGCCGCCACCGGCGTCTGGTCGGACGGTGAGACGCTGTGGGTGGCCAACAACCCCGACGGCGCCGGCGACGGCGTCTACGCCTACGACCTCGAGAGCGGCGAACGCGTCGAGGAGCGCGAGTTCGAGCTCGACGACGCCAACCGCGCGCCGCGCGGCGTCTGGTCGGACGGCGAGACCGTGTGGGTCTCCGACAGTGGCCGGGACAAGCTCTTTGCACACGACCTCGCCAGCGGCGAGCGGCTCCCCGACTCCGACCTCACGCTGCACCCCGACAACGACGACCCGCGCGGCCTCTGGTCCGACGGCGAGACGATGTGGGTGCTCGATGGCCGCGACGACGCCCTCTTCGCCTACGACCTGGAGAGCGGCCAGTTGCTCGCCGAGTGCGCCCTCGACCCCGCCAACGGCGACCCCCGCGGCCTCTGGTCGGACGGCGTCACGATCTGGGTCTCCGACGACGGCGCCAAGCGCCTCTTCGCCTACCGGCTGCCCCTCCTCCCGGAGGAAGCGGAGGACTCGGACGTGGAGGACGCCGATGCGGACGGGAAGGAGCTCGAGCGCGTCCGCGACGAGGAGTTCACAAAGCTCTCCCGCGCCAGCAACAACAGCCCGCGCGGCATCTGGTCCGACGGCGACGTGATGTACGTCGCCGACGCGAGCGACGACAAGGTCTACAGCTACAACATGCCCGACGCCATCGACGCCCGGCTTGCGTCGCTTGTGCCGAGCGGCGTCGAGATCGGCGAGTTCTCGCCCGGCCGGGAGGAGTACGACGGCGTCGCCGACGAGGGCGTGACGGAGACGACGGTCGAGGCCGAGGCCATGCAGCGCCGCACCACCGTCGTCATCGAGCCGCCCGACGCCGACGACAACGAGGCGAACGGCCACCAGGTGGCGCTCGAGGGAGTCGAGGCGATCACCGTCACCGTCACCTCCGCCGACGACAGCCGCAGGAAGACCTACCGCGTGCGCTTCCCCGAGACGGGCTGGGATCCGGCCCGCGATCCCTGGCCACACTGCCTGCGGGGCGCCGTCTCCGAGGGCTTCAGCCTCGTCGTCTTCGCGGGCGGCAGCGTCGACGACCTCGCCGCATGCGCGGAGAGCCGGGAGATCGTGGCCTTCTACGCCCTGCACGAGGGCGTCTACGTCTCCTACCTCCTCGTCGCGCCTGACTTCGTCAACGAGCCGTTCCGCGAGCTGTTCGCCGATGGCCTGCCCTCCATCACGCCGCTGCTCGCCGCAAGCAACGGACCGCCCTCGGCGGACCCCTTCGGCGGCGACCTTGAAGCCGCCGGGCAGCCGTGGCCGCAGTGCCTGCGCGGCGAGATCGCCCCCGGCTTCAGCCTCGTCGTCTTCGAGGGCGGCAGCATCGAGCAGTTGGTCTCCTGCGCGGAGAGCCGCCACGTCACGGCCCTCTACATCCAGCACAACGGCGAGTGGGTGTCCTACATCCTCGGGGCGCCGGACTTCGCGAACGTGAGCTTCGTTGAGCTGTACGCCGACGGGCTGCCCGCCGTCACGCCACTGGTCGTCAAGAGCGACGGGCCACCCGCAGGTGACGCGGACCGCGATGGCTCGGCAAGCAATTGAGCCTGCATCCCCGGCGGCCTGATGCATGTGGCGCGTTCTATCGCCCGTCACCCCTGACTAGGACCGGTACGGGCGCCCGCTCTTATCGACTCGACCCTCGGCCAGTTCGCGACGCCCGAGCGTCTCGGCGTCTACAGCAACACCGCCCATCGTCCGCAGCGGTCGTTTTGGGCTGATTTCGCGCCGGTCGCGAAATCGAAAAACCCAATGTTTCCGGGCTCTACGCCAGCCTCCCGAATGGCTAGTGAGACCCTCATGCCCAGGATTATGCATTTTTCATCACCCTGCTGAGGCTGTCGCACAAACCCCCGAGCGAGGTGGCATCGCGGTAGGATGAGCATGGCGGCGGGGGCGGAGTGATTCCGGGGTGCCGCCGTGACCCAGCGCTTCCTGCCGTGCGAGCGTGACCAGCAATACCTGATGCCCGCCAGCCTCCGCGACTGGCTGCCCGAGGACCACCTCGCGTGGTTCGTGCTCGATGCGGTCAGCCAGCTCGACCTCAGCGCGTTCTACGCGCGCTACCGCGAGGACGGCTGGGGGCGGAAAGCGTACGAGCCGTCGATGATGGTCGCGCTGCTGCTCTACGCCTACTGCGAGGGCGAGCGCTCGAGCCGCCGGATCGAGCGGCGCTGCCGCGAGGACATCGCCTTCCGCGTGCTGACCGCGAACCAGCAGCCCGACCACGCCACGATCTGCCGCTTTCGGCAGCAGCACGAGCAAGCGCTGGCGGGACTGTTCGCCGGGGTGCTCAGGCTGTGCGCCGAGGCGGGTCTGTTGCGGGTCGGCGTGGTCGCGCTCGACGGCACCAAACTCCGCGCGAACGCCAGCCGTGAGCGCAACCGCACGGATGCGGAGCTTGAGGCCGAGGTGCGGCGCATCCTCGCCGAGGCGGAGCGGGTGGACGCCGCGGAGCACGCGCGCTTCGGCGACGCGCGGGGCGACGAGTTGCCTGCGGGGTTCAGGGACCGCGGGGAGCGCCTGCAGCGGCTGCGCGAGGCGCGGGAGCGGCTGGCGGTCCGTGAGCGGGAGCGGCAGGAGGACTACGAGGAACGCCTCAGGAGCCGCGCGCAGAAGGACCGGCGCGGGCGCCGCCCGCAGCCGCCGCAGCGCGACCCGGGCGCGAAGGTGAACGTCACCGACCCGGACAGCCGCGTGGTGCGCGACTATCACGGCTACTTCCAGGGCTACAACGTGCAGGCGGTGACGAGTAGCGACCAGATCATCGTCGCGGCCGAGGTGACACGTGCGGCGACGGACATGCACGAACTGCAGCCGATGATCGAGGCAACGAACCGCAACCTGCGGGCCGCACACTGCGGGCCGCCGCGCGTGTTGCTGGCCGACGCCGGCTACTACTCCGAGGCGAATGTGCGGCAGGCCGAAGGCAGGGGTCCGGAGCTGCTGATCGCCACCCGCAGCGACCGCAACCGGCGTGGTGCCGCCGCGCCGCCGCGCGGGCGCATCCCGGCCGGGCTCTCCGTGCGCGAGCGGATGGACCGCAAGCTGGCGACGCAGCGGGGCCAGCGTCTCTACAGGCAGCGGCGCTGGATGATCGAACCCGTCTTCGGCGACGTCAAGGAGAACCGCGGCATCCGCCGCTTCATGCGGCGCGGGATCGCCACGTGCGCCAGCGAATGGAAGCTGATCGCCGCCACCCACAACCTGAAGAAGCTCTATCGCCGGGCGCGCCCCTCACCCCGGCCGGCGAACCGCAACCCCCAGCGAGGAGACCGGGCTATCGCCGCGGCCGCCGCGTAGCGCGGCTGCCCCGCCAGACGCGACCGCTCCGCCCCGACTGCCGGCCGGCTGCCCTTTCGGCACTCCACCCACGCCACTCCGTGCAACAACCTCAGCTAGGTGCCGGGGCTTCTGTTGCCCGAAAGCTGAGGCCCCGGTACGACTGCGGATGAGGGACTGACTCGGAGTAGGCGAGACTGAAGCATGAATCTGCGGTTCCACATCGACCCCGACACGGGCGACCTCCACATCTACCGGCATGGGGTGCGCGAGCAGGAAGTCGAGGACGTCATGGCGTCCCCAGCTGAGGATGTGCCGGGGCGGGGCAACTCGCGCCTCACCATCGGGCAGACGCTCGGCGGACGCTACCTTCTGGTAGTGTATGTGCGAGACCCGGAGCCAGACAGCGCGTTCGTCATCACCGCCTACGAGTTGTCCGGCAACGCCCTCGGCGCTTTCCGGCGGCGGAGGCGGAGGAGACAACGATGAGCGACACGACAGACAAGTTCCCGCCCGGCTGGGACGAAGAGTGCGTGCGCGACGTCATTGAGCACTACGAAGGGCAGTCGGACGACGAATTGGCGGCGGAGATCGAGGCCGCCTTCGAGGACAGGTCGCAAACGGTGATGGTGATCCCAAACGACCTCGTCCCCGCCGTGAGGGCGCTCCTTCCTGAGTCTCCCGATCCCGCGCCGGCATCCCCGGCGGCCTGATGTGGGTGGCTGCTCTGTCGCCTGTCACCCCTGACTAGGACCGGTACCCTAGCCAGTTCGCGGTACCGAGCGGCTAGGCGTCTATAGAGCCACCGCCCACCTGAAAGTTCGCAGTACAGTACGTGTAGGCCCACCAGACTTGACGGTAGACAGTACCGGGCCGTCGAGGGCCACCTCCTCGGCCTTTCCGCCGCGCAGTGGACTGTCGTCCGGCATCGGGATCGTGTAGCGGATCGTGGCCGCGCCGGGGGCGACGGCGATTTCCTTCACGAACGAGCGGATGAAGGCCTTCGACTCGGTGAGCTCGCTGGTGGCGAGGAACTCGCTCATCTCCTCCGCGTAGGCGGTGATCGTGTTCACGTCGTCGAGCACCTCACGCCGCTCCGAGAGCGCGTCGCGCGCCTCCGAAGCCGCCTGCTCCAGCCGCTCGCGCCGCTCCTTGTGCTCGCGCACGCGCGGCAGCACGTCGCTGATGTCCAGCTCGGTCGTCTCCATGAGGTGGTAGAGGCGGTCGAGGCGGCGGCGCACGTCGGCCAGTTCGGACTCGATCGTCTCGAGTTGTTTGCGCGGCTCGCTGGCGACGCCGTCCATCTCCTCGCCGACGAGGCGCACGAGGTCGCGGATGTTGGACTCGGTGAGGATATTGGCGCGGATCTGGTCGACCACGAGGCCCTCGAAGCGCCGTGCGTTGGCGGGGGGCGTCGCAGGCCCCCCGGCCGCGCTTCATCAGCGACTGGCAGACGTAGTAGGAGAACTTGCCGCTCTTGGAGTCCTGCCCCGAGAGTGCGCGGCGACAGCTCTTGCATCGCACGAGCCCGCTCAGCAGGTAGGAGTTGCCGACGCGGCGGGGGGTGGGCGCGCCTCGGGGCGCGCGAGCGCATGAGCGACTGCACGCGGCTGAACAGCTCCTTCGAGACGATCGCCGGGAAGGCGTCCTCGACGCGCACCGGCGGCGCGCCGTCTTTCGCGCCCACGCCCCACAGCAGCGTGCCCGTGTAGACGACGTTCGTGAGCAGGATGTGCACGCCGTTCTTCGACCAGGGCCGGCCAGTGGGGTTGGCGATGCCGTCGGCGTTGAGGGTGCGCGCGATCTCGGTGATGCCCTTGCCGGCCTCGGCGAGGGCGAAGATGCGCTCGACGACGGGGGCGGTGTCGGGGTCCGGCTCCAGCCGGGGCCGCTTCTTGGCGCCATCCTGGACGTGGACCTTCTGGTAGCCGTAGGGCGTGCGGCTGGCGACCCAGAAGCCGCGCGAGACCGCCTCGCGCATCCCCCGCGCGACCTCTTGCGCAAGATTTTCCGAGTAAAATTCGTCCACGCTCTCGATGATCGCCTCCATGAGCTTGCCGGTAGGAGAGTCGTCGGCGTGCTCGGTGATGGAGACGACGCGGATGCCGCGGCGTCGCAGCATCGACTTGAAGGCGACGGCGTGCTCGCGCTTGCGGGTGAAGCGGGAGAACTTCCAGACGAGGATCTCCTCGAAGGGCGCATCGTCGGCGCTCGCCTCGTCCAGCATCTTGCGGAACTGCGGCCTGTCGGCGACGCGTCCGCTCTCGGCCTCGTCCACGTACTCGCGGGCGACGAGGTAGTTGTTCTTCTCGGCGTAGTCGCGCAGGGCGCGGAGCTGGGCGGCGATGGAGAGGTCGACATCCTGGCGGTGGCGTACTCACACAGTAGCGAGCACTCCCTCCCACCACCCGGATAGAGCGATGCGCACCCGACCCCGAGGACCCCGACGCCACCTCACCACGGAGCAGGACGAGCAGCGCCTGCGCGGACTGCGCGCCCTCGCGCGGCTGATCGTGCGCGCCCACCTCGCCGCCGGCGCCGGCGGCGAACCGGGCCGCAACGGCGCGCGCCCCGAGGCGGACCCCGAGCCGCGCGGGGAGGAGGACCGACATGCCGAGTAAGACCGCCCGCTCGACGGTCGAGGTCAAACCGCAGGCGATCTGGGAGCGCATGGCGCGCCTCAGCCTGAGCCAGAACGGGCTCGCCCGGCTGCTCGGCATCACCTCCGGCCACCTCTCGCTGATCCTGAGCGGGCGCAGGCGCCCATCCGCCGCGCTGCGCGCGCGGATGATGCACGTGCTCCGCGCCTCCTTCGACGATCTCTTCTACGTGGTGCACCCCGATGAGTAGGGTGCGGGCCCGGGAGGCGGACTTCCCGCCCGGCGTGGCGCTCATGCCCGAGGACTTCGCGCAGCGGCTCGCGGCGGTCAGGGAGCGCAGCGAGCTGCCCTGGGAGCGGATGGCGGTCTGCATGGGCGTGGACCCGCGCCAGCTCTGGCGCTGGCGCCACGGCGCCTCGCCCGGGGGCGGGGCGATGCTCTCGCTCGTGCGCTTCGCGACCCGGGTGCCCGGCGGCCTCGGGGCCTTGCTCGGCGAGGAGTTGACCGTGGTGCGCCCGGAGCGGAGGCGCTGAATGGGACGCCCGCAGCGCCACGTCTATCGTGTCGAGCCGGCGCGCTTCCCGCCCGACTTCCCCGAGCGCCTCGAGCGCCTGCGGGGCGCGACGGGGCTGAGCGGGCGCGCCCTGGCGCGGGCGCTGCGCGTCGACGCGCGTACGCTGCGGCGCTGGCGCACGGGCACGAAGCCCGGCCCCGGCCACCTCTACCGGCTGTTCTGCTTCGCGCTCGAACGCGGGCTCCTGCACTGCCTGCTGCCGCGCGCGGCGGGAGCGTGCATGCGGGCGGGAGAACGCTGCCGAACGCCGCCTCGCAGCGACGACCAGGCCGGAACTGCAGGTTCAGGAGGCGGACGGTGAGGAAGTCGAGGCTGCGGAAGAAGCGGATGCGCGAGGTGGTCGGGGCGATTGCCCGCCACCAGGCCCTGCACGGCTATGCGCCGAGCGTGCGCGAACTGGTGGCGGCGACCGGGTTCTCCTCCACCTCGCACGCGGCGCACTGGCTGCGGGTCTGCGAGCAGGCGGGGTTGATCGTGCGCGCGCCGTGGCGCGCTCGCGCGATCACGCTGACGGCGGCGGGACGGGCGCTCGCCGGCGCGCTTGCGGAGGCGGAAGCGCTCCCCGCGGCTGACGGGCGGGTGGCGTAGGCGGGCCACCGGCGGCGGCCGCTTCAGCGCCCGCCGCGTCCCTGCCTGCGGCGCTCGGCCCGGACGAAGCGGATGTAGTTGTGGATCGACTCGATGTCCTCCAGGAGCAGGCCTTCCAGGGCGTTGCGGAAGGCGGCCTCCGCCTCCTTGATCCGCTCCCCCTCGATGGCGTCGCGTCCTTCCAGTTCCTCCGGGCTGGTACCGGTGTGGAAGGCGATCTCGACCAGGTTGTGGCGCAGCGGCCGCATCCGCCCCGCTTCCCAGCACCAGGCCGTGTGCGGGCGCACGCCGACGAGCTCGGCGAGCCGCTTTCTGGGTGAGGCCGGCGCGGGTGCGGGCCTCGCGGATGCGCGCCCCGAACGCCTTCCAGCGATACCCGTCGTCGCTCATCCCCGTGCTCCCGGCGTCTCCCCGCGCCTACCAGCATAGAACGTGCGTTTCGCGCGATGCATCCCGCCGCTGCCAGCGGCAGCTTCCGTTGCCGCACCCAGACCCGTGTGCCCCTCGTTGAGGGTTCACCGTTGGTGACGGTCTGGCTTGCCAAAAACTTGCTCGAGCGTGTCGACGCGCCGGTCTACGCTGGCCCTGAGGACACCCTGACGGAGCGCAGACCATGCCTCTCGGTGACCGCGAGGACGCCACCGAGGTTGACGCCGGGATCGAGCGGGTCTTCCGCGCACCGTCCGAGGAACGCACGGCCGCGATTTCGGCGGCTGTTCGTCGAAGCGCCGGACTTCAACCCCGCCCAAGGCAGCCTGAGCCTCTCCGGCACGCCCGTCGGCGTCGAGTTGCCGGACGCCGCAGAGCGCGTGGCGGCGCTTGAGGGGGTGCATGTCCTGGAAGGCGAGGCGGCCATCTTCGTCACACTCCCGCATCGCAGGCGTGCGCGGGGAGAACCAGCCATGACCACAGCCGTGAAGGCCACTACGCGAACGGCGTGCTTACACCCTCGGGAGCCCCTCGACCTCGAGGAGGGCAAGGAGGTGACGCTGTCGATCGAGGACGCGGCGTCGCCCAGGCGAGGGCTGGCTGGAATCGTTGAGGCGGTCCAGGAACTCCACACGACCCATCCCGCCGGACGCGTGGGATGGTCTGCTGGCGGATGGCGCCACGAACTACAAGCACTACCTGTACGGCAGCCCGAAGGAAGAGGACTGATGAGAGTGATCTTCGCGGACGCCGGCTACTGGATCGCGCGGTGGAATCCGGGGGACGCAGGGCCGCATGAACGGGGGAGGCCGCCGCCCTGCTTGCCGAAGGGTGGCGGCCTCCCCGGGTCGGCGGTCGGCGTGAAGATCCTCCGAGGACGCTCGTGACGCCGGGGCCGTCCTGCTCGTTCCGCGTTGCCGACGGCGACGAAGGTCGCCTACGGCGTGGCCGGGGTGTTGATGTGGTACCAGCGCGAGCGCTCGCTCACCCCGTACTCGTTGATGGCCCTGATGCGATAGGTGTACGTGAGGCTGGCCGCCACCGTGTCGTCGGTGTAGGTGGTCGCGGCGCTGCCCGTGTCCGCGACCAAGACACTGAAGTCGCCCCCGGTATTGTTCTCGCGGACGCGCCTCAGGATGACGTAGCCGGTGATGGAGTCGTCGCCGGGGTCGTCCCAGGTGAGCACGACCGGGCCGTTGGTCGCCGTTGCTTCGAGGCCCGTGGGCTTGTCGGGTACGGGGGCTGCCGGAGTGTCGATGTGGGACCAGCGCGAGCGTTCACTCGTGCCGGCCCCGTTGCTGGCCTTAATGCGGTAGGTATAGCGAGTCTCAGCCGCCACCGTGTCGTCGGTGTAGGTCAGCGCCGCCGTGCCGGTGTCCGCCACCAGCTCATCGAAGTGGCCCTCCGGGTCGACCCCGGGAATGCGGCGCAGGATGACGTAGCCGGTGATCGTGTCGTCGCCGGGGTCGTCCCAGGTGAGGGTCACCGAGTCATGCGACGCCGTGGCGGAGAGGTTCTTGGGCTTGTCGGGCGGCTCCGCGGGTTGCGCACCGGCCTCCACGTCCGTTGCCGCGCTGGTCAGTGTCTCTTCATTGCCCGCGTCGTCGGTGAAGGAGACGCTGACGCTGATGGCCTTACCTTCGTCGTCGGCAACCGGGGTGTAGGTGGCGTTGGTCGCTCCTGCGATGTCGGAGTCGTCCGCAAGCCACTGGTACTCGTATTGGAGGTTGCTAAGCCCGTCGGCGTCGGCAATGCCCGACGTGTGCGCCGCCAGCGTCTCGCCCACCTGTGCGGTGCCGCTGATGGCGGGCGTGCCGGTGGCGGGAGAATTGGACTGGGGCGCTGCTGCCACAGCATCCGTTGCAGCGCTGGTCAGCGTCTCCTCGTTATCGGCGTCGTCGGTGAAGCTCACCTGCACGGTGATGACCTTGCCCTCGTCGGCAGCCACCAGGGTGTAGGCGGCGTTGGTCGCTCCCGTGATGCCGGAGTCGTCCGCTAGCCACTGGTAGCTGAGGGTGGCATTTGCAAGACCGTCGGCATCGGCGATGCCCGACGTGCCGGCGGTGAGTGTCTCCCCCACCTGCGCCGTTCCGCTGATGGCGGGCGCTCCTGTCGCCGGGCTGTTGGGCGTGGGCGCTGCCGCCACCGCGTCCGTTGCTCCGCTGGTCAGCGTCTCCTCGTTGTCGGCGTCGTCGGTGAAGCTCACCTGCACGGTGATGACCTTGCCCTCGTCGGCGTCGACCAGGGTGTAGGTAGCGTTGGTGGCGCCTGTGATTTCGGAGTCGTCGGCCAGCCACTGGTACTCGTACTGGACGCTGTTCAGACCGTCCGCGTCGGCGATGCCCGACGTGCCGGCGGTGAGTGTCTCCCCCACCTGCGCCGTTCCGCTGATGGTGGGCGCGCCCGTGGCAAGGCGGTTGGAGTGTTCGCGTGGCGCCTGCCCGGCGCTGAAGACCCAGGGCCGGGCCTGCTTGATCGACAGAATGTTGTCGCTGGTGATCTTGAATTCAATCTCCATGGCGAACTCCTCGCCCGACGCGATGCCGTACAGCACTGCGAAGCGGTCGTGGATCGCTTCAAGATGACGGCGCAGCTGGTCGAGTTGGACGTCGCTCATGAGGAGCTGTCCCGCGGGAACCTGATTGGAGCGCGCCGTTAAGGTGTACGTGCTGTCGGGGTGCAGCAGCATCTCCTCGGGCGTCGAGTGCGCCTCAGGATTGGTGATCAGGTCCTCGCCCAGCTGCGTGTTGACGTAGTAGCTCCCGTCCCTGCGGCCGAAGGGGTCGAAGCTGACGGCGACGCCGTTGGCCAACTCGTCGGAGTAGTTGGGATGCACGAGCACCCCCATCGCCGCCGCCAGGTGGTCGATGCGGTGGAACTCGCGCTCAGTGAAGGCCCGGAAGTTCCACATGCTCGCCCACACGCCCTTGATGGACTTGTCGATGCCGTCCTCTGCGGTCTCGTCGGGGTCCTGGGTCTTGGAGTCGTACAGCCCCGCGCCGCTGAACCCCGGCAGGTCCTCGTTGTTGGTGCTGGACCGGTAGCGCAGCGACTGCCCTTCAGGGTAGTTGGCGTGCATGTCCTCCAGCGCTTCGATGATCCACTCGGGCGTCTCGCCCTTCTTGATCTTCTTGCGCAGCTTCTTCAGCGCGGACTCCTGGGTGTCGAAGTCCGAGTGGAAATCCGGGTCGGCCAGCATCTCCCTGACGTCAGCGTAGAAGCCGTTGTGCTTCATGAACTCGTCGTAGAAGTAGAACGGCACCGCGAACCCCTCCGGCACGGTCCCGTCCCCGAAGCCCAGCGTCCCCAGCACGGCCACGTTCGCCGCCTTGACGCCGAACGCGGTCCAGTCGCCGAATCCAATGTCGCTGAGCGCAGTGATCTGCGTGACCGCGAGGTCCCGCTGAGGAGTCTGGGGCTGCGAGGGGCGCGACGCGGCATAGTGGGCATCGACCTCCGCAGGGGTAGCGGCACGCAGGGTCCATCCGTACCCGGCCACCGTGTAGTGAACGTAGCTGTCGATGAGATCATCGATGTCGTCGTCGTCGAGGGCATCGCGGATGAAGGCGTTGGGGACGCCGTCCTGCACAGCTCGCAGGTTGACGTGCGACAGCGGCGTCTGGGGCACGGTGGTGATGATGCCGGCGACACGGGAGAGTTCATTGGGCAGGGTCTCATAGATGACGACGTCGCGCGGGTTGGGGCGTTCCTCCAGCGCCATGACCCGGAGGAAACCGTACCCCTCCGCTTTGTTCAGGGAGATGAAGTCCACATCGGGGAAGATGTCCTCCTCCAACAGCACATTGACTCGGGAATCGTCGAAGAGCGCCCGTTCCTCGTGATACAGCGGCAGAGCTCGCGCCGGCATCGGGTAGTACGCGAAGTTGTCGTCGAGCAGCGGCATGCTGGCTGCCAGCACCTCGTACCCATAGGCCACAGCCTCGAACGAGTAGGCATCCTGAGGCTCGAACTCGAAGCGGTAGACGCCCAGGGAACCGTCGGGAGCGACCACATTGGGGTGGTATACGATCTCACCCTTCATCGCACCCTGCAACCAGAGTGGGTTGTGCCAAAGACCGATGACATTGCCAAACCAGGAGTGTGCCCGGTGTGTCTCGGTATTCATGAAATAAACAACTGGGCGGTCGGTGTCCATGCGGAACAGGTAGAACTTGACGAACTCCAGGCCTCTGAGATGTGCATCAACCACGACACGCCTGCCCTGGTAGGAAAGCGCCTCGAACGTCTCACGGTCGGGAA
The DNA here is from genome assembly GCA_965219085.1 of Dehalococcoidia bacterium. GTDB lineage: Bacteria > Chloroflexota > Dehalococcoidia > UBA2979 > UBA2979 > VXMT01. The sequence goes on from OZ244720.1 coordinate 844,822, forward strand.
TCGCCACCACGCCGTCAACGAACTCGACAGGCGGCGCGGGGTTCAGCGGGTTCATCCCCGCCGGATCACCGAGTTCGGCGATATCGTCGACGCAGTCGCCGTCGAGGTCGCCCGGTTCGGCGATGAGAAACTCATCGACCCGGTAGCGCTCTGCTGGGAGAGCCGAGAGCTGCTCGGTCAGCGTCGTCGTGCCGGCCTGACCCAAAGTCACCGACACCGGGATCTCCACCGCGGTCTCGCCGTTCAACTGGTGCATCACATAGAGCACGTAGTACTTCTCAACCGTGGACTCGACCGCTACCGGAACCGACCCGACCGCAATCGACCTCGGCGCAGAACCCGAACCCGCTCCCGGACACTCGCTCGCCGGCTGCACCGGCATAGTCGACAGGCTCGCCCGGGTCTCCCGGTACCGGGCGTCGTCGGTGAAGCTCACCCGCACCCCGACGGCCCGGCCGGCCATGTCCGGCGTCAAGGTGAGGCTGGCGCCAGCAGCCCCGTCGATGTCGCTGCCCCCGGCCGTCCACTGGTAGGCGAAGCTGGCGCCGGCCATCCCGTCTGGATCGGCGATGCCCGATGTGTGCGCCCGCAGCACCTGGTTCACCCGGGCCATCCCGCTGATCGTGGGCGCTCCCGTGGCACGATTGTTGGGCCGGGCGGCAACCGCGGCCGTAGGCTCGCTGGTCAGCGACTCTCTGTTCCCCGCATCGTCGGTGAAGGACACCCGCACCCGGATGGTCCGCCCAACCTCGTTGCGAGTGAGGGTGAGGCTGAGGCCGTCGGCCCCGGCGATGTCTCTCCCTCGGGCCATCCATTGGTAGGTGAAGCTGGCCCCGGCGAGTCCGTCCGGGTCGGCGATGCCCGACGTATCGGCGGTGAGCGTCTCTCCCACCTTGGCGGCGCCGCTGATGGTCGGCGCTCCCACGGCGCGACCGTCGGGGGCCGTCGGGAGCAGCCGGACCGCCACGGTATCTCCGTCGTTCCAGCTCAGGTCCGTTCCTCTCCACTGGTAGAGGTTGCCGTAGCTGTAGGACTGGAAGGACGAGTCGGTGGAGGCGAACTGCTCGCCGTCCAACTCCAGCACGAAGCCGAAGGGAAGCTGCCGGTCGAAGCCGATGTACATCCACCCCCGCGTCTCAATCATGGTCACGGTGTAGGTCGTGCCGGCCACCTCGAACCACGCCGGGTACAGCGACCCGACCTGCCGGGAGCTGGTCGAGTAGTACCCGTAGCCCCAGTGCACCCACTCCACCGTCATCGTGGCCGACCACACTGCTGTCAGCTCGTCGGCCAGCGGCTCCTCGCCGTCAGGGGGTTGCTCGCTGACTGGTTCTGGGCCCGCAACGGTGAACACGGGCCGGTTGTGCAGTTGCCTGCCGTCCGCGGTGCAAATGTCCCCCGCTACCTCACAGGCTACGCCCGCCGGCAGCGCGATGGTTACGTCGCCGGTCGAGGCTGGGACCACGGTGATCTCCCATAGCCTGTTCAGTCCGTTCACCCTCGCAACGCCGGAAACCGAACCTCCGGTCACCTCAAGGGAATGGTCCCGCAGAGTTTCCGAGTCGGTCGCAATGTCCTCGCTGAAGTGGAGCCGGAAGGTGAACGGGTCCACTCCATCGTGGGTCTCCGGCGTAAGTCTGAACCACGCCGTCGGAGGCGCCAGCGGCAGCTCGGGCAACGAAGCGTCTGGCCCCGCCGCGAGAGTCAGGCTCACCTCCACCCCGTCGCCCGCGGTCCAGTTCCAGTCACGGGCCTCCCACCAGTACGCGTCTGTGAACTTGGTGCTCGGGCGCGAGCCCTCCCCCCTCTCGTATCGAGCATCCCCAATGCCGAGCGTGAAGTCCGCTTGCAGTTTCCGGTCTACGACCAAGATCAGACCGTCAGACTGATGAGTGAGGACTCCGACTCGGTAGGTCCTCCCCCCGCGTGCGAAGGTGTCGGTCGAGAGCGTGCCGTCCATTCCCCAGGCCGAGTAGCCGGATGTTCTGGGAATTACCGATGTGTCCTCGCCCACCGTCAGCGTCGCCGACCAGGTCACTATCGGGTCGGTAGCCGCTCCCGTCAGTGTTTCCGCATTGCCCGCATCGTCGGTGAAACTCACCCTCACCCTTATGGATTTGCCCGCGTCGGCGTCGGATGGGGCGTAGGTCTGCGCCGTGGCGTCCGTAATCTCGGTATCGGACATCCCGTCATTGGCCAGCCACTGGTAGCTGAACGTCGCGTTCTCCAGTCCGTCCGCGTCCGCGATGCCCGACGTGTCCGCCGTCAGCGTCTCCCCCACTTTTGCGATGCCTCTGATGACCGGCGCGCCCGTGGCCGGACTGATCGCACTCGCAGATACCGTCACCGTGATCGTCTGCGTCGCCGTCTTCTCCCGTGTCCCCGTGCCGCTGGTCGCCGTAACCTCCACCACGTAGTCGTTGTCGGTGTCCTGGTCCTGCGCGTCCTCGAAGTTCGGCGCGGTCTTGAAGGTCAACTCTCCGGACGTCGCCCCGATCGAGAAGAAACTCCGGTCCGCCCCGCCGGTGATCGCGTAGCCCGTGATGCTGTCGTCCGCATCGTCGTCCGTCGCCTCTACCGTTACCACCGCCGTTTGGTTCTCCGCCACGCTGATCGTCGCCGATGATCTGAACGTCGGCGCCACATTGAGGACCTTCAGGATCGTGAAGTCGTCCAGAATGTTCCCGGTACTGTCCAGAAACATGGCGTCAAGACGCCTCCCGTTCACGTCGAGCACCATTGACCCCAGAGTCGCCATCGAAGCGGCCATGGCCGGGTGGCCAAACGGTCCTGCCTTCCGCTTGCCCGAGGAGCCGGCTACGACATACACGGCGCCGGCGTTCGACGTGCCCACTGCTGCGGGCTTCTGATAGGCCCCGTCGCCTGTTGCGCTGCCGTCGCCGGGACTCTTCTTCATGGCGTCGGTTAGGGTCTCGGACAGCCCGTAGTGGCCATCGATGAGATACGAACGCTCGTAGGAGTGGCTATGCCCGGCAAGCACCAGATCGACGCCGTACCGCTCGAGAAGGGGCACGGCGTTCTGCCGCATCTCAATCGAGCGCTCTTGGACGTCGGAGTCGCGCGATCCCCTGGAATAGGGAGGGTGGTGCCAGAACGCGATGACCCATTCCTTGTCGTTCGCCTGCAGATCCGCTTCCAGCCAGGTCATCATCGCCCCGTCCGGCGAGCGATCAGTTTCGTAGGAGTCCAGGACAATGAAGTGCATGTTCCCGTAGTCGAAGGAGTAATAGGGGTCACGTCCCTGCAAGTGGTGTAGCAGTGCACCATCCTGATCATTTGCTAGCTGGCAGCTTGCAGCAGCACCTCCTCGCCTGAGGCGACCTCGGCCACGGCCGCCGGCAGCGACTGCAGCATCGTCATGTAGCGCCTCCCCTCCGCCCACTCGTCGTGCTGCTCGGCGAGCACGGCGCCGACCAGCCGCACGACCGCGGCGCGGTTGGGGAAGATGCCGACGACGTTGGTGCGCCGCCGGATCTCCTTGTTGAGGCGTTCCAGCGGGTTGTTCGACCAGACCTGCCGCCAGTGCTGGGACGGGAAGGCCGTGAACGCCAGGATCTCGGGTCCGGCGTCGGCGAGCAGCGCCGCGGCCTCGGGGAAGCGCTCGGCGAGCTGCTCCACCACACGGGCGTGCTGGGCCTGCACCTCGGCCGCAGAGGACTGCTCGTAGATCGTCCGCACCGTCGTCGCCACCAGCTTCTCGGCGCTCTTCGGCACCCGGGTGAGCAGGTTGCGCATGAAGTGCGTCCTGCAGCGCTGCCAGGAGGCGCCGGCGAAGACGGTCGCGATCGCGTCTCTGAGCCCCTGGTGGGCGTCCGAGGTCACCAGCTCGACCCCGGACAGACCGCGCGCCACGAGCCCGCGCAGGAAGCTCAGCCAGAACGCCCCGTCCTCGGAGGTACCGACGTCGATGCCCAGCAGCTCGCGCTTGCCTGTCGCGTTGACGGCGGTGGCGACGACCACGCTCACCTGGACGACGCGGCCCTCCTCGCGCACGAGCTGGGTGAGCGCGTCGAGCCAGAGGTAGCGGTAGGGGCCCGAGTCGAGCGGCCGCTCGAGGAAGCTCTCCACGACCTCGTCGAGCTCGGCGCAGATGCGCGAGACCTGGCTCTTCGAGATGCCATCACAGCCGAGCGAGCGCACGAGGTCGTCGACGCGGCGCGTCGAGACGCCCTCGACGTAGGCCTGCGTGACCACGGAGAGGAGGGCGCGCTCCGAGCGCCGCCGCGGCTCGAGCAGCGAGGGGAAGTAGCTGCCCTCGCGCAGCTTCGGGATGCCCAGTTCGATCGTGCCCACGCGCGTGTCCCAGCGCCTGGGCCGGTAGCCGTTACGCCGGGTGAGGCGCGTCTCGCTGCGCTCGCCGTGGGCGGCGCCGATCTGCGCCGAGACCTCGGCGTCCATCACCGCCTGGGCGAGCACCGCGACCGCCTCGCGCAGGAAGTCAATGTCAGCTCCGTCCGCCTGCTTGCGCAGCAACTCCAACAAGTCCACGCTCTCCTTGACCACCGTAGTCCTCCTTCACGTGACTGTTTCCTGTGTGAAGGATGGCGCGGTGGTCTCCTACGTCCACCTCTGTGACACCACTTCCTGGGACGCTACCGTAATAGGCTTCTGTCCTTGAGGGGACACCGCCGGCTTCGCCGTTGCGAGGGAACGAAAAGATGTCGTAATAGGGCCCACTCTCGGTGGTCGAGTCGGCTGTGGGGCCGTCATGGTTTCCGAGCGCCGACCAGAGCACGGTCCTACGCAGCACCTGCGGGTAGGTCTCGAAAACTGCCGCCTGGTACTCTGCATCGGTTCCGCTGCCATAGGCGTTGTCGCCCAGCATGATCCAGAGGTCCGGGTCGCGCGACCCCGTGAAATTCAGAAAGGCATCCCTGACGGCCCTGGCATTGGCATTTGCGGTGCCGGAATCTCCGATGACCCAGATTCGCGTCGGCTTCGCCGTGCCCGAGACGGGAGCGGTTACAACGAAATGATCGCCGTCCCCGCCGGTCAGCGTGTCCGATGAAGTGCCCACGGAATAGAAGTACTTGACGCCGGCGGACAAGCCCGTGACTTCCACTTCGTGCTCGGTTGTGGAGTCGGAGTTCGTTGCCGATAGCGTCAGGCCGTCCGGGGCGAGGCCGTAACGCACGACGCTATCGGTCGCTTCGTAGGTTCGCTACTTGACGATGACGCTCGACGACGTGCCACTCTGAAGATAGGGGCCTCGAACGACCACCTGGGCGGTTCCGGTGGTGTCCGTTGGCGTGTTGCTCTGCCGGGGTGGCGTGTCGGGCTCCTCGGCCTGTACCGGGGAGAAGAGCAGGGCCAGGGCCAGGGCCGCCAGAGCGGCGAACGGGACCGGGAGTCGTCCTCTACCGGCGCGAGTCATTGTCGGTCCGCCCTGTGCCTGTGCGGGGCGAGGCCGTCGCGCACGGTCAGGGCCGCATGCCGGAGACCGGGCCCCGGCTCACGTCTGCCGCGCGGAGGCGGGAGGTCGGGCGATAGAACGCATGTACGGGGGGCAAGAATGCCCGTGCCGCAGCGGCTGCGGGCGTGGGAGTGGACCGGACGGCCTGATGCGGCGGTGGAGCGGTCGAGCGCCACGTCACGCCTCCCGGTGCGTGAAGCAGCGTCCCCGCCGGCTGGCCTGGCGGGTTGCTACTCCTCCGAGTGGGACAAGCGGACAGGATGGGCGCTCAGTGTGTCAATGACATAAGAATCTTTGGTCAAGGTGCCGCACGTGGCCCCCGCAGCGCGGGCGCGTTCTCGATCGCGAGGCCGCTCCGGCTGGCGCAGGACGCCGTGCCGCATGAACAGGGAAGGACGCGGCAGCGCAGCGCCCTCCCTCTGGTGTCCGTGCCCGGCCGGGCGTCTCAGGCCAACCGCCCGCTCACGCGTGCGGGCTCGCTCGCTCCTGCTCGCGCGGCGCGGGCTGCGGGTGCTGCTCCGCCGCCGCGCCCCTAGTCCCCGCCCCGCTCCGCCTCTTCCCGCTCCCGCGGTTCGATGTCGTCGCGGATGCCCTCGCGGATGCGGTCCGCCTCCAGCCGCAGTTCCTCGATGCGGCGCAGCGCGTCCGCGCCGGGCATCGCCAGCACCCCCTCCAGACCCTCGCAGAGCCCGTCGAAGCGCACCCACTCCGCCGCCTCGAACCCCTCCGGCGCGAGCTCGCCCCGCGACGCCACCCACGAGCACATGGCAAAGGCGCTCTCCTCCGAGTCGAGCAGCTCGCCACAGCCGTCCTCCTCGAGGCACTCCCGCAGGTCCTCGAGGCGCTCGTCGAAGCGCCGTGCGAGCTTGTCGGAGTCGGCGATCCAGTCCTCGACATCGGGAAACACACTCCCGCAGCCGGCCAGGGCCAGCGCGGCGAGCGCCGCCGCCACGGCGAGCGCTCCGGTCCGCATCAACCCGCGGCGCCCGCTCATCGTTGCGCGCAGGCGCCCGCGCGCCACGCGCCGGGTCCCGCAGCCGGGGTGGGCCTCCGCGGGCGGTCACGGTCGGCTCGCTTGACGAAGGGGGTTGTCACATTGCAGCTCCCCGCGGCAGTCGATGCGAGGTCGGAGGCTCAGTCAAACGCATGCAGCACGACGCCCGTGGGCAGTTTCGGGACGAAGTAGGTGGACTTCTGCGGCATGAAGCCACCGGCGTCGGCGGTGTCGATCACGTCCTGCAACGTCGGCGCGGGCAGGATGAAGGCCGCCGCCGCCGAGCCGCGCCGCACGGCATCCAGCGCTTCCCGCGGGTCGTGCGTGTAGCTCACGGCGTCACCGCCCGCGAGCGCCTGCGCGTCGATGCCGAAGATCGGCTCCAGCACGGCTTCCTGCAGGAGGGCGGGCGCAAGCGCCCGCCACGTGGGCGGGGCCGAAGCGGGTATCGCCGCACGCGCCTCTTCCCGCGGTTCGAGCGTGTACAGGCCGTCCGCCGTGACGAGTGCGAACGTCGCGCTACCGTCCGGGAGGGCCGCCTGCAGCGCACCGGCCGCTACCTCGCCGACGACGAATGCAGCCGCGAGCCGCTCTGTCAGCCGTGGCGGAGCGGGCGCGTGCACGACACGGTGCGTCGCCCCGACGGCCAGGGCCGGGTCGCCGGCGCAGACGATGCCCATCAGGACGCTGCCTGAAGCGGCCCGGTCGTCCCTCGAGGCCAGCGCGGACTCGTAGCGATGATGACCATCACCCACGTAGACCCGCTGTGATCGAAACAGCGACTCGATCGCGGCCACCGTCGTCGCATCGTCGATCACGCGCAGGGTGTGCCCGTCTCCGCCCGGATCGACACCCTCATTCCTGGGCGGCTGCAGGCGGACGGCTGCGATGAGGTCTGCCAGTGCGCGATCGCGGTCGGGCACGAAGGCCAGCAGCGGCGAGACGTCGGCCCCGACGAGCGAGCGCAGGGCCGTGCGCGTTGCGCGCGGGCCCGGCATGGTGCGCTCGTGGCCCATCACGCCCGCCTCGCCCCAGTCCGAGAGTTCGACCGCGCCGAAGATGGCGCGGCGCGTGCGGGCGCGTCCGCCGGCCACGAAGCGGTGCTCGTGGAGATAGAACGAGGGTTGCTCGTCCCGGACGATGATGCCCCGTTCCCGCCAGTCCGACAGCCGCCGGGCCGCCTTCGCAATCTCGCTCTCGCCGGTGGCCGTCTCGATGTGCGCGATCTGATACGGGCTCGCCGACCTCAGCGTCGCCGTCTCGGCTGCGTCGACGATGTCGTACGGCGGCCCGAGCAGCGCTCCCCAGTCGCCGGCGCTCTCGGCGTCGTATCGCAGACCCCGGAACGGCGCGACGCGTGCCATGGTGAACGCTCTCTTCCTACCGGCGCGCCCGTCCGCGTCGCCGCCCCCAGCGGCGGCGGGCGGCTGTTCCGTTGCGTGCGGGGTTCCGTCTCCCGTCTAACCCGTCGCGCAGTCCGCGAGCAGCAGCACCAGCGCCGTGACCAGGGCGGCCAGCCCCGCCACGACGCCCAGGGCTGCCACCAGGGCTCAAGAGAACACCTCCTCCGCGAGTGAGGGCCTCGCCACCGCGGGCGCGCCGTCCTCTGCCTCTCACGATCGGACAGGACACCCATGATGAGCGTCAATGGCATAAACAAAGTTGTGCATACGCGCAGGGTTTCGCTCCAGCTTGCTATGCCACAATGCGCGCCAGCATCGTGCCGTCCCCGGAGGACGACCCCTGTATGAAGACTCGAGACCGTGTCCCGCCTGCCCCCCCTTGAGAGCCTGCGCTTCTTCGAGGCGGCCGCCCGCCACGAGAGCTTCTCCAAGGCCGCGGCCGAGCTGGGCGTCACGGCGGCGGCCGTCGCCTACCGCGTGCGCGCCCTCGATGAGCATCTCGACGCCGCGCTCTTCGAACGCCGCCAGCGGGGCGTGCTCCTCAATGCCCGGGGTCGGGCCTACCTGCAGGAGGTGCAGCGCATCCTCGCCGAGTTCCACGGCGTCTCCGAGCGCCACAGCCGCCAGCCGCGCCGTGTCCGCATCATCTCGGTGGAGGCGGTCGCTGAGAAGTGGCTGCTGCCGAGGCTGGCGGCGCTCGAGGCGGCCCATCCCGGCATCGCCATCGAGCTGGAGACCAACCACCGCGGTGTCGACCCCGGCAGCCGCGACTTCGACGCCTGGATCGCCTACACCGGCGCGACCGCGGCGCCGCACCCGGCCACGCGGCGCGTCGACACGCTGATCGAGGAGACGCTCTACGAGGAGCAGCTGCTTCCGGTCTGCAGCCCGGCCTTGCTCGCGGCGCGCGGGCAGCCCCGCGGCGCGGTCGAGCTGGACGGCTGGCCCCTGCTCTACGACCTGGGCTGGGACACCGACTGGGCGTACTGGTCCGCCTGCCAGCACGAGCCCGCGCCGGACCTCTCGCGGGCCTCGGGCTTCCGCCTCTACAGCATGGTGGTCGACGCCGCCGGCCAGGGGCTCGGGGCCGCGATCGGGCGCCCGGCGCTGATTGCGGACGAGCTCGCGAGTGGGGTGCTTGTCCCCGTCTTGGAGCAGCAGGCCGACGCCCCCGAGCGCTGCTGCCTCATCACCACCGCAGCCTCCCGGCGCAAGCCCGAGGTCCAGGCCTTCCGCCAGTGGATCCTCCGTCAGGCCCGATCCCCCGCGCATCCAACGCGAGCACGCTGACCCAGGGCCCAGCACGCCGCTGGGCACCCCCAGGGCATCCGCCATGTGACGACAGCGCGCACGCCTCGGTGAGCTAACGATCACCGACGTGGAGCGTCTCCGCGGGGCCCGGACCGCTCCTCGCGATCCTGGCGCGCGAACGGGCGAAGCTCTCCTGCCGCTGGCAGCCCGCGGTCGTCCAGCGCCGGGCGACCACCGCGCGCGGGCTCGTGCGCCACGAGGAGACGGGCGCGCCCTTCCGCATGCCGTGCTGCCCGGACTGTCATGCGCAGATCGTGGACGTGGACGGCGTGCCGCTCCTCCAGCGCGAGGCATCGCCCCCGGCATGCTCGGCGCCGCCCGCGGCAGGTCGCTCAGCCTCAGCGGGCACGCTCACGGGCGGCGACTCCTCGGCCCTCTTCCACCTGCTCACCGGTTCAACCCGCAGATCCGGACCGCGTTCGGGCGGGGGGAGGAAAGCCGCTGGATCGAGCGCTACGGCTTCGTCGAGCACACGATCGGCCGCGACGACGACGCGGCCGGGGAGGACGGGTGCACGAGCCGCCGCCGCAAGTACCGGAAGGTCGTGCGGGAGCAACCGGGGCTCGCCCCCGCCGCAGTCTCGAAGGGCTCGCGGCGGCTGCTCGCGACCTACCTGCAGGCGCTCCTCGGCATCTCCCGCCACACCGTTCCGGAGGTACGTCCTCGCCGATGCCCCGCCTCCGCGACGCCCTCCGCTACATCGTCCCGGGTCGAGACCTCCGCCTCGAGTGAGACATTCGCTGAGGAGTTGAGGTGACATGATCGCTGGACGCCGACAGTGCATGCACCGTCGGTGAGCGCGCGCGTCACGACGCCCGGAGCGCGGCGGGAGCCGCCACGGACGGTCGCCTCCACGCTCGTGTTCGGCGCTGTTGACCAAGCCCCCTTATCCCATTGACACCCTCCCCGCGCCCCGCGCTCCCTATGGCCGATGCACGGGATGCGAGCACTTCTCGGAGGGGGCGTCCGCCAGGCGGGTGACGCTGTGCCGGCGGTGGGCATACGGCGCGCGGCACGGCGTCGGCCGCCGATCCCACGCCGTCTTCCGCCAGCGTGGCGCTGGCCTGCCCCGGGGGCCGGCGGGTCGGCGCTTGTGCTGCTGGCCGTGTGGGCAGCGGTCCTCCTCGCCTGTGGAGACGGCGGAGTGCGCGAGCCCCATGCGGGCAGCCCCGCGACCGCGGAGACCGCCAGCCCCGCCGTAATCGCGACGCAGGCCGCGGTCGGGGCGCGCTCACAGCCGGCGACCACCACCGCTCCCGTCACGGCGACCGCCACCAGTCCGGCCGCGGCAACCGCCACCAGTCCGGCCACGGCGACCGCCACCACGCCAGCTGCGGCAACCGCCACCACGCCAGCCGCGGCAACCGCCACCAGTCCGGCCACGGCAACCGCCACCACGCCGACCGCCCCTACGCCAGCCGCGGCGACCACCCCTGCTCCAGCTACGGCGAGCGCCACCACTCCGTCCCCGGAGGCCGACGCCTCGGGCACGCCTGCGTCCTCCGCAGGCACGGAGCGGCCCGCCGCGCCCAGCGGGGCCCGCGCGCCGAGCGGGGGCGCCCGGCAGGCGCCCGCCGATCCGGCCGGGAACGCGACAACCGTCTCCAAGCCGGCGCCGACGGACGCTGACGCGGGCGTGCCCTACACCTGGCGGGACGGCGACCGCACGAGGCGCGCCCGGCTGCAGCCCCACCTCGTCCTGCAGCGCAGCAGCGCGAACGCCAAGGACGATGTGGTCCTGCACGACGACGGGCGCGAGAGCATCGTCGAGCGCCGCGCGCGGCACGCCGAGGGCGGGCCGCCGGTCTTCCGAAATGAAGGCGGATCGCTCGTGACGCTGCCCGGCGGTGTGCTGCTGGTGCTCGATCCGGGTTGGGACGAGACCCGGATCAACCGCTTCTTTTCGGTCAACGCGATCAAGCCGGACCGCGTCACGGCGCAGGCCTTCGCCGACAACGCCTTCCTGGTTGCGACCGAGCCCGGCTGGGCCTCGCTGGAGCTGGCCAACGCGCTGGCCGAGCAGGACGGCGTGCTGATCGCCAGTCCCAACTGGCGATCGCAGATCACGCTGCGATGAGAGCTTGGGTCGCGGTCGCGGTCATCATTGCCTGCGCGCTGGTGGCTTGGGTGGCGGCCAATGAGGCGCGCGCCCAGGCCGTGCCGGCGGCGCCGACCGGGATCATGCTGACGGCCACGACGAACTCGCTCAGCGTCGGCTGGACCGTGCCGGCGAGTGACGGCGACTCACCGATCACGTTCTACGACCTGCACTACATCGAGAGCGCCGCGACGGACAAGGCCGATGACAAGTGGACACTCGTGACGCGCGTCTGGAGCGATGGCGAACTCAGCTACACGCTCGCGGAGCTGCTGGACGGGGTCGCCTACGACGTGCGGCTGCGGGCCGTCAACAGCGTCGGTCCCGGCGAGTGGTCGGCCACGACATCGGCGTCGACCAGCGACCACGGCGGCACCGACGCGACGGCCACGAAGCTGGCGCTGGGTAGGTCACTCCCGGGACGGATCGACACCGGCGGCGACGAGGATCGCTTCAGGATCGTACTCCAAGAGCAGACCGATCTGTGGCTCTATACGACGGGCGAGGCAGATACCGCGGGCGAACTGACCCGAGGCGGCACGGTGTTGCATTCGAATGGCGACGGCCAGCTGCCGCCCAATCCGCGCAACTTCTCTTTGCGCGAGGTAGTTGACGCCGGAACCTACTACGTGATCGTTCGCGGCCAACAGGGCGCAGCGCCGGTCGACTACCGGCTGCACGCCGCCGCGGTGCAGGCCGTGGGCAGCAGCACCTCGAAGAGGGTCGAGCTGGGCTCGCTGACGCCTGCTCGCCTGGTCCGGAACGGTTGGGTCGACCGATTCAGGATTGTGCTGACCGAAGCCACCGACCTCTGGGTGATGTCGATCGGCGCGACCGATACGGTGGGCGGGCTATATGACGCCGACGACGAACCGATCGCCGATTCAGACGACGGCTCGCTGCCCGGGAACTACCTCGGGTTCAACCTTCGCGCACAAGTTGATGCGGGTACCTATTACATCCGGGTCGAGGGCTTCGCTGCCCGAGAGGAGGGGCCCTACATCCTCTACACGGCGGCGGCGGGCGATCCCGGCGACTCGATCGCTGCCGCCACCCCACTCAGGTTCGACCTGCCGGCAGCCGGCCGGATCGAACCGGCCGGCGACGAAGACTACTTCAGCCTCAGCGTGCCCACGCCTGGCGAAGTGACGCTATGCGCCCTCAAATTCGACCGCGAGCGGTTCCGGCTCAACATGGCGCTGTCCGACGCGGACGGGAACCCCGTCGGGATCAGCGTCACGCGGGGGATAGGCTGCGGCTTATATGCACTGGGCCCATCCAGCGTCGCGAGCATGATCCGCCTGGGCGCGGGCGTCTACCACCTGCGCGTGACGATGAGCGGCGATCGGACAGAAGCGTACACGCTCGCGGCCCAGCTCGATCCGGAGACGAGAGAAATGGAGCGGGACTGCCTGTCCCGCGGCTCCTCACAGAGCGACCCCCTGTACGGCTGCCAGTGGTACCTCAACAACACCGGGCAGTACGGCCGTGGAGCGGGGCAGGACATCAATGTCGAGGAGATCTGGGCGACCAACAAGGGCGCGGGCGTCAACGTGGCCGTGGTCGACGATGGGCTGGACCTCGATCACGAAGACCTGAGCGCAAACATCAGCCTGGAGGGCAGTCACGACTACACGCCGGAGGTGCCCTGGGATAGCAGGACCGACTGGCATTCCACGTATGTGGGCGGCGTGATCGGCGCCCGCGACAACGCCCTCGGCGTTCGCGGAATCGCGCCCAGAGCGACGCTCTACAGCTATCGCGCGCTGCTGGGCACAGGGGCGGATCGGATCGACGCGCTGGTGCACCAGATGGCGGAGGTCGCGGTCTCGAACCACAGTTACGGTTTCGAGGACAATGGCCAGTACCACTACGCGGGGAGGCCCTGGGAGATGGCGGTCGAGCGCGGGGTGCACGAAGGCTACGGCGGCAAGGGCGTTTTCTACGTCTGGGCCGCCGGCAACGGCTCCGCTTTTGGCGACACCGCCAACTATGACTCAAAGGCGAATCACTACGGGATCACGGCGGCCTGCGCCGTCGATTACCTAGACGCGCGGTCGGGCTACTCGGAGCTGGGCGCCAACCTCTGGGTCTGCGCTCCGTCCTCGCCCGGCGGTTTCAGCTTTCTCCCGCGAATCACCACGACTGACAACTCCAATCGCTACACACATATCTTCGGCGGGACCTCGGCCACGGCGCCGATTGTCGCCGGGGTGGCGGCGCTGCTGCGCGCCGCCCATCGCGAGCTGAGCTGGCGCGATCTGAAGCTGATCCTGGCCGGCTCGGCGCGCCGCAACGACCCTGGACACAGCCACTGGGAAGAGGGCGCGCTGAAGTACGGCTCGACCGACGAGCGTTACTGGTTCAGCCACAGTTACGGCTTCGGCGTGGTCGACGCCGGGGCGGCGATGGCGCTGGCCGACGACTGGACCAGCCCGCCCGCCTGGCGCGAACTCAGCGCGACCTCCAACGAGCAGATCGTGTTTGGCAGCGGCGAGACCGGTAGCAGCAGCATCACGCTCGATCCCCATGTGGACTTCGTCGAGTTCGTCGCCGTCGAACTCGAAATCAGCCACCTCTACTACCGGCATCTGCGGATCAAGCTGACCTCTCCCAGCGGGGAGACATCCACCCTCGTCTTTCCGCTCACCATCAGAGGTGAGATCGAGCCCTGGGTGAAGGCGACGCCGCGCTTCGGTTCGGCCAAGCACCTGGGCGAGAACGCGGCCGGCGAATGGACCCTGGAAATCGTCAACGAGGGAGTCGTTGGTCCCGCAACACTCCATTCCTGGAAGCTGACCGCCTACGGCCACGGCTACAACCCGGGCTTCGCCGAGCTGCGCGCGGTCGCGGCCCGCGACCGTGCGATCCTCGTCGTCTGGGAGGCGCCGACCGACACCGGCGCAACGGCCGTCAGCTCCTACGACCTGCGCTACCGGCGCAGCGACGCGGCGGGCCAGGCGGAGGGCGGCGGGTGGACGGAGCGGAGCGGCGTCTGGTCCTCGGGATCGTTATCGTTGTCGTATCAGCTCGAGGGGTTGGTCGCGGGCGGGCGCTACGAACTGCAGCTGCGGGCGGTCAATGAGGCCGGCCCCGGTCCCTGGTCGGAGAGCCTGGAGGCGGCGACCGAGGCGGTCGCGCCGGAGGCGCCCGCGATTACGCAGGTCGAACCCGGCAACGCCGCGCTCAAGCTGAACTGGACAGCGCCGGCCCACGACGGCGGGGCGGCGATCACCTCCTACGACGTGCGCTCGATCGCGACCAGCGCCGACGAGACCGTGGACGCCAACTGGACTCCCTCCGCCGGCGCGTGGACGTCAGGCGCGCTCGAACACAGGCTCACGGGACTGAGCAACGGCGTCTCCTACGACGTGCAGGTGCGGGCGGTCAACCGGGTCGGGGCGGGCGACTGGTCGGCGATATCCGAGGGAACCCCGCGCACGGTGCCGGGGGCGCCGGCGGTCGAGACGGTGAGCGGGGGCCGGCGCAGTCTCACGGTCGCGTGGAGCGCGCCCGCCGGCGGCGTCGGCGCGGCCATCAGCTCCTATGCCATGCAGTACATCCGCAGCGACGCCGCGGACAAGAGCGCCGCCCGGTGGTCTCCCGCCCCGGTCGCATGGACCCCCGGCGACACCCTCCGCGCAACCATCACCGGCCTCGAGGACGGCGCCGGCTACGACGTGCAGGTGCGGGCGCTGAACACGGTCGGCGCGGGCCTCTGGTCGGCCAGCGGCACCGGCCAGACCCTCCCCTCGGAGGATGCCACGCTCAGCGGCCTGCAGCTGCCCGGGGTGCGGCTGGCGCCCGCGTTCGCGAGCGAGACGACCGAGTACGCGGCGGCCGTGGGGTACACGGTGCGGCGGGTCACGGTCGAGGCGGCGCGGAGCGACGGCGACGCCACAGTCGCGTACCTCGACGGTAACGGCATGTCACTCAGCGACGCCGACGCCGATAGCGCAAACGGCTTCCAGGCCGACCTGTCGGTCGGGGAGAACGTGATCCGGGTACGGGTGACGGCCGAGGACGGCACCACGACGCGGACCTACCGCGTCACGGTGACGCGCACCAAAGAAGACCTGTCGCTCACGCCGGCGGTAAGCGATCCGTCCGCCCCGTTCGCCTCCACGGCGACCTACAGCATCCGCTTCCAGGGTGACTGGAGGACCGCCGTGACGCCCGCGGGCCTGCCCTCGGGCGCGCACTTCTCGCGCCTGATCGGCGGCGTCCACAACGCCGGCGTGAGCTTCCTCGAGAGCGGCGGGAGGGCCAGTGCGGGTGTCGAGTCGATGGCGGAGGTCGGGGGCTGGACGGGCCTGCGAGACGAGGTCCAGAACGCCGGCGCGAACGCGCTCGGGGTCCTGGTTGGCGACACCGACAACATCGGGCCGACGACCGCGAAGACGCTGACCGCCGAACTCGCCGGCTCGCACCCGCGGGTCACGCTGACGACCATGATCGCGCCCAGCCACGACTGGTTCGTCGGCGTCTCCGGTCTGCCGCTGCTCAACGCCTCCGGTCTCTGGCTGCGCTCGCACGAGCTGCCGCTCTATCCCTGGGATGCCGGCACCGAGGAGGGCGACGACTTCTCGCTCGAACCCAGCGTCGACACCACGCGCGGTGTCATCACGAGCATCCGCGGCACGGGCAAGTTCACCACCGAGCGGATCGCCGGCCTCACCTTCACGCTCCAGTCGGTCGAGACCACGCGCAGTCTCGTCGAGAACACGGCCGGGGTCGTGGACCTGGGGCCGCCGGTCGCGCCCGTGGCGAGCGATGGCGCGGTCGGCTACACGCTCGGCGGCGCCGACGCCGCCTCGTTCGACCTCGACGAGGCGACGGGCCAGCTGAGCACGAAGGCGGGCGCAACCTTCAACCACGAGGAACAGGGCAGCCACAGCGTGACCGTCACCGCCACGGACACCGACGGCCCGGTCGTCACGACCGTGCAGATTCACGTCACCGACCTCGACGAACCGCCGGCCATCGCGGGGCCGGAGGCCAGGGACTATCGGGAGAACGCAACGACCTCCGTGGCCACCTACCGCGCCAGCGATCCGGAGGAGGCGCCGGTCGAGTGGTCACTCTCGGGAGACGACCGGAGTCACTTCTCCATCTCCGGCGGCGTGCTCAGCTTCGACCAGCCCCCCGACTACGATGCGCGGGCCGACTCGGACGGAAACAACGACTACGAGGTCACCGTCGAAGCGTCCGACGGTAGCCTCAGCGGGCGCCTCGACGTGACCGTCACGGTCAGCGACGTCAACGAACCGCCGGAGATCACCCCCGCGGACGACATCGCGGTCGACGAGAACTACGACGGAACGCTTGCCGCCTTCAGCGCACGCGACCCCGAGAACGAGCCGGGCCTCACCTACACCTGGTCGCTGGCGGGAACCGACGCGGGCGACTTCAACCTCGGCGAGGCCGGCGTGCTTGCGTTCAAGCACATCCCCGACGCCGACAACCCGGCCGACTCCGGGCGGGACAACGTCTACGACATCACGGTGCGCGCCGAGGACAGCGCGGGCCTTAGGGATGGTCTGAACAGGTGGCGTATCGGGCGCGGTGCGGGTCGATCGGCGTACTGCGCTGCGCTGCGCTGCGGGGGCCGATACCGCGGTCCATGGGTGGTCTCGCCTCCATGTCGCTCCGGAAGCGCTCCGGCGGGCGATTCGGGACGCACGGCTCCCGCGATCACGCGAGCTGAGGCTCGGCTCGCAACAGGTTCGTGAAACCGAGCAGCAGCGTGAGACGCTCGCGGTTCTTCTCAAGACCCCGGTAGCGGACCTTCGCGTACCCGAAGTGCCGCTTCACGTAGAGAAACGGATGCTCAACCTTCGCTCGCACCGAGGCCTTGCGCCGCTCCGCCTGCGCCTCAGCGCCCCCCGGCGCCAGCTGCCGCCTGAGACCCGGACGCAGCGCCACCTGCCAGCTCACCTCCGACCCCGCGTGCTCCGGGCGCTTCTCCACTCCCTGGTAGCCGGCGTCGCCCCACGCCTCCGTCTCGCCGCCGTGCAAGAGGTGATGCGCCTCGGTCACGTCGGAGACGTTCGCCGCCGTCGTGCTCACGCTGTGGACCAGTCCCGTCCGCGCATCCGTGCCGGTGTGCAGCTTCATCCCGAAGTACCACTGCCGGCCCTTTCTGGTCTGGTGCATCTCGGGGTCGCGCGCACGCTCGCGGTTCTTCGTCGATGACGGCGCGCTGATGATCGTGGAGTCCACGATCGTGCCCTCGCGCACCTGCAGCCCCTGCCGTGCGAGGTGCGCGTTGATCGTCGCGAACAGCGCCGTTCCCAGCTGATGACGCTCCAGCAGATGGCGGAAGTTGAGGATCGTCGTCTCATCGGGAATCGGCTCGGAGAGGCTGAGACCGGCGAACTCGAGCATCGAACGGGAGTCGTAGAGTTCCTGCTCCATGCCAGGGTCGCTGAGGTTGAACCAGAGTTGGAGGCAGTGGATGCGCAGCATCACGCGCAGCGGGTAGGGGCGGCGCCCGCGGCCCGGCTTCGGGTAGACGGGCGCGATGCGCTGCTCCAGCTCAGCCCAGGGGACGAGCCTGTCCATGCGCTCGAGGAACGCCTGCCGCCTCGTCTTGACCTTCTTGTGCTCGTACTCGACGCTGCCGAACGAACGCTGCTGCATGGGGCGCCCCTCTCCGGGTCGCCCCATGATCGCATCTGCTCACCCGCTCAGGCGAGTTGTTCAGACCATCCCTAGGGGCAGCATCGACATCACCGTAACGGTCAGACCCGTCAACGAGCCGCCCACCATCAACGGCGACGCGACTCCCGGCATCAAGGAGGAGGGTTCGCTCCTCGTCGGGACGTACCGGGCCAGCGACCCGGAGGGCGACACCATCGCCTGGCAACCGCTCGGCGGGAGCGACGGCGACAGGTTCGAGTTCACCTCCTCGAACGGCAGGCTCGCGTTCAAGGCGGCGCCGGACTACGAGTCCCCGACGGACGTAGGGCGCAACAACGAGTACTCGGTGAGGCTGCGCGCCTCCGACGGCTCGAACATGGAGACGCACGACGTGATGGTGACCGTCACGAACGAGGAGGAGCCCGGAACGCTCGGCCTCTCCTCGGAGCAGCCGCTGGTGGGGACCGTCCTCACGGCCACCTTCGCGGACCCCGACGGCGTGCTCAGTGAGTCGTGGTCCTGGCAGCGCTCGCCGAACCGCAGCACCTGGAGCGAGATCGGCGGCGCCGCGAGCGAGCGCTACACGCCGCTCGCTGCCGACCTGAACCACTACCTGCGGGTGACGGTCGACTACACCGACGGCCACGGCCCAGACAAGCGCATCCAGAAGAGGGCGGACGACCGCGTCGAGGAGCCGCCCCCGGTGAACTACCCACCGGAGTTCCCCGGCTCCACGGCGGAGCGCTCCATCGCCGAGAACGCGGCCGAGGGAACGCCTGTCGGCGACCCGGTCAGCGCCACCGATGCCAACGACGACACGCTGACCTACGCGCTCGCTGCGGACCCCTTCACGATCGACGACGATGGCCAGATCCGGGTCGCGCGGGGCGCGGCGCTCGACTACGAGGCGGGAACGCTGTACGTCGTCACCGTGACCGCCACCGATCCCTCCAACGCCAACGCCATTGTTTTCGTCAGCATCAGCGTCACGGACGTGAACGAGCCGCCGGAGGCCGTGGACGACCCGCGTACGACCGATGAGGACGAGGAGTTGACCATCGACGTCATCGCCAACGACCGCGATCCCGAGAACGACGACCTCACCGTCAGCCTCCGGAACAGGCCCCGCAACGGGTCCGCAACGGTCGAGACCGACAACACCGTCACCTATACGCCCAACGCCAACTACCACGGCGCCGACAGCTTCACCTACAGCATCTCCGATGGCAGTCTCAGCTCCGGGCAGGCCACGGTCGCCGTCACCATCGATCCGGTGAACGACGACCCCGCGTTCGCGTCTGCAACGGTGGAGCGCACGGTGTCCGAGAGCGCCGGGGAGGGCGACAACGTCGGGGCGCCAGTGACCGCCACGGATGTCGACGAGAACGACACGCTCACGTACAGCCTCTTCGGTATCGATGAGCGCTTCTTCGACATCGTGCCGGACAGCGGCCAGATCACGGTTGGCGGGGGTGTCACCTTCGAGATCGCGACGAAGGACACGTACACCGTCATGGTCGACGCCGAGGACGGCAACGGCGGCAGCGACACCGTCGAGGTGACCATCACCGTCACGGCCGGCCCCACCGGCGGCCCCGGCCCCACGGGCGGCGGCGGCGGGCCCTCCGGTCCCTCGCCCAGCGAGCTCGACTTCGAGTGGACGGTGAAGCGCGACATCGAAGCGCTCGACGCCGGCAATGCGGAGGCCACCGGCGCCTGGTCCGATGGCGAGACGCTTTGGGTGGCCGATAACGCCGACGGCGCCGCCGACGCCATCTACGCCTACGACCTCGAGACGGGCGAACGTCGCGAGGAGCTCGAGTTCGAGCTCGCCGAGCGCAACCGCGCCCCGCGCGGCATCTGGTTCGACGGCGAGGTGATGTGGGTCTCCGACAGCGGCCAGGAACGCCTCTTCGCCTACGACCTCGCGTCCGGCGAGCGCGTCGAGGAGCGCGAGATCGTGCTGGACGCAGACAACGGCGACGCCCGCGGCATCTGGTCCGATGGCGAGACGATGTGGGTGCTGGACGGTGGCAGGAACGATGCGGTCTACCTCTACGACCTGGAGAGCGGTGAGCTGATCGCCCGGTACGCCCTGCACAGCAGCAACGGCGACCCCCGTGGTGTCTGGTCGGACGGCGTCTCCGTCTGGGTCTCCGACCACGGCGCCAAGCGCCTCCTCGCCTACCGCCTTGAGGGCGAGTCGCTCGAGCGCGTCGGCGACGAGGATTTCGGGAATCTGAGCCGGGCGAGCAACAACAGCCCGCGCGGCATCTGGGCCGACGGCGACGTGATGTACGTCGCCGACGCGAGCGACGACAAGGTCTACAGCTACAACATGCCCGACGCCATCGACGGACGCCTCGCCTCGCTCACCCTCAGCGGCGTCGACTTCGGCGAGTTCCTGCCTGGCCGGGAGGAGTACGAGGGCGTCGTCGCCGAGGGCGTGACCGAGACGACGGTCGAGGCCGAGGCCATGCAGCGCCGTACTAGTGTCGACATCGACCCGCCCGACGCCGGCGAGGAGGCCGAAGGCCACCAGGTGGCGCTCGAGGGACTCGCGGAGATCACCGTCACCGTCATTTCGGCCGACGGCAACCGCGGGAAGACCTACCGCGTGCGCTTCCCCGAGACGGGCTGGGACCCGGCCCGCGATCCCTGGCCGCACTGCCTGCGCGGCGCCGTCTCCGAGGGCTTCAGCCTCGTCGTCTTCGCCGGGGGCGGCGTCGACGAACTCTCCGCCTGCGCGGAGCGTCGGGAGATCGTGGCCTTCTACGCCCTGCACGAGGGCGTCTACGTCTCCTACCTCCTCGTCGCGCCTGACTTCGTGAACGAGCCGTTCCGCGAGCTGTTCGCCGATGGCCTGCCCTCCATCACGCCGCTGCTCGCCGCAAGCAACGGACCGCCCTCGGCGGACCCCTTCGGCGGCGACCTTGAAGCCGCCGGGCAGCCGTGGCCGCAGTGCCTGCGCGGCGAGATCGCCCCCGGCTTCAGCCTCGTCGTCTTCGAGGGCGGCAGGATCGAGCAGTTGGTCTCCTGCGCGGAGAGCCGCCACGTCACGGCCCTCTACATCCAGCACAACGGCGAGTGGGTGTCCTACATCCTCGGGGCGCCGGAGTTCGCGAACCTCGAGTTCAGGGAGCTGTACGCCGACGGGCTGCCCGCCCTCACGCCGCTGGTCGCCAAGAGTGAGGGGCCTCCAGAAGCCAACTGACTTCTCTCCCCTGCCCTGCGCCTGTTTGGTTCGAGACCGAGTTGCCGGTCTTTCGGTCGACACCAGGAGCTGCGCCTTGCCCGGTACGATGCGGTTGACGCGTGACAGCGTCTGCACGGCCTGCACCTGTCGAGGCGCTGTCGACGTACAGCGCCTCAGGAGCGATTGGTCGAAGCCGGTCTGATCGCGGTCATCGGCCTCATTCATCTCGCGACCTCAATGCCGACTCCGGGGAAACGAGAGCACCCTGACCCAAAGCCAGCACCCCGCCGACGCCCTCAACGCAGTCCTCGACCTGAGGGCAGCCCGCGATACGAGCCGGCAGCCAAGATGTACCCGTGCGGGCGCGGCGGTGTAGCTGTCCCGGGTGCTCGGTGATCTCCCTGTCCGCAGGAACTTGCTCGCTCTTTGGCAAAGGCATCCTTTGCCTTAGATCCTCATTCATTATTCGATTGACAAAGGTGTGTACGTGAGATCATCTGAAATATACATGAGAATGCGAGAACCCTCATCACGTGATGGCGGCGCGCATAGCGCTACGGAATAGGGCGCAACGGTAGGCACGGCTGTCCTGGTTCAGTGAAGCGCGCATTCGTATCACGTCACAAATGGCCCTGGGCAGCGTTCTGCAAGCCGTCGCAGATGAGGCCCGGTGGCGCAAGTAGAGTGGCGTCTTCCTGTCGACGGTCAGGTCGGCGCTCTGATCCAGCCTAGAGTCCGTGAGTCGCAGGATCGGCACCCTGGGTTTGGCATCCCACTGGTGGCACTCTGTCCGCTCATCGGCGCTGGCGAAGGCGCAGAGATCGTCGAGTCGACCCTCACACCCCCGCGGATCCGCCGCCTTGTCGGAGGACTTTCGCATTGAGGTGCCAGGTGAACGTGCTCCCTCCCCGCAGCCGCCGCATGCTAGGATCGCCGCCCGTGGCCACAGTAGCCGTCATCGGTGCCGGGGCGGTCGGCTCCTACTACGGCGCGCGCCTCGCGCAGGCCGGGCACGACGTGCGCTTCCTCCTCCGCCGCGACTACGACGCCGTCGCCGAGCGCGGCCTCCGCATCGAGTCGCACCACGGCGACTTCGCACTCGAACGCCCTGCCATCGCCCGCGACCCCGCCGCTATCGGCACTGTCGACTGGGTGCTCTGCGGCCTCAAGACCACAGCCCTCGACGACGCAGCCGCCCTCATCCGCCCCTGCCTCACGCCCGAGACGCGCGTGCTCGCCATCATGAATGGCCTCGGCATCGAGGAGCGGCTCGCCTCCTCACTCGGTACCGAAAACGTCTTCGGCGGGCTCGCCTTCACCTGTATCAACCGAGGCGAACCGGGCGTCATTCACCACATCGAGTACGGCCAGATCGGCATCGCACACCTCCGCGACGACCCCGCGGAGCTCGACCGCGCCCTCGCGCTCTGGCAGCACGCGACCGTCGAGGTCACCCGTCAGCCTTCGCTGCTGCGTGCGCGCTGGGAGAAGCTCTGCTGGAACGTGCCCTTCAACGGCCTCACCGTAGCCGCCGGCGGCGTGACCACCGAGGTGATCGTCACCGACCCCGCCCTGCGCGCCGAGGCGCGCGCACTCATGGAGGAGGTCGTCGCTGCCGGCAACGCCGAACTTGCCGCCGCCGGCAGCTCCGATCGCATCGACGGCAAGGCCGTCATCGCGCGCATGTTCGAGCTCACCGACGCGATGGGCCCCTACCGCCCCAGCACCCTCATCGATTATCTCGAGGGGCGCGCGATCGAGGTGCACGCCATCTTCGCCGAGCCCGCAAGGCACGCGCGCGCCCTCGGCGTCCCAACCCCACGCATGGACATGCTCACCGCGCTCCTCGGCCGGCTCGACCCGAGGAGCGAGGGCTGACGGGCTGCCGTCAGGCCGCTCGGATCCGAAAGCGGTTCCGCGTGCTCCAGGGCTCGCACGTCAGCCGACGATCGCTCCACGGAGGGACCGTTAGCGAGGGCACACTTGGTGGGACACGCTAGCTTCGCGGTGCTCGGCTCCCTAGCCCCATGCGACGAACATCGGTATCACTGTTCAGAATCGACCAAATCGAGCGCGTGCCGCTGGTTGTGAGGGCGGAGTTGCCGCGAGGCAAGGGGCGCGCTCGAGCCTGAGCGAGACGGCGTTCGGCGGTGGTAGCAATGAGCCGACGCCTGGGAGAGGCGCCTAGATGGCTGACGCGAGGCGTTCGCATACGTCTTGAAGAGCCGACTCTTTCGCGCGAGGACATCCCATCTCGACGGCGTATGGCCCGACTGCAGCTTACGTCGCCGCGTTGAAGGGGATCGTGATCGCTCGCTTGTTCTGGCGTATGATCGTGCTGCGCCCGACGCTCCGGCATCTCCCCGCCTCAGGAGTTCTGCTCGTGGCCGCAAGCGGCCCCCATTCAACCCACTGCCCTACCCGTATCGTGGACGACGCGCCTGCTGGCGAGGACGTCTTCGGCTCACACGCGCCGATTGCGGATGCCGTCCACGAGGTGATCACCACAGAGCCGGGTGGCCGCACGATTGGGCTTGAGGGCAGCTGGGGTTCAGGCAAGTCGACGGTTGTCAGGCTCCTTGCCGAGCGCCTAGACGGGCCCGAGTCCCAGGTTGTCCTGTTCGACGCATGGGCACATGAGGGCGACCCGTTGCGCCGAGCGTTCCTCGACAAGCTAATCACTAGCCTCGCGCCGACGGGCTGGGTCGACGAGAAGGCATGGAGTGACCGGCGCGAGGAGCTGGCCCGTCGTCGGCGCGTCGAGCACACACGCCCCGTGCCGAAGCTCGAGGCGCCGGCAATTGTGGCAGCCGCACTGGCAGCACTCTTCGCGATTCTCTGTCTGCAGGAGCCGTGCTCCTCGAATTGGGGTACGTAGATGGTGCTAGCTGGCCAAGCTGGCCGGGCTGGACGATCTACGGAATCCTCGCCGCCGGCGTCGTATTCGGCGCGGCGGGCTTAGTGCTGCGCAGGGCCTTAGGAAATGAGAGCGATACATGGCTCTCACTGCTCTCCGTCGAGTCTGTGACCGAGTCGACAAGTGAGACGATCGAGACTCCCGACCCGACGTCAATCGAGTTCGAAGCGACATTCAAGGAGCTGATGCGCGAGGCGCTCAGTGCGAATCGATCAAGGAGGCTCGTTCTGGTTGTCGACAACCTTGACCGTGTGGCGCCGGAGGACGCGCGCTCGATCTGGTCAACGCTACAGACGTTCCTGCATCACTCGCACGATGACCGCCCACTTTGGCTCGACTCGCTATGGGTGCTGCTGCCGTACGATCGCTCCGGCATCGCACGACTGTGGGACAGGTCGGACGATGCTGAGGGCAGAGGCGCCGAGGCTCGAGGCGAACTGGCAGGATCTTTCATTGATAAGAGTATTCAGGTGGGGTTCGAGGTCCCTCTGCCCCTGCTTTCGGATTGGCGCGCCTACCTCGAATCGACTCTGCGCTCGGCGCTCCCGGACTGCGGCGAAGCGGACGGCCATACAGCTCACCGCATGTACGCACGCAAGGTGGCGAACGCCGAGAAGTCCCCGAGTCCCCGAGAAATAAAGCAGTACGTCAACCGCATCGGTGCGCTCCACCGCCGATGGGAGCACGAGATTCCCTTCGTGAGCGTGGCCTACTACGCAAGCCTCGATTCGAGCGGAACGGAGGTGGCCGAGCGCCTCCGGCGAAACGAGCTGCCTCACCCGCTGTTAGCGGGCCTGCTCCCCGAGGAGGCCGCCGCTCATCTCGCCGCTATTGCGTTCAATACTGATCCGGCCCGCGCCCGCCAGTTGCTGTATGGCCCCCTGATCGAGCAAGCGCTCTCGAGCGAGACATCCGAGGATCTCTTAGCTTAGGGCTGGCCGACCGGCCCGGCTTCCGGGAGGCGCTCCCGCAGTCACCGGCCCTTCTGGTTGGCATGGGCACCCCTGCGCTGCTCACGGCAGCGCGTCGACTGCTGGATGTCCCGGTGGAGCCACCGCCCGGCAGCCGAGTGGCGCGAAGTCACCTCGCTGCTCGTACGGCAGGGACTTGCAGTCGAGGACTGGCCGGCACTGACTCTTGAGTTCGCCGACGAACTG
This sequence comes from Dehalococcoidia bacterium, assembly GCA_965219085.1. Classification (GTDB taxonomy): domain Bacteria; phylum Chloroflexota; class Dehalococcoidia; order UBA2979; family UBA2979; genus VXMT01. The sequence continues at coordinate 869,974 of OZ244720.1, forward strand.
TCGGGGTTACTCTCCCTTCTCGACGAGACGGTTGCAGCAAGAATCGCCGCCCGCGCGGCTGCTACGGCGATCCCCGACGAAGGTACCGCGCAATGGACTGAGGGCGCGCACGCGCTCCTTGGGCGGTTCGAGTGGCTGGCCCTGCAACGGCCGGCCCTCCGGAAGCCGTATGCGACGTGCTCGCGCATTCCGCATCCCTCCAAGGATGGGAAGAACGCGTACGTAGGTTGAAGATCGAGCCCAGCGCCCGAGCTGGGCTCGACGACGTGATCGTCGAGCGGATCGCAGAAGAGCCATTGGACGCCACCAGCGCGCTCTCCGCCCTTCGTCGGATCGAGCCCGATATCGAGTGGCGCCCCTTCGTTGACGCTGCCGTCAACCGCCTTCGTAACGGTGCTCCGTCGCGAGAGGCAGAGCCGCAGCCGACCCCACGCGAATCGCGGTCCCTGCTGAGAATCTTGCGGATTCCGCGCCAAGGCTCACCCGAAGAACGCGCAGCTCTCGTGGAAGAGGGGGTGGCGCTCGAATACGTGTGGCTGGCGGATCAGGAGGTTGAGCCTCTTGCATTCGGTGACTGGGTCTACGAGGAACTCCGCCAGTTCGCGCCCGAGTCGTGGGCTAGCCGGAGCTACCCGGGCTACGCGCCATCGGGCAAGACCTCGTCGACGCCCTGCTCTCCGACCCGTCGAACCAGCCCGTCGACGCGCTCGCTCAGGCGATCGTCCGGCGTCGCGACTTCGACGTGATCGCATCTGTCGGGGCGCACACTCAAGGCAAGTTGCTGGCGAGCGCGCTCGTCGCGGAACTCCGGGAGTCTGACCGATTCAAGGTAGCGCTCAACGGCAGCCGCTTTCGCTCGCTTTGGCCGCACATCGCCCGTGCTGCGGCGACGGACGAACTGAATGTCAACGAGCTGGTCCGGGTGCTGTGTGCGAGTCAATCATTCGTGGAGGAACTCGAATCTGAAGGGTTCGCGGAAGACCAGATGGGGATGTACGAGGCTGTGGTCACAGCTCACCCCGACCACGGCAAAGCCGGTCTCCTGGCCGCATGGGTGGCGGAGTCGCTCTCAAACCTCACGCTCGCTCAGTGGCAGGCGGCGGTGGCCGAATCCGACGAGTGGGTGGCGCTGCTCGGTGCAGGTCACAACGCCGCCCCGAACGCGCGCATTCGTGGTGCGTACGCGCATGCGCTCGCGAGGTTCCTCGAACAGGTCGCCGAAGGGCGCGAAGTCACCAGCCACGAGGTCGAGCAGTGGAGTCGCAGCGTGGTTCCACTGCTCGCACCTGCCGTGGCGGGAGCCTACGCCGAGGGCATCGCCCAAGGGGCGGCGAATGCGGGAGGCGGATTGCCTCAGGGTTTCCTCGACTTGGTTGGAGACACCCTCAAGGAGCCTCGGATCTTCATGCGCCCCAACATCCGCGATGGGCTCGTCCCTAATCTCGTCATTGAACGAAACGCCGCGGGACTCTCGTGGCTCATCGATGCTCTGCACGACGCCGAGACGGCCCGGAACTCCCCGCCGGACGCGTTCGATGCGTTGGCCGAGGTCGTGCGTACGTCGCTCGGCCACGATGAGGACACCGACAAGCAACTGCGGCAGATTGCCGCGCTGATCGGCCTGGACCTAGAAGAGCCACAAACCGACCCGTAGCCCGCCCGACCCCGGCCCGCGATGACGTCATTACTCCGACAACCAGACTTGCTGGCGGACTTCGTGACAGGAGATGCTACGCTGCTGCGGCCCAACCCTCCGACAGTACCTCGGCCTGCTCGAGGACGGTGAGCGTCGCCTGCTCCTGCTTGTCCGGCGGGTATCCGTGGCGGTTGAGGATGCGACGCACCAGCACTCGTAGCTGCGCTTGGACGCTCTCGCGCAACGTCCAGTCGATGGTGACGTTGCGGCGCACGGTCTCGACCAGCTCGCGCGCGATGGCGCGCAGGGTCTCGTCGCCGAGGACCTGGACCGCGCTGTCGTTGGTCTCGAGGGCGTCGTAGAAGGCGAGTTCGTCCTCGGTGAGGCCGAGTTGCTCGCCGCGCGCGCTCGCCTCGCGCATCGCGCGCGCAAGCTCGATCAGCTCCTCGATGACCTGCGCCGCCTCGACCGAGCGGTTCTGGTAGCGGCGTAGCGACTGCTCGAGCATCTCGGAGAACGAGCGCGCTTGCACGACGTTCTTGCGGCGTCGGGTCGCAAGTTCGCCCTGGAGCAGCTTCTGCAGCAGCTCGACGGCGAGGTTGCGGTGCGGCATGCCCTTCACCTCAGCGAGGAACTCCTCGGAGAGGATCGAGATGTCGGGCTTGTCGAGGCCGGCTGCCTCGAAGATGTCGACGACGCCTTCGGGCGCGACCGCGCGGGCGATGATCTGGCGCACCGCGTGGTCCATCTCCTCATCGGTCTGGACCTCGCCTGCAGAGCGCTTGGCCAGCGCCGACCGCACCGACTGGAAGAACGCCACGTCGTCGCGGATGCGGGTCGTCTCGTCGTGCGGGACGGCGAGGGCGAACGCCTGCTCCAGCTCGCGCACGGTGGCGACGAAGCGCTCCTTGCCGTTCTCCTGAGCGAGCACATGCTCCTGGGCGGAGGGCAGCAGCTCCAGCCGCTGGGCCGGGCTGCCGGTCCATGCCGACCAGTCGAAGCCGTGAAGGATGCCGCAGCAGACCTCGTACTTCTCGACCATCAGCGCGACGGCCTCGTCCTGGTCGACCGCCGTGCGGCCGTGGCCGCCGCTCTCGGTGTACGTCGCGAGGGCCTGCTTCAGTTCGTTGGCGAGTCCGAGGTAGTCGACCACCAGGCCGCCAGGCTTGTCCTTGAACACGCGATTGACGCGGGCGATGGCCTGCATGAGTCCGTGGCCACGCATCGGCTTGTCGACGTACATCGTGTGCAGGCTGGGCGCGTCGAAGCCCGTCAGCCACATGTCGCGCACGAGGACGACCCGCAGCGGGTCGGCGGCGTCGCGGAATCGCTTGGCGAGGGCCTCGCGGCGTGCCTTGTTGCGGATGTGCGGCTGCCAGTCCGGCGGGTCCGAGGCGGAACCGGTCATCACCACCTTGATCGCGCCCTGGTCGTCGTCGGCGTGCTCCCAGTCGGGGCGGAGCCGCACGAGCTCGCGGTAGAGGTCGATGCAGATGCGGCGGCTCATGCAGACCACCATCGCCTTGCCTTCGATGGCGTCGAGGCGCTGCTCGTAGTGCTCGACGATGTCCTCGGCGACGAGGCGGACACGCCGCTCGGCGCCGACGATGGCCTCGAGCTGCCCCCAGCGGGTCTTGAGCCGCTCCTTGCGCTCGACCTCCTCGCCCTCGGTGGCCTCCTCGAACTGGTCGTCGATGAGGTCGTGCGCACCCTCGTCGAGGGCGACCCTGGCGAGACGGTTCTCGTAGTAGATGGGCACCGTGGCGCCGTCGAGGACGGCCTGCTGGATGTCGTAGACGCTGATGTAGTCGCCGAAGACCGCGCGCGTGTTCGCGTCGCGCAGCTCGACGGGCGTGCCCGTGAAGCCGACGAACGAGGCGTTGGGCAGCGCGTCGCGCATGTGCCGCGCGAAGCCGTCGATGAAGTCGTACTGGCTGCGGTGCGCCTCATCGGCGATGACGACGATGTTGCGTCGCGACGAGAGCGAGGGGTGCGTGTCGCCTCTCTCCTCCGGGTAGAACTTCTGGATCGTGGTGAACACCACGCCGCCCGCGGCAACCGACAGCTTCTTGCGCAGGTCGGTGCGGCTCTCAGCCTGCGCCGGCGGCTGGCCGAGCAGGTCCTGGCAGCGCGCGAAGGTGCCGAAGAGCTGGTCGTCGAGGTCGTTGCGGTCGGTGAGCACGACGATGGTCGGGTTCTCCATCGCCGGCTCGCGCGCGATGGCGCCGGCGTAGAAGGCCATCGACAGGCTCTTGCCCGCGCCCTGCGTGTGCCACACGACGCCGATACGCCGGTCGCCGCGGCTGCCGCCGGGCTGCTGGCCCGCCGCGTAGCGTCCGGTCTCCTCACGAATGCGCTCATCCGGATTGAACCTGGCCGCCCGCAGCGTCTCCGCCACGGCGGTGCGCACGGCGTGGAACTGATGGTAGCCGGCCATCTTCTTCACGAGCACGCCGCTGCCGTCGTCCTCGAAGACGACGAAGTCGCGGAGTAGCGGCAGCAGCCGCTCCGGCGCGCAGACGCCCTCGAGGAGCACGCGCAGCTCGAGCGCGGTTACCTCGGCGAGGCCCTCGCCCGAGACCGTGCGCCACGGCTTGAACCACTCACGCCCCGCCGTGAGCGTGCCGAGACGCGCCTCCGTGCCGTCCGAGACGATGAGCAGCTCGTTCATCGAGAACAGCGAGGGCAGCTCGGCCTGGTAGGTCTGGAGCTGCTGCCACGCCGTCCAGATGTCGGCCTCCTCGTCGGCCGGGTTCTTGAGCTCGATGACGCCGAGCGGCAGGCCGTTGACGAACAGCACGACGTCCGGGCGGCGGGTGTGCTCGCGCTCGGTGACGGTGACCTGGTTGACCGCGAGGAAGTCGTTGGCAGCGGGCCTGGCGTAGTCGATGACGGCGGCCTGCGCGCCGCGGATCGCGCCGCCGGCGGTGCGGTACTCGACGTTCACGCCCGCGACGAGCAGGCGGTGGAAGGCGCGATTGCGCGCTTCGAGGGTCGAGCCCTCGGGTCGGGTCAGCTTGCGGAAGGCGTCGTCGAGCGCGTCGTGGGGCAGCTCGGGGTTGAGCCGCGCGAGGGCGTCCCTCAGCCGCCGCTCCAGCACGACGACGCTGTAGTTGGCACGCTCCTCGCCGGGCGCACCGGGCGCGATGTCGGGCCCGTGCGCAGTCTGCCAGCCAAGGTCGCGAAGCCACTCAAGAGCGGCGGCCTCGACTTCGGCTTCGGTGAGGGTGGTCATGGATTATTCCCGGAGTCGGATCCGTGAGTGCTCCACGATCCATAGCTGGCCCCTGGGGGATGACTCTTCCAGTCGCTCAATCAAGATGGGGGTCACCTCCAGGAGAGCATCCCGCGCTGCACTGGGTAGCCGGAACACGATGATGCCGGCATATTCCGCCGGCGGGTACGTTCGTATGTCTGAGAAATCCAGATCTTGCGTGACGAGCACCCGCTGCTCGGCGATACAGATCGCCGCTATCTCCGTGTCCGGGGCGCCGCCCAGGCCCTCGTCGACGACCGTGGCCGCGTCATGGCCGGACTCCGTAAACAGGCGCTTGAGCTGAATCGGCAGGTTCTCGTCGAGCTTGACCCGCATGGGGCGTCCCTATGCGCCCAGCGGCACGATCCGCTCCCTCGCCAAGTCGGCGGCGTACTGGAGGGCCGCCCGAACCGCATCGGCGGACACGGACGGATAGCTCTCCGCGATCTCCGCCGCCGTCAACCCCGCAGCCAGGTTGTCGAGGATGACGGTGACCATGACGCGGGTGCCGGCGATGCAAGCCTGCCCGTGGCAGACATTCGGGTCGACGGTGATGTACTCACGCCAGTCCACGGTCAATCCGCCCCAATCGCCCCGTCATGTTCCTCTCGCGTCGTTCCGACTGTCAAACAGTTGCCGACACGCCGCCCGGCCGTGCGAGGGCGTCGCGCAGGCGCTGTTCCAGCACGACGACGCCGTAGTCGGCGCGCTCCTCGCCGGGCGCGCCGGACGCGATGTCGGGCCCGTGCGCGGTCTGCCAGCCAAGGTCGCCGAGCCACTCAAGCGCGGCGTCCTCGACATCGGCTTCGGTGAGGGTGGTCATGACCCGCTGTTCACGCCTTTGACTAGCAGGGTGCTGAAAAAGGCGCGGCCATCTGGCAGGATAGCGAAGGCGGCGGGGGCGTAGCCTGGGAGGCAGCCCCGTGCGAGGCGACGCCGAGCGCCAGACCAACATGTTGCTGGCGGTGACGCCGGACTCCTTCATCCCGGACGACCACCCGATCCGACGCATCAAGCCGATCGTCGATGCAGCGCTGCAGCGGCTCTCGCCGCTCTTCGGCACGATGTACGCAACGAGCGGGCGGCCCTCGATCCCGCCCGAGCACCTGCTCAAGGCGAGCCTGCTGATCGCGCTCTACTCGATCCGCAGCGAGCGCCAGTTCTGCGAGCGGCTGCGCTACGACCTGCTCTTCAAGTGGTTCTTGGACCTCAACATCTCAGACGCGCCGTTCGACGCCTCGAGCTTCTCGAAGAACCGCGAGCGCCTGCTCGCAGCCGATGTCGCGCGCGCCTTCTTCGCCGAGGTGGTGGCCGAGGCAAAGCGCCGCCGGCTGCTCTCCGCCGAGCACTTCACCGTGGACGGGACGCTGCTGGAGGCCTGGGCCTCGCTCAAGAGCTACCGCCCGCGCGACGGGCAGGAGCCACCCCCGGGCGGACGCAACCCGGACGTGGACTTCCGCGGGCGGCGGCGCAGCCGCGATACGCATAGCTCCGGCACCGACCCGCAGGCGCAGCTGTACACAAAGGGAGCGGGGCAGACGGCGAAACTGAGCTACATGGGCCATCTGCTCACCGAGAACCGTCACGGCCTGGTGCTGGACGTGGAGTTGACCGAGGCGAACGGGTACGCCGAGCGCGAGGCCGCGGTCACGATGCTGGAGCGCAGCGTGAGCGGCTGCGGGACGCTGGGCGCCGACCGCGGCTACGACACGCGCGACTTCGTGGCGGAACTGCGCGCGCGCGGCGTGACGCCGCACGTGGCGCAAAACGACCGCGGCCGCCGCAGCGCCGTGGACGGGCGCACCACGCGGCATCGCGGCTACAGGCAGAGTCAGCAGCGGCGCAAGATCGTGGAGCAGGTCTTCGGCTGGATGAAGACCGTGGGCGGCGGGCGCAAGCTGCGTTTCGTGGGCCGCGAGCGCAACCGCGGCTGGCTGGAGCTCACCGCCGCCGCCTACAACCTCGTGCGCATGGCCAGGCTCGAACTCGCCCCTGCGTAGGCGCAGTGCGCCCTCCGGCCGGTCCGGGAGCCCTCAGAGGCCCCCGGGGGCAGGTCAGGAGGCCACCATCACGAAGCCGGAGGCGGCTTCAAGCCGCCTCTCGCCACTCCGAGACCCCGGAAGGCGCTTCTTCAGCACCCTGCTAGATCCCAAGCGCGATCAGCCACGCTGACGCTCGCGTTACGGACTTCGATACGGACTGGTAGCACGGCCGAGATTGGCTCAGACAGATTCTCGGCGTGGATGACACACTCAAGCGCCCCTTCGATCTCGGCGTCGGTATAACTGACGAATATCTCGCTCCTGAAATACTCCTCGTCAGCGCCGTGGCGCCACTGTGTGCATTCCAGGGCGTAGGAGTCCACCGGATCGTGAGGCAATCCGCCCTTGCAGTAGAAGCCATTCGGATCCCGTCGCTCACCTCCAATCTGCTGCGATCCCAAGAGTCCGCCCGCGTACAAGGAAGGCATGTCGAGCAGGCTGGGTGGCGACGGAAGGTACGTGCGCTCCCTTGAATCGGCGTAAAAGCTCCATTCGGAACGATGCGGCCGGATCCTGAAGTCACCCATCGCGGAAATGGCTACGAGCACGTCCTTACCCGGACGCGTGCCTGTGTTCGTCGCCACGATCTCGAAGGCAACGCCCTCCGACTCCACCTGCATCTCATCGTGAATGCTCCGGAGGATTTGCTCACATTCTGCCAACCAGCTCTGGTAAGCATCTGGTCGCATCAACCACCCCACAGGTGGTGCGCGCCTCCTTAGTTCTCGCATGAGGCCAGTCAGTTCGTCGTCCGGAAGCGGGACGGGTACATGGTGAACCGCCCTGAGTTCTCGGATCTTCTGCCCCTCCTGATCCACGAAAGCCACATCGAAGTCCGGCCCAGCCTGTAGCCTCGCGATCTGCGTCCGGAGTTTCGCGTTCTCCCTCTCTGCCTGGCTCGGCTCCGGATCGCGTAGCCATGTTTCCGGGATTGAGATGAAGGGCAGACTGAGCGCTTGCGCCGTCATCAGGGCACCCGAGTCATCTGTCAGTAGCCGCGCGTCGTGCCGCGGGTTCTGTTTGAGATACTCGTACAGATGACCAACTATCGCGTCGTCGGCTTGGGTATAGTCGAGATTGCCCTCTAGCTCGGGGGCCGGCTTTCCGGGACCGCCCAAAAGAAGCTTGACTTGAGGATTGGCTTCCCGAACCAATACGTGGTTCTGTCCCGAGTCAATGATGCTCCGGAACAGTTGGTTGGCCTTTCGCGCTCGACGCCCGACGCGGTCGTTACCGCGGTTCTTCTGCTGGTCGATCTCGCGTTGGACCGGGCGGCTCACGATCAAGTGCACTTCCTGAAATTCTGCCCACGAAGACCAATCGAGCTCATCCAATGCCCGGCACTGGATGAAAAGGTTCGTGTCGGGAAACAGGTGGACGATTTGCTTCACCGTCTCAAACTTCCGTGCTGCCGCGGGCGAGCTGTAATTCACCCGACACGAGGCGCGGTAGCAGTGCGTCCCGAAGATCAGCGATCGATCTTGAGAGTTCCGAGTTCGAATCGGACGAGGCGTAGAGAGGGTCGGTCAGGTCAGCGAAGCGGATGAGGACAGAGTCAGGCGGGACCGCGACGGCCTGCGCCTTGAGATCGCGTTGGGTGATGAGCGGCTGGGTTGAACCGCGGTTCAAGTTCGGCAAGTCTACCTCCCGAACGACCCCAACGAGCCAGCTGAACTCGGCGGGGCGGCTGGGAATGATTACTAGAGTGTTGTCTGAAGGCCACACCGGGAAGCTCACGCGGTGCACGATCCCGAGAGTTCCGACACGCCCGGTGATTATGACCGGAGAAGAATAGAGCGCCTCGTCTGCGTACGCCATCGCGCCGGCGCCCCCGAATATTGGGACGTTTGCAGTGGCCGAGGGCTGCGCGTGACGCTCGATCGGTCGTTTCCCGCTTGAGATGTCGGTTAGCTCCCCCAGCGCCTTCACCTCCCACCCTGCCGGTACCTCCCCCAGCTCCGACGCCTCGAACGATGCGGGGAACAGCGCGTCGAGGTCGGGCGGGAGGCCCGAGGGCCGGCCCTCGGCCTTCGCGCGCACCGGGTCGAAGTCCACGAACCACGACCGGAACAGCGCCCGCGCCATCTCCTCGAGCGTCTCGCTCATGCGCCGGTTCAGCTCGATCCGGTCGTCGAGCGCGCCGAGCACGCGCGCGATCGCGCGCTGCTCGTCTAGGGGCGGGATGCGGACCGGTATTGAAGCGAGGATTGACTGATTCAGAAGTGGCTGACCGGAGCCACTCCTGTGGTCGTTCAAGTTGAGGGCACGAAGGAGATAGAACAGAAACTTCGTATTGTTCGTCGCGACCGCTCTCGAGCGAATGGCATTATCTGTTACCCAGCAAGACTCCTCGCTGTAGTGCAATGACCCGCAATAGCTTCCCACTCTTCCGATAATGATGGTGCCTTCTGGAGAGTTTGCCTTGCTGGTAAACCCCATTACCCCATTGGCTCCGTACACGGGGACGGGCATCTGATCAGAGCGATCTGGACTTGTCGTGCCATTCGAGAAAGACATCACATCTCCGAGTGTCATCGCCTGCCACTTCCTCGCTGACGACTGACCTCCCTCAGGGACGAGTACTTGCAGCAGCCGACCAGCGTGAGCACGCTGACCGTCATCGTCTACCATTCGGCCGGTCCGACCAGATCCTAGATCTGTCACGCGCCGTACCCCAACGCCTCCAGGTTCGCCTCGATCTCCGCGTCGAGGCGCTCGGCCTCGGCGCGCTGCTCGCGCCACTGCGCGGCGAGGCGCGTCATCTTCTCCTCAAACGGCTCGCCGTCGTCCTCCTGCGGCGCTGCGCCGACGTAGCGGCCCGGCGTGAGCACGTGCCCGTGCCGTCGCACCTCCTCGAGGTCCGCCGACTTGCAGAAGCCGGGTACGTCGACGTACTCGCCGGCGCCCTCCTCGCCGCGCCACGCGTGGTAGGTGTCGGCGATGAGCGCGATGTCCTCGGTGGTCAGTTCGCGGTGCGTGCGGTCGGTCATGCGGCCCATCGCGCGGGCGTCGATGAACAGCACCTCGCCGCGGCGGTCGCGGAACCGGCCGTTGCGGCGGTCGCGCGCCAGGAACCACAGGCACGCCGGGATTTGCGTCGAGTAGAAGAGCTGCCCGGGCATCGCGACCATGCAGTCGACCATGCCCTCCTCGACGAGCCGCTCGCGGATCTCGCCCTCGCCGCGCTGGTTCGAGGACATCGAGCCGTTGGCGAGCACGAAGCCGGCGATGCCCGCCGGTGCGAGGTGGTGGACGAAGTGCTGCACCCACGCGAAGTTCGCGTTGCCCGCGGGCGGGACGCCGTACTGCCAGCGCTGGTCGTCGGCGAGGCGTTCGCCGCCCCAGTCCGAGACGTTGAACGGCGGATTCGCGAGGATGTAGTCGGCCCGGAGGTCCGGGTGGCGGTCGTTGTGGAAGCTGTCACCGTGGGCGATCTGGCCCTCGATGCCCCGGATCGCGAGGTTCATCTTCGCGAGTCGCCAGGTGGTGTGGTTGGACTCCTGGCCCCAGATCGAGATGGGCGCGCTCGCCTTCCCGCCGTTGCCGTTCCCGGTCGCATGGGCTCGAATGAACTCGAGGGACTGCACGAACATCCCCGAAGAGCCGCAGCAGGGATCGTAGACGCGGCCCTCGTACGGTTCGAGCATCTCGACCAGCAGCCGCACCACGCTGCGCGGTGTGTAGAACTCGCCGCCCCGCTTGCCTTCTGACTCCGCGAAGCGGGAGAGGAAGTACTCGTACACGCGCCCCAGCACGTCCCGCGATCGGGCGTCCTCGTCGCCCACGACGATGTTGCTGACCTGGTCGATCAACTGGCCCAGGCGCTGCTTGTCGAGCGCTGGGCGGGCATAGTCCTTCGGCAGGACGTCGCGCAGCGCAGGGTTCGCTTCCTCGATGGCGGTCATTGCTTCGTCGACCGTCTGCCCGATGGTCGACTGGCGGGCCTGCGCCTGCAGCACGGACCAGCGCGCCTCCTTCGGCACCCACAGGATGTTGCGAGCGAGGTACTCGTCGGGATGATCGGGGTCCGCGCCCTGGTCGCGCTCAGCCTCGAGCTGCGCGCGGGTCTCCTCGAAGGCGTCGGAGACGTACTTGAGGAAGATGAGCCCGAGCACGACGTGCTTGTACTCACCGGCGTCCATGCTGCCGCGCAGCGCGTCGGCCATCTCCCAGAGTTCGGCCTCGTAGCCCGTGGTGACGCTGTTGTCGCTGGTCATGGCGTGTTCACCTCGGGGCCGGACCGAGCAGGTCTGCAACGGCATCGAGGCCGACGGATGTCGCCTCGAGCCGCTGGACGGACAGTCTACCGGTCCGGGCCCGGACCTCCGTCCCACTGCCTGAATTCCTCGGGCAGGATCGTCAGAAGCGCGTCCGGTTCCATCCCATACACGTCGTGGGTGCGCTCGAGCTGGTCGAGCACGCGGATCAAGTGGCGGAGACCGCCACGGCTGAAGTTGAAGCCACGCTTCTGCTGCGCACCATGCGTGTACAGGCGCAGGATCAACGGCACGATTCCGACCGAGTTGAAGACGCGGATGGCGCCAAACGACCTCTGTGCTATATCGCCCCACCACGTCAGGTCCTTGTCGAGGAGGAACCCCGCGCGCTCCCCCTGCTGTTCGTAGAGACGCCACGACCCCCAGAGGTAGTGCCGGAACCGCAGCTCGTACGAACGGGAGGCGCCATCCCGGCGATCGACGACGAACGTCTCGTCCAGCGGCGACAACTGGACGGCGCCGTTCTCCCGGCGCGCCGTCTCCGCGAAGTAGAACAAGCCCAACCACGACCAGACACCGGCGTGGTCGGCCACCAGGTGCGCGACCGGTTTCAGCAGCGGCTCGAAGTACTCCGCGACTTCTCGACGCGCCCGGAACGGGCGTCGCTCCACCTCGATCTCACCGACGAACCGGGCCGCGTAGCGCTCGTCGTAGAGCAGATCGGGCGGCGGTTCCATCGCGCCGGTGGGGTCGTCGCGGAGGTCCGTGAGGAACTCGCGTGCACGCTCGATGCCGTCGGGCGTGAGCCGGCGCAGCCGCTGGCGCTCGACCCGGCGGGGCTGGCAAAGACCCGTCCGGGCGGTTTCGGCCAGCTCGTCGATCTCCCGCGACAACGACTCCCGGGGCTGTGACGGCGTGGAGGGGGTCTCGACGCCGAGGAGCTGGGCGGTGAGCACGTCGATGGCCTGGTTGATCCGGGCCAGCATGGTCGCCCGGCGCACCTTGTGGCCCGGCACACCTGCTGCCTCGACGAAGGCGCCCCATGCAGGTGTCCCGGGCTCTGCATAGTCCCGGAGGTTCACCCGCCGGGGTGCGCCTTCCTCCCCCAGTGCGTCGCGGATCTCGCGGAGTCTCGACAGCGCTTCGGGGCCGTGGTCGTTCATGAGCTGCGGCCGTGCAGCGCGTTGTTGTAGGCATCGGCGGCGTCAAGACGAACGTCTGCGAACGCGGCCACCACGCGGTCGACCCAGCGGTTCGCGTCGGCGAGGTCGGTGTCCGTCGTCCCTTGATGCTGCAAATGAGGAGGCTCCGCGTCGGGGAGCAGTGCGCGGGCGATCTCGAACCATCCTCCCCATGGCCCTTCATCGTCGTCGGGGTCCTGGCGTTCTACGAGCACGACATGCGCGAGGATCGTTCGCAGCACATCCGGCATCACGAGCGAACGGAACTCCTCGTTGCTGCGAACGATCTCGCTGATGCCTTCCACGGACGGGTTGATCAGCAGTTCGGGCCGGTCCATCCCGTCGCCGAAGTCGACGCGCCAGACCTCGTCACCCAGTTCTTCGCTCTCACGCACCGGGAGAAGGGACCGGCGCGGTAACACCGGGCGAATATTCGGCGCGTGGCCGAGCAGCAGTCCCGAGCCGTCGCCGGCCACGACGATCACCCGGAACTGCGCCGAAGCGGGCACATCGGTCAGCTGCCGCTCCTCGTCACTGGGCGGCTCAAGGGCACCGGCCGTGCCGTAGTCCCACCGCTGGACTGCGTTACTGCGCCACGCCTCCACGCGCACGCGGGCGCCGTCCGGGAAGCCATAGCTCGACAAGTCGAGGCTCGCGTCGAAGATCGCTGGGTCGTCGCCCTCGGGAGCGCGCACGGACACCTGTGCGTGGTTCCGCGTGATCCGCCTCCGCCCCGTGCTATTGAGCCGACTCCTCATGAGGAACCGTCCCCATCCGTCGCGTCGTCGGATGACTCGACACGTTGCATGTCGACGATCACATCTCGATCGTCGAGGCCGGTCACGTCGAGACGCACGGCGTCGGCGAGGACCCGGAACCTGATCATGTTGTCCTCCGTGCGCTCGACCTCTGCGGAGCGCGAGAGAACCTCGACTTGCCCCGGTTCGATCGAGAAGTCCGGGACACCCCGTCTCGCGCCCTGATCGAACAGGCTGAACGCGTTGCCGCGGACGACGTCGTAGGCGAATCGCAGCGTCCACTCCGAGCCGACGAGGTCGGCTCCTCGTGGTGTGGTCACGGAGAACCCGGACTCCGTTCGGCTCGCATTCAGGACGGGCGGCGGGGGCGGCGGAGGTGGCGGTGGGGGAGGGCCGCCGCCCCGGCGGCCGCTCGGAGTGCGGCTGCGGATGTCCGCTGGATCGGCCGGGAACAGGTCCGCGAGGGCATCGAATTGCTGCTCGTCGGGTCGCTCGGCGAGGCGCTGCAGCAGCAGTACTGCCGCTCGCCTCACTTCCTGGACGCGGCTGTACCCGCCGACCCAGTGATCCTTGAGACGTTGCTCGTGCGGATCCCACGAGATGTGCGCCGGCCCCTCGGAGTCTCTGAGCAGGTGCGCCAGCTCCGACTCTCCGTCGACCACTACGAGAACTCGGGCCTTGTAGCGCGTGATGTGATCCATTCTGGGGATGCTGAGGTGACCGCGAACGAAGTAGTCGTGTCCGCTCGATAGGCCGTCGGCTCGCTCGATGTAGAGCCGGAAGCTGGTAGCCGTACGCTGCGACGTACTCTTCCTCTGGACCCGCGTCTCGAGCGTGAACGCCAAGCGTTCGCCGCGCTCGTAGCGTTCGCGCAGGTCTTCCAAGTCGAGCAGGTCCAGGGTGTCGTTCGTCCTTGTTGGCACTTGCAGTGTGACGTGCGCCCCGTCGTCCAGCTGAATTGCCCACTGTGCCAACCGGATGACTCCCGCGAGCGAGTCACGTGACTCCTCGTCGTGAGCGTCCTCACCGGGGGGCATCGGGATGTCGACGACTTCGCGAGCGATCGTGTCGGCGCTGATGGTTCGCTGTCGCTCACCGGGCGCGCGGATCTCGACTGTGAGGTCGCCACGCACGATCGGCAAGAAGTATTGCGTGATGACCGCCCGCGCGATCGAACCGAGTGTGAGTTCTTGCTTCGGGTAGGGCACGATCACCGACAGGCCCGGATGGTCCAGCCTATCGAGCCCGAAATCCATGAGCGTTTGCAGGACGAAGTCGGGGTCGTCCCGGGAATTGATCGGGAGCGGGAGCCACTCGTCGTCTCGTGTATCCGTCTCAGCGGCCAACTGGCCATAGGGCGGGTGCTTCGTCCCGTTGACGGTGTGCGTCCTCAGTACCGCCATCCCCATGAGTAGCGTGTGATCTTCGCCTGCACGCCGGGTCGCGCCGAGGTACGCGTTGACCATCGAGGCATCCGGGAAGACCCACTTTCCCAACCCCCACGACCCGCCGGCGTCCTCGCCCTTGGGTGAGATCCCGATGCTCCGAAAGAAGCCCCAGAAGTGGTTGTCGGGCTCGTTCGCGTCGTTCGCCTCGATGTCGCCAGCAAGGCCGGTCGTGCCGAAGTCCTCGACCGTGACCCATGGCATCGGCCCGGCCAGGGAAGCCAAAGCCTCGTCGATGCTTTCACGCTCTGCAGCGTCGGCGCTCGGATCGGCCTGGATGTGAGGGGCGAGCTCGCCGAGATAGCGGGCAGCGGCATCTACACTGAGGGCGTCGGTCTCGCCGCTGAAGGTGAACCGCACCCTCACGGGTTCATTCCCTTGTCGGGCGTCCAGCGAATTCTGAAGCGACTCTCGGACAACGCGCTCAGAGAGATCTGAAGCGGAGGTGAAAAACTCACCCTGTACAGGATCCTGGTTGATCTCCGACGGCATCATGCGCCGGAATCGCCATCGCGGTTGTCCCGAATCCACTGTTGACCCTCCCCATCCGTCGTCAGTGGGCAACCCTATGCCGTATCACGTACGGAGATCAATGTCGCGAGCCTCGGAATAATGCGCGTAGTCGGCGGGCTGCGCCCGCGTCAGTTCATCGTGGTTCGGCGCTACCTGACTCCCGCCAATGCACCCTCGCCGGCCAGCGCCAGCACTTCGGTCTCCGCGTACCGCTTGAACGCCTCGGCGCTCGTGAAGTGGCGGAACCCGTGGTCGTTCGCGATCTGTAGTGTCTCCTGCTCCTCGCCGAGCAGCAGCGCCACCGGCTCGCTGTAGCCCTGTTGCAGGCCGTTCGGCCAGGCAAGGTCGAGGATGGCGAGCGGGTCGCCGGTATCCGGGTGTGCAAGTTCGTGCTCGATCTGGCCCTCGGGGAGTCCCTGGCTGCGTACCCAGTCGTTGATGGCTCGGAGGGCAGCCTCCTCCTCGGCGTCTTCGATACCGCCGGGGATCGTGGCCGGCTCGCTGGCCTTTCCTGCAGCCGCTGCTACCGGCTCCCCCGACTCGATGGCCGGGGCGCCGTGCAAGAGGTCGTCCAGGAGTGCGTTTGCGGCCTCGGCGAGTAGTCGCTGCCGCTCCTCGAGGAATCGCGGGTAGTTCTCCGTCTCCCAGAGCTCCCGGTCCATCGGTATCCATTGCGACGCGAGCGCGCCGGGGTGACGCTCCTCGATCTCCGGGAAGTACTCGGCTGGTGGGCGGTCGCTGATCTGGAGATTGGTGTCCTTGGTCAGGAAGCAGAAGTTAGCGACGGCGTTGACCTGCGACCTCTGGAAGCCCGCGCGGTACAGCAGCGCCTTCGGGAAGATGTGATGCACCTCGAGGGCGTTCATGCGGCCCAGCAGCGTGTGCTTGAGCGCGAGCCCCGTGCCCCAGTCCTGTGCTTCGCCGACGCGCGTGAGCGCGTACAGGACGGGGTAGAAGCGGGCCCCGAGGCTCCAGCCCCGGAAGTGCGCTGGCTCGACCCGGAGGCTCCCGTGCCAGAGCCTCAGTTGCTCGATCAGCTGCTCGATGCCGCGGTCGACGTCCTCGATCGCCTCGAAGTCCTGGTCGAGCACGGTCTCGGTCGAACCGGAGAAGCGGCCCCACATCGCACTCTGGAAATACCAGTAGAGCAGCCGGTCTTGCTCGGCGGCGCCATGTAGGTGGCCGCCACGACGGTCGATGTACCGAGACATCACGGGCAGTGCGTAGCGCCCGAAGAGCACGCGGTCGTGGTCGAGCCCAAACCGGCCGGCGATGAGGTTCAGGACGTAGTCGACGCGCTGTTCCGCGCGGGCGAGGCCCTCCCGGACGGCGTCGGTGGACGAGTCGTGGAGGTGCGCGAACCGCGCCTCGCCCGTCACGATCGCGTTCACGTTGCGGAGCAGCCAGTCGAGGTTGAAGTCGTACCCACTCTCGCGCCAGCGCTCGAGGATCGACTGCATGCGCTCGCGCCCTTCGGGCCACGAGCCGCAGATCTTCGCGAGGGCGAGGTCACCCTGCGAGAGCTTCGTGCCGCCGCTGTTGACCCGATTGAAGATGTCCACGACCACTTCGATGGTCTTGTCGGCACCCGTCACCTCCTCGATGTGAAGGTCGATCTCGCGGATCCCGATGATGTTGTTGAGGCACCCGATGAACTCGCCCTGCATGTCGGCGAACTGGGGCAGCTGACCGAAGCGGGTGATGTGCTCTCCGAGCCCCGTGTGCCCCGCCTGCATCAGCTCGGAGACATTGATCCAGAGTGGATCGTCCCGCATGAGCAGCTGCTGGTAGAAACGGAACTCCTCGCTCCCGATGTGAAAGTAGAGGTCGGTGAAGGCTCGCGCGTTGCCGTCAAAGAAGTCCGGCGGCGCGCCCCGGATGATGCCGTAGAGCGAAGTGATGCGCTGTTGCCCGTCGAGCAACAGCCGCACGACACCCGGCGCGAGCTCCTGCTCGCCCCGATGCCTTGCACCAGGGCGAAAGCCACGAGCGCGGCCTCATCGAGGGTAGGTCGTCCGAACACCCCGCCGCCTCTCCGCGCAGGAAGCGATCAGCTCAACTCTTGATCAGGAGGAGCCGCACCACGCGCATGGTACCCACAGTAGCCACCTCACGCAGGTCGTCCGGCATTCCTATCCGCGCGATGCTCGGCCGCCCGGCGTCGACCGTCGGAGAGGCTTCCCAGCGCGGTAGACTCTCGGCTGGCTCCCCGGACTCGGACTCGCGGCCGAGGTCGCGGAGCAGTCCGCAGTGGCCCTGGCCGCGACGGCTGTCAGGAGTACGTGTGGTCATTCAGAGGTACCTCTTCCGATGGGAAGACGACGACGACGCGCAAGAGCACGGGCACGAGTGCCAGCAGGGCTTTGCGGAGTGTTCGGAAGAGTGCTTGTCGTGCATCGCCGATGCCGGCGTCGATCCCTGCCGATTCTGCTCTGCGGGCCAAGACGAGAGAAGCACCGCGCGCCCGCAGGAGCGGTGACCGCGCACTTCTCCGCGCGAGGGCGGGCTGCGCGTCCTCCTTACGACGTAGCGTTGTGAGCACGGTTCGCCAAGGGGGGCGGCGTGTATGCGCAGCACGCGCTACGCCTCGCACGACTCCATGTAGTCGTTGAGCTGGGCTCCCCATTCACGGACCGCGGCGCGCGAAACCCGAGCAGCACGCCGTCATCCGGCTCCTCCGCGAAGTCCAGGGCTGGTCAGATCCCGGTGCGAAACGGGGGGTGTGCCGGGGACGCAGCTCCAAGGCTCGCGCTGCATGAGGGTACCGTCGGCGTCGGTGCCGGCCCAGCTGGCGCTGGCCGGCTCGATCTCGCGGCAATGCTCGATCTTCGCTGTCCTGACGCACTTCCCGTCGAGGACGTAGCTCGTGGCGGACGCGACCTTGTGCATCGTTTCGTCCAACGCGATGCGATCGGTCGCGTACATGCCCATCCGCATTTCGTCATCCATCTCGTCGTCGAACGGCCGGCCAAACGCGGCTTCCGCGTCGGTAACGTCATATAGCAGCACGTGCTCCACGGTGTGGCCCTCGACGATCACGGCGACCCAGCGAACCTGCACGCCGCCGATCTCCACCAACCGTTCGGTGACCGATGCCACCTTGCGCACGTCCCTCGGCTCGGGTTCGTAGACGAGGAGCCCGAGCACAAGCTCGTACAGGTCGTCCGCCATCGACGTGATCTCATCAGCCATCGTGAGTTGCTCGCGCCACGCGGCCGGAATGCCGTCGACCCCGTAGTACGCCCCGGCGATCTGACCGTAGATCGCGGCAGTCGTATCGGCGTCGCCGCCGAGGTTCGCCGCGAGCAGGGCGCCTTCGCGGAAGTTGTCCGAGTGGTGGAACGCCCAGAGCGCCGCCTCGATCGACCGAACGACGTAACCGGTGCCCCTGATCTCCGGCGGGTTGCGATTCTTGAAGGAGCCGTTGGCGATGCGGGCAATCGCCTCCACCAGCGGATGGCTCTCCCATAACCCCTCGACAGGGCAGTAGCCAGCGGAGAGGAGCGTCTCCTTGCCGACGTCACCAAGCGCGCCGACGAGCAGGCCGGCGAAGTAGCGGCAGGCGTCGACCGCCTCCCGCGCCCCGTGCGTCGTCCGGGAACTATCTGCCGCCTTGGTGATGGCATCGGCCGGGTGGCCCCAGTAGTACATCGGGACCGGCGCAAGCCGCATGAGGGAGCCGTTCCCCGCGGTCTGCGAGTCCGTGGAACCGGCGTACGGGTCGGCGTCCCGCTCGAAGCGAGACAGCGCATCCCTCACCGTGGTCCCGATGTCGAAGCACCGGCCTGTGGAGGACAGGTAGCCCTCCCGCCACCACCGCACGTAACGCTCCATCTGGTCGGTGGGGTCGAAGCCCTTCTGTTCGATCAGGCTTGTCGCGAGGCACAGTGCCATCGACGTATCGTCGGTCCACTGGCCGGGCTTCAGTCCGAACGGGCCGCCGCCGACCATGTCGTCGATCGCTTCGAACGTGCCCGGCGGCTGGAACTCGAGCGTGGTGCCGAGGGCGTCGCCCGCAGCCAGACCGAGCAGGCAGCCCCGGAATCGATCCAGTGTGGTGATCTCACTCATTGGGCTCTCCTCCGGTGAAGGCTCCGTCCATTCGCGGACGTAGCGGAACTGCTCGGATGTCTCGGGCGACTGCGGCTTGCGGCGGGCCTTCGCGACTCCCTGCCACCACTCCGCGAGCTGTCTCAGCGCCTCGTCGCCCGTCCGCCCGTGCCGTACCAGCCAGCAGCCGACGACGGTGCCGGTCCGTCCGACCCCGCCCCAGCAGTGGAGGTAGACGGTCCCTTCTTCGTCCAGAGCGTCGTCGATGGCGTCGAGGATGTCGGCCATCTCCTGGGGGCTGCCGGGCACGCCCACGTCGACGATCGAATGCCGCTCATGCGCGACGTCCATGCCAAGACCGTCGGCTTCCGCTTCGGCGATGTCGGTGTATGGCTCCAGCCCTTCGCTGGGCTCGGTCAGATCGATGAAGTGGTCGATGCCCGCGCTCAGCAGCGTGCGGAGCCTGGCTGCGGCCTCGTTGCGGTGCTTGTCGCCCGGGTACTCGCCGGCGGCGAAGCGGCCGGGGACGACCCAGTAGCTGTTGGGGATCGGGCGATCAGAGCTGCCTGCGGGGTTCAACTGGGCGACCTCCGGTTTGTTTCGACGGGCTCACGGCCATTCGTTCGGGTGATGTCGGGTGGGAGTGTAGGTTCTGCAATGAACGGGCCGTGCCGCTCGACGCGAGCGCTGAGCCGGTGCTTACGGCTAGAACTCGCCCTCCCTGACCGGTCGGGCTGGGAGGGCGACGACCACCGGCGTCACCGGCTCGTTGCCGGGGACGACCCCATCCCCCACCTTGAGGCTCCTCGCTGCCACGCTGTCCATGCCCGCGAGCTTCGCGGCGCCGGTCAGGGCTTCCACGTCGCCGCCGTAGTACTCGAACCACGGTAGCCCGGCCGCCGAGTAGTCCTGCGCGCTCACCGGTTCGTGGGGAGGCTCGCCGCCGGTCACGCCGAGGAACTGGACGCTGTTCAGGATGTGTACGAAGCAGCGGGACCGCACCGACGTCTCCCACGCATCGAAACCGTAGGGGTCTTCGTAGACCTCCTGGCGCATCAGGCCGCCCGGAGCGAGACTCATCTCGCCGTCCGGGACGGGAGCAAGAGCCAGGACTTCCTCCTCGACGCGGCGTTCCAGCGCGAGGGCCTCGTAGCTCGACACCTTCATCGGATGGACGGCGATCTGCAGGCCGCCGTGCTGTGCCTCGCCGGTGAGCTGCTCCTCGGCGGAGTACCCCGCGCCCAGGGGCATCGCCACGAATTGCCGCACCAGTCCTTGCTCGACGCAGAAGCCGTCCAGCCACGGCTGCTCGGGGACCACGAGGTAGTCCTGCGGCGAATCGGAGAGCTCGTTCGTCCACGGGTCCCCCGTCAGTGCGTTGATCTTCCCGGCCGCCACCTTCACGGCCATCGGGTAGCTCCCGGTGAAGCTGAGCCACATCGCCTCGGCCTGGTACATCGGGAGAAACACCCCGCCGCGCGCCGCCCACTCCGCGGGCAGTCGCTCCAGGTAGTCGTCGACGTGGCTGAGCGGGAACGCCCCCGGGCCCTGCGGCAGGGGATAGTCGCGGTTGTCGTCGGGGATGCGCAGTGTGCGCTGGAACTCGACCTCCAGCACGGCGTCGTCATGGACCTCGGGGAACCGGAATATCAGACGGTTGTGCTGGTGCTCGATCACAGATGTCTCCTTCTCGTGGTGGTTGCTTCCTGCCAGCCGGAGGGCGTCTCGACCCGCCGCGTCGACGACCTCGTGCGCTCGCTCGGCTGTGAGGGCATCTCGAAAAGAGCCAGGTCTCGAGGATCTGCGCAGAGCTCGACACGGTCGTCGCGAGCTTCCTCGGCCGGCCGCTCGACGGCGGTCCCTACCCCTACCTGTGGCTCGACGCGCTCACGCAGCGGGTGCGCGAGGAGGGCCGCATCGCTCAGGTCAGCCCTGCGGGGTATCCCCGCGTACGCGGGAAGGGTGGTCGCCACCGCGGTCAACGCCGAGGGCAAGCGCGAGGTGCTGGGCATCGACGTCGGCACCAGCGAGGACGGGGCGTTCTGGCTAGCGTTTCTGCGCGGGCTCGTGGCACGAGGGCTCTCCGGTGTGGAGTTGGTGACCTCCGACGCCCTCAGGGCCTCAAGGAGGCGATCGCGACTGTCTTCGGCGGCGCCTCGTGGCAGCGCTGCCGCACGCACTTCATGAGGAATCTGCTGACGCGCGTGCCGAAGAGCGCCGAGGCGCTGGTGGCGACGACGGTGCGCACGATCTATCAGCAGCCGTCGGCGGAGGCGGTGCACGCCCAGCACGCCCGGGTGGTGGAGCAGCTGGACGCGCGCTTCCCCGATGCCGCGGTCATGCTCGCCGACGCGGCCGCGGAGATACTGGCGTTCACGGCCTTCCCGGTCGCGCACTGGAAACAGGTCTGGTCGAACAACCCGCTGGAGCGGCTCAACAAGGAAATCCGCCGGCGCACCAACGTGGTCGGCATCTTCCCCAACCGCGCCGCGGTGGTCCGGCTGGTCGGCGCCGTGCTCGCCGAGCAGCACGACGAGTGGGCGGTCGCGAGGCGCTACATGACGATGGTGACGCTGCTGCCCCCGCCGGGGCTCACGGCCGCGTCAGGCGAGGAGGTGCTGCTGCAGGCTGCCAGCTAGCAATTGATAAGGATGGTGCACTGTGACACCACCTTGCGGGACGTGACCGGCGCATCCTCGCCCGCGCCCACCAGATGGCATGAGGGCCGGTCTCCTCCTCAAGGGGGGATACTCGCCCCCGAAACAGCGGCCTCGATGGGCCAGAACGGCTCTCTGCGGAGCCTTGACGAGGTAGGAGACCGGCCATGCAGCAGGATATCGCAACGACGCGGAGCATCGAGGGCAGGGATGGGCCTGCGTTCACCGTCGGCCTCGACGTAGGAGACCGCTACATCCACGTCTGCGTCCTCGGCAGCGGCGGCGAGGTGGTGCGCGAGCGGCGCGTCCGCACCACGGCGGCGGCGCTCGGCGGCGCACTGGAGGACCTTCCGCCGGCGCGGGTCGTGCTCGAGGCGGGGCCGCGCTCGCCGTGGCTGAGCCGCGTCGTGGCGGATCTCGGCCACGAGGCGGTCGTCGCCAACCCTCGCCAGGTCGCGCTGATCGCCCGCAGCCAGCGCAAGACCGACCGCCTCGACGCCGCATGGCTGGCGCGGCTGGGGCGCTTCGACCCGGAGTTGCTCGCCCCGATCCGCCACCGCAGCGAGCAGAGCCAGCATGACCTCGCCGTGGTGCGCGCCCGCGACGCGCTGGTGCGCTCGCGCACGCTGCTCATCAACCACATGCGCGGGGCCGTCAAGGCCTGCGGCGCCGCGCTGCCGTCGTGCACGGCCGAGGCCTTCCACCGCAAGGCGGCGGAGCACATCCCCGATGGGCTGCGCCCGGCGCTGCTGCCGCTGGTGGAGGCGATCGGCGAGCTGACCGCGCGTATCGCGGCGGCCGGGCGGGAGGTCGAGGCGTTGTGCGAGGCCCACCCCGAGACCGCGGCGCTGCGCCAGGTCACCGGCGTGGGGCCGATCACCGCGCTCACGTTCGTGCTGACGATCGAGAACCCGGGGCGCTTCCCGAAGAACCGGGAGGTGGGGGCCTACCTCGGGCTCGTACCGCGGCAGCGCGAGTCTGGAGAGCGCGCGCCACAGCTCCGGATCAGCAAGAGCGGCGACGCGGGCTTGCGGCGGCTGCTGGTGCAGGCCGCGCACTACATCCTCGGTGCCTTCGGACCCGATACCGACCTGCGCCGCTGGGGTGAGCGCTACGCGGGAACAGGGGCGGGCAACGCGAAGAAGCGCGCGGTTGTGGCTGTCGCACGACGGCTGGCGGTGCTGCTGCTCGCGCTGTGGAAGACAGGGGAGTTCTACGAGCCGCTGCGCCACGCCGTGGCCCGCGAGGCCGCGTAGCGGGGAGGCGCCGCCGCCGCCGGCGCAGCAGACCCGGAGATCAGGAAGGAAGACCCGATCGCGAACGAAGCCACGCACGTGATGCCGAACACGGGCGACTGCGGCCGAGCTGCTGTCCCATCGAGGACGTCCACCAGCTGGCAGCGCCCCCTGGAAGCAGGATGTGCCTTCATGCACCGGGCCCGATGCGCGGCCCACAGACGAGTGCGGATAGAAGCTCGGCACAGGCTCCTCTGTTCGGAGATAACGCGCAGGCGCGAGGTGGATGAGGCGCCACGCCGCCCGGGCAGGGAGGCCGCCACGTCGGCCTTGCAGATCAGACCGTCCCTCATAGAAGGTGGATGAGGCGCCACGCCGCCCGGGCAGGGAGGCCGCCACGTCGGCCTTGCAGATCAGACCGTCCCTCATAGAAGCAGCTCGTCCGGGACCGCACCCGCCAGACCAAATCTGTACGTGGGTGATGACTGGGCCGAGGAGCACCACGATGTCCACCTCATGAACGAAGTGGGCGGACAGCTTGCTGCCAGGCAGTTGCCGGAGGGGGTTCGGGGCGTTACCGCGCTGCACGAACTGCTCGCGCAGCATGCATCAGAACCGGGCGAGGTCGTCATCGGTATCGAGACCGACCGTGGGCCGTGGGTGTCCTCATTGCTCGCCGCCGGCTACCGCGTCTACGCAGTCAACCCGCGCTCAGTGGCCCGCTATCGCGACCGTCACCACGTCGGCGGCGCGAAGTCCGATGCCGGCGACACGAAGCTCTTGGCCGACCTGGTACGCACGGACCGTCACAACCACCGCGAGGTCGCCGGCGACACCGACGAGGCTGCGGCTGTGCGCATCCTCGCACGCGCCCACCAGCAGTTTATTTGGGACCGCACGCGACAAACCAATCGGCTCCGCAACGGGCTCCGAGAGTATTTCCCGGCGGCCCTGGAGGCCTTCCACGACCTCGCTCACGGCGACGCGGTGGGCGTGCTGGCAACGGCCCCGGACCCGCGCGCGGCGGCGCGGCTGACCATGCCGCAGATCCGGGCCGCCCTCCGTCGAGGTGGCCGCCAGCGGTACATCGACCGCCGCGCCACCGAGATCCGCGACGCGCTGCGATCCCCGCAGCTCGAGGTGGCGCCCGTGGTGAGCAGTGCGTTCGCCGCGACCACCAGCGCGGTGGTAGGCCAGATCGGCCAGATCAATCATCGGATTAAGGAACTCGAGGCTGAACTGGCGAGCCATTTTGAGCAGCACCCGGACGCCACGATCTACCGCTCCATGCCCGGACTCGGTGTCGTGCTCGGCGCCCGGGTGCTCGGCGAGTTCGGGGATGACCCCGAACGCTACGAGTCGGCGAAGTCCGCAGGAACTACGCCGGCACCTCGCCGCTCACCGTAGCATCGGGGCGCAAGCGCACCGTGAAGGCCCGCTTCATCCGCAACCGGCGGCTCTCCGACGCCGCCAACCACTGGGCGATGTGCTCGCTGCGCGCGAGCCCGGCTTGCCGCGAGTTCTACGACCCGCGGCGCGCCGCCGGCGACCTGCACCACCAGGCGCTGCGTGCCCTCGGCAACCGCCTCGTCGGCTACCTCCATGGCTGCCTCAGGAATTGCACCCTCTACGACGAGGCCATCGCCTGGGCCCACCGTTCGGCTCTAGCAGGGTGCTGAAGAAGCGCCTTCCGGGGTCTCGGAGTGGCGAGAGGCGGCTTGAAGCCGCCTCCGGCTTCGTGATGGTGGCCTCCTGACCTGCCCCCGGGGGCCTCTGAGGGCTCCCGGACCGGCCGGAGGGCGCACTGCGCCTACGCAGGGGCGAGTTCGAGCCTGGCCATGCGCACGAGGTTGTAGGCGGCGGCGGTGAGCTCCAGCCAGCCGCGGTTGCGCTCGCGGCCCACGAAACGCAGCTTGCGCCCGCCGCCCACGGTCTTCATCCAGCCGAAGACCTGCTCCACGATCTTGCGCCGCTGCTGACTCTGCCTGTAGCCGCGATGCCGCGTGGTGCGCCCGTCCACGGCGCTGCGGCGGCCGCGGTCGTTTTGCGCCACGTGCGGCGTCACGCCGCGCGCGCGCAGTTCCGCCACGAAGTCGCGCGTGTCGTAGCCGCGGTCGGCGCCCAGCGTCCCGCAGCCGCTCACGCTGCGCTCCAGCATCGTGACCGCGGCCTCGCGCTCGGCGTACCCGTTCGCCTCGGTCAACTCCACGTCCAGCACCAGGCCGTGACGGTTCTCGGTGAGCAGATGGCCCATGTAGCTCAGTTTCGCCGTCTGCCCCGCTCCCTTTGTGTACAGCTGCGCCTGCGGGTCGGTGCCGGAGCTATGCGTATCGCGGCTGCGCCGCCGCCCGCGGAAGTCCACGTCCGGGTTGCGTCCGCCCGGGGGTGGCTCCTGCCCGTCGCGCGGGCGGTAGCTCTTGAGCGAGGCCCAGGCCTCCAGCAGCGTCCCGTCCACGGTGAAGTGCTCGGCGGAGAGCAGCCGGCGGCGCTTTGCCTCGGCCACCACCTCGGCGAAGAAGGCGCGCGCGACATCGGCTGCGAGCAGGCGCTCGCGGTTCTTCGAGAAGCTCGAGGCGTCGAACGGCGCGTCTGAGATGTTGAGGTCCAAGAACCACTTGAAGAGCAGGTCGTAGCGCAGCCGCTCGCAGAACTGGCGCTCGCTGCGGATCGAGTAGAGCGCGATCAGCAGGCTCGCCTTGAGCAGGTGCTCGGGCGGGATCGAGGGCCGCCCGCTCGTTGCGTACATCGTGCCGAAGAGCGGCGAGAGCCGCTGCAGCGCTGCATCGACGATCGGCTTGATGCGTCGGATCGGGTGGTCGTCCGGGATGAAGGAGTCCGGCGTCACCGCCAGCAACATGTTGGTCTGGCGCTCGGCGTCGCCTCGCACGGGGCTGCCTCCCAGGCTACGCCCCCGCCGCCTTCGCTATCCTGCCAGATGGCCGCGCCTTTTTCAGCACCCTGCTAGAACAACCCGCCGCTTGACGGCTTAGGACCATGGGATGTCTACGCCCGCCCCTACTGCTCCAATGCCGAACGTCTGCACCAGCTCCCGCGCTGGCTCTACCGCTACAATGCTCGCCGACCGCACGGCGGCATTGGCGGGGCCGTCCCCGCCTCACGCCTGTAAACAACCTAACTACAGCTGTAGCCGCGCAGTCCTGACCTCTCCCGAGACGCCAACGCACGCAGCTCGGGCCAAGAGCCCACCTGTGAGCGCCTGGAGTTGCGCGGGTGCGCGCGCGCCGAGCGACGAACCGGCGGCGGACAGCGACAGCGAGCGGGGGTCAGCAGCCGCACGCACGCGCCATCGCGACCTCGCTCGGCTGCCACTTGAGGACCGCCATCGCGCGCTCGGCGACACCCTCATCATCGTCGACGCGGACGAAACGGAGGCCTGGGACACGATCGCGGACGAACTGGACTGGCGGGCCTCGGGCGGCAAGCGCTCGTGCCAATTCAAGCCTCGTCGGTCGGCGCTCAACGCTACACTCGTGCCCCGGGAGATCGAGGGCACCTCGCGCACGCGCTGATTCAGCGTGGGGAACACGGGCCCATTACCGTCTCGCGCGATCCGCGCAGAAGTCAACCGCACCAGGATCCGGCGGACGGTCCAACTGCTCACGTCCAGGCCCTCGTGCTCCCAGAGCAGCTCGGCGAGGTGGGTGTGGTTCGCTCCCGGGTAGCGGGTGGTGGCGAAGCGCACCACGGCCGAGGCGACGCCGGCCGGGACGGCGTTGTGCGGACGGCGCCCGCGGTCGCCGTGCTCCAGCGACGCGGGTCCGCGCGCGCGGTAGGCGGCGAGGAGCCGCCACGCGTGTCGCTCGCTGATGCCCAGGAACTCGGCGGCCTGCGAGGCCTGCAGATCTCCGGCCATCACCCTGTCGAGTACGTAGCGTCGTGGTGCTTCGGACTGCTGCACTGTCACCCCCCTGCTCGCTGGCTGGGGACTGACAGATTCGCTGCTCCGTTAGCTACTGACGGAATCGCTGACCGTCGACACAAGCGGCGCTCGGATAATGATCCCCCGTGGGGACGTGTCCCAGCATTTCCGGCGGCGGGGCCGCGGAAGGTTGGGGGAGGGGATGCTCCGAGTGGAAGACGTGTATGTGGTACGGCACAAGGTGCTGGTCGAAGGCCTGAGCCGGCGGCAGGCCACCCGGGCGATGGGGACCAGCCGCAACACCGTCCGCAGCTACCTGACGCTGGCCGAGCTGGTGCGGGTCGCCCTCGACCTGCGGCGGAAGCCGGTCCTCGAACGGGTTCAGCCGCGCCTCGAGGCGCGGCTGGAGGAGTGGTCGGGGCGCACGACGGCGAAGCAGCGGCTGACGGCGACGAGGCTGCACCGCCAGTTGCGCGAGGGGGCTACGAGGTCCGGGACACGCTGGTGCGGGACTACCTGCGCCAGTGCCGACGCCAGCGTGCCGAGGTGTTCGACAACCTCAAGCCGGCGGTGCGGACGGCCGCTGCTGCGCCCCGAGCCCGGTGCCCCGTTCGAGGCGCGGCGGGTACGGGCGGTCTCGGTGAGCGGCAGCGCGCTGGTGCGCGTCGAGGGGGCCCGGTACTCGGCGCCGAGCCGCTGGGCGGGCCTGCGGGCGACGGCGCTGATCGGCACCGACGAGCTGACGCTGCGCTGCCGCGGCGAGGAGGTCGCGCACCCCCCGGTAGCCCTTCGGCGGCCGCCGGGTGGACTAACCTGTCCTATCACCGAGTCAAGGCGACAGGTGCCGGCCTTCTGAAATAGGGGCCAGGCGGTACATCCTGCTGTGTGTTGCAGCACAGGAAGGATCTCCGCCATGACCCCCGAAGACGTACTGTACCGCCAGCGACTGCGCACGTTCGCGCTCGCCGAGGAGCTCGGCAGCGTCCGGGCCGCCTGCCGGGTGATGGGCATCCACCACTCGACGTTCTATCGCTGGAAGGCCCAGGCCGAGCGCTACGGCCTGGAGCTGCCGCGGCCCCGCGAGCGCCGCCAGCCGCGCATGCCCAACGCCACCAGTCCGCTCGTCGAGCAGCGCGTCGTGGCCTTCGCCCTCGGCCAGCCCGGCTTCGGACCTGCGCGCATCGCCGCCGAGTTGGCGCGGCCCAAGTGGGGCGGCATCCGGCTCTCCCACAACGGGGTCTGGCGCATCCTCAAGCGCCACGCCTCAACACCCGCCGCAAGCGCCTCGGCCTCGTCGCCGGCTACGCAGCTCCTCCCGAGCCAACACCCCCCGAACCGCAGCCCGAGCGCCACCTGGAGGCCTCCAGGCCCGGAGAACTGGTGCAGTTCGACTGTTTCCACGTCGGACGGCTCTCCGGCGCCAGGGGCACCGTCTGGCAGTACACGGCCATCGACGTCGCCTCCGCCTACACCTGGGCTGAGCTGCACACCACCCCGCGCAACCCGTCGGCGAAGTGGACCTCGCACCTCGCCCGCCGCGTTGCCGCCGGCCTCGCCGCCCGCGGCTGGGAGCTCGAGACCGTGATGACCGACAACGGATCAGAGTTCCGTTCGCATGTCTTCGGCGAGACGGTCGCCGCCCGCGGCGCCCGCCAGCGCTTCATCCACGCCGGCAGGCCCCAGACCAACGGCTGCGTCGAGCGGGTGCAGGGCACGATCCTCGAGGAGTGCTGGAAGCCGTCCTTCGCGCGCCACCTCATCCCGAAGCAGACAGGTCTCCGCAACGACCTCGTGCGCTACCTGGACTACTACAACACCGACCGCGCCCACACCGGCCGCTGGACGCGCGGCCGCACCCCCGAGAGCGTGATCGGCAAGGCCAAGCTATGGTCGTGACGCACAGCCCGATGTGTCGGCAGATCCCGGTGACAGGACAGACTAACCCCCGTTCTCGCCGACAGCGGAGGCGCCTCCCCGACAGTGGTCACGGTGCAATCCGGGGAGATCCTGCGAATGCGGTTCCCCCGGGAGTCGGCGACGAAGATGGAGCCGTCCTCGTCCACGGCCACGCCCTGCGGCCGAGCGAACTGCGCCTCGCCGCATGGCCCGTCCAGCACGCCCTCGCCATTCCCACCGCCGATCGTGGCCACCCTCCCATCGAGGGCAACGCGCCGTATCGCATGGTTCTCGGAGTCGGCGACGATGACGTTTCCTTCGGCGTCCAGCGCCATTCCCCACGGCCGGTAGAAGAGCGCGCTACGAGCCATGCCGTCGACGAGCCGGGACGCGCCACGCGTCGAGTACCCTCGTCTGCCGGCGAAGACCTCGGTCGTCACACCCTGCACGCGCGGGATCTCGCGCGCTCCGGCAACTTGCAGCGCCGGCGGCCCGAGCCTGTTGTCTCCCAGCGCAACCCTGCGAATCACGTTGTTGCCCTCGTCCGCGACGACGAGCACGCCGTCGTCGGAAAGGGCCATCGCTCCCGGCAGGTTGAAGGCCGTGGTGTCGAGCGCGCCGTTCGTGTAGCCGGCGACGCCGGTGCCGGCCACGGCGCGCAGGTTGCCCGCACCCGTCAGCCGGACGATCTGGTGCCGGCCCGTGTTGGCGATGTAGATCACGCCGTTGTCGGACACGGCGATCCCCACCGGATGCGCGAGCGTTCCTCCTCGGCCAGCGTGAGGATCCCGATAGAGCGTCTCCACCATGCCGTCCGTATCGATCCTGCGGAGCGAGACGGGGCCACCATCCCGGCTGTCGACGACGTACAGGTTGCCCCGCGCGTCGATGTCTACCGCCAGCAGGTTCTGGAACTGGGCCCCGGACACGGGGCCGTCCCGGTGACCGAGGCCGGACGCTCCGGCGTAGGTCAAGACCCACCCCGACGGCGAGAGCCGCCTGATGCGCTGGTGATACTCGATGATGTAGATGTCGCCGTAGTCATCGATCGCGATGCCGTTGGGGGAAGCAAACCTCGCGTCCGACGACGGACCGTCGACCACGGTTCCGCGCCCACCCGTGGGACCGCCCCCCGCCACCGTGGTCACCGTCCCGTCCGGCGCGATCTTGCGAATGCGGTGGCTCCGGATGTCCGCGACGTAGATCGAGCCATGAGGGGCAATGGCCACGTCCTTCGGCTCGACGAATTGCGCCGTGTCGGCGGGGCCGTCGCGTACTCCCTGGCCGTTGCCCCCGGCGATCGTGGTCACCGTCCCATCCGGCAAGATCCGCCGGATCGCCGCGTTGCTACTATCCGCCACCACCACACTTCCGTCGCGGTCGACTGCCAGCCCCAGGTCGAGGTCCTCGAAGTACCGGGCGAATAGCGCTTCGCCTGCCGGCCCGTCCGCGTAGCCACGCTCTCCAGGCCGTCCCGCGAGGGTCGTGACCCCGTCCGCGGGCAGCGTGACCTCGAGACTGATGTCACCGAAGCGGTGTCCCGTGGAGCTGATGCCGTCGTCCAGCAGCAGGCGGACCGTCCCCAGCGTCAGCCAGGAGCCGCGCGCTGGGCGGGCGCTGATGTAGATGACCCCTGGGCGCACGCCCTGCCAGACGCGGACTTCGACGGCGGCCGGCGTTTCCCAGTTGTGCACGGCCACGTTGAGCGTGATGTTCCCGTAGCGGCATCTCGTGGAGCTGACGCCGTCTCCAGCGCCAGCGGGATCATCCCCAGCGTCCGCCACGAGCCATCCGCCGGACGGGCGCCGACGTGGATGTCCTGTTCGTCCTCCACGTCCTGCCAGACGCGCACCTCGAGCCTGAGCGTGCCCGCGCCGTACCCGGCCGCCTCGGCGCCCGTCGTCCCGGCGCCCGCCGGCCACACCGAGCACCATCGCCATCCCGAGGATCGCCAACGTTCTCAAGGGTGACCCGCGGACGGGGCCCGACGACTCCAGGACGAGATGCGCACGGACGGCCCAGAGCGTGCTCGGCTTATGGCGCAACCCCAGGACCCGCGCCCGCAGGCGCTCCGGTGCTAGCTGTCGTCCCCGGAGCCGTCGCCGTTGGCGCCCATGCTCGCGAGGCCGGACAGCGTGCCGCTCAGCCCTCCGGCGATGCTCGCGAGGTCCATCGGAATGATCCACTTCGTGGACTCGCCCGCGCCGAGCTGCTTCATCATGTCCAGGTACTGCAG
Source organism: Dehalococcoidia bacterium (assembly GCA_965219085.1). GTDB lineage: Bacteria > Chloroflexota > Dehalococcoidia > UBA2979 > UBA2979 > VXMT01. Next base: position 900,976 of record OZ244720.1, read on the forward strand.
CCCCATCGTCTTCGAGTCGACGCCCTGCGCCGTCTCGTAGATGCGCTGGAGGCCGACCGAGAAGCCCTCGGCCTCCAGGATCTGCGCCTGGCGCGACCCCTCGGCACGCAGGATCGAGGACTCACGGACGCCCTCGGCCTCGAGGATGGCGGACTGCTTGTTGCCCTCGGCGACGTTGATCGCGGCCTGCCGTTCGCCCTCGGACTCGGTGATGAGCGCGCGCTTCGTGCGGTCGGCGGTCAGCAACTGGGTCATCGCGTGCTGGATGTCGGGCTGCGGCGTGATCTCGCGGATCTCAACGGAGCGCACGTCGACGCCCCAGCGCACGGTCTCCTCGGAGATCTTGACCTGGAGCCGCGTGTTGATCTCCTCGCGGCGTGCCAGCACGTCCTCCACCGTCATGTCGCCGATCACGGCGCGCAGCGAGGTGGTCGCGAGGTTGCGGACGGCGATCACGAAGTTGTTGATGTTGATGATCGCATCATCGGGTTGGGCGACCTGCAGGAACACCACGAAGTCGACGTCGACGAGCGCGTTGTCCTTGGTGATCGAGGTCTGCTTCGGCTCCTCGATCACGAACTCGCGCATGTCGACGCGCGTGCCCTGGTCGATGAACGGGAGCAGGATCACGAGTCCCGGCCCGCGGGTTCCGATGTGACGACCGAGGCGGAAGACGACCGCCCGCTCGTACTGCTTGACGACGTTGATAAAGAACATGTCCCCGCCCTTCTACTCGGACGCGTCGAGTATAGCCCTCGGCACCCTGCGCGAACGGGCGCTTCGGCTCGCGTTCGGAATCGGCTATATTCCGTTCGTCGCTGGACAAGTCGCGCCATGCAGGCGAGGCTTGCGCGGAGGAGACTCCGTCGATGCCGAATCGCGCCTCGAGTGACGCTTGGTTGGACGTGATCGCGACCCCGATCCGGGGCGTCGCCGAGCGCGTGGCCGGAGCGGTGCGTGAGGCCGACGGGCGGGTGTCGGAGGCCGTCAACCGCAGGCGCGAGGCCGCCGAGGGACTGTACGCGTCGCACGGCCATCGCATCCCGTCCCCGGCCGTGCGTGTCGTCAACTTGATGCTGCCCCCGCGGCTCTCGCACCCCGGCTGGTCGCCCGGCGCCGGCGAGGACCTGCTGGTCGACACCATTGCCGAGCCGATCCTCGGCGCGGTGTCGCAGGTGCGCGAAGTCGCACGCGACGCCGACGAGCGCGTGTGCGAGGTCGTGGGTCGCAAGCGCCGCATAGCCCTCGAACTCTGCGGCGCGCAGGCCGAGCGCATCCCGACGCCCGCGATGCGCGTCGTGAACCTCGTGCTCCCGCCGCGGCTGTCCCACCCTGGCTGGACGCCCGGCACGGGCGACGACCTGCTCGTCGACCTGCTCACCGAGCCGATCATGGAGGCCGTCTCGCAGGTGCGCGAGGTGGCGCGCGACGCCGATGACCGTGTGTCCGAGGCCGTGCACCGCAAGCGCCGGCGCGCGATCGAGCTGTACGGCGCGTACAGCCACCACATCCCGCCCACCGCGCTGCGTGTCGTGAGCCTGATGCTCCCGCCGCGCCTCGTGGACGGCGGCGCGCCCCCCGTTGAAGGGGTCGGCCGCGCGGCCTGGTCGACCACCGCGCTGCGAGGCCGGCCGCGCCGGCGCCCCGCTCCCGCGCGCTTCGACGAGCTCCCGCCCGCGGCACGACCGCGACCCGACGCACGCTCTCACGCACCTCGTGGGGCGGTCCGGCCGCACCGCCCGGGCAGCGTCACGCCACACACGCTGCTGCTCGCGGCGCCGCGCGGCTTCTGCGCGGGCGTCGTGCGCGCCGTCGACGCCCTCGAGATGGTGGTCGAGCGCGAACCACCGCCGATCTACGCGTTCCACGAGATCGTGCACAACCGGCACATCGTCGAGAGCTTCGAGGCGCGCGGCGTGGTCTTCATCGACGATGTCGCCGAGGCACCGGACGGGGCCCGCATCGTCTTCAGCGCCCACGGCGTCTCGCCTACCGTGGTCGAGGATGCCCGACGCCGCGACATGCGCATCATCGACGCCACCTGCCCGCTCGTGACGCGGGTCCACCTCGAGACGAAGCGCGCGGCGAGCCAGGGCTACGACGTGCTCCTCGTCGGCCACCGCGGGCACGACGAGGCCGTCGGGACCGTCGGTGAGGCGCCCGAGCAGACGCGCATCGTCGAGGATCCCGCCGAGGTCGCCGCCCTCGGCGCCATCGAGCGGCCGGTCTTCGTCGTCACGCAGACAACGCTCTCGATGGACGACACCGCGGGTGTCATCGGCGAGATCCGCGACCGCTACCCCGCCGCCGAGATCCGCAACGACATCTGCTACGCCACCACCAACCGCCAGCACGCGGCACGCGCGATCGCGCAGCAGGCCGACCTCGTGCTCGTCGTCGGCTCGCGCAACTCAAGCAACTCGATGCGGCTGCGCGAGGTCGCCGAGGATGCCGGCGCGACGGCCTACCTCGTCGACGGCATCGAAGACGTCGACCCGGCCTGGTACGAGGGCATGGAGGTCGTGGGCCTCACGTCCGGCGCGTCCGTCCCCGACGCACTCCTCGACCCGATCATCGAGGACCTCAAGGCACGCGGCGTCACGAAGGTGGAGCCCGTCGTGCTGACCGAGGAGGACGTCGAGTTCCGTCTCCCGGACGAACTCGAGACGTAGCGTCACGCGCGCGGCCGGTCCTCTGATTCAGGGCGCAACGTGATCGGGACGGCTCGTCGGGGGTCGTCCGCGTCGAAGTGGGTGCGGACAGCGTCTCGTGTCATCTCACGGAGTTCCTCGAAGGTGTCCGCCTCGGTGAAGATCGAGTGCCCCAGCGCGCGTGCGGTGTAGCCGCCCTCTGGCGCTTCCTGAACCTCGAAGATGACCCGGCTCATGCTTCTCAGTCGGTGCCTGCGGGCGCGTGGATTTCGAGGGTCTTGCCCTCCCGCTTCGCTTCAAGCCATCGCTGGAGCGACTCCTGGCTCTCCCCCGAAGCCCGGCCCGCGAGCAGCCCTTCCACGCTGATGTCCTCATCGAGATCGGGCCAATGGATGCCCTTGCCCCCGCCGATCAGCCTCCAGTTGCCCCGTTCCTGCTCGGAGGCGTGCATCAGCCGGGGATACCATACGAGCGGGACGGAGATGGTCCTGCCATCGGACAGTTCGGCGGTCAACGTGTCGTCTGTGACGGTGATGTCGCCCGCATCGGGAACCCTGACCTCAAGCATCGAAGTATGCATACCAGGACTCCGTGAGAAACGCCCGTCGCTCGCCATTATTCCGCGCCCGGCGGCTCCACCACACGCACCGACGCCCGGCTCACCTCGATCCCCCCGATCACGAGGTGGAAGGAGTGGTCACCGTAGTCCGGGAAGTTCACGCCCACGAGGTTCACGAGCACGCGAGCCGTCCCGCTGGTGCCGCCCGTGAGCGTCGGGAACGGCAGCTCACCCTCGACCTTGTCGACGATGTCCTGGCCGTCGGCGTCGAAGCCACGCACCTCGAGGCGGTGGCTGCCCGCCTCCGCGGACGAGTAGCGAATCTGCGCCACCATCGTGAGCTGCGGGTGTCGCGTCGGCACCGAGTGCGCCTGGATCCTGTCGATCCCGACGCCGAGCGCGTGCAGCTTCCCGCCGGACTCCTCCGCGTAGTCGCTGAGGAACGCGAAATCCACTTCCATGCCGGTTGGCCCTTCCAGTGTGCGGCGGCTATCGCCTGCGTCGCCCGATGTAGTCCGGACTGCGATCGTAGAACGCGGCGGCCGCGTGCATCAGTGTCTCCGACAGCGTCGGGTGCGGGTGGATGGTCAGCTCAAGATCCTGCGCGACTGCGCCCATCTCGATGGCGAGCACCGCCTCGCTGATCAGCTCGCCCGCGCCCTTGCCGACGATGCCGACGCCGAGCACGCGGTGCGTGTGCGGCTCCAGCACGAGCTTCGTCGCGCCGTCGTTGCGCCCGATCGTCGTGGCGCGGCCCGAGGCGGCCCACGGCATCGTCGACACCTCGACCTCGATGCGGCGGTCGGTGGCCTCGGTCTCGGTCAGGCCGGCCCACGCGATCTCCGGGTCGGTGTAGATCACGGCGGGGACGACGCGCTCGTCCCACGCCGAGGGCTTGCCGGCGATGGCCTCGACGGCGACGGGCGCCTCGTGCGCGGCCTTGTGCGCGAGCATCGGCTCACCGGCCACGTCGCCCACCGCGAAGATGTTCGGCTCCGCGGTGCGGCGCTGCGTGTCGGCCTCGATGAAGCCGCGCGCGTCGAGCTGCACGCTGGTGTGCTCGAGGCCGAGACCGGCGCTGTTCGGCCTGCGCCCCACGGCGACGAGCACCTGGTCGAAGACGTGCTCCTCGGGCTCGCCCTCGTTGCCCGCGATGCGGGCGCGGACGCCGTCGGCGGTCTCCTCCATGCCGAGCACGGTGGTCTCGAGGCGGATCGCCTCGAAGCTGCGCCGCAGCCGGCGCTGTAGCTGCCGCACGAGGTCGCGGTCGACGCCGGGCAGCAGCCCGGCCGTCATCTCGACGACCGTCACACGCGAGCCGAGCGCGGCGTAGACGCTGCCGAGTTCGAGCCCAATGTACCCGCCGCCGATGACCAGCAGCGTCTCCGGCACGCGCTCGAGTTCGAGCGCGGAGGTCGAATCGAGCAGGCGCGGGCTGTCGATGTCGATCGCCGGGATCCTCGACGGCGAGGAGCCCGTGGCGACGATGGCGTAGTCGAACTCGATGGTCTGCGGCGGGCCGCCGTCAGTGGGCGCGACGCCCACCGTGTGGGCATCGAGGAAGGTCGCGCGGCCCTGCACGGAGTGCACCTTGTGCTGGCTGGAGAGCTGGCCGAGCCCGCCGGTCAGCCGGTCGACGACGCCCTGCTTGAAGCCGCGCAGGCGGTCGAGGTCGATCGCCGGCTCGCCGAAGGCGACGCCCCAGTCCTCGGCGAGGCGCGCCTCCTCGATCAGCCCGGCGACGTGCAGCAGCGCCTTCGAGGGGATGCAGCCGCGGTAGAGGCACACCCCGCCGGGGTTCGGTTGCTCGTCGATGAGCGTGACGTGCATCCCCATGTCGGCGGCGAGGAACGCGGCCGGATAGCCGCCGGGGCCGCCGCCAATGACTGCCAACCGGACACCCCCCGCCGGGTATCCCGGCGTTCCAGAGGCCTGAGTGGTCACGTGGGCTCCTCCCACTCCTGATCCAGCATCGGGGTTGCGGGGTGGGCGCGCTAGACGATGAGTTCCGGCGGCTCCTCGATGGCTTCGACGATCCAGCTCAGCGCGCGGGCCGCGTCGGCGCCGTCGATCAGGCGGTGGTCGACGGTGAGACCGAGCGGCATACGCAGCCGCGGCTGGAACCCGTCGTCGATCCAGGTCGGCTCGCGCTCGGCGCGGCCGACGGCGAGGATGCCGACCTGCGGCGGGTGCAGGATGGCGGTGAAGAACCCGGTGCCCATGCCGCCGAGGTTGCTGATGGTGAACGTGCCGCCGCGCATGTCGTCGATGCTCAGCTTGCGGTCGCGCGCTCGCTCGGCCAGCTCGCGGATCTCGACCGCCAACTCGGTCAGCGACTTGCGGTCGGCGTCGCGCACGACGGGCACGACGAGGCCGCGCTCGGTGTCGGTCGCCACGCCGACGTGGACGTAGCGGCGGTACACGATCTCCTGCGTCGCCATGTCGATCGAGGCGTTGAGGCGCGGGAACTCGGCGAGCGCGCGCGCCACCACCTGCATGAGGATCGGCAACATCGTCAGCGAGCCGCCCGCCTCCGCGACGCGGTCGCGGCGCTCGCGCCGGAGCGCGTCGAGCTCGGTGACGTCCGCCTTCTGCTGGAGCGTGATGTGCGGGCTCTGCGACCACGACTGCGCGAGGTTGCGCGCCGTCGCGCGCCGCGTCGGCGACATCCGCTCACGCTCGATCTCCCCGAACTGCGCGAGATCGGGCAGCACGGCGGGCGGCGGCACGCCGACTTCGGCCGCGGGCGCTGACGTCGAGGCGGGAGCGGGGGCGGCTGCTGCGGGCGTCGAGGCGTATAGCGCGGCGAGGAGCGAGCGCGCGTGCGCCTTCACGTCGTCGAGCGAGATGCGGCCGCCTGGCCCACTGCCCGCGACGTCCCCGATACGCACGCCGATCTCGCGCGCGAACAACCGCACCGCCGGGGAGGCGGGAACCGCCGCGCGCTCACCACCGGGGATCGACGCGACGACCGCCGGGGGCGCTGGCAATGGCATGACAGGCGCTGGTTGCGGGGTCGCCGCAACCGGTGCCAGGGCGGGTGGAGCGATGGGTGTCGGCGGAGCCGTCGAGGCGACCTCGGCGGCCGGCGCCGCCGCAGGGGCGCTCGCGCCGTCCGACCCGGCCGCCGCGATCGCGACGATCGGCTGGCCGACGCGGATCACCTCGCCCACCTCGACATGCACGGCCTCGACCACCCCGGCGTGCGGGGCGGGGACGTCGAGGTTCGCCTTCTCGGTCTCCACCTCGATCAGCGGCTGGTCGGCCTCGACCACATCGCCGACGCGCACGAGGACGCCGATGACCTCGGCTTCCTCGATGCCCTCGCCGAGGTCGGGGAGCGTGAAATCGTCGGCCATGCAGTCCCTTCCCGTGGTGGCTCGGCGGGCGGCCGGCTCAGGCGAGCCGGGGGTTTGCCTTCTCCGGGTCGATGCCGAGTTCGGCGATGGCGCGCTCGGGTACGTCGGCCGCGACTGCGCCCTCGCGCGCGAGCGCGTACAGCGCGGCAAGGGCGATGTGCTTCGCGTCGACCTCGAAGAAGTCGCGCAGCGCCTCGCGCGTCTCGCTGCGCCCGAAGCCGTCGGTGCCGAGCGAGACGAGGCGTCCCGGCAGCCACTTCGCCACCGCGTCCGGCAGCGACTTGAGGTAGTCCGTCGCGGCGACGAACGGGCCCTCGGCGTCCGCGAGCACCTCGGAGAGGTACGGGGAGCGCGGCGGCTCGCTCGGGTGGAGCATGTTCCAGCGCTCGACATCCATCGCGTCGCGTCGCAGCTCGCTGTAGCTCGTCACCGACCACACGTCGGCGGCGACGCCGTAACGGTCGGCGAGGAGCTCCTGCGCGGCGACAACCTCGGTGAGGATCGCGCCGCTGCCGAAGAGCTGGACCCGAGGGCCATCGCCATCCGAATGATGCAGCCGGTAGATGCCGCGAATCACACCCTCGGGCGCGTCGGGTGGCATTGGCGGCTGCGGGTACGCCTCGTTGGTGACGGTCAGGTAGTAGAAGACCGCATCCTGCTGCTCGTGCATCCGGCGGATGCCCTCGCGCACGATCAGCGCGACCTCGTAGGCGTAGGCCGGGTCGTAGCTCAGCAGGTTCGGCACGACCGAGGCGAGCACGTGGCTGTGGCCGTCCTGGTGCTGGAGCCCCTCGCCCTGCAGTGTCGTGCGCCCCGCCGTCGCGCCGACGAGGAAGCCGCGCGTGCGTGAGTCGGCCGCCGCCCAGATCAGGTCGCCGACTCGCTGGAAGCCGAACATCGAGTAGAAGATGAACACCGGGAGCGTGCACGCGCCGTGTACCGCGGGCGCCGTCCCCGCGGCGATGAACGAGGCCAGCGATCCCGCCTCCGTGATGCCCTCCTCGAGGATCTGCCCGTCCGTCGTCTCCTTGTAGTAGATGAGGCTGTCGGCATCGACGGGCTCGTAGAGCTGCCCGACGTGGGAGTAGATGCCCGCCTGGCGGAACATGGTCTCCATGCCGAACGTGCGCGCCTCGTCGGGCACGATCGGCACCATGTGGTCGCCGATCGTCTCGTCGCGCAGCAGCCGCGCGAGCAGCCGCACGAAGGCGAGCGTGGTCGACACCTCGCGGCCGCCTGAGCCCTCGAAGAACTCGTCGAAGACCGACTCGGCGGGCGAGATGCCGGCGCAGGAGATGGTCCGGCGTTGCGGCAGGAAGCCGCCGAGGGCGCGGCGGCGCTGCTGCAGGTAGCGCGCCTCCACGCTGTCGTCGTCAGGGCGGTAGAGTGGCGCGCTGCCGACTTCCTCGTCGCTCAGCGGGATGCCGAAGCGGTCGCGGAAGTGCATCAGCTCGTCTTCGTTGAGCTTCTTCTGCTGGTGCGTGATGTTCTTGCCCTCGCCCGCCTCGCCGAGGCCGTAGCCCTTGATGGTGCGCGCGAGGATCACCGTCGGTGCCCCCTCGTGGCGGACGGCGGCGTGGTAGGCGGCGTGCACCTTCTCCGGGTCGTGACCGCCGAGGCGCATCGACCACAGCTCGTCGTCGCTCATGTGGTCGACCATGCGCAGCAGGCGCGGGTCGGTGCCGTAGAAGTGCTCGCGGATGTAGGCGCCGCCGGCGACGGTGTACTTCTGGTACTCGCCGTCGACGACCTCGCCCATGCGCTTCGTGAGCAGGCCCTCGTGGTCCTGCGCGAGCAACTGGTCCCACTCGGCGCCCCACAGCACCTTGATCACGTTCCAGCCCGCGCCGCGGAACACGGCCTCGAGCTCCTGGATGATCTGGCCGTTGCCGCGCACGGGGCCGTCGAGGCGCTGCAGGTTGCAGTTGATGACGAAGATCAGGTTGTCGAGCCGCTCGCGCGCCGCGAGCGAGATCGCGCCGAGCGCCTCGGGCTCGTCGGTCTCGCCGTCGCCGATGAAGGTCCACACCTTCGCGTCGCTCGGCTCCTTGATGCCGCGGTCGACGAGGTAGCGCATGAACCGCGCCTGGTAGATCGCCATGAGCGGCGCGAGGCCCATCGAGACCGTGGGGAACTTCCAGAAGTGCTCCATCAGCCACGGGTGCGGGTACGACGGCAGCCCGCCGCCGTCGGCCAGCTCGCGCCGGAAGTTGAAGAGCAGCTCCTCGCTCAACCGGCCCTCGAGGTACGCGCGGGCGTAGATGCCCGGCGAGGCGTGGCCCTGGATGTAGATCAGGTCGCCCCCGCTCGGGTCGTTCGCGCCACGGAAGAAGTGGTTGAAGCCCACCTCGTAGAGCGTGGCCGCCGAGGCGTAGGTCGAGATGTGCCCGCCGATGCCCTCGTGGCGGTTGTTGGCGTCGACGACCATCGCCATCGCGTTCCAGCGCACGAAGCTCTTGATGCGCTGCTCGATCTCGCGGTTGCCGGGGTAGGGTGGCTGGCGCTCGATCGGGATCGTGTTCACGTACGGGGTCCGCGAGGTCACCGGCAGCTGCGCCATCTCGCGCTGCGCCTCGATCTGGAGTGTCTGCAGCAGCTCCGCGACGCGCTCCGGCCCGCGACGGTAGAAGACGTCGTGCAGCGACTGACGCCACTCCTCCGCCTCGATGGCGTCGAATTCGGCTTGTAGCGCCTCGCGGGCGGCGTCGGCGTCGGCGCCGTTGGCGGCGCCGGGCGCGAGGGCGGCGGGGTCGGTGCGTGATGCGTCCGTGCTCATGGCGGTGTTCCTTGCTGCGCCCTGCCCGCTACTCCCCCGGCTGGCCGATCGTGGTCAGGGGAATGTGACCATCGTACGCCGCAGCCGAGGCTTGTCCGGCGGCGTGGTAGGAGCTGCGCACCAGCGGGCCGGACTCGGCGTGCCGGAACCCGATCGCGTGCGCGTAGTCGGCGATCTCGGCGAACTCATCGGGGCGCCAGAAGCGCTCGATTGGCAGGTGCTTCAGCGACGGCCGCAGGTACTGTCCCACGGTGAGGAGGTCGCAGCCGTGCTCACGCAGGTCGTCGAGGACCGCGCGCACCTCGTCCATCGTCTCGCCGAGGCCGACCATGATGCCCGACTTGGTCGTCATCTCCGGGTCGATCTGCTTGACGCGGCGGATCAACTCGAGCGAGCGCTCGTAGCGCGCCTTCGGGCGCACGCGGGCGTAGAGCCGCGGCACGGTCTCGGTGTTGTGGTTGAGCACGACCGGCCCCGCCTCGACGACGGTGGCGAGGGCGTCCCGGTTGCCCTCGAAGTCAGGGATCAGCACCTCCACCTGTGTCCCCGGCAGGCGATGCCCGATCGCGCGGATGCACGCGGCGAACACGTCCGCCCCGCCGTCGGGCAGGTCGTCGCGGTTCACCGACGTGATCACGACGTAGTCGAGGCCGAGCCGCTCGACGGCCTGCGTGAGCCGGTACGGCTCCAGCAGGTCGAGGCCCATCGGCTTGCCCGAGGTGACGTCGCAGAAGCCGCAGGCGCGCGTGCAGATGTCGCCGAGGATCATGAAGGTGGCCGTGCCGGCGTTGAAGCACTCGCCGATGTTCGGGCAGCGCGCCTCCTCGCAGACGGTGTGCAGCTCTTGCTCGCGCAGCAGGCTCTTGATCTCGGAGAAGCGCTCACCCGCCGGGAAGCGCGCCTTCAGCCATCGCGGCTTGCGCGGGAACGGACGCACGGCGGCTTCAGCCGGCATGCGCGACCTCCTCGACTGTGGGAGCGTTGAGCCAGCCATCGGGATCCTCGGCGAGTCGCATGCCGAACGCGCGCTCGAACGCAGCGGCCATCGCGTCCTCCACCTCGCGCATCGGCGGGGCGCTGCCGAGCAGACGTTCCATCGAGGTCACCTCGGCGTCGGGGATGCCGCACGGCACGATCTGGCCGAACCACGCGAGGTCCGTCGCGACGTTGAGTGCGAGGCCGTGGCGGCTCACGCCGCGGCTGATGCGCACGCCGATCGCGGCGACCTTCGCCCCCTCGACCCACACGCCGGGCCGCCCCTCGACGCGCTCCGCGTCGATGCCGAAGGCATCAAGGGTGTCGATGATGACCGCCTCGAGGCGTCGCACGTAGGTGGCCGCGCCGAGCGAGCGGCGGCGCACGTGGAGGATCGGGTAGGCGACGAGCTGGCCGGGGCCGTGGAAGGTGATGTCACCGCCGCGGTCCGTCGGGACGACGGCCGCGCCACGCGCGGCGAGGGCGTCCGGCGTCGCGAGCAGGTGCTCGCGATTACCGCGCGCACCGAGGGTGTAGACGGGCGGGTGCTCCAGCAGCGCCAACGACTCGCCCTCGACGCCTGCGGCGAGCGCCTCCACGCGCTCCCGCTGCCAGGCGAGCGCGCGATCGTACTCGACCAGACCGGGCCGCCAGAGGCGCACGACCGTGTCGGCGTGCGGCTGCCGGGTGTTCGCAGGAGCAGTCATGCGTGCATTCCTCGCACTTCGACGGCCGGGGCCCGCGATCCAGTATATGAAGCGCGCGCCCCGGATGCGGAAGTGGCTTCGCGAGGGCGTTCCGGCCTCGGACGTGTCGGCGCCCTCGGCGCCCGCGAGCGTCAGGCGTCGGCGTCGAAGCGGCTGAGGCGGAACAGCGAGATGTCGTGGCTCGTCTCGCCCGTCGTGGCGAGGTCCGCCATGATCTCGCCGACGACGCTGCAGAACTTGAACCCGTGCCCGGAGAACCCGGCGGCCACGAACACGTTGGGGGCTTCGGGCAGCGCATCGATGATGAAATGTTCGTCCGGCGTGTTCGTGAACATGCACGCCTTCATGGACAGCACCGGGCCGTTGGCGTCCGGGAAGTAGCGGCTGAGCCCGAGCCGCAGCACCGCCTCGTCCTCGTCCCCGCACTCCCGATTGAGGCCATCGCCGGTAGTCAGCTCGTCGCGGTGGTGGAAGCGGCCGACCTTCAAGCCTGGAATTCCAAACACGGGGAGGGTGTAGTACAGACCCTCGTCTACATCGGCGATCACCACCGGGAAATGTGTTGCCGCGAACAATGATGCGTCCGCGGGTTGGAACCATCCCAACACCTGCCGCTCCGGCACCACCAGATGATGCAGCGAGGGCAACAGCGGCCCCGCCCACGCGCCGCCCGTGACGATGAGCGCGCCTGCCTCGTACGACCCGCGCTTGGTCCGCACGCGCACTCGGTCACCGCTGCTGTTCCACTCCAGCACGGGCTCCCGGGCCCGCACATCAGCGCCGCGTTCGAGCGCGCCGAAGACGTGGTTCACGATGCACCGCTCGGACAGCACGAAGCCGCCGTCGGGCTGGTACACGCCCACCCGGTCCTGCGGGAATCGCATGCCGGGAAAACGCTCACTCAACTCGGCGCTGGTGAGTACTTCGTGCGCGAGATCGTGCTCGATGCAGGATTGCAGCGAACCGGCGAACACCTCGCCGTCTTCGCGGCCCACGTCCACACCGCCGGTGATGTGGAGCAGTTGCTCCCCGCTTGCCGACTCCAGTTCGCGCCAGCGCTCGTAGGAGCGGCGCACCAGCGGGACGTACGAGGGATCCTCGAAGTAGGCCATGCGGGTAATGCGGTTCACCCCGTGCGAGGAGCCCATGTCGTGGGGAATGTCGAACTGCTCCAGGCCCAGCACGCGCAGGCCCCGGTTCGCGAGCTCGTACACGGTGGCCGAGCCCATACCCCCGACGCCGATGACGATTGCGTCGTATGTGCCCGTCGTAGTCACAGCGCGCCTCCCCGGTTCGCCTCCGTACCGCAAGCGTCCCGATCAGTATAGGAACGCAGCTCGCGGCTCCGCCGTCCGCGCGCGCTGGGGCGGCGGCTGCCCGCGCCCGCCGCTATGCTCGCGGGGCTGCGGCGCCACCACCCTTGCCGCAGCCGATGGACGGAGCGCCGACTGAACTCCCGGCAACTTCGGAATTCGTCGGGCTTCGCGATCGTCGCGATGGGAGCGAGCATCCTGCTTGCGACGCTCACGCCCATCACGGGCGCGGAGCACGGCTGCCCGTTCGGGTTGCCGTGCCTCGCGTGGCACTTCGGGCTGTTCGCGGCGCTGGGCGTGGCGATCGCCGCCCGCTACGCGACGAGCGAGGCAGCACGGCGTTCGCCCCGGCGTGTGTTGGGCATGGTCGTGCTCGTGATCTGGCTCTTTGCTGCCGTCAGCGAGATGGCGCAGGGCTGGGTCGATGGCCGTGATCCGCAGCTCCTCGACTGGGTGGCGAACATGGCGGGCGCGATCGTGGGGTTGTTGCTCGGCAGCGCCGCCCTGCGCTGGCTCCTCGCCGAGCGTTAGTCCTCGTCCAGCGTGGCGTCGGCGTAGACCCGCAGGCCGTAGTCGTTGTAGCGCCGCTCCGGCGATAGCGAGGAGCGCGCGGTGCTGCGCGTGACTTTCACGCGGTGCCGCCACGAGCCGCCGCGCGATGCGCGTCGCACGCCGTCGGCGGGGCCACGCGGGTGGTCGATGTCGTCCGGGTCGTAGCGGGTCGCGTACCAGTCCGAGCACCACTCATGCACGTTCTCCGCCATGTGGTAGAGCCCGAAGCTGTTGGGCGGGGTGCTGCCCACCCGGTAGGGGCGATCCGCGCCCTTGGAGCCGAGCGCGAAGAGGCCCTCGAGCCACGGTTCGTCGCCCCACGGAAAGTGCGTGGTGGCGTCCCCTCGCGCGGCGAACTCGCGTTCCGCCTCAGTCGGGAGCCGACAGTTCCGGCCAAGTAGCTCGCCCAGCCACTCGCAGTACGCGTTCGCGTCGAACCACGAGACGCCGACGACGGGACAGTCGGGCGCGTTGAACCGCTCGTCGTCCCAGAACCGCGGCGGCTCGTGCCCGCTGGCGTCGAGGAAGCGCCGGTACTCACTGTTGGTGACGGGCCCGATCGCGACCGCGAACGCGTCGATGGTGACATCGCGCTCGGGTTGCTCGTCGTCCCGCATGGGGGAGCCCATGTTGAACCGGCCGCCGGACAGGCTCACGAAGGGCGTCACGTCGGGTCCCTCGGCGAGCAGCCGTTGGATGCGTGGATCGGTGGGAGGCGTGGCTGGTTGAGTCACAAAGCGATGCTAACAGTGTGGGCGACGCCCGAGCACCACGATCAGCAGCTTCGCCACACGTGGCGCCGTCCATTGCATCAGCGCCCCGCCTGAGTGGCCTCTTACGTCGGTGTGACAAATACTACTTTTGTGTTAGCGTGACTCGCTAAATTGAGCAAAGCACGGGAAGCGAGGACGTGTGCCGCTCAAGATCCCGGAAGTCGTCATCGAGCGCCTCCCCACCTACTACTGGCAATTGGCGGAGTTGCGCGCCGCGGGCGTGAGCACCGTCTCGTCGCAGGAGATTGGGGAAGCGCTCGACGTCACGCCTGCACAGATCCGAAAGGACCTCTCGTACTTCGGCCGTTTCGGTAAGCAGGGCCGCGGCTACTCCGTCGACACACTCACCGAGGAACTCGAAGCGATCCTGGGGTTCAACCGGCGCTGGCGCATGCTGCTCGTCGGCGGTGGCGGTGTCGCCCGCACGATCGCCTCGTTGAACCACGGGAGCTTCCAGCCGTACGGGTTCGACATCGTTCGCGTGTACGAGGTCGACTCTGAGCGGGTTGGACGCGTTGTCAACGGCATACGGGTCCGGAACCTCGCAAACATCGAAGCCGACATGCGCGACGACCCGATCGAGATCGCCGTCATCGCGGTGCCGGGCGCCGTGGCGCAGCAGGTGACCGACGCACTGGCGCAGGCGGGCGTGTGCTCGATTCTCAACTACACCACGGTCGTCGTGCAGGCGCCGCCCGGGGTCGAAGTACGGCACGTTAATCCGCTGCTTGCGCTGCAGACGCTCACCTACCACCTGACCAACACGCGCGACCCGATGATCGCTCCCTAACGAGGGGACCGCTTCGTCCCGTCTGCTACGGGGAGTCGGCGATGAGTGACTCCTCCTCGGTCGGGATACTGCGCGCGATCACATCGAAGTAATCGAGCGCCGCTCCAGCGCCCTTCGCCACGCAGCGGTCCGGCTCGTCCGCGATATGCACCGGCACCCCGATCTGATCCAGCAGCAGCGCATCGAGGTGGCGGAGCCTCGCGCCTCCGCCCGTCAGCACGATGCCGTGATCGATGACATCGGCCGCCAGCTCCGGCGGAGTCCGCTCGAGCACGGTGCGGACCGTCTGCACGATCGCGCCCAACTGCTCCTGGATCGCCAGCGTGATTTCCGAGGATTGCACCGTGATCGTGCGCGGCAGCCCCGTGATCTGATCGCGGCCGCGCACGCGCATCGTCTCGTCCGGCTCCTGCGGGAGTGCGGAGCCGATGGCGATCTTGAGCTCCTCGGCCGTGCGTTCGCCCACCACGAGGTTATGTCGACGCCGGATGTGGAGCGCGATCGCGTCGTTGAGGCGGTCGCCGGCGACCCGCACCGAGTCAGCGGCAACGATGCCGAACATCGAGATCACCGCCGCCTCGGCCCGCCCGCCGCCGATGTTCAGCACCATGTGTCCGCGCGGCGAACCGACTGGGATCTCGGCGCCGATGGCTGCCGCGAGGGGCTCCGGGATGAGGTGCGCCGGCCGGCGCGCGCCCGCGGCCTCGGCGGCGTCGCGCACGGCGCGCTGCTCGACGCGCGTGACGCCGTACGGCGTCGACACCATGACCTCGGGACGGATGATGCGGAACCGTCCCATGACCTCGCCGATGAGGTAGCGGAGCAGCGCCTCCGTGATGAGGTAGTCGGCGATGGCGCCGTCGCGCATCGGACGGATCACCTGGATGGTGCCCGGCTGGCGGCCGATCATCTCGTACGCCTGGTCGCCGACGGCGATCACGGTGTTGTCACGCTCGGCCAGCGCCACCACGGCGGGCTCTTCGAGCACGATCCCGCGCCCGCGCTCGAACACGAGCACGCGAGCCGTTCCCAGGTCGATACCGAGTCGCTTGGTGACCATGTGCCGCCTGCCAGAGCCCCGGTGGCCTACCTTAGCGGGCGTACACCTCCGCGCCCAGCGCCTCCAGGCGCTCCTCGATACGCGGATAGCCGCGGTTGAGGTGCACGATGTCCCGCACCACCGTCTCGCCCTCGGCCGCCAGACCCGCGATCACTACGGCCGCCGCGGCCCGCACATCGAGCGCGCGCACCGCGCTGCCGATGAGCGGCGTGCGCCCCTCGATGATGACCGACTGCCCGCCGGTGGTGATGCGCCCGCCCATCGCACGCAACTCGCCGACGTAGAGGAGGCGGTTCTCGAAGACGCGCTCGTGGATGATCGAGATCCCCTCGGCCTGTGTCAGCGCCGCCGCCATCGGCGCGTGCAGGTCCGTCGGGAAGCCGGGGTACGGCACCGCCTGCAGTTGCACCGCCCGCAGCGGACCGTCGACGCACGCGCGCACCGACCGCTCGCCGACCTCGACCTTCGCGCCCGCCTCGCGCAGCTTCGTGAGCAGCGAGTCCATGTGGGTGGGGTTGGCGCCGTCGATCTGCACGTCGCCGCCGGTGGCAAGGCCGGCGAGCAGGAACGTGCCGCCCTCGATGCGATCCGGGATGATACTGAACTCGGCGCCGTGCAGCGCGTCGACGCCACCGACGGTGATCTGGTTGCTGCCGTGGCCGGTGACGCGTGCACCCATTGCGTTGAGCAGGTCGCCCGCCATCTCGACCTCGGGCTCGGCGGCGGCGTTCACGATCGTCGTCGTGCCGCGCGCCAGCGTCGCCGCGAACAGCACGTTCACGGTCCCGAGCACGCTCGGGTAGTCGAGGAACACCCGCGCGCCCTCCAGCCGCGGGGTGCGCGCGACGAAGTTCTGCCCCTCGCGCTGGACCTCGGCGCCCAGCGCGCGGAAGCCCGCGAGGTGCACGTCCACCGGGCGCACGCCGATCGCGTCGCCGCCCGGTGAGGGGCACCCCGCCTCGCCGAAGCGCGCGAGCAGCGGCCCCATGACGAGGAACGAGGCGCGCAGCGCCACGACGTGCTCGGGCTCGGCGACGGTCTGAGTCACCCCGCTCGCGTCGAGCGTGACGTCGGCGCCCTCGATGGTGACCTCCGCGCCAAGGGATTCGAGGAGCCGGCCCATCTCGCCGATGTCGCGGATCTCGGGCACGTTGTGCAGCCGCACGGGCTCGGCGGTGAGGAGGGCGGCGGCGAGGGCGTAGAGGGCGGCGTTCTTGGAACCCGAGGCGGGCAGGCGACCGCGCAGGGGCCGTCCGCCGACGATGGCCAACTGCTGCTGCTGGCTCATGGCGTCCGTATCACCCGCCGCCGTACGTCACCGCTGCAAGGGTCGCGTGCAGCGTACTACGGCCGCGATCCCTCGCGTTCCCAGTGTATGCGAAGTGGGGCCCGGCGCGTACGGCGGCTGCTATAGCCCCCGGTACTTGCGGAGGACGCGGATCCGCGACTGCGCCCGCAACAGCGCGCTGCGTGCGCGCGCCATGTCGAGCGCCTCTTCGAGGGTCACGCTGGCCTCGATGCGCTCGGTGGCGCGGACGCGCGCGGCCTCCGCGCGCTCCTCGTCGATCTCGTCGAGGCTCTCTGCGGCGTCGGCAAGGACGGTGACCTGATCGCGCAGGATCTGGATGAAGCCGCCGTGCACGACCATGGGCTCGCGGTCACCGCCGGCGACCGTGACCAACTCGCCGATGTCGAGGCTGGCCATGAGTGCGGCGTGGCCGGGCAGCAGCGTGATCTGGCCCTCGGTAGTGGGCACGATCAACCGCTGCACGTCGTCGCGCGCGCTGACCTCGCGCTCGGCCGTGACGATCGAGACCTGCAGCGGCATGCTCGCCTACTCCTCGGCCATGGTGCGGCCCTTTTCGACCGCCTCGTCGATGTTCCCGACCATGTAGAACGCGTTCTCCGGCAGGTCGTCGTGCCGGCCCTCGAGGATCTCCGTGAAGCCGCGCACCGTCTCCTCGACGCCGACGTAGCGGCCGTCGAAGCCCGTGAACTGCTCGGCGACGAAGAACGGCTGCGTGAGGAAGCGCTGGATGCGGCGCGCCCGGTTCACGGCCTGCCGGTCCTCGTCCGTCAGCTCCTCGATGCCGAGGATGGCGATGATGTCCTGCAGGTCCTTGTAGCGCTGCAGCGTGCGCAGCACGCCGGCCGCGGCATCGTAGTGCGCGTCGCCCACCACGTTGGCGTCCAGGATGCGGCTGAACGAGGTCAGCGGGTCCATCGCCGGGTACAGGCCCTGCTCGGCGAGCGAGCGCTCCAGCGCCACCACCGCGTCGAGGTGGCCGAACGTCGTCGCCACGCCCGGGTCGGTGTAGTCGTCCGCGGGGACGTAGATCGCCTGGAACGAGGTGATCGAGCCCTTGTTCGTCGAAGTGATGCGCTCCTCGAGCTCACCGACCTCCGTGCCGAGCGTCGGCTGGTAGCCGACGGCCGACGGCATGCGGCCGAGCAGCGCCGACACTTCCATGCCGGCGAGGGTGTAGCGGTAGATGTTGTCGACGAAGAGCAGCACGTCGCGGTTCTCGTCGTCGCGGAAGTACTCGGCCATGGTCAGGCCGGTCAGGGCGATCCGGAGGCGCACGCCGGGGGGCTCGTTCATCTGGCCGAAGACGAGCGCCGTCTTGTCGAGGACGCCGGACTCCTCCATCTCGTGCCAGAGGTCGTTGCCCTCGCGGGAGCGCTCACCCACGCCGGCGAACACGGACAGACCACCGTGCTCGGTGGCGAGGTTGCGGATCAGCTCGGTGTTGACGACGGTCTTGCCGACGCCCGCGCCGCCGAACAGGCCGACCTTCCCACCTCGCGCGAGGGGGGCGATGAGGTCGACGACCTTGATGCCCGTCTCGAGCATCTGCGCCTCGGTCTCCTGCTCTGCGTAGGCCGGGGGCGTGCGGTGGATGGGACGGCGGATCACGTCGGCGGGGATCGCCTCGCCGGGGTCGATGGGCTCGCCGAGCACGTTGAAGATGCGGCCGAGGGTGACAGGGCCGACCGGAACCGCGATCGGCGCGCCCGTGTCCTCGGCGGGGGCTCCACGCTGGAGGCCCTCGGTGGCGTCGAGCGCGAGGCAGCGCACCCAGTTGTTGCCGAGGTGCTGCTGCACCTCGGTGACGAGCGTCTTGGTCGAGCCGTTGTCGCCCATCTCGACGTTGACGGCGTTGAAGATCTCGGGCAGGTCGCCCGTCGGGAACTCGACGTCGATGACCGTGCCGATGACCTGTCTGACGTAGCCCGTTGCCATGGTTCGCTCCCGTTCGCCGGGCGCCCGAGGCGCCCGTGCCTAGCGTTCGACTGCGGCGGTCCCGCCGACGATGTCGAGCAGCTCGCTGGTGATGAGTTCCTGTCGGGCCTTGTTGTAGGTCAGCGTGAGCGACCCGACCATGTCCTCGGCGGCGTCGGTGGCGGCGTGCATGGCGACCATGCGAGCCGACTGCTCAGAGGCAGCGGACTCCAGGATGGCGCCGTAAATCTGCATCTCCACGTAGCGCGGCAGCAGCGTCTCCAGCAGCCCCGCCGGGGACGGCTCGAAGATGAAGTCGACCGAGCCGCCCGCAGCGGCCATGTCGTCGCCCATCTCGTCGTCGTCCTCGGGCGGCTGGATCGGAAGGATCTGGCGCACGGTCGGTCGCTGGACGGCGGTGTTCACGAAGCGCTGGAAGCCGATGTAGACCTGATCGATCTCCCCGGCGATGTAGTCGTTCACGACGATGCGCGAGATCGGCAGCGTCTCCGCCATCGTCGGGTAGTCACCGAGATCGGTGAACTCGGCGAGCTGCGGGAAGCCCGCCCGGCGGAAGAAGTCGCGCCCCTTGCGCCCCACCGAGATCACCGAGACCTGGTCGACGTCCGGCTGGTGCTCGAGGGCGAGCGCGGCGCCGGCGCGGTTCATGTTGGAGTTGAGCCCGCCGGCGAGACCGCGGTTCGCCGTGATGTGGATGAACGCGAAGTGGCTCACGGGCCGCTGCTCCAGCAGCGGGTGCGAATCGTCGCCGCCGCTCGTGTCGCTCGACTCCGCGAGCCGCATCAGCACGGCGCGCATCTGCTCGGCGTAGGGGCGCGCGGAGAGCGCACGGTCCTGCGCGCGCCGCATCTTCGACGCGGCGACGAGCTCCATGGCCTTGGTGACCTTGGCCGTGTTCTCGACCGAGTGCATGCGGTCGCGGATGGCACGGACCTGGCCGGCGCCTGGCATCTAGTGCTGCTCCTCTGCCGTTTCTTCCGTCGTTCGTTTCCCTGGACGCGGCCGCTAGTAGGCGACCGTGCCCTTGAACTGCTCGATGGCGGTCTTCAGTTGCTCCTCGGTTGCGTCGTCGATCTCACCCGTGGACTGGATGGACTCCAGGATGCCGCGGTGCGTGGCGCGCATCTGCTCGTGGAAGGCGCGCTCGAAGTCGCCGACCTTGTCCACGGGTACGTCGTCCAGGTAGCCGTTGATGCCGGCGTACAGGATCGTCACCTGCTCGGCGAGCGACTGCGGCTGGTACTGCGGCTGCTTCAGGAGCTCGGTCAGCCGCTGTCCGCGCTCCAGCTGGCGGCGCGTGGCGGGGTCCAGGTCCTCGGTGCCGAACTGCGCGAACGCCTCCAGCTCGCGGAACTGCGAGAGTTCAAGGCGCAGGCTGCCGGCCACCGACCGCATCGCGCGGCGCTGGGCGGAGCCGCCCACCCGCGACACGGAGATGCCGGGGTTCACGGCCGGCCGCTGACCGGCGTTGAACAGGTCGTTCTCGAGGAAGATCTGGCCGTCGGTGATCGAAATGACGTTCGTCGGGATATACGCGGAGACGTCACCGGCCTGCGTCTCGATGATCGGCAGCGCGGTGATGGAGCCGCCGCCGATGGACGTGTCGAGGCGCGCCGCGCGCTCCAGCAGCCGCGAGTGGAGGTAGAAGACATCGCCCGGGTAGGCCTCGCGGCCCGGCGGGCGGCGCAGCAGCAGCGAGATCTGGCGGTACGCCCACGCGTGCTTGGTGAGGTCGTCGTAGACGATCAGCACGTCGCGGCCCTGCTCCATGAAGTACTCGCCCATCGCGCAGCCGGCGTAGGGAGCGAGGTACTGGAGCGCCGAGGACTCGGCGGCGCCAGCGTTGACCACGATGGTGTGCTCCATCGCGCCGTTCTGCTCGAGGATCGCGACGGTCTGCGCGACCTTCGCGTCCTTCTGGCCGATGGCGACGTAGATGCAGATCAGGTCGCCGCCGCGCTGATTGATGATCGCGTCGATCGCGATCGCGCTCTTGCCGATCGAGCGGTCGCCGATGATCAGCTCGCGCTGGCCGCGGCCGATCGGGATCATCGCGTCGATGGCCTTGATGCCGGTCTGGACCGGCTCGCTCACGCTCTGGCGGGAGACGACGTCCGGCGCAATGCGCTCCACGGGCCGGCGCTCCGTCGCGGCGATGGGGCCGCGCTCGTCGATCGCGTCGCCGAGGGAGTTCACGACACGGCCAATGAGGGCATCGCCGACGGGGACGGCGGCCACGAGGCCGGTCGTCTTGACCTCGTCGCCCTCCTTGATGTCGGTGTAGTCGCCGAGAATGATCGCGCCGACCGTCTCCTCCTCGAGGTTCAGCGCGAGGCCACGTGTGCCGGTGCTGAACTCGACGAGTTCGGAGGCGAGGGCTTCGCCCAGGCCGTGGATGCGGGCGATGCCGTCGCTGGCCTCGACCACCGTGCCGACGTTCGTCTCGGTCACGCCGGCGTCGAAGGTCGCGATCTGTTCCTTGAGGATCGAGGCGATCTCTTCTGCTCGTACCATTGTTACCCCGTCGTCTTCCGGCGCCTCAGCTCACTTGAAGTCTGGGCGCTGCTAGAGGGTTCCCTGCTCGAGGCGCTGACGCAGTCCGCGCAACGCTGTGCGCGTCGACCCGTCGATCAGGCGGTCGCCGATGCGAATCACGGCCCCGCCGATGAGCTCCGGGTCGACCTCGGTTTCGACTTCCACGGTGCGGCCCGTGCGCCGCGCCAACTCCTCGGCGAAGCGCCCGCGGCGCTCGTCGTCGATCTCGACGGCGGTGCGCACCAGCGCCCGCGCGACCCCGCGACGCTCATCGAGCAACTCGCGGTAGTACGACGCGATCGAGGGGCCGAGGGCGAGGCGCTTCTTGCGCCGCAGCAACCGCAACAGGTTGAGCTGCGTCTCCCCGATGTCCGGGAGGACGCGGCGCACGATGTCCTGGAAGGCCTCGTCCGTCATGCCGTCGCCCT
The DNA here is from genome assembly GCA_965219085.1 of Dehalococcoidia bacterium. Classification (GTDB taxonomy): domain Bacteria; phylum Chloroflexota; class Dehalococcoidia; order UBA2979; family UBA2979; genus VXMT01. The sequence goes on from OZ244720.1 coordinate 922,698, forward strand.
GTAGCGCGGTCACGTAGGCACCCTCGCTGGTCAGGGCCTCGAGGCCCTCGACGGCTTCGGTCCACGCGTCTGCCGTGGACTCGTCCTCGTCGAGGAAGGCCATGATCGCGAGTGCGTAGCGGCGGCCGGCTACGTCGCGCGCTTCGGCCATCGCCGCTCTCCGCCCGGCCTAGTTCTGGTCGCCGACGCCACCCTCGACCAGTACCTCATCGATGAGGCGCTGGTGGGCGGCGCGGTCGAGCGACTGCCGGGTGACGCGCTCGGCGGCGGTGATGGTGAGGTCGGCGAACTCGCGGCGCAGGAGCTCGATCGCCTGATCGCGTTCGACCTGCACCTCTTCGCGGGCGCGGGTCACGATCTGCTCGGCGTCGGCACGGGCGCGGTCCTCGAGCTCCGCGCGCAGTTGCGCGGCGCCTTCCTGCGCCTGGGCGACGAATTCGCGTGCCTGCTGCTGCGCCTCCTCGATGGCCTGGCGCGCCTCGGCCTCACTGGCCGATGCGGACGAGGCCGCCTGCTCGGCCCGTTCGAGGCCTTCCTGGATGCGCGCCTTGCGCTCATCCAGGAGCCGCAGGACGGGCTTGTACAGGAAGAGCCGCAACACGATCAGCAGGATCGTGAAGTTGATCAGGTTCGACACCAGCGAGGGCAGGCTGAAGCCGAGGGCGGCAATGCCCCCGGTCTCCTCCGCCGCGCTGGCCAGGGCCGGCGACGCCGCGAGCAGCGCACCGCCCATGGCGGCCGCCGCCCGCGCTCCCGGCCGCGGCGCGAAGCGCAGCCCTCGCGGGCGTAGTCGATCGATCATCGTGACGCCTCGCTTGCTGTTGCCGCGTCCTAGAAGACGAAGCCGATCAGAATGGCGACGACCAGCGCGTAAATGCCGATCGCCTCTGCGAACGCGATCGCGAGGATCATGTTCGCCTGGATGGGGCCCGCGGCCTCCGGGTTGCGACCCAGCGCCTCCATGGCCTTGCCGCCGAGGAAGCCGATGCCAATGCCCGGGCCGATAGCGCCGAGGCCCATGGCCAGACCGGCTGCGACGAACTTCATCGCGTTCTCGGTCGACACGTTGTCGGCTGCCTGGGCTCCAGCGATGCCGCTGGCGGCGAACCATGCCAATGCGCCCAACCCGAGCGCCATCAGGGCGCGACGCGCGACTGCTCCGAATGTCATTCCGGCGTTCCCTCCAACCAGGACGGCGGCCGTCCCCCTCGGCCCGGCAATCAGCCGGGGCCGTTATTCGTGCGCTGCTTCATGCTCCTCGTGCTCGTCGTGGGAGGTCACCGCGGACATCGCGAACACGAGCGTCAGCATCGCGAACACGAACGCCTGGATCAGCCCCACCAACAACTCGAGGCCATAGAACACGTTGATCAGCACCAGCGGCACCAGGAAGCTCATCATCAGCAACAGCACTTCGCCAGCGAAGACGTTGCCGAACAGCCGGAAGGTGAACGACACCATCCGGCCGAGCTCCGAGATCAGCTCCAGCAGCCCCACGAAGACATCGATGATGCCCATCGGTCGCAGCCTCGCCAGGTTGCCGAAGGCGAAGAATTTCTTGAGGTAGCCCACTCCCAGCGTGCTGAGCCCCCAGTACTCCACGAAAATGAAGGACATGATCGCCAGCGCGAGCGGCGCGTTCATGTCCGTCATCACGGACCGGAAGAGCGGCGCCAGCAGCCCGCTGAACGGGTCTCCGGCGTGCTCTGCTACAACTGCCTCTTGCTCTCTCGTGTCGATGGTCGTGGCCTGGAGCGGGATGTACGCGTAGTCGACGCCGGCGAACGAGCCCTGCTTGAACTCGGCCTGCACCTCGCCGTGACCGGGCTCGGTGACGCCCACCGCGAAGTTGATCGGCAGCAGGCCCATGTAGTTGGAGACGAGTACGTAGAAGAAGATGGTGGCGACGACCGGGAAGAAGCGGCGCGCGTTCGCCTCGCCGACGATCCCCTCGGTCATCGTGTAGAAGCCGCCCACGAACGCCTCGACGGCTCCGCTGATCCCGCTCGGCACGAGCGACATCGATCGGCTGGCCAGCACGGCCACCACGATCATCAGCGCGACCACGACCCACGACGTGAACATCGTGTTCGTGACCGCGAGCGGGCCGATGTCGAAGACGTGCTCGGGGGCGACGATGATAGCGGGAGTCGGCGGCTTGATGAATATGAAGCCACCGACGATGAGGACGACGATCCCGGCCACGACGAGCCAGCGCACCGGCAACTCCCCGCTTATTGCTTGTCGGCCTGGCGGAGCACCCAGCTCAGCTGCCGATACGCGCCTGTGAAGCCCACCAGCAGCCCCAGTACCAGGAATGCCAGCGTGAGCACCGGATCAGTATCGAACCGGCGGTCCAACAGGTTCCCGATGAAGGTCAGTCCCACGATCGACGTGGCCAGATAAAAGCCGATGCCGATCAGACCGACGGCCGGTGATCTCCAGACCCCCACGCCCTGGTTCCCTCCGGGGTAGAGGCCGCCGGGAGCCTAGCACGGGCCGATCCCGCGATCAACGCGGGGAACCCGGCATGCAGCGCGGCGGCCTCAGCCCTCCTTCGGGTCGTCGTCGTCGCCGAGATTGTCGAGGTCGAGTTCGTCGATGAAGTCGCTGAACGCGGAGAGCTTCTCAAGCTCCTCGGGCGTCACACTCGCCGGCCCATTGTCCGCCTCGACGCGCTCGCCCTCCTCGTTGAGCAGCACGCCGGCGCGGTCGAGCACGGACTCGTTCGCGTAGATGGGGACGCCCGCGCGCACGGCGAGAGCGATCGCGTCCGAGGGGCGCGAGTCCACCTCGAGCGTCTGCCCGTTGTGCTCGACGTTGATCTTGGCGAAGAAGGTGTCGTTCTCGAGATCGTTGACGATGACGAACTTCACGGTCGCGCCGAACTGGCCGATCACGTTGTGGAGCAGGTCGTGCGTGAGCGGGCGGGCGACGGTCTGTTCCTGGAGCCGCACGGCGATGGCGTCGGCCTCGGCAGGGCCGATCCAGATCGGGAGGTAGCGATCGGATCCCTGCTCGCGCAGGATGACGACCCGCTGGTAGTTGCGGAGACTTACCCGGATCGACTCGATCGTCATCTCGATCATGACGGGGCTCCGCCTTGGCTCCCGGATCGAAATCGAGTGTAGGTTCGCCGCTCCGAGGGCGTCAACGAACGTCACGTCACGCGACCACCGCGACGACGCGATCGACTTCGCTCTACTCCTGAGCTTCCAACGCCCGCTCGATGGCTGGGTCGAGCGGCGGGCCGCGCTCGATCACGCGATCGGCGCGGCGGCGCAGCGTGGCGCGGTCGAGCATCACGCGACGGTTGCACGTACGGCAGCGCAGGCCGATGTCGGCGCCGGTGCGCACCACATCCCACTCGAAGCCGCCGCAGGGATGCTTGCGTCGCAGCCGCAGCACGTCGCCCATGCGGATGTCGAGGACCATGCTCAGCCTCGCCGGGCGGCGTTGATCGCGTCGCGCAGCCGCGCGGCCTCGGCGCGCGCGGCGGAGGCGTAGTCCCCGCCCGTGCCGGCGTAGAGCACGCCGCGCGATGCGTTGACGAGGATGCCGCCGCTCTCGGCGTCCACCGCCGCCTGCACTGCCGCCTCCAGGTCGCCGGCCTGTGCGCCCACGCCCGGCATCAGCAGCAGCATATCGGGGCAGAGCGCGCGCACCTCGCGCGCCTCGCCCGGGTAGGTCGCCCCCACGACGAGCCCGACGTTTCCGTGCTCGTTCCACGCGCTCGCCGTCGCCGCGACCTGCAGGTAGAGCGGCCGCCCGCCCTCGCCCACCGGCAGGTCCTGGAAGTCGCCCGCTCCCGCGTTCGAGGTGCGGCACAGCACGAAGCTGTGCCGGTCCTCGTACGCGAGGAAAGGCTCGACGGCGTCGCGGCCGAGGTACGGGCTGACCGTGACGCCGTGCGCTCCGAGTTGCTCGAAGACGGCGCGGGCGTAGTGCTCGCTGCTGTGCCCAACATCGCCGCGCTTTGCGTCCAGGAGCACCGGCACGTCGTCCGGGATCGCGGCGATGAGCGCCCACAACTCCTCGACGCCGTCGGGGCCGCGCGATTCGAAGAACGCCGCGTTGGGCTTGAAGCAGCAGACGAGGTCCGCCGTCGCCTCGACGATCGCTTCGAGGAAGGCCAGCGTGCCGACGCCGTCCGGGATGCGCCCCGGGTCAGGGTCGAGCCCGACGCACAGCAGCGAGTCGTTCGCCGCTGCGGCCGCCTCGTAGCGTTCACGGAACGTCGGGCCTGGCGTCATGCGGGAACCTCCTGGGCGACCTCGAGCAGCGGCAGGTCCGCGCCAGCCGCGCGCAGCCGCGTGAGGGTCGCCTCGAACGCCGCCGCGCCGCCGGTGGCCGTGCACTGCGCGGCGACCGGCTCGCCCTCGGGAATCGCGACGTTGTGGGCTTCGAGTTGCTGGCGCACGCGCCGCGCGACCGGCTCGGCGGTGTCGATGATCTCGACGCCCGGGCCGAGCATCGCGGCGAGCGCGGGGTGCAGGAACGCGTAGTGGGTGCAGCCCAGCGCGACCTCGTCGACGTCGTGCTCCCGCAGCTCCGCCACGGCGGCGCTCAGGATGCCCTCGACGCGCGCCCCGGCGATCTCGCCCGCTTCGACGAGGTCGGCGAGACCGGGCATGGGCACCGTGAGCACCTCGCGGCCCGCGGCGAAGCTCGCGTGCAGCCGCGCGAGGCGCTCGCCCCCGGCGGTGCTCGCCGTCGCCAGCACGGCGACGCGCCCGCTGCGCGTGCGCTCGACGGCGGGCTTGAGCGGCGGCTCCATGCCGACGATGGGCGCCCCGAATCGCTCGCGCAGCAGCTCGAGCGCGGCCGAGGAGGCGGTGTTGCACGCGATGACGAGCAGCGCGCAGCCCTCGCCGATGAGTCGCGCGCCAAGGTCCAGGGTGCGTCCGGCCACCTCGTCGGGTGGGCGGTCGCCGTAGGGGAAGCGGGCGGTGTCGGCGATGTAGCGGATGGGGAGCGCGGGCATGGCGCGCTGCATGGCGGCGACGACGCTGAGGCCGCCGACGCCGGAGTCGAGCACCCCGACGGTGGTCACAGCGGAGGCTTCGGTAGCACGCATCAGGCTCCGGCCCGCCACGCGTCGAGGGTAGGGGCGAGGGGGGTGAGCGGGCAAGCAGGGCGTCGGCCGCGCACCCTCTGGACGGTCAGGCGGGCTGGTGCCGCTCGACGTGGATATCGCTCTCGCGTGCGCGCATCCGCGCGGCGTCGTGCCAGGCCTGCATCCGGAGCAGCATGTCCATGTCGACGGCGAACGCCTTCTCAATGCGCAGCGCCATCTCGGGTGACAGTGCAGCGTTGCCGTTGAGCAGCGTCGAGAGTGTCGCGCGGCGCACGCCCAGCACCTCGGCCGCCTTCGTCACGGTCAGACCGAGCTCCTTGATGACCTCGCTGCGGATGAAGTCGCCGGGGTGGGCGGGTGTCATGCGCACATCGATGCCACCGTCAGCCATCAGTGGTAGTCCTCCAGATTGAGGCGGTCGATGTAGCCGTCTGCGTGTCGCACTACCGTACGGTGTGACCGTACGCGGCGCACGACGGGAGACCCTGCTTCTGCTTGAGCGCTGGTCGCTACAACTCCTCCGGCAGCGGATGCGCCTGCTCCCACTCATCCAGCCGCCGCTCGAGGTCGTCGAGGGAGCCGTCGTCGGGCTCGTGGCGGCCGTATCGCGTGCGGTCGAAGCTGTCGGCGATGTCCGGGAACGGCGGCGCTTGCAGGCGTCGACCCGCGTCGGCGCCGAACTCGATCGGCGTCTGCCCGGCGAAGCGGTCCACGCCACGCACGCGGGCGTCGTCCAGTGTGCGCGCGAAGAGCTGGTAGGCGCGGCTCTGCGACAGCCAGTCCCACGACTCCTCACGGCTGCGTGGCCTCGGCACGATGCGACCAAAGAGCGAGGCGAGGTTGCCGCTCTGCGAGCTGCCGCGCACCTCGGTGTACGTCTCCTCCGTGCCACGCCGACCGCGCCGGAACAGCAGCAGCCCGACGCGATACAGGACGACGAGGATGACCGCCACCGCGACGCCGCGGATGGCGTCCGGCAGCCAGCTCGGGAACTCGATAACGCCGTCGCGCACTTCCTCGTCCTCGGCGGATGAGGGCTCGCTGAGGTCGATCCCCGCCTGTTGGAACTCGATCTCGCCGATGAGCGCGCCGAGGACCCACTCCACGGCCCATGCGATCGGCGTGAGCACGATGACCAGCACCCACGTGACCAGCCACGCTGCCGCTCGCCCGATCGGGTCGAACGCGCGTTGCGCGTCAACGAGCATCAGCAGCCCGAACAGCAGCGCGATCGCCGCCAGCATCCCCACCGTGCCGACGACTGAGATGGCCCACGGCGCGTCGCGCTGCACGGCCGTGTCGTCCTCGGGCGCGCGTGCGGCGTGCGCCGTTGCGAGCGCCAGCGAGGCGATCACGAAGTAGGGCAGCACGAGCGCGCCCGCCACGTCGGCGCCGGCGGCATGCCCGAACAGCGTCGCCAGGACGACGACCGCGAAGCCGACGCCGAAGCTGCGCAGCACGCGCTCGAACGTGACCGGGCCGCGCCCGGCGAAGAGGAAACGGAACCACAGCACCGTCAGCCCAACGACCGTCACGGTGCGCGACACCCCGCGCAGCGGGTCGACGTCGGGATCCGCGACGAACTCGACGACGCCGACCTCGCCGACGATGCCAGCGAGGATGCCGCCCTCCCACGGTGCGCCCTCGGCGAGCGAGACCTGGATGCCCACCGTCACCAGGATGATCGAGCCGCTCACCCCCGCCGCCGCGCGCGCCGCGGCCGGCAGGTCCGACATCGCCAGCACCCGCATCAGCCCGAACGCGGCGAACGCGAGCCCGATCACGACGACGAGCGGCGCTCCGCCCACGGCCGCGTCGGCCGCGATCTCCGCCATCGCGCGCGCGTCCTGCGCGCGGTCCGGCTGCAGGAAGTCTCCCGCGCGGATGCCGCGCCCGATGTCTTCGGACAGATCGGCGAAGCGGTTGCGCTCGACGCTGCTCGCGAACGTGCGCAGCACGATGAACCACAGCAGCGCCTCGGCGAGCAGGTACAGCCCGGTCGCGAGCGGCCGCCGCCAACTCACCGCGCGGCCCTCACGACTCGACCCTCACCACCTGGACGCGCGAGCGCGTCCACGGCTCGCTCTCGTCCTCGGCGGCGGCTTGCTCCTCCAGCGCCTCCATGCGCGTGGCGACTTCGGTCACCGGGATCGACCCCAGCGACTGCTGCCACGGCTGGTCGGAGGTCTTCACGACGTGCACGGTGTGCCCCTCGTGGCTCAGCCGCTGGAGCGTGGCCGTGAGGTCCGCCGGCATGAGCGCCGCCACGACGACGATGGTCGCCCCCAGCGACAGCGCCTGGCCGCGACGCTCGAGTTCGGCGGAGAGCGGGTGCATCGCGAACGGGTTGGTGCCCGCCAGGGCTTCGAGCACGCGTGTCAGCTGATCCGGACGGCGGCCCGCGCCGATGCGAACCGGACGGTCGGCATCGGGCAGCGCGCCGTTCGAGATGATGCCGAGCGCCGCCCTCCGCTCGAACGCGTCGCGAGCGATCGAGGCGGCCACCACCACGCCGCGCTCGAGCAGCACGGGGTCGGAACCCTCCCACGTGTGCTCCAGCGTCATGACGTCGAGCGCCACGATCAGCGCCTGCTCGCGCGAGGGCTCGTAGAGCTTCGACTGCAGCCGGTTGGCGCGCGCCGTCGCGTTCCAGTCGATCTGCTTCAGCGGGTCGCCGGGGATGTAGTCGCGCACGCCGACGACGCGGATCGGGTCGGGGAAGATCCGCGACCCGCCGCGGTGCTCGCCGAACGGCCGTGCGCTCACGACGCCGAGGTCGTCGAGCGCGTATGTGCGGGGGTAGACGATCAGGAGCTCCTGGCCGCCCACGTACTCTTCGCGCTCGAACAGGCCGAACAGGTCGCCCGACCTGAGTCGTGCGGGCCCCAGGCGGTGGTACCCGCGCGACACCGTGCGCATCTCGATCGGCCACTCGAGGCGGTCGCCGGAGCGCAGCGCCGTGGTGCGCGTGAGGTAGACGAACCCGGGCGTGCCGGCCGGAGAGGTCTTCGCGTCGATGACGGGCGCGTCGTCCGGCAGGCGCTCGCGCACCTCGATCCACGGCACGGGCAGGATTTTCTCGTTCGTGAGGTGCATCGTCACCTGCACGTTCTCGCCGACGAAGGCGCGGTGCTCGGACAGCTCGCGGCGATACTCCACGTCCTCGAGCGAGAGCCTCGACCACAGCCGCGCGGCGCCACCCGCGCCGAGCACGAGCGCGCCGAGGCCAAGCAGCGGCACGGACTCGATGGTGAGCCCGACCACGCCCAGGACCAGCGAAGCGGTCAGCCAGGACTCGCTGAGCAGGGAGCGCATCATGCGGCTACGTCGTCTCGGCGCTGCCCCGCGGGGTATCCCCGCGTCCAGAGGAAGGCTGCGGGGTATCCCCGCGTCCAGAGGAAGGCTGCGGGGTATCCCCGCGTCCAGAGGCCCGCGGGGTATCCCCGCGTCCAGAGGAAGGCTGCGCGGTATCCCCGCGTCCAGAGGGAGCCTGTTGGTCGCCCGGCCGACCCCACTCGGAGATGTCGGCCGGTGCGCCGTCCGGCGGCGGCGAGGTCGGCGCGGCGTCGCTCGGCGTGGCCGCGGGGGCACGGCCCTGCGAGTCGGCGAGGGGCACGGGCACCTCGCGCAGGATTTCGTCCAGCACCTCGGCGGAGGCGCGGCCGCGCAGCTGGCTCTGCGAGCTGAGCAGCAGGCGGTGTGCGAGCACCGCCGGGGCGAGCCGCTTCACGTCGTCGGGCCGCACGTAGTCGCGGCTCTCGATGGCCGCGAGGGCGCGCACCGCACGGAACAGCGCGAGCGAGGCGCGCGGGCTGGCGCCGAGCTCGAACGCGGCGTGCTCGCGTGTGGCGCGAACCACGCGCACCACGTACTGCGCCACGGCGTCCTCGACATGCACCTCGGACAGCAGCTGCGACAGCCGCACGAGGTCGTCGGCGTCGACGACGGGTTCGAGGGTGTCGAGCGGCGAAGCGGTCTCGAAGCGGCGCAGCACGCGCACCTCGTCGTCCTCGGTCGGGTAGCCGAGCCGCAGCCGCAGCAGGAAGCGGTCGAGCTGCGCCTCCGGCAGTGGGAAGGTGCCTTCGAGTTCGATCGGGTTCTGCGTGGCGAGCACGAGGAACGGCTGCGGCAGCGCGCGCGTCTCACCGTCGACGGTGATGGTGCGCTCCTCCATCGCCTGGAGCAGCGCGGACTGGGTGCGCGGCGTGGCGCGGTTGATCTCGTCGGCGAGCACGATGGGGGCGATCAGTGGCCCTTCGCGGAACTCGAACTCGCCGGTTTTCTGCGAGTAGAAGTGCACGCCGAGGATGTCCGAGGGCATGAGGTCGGGCGTGCACTGGATGCGGTGGAAGTCCGCGCCGATGGAGCGCGCGAAGGCGCGCGCGGCCAGCGTCTTGCCGGTGCCCGGGACGTCCTCGAGCAGCACGTGCCCGCCCGCGAGCATCGCGACGAGCAGGAGCTGGATCGACTCCTCGGCGCCGACGATGACGCGCGAGACGTTCTCGCGGATCGCCTCGGCGGCATCGGCGAGCGCGCGGACGGCTTCGGCGCGGTCGGTGGGCGGCAGGGTGGCGGTGGTGTCTTCGGCCACGGTGGCCCCCTCGTTACGTCGTCAGCGGGTGTGCAGGTGGGGAGGATAGCAGGCGAGGGCTTATGGACGGCGCGAGGGCGATCACGCTCGGTTCCGGGCCGCCCTCGAAGGGCCTAGACTGGAGCCATGATCCGCCGGATTGCGATTCGCGGCTATAAGTCCCTGCAGGAGATCGACCTGCGCCTGAATCCTCTCACGATCGTCGTCGGCCCAAACGCCGCTGGCAAGAGCAACCTCTTGGACACCATCGGCCTGCTGAGCCGTACAGTCGAAGGTGACCCTCAATCCGCGTTCACTGAGCACCGTGGCGAGCCTCTGCGCTCATTCACGTTCGACGAAACGGGTATCGAAGGCCTCATCCAGCGGGGAGATGCGTCCTTCCGTATCGATGTCGACGTCGAGTTGTCGGCCTCCGCAGTGGAAGAGGTGAACCGCACCATCACACAAGCGCGCGAGGGGCACGAACCCGCGCGAGCTCTGGTCCGCGAGAGGCTCCTGGGATACTCGCTGGAGGTGCAGATGCGCACCGACTCGGGAGTACTACAGGTCACCGACGAGTCGCTACACGCGCTGAACCAGAGTCTTGAAGTGAAGCAATCGCGCAATCCGTTCTTATCCAGTGTGGCGAAGCCGGGAGGCATCGAGCGGCTTTCCCTACGCCTTGAACGACAAAGCCACCCGTTCGAGCATGACCTCGGGATGGGCCGCACGGTCGTATCTCTCCCGAACTACGCTCCGCACCACCCGCATCTCGTCGCGCTCCACGACGAACTTGCCTCTTGGTGTACCTACTATCTCGAACCCGAAGCCATGCGCCGCGACTCACCCGTGCGCGTCGTCACGAGACTCCCCCGCGACGGGTCCGACCTCGCTGCGTTCTATAACACCATGGAGAAGGAGCACCCCCTGACGTTTGCGGCTATGAATCGAGCGCTCCGGGTCGTGCTGCCTGGAATCGAGCGTGTCGGTGTTTCTACTACGGCCGCGGGACGCCTCCGCCTGTACGTGGTCGACGGGGGCGTGAGCTTCGAAGCGAGTGTACTGTCCGAGGGCACACTTCGCATTCTGGCGCTGATCGGTATCACGAACTCCCCGACCCCTGCATCCGTAGTCGGCTACGAGGAACCTGAGAACGGCGTGTACCCTGCGCGCCTCTCGTGGATCGCGAGCCTGTTCGAGGAAGCATCCAGGGGCGGAGACACGCAGTTCATTCTGAATACGCACTCCGCTGACTTCCCGGCGAAATTCTCGGGCAAGAGCGCTCTTCTGCTTCGCTGCTTCAAGGACCGCGGGGCTACGCGGTTTGACGAGATCGACAGCCGTCCGCTGTTCGAACCGGAGATTCGAGCTGCTCTCGATGAGAACCGGCTTACGCCGGTTTCGCCGCTCTCAACGCGCATCGAGCGAGGCGATTTCCTGTAGGTGCGAGTTCTGTACGTACTGGAAGACCACGCGCATGCGCAGTTCGTCCCTCCGCTCTTGGGGAGAATCTCAACGGACGTTGGGGTCGACCTCGACGGACGAGCACTAAGGATGGTCTGATCAGGTGGCGTGTCGGGCGCGGTGCGTATCGATCAGCGTGCCGAGCCGCGCTGTGGGGGCCCGATACCGCGGTCCATGGGTGGTCTCGCCTCCATGTCGCTCCGGGAGCGCTCCGGCGGGCGATTCGGGACGCACGGCTCCCGCGATCACGCGAGCTGAGGCTCAGCTCGCAACAGGTTCGTGAAGCCGAGCAGCAGCATGAGACGCTGGCGGTTCTTCTCAAGACCCCGGTAGCGGACCTGCGCGTACCCGAAGTGCCGCTTCACGTAGAGAAACGGATGCTCAGCCTTGGCACGCACCGAGGCCTTGCGCCGCTCCGCCTGCGCCTCCTCGCCCCCCGGCGCCAGCTGCCGCCTGAGACCCGGACGCATCGCCACCTGCCAGCTCACCTCCGACCCCGCGTGCTCCGGGCGCTTCTCCACTCCCTGGTAGCCGGCGTCGCCCCACGCCTCCGTCTCACCCCCGTGCAAGAGGCGATGAGCCTCGGTCACGTCGGAGACGTTCGCCGCCGTCGTGCTCACGCTGTGGACCAGCCCCGTCCGCGCATCCGTGCCGGTGTGCAGCTTCATCCCGAAGTACCACTGCCGGCCCTTGCTGGTCTGGTGCATCTCGGGGTCGCGCGCACGCTCGCGGTTCTTCGTCGATGACGGCGCGCTGATGATCGTGGAGTCCACGATCGTGCCCTCGCGCACCTGCAGACCCTGCCGTGCCAGGTGCGCGTTGATCGTCGCGAACAGCTCCGTTCCCAGCTGATGGCGCTCCAGCAGGTGGCGGAAGTTGAGGATCGTCGTCTCATCGGGAATCGGCTCGGAGAGGCTGAGACCGGCGAACTCGAGCATCGAACGGGAGTCGTAGAGTTCCTGCTCCATGCCGGGGTCGCTGAGGTTGAACCAGAGCTGCAGGCAGTGGATGCGCAGCATCACGCGCAGCGCGTAGGGGCGGCGTCCGCGGCCGCGCTTTGGATAGACGGGCGCGATGCGCTGCTCCAGCTCAGCCCAGGGGACGAGCCTGTCCATGCGCTCGAGGAACGTCTGCCGCCTCGTCTTGACCTTCTTGTGCTCGTACTCGACGCTGCCGAACGAACGCTGCTGCATGGGTCGCCCCTCTCCGGGTCGCCCCATGATCGCATCTGCTCACCCGCTCAGGCGAGTTGTTCAGACCATCCCTAACAGCCATGGGTGGCGCTGGGCGAACCATCGCCGGGCTCCGTCAACTACTGGTCGATATCAGAAGTGGGGTTGTCGATCGCCCGATGCGATTGTCGTCGGCGTCGACGCGGACTGCGATCAGGGCGACCGCCGGCGGCAGGTCGAACGTGCAGTGGAGCTTGAGGAGTACGACGGCGTTGTGCTCACTGCTGAGCCTGATCCCCACATCGAGGCTTGGTATCTGGCCGACGCGGCGTACGTTCAAGAATTGCTTCGCACGTCAGAGCGTCCCGCCACTCCAAGAGCGAGGTGCAGGAAGGACGAGTACAAGAACCAGCTCCGAGCGATCGTCCGGTCCAGTGGAGCGCCGGCCCCTCTCGGCGGTGTCGAGTTCGGCCCTGAGATTGCTGAAGGCACGAGCCTGTTCCGAGCCGGCCGGGACGTGCGATCGCTCGGACAGTTCGTCGACGAGGCCCGTGCGCTCTTGCGACAGTACGCAGCCTAGCCCTCGCAACTCCACCGTCGGCTGGCGACGCCCACCGGAGGCCGACCGCTAAGGCCGCGATCGTTTAGCCTTCCCGCCGGAGCACAGTTCAGGTTTCCCGCCGGAGGAGGCGCGCGCATGGCGTTCACCAAGGTCCACCACATCGGCATCCTCGTCGATGAGCTCGAGGTCGGGCGTCACGTCTTCTGCGACGGCTGGGGCCTCGCCGTCAACGAGCACCACTCCCCCTGGCCCGACGGCCGCCCCGGCACCATCGACGGCACCACCAGCATCGAGATCCCCATCGGCGAGATGTACCTCGAGATCAGCGCGCCCGACGGCGACACCGGCCCCGCCGCCGAGTTCGTCGCCGACCGTCGCGCCGGCATGTACTGGATCGCGCTCGCCTCCAGCGACCTCGCCGGCGACGTGGCGATGCTGCAGGCCAACGGCGTCGCGACCGAGGGCGAGTGGGACGGGGCGAGCGCCGTCTTCCTCGACCCCGCCGACACGCTCGGCCTGCGCATCCAGATCGTCGCCGAGGACGGCTACTACACCCACCCGCACTACCTCGGCACGGGCATCCTCACCGGCATGGGCCACGTCGGCATCGCCGCGCGCTCGATGGACGAGATCCGCGACCTCTTCGGCGGCAAGTTCGGCCTCGCCGAAGACCCCTTCGAGGAGCGCGGCCTCGATAGCGACGACTACGAGGACGACGGCGAAGACCGCAACGCCGACGACCCCGTGCACCTCGTCGAGTACCCGCTCGGCGGGACGGTGATCGAGATCAGCGTGCCGACGACCGACACGAGCGGCACGGCGCGGCTGGTGCAGAACCGCGCGCCGCTCGGCGCCGTCTACCACCACATCGCGCCCTACGCGCCCGACGTGCATCGTTCGGCCGAGACCGGCGTGGCCGCCGGACTCGTGCTGATCGACCCCGTGCCGCCGCGCGAGGAGGGCCGCGAGGTACACGTCGCGTGGTTCCACCCGCGCACATGCGTCGGCACCCTGGTCGAGATCTGGGACCGCCCGCCCGGCGGCGGCCACCTGCGCCAGTACGAGTAGCTCGACGCGAACACACGGCCCGCGCCGCCACGCGGTCGGGCCACCATCGAGAGGCCAGCGAGAGGAACTGCCAGTGCTTCGCAGCTTCAACGGCAAGTCGCCCAGGGTGCACCCCACCGCCTTCGTCAGCGAGATGGCCTACGTCATCGGCGACGTCGAGATCGGGCCGTACTCGAGCGTGTGGCCGGGCACCATCATCCGCGGCGACCACCACAAGATCGTCCTCGGCGCGTATGTCGACATCCAGGACAACTGCGTCGTCCACACCGACAGCGACGCCGTCTACGGCGACTACGTGACGCTCGGCCACCACGTCATCTGCCACGCCAAGGCTGTCGGCACGAACTCGCTGATCGGCAACGGCGCGGTCGTCAACGGCGAGGTCAACATCGGTGAGTACTCGATCGTCGCCGCAGGCTCGGTCGTGCTCGACAACGCCGAGATCCCGGCGCGCTCGTTCGTCGTTGGCGCGCCGGCGGAGGTGCGACGCCCGACCGAGGAGCGCCACCACCAGATGGCGCGTGGCGTCGCGCAGGGCTACGCGCGCAACGGCCAGGACTTCAAGGAGGCCGGCCTCGGCGACGTGCCCGAGGAGTTCCTGATGGCCGACGCCACCACGGACGTCCCGCCCCCGCCGGAACGAAGCTAGCCCGCCTCGACGCGCTGCTCGCTGACGACGCCCTGCGTGACGTGATGAGCGACGCGAACTCGCGGCTCGTCTATTCGAGCGACGAGGGGCGCGTGCGTCCGCCGTCCCGTCCCGCCGCTCCCGCCCGCCGGGCGTCGCGATCGCGGGGGCCCGAGGCGTCCGGCAGGCTGCCGCGGGACCCCGGCGACGGCGTCGTGCGGCTGCATCGCGACCGGTCGGGACGGGACGGCACGCGCGGCACCATCGTCGTCGGGCTGCCCGGGTCCGACGCGGACCTCGACGCCATGCTCAAGCACTGCAAGCAGCGGTTGGGCGCGGGCGGCACACGCCGGGGCCGCGCGCTGCTGATCCAGGGCGACCACCGCGAGCCGTTGCGAGCGCTGCTCGAGGCCGACGGGCACGCAGTCAAGCTCGTCGGCGGCTAAGCTCGCCCACCCTGCATCGATGCGCGCGCGGTAGCATCGCGGCATGCGCATCGGCGTGCTCTCCGACACCCACCTCCCCGGCCCGCTCGCCGAGGTCTCAGACCTCGGCGGCCGCACGCTTGAGGTCTTCGCGGGCGTCGACCTGATCATGCACGCGGGCGACGTGGTGCTCCCGCGCGTGCTCGACTGGTGCGAACAGTTCGCGCCGGTGGTGTGCTCGCTCGGCGGGCAGGACCACTTCAGCGACCCGCGCTGCGCGCGCGTGCAGTACGTCGAGCACGCGGGCTGGCGGGTCGGCATGGTGCACGACGTCGAGGCGATCCCGCGCCACATCGACACGCCGCGCCAGCTCGCCGCCGAGGTCTACGGCGACGCCTCGCTCGACATCCTGATCGCGGGCGACTCGCACTACGAGCGCCTCGTCTACCGCGACGATGTGCTGCTGCTCGATCCCGGCAGCCCGACGTTCCCGCACCACCAGCGCACGCGCCTCGGCTCGGTCGCGCTCCTCGAACTCACCGCCGACGCCGTCCACGCCGAGCTCGTCCTGCTCGGCGAGACTCCCGACGCCCCCAACCCCTGCACCCCCGCCTCGGTCACCTACGACCGCACGGGCCTCATCGAGGCCTCGGTCGCCGGCGAGCCCGTCGAGCGCATGGCGTTCCGGTCGCCGCGCGCGCCGCGGTTGCGGGTGTAGGGCTACGGCGGGTTCGGGCTCTCGAACAGGCTGCGTGCAATCGCGATCACCCGATCGGCGGCGTCGGGGCCACCACGAAAGCCGAGGCTGCCGCTGATTCCGTACACGGTATACCCGGCGCCCGTGGCGGCGTCATAGACCTCGACTTCTACCGGTGTGCTGCGATCATGGTCAGGACCGAGCGGGCTGTACATGACCGTCGCCGGGCGGTCCGCGATCATGCGAAACTCACGCACGATCAACTCGCCGACGTTCGTCGTCCAACTCGCGCCCCAGGCGATCGAGAGCCCGGAGGCGTATGCGCCCATAATGCGCACCGCCTGCTGGCCCGCAGGACCGACGTAGGTCGCCCAATACCCGTCAAGTTTGCCGGCATACGTGCCGCTCCGCACGCTGGCGAGCCGCCAGTCCTCCGGCAGCCTCGGCTCGCGCCAGTAGGGCAGCAGCCGTGCCTCGTCCACGTCGCCTGTATGGACATGGGGCACGCTGCTCGCGAGCAGCGTCAACTCGCGCCATCGCGTCGGCTCGACCGCGATCGTCGCGCCGGGCGCGACCTCCCCGCTCGGAAGCAACACGCCGTCCGGCACGAGCTGCCGCACGCCGTGCACGACGGCGAAGTCCGTCAGCTTGGTCCCGCCGAGGTGATCGAGCGGCAGCTCGGACGCTGCGATGAACTGCGCCGCTGCGGACGTCGGTACTGAACCCGTCTGGCAACTCTGGAACGCATATGTCTCCGGCTGCACCTCGAATTCTCGGACGGCCGCCGCGGACGCCGCGTCGGTCGTGCTCGTCACGCGGTAGCGCACGAAGCAGTCCTCGGCCTGCAGCCACTCGACCACATCGCCCGTCTCGACGCCGTCGTAGAACGCCACGTGCGAGGCGCCGTCGGCGTCGGTGGTGTGGACGCGCATCACGGTCGACTCAGTGCGTAGCTCCTCGTACGTCTCGACGACGCGCGTCGTGTCGCCGTCGGGCATCAGGAAGGCGTAGCTGCCCGGCGTCGACGCCTCGCCGGTGGGGTCGAAGCGGTCGTAACGCATCGCCGGGCCGCCGGGCGCTGGCGTGGGGCTCGGGTCGGGCGTAGGCGTGGCCGTCGCGTCGGGAGTCGGTGTCGGGCTCGGCGAGGGGGTGGTCGTCGGCGTGGCCGCGGGCGTTGGCGTTGCGGTCGGCGTCGGTGCGGGCGTCGAGGTGGCCTCGGGCGTGGCGAGCGAGGGGAGGGCGATCGAGGACGGCCCACCGTCACCCGGCACGCCGACGAGTACCACGGCCACCACCGCCACGGCCGCGACCACCCCAACCGCGACGCCGACGGCGGCCGCCGTCCCCAGCCCCACCCACACGAGCGGACGCACGACGTACGCGAGCGCGGCCGGGACGGCAAACCACGCCGGCAGGCGCCCTCGACGCTCCTCGGGGCGCCAGGCGGCGAGCTCGTGCCGGCCCGGCAGGTCCAGCTTCCCGAGCATGTTCGAGATGTGGTACTTGGCGGCGTCGAGAGAGATGCCGAGGCGTGCGGCGATCTCGGCGTTTGTGCCGCCGTCGCGCAGCGCGTCGAGCACGCGCCACTCGGCCGGCGTCAGGACGTCCGGGTGCCGGGGCCGCCCGCCACGATTGCGCTCCATCGAACCATCGTAGACCGCACGCCTGCGAGGTTTCCCTACCCGACCGCCGACCAGTCCGCCCGCTCCGCAGCCGCCTTGCTATCCTCGACACCCCCGGCGCGCTGCCGGGCGCGGCGAGGGGACGACGGCATGCGCGCGGAGATCGTTTCGATCGGCACCGAGATCATGCTCGGCGAGATCACCGACACCAACGCCGCCTTTATCGCCTCGCAGCTCCCGGCGTTCGGCATCGACCTGCTCTACGTCACGCAGGTCGGCGACAACCCCGGCCGCCTCCACGATGTGCTCGCCCGCGCACGCGAGCGCTCCGACTACACCTTCGCCACGGGCGGCCTCGGCCCCACCGAGGACGACGTGACACGCGAGGCCGTCGCCTCGGTGCTCGGCGAGGAGGTCTCCGTCGACGACGAGCAGCGTGCCCTCCTCGAAGGCCGCTTCGGGGAGCGCGGGCGCACGCTCATCGAGCGCAACATGAAGCAGGCGTGGCTCATCCCCTCGGCGCGCGCCATCGCCAACCCGCGCGGCACCGCGCCCGGCTGGTGGGTGGAGCGCGGCGGGCGCGTGACCGTGCTCATGCCGGGCCCGCCGGCCGAGATGACCCACATGTGGGAGCACGAGGTCGCCCCGGAGCTCGAACGCCGCGCCGACGCCATCCTCGTCTCCCACACGCTCAAGACCGCCGGCCTCGGCGAGTCGATGGTCGACCAGATGCTGGAGCCGCTGCTCAGCACCTCGAACCCCTCGATCGGGCTCTACGCGCGGCGCGACGGCGTGCACGTGCGCATCAGCGCCAAGGCCCCGACGCGCGACGAGGCGTGGCGGCTCATCGAGCCGGTCGGCGACCGGGCGCGGGCGATCCTCGGCCCCAACGTGTGGGGCGAGGACGAGGACACGCTCGCCGCCGGCGTCGGGCGGCTGCTGCGCGAGCGCGGGATGACGCTCGCCGTCATGGAGTCGGCCACGGGCGGCTCGATCGCGAACGCGATCACGGACGTCGCAGGCTCCTCGGAGTACTTCCGCGGTAGCCTCGTCACCTACGCGACCGAGGCGAAGCTCGCGCACGGCGTGCCGCCCGAGGTGCCCGCCGCGCACGGCGTGATCTCGCGCGAGACGGCGGAGGCGATGGCGGCCGCGGCGCGCGTGGCCCTCGGCGCCGACCTCGGCCTCGGCCTGACGGGCATCGCCGGCGCCGAGGAGGTCGAGGGCCAGCCCCCCGGCACGATGCACCTCGCGCTCACCGACGGCGAGCGCGTGACGTACGAGACGTGGTCGTACTACCAGGGCCGGGAGGCGGCAAAGCGCCGCGCGACGACGCAGGCGTTGAACATGGTGCGGACGTGGTTGTTGGGTGAGGGGTAGCCGGGTGCGGATCACTGCTCGTTCGGTGCTCACACACCTTGTGGCCGCTGGGGTGGGCGCCGTGATTGTGAGCGTCCTGCTCGTGGGTGAGTCCGAGCTTGTAGATGTCGACTCCAGTGATGACGTTTGCTCGGTTGCCCTTCTCTGGCGCGACGCAGCGGAGGAATTCGAAGTGCGGACGAACAGTGTCGACCGGAGTACGAGCGAGGGCAGGGCTGCGATGTTCGAGGCTTTCAAGACGGTGGCGAATGTCGCGATCCCGGTCGCGGAGCCTAGTTCGCGCGCGGGTCCCCTCGCGTCTGAGATGCACGCATGGAATGCGCTTGCTGAAGAATGGCTATCGAGCGTGCAATCCCTCTACTTCTGGGTCGGGGGCGCCTCGCGAAGCAGTGGCCTCTCCGATCGGGGACAACAGGCACTCTTAGGGGCCATGAGTGATCAGGAGCGTGCTCGTCTAGGTCTCAATCGCGCGACCCGTCAAGCAAACTCGCATCTCGTATCGGTATGCGATCTGCCACCGATCAAGCTCTATGGCGAATCACCATAGTAGAACAGGGAGATAGCGTAGCTACGTCTATCGGGCGGAAGGACTTCTACTCGTGCCTACCCGGCGGCGATGCCCTCGCTGAGCGCGCCAAGCCGCGCAGCCAGCTCCGGCCAGTCGATGTCACCCTCGCGGTACTCGGAGTCCCACAGTTCGAGTCGGCCGAGCACGTCGGCGACCTCGGGGGGCGGGCGGAGGGTGTCGGACCAGTCGATTGAGGCGAGGAAATCGGGCAGGCGATACTCCCCGGGACCGTTCGCAGCCGTCTGCCGGATCACGACGAGGACATCGTCGCGCGTCGAGGGCTGCTTGCTCATGCCGTCTCCCGTCGGTAGTGGTGGAGCGTGCCCGATGCGCGCACGAGAGAGTGTACCCGCGTGACTGACCCGCTCCCGCTCCCCCTCGGCGACAACACCGCCTACGCCCTCCCCCTCGCCGAGGGCGGCGCCATCCTCGTCGACGCGGGCCCCGACATACCGGGCCCCGAGGGCTCGCCAGGCGCCGAGGGCTCACCGGGGGCCGAAGGCGC
The DNA here is from genome assembly GCA_965219085.1 of Dehalococcoidia bacterium. Lineage (GTDB taxonomy): Bacteria > Chloroflexota > Dehalococcoidia > UBA2979 > UBA2979 > VXMT01. Next base: position 942,436 of record OZ244720.1, read on the forward strand.
CGAGGGCGGGACGTGGGAGCTGCTCGTCGCGCTGCTCGCGGCGGGCGGCATCGCCACCTCCGACGTGCGGGCGGTGCTTGTCACGCACCAGCACCTCGACCACGCCGGGCTCGCCGCCCGCTGGGCCGCCGAGGGCGCCCGCATCCTCGCCGGGGCCGCCGACGTGCCCGCGCTCGCCGGCGGGCAGGCGTGGGGCGACGCCCGCCGCCCGGCGCGCATCGCCGCGCTGATCGAGCACGGCGTGCCGGCTGAGCTCGTCGAGCAGATGGCGTCGCCGACCCGCAGGCGGCCGCCCGAGTACCGCTGGGAGCCGTGCCCCCTCGACGCCATCGAGGCGGTCGCCGACGGCGCGGAGTTCGCGCTCGAGGGCGGCGCGTCGCTGCGCGCGATCCACGCGCCGGGCCACACGCCGGGCAACCTCGTCGCCTTCGTCGAGGCGACGGGCGACCTCTACTCCGGCGACACGCTGCTGCCCGGCACCGTGCCGACCCCCGGCCTGCACTTCGCCGACGCCCCCATCGATGCGGAGGACGGCGGGGCGGGCGCGCGCCTGCCGTCGTTGCCCGACTTCGTCGCGTCGGTGGCGCGGCTACGGACGCTCGGCGTGCGTCGCGTGCTGCCCGGCCACGGCGCGCCCGTCGAGGGCGAGGCGGCCGAGCGGCTCTTCGTGCGCTTCGAGCGCCACCACCAGCGCCGCCCGGCGCGCGTGCGCGCGCTGCTCGAGGAGCAGCCCGACACGGCGTTCGGGCTCATCGGGCGGCTGTTCCCGCACCTCCCCGAGGCGCGCATCCCGCAGGCGATGACGGAGCTCATCGGCCAGCTCGACGTGCTCGTGGCGCGCGGCGAGGCCGTGGCCGAGCGTCGGGACGGCCTGCTGGTGCATCGCATCGCGCGGTAGCGGGCGCCACCGCGCGGCTCAGCGCGGGCCGCGCTCACTCCTCGAGCCGTACGCCGTCGGAGTGCCAGCGCAGGTAGTCGGCGTGCGCCCAGCCCTCGACGCCGTCGTCGGTGCGGATGTGCATCCAGCTGGCGGGCCCATCGGACGCCCAGTCCCGCAGAAAATCGTCCGTCTCGGCGATAGTGCCATGAGCGAGACATGTCAAAATCGGAGCATCATCCGATGCGTTCTGGCGAAGGTTCAGGCAGGTGCCGACATCCACTTCGACAAGCAGCCGATCCTCGAACGGTGGTCGCTCGATGACAGGGCGGGGCGGCGGCGGCAGCGGATAGTAGTCCTCGCCATCGAACACGTGGGAGTACGAGGTCCGGATCCGAAGCGTGTCGCTGCGGGCACCCCACGCGGGTCTCTCCCAGAGTCTCAACGCACCGCCGTGCGGATTGGGGATCGCCGCGCTGGTAGGACCGAACGAGAGTGAAGCCTGCTCGGCCCCTTCCGAGTTGATGGCCACAAAGTTGCTCCGTGGCGTCGACCGGCGGTGATCGACGAAGAGGTCAGGATCGTCCGGCGAGGCCCAGCCAGGAGCGGGCCTCCACGCCCCGTCGAGCCTCGCAACCCACCTGCCATAGCTCGTATCGACAATGATCCCGGAGCTATCCGCGAGCCACACCTCCCCGCGAGTCTCGAATCCGCTCTCGATCCAGGAGGGATGCACGCCCAGAAGGCGAATGACCTCAGCCCCTGTCGCGGCATCGAAGATGGACAGGACCATGCCCACAGGCTGCGGGCTGTAGCCGGAGCCGTACGCCACCAAGCCACTGAAGGTTGGGGAGGCGATCAGGCGGCCGTCTGGCGAGATGCTGGTAGAGCCTAGCTTGCACGGGATTGTCTGATCGGAGAGCAGGACCCCTCCCAGGTCGTAACGCGCGACGCGGCAAGCGGAATCGCTCCTGACGACGAACGCGACCAGGTTGTCCAAGACTACGATCTCCTCGTACCGCCAGCCCTCGGAGGCCTCCCACGGAAGCACCCAGGTGTATGCCCGGGGGTTCGTTTCGTCCGCGAAGTTCACGAGATGGAAGGTCCGACTCGGCCCCCACCCGCGCACGAGGATGTAACTGCCGGTGGGGTGGCTGAAGTGCTCTCCCGGCGGGGTCTGGAACTGCACGACTGGCTGGAGATCGCCGTCGAGCATGACATATGCGTCGAGGCTCGTGACCCAGAAGAGGAGCCGTTCGCTGTCTCCCCATCCCCACCATCGATCGAACCTGAACCGGGGCCGCCCGTTCAGGCTGTCGGCATCCCACGTGTACATACGCGCTGTCTGACGGTCATACAGGGCGACCGTCTCGTCGGCCTGCACGTAGTCGGTACACGAGTCGTCATCCCACTGCACGAATCGGCTACTTGGGGAGACGGTGAGGGCGTCGACGAGGCAGAACCGCACAGGTTGCTCCGCGGACAGGCTGCTCAGCGAGTAGACCCACCCCTCCACCGCGCCCGACTCCACGTCCAACAGGAACAGGCCGGGATCCCACGGCACCTCCTCGCCCGCCTCGTACCGGACGTGCGTGAGGCCCGCCGAGTCGAGCGCCTCAGCGACGCCGACCTCCACGATGCCCAGCTCCTCGCGCGTCGGTGGCACGGCGGTCACTGGAGCGGGTACAGCCGTCGGGGTCGGTGAGGGCGTTGTAGCGACACTGGGCGCGGGTGTTGCGGTCGGAGTCGGCGTCGGGGTTGGGCTGGGCGTCGGTGCGCGGGTCGCTGTCGCCGTGGGAGTCGGTATTGGCGTGCCGGTCGGCCAGGGGCTGGGCTGCGGCGACGCGGAGGCCGTGGCGGTGGGTGCGGGCGCCGAGGTCTGCGTCGGCGGCGGGGCGACAGCGAGGGGCGGGGCGGCGTCGCCGCCCGCGACGACGAGCGCGACGGCCACCAGCGCCACGACAGCAACCACCCCCACCACCACACCCGCAACCGCCGCAGTCCCCGCCCCCACCCACGCGATCGGCCGCGCCACCGTCCACAGCGCCGCGGGCACCGTGAACAGCGCGCCGAGGCGGCCTCGACGCCCCTCGGGGCGCCAGGAGGCGAGCGCGCGGCGGTCGCCCAGCTCGAGCTTCGCGAGCATGTTCGAGATGTGGTACTTGACCGTGTCGAGGCTGAGGCCGAGGCGCGCGGCGATCTCGGCGTTCGTGCCACCCTCGCGCAGCGCCTCCAGCACACGCCACTCGGCCGGTGTCAGGATGTCGGGATGGCGCGGACGGCCGCGGCGATTGCGCTCCATCGGACCATCGTAGGGCGCGCGGCGCTCGATTTACCCCACCCGGTCGCCCTCGCCACGTGCGCCGGCGCCCGACGCAGCACGAACCGGGGCGAGGCTGAGCGCTCGCCGGCGGCGTCAGCGCGCGGGGGCGGCATCCGGGGCCGCCTCGGCGGGGTCGGGCGGGCGCCACACGTCATCGCCGCGCAGGCGGCGCAGCTCCGCCGACGCCAGGTAGACGGCGATGGCGAACGCCGCCACCGACAGCGCCCCGGCCGCGATCGTGATGCGCGCCGATGAACTCGGCAGCGACCGCCCCGCTGGCCACGCCGAACGGCGTCAGGAAGAAGCTCGTCGCCCAGATGCCCATCACGCGCCCTCGCAGCCTGTCGGGAACCAGCAGCTGCAGCACCGTCAGCCCGACGACGAGCGGGAGCTCCATCGCGAAGCCCGCGAGCAACAGGAGCACCAGCCCCGGTGCGAGGTGGCCCGTGATCGCGGATACGCCAACGCACACACCGAAGACCCCCGCGGAACCGAGCATCAGCACGCCCGGACGTGGGCTCAGGCCGTAGCGGATGATGGCGTACACCGCTGCGAGCGCGCCGATGTCCGCCACGGCAAGCATGAACACCCTCAGGCCCAGGCTGTCGGTGCGCTCGAACATGAGGTTCGTCACCGGCAGGTCAGACGAACCGCCGAAGACATGCAGGAAGAACGACAGGCCGAGGATGGCGAGGAATATGCGGCGCCCGAACACGAAGCGCATCCCGGCCGCGATGCTCACGCCCTCCTCGGCGCCCCCCAGGGTCCGCCTCACGTGGTGGGACGCGAACGGTGAGCAGCACGACGAACGAGAGCGCGCCCAGCACGGCCGCGCCGGCGAGTGCCCACCACCCGTGCGTGAGCACCGTCAGGGCGACCAGCATCGCCGGGTACGGCTCGAGTGTAGCCACGGGGAGGACGACCCAGACCAGGATCCAGGCCGTACCGGCGATCCTCGTCACGCTCGCGATGCCGCTGATGAGCGCAACCGCGCTCGGCATCGCGCGGCGGTCGATGAGCCGGGGGAGCAGCGTATGCATCGCGGGTGCGGCGACGGCCCACAGCACGCCGTTCGCGACGGCCCACGCGATGACCATCCAGAACTCGACGACGCCGGTCAGCACCACGACCACGAGCGCGCCATGCCCGGCGAACACCAGGAATTGCGTCACCAGCGCGAGGCGATAGGGATCGTAGCGGTCGGCAAGCGAGCCGGCGGGAATGGCGAGCAGGGCGGCGGCGAGAGGCCTCGCGGTCAGCCACGCAAGGGACCAAAACAGCGGCTGATCGAGTCTCACGAAGATGAGCGACCCGAGGCCGATGCCTTCACACCAGTAGGCGGCTGCGCGGAAGAGCGCGGCGAGCCAGAAGCGTCGGTAGTTGCGGTAGGAGAGTGCGTTCCCACTCGGACGGGTGCGGTCGCGGGTGTGCTCATCCGGCCATCCTCGCACCGGCCGTGCCCGCATGGAGCAGGGCCTCGCATGGCGCGATTGTGCCCCGCGCGGGTTAGCTCGCGGCGGCCTCCGGAGCGACCTCGACGGGCTCGGGCGGCGGCATCACGTCGTCGCCGCGCAGGCGGCGTAGCTCCGCCGATGCCAGGTAGACGGCGATGGCGAACGCCGTCACCGACAGCGCGCCGGCCGCGATCGTGACGCGCACGCCGATGAACTCCGCCGCGAAGCCCGCGATGAAGCCGCCGATCGGGGTCAGGAAGTAGGTCATCGACCAGATGCCCATCACCCGCCCTCGCAGCCCGTCGGGGACCAGCAGCTGCACCACCGTCATCCCGATGATCAGGTACACCTCGGCGGCGAACCCCGAGACCAGCAGCAGCACCGACGCCGGCGCGAGGTGGTCCGTGGCGGCGAATCCCGCGATGAGCACGCCGAAGACGGCCGCCGAGGCGAGCATGAGCACGCCGGGCCGTCGCCCCAGCCCGTAGTGGATCACCCACCACGTGCCGGCGAGCGAGCCGATCCCGGCCACCGCCTCCATGAAGCCGAAGCCCTCGGAACCCACTTCGAGGAGCTCGTTGGCGAAGATCGGCAGCAGGATCACGTACGAGCTCCCGAACACCGAGGTGAAGAACGACAGCCCGATGGTGGCGAAGAACACGGGGCGCCCGAACACGAACCGAAGCCCTGCTCGCATGCCCCCGTCGTCCCCGGCTTGCCGCTCGGTCGCGTCGCGGGGGGCGACGTGGATCATGAGCATCACGAAGAACGCGAGCCCGTTCACCGCGGCGCAGACCGAGAAGGCGTGCCCGGTGCCGACCAGCGCGATGAGCACACCCGCGCTCGCCGGCCCGACGATGCGCAGGGCGCTCCAGATGCCGCTGATGAGCGCGACGGCGCTGGCCATCGCGGGCGGCTCGATGAGGCGGGGGAGCAGCGTGTTCATCGCCGGCGCGGCGACGGCCCAGAGCACGCCGTTGGCGACCGCCCAGCCGATGACCATCCACATCTCGATCAGGCCGGTCAGGATCAGCACCGCCAGCGCCGTGTGGCCGATCACCATGAGGAACTGGCTGCCGATCATGAGCCGGTACGGGTCGCTGCGGTCGGCGAGCGAGCCGCCGGGGAGGGAGAGCAGGATGGTGGGGACGCCGCTGGCCAGCCACACCACGCCCAGCCAGAACGGCGTCTGGTCGAGCTCGACGGCGACGAGCCAGCCGAGACCGATGAACTGGAACTGGAAGCCGAAGACGCGCATGACCGCGGACACCCAGTAGCGCCGGTAGTTGGGGTAGGAGAGCGCGCTCCGGCTGGCTCGAGGGGTGTTCGCGGCGGCCGTCATGCAGTCATCGTACCGTCGGGCCGCACCGGCGGACGCGGCCTAGCGATCGGGAGCGACGGAGTTCGGGTAGGACAGCATGGTGCGGACGCGGAGCACGTCGTTGGTCGCGCCCCAGTCCGCGAATGCGTCCAGCGACACCTCGGCGCCGAGGGGGCCCGGGATGAGCGCGTCAGGAGGACCGAACGTGAGCCTCGCGACTGCGTCGCCGCGCAGGTTCGTCACGATCATGGGATCGGGGGCGGCCAGGCCATCCGGATCGGCCGCCGTCCGCCGCGATGCGCCGTTGATCGCCGCGATCCGCAGGCCGGCGTCCACACCCAGTACGAGGGCGGAGCTATCCGCGAGCTTCAGGATGTCCCGCGCGTTCCAGGGACTGGCGATGCTCGTGACGTGCACGATCTCCCGCCCCGTGATCGTGTCGAAGGCCACCATGTGCGTGACGCGATTACCGCTGTACCCGGTGTTGTCGAGCAGCCCTGCGGTAGCGGCGGCGAGCAGCCCTTCGTCCGGGGGATTCCGATCCAGGCTGAGGCCGGCGGACGGGCCGGGCCAGAGACGCCCGCACGAGACCGCCTCGTCCGACCTGAGCACGCCGCTCAGGTCGTAGCGGACCACGCGACACGATTCGGAACCGGTATCCGCGACGATCGTGACGAGATCGTCCAGCAACTCGATCTGGTACCTGACGTCCTCTGACGGCTCCTGCTCGACCGTCTTCCAGGGCAGGGCCCATGTGTACATCACCGGGCTGGTCTCGTCGTCGAGGTTCACGAGGTGGTAGCGGTCCCCCGGCTCACAACCGATGCACTCCCGGATGAGGATGTAACCGCCCGTGGGACCCGCGAAGCGCGCGCCCGGCGGGAGGTCGAACTGCGACACGGGCTGCATCGCGCCATCCACCAGCACGAAGGTGTTGGAGTCTTCCGACCGGAAGAGCAGCCGTTCGCCGTCCCCCGATCCCCACCATTGATCGAGGTGAGTCGTGCTCGCGTCCCAGGTGTGCGTCTGCCCGCCCTGGCGGTCGTGCAGCGTCTGCGTGCCCGCCTCGTCCGTCCAGAGCACGAAGCGGTTGCCCGGTGAGACGCGGATGGAGTCCCGGACCGACGCGGCCGGGCCGGGTTCCCCATTGGCGAGGCCCTCGAGTGGGCGCACCCAGCCTTCGACCGCACCCGACCGGACATCGAGGAGGAACAACCCCGGGTTCCACGGCACGTCTTCGCCCGGCCCGTACTGAACGTGCGTGAGGCCGACCGCAGCGAGCGCCTCATCCGCTTCGACCTCGACAATGCCGAGATCGCCGCTGGCCATCGGCGGAGTCGGTGTGGCCATGGCCGCAGGCGTCGCGGTTGGCATGGGCATCGGCACGGGGGTCGCGATCGCCGTCGGCATCGGCGCGGGGGTCGCGATCGCCGTCGGCATCGGCGCGGGGGTCGCGATCGCCGTCGGCATCGGCGCGGGGGTCGCGATCGCCGTCGGCACCGGCGCGGGGGTCGCGATCGCCGTCGGCATCGGCGCGGGGGTCGCGATCGCCGTCGGCATCGGCGTGGGGGGCACGGCCGTCTCGGTCGGCGCCGGCTCAGGTGTGGGCGTCGCGGTTGGCGTGGGCGCGGGCTCGCCCTTCATCCGGGGCGTCGGCTCCGCCACGGGCAGCGCGCCCGGTATGGGGGACGCCGAGGATCCGGGCGGGATGCGGCGTGCCAGCGGAAGCGCCCGCGTGGCCGCGGAGTCCCGGACGGCGGTCCCCGCCTGTAGTTCCGAGGCGGATTCGGGCGCGAGCATGGTCTCGCTCGTCGAAGCGTCGTCGGGCGGCACGAAGCCGTCTGCGCACCCCGCGAGGACCGCGAGCGCTGCGACGGCGCCAACAATCACTACCCAACGCATAGCGGGATTATGGCATGCGCTCCGGGTTGGCGCTCAGAGACGGCTTGGGGTTGCCCGGCGAACGCGCGAGGAGCCGCTCACTCCTCGAGCCGCACGCCGTCGGAGTGCCAGCGCAGGTAGTCAGCGCTCGCCCACCCCTCGAGGCCGTCGTCGGTGCGGAGGTGCATCCACCCAGACGGCCAGCGAGGCTCGAAATCGTCAGTTTCGACGATGGCGCCGTTCGGGAGGCAGGTTCGGATCGCAGCTTCGCGCCTCGCGTCTTCTCGCAGGTTCAAGCACGTCCCAACGACCACCTCGACGAGCAGCCGGTCCTTGAACGGCGGCCGCCCGATGACCGGGCGGGTGCGGGCATCGGCCCGCCGGGATTCGGCGCGACCGCCGCGTGGGGCGGCTCGCGGCTGCCGACCCCAACACGCCTACTCGGTCGCGCTCGCCCAGCACCCACGCACCGACCACGATGCTCCGGCAGAGCGCTATGAGACCTCGATCGCCAGGCGGCGGTGGTCGCTGGGGCCCCACTGCGCCGGCTCGTTGAGTGCACGCACGCTTACGGAATCGGCCAGCCCTCTGGAGGCGAAGACAAAGTCGAGCTGGCGGGTTGCGGCAGCGGGCGTCTTCTGTTGGGCCGAGTAGTAGGTGGGGACGTTCGTGCTTCCACGGGGAAGCTCATCGGGCCATGGGTCCGCCTGCCGTCCTTGAGAGTGCTGCGGGCCGACGAAAGGCAGCCCCAGCGCCTCCATCCTGTCGAACACGGTCCCGTAACGCGCGGCCCAGTATTCGCTTCCGTGCTCACCGTGGCCGTGGAGGATATTGAGGTCCCCGGCAGCCAGGATGCGGTGACCATGCTGGCACCCGATGAATGCGGACAGGTCGGAGACGACACGGTGGGCCGAGGCATCCGAGACAATCCAGCTGCTGCCCGTGGATGCGTGGGGCCTCGCCCAGAGCGAGTACATGGAGACCACGACGAACGGCTCGACATCGGGCGGCGTCACGACTGCGGCGGTCAGTGAGCCCGGTCGACTGACGGCGAACTCCCGCGAATGTGCATCCTCGAGCGACTTCGCCTCGATCCACTCCACGCTGACGCGATCCGAGAGCCTGGCGATTGCCGTCCGCCATGGCCGTTGGCCATCCGCCCCGGCGGTACGCCAGGGAGCGGGATCCACTTCGATGCTCCCTGCAATGTCCAGAGGTGGCGCGCTCGCCTCCTGCAACAGTGCGATGTCCGCGTCCATGCCGTTCAGGATGCGCCAAGGCTCAATCGAGCCGGCGATGTTCCAGGAGACTATGTTCACGGACAGTGGACAGCCCACCCCTCCAGCCTGGTGCTGTGGACTCCCTTTTTATGTCCCGCCCAGCCCGGACCAGCCTCACGCAGCCAGTATGCACCGCGGGCGCCCTGCCCAGGCGCCCGCGGTGGTTCTTGCCGGCGTTGGCGAGCTACTACTCCGTGGCGAGCACCCGGTATAGCGAGGTCAGGCGGCGCGGGAGGGACTCGATGTCCGAGACCACCTCGTAGCCGATGTCGTCGCACATGTCCTTCAGGTAGTCGTGCCCCTCCTTGTCGACCGTGATCAGGAAGGGCGTCACGCCGATCTGCTTGGCCTCGACGAGCGCCTGGTGCGTGTCGTGCACCGCGTACTCCTTCTCCGTGCGGTCGCGCCCGTACCCGTGGTCCTGCGGGCGGCCGTCGGAGACGAGGATCAGCAGCTTTATCTTCGCGTCGTACGCGTCCAGCTTCGCCACCGTGTGGCGGATCGCCGGGCCCATGCGCGTCGATCGGATCGGCGTGATCTTGTCGATGCGCCGACGCGTGCGGTCGCCGAACATCTCGTTGAGGTCCTTGATCACGTGGAACTCGACGTTGTCGCGGCCGTAGCCGGAGAAGCCGTAGATGCCGTACGTGTCGCCGATCGCCTCGAGCGCCTCGACGATCAGCACCAGCGACTCCTTCTCGAGGTCGATGATGCGCTTCGGCGGTGCGGCCGTGAACCGCGCGCGGCGCTGCGTCAGCCACTGGAAGTACTTGCGCGGGTCGTCGTCGAAGTCGTCGTCGGACGGTTGGTAGTTCGACTGCGTCTTCTCGATCTCCTCGTCGGTCGACGCCGACATGTCGAGGAGGAAGGCGACGGCCACGTCGCGCTCCACCTTGTTGCGCCTCCAGTAGACACGGCCAAGCGGGCCGACGCCGGCGCGCTTGTCGATGATGAACTCGATGGCCTGGTCGAGGTCGACGTCCTCGCCGTCCTCGAGGCGCTTGATCCGGCGGAAGTGCTCCGGGCGCAGCAGCTCGAACTGGCGGCGGGTCTCGGTGACGAGCCCGTGGTGCGTCTTGAGCGTCTCCTCGTAGTAGTCGAGCTCGCCCTCCTCGGAGGGGCGCTCGCCGACACGGCACCAGCGCGGGCGGTAGTCGCCGGCGCGGAAGTCCCACTCGTCGTAGTACGTCCAGTTGACCTCGATCGGCAGTTCCGAAGAGCCCGATCCGCTCGACGAGTCGCCGGCGTCCGCGTCGTCGGGGGTCTGGCCGGGCGGGCCCTGTTTGGCGTCCAGCCCCTCGCGCTCGAGGTTGGTGAGGAACATGCCCATCGAGGACGCGATGTCGCCCTCGGCGATGTCGGAGATGACGATCTCGACGGACTTCTCGAGCAGCGCTTCGAGTTGCTCCTGGGTGAGCTGGCCGCCCATGGGCTCCTCGCCCTCGGACTGCTGCTTGAGCTTCATCATCAGCTGGACGATCTCGGGCTTGAAGTCGCCGCGAAACTCCGGCTGCTCGGGGGCCGAGAAGTCGGCCTCCTCGCCGGACGGCATCTCCGGGCCGTCGGCGCCGCCGGCCTCGGCGGTGAACTGGAGCATGTCCTCGTCGATCTCGTCCCAGTCGATCTCGGCGTAGGCGCCGGCGATGTTGGGGATGCTCTCGACGATCGTGTAGATCGTCGCGGCCACCTCGGCCGAGTCCTGCACGTCCGCACCGCGCTCATCGACGATCTTGAGCTCGTCGATGCCGCGCGCCATCAGCGGCATGAGGTCGCGCGGCCAGCGCATGGTCTGCGGCTGCTTCAGCGAGGCGCGCAGCAGGTTCTCGAGGTACGCCTCGCGCAGCGCCATGCGCGAGATGTTGGTGCGGTTCGCCGCCTCGTGCGCCTGGAGGGCGCGCAGTGGCGGCCGGATCCCCCCGTACTCGCGGGTGATGTGCGCGTCGACGCGCGCGTCCTCGACGATCGTGAACAGGCCGGAGATGAGCTCGCGGTCCTCAAACAGGTCGAAGTAGCGCTCCATCGGCGTCGTGACGGCAACGGCCTCGTGGCCGTTGCTGGACAGCTTCGTCTCCTCACGCTCGATGAGCGTCGGGGCGGTGTGCGCGCCCACCGCCTCGAAATCGAACAGGAACGACCCGAACTCCATGCGCCCGCTCTGGTGCGTGGCGTAGACCTTGTAGCTCAGGAAGTTCTGGCGCTGCTCGTTGAAGGTGCTGACGTACGGCGGGAGGTAGATCGCCGAGCCCTCGGTCGTCGCGACGGTCTCCTGCACCCACCCGATCCCCGCGTCGACGAGGTCCTCGGTGGAGCGGATCGCGATCTGCTCGCCGGTGAGCGCCTTCGCGTAGAGGCGCAGGGTGTTGCTGACGTTGCGCAGCTCGATGCGGGCGGAGAGCGTCTCCAGCATCTCCTCGGCGCGCTGCGACTCGAGGCGGAAGTAGGCTTCCGCGCCCTCGACGTTGCCCTGCTCGAACAGCAGCTCCCAGCCGCCCTGCAGCCAGCGCTCCAGCTGGTCCGCGGTCAGGCGCGTCAGCACCGTCGGCGAGGAGCGCAGGAACGCCATCGCCGCCGCCGGGCTGCCGGCCGCGAGCCGGCGGGCGAGGTCGATCAGCGTCTCGTGGTACGTCGGCTCGACCGACGCGAGTGATTCGGCGGCCTCGATGAACAACGGGTAGCCCTGCCGCCCCACCTTCTCGGTGACCTCCGCGGCAAGCTGCAGGAACGCGGCGCGCTCGTCGCGGTCGATGTTGGCGATCAGCGCCGGGCCGCGCTCGAAGTAGAGGCGCGTGTCGGCCCAAGAGGCCTGCGCGACCGCCGCGGCGAACTCCAGGAACGGCCGCCGGTCCGGCGGCGCGAGGTCCCCGAACAGCTCGCCGGAGCGCTCGAGGCAGCTCGCGGCCAGCTGGTAGGAGCGGTCCGAGAGCCGGTCGACGACGTCGATCAGGTCGCTGACGGCATCGAGCGGAAGCGCGTGCAGCAGCTGCGGGCTCTGCTCGAAGAAGGATGCGGCGAGGGCGACGGACTTCCAGTTGCCGTGCGCCAGGCGCTTGCCGAGCGCGGCCCACGGGCGGACCTGCTCTCCGGGGCGGCCGATCCACTCGCCCATGATGCCGAGGTCGCTGGTGTCGGCGCCCTGTAGCGGCTGGAGCACCTCCGGCGTCGCGCGCACGAAGGCGGCAGCGATCATCGACGAGCTTTCGGCGAGGTCGAGCGCGACCGCCTGCCAGTCCAGCAGTTCCTCGAACGAGAACGCTGGGAAGAGCCGTGGCGAGACCCGGAAGTACTCGCCCGCGGCCTCCCATGAGCGCAGCGAGTGGCGCGCAAGCGCCACGCCCGCGGCGGCCCAGCGGTCCAGGTCTTCCTCGCTCAGCCGTCGCTCCAGGGAGCGGGCTCCCCCGGCGAGGTCGTCGGGGAGCGAGGGTCCGAACCCTCGCAGTTCGTCCGCGTAACGGATCATGACATCGTCGGCTGTGCTCATCTGAGTGTTCCTACTGGTGGCGGCCCAGGGGGTCGCCTCGCTGTGTGTTGCCCGCCTGGGCGGGCTGGGGGGCCACAGGCCGCGAGGGGTCGTCGAACAACTCCATCGTGACCTCGCCGCTCTGGGTGTCGAGTATGGCGTACGAGACGCGGAACCCGTTGCGCGGGTTGCGGGGCTCCCCGGTCGAGCCTGGGTTGATCACCAGCGTGCTGTTCACGCGGTGCACCAGCTCGTAGTGCGTGTGGCCGTAGACCACGTAGTCCGCGCCGAGTTCGCCGAACTCCCGCATGCGCGGGCTGGTGTCGTAGATGTAGTCGTACGGCCCCTCGTTCGGCGTGGCGTGGAACATCGTGAGCTTCTTCCCGCCCAGCTCCGTGTCGATGCGCCGCGGCTGCTGGCCGAGCCAGCGCAGCAGCTCCGGATCCGTATCGCGGTGCGAGCGCACGCGCTCGCCCTGCGGGCCCAGCACCACCTCGTCGTGGTTGCCGAGCACGACGCGGGCCCCGATGTCCCGCAGCGTGCGGATCACCGCGTTCGAGAAGCGGAACTGGAAGATCGCGTCGCCCGCGCACAGCACCTCGTCGACCTGGCTGCCCATGCGCTCCAGCGCGATGTCGAGGGCGGCCGCATTGCAGTGAATGTCCGAAATCAGACCGAGGCGCAACGCACGCGCTGCCTATTCCGGGAAGATCGAGGTCACGACCTCCTCGATCGAGCGCTGCACTTCGGTGTCGTCCGTCAGGCCCCACACGACGGCCGTCTGGCAGGCCCGCAGTGGCTGGATGCCGCGCGCGATCAGCTGCCCGGCGTAGACCAGGAGGCGCGTCGAGACGCCCTCGCCCAGGCCGTGCTCCTTGAGGTTGCGGACCTTCTCGCCCAGCTTCGCCAGTTCCAGCGCATCCTCGGGAGTGCAGCCGGACTCGTTGCGGATGATCTCCGCCTCCTTGTCGCGCGGCGGGTAGTCGAACTCGATGGCGATGAAGCGCTGGCGCGTCGAGTGCTTGAGGTCCTTGAGCGCGGACTGGTAGCCCGGGTTGTAGGACAGCACCAGCAGGAAGCCCTCGGCCGCCTCCAGCAGCTCGCCGCGCTTGTCTATGGGCAGCAGGCGCCGGTAGTCGGTGAGGGGGTGGATCAGGACGGTCGTGTCCTTGCGCGCCTCGACGATCTCGTCGAGGTAGCAGATCGCCCCGTACTTCACGGCGCGGGTGATCGGTCCGTCGATCCAGACCGTGTCGTCACCTTCGAGGAGGTAGCGGCCGACGAGGTCGGATGCGCTCAGGTCCTCGTGGCAGGCGACGGTGATGAGGGGGACGCCCTGCGTCTCATCGCCCAGGTGCTGGTGGAGCCGCCACGACATGTACTCGACGAAGCGCGTCTTGCCGCAGCCCGTCGGGCCCTTGAGCAGGACCGGAATCTGCTCCTCGTAGGCGGTCTCGAAGAGCTTCACCTCGTCCTCAATGGCAAGGTAGAACGGCTCCTCGGTGAGCCGGAACTCCTGGACATCGATCGCCCTGTATTCGGAGCGGCTGTCGCTCTCCGCAGTTCTGGTAGTCACCATTAGCTTCCGCTTTCGCTGCTGATGCGATCCTGGAGGTTCTGCCACTCACCGTCGATGCCGGCGAGGAACTGATCGAGCGTACCGCCGTTCGCGATGTCGACGTCGGCGTGGCCCAGGCGTTCCTCGTTGGTGATCTGTGAGTCGATGCGCGCCTGTGCCGCGTCGGCGTCCAGGTTGTTGCGGTCCATGAGGCGCTTCTTCGCGACATCGGGATCCACGTGCACAACCCACACCTCGTCGGCGAGGTCCTGCCACTCAGCCTCGATCAGCACCGCGGCCTCGAGCACGATCACCGTCTGGGGTTCGCCCTCGCGCAACTCGCTGATCTCGGCCGTTGCGAACTGGCGGATGACCGGCCAGACGATGTCGGTGAGGCGCTTCAGCTGGTCGGGAGCGCCGAAGACCTTGCCGCCGAGGATCCGGCGGTCGATCTCACCGTCCTCGCCGACAATGTCGTGTCCGAACTCGTTGACGACGGCGTGGAAGCCCTCGGAGTCCTTGTCGTAGGCGCGGTGGCCGTAGCGGTCGGCGTCGAGCACGATGGCGCCCAACTCCTTGAGCCGTTCGGCAGCAGTGGACTTGCCGGAGGCGATCCCTCCAGTCAGACCGAGGACTCTCATGATGACTCCTGCGAGGTGGCCGGCGCGCCGCGTTCCCCTGCACGCATTGGACGCCGAAAGCCAATGTTAGGTTCGCCCCGAGGGGCACGCAAGATGGCTCCGTGCGGGGCACGGCGCCGTCTTGCGCAGATGGGGCCGCCAGGCCTAGTCGAGGGCGTTGACGGCCTCGATCAGTGCGGGCACCACTTCCTTGTAGTCGCCCACGATGCCGTAGCGGGCGGCCTTGAAGATGTTCGCCTCCCGGTCGCGGTTGATGGCGACGATCGTCTTCGAACCGCTGCAGCCGGCCATGTGCTGGCTGGCGCCGGAGATCGCGATCGCCACGTACAGGTCCGGCGTCACGACCTTGCCGGTCAGACCAACCTGCTGCGACGGCGGGTACCAACCGAGGTCCACCGCGGCGCGCGAGGAGCCGACGGCGGCCTTGTCGGTGCCGATCGCCGCGGCCAGTTCCTCGACGACCTCGAAGCCCTCGGGAGCGCCGAGCCCACGGCCGCCCGACACGACGATCGGGGCGTCCTGGATCTGCAGGCCCGAGGCGACCGCGGCCTCGCGGCCGACGATGGCGCTGCGGCTGTCGCTCGCACCGGACAGCTCGACGGTCGCGCCACCGCCGTCGTGCGGCGTCGCGAGCGGGTCCTGCGACTTCGCGCGGACGGTCGCGACCGCGGGCGAGGTAGCGAAGCTGTAGGTGGCCTGCGCGCTGCCGCCGTAGCAGGAGCGCGTGGCCTTCAGCTCACCGCCGTCGTCGACCACGGACACGCAGTCCATGGCCACCGCGGTGTCGTTGCGGAACGCGAGCCGCGGACCGAGGTCGCGGCCGGCCATCGACTGGGCGATGAAGACCGCGTCCGGCGGGGCCTGGCCCATGGCTTCCTCGATCGCCGCGACCCACTGGTCGGAGCGGAAGTCGTCGTAATCGGCGTCGGAGCTCACGTACGCGCTGTCGGCGCCGGCCGCGTGGGCCGCACCGGCGGCGTCGCCCGCGCCGCTGCCGAGCAGCGTCACGCTGACCTGCCCGCCGTCGACGAGCCTCGTGCCCAGCGCAAGCAGTTCGCCGGTGGTGCTGGAGAGTTTGCCGCCCTCCAGCTCGCCGACTACCAGAATGTTGCGTGCCATGTTCGGTCGTTCTCCCTCGCCTACAGGATCTTGGCGTCGCGCAGGGCGGCGGCCAGCGCCTGCGCCTGCTCCTGGGCGGTCTCGCCCTCCATGATTTCGACTTCACCCTCGACGACCGGGATGAACAGCCGCTCGAGCTTCAGGCGCGCGCCGGCGTCACCGACGGTGGACGGGTCGAGCCCGAGCTCATCGGCGCTGAGGCGCGTCACGGTCTTGCGTGCTGCCTGCATGATCTGCTGCAGCTTCGGGTAGCGCGGGTCGCCGATCTCGTTGGAGATGGTGACCACGGCCGGCAGCGGCATCGAGACGGTCTCGAACCCGTCGGCGACGACGCGCTCGACGACGATGCTGCCGTCGTCGACCTTCACGTCCTTGCCGATGATGGCCGAGGGCCAGCCCAGCAGCTCGGCGATGCCGAGGCCGACCTGCCCCATGTCCCAGTCGGCGGCCTGGCGGCCGCAGAACACTGCGTCCACGTCGCCGAGGTGCTCAATGGCCGCGACGAGCGTGCGCGCCGTGGTGTAGGAGTCGCCGCCCTGCAGGACCTCGTCCTCCAGCAGGATGCCCTCGTCGGCGCCCATGGCGAGCACCTGCTTGATGGCGGCCTGGGCGCTCTCCTGGCCGAGCGAGATCACGGTGATCTTGCCGTCGCCGGCAGCCTCGACGATGCGCAGCGCCGCCTCGGCGGCCATGCCGTCGAACTGGCTCAGCACCGGCGGGATGCCCTGCGCCGGGATCACCTCGTTGTTGGCTTCATCGACGCGGAACGCCGCGGGCGGCGTCTCCGGGTCCGGGATCTGCTTCGCGCAGACGACGAGATGCATATCTGCTCCCCCCACCCTCGGCCCTGCCGGGCCGATCCTGATTTCACTCCGTGGCCCTGACGGGCCGCCTACTGATGCACGATGCCGGTGCGGGCCTCGCGGGTCATGTCCGCTCGCCCGCCCGCTACGTTCCCTCCCTGGTTGCCTCCTCCGTCCGGGCCCGGACTGCCTGCCTAGCCGCCGTTCGGTGTGCCGAGGACGGAGCGTTCCAGCAGCTCTGCCACGTCGAAGGGGCGGATCCGCCCCTCTTCCTCGGGCTGGATGGCCGGCGCCCCGTCTTCGAACATCTGGATGCAGAACGGGCAGTTCGAGATCACCTCGTCCGCGCCCGTGCCGACGGCCTCCTCGGTGCGCACGTGGTTGACCCGGCGCTCACCGATCTCTTCTTGCCACATGTTGCCGCCGCCGGCGCCGCAGCACAGGCCGCGGCTGCGGCTGCGCTTCATTTCCGTCAGGTCGACGCCCGGCAGCACCTCGATGATCTGGCGCGGCGCATCATACACGCCGTTCATGCGCCCGAGGTAGCACGAGTCGTGGTACGTCACGCTCGTGCCCACGCTGTGGCGCGGTGTCAGGTCGCCGTCTTCGAGCGCCTGCTGCAGGAACTCGGTGTGGTGCAGCACCTCGAAGTTACCGTCGAACTGCGGGTACTCGTTGCGGAACGTGTTGAAGCAGTGCGGGCAGTTGGTGATCACCTTCTGCACGTTCTTCGCCTTGAACGTGTCAACCAGCTGCGTCGCGAGGATCTGGTACAGGTACTCGTTGCCGAGGCGCCGCGCCGGGTCACCGTTGCACGTCTCCTCCTGCCCCAGCACCCCGAAGCTCGCGCCCGCCTCGCGTAGCAGCCGGAACACGGACTGCGTGATCGGCAGGTTGCGCTCCACCAGCGAACCCGAGCAGCCGACCCAGTAGAGGTACTCCTGCGTCCCGTCGAAGATCGGGACGTCCTCGAAGCCGTCCATCCACGACTCGCGGGTGAGCGTGGTGCCGCGCCAGGGGTGGCCGCGCTGCTCGATGTTCTCGAGGGCGCTCTGCGCCGCCGGGGGCACGCGCGCCTCGTTCATGACCAGGTAGCGGCGCATGTCGACGATGGTCGGGACGTGCTCGATCATCACCGGGCACTCCTGCATGCAGGCGCCGCAGGTGCGGCACGCCCACAGCGTCTCGTCCTTGATCACGTCACCGACCATCTCGATGGGTGAGACGGTGCGGACGTCGCCGTTGTCGTGCCCCGCGGTCTGGAGGTCCGGACCCACCGAGGCGAGGTGCGCCTTCAGGTCCTGGATGAGGTGCATCGGCGATAGCGGCTGCCCCGCCAAGTCGGCCGGGCAAACCTCGGTGCAGCGCCCGCAGCGCACACACGCGTCGAGTTCGAACAGCTGCTTCCAGGTGAAGTCCTGGATCTGCCCGACGCCGAACACCTCCTGCTCCTCGATGTTCTCGATGGTGGCGAGGCGGCCAGGCTTGTCGGTGCGGAGGAGGAAGGCGTTCACCGGCGCGAACAGCATGTGGTCGAGCCGCGTGAAGACCAGCATCCCGAGCCAGCCGAACGCGAGCAGGATGTGGCCCCACCACGCCCACGTGTGGGCGGTGAGCATATGGCCCTGCGTGGGACTGAAGATCCCGAGGAACTCGGCAATGCCCCACGACACGAACGACCAGCGCGCCCACTCCGGATGCGCCTCCAGGACCGTCCCGTCCTCCAGCACGAAGCCGTGCAGCTCCGTGGTGTAGATGCGGAACGACTCCACGAGGAAGCCGGAGACCAGGATCAGCCCGAGCCCCACGATGATCGCGTGATCCTCGATGCGCTCATCCCAGCGGATGCGGTGGAAATCGTCGAAGTAGCGGCGGTACAGCGCCATCCCGACGCCGATCAGCCCGATCAGGCCGAACAGGTCGCCGTAGAACGAGAAGAACAGGTAGTACCAGCCGTGGAGGAAGTCGAGCGCCGTGTCGTCATCGATCGCCACCTGTGCGGTAACGAACGTGAGGACGATGATCGAGGAGAAGATGCAGAAGTGCATGATCCCCGCGTAGCGGTCGCGGCGGATCTTCTCCTGCCCGATGCCCAGGCGCATCACGTTGCGCACCCGCACCGGGATCTCGCGCAGGATCCCCGGCGTCGGCTTGCCGATCGCCCACAGGGTGGCGTGGCGGCCGAAGCCGTAGACGAGGAGGCCGACGAGCCCGGCCAGCAGGATGTACACCGCCCACGGCTGGGCGACGTTGAAGAACACCTGCCGGTGGGCGTCGGTACGCTCCAGCTCGAAGGCGGAGATGAGCCCCAGGCCCGTCAGCCCGACGGCCGGACCCCACCACGCGCCAACCAGGCGTGTACGCCTGAGTCGCCCGCCTGATGAGGCGGGCGACTCAGCACTTCTCTCGCGCTCGGATACGCTCATACGGTTCCCCTCACGGTCGCGCGCGAGCGTATCACCAGTGCGCTTTCCGGGCTCGCCTCCACGCGTCCGGTCTTACGACGCGGCCGGCGTCTGCGCGCCCCAGCGGTCGCGGATGTCGTTCTTGAGCAGCTTGCCCAGGTGGTTGCGCGGCAGCTCCTCCGAGATCCACTCGTACTGCGAGGGCGCCTTGTAGGAGGCCAGCCGACTCTTGACGAACGCCGTGAGGTCCTCGTCGGAGGGCTTGTCGGCGTCCCCGCCGACGACCACGGCCTTCACGATCTCGCCCCAGTCAATGTCGGGCACGCCGATCACGGCCACGTCCTCGATCCCCGGGTGCTCCTCGAGGATGCTCTCGACCTCGCCGGGCGAGATGTTCTCGCCGCCACGGATGATGAGGTCCTTGAGCCGCCCCGTGATGAACAGGTAGTTGTCGGGGTCCAGGTAGCCCGCGTCGCCGGTGTGCAGCCAGCCGTCGACGACGGCCGAGGCGGTCTCCTCCTCGCGCTTCTGGTACTCACGCATGATGCGGTCGCCGCGGATGCAGATCTCACCCTCTTCGCCGGGCACCTGCATCGAGCCGTCCACCTTGAGGATGCCGACCTCGAGGTCCGGCATCGGCCGGCCGACCGAGCGCAGGCGCTTGATCTTGAGCTCGTTCTCCTCGGGCGTACCGTCCAGGCGGTGGTCGTCCGGCCCGAGGTAGCTCATCGTCGAGGTCGACTCGGTCTGGCCGTAGGCGTTCATCAGCCCGCACTCGAAAGTGTCCATGGCCTGGCGCACGACCTCGAACGGCATCGGCGCCGCGCCATAGGTGATGAGCTGCAGCGACGAGATGTCGTAGTTGCCGAAGTCGTCCGCTTCCATGACGCGCTTGAGCATCGTCGGCACCACGAAGGCGTGGGTGACGCCTTCGCGCTCGACGGTGTCGAGCCAGGCCGAGGGGTCGAACTGCGGCAGGATCGCGAGCTTCCGGCCGGCCCATATCGAGCCGAGCATCGTCGTCGCGCCGGCGACGTGGAAGAACGGCACCGAGACCATCGTCACGTCCGGGTCTGCGGTCGGGTCGACCGGGTTCTGGGTGTTCACGACGTAGGCGGTGAGCGTCTTGTGCGTGAGCACGACGCCCTTCGGCAGCGCCGTCGTGCCCGAGGTGTAGATCACCATCGCGGGATCGTCGTCGTCGACATCGGTGTAGAACGGAGTGTCCTCGCCGGTGTCGCGCAACTCCTCGATGGTCTGCAGCCCGTCCACCTCGAAGCCGAGCGTGTAGACGTTCTCGATCTTGGGCAAGGAGGGGCGAATCTCCTGCAGGATCGGGTAGTAGCGCTCGGAGAGGAAGAAGACGTTCACGTCCGAGGCGTCCGCCATGTACTGCAGCTCGTCGGTCTTCGCGCGGAAGCTGAGCGGCACGAACGTGGCGCCGACGGCGGCGGTCGCGTAGTAGAGCTCGACGAAGTTGCAGGAGTTGACCGCCATGATGCCGACGTTGGCGCCCTTGCCGACGCCGATCGACGACAGCGCGTGCGCCAGCTTGTTCACCCGCGATTGCAATTCCATGTAGGTGAGGGCGTCGTCCGGATCGCTGACGGCGACGCGGTCCGGCACCATCGAGCCGGCGATCGTGAGAATGTCCGCAGTGTTCATGCCTGCACCCCTCTTCCGCGGCCGGCACTGTGTGCCGGCCGGGCTTGTTTCCCCGGGCGCGGCTGAGCCCGCGCCCTCATCTACGCTTCCCGTACGAGCGAGGCCGTTTGCCTTCCCCGCCACCTCCTGTGCGGCGCGCGAGTACCCGACCCGGTGCGCACCGAGGCGCGCTCAATATAAAGACGACGCGCCGCTGCTGCCAGAACCCTCAGGGCTGTTTACATCAGCGCGGTTCGTGCTTGTGATAACGAGTCAGACGTGTTATATGTACAGGGACACGGTCGCTCCGGTGCGTACGGTACCATACCGAAGCGGTACTGTGTGACGGAGAGGGGTGAAACCCCTCGGACGGCAGTCTAAATCCTGTGTCCCTGCCCGCGCAGCGTCCCCAACAACGGAGCGGCCCTGATCATGCGTGATCGGGGCCGCTCGCTGTTCAGGATCGCGCTCCGCCTGCTCTGGCACCTCGCCCCTGTGCTCTTCGTGGGCGCCTACGCGCTGTTCATGTCCACGGGGCCGGCGGAGCGGTGGATTGTGGTGATCGCCCTCATCCTCGCCATCCAGGGCGCAGGTCTGCTGTACAGATGGAAGTGGAGGGACAGCTCGCTACCACCGCCGAAACGGACCCTCAGGGACGCTCTGCTGATGGTCGTGATCGGGTTGAGTCTGGTGTTCTTGTTCACTCCGGGCGGGCTCATGGCGAAGTACGCAGCCTCTGGTGCCTACGCGACAGTCGTGATCGGCCTGGTACTCATTGCCCGGCGGGTCACCGACTGGGAGTGGCTCAACTGAATGGCTGACCCGGGGTGGCACTGTTCGCACCCGAGGGCTGGCGCCCTCCAGCCAGGAAAGGGCAGAGCGTCAGACCGGAAATGACCGGACCGGAGGTCAGGGTAACCTGATGCACTCAGCCGGATTCGAACCTGCGACCTCCGAGGTGAGTAAGACCGGCGCTCTGTCCACTGAGCTACCACGGCGCCCTGTCCACTGAGCCACCACGCCGGAGCCGGGAGCTTCAACAAGTGCCTGGTGCGCACAATCGCAAGCCAGCGATTTGAATGTAAACACGCCCCTAGCGTTCGCGCTCAGCTTCAGCGAGGTTTGACCGCCCGATCACCTCGACCTCGACGATGCGTTTGCCCTGCTCGTTGGTGGGTGGAGGCCGCGTGATGTGGAACGTGCGCAGCGGCTGGCTCGTGCGCTCCAGCGCGTCACCGGTGAGATACCACACCGCCTGCGAACAGCTGTCCGTGAGCACGCCCGGCCGCCCCAGCGGGTTCTGTGAGGCGCCCCGCTCGTCCTCGGGATCGAGGTCGACGACACACCCCGTCCCAACCGGCGAGATCGCGTCGATCGCGCGCAGGTTCTTCGCGCCCTCGGCCTCGTCGAGGGCGATGACGAAGATGCGCGCCTGCGGGAACCAGCGCGGCTCGCCCACCTCGTAGTCCTCGATGGGCCCGGCGTCGAACAGGAAGACCTCGAAATCCGGGCGGTTACAAGCGCCGTAGAACACCGCGCCGATGGCCGCGACGCTCACGAACACCAGCGCCACGAGGCCGATCGGCCAGCCGCGCCGCGGAGGTCGCCGGCTCATGCCGCCGCCGCGACGCTCGCAGCGAGCCGCCGTTCGAGCGCGATGCCGTCGGCGAGGGGCAGGTCGAGGCCGCGCACGACCGCGCGCTTCGTCGCGCGCGTCGCCTTCGGGTCGCGCGCCGCAAGCAGCTCCGCCCACTCCTCGGCGGCGGCGTCGAGTTGCTCGCGCGGGACGACGCGCTGCACGAAGCCGAGCTCGTACGCGCGCTGTGCGGGGATCGGGTCGCCTGTCGTCGCCATCCGCAGCGCCTGGCCGAGCGGCACGTGGCGCGGCACGGTCTGTGTTCCGCCGGCCGACGGGATGTAGCCGAGCGTGACCTCCGGGATGGCGAACCGGGCGTCCTCGGCGGCCACGCGCAGGTCGCAGTACAGCGACATCTCCAGCCCGGCGCCGTAGGCGAAGCCATGCACGGCGGCGATGAGCGGGATCTCGAGCGTCGACATCACGCCCCACAGGTCGCGGCGCACGCGTGCGTCACGCGCCTCGATGAACGAGGGGGCCGTGCCGAAGTCGGTGATGTCGGCGCCCGCGGAGAATGCCCGGTCACCGGCGCCGCGAAGCACGGCGACCCGCACGGTGGGGTCGTCGCGCAGCAGTTCCAGGTGCATCCACAGCTGGTCGCGCATCTCCAGATGCACGGCGTTGAGCCGCTCGGGGCGGTTCAGCGTCAGCCAGACGGCGTCGCCGCGACGCTCCGCGATGACGAACGGCTCGGCCATGGGGTGCGCGCCTACACCCAGTCCGGCTTCTGGATGCCGCTCTTCTGACTGTGGTCGTGCGTGCGCTGCACCTCTTCGTTGATCTTCTCGGCCAGCCGCGCCATCTCGTCCGACCGGGGTGTGAGGTGCTCGTTGCGCCAGCGGCGGACCGCCGCCGCGTCGCCCCGGCTGAACTCCTGATCGCTCAGGCCGTCGAGGACCGAGTTGGCCATGGCCAGCACTTCTTCGATCGTGAACTGGACTTTCATCAGCTCCACCGCTCCCTGGCAGTCTCCCGCTCGAAGCGCCCGCCGCGCATGGTGCGGCGCAGGGTCGAGTCGTCGATGTAGTCCATCAACTGGTTGTTGAACTGGGCCGTGAAGTCGTCGAGCTCGCCGGAGCCCGGCCCGCGATCGCTGCGCCACGTGCGGATCGCCTCCTGCGCCTCCTCGCTCAGTTCGAGGCTGTCGAGCAACCGCGACGTGACGAGGCCGATCACGACGTTGACCTCGCCGGGGTTGAGCATGACGTTCATCGGCTCTGACCTGCCTGTTCCACGCTGACTTCCCTCCGATGGCTCCTGGCGGCGCTGCCGCCGCTCCTGGTGTCTCGTTGTTCGGGGGCTATTCCCCCGTGAACTCCGGATCTCGCCGCTCGACGAACGCGCTCACACCCTCGGCGCGGTCGGCGGTGGTCTGCAGCAGCACCGTCAACTCGAGCTCGAGCCGCAACGCCTCGGCCAGCGGCACCTCGATACCGCGCTTGATCGCCTCCTTCGCGAAGCGCGTCGCCAGCGGCCCGCGCGCCGCGATCGCCTCCGCGACGGCCCTTGCAGCGTCGTCCAGCTCAGCCGCTGGCGCCACCTCGGATACGAGGCCGATGCGCAGCGCCTCGGCCGCGTCAATCATCTCGCCTGTGAGCAGCAGGCGCAGCGCCTGGGCGCGGCCCACGGCGCGCGGCAGCCGTTGTGTGCCGCCGCCACGCGGCACCAGACCGCTGCCGGTCTCCGGCATCGCGAACGTGGCGTCATCGGCCGCGATGCGGATATCGCACGCGAGCGCGAGCTCGAGCCCCGCCGAGTGCGCCTCGCCGCGGATCGCCGCGATCGTCGGCTGCGGCACGTCGGCCAGCGCGTCGAAGCCCGCGCCGATGGGCCCGAGGATGTCGCGCAGCATGGCGTCGTCCTCGATCGCGGCGGGGTCCCAGCCGCTCCCGAAGCCCGCGCCGGCGGTGGCGACGACGACCACGCGCACCTCCGGGTGGCTCGCGGTGAGCTCCGCGGCGGCTGCGGTGAGCCCCTCGCTGAGCGCGCGATCGTAGCCGCCGGACGGCGGGTCGACGGTGAGGGTGGCGATGGGGCCGGTGGTGTCGAGTGTGATGGACATACGCCGAGGATCGTACGGACGCGCGATCGAGGGCGTCAATGCACACGCCCGCGGGACCACAGCCGCGAGCCCGTCCCGTGCGTGGTCGCTGGACGCGATAGGCTATCGCTGCGAGGATCGCGGCCGGATGGAGCGACCATGGACCTTGAGCTTGCCGGACGTTCGGTCATCGTCACCGGCGCGAGCCGCGGCATCGGCCTGTCGATCGCCGAGGCGTTCGCCGCCGAGGGCGCGCGGCTGACGATCTGCGCCCGCGGCGCCGATGGCCTCGAGGCCGCTCGCGCGCGGCTCGCCGAGGGCGGCGCGGACGTGATCGGCGTGCAGGCCGACATCATGGACGAGGGCGACTGCGCCCGCGTCGTCGACGCGGCGGTCGAGGCCTACGGGGGCGTCGACGCGCTGGTGAACAACGCCGGCGGCCGCGCCGGTGAGGGCGGCGCCGAGGCGGTGCTGCGCGGAACCATCGAGGCCAACGCGGTGTCGGCGTTCCGGCTCGCGGAGCTGGCGAGGCCGCACCTCGCGGCGGCGCCGAACGGCGGGGCGATCGTCAACATCTCGTCGATCTACGGTCGCGAGAGCGGCGGCGGCGTGGCGTACAACGCCGGCAAGGCGGCGCAGATCGCGATCTCGAAGGCGCTCTCGCGCGAGTGGATCGCGGACGGGATCCGCGTCAACAGCGTCGCGCCCGGCTCGATCGCGTTCGAGGGTGGCTCGTGGGGCCGCCGTCTGCGCGACGACCCGGACGGGATGGCGCGCTTCATTAGGCAGGAGATTCCCGGCGGCCGCTTCGGCCGCCCTCAGGAGGTGGCGGCGGTGGTGGTGTTCCTCGCCTCGCCGCGCGCCTCGTGGGTGCTCGGCGCGACGGTCAACGTCGACGGCGGGCAGTCGCGGTCGAACATCTAGGGCTGCCCCTCGCGGGTGTACCTCGCGGGGGTACAGGGAGGAAGCAATGCGGTTCACACGCGCGGATCTGCCGGGCATCCTGATCGCGGTCCTGGCCGGGCCGCTGCTGATGCTGCTGTTCCTGGCGGCGTTCGAGGCGTGGGGCCACCGTGGCACGCCGCTGCTCGGCGGGATGGGCTCCAATCTCGGCATCGCCGTCGGCCTCGCCGCCGTCTTCTCGCGGTTCATCCGCAAGTGGGACTGGCCGCTCGCCTTCGTCGGCGTGATCCTCATCTCCATCGCCTCGGTCTACTGGGCGCAGCAGAGCGGCAACGACGGCACGAAGATCGCCACGGCGCTGAAGTGGCTCGGCGTGATCGGCTTCGTCGGCCTCAACATCGCCGTCGTCTGGCAGATCCTCATCAACGGCATCTGGCCGCTCGTCGAGCGCTTCGAGGCGCGGCGCGCCGCCGACTAGCGCTCACTACATGCCCGAGGTCATCCAAGCCGGCGCGCCTGCCGCCTCCCGGCAGCACCATGTCGCGCTCTCGATGCTCGCGGGCTGGATGGGCGAGCGCTTCTTCCGCACGTTCCGCCCACGCCTCGACGAACCGACCGCCTTCGACGCCCTCATCGGACGCCGCGAGGCGCGCATCGGCGTGACCCTGGCGCTGTTATGGGGCGACGATCCAGCGCCGCACGCGCCCCAGCTGGAGTCGCAGCTCAACGCGGACCTCGAGGGCGACCCCGGCGCGTACGCGCTGTGGGTGCCGCCGGGCGGGGAGCTGCCCGACGGCGAGCCGGGCCTCTCCTCGCTGCGGCTCGCGGCCGGGCGCGGCTTTGGCGGGCTCGAACCCGCGCAGCGCCGCGAAATGCGGCTGCCCGTCACGCTCGCCCTCGCGAAGGTGGACGCCGAGGGCGCCTACGTCTCCGTCACCGGCCCCCTCGCCGCCGAGTGGACCACGCTGTCCGAGGGCATCGACGGCGCGTACCACCTCGACGCCCGCGCGCTGCGCCGCATGCCCGAGGAGCGTGCCGAGCTCGACATCGTCCTGACGCGCATCCGCGACCTCGCCGCCGTGCTCAACGTGGAGGAGGTCGCCCCGGCCGAGGTGCACGACTACTGGCTCGTTTCCCGCCTCCCGCTCGACGAGCCACGCGGCGCGACGGTGTTCGGCGCGTCGCCGGCGTTCGACCCCCTCGACGGCGCCGTGGTGCGCCGCGAGCTGCGCAGGCAGCTGCGTCGCGCCGACGAGCAGCGCGAAGCGGCGCAGGCCGCCGGCGAGGAGGTCGAGATGACGGCCGTGCTGATCGGCGCGCCGCTCGCGCACATCGCCGAGGAGATCGTGACGGCGGCGCTGCGCGGGATGAGCCCGACGGCGTACGGCGGCTCGGACCTCATCGCGCTCGTCGCGGACGGGTCGGTGCGCCAGGTCTTGCAGCCGCGCTCACTGCCCTGGGAGGCGCGCTAACCCCCGCCCAGCGCCTCCGCGACCGCGCCGACGAGGTCACCCCCGGCGTCGGCGGCGACCACCACAACACCTCGAGGGCCCCACTCGGCGCCGAGCGCCTCGGCGCCTGCGAGTAGCGCGGCGTCGCCATCCGCGGACATCGGCAGCACCACCACGCCCGCGCCGCGCGCGGCCATGCGCTCGGTCGCAGCCGCAACGAGTACGTCCGGCGAGTCGGCGGGCGGCAGCGGTGCGATCACGGCGTCGAGGGGCACGAGCTCGGCCTCGAGGCCGTCGAGCGCCGCGGCGACGGCCGACGCGTCGGTGAGGTCGAGGGTGAGCGCGCGGCCCTCGCGACCGAACGTCCAGCACTCGTTGAGGATCGAGTTGGCCGTGACCTCGTCGGCGAGTTCGGCGTGGCGCGTCGTCACGCTCACGGCGGCGCCGGCCTCCGCGAGCGCGACGGCGAGCGCGCGCCCGTCCGGCTCGCCCACGCCCGCAACGAGGACGTGACGCCCGTCGAGGGCGTTCACGGCGCGTCGGCCGCGGAGAACACGCGACCCGTTACCTCCTCGGCCGCGCTCGATGCGAGACGCACCGCGAGACGCGCGAGGGCGTCCGCCTCGGCCTCGTCGGCGTCGGCGATGGCGTTGGCGAGGTTGCCGGCCGTTGGGTCGAAGGCCACGGCGCCGCGCAGCAGCGTGGTGATCGCCACGTCCGGTTCGTCGTGCTCGGTCGTGAGCGTGCGCGCCAGGCCGAGCGTGGCGGCGCAGGCGAGGGCGTACACGCCCGCGCCGGCCGCGGGCCGGTGGCCGAGCGCGTGGGTCACGATCAACAGGTTGCCCCGTCCACCCCGTCGGAACTCGCCGAACGCCGCGCGCGCCACGTAGGCGTGGGCGTAGCAGTTCATCGTCATCGCCTGCGCGAGCTGCATCTCGGAGGTGTCGGCGAGCGCCTGCGGCATCGGGTCGTCAGCCGCGCTGACGACGATGTCGAGGCCGCCGAGCTCCTTCGCCACCTGCCGGGTGGTGACGCGGGCGTTCTGGCCGAGCGTGACGTCCATCGCGTAGGTCATCGCCGTGCGGCCGAGCTCGCGCAGCTCGCGCTGGAGCCGCCGGGCAACCAGGACGCCCTCGTCGGGCCGCATCACGGCGAGCGCCACGTCCGCGCCAGCCGCGCCGAGCGCCGAGGCGATCGCGGTGCCGGTGGTCGTCTCGACGCCGACGACGAGCGCCTTGCGGCCGGCGAGCGGCGCGTCGGTGGGCTGCGTGTCGGCGTTCGTCATCGTCGCTCCCGTCCGTTGTCCATCGTAGCGGCCGGGCTACAGCGCACCCGTGGCCACGCCGGCGAGCACAGCCGCGCCGAGGGCGAAGCGGTACCACACGAACACGGTGAGGCCGTGGCGGCGGAGGAAGCCGAGCAGCCCGCGGATCACGAGCATGCCTGCCGCCGCTGCCACCGCCGCGCCCAACGCCATCGGACCCCAGTCGAAGTCGCCCGCGTGCCGGGTCGCGTCCGCGAGCAGCACCACGAACGAACCGAGCACGATCGGCGCCGAGAGGAGGAACGAGAAGCGCGCCGCGTCGTAGCGGCTCAGCCCCAGCGCCCGCCCCGCCGTGATCGTCGCTCCCGACCGCGACGTGCCCGGCACCAGCGCCAGCGCCTGTGCCGCGCCGATCCACAGCGCCCCCCGAGCGTCCACATCGTCGAACGGTCGATCGCTGCGGGCGCGTGTATCGACGACCCACATGAGCGCGCCGAAGCCGATGAGCATGATCGCGACCAAGAGCGGCTGCCGGAGGCCGTCCTCCATCGTGGCCTGCAGGACGGCTCCCGCAGCGGCCGCTGGAACCGAGGCGAGCGCGAGCAGCAGACCGAGCCGCCCTTGCCCGCGCCAGCGCCGCAGCGCCAGCCCGTGCATGCGCAGGTCGCGCAGTGCAGCCGCGCCGATCAGCCACCAGTCGCGGCGGAAGTAGACGAGCACGGCCACCGTCGTGCCGCCGTGCAGTGCCACGTCGTACGTGACGTCGTTCGCCTCGTCGCCCAGTAGCTCGGCCGCGAGCACGAGGTGACCGGACGATGAGATCGGCAGGAACTCCGTCAGCGCCTGGATGACGCCGAACAACACGGCCCGCAGGTAGTCCTCCACCGGCGGCCTCGAGGCCCGGCGCCGCGCAGGCCGCGCGCTACAGGGCTTCCCAGCGGTACCCGCCCTCGACCTCGCGCACCTTGCCGAGGCTGAGGATCGGGAAGTGGCCGCCGCTCACGATCGCGTCGCGCTCCACGGCGAGCCGCGCCAGCTTCGCGCGCGACCGGCTCGTCTCCGCCTTGTCGAAGTCGACCCCCGGCACCCAGTCGTGGCGTTCGAGGTGGACCGGGTGGTGCGCCGCATCGCCGAGCAGTACGAGGTGCTCACCCTGCGAGGCGACCATCACGCTGACGTGGCCGGGCGTGTGCCCCGGCGTGGGGATCAGCGTCACGTGGTCGCTCACTTCGTGCTCGCCCTCGGTCGTCTCGACGCGGCCGGCGGCGACGACGGGGTTGATGCGGTAGCGCGCCGCCTCGGCCAGCGGGTTGTCGTCGGCGGCGGGGCTGGTCCAGTACTCCAGCTCCGCGCGTGCGACGTAGAAGGTGGCGTTCGGGAAGGTCAGCGCGTCGTTGCGGGTTTCGTCGACGTTCCAGCCGGTGTGGTCCATGTGCAGGTGGGTGTGGATCACGATGTCGATGTCGTCGGGCGAGACGCCGAGCTCGGCGAGACGCTGCGGCAGCTCGCCGCCGCCGGGGACGCCCATCTCTCGCCCGGGCGGGCCGTAGCCCGTGTCGACCATCGTGTGGTGGCCGTCGCCGCGGATGAGGAACGTGCCGAAGTTGAACGGCACGGGATCGCTGGGCGCGGTGATGCCGATCGCCCGCGTCCACTCGTCGGGGTCGACCTCGTGGAAGAAGCCGTCCAGCTCGCGGTCGGGGGCGCCGTCGCTCAGCGCCGCGATGTCGAGACCGCCGATGGTGAAGCTCTCGCTCAGTCGTGACATGGGACTCCCTCGCCTGTCGTGACCCGTCTCGCGGGGCAGCATACCCGCCGCGAGGGCTCCATCGGGCAGGCCCGGCCGGTTGCCGCCTCGATCCGGCGAGCCTTACCATCAGAACGGCGCCGGCCTTGCCGGAGAACGGATGACGTACGTGGCGACACCGATGGCGTTCCTGCGCGGCGAGTTCGTGCCGCTGGCCGAAGCCCGGATCAGCGTGATGACCCACGCCTTCAACTACGGCACCGCCGTATTCGAGGGTGTCCGCGGCAACTGGAACGGCGACGAGCGCCAGCTCTACCTCTTCCGCCTGCGCGAGCACGTCGAGCGCCTGCGCCTCAGCGCCAAGATCATGCGCATGGCGCTGCACTACAGCGACGACGACGTTGTCTCGCTCATCGAGCAACTCGCCGAGCGCTCCGGCTACCAGGAAGACGTCTACATCCGGCCCATCGTCTACAAGGCCTCCGAGGTCCTCGGGGTGCGGCTCCACGACCTCGAGGATGACCTGGTGCTCTACATCGCCCCGTTCGGCGCCTACCTCGACCCCGACGCCGGCGCGCGCTGCGTCACCTCATCCTGGCGGCGCGTCGACGACACCTCGATCCCGGCGCGCGCCAAGGTCACGGGGCTGTACGTCAACAACGCCATGGCGAAGACCGAAGCCCAGTTGTCCGGGTTCGACGAGGCGATCCTGCTCAACCACGACGGCCACGTCTCCGAGGGCTCGGGCGAGAACATCGTGATCATCCGTAACGGCAGGCTCATCACCCCGCCCCCGCACGACAACATCCTCGAAGGCATCACGCTCGACACCGTGCTGCAGATGGCGACCGAAGACCTCGGCCTCGACGTCGAGGCGCGCACCATCGACCGCAGCGAGCTCTACATCGCGAGCGAGGTCTTCATGACCGGCACCGCCGCGCACGTGACGCCGGTCACCGAGGTCGACCGCGTGCCGATCGGCGACGGGCAGCCCGGCCCGATCACCAAGCAGTTGCAGGCGCGCTACTTCAACGCCATCACCGGACGCATGCCGCAGTACACCGACTGGCTCACGCCCGTGTATTCGAGCGCGCCGGTACGGGCATGACCCTCGCGGCCATGCGCGCCGCTGTCTCGGCGCATCTCGCATAAGTCATGCGGTACCAGCCCTCACGCGCGCTCGGGTTGCTCGTCGGGAGCGTGCTGGCGCTCTGGGCGGCGAGCATCGCGACCCTGCTGCTCAACTTCGGTGTGCAGTCCGGGATCGGCATCATCGGGTTCCTCGCGTACATCGGTGCGGCGGCCGCCGGCGTGCTCGCCGCGCTCTTCACGTACTGGAGCTACGCGCTGGCCACGCTCGCGTACGACCTCGACCGCAACGCACTCGTCGTGACGTGGGGCCTCACGCAGCAGGTGATCCCGCTCGACGCGATCGAGCGGCTCGTCCCGGGCACCGAGGTGAGCGAGACGCCCGTGCGGGGCGTCACGTGGTGGGGTTGCTACGTCGGCCGCGGCGAGAGCGAGGCCTTCGGGCCCGTGCTGTTCTACTCGACCGCGCAGTTCCCGGAGCAGGTGCTGTATGTCGTCACCACGGATCGCACCTACGCGCTGACGGTCGAGGACCCGGCCGACTTCGCGCGGCAGGTCGTGATCCGGCAAGAGCTCGGGCCCACCGCCAGTGTGACCCACCAGGTGCGGCATGCCGAGTTCGGCCTGCTCAGCATCATCGGCGACCGCATGGCGGTCGTGCTTGCCGTGCTCGCGGTGGCCGCCGGGACCGCCGTCTGGCTGCAGGTCGCCCTGCGCTACAGTTCGCTGCCGGAGACGTTTCACGCCTTCTTCCCGCCGGGACGTGAACCCCCCATCGGGGAGCTTGGCGGGCCCGCGAGCATCCTCGAGGCGCCACAGGCGGCCACCGCGGTGCTCGTGACCGGCCTCATCGCGGGCCTGGTGTTGCACCGCTGGGAGCGCGTCGCGGCACGGCTCGTGCTCGGCGTGTCCGTCGCGCTCCAGGCGCTGTTCATCGCCGCGACGGCGATCGCCATCGGCTGAGCCCGGCCGCCGCGGCCTGACCGCAAGCGCGCCCGCCCCTACCATCGGGGCGAGGAGCGTACCATCGGGGCGAGGAGCGTACGCGTGGACACCGAGGTCGTGATCGTCGGAGCGGGGCCGGCGGGCAGCACCGCCGCGCGCGAGCTTGCCTCGCGCGGTGTCGACGTGCTCCTGCTCGAGCGCGCGAAGTTCCCCCGCGACAAGCCGTGCGGCGGCGCCGTCACCATTCACTGCGACGCGCTGCTCCCGTTCTCCCTGGACCCCGTGATTGAGGACGTCATCACGGGCGCCGTCATTCAGCTCCGCGACGGCAAGGCCGTGACGCGTGACGCGGACGCACCGATCACCTACATGACCCAGCGCCGCCACCTCGACCGCTTCCTCGCCGAGCAGGCGCAGGCCGCGGGCGCCGAGCTCCAGGACGGCCGCCGCGTCGAACACATCGAGCAGACCCCCGACGGCTTCGACGTGCGCGTCGCCAACGGTCCGCCCAACGGCAGCCGCAACGGCGGCGACGTGATCCACGCCCGCGCCGTGCTCGGCGCCGACGGCGCCAACGGCGTCGTGCGCACCTTCCTCGGCTACGAGCACTTCGAGGAGAGCGGCGTGGCGCTCGAGGCCAACGTGCCGTTCCCCGACGGCGTCCCGCAGTGGCTGCGCGGCCGCATCGTGCTGCGGCTCGCCGCGATGCAGGGCGGCTACGGCTGGATCTTCCCCAAGGGCGACCACGTCAACATCGGCGTCGGCGGCTGGAAGGCCGCCGCGGGCGCCGACCTGCGCCCGCAGCTCGAGTCGCTGTGCCGCGGCTACGACATCGACCCGGCCAGCCTCGAGGGCATCCGCGGCCACCACCTGCCGATGCTGCGCCACGGCGCGGACCTCGCGGCGCGCGGATCGGCGCTGCTCGGCGACGCGGCCGGGCTCGTCGATCCGCTGTCCGGCGAGGGCATCTACGGCGCGATCGCCTCGGGCGTCGCCATCGCCCCGGTGGCCGAGGACTACGTGCGCGGCCGCGTCGACACGCTGGCCGGCTACCAGCGCGTGCTGGAGCGCGAGCTGCTGCCGGAGCTGGCTGTCTCGCACGGGCTGATGGAGGTCTTCCACCTCTGGCCGGGGCCGTTCGTGCGCTGGCTGCAGCACTCGGACCGCGTGTGGACGCACTGCATCCACCTCGCGCGTGGCGAAGAGACCTACCTCGACGTGTTGGCGGCGAGCGGCCCCGCCCGCCACATCGTGCATCCCCTCGGCCGCCTCGCCGGCGCGATCACGTCGCGGCGGTTGGGGCGGCCGCGGGCGTAGGCGAAGGCGCAGCGACGAATCTCAGGTGCGGTCGGAGCCCAACCGCCTCCAGATCATTGCTCAGTCACGCTGGCGCTGAAATCGGAGCAACCCGACGCGTTGCAGGCCCGCACGACGTACGAGTTGTAGTACAGCACGTTCGGCCATTCATCGAGGTAGTACGTGCTCGTGACGGTCGCCTCATAGTCGAATTGCGTACCCGCCGCATGGTGGTGCACTTCGTACCAGGTCGCGCCTGGGACGGCATTCCAGTCCACCCTGATGTCGTCGGGCGCGAACGGAATGTCGATCTTAGTGAGTCGCAAACCGATAGGCGCAGTCGGGATGGTGGGCGTGGGCACCGAGTTGGCGAGGCAGAACTCGTACGGCTCGGACCAATGCGTCGAAGTGCCCTGCTCAGCGATCTCGAGCTCATAGCAGCCTGAGCCGAGCGTGAGGAGCGCGTCCCACAGGTCCGCCTCGACGAAGTCTGCTCCCTGATCAATGCGGTACACGACATCGGCAAAGTCGACCACGTCTTCAGCCCAAACGTTCCACTGGCCATGCCTCGCGTCCAGACTCATGGAGCGGCTATGGCACTCGTCCACGTCGAGGTCCTCGGACGACTCATACGTGCAGAAGGCGCTGATGGTCAGGGCACTCACGTCAGGCGTCGGCGCTGCGGGCGAACTGCCCGATGCGCCTGTACGAACCGACGGGAGCAGCGCCCGCACGCTGTCGGCGGCAAGCGCGTAGGCGACACCCTCGATGGCCTCGCCGACGAGCTTCGACTGAATCACTCCGATCACATCGCCGCAGAGATCTAGGAGTGGGCCACCACTATTCCCGGGGTTCGCAGGCGCATCGGTGCGGATGTACGTCTGCCCGTTCGTCGTGTATCGCTCGGAAACGATGCCCTGAGTCATTCCGGCAACGAGGGACTGCTGACCAGAGCCGTAGCCGAGCACCAGAGCCTCCGCGCCCGTGCTAGGAAGTTGCCCCCACGTCAGTGCTCCTGTGGTCGCCGCTGTAGCGGACAGCACCGCAAGATCTACATCGGCGCGCACGCCGACAACCCGCGCGGTCATGTCCAGGGTGGCGTTGGTCAGCCGCACGCTTGTTTCGCCCGTTACCACGTGCTCCGCGGTGACCCACTCCGAGCCACCGATGTAGAACGCCGTCCCGATGCTTCGGCCGGTACTCACAACCGCGACGCTGCTCGTCACCTCGGCCGCTGTCGCCTCTGCCGAACACGCCCCGGCAGGCGTCGGCGTGGGCGTGGGTGTGGCCGACGACGCGCTGACCGTCAGAGCTGAGCTCGCCAGCCACCGCCCAACCCTCGCGTTCGCCGGGAAGAAGCGCGCCGACGGCAGGCGCAGCTCAGCCCATGACCCGTCCGCGTCGCGCTCTTGCAGCGCGAACTCCATGCGACCGTCCGCCAGCAGCTGCGCCGCGACACGTACCTCGACGCCTGCTTCCGCCGTCGCCGTGAGCATGCTGTCCGGCTCGGCCTCGACCGTGAGCGGTGAGCTCGACAGCCAGCGGCCGACGTCGGCGTCGCCGGGAAGAAGCGCGCTTGCGGCAGCCTGCGCTCAGCCCACGACCCGTCGGACTCGCGCTCCTGCAGGGCGAACTCCGTGCGGCCATCGGCGAGGCGCTGCGCGGCCACGCGCACCTCGACCTCGCCATCGACGCCCTGGGCCGCGGCCCCGCGCACGCCGAGCAGCGCGAGCACGAGGAGTGCCGCCATGACCGGCACGGCTCCGCGCCGAACGTCCGTCATGCGTCGATCCTGTCCGTAGTGTTTTACATACGTGAAGCTCGCGGAGCATAAGAGGGCGGCCAGACCCGCTCAAGCCGCCGCTCTCCGCGTGTTGACGCTCGCGGGAAGGGGCGCGGATACTGTCCGCCATGATGAGGGCGAAACTCCCCAGCGCCTCTACGCCCACCGGGCGCCTCGCACGCCTCGCGTCCGTGCGCCTGCTCGTGCTCGTTCTCGTTCTCGTACTGCGCTAGGCGGCGCTGCCACACACGCAGCGCCGCCACAAGCCCGCGTGCCGGGCTCGTTTCGTTGCGCAAGCACCCTCCCGATCAATCGATGACCATCCAGCGGATACGGAACAGGCAGGACCCTCCCATGAAGATGAGCGGCGCCGACATCGTCCTCGAGTCCCTGAAGCGTATCGGCATCGACACCGTATTCGGCTACCCGGGCGGGGTTGTCCTCCCCCTCTACGACCGCATCCCCGCCCACCCCGAGGTGCGCCACATCCTGGTCCGCCACGAGCAAGGCGGCGGCCACGCCGCCGACGCCTATGCCCGCGCCAGCGGCCGCCTCGGCTGCGCGCTCGCCACCTCCGGCCCGGGCGCGACGAACCTCGTCACCGCGGTCCAGAACGCGATGATGGACTCGGTGCCGACGCTGTTCATCACCGGCAACGTCGCGCGCAACCTGATCGGCAAGGACGGCTTCCAGGAGGCCGACGCCACGGGCATCCTGGAGCCGTGCGTGAAGCACAACTACCTCGTGATGCGCACCGAGGACCTCGCCTACACCTTCGCCGAAGCGGCGTACCTCGCCACGACCGGCCGGCCCGGGCCGGTGCACATCGACATCCCCAAGGATGTGTTCATCGACGAGGCCGAGTTCGAGTGGCCCGACAAGGTCACCGTGCGCGGCTACCATATCCCCGGGGCCGCCCCGCAGGCGGACATCGATGAGGCCGCGCGGCTCCTCAACGGGGCCGAGCGGCCGCTGATCATCGCCGGGCACGGCGTCATCCTCGGCAACGCGTCCGAGGAGCTTCGCACGTTCGCCGAGCACAGCGGCATCCCGGTCCTGAACACGCTGCTCGGGCTCGGCAGCCTCCCGCGCACGCACGTCCTGTCCTACGGGATGATGGGCATGCACGGTTCGTACGAGGCCAACATGGCCGCCTCGAACGCCGACGTCGTGATCGGCATCGGCAACCGCATGGACGACCGTGCGATGGGGCGCTTCAACGACTTCAACCACGGCGCGAAGCTGATCCACGTCGACATCGACCCCGGCGAGCACGGCAAGAACCTGCCGACCGCCGTCCCGATCCTCGGCGATGTGAAGCACGTGCTGCCGCAGCTCACCGCGGCGGTCCACCAGCGCTCGCACATGGACTGGATCCGCTGGATCGACGAGGAGCGCGACGCACACGCGCGCTCGATGGCGATCCCGAGCGGGCCGGAGCTGACCACGCAGTACGTGATCAAGCGCATCTCCGACCTCAACGACGACGAGACGGTGCTCGTGACCGGCGTGGGCCAGCACCAGATGTGGGCCGCGCAGCACCTGCGCGTCACGCGCCCGCACCAGCTCATCACCTCGGGCGGCCTCGGCACGATGGGCTTCGAGGTCCCCGCCGCGATGGGCGCGCAGGTGGCGTGCCCCGACCGCGCGGTGTGGTCGATCTGCGGCGACGGCGGCTTCCAGATGACGCTGCAGGAGCTCGCCACGATGGTCGACGAGCACCTCCCCGTGAAGCTCGCGATCATCAACAACGGCTTCCTCGGCATGGTCCGCCAGTGGCAGGAGCTGTTCTACGAGGACAACTACGTCTCCGTCGCCATGAGCCAGCCCGACTTCGTGAAGCTCGCCGACGCCTACGGCATCAAGTCGATCCGCGTCACCGAGAAGTCCGAGGTCGACGCCGCCATTGAGGAGGCGAACGCACACAACGGCCCGGTGCTGCTCGACTTCCAGGTCGAGGCCGAGACCAACGTCTGGCCGATGGTCCCGGCGGGCGCCGCGCTCTCCGAGACCGTCGAGGCCCCCGAGACCGTCGAGGAGACGGAGACGGCAACCGAGGTGGCCTCGTGACCGCCGCTCCCACGCATGCGACGAAGCACACGGTCGTCGCGCTCGTCGAGGACCGCCCCGGCGTCCTCAACCGCGTCGCGTCGCTGTTCCGGCGGCGCGGCTTCAACATCGACTCGCTCGCCGTCGGCACGACCGAGGAGGCGGGCATCTCGCGCATGACGATCGTCGTCGAGAGCGAGAACGGCATCGTCGACCAGGTCGAGAAGCAGCTCGGCAAGCTGATCGATGTGATCTCGGTCTCCGACCTGACGCACGAGGATGCCGTCACGCGCGAACTCGCGCTGATCAAGGTCGCGTGCACCACGGAGCAGCGCCGCGAAGTGCTCGACCTCGTCGACATCTTCCGGGCGCGCGCCGTCGACGTGTCGCCGGGCAGCCTGATCATCCAGATCGTGGCCGACGAGCGACAGCTCGACTCGCTGCTCGAGAACCTCGGACCGTACGGCGTGATGGAGATGACCCGCACGGGCCGCATCGCGATGCTCCGCGGCGAGGAGACGACGGCGCTGCACGAGCCCGAGCCCGATGACGCGCAGCGGTTCCACCAGGAGTCCGGCCGGCGGCCCGAGGGCGAGCTGCCATACGTCAGCGACTAGCGCATCGCCGGTACGACCCGGCGGAAGGAGAGCGACCGCGTGGCCAGGATCTACTACGACGAAGACGCCGACCTCGGACTGCTCGAGGGCAAGACCATCGGGGTCATCGGCTACGGCTCGCAGGGCCACGCGCACGCGCTAAACCTGCACGACTCCGGCCTGCGGGTCGCCGTGGGACTCTACCCCGGCTCCCCCTCGTGGGAGAAGGCGCAGGCCGAAGGCCTGCAGGTGGGCAGTGTCGTCGACGTCGCGCGCGACGCCGACGTGATCATGATGCTCGTCCCGGACCAGGTGCAGCGCCAGGTCTACGAGGACCACATCGCGCCGCACATCGCCGGCAAGACGCTGATGTTCGCGCACGGCTTCAACGTGCACTTCAACCAGATCGACGCGCCCGAGGACGTCGACGTGACGATGATCGCGCCGAAGGGCCCCGGCCACCTCGTGCGCCGCGAGTACACGAACGGCATCGGCGTGCCGGCGCTGGTCGCCGTGCACCAGGACGCGAGCGAGTCGGCCCTGCAGGTCGCACTCGCCTACGGCAAGGGCATCGGCAGTACGCGCGCCGGGATCCTGCAGACGACGTTCCTCGAGGAGACGGAGACGGACCTGTTCGGCGAGCAGGTCATCCTCTGCGGCGGCATCACCTCGCTGATCAAGGCCGCCTACGAGACGCTCGTCGAAGCCGGCTACCAGCCGGAGTCCGCGTACTTCGAGACCTTCCACGAGCTCAAGCTCATCGTCGACCTGCTGTACGAGGGCGGCATGGAGTACATGCGCTACTCGATCAGCGACACCGCCGAGTTCGGCGACTACACGCGCGGCCCGCGCGTCATCGACTCGAGCGTGAAGGACCGCATGCGCGAGATCCTCGGCGAGATCCGCAGCGGGCAGTTCGCGCAGGAGTGGATCACCGAGAACCAGGCCGGCCGCCCGCGCTTCCTCGCGCTGCGCCGCATGAATGCCGAGCACCCCGTCGAGGCCGTCGGCAAGGAAGTGCGCGCGATGATGGCGTGGCTGGGACAGTCCCAGACGTGATCGCGCCGGGCGACTCCCGCCGCGCAGGAAGCGCATGCGCCGTCGCTGTACGCAGCGGCGGTGGGAGCGTGTCGGTTGCGGGCGCCTCTGGGCGCCCGAGCCATACCGTGCGCCCGTGTCGCGCCACCCGTGAACGCCTCGAGCTGCTCCGGGCAGTGCTCGTGCTTATGGGGCCCTCCACCGCGTGAGCGGGCGGAGGGCCGGACCCGGAACCATCAGGCGGGGGCGCAAGGCAGGGACGACCAGGCAATGAGCGACAGCGACAAGGTCTACATATTCGATACCACGCTCCGCGACGGCGAGCAGTCCGCGGGCGTCGGCTTCACCATCGAGGACAAGCTCGAGGTCGCCCGCCAGCTCGGGCGCCTCAACGTCGACATCATCGAGGCGGGCTTCCCGTTCTCCTCGCCCGGCGACTTCGAGGCGGTCTCGCTGATCGCGCGCGAGGTCAAGGGCCCGATCATCGCGGGGCTCGCGCGCGCCAACGCCGGCGACGTCGACTCGTGCTGGAATGCCATCGCGCAGGCCGAGACGCCGCGCATCCACGTCTTCATCTCGGCCAGCGAGATCCACATGGCGCACCAGCTGCGCAAGAACCGCGAGGACGTGATGGAGATGGCGCGCGGCGCCGTCGCCCGCGCCCGCGGCTACTGCGAGGATGTCGAGTTCTCGCCGATGGACGCCACGCGCTCCGACCCGGAGTTCGTGTACCAGCTCCTCCAGGCCGCCATCGAGGAGGGCGCGACGACGGTCAACATCCCCGACACGGTCGGCTACGCGCTCCCGCAGGAGTTCGGCAACCTCATCGCCGCCGTGCGCGAAAACGTGCCGAACATCGACAAGGCGCGCATCTCGGTGCACTGCCACAACGACCTCGGCATGGCGACGGCGAACTCGCTCTCCGGCGTGCTCAACGGCGCACGCCAGGTCGAGGGCGCCATCAACGGCATCGGCGAGCGCGCCGGGAACACCTCGATCGAAGAGGTGATCATGGCCATCCGCACGCGCGGCGACTTCGGCCACGTCCACACCGACGTGAAGACCGACGAGCTCTTCCGCGCCAGCCGCATCGTCGAGCGCGTCTCGGGCATGGCCGTGCAGTCCAACAAAGCGGTGGTGGGGCGCAACGCGTTCCGGCACTCCTCAGGCATCCACCAGGACGGCGTGCTCAAGCTGCGCGAGACCTACGAGATCATGGACCCGGCCTCGATCGGCATCCCCGTGGGGGACTCGATCGTGCTGACGAAGGTCTCGGGCCGCCACGGCCTGCGCGCGCGCATCGCCGACCTCGGCGTGGAGCTCGACGACGAGGTCCTCGGCCGCGTCTACGAGGCGTTCAAGGACGTCGCCGACCGCAAGGACGAGGTCGACGACCGCGACCTGCAGGCGATCCTCGCCGAGCAGGCCTCGGTGCAGGTCCACGACCAGTGGCAGCTCGACCTCGTGCAGGTGCAGGCCGGCGACCACTCGTCGCCTACGGCCACCGTGCGGCTCATCGACCGCGAGGGCGAGGTGCACCAGGACGCGGCGATCGGCACCGGCCCCGTGGACGCCATCTACCAGGCCATCAACCGCGTCGTCGGCATCGAGAACGAGCTGACCGAGTTCAGCGTGAAGTCCGTGACCGAGGGCATCGACGCCGTCGGCGAAGTCACCATCCGCATCGAGGCGGAGGGCCGCACGTACACCGGCCGCGCCGCCGATACGGACATCCTCGTGGCATCCGCGCGCGCGTACCTGCACGCGCTCAACCGCATGACCAACGTAGCGGCGCAGCAGCCCCTGGCAGCCGCGCCGTAGCGACAAGAGAATGAATCCGTGGCGAGTCATCAGACACTACAGATATTGGTATGCAAGGAGGCTGGCTGCTCAAGCTGCTAGGAATCAAGACTACTGGGGGCGCGGTTTCGACGAACGATATGGGTGGCTCGTTCTGCCTTGCTGCGCCGTATTACTTGCCTCTGTGATCACATCGGCGGTGATCATGGGGATGGCCGATGGTGATGGTCGAGCGCCTAAGCAGACAGCTGTAGAAACTACCAATCCGCCCACTCCCGTATTGGATGCCCAAGTTTCGCCGCTAGAAACCGACCCCATCACCGTGGTGCATGACCCAGAACTCGCATCATTCTTCATAAATCACATCACGGTTGATTCATTTGGAGGGGTACCGGTGTCAGGTCTCTATTTTGAGCTTATCAATAACCCTTGGGGGCATGGTCATTTGGTCATCCTGCTTCCGTTCACGCACGCGTTCGGAATGAGCCGGGGCGTCTGGCTCGCAGTCGACAACGAATATCTATTCGCGATCAACGGAACGGCCATTGAGATCGCACACGGTGACGGGTTCCTGCGAGATGCCCCGCCCCACATCCGCAGCGCGGCTCGGATCCCGCAAAGCAACCTTGCCGTCTTCGAGTATCTGGGCATACGGTGAAGGCATGGCGCGGCGGCCGTTGCTAGGCCCTGCCAGATGGACAGCGTACGGGCAGCCAAGTAGGGAAGCACATATGACCGGACCGAAGACGCTCGCCGAGAAGATCTGGGAAGCGCACGTCGTCGACAGCCCGCTGGCCGAAGCCGCGCGCCGCGAGGCGCTCGGCGAGGAGGCGCCCGGCGGCGTGCCGACGGACCTGCTCTATATCGACCTCCACCTCGTGCACGAGGTGACGTCGCCGCAGGCGTTCGAGGGCCTGCGCCTCGCCGGCAACTCCGTGCGCCGGCCGGACCTCACGCTCGCGACCATCGACCATAACGTGCCGACCATTGGCCGCGACCTGCCGAACCCCGACCCGCTGTCCGCGCAGCAGATCGAGGTGATGCGCACCAACGCCCAGGAGTTCGGCATTCCGATCTTCGACGTGTTCGACATGCGCCAGGGCATCGTCCACGTGATCGGGCCGGAGCAGGGTCTCACCCAGCCCGGCACGACCATCGTCTGCGGCGACAGCCACACCTCCACGCACGGCGCCTTCGGTGCACTCGCGTTCGGCATCGGCACCTCCGAGGTCGAGCACGTGCTGGCCACGCAGACGATGCGGCAGGTGCGCCCGCGCACCATGTCCGTCGAGGTCACCGGCGAGCTCGGCCCCGGCGTGATGGCGAAGGACGTGATCCTCGCGATCATCAACGAGATCGGCGTCGACGGCGGCGTCGGCTACGTCATCGAGTACCGCGGCGACGTCATCCGCAACCTCTCGATGGAGGGCCGGATGACCGTCTGCAACATGTCGATCGAGGCCGGCGCACGCGCGGGCCTCGTCGCGCCGGACGAGACGACGTTCGCCTACATGGACGGCCGCCGCCACGCCCCGAAGGGCGAGGACTGGGAGCGCGCACTGGAGTACTGGCGCTCGCTGCCGACCGACGAGGGCGCGACGTTCGACAAGGAGGTCGTCCTCGACGGCGCCGCGATCCCGCCGTTCGTCACGTGGGGCACGAACCCCGGCCAGAGCGTGACCGTCAACGAGGCGATCCCCGACCCCGACAGCTTCGACGAGCCCACCAAGCGCGAGGCCGCCGCGCGCGCCCTCGAGTACCAGGCACTTGAGGCCGGCACCCCCATCCGCGACATCCGCATCGACCGCGTGTTCCTCGGCTCCTGCACGAACGGGCGCATCGAGGACCTGCGCTCGGCCGCGAGCGTGATCCAGGGCAAGCGCGTCGCCGACGGCGTGAACGCGATGGTGGTCCCGGGCTCCGGCCTCGTGAAGGCGCAGGCCGAGCAGGAAGGCCTCGACCAGATCTTCCTCGACGCCGGTTTCGAGTGGCGCGACGCGGGGTGCTCGATGTGCCTGGGCATGAACCCGGACATCCTTGCGCCCGGCGAGCGCTGCGCTTCGACGTCGAACCGCAACTTCGAGGGCCGGCAGGGCCCCGGTGGCCGCACGCACCTCGTGAGCCCGGCCATGGCCGCCGCGGCCGCGATCGCGGGCCACTTCGTAGACGTCCGGGAGGTGATCTAGTGGACGCCGTCAGCAACGTCACCGGTCGCGCGATCCCGCTCGATCGCTCGAACGTCGACACTGACCAGATCATCCCGGCGAAGTACCTCAAGCGCATCGAGCGCACCGGGTACGGCCCGTTCGCGTTCGAGGCCTGGCGGAAAGACCCGA
The DNA here is from genome assembly GCA_965219085.1 of Dehalococcoidia bacterium. Lineage (GTDB taxonomy): Bacteria > Chloroflexota > Dehalococcoidia > UBA2979 > UBA2979 > VXMT01. Next base: position 985,173 of record OZ244720.1, read on the forward strand.
ACTTCGTGCTCAACAACCCGGCCTACGATGGCGCCGCGATCATGCTCGCGAAGCAGAACTTCGGCTCCGGCTCCAGCCGCGAGCACGCGGTGTGGGCGATCGAGGGCCTCGGCGTGCGCGCCGTGATCGCCCCGACGTTCGCCGACATCTTCCGCAACAACTGCTTCCAGGGCGGCATCCTCACCGTCGAGCTGCCCGAGGAGGACGTCGACGAGCTGATGCGGCGCGCCACCGAGGACCCCACGACGGAGATCGAGATCGACCTCGAGACGCAGACCGTGCGCGCGGCCGAGTGGGAGCGGACGTTCGAGATCGACCCGTTCCGCAAGTACCGCCTGCAGCGCGGCCTCGACGACATCTCGATGACACTGGCGTACGAGGCCGACGTCGCCGCGTTCGAGGCGAACCGCTCGCCGCTGTTCCCGACGACGGCGGCCTAACGACGCCGGACCTCGCGGCCGTCCTCGCGCGCGGTTCCCGGGGCCGACCCGGCGAGCGCGCACGTCATCGGCGAGGGCTGGGGCGCGAGGGCGTACCGGCTCGGCAGCCGCACGATCCGCGTGCTCAAGCCCGAGGCGTACACGTGGGGCATCGACGCCGGCTACGCCCGCGAGCCCGCGCTCGCCCTCCTCGCCACCCACGGCATCCCCGTGCCCGCCAACGTCGAGGCCGTCCTCGGCGGGGACGGGCGCACCCTCGCCATCACCTACGACTACATCGAGGGCGTCCCCGTCGGTGACCTCGGCCGCTCAGCGCACGCGATGCTCGCGCGCGAGGTGGGCACCGCGCTGACGGCGCTGCACGCGGTCCCCGTGGAGGAGGCACGCGCACTCGGCGTGCCCGAGTTCGACCTCGGCGAGGAGCTGTACCGTCCGATGGTCGAGGCGTGCCTGCCGCACCTCGGACCGCGCGGGCGGGCGTGGCTCGAACAACGCTTCGCGGCGTTCATCGAGGGCTGCGGGTCACGCGAGGCCGCGCGCGTGCTCGTGCATGGTGACCTCGGCTGCGGGCACCAGCTGGCCGGGGCCGACGGACACCTCGCGGGCGTGATCGACTGGGGTGACGCGCTCATCGCGGACCCGGCGTACGACCTCGCCGCACTGCTCGCCAACTGCCCGCGCGGCTTCGCCGAGCGCGTGATCGACGCGTACGAGGGTCCCGCGAGCCGCGACCCGGACATGCGGCGCCGCGCCGCGTTCTACGTCGACGCACTGCCGATCTGGCAGGTCTACTACGGCGGCGACATGGACGACGGCGAGACGCGCCGCGTGGGCGTGCGACGCATCGCCGCTCGCTCCGCGGCTGCCGCGAGGGCTTCGCAGCGCTCCGCGCGCTGACCGGGCACGCGCCACGTGGACGCAAGGCGCGCCCGCGCTACACTCCGCGCGGCCCGGCGCTGCCCCTCGCACGCGTCGCCCACTGAAGGAGGCAACGGTGGCCGAGTTCGACATCCTGGTGCTCGCTGGCGACGGCATCGGTCCCGAGGTGACCGAAGAGGGCGTCCGCGCACTCGAAGCCATCGGCGAGCGCTTCGGCCACACGTTCCGCCTCAGCGACGACCTCGTCGGCGGCGCATGCATCGACGCCCACGGGGTGTCGATCCGGCCCGAGACCATCGAGGCCGCGCGCAACGCCGACGCGATCCTGTGGGGCGCCGTCGGCGGCCCCAAATGGAGCGACCCGCGCGCGCCCGTGCGCCCCGAGCAGGGCCTGCTCGCGCTGCGCTCCGAGCTCGGGCTGTGGGCCAACCTCCGCCCGGTCGTCGTCGACCCGCAGCTCGCCGACAACACCTCGCTCAAGCCCGAGGTGCTCGAGGGCGTCGACATCCTCGTGATCCGCGAACTCACGAGCGGCGTCTACTTCGGCCAGCCGCAGGAGCGCCGCACCGTGAACGGCGGCCGGGCCGCCGTCGACACGATGTACTACCACGAGGATGAGGTCGCACGCGTCGCGCATCTCGGGTTCCGGCTCGCGCGCGAGCGGCGCGGCAAGGTCACGAGCGTCGACAAGGCGAACGTGCTCGAGTCCTCGCGGCTATGGCGCGAGGTCGTCGACGAGGTGCGCCCCGAGTACCCCGACGTGGACCTGGAGCACATCCTCGTCGACGCCGCGGCCATGCACCTCATCCGTCGCCCCTCGGACTTCGACGTGGTGATCACGACCAACCTGTTCGGCGACATCCTCACCGACGAAGCCTCGATGCTGGCGGGGTCGCTGGGCATGCTGCCCTCGGCGTCACTCGGCGAGCTGCGCGAGGACGGCCTCGGGCTCGGCATGTACGAGCCGATCCACGGCTCGGCGCCGGACATCGCCGGGCAGGGCCTCGCGAACCCGATAGCGATGTTCCTGTGCACCGCGATGCTGCTGCGCCACTCGTGCGGCCTCGAGGCGGAGGCGCAGGCGCTGGAGGCGGCCGTCGCCGCGGCCATCGGCGACGGCCTGCGCACGGCGGACATCGCAGCGGCCGGCGAGCAGGCGTTGAGCACGCGCGAGATGGCGGACGCGATCCTCGGGCGGCTGGGCGCTTAGCGCGGGGCCCTCGAAGTCAGCTCGAAGCGGAGCTTCCGAGTTCCGGGAAGTAGGTCGAGTAGAAGCGCTGGTCGCGCGTCAGGAGCGTATCGGCTGCGACTGCCGCGTGGGCTCCGATCAGGAGGTCGGCGAGAATCCGCTGGCGCGGCCCGCCCGCTCGGCGATACTGCCCCCAGCGCGTTCCGGCTTCCCAGGCAATGGCGGTGTCGATGCGCGATACCTCTGCGCCGATCGCTCTCAGCGCTGCGTCGAGTGCTTCGCGGTCGTCGGCCGTGGGAGCCAACTCTGCATAGACGATCTCGCAAACGACGACGGCTCCGCGATCGTAGGCCTCGGCGAGTCGAGCCCGCGACTGAGGCTCATGAACGGGGTCCTCGAGAAACAAGTCCAGGAGGACGTTCGTGTCGACGGCGGTGATCACCTGCCGCGGATCTCTTTCATGTACTCGTCAGTGCTCCAGCCGGGGCACTTGAAGATGCCGACGATGCGGTCGACTGGGTGCACGCCGTCGGTCCGCTTGCGGATGAGCAGGCCGTCCTCAGTGGCGACGACCTCCACCTCGACGTCGTGGTGCATGCCGAAGCGGTCTCGCAGCTTCTTGGGAATGGTGATCTGGCCCCGTTGAGAGATACGCACGATCTTCTCCATGACAGGTTCGTCGCTCACGGGATCGTAGCACCCAGGTACGAGCTTGGGACGGTGTATTGCAAATCCGATAAGCCGCGCGGTGGAGGGTCGTTTGTTCGTGTTCGGCACCCCCACCTACAATGCCTCCATGACGCATTACGCGATCACACGCACGAGGGCGAGGCGCGCCGACCGGCCAACAGGGCCGGCGGCGTCGATCATCGCGCGCGGCTAGCGCACCCCACCCAACACTCCACGGCGCTCACCAGCCTGCGAGGCGGCATCGACACGCCCCACGACCCGCTGAACGCGCCGAACCAGGACGGCGGTAGACCATGACCAACAGCGCGGCCGAGCCGAATCGCGTCCACCTCTACGACACCACCCTCCGCGACGGCCTCGGGATGGAGGGCCTCTCCCTCTCCGTCGAGGACAAGATCGCCATTGCCCGCCGCCTCGACGAACTCGGCGTCGAGTACATCGAGGGCGGCTACCCGGGCTCCAACCCCAAGGACGCCGAGTTCTTCGAGCGCATGCGCGAGACCCCGCTGCGCAACGCCAGGCTCGTCGCCTTTGGCTCGACGCGGCGAGTCGGCGGCGAGGCTGCGACGGACCCGGCGCTTGCCGCGATCCTCGCCGCCGGGACGCCCGTGGCGACCCTCGTCGGCAAGTCCTCGGCCGAGCAGGTGCGCACCGTCCTCGAAACGACCGAGGAGGAGAACCTCGCGATGATCGCGGACTCCGTGCGCCTGCTCGTCGAGCACGGCCGCGAGGTGATCTTCGACGCCGAGCACTTCTTCGACGGCTTCGCCGACGACCCGCAGTACGCGATCGCCACGCTGCGCGCGGCGGCCGGCGCGGGCGCCTCGGCGGTGGCGCTCTGCGACACCAACGGCGGTTCGATGCCGGAGCACGTCGTGCGAGGCGTGCAGGAGGCAGTGCGGGTGGTCGACTGCGGAATCGGCATCCACGTCCACAACGACACCGACCTCGCCGTCGCGAACACGCTGCTGGCCGTGCAGGCCGGCGCGACGCAGGTGCAGGCGTGCCTCAACGGCTGGGGCGAGCGCTGCGGCAACGCGAACATCATCTCGGTCATCGCGAACCTCCAGCTCAAGCTCGGTATCGAGGTGGTGGGCGAGGAGCAACTCGAGCGGCTCACCGAGCTCTCGCACTTCGCCACGGAGTTGGCGAACCTCGCACCGAACCCGCAGCAGCCCTACGTGGGGACCAGCGCGTTCGCGCACAAGGCGGGACTGCACGTCGCCGCCATCACGAAGTCGGCGGGCTCCTACACCCACGTCGACCCGGGCGCCGTCGGCAACATCGAGCGCGTACTCGTCTCCGAACTCTCCGGGCGGCGCAACATCGTCGCCAAGCTCGCCGAGCAGGATGCCGGGATCGCACTCAGTAGCGCAGAGGCCAGCGCGCTGGCCGAGGACGTGAAGGACCGCGAAGCGCGCGGCTTCCAGTACGAGTCCGCGGAAGCATCGTTCGAGCTGCTCGCGCGGCGCTCGCTCGGCGGCTACATCGCGCCGTTCGGCCTCGAGGACTTCCTGATCGTCGAGCGCCGCCGGCCGGGCGGGGGCGAGGCGGAGAACGAGATGCAGGCCGAGGCGATGGTGAAGGTGCGCGTCGGCGAGACGCTGAGCCAGACTGCCGCCGACGGCAACGGCCCGGTCTCTGCCCTCGACGCTGCCGTGCGACGCGCGCTGCTCGAGTCGTTCCCGGACCTCGCTCGCGTGCACCTGGTGGACTACAAGGTGCGGATCATCAACCCCGACGGCGGCGCCGACGCCGCCGTGCGCGTGCTCATCGAGTCCTCGGACGGCGCGCACCTCTGGCGCACCGTCGGCGCCTCAACCGACGTGGTCGAGGCGTCGTGGTTGGCGCTTCAGGACGCGTACGAGTACTGGATCATGCGCTGGGGAGGGATATAGGAGCCGACGCCAGGCGTCGTCCCGCCCCGAGCCCGGAACGCGGCCCGTGCCGGAAGTCCCACGCAGCCCTCAGATGTCTCCTCTGGCGGAGGAGTCCGCGGTGAGCGGGACCGAGACGGCGGCGAGGCTGACGGTGAACACCGTCCCCTCTTCGCTGGTGGAGCGGACCTCGATCGTCCCCCCATGCGCCTGCACGAGTTCGGCGACGATGGCCAGGCCCAGGCCGCTGTGCGCGCTGCTGCTGCGTGCCGGATCGACCTGGTAGAAACGGTCGAAGATGTGATCCAGCTCGTCCGGCGGGATGGGCGGGCCACCGTTGTGCACCTCCATCACGACGCCATCGCCGGCGCGCTCCGTGCGGACCACGACAGCGGAGTCCGGGGGCGCGAAGCGGATCGCGTTCTCCAGCAGGTTCGCGCAGACCTGCTCAAGCCGCCGCTCGTCACCGATGACGAGCGCCCCCGCGAGGCGGGGTTCGACTCGCACCCCGGCTGCCTCGGCCTCGAAGCGCAGCCTCCGGAGCGTCGCCGTGATCAGCCCGTCGAGGTTCACGGGTTCGCGCTCAATCTCCAGTTCACCCGACTCGAGGCGCGAGAGGTAGAGGAGGTCGTCAACGAGTTCACGCATGCGCTCGGACTCTTCATGGACGACCTCGGCGAGGTTGCGCGCCTCCTCCGGGTCAGTGACGACCCCGTCGGCGAACGCCTGCGTGAATCCCTGGATCGAGGTGAGGGGCGTGCGCAGCTCATGAGACACGTCGGCGAGCAACTGCCGCATGGAACGGTTGCTGCGGTTGACCTGGGACGACATCTGGTTGAACGCGCGGGCGAGGTTGGCGATCTCGTCGTTGCCGCGAACCTCGATGGTTTGTTCATAGTCGCCGCGCGCCATGGCCTGGGCCGCGCCGGTCATCTGCACGATCGGGCGCGTGATGCGCTGCGCAAGCAGCGTGCTGACCACCACCGCGAAGAGCGCCGCGATGCCGCCACCGAGCAGCAGCCGCGGCAGCAGTGCCGCCCACGCCTCCGTTACGTCACCTGCGGGCACCGCGATGTAGAGCCTTGGCTCGGTGACCGGCAGCAACCGCATGACGGCGGCCTCGGTCTCGCTGTTCGAGGCGAATACGAACAGGTCGTGACCGCCTACCCGGACGCGACTCGAGACGAAGGACGCACCGTCGGACGAAATCGACTCCTCGCTGGTGTCCGGTCCGGACATGGCCATTGTCTCGCCCAGGAGGGAGCCCGCCTCGGTACTGTCGAATATCACGCGGCCATCGCCGTCGACGAGCAGGACCCGAACGTCGAAGAACTCCGCATAGGCGGCGAGCTGCGGGTCGATGCGTTGCCTGGACCAGCCAACGAACGCCATTTCGTCGTACGCCTGCGAGATCGGAGCGACGAGGTGGCCGATCCGCTCCTCAGCCCGGCGCGCCTCGTGATCGCGGAGCAGAAACAGGGAGGCGACGGCGATGAGGATGAGGATGAGCGCAATGACCACGCCGAAGCTGAGCAGGAGGCGGAGGCGGAGACTGTGGATCATGGCGCGCCCGGTACGTCGGGGTTATGACGCCCTGGCGGGGGTCAGCTTGTAGCCGACGCCCCACACGGTCTCGATCTCAGCATCGGCGTCGTGCAGCTTCTCGCGCAGCGAGGCGACGTGGACGTTGATGGTGCGCGCATCGCCGTAGTAGTCGTGCCCCCACACCATCGAGAGCAGCCGTTCGCGGTCGAGGACCACGTTGGGGTGGCTGAGGAAGGCGTGCAGCAGGTCGAACTCGCGATGCCGCAACCGCACCAACTCGCCGGCGACGCGGACATCGCGGCTCGACGGATCGAGTTCGACGTTGCCGACCGTCACCATCGGGGCCGCCCGTTCGGGATCGTCGGACCGGTCCCAGTCGCGACGGCGCAGCGCAGCCTTCACCCGCGCGACCACCTCGCGAGGATTGAACGGCTTCGTGATGTAGTCGTCGGCGCCCATCTCCAGCCCGACCACCTTGTCGATGTCCTCGGAGCGCGCGGTCAGCATCAGCACCGGGACGTTCGACTCCTTGCGGATCTCGGCGCAGACGTCGAAGCCGCTGAGTTCGGGCATCATCAGGTCGAGCAGCACGAGGTCGGGCGACTGGTCGCGGAAACGCTGAAGCGCCTCGCGCCCGTCGCCGGCGGCGATGACCTCGTGGCCCTCGTTCTGCAGGTAGAGTCGCAGCAGGCGGACGATGTTGGGTTCGTCGTCGGCTACCAGAATCTTGGCGGGCATAGTTGTTGGCCCACGCTTTCTCCGCTGGGCAATCGCCCTGCGGAAGCGGTGTAGGGGGTCGGCCCGGACGACCCGCGAGCGGGTCTCCATCGCCACCGTTCGCAACCGCTCCCACCACCGTCATTCGCGACAACGCTGGCCGGGCGCGACCCCTTCGGATCTATCGTCGTCCCGAACCGTCATGCGGCCGCCATTCAAGTGTAAACAAAGTGTGATCGTCTCCGCGATTGCGCGCGAAACCGCGCCACCGCGCGACGAACGCGCAGTGGAGCGGCGCGTGCGAGCGCCCCTCACGGGCGTCGATCACCGGCCGGCGCAGTGCCGGCCGGGATGCGGTGTTGGAGCCCGGCGACTAGAGGCGGAGCTTGCCGTGCGAGGGCTGGCGACGCCGCTGCTTACCGGCAGCGAGGCGCTCTTCCTCGAGCAGTTCCTGCGGGTCGGCGACCTCGGTCTCGTGGACATGCCCGCAAGCGATGCAGCTTGCGAACTTCCCGTACCAGTCGTCCTCAACGATCATGAGCCCGCTACAGCGCGGGCACCGATTAGGCGGCACACTAGTGATCACAGCCATACCCTTGTGTAGGCGTCCAGGCCGGAATCCCTCCGGCTTGAGGCTGGATCGGTGCCGCCGGGGTTAGCTGACGGGTTCGGGTCGACCCAGTCTGACCCGCCCTCGCTAGAGGGTTCACCCCAAGAGGTGGTTCCCCCGGTTCCCGCCTGAGCGGGAATTAGGCAGAGTGCACACGCACTCCAGACGTGCCGTCTTTTGGACGACCGCTGCGCAGGATACCGATCGCAGCGCGTCTGTCAACTCCTTCACAATCGAATCTCGTCGATCGCTGCGGTGACCGCCCGCCGAGGCGTCCTCATCTCGCGTCCTTACGTCGGCGGCGGCATACTGCCGGCACGAGTTGCCGTTCCTCATTGAGAGCGCCCGCAATGTCCGAACTCTCGCCGGATGCGACGACCATCGCCCGTACCGCCGCTGCGATCGGCCCGCTCGACCCCTCCGCTCGCGCTGCGGCCGAGGCGCGACAGGGCCGCCTCACGAAGCCGCCGGGCTCACTCGGCCGTCTCGAAGACCTAGCGACGCGCATCGCGGCGATGACAGGGCGCGACCGTCCAAGCCTCAACGCGCGGCTGATCGTCGTCGCGGCGGGCGACCACGGCGTGGTCGCGCAGGGCGTCTCACCGTACCCGCAGTCGGTGACGGCGCAGATGGTGGCGAACTTCGTGCGCGGCGGCGCGGCGATCAACGTCCTCGCCGACCACGCGGGCGCGCGCGTGCGAGTCGTCGACGCCGGCGTGGCGACCGGGCTGCCGTCCGAGGTGGCCGACGACCCGTCGCTGCTGCGCCTCGGTCTCGGCCCGGGTACGGCCGACATCACCGCCGGGCCGGCGATGCCGCGGGAGGCGGCCGAACGCGCCGTCGCGGCCGGCATCGAACTCCTGACGGATGAGCGACGCGGCGACGGCGTCGACATCGTCGGTTGCGGCGAGATGGGCATCGGCAACACCACGTCCGCAGCCGCGCTGATCGCGGCAGTGACGGGCCACACACCTGCCGCGGTGACGGGCCGCGGCACCGGCGCGGACGACGCGACGTACGCGCGCAAGGTGCGCGCCGTCGAACGGGCGATCGAGGTGAACGCGCCGGACCCCGCGGACGGCATCGGGTTGTTGGCTTCCCTCGGCGGCTACGAGATCGGCGTGCTGGCCGGCGTGTACCTGGCGGCGGCCGGCGCGCGGGTGCCTGCGGTGATGGACGGTGTGATCTCGGGCGCGGCGGCGCTCGTCGCCGCGGCGATCGCGCCCGGCGTGGCGGACTACGTCATCGCCTCGCACCGCTCCGCCGAGCCGGGGCACCTCGCGGTTCTTGAGCGGTTCGGCCTCGATCCACTGCTCCACCTCGGGATGCGGCTCGGCGAGGGGAGCGGCGCGGCGCTCGGCATCTCGCTGTGCGTCGCGGCGTGCCGCCTGCTCGATGAGATGGCGACGTTCGGCGAGGCCGGCGTGGACGATTCAGACGCGGCTGTACCGCCCGAGGCGTAAGCTACCGACATGGGAGCATCGCTGCGCTCACTCTTCACATCGGCGCCGATCGCCCTTGAGTTCCTCACCCCGTTGCGGCTGCGCCGGGTGCGCCGCTGGGACGACGCAACGTTCGCGAGCGCGCTCGGCTGGTACCCGGCGGTCGGCCTGCTGATCGGGCTGGTGCTGCTCGGGATCGATGTCGCCACCGAGGAGTTGCTGCCGGTCGGCGTGCGCTCCGCGCTGCTGGTGGCCGCGCTCGCCGTGCTCTCGGGCGGGCTACACCTCGACGGCGTCGCCGACACGGCGGACGGCATGGCGCTGCAGGGCGAACGCAGCGAGCGGCTGGGCGTGATGAGCGCCGGGAACGTCGGGCCCGCCGGCGCGATGGCGCTCGTGATCGTGCTGCTCGTGCAGTGGTCCGCCCTCTCGGCCCTCGCCGATCCGCTCCGCGCGGCCGCGCTCGTGCTGGCGCCGGCGATGGCGCGCTGGACGGTCGCGCCCGTCGCGGTGCTGTTCCGCTCCGCCCGCCCGCGAGGGCTCGGCGCGACGCTGCAGCAGGGTGTGTGGCCGTTCGCGGCGCCGCTCTCGGCGGTGATTGCCTTCGCCGCGGGCTACCTGCTGTTCGGGCCCGAGGGCCTCGTGCTGCCGGTCGCCGCCGCCGTCGCTGCGATCATCCTCGCCGGCGCAGCGTCGCGGATGATCGGCGGCGTGACGGGCGACACCTACGGTGGCGCGATCGAGATCGCGCAGGCCGCCACGCTCATCGTCATCCTCGCCGCCGCCTCCCAGGGCTGGCTCGAACCCACCTTCCTCGAGTAGGCAGCGGACGGCGCGGCGCCCAACATGGCCGAGCTGTGGTTCGTCACGGGCGGCGCCCGCTCAGGCAAGAGCAGCTACGCCGAACGCCTCGCCTCCGCCACTGGCCGCGGCGTCGTCTACATCGCGACCATGGAGCCACTCGACGAGGAGCTTGTGCGTCGCGTTGCGGCGCACCGCGCCGCCCGGCCCGCCGGCTGGGAGACCGTCGAGGCGCCGCTCGACCCCGCAGGCGCCCTCGAGGCTGCCGATCCCGAGCGGTGCGTGTTGCTCGATTGCCTGTCGCTCTGGGTCGCGAACCGCATGGGGCCGCTCGGCGATGCCCCGGCGCCCGACGATCTCGCCCAGCTCGAGCGCACGCTCGAGGCCGACGTCGCGCGACTCATCGACGCGGCGCGAGCCCGAAAGGGCGAGACGGTCGTCGTCACCAACGAGGTCGGGAGCGGGCTCGTGCCGCCGTACCCCCTGGGCCGCGCCTACCGCGACGTGCTGGGCCGGGTGAACCAGCAGGTCAGCGCCGCCGCCGACCGTGCGTGGTTGCTCGTGTCGGGGCGAGCGCTGGAGTTGCCCCCGGCGGGCCCGCCCGCCGCCTGACGCGCAGACGACGCGTCGGCGAGGGCGGCACGGGCGAGCCGCCGGGGACGAGGGAGCTACCCCGGCCACATCCGCAGCGTGGCCGTGAGTTCGATCACCCGGCCGTCGCGCACGACGGTGAGGGTCACCTCGCCGCCGACGTCCTGGTCGTCGACGAGACGTGAGAGCTGGCCCATGGTCAGGATCTCGACGCCCTCGAACCCGGTGATGACATCGCCGCCTTGCGCGAGGTCGCCCTCGCCGTCGGGCTGCGACGCGGCCACAAGGCCGGCGCGGTCGGCGGCGCTGCCGGGCACGACGTCGGTGACATAGACGCCGCGCACCGCGTCGACGCCGGCGTCGGCGGCGCTGAGGGTGTTCAGCGTGATGCCGGCCATCCCCAACTGGGCGTGCGTGATGTCGGCGCCGGCGATCATCTCCGGGATGTACCGCAGCACCGTGTTCGAGGGCACTGCGTAGCCGATGCCGATGAAGAAGCTCTGCCCCACGGGGTTCTCGACCGCCGTCGTAATGCCGATGACCTCACCCGCGGCGTTGAAGAGCGGCCCGCCGGAGTTGCCGGGGTTGACCGCGGCGTCCGTCTGGATGACGCCACGCACCGGGCGTCCGCCAAGGTGCTGATGCGCCTCGCGGTCGATGCCGCTCACGATGCCCGAGGTCACCGCGAAGTCGAGGTCGAACGGGTTGCCGATCGCGAACACCGACTCGCCAACGCGCACGGCGTCTGAGTCGGCGAAGACCGCGGGTACCGACGCGCCGGCCGGGATCCTGGCGCGGAGTACGGCGAGGTCGTTGCTGGGGTCAGAGCCGAGCAGTTCGGCCGCAACGACGGTGCCGTCATACAGCTCGACGACGATCGTCACGGCCCCTCGCACCACGTGGTCGTTCGTGACGATGTGCCCGCTCTGGTCGACCACGACCCCGCTGCCGACGCCGCCGCCGAGCTGGCCGCGCGCCCGGATCTGCACGACCGAGGGCGCCACACGCTCGATCATGTCCGGCAGGTCCGTGATCGCAGTGCTCATCGAGGTGGGGCCGCGGGGCGGCGTCGGGGTCGCCTCGAGCACCACGGGCGGCTGGGTCGGGGCCGGCGCGGTGGCGGTCGGCGTCGGGGTCGCCGTGGCGACAGGCACGGCTGCCGTCGTGTCCGGGCCGCCGTCGTCGCCACCGATCGAGGTGGCGAGCAACGCGCCGAGGGCCATCGAGACGACGATCACGACGCCGAACAGGAATGCGAGGGGCCAGCTCTTGAACGTCATGTTGTCCTCGTCCTCGCGAGGCGGGGCGGCGCCTTTGATGATGGCACGCCAATAGTCACCGGAGGATAAAGCGCGGGCAGAGAAGTGTTACGCGTTCACTCGGCGTGCGCGTGCCCGCCGGGGGTTCCGGTCCACACGCTGCGATCCTCGATGCCGTTCGCGCGGTAGCGCAGCGCGTTCTCGTAGTACGGCATCGGACCCTCGGAGCTCTCGCGCATGCGGGCGATGCGGTCCGGCTTGGTCTGCCGCACCTTGCCGGGGACGCCGATGACGAGCGAGTACTCCGGCACCTGCTCTCGCGGCGAGACCAGCGCCCCGGCAGCGACCAGCGAGTGCGAGCCGATCACGGCGCCCGGCAGTAACGTCGCGTTGTTGCCGAGCAGCACGTCGTCGCCGACCGCACGGCAGTGCACCACCACCGCATGCCCGATGGTCACGTCGTTGCCGATGGTCAGCGGTTCGTCGGTGTGGATGACGACGTTGTCCTGCACGTTCACGTCGGTCCCGATGCGGATCGGCGCATAGTCGCCGCGGATCACCGCGCCCGGCCAGACCGAGCAGCGCTCGCCGATGACGACGTCGCCGATGACCGTCGCGCCCGGTGCGAGCCACGCGGAGTCGGCGATCTGCGGGGTCTTGCCCTCGAAGGGGACGATCACGGCCGCCCGCCGGTGTAGAGCGCGTACCCGCCGGCGGCCGGCAGCGACGCCTCCACGTCCAGCAGAACCGATTCGATCAGCGCCGACGATGCGCGGCCGAACAGCACCTGGCGCAGCCCGCGCCGCGGGCGGACCAGCCGCACGCGCGTCGGGATGCGCGCCTCGGCCGCCACCCAGTCCACGGCATCTTCGAGGTCACCTGTGTCGTCGATGAGCCCCGCCTCCAGGGCGTCGGCGGAGGTGAAGACCTCGCCGGTGGCGAGCTCACGCACCTGCTCGATGGGCATGTCGCGCCCCTCGGCGACCCCGGCGACGAACTGCTCGTAGAGCGAGTCGAGGACGTGTTGCTCCTTCGCCTCCTCTTCCTCGGTCGGGTCGCGGAAGGGGGACAGCATGTCCTTCAGACGGCCGGACTTGCTGACGCGCATGCGCACGCCGATGCGGTCCAGCGCGTCGTGTACGACGGGGCGGTACGAGATGACGCCGATCGCCCCGACGATCGCGGTGGGAAGCGTGATCACGCGCTGCGTGGCCGCGGCGACCATGTAGCCGCCGGAGGCGCCCAGGCCGCCGACGAACCCGGCGACCGGCTTCTCGTGCCGCAACCGCGCCACCGCGCGTGTGATCATATCGGCGCCGACGGCGGTGCCGCCGGGCGAGTCGATATTGAGCACGACGCCGCGCACGGACTGGTCGTCGCGCAGGCGCAGGAGCAGCCGGGTGAACTCGAGCGGGCGAACGGCGGGCCCGATCACGCCCTGCATGTCGACGACCGCCACCGTGGGCGGTCGGAGCCGGCTCAGTATCTCCACGACAACCTCCTGCTCGCGGGTCGAGTGTACGACAGGCCCGGGCCGCGGAACCCTCGCCCGTGGCATGGGGCGGGACGGCGCGGTACCGTTGCACGGGCACACCGTTCGCATCCGCTCCCTCCGTACCGATGCTCGAGAGGTCGCCCGACTTGCGTAGCGTTGCCTTGACGCTGCTGCTGATCCTGATCGCAGCGGTTGCGCTCGCCTGCGACCGCACAGCGGAGCTGATCCCGGGCGCCGACGAGACGCCGACCCCGACGCCGACCTCGACGCCGACGCTGGCACGGACTCGAGAGCCCGTCCTTGCGCCCGCGACCCTGCGCATATCCGGAAGCGCAGCGGCCAATCCGTCGGGTGAGGCCCGGCCGGCCGACACCGAGCTCGCGCGCAGTGTCGTGCAGGTACGCGTCATCGATGCGGAGAGCTCGCCACCCTTCATCCGCGACGGCAGCGGCGTCATCGTCGACCGCGAGCAGGGGCTGGTCCTCACCAGCGCACGCATCGTCGTCCCGCCCGGCGACGGCAGCGAGGATGCGTACACGATCGAGGTCTGGACCAACCCCATCCCCGGCGGCGAGCCGCGCCCGACGCACGCAGCGGTCCTCGTCGCCTACGATGCCATCTCCGAACTCGCGGTACTGCGGCTCACGGCCCGGCTTCCGGCGACCGGGCCCCCGGCCGCAGCCGACGACGAGGAGGCAGAGGACGGCGAGGACGAGGCCGCCGATCCGCCGCTGCTCGACGAACCCGCCGCAACGAACGGCGACCCGGCTGTGCTCCAGCGTGGGGACCAGCTACGCATGTTCGGGCACCCGGGCCTGCACCCCTCGGGTGCTGACACCCCGCAGGCGGTGATGGTCACGATCGCGACCTTGATCGGCGTGCGCGCCGAGCCCGCCGCGGGCGAACAGGCGTGGTTCACCACCCAGGCGCGGCTGCCGCACGCGAACGCGGGCGGCCCCGTCTTCAACAGCGCGGGCGAGTTGGTCGGCATCTCGACGCAACTGGTGTACAGCCTCGACGTCCCGGTGTCGCACGTCCGGCCCATCGTGCTGGCCGAGGACCTGATCGAGGCGGCCCGCGAGGGCGGTGAAGACACGCCGACGCTGCCGCTCATGCACCCCGGCGCCGCTCCCGGCACCGCCCTGCCCGGCGTCAGCGCGGACATCATCGTGACCGAGCCCCGCTTCGCCCTCGAGGCGCTCGGGGAGGGCGGGGCGCGAGCACTGTTCGACTACGGGCGCGTGTTCCCCGCCGCCGCCCCGGAACTGAACTACGAGTTCGTGGTGCAGGGCGCCCCGGACGGCGCTCCGGTGCAGGAGCTGTGGTACCTGGACGGCGTGTTCCAGGACGCTCTGTCCGCGACCTACAACTGGCGACTCGGCCCCTTCGCGCTCGTGTCCGACCGGCTCGCCTCGCCGAACCCCGCCGGTCCCCCCACCGGGGTGTGGAAGCTCGAAGTCTGGGTGAACGGCTCGCTGCGCGCCGCTTCGCAGGCCTATCTCGGCGTACAACCGCCGAGCCCGGCCGTGAGCGACTTCGCGTTCGGCGCCTCGCTCAGCCAGACGTACGGCCCGGCCGAGCCGCCGAAGGTCGGCGCAGACCGGGTGCTCGCGTTCTTCGAGTACGAAGGCGCGAGCGTCGTCGAGCGACTCAGCTGGGTCGTCTACCGCAACGGCGAGGTGCGCTACCGCTCCCCCGACGTGCCCTGGCGCGGGGGCGAGTTCGGCGTGTGGTGGGTCGGCATGCACGCACCTGACGGCCTCACGCGGGGCCGGTGGGAATTCGAGATCCTCTTCGACGGTAAGGTGCTGGGGCGCGAGGGCTTCACGCCGAGGTAGCCGGCGAGCGCGCCGGGCCTACCGCAACGTCCCCGTGTCGTCGTAGAGCGCGTCGGTGAACGAGGGATCGAACACGGTTGCCACGTCGACCGGGCCGCTGAACTGCTCGTCGTAGCGGAGCAGCACGTCCTGTAGCGCCTCCCACTGCGCGAGCGTGGCGCGGCCCATGCCGTCCTCGCGCGTGGCGTTGCGGAGATCGGTGTCGAGCAGGAACCGCTGGTGGTCGCGGTCCGCGCCCTCGGCGTAGACGAGCACCAGGTCGATCGCCTCGTCGGGGTGCGAGGCGGCGTAGTGCGCGCCGCGCAGCGCCGCGCGCAGGAAGCGCCCGGCCAGCTCCCGCCGCTCGATCGTGGTCTCGTCGTGCACGAGGTAGGTGACGCCGAGCGTCGCGATGCCGTGGTCGTGGGGATCGAACACGCGGATGTCGACGCCCGCGTTGCGGATGCGGTTTGGCTCGTTGTTGAGGAACACCGGGAAGACGTCGACCTGGCGCTCGATGAACACGCGCTCATCGAACCCCACGGCCTGGAGCTGCACGTCGTCGGGTCCGAGGTCTGCCGTGGCCAGCAGCGCGAGCAGTTCGGCGGGCACGACGCCGCCCTTGAAGCCGACGCTGTGACCCTCGAAGTCCCCGGGCGTCTCGATGCCCGAGTCGGCGTGGACGACGAAGCCCTGGTCGCCGCGCTGCCCGAAGAGCGCGATGGCGCGCACCGGCAGGCCATTCGCGCGCTGGCGGAGCGCCTGCGCCGCGGTGGCAGTGGTGAAGTCGACCTCGCCGGCGAGCAGGAGCTGGCCGTGCTCGCCCTGGGTCGAGTGCCGGATCTCGACCTCGAGGCCCTCGTCGGCGAAGAAGCCGCGCGCTTCGGCCATGTAGACGGCGACGAACGGGAGGTTGGCCTGCGGCCGGTAGCCGGCCATGAACACGACGCGTTCGAGGGACTCCTCGGCGTCGTCACCGCCGCAGGCGACGGGGAGCGCGAACGCCGCCACGACGCAGACGATAAGCCCGGCGATCCACGCACGTGTCATCTGCTCCCTCAATCCGGGTAGCCGAGTATCCGGGAAGGCTGGCTTAGAGGCCCGGCTGCTGGTCCAATCCGTGCTCCGGCTCCGAGTCCTCGATGGCGTGGGCCCCACGCCTACGTGATCAGGTCGATGGCCGCCGTAGCGACGCCGAGGAACAGGAGAAAGCCGCAGACGTCTGTCACCGTCGTGACGACGACCGCCGAGGCGACCGCCGGGTCGACACCGATGCGCCGCAGCACCAGCGGGACGCCCGCGCCAATGGAACCTGCGATCACGATGTTGCCGAGCATCGCGCTACCCAACACCAGGCCGAGGCCGACGTTCCGCGTCCACAGGATGGCGATCACGGCGACAAGGATGCCAGGCCACACGCCGTGCAGGAGCCCGAGCACGGCCTCGCGCGTGAGCAAGCGTCGCGTGCTCACCCCGACGAGTTCGCCCAGCGCGATCGCGCGCACGATGAGGGTGAGGGTCTGCGTGCCGCCGATCCCGCCTTGCCCCGCGACGACCGGGAGGAAGGCGGCGAGCACCACGACCTGGGCCAGTGTGGACTCGAAGAGCGCGATCGTCGCCGCGGCAAGGAACGTCGTCGCCAGGTTGATCGTGAGCCAGAGCAGGCGCGTTCGGATCGAGGCCGCCAGGGGGCCGCCGACGGCCTCGCCCGGCACGTTTGCCACCTACAGCATCTGGCGCGTGTCCTGCTCGACGGAGACCCCGAGGAGCGACCCGGACCGAATCACCCCCGGCCGGCCTGCCGTCCGCGACGACCGGGACCTGGCTCAGGCTGTAGTGGCGCTGGAGCCGGGCGCACTCCTCGGCCGGGGTGTCGGCCCTCACGGTCGCGACGAGCGCCGAGGACAGCGTGCGAAGCGGCGTCTCGTCGCCGAGTCGCCTGCCATGTTGGCCGGATGCAGGCGCCGGACGAGGTCCACGCCGGCTCCACCCGGATCAGATCGTGGACCCTGCCGGCAATATCCTCGGCTTCGTCGAGCGAGATCGCCTGCCGCCTGATCGGTCGTCACGTCCGGGGCGGGTACCCCGGCGAGAGCGCTCTGTTCGTCCTGCACGCGTCACGTCCCGGCACGCCGGAACCCTCAACGGCGCCAATGCGCCCTCGGTCGGGTGGTTCAGCCCTGCGTCGCGCCTCGATGTGACCGACTCGCCGCTACCACTCGCGCGCAGACTCGTGCCAGAACAGCAGCCGCCGCTCGACGAGGGCGACCGCGGCGGTGAGCGCCACGCCGATGACGGCAAGCACGACGATCGCGCCGAACAGCGCCGGAGTGTCGTAGTCGCCGTGCGCGATCACAATCAGCTGCCCCACGCCCGAGTCCGCCGACATCCACTCGGCCACCACCGCGCCGATCAGCGCGAGGGGAATCGAGATGCGCAGCGCGGCGAACACGTACGGCAGCGACGCCGGGAACCGCAGCCATCGCAGCACCTGCCAGCGCGAGGCGTCCATCGCGCGGAAGTAGTCGTGCGCAGCCGCATCGATCGAGCGCAGGCCCGTCACCGCGTTCACGAGCATCGGGAAGAACGTGATCAGACCCGCCACGACGTACTTCGGGCCGTCGCCGAAGCCGAGCCAGATGATGAGCAGCGGCGCGACGGCGACAATCGGCGTCACCTTCACCAGCAGCGCGAACGGGTACAGCGCCCGCTCGAGGCGCCGCGAGTGCGCCATCGCAATGCCAAGCAGGAACGCGCTGCCCGCACCGAGCACGAGCCCACCGAGCGCGTGCTGCAGCGACACCGCGCCGGCACCGAGGAACCGCATCGGGTCGGCGAGCAGCGCATCGGCCACGGCCGTGGGCGCGGGCGCGAGGTACCCGGGGACCTCGCGTGCGCGGATCCACGCCTCCCACGCCACGAGCACGACCATCGCGACAAGCACCGGCGGCGCTGCGATGCGCGCGCCGCTTCGGAGCCACGCCGACACCGAGCCTCGCCGCCGCGAGCCGGGCGCATGGATCGTCTCGAGGGTGCCGTCGAGGAGGTCGGCGAGTCCGGGCTGTGCACGCTCCGGGGTCGCGGCTACGGCGCGGGTTGACGCCGAGGCCGCGGCGTGGCGCGACGCGCGCGGCGCGCCGTCGAGCAGGTCGGCGACGTCGGGGTGGAGCGCGGTCATGCGCCGCCTTGCCGCAAGGCCTTGCGCACGCGCGCGACGCGCTCGATGAACGCCGGCGTCTCCTCGATCGCCGCATGGCGCGGGCGGGGCAGATCGATGGCCACGTCCGCGACGACGCGCCCCGGCCGAGGCGCGAGCACGACGACGCGGTCGGAGAGCAGCACCGCCTCGCGGATGGCGTGCGTGACGAACAGCACCGAGGGCCGGTCGCGCTCCCATAGCCGCAGCAGCTCCAGCCGCAGCTCCTCGCGCGAGAACTCGTCGAGCGCGCCGAACGGCTCGTCCATGAGCAGCAGCCGCGGCCCGTGCGCAAGCGAACGCGCCAGCGCGACGCGCTGCCGCATCCCGCCCGACAGCTCGGCCGGGTGGTACCCGGCGAAGCGCTCGATCCCGGCCCGCTCGAGGAGCCCTCGCACCTCGCCGCTGGCAGCGCGCCGTCCGGCCAGCTCAAAGCTGAGCGCGACATTGCCTGCGACGGTGCGCCACGGGAGCAGTCCGGGCTCCTGCGTCACGAGCCCGAACGCACGCATCGCGCGTGCCGACTCGGCGTCGCCCCCGAGCACGCGCGCGCGGCCCTCGGACGGCTCGATCAGCCCGGCGACGATGCGCAGCAGCGTCGTCTTGCCGCATCCGCTCGGCCCGACGATCGAGACGAACTCGCCCGGCGCGACCGCGATCTCGATGCCATCGAGGGCGAGCAGGCGCGCGCCGTCGCGCGTCTCGTAGCGATGCGAGACGCTCTCGACGGCGACGGCCGCCGTCGGGGCCTGGGCGGCGGTGGGCGTGGTCATGCGGCGGTCGATCCTTCCGCCCTCGCGGCTGGCGTGCAAGCTGCGGTAGGCTGCGCGCCGCCCATTGTAGTCGTCGCGGCGTGCACCGCCGCGGCGAGTACCCCAACGAGAGGGCAGTCCTCGCGGCGTGTACCGCCGCGGCGAGTACCCCAACGAGAGGGCAGTCGTCGTGGCGTGCACCGCCGCGGCGAGTACCCCAACGAGAGGCAGCGCGCCGCATGCCCGAAACCATCGCGATCCTCGGCGGCACCGGGCCCGAGGGCCGCGGCCTCGCGTCGCGCTTCGCCCTCGCCGGGCGGCGCGTGACCATCGGCAGCCGCGACGCCGCGCGCGGCGCATCGGTCGCCGCCGAGGTTGCCGCCACGCTGGCCGGCCGCGACGGCGCCGGGCCCGTCGAGGGCGCCTCGAACGCCGACGCGGCCGCCGACTGCGACCTCGCCGTCGTCACCGTGCCGTTCGAGGGGCACCGCGCCACCCTCGAGGCGCTGGCCGGGGCGCTTACCGGCAAGATCGTCGTCGACGCCGCTGTCCCGGTGCGCTTCGAGCGCGGCCCGCGGCCTGTCGATGTGGCGGAGGGCTCAGCCACCGAGCAGGCGGCGGCGGTGCTGCCCGAGTCGCGCGTCGTCGGCGCGTTTCACAACCTCGCCGCCGAGTCGCTGCTCGACCTCGACGCGCCTGTGCACGCCGACGTGCTCGTGACGAGCGGCGACGCGGAGGCGAAGCAGGCGGTCTTCGCCCTCGCCGAGCAGATCGAGGGCGTGCGCGCCGTCGACGCCGGGCCGCTGCGCTACTCGCGGTTCGTCGAAGGCCTGACGGTGCTGCTGATCGGGGTCAACATGCGCCACAAGGCCCGCACCCACGTCCGCATCGAGGGGCTGCCGGCATGACCTCCTCGCAGCGCCGGGCCGGCGACGCCGAGGTGCGCGTGATCGGTCTGCGCGGCATCCCGATGGTGGAGGAAGGTGACGACCTCGCCGTCCTGACCTTCGGCTCGGCCATGGCGCAGGGCACGGCGCTCCGCGATCGCGATGTGCTCGTCCTTGCACAGCGCATCGTCTCGAAGGCCGAGGGCCGCGTCGTGCCGCTCGACAACTTCGTGCCGTCCCCGTTCGCGCTGGCGTGGGCGCGGGAGTGGGACAAGGACCCGCGCCAGATCGAGGCCGTGCTGCGGGAGTCCAGGCGCATCGTGCGCCAGCGCGGTGGCGTACTCATCGCCGAGACGCGCCACGGCTTCATCTGCGCCAACGCCGGCGTCGACGCCTCGAACGTCGGCGGCAAGGGGCTGATCTCGCTGCTCCCGGTCAATCCCGACGCCTCGGCGCGTGCGCTCCGCGACGCCGCGCGTACGCAGCTCGGCATCGACATCGCCGTGATCGTGACCGACACGTTCGGCCGGCCGTGGCGGCAGGGCGAGACGAACGTGGCGATCGGCCTCGCCGGCCTGCGCCCGCTGCGTCCGCTCGCCGGGGCGCCGGACATCGACGGCCGCGAGATGCTGGTGAGCATGCCGTGCGTCGCCGACGAGATCGCCGCGACGGCGGGGCTCGTCATGTTGAAGACGGCGAGTATCCCCGCGGCCATCGTGCGCGGCTACCCGTACGAAGCCGGCGAGGGCTCGGCGCGCGAGATCGTGCGGCCTCCGGACATGGATCTCTTCCCGTAAGCACCGTCTGTCCATAGCAGCGTGTATAACTCCGCCCCCCGGGGCGTCGCGCCGGGATAGGATCGGCGCGGCCATGGATGCACCTTGAGGGATGGCGATGGCGAACGACGACGGCGACGACGGCCAGCAGCCCTCCGACCAGGAACCCCGCGGCCGGCTGCGCTCGCCCCTGCTCACCGACGGCCAGCCGAACTTCCAGTGGTGGCTGTTCCTGCCCGGCGTCGGCATCGCCGTGCTCTGGGCGCTGTACGGCGCCGTCAGCGCCGAGGCCGACGCGATGGGCTGGTTCCTGGGCCAGTTGCTGTGGCCGGGCATCCCCATCTTCGTCGCCGCTACGGCCGCCGCCTGGCTCGGCTGGCGGGTCGACATCGACTGAGCGGACGGAGGGGCGAGGCGCGCGTGCTGCACATCTACACCGGCTCGACGCAGGCCAATCGCGGCTCGGACGAGTTCCGCCTGCACGAGGCCGACCGCGAGCTGCGCACCCGCCTCGACACGGACGGCATGCTCTCCCTCAACACCACCGAGCTGCCCACACGCGGCGCGACGCCGGGCCAGCTGATCGAGCTCGCCTCGACGGTGCCGTTCCTCGCGCAGGCGCGGCTCGTCGTGGTCGAGGGGCTGCTCGTTTCGCTCGGCGCGGCTCGCGGCGTCGCCACGGAGTGGCAGCCGCTCGTCGACGCGCTGCCCGGCATGCCGGAGACGAGCCACCTCGTGCTGCTCGAGCCTGCACGCCAGCGCGAGCAGCGTCAGACGCTCGGCCGCTCGCCGCTGCTGCGCGCACTGAGAGCCCTCGACGGCGTCGACTTCCGCCAGTTCACCGAGCTGCGGATCGGCGGGCGCGGCGGCAACGAGGTCGCCTCGTGGCTACGCGAGCGCGCCGAGGCGACCGGCGTGCGCATCGAGGCAGCCGCGGCGGGTCGGCTCAGCGAGCTGATCGGCGCGGACCTGTGGGCGCTCAGCGGCGAGCTCGCCAAGCTCGCGCAGTACGCGCAGGACCGCGCCATCACCGTGGAGGACGTCGATCTGCTCACCACCGCCGCGCGTGACGAGGACGTGTTCGCGCTCGTCGACGACGCGGTCACGGCCCGCACCCCCGCGGCGCTCGTGCGGCTGCGGCGCATGCTCGACCGTGGCAGTGACTCACCGGTGCGCATCCAGGGGCTGATCGCCCGGCAACTGCGCAACCTCGTGCGCGCCGCCGCGCTGATCGAGGAGGGCGCGCCACGCGAGACGATCGGCGAGGCGACGGGGGTGTCGCACCCCTTCCCGCTCGGCAAGCTCGTCGACCAGGCGTCCGCCATCGGCCTCGCAGCCGCCGAGGACGGGCTGCGCGCCGTGGAGGCGGCCGATCACGCCGTCAAGACGGGGCGGTTCTCCGATGCGCTTGCCCTCGAGCTGCTCATCACGCGGCTCGGCGCCGGCCGCGGCCGCGCGCGGGCAGGTCGCGCTCGCTCCTCGCGTCGCCGGGGGTAGGAACCCGGCCGGTCAGGCCGGTCGAACTACAGGAGTCGGCGGATGGGTTTGCGGCCCGGCCGCGGGTCGTAGTTGGCCTTGAACATCTCGAGCTTGTCACGCTCGATGAGGTACTTGCCGGCGAAGAGGACGGCTGGGACGCGCTTCTGCTTGATGAGGCGTCGCAGGCTCTGGGGGTGAATGCCGAGTTCGCCGGCGGCCTCCACGAGGTCGAGGTAGTCATCGAAGGGGGAGTCGGGCACGGATCACTCCTGTCGGCGCGGAAACTGTTCACGTGCGTACGCGATGGTAGTTGCCAACACCGTTAGCGTAAAGCGCGTAGACAGTTCCGGGGGAGTCACGCCTGACGACTGCGGAGGGCGTCCCTGATTGCGTCGACCGTCCGCACGCGCACCCGACTACCCCCACTCGACAGTACGATCAGCCGGACGTCATCACGCTCCATCACCGAGTGTTCGATCTCCGGCCACCTGCGGACTATCGCTTGTGTTTGGCTGATGAGGGACGAAACTTCGCTCCCTCGGAATCGCATACGGATGACCTTCGCCCCCGCCAACATTGCGTTGTTGACGGCCAGCCACTCGCGTTCCTGGCGGTGAAGGTCGAGCGTGAGCAGTGCGTCGTAGTCCAGCGCACGCTGGACGACTTCCTCATCCGAGGCACCTGACATGCCGAGGTCGCTCACGTGGTCGGAGGGGTGGCCGAGAGCGGTCAGCACCCCTGCCAGTCCCCGGGCCACGGCCTCGTCGAGCAGGAGCCGCACAGCCTAAGCGGCGATCGCGATCTGGAATTCGAGCGCGCGCTCGACGCGCCGCGCGTCGAGCCCGAACCGCAGTGCGATCCCCTCAATGTCCAACTCACGGTCCCAAAGCGACGCCAGTAATCCGGTCTCAATCCGGGTTCCGCGCATCACGGGAACGCCACCCAGCACGTGCGGGTCCATGTCCACGGCGTCGCTGTACTCTGCTAGCACTCCCAATGGTCCCTCCGAATCGATCGCTTCGATCATGCGCGCCAGCGCATCAGCCTCGACCGTCGAAGCGCGCACGGTTGGGCGTTCGACTAGATTGGCGGAGATCCACCGCCCCATTTCGCCCGCGTTGCATGCGAGGCCACGATCCGGCGAGAGCGCGATAGCGCCCTCGTCGCGAGCTACGACCGGAATCTCGTACCAGCGCGGCAGATGCGCTTCGAGCCAGTCGATGTTCGGGCGAATGTGTGCGTGGCTAAGTCCCATCCCGAGCAGCTTGACCGTCGCCCGCGCCCTTGAGTACTCGATCCACGAGTAGAGCCTACCGATGCCGCGACGCCCGGCAGCGGCCGCGGTCAAGAGACCGGTCGAGTGCCAGTAGCCAAGTTGCCGCGTCGTGGCGCCCGAGAGGCGCGATACCACACGCGAGGACAGCACTCCGCGCGTGAAAGGCTCGGCAGGCTCCGGGTTCCGCCAGTAGTAGGAGTGGTAGTAGCCCACGAGATTGCTCCCGCCACGATGGTAGCCCGTCGCTCGACGAACCGCTAACAACAGGCGTAGAGAAGCCCCCGCCTGGGCGGGGGCTTCCATGCCTCGCGAGAGGTTCGATGCGGCGAGGCGGTCTAGCCGGCCTCCGCCACCCACTCGTGGTACTTGATCACCCGCGACAGCGCGAGCGCCGCACGGTCGAAGCTCGGGAAGACGGCGAAGCCGCGCGCGACCACCTGGTCGCGGATCGGGATCACCTCTTCGTCGATCGCGCCGGCGTGCATCACCGTCACCAACGGCAGGCCCGTCCGCTCGCGGAACCCGTCGAGTTGGTCGAGCATCTCTTCGAGGCGCTCCGGCTCGTCCGCCCACATCCGCGCGAAGAACCCCGCCGAGAACTCGAACACCATCACGTCGATGTTGGGGTCCCCCGCCAGCGCGTCCATGATGCGCCCGAGGTTCGCCGCGTCGCCCGCCATGCCGATGGTGTTCGCCATGTCGAACGGGTTGCGGTACGAGCCACCGATGACGTTGAAGAACTCGCCGATGGCCTCGTAGGTCTCGTCCGAGAGCTCCGGCACCTCGAGGCCCTGCCGGCCGAAGGCGTCGGAGATCGCGACCGACTGACCGCCGGTCATCGCCATCAGCGCGAGCCGGCGGCCGCGCGGGGCGGTGGTGTGGACGAGCGCCTGCAGCACGTCGACCAGCTCGTCGACGGAGTTCGCGGGGATGGCGCCGGTCTGCGCCATCATCGCGTCCCACGTCGCCATGGGCGTCGCCAGCGAGGCGGTGTGCGAGCGCGTCGCGCGCTGGCCGGCGGCGGTCTGACCGCCCTTCCAGATCACGACGGGCTTTTTCGGAGTGGTCTCACGCAGCGCCTGGAAAAAGCGCCGGCCGTCCTTGAGGCCCTCAAGGTA
The DNA here is from genome assembly GCA_965219085.1 of Dehalococcoidia bacterium. Taxonomy (GTDB): domain Bacteria; phylum Chloroflexota; class Dehalococcoidia; order UBA2979; family UBA2979; genus VXMT01. The sequence goes on from OZ244720.1 coordinate 1,010,009, forward strand.
GACGCCGATGACCTGCGTGTCGGGGTCGTCGCGCAGGTACTCGATGTAGTCCGCCTCGTTGACGACCACGGCGTTGCCGAAGGAGATGCCGCGGCTCACCTCGATGCCGACGCGCTGCGCCATCGTCGTCGCGCCGACGGTGTGCGTGCCGCTCTGGCCCATGATGGAGACGTTGCCGCCCTCGCCGTGGTCGACGCCGTCGCTGAACTTCACGCCCTGGCGGCGGTTGTACACGCCCATGCAGTTGGGCCCGACGATCGGCATGCCCGCGTCGTTGGCGAGCGCTACGATGCGGTCCTCGAGCTCAGCGGCCTCCTCCTCGCCGGTCTCGGCGAAGCCGGCCGAGAAGATCGCCATGCCGCCGACGTTCTTCTTGATCGAGTCCGCCACGATGAACGGCACGATCGGGCGCGGCACCGCGCAGATCACGAGGTCGATGTCCTCGGGGACCTCCTCGAGCTTCAGGTAGTTGGTGAAGCCGCGCTTCTCGATCTCGGTGATCTCGTTGGGGTCGACCTGTACCGAGTAGAGCGGGCCGATGAAGTTGCGGTTGTTCTCCAGCCAGCCGTAGTCCGGCGCCTTTGCGCCCACCACCGCGACCGAGCGAGGGGTCAGCGTGCGGTGCAGCCGGTCGCGATCGACGGCCATGGCGCTACTCCTCCGCCAGCACGACGCGCGCGTCGACGGCGATGGCGCCGTCGGGGTACGCGAACACGGGGTTGAGGTCGAGCTCGGCGACCTCCGGGTGCTCCTCGGCGAACGCCGAGACCTGGAGGATCATCGCCTCGAGTGCGTCGAGGTCGGCGCCGGGCTGGCCGCGCACACCATCGAGCACCGGGAAGCCGCGAATCTCGCGCACGACCTGGCGCGCGTCGCGTGACTCCAGCGGCACGATGCGGAACGCCACGTCCTTCAGCACCTCGACCATGATGCCGCCGAGGCCGAAGGCCAGGACGGGGCCGAACTGCGGGTCGGTGGTGGTGCCGATGATGACCTCGGTGCCCTGCGCCGCCATCTGCTGGACCGAGACGCCGTCGACGCTCGAGCCGGGGGCGTTCGCCGCGACGGCGCTCATCATGCGGTCGTAGGCGGCGCGGACTCCGTCACCGTCGCCGAGGTTCAGCTCGACGCCGCCGACGTCGGACTTGTGGGCGATGTCGCCTGAGACGACCTTCAGGACCGCCGGGTAGCCGATGTCATCGGCGGCGGCCACGGCGTCGTCAGCGCTCGTGGCGAGGCGAGCCTGCGTTACGTTGATCCCGGCATCGTGCAGCAGTTGCTTGGACTCGACCTCGGTCAGCAGCGTGCGCCCGGCGGCACGCGCGGCCGCGATCGGCCCGTTCCCGTCGCTCATCTTGAAGGGGTCTCCTCGCTCCTGCCCCGCAGGGTCGCGAGGCGCGCGGATCATACAGCACGTCGACGGAACGCGCGGCAGCGCGAATCGCTTCCAGCGAGGGGCGATCGCGGCGTCCCCCCGCGTGCGTTGCGCGGGGATGCACAGCGCCGGACGATGGGGCCATGGGCCTGCGACGCCGCTTCGCCGCCTTCCGCGACCGCCTCGGGGCTCCGCCCGCCCGGCAGGACGAGGCGACCTCCGGGGACGCCTCGGACGACACTGCCGAGTCGCGGCGGCCGCGGCTCATCGTCGGGCTCGGCAATCCCGGCCCCGACTACGAGGGCACGCGTCACAACGTCGGCATGTGGACCATCCAGCGGCTCGCCGAGCGGCACGGCGCGACCCTCGCGCGCGACAAGCGCGTGTGGCGCGCCACCATCGAGGTGGGCGGCCGCCCGCTCCACCTCGCAGCACCGCGCAGCTGGTACAACGAGAGCGGCCCCGCCGTCGCCGCCGAGCTGCGGCGCCTGCGGCTCGCGCGCACCCGGCTGCTCGTCATCCACGACGACATCGACATGGCGCTCGCGCGCGTCCGCATGCGACCGCACGGTGGTCACGGCGGCAACAACGGCATGCGCTCGATCCTCGACGCGCTCGGCGGAGGCGACTTCCCGCGCATCCGCATCGGCATCGACCGCCCCTACGACCCCGATCCCGACGACCCGGACGGCGCGCTCAGCCGCGGCCGGCCCGTGCGCGACCCGGACCGCGTCGCCGGCTGGGTGCTGTCGCGCCCGGACCGCGAGGAGCGCGCGTCCCTCGACGCCGCGATCACCGACGTAGCCGACGCCGTGGAACTCGCCGCCCGCGAGGGGATCGAGGCGGCGATGAACCGGCTCAACCGCCGCGAGTAGCAGACGGGCCCTCGTCCCTCACGAGCGCCGCGCTACACTGGTTCGGCGAACGGTCGCGTCCGCAGGGGACTCCCGAGGGGAGCGCCCCTGCTTCGGCGTGCCCCCTGCTGCGACAACCGCGCGAGGAGCCCACCCTGCAGCTCGCCCCCCTGCTCGGCAGCCTTGACCGCGTCGAGCCACTCGCGGAGTCCGCGGCCCACCTCGGCGCGGGCGGGCGCGCCACGATCGGCGTGCTCGACGCCGCGAAGTCCACCGTCGCCGCGTGGCTGTGGCGCAGGCTGCGCACGCCCACCCTGCTCGTCGTGCCGCGCGAGAACGACGCCGACGCGGCCCTCGACGCCCTGCGGGCGTGGGCCGGCGAGGCGGCCGTCGTGTTCCCGGCCCGCACGGGTCTCCCTTACGCGCGCGAGGATCCGCCGACCGCGGTCACGCAGCGCCGCCTCGACGTGCTCGCGCGGCTCGCCCGCGCGGGCGGCGGCGGCGCCCCGCCGCTCGTGGTCGCCTCGGCCGCTGCCGTCACCGGCCCGACCGCCCGTCCCGCCGACCTCGGCGCCGGTCCGGCACGCGTCGCTGTCGGCGACCGCGTCACCATCGAGGACCTTGCCGCGCGCCTCGTCGACGCCGGGTACGAGCTCGGCCCGCTCGTCGAGCAGCCGGGGCAGGCCGCGCGGCGCGGCGGCCTCGTCGACGCCTTCCCGCCGACCGAGCCGGCGCCGGTGCGCATCGAACTCTTCGGCGACGAGGTGGAGTCGATTCGCCGCTTCGACCCCGAGACGCAACGCACCGTCGAACGCATCGACGCCGTGCGCATCGGCCCCGCCAGCGAGTGGTTCCCGAGCCGCGACGCGCTCGCCGACCTCGCGGGCCATCTCGCACCCGGGCGGCGCGCCGCCCTCGACGACCTCGCGGCGGAGGAGCTCGCGGCCCTCCGGCGCGGCGAGCTGCCCACGCCCGCCCGCTACGGACCGCTCGCCGCCGCGGCGACTCTGCTCGACCACCTCGGGCCGGGCGCGCTCGTGGTCGTCGACGAGCCGGACGCGGTCTACGCCGCCGCGGCGGAGCAGGACGCGCTCGCCGCCGAGCGGCGCGACCAGCTCGTCGCCGTGCATGACCTCGGGCCCGAGGCCCCACTCCCGCACCTCGAGGAGCAGGCGCTGACCCGCGAGCTCGATCAGCGCGCGCCGCGCGCCGACCTCGAACGCTGGGCGACGGGCCGCGAGCGCGACGGCTACCGCGTCCCGTTCGCCCCGCACGACGCCTACGCGGGACGCCTCCAGTCCGCCGCCCGCGAGCTCGTGCGGAGCGTCCCGCGCGGCGACCGCATCGTCGTGCTCACGCAGCAGGCGCAGCGCTTCGGCGAGCTGCTGGCCGAGGAAGGCCTCGACGCGTCGGTCCTTGACCGCCTCGACGCGCCGCCCGTAGCGGGCTCGCTGTCGCTGGTGCAGGGCTCGCTGCCGGGCGGGTGGCGGATCGAGACGCCTGAGGGGCGCGTCTCGCTCGCCACCGACGCCGAGCTGATGGGCTTCGTGCGCAAGCGCCGCGCGCTGCGGCAGTCGGCGTCGCACCGCGCGCAGTTCCTCGCGGAGGTGTCGCCGGGCGACTTCTGCGTCCACTCCGAGCACGGCATCGCGCGGTTCGCGGGCATCGTGCGCCGCAACGTGGGCGACGAGCAGCGCGACTACATCCAGCTCAACTACGCTGGCGACGACCGGCTCTACGTGCCGATCGAGCAGGTCGACCGGGTCTCGCGTTATGTAGCTTCCTCGGGGCACATCCCCCGGCTCACGCGGCTCGGCACGCAGGAATGGGCGCGCACGCGCGCGCGGGTGCGCGCGGCGGTGGGCGACGTCGCCGCCGACCTGCTGCGTCTCTACGCCGCGCGCCAGTTGCTGCGCGGCCACGCGTTCGGCGCCGACACCGAGTGGCAGGGCGAGATGGAGGCGGCGTTCCCGTACGAGGAGACCGCGGACCAGCTCAGCGCGATCACCGCGGTCAAGGCGGACATGGAGGCCGTACGGCCGATGGACCGCATCGTCCTCGGCGACGTGGGGTTCGGGAAGACCGAGGTTGCCGTGCGCGCCGCCTTCAAGGCCGTCCAGGAGGGCTACCAGGTCGCCGTGCTGGTCCCCACCACCGTGCTCGCGCAGCAGCACGAGCGCACGTTCCGGGAACGTCTCGCGCCGTTCCCGGTGCGCATCGAGGTGCTCTCGCGCTTCCGCACGGACGCCGAGGCGCGCGAGGTCGCAGCGGGCATGCGCTCGGGCGAGGTCGACATCGTGATCGGCACGCACCGGCTGCTGCAGGCGGGCATCGAGTTCTCGAACCTCGGGCTCGTCGTCATCGACGAGGAGCAACGCTTCGGCGTGGCGCACAAGGAGCGGCTCAAGCGCATGCGCCTGGAGGTCGACGTGCTCACGCTGTCGGCAACGCCGATCCCTCGCACGCTGCACATGTCGCTGGCCGGCATCCGCGACATGTCGCCGATGGACACCGCGCCCGAGGACCGCCTGCCGGTGCAGACCTTCGTCGCCGAGTGGGACGACGCGCTGGTGCGCGACGCAATCCTCAACGAGCTCGAGCGCGGCGGGCAGATCTACCTCGTGCACAACCGCGTGCACACCATCGACCGCGTCGCCGAGCAGGTGCGCGCGCTGGCGCCCGAGGCGCGCGTCATCGTCGGCCACGGGCAGATGCCGAAGGCCGTGCTGCGACGGGTCATGGAGCGCTTCTCGGCCGGCGAGGCCGACGTGCTGGTCTGCACGACGATCATCGAGTCGGGTATCGACATCCCGAACGTGAACACGCTGATCGTCGACCGCGCCGAGCTGCTCGGGATGGCGCAGCTCTACCAGCTTCGGGGGCGCGTCGGGCGTGGGGCGCAGCAGGCGCACGCCTACCTGCTGCACCGCCGCGACCGCGTGCTCAGCGAGGTCCAGCAGCAGCGCCTCGCGACCATCTTCGAGGCGACCGAGCTGGGCGCGGGCTTCCAGGTGGCGCTGCGCGACCTCGAGATCCGCGGCGCGGGCAACCTGCTCGGCGCGGAGCAGAGCGGGCAGATCGCCTCGGTGGGCTTCGACCTCTACACGCAGATGCTCGCCGAGGCCGTCGCCGCGCAGCGCGCGGCGCACGACGGCGAGCAGCCCGCGGCCCCGCCGCCGCCCGTCTCCGTCGACCTGCCCGTGACCGCGTACATCCCGGAGCCGTACATGGAGGACATCGAGGCGCGCGTGGCGCTGTACCAGCGCATCGCCGGCCTGCGCACGCTCGACGCCGTCGCGGACCTGCGCGGGGAGGTCGAGGACCGCTTCGGCGCGCCGCCGCACGCGCTCGACCAGTTGCTCGGGCTCGTGCGCATCCGCCTCGCGGCAGGCGGCGCGCGCGTCACGGCCGTGCGGGCCGAGGGCGACGTGATCGTCATCGGGGCGGCCGAGGACAGCCCGTTCAGCCGTCGCAGCCTGCCCGCGCTGCCCGCCGCGATCGAGGTCGGCCGCACGCAACTGCGCGTGACCCGCGACCGCCTCGGCGAGGACTGGCTGCACGCGATCGAGCTGCTGCTGCGCCTGCTCGCCACCTCGCAACCGGCCGCAGTTGCGGCGCGCGAGCCCGCCACCGCCGCGAGGAGTGCATGAGCGCCGTCGAGCTGCGGTTGGTGGCCGCGAGCGAGCGGACGGACTTCCTCGACATGCTCGCCGACTACCTCGTCGAACTCGACGCGTACGAACTGCCGTGGGATCCGGCGCCAACGGCCGAGGCATACGCGCTCGCGTTCGAGGACGACCCCGACGGGCAGCGCATCGAGTGGATCGTCGCGGACGGCGAGCACGCCGGGTTCCTGATCTCGCGCGTCGTGCCCGACTGGCCCGAGGAGGACCGCGACGTCGGCGAGGTCATGGAGTGCTACGTCGCGCCACCGTTCCGCCGTCGCGGCGTGGGCCGCACGGCCGTCGAGGCGTGGCTCACGCGCCAGCGGGCGGACGGGGTGACGGTACTGGAGGCGTCGGTGCTGTCGCGCAACGCGCCCGCGCTGGCGTTCTGGGAGCGCATGGGCTTCGAGGTGCGCGCCGTCCAGACGGTACGTCGGCCGTGAGCTACCCTCGAACGACCGCGTTCGAGGCATGTCGAGGGGGCTGCGCACGGTGATCTGGGACGTCCACTGCCACTTCCCGCGCGACTGGGAGCACCCCGAGAACAACGACCATACGCAGGCAGTCGACAGCCGCGCCGACGCGCTGCGCGCGGCCGGTGTCGTGCGCGCCTCGGTGCTGTCGGGCGGGCGTCCGGAGTTCGGCCCCTCGTACGAGGAGGCGCTGGAGTACCTGCGCCGCCACGAGGACCTGATGGTGCCGGTCGCCTTCCTCGCCGTGGACGAGACGGCGCGCGGCGAGGTGACGCGGCTGCACGGGCTCGGCTATCGCGGCCTCAAGATCATCGGCGCGCGCCTTCCCTACGACGACTACCGCTACTTCCACATGTACCAGGAGGCCGAGGACGCCCGCATGCCGATCCTGTTCCACTGTGGCGTCATCGGCGGCGGCATCGACTACTCGATCACCCACCCCCGGCGCGACCCCGAAGCCGCCGCGAACCTCGTGCAATGGCGTGAGTTCCGCGGGCGCATGCCGCGCGACGTCTCGGCGATGCGCATGCGGCCGTTCCACCTCGACACGATCGCGAACAACTTCCCCGATCTGCCGATCATCGGCGCGCACATGGGCGGCACGGGCAACTACGACGAGGCCTCCTCGGTCGCCCGCTGGCGGCACAATGTCGTGTTCGACCTCTCCGGCGGCGACACCATCGAGCGCCACGCCTACGAGCGCGGCCTGATCGGCAAGGAGATCGGCGTCGAGAAGCTCGTGTGGGGCTCCGACTGCGGCGACGCCGAGATCGGCGAGCACGTCGACCGCCTGCGCGACATCATGGCGAAGCTCGAACTGACCGAGGAGGAAGCGGACCGCATCTGGTACCGCAACGCCGCCGAGATGTTCGGCGAAGCGGAACCCCAGCTCGCGTCGCTGCCGGTGAAGTGACCAGCCCGACCGAACCAACCGAACCCGACGCCTCCGACGAAACCACTGCCTCGCCGGCCGATCCCGGCGGCAGCCTCGCCACCCTCGGCGATACCCCCGCTGAGATGGTGACTGAGGACCCCACTCCACGCACCCCGACACCCATCGTCGGCGTGCCGGAGGGCGTGCTCACGTTCGTCGTCACGCTCGCGTTCCTGATGTTCCTGCTGATCGAGCCGACGCCGACGTGGGCGGCGCTGTTCGGCGCCGCCGTCGCCGCGGTCGGGACGGACCGCGTGCTGCGACTCGCGCGCACCCGCTCGGTCGAGCTCGGCATCGACCCGACGCTGCAGGTCGCGCTGCCGGCCCTCTACGCGCTCGCAGCACCGGTGTTGCTCGAGGACATGGTGCGAGGTTGGTGGGCGCTGCCCGCGGGCCTCGCGGCAGGCAGCGGGTTCGGCGCGATCCTCTTGGCGCAGGTCCACTCCGTACGCCCCTACGAGCGCTGGCTGACGTTCGCCCGGCCCGTGACGAGTGCGGCGGTCTACGTCACGGCGTTCGCGCTGTTCTCGCTCACCTACGTCCTGGACCTCGCGCTCGCGCCGGCGCTGGCGGCCGTGGCGATCGCAGCCGGGTTGCTGGCGATCGAGTTGCTGCGAGACGGCCACGCCGACCCGCCCGACACGGTGGCGCTCGGCGGCGTCGTGGCGTTGGTCGTGACGCAGTTGCGCTGGGCGCTGCACTTCGTGCCGCTCGACGGCTACCTCGCCGCGCTGGCGCTGCTGCTCGCCTTCTTCCTCGCGAGCGGTCTGCTGCACGCGCATCTCACGCTACAGCTTCGGCGCGCCATCCTGGCGCAGTACGTGGCGATCGCGGCCGTCGGGGGCGTGCTCATCATCGGCGCGCGCAGCGCCGGGCTCGGGTAGGCGTGGTCGGGGCCTGGAGCCCCGTCGCCCGCCCGTGAGGCGCCTGCTACCATCGTCGGGACGCCGTGTCGGGGAGTGGCGTAGTTTGGTAGCGCGCCTGACTGGGGGTCAGGAGGTCGCCGGTTCAAATCCGGCCTCCCCGACCAATCCGACGATGAGCGAACATGCACCGGATCGACGGCACGATGGCTGAAACCCGCGACAACAACGTGAGTCGGGACGACGTACTTCGCGCCCTCGACGCGAGCTTCGGCGCGTGGGCCGATCGCGACTTCGACGGCGCGCGCTACGTCGAGGCGCTGCGAAGTGGCGCCGCCCGGCGTCTCACTCGCCCGCAGCCCGACGTCTGACTTCCATCCACCGACACGCAAGAGGGGCGGCCGATTGGCCGCCCCTCGGGTTCGTCACGTCGTCGAAAGGCTGCTAGCTGCGGCCCTCCACGTCCGGGTCGATCCAGGCGGAGTGCACCTGGTCGCCCCAGGTGTAGTAGGAGCCGTTGTCGCCGGGGGCCGTGCCGGTGAAGCGCACACCGCGCACCCACGGCTGGTATACCTCGATGCTGAAGCCTTGCGGCAGCGTCGGGCGGTAGGCCTGCTCGAGGTCGCGGTCCCAGATCTTGCGCCACAGCTCGGCTCGGGCGGTAGGGTCGAGCTCGACCTGCTGGGCCTCGGCCCAGCCGTCGATTTCCGCGTCGTTGGTCCGCCAGCGGTTGCCCGGTGACTGCGAGTGGACCTGGCCGTGGAACCAGTTGTCGGCGTCGTAGCCGCTGGTGCTCCACGCCGAGGTCGAAAAGTCCGGGAGCTCCGAGGAGACCCACTGCGAGTTGAACCCGGTGTAGTCCACCTTGCCGCCGGTCATGGTGATCCCGACGCGCGCGAGCAGCTCGCGCGCGATCTCGGTCATCTGCTCCAGGGCGCTAGTGTAGGCGTAGTAGCTGTTGGTGATCTCGAGGCCCTCGGCGCCGGCAGCCGCGAGCAGCTTCCTCGCCTCGTCGGGATTGTACTGCAGGTACGGCCCCACCTCGGGGGCGCCGACGGACTTTTCCTCGTCGAACAGGAACGGCCACGGAATGATGTTCTGCGCCTTGCCCAGCCCTTCGAAGACGACGTCGACCATCTCCTGGCGGTCGATCGCCATCGAGAGGGCGCGGCGGATGCGCACATCCTGGTACTTCTCGAGCGTGTGGTTCATGCCCATGCTGATCGAGTTGTAGGTAATCGCGATGAGGTTGACCTGGACGTCCGGGTTCGTCTCCAGCAGCTCGTTGAGGTCACGCACCGTCGAGACCACGCCGTAGGCGTAGTCGATGTCGCCGACGCGGAACTGCGCGAGGCGGGCGGGGTGGTCCGGCATGAGCAGGAACTCGAAGCCGTCCAGGAGTATCTGCTTCTCCCAGTAATCGTAGTGCTGCTCGAACTTGACGTTCTGACCCGGCTCCAGGTCGGTCAGGATCATCGGGCCCGTGCCAACCGCGGTGGTCTTGATGCTCCCGTCGTCGACGAGCTCACGCGGGAAGATGGTCTGCTTGTTGCTGGCGAGCGGGTTCAGGAAGTCCGCCGTCGCCTGCGCCATGTTGATCTTCATCGTCAGGTCGTTGGGCGCCTCGAAGCCGGCGACGTTGGCGTAGTAGGACTGATGGACGCCCTCGGTCGCATAGCGGTTGAGCGCGTACGCGGCATCCTCGGCCGTGAACGGGCGGGCGTTCAGGTGCGGGAGGTTCTGCCAGTGCACGGCGTCCTGGATCTGGAACGTGAAGGTCAGGCCGTCCGGGGAGCGCTCCCACCAGGCGGCCAGCTCGGGCTCGATCTCCGGCTGGAACACGCCGGCGTCCGGACCGCGCTTGAAGCCGAGCAGGCGGTTGTAGACCATGTTCGGCACCGTCACGGTGCCGCCCGCGGCCGAGTCGATCGGGTCCAGCGACTGGACGTTCCAGGTCGCCGCCACCCGCATGATGCCGCCTTGCTGCGGGCTCTTGTTCGGCTCCGGGAAGTTGTACGGGTAGGGCAGCGCCGGGTCCTGGACGAGTTCGCCGAGCGTCTCGACTTCCTCAGCCTCGGGATCCGGTTCGTCTTCGTGGGTGGGGTACTCTTGACCGTAGCGCTGGCGGGGAAGCGGCGACACGGTTGGCGTAGTGGTGGTGTCGGCGGTCGTGCCGTCGTCGTCGGTGCAGCCGATCAGCGCCGCGGTAGCCAGACCGATGCCTCCGAGGACTCCGCCTCGCAGCAGGGTCCGCCTGCCTATCGAGTGCGTCCACCATCCCTGCATGCGCTGTTCATCGTTTGCGTCCATGGCGGAACCTCCCTTGTTGGTGCTCTCGCGCTAGCCTGAGATTCGGGCAACCTACCGGAACCCGCGAGCCATTTCCACACAACGCGCGTTGTAGCCGGCGCTGCGAGGCAGATGGGAGCGCTCGCGGTCGGGATCCCGGATACGCAAGAGGGGCGGCCAGGTGGCCGCCCCTCGGGTTCGTCACGTCGTCGAAAGGCTGCTAGCTGCGGCCCTCCACGTCCGGGTCCAGCCAGGCCGATTGCACCTGGTCGCCCCACGTGTAGTACGAGTTGTTGTCGCCCGGGGCCGTGCCGGTGAAGCGGACCCCGCGCATCCACGGCTGGTAGACCTCCAGCCAGAAGCCGGACGGGATAGTCGGCCGGTACGCCTGGTCGGCGTCCTGGTCCCAGATCTTCTGCCAGAGTTCCTTGCGGGCATCCGGGTCGAGCTCGATCTGCTGGGCCTCCGCCCACTCGTCGATCTGCGGGTCGTTGATACGCCAGCGGTTGCCCGGCGACTGCGAGTGGACCTGGCCGTGGAACCAGTTGTCGGCGTCGTAGCCGCTGGTGCTCCACGCCGAGGTCGAGACGTCCGGGAGCTTGGACGGGACCCACTGCGAGTTGAACTCGGTGTAGTCCACCTTGCCGCCGCTCAGGGTGATACCGGCACGCGCGAGCTGCGCCTGGAGCACCTCCGTGTGCTGCTCGAAGCCCTTGGTGTAGGCGTAGTAGCTGTTGACGATCTCGAGGCCCTCGGCCCCCGCCGCCTGTAGCAACTTCATCGCCTCGTCCGGGTCATAGCGGAGCCAGTTGCCGGCGAGTCCCGACTCGATCGTCGCCTCCTCGTCGAAGAGGAACGGCCACGGGATGGTGTTGAGCGCCTTGCCGAGGCCGTCGTAGACGATGTCGAGGATTTCCTGGCGGTCCATCGCCAGGGAGAGCGCACGACGCACGCGCACGTCCTGGTACTTCGGCAGGGTGAGGTTCATCCCCAGGCTGAGCCCGTTGTACGTAACCGGGATGAAATTGACCTGCACGTCGGGGTTCGTCTGCAACACCTCATTGAGGTCACGCACGCTCGACACCAGCGAGTACGCGTAGTCGATGTTCCCGACGCGGAACTGCGCCAGCCGGGCCACGTGGTCCGGCATGATGCGGAACTCGAACCCGTCCAGGAGTACTTCCTTCTCCCAGTAGTCCGGGTTCTTGCCGAAGAGCACGTTCTGGCCCAGCTCGAGCGACTCGAGGATCATCGGGCCCGTACCGACCGCGTTGATCTCGATGCTGTTGTCGTCGACGAGTTCCTTCGGGAAGATCGTCTGCTTGTTGCTCCCCAGCGGGTTGAGGAAGTCCGCCGTCGCCTTTGCCATGTTGATCTTGAGCGTGGCGTCATCGACGGCTTCGAAGCCGGCGACGTTCGCGTAGTAGGACTTGTGCACGCCCTCGTTTGCGTAGCGGTGCAGGGCGAAGCGCGCGTCTTCAGCCGTGAACGCGCGGCCATTCAGCGGCGCGATGTTGTGCCACGCCACGCCCGGCTGGATCGCGAACGTGAAGGTCAGACCGTCGGGGGAGCGCTCCCACGAAGCGGCGAGTTCCGGCTCGATCTCCGGCTGGAACACGTCCGCGCCGGGGCCGCGCTTGAAGCCGATCAGGCGGTTGTAGGTCATGTTCGGGATCGTGACCGTCCCGCCTGCCGCCGAGTCGATGGGGTCGATCGACTGGAAGTTCCAGGTCGCCGCGACCTTCATGATGCCGCCGGGGACCGGGGCCTTGTTCGGCTCCGGGAAGTTGTACGGGTACGGCAGGTCCGGGTCCTGCACGAGCTTGCCGAGGGGCTCGAAGCCCCCGTCCGCCCCGCCGTCGCCATCGGATGTCGAGGAATCGGTGGACGTGCCACTCGTGCCCGACGTTGTTCCACTCGTGCTGGCGGTCGTGGTCGTGCCCGACGTGGTTGTCTGGGTCGTGGCGTCGTCGTCGTCATCGCCGCCGCAGCCGATCAGGGCCGCCGCCGCGAGTCCGGCGCCGCCGATCAGCCCTCCCCGCAAGAGGGTTCGCCTGCCTACCAACTGGGTCCGCCACGCATGCATGCGCTGTTCCTGGTCCAGGGCCATACGAGATCTCCTCTCCAGGGTCACTGTTCGTCCGGCTCTCAGGTACCCGAAGGCTACCCGAACGCTGGTGGCATGACTAGCGCATTGAGCACGTCTACCGTGACGCGGGCTCCGCGGGCCGCCACGCTTCGCCCCCTCGCAAGGGGGCGGCCGAGCCCGCGCCGAAGCCACGCGCGAGACACGCAAGGGGGGCGGCCATTCGGCCGCCCCCCAGGTTCGTCACGCTGTCGAAGGCTGCTTAGCTGCGGCCCTCCACGTCCGGGTCGATCCAGCCTCCGGCGATCTGGCCGCCCCACGTGTAGTACGAGTTGTTGTCGCCCGGCGAGGTGCCCGTGAAGCGGATACCGCGCATCCACGGCTGGTAGACCTCCAGGCTGAACCCCCACGGGAGCCCGGGCCGGTAGGCCTGATCCAGGTCCTTGTCCCAGATCCTCTGCCACAGATCCTTGCGAGCTTCGGGGTCGAGCTCGAGCTGCTGGGCCTCGGCCCAGGCGTCGATCTCCGGGTCGTCCGTCCGCCAGCGGTTGCCCGGCGACTGCGAGTGGACCTGCCCGTGGAACCAGTTGTCCGGGTCGTAGCCGCTGGTGCTCCACGCGGAAGTCGAGATGTCGGGCAGCTTCTGCGGCACCCACTGCGAGTTGAACTCGGTGTAGTCGACCTTGCCGCCGGTCATGTTGATGCCGACTCGCTCGAACTGAGCCTGCACCACCTCGGTGGTCTGCTCGAGTCCCTTGGTGTAGGCGTAGTAGCTGTTGTTGACCTCGAGCCCCTCGGCGCCCGCGGCCCGCAGCAGCTTCATCGCCTCCTCGGGGTCGTAGCTGAGCCAGTTGCCGAGCAGCCCCGATTCGATCGTGGCTTCCTCCTCGTACATGAACGTCCACGGGATGACATTGAGCGCCTTGCCAATGCCGTCGAAGACGATGTCGAGGATCTCCTGGCGATCGATCGCCAGCGAGATGGCGCGGCGCACGCGTACGTCCTGGTACTTCGCCAGGGTGTGGTTCATGCCCACGGTGACCCCGTTGGACGTGATCGGGATGAGGTTGACCTGGATGTCGGGGTTCGTGTCCAGGACCTCGTTGAGGTCCCGCACCGACGAGACCAGCCCGTACGCGTAGTCGATGTTGCCCACGCGGAACTGCGCAAGCCTGGCCACGTGGTCCGGCATGACCAGGAACTCGAACCCGTCGAGCAGCACCTCGCTCTGCCAGTAGTCCGGGTTCTTGTCGAAGGTCACGCTCGCGGACGGGTCGGCCCCGGTCAGGATCATCGGCCCGGTGCCGACCGCCTCCGTCCCGATCGTCCCGTTGTCCACGAGTTCGCGCGGGAACACTGTCTGCTTGTTGCTCGCGAGCGGGTTGAGGAAGTCCGCGGTCGCCTTCGCCATGTGGATCTTCAACGTGGCGTCATCGACCGCCTCGAAGGTGCCGACGTTGAGGTAGTACGCCTTGTGCACGCCGTCGGTCTGGTAGCGCTCAAGCGTGAAAGCCGCGTCCTCGGCCGTAAAGGGGCGGCCGTTGAGCGGAGCGACGTTCTGCCACGTGACGCCCGGAGTGATCTGGAAGGTGAACGTCAGCCCGTCCGGCGAGCGCTCCCACGACTCGGCCAGTTCCGGCACGATTTCCGGCTGGAACACGTCCGCGGCCGGTCCGCGGCGGAACCCGAGCATGCGGTTGTAGACCATGTTCGGGATCGTGACCGTCCCGCCGGCCGCCGAGTCGATCGGGTCGATCGACTGGAAGTTCCAGGTCGCGGCCACCTTCATGACGCCGCCGGGGACCGGGGTCTTGTTCGGCTCCGGGAAGTTGTACGGGTACGGCAGGCGCTCGTCGCGGACCAGCTGACCGACGACCGCGGGCTGATCCTCGGCGGTGTCGTCGGCTTCGGCGGCGTCGGCGGCGTCGTCGCTCGAGGTTGCGGTGGTGCCGCTCGAACTTGCCGTTGTGCCGGTGCCCGACGTGGTCGTCTGGGTCGTGGCGGCGTCGTCATCATCATCGTCGTCATCGTCGCCGCCGCAGCCGATGAGTGCCGCGGCCGCGAGGCCCGCTCCGCCGAGCAGGCCCCCGCGCAGCAGGGTCCGCCTGCCTACCGAGTGCGTCCACCAGCCGGACACACGCCCTTCCTGGTCTATGGCCATGGCGGAACCTCCGTTGTTGATGCTTTCGCGCTTGCCTGGGATTCGGGCAGCCTACCGGAACCCGCGAGGCATTGTCACACAACGCGCGTTGTAGCTGGCGCCGCGAGGCAGCCGGGAGCGCTCGCAGCCGGGATCCCGGACACGCAAGAGGGGCGGCCGAATGGCCGCCCCCCAGGTTCGTCACGCCGTCGAAGGCTGCTAGCTGCGGCCCTCGATGTCCGGGTCTATCCAGGCCGTCTGCACCTGGTCGCCCCACGTGTAGTAGGAGTTGTTGTCGCCGGGCGCGGAGCCGGTGAAGCGGATCCCGCGCATCCACGGCTGGTAGACCTCCAGGGTGAAGCCCCACGGCAGCGTCGGGCGGTATGCCTGGTCCAGGTCCCTGTCCCAGATCTTCCGCCACAACTCGGAGCGGGCCGCCGGGTCGAGCTCGATCTGCTGGGCCTCGGCCCAGCCGTCGATCTCGGCGTCGCTCATCCGCCAGCGGTTGCCCGGGGACTTCGAGTGGACCTGGCCGTGGAACCAGTTGTCGGCGTCGTAGCCGCTGGTGCTCCAGGCCGAGGTGGAGAAGTCCGGCAACTTCGAGGGGACCCACTGCGAGTTGAACTCGGTGTAGTCCACCTTGCCGCCGCCCAGGGTGATGCCGACACGCGCGAGCTGAGCCTGCGTGATCTCCGTCATTTGCTCGAGGCCGCTCGTGTAGGCGTAGTAGCTGTTTTCCATCTCGAAGTTCTCGGCGCCGGCGGCCTTGAGCAGCTTCACCGCCTCATCGGGGTTGTACTGCAGGTACGGGCCCACTTCGGGGGAGCCGACGCTCACTTCCGCATCGAACAGGAACGGCCACGGGACGATGTTCTGCGCCTTGCCCAGCCCGTCGAAGACGATGTCGACCATCTCCTGGCGGTCGATCGCCATCGCGAGGGCGCGGCGAACGCGCACGTCCTGGTACTTCGCCAGCGTGTGGTTCATGCCCATGCTGATCGAGTTGTAGACAACCGGGAGGAAGTTGACCTGGACGTCGGGATTCGTCTCCAGCACCTCGTTGAGGTCACGCACCGTCGAGACCAGCCCGTAGGCATAGTCGAGGTTGCCGACGCGGAACTGCGCGATGCGGGCGACGTGGTCCGGCATGATCAGGAACTCGAACCCGTCCAGGAGGACCTCGTTCTCCCAGTAGTCCGGGTTCTTCTCGAACTGGACGTTCTGGCCCAGTTCGAGGTCGGTCAGGATCATCGGGCCGGTCCCCACTCCGGAGGTCGTGATGCTCCCATCGTCGACGATCTCGCGCGGGAAGATGGTCTGCTTGTTGCTGGCGAGCGGGTTCAGGAAGTCCGCCGTCGCCTGCGCCATGTTGATCTTGAGCGTCAGGTCGTCGGGCGCCTCGAAGCCTGCCACGTTGGCGTAGTAGGACTTGTGGACACCTTCGGTCGCGTAGCGGTTGAGGGCGTACCGCGCGTCCTCGGCCGTGAACTTGCGGCCGTTCAGCGGCGCGACGTTCTGCCACGTGACGTTCGGCCGGATCTGGAACGTGAAGGTCAGGCCGTCCGGGGAGCGCTCCCAGGAGGCCGCGAGCTCGGGCTCGATCTCCGGCTGGAACACGTCCGCGGCCGGACCGCGCACGAAGCCGATCAGGCGGTTGTAGACCATGTTCGGCACGGTCACCGTGCCGCCGGCGGCCGAGTCGATCGGGTCGAGCGACTGGAAGTTCCAGGTCGCCGCCACCTTCATGACGCCGCCGGGAACCGGGGTCTTGTTCGGCTCCGGGAAGTTGTACGGGTACGGCAGCGCCGGATCCTGAACGAGCTTGCCGAGCGTCTCCTCCTCGGCGGTGTCGGCCGCGGTGTCGTCCTCGTCGTCGTCCGGCGCAGGGGTCGAGGTAGCCGCTACCGCTGCGGGCGCCGCGGGCGTCGCCGCGGTGGAGGCCGCTTCGTCATCGTCGTCGTCGTCATCGCCGCCGCAGCCGATGAGTGCCGCGGCCGCGAGGCCGACGCCTCCGAGCAGGCCGCCGCGCAGCAGGGTCCGCCTGCCTACCGAGTGCGTCCACCAGCCGGACACACGCTCTTCCTGTTCTATGGCCATGGCGGAACCTCCTTGTTGATTGTTTCTCGCCAGCCTCGGAAGGACGGAGGATACGGGAACCTTCGCTCCCGTTCCAGCGCGAAAGCCTCATTTCCGCGCATAGACCCGACGCTCCTCAGCAGCACCCCTCGTCACGGCGCCCGCGCGGTGTCTCGAACGCACCCCGATGCTAGGATCGGACCGGCCCGGTGCGGCCCTTCCGCACCCCCCGGCACACGAGGGGCCGCCATGCGCGCCGTGCTCGTCCCATGACCACCTCGCCGCTCGCGCCCGTCGACGCCGTCGTGATCGGCGGCGGTCCCGGCGGCAGCAGCGCCGCCACCATGCTCGCCCGCAAGGGCCTGCGCGTCGTCCTGCTGGAGCGCGACCACTTCCCCCGCGAACACGTCGGCGAGTCACTGCTGCCGGCCAGCGTGCCGATGCTCGAGTCGATGGGCGTGCTGCCCGCCGTCGAGGCGGCCGGGTTCGTGCGCAAGCGCGGAGCGACGATGGTGTGGGGCTCCGACCTCGAGCCGTGGAGCTGGTACTTCAACGAGGTCAGCGACGCCTACCCGACCTCCTTCCAGGTGGTCCGCTCGGAGTTCGACCGCATCCTCCTCGACCACGCGCGCGCCTCCGGCGTCGACGTGCGCGAGGGCCACCAGGCGATCGAGGTGCCGTTCGTCGACGGCCGCGCCACCGGTGTGTCGTTCCGCACCGACGAGGGCGCCGAGGGCTTCGTGCATGCGTCGTGGGTCGTCGACGCGAGCGGGCAGTCGGCTCTGCTCGGGCACGCGCTCGAGCTGCGCCAGTGGGACGAGTTCTTCCGCAATCTCGCCATCTACGGCTACTTCGAGGGCGCCGCGCGGCTGCCGGAGCCCGACGACACCAACATCTTCATCGAGTCCTACGAGCACGGCTGGTGCTGGGCGATCCCGCTGCACACCGGTGTCTCCAGCGTCGGCGCGGTGCTCGACAGCGAGGAGGGGCAGCGCGCGATCCGCGAGGACGGCGTGGAGGCGACCTTCCAGGCGCAACTCGACGCCGCACCGCGCACCTCGGAGCTGCTCAACGGAGCCAGGCTCGTCAGCGGGCCGCACGTCGTCCGCGACTGGTCGTACCTGTCGAGCCGGATGGTCGGTCCTGGCTACATCCTCGTCGGCGACGCGGCGTGCTTCATCGACCCGCTGTTCTCGTCCGGCGTGCACCTCGCGCTGACGAGCGGGCTCGTCGCCGCGGCGTACGTGAGCTCCGTGCTGCGCGACCCGACGCTCGAGGGGCCGGCCGCCGAGGCGTACCGCGACCTCTACCTGGGCCAGTACCACAGCTTCCACCGGCTGGCGCAGCTCTTCTACGCGAGCAACCGCAGCGCGGAGTCCTACTTCTGGGAGGCGCGCCGCATCTCCGAGGAGGACGCGTTCACGCCTCGCCACGCCTTCGTGCGCATGGTCGCCGGGCAGCCGCCGATCAGCTACGAGCGCGCCGTGCTCGACCGCGGTGACGCGCCCTCGACGTTCGTGAGCAGCGTCCGCGCCGTCGAGGCCGAGCGCGCACGCCGGCGCGCGCAGCTGCAGGCGTCGTCGCCGCTGGGGATCGCCGCCTCCGTCCCCATCCTCGACGCGGAGGAGCGGATCGAGCGTAAGCCGACCCTGGAGCGCGACTCGTTCGAGTGGGGGTTCGTGCTGACCTCGGAGGGGCGGCCCGAGGGGGCGCCGGTGAGCCTGCCGGTCGCGCGCCTGCTGCGCGGCGCCGACGGGCGCTCGACCATCGGCCAGATCGTCGACCAGATGGCGACCGAGGCGCGGCTCGATCGCAGCTCGCGTCAGCAACTGCTGGAGCAGATGGCCGTGGCCGTTGGCATCCTCTACATCGACGGCGCCGTCGACGAGCTGCGCGGCCTCGCCGAGAACGGCTAGGGCCGCACCGCCCTCGTTACTCGCCGGCCGAGCCGCCTCCGCTGCTCGCGCCGCCGCCGGAGCCGCGACCACGCCGGCGGCGACCGCCGCGCCGGCCGCGCCGCCGCCGCTTCGGGCGTTCCTCGCCGCCCTCCTGCCCGGGCTGCTCCGACGCCTCGCCGGGCGGCCGCTGCCGCTCACCGCTGGGCGTGGCGACCGGTTCGAGGGTCGCGACGAGGTTGTCGCGCCGGTCGCGGTCCTGGCGTCGCACACCCTCCTCGACCGTGGCGTCGAACTCCTCGGGCCGGACGGCGGTGCCGTACTGCGCCGCGAACTCCTCGGCGGACATTTCGATGACCTCGTTGGTCTCGTCCATGCGCATGCGCACGGTCTGCTTGAGTGTGCCGACTGAGATCACGCGCGCGCGGCCGACGGGCGTGGTGAGCCGCTTGCCGACCTTCGGGAGCGTGCCGCGCAGCTCGCGGTACTCCTCCACCTCGAACGAGAGGCAGCAGAGCAGGCGGCCACAGACGCCCGATATCTTCGTGGGGTTCGGCGGCAAGTCCTGCTCGCGCGCGAGCCGCATCGAGACGTTCGGGAACGTCGTCTGCCAGCTCTTGCAACACAGCGCGAGCCCGCACACACCGACGTCACCGAGCGAGCGAGCGCGCTCGCGGTCACCGACCTGCTCGACGGTGACCTGGGCGTCGAACAGCTCGGCGCACTCGTCGCGCAGCCAACGGTGCTCGACGCGCTCGGACGCCGAGAACGTCACGTGCGCCCGGGTGCCCGCGAGGTTGTAGACGACATTCGCGACCCGCACTCGCGGGTCCTCACGGGCCGCGATCGCCTGCGCGCGGCTGATGTCCTCCCGCGCGCGCTCGCGTGCTTCGCGCCAGCCCGTCACGTCGTCTTCGGTGGCGAGCCGTTCGATCACGCGCCGTGGGCCCTCGGGCTCCTCGGCGAGCAATTGGTCGGGCGCGAGCACGACCCATCCGAGCTGATCCCCTCGATCGGTGCGCACGACGACGTAGTCGCCGACGCCGAGATCGAGGTCGCCCGGACTGCACCAGGTGAGTGGGGCGGCTTCGTGGAAGCGAACCCCGACCGTGCCATCCATGGGTGTTCCCGCGAGCGCTGCCCGCGACCCCGAGCGCGTGCTCAGGGCGCGAGTGCCGCGGCCGCGCGGGCCTCCTCTCCGTTATCCCCACCCGCGGCCGCGACCTCTGGGAGGTCCAGCATGAGGACCTCGATCGCGAGCTGCGGGTTGGTGTTCTCGATCAGTCGTTGGCGCGTCCGCTGCGTCGCGCGCAGCGCCTCGACGGCAGCGGCCACCGGCACCGCCGGCAATGGTGCCACCGCGTCGGGCTCCTCGGCATCGACGCCTGCAGCGCGCGCCAGCGCGTCGTGCCAGCGCCAGCGCCACACGTCGAGCGTGCCGAGCACGCTTGCGCGCTCACGCCGCCACCGCCCAGCGAGGCGCGCGGCGTAGTCGAAGCGCTCGTTGCGCCCGGCGGCGACGAGCCGCGCGAGGTCCTCGGCGGCCGTGTGCCGCAGCTGGATCAGCGAGGGGTCCTCGTGCAGCCGCACCGCGAGCCCGTAGCGCCCGCGCGCGAGCGCGGCGAGGCGCGCGGCCTCCGCTTCGTCCACGCCGAGGCTGTCCGTCAGCGCAGTCGCACAGTCGGCGTGCGGCATCGGCCGCAGCTCGATCTCGCGGCAGCGCGAGCGGATCGTCGGCAGCAGTTCGTCGGGGTCGGTCGCCAGCAGGATCAGCAGCGACGACGCGGGCGGCTCCTCGATGGTCTTGAGCAGCGCGTGCCCGGCCTCGGTCTGCAGGTCGTCGGCGGTGTCGAGGACGAAGACGCGGCGCGGTGCGCGGTGCGGCGGGGCGTGGAACGGCGCGAGGCTCGACAGCCGCGTGAGCCGCCGGGCCTGGCAGATGCGGATGCGCGTCGAGTTGTCGGCGGCGTGGTCGCGGTGACTCTCCTCGTCGCACGGGCCGCCGATCGCGACCACCTCGAAGTCCGGCGCACCGCCGTCCTCGACGCGGCGGCAGGCCGCGCAGGTGAGACAGGGATCGACGCCGTCCGCTGGCACCTCGCAGTGGATCGCCTGCGCGAGGCGCCGCGCGAGCGTGGCCTTGCCGACGCCCTCGGGGCCGGTCAGCAGGTAGGCGTGCGCGAGGCGGTCGGCAGCGAGGTCCGTGCGCAGCTGCGCGGTGGCCAGCGGCTGGCCGTGCATGCCCCACGCGGCCGCCATGGCGGTCCCGGCCGTCATGCGTCGAGGTCCACGTCGAGCGCCATCAGGTCCTCGGGCGTCTCGCGGCGGCGCAGGGTGCGCACACGACCGTCGTCGAGGAGCAGGCAGGCGGGCTTCATCGCGAGGTTGTAGTTGGACGCCATCGAGAGGTGGTACGCGCCGGCAGCCGGCATCGCGACGATCTCGCCGGCGCGGAGGCGCGGCACCTCGGCGTCGCGCGCGAGCACGTCGCCGGACTCGCAGTACTTGCCGGCGACGGTGACCGTCTCCTCGGCGGCGTCGAGCGGGCGCTCGACGGCGACGACCTCATACGGCGAGTCGTACATCGCGGGGCGCACGTTGTCGGCCATGCCGCCGTCGACCGAGACGTAGGTGCGGATGCCCGGCACCTCCTTGCGCGCGCCGACGGTGTAGAGCGCGATGCCCGCGCGCGCGACGAGTGAGCGGCCGGGCTCGATCGTGAGCCGCGGCAGCGGCAGCCCGCGCGCGTCGGCCTCGCGTCGGAGCGCGCCTGCGATGGCGCCGGCGTAGGCAGCGGGCTCGGGCGGTTCCTGCTCGCCGCGGTAGGCGACGGCGAAGCCGCCGCCGATCGAGAGCTCGGGCACGTCGAGGCCGAGCCGGTCGCGCACGACGTCGGCCCAGAACTCGGCGACCACCTCGATCGCCAGCACGTAGGGGTCGAGGCGGAAGATCGGGCTGCCGAGGTGGACGTGGAGGCCGCGGAAGTCGATGTGTTCGGACTCGGCCACCGCCTGCAGGGCGCGCTCCGCCGCGCCCGTCGCGATCGGGATCCCGAACTTCGTGTCGAGGATGCCGGTCGTGGTCTTCTCGTGGGTGTACGCGTCGACGCCCGGCGAGAGCCGCACGAGCACCGGCTGGGTCACGCCCGCCTCGGCGGCGGCGGCCTCGAGCATCGCGATCTCGTCGATGTTGTCGATCACGACGTGGCCAACGCCGGCCTCGACGGCGAGGCGCAGCTCGTCCAGCCCCTTGTTGTTGCCGTGGAAAGAGACGGTCGACATGTCCACGCCGGCCGCGCGCAGGACGGCGATCTCGCCGCCGGAGACCGCGTCGAAGCCGTAGCCCTCGGCGGCGATGAGCTGCGCGAAGGGGCGGTTCAGGAACGCCTTGGCCGCGTACACCGCGTCCGTCTCCGGATACTCGGCGCGGAACGCGTCGAGGAAGCCTCGGCACTGCGCGCGCAGCGTCGCGTGGTCGTACGCGTAGAGGGGAGTGCCGTGCTCGCGGGCGAGCGCGGCGAGGTCGCACCCGCCGACGGCGAGCGTGCCCTCGTCGGTGAGGGTGGCGCTGACGGGGAGCACGTGGGCGAGCGGCAGTGCCGCCTGCGTCAAAGTCACCAGGGTTCCGCATTCCTGCGGTGTCCGTCTTGCGCACTCTCGCGCAGCGCCGGGGAGCCGGGCGCGCGGCGCGCTGACAGTCACACATCGAGCGTTCGTGATGATTATTGCACGCGGCGCGGCCCGGCGGCGAAGGACGGGCGTGGAGGTGACGCGGGAGCGGCGCGGGGTGGCTCCTCAGTAGTCCCCCCGCTCGAGGATCGTGCTCACCGCCTGCGGGCCTCGGTCGCGAAGCGCCGTGAGGAACTCCGGCAGAGGCGTCAGGTCCTCAGACAGCGAGAAGTGCATATCAAGTTCGGCGCCGCCGAAGGCTCGCGCGAAGTTGCGGACCCGTAGGGCGAAGACGCGATCGAAGAGCTTCTCGCGGAGCAACCTGTCCGCGCGCCTGGCGGAGAGCATGTACCAGTCCGCCTTGCGGATTTCGTCGATCGTGCTCGTGACTACAGCCGCATTCGATCGGACTAGATACTCGACCGCGGCGTCCTCGATCGCCCGGATCGAAGGCTTCCGCGGCACGCGCCCAAGAAACGATACGGCCTCGGTAACGTCCCGAGGAATGTGGTCCCCGACGGCGGCCGCGGTAAGGTCCGCGACGCCTACGATGGCGAAGAAGTACGGCAGGTGCTCCTCGTCCTGCTTCTTCATAGCACTGTCGATTTTGTAGGTTGCCAGCGCGAAGCAGTCCTCCGGCTTGAGACCGACGAGCTCGGCCGCTCGCCGGAACCGTGCACCATGGAACTTGATGTTGATCCGATAAACGGGACGACCCTGACCGTTGTACATTCGGTAGTCCGTATCTGTCCGCCCCTCGCGGAGGTCCACCAAGTCGAACTCAGTGTCGGGCATCTCGCGCCGATATAGCTCTTCGAAGACCAGCTCAGCAGCGCGCCCGAGTACGAGATTGCCGAGGATGGGCGCGCGGTCGTTCACGACGACTGAACTAGGCGGCAGTGACTCGCCGAGGATGTCGGCGAAGGGATCTGCTGCATCGCGAGCGCGGCGAAGGCGTGCCGCAGTAGTCCCCACCTCCCGCGCGGCGGCGTCCAGTTCCTCTCCCGCACGGATCAACTCGAGGCCCTGGAGCACGTGGAGGGGCTTCGGCCAAGCTCCAGAGCCGACGATCCGTCCCACGGTTCGCATGAAGTCTGCTGACCTCATTCTTCGAAGAGATCGATTCCAAAGCGGAGCGCTGACGCGCGGACGTAGTCATTGACCAGTTCGAAGGCTAGCCACCTTCGATCGAACGACTCAGCAGCGTGTCCTGTGGTGTTGCTCCCCGCGAACGGGTCGAGGACCAGGTCGTCAGTCCGCGTCAGAAGCTTCACGAAGAACTCCGGGATCACTGCGGGGAACCTCGCTGGGTGCTGTATGCCGTGCTCCTTCGATGCGCGCATGAACTCGGAGTTGCTGTCGTTGTTGCCTCTAGCGATGAGGTTGGACGGAATCGCGCCTTTGTTCCGCCGACCGAACTTGGGCGTGATGTTGTGCCCACTCGGCCGCTGTGTTGGCTCGAACCCACGCTCAATGATGCGCTCCATGTCCTTGCTGTAAGGAACAAGCACTTCACGGTTGTCAGCAGCGGGCCATGCGCTGGGCGAGAGCCACCATAGGTATTCGACGGAGTCCTTCACGCGGATGCGTCGCACATTGACCCACTCCGCGGGTGCTGGAAGCTTCGCGGGGTTGTACCAGAACAGCTCCTGCGCGAGCTTGAAGCCGACAGAGTCGCACAGCTCGATGAGTAGCCGCAGGTGGTACAGAGAGCGCGTCGGCTCTCCCGCGTTATAGCTGCCGCCGATATTCAGGACCAGACTACCGTCCTCGGCGAGGACCCTGTACATCTCCCGGCCGAAGGGCAAGAACCAGTCGACGTAGTCGTGTTTCGCGACGTTGCCGTATTCCTTTTGGAAGTGCAGCGCATACGGCGGGGAGGTCACGATGAGCTGGACCGAGCCTGCCGGGAGCCCCTTCATGAGCTCCAGTGAGTCGCCCGAGAACGCAGCGCCAAATTCGGTTTCGTACATGGGCTGGGCGTCACCCACAAGCATACTCGGGTGAGGCAGAGTCTCTCCTGCGCTCGCCAGTCGCCCTTGCCGGATGGCCACGGCGGAACCTCTCAGGGGGGAGCAGACCGAGCCCCACTGTAGGGGACCAGCCTCGCCGCCACTATACCGTCGAGTTTGGTCGCGATCGCCAGTCGGGCAGCGGGTCGAGGTGGCTCACGGACCGCCAGAGCGCCAACTCGCCGCCAGACGCCTCGAACTGGTCCCCTGGTTCGACGGTGAGCGTCTGATCATCCATGACTGCAACCTGGCTCCGCGACCGCCATGCGACGCAATGGCCATTGTGCCAGAGTGTGCTCGTAGTAGCACGTCTGTTCACCTCAGGCGCTAAACTCTCGCCGTCCACACGCCAAGACGCTCACGCACGTGAGCAGTATGGTGGCCCCATGACCGACCTCGAACCGACGCTCGGCGCGACTCTGGGCCCCAGGGGACTCGCCGAGGTCCGCTCGCTGCTCCTCGACTGGTACGACCGTGAGTCGGAGAGCTTCCCGTGGCGCGAAGCCCGCAACCCGTACTGGGCGCTCGTCGCCGGCGTGTGCTCGCAGCAGACGCAGATGTCGCGCGCGCGGCCGCTCTGGGAGCGCTGGGTCCAGGCCTTCCCGACCGTCGAGGCTGTCGCGGCGGCGTCACCCGCCCGGGTCCTGCGCGTGTGGGGCAACAGCGGCTACCCGCGTCGCGCCGTACACCTGCACGAGGCGTGCCGGCGCTGCGTGACGGTCCACGGCGGGCAGGTGCCGCGCGACGAGGAGGCGCTGCTCGCGCTGCCCGGCGTCGGGCCGTTCACCGCCGCGATCGTGCGCTGCTTCGGGTACGGCGAGGACACCACGGCCATCGACACGAACGTCGTGCGGCTGCTCGGGCGGCTCGTGCACGGCGACCTGCAGCCGGCGAGAGAGACGCCGCCGGCCGAGATCGCCGAGACGGCGCGGTGGCTCACCCCGTCGGGCTTCGCGAGCCACTGGAACCCCGCGCTCATGGACTACGGGGGCCATGTCTGCACGCCTCGCCCGCGCTGTGAGGCGTGCGTCGTCGCGCGCTTCTGCGCCGCGCGCCCCCGCTTCGAGCGCGGCGAGGAGGCAGAGCCCGTACGCGCGCAGGCGCCGTTCGAGGGCTCCGACCGCCAGCTGCGCGGCCGCATCATGGCCGTGCTGCGCGAGTCGGGCGGCCCCGTCCGGACCGCGCTGCTCGCGCGCGACCTCGCGACGGACGCCGAGGGTCGCTCACGCGTACGGCAGCTCCTCGCCGCGCTCTGCGACGAGGGCCTGGCGTGGCAGCGCGAGGGCTCCTGCGGGCTCGACACACGCACCCGCGAACCCCTCGCGAGCGAGCAGCCCGCGTAGCGCGGCCCCGTTCGACGGGCCGCGTTTGATAGGCTGCACGGGCACGCCACGAACCGAAGGGGGAGCCCGCATGCCCGAGGTGTACGCCGACGACCAGGTGACCGTGGAGATGCTGACCGATGTCGGGCCGTACGGGAACAACTCGTACATCGTGCGGCCGCGCGACGAGAACGCCCCGGCGACGGTGATCGACATCCCGACAGGCTTCGAGGTGGTCGCCGAGGCGCTCGGCGGCCGCGCGGCGGAGCGCGTGGTCGTGACGCACTCGCACATGGACCACGTCGGCGGCTGGGACGTGATGCAGGCAACGATCGACGTCCCCGTGCTGTTCGGCGCGGAGGAGACGGACATCGATGAGGCCCGCACCTTCGACCGCCTCGATGATGGCGCCGAGATCGCCATCGGCGGCGCGACGATGCAAGTGATCCACACGCCCGGCCACACGCCCGGCTCGATCTGCCTGCTGCTGGGAGGCGTGCTGTTCAGCGGCGACACGCTGTTCCCCGGCGGCCCCGGCGCGTCGCGCAACAACGAGGTGCTGCAGGAGGAGATCGCCTCGATCACCTCGCGCCTCTACTCGCTGCCGCCGGAGACGATGGTGCTGCCGGGTCACGGCCCCGGCACGACCATCGGCGAGTCGATCGCGGAGTACGAGGTGTTCGCGGGCAAGGAGCACGACCCGGACCTGCACGGCGACGTGCTCTGGCTGGAGTCGTAGTCATCGAGGCCACGCGCATTGACCGTCGGGGGCGTGCTGCTACCATCGCGGCTCCGCTGGATCCCCCGTGCTCGATGATCGGCAGCAATAAGTGGCTGAACGTGCCTCGGTGAGTGTCGGCGACGACGAGCCGGTACCGGAGATCGTGACCCTCGACAGCGGGCTGCGCGTCCTCGCTTGCCCGATGCCGCACGCGCGGTCGGTCGCGATCTCGATCTACTTCAACGCCGGAGCGCGCTACGAGGCCACCGACGCCGACGCCGGCCTCTCGCACTTCCTCGAGCACCTCTGCTTCAAGGGCACGCCGCGGCGGCCCACGCCGCGCGACGTGGCGATCGAGATCGACGCGCTCGGCGGGCTCTTCAACGCCGCCACCGACCGCGAGTTGACCGTCTACTACGGCAAGGTCGCCGCCGCAGACACCGCGCAGGCGCTCGACCTGCTGGCTGACGCCGTGCAGCACTCGCTGCTGCGCGACGAGGAGATCGAGCGCGAGCGCCGCGTCATCCTCGAGGAGCTCGCCTCGGTCGAGGACGCGCCGGATGAGCAGGCCTCGCTCGCCCTCGACGGGCTGCTCTGGCCCGACCAGCCGATCGGGCGCGACGTGGCAGGCACCCCGGCGTCTGTCACCGGCATCGACCCCGACCGCCTGCGCGCCTACTACCGCGAGCAGTACGTGGCGAACACCGCGGTGGTCGCCGTCGCCGGCGCCATCGAGCCGTCGCACTTGCGCCAACTGGTGGAGTCCTCGGCCGACGGATGGACGCCGGGCACGCCTGCCGCGTGGGTACGCGCGCGGCGCGAGCCGCGCGGCGAGCGGGTGCGGCTGGTGACGAAGGAGACCGAGCAAGCCTACGTGAGCCTCGGCGTGCGCGGGCTCGACGCGCGCGACGACGATCGCTACGCGCTCGGCCTGCTGTCGGTCCTGCTGGGCGAGGGCATGTCGTCGCGGCTCTTCCTGCGTCTGCGTGAGGAGCTCGGGCTCTGCTACGACGTGCATACCTCGACCTCCTTCCTGCAGGACGCGGGCGCGTTCACCGTGCACGCAGGGGTGGACCCCACCAACGCCGAGGCCACCGTCGGGGAGATCACGCGCGAGCTGACGCGCGCGCGCGCCTCCATCGATGCGGCCGAGCTGGCGCGCGCGAAGCAGCAGGTGCGGTCGCGCATCCAACTGCAGCTCGAGGAGTCGCGCTCGGTCTCGGCGTGGTACGGCACGCGCGCCGCGCTCGGCATGCCGCTGATCAGCCCCGACGAGGCGATCACCGCCTTCGGCGCCGTCACGCTCGACGACATCGGACGCGTGGCGCAGCGCCTGATCGTCGAGGACGAACTGCACCTCGCGGTCGTCGGGCCGATCTCGGACGCCGGGCCGCTGGAGGCGCAGCTGCGCCTGCGCGATTGAGGGCCTCGTGACCACCGGCGCCACGTCCGCCGGCGAGGCCACGGATCAGCGCGATCCGGAGCGCCTGGCCCTCGTCGTCCGGCTCGACGGCGCCACCGACGCCGCGACCGCGCGGTTCGTGCTGGTGCGCGAGGGCGAAGACGGCCCACTCCAACTCCTCGACGTGGCGGCGTCCACCTCGGGGGCGCCCGTCGGGGAGGTGGTGGCGGACGTGCTGCGGACGCGACTCGGCATCGAGCCTGTTGGAGAGGCGCTGCCCTGCCCTGACCGTCGGCCTCGTCGTACGGCCCGGTGGCGCGAGGGGCACGTCGGAACCGGCTGGGTGCGCGCCGTCGCGGTCACCGTGGCCGATGGACTGGACCCCACGCCGCCGCTCACGGGCGCCGAGGCGCTACCCCTCGGCGAGGCTGAGGCCGCGCTCTCCACGTCGCTCGAGCGCGAACTGCTGCGCGACGGAGCCGCATTGCTGGGCGAGTGAGCGTCGCTCGCTAGCGCCGCCCGGCCCGCGCCAGGGCGCGCGGGTCGCGTTTCACCGTGGGGTGGATGTCGAGCGAGGACTCGGGCGGGACCGCCTCGTCGAGGTGACGCCATGCGGCGGCGCCGATCATCGCGGCGTTGTCGGTACACAGCACCGGCTCCGGGATGAAGACGGGTACGGGCGAGCGCTCCCGCACCACCTCGCGCAGCCGCCGGTTCGCCGCCACACCACCGGCGACCAGCAGCGCCCCCACGCCCTCACGCTCGGCAACCCGCGCCGCCTTGCGCGACAGCACGTCGACGACGGACTCCTCGAACGCCCACGCCACCTCGGCCGGTGGCGGCACGGGGCCGTCCTCGCCCGACACGAGCCGCGCGACGGCGGTCTTGAGGCCGGAGAACGAGAAGTCGTCGCTGCCGCGCAGCCACGCGCGCGGCAGCTTGAGCGTGCGCTCCGTCGCCGTGGCAGCGAGGCGCGAGATCGGCGGGCCGCCCGGGTAGCCGAGGTCGAGCAGCCGCGCGACCTTGTCGAAGGCCTCGCCCGCGGCGTCGTCGCGCGTGCCGCCGAGCCGCTCGAACTGGCCGTGGTCCTCCATCAGCAGCAGCTCGGTGTGCCCACCCGAGACCACGAGCGCGAGCGCCGGCAGCGGCGGCTCCTCCGGCCCCAGCCAGTTCGCGCAGACGTGCCCCTCGATGTGGTCGGTGGGGATGAACGGCAACTCGCGCGCGTACGCGATGCCGCGCGCGGCGTTGAGTCCGACGACGAGCGCGCCCGGCAGGCCAGGCCCGGCGGTCGCGGCGATGGCGTCGATGCGATCCCAGGAGCACTCGGCCTCCTCGAGCGCGCGACGCACGACGGGGAGCAGCGCGCGCACGTGCTGGCGCGCGGCGACCTCGGGCACGACGCCGCCACTCTCGTTGTGCAGCTCGGCCTGAGAGGCGACGACGTTGGAGAGCATGCGCCGGCCGTCGACGACGACGGCGGCGGCGGTCTCGTCGCACGAGGACTCGATGGCGAGGAGCGTGGTCATGCGGCTAGGGTATCGCGCGGTCCCGAGACCGTATCGGGTGGAGGTGGCGCGAGCCTCACAGCAACTCGAAGTACCGTTCGACCGACATCCCGGCAGTCCGAAGGTTGTTCCGCATGACTGGGACCTTCACCTGTCGGTGTCGTGGGATGACAAGCGGCCGGGCCACGCCGCTCTTCACCATCACGATGTGCGATCCGCTTGTGCGATCCACCTCGAACCCATCTTGTTCGAACACCCGCACCAGGGCTCGCCAGCTAACCGGCGACAGGCGTGGCACCGGACACCATGGGCAGACGGACCGACACCGGCTCTGTGAACTCGGCGGTGAACTGGGGCTCGCCGGCGACGGCGAATCCCAACTCCTTGAGTGACCGGTCCAGCGTGCCGCGCTTGTAGCACGACTCAAGGAACAGATGGACCGCCTCGACGAGGTTCTCGCGGGCCTCGTCCAGGGTGTCGCCCTGGCTCATAACGTCGAACGAAGGGCTGTAAGCCACGTAGCCGCCGGTCTCCGCGTCGGCGGCCAACTCGGCATCGAACGTCACCGCGAACTCGATCACGCTCATTGGCTGGCTCCCCTCCAGTCGAGTGTAGCCCATGCGCCGAACTGCTCCCGCCCATGCGGGAGGTGGCCGTTCACGGCGCGGGCTCGAAGCTCAGGACGCCGAAGCCGGTGAGCACGTAGAGCACGTCGCCGCCCGGCCCGAGGGCGATACCACGCAGGTCCGTGAAGTCGGGGTGGGTGTACTGGCGCAGAAACGCGCCGCCCGGAGCACCGATGACGATGCGCCTCCCGCCGCGATCGGCGATGTAGATCGCGTCGCGGTCCGCGGCGAGGCCCACCGGCGCGTTGAGCACGCGATCGATGCCCTGCAGTTGGGCGACACCCTCGCGGCTGCCCTCGAAGCGCCTGAGGCCGTCTCCGTCGAGCACGAAGACGTCGGCGGCGACGTGCAGCGCGCGGGCGCCCGCGAGCGAGGCCGCGCCGAGGAGGCCAGAGCGCTCGGAGTCGAACCCGCTGCCGGTCGGCAGGTATCGCCACACCTCGCCGCCACCCGCATCGAGCACGTACAGGCTCCCTGCATGGGCGGCGATGGCGTCGGCGCTCCCGAGTTCGTCGGCGTCGCGGAGCCGTAGCTCGACCGGCTCATCATCGAGCGTGACCGAGAACAGCGAGCGCTCCTCGTCGAGCACGAGCAGCCTCCCGCCAATCGCGTCCCAGGTGATGCCGACCGGGGTCGCAGCCGCGCGATCCCCGTAGCGCTGGCCGGCGCGGAAGACCTCTTCGACGCCGAACATCCCCGTCGGGTCGACAGCAAGCACGCGGCCGAGCGCGGTGTCCATCACCCACAGCCGGTTGGCGCCGAAGGCCAACGCATCCGGCGTGAGCGGCCGGGTGACGACGCCCTCGAAGCGAACGACGGTCTCGATCTGGTCGACAGCGATCACGCCGTTGACCGCGTCGAGGCGCTCCTGGATGACGCGCTGCAGCGAGGCGATCCGGGGGTCTGCCGCGTCCACCGAGCGGGCTTCCTCGAGTTGCCGGAGCGCGGTGTTGAGCTGGTCGCGCTGCTCCCCAATGTCCGAGGCCTCACCCGCGCTCGTGAGCAAGTCGCTCGCCTCGGCGAGCCGCGCGTCGAGTCGTGCGCCCGCGTCCTCCTCGAGGAGGGGCGGCACGAAGATGACGGCGGCGACGACCGCGACGAGCGCGAGCAAGCCCGCAGCGAGCCAGCGCCAGGGCAGGGGCGGGGAGGCGCCGGCCACTCGTTCCCGCCGGAGCGCCGGCATGCGACGCCGTCGCGACGACGCCGCTTCGCGGTCGACGGTCGGCACCACGGTGACGCGCACCGGCGACTCATCGGCGACGGGGAAGGGCGGTGCGGATCGGGGCGCCTCTTCCGCGGGGAACGGCGGGGCGGCGCTCGTAGCCTCGTTGGTCTCGTCGTCGGGGGGCTCCGCGAACGCCTCGTCTGCCGGGGCATCGGTGATGAACACGGCATGGACGTTCGGGACGTTGCGGACCTGCACGAACAGGTCGGCGAGCAGGCGCCCAGGGTGCGAGGCGAAGACGCGGCCGATGGCGGACGGTCCCGCCTCCGTCTCGGCGAAACTGCTGATCAGCAGGATGTTGGTGTCGGCGGTCTGGGCGGCGACGAACTGCGGGGTGATTTCGCCCTCGCTGCCCAACGGGTTGGCCGCGGGCTCCCCGGCGGTGGTGACACGTCGCGTCCCATCCTCGCTCATGAGGTACACGAGGCCCGGCCCGGCCTGCGCGATGGTGGCCTCGCCGTTGCGCAGCACGACGCACGTCACGCCGACGGCGACGCGGTGCTCCCGCAAGGAGCGGCGGTTCCACTCCGCCAGGTTCGCGTGTGCGCGGCGGATGGCGCGGACGAGCCCGCCGGTCAGTGACAACTCCTCGGAGACGAAGAGGTCGGCAACCGCCCCGGCCACGTCCTCGCAGAACTCGGCAGAACGCTCGTCGACAGGTTCGACCAGGACAATGAGCTGCACGACGCGGGGATCGCCGTCGCGGGTCTGTTCGATCAGCCAGGGGCCACGCTCACGCGCGTCGCCCTCGACGATGGCGAATCTGCCGACGCTGATGCCCATGTGCGGTACTTGCGGCCTCAGGGAGTGGTTCGAGGATCATATGCAGGCCGTCACCGGCCCGCGAACCCTTGAGGACGGACGCCAAGGGTTGAATCATGATACGAGTGGCAGGCGGGGCGGTCGATTCGCAAACCCCTCGCGAACGCCGCTCCAAGCGCGCGTGACACATCGAGGGCGCCCAGGCCCCGGACGGGAGTGCTGACATGGTCTCGGAGAACGATCAGCTGCGACACCGCGCGCACGCGGACGCCATCATCGAGCGGGCAGGCGGGCAGTTGCGCGAGCTCCTGCGGGAGCTCGCCACCAGCATCGACCCCTTCCCGGAGTTCCCGGGTTCGTTCTTCTCGTATGGGATCGAGGTCGACCCGCTGCCCGGCGACAGGGAGCGAGGCTGCGTGGTGCTCGGCGAGGATGGCGCACTGTACGAGCTACAGGTCGGCAGCGAAGTCGACCAACTCGACACCGACGACCCGGCGACCGGCCGCTCCGAGGTACGCCTGCCCCTCGAGGACCTCGAGCCTGCCGCGTACCTCCACTACGCGTACCGCGCCGTCGAGGCGGCGCTCGCGCACATGGAGGGCCAGGGGGCGTAGGAGCGCGGGCTCTACGGAATCAGATAGCGCGCCTGTCCGCGCCGGTAACCGATCGCACCACCCGCTCGCGCGCCCGCCAGTCGAAATAGGCTCGCGTGGCGAAGTACGCAACTCCGACCAACGACGCCGCAAGCAGCGCGACGAACGCGGCGTTCGTCCGCGTGTCGAGCGTGGCTGTCATCAGCGCGATCGCGAACGCGACCGCAGCTCCACCTGACACGCCAAAGAACGTCATGTGCAGCGAGACGCCGAGCGCCGCCAACTCGTGCAACTCGGCGGTTGTGAGGTAGTGAACGTCCAACGTTCGCGGCCGGAACCTCAGGGTAACCTCTGGGCCCGGGCCAGGTAATCGTTCGCCGGGCTCCTCAAGGGTCATCCGACGCGCGACTCGGTTGGGGAGTACCGCTCGACTATATGGCCCAGCCCGAGGATCAAGGCGTTGAGCAGCTCGGTCTTACCGCAATGCAGACAGGTCGCTGCGATGCACGGCAGCGTCGAACCACCCAGCTGGAGGGATTGAAGGTTTTCCTGCAGCCTCAGCGCCACGAACCCGTCCTCGCTGACGCTGAAGGTGTCCGCTCGCCCGCACACCGAGCACGGCTGTGTTTGCACTCGCCTCACGGCGGCGCGGACCTCTTGGATTTCCGACGGGGTGAAGGCCATGAGTCACTCCGAACTACTCCGAAGTATAGTCGCCAGAGCGTCCGCCCGACTTCGCGACGAGCCGCACCGCCTCGATGCGCATCCCGCGCTCCGCGGACTTGCACATGTCGTAGACCGTCAGCGCCGCGACGCTGACGGCCGTCAGCGCCTCCATCTCGACGCCCGTGCGGGCGGTCGTGCGCACCACCGCCTCGATCTCGACCGCCGGGCCGGCGCCGTCGGCGCTCGGCGTGAGGTGCACCTCGACGCCGCTGATGGGGAGCGGGTGGCAGAGCGGGATCAGGTCGTGGGTGCGCTTCGCGGCCATGATGCCCGCGAGTCGTGCCGTGGCCAGCACGTCGCCCTTCGAGACACGGCCCTCGGTGATGCGCGCGAGCGTCTCCGCGCTCATCTCGACGCGCCCCCGCGCCGTCGCCTCGCGGTGCGACTCCGGCTTGTCCGACACGTCGACCATGCGCGCGTTGCCGCGGTCGTCGAGGTGCGAGAGCGTGGGCTGGCCGTCAGTGGGTGTCGAGGTGGTCACGGGGCGCCTCCATGAGTTCTGCGCTATCGATTCTAGCGAGGCGTCCCCGGGCACGGGGTGGAGCGAAGGCCTCCGCGAGCCAGCCAACGGGATCAGGCCCCGACCCGGCTCCACGCGGAGGCCTGCACGCTGCTGGAACGTGCGCACCCTGGTCGGGTGATGAAAGTCGGGGTATTCGTGCCCTACGATGATTCCATGGAGCGCAATCGCCGCGGATGACCGCGTTCGCGATGGTTGCGTCCGGCGGGAAGCAGGCGTCCGTGCGCAGGCTCTTCATTGCACTCGTAGCCACCGCGATCGGCGTCGGCGCGCTCGGCGCGGCGCAGCCGTACGGCGACCCCACGACGACCATCGAGCTGCGCGTCTGGCAGGGCATCGAGGACCGCACCGACATCGCGGTTGGCGCGCGTGCGACGGACGGCACATGGGGCGCGCTGCGGATGGTCCCGCTCCCCCTCGACGACGGCTTCAGCCCCAACGGTGACTACCGCTACGGGCAGACGACTCTCGAGGTTCCGCTGACCAGTGCCGCGCCGGTCGGCGTCGAAGTGCGCGTGTGGCAAGCCGTGCGGATCCCCAGCCTGATCTACGTGAGCGCTCGAGGCGCGGGCGGCTTGTGGGCTCTCCTCGGGACGGTCCGCCTCCTACTCGACGACGGGATCCGCTCAGACCTCGGGTTTCGCTACGGCGACATGCGTATCGAGGTGGAGCTGCCCGAGCAGCACGTGGTCACGCTCGCCGGTCGCGCGATGCAGTGGGGCTACGTCGATGGCGTGGGGGCCGATGCGCGCTTTGGGAGATCGCCACTGCCTCTGTACATGGGTCTGGACGTCGACGCCGATGGCAATGTCATCGTTGCCAACTTCTTCAACCCCGCGATCCGCCAGATCGCTCCCGACGGTACGGTCACCACGATCGCCGGGGGCACCTGGGGACTGCGCGACGGCGCTGGGGCAGATGCCTGGTTCCGCGGGCCGAACGATGTCGCGGTCGCGCCCGACGGGGGCATCTACGTTGCCGAGCTCTCCAACCGACGCATTCGCAAGGTGGCGCCGGACGGCACGGTGACGACCATCGCGGGGACTGGTCCGCCGGACCACGAGGTGAGCCCGAACCCGACCCGCGATGGCCCGGCGGACCGGGCCCAGTTCGGCGTGATCGAACACATTGCGCTCGCTCCGGACGGTGACCTCTTCATCCAGGACGGCCCGGTCATCAGACGCCTTTCGCTGTCCGGGTGGGTCTCGACGTTTGCCGGAAGCGTGCGCGGGTTCGCCGACGGGAGCCGCGAGCGCGCCCGGTTCGGGCACGTGAAGGACATGGACGTGGACGCCTCCGGCAACCTGTACGTCCTCGAGGTCAACTGGCACGTCCCCGGTGAGGTGGGTGGTGTCGCGACGGTTCGGAAGATCAGTCCCGGCGGGGTCGTGCGGACCATCTACAGGGACCGCCCGGCGCACCGCGGGGGACTGCTCGCCCACCCCCGCGGGATCGCCGTGTCGACCGACGGCGAGATCTACATCTCCAACACCGGGCGAGACCAGGTGGTGCAACTCATGCCCGACGGCGATCTGCGCGCGATCGCCGCAAGCGGCGCGGCCGGGCGCCTCGACGGTGCAGCGTTCAACTTCCCCGCCGCGCTCGCCATTGCGCCGAGCGGCGCGTTGGTCGTGGCCGACCAGGCGTCCAGCACTGTGCGGGCGATCCTTCCCGACGATGACGGGCGGTTCGCCACCGTGCCGCTGGTCGAGATCGAGGAGGTCGCGGTCCTCGAGGGGGTGAGTGTCAGTGTCTACGCGGGGCGTGTGGGCCAGTCCGGGTTGTCAGGCGACGGTGGACCCGCGCGCTCGGCGCGCTTCTCCAGGCCGAACTGGATGGCTCTCGACGCGGCCGGGAACGTCATCCTCAGCGACACGTGGAATCACGCGATCCGCCGCATCTCAGCCGACGGTACGGTCACTACGCTCGCCGGGGGTAACGGGGAGGGCATGCTCGACGGTCCAGCCGATCGGGCCCGCTTCGAGTTGCCGACATACGTCGCGCTGGACGGAAGCGGTGCGATCTTCGTGGTTGAGAGTGGGGCGGGCCGTATTCGCAGGATCGCGCCCGACGGCGCCGTATCGACCGTGGACGAAGGCGCCATGAACAGCGTCCACGCCATTGAACCGGGGCCCGACGGCAGCCTCCTCATATCAACGCAGGGCGAGATCTGGAAGCGGGATCCAGGAGGAACCACGACCCTGCTCGGAGATGGCTACGGCACCGTCTGGGGCCTCGGAACAGACCACGAGGGCTCCATCTTCTTCATCAATTCCGGAGCGACGAACTTCAGTGTGAGGCGCCTGCACGATACGGGAGATGTCTCGACCGTGTTCGAGGATCAGCGAGGCAGATACGGTGGTCTGTTCGGACCCGTCGTCCATCGCCTCGCTATCGCCCCGGACGGCAACCTCTTCGTGGCCGACCCGGACTACAGGCAGGTGGTCCGCATCGCTCCGGATGGAACGACCGCGCTCGTCGCGGACCATGAAGCCTTCGGTTCAGCGAGCTTCAAGCCCGGGGACATCCTCGTCACTCCCGAGGGCGATCTGCTCGTCTCGGACGCGTGGCAGCACGTCATCTGGAAGATCACGATCGACGAGGACGCGGGGCGCTAGCCGCCGATGTACGACATCTCGATGCGCGGGCCCAGCGAGGCGACGTCGGGGGTGGCGGCGGAGCGCAGCTCCGAGTAGCGGTCGTCGCGGACGCGCCAGATGCCGCGCAGGAGTTCGAGGACTTCCTCGTCGCTCGCGCCCTCCCGCAGCGGCCCGCGCAGGTCCGTGCCGATCACGGCGAACAGGCACGTGTACAGCGAGCCGTCGGCGGACAGCCGGGAACGCGTGCAGTCGCCGCAGAACGGGGCGGACACCGAGGTGATGAACCCCACCTCGCCGTCGCCGTCGAGGTAGCGCCAGCGCCGGGCCACCTCGCCGCGGTACGACGGCTCCACCGGCTCGATCGGCAGCTCCGCGTTCACGCGCTCGGCGAGCTCGGCCGCGGGCACGACGTCGTCGAGCACCCAGCCGTTCGTCGCGCCAACGTCCATGTACTCGATGAAGCGCAGGATGTGGCCGCTGCCCTTGAAGTAGCGCGCGAGGTCGATGGCGGTGTGGTCGTTCACGCCGCGCTTGATCACGGCGTTGACCTTGATCGGGCGCAGCCCGGCCGCGGCGGCCGCGTCGATGCCGTCGAGGACGGTCGAAACGGGGATTTCGACGTCGTTCATGTCGCGGAAGATCGCGTCGTCGAGCGTGTCGAGGGAGACCGTGACGCGGTCGAGGCCGGCGTCCGCCAGCGGCTGCGCGAGCTTCGTCAGCAGCGAGCCGTTGGTGGTAAGCGCGATATCCATGTCCGGCGCGGCCTCGCGGAGTTGGGCGACGAGCGACGGCAGGTCGGCGCGCAGCGTCGGCTCGCCGCCGGTCAGCCGCAGCTTGCGCACGCCGAGCCCCGCGAACAGGCCGGCGAGGCGGGCGATCTCCTCGAACGTCAGGATCTGGTCGCGGGGCAGGAACTCGAAGTCCGGGCCGAACACCTCGCGCGGCATGCAGTAGCGGCAGCGGAAGTTGCAGCGGTCGGTGACCGAGATGCGGAGGTCGCGCAGCGGCCGCCCGAAGACATCGAGCACCTCGCCGGTGTCGAGCGGTGGGGTCGACGGTGCGCGGCCGGTCATACGAGCTCCTTCAGCACCTCGATTATCTCACGTGCGGCGAGTCCGCGATGGCTGATGGCGTGCTTGTCCTCGCCGAGCTCGGCCATCGAGCGCCCATCGGGCAGCTCGAAGATGGGATCGTAGCCGAATCCCTCGGCGCCGCGTGGCCCCGCGGCGATGCGGCCCTCGACGGTCGCCTCGCGCACGTAGGTCTCGCCCTGGGGGATGGCGAGGGCGAGCACGGCGCGGAAGCGCGCGCCGCGTCGCGCTGGCGGGACGCCGTCGAGTTCGGCGAGGAGGCGGGCATTGCGGGCGCCTGGCGTCGCCGCCTGCGGCCCCCCGTAGCGCGCCGAGATCACCCCCGGCCGCCCGTCGAGCGCATCGACCTCGAGGCCCGAGTCGTCGGCGAGCGAGGGCAGGCCGGACGCCTCGGCGTGGCGCACGGCCTTCGTGACCGCGTTCTCGAGGTACGAGCGCGACGTCTCGATCACCTCGACGCGCGGAAGGCCGATGTCGGCCGGCGCCACCACGTCCCACCCGCAGCCGTCGAGGAGCGTGCGGAACTCGGCGACCTTGCCGGGGTTGCCGGTGGCGATCAGCAGGCGCGGCGATGCAGTCATGACGTGTCTCCGACGCGGTACGGCCGGGCTTCACCCCAAGGCGGCGCCGTCGGCTCGGCGGTCGAGTGCCCCTCGGTGCAGCTACGGTATCAGGGGTGGCCGTTGGTGAGCACTGCGCGGTGGGCGGTCACTGGAGGTCGGGCGGCACCCTGGCGCCAGGTGGGGTGGCGCCCCAGCACACCACGTCGCCGGTCTCCCGTAACGCGCAGCTGTGCTGCCAGCCCGCGCTTACGGCGGTGTAGCGCCCCGGAGGGGCGAGCGTCTGGCCGTAGTCGTCGTACCCTGTGCCTCCCCAGCAGTCGATGCGCCCGGTCTCGTGCAACGCACACGAATGGAACGAGGACGAGCTCACCGACTGGTACGTTCCTGAGGGTGGGTTCAGAAGGTCGTCGTCGCTCCCGCCCCAGCAGGCGAGATCGCCCGACTCCTGCACCGCGCAGACATGCTCGAAGCCCACGCTCACCGCAAGATACCTACCGGACCTACCGGACGGCGTGCTTCTCGCCGGGTTCGTGAAGCTGTCCCAGCAATCGATCTCCCCTGACGCGCGCAGAGCGCAGTAACCCCCGTAGCCCAGGCTGATCGACTCGTAGGCTCGTGTCGTGAAGTATCTCTGGGGCTCGTGCTCCTTTCCCAGGTAGGCCGATCCCCAGCAATCGAAACCACCGGACTCCAGAACCGCGCAGAAGCCGTGATCCGAGGCGGGGCTCAGCGACCGGTAGGGTCCCGACAGAGCGCTCTGCTCGCCGGAGAAGGCGCCGCGCCCCCAACAGACGGCGGCCCCCCGCTCATCCAGGGCGCAGCTTGACTGCCCGCCCCCTGCCGCCACGGCACGGAACGTTCCCGCGGGCGCATCGGTCCGGCCATCCCAATTGGCCCCCCAACCCGTCAGATGACCGGACTCCCCGATCGCGCACGAGTGCAGGTCACCCGCGCTCACCGAGCTGTAGCGTCCCGGCGGCGCGTTCGCTTGCCCGAAATCCAGGGAATCCCAGCAGACCACGCCACCTGACTGACGAACCGCGCAGCTGTGGTCCCAACCGACGCTCACAGACAGGTAGCGCCCAGAGGGCGGCGGCGCCGTTCCACCCCAGCATGCCACCTCACCGGAGTAACGAACGCCGCATCCGTGGTCGGAACCGACGCTTATCGATTGGAAGGTTCCCGTGGGCGCGACCACGTCTTCGAGCCAAATCTTGCCCCAGCAGGCGACCCTCCCTGACTGTCGGACTGCGCAGGTGTGGTATAGGCCCGCGCTCACCGAGCGGTAGCGACCCGGAGGAGCATCGCTCTGGCCCGCATGCGGGGAGGGGCGGCTCTCGAAGTGGGCGTATCCGGGCAAGATCGGGGCGGATGCGTTCAGGCTCAGGACCAGTGGCGCGTGAGCCGCGCCGGGGTCTCGGCCGCCCTGTCCAGGCCCCCCTGCTCCCCAGCACGCGACTTCGCCCGACTCACGCACGCCGCACGAGTGGTAGCTCCCGGCGCTCACGGAGCTGAAGGCTCCATCCGGAGCCTCGGTCCGCCCGAATCCGCCATCTCCCCAGCAGGTCGCTGCGCCCGAGTCGCGCACTGCGCACGAGTGGTCATCTCCCGCACTCACGGACCGGAAGGCCCCGACAGGCGCGTCGGCTTGACCGTCGTCATTGCGTCCCCAGCACGCGACTTCGCCCGACTCACGCAGTCCGCACGAGTGGCCACTTCCGACGCTCACGGAGCGGAAGGTCCCGCGAGGCGGACTTGCCTCGCCGTATCGATTGGCCCCCCAGCAGACCAGCTCTCCAGACCCGCGGATGGCGCACGTGTTCCAGGGGCCCGCGCTCAGCGAGACGTCGTCCGGTACAGCGACGAGTGTTCCCTCGTCCTCGCGGGCGAACACCAGGACGAGCACGAGTCCGAGGGCGATGATGACCGCAGCCTGTCCCATCCACGCGAGCGGCTTCAGGAACGGTCCCGCCCACCAGCGGCCCCCAACCCCCTCTTCCTCCGGACGCCACGCGGCGAGTGCTCGGCGGTTCGGCAGGTCCAGCTTCGAGAGCATGCGAGCGACGTGGGTCTTGACGGTCTCGGGACTCAGGCCGAGTCGTGCAGCGATCTCGGCGTTCGTACCGCCTTTACGCAGCTCCTCGAGCACACGCAGTTCGCCGGGCGTCAGAACCCCGGGATGTCGCGGTCGCCCTCGTCCTCTGCCTTGCATCGGGTCA
This sequence comes from Dehalococcoidia bacterium, assembly GCA_965219085.1. Lineage (GTDB taxonomy): Bacteria > Chloroflexota > Dehalococcoidia > UBA2979 > UBA2979 > VXMT01. Next base: position 1,050,217 of record OZ244720.1, read on the forward strand.
CGCTAGCATCACCGGGCACGAATTTCGTCACCCGTCGACGTCCCACGCTGGCAAGAGCATCTTCGCCGCCGCACCATCCACGGCAGCAGGCACGTCTGGCGGCCGCGAGCAGGCCTTCAGCGCAGGCAATGGCAGGCGGTGCTGAGTTCGCCGTCCACGTCGCGCCCGGACCAGTCGATCAACTCCTGGCGGTCGAGCGAGCAGATCTTGATGTACTCGCCGGTGGTGTAGCGCTGTCCCCGCGTGGAGATCAGCTCGCAGGCCGCCACGTGGAGCACGATCGCCGTCGAAGGGGCCGGGCGGCGTCCGACGTTGAGCACGTAGCCCTCCGGATGCCACTGCGTCCAAGCCAGGTAGGCCTCGTCGGCGTCGACGAACATCTGCATCGAGCGACGCCGCGTAGGGCTCCCCCGCTCGCGACTACATGGCCTCCCAGCGGTCGCTCAGCTTGGCGGCCACGGCCGGCATCGTCGTGTACTCCATCTCGTCGAGGGGCAGACGGTGCGGCTCGAACGGGCCGTGCTTGCGCAGGTAGTCGCTGATGTTGTTCGCCTCGGTGCGTGCGTTGTCGTACGAGGGGTCGTCGAACAGGTCGCGCGGGCCGATCAGCTTGCCTTCGGCGAGCTGGAAGCCGAGCGCGACGACGCGCGGCGGGCCGTCGAAGCGGGCCGGGTGCGCCTGCTCGACCGAGACCGGCATCCATGGGCCGTAGTGCGAGCCGCGCATGAAGCCCTCGACGGTCCACGCGGTCGTGAACGGCTCGATCACCTCGCCGACGGCGGGGAAGTTGCCCTGGCAGCGCACGATCGCCGTCGGGTCGTCCTTGCCGACGTAGCGGCCGGCGATGAGCGAGAGCTTGTCGGTGGAGGAGACGGCCGCGACCTCGCCGGTACTGCGGCTGCGCACGCGCTTCACGGCGTAGCGCGCCGGCGACCCGATGAAGACGAGCAGGTCGTACATCTCGTCCGGGCAGGAGAGCATGATGCGCTTGCTCTCCTTGACGTCGTGGACCTCGAACTCGAAGCCCATGTGCAGCGACTCGGCGATGATCAGGCCGGCGGTGTTGAAGGGGTCGCCGAACATCTTGAAGAACGGCAGGTTGAACGACCCGGCCGAGGTCTTGTCGCCCATGAACACGATCACCGGCTCCGAGGGGCGCTCCTCGAGCTCCACCTCCGCCGAGCCGGGGCCGGCGCCGCGGATGTTGCCGGAGAAGGCGTCGACGAGGATGTCCTGGCCCGCGCCGTAGAGGTGCAGCTTCATCGCCACGTCGGTACCGATCTGGAACGTGTCCCAGGCGAGGCGGTGAATCGCCTCGTCGTCCTCGCCGCGGTCGTGCGACATGATCAGGAACAGGTCGTCGCCGCAGGAGTGGGCCTGCGCGTCGATCAGCAGCCCCGACTGCACGGCCTGCGCCAGCGACTCGCGCCCGGCGTCGAGGAGCTCGGGGTGCATGGCCGAGTGGCCGACAAAGCCGCCGACATCCGCCTTGATCACGCTCAGGGTCTGGGGCATCGCGTCCTCCGTCGTCGTGCCTCCGCCTCGCCGGGCGGCGGGCAACCTTGTGCGGTCTGGCCTCCTGGGAATGGGTACCCGTGGGCGACTCCGATACTACACGAGGGTCACGAACCGCCGAAGCGCCTACCTCCGCCATGGGTCGCACTACCCAATCACCTACGCCGCGCGCTCGATGCGACTGGGGTCCGTCAGACAGGCTGGCTCCCGAGATCCGGTATCAGATGAGAAGTAACAGAATCTACCGCATCAACGCAGGAATACAGCGTCTTCCTGACCGAACGCATAGTAGGGCCGTATCTCTCGATCGCCGCGATCTGCTCACTGCGCTTGGTGGAAAACACTTCGTCGCGAACGGATTCATTGGCCTCTGGATCGACGAAGTGGGCTTCCAAACGGAACTGCACGTTATCCTGGATATCAGCGCTTGGATCACCAAACGGAACTGCACGTTATCCTGGATATCAGCGCTTGGATCATCCACTGCTAACAGTAGCTCGCCTTTGTTCAGAAGCCACGTGCTTACTGTTACCATCGAATCCGGCTTGAGCGAGCTGACATCTCCAATCATCGGTCCACCTGAATATCCAGCGGCCATGAGGAGATGTCTGTGCCTATCATGAATACTCATGATGTGAAGCAGCCACAGATCAAGCCCGTGCTGTGAAGGGCGCCACGGCTGGTATTGTAGGATTGCTTCCTGCGCTTCGAAGCTTACCCCTTTCAGAGCCCGGCCTTTGGCAATATCAAAGGCTGCTTGATCCCGGCATATTGGATACGCATTGCCGCGATCGGGCTCTTGCCCATTGGCAATAACGAGTTGCCAGACTGTGTGATCCAGAGCGGATCTAAGATTGTATAGTACATCGCCTATATGTATCGCGTAGTCAATCGGGACAAATTCGTTGTCTCCTTCAACCAACCATATCTGTCGGGTAGACTCCACGTGGTGCACGATACGCTCGCGCTGCTTCTCGGCAAATCTTGTCAGCTCTGGATGCAATAGTCTCAGTTGCTCCCGCGCTCGCCTTATGCGACGTCGTATTCCTGTACTATCGTATGCGGCTCTATCGTAAGACACGTATCGCCTCATTTCCGTCGACCGGCCGGTTCTTGCGCGGCCGTCGGTTCTACCCGCTCCACAGCTACGAACCGCCGAAGCGCCCCCGCAGCTCCCCCAGCACCGATTCGGCGAGCGGGAACGTCACCTCGCGCAGGTCGGCCGCGAGCCCTCCCCGATCGGCGAGGAAGGCGTCGAGGGCCTCGGCCGCCTCGAGGCCGCGCGTGCGGGCGTGCTCGTCGTCGAGGGCGCGGAAGCCCTGCAGCTTGCGCGGGCCTTCGCGCCCGCCCTCGGAGATGTACCAGTCGCGGAACGCGACCCCGCAGCCCACATCGAACAGCAGCGCGCCGAGCGGCGTCGCCACCGGCGGCACGCGTGCCGCCAATGCGCGCGCGGTGAGCGCGCGGGCAGCCGAGTCGTACTCGGCCATGAGGTGCCCGCCCGGCGGCACGACGCTTGCGAGGCGCTCGAACAGCGCGCGCTCCAGCTCCGGGGTGACGTCGAACGTTCCCCCGCTGTCGAGCGGGAGCGAGGTGAAGGAGTCGAGCACCTCGACCCAGTTGAAGCCGGGGTACGGCCCCGAGTTCTGTAGCCCGAACACCACCGGCGCCGTCGAGCGTCCGTCCGGCGTCACGAGGTAGCAGCGGAAGTACGTCGAGCCCACCGCGCTGCGCGGCCCGAGGCGCACGTCGAGCGTGACGCCGCCGCCGAGGTCCGCGCCGTCGAGCGGCGCGAGCGCGTGCCCGGGCGCGTCCGAGGCCTGCCGCCAGCGGTCGTCGGTCGTCATCGCGTTTACGCGGTCCTCGTGCGCAGTGCCCACAGCGCGAGCGTGGTGGTGATGGCTCCCAGTCCGAGCACCGATGCGAACGCGCCGGCGAGGTTGTCCCACTCCCAGCCATCGAGCGCGAGCGTGCGCATGCCTTCGAGCAGGTAGGTCACCGGGTTGATCGAGGCGAGGAACTCCATCCACGGGTCGAAGAACTCCTTCGGTGCGAACGCGGGCGAGAGGAACAGCAGCGGGAAGAAGATCAGGAACCCCGCCTGTGCGGCCTGCGCGTTCCCCGTGCGCAACCCGATCGCCACGCCGATCCCCGAATACGCCACACCGAACAGCCCTGCCAGCGCGACGATCACGACGTAGCCGAGCGGTCCCGCCTCCAACCCGCCGCTGAAGATGGCGAGCACGGCGATGATGATCGACGTGAACGTCGCCGACCGGACGCCGTCCGCGATGAGCCGCCCGAGCACGATCGCCAGCCGTGGCATCGGCGTCAGCAGCAGCTTGTCGAAGTAGCCGCTCTCGATGTCCTTCACGATCGCCACGCCGGAGATGGCGGCAGCGCCCGCCACGCCCTGCGTGACCGCGACGGGGAGCTGGAACGCCTCGTAGTTCTCGATGCCGAACGCGGGGGCCGCGATGTTGCTGATCGCGCCGACGGTGACGAAGAAGAAGAACAGCGGGATGAAGAGGTTGCCCGCCTCGACGCCCGGTTGGCGGATCGTCTCCCGCACCGCCCGCCACGTCAGCTGGTACGTGCCCACCACGAGCGTGGTCATGATGCCTCCTCCTCCCCGGCGTCGGGCGCCGGCACATCTTCCATTACGCGGGGATACCCCGCGGGCCCCACTGCGCCGGGATACCCCGCGGGTGCGTCGACTTCGAGGTGGCGGCCCGTCGCGCGCAAGAAGACGTCGTCGAGCGTCGGCTGCGCGAGCGTCACCTCGCGCACGTCAAGGCCGGCCTCCTGCACGACCGTGACGAGGCGGGCGATTGCCCGGCTGCCGTCGGCGATGTAGACGACGATCGCGTCGTCGAGCGTGCGCACCTCCTCGAGGCCCGGCAGCTCCTCAATGCGCAGCACGGCGCGGGCGACCGCGGTGCCGCCGTCATCCGCGTCGACGTGCATGGTGACCACGTCGGCGCCGATCGTCGCCTTCAGGCTCGCGGGCGATCCCTGCGCGACGATGCGACCGGCGTCGATGATCGCGACCTCGTCGGCGAGGCGGTCCGCCTCCTCCAGGTACTGCGTGGTGAGGAAGAACGTCACGCCCTCCCCGCGGTTGAGTTGCTCGACGTAGCGCCACAGCGCGTCACGGCTGATCGGGTCGAGCCCGCTCGTCGGCTCGTCGAGGAACACGATGCCCGGCCCGTGCACGAGCGCCGAGGCCAGGTCGAGCCGCCGCTGCATCCCGCCCGAGTACGTCCCGATGCGCCGGTCCGCCGCGTCCTCGAGGTCGACGATAGCGAGCAACTCGGCCACGCGGGCCGCGATCTGCGAGCGCGGAACGCCGTGCAGGCGGCCCTGCAACGTGAGCAGCTCGCGCCCGGTCTGGAGGTCGTCGAGGCCGGCCTCCTGCAGCGCGACGCCGATGCGCCGCCGCACCTCGGTGGGCTCGCGTTGCACGTCGAGGCCGTCGACGTAGGCGCGCCCGGCGGTGGGACGCAGCAGCGTGGTCAGCATGCGGATCGTCGTGGTCTTGCCGGAGCCGTTCGCGCCGAGGAAGCCGAACACCTGCCCGCGCTCGACCGCGAGGTCGATGCCGTCGACGGCGCGGACGGCGGGGAAGCTCCGCACGAGTCCCTCGGCGCCGATCGCCGCGTCCGCAGCAGCCGTCATGTTCTGCCCTTCCACTCGAACCGGCACCCGCGCGCGGAGCGGGACGCACCCGTGCATCGTACGGCGGGGTGCGCGGTAGATATGAGCCGGGTGGGAACGGCTGCGAACGGACGCGAGGAACTCTACATGCTCATCGCAACCTGCGCGTCACCAACGTGGCCGCCTGAACGTCCAGCCCAACGCAGGTTCGGGGCGCGCGGGACCAGCCGGCTCGCCTCGATGATCGCCATCGGTGATCGCCTGTCCGACTTCGAGTACTCAGCCTGGCGCCCAGCGACGCATATTGGAGGGTGCTGCGTCGCCACCAGCCGTATACTGAGCGTTGTGCGCGGGAGGGGGTCAACCTCCGCCTGGCGATTCGGACCAAGGTGGACCAGAACCCGCATCCGCGGATGCGGGAAGGAGGCAAGTCTGAGCAGATAGCCCATGCACGGGAAAAGGGGGATTCCATGCGAATCTTGACAGCGGCTCTCATGGCCGCAACAGCAATGCTTGCGCTAGCGTGCACCGACAACTCGGAGGAGATCGACGAACTGTCGGGGCAGATCTCGGCACTGTCGGCGCAGGTGTCGGCGCTGGAGACTGAGGTCCAGGGGATGAGCGGGCCATCCGGTCCCGGGCTCATCGACGTCCAGCTCCAGGAGTGGGGAGTCATTCCCCTCAACATCGAGAAGAAGGACGGCGAGTTCACCGTCGCGGCGGGCACGTACGTGGTCAATGCGGAGAACATCGGCCCGATCGACCCACACGAGTTGGTCATCATCCGCACCGACCTCGACGAGTCGGAGCTACTGCAGGACGACACCGGTTTCGTCCTCGAGGATGGCGAGGGCATCCTCAAGTTCCTCGGCGAGATCGAGGAGTTTGACCCGGGTACTTCAATGGCCGGCGTTTTCAAGCTCACGCCGGGCCGCTACATCATCTTCTGCAACATCGTCGAGCTCGAGGAAGGTGAGTGGGAGAGCCACTTCAACGAGGGCATGCGCACCGTCCTCATCGTCGAGTAGACCGTCCCTCATCGTCGATGAGTAGCGCTTGCGGCGGGGCATCTCTGCCCCGCCGCTGCATTACGGCTCGGTGACGAGCGTCCCTCCGAACCTCACGCACCCCCAACCCTACCGATCGCGGCTCGTACCCCCGCCCACGCGGCGCCGCACGCACCAATGCCTCGTACGGCGGGGTGCGCGATAGCATGCGCCGGGTGGGAACGGCTGAGAACGGACGCGAGGGCTGTACATGCTGATCCGCAATCTGCGCCTCATCGACGGGGCCGGCGACATCCGCGACGGCGTCGACGTGCGCATCCACGACGGGCGCTTCGCCGAGATCGGGCCCGGCCTCGACAGCGACGGCGAGGAGCTCGACGCGGGCGGGGCGACGGCGATCCCCGGGCTCATCGACGCGCACACCCACCTCACGCTCGACGCGACGCCCGAGGCGCTCGACAACGCGCTCGACCTGCCACACGTCGAGCAGGCCGGGGGCGCGGCTCAGCGCGCAGCGGCGCTGCTCGGGCACGGCGTCACGACGGCGCGCGAGGTCGGCGGGGTGGGCCCGCTCAGCGTCGACATGCGCGACTCGATTGCCTCGGGCTCCGCGCCGGGCCCGCGCATCTTCACGGCCGGCGCGTGGATGACCGGGCCGGACGGCCACGGCTGGCACGTCGGCCTGCACGCCGAGGGCCCCGACGGGGTGCGGCAGGCCGCCCGCGCGCAGCTCGACGACGGCGCCGACCTGCTCAAGATGATGGTCTCCGGCGGGGTGATCGGCACCGGTCACGGGCCGGGCGCCGAGCAGTACAGCGAGGACGAGGTGGCGATCGTCACCTCGATGGCGCACGCCGAGGGCAAGCGCGTCGCCGCCCACGCCCACGGCGAGCCGAGCATCCGCAACGCCGTCCGCGGCGGCGTCGACACCGTCGAACACGCCTCGTTCGTCACCGCGGAGCTGATCGAGGAGATGCTGGAGCGCGGCACGTTCATCGTGCCGACGTTGGCGGTGATCCACTTCGTGATCGAGAGCGGCTCGGAGGCGCTGGGCGAGGAGACGCTGCAGCGAGCGCGCGAGGTCTCGGCGGTGCACCGCGAGAACATCACCGCTGCATGGCGCGCGGGCGTGCCGATCGTCGCCGGCACGGACCTGGGCAGCCCCTTCACCGGCCCCGACGCCATCCACCAGGAGATCGCGCTGCTCACCGGCATCGGCATGTCGAACCACGAGGCAATCCAGGCCGCGACGCTGCAGGGCGCGCGCGCCATCGGCGTCGAGGACGACCTCGGCCCGGTGCGCCCGGGCCGCCGCGCGGACCTGCTCGTCCTCGACGGCGACCCGCTGACCGACATCACGGCGACGCGGCGCATCCGCCACCTCGTGCAGGACGGCGAGTTCCGCATCCGCGACGGCGTCGAGGTCGCCTGAGCGCCAGGGACGCCACATGACAGGCGACGCACTGTGGCGGCTCGCAAGCACGCGCGGCCTGAGCCGTCGGCGCTTCCTCGGGCTCCTCGCCGCCGGCGGCGCGGCTGCGGTGCTCGCGGCGTGCTTCGGCGAGCAGGACGGCGAGCCGTCCGGGCTGTTCAAGGATCCGGGCCCATTCATCGAGCACGGCGAGGCCGGCCTCGAATCCCGCCTCCAGCTCATGGAGGGGGTGATCACGCCCAACTGGCTGTTCTTCGTGCGCAACAACTCGCCCGCCAGCGTCGAGGTCGACGCGGGCGCGTGGCGGCTCACCGTCGAGGGCGACGCCGTCGAGCAGCCGTTGGAGCTGTCGTACGACGAGCTTCGCCGCCTGCCCGCGCGCACGCTCGTTTCGTACCTCGAGTGCGCCGGGAACCATCGAGTCATGTTCGACCGCGTGCAGGGGCGGGCGGCGAAGGGCACGCAGTGGGGGACGGGCACCGTCGGCAACGGCGTGTGGCTCGGCGTCGCGCTGGCCGACGTGCTCACGCTCGCCGGTATCGCCGACGACGCCGCGAGCGTACTCCTCGTCGGCCTCGACGAGGACGCGCCCGAGGGCGGGTTCCGCCGCGTGGTCAGCGCGCAGAAGGCGATGCACCCCGACACGCTGCTCGCGTACGGCCTCAACGGTGAACTGCTGCCACGGGACCACGGCTTCCCACTGCGCGCGCTCGTGCCGGGCTGGGTCGGCAGCACGAGCATCAAGTGGCTCGGCCGCATCGTCGTGACGCGCGAGCAGCTGTGGACACGCAACAACACCACCTCGTACGTGCTCATCGGCGACGACTACCCGCCCGAGCGCGAGGCGGGCGGGCAGGCAGTGACCGTGCAGTCGATCAAGAGCGCGCTCGGCCTGCCGTGGCCGGCGGAGCTGCCGAGCGGGATCCAGCGCCTGCACGGCTTCGCCCACTCGCCGCACGGCGCGATCACGAGCGTCGAGTGGAGCGCCGACGACGGCGCGAGCTGGCGACCCGCGCGCCTCGTCGAGCCGCAGGTGCAGTACTCGTGGGCGCGGTTCGAGTTCGACTGGCCCGCGCGGCCGGGCGACCGCACACTGCTGACGCGCGCGACCGACGTCGCCGGCAACACGCAGCCGGATGCGGTGCCCTTCAACGAGAAGGGCTACCTCTTCAACCAGCCACTCCCCCACCCGATCCGGGTAACCTAGCCGCGAGCCAACCTGGGCGATCTCTGGCGAAGGACGAGGACATGCAGAAGGTGCTCCATCAGAAGGTGACGGTGTTGCCAGGAGGCAAGGTGGAGTTCGCCAGCCCTGAGTTGGAGGCGGGGCAGACGGTGGACGTGGTGGTGCTGCACGAATCCAGGGGGGAGGGCCGGGCCGTCATGGAGATCCTCAACAGCGGGCCCGAGCACCGCCTGTTCCAGACGCCCGAAGAGGTGCGCGAGTACCTGGCGAACGAGAAGGCGTCGTGGGATCTCTGACCCTGCCGCCGGGCGGTCTGGTTTGTATCGATGCCAGCAGTCTCATCTACAGCGTTGAACGAGTGGAGCCGTACCGCTCGCTGCTGGAGCCGATGTGGCAGGACGCCCAGAACGGGAACCTGACCCTTGTGAGCAGTCCCATCCTGGTACTCGAGGCCCTGGTGAAGCCGTTGCGAGACGGCAACACAGCGATCGAGATGCAGTATCGCGAGCTATTCGACGCACATGCTGTACGACTCCTGGATGCCTCATATCAAGTGTTCGAAGATGCCGCTCGTCTGCGGGCCGCATCAGGATTGAAAACGCCCGACGCTATCCATGCTGCGACAGCGCTTCGCGCCGCCTGCGCGCTCTTCGTCACCAACGATAGTGACTTCCGCCGCGTGCCGGATCTCGCTGTCGTCGTCCTCGACGATGTGCTCGCAGAGGATGCTCCGGGGTAGGTCGGGATGAGACACGGGAACTACCCCGAATGACCTCGACGGGAGGGGGCTCGCGCCCCGCGTGGGTGTCGGACGCGATGTACCCGTTCGAGAGCCGCTTCTTCGCCACGCCCGACGGGCACCGCATGCACTACGTCGACGAGGGCGAGGGCTCACCCATCGTCTTCGTGCACGGCAATCCCGCGTGGTCGTTCGAGTTCCGCCACCTCGTCGCCGGGCTGCGCGACGAGTTCCGCTGCATCGCCCCCGACCACATCGGCTTCGGCCTCTCCGCACGCAGCGACCGTCGCGAGGACCACCATCCGATGGCGCACGCAGAGCGGTTCGCCGCGCTGCTCGAAGACCTCGACGTGCGGGACGCGACGCTGTTCCTGACGGACTGGGGCGGGCCGATCGGCCTCGACTTCGCGCGCCGGCGCCCGGAGCGCGTGTCGCGGCTGGTGATCGCGAACACGTGGTGCTGGCCGGTCTCCGACGACCGGCACTTCCGGATGTTCAGCTTCATGATGCGCAGCCCGGTGGGGCAGTTCCTTATCAAGCGGTTCAACTTCTTCGTGACCCAGGTGATGCCTCGGGCTGTCGGCGACAAGGGCGTGCTGACGCCCGGGGTGATGCATCACTACCGCAACGCGCAGCCGAGGGGGCGAGCGCGCGGCGTGCGCCGCCCTCCCCGGCCACATCATCGGCGCGAGCGACTGGCTCGCCTCGATCTGGGCGGACCGCGAGGCGTTCGCGGACAAGCGGGCGCTGCTCCTGTGGGGCCTGCGCGACATCGCGTTCCGCCGCGAGGAGCTCGATGTCTGGCAGTGGGCGCTGACCGACACCGAGGTGCATGAGTTCGAGGACTGCGGGCACTTTCTCGCCGAGGAGGCGCCGGAGCGGATCCTGCCCCTGCTCCGCGACTTCATGCGTCGCGCGTAGCTGCTCCGGCCTCGGCGATCCCCGCTGCGTCGAGGCGGTCGTGCAGCCGGCGCAGTTCGGCGAGCACCTCCTCGATCGGCTCGGTGGCGCGGTCATGGGACTGATCCTGCGCGGTCTCGACGAAGTACGCCGCGACATTCGCCGTGAGCACGCCGAAGAGCCCGATGCCGATCAGCATCAGGAACGTCGCCACGCCACGGCCAATCAGCGTGACCGGATACGTGTCGCCGTAGCCGACGGTGGTGACGGTCGTGAAGGCCCACCACACCGCCGTGCCCAGCCCGTCGATCGACCCGCCCGAGCCTCGCTCGGCGAAGGTGATCACGACCGCCGAAGCGATGAGCGCGCCCAGCGCGAACAGCAGCACGCCTTGCACACCTCGCCGGCCCATGATCGCTACCGTCGTGTGCGACGCCCGCACCAGGTAGACGAGCACGCGGACGACTCGCAACGCTTGCAGCGCACGCGCGGAGCGGAGGATGCGCAGCGGACGCAGGAAGGGCAGCACCACGATCAGCACGTCGAACCAGTGCCGCCGCAGGTACCGCAGCCGGCGAGGCGCGAGGTAGGTGCGGATCGCCAGCTCGGCTGCGAAGGCCCCCCAGATGATCCAGTCGAGCGCGAGCACGGCGCGCTCCACCCGCGCCGAGAGATCGAATGCGACTGGTGCGACCAGCAGCGGGATCATGATCAGCGCGAGCACGAGCAACGGGAGTTCCGTCATGTGCTCGAATCGATCGAGTCGCTCGGAGCGTCGTTCTTGCGTCGTCGTCACCTCGTCCTCCTCGCCTGCGATCACCCTCGGCCTTGGACGAGCCTACGTCGCGCGCGTCGCACTCGGCCCGCTGCGCGCTGCTGCGCGGCAGAACCGCGCGACGTTCCCGGACAAGCGGGCGCTGATCTTGTGGGGACTGCGCGACATCGCGTTCCGGCGGCAGGAGCTCGAACACTGGCAGTCGGCGCTCACGGTCGTCGAGGTGCACGAGAGGACTGCGGGCACTTCCTCGCCGAGGAGGCGCCGGAGCGGATCCTGCCCCTGCTCCGCGCGTTCATGCGTCGCGCGTAGCTGCTCCACCTTCCACGATCCCCGCAGCGTCGAGGCGCTCATGCAGCCGACGCAGTTCACCGAGCACTTCCCCGATCGGGTCGGGAGCGGGGTCATCGGACTGATCCTGCGCGGTCTCGACGAAGTACGCGGCGACGTTCGCCGTGAGCACGCCGAAGAGCCCGATGCCGATCAGCATGAGGAACGTCGCCACGCCACGGCCAATGAGCGTGACCGGATACGTGTCGCCATAGCCGACGGTGGTGACCGTCGTGAAGGCCCACCACACCCCCGTGTCGAACCCGTCGATGGAACCGCCTGAGCCTCGCTCAGCGAAGGTGATCACGACCGCTGAGGCGATGAGTGCGCCGAGCGCGAACAGCAACGAGCCCTGCACGCCTCGCCGCGCCATGATTGCGCGCGCTGTGTCCGTGGCCCTGAACAAGTAGGCGAGCAAGCGCGCGCCTCGCAGGAGTCGCAGCGCGCGCGCCGACCGGAACACGCGCAGCGGCCGCAGAAATGGCAACGCGACGAGCAGGACATCGAACCAGTGCTCCCACAGGTACCGCAGCCTGCCCGGTGCAAGGTACGTCCGAACGGACAGCTCCACTGCGAAGACGCCCCAAATCATCCAGTCGAGTGCGAACAGCGCCCGTTCCGCGCGCGCTGAGAGATCGAACACGACCGGTCCGAGCAGCAGCGGAATCATGAGCAGCGCGAGCACCAACAACGGGAGCTCCGTGACGTGCTCGAATCGATCGAGTCGCTCGGAGCGCCGTTCCTGCGTCGTCGTCACCTCGTCCTCCTCGCGCGCGATCACCCTCGGCCTTTGACGAGCCTACGTCGCGCGCGTCACACTCGGCCCGCCGCGCGCCGCTGCGCGGCAGAACGGACGGAGCAGTGACACCGCCAGACGACGCCGCGGACGCTGCCCCGACCCCCGAGGAGGCCCGAGCCGCCTCGGAGATCGGGCCGCACGAGAACGTTCGCTACTACTTCGACGAGGACCTCGCCGGCCGCCGCTGCATCTGCGAGGGCGGCGAGGCGGTCGAGGGCACGCAGCTCGGCGGCCGCTCGACCTACACGGGGGTGCTGACCGGCCGCCGCTTCGACCACGGCGACCCGCCCTGGCGCTGGATGGAGATGATCGGCCGCAGCGACGAGGATCCCGCCGCCGCCACCAACGCACTTGTATGGTGCGAGGAGAGCTTCGTCTTCCTCGAGGGCGAAGACTACTAGCGCCCACCCACCACACGGCGCCTTGGAGGAGGACCGCATGCACATTGTGATCTGCGCGAAACAGGTCATCGACCCGGACGGCGTGAACAGCTACGCGCTGTGGGGCCAGCTCGAGGTCGACGACTCGGGGCGGGCGTTCAGCACGCAGCTCCCGCTGATCATCAACGCCTACGACGACCAGGCCATCGAGGCCGCGCTGCGCCTGCGCGACGACGGCCACGACGTCACGATCACCGCCCTCTCGGCGGGCGGCGAGGACGTCAACCAGCTCCTGCGCCACTGCAAGGCGATGGGCTGCGATGAGATCGTGCGCGTCGACGATCCAGACGGCCCACCGGACGCCTTCCGCACGGCCCGCCTGCTCGCCGCCGCGATCCGCGACCTCGGCGACGTGGACCTCGTGCTGTGCGGGCGGCAGTCCTCGGACTACGACCAGGGCACGACGCCCGCCGCACTCGCCGAGATGCTCGGCTTCGCCTACGTGACGATCGCCTTCGACGTGCGCGTCGAAGGTGAACGGTTCCGCATCAAGCGCGCGACGCCGCTGGGCGAGGAGCAGGTGCTGGCCTCGATGCCGACGGTCGTGACCATCAGCAACGAGCTCGGCATCCCCCGCTACCCGACCGGTCGCGGCATGATCGCCGCTCGCCGCCATCCCGCGACCGTGCGCACGCCGGCCGAACTCGGCGTCGAGGAGGGCGCGGGCGCGGAGCTGCTCGAGCTCGACATCTACGAGGTCGCCGGCGAGTGCGAGTTCATCGAGGGCGATGACCCCGCGGCGCAGGCGGCAGCACTGCTGAGCAAGCTGGAAGCGGAGGGCGTGCTGTGAGCGGCATCATCGCCATCATCACCCAACCCCCGGCCGAGGGTCTGACCGGCGGCGACCTCGAAGCTCTCGGCGGCGCCGGCGCGCTCGCCGCGGACACCGGCGAGCCGTTCCTGTGCGCCGTGATCGGCCACAACGCCGGCGCCGCGGTCGCCGAGGCGGGCGAGCGCGGCGCGGCGCGGGTCTTCGTCGCCGACGCCGAGCACCTCGCAACGTTCTCCGGCGATGCGGCCGTCGACGCGGCCGCGGCCGCCGTCGCGGCATCCGAGGCGAGCACGGTCATCGTCGGGCGTGGCTCGAACACGCTGGAGCTCGCGCCCCGGCTCGGCGCGCGCCTCGGCGGAGGCTGCGTGATGGGCGTGACGGAGATACGGCCCGACGACGCGGCGGGCTTCGTCGTGATCGCATCGGTCTACGGTGGGTCGGCGCGCGCCGCCTACCGGCTGGCAGCGACACCGCGCGTGATCGGGCTCTCGCCCGGCCTCGCCCCCGCTCCGGAACGCGAGGCGGGCCGCAGCGCGGAGGTCGTCGCCGTCGACGCCCCCGCGCCGGCCGAGCAGCGTGTCGTCGTCGACCAGCCCGCGGAGGCCACCGGCCCTCGCCTCGAGGAGGCCAACGTCGTCGTCTCCGGCGGTCGCGGGCTGCAGAGCGGCGACAACTTCGCGCTCATCCGCGAGCTCGCGGCGAACCTCGGCGGCATGCCGGGCGCCTCGCGCGCGATCGTCGACGAGGGCTGGGCGCCGTCCGAGGAGCAGGTGGGCCTGACCGGCAAGATCGTCAGCCCGGACCTGTACCTGGCGGCCGGCATCTCGGGCGCGAGCCAGCACATGATGGGGTGCTCGACCGCGCGCGTGCTGGTCGGGATCAACACCGACCGCGACGCACCGATCTTCCGCTACGCCCGCTACGGCATCAACGGCGACGCGCTCGCGGTGCTGCCCGAGCTGATCCGCCTCACCCGCGAACGCGCGGGCGGCTAGGGCGGAGGCGGGTTGCCCCCAGGCACATCGAGGGACGGCGCGGCCGCGCCCGGCTCCGAACTCGGCGACATCGCCGAGGCTCGGCTGCCGGGCGGCGCCGTGGTCGACCTGCACTGTCACAGCTCGGACCGCTCGCTCGACAGCGGCGTGCGGGCGGGTGCGCTCGCGGCACAGGCCGCGGCGCGCGGCCTCGACGGCGTGTGCCTGACCGAACACAACTCGATATGGCCAGAGGCCGACGTGCGCGAGCTCGGCGAGCGTCACGGCGTCGCCGTGATCCGCGGCATGGAGGTCAACACCCAGGTCGGCCACGTGCTGGTGTTCGGCCTCGACCGCTATCGCCCCGCGCTGTCCGACATTCACCGCCTGCGCGATATCGTCGTGTCCGAGGGCGGCGCGATGGTGTGGGCGCACCCGATGCGGCAGGGCGACTGGTCGCCGCCGGCGTGGAGCAACGTGCCGAACCTCTTCGAGGCGATCGAGGTCGTCAACGGCGACCACTCGGATCAGGTCGACGGCTACTGGGCGACGCTGGCCGAGGAGCTGGGCGTGGGCCGCACGGCGGGCTCCGACGTGCACTCGATCCCGGCGGTCGGGCGGGTGGGGACGGGCTTCCCGGAGCCCGTCCCGGACGTCGAGACGATGGTGCGGCTGTTGAAGGCGCACCGCCACGCCCCCCTCGATTTCCGCCCGGGCGGCGCGCACGGGTTGCCGCACCTGGCGGAGCCGCCGCGGTACACGCCGCGGGAGCGACACTAGGCTTGGGCTCCCGAATGGCGCGAACGGCTAGCGTCCGGCATAGAACTGTTACGAACTACGTGTCGACCGCTCCTTAACTTGCAGTAGTTTCCTGGCGTCTGATACGGTACTAGCTGCGGTATAGGTGCGAAGTCATGGCAAACGAGGCGATTGAACAGGCTGAGGCGCTGCGGATCCGAGTCCAACTCGCAGACGCCTTCAATCCCGGCGGACCAGTGAGCAACGTTGATCTGCTGGTAGGGCGTCGTCAACAGATCCAGGAGGTGATGTCAGCGGTCCGGCAGGACGGACTCAGCGTCCTGCTCTTCGGGGACCGCGGTGTCGGGAAGACATCTCTGGCGAGCCTCATCCACGAACTGTGGACCGACGCGTTCAAGGACTCCGACAGCGTGTTCGCACTCCGCACGAACTGCACCCCGTCCAGCACATTCGAATCGATCTGGGGCAATGTCCTCGAGCTCATGCAAGACGCGTACGAGAAGCGTAGGGAGCCATTCCCAGCGGGCGACTCATGGATCGAGATCTTCACCGAGATTCGCAACGAGGCCGCCACCCCGCATAACGTCCGGCGACTTCTCACCCTTGCAGACAAGCGCTTCATCATCGTCATCGATGAGTTCGACCAGATCGAGGACTCGGACTGCACGCAGCTGTTCGCGAGCACCATCAAGGAGATCTCTGACTACCTTGTCGACGCGACTATCATCCTGGTCGGCGTCGCCGATACCGTCGATGATCTCATTGCCGATCACGCCTCGATCGATCGCGCGGCAGTGCAGGTCCTCATGCCAAGGATGCCCGAAGCGGAATTGCGAGACATCATCAGTGGTGGCTATCAGCATATCGGACTCAAGACCAGCCCGGAGATGCTGACGCGGATGGCGCGCCTCGCCCAGGGCCTGCCTCACTACGCTCACCGGCTTGGCCAGGAGGCCGGATACGCGGCTGTGGAGCGTGAGAGCTTCGTAGTGGAGCAGCAGGATCTGGACTATGCGATCGAGCGAGCCATCAGCCTCACGCAGGAAAGCATCAAGGCCGGCCATCGTGCAGCGACGACGAGTCCGCGTCGAGAGAACCTCTATGGCAAGGTGTTGTTGGCTTGTGCGCGCACTCCAGCCGACGATTTGGGTTACTTCGCTGCTGGGGATGTCCGCGATCCGCTGGAGGCGGTCTCCGGACGGCGCTACGACATCCCACAGTTCGTGCGCCACCTCAAGGCATTCTGCGAACCCGCGAGGGGTTCAGTCCTGGAAACGGCAGGCGAGGCTTGGCGGCGCCGCTACCGATTCGCCAACCCTCTCCTCCGCCCGTACGTCGTGTTACGCGGCATCCAGGACAAGGTCATCATGGCGCCAGATCCGTAACTCGGGCGACGCGCGGCAGCCGTCGAAAGTGGCGCTGTCTTGGGAGTGACCGTGAGCGCCGGATCGCACACTAGCAGTCAGTAAGAGGCGTCAGACCTTAAACTAGCAGTTGAGGAGTGGCGACGGGTAAGCGATCGACCTCCATCCTGACGCACCACCACTTCCGCGGCACACGTGGATTGAGCGCCGCGGCGCGCCGGTGGTATCGTCCAGCGAGTCGCGAGTGCCGAGCCCCCGGAGCCCCACACTGGACCGTAGCTATCGCAAGGCGCTCTTCAAGCTCGTGCGCGAGGTCTCCGACGTCGACGACCTGAACGCGCGCTTCGACGCGTTCATCGAGGACGTGCGTCAGGGACCTCCTGATATCCGCCCGTATCCCGACCAGGTCCTCGACACGCTGCGCGGCCTGAGCCTCCGGCGCGATCTGGCGCTACAGCTCCAGCGGCGCTACGAGGACGCACGAGTCGGCGTCACCCGCGAGCCCGCGTAAGCCTCGACCCCTATACGAAACGCACTCCCCCGGCTCGCGGCAGCGCCGCGCGCTGCTATGATTCCCCCCGGTCCGGGACCAGCAGCCGAGCCAGCTCCCCCGGTGCAAGCGGGCGGGTCGTGGCCGCGAATGAAGGCGAGCAGCATGACGACGACCGAGACGCACAGCGTCGAGACGACCGAGGTGGCCGGCGGTAGCGTGCAGTACCTGCACGGCGGCAGCGGCTCGCGCGTGCTCGTGCTGCACCACTCGATCGGCTCCACTGGCTGGACACCCTTCTATGAGGCCCTTGCCCAGTCGTTCGAGGTGTTCGCGCCGGACCTCCCCGGCTACGGGCAGTCCGACCGGCCCGAGTGGGCCAAGCACCCCCGCGACCTTGCGATCCTCTTCCACCAGCTCCTCCACAAGCAGGGTGGTGACGCGCCGATAGCCGTCGTCGGCCTGGGCCTCGGCGGCTGGATCGCCGCCGAGATGGCGACGATGAACCAGTCGCGCATCTCCTCGCTCGTGCTCGTCGGCGCGCCCGGCATCCAGCCCGAGGAGGGCGAGATCCTCGACCAGATGCTCGTCGACTACCACGAGTACGTGCGGGCGGGCTTCCGCGACGAGACGCGCTACGAGGAGGAGTTCGGCACGGAAGTGTCGCCGGAGCTGAAGGAGCTGTGGGACTTCAGCCGCGAGATGACGGCGCGCCTCTCCTGGAAACCGTACATGTACAGCCGAGAGCTCCCGCACCTCCTCCGGGAGGTGCAGACGCCGACGCTCGTCGCCTGGGGCGACGACGACCGCATCGTGCCGATCAGCTCGGCGCAGACGTACGAGCGCTCGATGCCGAACGCGCGCCTCGTCACCATCGAGGAGTGCGGCCACTTCGCTGACTTCGAGCAGCCGGCCGCGCTGGCGGCACTCGTCGCGGAGCACATCGGCGCAGGTTAGGGTCCGGCCGCCGGCTCCCCGGTCAGGCCTCAGACCCGCTGACCGGGCGCTCCATGTATTCGGCCAGAGCAGTCACGACGAGGTAGTTGAGCGAGACTCCCTCGATCTTTGCTCGAGTGGCGGCGCGGGCGTGGAGCGACCGCGGCATGCGCACGCGCAGGTCGCCCGATCGCTCCCCCCCACCCCACGGTCCCGGGATGGCGTTCTCGTGTGCGAGTTCGTGTTCGATCCAGAGGCCCATTGCCACGTTCAGGTTCCGGGCTGCTTCTTCGGCGGTCTCTCCTTCACTGAACACCCCATCAAGTTCCAACACATGGGCGGACCACAGACCGCTCTCGTCGGGCTGGATGACGCGATGGTACGGAAGTTCCAGGTATTCGGCGGCCGTGTGCATGTTTAGTCCTCCAAATCTCGTATCAGCCGGTTGATGATGCCCCGCGCCGTGTTCGCCGTGCGAGGCCGGTCAGGGATGACGATGGGCCTCGCGGAACCCTCGCTCGAGTAGATGTGATGACCACCGCTGGTGCGCACCGACTGGTATCCTTGCTCCTCAACGAGCGCCACGAGATCGCGAGCGCGCAGGTTCCCGGCCCGACGCCGGAGCGCCCGCAACTCCTCGATCGTCCTCATGGTCCGTAGCCTACTTGACACCGTGTGTGGTGCCAACACCACTCCGCAGGCACACCCCCGAGACCGTCGCGCTATAGTGCGGCCGAGCCACGCAGGTCGAGGAGGGCGCCGATGGATCATGAGTTCAACGAGGTCCAGGAACTGCTCGCCCAGACCGCGCGCGACTTCTTCGCGCGCGCCTTTCCCATGGACCGCATTCGTGACGCGCACCGCTCGGACGACGGCTTCGACGCCGGGCTGTGGCCCGCCCTGCAGGAACTCGGCTGGAGCAACGCCCCCTTCCCCGAGTCGATGGGCGGCAGCGGCGGCGGCCTGCTCGACATCGCACTGGTGATCGAGGAGATGGGCAAGGGCTGCGCGGCCAGCCCGTTCGTGCATTCGACGGTGGCTGCGGGCCTCGCGCTCGTTGATGCCGACCCCGAGCTCGCCGGACAGGTGGCTTCGGGAGAGGCCACAGTCATCCCCGCACTCACCGGCCACGCGGAGGACCAACCGCAGGTGGCGGACGGCACGCTCTCAGGCCGCGCGATCGCGGTCCCATGGGCCAACCTCGCCACGCACTTCCTGGTCGCGATTGGGGACGACGACCGCATGGCCGTGGTCGCGGCCGACGCGAACGGCGTCGCGGCTCAGCCGATGCCGGCAGCCGATGGCGATCCGCTCTTCGACATCCGGTTCCGGGATGCCGCGTTCGAGATCGTCGCGGCGCAGGGGCTCGCGACGAACGTATTGGCGCTCGGCGCGGCCGCCGAGGCGCTGCTGATGCTCGGGCTCTGCCAGCGCTCGCTGGAGCTCGCCTCGGAGTACTCGAAGGGGCGGATCGCGTTCGGGCAGCCGATCGGGAGCTTCCAGGCGATCTCGCACAAGTGCGCCAACATGGCCGTCGACATCGAGGTCGGGCGCTACCTCTGCTACAAGGCCGCCTGGCTACAGGGCATCGGCGAGCCGCACGAGATGGCCGCGCGCTACGCGAAGGCGTTCATGGGCGAGGCCACGCAGCGGATCACCCGCGACGCGATCCAGGTGCACGGCGGCGTCGGCTACATCGACGACCACTTCGTGCTCTTCCCGTACCGCCTTGGCACGGCGGCCGCGGGGATGTACGGCACCGCCCACGAGCATCGCCGCGCCGTCGCCGACGCGGTCCTGGCATAGCGGAGCGATCACCATGGACTTCGGATACACAGACAGCGAGCAGGCATTCCGCGCCGAGGTCCGCGAGTTCCTCGCGGAAGTCTGGCCCGAGGAGATCCGCCGTGCGGGCCGCGCGAGCGACGAGGAGCGTGAGCGCTTCCGCCGCGCCGTCGCGCAACGCGGGTGGTTCTCGCTCGGGCTGCCGGAGGAGTACGGCGGCCTGCCGAACTTTAGCCAGATGGAGCGCTACATCGTCAGCGACGAGGCGAGCCGCGCCGGTGCGCCGCTCCCGCCGTACCTCGTGAGCATCATGGGGCCGCTGATCATAAAGTACGGCACGGACTGGATGAAAGAGGACGTGCTGCCTCGCATCCGCAACGGCGATGTCGACTTCGTGCTCGGCTTCACCGAGCCTGAGACCGGCTCGGACCTCGCCAACCTGCAGACGCGCGCGTACCGCGACGGCGACGAGTACGTCATCAACGGGCAGAAGATGTACGGCAACCCCGGCCCGGACGACATGATGTACCTCGCCGTCCGCACCGACCCGGACGCCCCGCTGCGGCGCGGCATCTCCGTGCTGTTCGTCGAGTACAGCCGCGAGGGCTTCACCGCCACGAAGATGCCGACGCTCGCCGGCAACACCGTCGGCGCCACGTACTACGACGACGTGCGCGTCCCTGCCGACCACCTGCTCGGCGAGGAGAACAAGGGCTGGGACTACATCCGCGAAGCGCTCGACCTCGACCGCACGAGCGGCATCACCTACGGCCACCTCCCGCTGCGCCTCGAGGAGCTGATCGAGTACGTGAAGACCTCGACGCTCAACGGGCGGCCGCTGATCGACGATCCGTGGGTGCGCGACCGCATCGCGCAGTTCGTGATCGAGGTGGAGGCGGGCGAGCTGCTGCAGGGCATGACGGCCTCGAAGATCGCCGCCGAGTTGCGGCTGCGCATGGAGTCCTCGGTGGTGAAGGTGTTCCTCACGGAGATGGAGCGCCGCATGGCGGAGTTCGCGATGGAGGTGTCGGGGCCGCTGGCGTCGCTCACGCCGGAGTCGGAACAGGCACCGGCGGGTGGGCAGTTCTACTGGACGCATCGCAGCAACCCGGGCATCACGATCGCGGGCGGCAGCAACGAGATCCAGCGCAACATCATCGCGCAGCAGGGGCTGGGGCTTCCGAGGGGCTAAGCGCCGCCGACAAGGGCGAGGTGGCACGCGAGGCATCTTGACATCACGATGACCAGGCATCACGATGCCTGTATGCGCACCACCCTCACCCTCGACGATGATCTCGCACGCGCTCTCAAGCAGCGCGCAAGGCTGCTCGACCAGTCCTTCAAGCAGGTCGTGAACGACACACTGCGCCGCGGCCTGTCGCCCACGTCCGGTGAGAGGCCACGACGCCCATTCCGGATCCGCACGTTCAGCAGCGCGTACGCGCCCGGTGTTGACCGGTTGAGGCTGAAGGAACTTGCGGACGATATGGAAGTCGAGCACTTCCTGGAGGTTCAGCGGCGAGGCTCCGACGAGAGCGCGTGATAGTTCCAGACACCAACCTGCTCATCTACGCCTACAACGAGCAGGATCCGGATCATGCCGCCGCTCGCCGTTGGTGGGAGGCGCTGCTCGGCGGCAGCGAGCTTATCGGCATCCCCTGGGTAGTCTCGACCGGGTACATCCGCATCATCACCCATCGAGGGGTGGCCGATCCGCCCGTCGACCTTGCCCGGGCAGTCGACGACGTGGGGCGGTGGTTCGAGCTACCGCACGTCGTCGCGATCGACGCTGGCCCCGACCATCTGACTCACTTTCGTCGAAACCTCGTCGCCGCAGGCGTCGGCGGGAACCTCATCACCGACGCCCATATCGCCGCGCTCGCGATGGAGTACGAGGCCGAGGTCCACTCCCACGACTCCGACTTCGGCCGCTTCCCCGGTCTGCGTTGGCGCGATCCACTCCGCGCTCCGCGCTGATCCATGAGCGACCAATCGTCGCCCCTCGTTGTCCCGCACCGGGGTACGATCGAGGCGCGCAAGCATGCCCACACGCATCCGGAGGTACTCGTGCCGCGCCCGCTCTCGTCGCGCTCGCTGGTCGCGTTCGTCACCGTGGCGCTCGTCACGATCTGCCTCGCCGCCTGCGGTGGCGGCGAGGACGGCGCGCCGGCCGAGGTCGACTTCTCCGCGCAGGCGGTCGGCGAGGCGTTCAACCCCGACGTGCAGCCGCAGGTCATCAACTCCGCGCTCGCGCTCGGCGCCAACCGCGTCATCGTCGCGCTCTTCACCGCCGACGTCGACCTCGTGCACGACGCCGAGGGCGTCCTGCGCCTCTACCGTCTCGACGAGGCGGGCATGGGCACGTTCCAGAGCGAGCACCTGCTGCGCCGCGCCACCATCGCCGGGGAGTCCACGCACGAGCACGCCGACGGCAGCGACCACGTCCACGAAGATCCGCTCGCCACGGTCTACCTCGCCCACGTCGACTTCCCCGAGACGGGGAAGTGGGGCGTCGCGCTCTCCATCAAGGTCGAGGATGAGCGCTACGACCAGCTCCTCGCCTCGCCGGTCGTCGTGCTCGACCGCACTCCCGAGCCGGGCATCGGCGATGCGATGCCGGCGAGCACGCACCTCACGCTGCGCGATGTCGCCGACGTGTCGGAGATCAACAGCTCCCAGGAGCCGATCGCGGCGATGAACGAGCTGACCATCGCCGAGGCGCTCCAGACCGGCAAGCCGGTGCTCGTCGCCATCGCCACGCCCGCGTTCTGCCAGTCGCGCTTCTGCGGGCCGATGATGGACGGCGTCGTGCACCCGCTCTACGAGGAGTTCTCGGGCCGAGTGCAGTTCGTACACGTCGAGCCGTTCCTGCTGGACGAGGCGCGCGACAACCAGCGCCTGGCGCCGGCGCCGATCATGGCCGAGTGGCGCCTGCAGACCGAGCCCTGGATCTTCGTCGCCGACGCCGATGGCGCCGTCGTCGCCAAGTTCGAGGGCATCACCACCGTCGAGGAGGTGCGCGAGACGCTGGCGGCGCTGCTTGCCTCCGACTCCGGCGGCTAAGCGAGCAGCGAGGCGACCAGGCCGTGCAGCCCGACTACACCACCCTCGAGTTCCCCGAGCCGCCGGACGACCGGCCGTACGTCATCGCCGACATGATCGCCTCGGCGGACGGCAAGACGGTGATCGAGGGCAACGAGGCCGGGCTCGGCTCGCGCACCGACCGGCGCCTGCTCCACGAACTGCGGCTGCACGCCGATGTCGTGCTCAGCGGCGCGGGCACGCTGCGCGCCACGGGCGCCTCACCCCGCCTGCACGAGGACGACCTGGAAGCGCTGCGACGCGAGCGCGGCAAGTCACGCACGCCCATCGGCGCGATCATCACGGCTTCGGGCGAGGTGCCGCTCGACGCGGGCTTCTTCACATCCGACGAGTTCGAGGCGTACATCTACCTCGCCGACAGCGCCCCACCCGGGCGCCGCACAGCCATCGAGGCGACTGGCCGCCCCGTCGTCGAGGTGCCGGCAGACGACGCCGTGACGGCGATGCTGCGCCACATGCGCTCGGAGCTCGGCGCGCGGCTGGTCATGCTCGAGGGCGGCCCGACGCTGAACGGCGAGTGCTTCCGCGCCGGCGTCGTCGACGAGCTGTTCCTGACCCTCGGCGGCGTCGTGGTCGGCGGTCACGGCCTGCCGACGGCCGTCGAGATGCCCGGCGTCGAGGTCACGCGCGAGACGGTGACGCGGCTCGAGCTGCTCACGGCCGCGCCGAACCCCGAGACCGACGAGGTCTACCTGCGCTACCGCGTCCGACGCTAGGGTTCCGCCCTGTGGGCGCGCGAAGCCAGCGATGGTAGTATGAACGGAATGAACGAGAATCTCATTGATGTCCCTGGTCAACCGTTTTCTTACGAGCGGTCGCTTGACACGCATCTCACTCACCTAGATGAACGGGTTCGCTCCTTACGCTCATCTGGCCGACTCGATCACGCTGTTCTGGGCAAGATCAGCTCATTCTTCCGGGTTCGTAGTATCTTCAATTCGAACGCCATCGAAGGGAACGAGCTCAGTGAGGGTGAGACACGACTGGTCGTCGAGCAAGGAATAACCATCTCAGGTAGGTCCCTGAAGGACCACCTCGAAGCTCAGAGCCTTGCCCATGCACTTGACTTCTTTGAAAGCCTCGCGAGTGATAGCGATCCAATCACTGAAACTGATGTCAGACAAGTGCACCAACTCATACTGAAGGGAATCAGTGACTCCGATGCGGGCCGGTACCGGACAGCCGACGTGATGATCACGGGATCGGCGTTCGCTCCTACGGAGCCTCACGATGTACCTAGAGAGATGCGTGACCTAGGAGAGTGGGTGCAGAAGGCGACCGTCGGCGGATTCGACTGCTCTCCCGTGATATTGGCTGCAGCCGCTCATGCACGATTCGCGCAGATTCATCCGTTCATAGACGGAAACGGGCGGACTGCCAGGATTCTCATGAACCTTCTCCTGATGCGAAACGGCTACCCTATCGCCGTCATCACTCGAGACGAGCGTCAACGGTACTACGAGTCCCTCGAGGAGAGCCAGACTTCGAACCTTACACCCTTCCTATCGCTGGTGATCGATGACGTGTCCGAAGCGCTCGACACATGGGAGGAAGCGGCGGAAGAAAGGGAGGAGGAGGTACAATCCTACGAAGGCCTCGCCGAACGCTTCAGGCGTCCTTCAGACGATCGTGAGGTGCGGGAATTTGAGGTGTTCCGGGCAGCCATGGAACTGCTTCGATCACAGTTCGCTCAAGCCGCAACTGATATGCGCGATGCTGGTGCCCTAGTATACTTCACAGATTTTGATTCGATCACTTCTGACAAATATATCCAAATTAAGAGGACGGGGCGGGCAAAGCGTACCTGGTTCTTCCGTGTTGACTTTCGTTACGGCCCTAGACGCGTCCGGTACCTGTTTTGGTTTGTGAGGACACATTATCTTATGCGCACTTCTGTTCGTACGGTCTCGCCATTGTCAGTGATTATCTCTAAGGAGGATCCGAGCGATTCTTTCTTCTACTCGACTCTGGACGATATTCGTCAGTCTGGACGCGAAGATGTTCCCGACTTGCGCGAGATAACATTTGACCCGGACAGCGAGAGCTTCCTAAGTCGATACGCTGGAGGAATCACTAAATCAGAGCAGATATCGGACTTAGTTCGATCGTTCGTCGCCCAAGTCGTGCAGCGAAACTTCAGCAATCTCGAGAACGTTTCTCAGTGACGCGCCTCGAACTGCTCGCCGCCGCACCGAACCCCGAGACCGACGAGGTCTACCTGCGCTACCGCGTCCGACGCTAGCCCGACCCGGCCGCCGCGACCGCTGCCTCGCAGGCGTCGACGGCGGACGTGGCGTCCTCGACGCGGTGGATGGGGGCCTCCTCGCCGTCGCCGTCGCGCAGCTCCCACGTGCCGAGGCCGATCACCGGCCGGCCGCTGATGAGCGCGAAGGCGATCTCGGAGAGCGTGCCGAACTTGCCGTCGATGGCGATCACCGCCTCGCCCGCACGCGCGACGAGCACGTTGCGCGTGTAGCCGATGCCCGTCGGCAGCGGGATGTCGACGAACTCGTTGACGTCGCCCAAGTCGTCGCCGGGCAGGATGCCGACGGTGAGGCCGCCCGACTCCTTCGCCCCACGGCACGCCTCGCGCATGACGCCCGTGCGCCCGCCGCAGATGAGCACGTGCCCGCGCGCTCCAATCTCGCGTCCGACCTCGAACGCCAGCCGCGAAGCCTGTTCGTCCGCTTCCTGCCCGCCGATCACCGAGATGCGCATCGTCCGCCCTGCCCTTCCTCGTCGGCCCGTTCGCGGGCGAGGGTAGCGGGGGGCGGCGTCGAGCGCCTGCGGCACGAGGGCGATGGCGGCTGTCGGCGGCGTCAGCGCAGGGGCAGGTCGAGCACGGTCACCAGGCCTCGACGCGTGTTCGGGATCACTCGCGCGGCCCGCAGCACCGCCGCGGCCGTGGCGTCGTCGCCGAACACGCCCCCGTCGAATCGAAGCTTGAGGGGTGGCGTGCCGTCCACGACGATCTCGTCGTACTCCTCATCGACCCCTGCGTTCGCCTCGAAGTGCAAGTCGACGAAGCGGCCGTCGGACGCCGTTCCCCGGAGCGTCTCGAGTGTGCCCTGCACCGACTCCCGTCCCGCGTCCTGGCACGGAACCATGGCGTGCTGCCAGTCGGTGAGCGTCCAGCCGAGCGCGGTGGCGAGGAGCCGGGCCGACTCCACGAGCCCGACATGGCCGAAGCCTTCCGCGTCGCGCTTCGCTTCCCACTGCGCCGGCGACAGTCCCATCCCGACCTTCTGCTGGAAGGGCACGCGCCGCTTCGACGGATCCTGCACACGGCGCACCGAGACCGACTGGATGCTGTGTGAGATCGAGGCCAGCGAGGCGGGGAGCGCGTCCATCAGGAAGCCGGGATTCACGCCCGTCGCGACGACAGTGCGCTCGGCCTGTTGCGCCAGCCGATCGATTGCAGCGGCGATCTCCGCGTGCCGTTCGAGGGGGAACGTCAGCTCCTCGCAGGTCGAGACGATGTGCAAGCCCTGTCGCAACCCCTCCTCGATCTGCGGAGCGACCTTGTCGAGGTACGACCCCGTGCAGTGGATGAGAATGCCGCCGTCCAACCGGGCATCGACCCGGGCCGCTTCGACCGAGGGTTGGACGGTGACGTCCGGCGCCCCCTCGACGAAGTCCGCGAGCGGCCGTCCCACCATGTCGGGGTTGATCTCCACCGCGCCCACGACCTCGAGGAAGGGGTCGCTCATGGCCGCCTCGGCGATGCGCATGCCGATGGGCCCCAACCCCTGCACGATGACGGGCAGCGGTCTGTTCATGTGCACCCTCCAGCGGTGGCGGGACGACACTCATAGTCTCCCCGCCCTCCGCCGAAGGCGCCAACGAGACCTCCTCGCCGGCCCGTTCGCGGGCGAGGGGAGCCGGGGGCGGCGGCGAACGTCTGTACCATGCAGCTATGGTCGGCTATTCGGGGACACCGCTGCCGCGCAAGCTCGGCATCAAGCCCGGTCACCGGATGGCCCTGCTCCGCGCCCCCGAGGGTTTCGACGCCACGCTCGGCGAGATGCCGGAGGGCGTCGCGATGCGCCGCTCGGCGCGCGGGCCGCTCGACGTGATCGTGAGCTTCACCGGCAGCGAGCGTGAACTGCGGCGCCGCTTCGCCACGCTCGCGCGGGCGCTCGACCCGTCGGGCGGGCTGTGGATCGCGTGGCCGAAGCGCGCCTCGGGCGTGCCGACGGACCTCGACGGCAACGTGGTGCGCGAGGTCGGGCTCGCGCACGGCCTCGTCGACAACAAGGTGTGCGCGATCGACGAGACGTGGTCGGGGCTGCGGTTCGTGGTGCGCGTCGACCCGATGCCGGGCCGCCAGAACTAGTTCTGTCGTCGTCGGCCTTCTCGCTGCACACGCCACCGCAGCCACATCGCATATGCAATCAGGACGATGGGGACCAGCGCGACGGCCGCGACGACGGTGAACACGGCGGGCGGACTCGAGAGCCCATCCCACGGGCTGCTCTCGTCGCCGTCCCTGCCCGTTCCCCGCAGTGCCGATCCCGTTTCCGTCACCAGCTCGCTATCAGGCCCTTCAAGCACCAACACGCGAGTCATCAGCCGGCGCCTTCGGGCGACCAGACCAGAGGCCCGAACCCGCGGTCTACGCGCGATTCTGGCCCGCCCCTCCACATCCACCACGTACAGGTCCGTGCTGCCTGACTCCCCTTCCTCATCCCTCATGAACGCTATCCGCCGGCCGTCGGGTGACCACGCCAACCGACTGCGCTGCACGCTCCACCCGGTCGTCCGTTCGGCCACCTGCCTCAGGTTCGAGCCGTCCGTACCAACGACATACAGCACCCCATCCAGCTCTCCCGGGAAGGCCAACCGCGTCCCGTCCGGCGACCACGCCGGCTCACTCTGCGAGACTCCGCCCTCCGTGAGCTGCTGCCGTGCCCTGTCACCCCCGCAGAAGAGCAGCCCAAGCCTGCCGTCGAGCTGCGCGGTCACGATGTCGTAGTTCCCCGCCCGCCCGCCGTTGCGCAGCGTGGCGTACGCCACCTGCGTCCCATCCGGGCGGATCACGTAGATGCTCCCGTCGCGCCCCCGCTGCCCGCCGTTCCACCGGAAGACGATCGCCGGCTCACCGCCAACGTAGCCCCAGGCGGGCCGTAGTGACCGGCGGCTTCTTCGCGACACGACCCGTAACCCGATTGGCCCCAGGGATCCGCCGGCTCGCCGCCACTAACCGTCGACAGCACCGGAAGCGCCATCACCGAGGCCGTCACCATCGCAACGATGTACACACTTCCCAGCATCAGGCGCCGCTCCGCTGCGAACCTAGTCCCGCCACGGCCTCGCGCAGCCCCGCGGCCACGCGGAGCGCGCGCTCGCGGATGCGCAGGTCGGCGGGTTGTTCCAGGCTGATCGTGTGCTCCTCGGCGCGCGCCGATGCTACGCGAAGAGCCCGCCCACGCTAGTCCAGCCGCGCCCGCCGCAGCCGCAGCGAGTTCGCCATCACCGAGACCGAGCTGAGCGCCATCGCGCCCGCCGCCACGATGGGGTTGAGGAAGCCGTGCTCCCCGAACACCGGGCGCAGCACCGTCGGCGTCGAGGCGCCGTCGAACAGCGCCGCCAGCGCGACGTAGCCGAGCCCGGCGGCGACCGGGATGAGCAGCGTGTTGTAGCCGAACGCCCACAGCAAGTTCAGGCGCATCGTCCGCATCGTCGCGCGGCTGAGCGCGATCGCCGCCGCGACGCCGCCGAGGTCGGCGCGCATGAGCGTGACCGGTGCGGCCTCCAACGCAACGTCGGAGCCACCGCCGATCGCGATGCCGACGTCGGCCTGCACGAGCGCGGGGGCGTCGTTGATGCCGTCGCCCGCCATCGCGACGCGTCGGCCCTCGTCCTGTAGCGCGCGCACCGCCGCCGCCTTCCCGTCGGGCAGCACCTCGGCAATGACGCGCTCGATGCCGGCTTCGCGCGCGATCGCCTCGGCGGTCTCGCGACGGTCGCCCGTGAGCATCACCGTCTCGATACCGAGTACGCGGAGCCGCGCCACCGCGGCGCGCGTGGTCGGCCGCAGCCGGTCGGCGACGGTGACGAGGCCCGCCGGTTGGCCGTCGAGCGCGACGAGCAGCGGCGTCTCGCCGCGCGCCGCCGCGTCGGTGGCCGCCTCGCGGAGCGCGCCGAGGTCGACCCCCTCGGCTTCGAGCAGCGCGACCGTCCCGGATACCACCGCACGCCCCTCGACGGTCGCGACGACGCCCATGCCGGGCTCGGCGCGGAAGTCGTCCGGCCATGCGAGGTCGAGGCCTCGTCGCTCCGCCTCGCGCGCGAGCGCCGAGGCGATCGGGTGCTCAGAGCCGCGCTCGGCCGACGCGAGGAGCCGTAACAGCTCTTCCTCGCCCGCGAGCGCGCCGGCCAGCGACTCGACCGTGACGACCTCGGGGCGGCCCTCGGTGAGCGTGCCGGTCTTGTCGAGCGCGACGGCGTCGACCTCGTGCGCCTGTTCGAGCGCGCGGGCGTCGCGAATGAGCACGCCTGCCTCGGCGC
This sequence comes from Dehalococcoidia bacterium, assembly GCA_965219085.1. Taxonomy (GTDB): domain Bacteria; phylum Chloroflexota; class Dehalococcoidia; order UBA2979; family UBA2979; genus VXMT01. The sequence continues at coordinate 1,079,689 of OZ244720.1, forward strand.
CACGGCCGATGCCGACGGCGATGGCCGTGGGTGTGGCGAGGCCGAGCGCGCACGGGCAGGCGATGATGAGCACGGTGACGGCGTTGATCAGCGCGAACGTCAGCGCAGGCTCGGGACCGAGCACCCACCAGCCGGCGAACGTCAGCGCAGCGACGACCAGCACGGCGGGCACGAACACCGCCGCCACCCGGTCCACCAGCGCCTGGATCGGCGCCTTCGAGGCCTGCGCGAACTCGACGAGCTTGGTGATGCGCGCCAGCGCCGAGTCGGCGCCGACGGCCGTCGCACGGAGTTGCAGCGCGCCCGTTGCGTTCAGCGTCGCGCCGTAGACCGCGTCGCCCGGCCGCTTCGCGACCGCCATCGACTCGCCGGTCAGCATCGACTCGTCGACGGCCGACGCGCCCTCGACCACCTCGCCGTCGACGGGGAGCCGCTCGCCCGGCCGCACGACGACGATGTCGCCGGGCTGCACGGCGGCGATGGGGATCTCGTACTCCTCGCCGTCCTCCAACACCCGCGCGAGCGTCGGGCGCAGCTCGATGAGGCGGCGGACGGCCTCGGACGAGCTCGCCCTGGCGCGCGCCTCGAGCAGCCGGCCGAAGAGCACGAGCGCGACGATGGCGGCGGCTGTGTCGAAGTAGACGTTGGCGCGCAGCCCTGCCTCGGGTGCGAAGAGGCCGGGGGCGAAGGTCGCGAGCACCGAGTACCAGTAGGCCGCGGAGGTGCCGATGGCGATGAGCGTGTGCATGTCGGCGGTGCGGTGTCGCGCCATGCGCCACGCGGCGGCGTGGAAGCGCCAGCCCGCCCAGTACTGCACCGGCGTGGCGAGGACGAAGAAGAGCGGGTGCCATACCTGGTCCGGCACCGCGTCGAGGCCCGGCAGGCGCGTGTACGCCATCGAGCCGACGAGTAGCGCGGCGATCACGCCGGCGAAGATGGTGCGGGTGCGCAGCGCGCGGTACTCGGCCCGCCGTTCGGCGTCGAGGCTGTCTCGCGCCTCGTCCTCGTCGGCGCCCTCGCCGGGCAGCCAGACGTCGTAGCCGGCCCTGGTGACCGCCTCGCGGAGCGCGGCGAGCGGCGTGCCCGAGGTGGCGACCATGGCCTCCTCGGTGGCGAGGTTCACGCTCGCCGCCTCGACGCCCTCCACGGCGACAAGCGCGCGCTCGACGCGCCGCACGCAGGAGGCGCAGGTCATGCCGCGCACGGGCAGCCGCAGCTCCTCGAGCGTGGCGGGGGCGGGGTGCTCAGTGGTCATGCGAAGATGCTAACGGGTTGACCCATTGCGCGTGCGTCCGGTAGACACAATCTCATGAGAAAGCGTCTCGAAGTCCTCGTCGATGACGGTGAATACAGTGCGATCCGCGAGGCTTCTTGGAAGCAGCGGCTGACCGTGTCCGAATGGGTGCGTCGCGCTTTGCGACAGGCGCTGGCCGGCGAAGCTGATGCGGTCGAGACGAAGCTGGCCGCGATCGCCAACGCGTCGCGGCACGGTTTCCCGACGGCGGATATCGAGGTCATGCTCGACGAGATCGAGCGAGGGCGAGCCCTCCGCTAAGCTAAGCCCGCATCCACCGATCGAAGCTTGACGGGGCGGGATGCCGGGCTACCCGAGAGTTCGGCGGGCGTGCCGGCGTTCGCCGGGCAGTGCCGGGGGCGGGCCGGAGCGAGGAGCCGTCGCTCAGCGCCGCTCGGGGGCGCTGAGGGCGCGGGCGCGAGGGTGCGCGAGGCGTGCGCGGGCATGCTGGCGCGAGGCTCGGACCCGGGGCCGGCGCTGTGAGCGGGCGTCAGGCCGGGAGCGGTATCGCCCGTAGTCGCGCGAGCGCGGCTGCCAGCTGCCCGGCCCAGGGCCAGCGCTTCGGGAGGTGCAGGGTCCAGCGCCGGGCGGAGTGGGTGAGCCGTCCGGCGAGAGCGAAGTAGCGCCGCCTGAGCGTCCTGGTCGTGACGATTCCCTCGCCGAGCCCCAGCCGCGCCGTCCAGCGGGCGAGGTTGTGCGCGATCACCTGCACCGCGAGCCACGCCGCGTTCGCGGCGAAGCGGCCCGAGGGGAGATGATTGAGCCCGACGCCGTACTTGAGGTCACGGATCGCGTTCTCGATCTCGGCGTGACGGCGATGGTCGGCCTCGAGCTCCATCATCTCCCCCGGCGCGGTCGGTGATGGAGGCGTGGTAGACCGTATGGAGTGACCGGCTCCGAGTTCGCAAACTCGCGGGTTACAGACGCGAGGCCACAGAGCCGCATACGAAAGGGAGCCGGTCAGGAACATGACTACCACATACGCAGGGATGGATGCACACGCCGCGACGATCCGGGTAGCGGTGCTGGCGCCGGGGGCCGAGCGGCCCGAGGAGTGGCAGCTGACGAACGAGCGGCGGTCGGTGAAGCGGCTCGCGCAACGCCTGAAGCGCATGGCGCCGGGGCCGGTCGTGGCCTGCTACGAGGCGGGGCCGGGGGGCTTCGCGCTACAGCGCCAGCTCGAGGCCGAAGGCATCGAATGCCGGGTGATCGCGCCGGCGCTGATCCCGATGCGGCCCGGCGACCGCGTCAAGACCGACCGCCGCGACGCCAGGAAGCCGGCGGAGCTGCTGCGCGCGGACCTGCTCACGGCGGTGCATCCCCCGACCATCGACCAGGAGGCGGTGCGCGACCTCTGCCGGGCGCGCGAGGACGCCGTGACCGACCGCACGCGGGCGCGCCACCGCCTGGCGAAGCTGCTGCTGCGGCGCGGCATCGCCTACGACGGGCGGAACTGGACGCTGCGGCACCGCCGCTGGCTGCTGACGCTGCGCTTCGAACACCGGGCCGCGCAGGCCACCTTCGACGACTACCTGCGCGCGCTCGAGGGCGTGGAGGAGCGGCTGCGCACGCTGGAGCAGGAACTGGCCGCGTGTGCCGCCAGCGACGACTACCGCGAGGCGGTGGGGCTGCTGCGCTGCTTCCGCGGGGTCGACACGGTGACGGCGATGACGGTGGGGGCAGCGCTGCGCAAGCGCCGCGAGGGCCAGCCGGGCTGGGCCGTGGTGCTGGCCGACCGCGCGCAGGCCCGGCTCTATCGCCGCCACCGGCGGCTGGCCGCTCACGGCAAGCCGTCGGTCGTGGCGAACACTGCCGTCGCCCGTGAACTCGCGGGCTACCTGTGGGCGGTGCTGCGGCGTATCCCCGCATCCGCGGGCGGGCCGAAGGTCGGCGCCCGGGAGCAGGCGGCGGCCTGATACCACGCGCCCGGTCCGTGGCGAGGGCGGAGACGGCGGTACGCCGTTCCGGAGCAGGAGAGGATGGATGAGCGAGGGCAGGCTCAGGAGGATGCGCGGTACAGCTATGCGGCAGCGGCGCCCAGCGCCGTCAACCCGCGACGCTAGACGGCGACCCCTCCCGGCGAAGCACGGTCATGCGGCAAGGCCCGAGGCAACCCGACGTTCCTATAGAGAGTCAAGGGAGCGATCCGGCAGCCTCCTGCGCGGCGTGAGCGGCGAGGCGATTCGGGACAGAGGGATGCCCCGCTTCCAACCCCGCCCGCGCTGATCCGGGATCCGTGGATGCCCGTGTTGGCTGCCGTGGGTGCTCGCCGTCCACAGACGCGGGGGGCCCGCCCTCACAGGCGCGGGGGGCGCCGGGAGTCGAGCCGGGCGACAGCTGCGTGGCGTATCGCGCCAGATCGGCAGTGAGCGTTCGATAGAGCTGGCGAGCGACATAGCGCTTCAGGCAGCGGATGATCTCGCGTTTGGACTTACCCTCCGCAGTGCGCTTCGCCACGTAAGCTCTGGTGCGGGCGCAATAGCGCAGGCGGACGAGCACGATCCGGTACAGCGCGCTGTTGGCCTGCCGGTCGCCGCCCGGGTTCAGGCGATGTCGCTGCGTGCGCCCGGAGGACGCCTCGAGGGGCGCGGCGCCGCAGAGCCGTGCGAAGGCGGCCTCGCTCGACAGCCGTCCGATGTTCTCGCCGGGGGTGACGAGTAACTGCGCGGCGTTCACGATGCCGACACCGGGCAGTGCGAGGGAGCCGGGTGCGACCCTCTCCACAAGTGACCGCAGCGCCTGGTCGAGATCGGCGACCTCGCGGTCCAGCTCGGCGACGTGGTGAGCGACGCTGCGCAGCGCGAGCTTCGCGGCCTGTAGTGGTTGGTCGAGCCGGGCCCTGTCCGGACGGAATCGCGCGCACTGCCGCGCCTTCGCGGGCAGGGTCTGCTGCGGCAGCGCCTCGCGGAGTTCCGCCGGCGCCGTGGCGATCAGGTCGCGCAGCTGCAGCAGCGCCGCACTGCGGGCCTTGACCGCGGCTGAACGAGCATTTGCGAGGGTGCGGATCGACTCGACGACACCGTTCGTGGCCTTGGGCAGCACCTGCGCCGTACCCGCCAGCACCTGCCTCGCGGCGGCCTCGGCGTCGATCGGGTCTGACTTACCCTGGCGCCGGCGCGTGTGCCGGTGCGGCTGGCTGACCTCGCGCACATCCAGCCCCTGTGCGAGCAACCAGCGTGTGAGCCCGGCCCCGTAGGACGAGGCGCCCTCCACGGCGATCGTCGCGATCGTGCCGAACGCCTCCAGCCACTGGTGCAACTCCCGGTAGCCCCGCGCGGTCGCTGGGAACTCGGCATCCCCGAGTCTCTCTCCTCGATCGTCGAGTGCGACTGCGTGGTGCGTGCGGGAGTGGGTATCCACCCCTCCGATGACACCGCTCCGCGTTTCCGGCATGCTCGCCGTACCTTCCTGCGGGGAGGTGTGTGACCGGGTCGTGGTGGGCGGACAGAACAGCGATGAGGCAACTCTGAGCCAGGTTCCTATGAGGTCACGCCACCCGCGGCCCGGTCACTTGGTGGATGCGAGGAGGGCGGAGCCGACACGTCGGATTGAGGACACCGCTCGCGGTGGGTCAGCGAATATCTAGGTCAGGCTCCGTCCTTCTCGCTGTGAGTATCTTCGCTGCGAATATCAGAGTGACACGTCGTCGAAGCAGCGCCCTCGTTCGTCCATCTCCCCCCGTTCCGGAGCCGGATCGCCACGACCACCGCCGGTGCTGCTTGACAGCCGGTCACTCCATATCAGCTGTACGTCGCGAAGAGCGCGAGCTGTGAGCCGGGCGTCGGCTTCACGCGCCGCACGATGAGCCGCACCGCGCTGGCGTCCGCCATGTGCTGGAACGGCGTGTACGTCGTCTCGGCGACAGCGGCGCCGCCCGGCAGCCAGTACGGGATCGGCGTCCAGTCCGCTTCCGGTATCGCCTCGATCAGCGTGCGTACGTTCGGCTGCTGGCGAATCGTGACCGAGAAGCGGACGTCCTGCTTGCGGCAGGCGGCGACGACCCCGTGGTTGTAGAAGCCGCTGTCGGCTCGCATCGTGAGCTGCCCGCTCGCCCCGGCGTCGCGGACCCGCGCCACCGTCTCACGCAGGAAGTGGGCGGCGCCGCGCCGGGTCCCGCTCCGGCCGCCCATGCGCGGGCGAGCAATGCGCGGCTGAGGCGGTCGAGCTGGCGGACGTGGCCCCAGCGGAAGCTGCGCAGGAAGGTCCCGAGGGTGGACGGCGCCTTCACGGTGCAGCCGAGCACGCGCCCGGCGCCGCCGGCGCGCATCGCATCGGCGTCGTCGATGCAGTCGCCGCCGGCGAGCGCCGAGGCGACCAGGGTCAGCAGCTTGTCGCCGGCGTTCGCCCGCCCCGGCGCGTCACCGAGGTCGAGATAGCGCTCGGCAAGATCGGGGAGACCGAGACGACCGGCGAGCGTGGCGGGGAGCAGCAGGCCCGCGTGGTCCACGAGGCGGTCGTCGTCGAAGGCGATGTCTATCCGGTCGGGGTCGCTCGTTGGTAGCATCGAATGGTTGCTCCCTGTGGCTCGGACGTGATTCGTACAAAACCATTGTCCCAGCTACAGCGAAGCACCCAACCTCAGCCGCTCGCGCGCCCTCCGCTAAGCTAAGGGACGCCCCCGGCAGCACGTCGGTAGGAACGTCCTCTACGCGTCCTCGATAATCCAGCGGTCCGTGTCGCGCTGCCAGCTCGGCAGCGGCTCATCACCGAAGAACAGCGCGATCTCGCGCTCCGCGCTCTCCGGCCCGTCCGAGCCATGCACCAGGTTGCGCCCCACATCGAGGCCGAGGTCGCCGCGGATCGTGCCGGGCGCGGCCTCCGTCGGGCGTGTCGCCCCCATCGTCTGGCGCGCGGCGGCGATCGCATCGGGGCCCTCGAGCACGGCCGCCACCAGCGGGCTCGACGTGATGTAGTCGACGAGCCCGGCGAAGAACGGCTTCCCGTCGTGCTCCGCGTAGTGCCGGCGCGCGAGCGCTTCGTCGACGTGCACGAGCCGCAGCCCGACGATGCGCAGGCCGCGCGCTTCGAGGCGCCCCAGCACCTCTCCGATGAGTCCTCGTTGCACGGCGTCGGGCTTGACCAGGATCAGCGTGCGCTCCACGGCGCCTTCCCTTCGATGCGTCTCGATGCGGTTTCACTTCTTCGTCTGGCTGCTCGCGCGCTCGTGCGGCTCAGCGGCGCGCCGACCGCGTGATCGGGGGTGGCCGCAGGTACACCACGTCGACAAGCGCGGGGTCGCCGTACGCCTCGTGCAGCCGCGCGAGGCGCACGAGGTCGGCGGCGCGGCGCACATTATCGTCGGGCGGCACGTCGGCGTCTCCCGTCCGCGCCGCGTCGCGCGCCACGGCCAGCTCGGCCGTCACCTCGCCACACCACAGCGCGCCCGCTGGCGCACCGCGCACGCAGTCCTCGATCGATCCGAGCCGCGGCTCGACGAGCGCCGCGGGCACTCCCGCGGTGGCCAGGTACCCGGCCCAGGCCACACGGTTGCCGCCCGCGTCGTGTGCCGCGACGACGGGGCGAGCGCGGTCGAGGTGCGGGAACGCGGCCAGTTCGAGGCGGGAGACGCCCGCCAGTGGCACGTCGAGCGCGAACGCGAGCCCCTGCGCGGTCGCGACGCCACTGCGCAGCCCGCCGTACCCCCCCGGCCCGGCGTCGACCACGATTGCGCCGAGGTCGTCGCGCGCCACGCCGGAGGCGCGCAGCACCGCGTCGATGCCCGCGAGCAGTTCCCGCGAGTAGTTCGTGTCGACGGTCCAGCGCCGCTCCGCGAGCACCGTGTCGCCATCGACCACACCGAGTACAGCGTCGACCGAGGCGGTGTCGATGGCGAGTTGGGGCCCGGCCGGGGGTGTCATCCGCGCCCGCCGAGGCCGTCGACGATGCGGTGATAGCGCTCGCCGATGGCGACGATGGTGAACCGCCGCTCGTCGGGCGCCTTCGCGTCGGGCTCGATCACGACGAGCAGGTGCTCCTCGGGCAGTGCCTCGAGGCCGCGCTCGGGCCACTCGATAAGGAGCGCGCCGTCGGCCGACTGCTCGGCGAGCGCGAGTTCGCGCACCTCCTCGACGTCCGTGAGGCGGTACAGGTCGGCATGGTAGAGGGAGCGCGGGCGCTCCGGCCGCACGTCCTCCTCGGGCAGATCGTGGCGCGCGAGCAGCACGAAGGTGGGGCTCGCGACGGGCCCCGGCACGCCGAGGCCGCTGCCGACGCCCTGCACGAGCGTCGTCTTGCCCGCTCCGAGTGGCCCCTGCAGCAGCACGACATCGCCGCGACGCAGCAGACGTGCGAGCCGCCTGCCGAAGGCGCGCGTGCGTGCCGCGCCCTTCGTCGTCACGAGCATCCGGTTCGCGGTGTGCACGCTCGCCCTCCGGGGCGTCTCGCTAGCCTCGTGCGGTGCGGAGCTGGTCCCAGCCACCCGAGGGCTGCGCCAGCGGCCGGCCGTCGCTGCCGAGGACCACGACCTCGCCTGGGTGCGCGGCCACGACGCGGCCGATGGTGGTCAGCGCGGCTTCGGCGGGCGTCAGCGCGCCGAGCGTAGCAGCGGGCGCGGTGAGCGCCAGTTCGTAGTCTTCGCCCCCGCGCAGCGCGAGTTCCAGCGCGTTCTCGGCGTTCAGCAGCTCGACGGCTGCGGGGTGGAGCGGCACCGCGTCGGCATCCACCTCGATGCCCACGCGCGACGCGCGCGCAACGTGGCCGAGGTCCTGCAGCAGCCCGTCCGAGATGTCGATGGCGCAGCGCACGCCGGCTTCGACGGCGGCACGGCCAAGCTCGAGCCGCACTGGCGGCCGGCGGTGCGCCTCCACGAGCGGGGCCGCACTCTGCTCGGCGGCTCGTCCTGCCTCGATCAGCGCGAGTCCGGCGGCTGCTGCGCCGGGTGTGCCGGACAAGGCGACAAGGTCGCCGGGACACGCCGCGTCGCGCCGGAGCAACTGCGGCACGCCATCCATGTCGGTCGTGGCGCTGCCGAAGGCGGTGGTGCTGATGCTCGTCGTGGTAGCGGCGGCGACGTTGCCGCCGGCGACGCGCACCGGGTGGCGCCTGCACGCCGCGGCGACGCCGTCGGTGAACGCGTCGACGTCATCGACTTCGATGTCGGCGCCAAGTTCGGCGGCGATCAGCACGTAGCCGGGCTCGGCGCCCATCGCGGCGAGGTCGGAGATCGAGGTCGCCACGGCGCGCCAGCCCACATCGGCGAAGGACATCGTGTCGCGTCGCCAGTGCGTGCCCTCGGCGAGCGTGTCGACGGTCGCGACGGCGAGGCCGGCGTCGACGGCCCACACGGCCGCGTCGTCGCCCGGGGGGACGACGATATCGAGCGCGGCAGCCTCACCGAGCCGCGCGACGATGCGGTCGATCAGGCCGAACTCGCCCAGGTCGTCAACGGTCATGCCTGCAAGTCTAAGGCTCCTGTCCGGCAGGCACCGGGACGGAGCGCGATGTCAGGTGTTCACCCGCGGCCGCGAGGTCGTCAGCCGCAAGCGGCTCTGCGCAAGTTGCACATCGGCTCGTCAGGACAACGGCCTCTAGGAGGTGGACTGCTCCTCGCTGCGCCTCCTCTGGACCTCCTCCTCAGCAACGCGGATCAACTCCAGACCACGCACGGCAGCTTCGAGTTGCTCGGCGTCGAGCAGTCTCACTGCCGGCAGGATCCGCTCCTGCCCAATGCGCCAGAACTGGTCCATGGCGTCCAGACCCGTGGAGGTCAGCTCGCAAATCACGACCCTGCGGTCAGACGGGTACGATGCACGCTGCACCATGCGCTTCTCGACCAGGCGGTCCACAACCGAGGTCGTCGCGGAGAGAGACGTGCCGAGGTGGCTGGCGATCATCCCCATCCGGGCAGGGCCGTGCTCCTCAAGGAACGCCAGCGTCTTGATCTGGGGGTTGGTCATACCCAATTGCGCCCAGTCGTCCAGGCGGGCGCTCAGGGTTCGGCGGTTCAAATACTCGACCGCGTCCACGAATCGATCGACCAGCGCTTGATCGTTGTCTGTTTCCACGCGCTTCCCCCTCTGGAACCCGCCCGGCGCCGGCAGCCCAGACCTTGGACGCCGACCCCCGCACACTCTAGCGCCACTCACGGATATGGTGTTCGAGGCGGCTCATCGCTCAGGATTGCTGCTGACCATCCGTAGTGAGCGACAGTAGCGTAGTCCGAAGGAGTGGACTGCGGAACCGCACAATCGAGCCATATGCTGCGAGCCCGCCGCCCCGACGAAATCAAACCGTCCGTTCACTGGGCGGCAGGGCCTGACGCAGCCGATAAATCACGAGCCCGTGCGGCGGAGATCCCGGGACTCACCTTCTTCGATCAACCCATCGAGGATGGCCTGGTGGATGGCGCGCTCGATGGGGGTGCGGATGCCCTGCCAGAGCTGCCGGAACCGGAGCTCCCGCGCGATCGCTTCGAGGGCGTCCTCGTGCGGCATCCACGCGCCCGCAGGCACCACTGCTTCGACGGCAGCCTGCATCTCCTCTACCGGGACGTCGCCGATCTCGCCGGCCCGCCGCGCCGGCAACTCCCCGTCGGCGACAGGCAACTCGGGCTCCTCGGCCGGTTCGGGCTCGGCCGGCGCCTCAGCGGCAGGCTCGGAGTCCGGCGCGGCCGGAGCATCGGGGTCGTCGGGCTCGGGCTCCGGTGGACTCGGCGCGTCGGGAGTGTCGAGGTCAATCTGGGCGATGGCGGCGAGGGCGTCGCCGTCCTCGATGTTCATGACGGAGACACCTTGCGTGCCGCGGCCCTGGCGGCTGATCGACTCGGCGCTGGTGCGCATGACAATCCCCTCGCGGGAGATGAGGATGACCTCCTGGCGCGCGTGGATCGCGCGCGCCACGGCCAGCGGCCCGCTGCGATCGGTGACGCGGAACGTCATCACGCCCTGCCCGCCGCGGCCCTTCGTGGCGTACTCCTCGATGGCCGTGCGCTTGCCGATGCCGAGTTGCGACACGACGAGCAGGTCCTCGCCGTCGCCGTCGATGACGAGCCCGATGATCCTGGCGCCTTCGAGGAGTCGCATCCCGCGCACGCCGCCCGACGCGCGCGAGGCGACGCGCAGCGTGCCGACGCGGAACCGGATGGCGCGTCCGCCGCTGCTCACGAGAATCGCCGTGTCGTCGTCCCCGGCCGCGCGCGCCGCGAGCAGTTGGTCGCCGTCCTTGAGGTTCATGGCGATAAGCCCTGCGCGCCGTACCGACTCGAACTGGCTGAGCGGCGTGCGCTTCACGTCCCCCTGCGAGGTCGCCACGATCATCGAGTCGCGGCTGAAGTCGGCGACCACCACCATCGCCGTCACGAGGTCGCCGTCCTCGAGTTCGACGAGGTTGACGACGGGGATGCCTCGCGCCTGCCGCTTGCCCTCGGGTACCTCGTAGCCCTTGAGCGAGTAGACGCGCCCGCGCTGGGTGAACAGCAACACCGAGTCGTGCGTGTCGCACACGACAAGGTGGTTGACCGCGTCCTCCTCGCGGGTGGGAGCGCCGGTCACTCCGCGCCCGCCGCGGCCCTGCAGCCGGTACGTCTCCAGCGGGACGCGCTTCATGTAGCCACGGTCGGAGATGGTGACGACCACCTGCTGGTGCGGCACGAGGTCCTCGTCGGAGATCTCGTCGACGGGCGGCGCAAAGACCTGCGTGCGTCGGTCGTCGCCGTAGTCGGCCTTGAGCTGGCGGCAGTCGTCCTGGATCAGCGCGTCGATCTTCCCGGGGTTCGCGAGCAGCTCCTCGAGGTACGCGATCTGCTCCATGAGCTCCGCGTGCTCGTCCACGATGCGCTGCTGCTCCAGCGCGGCGAGCCGCCGGAGCTGCATGTCGAGCACGGCCTGCGCCTGCCGGTCCGACAGGTCGAACGGCTCGACCGGGGTGAGGCGGCCAGCGAAGGCGGGCACGGCCGACCAGTCGAACTCGCCACCCGTCAGCACGGTCTTCGCGGCGTCCGCGGATGCAGAGTTCCGGATGACCGCGATCACGTCGTCCAGGCGGTCGATCGCCTTCAGGAGCCCATCGAGTACGTGGGCGCGGTCTTGCGCCTTCTCAAGGTCGAACTCGCTGCGCCTGCGGATGACCTCGCGGCGGTGCTCGATGAAGGCCTGCAGGGCCTCCTTCAGGCTGACGGTCTGTGGCCGTCCTCTGACGAGCGCGAGCATATTGACGGCGAACGTCGATTGCAGCGCGGTGAGGCGGAACAGCTGATTCTCGACGGTTGCGGCCGAGCCCGTCCGGCTGAGTTCGATGACGACCCGCATGCCGTCCCGGTCGGACTCGTCGCGGAGGTCGGAGATGCCCTCGATGCGCCGGGCGCGGACGAGGTCGGCCATGCGCTGGATGAGGGTGGACTTGTTCACCTGGTACGGCAGCTCGTCGATGATGATTTGGAGCCGGCCGTTCGCGGTCTCCTCGTGGTGGAGCACGCCGCGCATCGTGACCTTGCCGCGGCCGGTCGCGTAGGCCTCGCGGATGGCCTCCTGGCCGAAGATGCGGCCACGCGTCGGGAAGTCCGGACCGTGCACGTGCTGCATGAGGTCGTCGACGCTCGCCTGCGGGTTGTCGATGAGCAGGATCAGCGCATCGCAGATCTCGTTGAGGTTGTGTGGCGGCACGTTCGTCGCCATGCCGACGGCGATGCCGGTCGAGCCGTTGAGCAGCAGGTTCGGCAGCCGCGACGGCAGCACGACCGGCTCGTTGACGGAGTCGTCGAAGTTGGGCTGGAAGTCGACCGTGTTGCGGTCGAGGTCGGCGAGCATCTCGGTGGCGATGGGCGCGAGGCGCGCCTCGGTGTAGCGCATCTGCGCGGGCGGGTCGCCGTCGATGGAGCCGAAGTTGCCCTGTCCGGTGACGAGCGGGTAGCGCAGCGTGAACGGCTGCGCCAGGCGCACGAGGGTGTCGTAGATGGGGGCGTCGCCGTGGGGATGGAACTTGCCCATCACCTCGCCGACGATGCGCGCCGTCTTCTTGAACGCCGAAGCCGGCCCGACGCCGAGCTCCTGCATGCCGAAGAGCATGCGCCGCTGGACGGGCTTGAGGCCGTCGCGCACGTCGGGCAGCGCGCGCGAGACGATGACCGACATCGCGTAGTCGAGGTACGAGTCCCGCATCTCGTCTTCGATGCGGGTGGTCTGGATGCGGTCGGAGGTGTCCTGGACCAGTGGTCTGCCTCGGGCGTTGGGGGAGCGTGGAGGTTGCTCCGGGGAGTTGTCGCCATTCTACCAGTGCGGGCGGTTACACGGGTGCCTGCAAGGGCTCAATCGCCGTTGGCCGGGCCCGGTTTCCCGTCTCTCAGCGATGTCCCAGCGATCGCTTGTCACTGCGGGAGTGACGCTTCACCCGCAGCGAGCTACGCGGCTTGCTCGAACTGCCTCCGGACCTGGCCTGACCCAACAAAGTGAGAGAGCAGCCGGTGGTTTGCCGTCTCATGGCGGATGCGTCCCGCGACGATCGCGGGATGCACTCCGATCCGGTGCGCGAGACCGATCACTGCCATCCCGGTGGGTGCCTCGAGCAGCCCACTCGCCTCCCATTCGGTCTGGGGAATCAGCGCCTCCTGCGCCCAGGCGTCGGCCTCTGCCTCACGGTCGTGGTATCCATCCCCAGGCCTGGACGGCAGCGCGAGGTCATCGATGAACGCGTCGTGCTCACCGCCGTCAAGGTGCAAGCCTACGTGGGCGAGTTCGTGGAGCAGCGTGAACCAGAAATTGTCGATGCGGTCATAACGGAGCGTGAGACCGATCACCGGGTGACCGTCGCTGAGCCGGAGCGCCGCGCCGTCCAGGTGCGTGCGCGGGAGATGCTCGACGATCTCGAGGGCGATGCCGTGTTCGCGCAAGAAGCCCCGCGCCTGCACAGGGCCGTCCTCGGCGGGGCTCAAACTCGCAAGCTCCTGCAGAAAGTCAGGTGTGACAGTGCCGGGGCCGCACGCGTGATCTGGGGGGTGGCTGTTCGCCTCGGCCATGACTTGCCAGCACCACGCGCTCAGCGCGTACGCATCTGTCTTCGCGTTGATGCGCTGATGGTCGTTCTTCCGGTACAAGGCCGCGACGGCGGCCGGCTGCACACCCGCGCGCCCGGCGAGCTCGTGGATCAACTGCTCGGCATTGCCACGCAGATCGGCAACATCGCGAATCCAGCTGCGCTTTGCCATCTGCTTGAGCGGGAACTTGCGGAAATCGATCGCGGTGGCGTCGCCTCCGGGCTCCCGGAGGAGCACCTCGGCGGGGATTCGCAGGTGATCGCGCAGGGCGCGTGCCATCGGCATGGTGATCGCGCGCTTCCCAGAGAGCACCTCGGAGACCCGGGCGGCGCTCCCGATCATCGGAACCAGGTCGCGACGACTCAGCCCGGCCTGGTCCATGCGGAACTCGATGGCGGCTACGGGATCCGGGTACCCGAACGTCTCTCGCTTCGACTCGTACAGCTCGACGAGATCCGCGAGCACATCGAGCTCGTCGCTCTCCGGGGTGCCTTCCCCGGCATCGAAGATCTCCTCGATGCGGGCGAGCGCGCGATCCAGATCCGCGTCGGTGCGGATTGGCCTGAGGGCTTGCATTCCTACACCTCCTCGGCGTCTATGCGGTCATACTCCGCGTGCGTTCCGACGAACTTCACGTACAGAAGTCGCTTCGGGTAGTTGACCCAGGCCACCAACCGGTAGTCATTCCCCTTGATGCGGAAGACGACCCGGCCGCTCCCGATGATGCTGGCCCGCGGGTACCGAGCCAGGAGGTCCGTCGGCGTTGCCCAATCCTCCTGCTCGACTTCCCGGTACCACGCGAGGAGAGAAGCCTCCGCCGCAGCATGTCGCTCCCAAAATATTCTCAGTGTACGTTTGGACAGTATACGCACGTTCTATCAATTCCGCTACAGAGTTGCGCAGTACTCCACTCCCAACGGTTGATATTGTACTTGTGAGTGGACGCCTGAGCGAGAGGCTGGCAGTACGTGAGCCTCCTGAACCCGGATCGCACCTCATTCCGAACGATCTGCTGTCCACCCGGCTCCGACATCCCCGTGCCCGCCGGCCGCCGCCTCCATCCGCGCCACGTACCCCTCCGGCAACCCCGCCTCCGCCGCCCCTCGCAGCATCGTCCCGAGGTACGCCCCCGAGGGGGCGATGTGCGCCGCCTCCCGTGTCGCGACCTGGTAGGCGAGGCAGGCGAGGGCGGCGCCGTCAGGCGTGGTCACGGTCACCTCGATGCGGCGGTAGTGCGCCGGGTCGAGGTGCAGGCCCTCCTGGCGGTCGAGCGCGGCGCGCTCGGCGAGCGGGATGCGCCAGACGGCTCCCCACACCTCGGCGCCCGGCGCCTCGATGATGTCGGCCACGCCGCCGTCCCAGCGGGTGCTGCGACGCGTGAACGCGAGGCGGTAGCCGGGAAGCCGGGCGGTGGTGACGAAGACAGCCGAGGAGCAGCTCCCGCGCAGGCGCGATCCGAGGAGGTTCGAGCCGTAGCCGAAGTACGCGAAGGTTCCGGCGTCAGTCAGCGGGCGCCTCGCGGCACGCCGCCACGAACGCCTCGAAGAGCGGGCGCTGGTCCGCGGCCTCGTCGCGCTCTGGGTGCCACTGCACCGACACGGCCCACCGCCTGTCGGGGCGCTCGAGGGCCTCGACGACGCCGTCCCCGGTGGTGGCGACGACGTTGAGTCCGTCCGCGACGCGGTCCGTCGTCACCGCCTGGTGGTGGCGCGAGTTGACCCGCAGGGTGCGGTCCCCAAAGACCGAGGCCAGCAGGCTGCCGGGCTCGACCGTCAC
Source organism: Dehalococcoidia bacterium (assembly GCA_965219085.1). Classification (GTDB taxonomy): domain Bacteria; phylum Chloroflexota; class Dehalococcoidia; order UBA2979; family UBA2979; genus VXMT01. The sequence goes on from OZ244720.1 coordinate 1,094,724, forward strand.
GTCGTGCCACCCGGAGTCGATCGCGTCGCCCTCGCCGCGCCGGGCGCGATGCGGCTCACGCTCGTGGATGTGCTGGAGGAGCGAGCCGCCGGCGAAGACGTTGAAGAGCTGGTGGCCACGACAGATGGCGAGCACCGGCACGTCGCGCTCGAAGGCGTCGGCGAGCACCGCCGATTCGAAGTCATCGCGGTCGGGCGCGATCCCGCGCACGTACTCGCTCTGCTCCTCGTCGTAGCGGCCCGGGTCGACGTCGACTCCGGCGGTCACGACGACGCCGTCGTAGGCGGGCAGCGTGCGGTTGTCCTCCCACACCGCCTGGTCGTAGGCGACGGGCTCGGCGCCGGTCTCGGCGAGGCGGTCGGTGTAGTCCTCGAAGCGCTCGCCCATCACTTCCTCGGCGCGGGTCACCAGGATGCGCGGTCGGTCGGCGGGGCTCATCGGGCAGGTGCGGACGGGCGCATGGCCGGAATCCTCGCCGGGTCGCAACCGACGAGCAGCCTGCGAGGCGCTCGCCGGTCGGCTGGTACACGGGGATGGTCGGGGTGCGCAGATTTGAACTGCGGACCTCGTCGTCCCGAACGACGCGCTCTTCCAAGCTGAGCTACACCCCGGGGAGCGCGGAACCGCGCTCGCAGAACGATCGTAGCACCCGCGCGGAGACAGCGTCGAGGCGACGCGCGTATGATCCGTAGCGAATGGTGGGGGGAAAGGCCGCACTGCGCGGATGCCCCCGGTTGCACTGTCCTCCCTTCGCAGGCTCATCGCATCGGCGTCGGCACGGCGCGCGGCAGCCTTCGTCGCGCTTGGCACGGTCGTGGTGCTCGGCGCGATCGCCGGGTCGACGCCCGGCGAGGCGCAGCGCGTGGACCTCGGCGAGGAGAACTCGTGGCTGCGCATCCAGAATGTCGGCATCCGCCCGGCCACGATCGAGATCGAGTTCTTCAACCTGGACGGCCGCGCGGTCGCGCGCGACTACTGCCCTCGCGACGACGCGTGCGAGGCGTTGCCGCCCGGGTTCGGGTGGTCGTTCTTCCAGCAGGGATACCGGCCGCTCGAGGCGGGATACCGCGGCTCGGCCGTCGCGACGGTGGACCAGCCGTTCGTCGGCCTGCTGGCGCGCGACGTGTTCAAGGATGGGCTATTCCAGATCGGCGGCGACTCGTTGCGCCTCAGCGTCGGCAGTGCGGCGCAGTACGCACCTATCGTGCAGAACACTGCCGAGTACGTATCGCGCCTCTCCGTGGCGAACCTGAGCGACGAGCACGCCGCGTGCTTCCAGATCCTGTACTTCGACGAGGGCTCCACGCAGCCCATCCTCGACCCGCCAGGGCGGACCGCAGGCTGCTCGGCGGGAGGCTGGCTCGTCGCGCCGCGCGGCGCGCTGCTGCGCGACGAGCACGACCTGCCGGTGCCGATGGGCTTCGACGGCTCGGCCATGGTGATCGCGCTGCGGACGTCCGCGGGCGTGCGGGCGGACGAGCAGTTGCCCTCGCTGATGGTCGACACGCGTGAGCGAAACGGGCCCGGCCTGGCGACGTACCGCGCCTTCGACGCCCTGGAGCTGAGCCGCGAGATCGTGCTGCCGCTGGTCGACCGCAACGCCAGCGAGGGGCGCACGACGTGGACCACGCGCTTCCGCATCTTCAGCAGCGTCGGCGAGGCGAACGAGGTGGAGCTGCTCTTCACGGGCCGTGACGACACGGGCGCCGAGATCGAGATCGAGCACAGCGTGCAGGTGGCCTCGGTGCTGACGTGCGACCAGCGTCTCGACGGCGCCGGGGGGTGCCTGCCGGACGAGGTAACGCTGCCGGACGTGTTCTTCGGGTCGGTGCGCGCGCGCGCCACCCATCCCATCGCGATCGTCGCCCAGCGACTCGCGGACGACGGCGCGCTGGCCGACTACCGGGGGTTCACCGCCGAGGAGGCCGCGCGGGAGGTCATGCTGCCGGTGCTCAACAAGAACTTCGGGCCGTGGGGCGACTTCGTGGGCTGGAACTCGTGGTTCCGGGTCGCCACGTTCGACGGCTCCGAGGGCTCCATGCACGTCATCTACTTCTCGAAGCAGTTCCCGAACGGGTTGCTCTCACGGGTGGTTAGAGTGGACGGGCAGCGGACGCTGCGCCAGTGGGAAGAGCGGCGCCTGCCCGACGGCTGGGTCGGCAGCGCGATCGTCATCGCCGACCGCCCCGTCGTCGCCGTCGCGAACCTTGAGAGCGACGTGTTCGAGGGCGACCCGGTGATGCTCTACAACGGCGTGAGCCTCAAGTAGGCTGCGGCTGCCGCTGAGGCGCCAGCCACACAGTTGACACAGAAGCACGCCGAGCCCGATGCCGACTGGAGCGCGAGGATCCTGCCGCGAGCACGCTTCTTCCCGGCGGCGCCCCGCGTCGGGCGCTGGCTGGTCAGCACCCCTCTGACGGTCGCTGTGCCGGAGGTCGCGGTGCTGGACTTCGTCGGCAGCCGGGAGTCGGATCGAGCGGCGCTCGTGGCGCTCTATGAGGCGACGAACGGGGAGAACTGGCGCACAAACACGAACTGGCTTACAGATTCGCGCTCGGTGAATGGTACGGCGTGACCACGGACACCAGTGGCCGTGTCGCGTGGTTATTCCTCGGCGCGAACGAGCTCAGGGGGCCGATTCCGCCGGAACTTGGCGCCTCACCTCGCTCACTCGGCGCACCCAGCGGCCTCGACCATCTGGGGCTCGCCAACAACGTCGAACTCTCGGGTTGTGTGCCGCTCTCCCTGCAAGCCGTCAGCTACAACGACTTCCTCGAGCTCGGCCTGCCCTTCTGCGAGTAGCTCCCCCTCGCGCTGTGCTCGACGGCGGGCGCGCTCGATGCCCGACAACAGCGTGATGACCACCGCCGAGGTCCTCGAGCGCTCCGCCGCGTGGCCTGCCAGCGGCGTCTGCGCCGACGGCTCGTGCAGCGGTAACCGCGGCTCCGGGCGGCGGGGGCGCCGCGTGTCCTGGTCCCGCGACTCGGCCGCGACTCCATAGAGGCTCGCATCGGAGCGAGCCTGGAGTAGGCTGCCGCCGAGGGCTCGGCCGGACGGCTGGCGCAGCAGCGACACGGGAACGGCGATGCGCACACGCCTGGCCGCGATCGCGGTGATCACCCTCTTCGCAACGCTGGGCGTGACCACCGTCGGTACCGTCGCCGCCCAGAGCACGAGCGTCGACATCGAGGTGCGCGTCGCCGCGCAGCGCCTCGCCGACGGGCGCACGGAGTTCGCACTCCAGCATCGCGAGCCGGGCGGCGAGTGGAGCGAACGGGCACTGCCGCGGGCGCGGTTCTTCCCCGCGACGGCCGATGTCGGGCGCTGGCTCACGAGCACGCCGCTGACGGTGCGCGCGCCGGGCGCGGACGCCGACGACGACGGCACCGAGGTGCGCGTGACTGCTCGACGCCTCGCGGACGGTCGCACGGAGTTCGCGCTGCGGCACCACGAGCCTGATGGCGAGTGGAGCGGGCGCGTCCTCCCGCGGGCGCGGTTCTTCCCGGCGTCGCCGCGGGTCGGGCGCTGGCTGGTTAGCTCGCCGCTCACGGTGGCGGCGCCGCAGCCGGAGGCAGCGGCCGCCGGCGCGTTCACCTCCGTCGACGCCGGGTACGACCACACCTGCGCGATCCGCAATGACGGCACGGTCGCGTGCTGGGGCAGCGACCCCCATGGCGGCAGACCGCCTGGCGGCTCGTTCACGTCCGTCAGCGCCGGGTGGGGCCACATCTGCGGGGTCCGGACCGGCGGCACGGTCGTCTGCTGGGGCAGCGACCAGTTCGGCAAGGCCACGCCGGCCGGCGGCTCGTTCAGCTCTATCGACACCTGGTGGGACCACAACTGCGGGATTCGCGCCGACGGCACGGTCGCCTGCTGGGGCAACGACGAGTCCGGCCAGTCCACGCCACCCGCCGGCTCATTCACGTCGGTCAGCACCGGGTATCGTCACACCTGCGGTGTCCGGACCGACGGCACACTCGCCTGCTGGGGCACCGACTACGGCGGCCAGTCCACACCGCCCGCCGGCTCGTTCTCCTCGGTCAGCACCGGGTACGACCACAACTGCGGGCTGCGGACCGACGACACGGTCGCCTGCTGGGGCACGAACTACGATGGCGAGTCCGTGCCGCCTGAGGGTTCGTTCACCGCGGTCGGCGCGGGGTCGAGCCACACCTGCGGGATCCGGACCGATGGCACGGTCGCCTGCTGGGGCTCCGACTTCCACGGGCAGTCCACGCCACCAGAGGGCTCGTTCACCTCGCTCACCGCGGGAGGGGACCACAGCTGCGGGCTGCGGACCGACGGAGCGATCACGTGCTGGGGCACCGATGCGGATGGCCGGGCGACGCCGCCCGGGGGCACGTTCGCGTCGATCAGCGCCGAAGTGTACCACACCTGCGGCCTCCTGACCGACGGCACGGTGGTGTGCTGGAGCGACGACCACCGGACGCCGCCGCCTGCCGGCTCGTTCACGTCGGTGAGCGCCGGAGCTGCCCACGGCTGCGGGATCCGTTCGGACGGCGCGGTCGCCTGCTGGGGGAGCAGCGACTATGGCCGAGCGACGCCGCCCGCCGGCTCCTTCACCGCCGTCAGCGCGGGGAGTGGCCACACCTGTGGGGTACGCACCGACGGCACGCTCGCCTGCTGGGGCAGGAACTACGATGGCGAGTCGGCCGCGCCCGAGGGTTCGTTCACCGCGGTCAGCGCCGGGTCGCGGTACGCCTGCGCGATCCGAACCGACGGCACGGTCGCGTGCTGGGGCGACGACTCCGATGGCAGGGCCACGCCGCCCGCCGGCGCGTTCACCTCGGTAAGCGCGGGGAGGGACCATACGTGCGGGATCCGCACTGACGGCGCGGCCGTCTGCTGGGGCGACAACCTCTTCCACCAGACCAGGCGACCCGTCGGCTCGTTCACCTCAGTCACCGCCGGGGGTGGCCACAGTTGCGGGGTTCGCACCGACGGCGCGCTGGTCTGCTGGGGCCACGAGTCGGCCTGGCTCGAGCAACCCGCCGGCTCCTTCACGTCGGTCAGCGCCGGATCCCAGCACACCTGCGCGATCCGGACGGACGGCACGGTCACCTGCTGGGGCGGCGAGTTCCGATGAGTGGCCGATGGCGCCCGGCGACACCTGTCAGAGCGTGATCGCTGGCCGGAGACCGTGCCCAAGAATCCCTCTCCCACAGTTGACCAGCAACACCCTGTCATAGAGTGATATTCTCCCGCGTGGAGCACCCCCGCCGACGGGCCTCGAGACTGGAGCAGAGCATGCACGCACGCCTGGCCGCAACGGTCGTCATCGCATTGCTGGCCGCGCTGGGCCTCGCCACGGCCACCGCCCAGAGCACGAGCACCGACGCCGAGGTGCGCGTCACCGCGCAACGCCTGGCGGACGCGCGCATTGAGTTCGCGCTCCAGCAACGCGAGGCCGATGGCGGCTGGAGCGAGCGGATGCTGACGCGGGCGCGATTCTTCCCGGCGGAATCGGATGTCGGGCGCTGGTTGAACAGCACACCGCTCACGGTGCGCGCGCCAGGCGCCAGCGCCGACAGCGACGGGGTCGAGGTGCGGATCACCGCGCAGCGCCTCGCCAACGGCCGCACGGAGTTCGCGCTCCAGCAACGCGAGGCCAGCGGTGAGTGGGGCGAACGGCTGCTGCCGAGGGCGCGGTTCTTCCCGGCATCAACCGCGGTCGGGCGGTGGCTGGTCAGCACGCCGCTGACGGTCAGCCCGCCGATTACCGAGGGATCGATGGCTCAGGGCGGCGCCGACGACGCCGCGCCCACTCCTGCATGCGGGAGCCGGGAACAGGATGCGCTGGTAGCCCTCTACAACGCGATGGACGGGGCGAACTGGCTCCGCAACACCAACTGGTCGAGCGAGGAGCCGCTCGGCAATTGGTACGGCGTTACGACCGACAGTGACGGCTGCGTCACTCACCTGGAACTTGCATCGAACCGGTTGAGCGGGGCGATGCCGGCCGAGTTGGGCAACCTGTCCCGGCTGAGAGTGCTGAACCTCAGCGAGAACAACGGGCTGAGCGGCGCGATACCGCCGGAATTGGGCAGCCTGTCCAAGCTGGAAACGCTGGATCTCTCCGACCAGACCGGGCAGCCCGACTACAACCACACGTTGACCGGCTCGATACCACCGGAATTGGGCAATCTCGCCAGCCTGAGAGTCCTGGACCTCTCGTGGCACCGGTTGAGTGGTTCGATACCGACCGAGTTGGGCAACCTCACCAATCTTGAATCGCTCCAACTGCATGGCAACTCGACGTTGAGTGGGACGATACCAACCGAGTTGGGGGGCCTTGCGCGCCTGCGGTCGCTCTGGCTCAACCACAACGACCTGAGCGGCGGGATACCCGCGGAGCTGGGCCAGCTATCGGAGCTCCGACAACTGTTCCTTTCGTCCAACAGCCTGGACGGCGCGATTCCTGAAGAGTTGGGGGAACTGGCGCGGCTGGAGGGCCTCCATCTCGCCGGCAACGACTTGAGCGGGGCGATCCCCGCTGTGCTGGGGAGCCTTTCCCGGTTGGGGACACTTGATCTCGGCAACAACAATCTGAGCGGGGCGATCCCCGCTGTGCTGGGGAACCTTTCCCAGTTGGAGACACTCGATCTCAGAGACAACCAGTTGACCGGGGACGTTCCACCCGAGCTGTCAAACCTGTCCGTGCTGCGCTCCTACTACTTCCACGGGAACACCCTGACCGGCTGTATACCGGCCAGGTTCCGTGCCCTGGAGAGCAGATACGCAATATACCCGTTCGACGACCCAAGGCCCGACCTTCCCCCCTTCTGCGAGGAGACGCTCTCGTGCGCAACCGGGGGCGCCGTGCCCGCCGCTGCCAGCAACCCGGGGCTCGTCTCCGACTGCGATGTGCTGCTGGCGGCAGTGGACATCTTGGCGGCGGAGGCGACGCTGAATTGGGCTGTGAATAGCCCGATCACCCGCTGGCAGGGAGTCACCCTCGGGGGAAGGCCGCAGCGTGTCACGCGGCTGATCCTGGGTGGGTTGACCGGCGAGATACCGCCCGAACTGGGTCTCTTGTCGGCAGTGGAAACGCTCGAGCTCGATGGTGACCTGACCGGCGAGATACCGCCCGAGCTGGGCAACCTGGCCGCGCTGAAGGTGCTGGAGCTCGACTGGAATGCGCTGAGCGGAGACATACCGCCCGAGCTGGGCAACCTCACCAACCTGCAAACGCTCACACTGGCCAGTAACCGGCAGTTGAGCGGAGACATACCGCCCGAGCTGGGTAACCTCTCCGACCTGAGGACGCTGAACCTCGGGGGGGCTGACCTGGGCGGCCCGATACCGCCCGAGCTGGGTCTCCTATCGCAGCTGACGGAGCTGAACCTCAGCTTCAACGAGTTGACCGGGGCGATACCTCCCGAGCTCGGCGGCCTCTCCAGGCTGCAGAGGCTCACGCTGCACGGGAATGGACTGACCGGCGCGATACCGGCTGAACTCGGAGAGCTATCCCGGCTGCAACGGCTGGGCCTGGACTCCAACCGCCTGAGCGGCCCGATCCCGGCCGAACTGGGCAGCCTGGCCAATCTGGAGTCGTTGCTACTCCGTGACAACGGGTTGACCGGCGCGGTACCAGCGTGGATCGGGAGCCTCTCCGGTCTGACGCTGCTGTGGCTCGACAACAACGCGTTGACCGGCGCAATACCGACGGAGCTCGGCATGTTGTCGAACCTGACGCAGCTGTGGCTCGACGACAACGCGTTGACCGGCGCGATACCGACGGAGCTGGGCATGTTGTCGAACCTGACGAATTTGCGGCTCTCGGAGAACCAGTTCACCGGCTGCGTACCTGCCGGGTTGGAGGATGTGCGACGCAACGATCTCGATGACCTTGGGCTCCCGTTCTGCGCCCCGTGAGGTGATACTCGGCGCAGGCGGGGCACTCGGTCGCGTGACGCATCGTGGCGCGAAGAGGGCCGCCGGGAGTCGGCGCCATGCCCGATAACGGCCGGATGACCACCGCCGAGGTGGTCGAGCACTACCGCTCGGGACCCGCGAGCGGTGTCTTCACCGACGGCTCGTGCAGCGGCAACCCCGGCCCCGGCGGCTGGGGCGTCGTGCGCGTACGCGACAGCAGCGTCGTCGCCGAGCAGCACGGCGACGACCCGGACACGACCAACAACCGCATGGAGTTCGAGGCGATGATCGCCGGCCTCGCGATGATCGATCCGTCCGAGGCGGAGACCGTCTACTCGGACAGCCGGCTCGTGGTGCAGACGCTCAACGAGTGGGCTGCGGGGTGGGCGCGGCGCGGCTGGAAGCGCCGCACCGGGCCCGTCAAGAACCTCGACCTGGTGCAGCGCGCCTACGCGCTCGCGCAGGAGCGGCCGTACGTGCGCATCGAGTGGATCGCGGCGCACGACGGCGCGCGATGGAACGAGTACGCCGACGCCCTCGCGACGGCGTACATGCGCGACGAGGTCTGATCGCCGCTATCATGGTCGCTGGGCACCGAAAGGGAGCGCGCCGTGACCACCTCAGCCGCAGCCGCCACCTTCGCCGACGCCCGCGAGATGCACGCGGCAGCCCTGGAGCGCCTCGACGCACGCGACATCCGCGACGCGGCCGAGAAGGCGTGGGGCGCAACCCTGCGCGCCACGAACGCATTGATCCTCACGCGCACCGGCGTGGAGCCGGAGAAGTCCCCGGCTACGAGCGGCGGGCTGAACGGGTTGGCCTCCCAGGATCCGGCCGTGAGGACGCTGGTGGGCCGCTATTACTCCCGGCAGATACTCCCGGCAGAGCCAGCTACACGGCGAATGCTTCTACCTGGGCCTGTGCGATCCCGTGCCGGAGACGGAACACCGCATCCGCGAAACCGCCGCGTACATCGACGACGCTGAAGCGCTCGCCAACTCCAACCGCTGACCCCATACGCCGACACCCTCGCGACGGCGTACATGCGCGACGAGGTCTGAACGCCTCGCCCCGCCGACGCAAGGTCGGCGGGGTGTGCGCGGTGCGGTCGACGCCCGCGGTCAGCGGCCCCGGTATTGGGCCGGGCGCTTCTCGAGGAACGAGTTGACGCCCTCGCGGAAGTCCTCGGACTTGATCAGGTGGCCGAGCGCCAGCGCCGTGTAGTCCGTGGCGCGCTGCAGGTCGTCGTTGTCGTTGATGTACACGACGCGCTTGCTCGCGGCGATGCTCAGCGACGGCCCCGAGATGATCTCCTCGGCCAGCTCGAACGCGGTGTCCATGAGCTGGTCGTTCGGCACGATCTTGAGCAGCAGCCCGATCTCGTAGGCGCGCTGCGCGTCGATCATGCGGCCGGTGAGCATCAGGTCGAGCGCGGCCTGGTGGCCCGCCTGCTGCGTCAGGAAGTGGCCGAGGCCGAAGTCGGCCATGATCCCGCGCTTGAGCTGCGAGACCTGGAACTGGGCGTCCTCGGCGGCGATGCGCAGGTCGGTGGCGAGCGCGAGCCCCCAGCCCATGCCGACGCAGTGGCCGTTGATGGCGCTGATGAACGGGACGTCGCAGTCGCGGATGGCGCGCACGGCGTAGCGCTCCGGGTGGCCCGGCCGCCACGGTGGTTGCGGGTTCGGGTCGTTGCCCGGGATGCGGCGCGCGAGGCCTTCGCGGACGTCGGCGCCGGCGCTGAAGGCGCGGCCTTCGCCGGTGATGATCACGCACTTCGTGTCGAACTCACCCTCGTTCAGCGACTGTGCGTAGCGTCCGATGCTGTTGGCCATGTCGCCGGTGAACGCGTTGAGGCGTTCGGGACGGTTGAGCTTGAGGACGGTGATCTCCCCGTGCTCCTCGAAGATGACAGGTTCGGTAACAACTGCGGTGGCCATGGCCCCCTCCTCGGCGGTCGTTCGATAGCGCCATGCTAGCGCACGCGTCGAGCCCGCCGGGCGTCCGTCACCATGTCTGTGGATTTCCCGAGCCGGGCAGGAGGGCGCTCGGACGGTGTCGCGAGGCGGGTGCCGCTACATCCAGAGCCGCATCGCGGCGAGGATGATGGCGAGGCCCGTGAGCTGGACCGCGACCAGGGTGAACTTGAGCCGCTCAATGTCTGCCTTGGTCGCGAGGTGCTCCATCGCGCCCTCGATGCGCGCCACCCGCTCGCCGAGCGTCCCGCGCTGTGTCGTCATGGCCATGAGGTTCCGTCCCCTGGGTGGCGGTAGCGTTACATCCAGAGCCGCGTGGCGGCGAGGATGATGGCGAGGCCCGTGAGCTGGACCGAGACCAGGGTGAACTTGAGCCGCTGCATCTCCGTCCGCACCTCTGTCCGCAGACGCTCGAGGTCGGCCCTGGTCGCGAGGTGGTCAAGCACACCCTCGATGCGCGCAACCCGCTCGCCAAGCGTCCCGGACCGCGTCGTCATGGCCGGTTCCCGCCCCGGTGCGGCCGCTGCGTCGCTACATCCAGAGCCGCATGGCGGCGAGGATGATGGCGAGGCCCGTGATCTGGACCGAGATCAGCGTGAACTTGAGACGTTGCATCTCCGTCCGCAGACGCTCGAGGTCCGCCTTGGTCGCAAGGTGGTCAAGCACACCCTCGATGCGCGCGACCCGCTCGCCAAGCGTCCCGGACTGCGCCGTCATGGCTGGTTCCATTCCGTCGTTGCGGACGTACGGCGTCAGTGTACGCATACGGTCCTTGGATATCCAACAACGATACGGATTGACGTAGCACGAGAGGGCGCCGCGGGATTGCAATGCGCGCGCGCCGACGATTGATTGGGCCAGGGGGTTGACCTGGCCACCAACGTAAACTAGTTTGCACTGCAAACCTAGCGGCGAGTCCCGGGGGTGAACCGTGGCATCCGATGCAGACCGGCAAGCGCTCACGCCCGAGGAGGGCCTGCTCGCCATTCACGCCACGATGGAGAGCGCCCGCAGCTCCATGTACCTCGCCGGGACGGCGACGATCCTGCTGCTGTGGGGGGTGATCGTCTCGCTCGGCTACCTCGCCGAATACGCCTTCGACACTGCTGTTGCCGATTTCGCCGAGGGTCGGCCGTGGCTGAGCGCGCCCCTGTGGGGCGTGCTTGTCGTGGTGGGGATGGTCGGCAGCTCCGTCATCGGGCACCGCGCGGGCCGCGACCTCGCGACGGGGGAGGCGGTGCGGGGCGCCGGCATCCGCGTCTTCGCGTTCTGGCTCGCGGTCGCGGCAGCGGCGTTCCTCGTGCCGGCCGCCGCCGGTCTGTGGACCGAGGAGCAAGCCGAGGCGGTACCGCGCGTCGCCATCGGTATTGTGGCGCTGGGGCACATCCTCTTCGGCATCATGCACCGCCCGGTGATTGCGGCCTTCGGCGTGGGCATCGCCGCGGCGTTCTACGTCCCGAGCTACCTCGCGGGCGACGCCGCGCTGGCGGTGTCGGCTGCGGCGACGCTGGTCGTCGTCGCGGTGGCCACGGCGTGGATCCGCCGGACCGGGGTGCTGTGACCGACGAGGGCGCGTCGGCTGGCGCGATCGTCCTCAACGAGACGATCCACCAGCCGACGCGACTGCGCATCATGACGATGCTCGTCTCGGTGCCGGAGACGGATCGGCTCGCCTACGGGTTCATCCAACAGACGCTCGGGCTGACCGGCGGCAACCTGACCACGCACCTGCGCAAGCTCCACGACGCCGGGTACCTCGACACCACCAAGGAGTTCATCGACGCGAAGCCGCGCACGTGGGTGCAGGCGACGCCTGCCGGGCGCCAGGCGTTCGCCGACTACCTGTCCAACCTCGAGCAGGCGCTGAACTGGCGCCCGCCCAAACCGCCGGCGGAGGTGTGAGCCCGGGCTACGCGCCCGTCAGCCCTGCCCGTCGAGGAGCACGCGATCGAGCCACGATGAGAGGTCGCCGGCGCTGGCGGCGTTGACCTCGTGACCCATGGGGTACTCGCGGTAGTCGGGGTCAAGGCCCAGCTCTTGCAGGCGGTCGCGCGCTCCGCGGCCTCCCTCGACGCCAGCGGTCGGGTCCTGTGCACCGTGCTGGATGAGCATCGGGAGCGCGGCGACGGCCTCCGAGGGCGGCTCGTCGCCGAGATCCGCGGGGAAGCCCGTGCTGAGCGCGGCGAGGCCGACCCAGCGCTCCGGGTCCGCGAAGGCGAGCCGGTACGCCATCCCGCCGCCCTGGCTGAAGCCGAGCAGCGCGACGCGGTCGCGCCGCACCGGGTACGCCTCGAGCGCGTAGTCGAGGAACTCGTCGATGAGGCCCATTGCCCGCTCGATGGCGGCGGGATCGGTGTTGCCGCCGGGGCCGGCGAAGTCGTACCAGCTGAAGCCGAAGTAGCCCGGCTGCACCTGGATCGGCGCCTGCGGGCAGAGCATGAGCATCCGTCCGGAGGCGAGGAACGGCCACAGGCCGAGCAGGTCCTGACCGTGCGCGCCGTAGCCGTGGAGGGCGACGAGCGTCGGCAGTCCCTCGTCGGGGACGTCACCTTCGGGGTGAGCGATGGCGTGGATGAGGGGCATTGGCTCTCCCGTCCGGCCCGCGGCGGGCGAGCACCATGCGAGTATACGCATCGCCCCCGGCGCAGCCGGGCTGCCCGCGAGGCGTCGGCGGCTGCTAACATCTCCGCGATAGGCGACAGGCACCACGCTGGAGGATGCGTATGGCGGACGAACCGACGACGCTCGTAACCCAGGAGATGATCGACCGCAGGGACGACTGGAGCGAAAAGGTCTACTCGCGGCCGATCGAGCTGAACGACATCATCAAGTGGGCGATCGCGGTCTACTGGCCCGACGACCCGCCCCGCATCTACTGGGACGAGGAGTACGCGAAGACGACGAAGTACGGCGGCATCATTACCCCGCAGGACTTCAACCCGTTCGCGTGGCCCGTTCCCCGTCCGCCGCGCCAGGAGCTGCCGAAGGACGCGGGCGTGGGCGAGCGCGTGATGAACGGCGGCCAGACGGACAGCTTCGGCGTGCCGATGCGGCCCGGCGACGTGATCAGCCAGTCCTCGGCGCTCGTAGACTGGAACGAGCGGCAGGGGCGGTTGGGGCTGACGATCTTCAGCTACACCGATACCCGGTGGGAGAACCAGGACGGCGAGCTCGTGAAGACCCGAACCTCGGTCGGGGTCCGCTACTAGGAGAAGACCATGGCCAACAACGTGTACTTCGAAGACGTGAGCGTGGGAGACGACATCCCCTCGTTCACCCGTCAGACAGACCTGATGCACTGGAACCGCTACGCGGCCGTCAACGACGAGTTCGTCTACATCCACATGGATGACGAGGCGGGCCGCCAGGCGGCCAACGAGCCGGGCGCCTTCGGGATGGGCAACCTGCGCTGGGCCTACCTGCTCAACATGCTCCGCGAATGGGCCGGCGACGAGGTCGACGTCCGCGAGCTGGGCGTGCAGTTCCGCGCCATCAACCAGAAGAACGACGTGCTCACCTGCGTCGGCACGGTCACGGAGAAGACCGAGGACAACGGGGAGCACCTCGTCCGCCTCGACACGAACGTGATCAACCAGGACGGCGCCGCGACGTGCCCCGGGCACGCCATCGTCGCGCTGCCGTCGCGCGGGTAGCCAGCCGACGGTCGCAAGCCCGACGCCACAGGCGACGGGGACACATTGGAGGGAGGCGTATGCCGGACGAACTGACGACACTCGTCACGCAGGACATGATCGACCGCAGGGACGTGTGGAGCGAGAAGGTCTACTCGCGGCCGATCTCGCTGAATGACATCATCAAGTGGGGGATCGCCGTCTACTGGCCGGACGATCCGCCCCGCGTCTACTGGGACGAGGAGTACGCGAAGACCACGAAGTACGGCGGCATCATCGCGCCGCAGGACTTCAACCCCTTCGCGTGGCCCGTCCCCCGTCCGCCGAGGCAGGAACTGCCGAAGAACGCCGGCGTGGGCCAGCGCGGCATGAACGGCGGCCAGACGGACAGCTTCGGCGTGCCGATGCGCGCCGGCGACGTGATCAGCACGTCCTCAGCGCTCGTCGATTGGAACGAGCGCGTAGGGCGATTGGGGCTGACGATCTTCAGCTACACTGAAGTCCGCTGGGAGAACCAGAACGGCGAGATCGTGAAGACCCGCACCTCCGTCGGGGTCCGCTACTAGGAGAAGACCATGGCCAACAACGTGTACTTCGAGGACGTGAACGTCGGCGAGGACATCCCCTCGTTCACCCGTCAGACAGACCTGATGCACTGGAACCGCTACGCGGCCGTCAACGACGAGTTCGTCTACATCCACATGGACGACGAGGCGGGCCGCCAGGCGGCCAACGAGCCGGGCGCGTTCGGGATGGGCAACCTGCGCTGGGCCTACCTGCTGAACATGCTCCGCGAGTGGGCCGGCGACGAGGTCGACGTCCGCGAGCTGGGCGTGCAGTTCCGCGCCATCAACCAGAAGAACGACGTGCTCACCTGCGTCGGGACGATCACGGAGAAGACCGACGAGAACGGCGATCACCTCGTCCGCCTCGACACGAACGTGATCAACCAGGACGGCGTCGCCACCTGCCCCGGCCACGCCGTCATCGCGCTGCCCTCGCGCGGGTAGCCATACAGCCACACCACACGAACCCCTCGGGAGCGCGCGCTCCCGGGGGGGTCGAGTGCTGCCCGCTGCACGACGGTGGGTGAGCGGTGACGCAGCGCGTCCTCATGTGCGCGCCGCTGCACTACCGGATCGACTACGAGATCAACCCGTGGATGCGCCGCTCCAACCGCGTCGACGGCGCACGCGCCCTGCGGCAGTGGCGGCGCCTGCGTGAGCGCATCGAGGGTCTCGGCGTCGCCGTCGAGCTGATCGAGCAGGCGCCCGAGACGCCGGACATGACGTTCACGGCCAACGCCGGCGTCGTGATCGGCGACCGGTTCATCCCCTCGAACTTCCGCTTCGCGGAGCGCCAGCCGGAGGAGGACCACTTCATCCGCTGGTTCCGCCACCAGGGCTACACCGTCGAGACGATCCACCTCCCGCACTACTGGGAGGGCGAGGGTGACGTGCTGCCCGCCGGGGACCGCGTCTTCGCCGGCTACCGCTACCGCACCGAGTTTCGCGCGCTCGACCACCTCGAGCAGGCGCTCGGTCCCGAACTGGTGCGGCTCGAACTGGCCGACGAGCGCTTCTACCACCTCGACACGTGCTTCGCGCCACTGGGCGACGGGCGCGCGCTGTACGAGCCCGAGGCCTTCACCGCCGAGGGGCGTGAGCAGCTCTCGCGCCACTTCGACGACCTGATCGCGGTCGAGCGCGAGGAGTCGCTGCGGTTCGCGTGCAACGCGCTGGTGGTGGGGCGGCAGGTGGTGATGAACACGGGCTGCCCGGCGACGGTCCTCGTCCTGCGCGAGCGCGGCTACGAGCCTGTCGAGACCGACACCGACGAGTTCATCAAGGCGGGCGGCAGCGTGAAGTGCCTGACCCTCATGCTCGACGCCTTCGCCCCGGCTCTCGCAGACGGCGGCGCATAACCGACGGTCCGGGCGCGCGCGCCTACTGGATGTGGACGACTTCCTGGGCGCGCTGCCACAACCCCTCGAGGTCGTAGCGGGCGCGCTGCTCCATCGACAGCAGGTGCACGATCACGTCGCCGAGGTCGGCGAGGAGCCAGCCGTCCTCGTGGCGCCCCTCCCAGCGGGGGTGTGTGCTGTAGGAGTCGGCGGCGGTGTCCACGGCCTCGACGAGCGCGCGCATCTGGCGGTTGCTGCCGGAGGTGGCGATCACGAAGTAGTCGGCGAAACCGGCGTATTCCTGGACATCGAGGAGCACCACGTCCGCCGCCTGGCGATCCGCCAGCGCGTCGACCACATCGTTCGCAAGTTCAATGCTCTGCAGCCGATCCTCCTCGGTGGCGCTGCGAGTATAGCCGCCCGCGTGGCGTCAGAAGTGGTGTTACCGAAATCGTCCGCCGCGCATCGCAACCCTGTTACCGAACGGGCGCCTTGATGCGACGACGCCCTTCAGGAGCCGTCTCGCAGGTGTGACCAGGGTGATGCGTTACACGCGCGCGAGCTGAGGCGAGGGCCCCGTGTCACTCAAGAGATGGCGACGGCTTGCCGTCGGCGCGCTGTCGGCGGCGAGACCAGGAAACAGTCGGCAGCACTCTATCCGACTCGTGTGACCTTACTACTGAGGTTACTATGTAGCCATGACGACGACGCGACTCAACATGCACGAGGCAAAGACCCATCTGTCGGAGCACATTGCACGCTTGAAGCCAGGCGACCGCATCATCCTCTGCCGCCGGAACCGCCCCGTGGCCGAGATCCGGCCGTTGGATGAACCCCTGGACGAACCCCGCCCGGTCGGACTCGGCAAGGGTCTCGCTGAGATCCCCGACTCCTTCTTCGACCCGCTCCCCGAGGAGATGCTCGATCTCTTCGAAGGGCGGGCCACCTGAGCCGCGAGGACATATGGGGCTCCTGCTCGACACCGTGGCGTTCCTCTGGCTGGCCGAGGATGATGCGCGCCTGTCGGCGGCGGCGCGCGAGGCGATCGCCGACCCGGCCAACGATGTGTTCCTGAGTGCAGCCTCGGCGTGGGAGATCGCCATCAAGCACGGTCTCGGACGCCTCCGCCTGCACGTGCCCCCGGACGAATACGTCCCACAGCAGCGCCTCCTCCATCGCATCGAGACACTCGGGATCGACGAGGACGCCACACTGCAGGCAGGCAAGCTGCCGGACCTCCACCGCGATCCGTTTGACCGGCTCCTCGTTGCACACGCGATTGTGCATGGGCTCACCATTGTCACTCCCGATCGCCTCATCAGGCGCTACACCGTCCCCATCCTCTGGTCGCGGTAGCGCGCAGGCGACGCACAGCCGGGCACAGGTCGGCCTCAGCAGAGCAACAAGCAGATTCCGCTGGGGCCCGTGCTATTTCTGATGCATTGCGGCCGGCCCCCGCGTTCGGGCCGGCAATGGACGCGTGAGCACATCGACATCTCGGTGACAGGCCCGCCTGCCGTAGACTCCTCTTCATCACCGCCGCGGGCGCGAGGTCCGCGGGTACTCGAAAGGACTGAGCGATGCCACTCACGAGCGAAGCAGCGCAACGCATGATCGCGGCGAGCCACGAGAAGGCGCGCGAGCTGGGCGTGGCCGTGTGCTCGGCGATTATCGATCCGGAAGGGCGCCTCTTCGCCTTCGGCCGCATGGAGGGCGCGCGCTGGCTCTCCATCGAGGTGTCGCAGGCGAAGGCGCTCACCGGGGCCATGCTCGGGCGAGACGGCCCCGAACTGGCGGACATGGACTCCGGCGTCCTGGCCGCGCTCGGCGCCATGCACGGCCGCTCGCTGCTCGCCATGGGCAGCGTCACGACCCTGACCGAGGACGGCGAGCTCATCGCCGGCATCGGCTGCAGCGGCGCCACCGACGAGCAGGACGGCGAGTGCGCCCACGCGGCGCGCGACGCCTACACCGCGTAGCTCGACGACTCGCGGCGGTGCGTCGCTCGCCGGAGGGCGGGCGCCGCCGCCCGCGTCGTGATCGCTTCGCATGCTCTCGGCCTGCCCGCGTAGGTCCAACCGTCTATTCGTCGGCCTCGACGATGACGCGTCCGCCGCCGCTGACGTGTACGTGCAGCGCATAGCCGTCGGGCAAGGAGATGCCCACGAGGGGCGCGACATCCGCCACAAAGGGGTCGACGTCCCGCGCCTGGCCATCCCGGAGCACGGTGACGTCATGCATGTCGAGGGTCTCCTCGCTGCCGTTGGCCAGGACGACCCGGCTGACACCGATGAACGGGAGCGCCAGCTCCGCTACGAGCGTGGACGGGAGTGTCAGGAAGCGATTGAAACCGGTGTCGATCACGGCATCCACCTCCCGCGTCTCCCCTGTCGGGCCTCGCACAGCCAGGGGCACGACGGGCTCGCAGGCGGCGTTTACCAGACCCTCGATCACCCGGTACTCCGTGGCGACCCGCCTCCGATGCTGGCGATCGCCCGGTAGCCGACTCGGAGGAGCCAGACATCAACAGCCTGCGGGTGTTCCGCTCGCAGGTCTTCGCCAGCGCGGCGAATCGTGTCGGCGATAACCCAACTTCCGCCGTCGACGTCGATAGCCACGTAGCGTCCGCGGTCGGACGACTCCACGTGCGGGCGGATGTCCCGCTCGTAGATCTCGTCTCCGAGACGGGCAGTCTCCTCGGCCGGGCGTCGGGTGGGCATCGCGATGTGCTCCTCGTTGCGACCTTCGTCGTAACCGGCGAGCACTGGCGCGTGCGGAGTGCGCGCCCCCCGCCCCGTGGATCGCGTCGAGGCGCCCTACCCGCGCGCTTCGACCACGTGGGCGGCGACGAGTGCCTCGACCTCGGCTTCCGACCAGCCTGCCTCGAGCAGCACCCCGCGGGTGTCGCGCGCCAGCGTCGGCGCGGCCCCGCTCGCTGCGGTCGGCGTCGCCGACATCTCCAGCACCGGCCCCACGAACGACTGCGGGCCCGTCATGTCGTGCTCGAGGTCGGCGAAGATGCCCTCGGCCTGCACCTGCGGATCCATCCGGATCTCCTCCGGGAAGTTCACCGGCGCCGCCGGCAGGCCCTCCGCGTCGAAGATCTCGATCCACTCGGCGACCGTGCGCTCGCGCATCTTCTCGCGCATCACGCCGGCGAAGTACTCCATCTTGCGCTGGTTCTCGGCGTCGAGGATGTCGTAGTCGGGGTCGTCGCTGTCCTCGTGCTCCAGCCCGAGCACCTGCCGGAAGCCGTCGCGGTTGATGCGCGTGAGCGCGCCGAGGATGATGCCGCCGTCCTTCGCCGCGTAGCCGCCGTAGAACAGGCCGCCGGTGAGGATGCGCTGCTCGCGCACGCGGATCAGCTCCGGGTAGCTGCCGCCGGCCTCGCGCGTCGCGACGAGGTCCGCGCGCGTCAGGTCGTCGAAGTGCACGTCGGTGACCGGCTCGTAGTTGACGTTGTGGCTCTGCAGCCACACGCCGGTGCGCAGCAGCGAGGTGTTGATCTTCTGGCCTTCGCCGGTGCGCTCGCGGTGGAAGAGCGCCGAGGCGACGCCCATCGCGGTGGCCATCGCCGTGCCGTAGTCGGCGGGCGCCCCGAACGTGGCGGCGATGGGCGCGCCGTCGTCGGCGACCTTGCCGTCGCCGGCCATGATCCCGGAGTAGGCCTGCGCGACCACGTCCGAGCAGCCCCGCTCCGCCAGCTCGCCGCGCGTCCCGAAGCCGGTGCTCTCGACGTAGATGAGGTCCGGCCGGAACTGCTTGAGCGTCTCGTAGTCGATCCCGACCCGCTCCGCCACGCCGTAGCGGTAGTTCACGACCACCACGTCGATGGTCGGCATCAGCCGGTGGATGATCGCGCGCCCCTCGGGCTGCTGCAGGTCGACGACGATGTCGCGCTTGCCGCGGTTGAAGGTCTGGAAGGCCTTGCCCTCGTTGGGGACGACGGCGCGGGCTTGCCGCGTGGACTCGCCGCCGGGCGGCTCGACCTTGATCACGTCGGCGCCGAGGTCGGAGAGCAGCACTCCCGACATCGGGCCGGCGACCACCAGCGTGAACTCCAGTACGCGAATACCATCCAGTGGGCCGGGCATGTCCCCTCCTTCGTGCTTCGTCGGACGTGCAGGCGCAGCCTGCCGCGAGTGTCGATGCTATACGAGCGTGGCGTGAGGGTGGATGGGGGCGGCGAAGTACAGGTTCGACTGATCCTCGATGCGAATCCAAGTCTTCATCTGGTCAATACGTAGACTCAAGTCGCCGATGAGTACTCCGTCCGTGCCGAGGCCCAGGGCAAGCAGTTCATCGCCATCCCAACGCGCCCAGGATCAGGTTCCGGGCCGCGACATCGAGGTGATAGGTATTCACCGACCCGAGGTCCGCGTCGGCTGAGCGCTGCCCGCCGAAGTGCGGCAGCATGGCCCCGGCGGTCGTTGCCAGGAACAGGAGCAGGAAGATGACTGAGGTGGTGCGGCTCATCTATTCGGCTCCTCGCCACAGCGACTCGACGACCTGGTCCATGATCTCGTCGATCTCAGCGCGCTGGGCGCTGGTGAGATCGTCGTCGTACTGCCGGGGCCACTCCCCCAGCCAGTTGACGTCGATGACGAATCTCGCCCCGTCCTCGTGCCTGAACACGAGGCCCACCGACCCGTGCTTGGGCGTAGTGCCGGGGAACAGGCGGCCGAGCAGCATCTCAGCCTCGAATACCAGCCGGGCGTTGGGCGGGATGTCGAAGACGACCCGCTCAAAGCTCGTTTCATACTGGTACGTGCCGGTCGGGAGGGGCTGGTCATTCTGTACGCCTCCGCGACGGAACACCGGCCCCGGCTCCCCGCAGTCGGCTTGGGTGACGTCGCTCGTCGCCGAGTCGCCAAGCACCCCGGGCGCACAACCAGTGAACGACGTACCTGAGATCGAAACGCTCGTCAGGTTCGTCAGCCGGGCCAGCTTCGACGGGATCATCCCCGTGAGTGCGTTCCCGCTCAGGTTCAGCGTCGTCAGTCCCTTGAGGTTTCCCAGCAGCCCCGACAGCTGTCCGTTGAGGCCGAAATTCGACAGGTTCAGGCCCGTCACGCGCTGCGGCGTACCCGAGACCGTGACTCCCATCCAGTCGGATATCGCCTTGCCGGCCGTCCAGTTGAGCTTGCCGGTCCCGCGGATGGTGTCGCGGAGGCCCAGCAGTGCCTCGCAGTCTGCCACGAGTTCGCCGTTCGTCTCCGGGTTCATCACCGCGACCCCGGACGCGCAGTCACTTACCTCGAACTCGGTCTCGACAACGGTGGCGCCAATGTGCGGCTTGCCGTCGGGCCGGGGCCGCACGACCGGCTTCGCAGCCTTCAGGTCGTAGGTGATGGTCGTGGCGGCCGCAGCCTCCTCGTTCACCGTGAAGGTGTACGTCGTGCCGACCGGCGGCACGAGCCTCGACTCCGAGACGGGTGCGGGGAAAGACGATGGCTCGAGGTAGAAGCGCGTCCAGCCGCCCGGCAGCCGCGCCGCCGTGACGACGGTGACCTCGAGCCCCGCGTCGACGTGGTACGTGCCGCCCAGGCCTGCGTTCAGTCGCATCGCGGCCGGGATGTCGGCGACCTGTCTGTAGTCGCCGGGCGCGCCGATGTAGGCGGCGCGGATGCACGTCGGGTCCGTCGGTGTCGCGCAAGAGCCGGGCGCGGCGGGCGCTGCTGCGGGCGTCGAGGTGGTCGGGGGTGGCTTGACGGCCGCGGGCGAACCCGCGTCGCCCTCCACGATCCCCTCGAGGGCCACGAGCGCCACCGCCACCACGACCACCCCGGCCAGCGTCGCCGCCCCCGCCCCGACCCACACCAGCGGCCGCCCCACCGACCACAGGGCAGCCGGCACGGCCAGCACGCCACCAAGGCGGCGCCGAGGGGCGTCCGGGCGCCAGGCGGCGAGCGCGCGGCGGTTGCGCAGCTCCAGCTTCGCGAGCATGTTCGAGATGTGCGTCTTGACCGTGTCCGGGCTGAGGCCGAGTCGCGAGGCGATCTCCGCGTTCGTACCGCCCTCGCGCAGCGCGTCGAGCACGCGCCACTCGGCGGGGGTCAGCACGTCGGGGTGACGCGGCCGGCCGCGACGGTTGCGCTGCATGGAGCCATCGTAGGGCGCGCGCCCTACGATTTACCTCACCCGGCCCCCCTCGCACTCGCCCAAGGTTGCAGCGAGGGTCACTACGTGGTGCCCGGTGTGCTACCCGGCCTGGACGACGGCGCCGTTCGCGAGCAGGTCCTCGACCTCGGCCTCGGACCAGCCGGCCTCGAGCAGGACGCCGCGCGTGTCGCGCGCGAGCGGTGGCGCGGCGCCGCTCGCCGCGGTCGGCGTCGCCGACATCTCGAGCACCGGCCCCACGACCGACTGCGGGCCGGTCATGTCGTGCTCGAGGTCGACGTAGATGCCCTCGGCCTGCACCTGGGGGTCGAGCCGGATCTCCTCCGGGAAGTTCACGGGCGCGGCGGGCAGGCCGACCACGTCGAACGTCTCGATCCACTCGTCGACGGTGCGCTCGCGCATCTTGGCGCGCATGACTTCGCCGAAGTGCTCCGCGGTGCGCTGGCTCTCCGGGTCGAAGACGTTGTAACCCGGCTAGTCGCTGGGCTCGTCCTCAAGGCCGAGCACGCCCCGGAAGCCGTCGCGGTTCAGTTTCGTGAGCGCGCCGAGGATGATGCCGCCATCCTTCGCCGCGTAGCCGCCGTAGTACAGCCCGCCCGTGAGGCGTCGCTCGTTGCGCACCTGCATCAGCTCGGGGTAGCTGCCCCCGGCGTTGCGCGTCGCGGCGAGCTCGGCGCGCGTCACGTCGTCGAACAGCGCGTCGGTGACCGGCTCGTGGTTGACGTTGTGGCTCTGTAGCCAGACGCCGGTGCGCAGCAGCGAGGTGTTGATCTTCTGGCCTTCGCCGGTGAGCGAGCGGTGGAAGAGCGCGGCGCAGACGCCCATCGCGGACGCCATCGCCGTGCTGTAGTCGGCCGGCGCCCCGAACGTGACGGCGATCGGCGCGCCGTCGTCGGCGACCTTACCGTCGCCCGCCATGATCCCGGAGTAGGCCTGCGCCACCACGTCGGAGCAGCCGCGCCGCGCCAGCTCGCCGCGCGTCCCAAAGCCCGTGCTTTCGACGTAGATGAGGTCCGGCCGGTACTGCTTGAGCGTCTCGTAGCCGATTCCGATCCTGTCGGGGACGCCGTAGCGATAGTTCGCGACCACCACATCGATGGTCGGCATCAGGCGGTGGATGACCGCGCGCCCCTCGGGCTGCTGCAGGTCGACGACGATGTCGCGCTTGCCGCGATTGAAGGCCTGGAAGAGCTTGCCCTCGTCCGGGATCACAGCGCGGCTCTGCCGCGTGGACTCGCCGCCGGGCGGCTCGACCTTGATCACGTCGGCGCCGAGGTCGGAGAGCAGCACTCCGGACATCGGGCCAGCGACGACCAGCGTGAACTCGAGTACGCGAACACCGTGCAGTGGACCGGGCATGTCCCCTCCTCCGTCGTCGGGCGGAGCGAGACGGCGTCGGCCGCGAGTGGTGATGCTATACGAGGGGGGCGTGAGGGGTGTGTAGGCGAGGGGGCGCGCGGTGCAATTGGCTGGGGATTACATACGGTAGTGCCCACGGCCCGCGTGCATATCTACTCTCCGCCGTTCAGGATGCTGAGGGCGATCGCGATCGTGCCCTCGACGTTGCTTCCTCTGAGGCTCCCGTCATAAGCCTCTACCTTGTACTCGAGGTCCGTGTCCGGGTCGTACAGCCACACCTCAGTCCTGGCGAGCCTGGTCGGCCAGTCCAGAACGTTCTCCGGCCAGTACCACACCAGGGCCGGGTAGCCATCGATCACCCGGGCCTCGACGTACCCGTCGGTCGCGCCGGCGAAGTTGGGGGTGCGCCAGAACTGCCCGACGGAGATCTCCAGGGCCAGGCTGCCACTCTCGTTTTGGTAGACCTCGTAGTAGCCGTAGTACCGGAAAAACTCACGATTATAGCCCCACCCGATGTGGGACTGGGTCCAGCCGGCCGGCACCGTCGGCGCCTGGTACAGCGGGTGCTCAGTCACTGTCTCTGCCGGGTCGTCGGGCAGATCGACCTCGACGGTGAGGTCCAACACCGTGGCCCAGTCGTCATCGGTCGGCACCACAATCCAGTCGCCGTAGCGGATCGGTTGCTTCATGGCGGTGTTCGGGATGTCGGCAGGGGCCCAGTCGAATTCGACGGTCGTGCTCGCGCTCACGTCGCCGCTGCACCCCAACCACGAGTACGCGTACGGGCGCACCGGGACGCTGCGTACAGCCCCGTCCCCGGTAGCAGCCCCGGTCACCATGTACCGGGCCCAGCAGTCGTCGGCCTCACGCCACTCGACGAGCTCCCCTTCGGCCAGGCCGTCGTAGAACCCACCCTGGGTCTTGTCGTCGCCGACCATCACGTTGACAACCAGCACCGTCGCTTTGGTGCGCAGGTCCTCGTACGTCGTCACGGCTTCCGTCGCGCCCTCGGTCTCCGAGTCATCGTCGGGCATCAGGAACCCGTAGCTGCCGGACGCCGTGGCGGCGCCCGTCGAGTCGAAGCTGTCGTACTCGAACTGCGCAGCCTGAAGGTCCACCGTCACGACCACGTCGCCCAGCGACAGCTTCCCGTCCGGCCGGGGCCGCACGAACGGCTTCGCAGCCTTCAGGTTGTAGCTGAACTGCGGCGGCGCCTCGTACGTGTACCCAGCGGGGAGTCCGAGCTCCGTCGGGGCCTCCGTCTCGGCGTTGACCGTGAACGTGAACGTCGTGCCGATCGGCTTGATCAACTGCGAGAAGCTCACGGGCGACGGCACCCCGAACGTCGGGCCTGGATCCCGCTCCAGGTAGAAGCGCGTCCAACCCTCGGGCAGCTGGGCAGCGGTCACCACCGTGTACTGCTGCCCGCGCTCGACGTGGTACCGCCCGTCCGGGGTCGCCGTCAGCAGCTTGTCCGCGGGGATGTCGGCGACCTGCGCGTAGTCGCCGGGAGCGCCCCGGTAGACCGCGTGGATGCACGTCGGGTCGGTCGGTGTCGCGCAAGAGCCGGGCTCCGGGGGCGCTGCCGCGGGCGTCGGGCTGGGGCGAGGCGCGGGCGTCCCCGTCGGGGTCGGCGAAGCCGCCAGCGCTGGGCTCGGCGACGGGGATATGCCCGGCGTCGCCGTCGGTGCCACGGTCCATGTGGGCGTCGCGGTGGCAGACGTTGTCACGGTCGGAGCTGCCGTCGGAGCGACGGTCAGGGTGGGCATGGCCGTCGCGGTGGTCGCAGGCGCCGGCGCGACGGCTGCGGGCGGCTCGCCGTTCCCCTCCACGATCACCTCGAGCGCCACGAGCGCGACCGCCACCACGACGACGCCCGCCAGCGCCGCCACCCCCGCCCCGACCCACACCAGCGGCCGCCCCACGGACCACAGGGCAGCGGGAATCGCGAACAGCACGCCGCCGAGGCGGCGTCGCCCCGCGGCGGGGCGCCAGGCGGCGAGGGCGCGGCGGTCGCGCAGCTCCAGCTTCGCGAGCATGTTCGAGATGTGGTAGCGGACCGTGTTGGTGCTCACGCTGATGCGCGCGGCGATCTCGGCGTTCGTGCCGCCCTCGCGCAACGCATCGAGCACACGCCACTCGGCGGGCGTCAGGACGTCGGGATGGCGCGGGCGACCGCTGCGGCTGCGTTCCATGGAACCATCGTAGAACGCGCGGTGCGGGGGTTTCCCCGTCCACCCGCCGCCTCCCCGGTCCCGCGCGCCGCGAGGTAGCCGCCTCGGCGTGCGGACCTACAATGGACGGGTGAGCGCTCCACGCATCCTTGTTGCCATGTCCGGCGGCGTCGACTCCGCCGTCGCGGCCGCCCTGCTGCACCGCGAGGGCTACGACGTCGTGGGCGTGACGCTGCGGCTCTACACCGAGGCCGACGACACCGCGCTGCGCTCGCGTCGCACTTGCTGCGGCGTCGAAGACGTCGCGGACGCGCGCGCCGCCGCCCAGCGCATCGGCATCCCGCACTACGTGCTCAACATGGAGCGCGAGTTCGAGCGCGATGTGATCGACGTGTTCACGAGCGCCTACGCCGAGGGCCGCACGCCCAACCCCTGCCTGGCCTGCAACGACCGCATCAAGTTCAGCACGCTCCTCGACCGCGCGAACGCGATGGGTATCGAGCAGCTCGCGACCGGGCACTACGCACGGATTCGCGAGCGCGACGGGCGGTGGACACTCCACGCCGCGGCCGACGACGCCAAGGACCAGTCGTACGTGCTGTACACGCTCAAGCAGGAGCAACTCGCGCGGCTGCGCTTCCCCCTCGGCGACCTGCCGAAGCCGGAGACGCGCCGCGTGGCCGCCGAGCTCGGGCTCGGCGTCGCCGACAAGCCCGACAGCGCCGACATCTGCTTCGTCCCCGGCGGCGACTACCGCGAGTTGCTGCGCGCGCGCGGCGTCACGTCACGCGCGGGGGCCATCATCGACGCGGACGGGGAGGAGCTCGGCCGCCACGAGGGCGTCGCCGGCTTCACCGTCGGCCAGCGGCGCGGGCTCGGCATCGCGACGCCGGGACGCCGTTACGTCACGTCAATCGACGCCGACGCGGGCGTGGTCACGGTCGGCAACGCCGACGACCTGCTCACGAGCAGCATCGAGGCCTCCGCGCCGAGCTGGGTCGGCGAGCCGCCGCAGCCCGGCGAGCCGCTGCTCGCCCGCGCGCGGTACCACGGCGAGCCCGTGCCGGCGCGGATCGTCGACCGTTCCGGGGACGGCTTCCGCCTCGCCCTCGACCGCCCGGTGCGGGCGGCCGCGCCGGGCCAGGCGGTCGTGCTCTACCGGCCGACGCCGGGCGACGGCGACGAGGTGGTGGGCGGGGGCGTGATCGAGCGAGGGGCGCGCGCGGCGCTCTGAGCCCCTCGCGCGGTCACTGCCGCGCGTCGAGCGTGTCGAGGTCTCCGGGCCAGTCGAGTAGCCGGCGGTCCGCCGTCACCAGCAGGTGGCCATCGAGCGCGGTGGCGGTGATCACGCGGTCGGCAGGGTCGCCGTGCATGTCGGGGAGGGCGCCCGCGCGCGCGGCGATGACGGCATTCACCGGGATCTCGACGAGCCCTTCGTCGATGAGCGTTGTGCGCCATGCGCCGACTTCGCGGCGCAGCGTGTATCGGCCCTTGTCCTGGAGCATCGCCAGTTCCCAGAACGAGATGGCGGACACGGCGAGCTCGCCCTGCCGCCACGCCTGCTCGACCTGTGAGCGCGCGCTGCTGCCGAGCCGCAGGTCGCCGGACCGGCTCCACAACAGGACGTGCGTATCGAGCAGGATCATGGATTGAGGACGCGGTCCGGGTTCGCCTCCGCCTCCCACGCGACATCGACGGGCTCGATGATGTCGCCGTGGATCTCGATGATGTCCCGGTCGCGCCCGAACCACTGCTTCGGCCTGACACGGTAGGGGGTGAGCTTCGCGACCGGCCGGCCACGCTTCGTGATCACGATCTCCTCGCCGCTGTCGGCGACCTCATCCATGAGCTTCAGGCACTTCGCCTTGAACTCGGCCGCCTTCATCGTGCGGCTGACATCGTCCGAGGTGACCTCGCCGTCCATGCGGTGCTCCCGTCGTCCGTTCGTGACCAGTATCGTACGTCATATGGTCACGTTGCGCCGCTCACCCGTCGCGTCGCGCGGTCGCGTGATCGAGCGAGGGGCGCGCGCGGCGCACCGAGCCCCGGACTACCAACGCTGACTGTGGTTACATCGTGCGCACGTTGCGCATCGACACCTCCAGGATTCGTTGTCCGCCAATACGCGCGCGGCTACGATGACCGTGCGGGGTGCGGCACGGTCGTACCCCCGACATTGCGACTTACACGCGGAACGGCGAGGACGGCAGCACGGTGCGATACGTCGTCCTCCTGTTCTTCCTGTTCATGCTCGCCGCGGCCGGTGGCGTTGCGGGCGTCCTCTACTTCAACATCACGATGGAGGCGATCCGCGACGGCGTGATCATTGCCTACGGCCTCCTCGGCGCGCTCTTCTTCTTCGTCGGCATCCTCGTGCTGCTCGGCGTCTTCTTCGCCCTGCGGACTGCTTCCGACGCGACCGGCGAGGTCTTCAACGAGTCGGTGCGCCCCGTCACGAACGACGCGCGCGAGATGGTCGGGGACGCACGCGAGATGGTTCGCACCGCCCGCACCAGCGTCGAGTTCGTGACCGACAACGCCGTTTCGCCCGTGATCCGCGCCGTCGCCGTCGTGCGCGGCGTGCGACGCGGCCTGGAGAGCATGGTCGGGGCACGTGCCCGCCGCGGAGGACCGGGAGGCTAGGCATGCCAGGCCTGTTCCGCCGACGACGCCGCACGAGGCCGCAGGGCCGGTCCTCGTACCAGGTGGCCGAGGTCATCGGCTCCTCGGTCAACCTCGACGACGCGATCGAGGCGGCGGCGATGCGCATCGCCGCCCGGAATCGCGCGGAGCGCGCTTCGCGGCGCGGCGACTTCGCCGCCTGGGCGTTCATGGGCATGGTCGCGGCCGGCGCCTACGCCGCCGTGCGCGCGCTGATGAGCCGCGAGAGCCGCGACTTGCTGGACATGCCCGCCCCGCTCGGCCCCCTCGCCGCGAGCATCGCCGACGACCTGCGCTCGGCGCGCACGAAGGTGCGCGAGGGCATCATCGAGTCGCGCCGAGCGGCGGACGAGGCGAGGAGCGAACTCGAATCGGAGTACCGCGACCGCATGGGGCGTGCCGACCCCGACGACGCATAGCTCGGCGCCGAAACCCCGGCCTATACTGGCTGTGGAGAGGTGTCCGAGCGGTTTAAGGTGCTGCTCTCGAAAAGCAGTAGGCGAAAGCCTCGTGGGTTCGAATCCCACCCTCTCCGCCAGCCTCGAACCCCGACGACCGGGTCGCCCCGGCGAGGGGCGCACGACAAGCCAATGGCGCGGTCAGCGTCACGCGGAGAGGTGCCGGAGCGGCTGAACGGGCTCGCCTGGAAAGCGGGTAGAGGGTATCCCCCTCTCGTGGGTTCGAATCCCACCCTCTCCGCCAGCCTGACCCCCCACCCCCACCCGGGTTCGCTGCTCCCGGACCGTCCCCATCCGGCTCGCCGTGTGCGGAGCCGATGTCCCGGCGCGCCCCCCTATAGTGTCCGCACCCCGATCGGCTGAATCGGAGCGCGCATGCAGCGCGAGCCCGCTGGCAGCGGCGTCGGCGACAGCGCGAAGCGGCGCGTGCGCGCTCGGCGCTCGGCGCTGCGCGTCGCGCTCGTCGTGGCGGGCTCGGCCGTGTTGGCTGCGCTCGTGTTCGCCGGACCGTTCGCGCCGGGCGGCGCCGGCTCGCTGTCCGCCGAGGTCTCCACCGGCTCGGTGGAGACGGATCGGTCCGCGCTGCTCGCCGTCTACGAGTCCGCGAACGGCCTCTACTGGCAGCGAGACGACCATTGGAACAGCGACGAGCCCCTCGATGCGTGGAGGGGCGTCACCACGGACGAGGACGGGCGCGTCACGGCCCTCGAGCTCTCGTTCCTCGGCGACGTGAGCGGGACCCTCTCGCCAGCGCTGGGGAACCTCGACCGGCTGGAGAGCCTGACCGTGTCGTTCACGGACCTGAGCGGACCGCTCCCAGCCGAGCTCGGGAACCTCACCGACCTGCAGACCCTGAACCTGTCGTTCAACGAGTTCAGCGGGCCGATCCCGCCGGAGCTGGGGAACCTCACCAACCTGCAGTCGCTCACGCTGGCCTACAACCAGCTCAGCGGACCGATCCCACCCGAGCTCGGGAACCTCACCAACCTCGAGTCGCTGACGATCACGAGTCACCCGTCGAGCGCCCCGACCGACCGCGCCTCGCGCCGCCTCGGCGCCTTCCTGGGGCTGCGAGTAAGCGAGAACCGAGTCGGCGGACAGATCCCGCCCGAACTGGGCAAGCTCAGCAGCCTGCAATCCCTCGAGCTGTCATCGAACGCGCTCAGCGGGCCGATCCCGCCCGAGCTCGGCAACCTGACCAACCTGGCGTCCCTCTCGCTCGCGAACAACCAGTTGAGCGGACCGATCCCGCTGGAGCTGGGCAGGCTCGCCAACCTGCAGTCGCTGGGGCTGAACGAGAACGAGCTCAGTGGCTCGATCCCGCCGGAGCTGGGGCAACTCGCCAGCCTGCAAGTGCTGGGCCTGAGCCGGAACGAGCTCAGTGGCTCGATCCCCCCGGAACTGGGGCAACTCGCCGGCCTGCAGGGCATCGTCCTCGCCAACAACCAGTTGAGCGGCTCGATCCCACCCGAGCTGGGCGACCTCACGCACATGCGAGCGCTGGTCCTCTCCGATAACGAGTTGAGCGGCCCGATCCCGGCCGAGCTGGGCAACCTCGCCGGCCTCCAGTTCGTGCGCTTCGCCGGCAATCCAGGCTTGAGCGGATGCGTGCCCCGCACCCTGCGCCATCTCCTCACCCTCCCGACATTCTCCCTGGCAGGGCCCGGCCATGACTTCGTCGAGGTGGACGTGAACGGCGACGGCGATACCGATGACGCGCTGGACGGCGACGTGCCCGGTCTGGGGCTGCCGTTCTGCATGCTGCGCGACCTGCAGCTCGGCGGCGCCACCCTCGACCCGCCCTTCGCCGCCGGCGCCCCGGCCTACACCGCCTCCGTGGACGGCTCCGTCGCGCACACGGCGGTGACCGCGACGCTCATCGACGGCCACGCCTACGTGCTGGTCCGCAAGGGCGGGCGGACCTACGCGAGCGGCGAGCCGGTGCCGCTCGACCCGGGCGTGAACGCCCTCAGCATCGAGGTCGCACCGCTGGACGCCACGCCCCGCCAGGTCTTCACCGTGGCGGTGACACGAGGAGCCGTCGTTCCGATCACGCTCGAGCTGCGCGATGGCAGCGACCTCGTGATCGCGCCCCCCGGCACGGCCACCACGGCCGCGAGGCTCCTGGACGGGACCGACGTGCAGGTCGCGTGGAAGTACAACCGCGACACGCGTGCGTGGGACCGCTCGTACCTCCCGGCGATCGGCTTCGGGGGCTTCCCGATCGGGGCCGGCGACGCGCTCTGGGTCATCGCCGGCAGCGACCAGACGCTGACCGTCGAGGGAGCGCGACCTCCGGCCGGGGCACAGCCGCCCGGCCCCGTCACGCTCGCCGTGCGCGAGGGCAGCGACCTCCTCGTTGTACCCGCGGGCGCGCCCACGACAGCCGCCGCACTGTTTGGTGGGACCGACGTGCAGGTCGTGTGGAAGTACGACCGCGCTTCGCGGGCCTGGGACCTCTCCTACCTTCCCGGCCCGGGGTTCGGGGGCTTCGACATCGCGCCCGGCGATGGGCTCTGGGTGATCTCGCCGCGCGCCCAGACGCTCGGCGGGGCGCCCGCACCGGCGCCTGTCGAGCCGCGGATCGCGGACCCGGTGGCCGAGGTCAGTACGAGCGAGACCCATACTTGCGCGCTGCGCGAGTCGGGCGAGGTCCTCTGCTGGGGGGCGAACGACCAGGGTCAGACCGACGTGCCGCCGGAGCGGTACCGCGCCGTCGCCGCGGGTTCGGAGCACACGTGCGGCCTGCTCGAGTCGGGCGAGATCGTCTGCTGGGGGAGCGACCGCGGGGGCCCGTTGGACGTGCCGGACGGAACGTACATCGCCGTCGGCGCCGGGTACGCGCGCACGTGCGCGCTTCGCGAGTCGGGCGAAGTCGCCTGCTGGGGATCGTACGGGAGCGCGCACCAGGACGTTCCATCGGGGACCTACCGCTCGCTGAGCGTGGGGTTCACGCACGCGTGTGCGCTCGGCGAGTCGGGCGAGGTGGTCTGCTGGGGCAGCAGCGCATTCGACCAGAGCGATGCACCGTCGGGGGTGTACAAGTCGGTGAGTGCGGGCCGAAGCCACACATGCGCGCTTCGGGAGTCGGGCCAGCTGGTGTGCTGGGGGCTGAACACGTCCGGGAACCGCATGCCCAACTTGTCCGGTACGTACCGCTCGGTCAGCGCGGGTGACGGGTTCACGTGCGGTGTGCGGGAATCCGGGAAGGTCGTGTGCTGGGGGAACAACCACCGGGGGGTGACGGAGGTTCCCGACGGGCGCTACGTCTCCGTCAGCGCGGGCGAGCACCACGCGTGCGCGGTGCGCGAGTCGGGGGCGATGGACTGCTGGGGCGGCAGCGAGCACGACTACGGCCAGGCGGATGCTCCGGCCGGGCGCTACCTGTCGGTGAGCGCCGGCGAGTGGCACAGCTGCGCGGTGACGGAGATGGGTGAAGTGGAGTGTTGGGGCTCGGGCCGCTGGGGCATGGGGCAAGTGCAATCGCCCGCCGGGCGCGGATACGGTTCGGTGGTCGCCGGGAACGACCATACCTGCGGGATCCTGCAGTCGGGTGAGGTGCGGTGCTGGGGCAGCAACGCGAGCGGTCAGCTCGACGTGCCGGCCGGGCGCTACCAGTCCGTGCGCGCCGGCAGGGGGTACACCTGCGCGCTTCCCGAGTCCGGGGACGCGGTGTGCTGGGGCTCGGGCGCCCCCACGTGGCGGGCCGATCCCCCGGAGATCTACCGGGGCCTGCGAGCGGGCGAGCAAACCTGCGAGACGCTCGAGTCGGGCGACGTGATCTGCCCGGACGGCAGCGCATACGTGCAGCACGGCGCGCCCGAGGGCCCGTACGTGGCGCTCACCGCGGGCAGGTGGCACCGATGCGCGCTGCTCGAGTCCGGCGAGGTGGCCTGCTGGTTGGGTGGGATCGAGTCCCATGGGCGGCCGGCGGTCGTGACTGCCCGGCCTGCGGCGGTACCGCCCGAGCTGGCTGCCCCGCTGCCGACCGCCGATGCCGGCGACTCGGGACCCGGAGCCCTCGTCGTCGATGCGGGCGCCGAGCACACCTGCGCGTTGCAGGCGTCGGGCGAGGTGCTCTGCTGGGGAGCGGTCGGCTGGCGCGGCGAGCTCGTCCCGCTGCCGCGGGGTCAGTACCGCTCGATGAGTGTCGGCGGGGACCGGTACACGTGCGGCGTCCGAACGTCGGGTGCCGTTGTGTGCGCGGGGATCCACGATGCGTCCTTCAACCAGGCCCCGGGTGAGGACCGCTACCAGTCGGTGAGCGCGGGAGGACGTCACGCCTGCGCGTTCCGGGAATCGGGTCAGCTGGACTGCTGGGGCGACAACCGGTTCAGGCAGGCGACCGTGGCGCCGGGACCCTACTCGGCGGTCAGCGCGGGCGAGTTCCACACCTGCGCGGTGCTCGAAGCCGGCCCCGTAGTGTGCTGGGGGCGCAACGAACACCGCCAGGCCGACGGGGCGCCGGGCCGGTACACTGCGGTCGCGGCTGGTTCGACGCACAGCTGCGCGCTCGCCGAGTCCGGCGAGGTCGTCTGCTGGGGAGACAACGAGCACGGCCAGACGGACGCGCCGGCGGGTCGCTACCTGTCAGTCGGCGCGGGCGAGACGCACTCCTGCGCCCTCGCCGAATCGCGCGAGGTCGCTTGCTGGGGCGGCAACGAGCACGGCCAGTCGGACGTCCCGGCCGGCAGCTACGAGGCGGTCACCGTCGGCGGCCTGCACACGTGCGCGGTGCGCACGTCGGGCGAGGTGGTCTGCTGGGGCAATACCGAAGACTTCCGGACCAGCGTGCCTGAGATCCTCGCCGGGGCCGGGCCCGGTTAGCCGGACCTCAGGCAGCGCCGCAGCTCGCCGTTAAGCGTCCTCCGCGCCCGGTGCATCGTCGGGCGGCGCCTGCAGGTGCCAGTCCGTCACCTGCTGGTAGGCATGGCCCATCCGGGCGAGCAGCGCCTCGGCGAACGGGGCGCCGACGATCTGCGCCGACAGCGGCAGCCCGAGCTCGGATGAGAACCCCGAGGGCAGCGCCAACGCCGGGTAGCCCAGCAGGTTGAACGGCCCCGCGTAGCTGGGCATCGTCAGACGCCGGTTCAGGTCGGGAGGCGGGTACTCCGGCGCGGGCTCCGGGGTCATCGGCACGACGAGCGCGTCGACGTCGGCCATCACGCGCGCGGCCTGCTTCGCGTACCAGCTGCGGAAGCGCTGGGCCTGGATGTAGTCCGCCGCCGAGTAGAGCGCGGCGCGGCCGATCATGAGCCGCGCCCCCTTGCCGTACTCGGTCCAGCGGTCGCTGGCCATGTCCATGCGGTGGTAGGCGAAGGCCTCGGTGAGCATCGTCAGCGTGTTGGCGTCCTTCGCGATGTCCGAGTGCGGCAGGTCGACCTCGACGACCTCCGCGCCGAGGCCGGCGAGCGTCTCGATGACCGCCTCGGCCGCCGCCGCCACCTCCTGATCGAGGTCCTCGTGGTCGAAGAAGTACGCGCGCGGCACCCCGATGCGCAGCCCGGCCACACCGGCGTCGACGCCTTCGAGGTAGTCCTCGGTGGGCTCGGTGGAGGCGGTGGGGTCACGCGGGTCATGGCCGGCGATGACGTTGAGGATCGCGCCGCAGTCGTAGGCCGAGCGGGCCATCGGGCCGATCGAGTCGAGCGAGTAGCCGAGCGGTACGCAGCCCCACTTCGGGACGCGCCCGTACGTGACCTTGAGCCCCGTGTGGCCGCAGTAGGCAGCCGGGAAGCGCACCGAACCCCCGGTGTCCGTCCCGAGCCCGCCGAGCACCATGCCGGTGGCGACGGCGATCCCTGTGCCCGACGACGAGCCGCCGGGCGTGCGGTCCAGCCGCCACGGGTTCAGCGGGATCGGGAACGGCTTCTCCTCGTCGGGCGTCCCGAGGGCGAACTCGGAGAGCACGAGCTTGCCCATGATCACGGCGCCGGCCGCGCGCACGCGCTCGCTGACCACCGCGTCGTAGCCCTCGCCCCACGCCGGGTCGAGGATGAGCGAGTTCGCCGTGGTCGGCTGGTCCACCGTGGCGAGCAGGTCCTTGATGCCAAACGGGATGCCCTGCAACGGCCCGCGGTCGACGCCGGCCGCGAGGTCGGCGTCGGCCTGCGCGGCCTGCTGCATCGCGCCCGCCTCGTTGACGGCGATGAACGCGCCGAGGCGCGCGTCGAGCGCGCCGATTCGCTCCAGCGCCTCCCCGGTCAGCTCGACGCTCGTCACCTCGCCGCCGCGGAGTGCGGCGGCGGCCGATGCGATCGTTCGTGGCGACGTCATCGTGCTACTCCCGCACCGGCGGAACCGGCGCGAAGATCAGCGCGGGCTCCTCGTAGCGGACCTCCTCGATGAAGAGGCGGTCCGCCTGCTCGCGCAGGGTCGGGTAGCCCTCGACGAGCGATTCGAACTCCTCGTCGCTGAGGGGCAGGCCGGCCGCATCGATGAGCGCGCGGACGGTCGCCTCGACGTTGTCTGGGACGGGCATCGGTTCCCCCCACCCGCGCCCCGTCTCCGCCCATCGGGCGGAGGCGCGGCGCCGCGTAGCCACTGAGTGTGCGCCGCCGCCGCCGCGCGATCGCTTGCGGCGGCGACGGGGCGAAGCATAGCGCCCGCACGTTGCGTCGATGCGTCGGGCCGCGCGGCCTTACTCGGCCACGAACGAGACCGTCACGTCCGAGTTCACCGTCACCGTGTACTCCCGACCCGGCTCGAAGCCGCCGCCGAGGGGCACAGTCGTCTCGACGATGGGGAGGTCCGCGGTGCACGCGACGTTCGGGTCGACGTTCTCGTGGTGGGTCACGACGACATCGATGCGGTCCGGCTCGCGCCGCTGGATCTCGTAGCCGTTGAACTGCGAGCAGCTACTCCCCTTCGGCATGGCGGAGACGACCTGCAGCTCGTACGCCGGCGGCGTGCCCTCGAGCCGCACGACCTCGGCGCGCTCGATAGACGGCTCGGCCAGCGCGCTGTGGCGTAAGGCGGCGTCGGGCAGGGTGAAGGCAGCGGCCACCACGTCGTTCACCGTGACCTCGTACATCAGCCCGCTCACCAGCGACGGCCCGAGCACCATGATCGTGTCCAACTCCACGCGTTCCCTGTCGCAGTCGATCCCCCACGGCGTGGGCGGCGGCTGCATGAGCGTGACCCACGCCTTGATCTGGGCGCCCCGGATCTCCCACCCCTCGTTGCCGGGCCGGGCGCAGTTCTCGATCGTCGACTGGTAGTAGGCGATGCGCAGCGGGTGGTCCGGCTCGTTCGCGATGAGCGTCGCCAGCACGATCCGCGCGGGCGTCTCCACCCACTGCCGCCAGTCCAGGTCCGCGTCGACGAGGCCGGGCGGCGGCTCCACCAGCACGAGGAGCATGTCGACCCGGCTCGGGTGACCGCGCGTGATGACGTCGTATGCGGTGTCGTTGGTGAACGCGAGACGGCCGTCCGACTCGATGATGCGCGCGGTGATCCCGTAGACGTTGCCGTCGTCGATGTCGTCGCGGTGGTAGCCGACCTCGAAACGGATAGCGACCTGGCCGGGGTTCTCGATGGTCTGGCGCGCGATGAGTGGGGCGGCGGCGTCCTGGTAGGACACGTCGCGAAGCTCAACCACGAGCATCGCCTCCTCGGTCAGCGCAAGGCGCTCGCGGTAGGTGACCGTGCCGCTGACCGACGCGTTGGGGCTGCGGCCCGAGGTCACCTCGAGCTCACCGGCTGGCTCGGGGTCGCTACTGCAGGCGGCAGCCGCCAGCATGAGCAACAGCGCCACGGCTGCCAGCAGCGCGCCCGTGATCCGTGCAGTCATCGGAGCCTCCCTCCGTACATGTGGTACGCGGGGAGGAGCGCATCCGGGTGCAGGAAGCGGCGCCGAACCTAGCGCTCCTCGGCCCCTGCATACCTCGTGATACATCATCTCACTTTAGGCGCGGCGCTGCACGTCGGGTGCTGACCGCCGAGGACTTCTCGACGGCTCGGGCGGGCAGGCGCTCGCGCGCATCGAGGCTCGCCGATGCGTCGAAGCGAACACCTCGCCTACGGCCTTGCAGATCGGGCCGGCCCTCATAGCAAGAAGGTTGACGCGTCGTCGCCACGCCCTCGCCCGTCGATCTCCTCCCGCCCGCGGAGCCGGACTGCCACGACAACCGCCCGCAGCGCTTGACATCCGGTCGCGCCATATGGGCGTATAGAGTGGTGCTAGCCTGTGGAGATCGCCGTCATCATGACGCCAGGACAGATTGAACCGGACCGCCGTTACGCGACATGTGCGGGAGAGATCGATGTGCGGTCACTTCACGCCCGCATGGACGACGGACACCCTCACCCGCGGTGTGCTGGCGCTCCGGGGGGCGCCCGCCGCCGATCTCCGGACCCGCGCCGCTGCGGCGCCCCCGCCGACATGCCCACCGCCGCGCAGCGCGGCGTGGCCAACTGAGGGGCAGCAGTGCCCCGGTTCCGCGCGGTGGTCGGTGCGCTGCTTGCGCTCGGCGTTCTCGCGTTCGCGGCGCAGCAGGCGCGTGCGCAGGAGGTCGACAGCACAGCTCCGGCCTTCATGAGCGCACGCACCGACACTAACGGCGAGAACATCATCGTCACGTTCAGCGAGCCTGTCACCATCAACCCCGCCGTGACGCAGATCAGCGATCTGCACAACGTCCCCGTGCTGGATCTCATTCGGGGCGTCCTGAGCGTGACGATCGATGGCAGCGAAGACCTCCTGTCCGGCGCGGCCGTGTCGGGGAGCGAACTCACGATCCGGCTGACCGCTCCCGGAATAGAGGCCGGCCAGGCCGTGAGCGTTGCTTCCGACACGGTGTTCGCCCGCGACTTCGTACCCCTCTTCGTCGATGCTGACGGGAACGCCGTTCCGCTCTTCTCCTCGCGGAGCGTGCAGAACCTCTCCGTCATCCCTCGGGGCCCCGGTGTCGCTGCGGGCCCAGTCGTGAGCACGAACTACCTGCGGATAGCCGAGGGGGAGAGCGAGAGGTACACCGTGAGGCTCCCATCGCGGCCATCGGGCGACGTCACCGTCGAGCTGTTCGTCTGGCGGCTCGGGGCGATCCGAGTGGAGCCGCACCAGATGACGTTCACGAGCAGCAACTGGAACGCGCCCCAGATCGCGACGGTCCTCACCGACAGCGACGACGACTCCCAGGATATCTGGACGGTGATCCTCCACACACGCAGCGACGCCAGTCTGGGGAGGGCTGCGGCGATCGTGCGCGTGATCGTGGACGACGAGAACGAGCTGCTGCGTGTGTCCGGAAGCAGCACGCCCGAGTACACCGAGAACGCCTCCACAACGGTGGCTACGTATGTCGCCCCCTGGACGTCGGGTGTGGCGTGGTCGCTGTCCGGCGCCGACAGCGACCACTTCTCCATCAACAAAGAGGGCGACCTCTCATTCGTCGCGCCTCCCGACCACGAAGACCCGGCGGACGCCGACGCGGACAACGTGTACCACGTGGGCGTCCACGCATCCGACGGATCCGCGTCGGGCTTTCTCAGGGTGAGCGTCACCGTCACGGACCTGAACGAGCCGCCCGATGTCTTCGGCCCGGTCGGCGTCGGCGTCGAGGAGGACTCGGGCACATTGGTGGGGGCCTACACCTACGACGACCCGGAAGATGGCGCCGCGAGGTGGTCGCTTGCGGGGAGCGACCACCACCACTTCACCGTCACGAACGGTGAGCTGCACTTCAGGGAGGCGCCCGACTTCGAGAGCCCGGCCGATGCGAACGGGAACAACCGCTACGAGGTCACTGTCCTCGCCGAGGATGGAGGCGACCTCCCCGGGAAGCGCCGCGTGACCGTCTCCGTGATCGACGTCAACGAGGAGCCCTCGATCGACGGACCGGCGAACGTTGCCTACGCGGAGAACCGTACCGGGGCCGTCGCCGCCTTCACCGCCACCGACCCGGAGCAGCACACGATCCTCTGGTCACTCTCGGGCGCCGGCGCGGACGACTTCACGATCACCGGCGGCGTGCTGCGCTTCGTCGAGGCACCAGACTACGAGAGCCGAGCCGACGCCGGCGGGAACGGTGCCCACGGGGTGACGGTGCAGGCCTCCGACGGCGCGCTGACCGCCACGCAGGCGGTGACCGTCACCCTCACGGACGAGGACGAGGCGGGAGCACTCGTCCTCTCCTCCGGGCAGCCGCAGGTCGGCGCCCTCCTCGCGGCGACCCACACCGACGCGGACGGGATCGTCAACGAATCGTGGTCATGGGCGCGCTCGACCAACCGGAGCGACTGGAGCGCAATCGCAGGAGCGACGACCGACCGGTACACGCCCACGGGCGCCGACCTGAGGCACTACGTGCGGGTCACGGTGCAGTACGACGACGGCCACGGCCCGGGCAAGAGCCGCGGCAGCGTATCGGACCGTCGGGTGAGGGCGCGGCCCGCGGCGAACCGAGCCCCGGAGTTTCCCTCCCCCACAGCAGCCCGTTCTCTCCCCGAAAACGCCGGCCCCGGCACGTCGGTCGGCGCACGGGTGGCGGCCACCGACGCCGACGGCGACCTGCTCCGATACTCCCTCTCGGGTCCGGGTGCGGAGACGTTCGTCATCGACGGAGCCAGGGGAACGATCCAGGTGGCTCCGGGGAGGCTCCTCAACCACGAGGCGCAGAACTCCTACTCCGTCACGGTGACCGCCACTGACCCGTCGAACTCCCGCGCCGCGGCGACCGTGACGATCGCCATCGAGGACGTCAGCGAGGCGCCGACGGCCGTGGGGGACACGGCGTCGACGAACGAGGGCGAGGCGGCATCGATAGACGTGCTTCACAACGACGCCGACCCCGAGGGCGACCTCCTGACGGTGTCGCTTGAGTCCGCGCCTGAAGGCGGCGCCGCGACGGTGGAGGCCAACGGCGCCATCACCTACACGCCCCGGCCCGACCACCACGGCCCCGACGCCTTCACGTACAGCATCTCCGATGGCGAATACTCCGCCACGGCCACGGTCGTCGTGAACGTGCGAGCCGTGAACCACGCGCCCGCGTTCCCCACCGCATCGACCGTCCGATTCGTCGACAGCCGCTCGGCCGCCCGCACCAACGTCGGCCCGCCGGCCGCCGCGATCGATCAGGATGGCGACCAGGTGACGTACCGGCTCTCCGAGCGCGCGGCCCGGACGTTCGACATCGACGAGCACACGGGCCAGATCCGACTGAGAGCGGGCACGGTGCTCGATCCCGCCGAGCGAGACTCCTACGGCGCCACGGTGACCGCGACCGACCCCTCGGGTGCGACCGCGAGCATCAACGTGACGATCACGGTCACCGAGCCATCCCGCTCCCGGTCGGACGGGCCGTCCCGGCCTCCCAGCGGCGTCGACTTCGAGTGGACCGTCGAGCACGATCTCGACGAGCTCGACGCCCACAACGAGTGGCCCACGGGACTGTGGTCCGACGGCACGACCTTCTGGATCACTGAGGCCGGCCCGGACTCCGACGGCGGCGTCTATGCCTACGACCTCGCGAGCGGCGAACGCAGGGAGCGGGCAGAATTCGATCTCGATGAGCGGAACCGGGCCCCGCGCGGCCTCTGGTCCAACCGCGAGACGGCCTGGATCTCCAACCACGACCGGAACCGGCTCTACACCTACGACCTCGCGAGCGGGGAGCGCGCCGAGCACCGCGACATTGTCCTCGACGCGCGGAACGGCGACGCGCACGGTCTCTGGTCCGACGACGAGACCGTGTGGGTCGTGGAGGGCGAGAAGGCGGCCCTCTTCGCCTACGATCTCGGGAGCGGCGATTTCCTGGCCGAGTACAGACTCGATTTCGCAAACGACGACCCGCGCGGAGTCTGGTCCGACGGCGTGACGGTCTGGGTCTCCGACGATGGAGCCAAACGCCTCTTCGCCTACCGCCTGCCCGTGCCGCGGCAGGCCGGGTCGATCAGGCTCGAGCTCGTCGCAGAGGAGGACTTCGGGGAGCTCTTCCTCTCAGAGGCAAGCAACAACAGCCCGCGCGGCATCTGGTCCGACGGCGGCGTGATGTACGTCGCGGACGAGCACGACGGCCGCGTCTACAGCTACAACATGCCCGATGCGATCGACGCACGCCTCGCCTCGCTCACGCTCAGCGGCATCGACATCGGCGAGTTCTCACCCATCAGGAGGGAGTACGCGGCCGTCGCTCCCACCGGGGTCACGGAGACGACGATCGATGCCCGCGTTGAGCAACCCGGGACGAGCGTGGCCATCGCGCCCGACGACTCAGACGCCCGCACCAGCGGGTACCAGGTGGCGATCGCGGACGGCGTGGAGGTCACGGTCACCGTGACCTCATCCGACGGGAGCCGGAAGGGCGTCTACCACGTGCGGATCGCCCCCGGGCCAGCGGCGCCCTGCCTGCGGGGCGCCGTCGCCGTCGGCTTCAGCCTCCTCACCTACGCAGGGGGGAGCGTCGAGGAGCTGATGTCGTGCGCGGAGGACCGACACGTCACGGCCCTCTATGCCACACGGGACGGCGCCCTCGTTTCCTACATTCTCGGGGCGCCGGACCTCGTGAACCGCACCTTCCGCGAGTTCTACGCGGACGGCGTCCCCATCAACACTCCCCTGCTCGCTAAGAGTGACGGCCCGGCCTCGCCCGACACCAACGGCGAGGGCGACACTCAACCCTGAACGGCATGTCGGCGCGGAGCCCCGGCCACGGACTTCCGCACCGAGTCCTACCGGCTGCGTCTCACCACCGCCACGAAGAGGGTCCGCTGAGGACTCCTCGTCGGCTCGGGCACGCCGGCGCGATGGTTGAGGGCCCGTTGCGTCGATGGCTCAGCGGCCGCGGCGGCGCTGGCGCTGGCCGTACGAGCGGATCGCGCGCAGGAAGTCGATGCGGCGGAACGCCGGCCAGTACGCATCGCAGAAGTAGTACTCGCTGAACGCGCTCTGCCACAGCATGAACCCCGACAGCCGCAGCTCCCCCGACGTCCGGATCACGAGGTCCGGATCCGGGATGTCCGGCGCGTACAGGTAGCGTCCGAGCTCGTCAGCGTCGAGGGCGCGCGCGATGTCCGCGAGCGAGTCGCCGCGCTCGGCGCGGTCGTCCATCATCCGCCGCACCGCGTCGACGATCTCGTCGCGGCCGCCGTAGCCGACGGCGACGACCAGGTCGCCGTCGCCGTTCCCGGCCGTCGAGCGCTCGACGCGCTCGATCGCCTCGACGGTCGAAGTCGGCAGCAGGTCGCGGCGGCCGACGGCGCGGATGCGCCGCGGCAGCGCGGCGTGGCGCTGCTGCTCGGCGAGCGCCTCGACGCGCGTCTCGACAATCTCGTAGATGGCGTCGAGCTCGGCGGCGGGGCGCTGGAAGTTATCGGTCGACAGCACCCAGATCGTGACGACGGGGATGCCGAGTTCGTCGCACCAGGTGATGAGGCGTTCGATGTTGTCCGCGCCGTCGCGGTGGCCCGCGCCGACGTTCGCGAGGCCCGCGGTGCGCGCGAAGCGGCGGTTGCCGTCCGGGAGCACGCCGACGTGGTGGGGGATCGCGCCGCGGCGCACCTCCGCCTCCAGCCGCCCCTCGTAGAAGCGGTAGACGAGCCGGCGCAGCAAGTCCACGCGAGGGCCGTGCGAGGCGCTCCCGCGCGCCTACGCGCGCTCCGCCCGCACGATGAAGCGATCGCGGTACGACTTCGTCGCGACGTCGAACTCGCCGCCGCAGGTGATGAGCGTGATGCTGTCGACCGGCACGTCGCCGCTGAGGACCGGGAGCCACTCGGCATCGGGGCCGTCCGCCTCGATCTGGCGGGTCCACGTGACCGTGTACTGCAGGACGTTGCCGCCGACCTCCACCTCGATCACGTCGCCGGGGGAGAGCAGGCGCAGGCTGAAGAAGACGCCCTGGCCGCGGTAGTTCGCCTCGGCCCACGGGATCGTGTGGTTGTAATCGACGTGGCCGGAGAACACGGCGTTCTTGCCGCCGCCCGGCACGCCGCCGAGGCCGTCCCACTCCGAGAAGTCGTACCACACGACGTCGCCGGGGCCCGTCGGGTTGGGCATCTTCGCGCCCACGTAGCGCTGCCCCACCGGCGCGTCGACGCCGAGCACCGGGATGCGCAGCCGCCCGAGCGTCGCGTCCGGCGCCTCGCCGAACAGCCGATGCAACTCGTCCAGGCTGAACACCGTC
Source organism: Dehalococcoidia bacterium (assembly GCA_965219085.1). GTDB lineage: Bacteria > Chloroflexota > Dehalococcoidia > UBA2979 > UBA2979 > VXMT01. The sequence goes on from OZ244720.1 coordinate 1,137,026, forward strand.
GGCGCCCCCGCGGGTTGCGCGGGCGCGGCGACGGCATCGTCGCCGTCGTCGGGCTCGGGCGTCGGCGTGGGGGTGGGCGTCGGCGTGGCGGTCGGCGTGGGCGTCGCCGCCGGGGGTGGCGTCGCCACGGGCGGCGACGGTGTCGCGGTCGCCGAGGCGGCGACGGCGGGCGGCTGCGCCTCGGCGGCCGGCGCCACGGACGTGATCACCACGTCCGGGGGGTCGTCGTCGCCGCCTGTGAGGACGAACGTCGCCGCGATCAGGATGCCGGCCAGCACGCCGGCGACAACGCCGATCGCGGCCCAGCGCGCGAGCGGCGACCTGCTGGATGAGAACAGCGTGTCGAGGAAGCGCGGGCGTTTCGAGGTCATGCGGGGAGTCCTTCGGTCTCGACCCGGCTGCGCGCGGTCACGCCGCCGGTTCGACTCCCACCACTCGTGACATATCGTTCACGATGCGGCGCGTGCTTGCAACACCCATCGTCGCGCCGAACGTACGCTTATCACGATTGTTTGGCTGTAATCCAACCATTGACCCGCTACACTGGCAGCGCACCCGCCCCCACCGACCGAGGGGAGCAGCGATGGCCTTCGACACCGAGCGCGCAGCCCGCCGGCTCACGGACGCCGGCTTGGACGAACGTGCCGCGAACGGCGTGGCGGACGTTGTGGGCTCCGCTACCGACGGACTCGCCACCGAGGCGAGCCTCGAGTCCGGCTTGCACGCGCTCGAGACGAGCTTGCTGGAAGTCAAGTCCAGCATCGCGGCGCTCGAGGCGCGCATCTACCGCGCGCTGTGGCTGCAGGGCATGGGCATCCTCGCCGGCACCGCCGCGATCGTCACCATCATCAACGTGCTCAACTGACGCACCCGCCCCCACCGACCGAGGGGAGCAGCGATGGCCTTCGACACCGAGCGCGCAGCCCGCCGGCTCGCTGACGCCGGCTTGGACGAACGCGCCGCCAACGGCGTCGCCGACGTGGTGGCCAGCGCCACCGACGGACTCGCCACCGAGGCGAGCCTCGAGTCCGGCTTGCACGCGCTCGAGACGAGCTTGCTGGAAGTCAAGTCCAGCATCGCGGCGCTCGAGGGCCGCATCGACGCCAGCATCGCGAAGCTTGAGGCGCGCTTCGCTCGCGCGCTGTGGCTGCAGGGCATGGGCATCCTCGCCGGCACCGCCGCGATCGTCACCATCATCAACGTCCTCGACTGACGCACCCGCCCCCACGAGCGAGGGGAGCAGCGATGGCCTTCGACACCGAGCGCGCAGCCCGCCGGCTCGCTGACGCCGGCTTGGACGAACGCGCCGCCAACGGCGTGGCGGACGTTGTGGGCTCCGCTACCGACGGACTCGCCACCGAGGCGAGCCTCGAGTCCGGCTTGCACGCGCTCGAGACGAGCTTGCTGGAAGTCAAGTCCAGCATCGCGGCGCTCGAGGCGCGCATCTACCGCGCGCTGTGGCTGCAGGGCATGGGCATCCTCGCCGGCACCGCCGCGATCGTCACCATCATCAACGTCCTCGACTGACGCACCCGCCCCCACGAGCGAGGGGAGCAGCGATGGCCTTCGACACCGAGCGCGCAGCCCGCCGGCTCACGGACGCCGGCATGGACGAACGCGCCGCCAACGGCGTCGCCGACGTGGTGGCCAGCGCTACCGACGGACTCGCGACCGAGGCGAGCCTCCAATCCGGCCTGCACGCGCTCGAGACGAGCTTGCTGGAAGTCAGGGCCAGCATCGCCGCGCTCGAAGGCCGCATCGACGCCAGCATCGCGAAGCTTGAGGGCCGTATCGACGCCAGCATCGCCGCGCTCGAGGGCCGCATCGACGCCAGCATCGCCACGCTCGAGGGCCGTATCGACGCCAGCATCGCCGCGCTTGAGGGCCGCATCGACGCCAGCATCGCCACGCTCGAGGGCCGTATCGAGGCCAACATCGCGAAGCTAGAGGCGCGCATGATCAAGTGGACCGTCGGCGCAATCCTCGCCGGAATGAGCGCATCGGCCGCCATCGCCGCGGCCATCGTCCAGCTCATCGGCGGGTGAGCACGATGGCCTTCGACACCGAGCGCGCAGCCCGCCGGCTCACGGACGCCGGCATGGACGAACGCGCCGCCAACGGCGTCGCCGACGTGGTGCGCAGCGCCACCGACGGACTCGCGACCGAGGCGAGCCTACTGGAACTCACGGCCAGCATCGCCGCGCTCGAGGGCCGTATCGAGGCCAACATCGCGAAGCTTGAGGCGCGCATGATCAAGTGGACCGTCGGCGCGATCCTCGCCGGCATGGGCGCGTCGGCCGCCATCGCCGCGGCCATCGCGCAGCTCGCCGGCGGGTGACCGCGGACGCCGCCATGCGGGTCGGGATCGATGCAGCCTCCTCCCACCACGTCACACGGCACCCCGCGGGGTATCCCCGCGTGCAGCCAAACACGGGGTATCCCCGCGTGAAAGCCACACACGGGGTATCCCCGCGTGAAAGCCACACAAGGAGAGGGCCCCCACATGGGGGGCCCTCCCGCGATCAGCGTCCGAGGGGGCGCTAACGCCCCCGCGTGGCGCCGAAGGTTAGTCGATGCGGCCCGTCACCGTGCGCGCACCCGCGACGCCGGCAGCAGCCAGCGCGCCGAGCGCGAGGACGAGGAACATCGAGGCCGAACCGGACTCGGTCGCGAGGCCGGCGTTGCCGTCATCCGGCGGCTCCGGCGTCATGCCGTTCTTGTCGTCGTCCTCGGGCATCGCTGGCGTTGCCTCTGGCGTCGCCTCGGGCATCGCTGGCGTTGCCTCAGGTGTCGCCTCAGGCGTCTCCACCGGAGGAGGCGGCGCGATGGTCAGCGCGATGACCTGGGCGTCGGACGCGGCCCACGTGGCCGTCTGCTCGGCGGCCTGGCCGTTGACCTGGAAGGTCACGGTCGCGCCGTCGACGGCGCCGCCGCCACAGTCCTCCTCGTCGACCCAGATGGCCCACTCGCCGGCGTTGTCGACCTCGGTGGAGTCGCAGACGACGCCGCCGATCAGCGCGGTGATGGTGCCGCCCGCCTCCTGGCCGCCACCGTAGTAGATGGCCTGGGTCGGGCCCTGCGCGAGCGCGGAGTGCGCACCGAACGCGAGCGGCCCGAGCAGCAGCGCGAGGAGCGCCGCCACGAAGGCGAGCCGCGCGGGTCCCTTCGTCATGTTCATTCAGTCTCTCCTTGCCGGGCTCATCGCTTCCGGGTCCGCCACCCGGGAGCGCCCTTTGGGCTTGACGTTTCGGATGGGAGAGCGGGCCCCGGACCGGTCAGACCGGTACCGCGAGCCCGCTGCTCCTCTCCTGTTCAAGGCCGAGGCGTCGTGACGCCCTAGCCCTCCATGCCGTTGTCGCCCATGGAGTCGTCCATGCCGTCGTCGCCCATGGAGTCATCCATGCCGTCGTCGCCCATGGAGTCTTCCATGCCGTCGTCGCCCATGGAGTCTTCCATGCCGTCGTCGCCCATGGAGTCTTCCATGCCGTCCATGCCGTAGTTGCAGTCGCTCACGATGACCGCTTCAGGGCCATCGAAGCCGTCGCCGTACGCGCTCATGAACGGGGCGTTGACGATGCCGAACTCGGGGTTCGGGACGAACGGCAGGTAGCCCTCGCCGTCCGGCTCGTTGACCCAGATGGTCGAGCTACCGGGGCACACGGCCAGGGCCGCGGCCTCGAGCTGCTCCACCGAGCCACCGCTGAAGATCGCCAGGCCCTGCGAACCGCTCAGCGACGGAGGCGCGGGCGGAGGCGCGGGCGTCGCTTCGGGCGTTGCCTCAGGCGTTGCTTCAGGCGTTGCCTCAGGCGTCGCTTCGGGCGTTGCCTCAGGCGTTGCCTCAGGCGTTGCCTCAGGCGTCGCTTCGGGCGTTGCCTCAGGCGTTGCCTCAGGCGTCGCTTCGGGCGTTGCCTCAGGCGTCGCTTCGGGCGTTGCCTCGGGCGTCGCCTCAGGCGGAGGCGCAGCGGCGACCGTCAGCGCGATGCCGTGCAACGGGTCGGGCGGCAGGTAGCCGGCCGTCCAGTCCAGGGTCTCAGCAGCGGGGTCGCCGTTGATGGTGAACGTGATGGTCGCGCCTTCCACGGCGCCACCGTCACAGTCGGCCGGGTGGATCGTAAAGGCCCACTGGCCGTTTGCGGCGGCAGTCATCGTGCCGCACTCCACGTCGCCGATCGAGGCGGCGATTACGTCACCCTCGGCGACAACGCCTCCGGCTTCGGAGTCGCCGTAGACGTTGGCCGGCGGCGGGGTCACCTGGGCGACCACGGAGCCGGCGTTGAATGCGAGCGGCACCAGGATGAGCGCGAACAGCGCGGCGACGAACCCGAGAGAGGTCAGTCCCTTCGCATTGCTCATTCAGTCTCTCCTTCTTGAGGGGATTGCGTTTCGGAGCGGCCCCCGCGCCCCGGCCGAAACCAGGGCGCGGGGGGCGCGTATTTCAACCAGGCGCTAATCCCCCCTAGCCGCCACAGCCGCCGACGAGCAGCGGCTCGTTGGCCGGGACGCCATCCGAGAACAGCGCGTTGAACGGGGCGTTGACCACCTCGACCATCGTGCCCGGGATGAAGGACACGTAGTTGCCCTGGTAGTCGGTCGCGTACGCCCTGACACCGGCGCCGCAAGCGTCGGTTAGTGCCGTGGCGAGCTCGTCGACCGAGCCGCCCGTGAAGGTCACCAGGGTGAAACCCTGGGCCGCGGGCTGCTTGCTCAGGCTCGGGGCCGCCGGAGGCGGCACAACCACCTCAACCGGCTCAGAGCCAGTGTTCAGCTCGAGGACGTGCTGGACGCGCGCGTCACCCTTGCCTGCACGGATCCGGAAGACCGCCGTGCCCTCGCTGAGCGGGGCCGTGTAGGTGAACTTCCCAATACCGTTGGTGGTCGTGACGGAACCGTCGGTGATGCCCTCAATGAGGCCATCGCCCTGGACCTTCAGGACCTCAACGGTCGTCTCGCCGACAAGGACGCCCTCGTCGTCGCGGACCGTGATGATGACCTCGTTGTCGCTCAGCGGCACAAGGTACGAACCAGTGGCCGGGCTGGTCTCGAGGGACGACGGCGCACCGGCGACCTCGATCTCAACCGAAGCCTCAAGGTCGCCCAGCACGAAGTTAATCGTGTGCACGCCACGGGCCGATGCCTCGTTGTCAGCCGTTCCCGCGACATCCGGGGTGGCCGTCACCTCGACGACACACTGGCCGTCGTCGTTCGTGCCGGTCGACGCGAATACGCCCACGACTGGGTCAGGAGTCTGGTCAGGAATGGCCACGACCTCGGTCACAGGACCACAAGCCGGGATGTCGCCCTTCTCGATCTCGCCCTGGGTCTTCTTGTCCTTGTTGACGTTGTAGGCGCCGTCCTCGTCCACAGCCGTGGTGACGAGGTTAGAGTCATCCTCCGGGCCTACGACTTCTTCGTCACCCGCCTCCGGCTGCACACCCTTGACCGGGTTGTCCGCACCGTCGGTGACGGTCAGGACCACGAAGACCGATCCGCCGACCTCGATCGAGTCCTGCTCGGCCTCGGCCACGAGGTTCTTCGCATCGCCGAACAGGGTGACCTCGAGCGTCTGGGCGTCGAGGGTCCCGTGGGTCACCGTGATGGTCGCAGTGCCCTCGCGGTTACCACCGGTCAGCGTGACAACGGCGTTACCGTCGGCACCGGTGTCCCCGGTGAAGTTGCTCGTGCTCGTCCAGACCTGGCACCACTGCACGTTCTGAGCGGCCGCGATGTTGGTCGGGTTCACGCCCGACGCCGGGCAGTTCAGCGTGCCGAGCGTGGTGATGAACGTGATGCGCTCATCGTTCATACCATCCTTGGTCTTCTGGTTGTTCGTGACGGTCGCACGAATCTGCGTGGAGCCACCAGCAGCACTGCCGTCAGCATTGATCGTCGTTGACGCTGCCTTCACCGCCAGCCTGGCCGGCTTCGGCTCCGTCGTGACCGTGATGACCACGGTCGTACTGGTCTCGGTAGTGGGCACCGCCAAAGTGTCGGTGAGGACGATGGTGTACCTCAAGATGATGAACCCGTCGGCCGAGTCCTCATCGACGTTCAGCTTAACCTGAACGGAGCCATCAATGTCTGCATTGTCCCCGTCGACGCCAGTGTCACAACTACCGTCGTCGCTACAGGCGAGCGTCTGGTCGCCGCCCGATGCGAAGCTACCGGTCGACGTGCTGTTCTCCCCGTCGATCGTGAACCGTACGATCTCCGCATTGGCAACAGTAATGACCGCTGTGTCGCCTGGCTCGACCTTCGCCGTGTTGGTGCCCCCCACTATGACGTCCTTGGCCTCGACGGTTGTCGGGGAGGACGTGATCAGCACAGCGAACGCGACCGCGAATGCGGCGGCGATCACGAGTGCGGATGCGCCTAGCTTTCGTACGTAACTCAAAATGTTCTCTCTTCCTTCGAGTTACTTCGTTATCTGTGTTCCGTCGCGTCGCGCTGGTCGATCGCCCTCCTCATATCGGGGCTCCCGTTGCGAGGGTCTGAACTGCGGGGCTTGTGCCGCCGCTCGAGCTGGACGCCGCAAGCATCCCGCCTGTCATCCCGTTCGCTGGAAGCCGGTCTCCTGTTCTCGCGCCTGGCTTGCCGCCGCGCAGCGCACAACACGCCACGACCGGGCAGCCCCCCTTCATGCGGGGATACCCCGCAAGGGCCGGCACATGGGGAGTAACGCGCGGGAGCGGCCTCGGGTTAATGCAGGTCAGCAATGCGGGGATACCCCGCAGGGAGCGGCATGTGCGCACACCCCGCCCCCACCCGTTGGCCCTCGCTGCGTGGAGATGCCCGTGGGCGCCTCGTATCCCCCGGCGTCGGGGCACGCGTTCTCTCCACGTGCAGTGATAGCGCACGCAGCCGCAAGCGTCGACCCGCGGGGTATGTTCGCCGCCACCCGGCGAGCGCCCGCCCGTCCCCCTACTGCCCCGTCGACGCCTCGCCGGCCAGCACGCACACCAGGTCATCGTTCGCCAACCCTGCGTACGCCTCGCACACGTAGCCGTCGCCGTCGCCGTCGAACTCCAGCGGCACGCGGTAGTCCGGGAACCCGCCCCCGTCGCTGAACGACCGCGGCGAGATGTAGCGCGCCGCCTCCCGGCACGACCCGTACGCCAGCGCCCGCATCGTCGCCTGCTCCCGCACCGCCCACGCCTCGAAGTCCGCGTAGAGCTGCTGGAGCGGGACGCCGAACGCCGCCTCGAACGCAGTGTGCAGCTCCGCGCCGTCACGGACGTCGTCGTAGAACGCCAGCCAGTCCTCGAACGCGCCGTACGACTCGATCGCGTACAGCGCGGCCGCCCCCATCAGGTCCTGATGCGCCCGGCCCGCGCGGAAGTCCGTGGCCGGCTCGTGGAAGACCGCCGAGCGGTAGCGGTCGTTGCGCACGGTGGGGGGCTCCCCCCGCTGGTACCAGGTCCAGTAGTACTCGAACGTGGCCGCCCCCACCCAGCGCGCGCTGACGTGGTGGGGCTGCACCGCGCGGATGAACCACTCCCGCGCGATCGCCGTCGCGTCCGTCCGGCACTCCGGCCCAACAAAGATGTGCGCCCCGCGCTGGAACGCGCACTCGCCCGGCAGCTCGTCGAGCGCCTCCCCGAACGCCTCCTGGTAGCGCACGAGCAGGCCCGCGGGCGTGTACGCGATGTTGATCGTGATCGGCCCCTCGTGGGTGAGGCCGAGGTTCGTGCGCGCGTACGTGATCACCCTGCGCATCTCCGTCGCGATCGCGCGTTGCTTCGCGCGGTCGTCCCACATCCCTCGCACGCTGCAGCACGTGGCGCGCCCTGTCAGCGCCTCGCCGGGCGGGAGCAGATGCGGCGTCGCGGGGGTCAGGGGCGTGAACGGCAGCGCTTCCACCCCGCCGACCTCGACCTCGACGGTGACGGGCACGGAGATGGTCACCGGGTCGCTGAACAGCAGGGTCGGGATGCCGGGGTACTGCTCGAGATCCACGCGGAAGTCGTGGGTGATCCACTCGTGGCCTCCTGGCCCGAGCTGGCGCGTGCTCACGAAGGCCGACTGGGAGCGGAGGCTGACCCAGAACTCCAGCTCGACCTCGACGCTGGTCTCGACGGTGCGTGTGGCGGCGAAGGCGCTGAGCGCGCCCGCGGCGGCGAGCACGGCGAGGAGACCCACGATGGCGGCACTTTTCATGACGGCGAGGATAGCGCGCGTGTAGGGATGGGTAGCAGGGTTGGGTTGCTACACAGTACAACGCGGGTGACGGAGGGCTACGTGAAGGAGCCTGGTTGAGGACTAGTTGAGGACCTGCGCGATGGCGGCGGCGATCGCGGCAGCGATGCCCATGCCGGTGAGGAGCGTGCCGACGGTCCAGCGCGTGAGGCGCGTCTCCATCTGGTGCATCTCTACTCGCAGGCGCTCCTCGGAGAGCCGCACCTCGTGGCGGAGCAACTCGAGGTCCCCTTTGGTGGCGAAGTCGCTCGGAGCTGCTTGGGCTGAGGTCATGCACTCCTCCCTGGGAGTTTGGCGGCGCGCAGCGTGTCGAATAGCGCCACGGCGGCTAGCCCAGCGCGACGATGACGGTGGTGGCGAGTGCGATGACGGCCGTGAGGAAGGTGGCGGCGGCGCCGACGGCGAGGTAGATGCGGTTGAGCAGGCGCTGCTCCGCGAGCGCGAGGTCCGAGCGCAAGAGCGCAATCTCCCGGTCCAGGTCGTCCCTCGTCGCCAGGCTCGCGCCGAAGTCCTCGGCGAACGTGGTGACGAGCACCTCGGCCTGCTCGGCGGGAATACCCGCCGCCTGGAGTTGTTGTGAGGCGCGCAGCGTGTCGAGCATCGCCATGGTGGCTAGTCCAGGGCGACGATGACGGTGGTGGCGAGGCCGATGACGGCCGTGAGGAAGGTGGCGGCGGCGCCGACGGCGAGGTAGATGCGGTTCACGACGCGGTGCTCGGTCTGCGCGATCTCGCCGCGCAGGCGCTCCTCGGTCTGCGCGAGATCGCCGCGGACGGCAGCGATCTCGCCGCGCAGGCGCTCCTCGGTCTGCGCGAGATCGCCGCGGACGGCAGCGATCTCGCCGCGCAGGCGCTCCTCGGTGCGCTCGAGGTCGGAGCGCAAGGCGGCAAGGTCGACCTTCGTTGCGACGCGCTCACCGACGTCTTCCGCGAAGGCGGTGACGATGGCGTCGGCCTTGGGGGCCTCGAAGCCGGCCTCCTGGAGTCGTTGCGACGCGCGCCGCGTGTCGAATAGCACCATGGTGGCATGCTACGTCGCCACGCGCGGTTCTCGCTACCAACAAGACGGATTATTCGGATCCGGATATAGCGGGGCGCGGGCGAGGGATACGACCGGGCAACAACAAGGCCGGGCATACGCCCGGCCCCGATGCGCGTCGGTTCGCTGCTGGGACTGACGAGACCCGTCGCGGGCAGTGTGCGGAGACGCGGCGGGGATGTCAAGTTGATTGCGATTGTTCGGTACAGCAGCACTCTCACCCACTCCGCCCGCACCCATCGCTCATCACGTCCGCCGTTACGTCGCGTTAACCCGATCGGCTGCGGCGCGTTTACCGGGGTGCGATGGGAGCGTGGCGGGTGAGCCGAATCAGGCGTGTCGAACGGTCGCGCGGCAGCTATGAGCGCCGGGGCGCATCCCGGGGCGCATCCCGGGGCCCGGAGGGCCCGGGCGACCTCGGCAGCCCCGTACACGGGCAGTCCGTATACTGGTGCGCGGGCCCCGCGACGGCGGACCTCGTGCCCGCGAGGTATCCTCGCATAACCGGCCCCGCGAGGTATCCTCGCATACCCGGCCCCGCGAGGTGTCCTCGCATAACCGGCCCAGATGCCGTACGAGATGCCGAACCCTCCATCACACAGCCTCACACCGGACGAAGAGCGATCGCTGGTCGATCGCGCGCGCTCGGGCGACCAGGACGCCCTCGGCGCGCTCTACGACGCCTACGCGGACCGGCTGTATCGCTACTGCCTGACGCGCGTGGGCGACGAGACGGAGGCGGAGGACCTGGCCGAGGACGTCTTCCTGAAGGTGCTGGGCGCGATCGAGCGCTTCGAGTGGCGGCCCGGCGAGGACGGCCAGCGCATCCCGTTCGGGGCCTGGCTGTTCCGCATCGCCCGCAACGAGATCGCCTCGTACCGTCGTCGCGCGGCCTCGCGGCCGCAGCAGACGGAGCTGCCGGAGGTGCTGCACGACACGCGGCGCGGCCCGGCCGAGCTGGCGGAGACGAAGCTGACCATCGAGGAGGTGTTCCGGGCGGTGCGCGAGCTGCCCGACGCGCAGCGGGAGGTGATCCTGCTGCGCTTCGCCTCGGGCCTGACGGTGGCGGAGACCGCCGCCGCCCTGGGCAAGAAGGTACCGAACGTGAAGGTGTTGCAGCACAAGGGCGTCCAGCGCCTGCGCGCACTCTTCACCACCCCGCCGCCCCGCGGGGTATCCCCGCATCAAAGATGATCGCGGAGCGGGCGGGCGGACGGTGACGCCATGACGAACATGCACGACGAACCCTTCGACGACCTGCGCAGTGGCGATCTCAATGGCGACATGCCGGGCGAGATGCCCGGCGACGAGCTGCTGAGCGAGATCGACCTCGCCGACGCCGAGCGCTTCGCCGAGGTCATCGACCGCCTCGAAGCAGGCGGCGGGGTCGACCTCGACCCGCGCGAAGACCCGACGCTGGCCGCGCTGACCACGGTGGCCGCGCAGCTCCGCGACAACGCCCGCGACGCCACCTCGACGCCGCGCTTCGAGTCGTACCGCGCGCGGTCGCGCGACTACCTGCTGCACCGCATCGCGCGCGAGCGCGAGGTGCTGGCGGCCTCGGCGCGCCCGCAGCCTGAGCGCGAGGAGCCCTCGGGGCTGGGCGGCATCCCGTTCCTGCGCTGGAACGTGCTCTCGCCGATCGCCAGCGCGGCGGCGGCCGCGGTCGCGGTGCTCGCGTTCGTCGCGTTCACCGGCAGCGACACGCCGGCGCCGGTCGCGCCCGAGCAGGCCGCGGTCGTCGACACCCCGGCCGTGGCGCCGGTCGCCGACGACGCGGACGAGCAGGACGCGGTCGAGCCGGTGACGCCTCAGCCCGACCCGGTGCGGGTCGCCACCCTCATCCTCTCGAGCCGGCCGTCGAACGAAGAGATCCTCGACCGGTTCGCCGCGGCGACGAGCGTGCGCTACGCGGCCATCGCGGACGACGCCGTGGTCGCGGCAGTGGACGACACCGCCGCGGATGACGTCGTGGACGAAGCGCCGGCGGCCGAGGCCGCCCCGGCGCCCGCGACGCCGCCTGTCACGGTGGCCGTGGCGCCCCGGCCCGTGCCGGTGGCCGCGGCGACCAGCGAGGTGTTCAGCGTGTCAACGCAGCGCGCGACGCCTCGGACGCTCCCGGACCAGCTCGACTACATCGACACGCTGCTGGGCGAGTTGACGGTGATGGTGGAAGGGCAGGAACGGGTGCCCGCGCAGCTGCTGCGCGAGATCACCGAGTCGATCGCCGCGGTGGCGTACCGCATCGAGTCGCGCCCGGACGAGGTGACGCACGCGCAGGTGGTCGCCTACATCCACGCAGCGGCGGACGGCCGGTTCCTCCTCGCCGCGGCGGTGGCGGACGAGGCGGACGAGGCGGCGCTGAACGCCGCGCGCCGCGTGGCGCAGGACGGCGTGGTGGTGGCGGGCTGGTACTTCAAGTACCGCTAGCTGTAGTGCCTACACACCTGCGAGACACCTGATCGTAAAGGGTGGGCAGTACAGCTAGTCCGGCCGCGAACGCGGTCACTAAGGCCTCCATCTCCTATTCAGCAAGACGGGGGATAACTGGAAGGTCGTCGTCGACCACAGGGGCATCACTCCTCAGGCTTCTCCTGGACGCACGCGGAACCAGACCGAACGAACGTCTGTGCCGCCTCGTCGCTGATCGGGCGCCCCGTAGCCATCGCAGCGCTCCACGCCAGGTAGTCGTCGAGTGATGCGTTCTGCTCCCACCAGTCGAAGATACACGTGCACTGCTCACGGTCGGCACCCTGGGCGATGCAGCCGTCGACCATCCCGGCCTTCATCACGGCTGGCCACGGCACTACCTGATCGGTGGCCTCGACAGCGCCGCGCTCCTCGTCGCCCGAATGGTGCAGGTGCCCATAGTGGAGCCCCATCGCAAGCCCGATGAGCCCGGCGTTTATGGCGAGCAGAAGCAGGTAGTGGCGCCAGTTCACGAGCGGAACCACTCTTTGATCGCCTCGCCCCACCGCCACCGGATGAGGATGGCCATGGTGGTCAGAACCGCGACGACGATGGCCACGCTGAACGGCCCCAGCAGATCGTGCGGTATCAGGTCGGGAGCGAGCGCGTCGCTCCCGAACATGACACCGGCGATGACGAGGCCGGTGACGGCGCCGCCCACGGCCTCCCACCACTTCACCGATCGCGGCCGATCCCTCGCGCTGGCGTAAAACAGCACGGTCAGGATCGCCAGCGACACGATCAGGCTGGTGGCCATGGGCTAGTCCTCGAAGAACTGCACGTGGCATACCACGATGGACGTGTACGCGCAGACGAGAAAGCACGCCAAGCCCCACAGTGCGGTGAAGAGGACGACCCACCGGCAGACGTTCCAGCACGTCAGGATTCGCACCGTCTGGCAGATCTCCAGCTCGCCTCGGGCGGCGGCTCCCGAACCGGCCGCATCAGGCGGCTGCGGTGTGCCAGACCACACGCCATCGGTGACCGATACGTCATGGCCTTTCCCCTTCATCCGAAGTGTCCCTGCGAACGGGCGCAGTGGTTGGCCGGACGCATCGTACGTCGTTGCGATGGTCGAGCGGACCGTCACCGTGATGTCGGCGCCCTCCACGAAATTGGTGAGCGCCGGGTCACTGAACGAGTTGTCACCGTCCAGCACGCCACTGGCGGTAACCGACCCCTGCTTCACGACGAGGGTGTAGCCCTCGTAGTCGCCAAGGCGTTCGTTCTGCTGCTCGAACAGCGTGATCACACCGTCCCGCAGGTTGATCACGAAGCGACTGACCTCGCTGTCGGCGAACTCCCATTCATCACCCACATCGAACCTGAGTTCGTTGACCTGACCCCTTGAAACGGGACCACCGTTGATGAGAGTCCTTTGGCCCATGAAAGTGGGCAGAGGAGGACATCACGGTGAAACGACGCAGGCACACGCCCGAGCAGATCGTGCGTAAGCTGCGGGAGGTGGAGCGGCTGCTCGGCGAAGGGCAGACGATCGCCGAGGCGGCGAAGCAGATCGAGATCTCGGAGCAGACCTACCACCGCTGGCGCAACCAGTACGGCGCGATGAAGGCCGACGACGCCAAACGGCTGCGCGAGCTGGAGCGCGAGAACGTCCGGCTGAAGCGGATCGTCGCCGACAAGGAACTCGAGATCGACGCGCTCAAGGAGATCGCCCGGGGAAACTGGTAAGCCCGTCGCGCCGGCGCGAGGCAGTCTGCATGTTGCAGGACCGCCTCGAGTTGTCGGAACGGCGGGCATGCCGGGTCACCGGCCAGCGCCGCTCCACACAGCGCCGCCTCCCGGTGCGCGGCCGCGGCGACGACGCGCTGCGCGCGGAACTCCACGCCTTCTCGCGTGGCCACCCCCGCTGGGGCTACCGCCGGGCCTGGGCGACCTTACGCGAGGAGGGCTGGGGCGTGAATCGCAAGCGGGTGCAACGGCTCTGGCGCGAGGAGGGGCTGCGCGTCCCGGTGAAACGACGCAAGCGTCAGCGTCTGGGGGACTCGGCTCAGCCCGCCAGGCGGCTGCGTGCCGAGCGGCCGAACCACGTCTGGGCGCTGGACTTCCAGTTCGACCAGACCGCCGACGGGCGGGTCCTGAAGCTGCTCAACGTCGTCGACGAGCACACGCGGGAGGCGCTGGCTATCGTGGCCGCCAGGAGCATCAACGCCGACGCCACGGCCTCAACGCTCGAGGGGATCGTCGCCCGGCGCGGGACGGCGCCTGGGTACATCCGCTGCGACAACGGTCCAGAGCTCACGGCCAACGCGCTGCGCGACTGGTGCCGGTTCTCCGGCACGGGCAGCAGCTACATCGAGCCCGGTGCGCCGTGGGAGAACCCGTACGTGGAGTCGTTCAACGGCCGGCTGCGCGACGAGTTCCTGGCCGTCGAGCAGTTCGACAGCCTGCTCGAGGCGCGGGTGCTCGAGGACTGGCGGATCGAGTACAACACGAAGCGCCCGCATAGCAGCCTGGGCTGGCTCGCCCCGGCTGCCTACGCCGAGCGCTGGGAGGCTCAGCAACACGCTGGACTCTCATAAGCGGTGGTCTCGCGAAGGGGGTCCGGTCATCGTTATATGTGTCCTGGCCCTGCGGGCCGATGTGGACCGTTGTGTCGCGTCCTGCGGCGAGACTGTCCAGGTCTGCATCGGTGATGGTGGCCAGGTTGGCTGGGCCGAGAATGCCAGTCACGCTGTAGGTGTTGGTGCCATCAGTCTGCGTGATGCGGATCTCGTAGCCCGAGCGTGGGTGGTCGTGGCCAGTTCCGTGTCCTCGTCGACCTCGACGAGGTTGGCGCCCGGAACGATGCGTATAAGTTCGACCGGCAGACTCTCCCCGTCGCGCGTGATGTGCCATGGGGAGTTGGGGCGCGCTTCGATGGTGGTGTGCACCACGCCGTGGACGTTGCCCAGCCCAGACCTCACGGAGCCGGATGGGACGACAACGTTGTGTGTGGTCTGCTCGACACCACTCCCATCGATCGTGCGCGACTGATTGATTGGTTCCCGGACCTCGGTCGCATCGACATGGGTTGCCACCAGGACCTTCTTGCTGGTGGCGTCCACCATCGCCTGCATGTAGTACCCGTCGGCGCGGTTGCCCTGGCTGTCCACGTAGGACAGCACGAGGCCGACGAAGCGCTTACCGTCCCGCTCACCGCCGAGGAACACGCCTACGGTGTCCCCGATGAAGCCACTTTCGTGCGCTTCCAGGTTGCTACTGCGCTGATGCCGAACACCGTCCGCAACCGCAGCCCTGTGTGCCTCTGCGTACTCGGACGAGGCGAGCAGGAGCGTGTAGGCAGCCTGTGCCTCAAGCGCCGTCAGCGGGCTCGGCTCGCTCTCAGTCGCGGTCGCGGTCTTGGCGCTGGCAGTCGCGGTCTTGGCGCCCAGCACGCCGGCCAGGGGCAGGACGGCTGCGGCGCGCGCAGCCTTGAATAGGAAGCGGCGGCGCGACGCGTCGAACTTGGTGTCCGACATCGCGTTACGTGCCAGTACGGCGATGCGGTAGGCACGCCGCATTCCGACGAGCTTTACGAGGTCGATGCCGACCCTGTACCCGGTGGTCGTGCGAGCGGAGTCACCATCGAGGTGGAGCAGCGTCGACTCAAACTTCCCGACGTACCCCTTGTAACGCTCGTCGTGCAGGCTGCCGATTTCGAGGATGGAGCCCTTGGTCAGTCCCTCGTCCTCGATTCGCTTGCCGAACTCCGAGCATGGAGCGCATAAGGCGTCCAGTAGCGGGATTGCTTGCTTCTCAATCCCTCCCTTTCGCTGCGGGAAGCAGGCGATCACATACGACATACATGGTTGCTGGCCATTTGTAAGCAGGCTAATGAGAGGGGTGTTGTTGTTCAGCAGCCTGTTAGGGAAGGTCTGAACAGGTGGCGTATCGGGCGCGGTGCGGGCCGATCGGCGTCCCGAGCCGCGCTGCGGGGGCCGATGCCGCGGTTCAGGGGGCGATCCCGCCCCGATTCCGCTTCGGGATCGCCTGCGGGAGCGATTCCGGACGCAGCGCTCCCGCGATCAGGCGAGTTGAGGCTCGGCTCGCAACAGGTTCGTGAAGCCGAGCAGCAGCATGAGACGCTGGCGGTTCTTCTCAAGACCCCGGTAGCGGACCTGCGCGTACCCGAAGTGCCGCTTCACGTAGAGAAACGGATGCTCAGCCTTGGCGCGCACCGAGGCCTTGCGCCGCTCCGCCTGCGCCTCCTCGCCCCCCGGCGCCAGCTGCCGCCTGAGACCCGGACGCAGCGCCACCTGCCAGCTCACCTCCGACCCCGCGTGCTCCGGGCGCTTCTCCACTCCCTGGTAGCCGGCGTCGCCCCACGCCTCCGTCTCGCCCCCGTGCAAGAGGCGATGCGCCTCGGTCACGTCGGAGACGTTCGCCGCCGTCGTGCTCACGCTGTGGACCAGCCCCGTCCGCGCATCCGTGCCGGTGTGCAGCTTCATCCCGAAGTACCACTGCCGGCCCTTGCTGGTCTGGTGCATCTCGGGGTCGCGCGCACGCTCGCGGTTCTTCGTCGATGACGGCGCGCTGATGATCGTGGAGTCCACGATCGTGCCCTCGCGCACCTGCAGACCCTGCCGTGCCAGGTGCGCGTTGATCGTCGCGAACAGCGCCGTTCCCAGCTGATGGCGCTCCAGCAGGTGGCGGAAGTTGAGGATCGTCGTCTCATCGGGAATCGGCTCGGAGAGGCTGAGACCGGCGAACTCGAGCATCGAGCGGGAGTCGTAGAGTTCCTGCTCCATGCCGGGGTCGCTGAGGTTGAACCAGAGCTGCAGGCAGTGGATGCGCAGCATCACGCGCAGCGCGTAGGGGCGGCGTCCGCGGCCGCGCTTCGGGTAGACGGGCGCGATGCGCTGCTCCAGCTCAGCCCAGGGGACGAGCCCGTCCATGCGCTCGAGGAACGCCTGCCGCCTCGTCTTGACCTTCTTGTGCTCGTACTCGACGCTGCCGAACGAACGCTGCTGCATGGGCCGCCCCTCTCCGGGTCGCCCCATGATCGCATCTGCTCACCCGCTCAGGCGAGTTGTTCAGACCATCCTTAGAGCGATGACTGGATCACTTCATGAGCCGACGTTGACAGTAGGCGTAACGGCTGTGGTCGGCGACGGCGACGTGCACGTAGTCGAGGCTGCGCGTGCGCGGAGTGGTCCGGTCACGGCCATGCACGCGGTGCCCGCCGCCCTTGGGGATACGGCCGAGCTTGTTGACGTCGAGATGCGGCAGCTAGCCGCGTGCTCGTATCGCATCTGGCACCTGCTCACGCAGTGCGGGCGGTGGAGCGGGCGAGGCCCGAGCGTGTTGGCGATGCGGTAGCGGCCAGAGTCTCCGCGACGTCGCACCGCCCAGCGCGCTGTTCGACCTCGAGTGGCGTGCGCCCGAGGCGGAGTGTGGGGCGGAGGTGCGGTCATCGGCGCCCGGCACGCTCTCCCCGCGGTAGCGTCGTACCCGCATGCTCCATCATCGCCTACCGGTGACGCTGTTGAGCCCCGCCCGCAGCTTGGCTTCGGTACGGCGATTCTGAGTTCTGGGCGCTATCTGGGGTCCGATAACTTCTGAGGAACAACGACCCCTCGCGCGGCGCCGGAGCCTGCGCTACGCTGGATCGGCGGATGCGCCAAGTCGCCGACCGGCGGCGCGCGAGGGACGGACGAGCCACGACATGAAGCTGCTCGATCGCCTGCGAGGTTCCGGACCCGCGGGCAACGTGCCCCCCGCGCAGACCTGTGCACATGAGAACCTCGTCCCACGCTGGCGCGGCCCCGAGGTCATGGACGACGACGCGCAGGCGATGGGGTTTGTCTGCCACCGCTGCCACAGCGAGTTCCTGCCCTCGGCGGTGGTGAACAGACGGCTGCGCCGCCGCTAGGCGGACGCGCGCCGGCCCACCCGGACGCGCCGGATCCAGGGTGAGTACCGTGACCAGCGCCACACTCCGCCTCGCTCGCGGCGCGCTCGCCGACCCCCTGCACGCTCGCGGTACGCTCGCAGGCCTCGCGCTCGTGGCCGCCGTCCTCGTGGCCTCATGCGGCGCCGGCGACGACGTGGGCGTCGCGCCCGACGGCTCCGTCACCCCGCAACGCGAACTGACGGGGCTGACCGCCTGGCTCAACTCGGAGCCCCTCACGATCGCCGCGGAGCTCGAGCAGGGCCGCGTCGTGCTCGTCGACTTCTGGACCTACACCTGCATCAACTGCATCCGCACGCTGCCTTACCTGCGCGAGTGGCACGAGAAGTACGCCGGCAGCGGCCTCGTCATCGTCGGCGTGCACGCCCCGGAGTTCGACTTCGAGCACGAGGCAGACAACGTGCTGGCGGCGATGGACCGCCTCGGCGTCGCATGGCCGGTGGCGCAGGACAACGACTTCCGCACGTGGCGCGCGTTCGAGAACCGCTTCTGGCCCGCCAAGTACCTGTTCGGCGTCGACGGCCGCATCCGCTACTCGCACTTCGGGGAGGGCGACTACCTCGAGACCGAGGAGGAGATCCGCGCCGCGCTCACCGAGGCCGGTCACGACGTGAGCGCGATCCAGCTCGGCAGCGCCGCACCCGCCCGGGACCCCGACGCCGGCGCGCAGACCCGCGAACTCTACGGCGGCTACGAGCGCAACTACAGCCCTCGCGGCCTCTACGCCGCGCAGGACGAGTATTACGCCGCCCCGGACCTCGAGCTTGAGTACGAGGACATCGACACCACCAGGGGCGAACGCGACCACAATCGCTGGTACCTGCAGGGGCTGTGGCGCAACGAGCGCGAGGCGATCGTCCACGCGCGCACGACGTCGAACTTCGACGACTACTTCGCGCTCCGCTTCGTCTCGCGCAGCGTGAACGTCGTGCTCAACCCGCCGCCGGGTGAGCCGTTCACCGTGGTGATCGAGCTCGATGGCCGCGCACTCAACCGCGAGGAGGCGGGCGCGGACATCACGTACGACGAGGCGGGCCGCAGCATCATCGTTGTGACCGAGCCGCGCGCGTATGCGATCGTGGAACTGCCCGAGTGGGGCGACCACGAGCTCAAGCTGCGCTCCAACTCAGACCACTTCGCGATCTTCGCTCTCACCTTCGGCAACTACCTGGAGGGCGCATGACCACCCCGACCCACGACACCGCGCGGCGTCGCGGACGCCTCACCTCGTGGGGCGGCGCGCTGACGCTGCTGGCGCTGCTCGCAGGCCTCGTCGCCTTCGCCTGCACGAGTGACGATGAGCCGGCGCCGGAGGCTACGAGCACGCCGCGCGCCAGCACCCCGGCGAGGGCGACGCCTCGCCCCGCGACGCCAACCGCGACCCCAACCCCGACTCCTACCCCGACGGAGGCGGCGCGGCGCGACATGACCTCCTCGACGCAGCGGACAACCCCCACCGCTACGCCGACGCCGCCCCCGGCGGCAACGGCCACGCCGCCGCTCGCGGCGACACCCCGGCCGGCCACCGCTACCCCGACGCCAAGGCCCCGACCCGCGACTGCCACACCGACCCCTGTGACGGCGCGACCCACCGCCACGCCCACCCCGCGACCTACGCCGACCCCCACTCCGACGCCCACGCCCGAGCCGCCGCGCGTGACGCCCGAGGTCGAGGTCACGGGGCTTGGCCGGTGGTTCAACTCGGAGCCGTTCACCATCGGCGAACAGCTGTCGGCCGGGAACGCCGTGCTGATCGACTTCTGGACGTACACCTGCATCAACTGCGTGCGCACCCTGCCCTACCTGCGCGACTGGCACGACAAGTACGCCGAGCACGGCCTCGTGATCCTCGGCGTGCACCGCCCCGAGTTCGCCTTCGAGCACAACGCCGACAACGTCGAGGCCGCGATCGAGCGGTTGGACGTGGCCTGGGCGGTCGCGCAGGACAACAACTCCCGCACCTGGCGCGCGTTCAACAACCGTTACTGGCCGGCCAAGTACCTCTTCGACACGACCGGGAAGATCGTCTACAACCACTTCGGCGAGGGCCGGTACATCGAGACCGAACGCCAGATCCGCGCGGCCCTCACCCGTGCCGGCCGCGACGTAAGCAGCGTACCATTCGGCCGCGGCGACCAGGCGCGCGATCCGGAGCGCCGGAACCAGACCCGCGAGCTCTACGGCGGCTATGGCCGCAACTACGGCAGCGTCCAGTACGCCGCCCAGCATGAGTACTACCTCGGCGGGGACCGCGTCGTGGAGTACGAGGACATCGACACCTCGACGACGTCACGCCAGAACCACAAGTGGTACCTGCAGGGACTGTGGCGCAACGAGCGCGAACAGATCGTGCATGCGCGGGAGACCACGAACCTGGAGGACTACTTCGCGTTCCTCTTCCGCGCGCGCAGCGTGAACGTGGTCCTCGATCCGCCCACCGGGACGTCTTACGACGTGTACATCAAGATCGACGGCAGGCCGCTCACCGAGAGCGAAGCCGGAGCCGACGTAGAGTTCGACGCGGCGGGGAACAGCCTCATCCGCGTCAGCGAGCCACGCCACTACGCCATCATCGAGTTGCCCGAGTTCGGCGAGCACGACCTGCAGCTCGCCTCGAACTCCGGCAAGTTCGGGATCTTCGCTCTCACCTTCGGGAGCTATCTGGAGGGGCCATGATCCAGCTACTCGCAGGCCGCGCGCCCGCGCGACGCTTCGCGCTCGGCGTGCTGCTCGCAGCCGCGCTCGCCTTCGCCCTCGCATGCGGGGGCGACGATGGCAGCCAACCCGGCGAGACCACCGACGCGGACGGCGGGGCAGCGACGACCACGCGCGCCACGCGCACGGCCACACCGGCAACAGCGACCGGGGCCGCGACCGCCGAGGCAACCCAGGCAGCGGCGACAGGCCACAGCGAGGCGTCCGCGCCTCGGGCCGTGGGGGTGGGCGACGCCGGCTTCGACAGCGGCTACCCGCGCTTCGTCGACGAAGCAGCGGGCCTCACGGTCGTCTTCGGGACCCCGGACCTCGGCCTCGGTTCGCAGCGCGTCGCGTTCGTGGTCAGCGACAACCTCGGGCTCGTGAAGCTGCCGATCGTGAGCGTCACCGCCACGTTCAAGGGGGACGCCGAGGTCGGCGCACCCACGCTCGCGAAGTTCTACGACTTCCCCGAGGGCATCCGCGGCATCTACGTCACGCAACTGGAGTTCGACCGCACCGGCGAGTGGACGCTCGGCGTCTCGTTCCCGCGGCCCGACGGGTCGACGGGTGGGACGAGCTTCCCCGTGCAGGTCGCCGAGCGGACGCACGCCCCGGACGTCGGCGACGCGGTCCCGGCAAGCCGCAACCGCACGCTCGCTGACGTCGCCTCGATACACGAGCTCTCCACGGGCGCCGAGCCCGACCCCCTGCTGTACGCGCAGACGATCGCCGAGGCGCTTGAGGACGCCCGCCCGCTCGTCGTCGTGTTCGCCAGCCCGGGCTTCTGCACGAACGCACTCTGCGGGCCGCAGGCCGAGGTGGTGAGCATCCTGCGCGAGCGCTACGCAGGCGACGCGAACTTCATCCACGTCGACCTCTACGAGAACCCCGAGGAGATCCGCACCGGCGGCCTCGACCTCGCGATCGAGACGCCGCTGCTCGAGGAGTGGGGCCTCGAGACCGCCGAGTGGACGTTCATCATCGACGCCGACGGCATCGTCGTGCATCGCTTCGAGGCGTTCGCCGCCGAGTCGGAGATCGAGCAGGCGCTGCGCGAGGTGATCGAGCGCTCCTGAGCCCGCCGCCGATTGCCCGGCAGCGCGCGCCGTCGCTGTAGCCTTCGCTGCGCACGCCGCGCCCCGGCCGGGGCGCGGCGAACGGCGAGGGCTCGATGACCACCACGCGCCAGGACGACACCGCCACCGCCGGGATGTTCGACTCGTTCCGGGCGCCCGGGTTCCTCCGCGCGTGGATCGGCGCGGTGCTGTTCGCCCTCGGCATCTGGATCGAGCGGCTCGCGATCGGCTGGTTCGTCCTCGACGTGACGGGCTCGGTGTTCCTCGCCGCGCTCTCGCTCGGCATCCGCTCGATCCCCAACCTCATCCTCGGCCCCGTCGGCGGGGCGGTCTCCGACCGGCTGCCGCGCGGCCGCGTGCTCATGGTCACTTCGCTCGTGCGCGCGGTGGCGGCGGCGCTCATGGCCGTCGTCGTGGTCATCGACGTGGCGACGGTGCCGCTGCTGCTCGCGCTGGTGTTCGTGACGGCCTCGACGCTCGCGTTCCACAACACCTCGTTGCAGCCGCTGCAGGTGGAGCTGGCCGGGCCCGAACGCCTGGGCAGCGCGATCAGCCTCACGTCCTTCGGGCAGCGCTCCGTCGGCGCGGCCGGGGCGCTCGGCGGTGGCGTGCTCATCGGCACACTCGGCCCCGCGCCCACGTTGATCGTCGCCGCGCTCCCGCTCGCGTTGGCCACGGCGGTCTTCGCCCGCCTCCCCTCGCCCGCGAAGTCGCCTGTGACGCGCCCGCACCTGGCACGCGACGTGCTCGATGGCCTCCGCCTGCTCGCGCGCACGCCGACGATTCGCCTGCTGCTCGGGATGATGATCGTCATCGAGATCCTCGGCTTCTCGTTTGCGAGCCTGCTCCCGGCGGTCGCGGAACGGGTGCTCGAGGTGGGACCGGAGCGCCTCGGCGTGCTCACGGCGGGGATGGCCGTGGGCGCGATGTTCGGTACGGCGCTGCTGGTGGTGACGGCAGACCGGCTGCCACGCGGACCGATGCTGGTGACCGTGTTCGTGACGTTCGGGGTGCTCGTGGTGGTGCTGGGCAACTCGGATGTGTTCTGGCTCTCCGTCGCCGCCACCGCCGGCATCGGCGCGTCGGCCGCGATGGTCGACTCGCTCGAGTGGATCATGCTGCAGGCGAGCGTGCACGCCGATGTGCGCGGGCGCGCCCTCGGCGGGTGGAACTTCGCGATCGGCTGGGGCTGGCTGGGCCCGCTCAGCCTCGGCGCCATCGCCGACGCGACGAGCGTGCCGGCGGCGCTGACGTTGAGCGGGGCGTTGCTCGTGGTGTTCGCATTCGCGGCGCTCGCCGCCTCGGCGACGCTGCGCGAGCGGTGAAGCAACCCATGATACGCTCCCAATCGCAAGGAGTTGAATGCAGCACTACCTTCTTGCTCGATCCTGGCGCCGGGCGGCGCTCGCGGCCCTGCTAGCTATGAGCGTCATCTCAATTCAGAGTGGCCAGCTCAACGCGCAGGAGCCGCCCACCAACAATGCGGCTACAGGCACCCCCACCCTCATCGGCCCGCTCCGGGTCGGTGCAGTCCTGCGCGTGGACACCTCCTCGATCGTGGACACCGACGGTCTCACGAACCCGAGCTTCAGCTACACCTGGCTCGCAGATGACGATCTCCTCGAGCCGGGTGCCTTTCTTCGGGCCTTGTCGTCTGTCAACGAGTACCCGGTCGCGCCGTACGACGCCGGGCTGACAATCAAAGTGCAGGTGCATTTCGAGGACGACAACGGCAACAGGGAATCCCTCGATGTAGAAGCGACAAGCACCGTCGCCGCTGTGGCGCCGGACGCGCCACCGAACCTCAGCGCCTCGCTGGGTGACCCCGGCGAGCTTGACCTGAGCTGGTCGACCCCTGCGGTCTGTGACTTCACCCTTGTCTTCGACTGCTGGCTCGACCTCGACCGAACGTTCAGCGTTGGAGACGGCGGTTCAGACATCACCGGCTACACGGTGCAATGGAAGCTGGCGTCTGGAAGCTGGGGCGTCGCGTCCAATGTCTCCGAAGCGGAGGTGACGACGACGTCCCATACCGTCACCGGGCTGAGCGCGAGCAGTACGTACACCGCGCGCGTGCTCGCACGAAATGCAGTCGGCGCGGGCACTCCTTCGACCGAGGTGACAGTCAGCGACACCAACCTCAACGTGGGGCCGGTCGTCTCAGGAAGGGCGGCGCCAAGCTTCTTTGAGACCAACCCAAGGGACGTAGAGACGTATACCGCGACCGATCCCGAGAGCGACACCATCACCTGGTCGCTCTCGGGTCCCGATGCAAGCTTCTTCAGCATCGCCGACGGTGTGCTCAATTTCGATTCCGCCGGGGACTATGAGGACCCGAGGGACGCTGACCGGAACAACGCGTATGAGGTGACCATCCATGCGTTCGACGGGGCGAACAGCGCGGTTTTCCCCGTCACCGTCGTCATCAACGAGGTTGATGAGCGTCCTGTCATCGCTGGGCCCGCCAGTGTGAATGTCAGGGGAGGCACGACGGCCTACGTGGGCCGCTACGGCGCAACCGACCCGGAAGGATTCGTGACAAGCTGGGAGCCGCTTTCGGGCGTGGACGCACAACACTTCGAGTTCTCCGATGCCGGAGACCTGAGCTTCACCGCCGTGCCCGACTTCGATAGTCCGGCCGACACCAACGGCGACAACAGGTATGAGGTCACAGTCAGCGCTTCGTCCGACGGCGATCGGGGAACGCGGACTGGAACGTTGGACGTGGTAATCACTGTCACGGATCCGAACCAGCCGATCAGGCCACCGATCATCATCCCAGGAGGAGGTGGCGGCGGCGGGGGCGGCTCGCGCGGCCCGACCCCGAGCGAGGCCGACTACGAGTGGACCGTGAAGCACGACATCGATGAGCTCGACGGCGGCAATGACGAGCCCACCGGTACCTGGTCCAACGGCACGACGCTCTGGGTGGCCGACAATCCGAACGGCGCCGGGGACGCCGTTTACGCCTACGACCTCGCCAGCGGCAAACGGGTCGAGGAGCTGGAGTTCGAGCTTGACGAGACGAACCGCGCCCCGCGCGGAGCCTGGTCAGACAAGGAGACCATCTGGATCCCCGACAGCGGCCAGGAGCGGCTCTTCGCCTACGACCTCGCCACGGGAGAGCGGCTCAAGGACCGCGACATCGAGCTTGCCGAGCGCAATGACGATCCTCGCGGCATCTGGTCCGACGGCGTCACGATGTGGGTGCTCGACAATCGCCGTGACGCACTGTTCGCGTACGACCTCGGGACGGGTGAGTTGCTTGCCGAGTACGCCCTCGACTCCGCGAACAGTCAGCCGCACGGCATCTGGTCCGATCGCTTCACCGTCTGGGTCTCCAACCACGACCCCAAGCGCCTCTTCGCCTACCGGCTGCCAACTCCCGACGCCGAGGACGCTGATGAGCTCGTCGAGCTTGAGCGTGTCACGGACGAGGAGTTCACGAAGCTGAGCCGCGCCAGCAACAACAGCCCGCGCGGCATCTGGTCCGACGGCGAGGTGATGTACGTCGCCGACCGGAGCGACGACAAGGTCTACAGCTACAACATGCCGGATGCGATCGACGCCCGCCTCGCCTCGCTCGAGCTCGCGGGCGTCGACTTCGGCGAGTTCTCGCCGCTGCTCTACGACTACGCCAGCGACACCGTCCCGCACGGCAACATCGCCACCCTCACGGTCACTCCGGCCCAACCCGGCGCCTCCCTGGAGATACGCCCGCCAGACCACGACGGCGACGAAGCGAACGGGCACCACGTGCGGTTGATCCCGGGGCTCGAGATCACCGTCACCGTCACCTCGCCGGACGGGAGCCGCATGCGCGTCTACCGGCTGCTCCTCGGCGACGAGGAGGCGACCGGCCCACCTCTCGACTGCCTGCGCGACATCGTCGGCGCGCGCTTCAGCCCCGTCACGTACGAGGGCGGCGCCGTCACCGATCTTGAGGCGTGCGCGAGCGGTCTCGACGTCATCTCGCTGTACGCCCTCGACGCCGACGGGAAGTACGTGTCGTACATCCTCGGCGCGCCGGAGTTCGTGAACCGCGCGTTCGTGGCGCTGTTCCCGGACGGCGTCCCGGCCGACACGCCGATGATCGCCCAGCGCGCCAGCCCCGACGACGAAGGCTCCTGAGCCTTACGCCTCGATGCGCGACGGCCACCAGTTCCAGCGCGGGATCCGAGGACACCAGTGCCCTCGACTGCCGGACCGACTCAGGCCTTCCGGTGTGTCCACTCTCAAGGCCGGAACCTAGCCTGTCTCGGGGTGCTCCTCATCCAGTGCTGCGATACCCGTCAGTGCGATCGGCGGCCGGTCGGGGAATTCGGCCACCAGGCTGAGCTTCCCGCCCATCGCGCCGACGTAGCTGCTCAGCGTGGAGAGCAGCAGATCGCTGCGCTGCTCGATACGCGAGACGTTTTCCTGATTGATTCCCAGCTTCGCGGCAACGCTCGCCTGCGTCTGCTCCCGTGCCTTGCGCAGGTCGCGAAGCGACATCTCTTCGGCGATGAGGTCCCGGGCGCGTTCCTCGATCCGCTGCCGACGCGACGGCGAGAGTCCGTCCAATCGCTCATCGAGGGTCGACATGCCTACCTCCTCACGCCGGGTAACTGGTCGAGATGCTCATCGAATCGTGCATCCGCCCTGCTGACCAGCCGGCTGTAGAAGCGACGCTCGTTCATGCCGCTCTTGTCGCCAGCCGCCAGCAGGATGGCACGCTGGCGAGGGTCGAACGCGAAGGCGACGCGCCAGACGCCTTGCGCTGCGCGAAAGCGAAGCTCCTTCATGTTGGCGTGGCGGGATCCGTTCAGCGTATCGACACGCGGGCGACCCAATGTCGGCCCGAACGTCTCAAGGAGCCTCGCCTGTGCAAGCAACTCATCCTGCACCGCGGTCGGCAGATCGTCGAATTCAGGGTCGAAGGCCCCGTGGAACTCGACTCCCCAAGCCAACGGAGACATCATGACTTGTCAGTCATATGCTGTCAAGAGCATATCTGCCTCGCCCTCACGCCCCGATCCGCGACGGCCACCAGTTCCAGCGCCCGAACATCGCCACGAGCGACGGCACGATCAACGTGCGCGTGATGAAGGTGTCCATCAGCACGCCGGCCGCCACCGCGAAGCCGAGCTGTAGCAGGTCCTGCAGCGGCAGCGTCATCAGCGCCGAAAACGTCCCGGCGAGGATGAGGCCGGCCGAGGTGATCACGGGGCCGGTGCGCGCGAGTGCGTACCGGGTCGCCTCGGCCAGCGGCGCCTCGCGCGCCTCCTCGCGGATGCGCGACATCAGGTAGATGTTGTAGTCGACGCTCAGCGCGTTGAGGAACACGAAGAGGAAGAATGGGACGCCCTGTCCCACTCCCGATTGACCCAGCACGACGACGAAGACCACGACGGCGAGGCCGAGCGTCGCGAAGTACGTGAACGCGATCGTCGCCATCAGGTACAGCGGCACGATCAGCGAGCGCAGCAGCAGCGCCAGCACCACCCCGATCGCGAGCAGGATCAGCGGCAGCACGACCCGCGAGTCGCGGTTGCCGGCCACCTTCGTGTCAAACGCCTCCGCGGTCTCGCCGCCGATGAGCACGCCGGCCGGGTCCAGCCCGGCCGCGGCCACGCTCGCGCGCGCAAGCTCGCGCAGCTCGGGGACGGCGTCGAGCGCCTCCGGCGCGTACGGGCTCACCCCGAGCACGACGTCGATGCGCGCCTCGTCCCCGTCCTCGGAGACAAAGCCCGCCCGGGCTGCCTCGGCGGCAGGCCCGCTCGCGGACCCCGCCTCGATGCCGAAGGGACGGCTGGGACCGGCGGCGCCGGCGACGAGGGGGTGTTCGGTCAGCGCGAGCGTGACCGCGTCGAGCTTCCCGAGCGCACCCTCGTCGAGGGCCTGTTCGCCGGGCGCGAGCGAGACGAAGACCCGCGTGCGCGCGAGTTCGCCGCCCGGGAAGCCCGTGCGCAGCAGCTCGAAGCTGCGCACCGACTCGGTGTTGTCGGGCAGGCTCTCGAGCCGGTCGTAGGTCGGCTGGTAGGCGAAGAGGCCGGCGATGAGCAGGGCAAGCACCGCGCTCGTCGCGGCGAGCACGGCGCGCGGCCGGCGCAGCACCACGCCGCCGATGCGGCCGTAGATGCTCTGGCGCCAGTCGGCGGGGGCGTCGGGCCCCTCGGCGAGGCGCGGCTGCACCGGCCAGAAGACGCGCCGCCCGATGATCGTCAGCACCGCCGGGATGAGCGTGAGCGCGGCGAGCATCATCAGCGCCACCGCCAGCGCGATGACCGGCCCGAGCGTCTGGTAGGAGCGCAGCACCGCGAACCACAATGCCGCGGACGCGACGAGGATCGTCGCGCCGGCCGAGGCGACGGCGCCGCCGACGCCGCGCATGGTGCGTCGCATCGCCTCGTGGCGGTCGGCGTTGCGGGTGAGCTCCTCGCGGAAGCGCGCCGAGACGAAGAGCACGTAGTCCGTCCCGGTGCCGAACAGCACGACGGTCATGATGCCCGTCGCCTGGCCGGAGATGGGCAGGTCGAACTGCTGCGCGATCCAGGCGGCGATGCCGCCGGCGAGCTGGAAGACGAGCCCCACCCCGAGCAGCGGGATCGTGGCCATGATCGGCGATCGGTAGATGGCGATCAGCAGCGCGAGCACCAGCGCCACGGTGACGAGCAGCAGGAACGTGTCGATCTGCCGGAACACCCCGACGATATCGACCACGAGCCCGCCCGGCCCGCCCACGGCGACCTCGACGCCGGGCAGGTCGAGCGCCGCCGTGCGTTCGCGGATCGCGTTCACCGTGTCCGCGAACGGGTCCTCGGCGGGCTCGCCCGAGAGCTCGACGAAGATGTAGAGGGTGGTGCGGTCGGGCGAGATGAGGCCGGGAATGGCGCCCGGCGCGCGCACATCGGTGATGTTGTGCGGCGCGTCGGGGCCCGTCATCCAGGCGACGAGGTCGTCGACCGCCGCGAGCGTGGGTGCGCCGAGTCCGGCGAGCTCGCGGAAGACGATCAGCGTGGGCGTGCCCCGTGCCGGGAACTCGTCGCGGGCGAGCTCGTAGGCGAGGGTCGACTCGGCGTCACCGGGGAGGAACAGTGCCTCCTCGTTCTCGCGCACCTCGTCGAGGCGCGGGAGCTGCGAGAGCAGCACGCCGGCGGCAAGCACCCAGACGAGCAGCGTGACCCACTTGCCGCGTGGGCTGCTGACGAAGTCGGTGACGACGCCCAGCACGGCTATCCGCGCCCGCGCGCGGCGTGCGCGTCGCGCACGGGAGCTGCTGCCGACGTCGTGCGCAAGGTTGGGCTCCTCGAATGTTCGGGGGCTGCCGGATCGAGGCTACAGGCGGCCCGGCGCGGGGGAAACAGCGCGATCCGGATTGCATGCGGGCAGGCCGCGCGGCCCCGGACGATGGGGCGAAGTGGCATAGTGCAACGGACGGGCCCGCGTGCGCGGGCCCTCGGCTCACCCGTGGAGGCGAGAATGCAATACGACGACGCGGCAGCCACCCCGTTTGTGGGCCGCATGATTGGCGCGGCTCGGCTCAAGGGCGACGTGTACGAGGAGATCGAGCACGACCAGAGCGCGACCAGCCAGGCCGCGATTGTCGTCGTCGGGACGAGCCTCGCCGCGGGCATCGGCGGCATCTCCACCGGCGGCATTGTCGCGCTCGTCCTGTTCACGATCGTCGGGCTAGTCGGCTGGGCGGTGTACGCCTGGATCGCCTACTTCATCGGCACACGGCTCTTCGCCACTGCGGAGACCAGCGCCGATTGGGGCGAACTCGCACGCACACTGGGCTTCGCGAGCTCGCCGAGGATCCTGCTGTTGCTCGGCCTGGTGCCGGGCATCTTCGGGCTCGTCAGCTTCGTCGTCGGGGTCTGGGTCATTCTCACCACGATCACTGCACTCAAGGCCGCGCTCGAGATGGGCACGTGGCGCGCGGTCGGGACGGCGCTCGTGGCGCTGATCGCGCAGGGCATCATCTTCAGCATCGTCTTCGCGATCATCGGTTGAGCGAGGCCCGGGTGGAGCCGCAGGAACGATTCCCGATCAGCCTCGGGGAGGCGATCTTCTCGCTGCGCGCCATCCGCCGCGTCAAGCCCGACCCCATCCCCGAGGAGGACCTGCGCGACATCCTCACCGCGGCCATCCAGGCGCCCAACGGAGGCAACGCCCAGCCCTGGCACTTCCTCGTCGTGCGCGACCCGGAGCTGCGCGCGCGCCTCGGCGCCCTCTACCACGAGGCGTGGTGGGCGAAGCGCGCCGACGAGGGCATCGGCGGCCCCGAGGACCTCCACCCCGCCAACCAGGTGTCCGCCTCGGCGATGCGCCTCGCCGACGAGTTCGGCGAGGCGCCGGCCATCGTGCTGGTGTGCGCGATGGCGCAGGGGGCCGGGGCAATGGGCTCGGTCATCCCGTCGGTCGAAAACCTGCTCCTCGCCGCGCGAGGGCTCGGCGTAGGCGGCACGATCACGACGCTGCACGCCTCGGTCGACGAGCGCGTGAAGGCGCTGCTCGACATCCCGGCGGAGGTGCAGATCGTCTACGCGGTGCGGCTCGGCTACCCGCGGGGCCGCTTCGGGCCGGTCACCCGCAAGCCGCTGAACGAGGTGACCTCGGGGGACCGCTGGGGCGATCCGCTCGCGTAGCGAGCGAAACCGGCATGTCGACCCTTTGAGGCGCGGCGAGCCCGCGAGGGGCGCGCGATCTCCGAACCCGGACCGCGCCGCATTCGCAGGGGCGCGGGTGCAAGGGCTAGTTAGTCGAGGCGTACCATCGGTGAGCGTTGCTGCTCAATCGCAGAACGGACAAGCCACCCTTGACGGATACGAGCTATCGTGGCACATGAGAAAGACAGAGCATCGCGAGAAGGGAACGGCCGTGCCGACGTACACGATTGATGACTTCTGGCGGCGGCGCCTCAAGAGTCGTGTTGAATACCCATCTGACAGATCGCCGGTAGCTGGGTGGTCCACCCAGACCGACGGGTTACCAACCTTCCAGGAGGCCCCCTTTCGCCGAGCGAAGAATTCGCTGATGACGCCGACCCGGAAAACAGCTCTATACTACTCGTCTCCGCCCCTGGTGCCGTTGGGAAGTCCACTCTCGCCCGCGAGATCGCGCATGCTACGGGCTCGATCTATATTGACCTTGCCGAGGCGGCACCGGTTGGCGCTCAAACCTTGACTGGTGGCCTCGCTAGATCAGGCCTTTTCGAAGCTTGGGAATCGGAGTCAGTCGCCGCACTGATTGATGGCTTAGATGAGGCCCGCCTGAAGGTAACCCACGAGGCCTTTCGGTCATTCCTCTCGGATATTGCGGAGCTCTCAGTTAGTCGGACGATACCAACGGTACTCTTCGGCAGAACGCGTGCGATCCAAGATGCGTGGCTTGAGCTAGCAGAAAGCGACATTGATGTGAGCATCTCGGTGCTGGAGATCGGCTATTTCGATCCGCAGTCATCTCTTGCTCTTGCCGTAAACAAACTGAATCCTAGCAGCCAGCACACGAGCGTGCAGACTGAGGTCATGGAGGTCATACTACAAACCCTAAGAAGGGAGACCAGTAGTGACGGCGATCGCTTTGCTGGATATGCGCCAGTAATCGAAGCCGTCGCTGCGCACGTCAACGATGAGGATAACCCTGGAGCGCTGCTTGCTAGAGTACGGCAGGGGGATCAACCCGTGTCGATGCAAGCCATTGTGTCAGCAATTCTGGACAGAGATCACCGTAAGTTACGCGCCATTGAGTTCAAGGATAAAACGTTATCCGAGAGGCTGTACACTCCAGATGAGCAACTCGACCGCCTCGTCTCGGAGGCATACGGGGCTCCGCCTCCGGAAATGCCGGACATGGATCCGGAGGATGCTCAGAGGTATGAGGGCCTATTGGAGGAGTGGGTAAATGATCACCCATTCCGCGATGCCTCAGCAACAGTATTTGACGCTGTAATTTCCACCAG
Organism: Dehalococcoidia bacterium; assembly: GCA_965219085.1. Taxonomy (GTDB): domain Bacteria; phylum Chloroflexota; class Dehalococcoidia; order UBA2979; family UBA2979; genus VXMT01. Next base: position 1,168,356 of record OZ244720.1, read on the forward strand.
AGGGTTGCAAAGCACTGCGGCGAGTGGTGCAGCGCTGAATAGGGAACTAGGCAGGTCAGTAGCAAACCCGTTTCTGTCGGAGTTCTACGCGCTGGGATCCGACCTAATTCAGCCTGAGCATGTAGGTGTCTTCTATGCGTCGGTGAGAGCTAGGCTCGCGCTCGGAGACTCTGCCAGTCTATACCTAGGAACGGACGAGGAGTCGCGCTCGCTCACGGAGATGGAGATAACCATCACACGGCGAGATACCAGTGAGCCTCGAATATTGAGACTGCAGACTGAGGAATCTGGCACGATCATTTTGGGCAGTCAAGTCGAAGATATTCACCTAGCTGTGCCTTGGGCGAGGGTTACGATCGGCGCAGAGCCAGAGGCCACCTTAGTTGCGCCAGTTATTATTCAGTGCAATGAGCTCTTCATGCCAGCGCCTAAACTAATCATAGAGGCCCCCGATGGTCGCCATGATAACGCGGTTCTTCTAGAGGCACAAGAATACCTTGGTCGGACGTCGCAAGTGCCCGTTATTCGAGGAGATGTCAGCTTATCCGCCTCTTGGCCAGGAGTCGCTACGTATCCTTGGACTGCGTTCGCCATCAACCCGACGAGCGCGGGCGATGAAGATCCGGAACTCGATGAAGCCCTGAGGCGATTCCGTAATTTCGTGATTCAATTCCGGTCTAACAGGTACGGGGGACTGGCTCGGTACCAAGGGACGATCGACAATACTAGGATGACTAAGGGGCCTGGGCGAGCCGTTCTGCGCCACATGGAGGAAACGGGGATACTGACTCGCCAGCAGCCAATGTATTTCTTAGACCCCCAACGCTTGTCTGAATTGACTGGTACATCCTACGCTGATTGTATGGCTCGTAGATTCGGCGAGAAGGCTGTTTCATTCGTCAGGGAGGCAATGTCGAGCGGCTAGGATTCGAGCCGGTGCAAATCGTCTACGCGGTGCGGCTCGGCTACCCGCGGGGCCGCTTCGGGCCGGTCACCCGCAAGCCGCTGAACGAGGTGACCTCGGGGGACCGCTGGGGCAGCCCGCTCGCGTAGGCGAGTGCGGTCCCGGGTCAACAACGTGACCGATGAGGGAACCAATCGGGGCTGTGGCGCGTATTCATTACCGGACGAGAACGGCGGGCGCTCTCATGGCCGCGGAGCGATAGCACGATGCTGAAGCACGTCCTCGCAGGCGCGTTGCTGCTGATGGCCGCCGTCATGGCGGCCGGCGGCGGCGAGTTCGCGCGCGGGCCACTGGCCGCCGGGGACGCCGAGGGCAACGTCGCGCTCGCCCAGGGCGGCGCAGGCGCGGACGGCGACGCGGTCACCGTCGAGCTCCGCGTCTGGCAGCTCGTGACCAACGCCGACGTGCTCTACGTCAGCGCCCGCCCCCAGGGCGGCAGCTGGCGCACGCTCGGCACGATCGAGTTCCCGCTCGACGATGGCCACAGCGCCGACGGCAGCCGCCGCTACGGCCAGCTCACCGTCGGCGACATCGAGCTCCGCGTCTGGCAGGGCGTTGGCGACCCGCTGTCGATCTCGATCACGGCGCGCCACGTGGACGGCGAGTGGTTCTCGCTCGGCGCGCTGGCGCTCGACGACGGCGTGAGCAGCGGCGGGCACTATCGCTACGGCGACCTCACGATCGTGTCGTCCGCGGATCCGGGCGTCGCGTTCACGCCCAGCGGCGCGGACATCCCGCGCCTCGCGACCGCGACGATCACGTTCCTCAACCCGCCCCTGGTCACCGACGCGGCGCGCCTCGTCGCCATCGACCCGCCGATCGAGGGCTCCTTCGCCTGGGACGGCGACCGCACGCTGCTGTTCCAGCCGGCGTTCCCCGGCTGGCAGCGCGGCCAGCGGTACCTCGTGCGGGTCGACGGGCCGGCCGCCGGCCTCGCGCGCGACTACACGCACGCCTTCACCGTCGAGGGCGGACTCGAGGTGGCCTACGTCATCCCCGGTGACGGGGACGTCGAGGTGCCCGTCGAGGCGCAGATCCTCGTGCAGTTCAACCGCTCCGTCGCGGCGCTGACCGTGCTGCAGGAGGGCGCGGCGCCGCCCGTGCTCGAGTTCGACCCGCCGCTCGCCGGGAAGGGCGAGTGGCTCAACACCTCGCTCTACCGTTTCATCCCAAGCGACCTACAGCCCGCCACCGCGTACCGCGTGCGTATCCCGGCCGGGCTGACCTCGGCCGCCGACGGCGTGCTCGAGTCCGACATCACGTGGAGCTTCGAGACGATCCAGCCGGTGGTCGCGAGCTTCGAGCCGGCCAACGACACGAAGTGGGTAGAGCCTGACGCGCCAGTGGTGGTCACGTTCAACCAGCCGATGGACCGCGCCTCGGCGGAGGCGCGGGTGGCGCTGCGCGCCGCGGACGGCACGCCCGTCGCGGCGACGTTCGAGTGGAGCGAGGGCGACACGGTCGCGACGCTCGCGCCGGAAGCACTGCTGACGCTCGGCGGGTTGTACGAGCTCGTCGTGCCGGCCGGCGTGGAGGGCGCCGCCGGCGGCGCGACCAGAACCGTGCGGCTCACGCGCTTCACAGTCGCTGAGACGCCGGGACTGGTGTCGTGGTCGAGATCATTCAGCGCGCGTCACATGTGGATGAGCCTCACCTACAACAACCCGATGGATCCCGATTCGTTCGAGGGTCGCGTCACCGTCAGTGGTGTCGACCCGGACGACATCAGGATCGACTGGAGCGACCGGCGACCAGAGCGCGTCCGCCTGGACTTCCCGGCGGAACACGAGACGACGTACACGGTGCGTATCGCGCCAGGCGTGCAGGACCGCGGGGGGCGAGCGACAACCGCGGTACAGACATCGACCTTCACCACTGAGAAGGAGTGGCTCTTCCCGGAGCTGACCCTCGCCGCTCCCGCGAGCTTCGTGACCTACGCGGCAAACAACGAACAGGTCCTCTACTTCGATGCCCAGAAGATCGAGGAGGCACAGTTCTCGCTCCACCGCCTCTCCGACGCGGAAGCTGAGTTGCTCCTGCGCCGGGGCGCCATCGATAGAGGGACGGGTTTCTGGCCGGATAGCGATCCGATACGCACTTGGACCGAGCCGATCGCGGAGGAGCTGCGCGACACGTCCAGGGTCTACTCGACGACGCTGGGTGACGGCGAGCCGCTGGCGAAGGGCCACTACTTCCTCTTCGCGACGTTCGACGAGGCATCGGAGTGGAAGCAGACCAAGCTGGTGGTAAGCGTCGTCGACACGGCGATCGTCACCAAGCTGGCCTCCGACGAGCTCGTGGTGTGGGCGCTCGACTACGAGTCGGGAACCCCGCTCGTTGAGGCTCCGGTCACCACGGCTCCTCTGGAGTCGCCACCCACAACCCCCTACCAGGCCGGGAACACGGACGCGCAGGGCGTTGCCCGGTTCGCGGTCACCCCGCCGGAGACCGTCTCCTACTGGACCCGCTACGGGGACCATGTGGTGCGGATGGAGGAGGGTGGACGCTTCGGTGTCGCATCTACGTGGTGGGACATGGGCGCTGACCCGTGGGACCTCGGCGCGTCCTCGTACATCCCGGAGCCAGTCGGCCACCTGTACACCGACCGCCCGATCTATCGCCCCGGTGAGACCGTCTCCTTCAAGGGGGTGCTCCGCGACGAGGACGACGCGTCCTACTCCGTACCCGGGCCCGGCACAGAGGTCACGATCTCGATCCGGGACTCTCGTTACAACTGGATCCACGAGACCACGACCGAGCTGGACGAGCTGGGCACGGTTTCCGGTGAGGTGGCGCTGGCCGCCAACGCGCCGACAGGCCGGTACCGGGTGTGGCTCGTCGGGTCTGCGGGCGGCCGCGTGACCACGTCCTTCACCGTCGCGGAGTTCCGCGTGCCGGAGTTCCTGGTGGAAGTCGAGGCGGGCGCTGCGGAGTACGTGTCCAGAGACAACATCGACACGGAGGCGCGCGCCGACTTCTACTTCGGTGGAGCCGTCAGGGATGCCGCCGTCACCTGGGCGGCGCGCTCCTCGCCGACGACGATTCGCGTCGAAGGCTACGAGGACTACTCGTTCTCCGAGTACGACTACTACGCCCGCACTCGCACCTCCGGCGATCCGATACGCTCCGAGGGCGAGGCGCGCACGGACGACTCAGGCATCGCGCGCTTCGAAGTGCCGGCCACGCTCGAGGAAGGCGCCGGCACGCGCGAGGTCACGATCAGCGCCACCGTGACCGACACGAGCGGTCGAGCCGTCGCCGGCAGCACCGAGGCCGTCGTGCACCCCGCGACCTGGTACGCCGGCATCAAGCCCGAGTCCTACCTCGGCAAGGCCGAGGAGCCGCTCACGATCCACCTCGTGACCGTCGACTACGAGGGCGCCATCGCCCCGGGCCGCCCGGTCACCGTGCGCGTGTACGAGCGGGAATGGGTGCGGACGAAGGAGCGGACGAGCTCCGGCTGGTACTACTACCGCAGCGAGCCGGTCGACACCGAGATCCAGGTACGCAGCGCCACAACGGATGGCAAGGGTGAGGGCTCGTTCGCGTTCGCGCCGCCGAAGTCGGGTGGGTACCGGCTCGTCGCCGAATCGACGGACGACGAGGGCCGCATCGCGCGCTCGTCGCGCTTCGTGTGGGCGACCGGCAGGGACTACGTGCCGTGGCCGGTGCGCTTCGACGACATCATCGAACTTATCGCCGACCGCGAGGAGTACGAGGTCGGCGACGTGGCCGAGGTCCTCGTCCCGGCCCCGTTCGCGGGCTCCACCGCGCTCGTGACCATCGAGCGCGGGCGCGTGCTCAGCACCGAGGTGCGCAAGCTGGAGACCAACAGCGAGGTGCTGCGCATCCCGATCGAGGACGCGCACATCCCCAACATCTTCGTAGGCGTCGTGCTCTACCGCCCGCCCACCGAGGACGACCCCTACCCGCGCTACAGCCTCGGCAACGTCGAACTCCCCGTCTCGACGGCGCCGCGTCGCCTGGACGTGCGCGTCGAGCCGGACCGTGACGAAGCCGTGCCCGGTGACATCGTGCCGTACGAGGTCACCGTGACCGACGCCGAGGGGCGAGGCGTCGCAGCCGACGTCTCCGTTGCCGTTGTCGACCAGGCCGTGCTCGCGCTCGCGGCCGACCAGAGCCCGGACGGGATCGAGGCGTTCTGGTACCCCCGCCGGCTGGGCGTGCACACCACCTCGTCCCTCGCCGTGCTCGTCAATCGTTGGAACGAGACGTATCGCGAGACCGAACCAGCCGAGGAGGGCGGGGTGCGCGGCGGAGCGTGGAACGAGGCGTCGAGAGGAGGTGGAACCGTCAACGCGATGGCGGCGCCGGCGTCGGCGCGCGAGGCCGGGTTCGCCACATTCACATCCGCGCCTGCGGATTCCGGCACGCGCGTGCGCTCGGACTTCCGGCACACCGCGCTCTGGGTCGGGCAGCTCACGACCGGAGCTGACGGCACGGCGACCTTCGATTTGCCCCTCCCGGACAACACGACCACCTGGCGCGCGTTCGCGCGTGCCAGGACTACGGCCACGCAGGTCGGCGAGGGCGAGAGCGAGCTCCGTGCCACGCAGCCGCTCCTCGTGCGCCCGTCGCTGCCGCGCTTCCTGCGGGTCGGCGACGACGTCAGGCTCCGCACGCTCGTGACGAATCGCACCGCGCAGGCGCTCGCCCTGACCGTGACCATCGAGGCCACAGGTGTCACCCTCGACGACAACCGCGCGCGCTCCCTCACGGTCGAGCCGGGCGAGACGGGGATCTTCGAATGGCCCGCGCGCGCACTCGAGGAAGGCACGGCAGTCGTGCGCTTCGACGCGGTCAGCACAGCCGGCTACGCCGACGCCGTGGAGATCGGCCTGCCGGTGCACCTGGACGTGACGCCGGAGGCGACTGCGACGGGCGGCATCGTCGAAGACAGCCCAGCCGTTGAAGCGGTGTACCTGCCCGAGTACCTCATTGCGGGCCAGGGCTCGCTTGAGCTTTCGCTACAGGGCTCGCTCGTCGGCGCGCTCGACGAGGAGCTCGAGCACTTCAAGCCGTACAAGTACGAGTCGACCATCCGCATCGCGAGCCGCGTCGTGGCGATCGTCGCCGCGCAGCGCGCGACCGCGGGCGGCCTGGACGCGGCGTGGGAGCACCAGCTCCGCGACGACGTGCAGCAACTCATCAACCGTCGGACCTACGTCTACGACTGGGGATACGGTCAGGCCTGGGGCTGGTGCTTGCGGTGCAGCCCGGATCCGCTCGTCACCGGCTGGGTGCTCCTCGCGCTCGGCGAGGCGCGCGACGCCGGCCACAACGTCCCCGACGACGTGCTCGATGGAGCCGCGAGCGCGATCTCCAGCTACCTCGAGCGCCAGACCGACGTGGAACGGCCCGCTGATCCGAACCAGCACGCCTTCCTGCTTTACGCCCTCACCGACGCCTCGAACCCCGGGCGAGAAGTGAGCGAGACCGCCCGCGAGCAGGCGCCGAGGATGCTCGCCCTCGTCGAGGAGCACCGCGCCAACCTCACGAACTGGGGGCGGGCCTACGTGGTGCTCGGCCTGCTCGCCACCGGTCACGACGCCGACCACGGCGCCGTACGCGCCATGCTCAACGACCTCACCGCCGACACCATCGCCAGCGCCAACGGCAACCACTGGGAGGAAGACCGCATCCCAGGCTCGATGCACAACGGCAGCGTGCGCATCACGGCGATCGTGCTGCGCGCCCTCACCGAGGTCGATCCCCGGCACCCGCTCATCGAGGAGACCGCGCGCTGGCTCGCCCTCGCACGCTCCGCCGACCGCTGGAAGACGACCGTCGAGCGCGCGCAGGGCATGGCGTCGCTCGGCGCCTACGCGGAGCTCACCGGCGAGACGCGCGGCGTCTACGACTACTCGGTGCGCGTGAACACCACCGAGGTGCTCGACGGCCACTTCGACGTGCCCGCCGGGGACTACCTCGACTCGACATCGGTCGCCCTCGCCGACCTGCCGCTCGGCGAGGTCAGCCGCGTGCAGTTCGAGCGCGAGGCTGGCGAGCCGGGCCGTCTCTACTACGGCCTCAACCTCCGCTACGTGACCCCGGCAGCCGGCATCGAGGCGCTGAACCGCGGCTTCGCCGTCTCGCACCGCTACTCGCTGCTCGACGACCCCGAGACGCCCATCACCAGCGCCGCCCCCGGCGACGTGGTGCGCGTGACCGTGACGGTCATCGCGCCCGCCGACCGGCTGTTCGTGCAGGTGCAGGACTTCCTGCCGGCGGGCCTCGAACCGATCGACCCGCAGCTACGGATCGTCTCGCCGCGGCTGCGCGAGCAGCTCCGGGAGGATCGCGTGGAGGCGCTGCAGGCGAGCACGCCCGCGTACTACGCGCCCTGGTACCGCTGGTACTACAGCCCGTGGGACCAGGTCGACCTGCGCGATGACCGCGTGGTGCTGCAGGCCAGCCGCCTGCCACAGGGGGTGCACGAGTACGTCTACTACGCCCGCGCCACCACCCCCGGTGACTTCTTCGTCGCGCCCGTGCACGCCGAGGAGACCTACTTGCCGGAGGTCTTCGGCCGCAGCGACAGCAGCCGCTTCACGGTCACCAGCGGCGAGTAGCACCGAACGACGCTTGGACCCACTCGTGGAGGCGCCCTCGCACAGACCGTCGACCGGGCGCCGGTGGCGGTCTGCCTCCTCGTCGCGTGGACGCCGCAACGAAATCGGGCGCGATCGGGAACGATCCGGGGCGCCGGTGCGTATCCATTACCAGGATGGAAGTCGTAACCGTGCGGCCAACGGGAGCAGCGTCCCGGCGACCCGCTCCAGGCGAGGTGCCCATGACCGATGACGAGGCCATCCGCCGCTGCCAGGAGGGCGACCGCGAGGCGTTCCGCCACCTGGTGGAGACCTACAAGAACTCGATGTACGGCACCGCCCTCCTGATGACCGGCAACCCCGCGCTCGCCGAGGAGCACGTCCAGGACGCACTGCTCAACGCCTGGCGCGGCATCCGCCGCTTCCAGCGCGGCCGGCCGGTGAAGCCGTGGCTGATGCGCATCCTCGTCAACGCGGTCGTCAGCCAGCAGCGCAGACGCTCGCTCAGCACCGTCTCCCTCGACGAGTCGCTCCCGATCGGGGCGCCGGGAGACGAGGCCGAGGCGGTCGAGAACCGCGAGCTGCTGCGCCAGGCCCTCGACCAACTCACGCCGGAGCACCGCCAGGTGGTGGTGCTGCGCTACTTCGCCGACCTGACGGTCGCGGAGGTCGCGCGCTCGGCGGGCATCCGCGAAGGCACGGCGAAGTCACGACTCCATCGCGCACTCCGCCAGATGCGCGAGCTGCTGGACCAGTCCGGCGTCATGGAGGTTGCCGGCAATGATGCGTAACAACTCACCAGACCCTGAGATGGAGCGTCGCCTCCGCGATCACTTCGCCGCCGAGGAACCAGACCTGCGCGCCCCGGACGACCTGTGGGACCGCCTCGAAAGCCAACTGGGGGAACAACAACCGCCGCGCCTCAGCCTGCTGCGCGGCGGATTGAACTGGACGGCGGAACGGCCGTGGCTGGCGACGGCTGCGGCGGCGGTGCTGGTCCTTGCGATCGGTGTGACGACGTGGAGCCTTATTGGTGGTGGTGATGGCGTCGACGGCGATGACGCCGAGATGGCAGCGAGCGTCGCGACCACAGGCGAGACGTCATCGACCGCGGCCACAACCTCCTCGAGCTCCGCAACCACGACCACCGCCGGTTCGACCGGCACGACGACCTCGTCGGTAACGACCCCGGACAGCGCGTCCGACGAGGCGAGCGACGGTGACGCGGGGGAGACCTCGACGTTGTCGGACTCGGCGAGCTCCGATCGCGCGGAGTCCGCGGCCACCGCGGAGCCCGAGCCGACGCAGACTGCCGCGCGCGTGCTACAGACGCCTCCACCTGCCACGAGCACACCGCCAGCCGCGACCGTGACACAGCCGCCCGCCACCGCGACGCCACCTCCCGCCAGCGCCTCGCCCGTCGCCACCGCGGAGCCGACTCCCGCTCCCGCGGTCGTCGTGGCTCCGAGCCCGACCCCGGCCCCTGTGGTCGCCGTGCCGCCACGCCCGACGCCACCATCGGACGGGGCCGACGAGGGTGACGCCATTACTCCTACTCCTCCGGCCGACGGTACGCCCGCCGAGGCGGATGACGCCGCGCCAACTGAGCCCCAGGCGGAGGCCGACGGCACGGCCGATGACGGCTATGGCGGCATGGACGACGCCGACGCCATGGGCGAAGGCGACATGGACGACTCCGGCGGCGTCGGCGACGACGCGATAGATGCGCAGGCCGAGCCACAGGCCGAGCCACAGGCCGAGCCGCAGCCCGCACCCACCCCCGAACCCAGCCCGCCCGTCCCGCAGCGGCAGCAGCCCACGGACACCACGTTCGAGGACTACGAGCGCATGTCCTTCGTCGACACGTCCGTCGACGCCGTCTCGACCTTCAGCCTCGACACGGACCGCACCTCGTACTTCCTCGCGCTCAACTGGGCCCGCAACGGCTACACCGTCGAGCCCGACTCCGTGCGCGCCGAGGAGTGGATCAACGCCTTCAACTACGGCTACAGCGAGCCTGGCGACGACCGCTCATTCGCCATCACCAGCGACGTGGTGGGGCACCCCCTCGACGCCGACCGGCACCTCGCGCGCGTCACCTTCCAGGCGCCGGAGTTTCGCGACGACACTCCGCTCAACGTGACCCTCGTGCTCGACGCGTCGGGCTCGATGTCGCGTGGCAACCGTGTCGCCATCGCGCGCGAGGCGGCGGAGACCATCCGCGAAAGCCTCGGCCCCGACGACCGCATCGCCGTGGTGCACTTCTCGACCCGTGTCCTGGACCAGTACACCGTCGAGCACAGCGCGCCCGACGACGCGGATGTCGTGCGGTCGATCACCCGGCTCGCCGCGCACGACACCACCAACGTGCAGGCCGGCCTCGACCTCGGCGTCGAGCTGGCCGACGCCGCCCGCCGCGAGCGGCCCGACGCCTTCAACTACATCATCCTGATGTCCGACGGCGTCGCGAACGTCGACGCCACCGACCCGTTCGCCATCCTCGAGTCGGCGAGCGACTCCGACAGCAGCAACCCGCTGCGGCTCATCACCGTCGGCGTCGGCATCGAGAACTACAACGACGTCCTGCTGGAGCAGCTCGCCCAGCACGGCAACGGCTGGTACCGCTACCTGGACGACACCACGCAGGCGCGCGAGACCTTCAGCCGCGAGCGCTGGCTCGCACTCTCCACGCCCTTCGCCGACCAGACGCGCGCCCAGGTGACGTGGGACCCAACGGTCGTGCGTAGCTGGCGCATCGTGGGCTACGAGAACCGCGTGACGCCGGACCACACGTTCGAGCAGAACCGCAAGGAGTTCGCCGAACTCCCCGCCGGCGCCGCCACCACCGTGTTCTACGAGCTCGAACTATGGAGCAACGCCGGTCTCCCGCAGGCTCTGGGCAGCGTCGAGGTGCGCTGGGTGGAGCCCGCCAGCGGCGAGTCGCGGTCACAGACCGCCGAGGTGTCCGACCGTACCGACGTGTCGTTCGGCAGTGGCGACCACCTGCTCCGCCTCGGCGCCATCGTCGGCCTCGCGGCCGACCGCTACAGCCGCCTCTCGACGCAAGTCGAGGGCCAGACCGTCGACGCGGCCGGCGTGCACGCCGACCTCGCGGCACTGCAGCGCGAGCTCGACGCCATCGCAAGCCGCCTCGGCTCGACCGAGGCGTACCGCGACTTCGACTTCCTCCTCGACGCGATCACGGACGCCGCCGAGGCGCTCGCGCCGTCCTCGGGGTACAGCCGATAGCCCGCCCTCCCGGCGATCGGCCCGGCAGCCGCGTGGCGGCTCGCCGGGCCGGTAGCCGGGGCGAGGGCCCTCATCTTCGTCGCGGCCACCGACCGGTGTGACCTGTATGGTAGAAGCGGTGAGTGTCGTTCTACCTGAAGGAACCTCAGTGGCGCTGAACATCAAGAACGAAGAGACCTGCAAGCTCGCCCGCGAGTTGGCCGAGCTGACCGGCGAGACGATGACCGGCGCCATCACGGTCGCACTCCGCGAGCGACTCGAGCGCGAGCGGCGTGAGCGTAGCGTCGAGGCCCGCAAACAGGAGCTGCTGGCCATCGGCCGGCGGGCTGCGCGCCTGCTTGGGGATGGGCCGTCCGCAGTCGACCACGGAGACCTGCTATACGACGAGCACGGCCTCCCGAAGTGATCGTAGACGCGCCGGCGGTGCGGGCGCTGTATGGTAGACACTGCGATCCCGATTCTACCTCGAAGGATGTCCGGTGAGCCTGAACATCAAGAACGAAGAGACCTGCAACCTCGCCCGCGAGTTGGCGGAGCTGACCGGCGAGACGATGACGGGCGCGATCACCATCGCACTCCGCGAGCGACTCGAGCGCGAGCAGCGTCAGCGTAGCGTCGAGGCCCGCAAACAGGAGCTGATGGCCATCGGCCGGCGGGTTGCGCGCAACCTGCGCCCGGGCCCGTCGGCCGTCGAGCACGGCGACTGGTTATACGATGAGCACGGGCTGCCGAAGTGATCGTCGACACATCGGCGCTCGTCGCTGTGCTGTTCGCCGAGCCTGATGCCGAGCGCTATGCGCAGGCGATAAGCGATGCCGAGCACTGCCGGATGTCCGCCGCGAACTTTCTAGAGGCCGCGATGGTCGTCGAAGGGCGAGGTGACTCCGGCTCCGCTGACGATCTCGACCGCTTCGTGGAGAGGGCTCCCATCGAGTTAGCAGGGTGCTGAAAAAGGCGCGGCCATCTGGCAGGATAGCGAAGGCGGCGGGGGCGTAGCCTGGGAGGCAGCCCCGTGCGAGGCGACGCCGAGCGCCAGACCAACATGTTGCTGGCGGTGACGCCGGACTCCTTCATCCCGGACGACCACCCGATCCGACGCATCAAGCCGATCGTCGATGCAGCGCTGCAGCGGCTCTCGCCGCTCTTCGGCACGATGTACGCAACGAGCGGGCGGCCCTCGATCCCGCCCGAGCACCTGCTCAAGGCGAGCCTGCTGATCGCGCTCTACTCGATCCGCAGCGAGCGCCAGTTCTGCGAGCGGCTGCGCTACGACCTGCTCTTCAAGTGGTTCTTGGACCTCAACATCTCAGACGCGCCGTTCGACGCCTCGAGCTTCTCGAAGAACCGCGAGCGCCTGCTCGCAGCCGATGTCGCGCGCGCCTTCTTCGCCGAGGTGGTGGCCGAGGCAAAGCGCCGCCGGCTGCTCTCCGCCGAGCACTTCACCGTGGACGGGACGCTGCTGGAGGCCTGGGCCTCGCTCAAGAGCTACCGCCCGCGCGACGGGCAGGAGCCACCCCCGGGCGGACGCAACCCGGACGTGGACTTCCGCGGGCGGCGGCGCAGCCGCGATACGCATAGCTCCGGCACCGACCCGCAGGCGCAGCTGTACACAAAGGGAGCGGGGCAGACGGCGAAACTGAGCTACATGGGCCATCTGCTCACCGAGAACCGTCACGGCCTGGTGCTGGACGTGGAGTTGACCGAGGCGAACGGGTACGCCGAGCGCGAGGCCGCGGTCACGATGCTGGAGCGCAGCGTGAGCGGCTGCGGGACGCTGGGCGCCGACCGCGGCTACGACACGCGCGACTTCGTGGCGGAACTGCGCGCGCGCGGCGTGACGCCGCACGTGGCGCAAAACGACCGCGGCCGCCGCAGCGCCGTGGACGGGCGCACCACGCGGCATCGCGGCTACAGGCAGAGTCAGCAGCGGCGCAAGATCGTGGAGCAGGTCTTCGGCTGGATGAAGACCGTGGGCGGCGGGCGCAAGCTGCGTTTCGTGGGCCGCGAGCGCAACCGCGGCTGGCTGGAGCTCACCGCCGCCGCCTACAACCTCGTGCGCATGGCCAGGCTCGAACTCGCCCCTGCGTAGGCGCAGTGCGCCCTCCGGCCGGTCCGGGAGCCCTCAGAGGCCCCCGGGGGCAGGTCAGGAGGCCACCATCACGAAGCCGGAGGCGGCTTCAAGCCGCCTCTCGCCACTCCGAGACCCCGGAAGGCGCTTCTTCAGCACCCTGTTAGAGCCCGTCACGGCGGACCATGCGCAGCGCGCACGCCGCGCGTGGCGGCGGTTCGGGAAGGGCAACCACCCGGCGGGGCTGAACTTCGGTGACTGCTTCGCCTACGCGCTCGCCGAGGCCGCGCGTGAGCCGCTGCTGTTCAAGGGCGAGGACTTCGCGCTCACCGACATCGACGCGGCCTGAAACCTCATCCCGCCACGCCGCGAGGAGCGCACCAGATGCCCGACGCCCGCGCTCGCCACGTCGTGCTGACCGGGGCGACCTCGGGCATCGGCCTCGCGGCGGCGCGAGGTCTCGCCGCCGCGGGCGCGCGCCTCACGCTCGTCGGGCGCGACGAGGCGCGGCTGGCCGCGCTCGCCTTGGAGCTCGGGGGCGGCCCGGAGTCGGGTGGCGCGGACTGGGTCGCCGCCGACCTCGCGAGCCTCGCGCAGACGCGGGCCGCGGCGGCCGAGATCCGCGAGCGTCACGACCGCGTCGACGTGCTCATCAACAACGCCGGCGGCATGTTCCGCCACCGTGAGGAGACCGCCGAGGGCATCGAGTTGACGCTCGCGCTCAACCACCTCTCGCCGTTCGTGCTCACCTCGGAGCTGCTGCCGCTGCTCCGCGCCGCGGCGGACGCCGACCGCGGCTTCGGGGCGCGCATCGTCAACGTCGCGTCGAGCGCGCACCGCTCCGGCGTGCGCTGGGACGATATCCAGTGCGAGCGCGACTACTCGCTGATACGCGCGTACGGGCAGAGCAAGGCGCTGATGGTGATGACCACCATCGAGCTGGCCCGACGCCTCGAGGGGTCAGGCGTCGCCGCGAACAGCATGCACCCGGGCGTCGTGCGCACCGGCATCGTGCAAAAGTCGGGCCACGGGATCGTCGGCACGCTGATCGTGCTCGGCGGGTACATCGTGCTCGCCACGCCGAGACGCGGCGCGTCGCACCTCGTGCGGCTCGCGCTCTCGGACGAGGTGGCGGGCGTGACCGGTACCTACTGGAACAAACGCCGCGTCGAGGAGCCGTCCGAGGAGGCTCGCGATCGCGGGAACCAGGAGCGGGCGTGGCGGCTGTCGGAGCAACTCGCCGGGATGACGGCGACCGCCTGAGCCCTCGGCGCTACACCTCTTCGCTGCCTCCCGGCCGAACTCGTACTCGCCTCCGCGTCACGACGGCTGTCTTCGCGCATCGCCTCGGAGTACTCGTCAATGAGATGACGCATGGCAGTGACCTTCTCGGCGACTGACATCTCGGTGAAGCGAATGATGCACGGGTGCGGCAGCCGGCGTACGAAGACAAGCTCGCCAAGTCCTTGTCTTCGGTGATCAGTATCCGATGCTCTCCGAAAGCCATCCCAGGCAACTCGTCGTAGTAGCCCGAGGCGCCCCGTCCAACGCTGACAGCACATCATGGCCCAGGCCCGCGAGGGTGCCGTGCATGCGGCGAGACGCAGCACACGCGTCGAGGAGAAACCTCAAGACTCGCGGACGGGCACGAGCTCTGCACTCGCTCACCGGCGATGGAGCGGTGAGCGAAGATCAGGCACGCCTGGATGTCTTCCGGCTCCAGCGCCGGGTACTCGCGGAGGATGGTCTCGGCGGAGTCTCCAGCCGCCAGCATCCCCAACACATGCTCCGCGGCGATGCGCATGTCGCGGATGATCGGCTTCCCGCCGAGCACGCCCGCGCGAACCGTGATGCGATCCAGAAGCTCGGGTTGAGATGTCACTGGCGTCCCCCTGTTCCGGACTCCCCCTCGTTCTCGCGGAGCCCGCCTGAGGCCTCGGCGCTACGCCGCCACGTCCTCCGCCGCGCGCGCCGGCATCGGCGCGAACGCCGCGATGACCGTCGCGATCGCGGCGATGCAGCCCGAGTAGACCACGACGCCGTGGAAGTCCCACTGCGTGTTGATGGCCCCGGCGACCACGGGCGAGATCGCGCCGACGATCGCACCGCCCGTGAACAGCATCGCCACCGCCGAGCCCTCGCTGCCCCCGGCCACCGACTCCATCGCCGCCGCCATCATGATCGAGTTGACCGAGAAGAGCACGATGCCGAGCAGCGCGAGCGCGACCGTCAGCCCCACCCCGCGATCGACCCACAGGAACGCGAAGAGCAGCAGCGTCATCGTGATCAGCCCGAACATGATCACCGGCCGCCGCCCGATGCGGTCTGAGACCGCCCCCATCACCGGCCCGGCGAGGATGCCGAGCAGCGTCAGCAGCCCGAGGTGGAACCCCACGGCCACGTCGGAGTAGCCGAGGTCCTCGTTCATGTAGAGCACGAGGAACGTCGCGAAGGAGAGGTGCGCCATCCCGCGCAGCGCCGTCACCGCGACCAGCGCGAGCACCGTCGTGTTGCGGAACAGCGGGCGCGCCGTGGCGAGGTACTCGCGCAGCTGCAGGCTCATCTGCCCCGCGCTCTCCGCGGACTTGAAACGCATGAGGATGACGACCCCGGTCAGGATCGCCGGGCCGACGTGCAAAAGCGCGACCGTGCGCCAGTCGAAGCCGCCCCACTGCAAGCCGGCGAAGCTCACGCCGCCGAGCAGCACGCCGATCACGAATGGCGCCGAGGAGTCGCCGATCGACCCGCCGGAGCGGTGCGCGGCGATCGCGAACGCGCGGCGCTCCGGGTAGCGCACGGCGAGCTCGGTGAACGCGGGCGCGTGCCACATCGACGTGCCCGCTCCGGCGACTGCGACGGCCACGAGGACGAACCAGTAGTTCGAGGCGAGCCCGACGGCGGCGTAGCCGAAGGCGAGGCAGGCCATGCTGCCGGCGAGCATGAACGCGATGCGGCTGCGGAACATGTCGGTGAACATGCCGGCCGGGATGTTCATCGCGCCCATCGCCGCCGCGCGCACGCCGATGATGCCGCCGGCGGCGACGTCGCTCAGCAGCAGCGCCTCCTTGATGTGGGGGAGGAGCAGCAGCAGCGTCTGCTGGTAGAAGTGCTTGACGCCGTGCCCGGCCGACAGCCCGACCATGAGCCGCATGCTCCGCGGCGGGCGCGACGCGGGCGTCGGCGCCTGCGGGCGCTCCTCGCCAGGTGCGGGGACCGGCGTGGGGGTGCGTTCGGCGGTGGCCATGGCGGCTAGGGTACCGCCCGCGTCGAGCGGCCGGGTCGCATCATTGGAATGGTTACCGGAATCGCGCCGCGTGCATCACAGCTCGAGTTACCGAACGGCACGACGACACACCCTGCACAGGCAACCGGATCAACGCTGCCATTGAGCAGTTCATCCGCTGGTGGCAACGAGGGTGCGGGTGGGGCGGGGTGGGCTCACACTCGCAGGCCGACCACGGGTCGGCTCACGCCCGGCCTATCGGAGCAGGGCGGTGAAGCCCGCCTGCTCGAAGTCCCGGTCGTAGGCGAGCGCCTCGGTGATGCTCCGCTCTTCCATGACGAGGAAGCTTGCGCAGTCCGTGAGGCTCCACGTCTGGTCGGGCCGGGCGGCGTAGTGCTCGACGGCGGCACTGAACTGGGCGTCCGTCTGCGGGACGATCTCCACGTCGGGTCTGGCTTGCAGGTTTCGGACCATCTCCACGGCAAGGCTCCGAAGGTAATCACCTCCACGTGACGCGTAGTTGAGGACCTCGGCTATGACCATCTGGGTCGTCACAGTGCCGAACAACCCCAGACCCGCGGCCACCGTCCTCGCCCGCTCGTGCAACGGGTCCCTGCTGTCCAGGTTCGCTATGAAGTACCCCGCGTCAGCGAACACCACGTTCATCAGTCTTCGACCTTCGGGTGTCCGTACAGGTAGTGCTTGTAGTTCCTGGCCCCATCGGTCGGCATGTCGTCCCACGCCTCCGGCGGGACGGAATTCCTGAGCCTGTCGAACATCTCCACGAGAGATTCATGCGCCCCGCCGGGCAGCTGCGCGGCCTCAATGGACACCGTCACCTCCTCGCCCTCATCGAGGTCAAGAGGCTCCACGGGCGTGAGCACGCCATTGGCGTACGTGGCTCTGACGGTTGTAGTCATGGCTGATCTTCCCGGAGCGCGTATCTGCCCCTATCCTACCGCGCCGACCTCGGTAACACTCACTGATGGCGCACTGCGGCTGCTTGGTGGCGCGCCCCCTCGCTGTAGCCTCACGACGCGCTCCATTACGATCGCGGTCACGCGAGGAGCGACCGCGACCGCGACCGCGGGCGTCGCCGCCTCGGCGTTCGCCGCGAGGAAGGGCTATGTCGCTGCACCTGGTTACATGGAACGTCCAGTGGGCTACCCCTCGCTCACCGCGGCGCACTGAAATCCTGACCCGCATCGACCGGGCACGCCCCGAGGTCATCCGTCTCACTGAGACGGATGTCGGGCTGCTGTCTCAACGCGGGCACACGATCTGCTCGCAACCCGACTATGGGTACCCGATCCGGGAAGGGTGGCGGAAGGTCATGCTCTGGTCCCGGGAATCCTGGGAGCAGGTGGATGACGCGGGACACCATTCGATGCCGCCGGGGCGGTTCGTGTCCGGCGTCACGCATACATCGCTCGGCCCGGTCACCGTCGTCGGGGTCTGCATTCCCTGGTTCCGATCACGTGCCGAGGCCAGGCGCGGGCCGGAACGCAGGAAGCCGTGGGAGGACCACGAACGCTATCTGGCCGGTCTCACTGCAGTCCTGCGACGCGCGCCTACGGAGCGCCTGATCGTCATGGGCGACTTCAATCAGATCGTTGGGCCGGGCAGCCGCGCACCTCTTGAGTTGCGATCGGCACTGCAGCAGGCCTTCCCACCAGGCATGCGCATTGCTACGTCGGATCTGACCTTCGAGGGCCGGAAGAGCATCGACCACCTTGCACTGAGCGACGACCTGGCAGTCGAGTGCCTCGACGTCATCAGCAACAAGCACGACGGGCCGAGGCTGTCAGACCACTTCGGGGTCGTCGCTGCACTGTCCGCCCGGAACGCGCTCGACCGCCCCTGCCGAGCCGACGACCGCCGAGCCGACGACCGGGGAGCCGCGCCCTCGCTGTAGCCTCGCGACGCGCTCCATTACGATCGCGTTCAAGCGAGGAGCGCCCGTGACCGCGACGCCCGACACCTCCGCAGCCGCCTTCGCCGCCAAGTGGCGCGAGAACGCGCGCCGCGAGCGACCGGCGTCGCAGGAGCACTTCATCGACCTCTGCCGCCTGCTCGGCGTGCAGACTCCCAACGAGGCCGACCCCGTGGGCGAGTGGTACGCGTTCGAGGCGGGCGCGGAACGGACCAGCACCGGCCGGCAGGGCCGCGCCGACGTCTGGAAGCGCGAGCACTTCGGCTGGGAGTACAAGGGCGCCCACGCCGACCTCGCCGCGGCGTACCGCCAGCTCCTCGACTACCGCGAGGACCTCGAGAACCCGCCCGCGCTCGTCGTCAGCGACATGGACCTGATCGAGGTCCACACCAACTTCACCGGCACCCGCCCCGACATCCACCGCGTCACCCTCGACGACCTCGATGCCGGCGGCGACCGCACGGCCGATGCGCTGCGCGTGCTGCGCGCCGTCATGCTCGAGCCGGAGGCGCTGCGGCCCGAGCAGACGCCCGACGAGATCACCGAGCTCGCCGCGGCGCGCTTCGCCGAGATCGCTCGGTCCATGCACGAGCGCGGGCACGAGCCGGAGGCGGTCGCGCACCACCTCAACCGCGTCGTCTTCTGCCTGTTCGCCGAGGACGCCCGGCTGCTGCCGGAGCGCGTGCTCACCGGCATGATCGAGTCGCGGCGCGGCGACCCCGGCGAGTTCGACCGAGGGCTCGCCGAGCTCTTCCGCCTCATGTCGGACCGCGCGGCCGGGCGCTTCTTCGGCAACGAGCGCGTCGAGTGGTTCAACGGCGGGCTCTTCGACGGCGCCGAGGTGATCCCGTGCACCGCCGAGGAGCTGCGCGCGATGCACGACGCGGCGCTGCTCGACTGGTCGCGCGTGGAGCCGGCGATCCTCGGCACGCTGTTCGAGCGCGGGCTGGACCCCGACAAGCGCGGGCAGCTCGGCGCGCACTACACGGACCACGAGAAGATCCTGATGGTCGTCGAGCCGGTCGTGCTCGACCCGCTGCGCCGCGAGTTCGCGGCGATGCAGGCGCGCGTCGAAGAGCTGGCGGGCGGCCAGGAGCCGAGCCCGCCCTTGCGCGACGGCCGCCGCCGCCCGCGCAGCGGCCGATTCCGCCTGGAACCGTGGGAGCAAGACAGTGAGGACGCGTGGCGCGCGTTCCTCGATCGGCTGCGCGCGGTGCGCGTGCTGGACCCGGCGTGCGGGTCGGGCAACTTCCTGTACGTGACGCTGCGGCTGCTCAAGGATCTGGAGCAGGAGGTGATCGGCTGGGGGACGGACCGGCTGCGCATCCCGCGCGAGTTCCCGCAGGTGGGGCCGCACAACGTGCTGGGCATCGAGCTGAACGCGTACGCGAGGGAGCTGGCGGGCGTCTCGATCTGGATCGGGCACATCCAGTGGATGCTGGACCACGGCTACGGCTTCCCGCGCAACCCGGTGCTGCAGCCCCTCCACAACATCGAGCAGCGCGACGCGATCCTCGCCCGCGACGCCGAGGGCGCGCCGGTCCCGGCCACGTGGCCGACGGCTGAGTTCGTCGTCGGCAACCCGCCGTTCCTGGGCGGCGGCGGAGGTCGGCTTCGTTCGGCGCTCGGTGACGACTACCTCACCTTCCTATGGGAAGCATGGGAGGGCGCAGTCGCCCGGGAGTCTGACCTCGTGTGCTACTGGCACGAGTTGGCGAGGGAGCAAATCGTAGCTGGCCTCACTTCTCGCGCTGGGTTGCTAGCCACGAACTCCGTCCGCGGAGGTCCGAATCGCCGCACGCTCGAACGGATCCGGGACTCCGGTCAGATCTTCATGGCCTGGTCGGATGAGCCCTGGATAGTCGAGGGAGCAGCCGTCCGAGTCGCGATCGTCGCGCAAGACGACGGCTCGGAGTCACAGCGGGCGCTCGATGGTCACGCGGTCCCCGCGATCAACAGCGATCTCACGGGTGAACTCGATCTCACGCTGGCACGCGCTCTGCCAGAGAATTCGGGGACTTCCTTCAGAGGTGACACAAAGGGGGGCGGGTTCGACATCGACGGCGACCTTGCCCGTGAAATGCTGAGGCAGCCGACAAACATCAACGGCCGCCCGAACGCCGACGTGATCGTGCCATGGGTGAACGGGCGCGACGTCACGGCTCGGTCGCGCGGGATGTTCATCATTGACTTCGGGACAGAACTCTCAGAGGTCGAGGCCGCCGCCTATGAGTCACCGTTTGCGCATGTCGAGGCGAACGTTCAGCCGGCGCGCGCCACGAATAGGCGTACCGCGTACCGAGAGCGCTGGTGGCGACACATCGAACCGCGGCCGGGGATGAGAAGCGCTCTGGCCCCGCTCTCGCGTTTCATTGTGACTACGATGGTGGCGAAGCACCGCACGTTCGTCTGGCTCTCTGCGCCGACACTCCCGGATCAACAAGTCATCGTCATCGCGCGGGAGGACGACTACGCGTTTGGGGTGCTGCACTCGCGGGCGCACGAACTGTGGTCGCTGCGCATGGGGACGTGGCTCGGCGTCGGCAACGACCCGCGCTACACGCCCACCTCGACGTTCGAGACGTTCCCCTTCCCGTGGCCCCTCGACACCCCCGACGAGGCGCTGAGCGACGCGCAGCGCGCGCACCGCGACGCCATCGCCGAGGCGGCGCGGGCGCTCGACGAGGCGCGGCGGCGCTGGCTCAACCCGCCCGAGTGGGTGCGCGAGGAGCCCGACGTGGTCCCCTCGCTGCCCCCGCGCCTGCTCCCTGTCGACGAGGACGCCGAGCGCGAGCTGCGCAAGCGCACGCTGACCAACCTCTACAACGCCCGCCCGGCGTGGCTCGCCCACCTCCACACCACCCTCGACGCCACCGTGTTCGCGGCGTACGGCTGGCCGGAGGCGGGGGCGCCCGCCGAGTTGGGGGAGGAGGAGCTGCTGGGGCGGCTGCTGGCGCTGAATTTCGAGCGGGCGGAGCCGTAAGCGACACCCCCGACCTGGCAGGGGCGTGGTGCTACACTCGATCCGGTCGCGAATCGAGCGGAGCTCCGGATGGACGTCAAGGAAGCGGTTGCGGTGGCAAAGGGCTACGTCACGCAGCTCTACGTCGGCGAAGAGATCACCGATGTAGGCCTCGAGGAGGTCGAATTCGACCAGTTGTCCAATCAGTGGAGCGTGACGATAGGCTTCTTCCGGCCGTGGAACCGCACGTTGCCGGAAGCTTTAGCCCTGGCTCGCCGCGCGTCCGCACGCTCCTACAAGGTGCTTCGGATCGATGACAACAGCGGCGAAGTGAAGTCGCTCAAGGACCGCATCCTGACCGCCGCGCAGTGAGCCCATGCCCCCAACCGGGTACTTCATCGACGCGCACCTGCTCGTCCTTCTGGTGGTAGGGAACGAGGACCGCGTCCTGATCAACAGGCACCGGCGGCTCAGACAGTACACCGCCGAGGACTACGACCTGCTCCTCGAGATCGTCGCCGGCGTCACGGATATCTACGTAACGCCGAACACCCTCACCGAGGCCTCGAACCTGCTGAGGCAGCACGAGGAGCCCGAGCGCTCCCGCCTCTCCGAGCAACTGAGGTGGCTGATAGAAGGCAGCGAGGAGATCACGGTCCGGAGCGCAGTCGCGTCGTCCAACAGCGAGTACGTTCGGCTCGGTTTGACCGACGCAGCGTTGCTTGAGGTCGCTACCGCCGACACTCCATTGATCACGAGAGACGTCATTCTGTACATCGCGGCGTGCGAGAAAGACCCGCATGCGGCTCTGAACTTCGACCACTACCGCGGCCTCTGAACCGGCCACCGCCTCCACCCAGACCGCGCCGTCGCCAAGCAAGAGAAGTCGTCACCGACGCGGATTAGCGGACGGCGAGCACCCCCATCTGCGCGAACGTGTAGAACGGCGACTCTGACTCGGCCCACGTCGCCCAGGCGACCGACAGTCGGTCCAGGTCGGCCTGGGTGGCGTATCCGTACTCGACGGCCTGCTCCGCGACGCTCGAGTAGAGGATGCGCTGCGACCACGTGCGACCCCAGATCCTCGCCTCCTCACCGTCGAGGGCGACGACGTTGGGGTGCAACTCGATCTCCGGGAACCCGGCGGCACGGACCCACCCAGGCAGGGCGCGGCCCGCGTCGGGTTCGGCGTCATTGTGGTACGCGGTCTGGTGGTAGAGCCGGTTCCAGTCCTCGAACTCCGGGAACCTGGGCGAGGGGCTCATCGTCGCGTAGTCGGCGTCGCGCACGGCGAGCAGGCCGCCCGGCCTGAGCACGCGCCGCATCTCGCGGATCGCGCGCACCGGGTCGGTCAGGTGCTGCAGCAGCTGGTTGGCGTAGACGACGTCGAACGCCGCGTCCGGGTCGTCGAGGGCGTAGACATCGCCGACGACGAACGTGACGTTGTCGACGCCCTCCCCGGCGGCGTGGGCGCGCGCGTGTTCGAGGACGCCCGGCGCCACGTCGAGCCCTGTCACGTCGCCGGGCGAGACGGCGCGCGCGAGGCCGGCGGTGACCGTGCCCGGCCCGCAGCCGGCGTCGAGCAGGCGCATGCCGGGCGCCAGGCGCGGCAGCAGGAACCACGCCTCGACCTCGGCGCGACGCCGCGCGTGCGACCGTACGACGGACTCGTGGTGGCCGTGCGTGTAGCGGTCGCGCGGGGTGTCACTCATCCGCGAATCCGTCCCCGTCTCGTCTCGCCTGTGCGGTCGCCGGGGCATCTTACGGCGGGCGTGCGGGGGGAGGAGGCGTCGCTGGCCGAGTGGTCGCTGGGGCTGGTTGCTGGCACTGGATTGGGAGCAGGCACGTGACACGATGGTGGCTCTGTTGGTGGTAGGCTGAGGGAAGCGCTGACGCGGGCATGCGGATTCAGTTTGGGCGACGACCGTGCGTTGGCATGGCGAGTGAACGTTCCGCACCAGGAGACCTGGGACAGAAGATGCCTGATCCTGTCGAAGTCCGCGTCAACGACGTCGGCGACATCCTCTACCTGAGGTTCCTGCGCGCGAAGATCGCTGTCAGCCGCGAGGTCGATGACCTGCGCTGCGCCGACTACGACAGCGAGGGGCGCCTGATCGGCGTCGAGCTCATCGGGCTCCCGGGCGGCGTGAGCCTCGTCGGGCTGCCGGAGGCGGAGCGCATCCGCGACGCGCTGATCGAGCACGGCCCGCCGAAGCTGCGCGTCGAAGGCGACGAGGTGTTCCACCCGCTCAACAAGTCGGCAGCGACCTCCTGAACCGCGCTCCGGCGTTCACGGCGAGCGTCGGGGAGGAACGTGACATGAGCTTCCGGAGGACGGGCACAGCTTGAAGGTCAGCCACGACCCCGAGACCGACATGATGTACATCGAGTTCGAGGAGCGACCCAGCCTCGAATCGTTCGAGTTGTTCGACGGCATCGTCGTCGACCTCGACGCGGACGAGCACGTCGTGGGTATCGAGATCGAGTGGGCGTCGAAGAAGTTCGATGTCGAGCAGTTGCGCACCGCCCTCGAATCGAAGCGCGTCCCTCGCCCCGCCTGACGGACGACTTCCGGCAGCCTGAGCCCCGTATACTCGCGACGTGATCGAGCAGCCGCCGGACGGCGTTGAGCGCCGCCCCGTCACCACCGCCGCACGCATCCTCATGAGCGGCCCCGTCGCCCTCGTCTCCACGCGCGACAAGGGCGAGAGCAATGTGCTGCCCGTGGCCTGGCACATGCCGCTCTCGCTCGAGCCGCCCCTCGTCGGCATCGCACTCGAGCAGTCCCGGTACAGCCTCGACATGATCCGCGGCTCCGAGCAGTTCGCGATCAACATTCCCACCCGCGCCCTGCTCCACCACGTCCAGTACCTCGGGGGCTACACCGGCGAGGACATCGACAAGTTCGAGGCGACCCAGCTCGAGATCTTCACCCCCACCCACGTCGACGCGCCGCTGCTGCAGTACTGCGCCGCGTGGATCGAGTGCGAGCTGCAGGACACGATCGTGCTCGGCGACCACGAGCTGTGCATCGGCCTCGTCGTCGCCGTCCACGTCGACGTCGAGGCGTTCGACGAGCGCTGGCTGCTGCGCGCCGACGAGCACAGCCCCCTGCACTTCCTCGGCGGCAACGAGTACGCGCAGCTCGGCCAGGTGCTGGAGGCGCGTGTGCCTCGGTCGTTCGAGGCGCCCGAGCAGATCCTCGCCGAGCGCATCGCCGAGGAGCTGGATCTGACCGAGGAGGCGCGCGAGCGCCGCGCGGAACAGCTCGACGAGGTGCAGCGGGAGGTCGACGCGGGCAACGTCGTGGACCTTGCGAGCCTCGCCGATCCGGATCTGCCGGACTTCGACCTCTCGGCGGGCATCATCATCGGCGAGCCGCCGCCCGGCGGGCCGCCCGAGGAGTAGCCGGGGCGTCCCGGACTACTCGACGGGGCCTTGCGGTGGCTCCGGCCGGCGACCGATCCACGCAGCCAGCAGCCCGAAGGTCACGAGCACCCCCGCCAGCGCCGCGACGCCCGCGGCCGCCTGCGGCGACGGCTCCCAGGTGTCCGCGCTGGTGCGCGGCGCGAGCGAGGCGCCGCCGGTGGTCTCCGTCGGCTGGGCGACCCGCGCGGTCGCCGCACCGTTGGCCGGCGCCGCGGGCGTGGCGGCGGGTGCGGCAGCCGCGGTCGAGGCCCCGCCACCTGTGGACGACGAGACGGCAGCCGGCGCTGGAGTGCGCGTCGGCGCTGGAGTGCGCGTCGACGTTGGAGTCGGAGTCGGCGTCGGCGTCGGCGTGGGCGTTGGTGTCGGGGTGGGCGTCGGCGTTGCTACCGGTGTGGGCGTTGGCGTCGGGGTGGGCGTCGGCGTTGGTATCGGCGTGGCCATCGGGGTGGCGAGAGCCGGAGTCGGCGTCGCGGCGGCTGTCGCGGTCACAACCGGCGTGGCCGGCCCGTCGTCGAATCCCTCGTATGCGATGCGGGCGAGGTTGCGGATCGCCTCGTACCCCGGGCCGAGGCCGTCGTCGCTCTCGGTGAGCAGCACGAGCACGAACGGCCCGGCGGGCGCGTAGACGATGCCCGCGTCGTTCGCGTAGGCGTAGAGGCGGCCCGTCTTGTGCGCGATCTCCACGTCCCCGGGCAGGAACCACGGGATGCGGTCGCGCACGAGCTGCCCGCGCAGCACCTCGAGCATCGCCGCATCCTCGTCCGCGCCGACGAGCGTCCCGGCGTGGAGCTCGGCGAAGAAGTACGCGATGTCGTCCGCGGTGGTCGTGTACGCGCCGCCGACGATCGTGTTGGGCATGCCGAGGCGAGCCGGCGCGGCGCCGATGGCGCTCCACTGCAGGCGGGCGGCAAGCGCCGCCGCGGTGTCGTTGTCGGAGAGCTGGATCATGCGCCGTGCGGCCTCGCGCGCGCTCAGCTGGAAGACGTCGACGCCCTCGGCCCTGTCCGCCGTCGCCGGCCGGTACCGCCGGACGGTGATCGACTCGTCGAACGAGAACGTGCCCTGCCGCACCTGCTCGTGAGCCTCGGCCAGCACGATGAGCTTGTAGAGCGAAGCCGTGCGGAACACCTCGCCGGCGCGGTTGGAGCAGCGGCTCCCGTCGGTGAGGTCGAGGACGACGAAGCCCACACGGGCGCTGGACGCCTCGGCGTACTGCTGCATGGGCGCGCATACGTCGTCGACGGGGCCCGCGTGCGCGGTGCGGGGCACGGCGAGCGTGGCGAACGCAAGGGCCAGGACGAGCGCCGCGAGCGTGGGGCGCAGGGCGGCGCGGAGCGAGGGCGTCATCCAGACGTACTCTCCCGATCCCCGGTCGCGAAGGATAGCAACGAGCCGCCTTAGCCCGAAGCCACGCCGAACCGTCCGGCGGCGCGCGAGCACTAGTGGGAGCGGCGGTTGCCGAGACGACGGAGCAAGCGTCACGGAGTGGCTCGCGGGGCCGATTTGGTGACGTTCCGCCGCTCCAGCGCGTCGACTTTGAGCCCTCGACGCCACCGGGAGCGGGTGAGCGGGGATTCGAGGTTGACCACCCATCGGCCACTCTCCCATAATCGCGCCGTTGAGTAATCACAGCTCGGCGATCGGCGGGAGACTCGCAGACCGGGTTCCCACGCGCGACGAGGCTGTGTCAGTCGGTGCTCGGCGAGCCGTGTCCGCCCTGCGGATGCGGGCGAGTCAGTCCGCCCGGATCGGTCCACCGTTCGTGTGTGAGCGGCGGGAGCCGAAGCCGGGCGCAGCGCATCGCAACCCGCGGGAAGGGCCGGCCGCGGGGGAGTGGGTGGGAGACCCGCTCTCGTGTCAAGGCCGCAGCAGGCGAACGACATCGGCGTGACTGCGAAGCGCGCCAGAGTATAAGGAGAGGTAGATGGACCTCGGATTCACCGAGATGCAGGACTTGCTCAAGAACTCGGCGCGCGAGTTCCTGGAGGCCGAGTGCCCCGAGCAGCTGGTGCGCGACATGGAAGAAGATGACATGGGCTACTCGCCCGAGCTCTGGTCGATGATGGCCGAGCAGGGCTGGCAGGGCCTCCTCATCCCCGAGGAGCACGGCGGCGCCGGCCTGGACTTCCTGGACTTCTGCGTCCTGATCGAAGAGTTCGGCCGCGCGCTCGTGCCCGGCCCGTTCATGTCGAGCGTCCTCGGCGGCGCGGTCCCGATCATGGAGGCCGGCTCCGACGACCAGAAGGCGCAGTACCTGCCCGGTATCGCCTCCGGCGACCTCATCTTCACGCTCGCCCAGACCGAGCCTTCCGCCCGCTTCGACGAGGAGGGCATCCAGGCCTCCGCGACCGTCGACGGCAGCTCGGTCACCATCAGCGGCACGAAGCTGTTCGTCGCCGACGCCAACGTCGCCGACTACATGGTCGTCGCGGCCCGCTCCGGCGCGGGCGTGACGCTGGCCATCGTCCCGACGGCGCAGGACGGCGTGACGGTCAACCAGCTGCTCACGATCGCCCGCGACAAGCAGTGCGAGGTCGTCCTTGATGGCGCGACCGGCGAGCTGCTGGGCGCCGACGGCGGCGGTTGGGACATCCTCGGCCCGGTCATGCAGAGGTACGCGGTCGCCGAGTGCGCCTACATGGTGGGCCTGGCGCAGATGGACTTCGAGATCTCGGTCGACTACGCCAAGGAGCGCGTGCAGTTCGGTCGCCCGATCGGCTCGTTCCAGGCCATCCAGCACAAGTGCGCGGACATGGTCACGGACGTCGACGGCTCGCGGTTCATCATGTACAAGGCCGCGTGGTCGCTGAACACCGACCAGGACGACGCACAGCTCGCCGTGAACATGGCGAAGGCGTGGACCTCCGAGGCCACCCGGCGTGTGGTCGCGCACGGGCAGCAGATCCACGGCGGCATCGGGTTCACGAAGGACTACAAGATCCAGCTGTACTACCGCCGCCAGAAGCGTGCGGAGCTCGCCTACGGCGACTCCGACCACCACCGCGAGCTCGTCGCCGACCAGCTCGGCATCTAGTACTCGCGGCACGGTTCGCAATCAATGGGGCCGCCCTTCGGGGCGGCCCCATTCGTTGTCCGGGGCAGGATGCCGGCTCTTAGATGTGGCCGCCAGGATCGGGCTATGCGAACGCCGCGCCGGCGAGCTGACCGATCTGGTCGAGGAAAGCGTCCGTCGGGACCGCGCCCTCGCTCATGTCCGTCGTCAACTGCTCCAACTCGCCGAGCAGCCGCACGACATCTTCGTCCGCGGCGTCCAGCCCTGACCAGTCGACACCTGCCACGAAGTCGCAAACGGAACGCACCGGCGTGGCGCTGTCCAGCGCCTCGCGAAGCGCAGCTCGGACCTTGCGTTCGGACAGTGCCTGAATAGCGATCGTGTCGCCCATGATCCGTCTCTCGCGGAGCCAACTGGAACGCGAGTGGGCCGACAACGGCCTGCCAGCCAAGCGTGCCGACGGCATCCTTCACGCCGTTATCGTACACGAGCGAGCGGCGACGAATCCCGCCTATCCCGGAGGGGCCTCGCGGATCGTGAAGCTCCTCACGGCGAACAACCAGCACATCGGGACGATCCACGAGATCGTCCTGCCGGACGGCACGGTGCCGCACTCGCACCCGAAGGACTACACGCGCCGCGACTGCGAACGAGTCGCGGAACCGCTCGCAGACGATGAGTCCGCCTGATTGCTGCTCGCGGGCGACCACGAACCTGCCTCGAGGGTAAGTCCGACCCGTCCGCCTCACCCCCGCTCTGCTAACATCGATGCACGGGCGCGACACGCCCGGCGCCGCGCCGCCCCAACTGCACACGTACCGATCGAGGATCGCCACGACACCATGCAGAACTTCAAGACCGTGGTCCTGCTCGCCGCCATCAGCGGCCTGCTCATCGCCATCGGCGCCATGCTCGGCGGGCCCGAAGGCGTCATCATCGCCTTCGTCATCGCCCTCGCACTCAACGTCGGCTCCTACTGGTTCTCCGCCGACATCGTGCTCAAGACCTCGCACGCCCACGAGATCGAGCACGACGACGACCCCGACCTCTTCCGCATGATCGAGACCGTCGCCAACGCCGCGAACATGCCCATGCCGCGCGTCTACATCATCGACTCCCCACAGCCCAACGCCTTCGCCACCGGCCGCAGCCCGAAGCACGCCGCCGTTGCCGTCACGACCGGCATCCGCCGCATCCTCACCGACCGCGAGCTGCGAGGCGTCCTCGGACACGAGATGGCGCACGTCTCCAACCGCGACATCCTCACCTCCTCGATCGTCGCGACAGTGGCCTCGGCGATCTCGCTGATCTCGTTCTTCGCGTTCTTCTTCGGGGACCGGCGCAACGGGCTCGCGCTGCTCGTCGTCGCCATCGTCGCGCCGCTCGCGGCAAGCGTGATCCAGCTCGCCATCAGCCGCGCGCGCGAGTACCAGGCCGACACGGACGGCGCCAACTATGTGAGCGACCCCCAGGCGCTCGCCTCGGCGCTGTCGAAGCTGGAGCGCGGCGCGCAGGTGATCCCGATGGAGGTGCCGAACGCGACCGCGCACCTGTTCATCGTGAACCCGCTGGCCGGGCACAGCTTCTCGGGCCTGTTCTCGACGCACCCGCCCATGGAGCGGCGCATCGAGCGCCTGCGCCAGATGTCGGGCTACGGCGGCCGGTAGGCCTGGACCTGCCCCTCAGTCCCCGACCGACGCGAGCACGTCGAGGTCCACCGCGGCCTGGCCGGCGTTGCGCACGAACCTCGAGAGCACCGCGGGCGGACGCTCCTGCCCCTTATCGGCATGCCCGCGCATGAGCAGGAAGAACATGCGCGTGAACGGCTCGCAGAACGACAGCCGGTAGACGTCGAAGCACTCCTCGAACGTGACGCCCTCGCCGCCGCCGGCTGCGAGGGCGTCGACGTAGCGACGCAGCAGCGCCTGCTCGTGCTCGCGCCGCTGCTCGGGCTCGAAGGCCATGCACATGAAGTAGGCGAGGTCGTACGGGCCCGGGCCGCGCGAGGCGTTCGACCAGTCGACGGCGGCGACGGGCTCGGCGGCATCGGCGGGGAAGAACAGGTTGTCGAGCCGCAGGTCGCCGTGCAGCAGCGTCGGCGGCGACTCCGCCAGCCGTGTCACGGCCTCGCCGAGGTGGTGCGTTATCGCCTCGCCGAACGGCACAAGCTCTCCCGGCACGAGCTCCTCGATCCACTCGCGCTGCTCGCGCCAGGCGGTCGCGAACATGCGCTGCCAGACGAAGGCGCGCTCATCGATCGCGGGCATCCAGTCGAGCGCGTCCAGGTCGGGCGAGCGCCACCAGGCAGCGTGCATCGCCGCGACGGCGTCGACGACGCGCTCGGCGTCCTCAAGCGTCGTGCCCACGAGGTCGTCGCCGGAGGCTATCGCGCCGAGGTCTTCGAGCAACAGCACGAAGGCGTCGCCGTCGTCATCGATGGCCGCGTAGTAGCAGGCGGGGACGCGCACCGGCACGCGGCCGGCGAGTTCGCGGTAGAAGCGCACCTCGCGCTCGGGGAGGCGCAGGAAGCGGCCGCCGCCGCGCGTGAGCTCGATGGCGCTCGGCAGCTTGGCGATGATCGAGGCGGGCGCACCAGGCGCGTCGCCCTCGTAGGCGAGGCGGATCCGCGCCACCGTGCCGCCGATGCCGCGGTCAGCTGCAACGAGCTCCGCGTGAGCCTCGGCGATGCGGGCGCCGCCGAGCACGCCCGAGTCGCGCAACGCGTCGTTGAGCCACGCGGGCGTGAACTGCGCAAGGTCGCCGGGTGTCGCGGGTACGGGCATGGATGCGATAGTATCGCGACAGCACTGACACTTCGTCTCACACTAGTACGCGGAAGCACAATCGGCACGGCACGAAGGGACCGCGACATGTCTGTCCGCCACGCATGGCTACACACGTTCCTCGCAGCGCTCGTCACGTTCGCCCTCGCCGCCTGCGCGGGCGACTCCGACGGCACGGACGGCGCGTCCGAGGCGACCGAGTCCACTCCCCCGCCCTCCACCGCCACCCCGGCCGCCGACGAGTCGATCATCGAGCAGCTCCGAGCGAACGCCGACGCCTTCTCGTACGACATCGGCACCCCGGGTGGGACGGTGACGACGGCCACCATCGGCAAGCCGCTCACCTTCAACCTCGCGCTCTCGAACGACGCCTACTCCTCGGGGCTCCTCGGCAACCTGTTCGAGGGACTCACCGAGGTGTCGTGGCTGACCGACGAGGTCGAGCCGGGGCTGGCCGAGTCGTGGGAGCACTCGGACGACGGACTGACGTGGACGTTCCACCTCCGCACCAACGTGCGCTGGCACGACGGCCAGCCGTTCACCGCCCGCGACGTGGACTTCACGTTCAACCGCATCATCTACGACGACGACATCCCCACCAGCGACCGCGCCGCCTTCCAGTTCCGGTACCTCGACGCCGCCGGCGAGTGGCAGGAGGCGCCGATGACCGTGACCGCCGTCGACGACTACACGGTGCAGTTCGTGTTGCCGACGCCGTTCGCGCCGTTCCTGCGCTCGATGGGGGCGGCGATTTACCCCCGGCACATCCTCGAGCCGCACGTCGAGGCGGGGACGTTCAACCAGGTGTGGAGCGTGGACACGGATCCGTCGGAGGTCGTTGGCACCGGCCCGTTCACCATCGAGAGCTACGTGCAGGACGAGCGAGTGGTGCTGCGGCGCAACCCCGACTATTGGCTGCGCGATGACCAGGGCAACGCCCTCCCGTACATCGAGACCATCGTGCACCTGCTCGTCCCGACCATCGAGGACGAGCTGGCGAAGTTCCAGGCGGGCGAGGTGGATGCGTATGGGTTGCGCGGCGAGGACTACGCCACCCTCGAGCCGCTGCAGGAGGCGGGCAACTTCACCATCCACCGCCGCGGCCCCGCGTTCGGCACCGTGTTCCTCGGCTTCAACCTCAACACGGGCTCGGACCCCGAGACCGGCGACCCCTACGTCGCGCCCGAGCAGCTGGCGTGGTTCTCCAACGTCGAGTTCCGCCGCGCCGTGGCGCACAGCATCGACAAGGCGCGCATCATCGCCGACGTCCAGCACGGGCTCGGCTACCCGCAGTGGGCGTCGATCAGCCCCGCCGCCGGCGACTTCCACAACCCCGACGTGCGCCGCTACGAGTACGACGTCGAGGGCGCCAACGCGATCCTCGACGGCCTCGGCTGGCGCGACGGCGATGGAGACGGGGTGCGCGAGGACGGCGCCGGCAACCCGATCTCGTTCAAGCTCGTGACGAACGTCGACAACGACGTGCGCGCCCGCGTCGCGACGATCATCGACGAGGGGCTCGACCTCATCGGCATCGACGCGCGGTTCGAGCCGATCGACTTCGGGGACCTCGTGGGACAGCTGACCACGACGTACGACTGGGAGGCGATGATCGTCGGGCTGACCGGCGGCACGGAGCCGCACGGCGGCATCGCCGTGTGGCACAGCAGCGAGTCGCTGCACCTGTGGCGCCCGAACCAGGAGCAGCCGGCCACCGAGTGGGAAGCCGACATCGACGTGGCGTACGTCAGGGGCAGCCAGGAGCTCAACCACGAAGCGCGCGTCGCGCACTATCATCGCGCGCAGGCGATCGCGGCCGAGCAGCTGCCGCTCATCTACACGACGCTCTCCGAGCGCCTGAGCGCGGTACGCAACGTCTTTGGCAACACGACGCCGACCCTGTACGGGCTATGGGACGTCCGCTATGTATACCGGACGGACCTGAACTAGCGGGACGAGGCAGTCGCGCACGGAGCGACTCGCCTGGTTCCGTACACTCGAGTTCCGGCGCGCCGTAGCGCACAGCATGGACCGGGACCGGATCATCGCCGAGGCGATGGGGGGATCGGCTTCCCGCTGTGGGCGGCGCTCTCGCCGGCCTGTGGCGACTTCCACAACCCGAACGTTCGCCGCTACGAATACGACATCGACAAGGCCAACGCGATCCTCGACGGCCTCGGTTGGCGCGACGGCGACGACGGCGTGCGCGAGGATCGGGCGGGCAATCCGATCACGGCTCACCTCCATGTACGACTGGGAGACGGTGATCATCGGCCTCACCGGTAGTCCGGAACCGCACAGCGCGATCAGCCTCTTGAACAGCAGCGGCACACTGCACCTCTGGCACCCGCACCAGCCCTCGCCGGCCACGGATTGGGAGGCCAGCATCGACGCCCTTACATCGCAGGGAGCCAGGAACTGGATCACGAGCAACGCGTCGAGTTGTACCATCGCGCGCAGGTCATCATGGGCCGAGCAACTCCCGCTGATCTTCATGCCGCTGTCGGAGCGGTTGACCGCGACGCGGAACGTGTTCGGCAATATGGCGCCTACCGAGCACGCGCTATGGGACATCCGTTACCTGTACCGTACTGGCACGAAATAGCGGCACGAGGCAGCAGCGAAGGAGCAACCACATGGCCACCGCGACGATCAACGGCGTCGAGATCTACTACGAGGAGCACGGCTCGGGCCCGCCGATCCTGTTCCACCACGGCTTCACCGGGTCGCACGACGGCTTCGTGCCGATCGCCGAGCGCCTGCAGGATCGCTTCCGCTGCATCCTCATGGACTCTCGCGGCGCCGGCGACAGCGAGCGTCCCGACGGCGGCTACACGATCGAGCAGTACTCGCAAGACATCGTCGGTCTGCTCGACCACCTCGGGCTCGACCAGGTCGCGTACGTCGGCCACAGCATGGGCGGCGGCATCGGCTTCCAGCTCGGCCTCGAGCACGCCGAGCGCTTCACGCACATCATGCTCGTCACGCCCATCTCCGCCGACGGCTACGCGACCGACCCGGTGCAGGCGGCGCGAGGCCGCCAGCTGCGCATGGACGGGGCGCGCGACGTGCTGATCCGCGAACGCAAGACCGGGATCGCGCGCGAGGAGCTCATCGACGAAGCCGAGATCGCACGGGACGTCGACCGCTCGCTCTCGGCCTCCGACGGCCACTACGACGACGGCATGGTGGCGATGGCCACCCTGCGCGTCGGTGACCGCCTGGACGAGATGACGACGCCGACGCTGATGATCACCTCCGCCGCCGACGCCCTGCTCGCGGCCAACCTCGCCGACTTCCAGCGCCTGCCGAACGCCTCGCTGCACGTCTTCAACCGCGTCGCGCACGGCGTGCAGGACGAGGTCCCGGACGAGTTCGCCGAGTTGGTCGCGGACTTCGTGACGCACGGCGTGGTTAACGCGCAGACGCTGGCTGACCGCCTCGTCGCCGTGCAGGCGGAGGCCGCAGCGGTCTAGCAGGCTGCTGAAGAAGCGCCCTTCCGGGGTCTCGGAGTGGCGAGAGGCGGCTTCAAGCCGCCTCCGGGTTCGTGATCGTGGCCTCCTGACCGGCCCCCGGGGGCCTCTGAGGGCTCCCTGGCGGGGCGGAGGGCGCACTGCGCCTACGCCGCGGCGGTCTCGAGCGTGGCCATGCGCACGAGGTTGTAGGCGGCGGCGGTGAGCTCCAGCCAACAGCGGTTGCGCTCGCGGCCCACGAAGCGCAGCTTGCGCCCGCCGCCCACGGTCTTCATCCAGCCGAAGACCTGCTCCACGATCTTGCGCCGCTTCTGACTCTGCCTGTAGCCGCGATGCCGCGTGGTGCGCCCATCCACGGCGCTGCGGCGGCCGCGGTCGTGCTGCGCCACGTGCGGCGTCACGCCGCGAGCGCGCAGCGCCGCCACGAAGCCGCGCGTGTCGTAGCCGCGGTCGGCGCCCAGCGTCCCGCAGCCGCTCACGCTGCGCTCCAGCATCGTGACCGCCGCCTCGCGCTCGGCGTACCCGTTCGCCTCGGTCAACTCCACGTCCAGCACCAGACCGTGACGGTTCTCGGTGAGCAGATGGCCCATGTAGCTGAGCTTCGCCGTCTGCCCCGACCCCTAATGGGGCCCGACCAGCGGCCAGAGGTTCTCTGGCAGACTGGTTCTGGACCCTGCCAGCCGGTGAGCTCTCAGCTGATCCCTGCGGCTTCTGGACCGCTTCACGAAGACCGAGCCCCTGCTGGTATTCCGGGTTGTTCTGCAGCACTCATGGGGTGTCGTGCCATCGAGCACTGATCCATTAGGCCGTCGCAGGAACCAACCCGCCGGGTCGCACCGAGCAGCGCGAAGCGGGAGAGGAACTGAAACACGATGGCCTTGTACCTGGGCGATGACTGGTCCGAAGACCACCACGACGTCCATCTCATGAACGACGCGGGCGAGCGGCTCGCCGCCCGGCGTCTGCCCGAAGGGGTGGAGGGCATCACTGCCCTGCACGGACTGGTCGCCGGGTACGCCTCAGGGCCGGGTGAGGTGATCGTCGGCATCGAGACGGACCGCGGCCCCTGGGTCGCGGCACTGCTCGCGGCCGGCTACCACGTCTACGCCATCAACCCGCGCTCGGCGTCGCGTTACCGCGACCGCCACCACGTCGGCGGCGCCAAGTCCGACGCCGGCGACGCGAAGCTGCTCGCCGACCTCGTCCGCACCGACCGGCACAACCACCGGGAGGTCGCCGGCGACAGCGACGAAGCCGCCGCGGTGCGCATCCTCGCCCGCGCCCACCAGCAGTTGATCTGGGACCGCGTCCGCCAGACCAACCGGCTGCGCAACGCGCTCAGGGAGTACTTTCCGGGTGCGCTGGAGGCCTTCCCCGACCTCGCGCACGACGACGCGGTGGGCGTGCTGGCGACAGCGCCTGGCCCGCGCGAGGCGGCGCGGCTGAGCATCACCCAGATCCGCTCCGCGCTGCGCCGCGGCGGCCGCCGGCGCAACATCGAGCGGCGCGCCGCCGAGGTCCGCGACGCGCTGCGCTCACCGCAGCTCGAGGCTCCGCCCGCGGTGAGCAAGGCATTCGCCGCGAGCACCAGTGCGGCAATGAGGGTGATCGGCGAGATCAACCGTCAGATCAAGGAGCTCGAGGCCGAGCTCGCGAGCCATTTTGAGCAGCACCCGGACGCCGGTATCTACCGTTCCCTGCCCGGTCTCGGCGTGGTCCTCGGCGCCCGGGTGCTTGGCGAGTTCGGGGATGACCCCGAACGCTACGAGTCGGCGAAGTCCCGCAGGAACTACGCCGGCACGTCGCCGCTGACGGTAGCATCCGGCCGCAAGCACACCGTGAAAGCCCGCTTCGTCCGCAACCGGCGCCTCTACGACGCAGTCGACCAGTGGGCGCTGTGCTCCCTGCAGGCCAGCCCCGGCTGCCGCGAGTTCTACGATCGGCGGCGCGCCGCGGGCGACCTCCACCACCAGGCGCTCCGCGCCCTCGGCAACCGTCTCGTCGGCTACCTACATGGCTGCCTGAAGCGCCGCTTGCCCTACGACGAGACGACCGCCTGGGGACACCGTTACACCCACGAGGACCTCGCTGCTTGACCCCTTAGCGTCCTGGGGGTGTCTTCGTGTACAGCCGCGCCTCCGGGTCCGTGCCGGAACTATGCGTATCGCGGCTGCGCCGCCGCCCGCGGAAGTCGACATCCGGGTTGCGTCCGCCCAGGGGTGGCTCCTGCTCGTCGCGCGGGCGGTAGCTTCTATGAGGGACGGTCTTTCTGCAAGGCCGACGTGGCGGCCTCCTCCTCGGGGCGTGGCGCTCCTCGACATCGGGGCCGATCCGCTCGTGATGTCCCCTGACGGAGCCTGTGCCGAGCTTCTATCCGCACTCTTTGATGGGCCACGTATCGGGCCCGGTGCATGAAGGCACATCCTGCTTCCAGGGGGCGCTGCCAACTCTTGAACGTCCTTGTTGGACCGCTACCGCCTCGCAGTCGCCCGTTGCCCGGCATCACGTGCAGTGGTTGGTTTGCTGGGCCTCCTCCCAGGTCCGTCTCAGTCTCGCTCTCCTGGTCGGTTGCTTCGGCGCCGCGCCTTGCTACGCGGCCTCCTGCGCCGCGGCGTCGCGCAACGGCTCGTAGACCTCGCCGGTCTTCCACAGCGCGAGCAGCAGCACCGCCAGCCGCCTCGCGACGCCCACGACGGCGCGCTTCTTCGCGTTACCGGCCCCCGTAGCGGTGTAGCGCTCACCCCAGCGGCGCAGGTCGGTGTCGGGCCCGAAGGGGCCGAGGATGTAGTGCGCGGCCTGCACCAGCAGCCGCCGCAGGTGCGGATCGCCGCTCTTGCCGATGCCGAGTTGCGGCGTGCGCTCGCCCGAGTCGCGCTGCCTCGGCACGAGCCCGAGGTAGGCGCCGACCTCGCGGTTCTTCGGGAAGCGCCCAGGATCCTCGATCGTCAGCACGAACGTGAGCGCGGTGATCGGCCCGACGCCCGTGACCTGGCGCAGCGCCGCGGTCTCGGAGTGAGCCTCGCACAACGCCTCGATCTCGCGGCCGGCCGCCGCGATGCGCGCGGTCAGCTCGCCGATCGCCTCCACCAGCGGCAGCAGCGCCGGGCGCAGCCCGTCGGGGATGTGGTCCGCCGTCTTGCGGTGGAACGCCTCGGCCGTGCACGACGGCAACGCGGCTCCGCAGGCCTTGACGGCCCCGCGCACGTGGTTGATGAGCAGCGTCCGCGAGCGCACCAGCGCGTCGCGGGCGCGCACCACGGCGAGGTCGTGCTGGCTCGCCTCGCTGCGGTGGCGGATCGGGGCGAGCAACTGGGGGTCGAAGCGCCCCAGCCGCGCCAGCCACTCGGCGTCGAGCCGGTCGGTCTTGCGCTGGCTGCGGGCGATCAGCGCGACCTGGCGCGGGTTGGCGACGACCACCTCGTGGCCGAGGTCCGCCATGAGGCGGCTCAGCCACGGCGAGCGCGGCCCCGCCTCGATCACGACCCGCGATGGGGGGAGGCCGGTCAGCACCATGCCCAGCGCTGCCGTCGTGGTGCGGACGCGCCTCTCACGTACCACCTCCCCGCCGGCGCCGAGGGCGTGGACGTGGGTGTAGCGGTCGCCCACGTCGAGGCCGATGGTGACCCCTGACCCTTCCTTGCCCTCAATGCTCCACGTCGTTGCGGTATCCTGCTGCACGGCCGGTCTCCTACCTCGTCAAAGCTCCGCAAAGAGCCGTTCTGGCCCATCGAGGCCGCTGTTTCGGGGGCGAGTATCCCCCTTGAGGAAGAGACCGGCCCTCATGCCATCTCTTGAGCGACGCCCACGCCTCGAGCAGCGTCCCGTCCACCGTGAAGTGCTCGGCCGAGAGCAGCCGGCGGCGCTTTGCCTCGGCCACCACCTCGGCGAAGAAGGCGCGCGCGACATCGGCTGCGAGCAGGCGCTCGCGGTTCTTGGAGAAGCTCGAGGCGTCGAACGGCGCGTCTGAGATGTTGAGGTCCAAGAACCACTTGAAGAGCAGGTCGTAGCGCAGCCGCTCGCTGAACTGGCGCTCGCTGCGGATCGAGTAGAGCGCGATCAGCAGGCTCGCCTTGAGCAGGTGCTCGGGCGGGATCGAGGGCCGCCCGCTCGTTGCGTACATCGTGCCGAAGAGCGGCGAGAGCCGCTGCAGCGCTGCATCGACGATCGGCTTGATGCGTCGGATCGGGTGGTCGTCCGGGATGAAGGAGTCCGGCGTCACCGCCAGCAACATGTTGGTCTGACGCTCAGCGTCGCCTCGCACGGGGCTGCCTCCCAGGCTACGCCCCCGCCGCCTTCGCTATCCTGCCAGATGGCCGCGCCTTTTTCAGCACCCTGCTAGGCTCCCCACCTGGGGCCGAACGCAAGAATCGGGGAGCCGCCGCGGCGGCTCCCCGGCGTCACCTCCGTGGCGCGGCCGAGGGCGATCCGGGTGGCGACGCAGCCCCACCCGAGCGCAAAGACGACTACCAGCCGTAATCGGAGAGTGATTCTTACAGGCTGTAGCACGTGCTTATAGGGTATACATACAGGCCATAGCACGTGCTTCCGAGCGTCGACCGACTGGTTGTCCCCCTCGGTCTGAGCCCCTATAGCGGACGCGACAGGCTGTAGCACGTGCTTATAGCGTGATATACACGTTGTAGCCTGTACTATCGACCTATGCCTTCCTCGAACGCGCACGCACGATCACGGCTCGATGCCCGTTTGAGCCTGCTTCGGCCGCTCAGCCGGGAGCCGCTTCCGCACGCCGGGTGGATCCGGGCGATCCGCCAGGCACTCGGCATGTCCGGCAGGGAGTTGGGAGACCGGTTGGGAGTCAGTCAGCAGACCATCCCCAACATCGAGCGCAGCGAACAACGCGGCGCCATCAAGCTGGAGACGTTGCGACGCGCCGCTGACGCTCTCGACTGCGATCTCGTGTACGCGCTCGTGCCCCGCCGCAGTCTGGATGAGCTCGTCATGGCGCAGGCCCGCCGCAAGGCGACCGATCACCTCCGGCCGATAGCGCACCACAGCCGACTCGATGATCAGGCGGTCACCGGCACGGATGCCGCGGCCCAGATCGACGAACTCGCGGCTCACTTCGTCGATCGCAGGGGCCTCTGGACCGAGTCGACAGCGCCGCGATAGCCCGCGCGGCTCCTCGACGACAAGTACCTGCGCGATCTGCACGCTGCCATGTTCGGCGACGTCTGGAACTGGGCGGGCCGCTATCGGACTCTCGAAACCAACATCGGCGTCGCTCCGCACCGGATCGCAGCGGACATCCGGCTCATGGTCGGAGACACCCGAGCGTGGGTGGAACACGACACGTACGGTTCCGACGAGCTGGCGGTGAGGTTCCACCACCGTCTCGTCGAGATTCATCCGTTCGCGAACGGCAACGGACGCCTCGGTCGAGTCGCCGCCAACTACCTGATCCGGGGTCTCGGAGCCGAAGCCTTCAGCTGGGGAGCCCGCGCCGACCTCGAGACCGACGCGCTCCGGGGCGCCTATCGCCGCGCGCTTCAGCGCGCGGATGCCGGCGAGATCGCCGAGCTGCTGGCGTTCGCGCGCACCTGATCCCGCCCCTCGGCCGCCCGCTCAGGGCGCCGAGGGGTCATACGCGTCGGCGATCGTCGGAGGGCTACACTGGATGGGTGGAGGCGACCCTTGCCACCGTGCCAAGAGACCGAGCAACGCCCACCACAGCCGTTCACCCTCGAATCGGTGTACGGGTCCGTGCAGCCCTCTGCGGCTCCGGAGGACTCCGACCAGTTGGTGCGTGACGCCAAGGACGCGAAGGCCGAGCGAACCGTGCGGGAGCTGCGCGAGTCGTAGCCCGCTCAGGGCACCGAAGGCTCGTACGTGTCGCCGATGTGCCCGAGTTCCTCGAACCGCCGGTACTCCGCGTCGCTGA
The DNA here is from genome assembly GCA_965219085.1 of Dehalococcoidia bacterium. Classification (GTDB taxonomy): domain Bacteria; phylum Chloroflexota; class Dehalococcoidia; order UBA2979; family UBA2979; genus VXMT01. The sequence continues at coordinate 1,207,924 of OZ244720.1, forward strand.
AGCCCAGCAACTCCCTGTAGACGTACTCGTTGTCCTCACCCAGCAGCGGCGCGTGGCGCGGCGCGAACTCCGGGATGGCGCTGCCGCTCCATGAGCGGCCGACGTGGCGGTACGTGTCCGTCTCCGGGTGCGGGACCTCGTGGAGGAAGCCGCGCGCCTGGTGGTGCGGATCCTCGTACACGTCCGCCTCGGTCATCACCGGCGCGGCCGGCACGCCGACGCGCTGCAGGCGGTGCGCGATCCAGTAGCGGTCACGCGGCGAGGTCCACTCGCTGACGATCGCATCGAGCTCCGCGCGGTTCGCGAGCCGCGCGGCCATGTCGGCAAAGCGCGGGTCCTCGATGAGGTCCTCGCGGCGCATCGACTCGCACAGCCGCCGCCACTCCTCCTCGCTGCGCACGGCGATGGCGACCCAGCGGTCGAGGCCCTGGCACGGGTAGGCGTTGTGCGGCGCCATCCACACGTCGTTGTTGCCCATCTGCTCCCAGGTGCGGCCATTCATCGAATAGTCGAGCACGAACTCGCCGATCAGCGGGACGAAGTTCTCCGTCGTCGCCTGCTCGATCAGCAGGCCGTGGCCGGTGCGGTCCCGGTAGCGCAGCCCCATCGTGAACGAGAAGGCCGCGCCGGCCCCGCCCGCCGCGTCGGAGGGCACCCCGAGCGGGACGTACTCGAGGCTGAGCCCGGGGTAGGAGCGGATGGCGGGGTGGCCGGAGAACGCCTCCATGTGCATGCCCATGCTGCGCAGGTTGCGGTACGGCCCCTGCAGGCCGTAGCCGGGCATGCGCAGCATGACGAAGCGGGGGTTGATCGCCGACAGCCGCTCCCAGTTGACGTCCAGACGCTCGATGTTCTGCGGCAGGTTGTTCTCAATCAGCCCGTCCGAGACCGCGACGAGGCGCTCGAACACCTCCTGCCCCTCGGGCCGGGAGAGGTCGATCGTCATCGAGAGCTTGTTGCGGGAGTGGTGGTTGAAGGCGGACGAGCGATTCCACGGCCGCTCGCCGGCGTCGGCGTCGGGGTAGCCGAGGCCGGCCGTGCTCAGCATCTGGGCAGTCACGATCTCCGGCGAGGGGCGCGCCATCAGCCCGCGCGTCGCGTTGGCGAAGTGCTGCAGCGACTCGACGCGGATCACCTCGGCGCCCCACTCCGCGAGGTGCATCGTCGAGTAGGGCCCGGCGAGCACCACGGTGAAGTCGAGGATGCGCACGCCCTCGAGCGGGAGCCGCCCCGTGGCGCCTGCGGGCGGCACGGTCGGCGCCTCGCGAGGCGCCGGAGCGGGCTCGCCGAGCACCTCGGCGGTGTGCTCGCCGAGCAGGGGGGCGCGGCGTCGCGGCGGCATCGGCTCGTCGGGCCGGTACAGCGTCGCCGAGTAGCCGGGGTAGGCGAGGGGTCCCGTCTCCGGGTGGTCGATCTCCTGGAAGAAGCCACGATGGCGGAAGTTGGCGTCCTCGAGCATGTCGGCGACGGTGTTGATCGGCCCGCCGAGCACGCCGTGCTCGATGCACGCCTCGGTGATCTCGGCCTTGGTGTGCGAGATCATCCACGGGATCAGGTACTGGTTGAACTGGTCGATGCGCTCCGGCTGCGCACGTGACTCGATGGTCGCCCACTCCGGCTGCTCCAGCAGCTCGGGCTGCTCGATCATGCGGATGACGCCTTCGAGGCGCACCGGCCCGCCGCTCAGCATGTAGAAGCCGTCGCCGCACGGGAACGTGCCGCTTCCCACCGCCGATGCCAGCGGCGGGCGCGTGCCGTAGCTGCCCGTGTACTGGTACATCATCAGCCGCGCCAGCCGCAGGTCGATCGAGTGCGTGGCCGTCTCGAGGAGCGAGAGGTCGACGTGCTGGCCCTCGTCGCCGGCCTCGGCGGCGCGCAGCGCGAGCGACGTGGCGAGCGCGCCGACGATGCCGCCGTGGAAGAGCGTCATGTGGCCGGCGTTCTTGAGGGGCTCGTGGTCGACATCGCCCGAGGCGATCATCGGGCCGCCCATCGCGTAGAGCGTGAGGTCGGTGACCTGGTAGTCGCGGTACGGCCCGTCCTGTCCGAAGTTCGTCATCGACGTCAGCACGACGCGCGGGTTCACTTCGCGCAGCGCCTCGTAGCCGAGGCCGAGCCGCTCCATCGTGCCCGGCGGGAAGCTCTCGACCACGGCGTCTGCGCCGGCGACGAGGCCGAGCAGCCGCTCGCGGTCCTCGGAGCGCTCGAGGTCGAGCACGACGCTGCGCTTGTTGGTGTTGAGGAACAGGAACACGGCCGAGCGCTCGGGGCCGGGCACGTCCTGGTGGAACGGGGGCTGCATCCGCGCCGGGTCGCCTCCGGGCGGCTCGATCTTGATCACGTCGGCGCCGTAGTCGCCGAGCAGGCGGGTGGCGAACGGGCCGGCCTCACCCTGCGTCAGGTCGATAATGGTCACGTCGTCGAGCGGCATCACGTCGGGCATTGCGAGGACCTCCGCGCGGAGTGTACGAGACGGGCGCGAGGGTACTCCGCCGCGACCCCCGTTTGCAGCGGTTGCCACGTTGCCACATCACGGCTATCGAGGGGCCCTCACTCTGGGAAGTCCTCAAGCAGTTCAAATGCCGGTCGAGCTGCATCAGTTCCGAGAAGGGCCAAGTTCAGCTCCGCTCGGGCAGTCAGTTCGAGTGGGCTCGTACCTTCGACAAACCAGGCATGGGCCAGTCGATCTAGGCCAGCTCCCACGAGGGGCGGTGCGGTTCGCAGTGCAGCTGCCCGCCCTTCACCAGAGACGCGGCCGCCGTGCAGAATGAGGTTGCGTTGTCGATACAGACGATTCAACGCCCCCGCGAGATAGGACCGTATTCGGCTGAGGGTTCCTCTGGGATCGTGCAGTACCTGGGTCATGCGATAGTACGCCGCGTCGTCAACTGGCCCGCGGCCATGTAGAGACGCCCCTCCCAGTATTGCCTCGGCAACAAGCCGGGCACGCCCCAGATTGTCCGCCTCTTCAGAAAGCCTGCGGGCAAGGTTATCTGACGCGCCGTTCTGGTGTTGGTAGGCAAGCGTTGTCAGTTCCGCTCGCGAGAAGGAACACGTGACGACGGAAGCGAGTCGGGCAGCAACAATACCTCTCGCCTCCCGAGGCGCCGTGAGGAGGGACTCGACTGCGGCCCAACCTCCGCTGATAGCAGCGGCGCGGGGGCCACTTGCGAGCGGCTGCGCGAGTTGAAGTGCGTCATCAAGCCTGAGTGCGGTCTCGTTGTCGTCGAGGGGAGCGTACAGCCGCGTCTCCCGTTCTAGAGCGCCGATTTCGATCTGACGACGCTCGTCGGCGAATGGGATTCCTCTAGCAGGCTGCTGAAAAAGTCTTCCCGGGCGGTCTCGGCCCTGAATCGGCTGATTGCGGCTCACGCGAAACCCTTTGTTTTCAAGGGGTTCTTGTAGCTCCGCAGTGCTCCAAGCGCTCCGTTTCCGCGCCTTCACGGGTTTTTCAGCAGCCTGCTAGACACACCGTCCACCCATGCAGTTCCGCTCGGGGCCAGCCTCTGCGGCGTTGCCAGTTCGACTCGCGCCGCCCAACGGTCGAAAGCCTCCCGCGCTTGCTCGACCGCAGCATAGGGATCACGGGCCGTGACGTTGATAGCGAAGCCACCGTTATGGCGCACGCCGCTCGTATTTCCCACGATACGGGTCAACGACTTCGACATATCGATCGCAGAGAGCCATCCGGCAGGAGGGTCCTCCGCCGATATGCGTGGGACGGAGAGACATGGAACGAAGACCTCGAAGCTGCGAGGCGGTCGCCGAGCGAGGTCCGCAGCGGCCTCTTCAAGGATTTCGGAAAGAGTCACCGGACTGGATCGGGGGCTCATCCTGTATTGGAGCCACCGATGGAGATACGTCGCAGCAAATCCGGCCTCCAACAGGTGGCTCGCGACGTAGCGCGCCGCTCGCTCTTGGGTCTGTTGTTCGCTCCCTCTAGCAAAGGCAGCCCAGCGCTGAAGGTAAGCGTCCTCGATTCGCTCAGCGATCTCAAGGAGTTCATGCCACTCAACACGGCCCGCAGTGAGATCACCGCGCAGAAGGCGCTGTAGTACGCGACGCGTCTCCGAATCGCCAACCCCTGGATCAGGGCCGACGAGCTGCGCGACCTCGGACTGCAAGCGCTTCAGCGATTCCTCGGACAAGACGGACTCGGACACCGCCGTCGAGGCCTCTGCGACTTCTCTGAGAGCCGACACGGTCCCAACATTCCAGAGGTGTCGTTGCCAAGGGGTGTATTCTCCCCTGAACTCCTGAAGGCGAGCCGCAACCGCGATCGTGGCCTGCGTGTCTTGAAGCACCTTGCTTTTGCTACACGGTCCCGAGATAATGAACTTGCAGATTCGCGAAACAGAGGGAGTCGCCCTTCGGGGCCGCTCCCTCTTTCTTTGCGTTTGTCACCGGCGCACGCGCCCATATTGTTCGTTTCCGGGCTGATGTCGCCTCGCACGGCCCGTTCGCGACGTCGCGGAGCGGACGATACCCAACCACCATGAGTAGCCACCCAGCCAGTGGTCAAGGTCGCGGCTGGCGCCCGGCGTTGCCCCGCCGGCCGCAGTCTGTCTCCATTGCCGCGCCCGCCGCGCGGGCGCTACGGTCGCCACGCGAACGAACACGCACGGCAGGAGGGCTGCGATGGCTGGACGGTTCGAGGGCAAGGTGGCGATCGTGACCGGCGGGGCGTCGGGCATCGGCCGCGCCACCGCGTCGCGGCTCGCCTCGGAGGGGGCGAGCGTGCTCGTGGCCGACCGTGACGAGTCGATGGGCGCCGAAACCGTCGGGCTCATCGAGGCCGCGGGCGGGGTGGCGAGCTTCGAGCGGGTGGACGTGCGCAGCGAGGACTCGGTGGCCGCGATGGTCGCGACCGCGGTCGAGCGCTACGGCGGGCTCGACGTGGCGCACAACAACGCCGGCGTCGTCGACAGCCTCATGCGCATCACGGAGATGGGCGCGGACCGCTGGGACCGCATGATCGCGACGAACCTGAGCAGCGTCTTCTACTGCCTCAAGCACGAGATCCCGGCGATGCTTGAGCGGGGCGGCGGCGCGATCGTGAACACCTCGTCGGGCGCGGGGCTGCACGGCGGGGCGGGACTGGCGCACTACAGCGCGGCGAAGCACGGCGTCATCGGCCTCACGCGCTCGGCCTCTGACGAGTACGCGCGCGAGGGCATCCGCGTGAACGCGGTATGCCCGGGCCTGGTCGACACGCCGCTGGTGCAAGGCAGCGTCTTCGACGTGGACTTCAAGGCCGACCCCCCGCAGATCGCGGAGGTGGTCGCGTGGCTGCTGTCGGAAGACTCCTCGTGGGTCTCGGGTCAGCCGATCGAGGTCAACGGGGGCGGCCGCGGCGGCTGAGGCGACGCGGCGGTTCCTCCCGGCAAGGCCTTGCGGAGCCGTGTATGCTCCGCGACAACCGCCGTTGTACCTGGTTCCGGCGGCAACCATCCCGCCTGGCGCTGACTCCGGGCGACGCGACAGCGGGCCCGCACGCAGTGGCCCGGGAGGGACTTCCCTATGAGCGAGCACGACCCGGAGCGCTGGTGGGCGCCTGCAGTCAGCAGACGAACACTATTGCGAGGCGGCCTGCTCGGCGGAGTGGGCCTTGCCGCGGCCGCCCTCATCGGCTGCGGCGGCGATGACGACGACGATGACGACGACGGCGCGACCACTGCTACCACGAGCAGTGGCGGCTCCACGACCACGACCACCACGACGCAGACCACGACCAGCAGCGACTCGGACGACGGCGACGATGCCGCGACGGACGACGACGGCGGCGATGAGCCTGCCGGCGAGGGCATGTACGTCAAGGACCCGGATCTGCCTTACCCGTACCAGTTCCCGGAGCCGGCCGGCCTGACGCCCAAGCCCGGCGGCATCATGCGCATAGCCGCGACGTGGAACGTCGCCACGATGGACCCGACGGCATCCGCCGCCGGCGGCACCATCACCGCGCCGAACATGGTCTACAACCGCCTGCTCGGCATGGTCGGCGGGCCGCGCAAGAACCCGTTCACCATCGAGCTCGAGCCCGAGCTGGCCTCGTCCTGGGAGCGCACGCCAGACGGTGGGACGTTCTCGTTCGTGATCCGCGACGACATCAAGTGGCAGAACGTGGCCCCGCTCAGCGGCCGCCAGTTCACCTCCGCGGACGCGAAGTACGCCTTCGACCGCTACGCCACGGAGGGCGTGCACAAGTCGTACTGGGCGAACGTCAGCGCCATCGAGACGCCCGACGACACCTCGATGACGTTCCAGATGTCGAAGATCACGGCGGACTTCATCCTGCCGCTGGCCAGCCGCTACCAGACGATCTTCCCGCGTGAGCTGGTCGAGAACGGCACGATCAGCGAGCAAGTCGTCGGTACCGGCCCGATGATCCTCGAGGAAGCCGAGGCGGGCAGCCACGCGATCTTCAAGAAGAACCCCGACTACTTCGAGCGCGAGGTGCTGCTGGACGGCGTCGAGTTCCGGCTCCGCCAGGACTACACGGCCCGGCTCGCCGGCTTCCGCGTCGGCCAGTTCGACTATGTCTACGGGCTGGCGCCGAACATCGTGCAGCTGGGGAAGATCCTCGAGACCAACCCCGACATCCAGATCAACTTCACGCCGGTGGTGAACGGCACCACGCCCTTCGGGATGAACCTCTCCAACCCGAAGTTCGCGGACGAACGCGTGCGGCAGGCAATCACGCTCGGGATCGACACGGCGTTGATCGCCGAACTGCTCTACGACAACGTCTCGAAGACGCTGCCGCTGCAGCCGTGGACGCTCGTCCTCGACGAGGAGCCGACGGTCGAGAACGGCAACCTCGGCCCCTTCGCGGGGCGCTACGACCCCGACGAGGCGCTGAAGCTGCTCAAGGCCGCGGGCGCCGAGGGGTTGGAGTTTGAGAACTTCTACCACAACTACTCGAACCCCGGTTCGGACCAGCGCGCCGAGATCATCGCCGAGAACCTGCAGAAGATCGGCGTGAAGATGGACCAGCACCACGTCGACTACACCGAGTTCAACTCGACCTGGGTGCCCGGCAAGCTGGAGGAGGGCTGCACGAGCTGCTGGCTCACCGTCGGCTTCGACGCGGACAACTTCTTCTACAACTCGGTGCACTCCGAATCGCCTGGCAACCGCTGGCGGCTCAACGACCCGCAGGTCGACGCCTGGGCGGAGCAGCAGCAGGTCGAGCTGGACCCGGACGCCCGGAAGGAGATCCACAGCACGATGTGGGACTACTTCCTGGAGAAGATGTACTGGCCGCCGCAGCCCGCCGCGATTTCGCTTGAGGTTTACCAGCCGTGGGTGCGGGGCATCCGCTTCGGCGGGGTGTTCCTCACGAACATCTCGTACTACGACTGGGGCGACCAGATCGCGGGGGCCTGGCTCAACAAGTAGCAGGCACACCTCGGCACGCGAGCGGGCGGGCGGCTTCCGGGCCGCCCGCTCCGCGTCCACCGGAGGCCGCGCGAGAGATCCATTCGGGTGTCGGGTGCGTATCCCCATTGCGGGGCATGTATGATGCGCCGCACGGCGTGCGCGATTCATCCCGTGCCGCGCACGCGCGAAAGATGGAGAGGGACCCATGACCGATACCGAGCGTTTCGATCGCTGGTTCTCGCCTGCGGTGAGCAGGAGGACCTTACTGCGAGGCGGCCTGCTTGGCGGAGTGGGCCTCGCCGCGGCGGCACTCATCGGCTGCGGCGGCGACGACGATGATGACGACGACACCACCACCGCCACCACCAGCGGCAGCTCCACCACCACCACCACGAGCAGCAGCAGCTCCTCCAGTAGCAGTGACTCATCCGACAGCTCGTCGGCGAGCGATGACAGCGCCGATGACTCCTCGGACGACTCGGCATCCGACGACAGCGCGGCGGAGCCGGTCGGTGAGGGGATGCTGGTCCAGGATCCGGACCTGCCGTTCCCGTACCAGTTCCCGGAGCCCGCGGGCCTGACGCCCAAGGCGGGCGGCGTCATGCGCGTCGCGGCGACGTGGGACGTCGGGTCGATGGACCCGATCGTCTCGGCCGCCGGCGGCAGCATCACCGTGCCGAACATGGTCTACAACAAGCTGCTCGGCATGGTCGGCGGGCCGGCCAAGAACCCGTTCACCATCGAGCTCAAGCCGGAACTCGCATCCTCGTGGGAGCGCACCCCGGACGGCCAGGTCTTCTCGTTCCAGCTACGCGACGACGTCAAGTGGCACAACGTCGCGCCGTTGAACGGCCGCGCGCTCACGGCCGCCGACATCAAGTTCGCCTACGACCGCTACAAGGGTGACGGCGTACACCAGTCGTACTGGACCAACATCGGATCCATCGACGCGATCGACGACACCAACCTCACGATCACCATGTCGAAGGTCACGGCCGACTTCATCCTGCCGCTGGCCAGCCGCTACCAGACGATCTTCCCCAGGGAACTCGTCGACGAGGGCACGATCGACCAGAAGGTGATCGGCACCGGCGCGATGATCCTCGACGAGGCCGCGCAGGGCAGCCACGCCACCTTCAACAAGAACCCCGACTACTGGGAGAGCGAGGTGCTGCTGGACGGCGTCGAGTTCCGGCTCCGCCAGGACTACTCGGCCCGTCTCGCCGGCTTCCGCGTCGGGCAGTTCGACTTCTGCTACGGGCTGGTGCCTGACATTCGGGCGATGGAAGCACTGCTCAAGACGAACCCGGACGTACAGGTGAACTTCAACACCAACGTGCGCGGCAGCCCGTTCGGCATGAACCTCTCGAACCCGAAGTTCGCCGACGAGCGGGTGCGGCAGGCGATCACGCTCGCGCTCGACACGGACTTCATGACCGACGTGCAGTACGACGGCCTGGCGAAGTCGAACGCGCTGCACGTGTGGACGTTCGCCTTCGACGAGGAGCCCACGGTCGAGAGCGGCGAGTTCGGCCCGTGGGCCGGTCGCCACGATGTGGCCGAGGCAAAGAAGCTGATCGCGGCTGCGGGCGCCGAGAGCCTGGAGTTCGAGAACTTCTACCACAACTACGGATCGCCGACGACGGACCAGCGCTCCGACATCATCAAGGAGCAGCTGGCGGAGGTCGGGATCAACATGATCCCGCGGCACGTCGACTACACCGAGTTCAACTCGACGTGGGTGCCCGGCAAGCTGAAGGAGGCGAGCAGCACGGGGTGGGCCACGGTCGGCTTCGACGCCGACAACTACTTCTACGGCGTGATCCACTCGCAGTCGTCGGGGAACCGCTGGCGGCTCAACGACCCGCACGTGGACGCCCTGGCGGAGGCCCAGCAGGTGGAGCTCGACCCGGACGCGCGGAGGGACATCCACCGCGAGATCTGGGACTACATGATGGACAAGATGTACCACCCGCCGATGCCGACCCAGTTCAGCTTCGAGGTCTACCAGCCGTGGCTGCGCGGCATCCGCTTCGGCGGCGTCATGTACTCCAACGGCTCGTACTACGACTGGGGCCACCAGGCCGCGACTGCCTGGCTCAACAAGTAGCAAGTACCCCTCGGTACAACACCCCTCGGTTTGGGGGGACTGGGCGGGCGGCCTTCGGGCCGCCCGCTGCACGTCCGGGCGCCGCGCTCCCGCGCGGCTACATCCACCCTCGCGCTCATCCCGTGAATCCACGCACAACAGGGATTGCGTATCGTCTGTAGGGGCCATGTATGATGCCTCGCGTGGCGCGTACGTGACCTGCGGCACGAGCATGAGGGGAACTGGAGCACAACCATGACTGAACCCGAGAGCACCCGAAATCTGTGGTCGCTGGAACTGAACCGGCGCACCCTCCTGCGAGGAGGTGTCCTGGGCGGGGCGGGCCTTGCCGCCGCGGCGCTCATCGGTTGTGGCGGCGACGACGATGACGACGACGACGATGGCGGCGCCACCGCCACCACCAGCGGCAGCTCCAGCACCACCACCACGACCACGAGCAGCACGACCGCCAGCTCGTCGAGCGACGACAGCTCCGACGACTCCTCGGACGACTCGTCGACCGACGAGGGCGACGCGGAGGAGGCCGTGGGCGAGGGGATGCTGGTCCAGGATCCGGACCTGCCGTTCCCGTACCAGTTCCCGGAGCCGCCGGGCCTGACGCCGAAGGCCGGGGGGATCCTGCGAGTCGCGGCGACGTGGGACGTCGGGTCGATGGACCCGACCGTGTCCGCCGCCGGCGGCACCATCACCGTGCCGAACATGGTCTACAACAAGCTCCTCGGTATGGTCGGGGGGCCCGCGAAGGACCCGTTCAGCATCGAGATCAAGCCGGAAATCGCCTCGGCATGGGAGCGCACACCGGACGGGACCACCTTCTCGTTCCAGCTGCGCGACGACGTGAAGTGGCAGAACGTCGCGCCGCTGAACGGTCGGCCGCTGGTCGCCGAGGACGTCAGGTTCGCCTTCGACCTCTACTCGCAAGAGGGGGTGCACCAGTCGTACTGGACCAACATCGGGTCCATCGACGCGGTTGACGACTACAACCTCACGATCACGATGTCGAAGGTCACGGCCGACTTCATCCTGCCGCTGGCTAGCCGCTACCAGCTGATCTTCCCGAAGGAGCTCGTCGACGAGGGCACGATCGACCAGAAGGTGATCGGGACCGGCGCGATGATCCTCGATGAGGCCGCGCAGGGCAGCCACGCGACGTTCAACAAGAACCCCGACTACTGGGAGGGCGAGATCTTCCTCGACGGCGTCGAGTTCCGGCTCCGCCAGGACTACGCCGCCCGCCTCGCGGGGTTCCGAGTCGGCCAGTTCGACTACTGCTACGGGCTGGTGCCGGACATCCGGGCGATGGAAGCACTGATCGGGACGAACCCGGACGTACAGGTGAACTTCAACACCAACGTACGCGGAAACCCGTTCGGCCTGAACCTCTCGAACCCGAAGTTCGCCGACGACCGTGTGCGGCAGGCGATTAGCCTTGCCCTCGACACGGAGTTCATGGAGGACGTGCAGTACGACGGCCTGGCGAAGTCGAACGCGCTCCAGGTGTGGACATTCGTCTTCGACGAAGAGCCCACCGTCGCGAACGGCGACTACGGGCGGTGGCACGGCCGCCACGACGTGGCAGAGGCGAAGAAGTTGGTGGCCGCCGCGGGCGCCGAAGGGCTCGAGTTCGACAACTTCTACCACAACTACGGCTCACCCGGCGGAGACCAGCGCTCCGACATCGTGAAGGAGCAGCTGGCAGCCGTCGGGATCGAGATGACCCCGCGGCACGTCGACTACACCGAGTTCAACTCGACGTGGGTGCCGGGCAAGCTGGAAGAAGCGAGCACATCGGCGTGGGCCACCGTGGGCTTCGACGCCGACAACTACTTCTACAGCGTGCTCCACTCGCAGTCGTCGGGGAACCGCTGGCAGCTCAACGACCCGCAGGTGGACGTGCTGGCGGAAGCTCAGCAGGTCGAGCTGGACCCGGACGCGCGGCGAGACATCCTCCGCGAGATCTGGGACTACAACATGGACAAGGCGTACCACCCGCCGCTGCCCACCCAGTTCAGCTTCGAGGTGTACCAGCCGTGGGTGCGCGGTCTCCGCTTCGGCGGGGTCATGTACTCCAACGGCTCGTACTACGACTGGGGCCACCAGATGGGGACGGCCTGGCTCAACAAGTAGCCAGTACCACTCGGGACAACACCCCTCGGTTGGGGGGACTGGGCGGGCGGCCTTCGGGCCGCCCGCTGCGCGTCCGGGGGCCGTGCTCCCGCGCGGCTACATGCACCCCGCGCTCATCCCGTGAATCCACGCACAACACAGATACGTATTGCCTGTAGGGGCCATGTATGATGCCTCGCGTGGCGCGTACGTGACTTGCGGCACGGGCAGTAGGGGAACCGGAGCACAGCCATGACCGGACCCGAGAGCACCCGAAATCCGTGGTCGCTGGAGCTGAACCGGCGCACCCTCCTGCGAGGAGGTGTCCTCGGCGGGGCGGGCCTTGCCGCCGCGGCGCTCATCGGTTGTGGCGGCGACGACGACGATGACGACGAGAGCGCGAGCACCGCTGCCGACACCAGCGGCAACAGCACCAGCACCGGCGCCACCACGGCCAGTCAGTCGTCGACCACGACGCAGAGCTCAAGCAGCAGCTCGTCAGACAGCTCTACCGCAAGCACCACGAGCGAAGACACCGAGGAGCAGGTCGAGACGCTCGGGGAGTGGATCAAGGATCCGGACCTCCCGTACCCGTTCAACTACCCCGAACCGCCGGGCACGCCCAAGCCGGGTGGCGTCATGAAGGTCGCCACGAGTTGGGACTACCAGACCCTCGACCCGATCGCCTCGGCCGCGGGCGGGACGGTGACCGTCCCCAACGTGGTCTACAACCGCCTGCTCGGCATCGTGCGCGGGCCGGCGGCGGACCCGTACCTGCTGGAACTCGAGCCGGAGCTGGCGCAGTCCTGGGAGCGCTCACCGGACGGGCTGACGTTCACGTTCAACATCACGCCGGGCATCACGTGGCAGAACCTGCCGCCGCTCAGCGGCCGGGCCTTCACTGCCGAAGACGCACGTTTCGCCATCGAGTTCAACTCGGCCTGGGTACCGAGCAAGCTGCCGGACGTGTCCACCGTCGCGTGGAGCACCAGCGGCTTCGACGCCGACAACTGGTTCCACGGGCAGATCCACTCGCAGTCGCCCGGTAACCGCTGGCGCATCAACGACCCGCAGCTCGACGAGTGGGCGGACCAGCAGCAGCTGGAACTGGATCCCGACGCGCGACGCGACATCTAGCAGAAGATCTACGACCGGGACCTGGACATGATGTACCGGCCGGCCTTCCCCAGCGGGAACTACCCCGAGGTGCTCCAGCCCTGGGTGCGCGGCATCCGTTGGGGCGCCAGCTCGCCGAACGACAACAGCTCCTACTACGACTGGGGCGACGTCATCCCGTCGGCCTGGCTCGACAAGTAGCGAGTCCTTCTCGGGACGCACTCCCTGGTACGGAGTCTGGGCGGGCGGCCTTCGGGCCGCCCGCCGCTCGTGAGGCGTCGTGCCGACATCGGCCGGCGCTCCGGCATGCATCCAGACGCGCCGGTATCACGTATACGAGTCCTGAGGACATCGACGTCTGCCCGCGCCAGGCCGCACGGCGATCGCGAGAGGTGTGAGATGGCCGATCACGAGCGCAGCGGACGAGGATTGGGATGGAGCTGAACCGGCGCGCCCTGGTCCAGGGCGGCCTGCTCGGGGGTCTGGGCCTCGCCGGAGCTGCGCTCCTCGGCTGTACGCGCGATGACGAGACCGCTGCCGTCCCCGTGCAGGCCGACGCCACCACTGACGCTGCACCCCGTAGCGCCACGACGGACGCGCAGCCCGAAGCAGCGGGCACGGCCGAGCCGACCCCAACCGGCCTGATGGGTCTCTCGAAGGAAGAGCTCGTGCAGGCGAAGTGCGAAGGGTGGCTTATAAGTGGTGGCGAGCTGCCCTTCCCGTTGCAGTTCCCCGAGCCAGCCGGACTGACGCCCAAGCCGGGCGGAACAATGTCGATCGCCGCCACGTTCGATGTCGCTTCCCTGGACCCGGCGTCGTCTCCAGCGGGGCGGAGCCATCACCGTTCAGAACATGGTCTACAACCGGCTGCCCGGCATGGTCGGGGGGCCACGCAAGCACCCATTCACCATCGAGCTCGAGCCTGAGCTCGCCTCCTCGTGGGAACGCACCCCGGACGGCGTGGCGTTCACGTTCAACCTCCGCGACGATGTGACGTGGCAGAACGTCGCCCCGCTCAACCGCCGTCCCTTCGTGGCCGAGGACGCGAGGTTCGCCTTCGAGCGCTACCGCTCGGAGGGCGCGCACCAGTCGCACTGGGCAAACGTCGCGGCTATCGAGGCACCGAACGACACCACGCTCAGCATCCACATGTCGAGAGTCACGGCGGACTTCGTGCTCCCGCTTGCCGGGCGCTACCAGACCACCTTCCCCCGGGAGCTCGTCGACAGCGGTGAGGTCGACACGAGGGCCGTGGGCACCGGCCTGATGATCCTGAGCGACCTCGACGCATCGAGCCGCGTCGCGTTCGCCAAGAACCCCGACTACTGGGAACGCGCCGTCCTGCTGGATAGCGTCGAGTTCAGGCTGGAGCCCGACATCGCCGCGAGGTCTGCGGCGTTTCGCGACGGTGCGGTCGACTACGCGTACTCGGTGGCGCCCACCATTCGGGCACTCGCGCCGATCCTCGATGCAAGCCCGCACGCGCAGGTCAACCTGCGCCCGGTAGTGAGCGGCGGCATGCCGCTCAGCCTGAACCTGTCCAACCTGAAGTTCACCGGCGAGCGCATACGCCGGGCGATGACGCTCGCGGTGGACACCGACCTGATGGTCGACCTCGTCTACGGCGGCCTCGCGAAGAACCTGCCACTCCACCCGTGGACACTCGCGCTCGACGACCCGGACGAAAGGCCCCGCGCAGAGTGTGGCGAGCTTGGCCCGTGGATCGGCCGCCACGACCTCGCCGAGGCGAAACAGCTACTGCGGGCAGCCGGCACCGAGGACCTCTCGTTCGGCTCGATTTACCACAACCGCGGGGACCCAACGCGGGACGGCATCACGGAGTTCGTCGCCGCACAGCTCGCCGATGCCGGCATCACCATGCACTCGCGGCACGTCGACCAGACCCGAGTTCGAGACGACGTGGGCGTCGGGCGACCTGGCGGAGGCCAGCACGTCCGCGGCGCACCCCGAGGGCTTCGACGCGGACCACTTCTTCTACCACCTGGTCCACTCGGAGTCCCCAAGGAACCAGTGGAGGCTCGACGATCCGCAAGTCGACGCATGGGCGGAGCAGCAACAGACGGAGCTCGATCCGGACGCCCGCCGGGGGATCCGCCGCCGGATGTTCGACTACTTCCTCGACAAGATGTTCTGGCCGCCGCTGCCCTCGGCGATCGGCTTCGAGGTCTACCAGCCCTGGGTGCGCGGGATCCGCTTCGGCGGCATCTACGGCACCAACAGCTCGTACTACGACTGGGGCGACCAGATCGCCGGAGCATGGCTCGACAAGTAGCGAGCACCCCTCCCGACGCACTCCTCATTTGGGGACTGGGCGCGCGGCCCGAAAGCCGCCCGCTCCGCGTGGGGCATCGACGCTGCGCAGCTCCCGGCCAGAAGGATCCATCCCTGCAACGAGAGCGTATAGCCAGTAGCGGGTATGTATGATGCCGGCACGCGGGGCGTGTATCACTTCGCTCTGCGAGTCATCCGGGGGTAGTGATCATGACCGACACCGAGCGCACCGAACAGTGGTGGGCGTTGGAGCTGAACCGGCGGACCTTGCTGCGAGGCGGTGTCCTCGGCGGGGTGGGCCTCGCCGCCGCGGCGCTCATCGGTTGTGGCGGCGACGACGATGACGACGACAGCGACGATAGCGCGAGCAGCACCGGCAGCGGCGCCTCCACGAGCGGCGACGCGGCCACGGGCGCCACGTCCGGCGGGACCAGCAACGGCAGCACGACGGCGACGACAGTCGACGAGGAAGAGGAGGCGACCGGCGAGGGGATGCTGGTCCAGGATCCCGACCTCCCGTTCCCGCACCAGTTCCCGGAGCCCGCGGGCAAGACCCCGAAGGCGGGCGGGACGCTGCAGGTGGCGGCGACGTTCAGCGTCTCCACGATGGACCCCTCGAAGTCCGCCGCGGGCGGCACGATCACCGTGCCGAACATGGTCTACAACCGGTTGCTCGGTATGGTCGGCGGGCCCCGCAAGGATCCCTTCAGCATCGAGCTCGAACCGGAGCTGGCCGCCTCGTGGGAGCGCAGCCCGGACGGCACAACGTTTGCGTTCCAGCTGCGCGATGACGTGAAGTGGCAGAACGTGCCACCGCTCAGCGGCCGGCCGTTCACCGCACACGACGCGAAGTTCGCGTTCGATCGCTACGCCACGGAAGGCGTGCACCAGTCGTACTGGGCGAACGTCGGCTCGACGGAGGCCGTGGACGACACCACGTTGAACATCAACATGGCCACGGTCACGGCGGACTTCATCCTCCCGCTGGCGAGCCGTTACCAGACGATCCACCCTCGCGAGCTGGTGGACGACGAGAGCATCAACGAGCGAGTGATCGGGACCGGTCCGATGATCCTCACGGAGCTCGAGCCGGCCAACCGCGTGGTCTTCGAGAAGAACCCCGACTACTGGGAGCGCGACGTGCTGCTCGACGGGGCGGAGTTCACGCTGCAGCCGGACCACGCCGCACGCCTCGCGGCCTTCCGCGTGGGGCAGATCGACTACGCCTATCAGCTGGCGGGCAACATCCGGGCGATCAACGCCCTGCTCGATACCAACCCCGACGTGCAGATCAACATGAACGTCATCGACAGCGGCGGCCTGCCGCTCGGGCTCAACCTCTCGAACCCGAAGTTCCTGGACGAGCGCATCCGGCAGGCGATGGTACTGGCGATCGACACCGACCTCATGGAGGAATTGGTCTACGACGGGCTCGCCAAGACGCTGCCGCTCCAGCCGTGGATCTTCATCTTCGACGAGGAGCCGACCGTCGAGTCCGGACTGCAAGGCCGCTGGTTCGGCCGCCACGACCCGGGCGAGGCCAGGAAGCTCCTGGAGGCGGCCGGCGCGGTGGGCCTCGAGTTCGGCTCGATCTACTACAACTACGGCCTGCAGGCGATCGACAACCTCACGGAGATCGTGGTGCAGTCCTTCGCCGCTGTCGGCATGACGATGAACTCGCGGCACGTCGACTACACCGAGTTCAACTCGACGTGGGTGCCCGGCAAGCTCGAGGAGGCGAGCACCTCGGCGTGGCGCACCGTCGGGTTCGACGCCGACAACTACTTCTACAACCAGGTGCACTCGGAATCGCCGGGGAACCGCTGGCAGCTCAAAGACCCGCAGATCGACCAGTGGGCAGACCAACAGCAGGTCGAGCTCGACCCGGACGCACGGCGGGAGATCCTGCGCCAGATGTGGGACCACATCGTGGAGCAGTGCTACTACCCGCCGCTGCCATCGTCGTTCTCGTTCGAGGTCTACCAGCCGTGGCTGCGCGGTCTCCGCTTCGGCGGCGTCTTCGGCACCAACAGCTCGTACTACGACTGGGGCGACCAGGTCGCGAGCGTCTGGCTCGACAAGTAGCGAGCACCTTCGGGCGCACTCCTCCGTACGGAGTTTCGGCGGGCGGCCTGTGGGCCGCCCGCTCCGCGTCCGGCGACGATCCGAACGAACCCACGAGATCCACGGCGATAACGTGTGCGTATTGACTATAGGAGATGTGTATGATCGCGCTGGTGGTGCGTCACCGCGCACCTCAGGCAACCAGGAGAGCAGAGCCATGACCGAACCCGAGAACACCCAACACTGGTGGTCGCCGGAGCTGAACCGGCGCACGCTGCTACGAGGCGGCCTGCTTGGCGGGGTGGGCCTCGCCGCGGCCGCACTCGTCGGCTGCGGCGGCGACGACGACGATGACGAGGAACCGGCGGCCACCACGGGCAGCTCCGGCGGCTCCGGCGGCACTGCCTCGGTGACCGTCAAGACCACTTCCGACAGCGCCTCGGACGACTCCTCTGACGACTCCGCAGCGGCGGATGGTGACAACGGGGATGACGGTAGCGGCGGCGAGGTAGCAACCGGCGTAGGCATGCTGGTCCGTGACCCGGACCTACCCTACCCGTACCAGTTCCCGGAGCCGGCGGGACTGACGCCCAAGGCCGGCGGGATCATGAAGATCGCCGCGACGTGGAACGTCGCGACGATGGATCCATCGAAGTCCGCAGCAGGCGGCACGATCACCGTCCCGAACATGTCCTACAACCGCCTGCTCGGGATGGTCGGCGGGGTGCACAAGGACCCCTTCACGATCGAGCTCGAGCCGGAGTTGGCGTCGACGTGGGAGCGCACGCCGGACGGGGCGGTCTTCACGTTCAACCTGCGCGAAGACATCAAGTGGCAGAACGTGCCGCCGCTCAACGGCCGCAAGTTCACCGCCGACGACGTGAAGTACGCCTACGACCGCTACGCCACGGAGGGCGTCCACCAGTCGTATTGGGCGAACATCAGCTCACGCGAGGCCGCCGACGAGCACACATTCAAGGCGACGATGGGGACGGTCACCGCCGACTTCATCCTGCCGCTCGCGAGCCGCTACCAGACGATCTTCCCCAGGGAACTGGTGGATGATGGCAGTATCGACGAGAAGGTCGTCGGCACCGGCCCGATGATCCTCGAGGAGGCGGAGGCCGGCAGCCATGCCACCTTCCGCAAGAACCCGGACTACTTCGAGCGCGAGGTGCTGCTGGACGGCGTCGAGTTCCGGCTTCGCCAGGACTACGCGGCGCGGCTGGCCGGGTTCCGCGTGGGACAGTTCGACTACGTGTACGGTCTGGCCCCGAGCCTGCGGGCCCTGGGCGCCATACTGGAGACCAACCCGGACACGCAGATCAACCTGATGCCCGTGGTGAACAGCACGAGCCCATTCGGGATGAACCTCTCGAACCCGAAGTTTGCCGACGACCGCATCCGGCAGGCGATCACGCTCGCGATCAATGAGGATCTGCTGGCGGAGCTACTCTACGACAACCTGTCGAAGACGCTGCCGCTGCAACCGTGGACGTTCGTCTTCGACGAGGAGCCGACGGTCGAGTCGGGTTTGCTTGGTCGCTTCGCCGGCCGGCACGATCCGGAGGAGGCCAGGAAACTGCTGAAGGCCGCCGGCGCGGAAGACCTCGTGCTCGATAGCCTCTACCACAACTACTCGTCGCCAGTGAACGACCAGCGCACCGAGATCATCACCGAGAACCTCCAGCAGGTCGGCGTCACCATGAACTCGCGGCACGTGGACTACACGGAGTTCAACTCGACGTGGGTGCCCGGGAAGCTGGAGGAGGCCTGCACGAGCTGCTGGCTGACCGTCGGCTTCGACGGGGACAACTTCTTCTACAACGCGGTCCACTCCAAGTCACCCGGCAATCGCTGGCGGCTCAACGACCCGCAGATCGACGCCTGGGCGGAGCAGCAGCAGGTCGAGATCGACCCGGAGGCGCGACGGGAGATCCACCGCACCATGTGGGACTACCTCATGGAGAAGATGTACCACCCGCCGTTGCCCTCGGCGTTCCCCATCGAGACGTACCAGCCGTGGCTACGCGGGATCCGCTTCGGGGGCGTCATGCTCACGAACGTCTCGTACTACGACTGGGGCGACCAGATCGCCGAAGCCTGGCTCGACAAGTAGCGGGCACGCCTCGCTACGCACTCCGTGGTGCGGAGTTTCGGCGGGCGGCCTGCGGGCCGCCCGCCCTGCGTCCGGGCGACGGATCCGAACGAATCCACGAGATCCACGACGGTAACGTATGCGTATTGACTATAGGAACTATAGGAGATGTGTATGATCGCGCTGGTGGTGCGTCACCGCGCACCTCAGGCAACCAGGAGAGAAGAGCCATGACCGAACCCGAGAACACCCAACAATGGTGGTCGCCGGAGCTGAGCCGGCGAACGCTGCTACGAGGCAGCCTGCTTGGCGGGGTGGGCCTCGCCGCGGCCGCGCTCATCGGCTGCGGCGGCGACGACGACGATGACGATGACGACACGGTAGCCACCACGGACAGCTCCGGCGGCTCCGGCGGCACCGCCTCCGTGACCGTCAAGACCAGCTCCGACAGCGCCTCGGACGACTCCGCAGCGGCGGACGACGAGGCGGCCGGCGAGGGCATGCTGGTCCACGACACGGACCTGCCCTACCCGTACCAGTTCCCCGAGCCCGCGGGAAAGACGCCCAAGGCGGGCGGCACGCTGCGGATTGCGGCCACCTGGAACGTCGCCAAGATGGACCCGACGACGTCCGCAGCAGGCGGCACGATCACCATCCCGAATATGGCCTACAACCGCCTGCTCGGCATGGTCGGCGGGCCGCGCAAGGACCCGTTCGCGATCGAGCTCGAGCCGGAACTGGCGGCGACGTGGGAGCGCTCGCCGGACGGCTCCGTGTTCACGTTCAACCTGCGCGAAGACATCAAGTGGCAGAACGTGCCTCCGCTCAACGGCCGCCCCTTCACCGCCGACGACGTGAAGTACGCCTACGACCGCTACGCCACGGAGGGCGTACACCAGTCGTACTGGGTGAACATCGCTTCGCGGGAGGCCGTGGACGACCACACGTTCAAGGCGACAATGGGGTCGGTCACCGCCGACTTCATCCTGCCGCTCGCGAGCCGCTACCAGACGATCTTCCCCAGGGAGCTGGTGGATGACGGCAGCATCAACGAGAAGGTCATCGGCACTGGCCCGATGATCCTCGAGGAGGCCGAGGCCGGTAGCCACGCCGTCTTCAAGAAGAACCCCGACTACTTCGAGCGCGAGGTGCTGCTGGACGGCACCGAGTTCAGGCTGCGGGCGGACTACGCCGCGCGGCTGGCAGGATTCCGCGTCGGCCAGTTCGACTACGTGTATGGACTGGCCCCGAACATACAGTCGCTGAACGCCGTGCTGGACACGAACCCGGACACTCAGGTGAACCTCAACCCGGTGGTGAACTGCACCACCCCGTTCGGCATGAACCTCTCGAACCCGATGTTCACCGACGAGCGCGTCCGGCAGGCGATCACCCTCGCGATCGACGACGTGCTGCTGGAGGACCTGCTGTACGACGGGCTCGCAAAGACCCTTCCGCTACAGCCGTGGACGTTCGTGTACGACGAAGAGCCCACGATCGAGTCTGGCAAGCTCGGCCGGTGGTTCGGCCGGTACGACCCCGCGGAGGCAACGAAGCTGCTGGTGGCGGCCGGCGCGGAAGATCTCACGTTCGAGAACTTCTACCACAACTACTCGTCGCCGGGCGGTGACCAGCGCGCCGAGGTCATGGTCGATCAGCTCGCGAACATCGGCATCACGATGAAGTCGCGGCACGTGGACTACACGGAGTTCAACTCGACGTGGGTGCCCGGGAAGCTGGAGGAAGCCTGCACGAGCTGCTGGCTCCCGGTCGGCTTCGACGCGGACAACTTCTTCTACAACGCGATCCACTCCGAGTCGCCCGGCAATCGCTGGCGGCTCAACGACCCGCAGATCGACACCTGGGCGGAGCAGCAGCAGACCGAGATCGACCCGGACGCGCGCCGGGACCTCCACCAAACGATGTGGGACTACATCATGGACAAGGCATTCCACCCGCCTCTGCCGTCGGCGTTCTACATCGAGACCTACCAGCCGTGGCTGCGTGGCATCCGCTTCGGCGGGGTGATGATCACCAACAGCTCGTACTACGACTGGGGCGACCAGGTCGCGGGGGCCTGGCTCGACAAGTAGCGAGCACCTTCGGGCGCACTCCTCGGTACGGAGTTTCGGCGGGCGGCCTGCGGGCCGCCCGCTCCGCGTTCGGCGTCGCGTGCCACGCCGCTAGCGGAGAGCCCGTGTAGGCTCGATCCATGACGTCGAGCGCCGAGGTCACCTCAACCCCGCCGGCACGCACCCGCTCTGACGGCCTCGCCATCCACACGCAGGGCCTGCGCAAGTCCTACGGCGCCATCGAGGCCGTGGCCGGCGTCGACCTCGCTATCGAGCACGGCCAGGTGTACGCGCTGCTCGGCCCGAACGGCGCGGGCAAGACGACGACCGTCGAGATCCTCGAGGGTCACCGCACGCGCGACGGCGGCGAGGTCAGCGTGCTCGGCCACGACCCCGCGCGGCGCGATCGCGCACTACTCCAGCGCATCGGCATCGTGTTGCAGACCACCGGCGTCGAGCCGTACCTGAAGGTCGCCGAGGCCATCGAGCAGTACCGCGGCTACTACCCGAACCCGCGCCCGCTCGACGAGATCATCGAGATCGTCGGGCTCACGGAGCAGCGCGGCCAGCGCATCCGCAAGCTCTCCGGTGGGCAGCAGCGCCGCCTCGACGTGGCGATCGCGCTCGCCGGCGACCCGGAGCTGCTGTTCCTCGACGAGCCGACGACGGGCTTCGACCCGGCCGCGCGCCGCCAGGCGTGGGACATGGTGCGGAACCTGCGCTCCTCGGGCGCTACCGTGCTGCTCACCACGCACTACATGGACGAGGCCGAGCACCTCGCCGACCGCGTCGGCGTCATCGTCGGCGGCCGCATGGTCGCCGAAGGGACGCCCGAGGACCTGATGGCGCAGAGCGCCGCGGCAGTCGTGTCGTTCCGGTTGCCGCCGACGCAGTCGCAGCTCCTCGACGGCATCGAGGGCGCGCGCGACGCGGGCGACGGGCGGTGCGAGGTGCAGACCGAGTCGCCGACTGCGCTGCTCCACGAATTGACCGGGCGCGCGCTCGACGCCGGCGCCGAGCTCGCCGAGCTGCGCGTCGAGCGCGCCACGCTCGAGGACGTCTACCTCGACCTCACATCGGGAGCGGCGTCGTGACCACTGCACGGCTGCTGGTCCGACAGCTGCGCTACGAGCGACTGGCGTTCACGCGGAACCCGGCCGCGGCGTTCTTCACGTTCTTCTTCCCGCTCATCTTCCTCGTGATCTTCAACGTCATATTCGGCAACGAGACCATCCGGCTCGAGGGCGGCGAGACGAACACGTCGACGTTCTACATCCCGACGATCGCGGCGTTCTCGGTGATCAACGCGTGCTACACGGGCCTCGCGATGTCGATCTCGTTCGCTCGCGACCAGGGCCAGCTGAAACGCGTGGCCGGGACGCCGCTGCCGAAGGGCGCCTACCTGGGCGCGAAGGTGGTGTTCATGACGATGATCGCGATCGTGCTCGTCGCGGTCGTCACCGCGTTCGGCGCCGTCTTCTACAGCGTCGACGTGCCCACGGGCACGCTGCCGGCGTTCGCGCTCACGCTCGCCGTGGGCGCGGCCGCCTTCGCGATGCTCGGGCTGGCGACGACGGCGTTCGTCCCGAACGCCGAGGCGGCCCCGGCGGTGGTGAACGCGATCATCCTGCCGCTGCTCTTCATCTCGGACGTCTTCATCCCGCTGCGCGACAACGCGCCGGTCTGGCTCGGGCTTGCGGGGGACCTGTTCCCCGTCAAGCACCTCTCGCTCGCCTCGCAGGCGGCGTTCGACCCGTTCGAGGAGGGCTCGGGGCTGCGGCTCGGGCACCTCGCGGTGATGGCGGGGTGGGGGATCGCGGGCGGAGTGGTGGCGTTGTGGCGCTTCCGGTGGGAGCCGAACCGCTGACGCCAGAAGCTCAGCCTCGGCCTACGTGTATTCCGCAAGGTCGCCGATCCCGATAGCCCGGACGCCCTCGATCTCCTCGACGTTCGCGACGGCTGACAGGACTGCGTCCTCGAAGGTTGGGGCCTCGCTGTCGAAGTCGAGGTACTGAACGCCACAGCTGCGCCCGACGACCGCATCGTCGCAGCCGTGCTCGTAGAGCGCGTCGATCCGCTCTCCGTCCTGCAGGTCCGGCCCCTCAACGAACAACGTGAAGCCATGAGTCGTCATGGATGCGTCCTCGCGATACCCGTACGAACCGATGCCGTAGCCCTCTTGACTACGACACAACAGGAGCTCGCGCGGCGTCAAGCGGGTCGATCCGCGAGCGCGCCCTCAAGCGACCGCCTCTACCCAATCGCGTCGATGAGCAAGGTCGCGAGGCTGAGGAACACGAGGAAGCCCACGACGTCCGTCGCAGTCGTCAGCCAGATGCCGGCCGACAGCGCCGGGTCCTGGCGGAACCGCTGCAGCCCCATCGGGATCAACACCCCGGCGACCACGCCCACGAGCATGTTCGCCGCGAGCGCGATGCCGACGACGAGGCCGAGCGCCGCGTTCTCCTGCCACAGCCACGCCGCCACCCCGACGGCGGCGCCGATCACCACACCGTTGACCAGGCCCGTGGCCGCCTCGTGCAGCACGACGCGCCACAGGTTGCGCCCCGCGAGGCGGCCGACCGCGAGCGAGCGGATGACGACGGTGAGCGTCTGGATGCCCGTGTTACCGCCCTGCCCCGCCACCACCGGCAGGAACGCCGCCAGCACCGCGACGCGCGCGACGGTGTCCTCGAACGCCGCCACGACGGCCGCCGCGCCCAGCACCGTCACGAGGTTCACCATCAGCCACGGGAGCCGGAACCGGATCGAGCGACGCACGCTCCGCAGGTCCTCGTCCTCGTGGACGCCGACCTGCCGGAACATGTCCTCGGTCGCCTCGTCCTCGAGCACGTCGATGAGGTCGTCGGCGGTCAGCGCGCCGAGCAGGTGCCCGTCGTCGTCGACCACCGGCAGCGAGAGCAGCTTGTAGCGCTTGAGCAGGCGCGCGGCCTCCTCCTGGTCGGTCGAGGCCGTGACCGAGAACACGTCGGGCGTCGCGAGTTCCGTGATGGGGGTCTCGGCAGGCGCGATCAACAGCGATCGCAGGTTGACGACTCCGCCGAGGCGGCCGTCGGCATCGCGGATGTACACGTAGAACGGCTGCGTCGCGTCGGGCTGGATGGAGCGCAGGTCGTCGATCACGTCGGCGGCGACGCGGTCCGGCAGGATGGCGATGAGCTGGCCGGTCATGCGGCCGCCCGCGGTGTCCTCGCCGTGTTCGAGGAGCGCGGCGATGGCGTGCTGCTGGCGCAGCGGGACGGCGGCGAGTACCTCGCGGCTGATGTCCTCGGGAAGCTCCTGGACGATGTCCGTGGCGATGTCGTCGGCGACGTTCTCCAGGACGCGCGCGATGCGGTCCGGCTCCAGGCCGACGAGCAGGTCCTCGCGGTAGTGCGGTTCGAGGTAGGCAAGCGCGGAACCCAGCTCGCGCGGCGTCAGGCGCTGCACGAGCAGGTCGGTGACCTCGTTGTCGACGCCGGCGAAGGCCTCCGCGAGTTGCGCGGGGTGCAACTCGTACGCGAGCGTCAGCGCGCCGAGCTGGTCCCCGGCCTCGATGCGCGACGCCATCGCCGCCACGGGGTCGAACGGGGCGGCGCGATCGTCCGGCGCGGCGGTCATGCGAGTGGCCTCATTGGGACGATTGTACGCAGCCGCGCGCCGCCGCCCGCGCGTGTCGTCAGCGGCGCCCGCCGCCGAAGAAACGCCGGACGGAACCCCACACGCCGCCGCCGCCGCGGCTGCCAAGGCCGTCGAGGAACTCACCCCACGCCGCCTCCGCGGAGGAGGAGCGCTTCAGGTCGCGTACACGCTCGTCGATGATGTCGCGGACGCGGCCCTCCTCGCCGGCGTCGAGCCAGAAGCCGTGCTCGTCGCGGCACGTGTCGATCTCAAGGTCGTAGGCACGGTAGTTGAACGCGGCCATCGGCTCCTCGCACACCGGGCAGCGCAACTCCGAGTCGCGCTCGGAGAAGCGGATCGTGCCGCGGCGCTCACCCTCGTCGGCCCGAGTGGCCTCCAGTTCGTCGAGCTCGTGGTGGTCGAGCCAGCGGCCGTTACAGGTCCCGCAATGGTCGACCTCGATGCCGTGCATCCGCTCCTCGATCAGGTCCGTACCGTCCCTCGGGCATTGCATCGATGTGGCCTCGAATCAGGAATTGCGTGCTCGGATCGGCGCTGCCGGGATGCCGCTGCGCGGTGTCGATCAAGTGTACCAGCGCGGTGTCGCGGAGCCGGTCACAAAGTGCCTGCGTGGTAGGATGCCGCCATGACCAGCGACTCCCCGGCCGTCGACCCCCGGCACTTCCGCGACGTGGCCGGCTCCTTCGCGACGGGCGTCACGGTAGTGACCACGCA
Organism: Dehalococcoidia bacterium; assembly: GCA_965219085.1. Classification (GTDB taxonomy): domain Bacteria; phylum Chloroflexota; class Dehalococcoidia; order UBA2979; family UBA2979; genus VXMT01. The sequence continues at coordinate 1,233,518 of OZ244720.1, forward strand.
CGACGACGAACACGGCCCACGCGGCCTCACCGCGAACGCCGTGGCCTCGCTCTCACTCGACCCCGCGCTGTTCCTCGTGTGCGTCGACCTGCACGCCGGGTCGTACGAGGCGATGGCGCGCGCGGGCCGCTTCGCGATCAACATGCTCGCGGCCGACCAGGAGGGCGTCTCGCAGTTCTTCGCGCGCCCCAACGACCCGGATGAGCCGATGGGCCCGCACGCCTGGCGGATGAGCGAGCAGGGCTCGCCGCTGCTGGAGGGCGCGATCGCGTGGGTGGACTGCCGGACACACTCGGTCCTCGACGGCGGCGACCACAAGATCTTCGTGGGTGAGGTGGTGGGCTGCGAGGTGGCGCGCCCGGACGCCGAGCCGCTGCTGTTTTTCCGAGGCCGCTACCGTGCGATTGGCCCGGCGGACTCTCAGTAGTAGCCAGCTCCCTATGGTGCTTCAGCACGCACCAGTTGCGAGAGCAGAGCGGGCGCACGCACGATCCGGATGCCCTCGTACTCCCCGATTGGCAGGAGGTGCTGACGGTCGCCCGTCACGAGGTAGTCCGCCTCCGCCGCGCACGCCAGTATCCGGTTGTCGGCGTGGCCGCCCGCGACCACCTCGACGAGACTGTGAGGCTCAATGATCGTCGCCGCGTCGCGCAGCATCGCGATTGCCTGCGACGATCGCGCCTCGCTCCAACCGAACTTCCGCGTGAGCACTCCCGCGACTTCCGCGAGGATGAAGGGCGAGAGCACCAGCTCGAACCGCCCCCGGCGGCCGTACTCAAGCACCAACCGCTCGTTGCCGGGGAAGTTGAGGGCGGACACCACGACATTGGTGTCCAGGACGACCCTCATCCGCGTCCGGTGCCCGCCTCGGCCCGGTACTCCGCGACGAGGCGCTCGACATCGTCGGGGCTGATCCCGGCCCGTCTCGCCTGCTGCTCACCGTACTCGATGAGTTCCTGCCACTCCCACTCTTCCATGTAGCGGAGGAGCGCTTCCCGGACGAACGCGGAGCGCGTCCGTCCGTCCCGGCCGGTCAGCTCGTCCAATCGGTCAGACATCTCGGGCGGCAGGGAGAAGGTGATCGTCCTGGTGGTTCGAGGCATGGGCCGTCCGGTTATTACTGCGTCTTACTACAGACTGCTTCTCCAACGCCGGTCGCGTCAAGCCGGTGCTGCTCGGCCGTGCGCACGGTTGGCGCATCCCCACAGCCTGTTACACTCGATGCAGCGGCCGTGGGCCGCGTCTCCACGTGGTGGGTGTCGCCTAGCGGTCTAAGGCGCCAGGTTGTGGCCCTGGAGAGCGGGGGTTCAAATCCCCTCACCCACCCCAACACTTCCCATCTATCACGCACGTCTATCACGCACGCGACCGTGCTACGATCGTTGTGCTCCAACCACCGCCCGGGAGGCACCATGCACCTTCGGCTTGCGCTGCCCGCGGCCCTCCTCGCCGCGCTGCTCGCGCTCTTCGCCGTCGCCTGCGGTGGCGACAACGACGCCACCGTCGAGGAACCCACCGACCCGACCAACGACTTCGCCGCCCGCGTCCTCCAGCTCGGCGAACCCCTCGACACCGTCATCGAGACGCGCAACGGCGAGCTCGTGCCCGGGCTGCAGGCCATCCTCAACCCGGAGGCGCTGACGGTCCTCGGGAACGCCATCGAGGATGGCGACGAGCGGGTCACCCTCATCGCGGAGACGGCGGGCATGACCCCCGAGGAGTTCCGCGCCGCGTGGGAAGCCGACCGCGCCCAGGCGTTCGCGCAGTTCGCCGCCGGACTCCGCGACGCCGAGGACCCGCAGGCTATCCGCGATGATCTGTTCCTCTCGGACATCGCCGCACTCCCGGTGCATCCCGACGCGGTGCTCGTCGCCAGCGGACGCATCGACAACCCGGACGGCTCGCAACGCTACTTCATCGTCTTCGACCTCATCGGCTCGCCGGCCGACATCGAGCAGACGGTCGCGGAGCAGCTCGACCAGTCGCCGTGGCAGGCCACCGGTGGGCAGTCGTCCGAGGAGATCGCGATCGTCCAGTTCCAGAGCACCGTGAGCGCGGACGTACAGGGCGTGGCCTGGGTGCAGCCCATCCTCTCGAGCGCCACACTCACAGCGGCTGCAGCCGAAGCTGCCGCAGCCGAGGGCGAGGGCGAGGGCGAGGGCGACGCCACGGACGCGGGCGCGCCGACCCTGGAAGGCCCGCTCGCCAGCCTGCTCTACCTCATCCAGGTCTTGCCGCCCACCACGTCCGAACCACCCGACTTCGAGCTGCCCGAGGGCCGGCCGCTGCCCGCGGCGTTCCCGGCCGCATTCCTGGTCGACGACGACATGACGGTCGTCAGCACGGCGTGGAGGACCCAGCCCGGCGCGACCGCGTACCAGATCACCGTGCTCTCGAGCGGATCGAGCTTCGACCTTGCGGAGGACTACCGTGAGCGCCTCGAAGGTGAGGGCTGGGAACTGACCGCCGACGAAGCGGTCGGCTTCGCGACAGTCCTGGGGTTTGCCTCGGAGAGCGACGGCATCCAGGGTCAGATCCAGCTCGACGCCTTCCAGGAGGACGAGGGCTACACCCAGGTCATCCTCGAACTACAGGTCAGCTCACGGACGCCCAGCGAGTAGGCCCGACCAGGGCCGGCTCGTGACGCCGGCGGCCGGCCGAGGCGCCCCGGCGCCGGCATGGAAATGCGACAATGGCTACGTCGGGTCCTCCACCGAACCGGGGGACGCCCGGAAGGCGGGCGGCGAGGTGACGACCAGCGCGCGATGCACCTACGGAGGCGGGTTGCTGCGCCGCGGCTGCGGGCAGGCCGCCGTGACCGACTGCGTCTACTGCGCCCGTCCGTTCTGCGAGGAGCACGGCCAGCGCGGCGCGCAGTACATGGACGTGTGCAGCCGCACGCGCTGCCAGCGGAAGCGCGAAGACCTGGACGCCCACACCGAGTGGCGGGCCCGCATGGAGCTCTCGAACCGCGTGAGCGTGTGCGCCGACGAGCGCTGCGACTCGCGGATGCGCCACGAGTGCTCGCGCTGCCGGCTGCTGTTCTGCGCCGACCATGTCCGCGAGATGCGCGGCCGCGACTCGAGCCGGCAACGGCCGGCCGGCATCAAGGCGCTGGTGTGCGCCCACTGCGGCGAGCGCCGCAAGATCTGGACCTAACTGTACTGACCACACCCAACGGAGAGCGCCATCGCGGGGGGCCTCATCGCCCCGCCTCGCCTTCCGCCACCAGTTCCCCGTCGGTGCTGGCTCGTATCAGCCCCCTCATGTCCCATCCGTCCGGGGCGACCGTGTAGAGCACCACGTCGGCGTGGGGGCAAACATCGAGATTGCTGCAACTCGAAAACGGCGCCAGGCGGACGGCAAGCCGCGTGCCCGCTGGAGACCAGGCCAGGCCCAGAGCGTCGTTGATGGGCGGGGCAACGCGGTGGATCCGCTGCGACCCTTCAACAGAGACGGCAAACAGCCCTCCATCCGGATCGATCGAGGAGGACCGCGGGCCGTATACCTCGTCGCCGCTGCGCGACCACAGCAGCGGCCCGAACTGCCCTTCAGCGCTCCACCATCAACCTCGAAGATGCACAGCACGTCCGAACCGGACGCCACCATCGGGTGCAGAACGCCGTCCTGCAGGAAGGCGATGCGCGTCCCGTCCGGCGACCACGCCGGCCCCGCACCCCACACGTTCGAACCGGCCGCCCCCTCCGCGACGAGCGTGAGGTTTGAAGCACGCTCGGACCCACGGAACGCGAGCCGCGGTCGGGCGACCACACCGGTGCGGTCTGCGATTCCTGGCCGGGCGTGAGTTGCCGGTGCTCCCTGCCGCCCCCGAAGAAGAACAGCACGCGCTCCGTCTCCTCGAGTCCCTTCGTCTCTCACTGCCTTCGGGAGACTGTGTACACGCCCGAACCACACACCCCGGTGGCGAGAGCGCGAACGCGCGACTCCTCCCACTCACGATACGGAACGCGCGCCCGATGGTTTCACGGAACCGCAGTGACTCACCAAGGCATCGAGGTGCCCGGGCACCTCCGGAAGCTACCCCTCGTCGCCCGGTGGCGGGCCGAAGAGGTCCGGGAACGCCTCCGGGCGGTGGGCGAGGATCAGGTCGGTGCGAGGGGCCATGCGGTGGCGACGGGTGAGCGCGCGGTTCGCGTCGGCCGCGACCGCCATCGCCTCGCCCGCCAGCGACTCCGCCGCCACCGCTCCCGACGGCTCGACGACGTACGCGCCGCCCGCGCGGTCGGGGCCAGCCGAGGCCACGACGTAGACGCGGTTTTCGGCCGCGCGGGTGCGCGCGATCACGCGCACGGCATCCTCGGCCGCATCGGCGAGCGGGCTGGCGCACCACACGAGCACCTCGGCGCCCGCGAGCTTGAGCGCACGCGCCGGTTCCGGCGCGAGCGCGTCGCGCCCCGCGAGCAGGCCGAGCCGCCCGAGTCGCGTGTCGATCAGCGGCGGCGGCGCCTCGCCCGGCGCGAAGCCGGCCACCTGCTCGTCGGCGTCGAGGTGCGCCTGCCGGTAGGCGCAGAGCAGCTCCCCACCGTCGAGCAGCAGCAGCGACTTGTACGCGCGCTCCTCGTCGCTGTCGCCGCGCGCGGGGCGCTCGGCGAGCGTGACAGCCAGCATCAGCCCCGTCTCGGCGCTCAGCGCCTCAAGCTGCGGCAGCAGCTCCTGCTGGCTCAGTGCGTGCGGGTCGGCGCCGGCGAGGTCGGGCAGCACGAGCAGCTGCGCGCCCTGCGTCGCGAGCGTCGTGGCCGTCGCGCGCACTTGCTCCATGAGCTCGACCGCCGAGGGCTGCACGGCAAGCGCGGCCGCCGCCAGCCGCACCTCGGCGTCGGCGACGGTGATCGGCTCGCGGGTCGCGCGCGCCGCAGGTGAGTCCTCGCCGACGATGGCCGCGCCGCTGTACAGCTCCGGCCGCCGCGCCACCGGCGCACCGCGCACCTCGTCGAGGTCGATCGAGGCGCGGATGATGCCCGGCGCGTCGCTCGGCGCCTGCACGCGCCAGCGCCCGGCCGGGTCAACGACGCCCGAGCGGCCGGCGTAGACGATCGTGCCGGCTTCGACGCCGACCTTGTCGGCGGCGACGACCCACACGCCGTTCTCGATCGCGCGCGCCGCGAGCATGTAGTCGACCTGCGGGTTGGAGAGCGCGGCCGGGTCGCGCCCGCTCGACACCCACGCGGTGGGGTCGATGAGCAGCTCGGCGCCCGCAGCAGCGAGCGCTCGAGGGATCTCCGGCAGGCGGCCGTCGGCGCACACGAACAGCCCGGCGCGCGCCCCGCCGATGTCGACGACCGAGGCCTCCTCACCTGGCTCGAACCACCCCGCCTCGAACCACTCGGTGTCGAAGTGCCAGAGGAAGCGCTTCGCGGTCCTCGTGAGCACCTCGCCGGAGGGTCCGAAGCAGACGGCCTGGTTGCGGAGCTTGCCACCAGGCGTGCGCTGCACGAGCCCGACGACGATCGTCGTGCCATGGCGCGCCGCGCGCGCGGCAAGCGTCGCCTCGACTTCGCCGTCGGCGAGCAGGCGCGCGGCCTCGTACGCCGCGCGCGAGTGGAGGTAGTACGCGGGGTAGCTGGCCTCGGGCGCTACGATCAGGCCGGGCGGCGGACCGTCGGCTGGCGCGGCGGCCTCGTCGATGCGGCGTAGCAGTTCGGCCCATGCCGCCTCGTGGTCGGCGAGCCCGAACGCGCGCAGTTGCAGCAGCGCTACGTCCAGCACCCGTCCGCCTGTCACTGACCTGCGGGGTTTCCCCGCGTCCGCGGGAGGCCTGCGGGGTTTCCCCGCATCTACGGGGACTCCGCGACGACCGGATTCACGAGGTAGCCGACGCCCTCGACCTCGACGCGGACGGAGTCACCCGCCGCGAGGCGACGCGTCGTGCCCGGCGTGCCCGTGAAGATGAGGTCGCCGCGCTCGAGGGTCATCGAGCGCGAGATCCAGGCGATGCACGCCCGCACCGAGTGGATGAGGTCCGCGGTCGAAGCCTCCTGCACCACCTCGCCGTTCACGAGCACGCGTAGCCCGATGTGCTCGGGGTCGAGGTCGGTGGCGATGAACGGGCCGACGGCCGTGAAGGTGTCGGCGGACTTCGCGCGCCACCACTGCAGGTCGTTGCCCTGCCACGCGCGCGCGGACACGTCGTTGCCGCCGGTGTAGCCGAGCACGTAGTCGTCGACGCGGTCCTCGGGGATGTTGCGGCCGCGGCGGCCGATCACGGCGACGACCTCGCCCTCCTCGTCGACCGGCCCGGCGTCTGCCGGGAGCACGATCGCTTCGCCGGCGCCAATCACGGAGCTCGGCGCCTTGAGGAACGGCTCGGGGTTCGCCGGCTCGGGGCGCGCTTCGGCGCCCGCGGCGAGGTGCGTGCGGTAGTTCAGCCCGATCGCCACGACCTTGCTCGGCCGTACCGGCGCGAGCAGCGTCGCCTCGCGCGCCGTGAACGACTCGCCCGTCCGCTCGAGGCGGCCGAAGAGCCCGCCGCGCACGACGTGCAGCGTGTCCCCCTCGACGATCCCGCTGAGGGTGCGACGACCAACGCGAACGCGTCCGAGCAGCATCCGAGGCCTCCTGTCGGCGGTGCTCGCCCCCTCGATCGACGGTCGGCGCGGGGGACGGGCTGTTCGTTCGGCTCATGCTACGATGCTTCCAGTCATCGTGCGGCACCGCCGCGAGGAGCCCGCTCCTGTTCGAGATCTACAACACCCTCGCGCGTCGCGCCGAGCTGTTCGAGCCGTTTGAGGACGGCGTGGCGCGTATCTATGTGTGCGGCATCACGCCGTACGACGTCGGCCACCTCGGCCACGCCTTCACGTACGTCTTCTTCGACACCGTGCGCCGCTACCTGGAGTTCCAGGGGCTCGCCGTCCAGCACATCCAGAACATTACCGACGTCGACGACGACATGGTGCGCGTCTCCCGCGAGCGCGGGATGAGCATCGCGGACCTGACCGACGAGAACCACGCCATCTACCTGCGCGAGATGGACTCGCTCAACGTGCTCCGCCCGAACGCCTACCCCCGCGCCTCCGACTCGATGCCGCAGATCATCGAGATGATCGAGACCCTCGTGGCGCGCGGCCACGCGTACACCGTCGAGGGGTACGTGATGTTCGACGCGTCGACCCGCGCGGACTTCGGCGCGCTCGCGGGCAAGACGCCGCAGGAGCTGCGCGACGGCCCGCGCACCGACAGCATGCCCGACGAGCCCGACCACCTGAAGCGCGACTCGCTCGACTTCCTGCTGTGGCAGCCCTCGGACGCGCCGGGCGCCGCCTACGACTCGCCGTGGAGCACGGGCCGCCCCGGCTGGCACATCGAGTGCTCGGCAATGGCGACGGCGAACCTCGGCGCCCGCATCGACATCCACGGCGGTGGGCGCGACCTCGTCTACCCGCACCACGAGTCGGAGCTGGTGCAGTCCGAGTCGGCGACGGGCGCCGCGCCGTTCGTGCGCTACTGGATGCACGTCGGCACGGTCACGATCGACGGCGAGAAGATGTCGAAGTCGCTCGGCAACCTCGTGAAGGTGAGCGAGTTGCTCGCGCAGGGCCACACGCCGGACGCGATCCGCCTGATGCTGCTCGGCCGCCACTACCGCGAGGAGCACCCGTGGAGCCGGGACGAGCTGCTGGGCTACGAGGACCTCGCCGCGCGCCTGCGTCGCGCCGTCGACGCGCCCGGTGGCCCGCCGGACCAGTTGCTGGTACAGCCGCGCCGCAACCAGTTCATGGACGCCCTCGACGCCGACTTCGACACCCCGAAGGCCATCACGATCCTCACCCGTATCGCCTCGGACATCGAGGCGCGCCGCCTCCACGCGGAGACGGCAGTCCCCGCGCTGATCGAGCTGGCGGGGGTGTTGGGGCTGACGTTGGGGCGTGAGGAGTAGCCGCGTCTAGTCGAGCCCGGGGAGACGTACCCGACCCACGTGGTCTTTCTGGCTGATCTTCTGCCAGAAATCCCCACCCCGCTCGTGCTTGCTGGCGTACACCATGTGGTAGATCGAGGCTCCCGTGCGGTTCCGTGCCTGCTGGCGATCATCGAAGACCGTGTATCCGATCGAGCGAAGCTGGTCCTCATAGAGATTGAGCAAGGCGCGGTACGTGAGGCGCTCAGGGCCCTTTCCCGGAATCAGATCCCTCCACGCTGACGTTCCGAAGAAGCGCTCGAGTGTGGCTTCAAGCGATGGCTCGCCGATGAAACGTCGGATGTACCCGGTCATGAACGTAATGATGAGATCGATGCGCAGGCCCGCAGTCATTCGCCGGATCGCGTCGAAGGAGATTTGGAATGCTGTCGGATCAATGACGGCAAGCCCCAGCGTTCGCCCCGCTTCGAACGGCGGGAACAGATGCTCGCGCGCGGTAACAGCAGCGTCGTTGCAATCCATGTCGGTGAATCGTACGTGGCTGGCGTTCGCCTCGCCCACCCGCCGCCTCAGAGCCGCAATAGAGTCGGTACTGATGTCGTTCAGGAAGACCGCCTCGAACTCCTCGTGGCGGGCGGCCATGAGGGCTGAGCCCGGGCGTTCCTCGCCCGACTCCTCATCAACGCACAGTCCAGGCCCCGCGAAGAGATCGGCGTAGACCAGCCTCCACTGTCTCCGCATACCCCCGGTGAAGATACCGAGGTAACCGTCGATCAGGAGCAGCTTCGTCCGTGTCCATGGCTGCAGCGGGAACGCCGGCAATCCGTCACTCGCAACGAGGTTAGGCAACGCTGGCCTCAAATCGCGCCGGCGCCTCGTCCCACGTCCGTCCGTCCAGGAGGCGCCCCGACGCCTTCTTGCTCATCCGCTTCCCCGACGCGTCGTGCGCGCCCCACTGCTTGAAGAAGAATGGGACCCCGGCGTCGAGACACTGGTCCCGAATATCCAGCGCCCACTCAGGGCGCATCGGCCGGGCCCGCGGGCCGCTCTCGCCTCCCACGATCACCCAGTGGACGCCACCGAGGTCGAGGTCGAGCGGGCCGAGCAGTGGCTCGCAGGACAGGAAGCGCACCTTCGAGTCGATCGACCGCAGCGCATCGATGCGGGTGGTCCAGCGCTGGTTCTCGACTGAGACGCCGAGCCATACATTCGACGGCCACGGCAACGACGGCGCGAGGGTGGCGGCTCGCTCCGGGCGCTTTGTGAGTACCTGGAACGTGTGCCAGTGCGCGCGCTCCATCACATCGAAGACCTCGGCGACGAAGGCATCCTCGATGTCCTCGTGGAACAGGTCGCTCATGCTGTTCACGAAGATCGTGCGCGGGCGCTTCCACGCGAGCGGCTGCTCGATCCGCTCCGGCCGCAAGACGACGTCGAACCCCTGCTCGTACGGATGGCCCGGCACGCCCCGGAACCGCTCGGCGAAGCGCTTCGCGTAGCAGTGCGCGCATCCCGGCGACACCTCAGTGCAGCCAGTGACGGGGTTCCAGGTCGCCTCGGTCCACTCGATGGCGCTGCGGTCGGACATCGGGGAACTCCTTGTAGAACGTGTGTTCGATAGTACACACGTCTGTCAACACTGTATCGGGTGCAGGCGATACGGAACGCGCGCCCGCTCACCCGCCCTGTAGTACGCTCGATCGCCAAGGGGTGGGGGCAACGTGCTCGAGATTGGCGGCGGTCTACTCGCCGTCGCGTTCCTGGTCTTCCTCAACGGCTTCTTCGTCGCCGCCGAGTTCGCGCTCGTCACCGTACGCCAGACGCGCGTCCAGCAACTCGTCAACGAGGGCCGCCCCGGCGCGCGCAACGTCGAGGACGGTATCACCCACCTCGACAGCTACATCGCCGCCTGCCAGCTCGGCATCACCATCGCCAGCCTGGCGCTCGGCTGGATCGGCGAGCCCGCGCTCGCGGGGCTGCTCGATCCGGTCCTGGGGGCGTTCGGGTCCCACGCCGTCAGCTTCGCGGTGGCGTTCACGCTGATCACGGCCCTCCACGTCATCGCCGGCGAGCTGGCGCCGAAGGGCGTTGCGCTCCAGTACCCGGAGCAGACGGCGATCGTGGTGGCGGGGCCGCTGCGGCTGTTCCGCGCGGTATTCCGGCCCGTCATCTACGTGCTCAACGAGAGCGGCTGGCTCGTCGCGCGGCTGCTGCGCGTGAACCGCGCCGCCGGCCAGCACGGTCACTTCGGCCCCGACGAGCTGCGGCTCGTGGTGCAGGCCAGCGCCGAGGCGGGCGAGCTGAACGATCAGCAGCAGTTCATGCTGCAGCGCGTGATCCGCTTCGCGGACCTCACCGTCGCCAACGTCACGATCCCTCGCACCGAGGTGATCGCGATCGACGCCGACACCTCCACCGACGACGCGATCGCCTTCGCCAAGGCACAGCGCCACTCGCGCTACCCCGTCTACCGCAACGACCTCGACGACGTGATCGGCGTGCTGCACGCCCGCGACCTGCTGCTGGCGGAGTCCGAGACGCCGCTGTCCTCGCTGCTGCGCGAGCCGCTCGTGGTGCCGGCGCAGATCGACGTGCAGGAGCTGCTGCGGCTGATGCGCGTGCGGCGCACGCAGTTCGCCATCGTGGTCGACGAGTACGGCGGCACGGACGGGATCGTGACGCTCGAGAACGTGCTCGAGGAGATCGTCGGCGAGCTGCAGGACGAGTTCGAGGTGCCCGAGGAGCCAGCCGTGCGCCGGCCCGGCGGCATCGTGCGCATCGACGCCGCCGAGGGTGTCGACGTGCTCGAGGAGCTGCTGGGCCTTGCAGTGGATCCGGGGCCGTACAACACCGTCGCCGGCCTCGTACTGGAGCTGCTGGGCGAGATCCCGGAGGTGGGCGCGACGGCCGACTTCGAGGGCCACCGCTTCACCGTCGTGGCGATGGACGGACTGCGCATCGCGCTCGTCGAGGCGCAACGTATCCGTCCGGGAGCGCCGTAGCGAACCGTCGCTGCGGGCGTCCCGAACCGGAGGGGGTGAGTGATGCTACGAGGGTTTGCTGCCCGCCGGGTCGTCCGTCTTGCCGGACCCGTCCGTCGAGCCCGTCTCGCCGGTCTCCGCATCCGATCGGGGCTCGTCGCGATCCGCGCGAGGCCGCTTCGAGAGCTCCTCGCCGAGGGCGTCGACGGCGGGCCTGAGGGGTCGCGGGGCGACGCTGCGGGCGACCTGCGCGGCCGCGCCGCGCAGCTCATCGTCGTGGTCACGCGCGTACTGGGCGGCATCCTGGGCCGCGCGAGCCACATGCGGCACCGCCGCCTCGCCCGCCACACGGGCCTCGCGCGCCAGGCGCTCGACCTCCGGCTTCGTCCGCTCGGCCGCGTCACGCACGCGATCGGCCGCCGAACGCGCCGCCCGCTCGGCCGCGGGCCGGCGACGCGCCGCCTCTTCGCGCGCGGCGGAAGCCATCCGCTGCACTCGGTCGGCGAACTGCCGGGCCTGCGGGCCCGCGGTCTCGTTCGCCGCCTGCGCGGCGGCTTCGACGCGGCGACGCAGCTCGTCGGTGATGCCGCCCCCGGTCGTCGACGTGCCCCGGCCGCGGAGGGGCCCGCGCCGCTTCGGACGCGGCTTCGCGGGCTCCTCGGGAGGGTCTCCGGCGTCGGTTGGTTCGTCCGCCATGTGCCGCTCCGCGGCCGGCGCGAGCCGGCCGGTCCTAGCCAGACCCCTGGCCGGCGCGGATCTCGTTGATCGAGAAGACGATCATGCCGACGCTCGGCATCCGGCCCCAGCCCTCGGGGGTGCTGTAGAAGCGCTCGCCGTTGGTCGTCTCCGGAGGCTCGCGCTCCCCGTACTCGACATCGAGCCCCTCGATGCGGATCGTGGGCGATCCGAGGCAGCGCACCGCCTGCGCGTCGTCCACCGAAGTGACCACCCGCGTCTCAATCTCCGGATCGGCGACGCCCGCCTCGCGCACGGCGTCGTTGATCAGCGCCAGCGCATCCTCGGTGAGCGGCTCGTCGGTGGCGACATAGAGAACGATCTTCACAGCTTCCGCCTCTCGCTGCTGTGCGTACTGCCCGCCGACCTCGTGGCGTCGTGGGCCCCGCGCATCCTACCGCGCGAGGGCCGAACGTGCGGCATGCCCCGGCGCTACGGCTGGATTGTCGCCGAGCGTCACCGCGTGCGCCACGCCTCGATGATCGCCGGGTCGTGCTGGAAGGCGAGCTCGGGCAACTCGTCGGGGGCGAACAGCCCCACCTCGTACGCCTCGTCCCCCGCCGCCGGCGCGCCTCCCACGACGTGGCCCGCGTAGGCGATGAACACCACCGGGTCGCCCGCGGCGCTGTAGACGCCGAGGGTGCGGTCCAGCTCCACCTCGACGCCGGCCTCCTCGAACGCCTCGCGGCGGGCCGCGTCCTCGACGACCTCGCCGGCGTCGACGAACCCCGAGGGGAACGTCCAGCGACCCATCATCGGCTCGTGGTTGCGGCGCACGAGCAACACCCGGCCCTCGTGCTCGACGACGACGCCGGTCGCGACCTTCGGGTTGTCGAAGCGCACGAAGCCGCACGCGGGGCAGCCGGGCTGCCCGCCCGGGCCGCGTCCGGCCTCCAGCTCCGTCGCGCACTGCGGGCAGAAGCGCTGCTCGAGGTGTTCGTGCCCCGCGCCCGGCCCGCCCGCCCCGCCCGGCCCGTCCGCATCGCCGTGCCCCGCATCGGGGCCTGCGGACGTCACCGGAACATCACCACCTGGCGGAAGGACTCGAGGTAGCGGCCGTCCTCGTCGCGCCAGTGCTCGCGCGCGAACTCGACGAACTCCTCGCTGTCACCGAACTGGCTGACGTGGGCGAGCAGCGCCTCGATCTTCGTGTCGACGACGGCGGTGATGTCGACGTCGAAGTTGGCGTCGTTGGTGCCCCACAGGTACATCTCGGCGACCTTGTGGGTATCGAGGCCTTCCTCGATCTGCTCGGGGAAGTTGAGGCGGTCGCGGGCGGTGGGGTAGACGGCGTCGACGGTGGCGAGGCCGGTGACGCGGTGGTCGTTGTGGTTGACGAAGCCCTCGGTGTGGATCACCGGCTCCGGGTCGTGGGTGTAGACGGCGTGGGGCTTGAACGCGCGGATCTCGCGCGTGATCGCGCCCAGCAACTCGCGCGAGTAGGTGAGCTCGCCGTCGGTGTAGCCGAGGAAGCCGACCGATACGACGCCGAGGATGCGCGCGGCGTCGCGCTGCTCGCGGTCGCGCGTGGCGATGAGCGTCTCGGGCGTGAATTTCGGGTCGTCGGAGCCCTTCGAGCCGTCCGTGACGACGAGGTAGCGCACCTCCCAGCCGGCCTGCGCGAGCAGGGCGGCGGCGCCGGCCGCGCCGAAGTCGGCGTCGTCGGGGTGGGCGGCGATGACCATCGCCCGCGCCAGCTCCCCGGCGTCGGGGTCGGGTGCGCCGGGCGCCTGCTGCCCGAACAGGTCCTCGAGGCTCGCGCTCACGGGTGCCGCCTTTCGATGCGTGACTGCCGGGGGCAGGGTAGCGGACGGCATAGGCGCGCAACATGGGGGCGGGCAGCGTGCCCGACGGCGTGACGGAGGGCGCTTGACGGGGAGGGAACGCTCAAAGTACGTTTGTTGCGAACATACGTACATCGCGCTGCCAGCGTGGCTGTGCGATGGCGTGAACGTGCGGCGGATACTGCGCCCCACCTGGCGGGGGTGCAACCGGCGGACGGTAGCCGGCGGACAGTAAACCGGCGGACGGTAGCCGACGGACGGTAAACCGGCGGGCTGCGGCGGGGGCGGCAGACCATCGGCCCGGTGAGCCCGCGGTGATGCCGCAGAGCGCTCCGGGAGCAGCGAGGCGAGGTGACTGGCATGGTGCAAGCAGGCGACGATCTTTCCGCGCGGCAGCGCCGCATCATGGAATTCCTGAACGAGTTCATGGCGGAGAAGGACTACCCGCCCTCGATCCGCGACATCCAGCAGGGCTGCGAGATCTCCTCGACGTCTGTCGTGGACTACAACCTCAAGCGCCTCGAGGAGCGCGGCTACATCCGCCGCGACCGCGAGGTGTCGCGCGGCATCGAGCTGCTCGACGGCTCCGGCCGGCGCCGCCGTGCGCCGCTGATGGTGCCGGTGCTCGGCAAGATCGCCGCCGGCGCCCCGATCCCGACCTTCCCGGAGACGCTGGGCCCGGACGTCGAACAGATCGAGGTCACGCGCGAGCAGACGCGCGGCCGCACGCAGGCGTTCGCGCTGCGCGTCGAGGGCACCTCGATGATCGAGGACCTGATCAACGACGGCGACATCGTGATCCTCGAACCGACCAACAGCTGCGACGACGGCGAGCGCGTGGCGGTGTGGCTCAAGGACGAGGGCGAGACGACGCTCAAGCGATTCTACCGCGAGGGCGAACGCGTCCGCCTCCAGCCGGCGAACGCGACGATGGACCCGATCTACACTTCCGCCGACAACGTGGAGGTGCAGGGCCGCGTGCTCTCCACGCTCCACCTCGAGGCGTAGGCCCGCCCCCGGCCAACCCCGACGCTCGAGGCGAGGCGGCGGGCGCTTCGAGCGCCGGCCGGCGGCCGCGCGTCGAGTTGCGGCGTCTCGCGCACCCCGCACCGCGAGGGCTTCACGGCGGTGCGACGATGGAGGCGCGCCACCATGGCGCTGCATCGCGACCGGAGGTCCCGTTGAGCGCGAACCTGCCGAGCGGCTACGTCGAGATGGACCGGTGGGACATCGGGCGCGTGCCGTCGTGGCTCGTCGGGGTGTCCCTCGTGCTTGCGCTGGTCGCGCTCCTCGTCACGGCGAACGTGGCGCTGGCCGTGGTCTATCTCACCTCCGGCGTCGCCGAGTTCTCGCTCGGACTCACGAGCGTGGTCTTCGGCACGGCCCTGGGGCTGGTGCTGCACGAACTGAGCCACGCGGCGGGGTTCCTGCTGCTCGGCGGCCGCCCGAGGTTCGGCTGGCGAGCGCGCACGAGGCTCGGCCCGATCCTCTACGTGTGCGCACCCGGCTCCTACTTCAGCCGCGGCGGGTACCTCTTCGCCGGGCTGGGTGCGGTCGGTGTCCTCACGGTGTTGCTCCTCGGCGTTGTCGCCGTCGCGCCTCCGGGCGGCGCGATCTCCTCGACGGCCATCATCGCCGTGAGCCTGAACGTGGCCGGGGCGGCCGGGGACGCGATCATTGCGCGCGCCGTGCTCTCACACCCCTCGGGCGCGCGGTTCGAAGACACGGGCGAGGGCTTCATCGTGTACAACGCCGCAGCGGCACGGGAACCCGCATAGGCCAGACAGACTAGCCGTCGAACTCCGAGCGCATGTCGCCCACGCGGTGCAGGTACTCGATCGAGCTGCGGTAGTCCTCGTGCGAGATGCGGCCCTCGCCCCGCAGGTAGTTGAGCAGCACCTCCAGCGTCAGCGCCGGGTGCAACCGCACGCCAAGCCCCTCGAGCCGCAGCGATGCGCCCTGCTGGCGGTCGAGCAGCACCATCGCGTCGCGCACGACGACGCCGGCGCTGCGCAGCCGCGTCGCCGTGTCGACGATCGAGCCGCCGCCCGCCGCGAGGTCGTCGACGATGAGCGCGGTCTGACCCGGACGGTACGCGCCCTCGATCTGCACGCGCCGCGCGGACGCTTCGTCGTCGAGTGGCGATGACGGGCGGACGTAGACAAGCGGGACACGCATCTGCAGCGAGAGCGCGGTCGCGATGTGCAGGCCGCCGATGGGTACCCCGGCGATGAGGTCGAAGCGCTGGACGTGCGGGTTGCGCAGCGACATCGCCAGCCGCAGCTCCTCGTCCATCACCTGCACTACCCGGGCAAGCTCCTCGGGCCGCGAGATCACGAGCTTCGGGTTGATGTAGACCGGCGAGTTGCGCACGGTGCGGCCGAGCGAGAACTCGCCGAATTGGACACTGCCGAGGCGCCACAGCAGGTCGGCCATCCAGAGCGGGCCGTGCGGGGGGTGTGCTTCACGCTCGCGTGTCATCGCCGTCGCTCCCACGCCTCGGGGTTCACCAGGTGCTCGGGCCGCTCGCCGGCCAGCGCCGCGAGCAGCCCGTCCACGGCGAGGTCCGCCATGCGCTCGCGCGTCGGGCCGGTGGCGCTACCGATATGCGGGGTGACGAGCAGGTTCGGCGCGTCGAGCAGCGGGTCGTCGGGCGGCAGCGGCTCGGGCGTCGTCACGTCGAGCGCGGCGCCGCCGATCTCGCCGCGCACGAGAGCGTCGCGCAGCGCGTCCTGGTCCACCACGCCGCCGCGCGACGTGTTCACGAAGATCGCGTCCGGCTGCATCCGCGCGAACGCGTCGACGCCGAACATGCCCTCGGTCTCCGCGTTCAGCGGGACGTGCACCGAGACGAAGTCGGACGTAGCGAGGAGTGTGCGGAAGTCCACGCTCTCGCCCAGGAACCCGCGCGCGTGCCGACGGCCGTGGTAGAGCACGCGCATGCCGAAGCCCTGTGCGCGCATTGCGACGGCCGCGCCGATGCGACCGGGCCCCACGATGCCGAGCGTCGCGCCGTGCACGGCCTTGCCGAGCATCCACGTCGGGCGCCACGGTCCCCACGCGCCGTCGCGGACGGCGTGCTCGCTCTCGACGAGGCGCCGGGCAGCGCCGAGCAGCAGCGCGAAGGCGAGGTCGGCGGTGGTCTCGGTGAGGACTCCGGGCGTGTTCGTCACGAGCACACCGCGCTCGGTCGCCGCCGCCACGTCGACGTTGTCGAACCCGACCGCCATGTTCGCGACCACGCGGACCTCCGGCCGGCAGTCGAGGAGCGCCGCGTCGACGCGCTCGGTGAGCATCGTCAGCAGGCCGGCGCAGCCGGCCGAGCGCTCGGTGACCTCCTCGGCGGTCGGCGGGCGGTCCGGCGCCCACACGTCGGGCGCGGTCGCTGCGCGCAGTCGTTCGAGCGGTGCGCTGCCGGGCAGCACACGCGTGACGAAGACCCGGGGCAGGCGGTCGGAGTCAACTGTCGGCACGGGCGCGATTGTAACGCGCCGTAGAGCGCTACCGGTGAACCTCCGTGACCCCCTCCGGCGACTCGGGCGCTACGAGGGGCGAGACGGCATCGGGATTGAGCGCCTGCGTGCGCCCCTCGAGGTGGAGCACGCCGACAAGCGCCGCCGTCGCGGCGTCGAGCTCGTCGTGGGTGGGGCGGCGCTTGCGCGGGATGCCGCGCACGCCCACGCGGCGCAGTCCGCGCCGCAGCCCGTCGCGGTCGCGCTTGCGCGGGATGCCGAGGATGTCCTGGGCCATGCCCGGATACACCTCGACCACCGGGACGCCGCGGGCACGCAGGCGCTCCGCGAGCGCAATACCGCGCAGCGTGAGCCCGACCATCGAGGGGATGAGCGTCGGGTAGGGCCGGTAGCCCAGCGCGGCACAAAGCCGGTCGACCTCGCGCATGATGCCTTGGCGCGAGCACTCGCACACCGGGTCGGCGCAGCAGCGGCCCTCGGGCAGCGCGAGCGGCGCGTCGATCGCCACGACCGCGGGGTCGAAGCGCCGCACGGCTTCCTCGATCTGCTCGTCCGTGCGCACGGTCTCGAGGAGCCGCAGCCGCCGGTCGACGCCGAGCACGGCGAGGCCGGTGGGGTAGCGCGGCCCGCTGCGCAGGTCGATGCCGAGCGCGAGCGGCCCGATGCGGGAGCCGGCGGGGGAGGCTGCGCCGGGCTTTGATACACTCACACGACACCCTCGCAGTACCTACCTGCGGGCTCCCGGCACGGCATCGGGAGCCCGTCGCCGAGAGGATAGCCCGATGGCGGTCAAGAACGAGATGGAGCCCTTCACGCGCATCGATGTGCACGAGGCGAAGGAGATGATCGACAACGGCGACGTGCAGGTTGTCGACTCGCGCGAGATGCACGAGCACGCCGACGGCCACGTGCCGGGCTCGCTCAACATCCCGCACATGGCGACGCTCGTGCGCGTCGCCGACCTTGCCACGGACCGCCCGGTCCTGTTCATCTGCAAGTCCGGCCAGCGCTCGGCCGTCGCCGCCGAGTTCGCGGCGACGATGGGCCTGACCGACCTCTACAACGTCGAGGGCGGTCACGACGACTGGGCCGAGGCCGGCTACCCGATGGAGACGATGGAGACGTAGCTCGCCCACCTACCTGCTCTTCGACATCGACGGCACGCTCCTCAACGGCGACGGGGCGGGCCGCGTCGCGCTCGACCGCGCGTACGACGAGGCCACCGGGATCACCGGCGCGATGGACGGCGTCGTGTTCCAGGGCCGCACCGACCGCTGGATCCTCGACGAGGTGAAGCGCCAGACCGGCGCCGCGGTCGATCGCCCGACGTTCCTCCCGCGCTACTACGAGATGCTCGAGGAGGAGCTCGCCGCGCGGGATCCGCGCGCGCTTCCGGGCGTCCCGGAACTCATCGAGGCGCTCGCCGCACGCGATGACGTCGTGCTCGGCCTCGGGACGGGTAACCTCCGGCGCGCGGCGTTCCTCAAGCTCGCATCAGTCGGCCTCGACGGCTTCTTCACGGGCGGTGGCTTCGGCGACGACCACATCGACCGCACCGCGATGCTGCTCGACGGCGCGCGCGAGATCGGCTGGCGGGAAGGCGATCGCCTCGCGGTCATCGGCGACACGGAGCACGACATCGCGGGGGGCCGGGCCCTCGGCGCGTTCGTGCTGGCGGTGGCGACGGGATGGACGAGCTTCGAGGACCTCGCGGCGCACAAGCCGGATGTGCTGCTGGCGAACCTGTCGGACCTCGACGAGGTGGTGGCGATGCTGCTGGGCCGGGGAGGATGACGACTCACTCAAGCTTAACCGTAACGCCCCAGGGATACGGCAGCGCGGCTGACCACGAGAGGTCAGGCGTTGTCGGTAAGAACATGCGAGGCAGTCTCGCCTTCGTAAACACGGATCGAGCCCGCGGGCCCCAGCGCCCCCAGTGCGGCGTACTTCGTCCATAGCTGCCAGATCGCCTGCCATTGCGAATCAAAGGGATCGGCTTTCTTGATCGGCAGTCCAAGGCTGTTCGCATCATCCGCTGAAATGATTGCACTGTGGCTCTGTGGTCCACCAACGAGCGAGGCGTCCAAACTGTCCGCGAGGGTCCGCACCTCCGCGTCAGATCGGCCAGGCTGACATGCAAGTGCCTCCCGCAGCTGGTCGCTCGCACGGGCGAGTGCGTTCCGAGCCTGCTGGACGAGCAATCCGGAAACGTCGCTCAGCAACGAGGCGTGGAGCGGGTAAGTATCCGGGTTCTCCTGGATCCGTCGCTCGGCCTCGTCGACAGCAGAGATGATGGCCTTGCCCGCAGCGAGTGACCCGTCAGGGAGCCGGAACTGCGGATCGACCGGGCCAAGATCACTCGTCGGGCCCATGAGAATGCAGTGAGCACCGAGTGCGAGGAGCGTACCGGCGCTCTTCGCTTGATCTGGGACGATTACGGTGAGTTCCCGGCATCGAGATTGCGCCTGACGCACAAGACGGATGGCGGTCTCGCCATCGCCGCCGGGGGTCGGCAGCATGACATGGAGATCCTGTGACGGATCCGCGTCATAAAGTGTCTCCTCAAACAGTGTGACGCTCGAGGGGAACAGTTCGTCGATGAGGACGACAAGTCGGCAGTCGTTGCAATCCTGATACTGACGGATCAGCTGCTGTCGCTCGTATCGGGGAGCATTGAACGCTTCGTATAGGGGACTGCGGGATGCCCCAGCAGGTGCATTCTGCTGGGGCAGTTCGTCGCTCAAGAGGCTTCGCGTCGTGTACCCGGCAGTGCCGACTTGCCTTCGCGGGCCTTGCGGCCTTGCTCCCGCGCGATCTTCGCTAACTCAATCCGGTCGTGCCATCTCGGATCTTGGTGCTTTGGCGGCTGAATGGCCTTCTTCGCCTCCTGACTCATCGCGGTACCTCGCTTCCCTGTGTGCATTGTGTCACATCGGTAACACGTGGAAGCGGAAGGCCAGTTGCGAACAGTTGCGTGCCGCGCCACTGCAACCCGCTTTCCTACTACCCACCCCGCACGAGTATCACCACTGCCACGAACGCCAGACTCACCGCGAGGACGATCAGCGCGCTGCGCAGCGCCTGCCCCGCCGGCACGCGCATCGAGCCGGCGCGAGGTGAGCCTCGCCCGTCCCAACCAAGGTCGATGAGGGTGTCGGCGGCGCGCGGGCCGTCGGTGCGCGGCACCCACAGGGCATACACGAACGGCGCACCGGTCGGATACGCCGACGACGTGAGGTTGAAGATCGCCGCGTCCTCGATGTGCAGCTCGGCGTCGATGCCGGCATCGAGGAGCGCGCCGTGCCACTCGCCCGCGCGGTCGCCGTCGCGCTGCACGGTGAGCAGGATGAGCCCGCGCGCGCCCGGCGCCGCGTCGTCCGGGTCGGGGTGTGCTTCGAAGGTCATGGCCGCCCGGCCGACCGGAGGGCTCAGGCCGACTGGAGCGCGCGCACCTGCACGGCCGCCGCGCCGTCGGCGGTACCGCCGAGCGGGAACAGCGCCATCACCGCGCCGCCGTCGTACCACGCCGGCGCGTAGACCGTGCCGGGCGCCACGCCGTCGTCGAGGCGCGCCCTGATGCGCACCTCGGCGTCGCCGGCGGCGAGCACGAGGTCGTCGCCCATGCGGATGCCGAGCGGCTCGGCGTCGCGCGGGTTGATCAGCGCGTCCTCCTCGCGGTGCAGCTTGTCGGCGTCCTCCGAGTGGATCGAGGAGGCCTCCCACGAGGTGTAGAGCGAGCGGCCGGTGATGAGCCGCAGCCCCGCCCCGCCTGAATCCATCGGCGCGGCTACCGGCTGGTACTGCGTGCGTGCCGCGGCCGGCATCTCCGGCAGCGCGCGCGTGCGCGAGGGCATCAGCCCCTCGTAGCGCGTGTAACCCTCGACGCGCTCGGCCGCCTCGGCCATCACGTCGGCGGCGCCGTCGTATGCGAAGTCGCCGCCGAGGGCGTTCGCGAGCGCGGCGATGATGGCCACCCCCTCGCGCTCGTCGCGCCGCGGCTCCGCGGCGGGGCGCTGGCGGGTGATGCGGCGGTCGCCGGAGGTGATGGTGCCGTTCCGGGCGAAGAAGGGCAGCTCGGCGAGCACGACGTTGGCGTGCTCCGCCGCCGTCGAGCGCAGCGAGTCGACCACGACCAGCGCGTCGACCGCCTCGAGGGCGGCGCGCACGTCGTCGGCGCCGGTCGAGCTGAGCAGCGGGTTGTCGTCGTGGATGAGCAGCGCGCGGATCGAGCCGTCGCGCGCGCCCTCGATGATCTCGTGGAACGAGAGGCCGCCGTCGCCGGGCTCGAGGCCCATGTCGGCGAGGCCGAGCGTGTTCGCGTCGGTCGGCAGGTAGTGCAGTCCCATCGCCGCGCGGTCGCCGAGGGCGGCGATGGCGAGGTTCGCGCTGGCGCGCGCCTGCCCGGCGGCGGGCTCGACGCTGAACGGGTCCGGCGCGAAGACGACCGCGAACGTCGGGCGCTCCTCGCTCGCGCCGTTGTCGTCGGACGGCGCCTCGGGCTTGCGGCCGGCGATGAGCTCGCGCGCCTGCGCCAGGCGGTCGGCGTCGACGCCCGCGGGGGCGGCGGTCTCGCCGGCGGACGCGTCGAGGGCGTGCGCGAGCTGCTGCACGGTGAGTGCCTCGTGGCCGGGGCTGGGCTGCAGCCAGACCTCGGCGAAGTCGACGAGCTCGCCCCAGCGCGAGGAGATGAGCACGAGCTTCGCGCCGCGCTTCACGACGGCGTCCTTCACGCGCAGCGAGATGACCTGGTGCGACTCCTCGATGTCCCCGCCCACGACCACGATCGTGTCGGCGTGCTCGATGTCGGCGTAGGTCGATGTCAGGCGGTCGGAGCCAAGCGCGTCGGCGAAGGCGCTCGCGACCGCGCGATGCACCGGCCCGCCGACGTGGTCGAGGTGCGGCGTGCCGATGACCTCGCGCGCGAGGCGGGTGAGCAGCGCGGCTTCCTCGTTCGTGGCGAGCGGGGAGCCGAGCACCGCGACGGCGTCCGCGCCGTGCTCCGCCCTGGCGGCAGACAGCGCGCTCGCGGCCTCGTCCATCGCCTCCTCGGGCGTGACGGGGAGCAGGCGGTCGCCGCGGCGGGCGAGCGAGCGGCTGAGCCGCTGGCCGTCGGTGACGGAGTCGTAGTGGAAGCGGCCGCGCACGCAGATCTGGTCGCGGCTGGTGGGGTTGAGGCGGTCGGGGCGCACGATCACCGGGCGGCCGTCGCGCGTGCCGTAGGAGATGGTGCAGCCGACGGAGCAGCCGTTGCACGCCGAGTTCGTCCACTCCTCGGCGAGGGCGACCCACTTGTTGGGCTTCTCCATCAGCGTCGCCGTCGGGCAGACGTCGATGCAGG
The DNA here is from genome assembly GCA_965219085.1 of Dehalococcoidia bacterium. GTDB lineage: Bacteria > Chloroflexota > Dehalococcoidia > UBA2979 > UBA2979 > VXMT01. Next base: position 1,255,705 of record OZ244720.1, read on the forward strand.
CGCCGCAGAAGTCGCAGTTGGACTCGTGGATGGCGCCGCCGGTGCCGAAGGCGATCATCGTCGTCGGGCCCTTGCCCGAGAGGCTGATCGCGCCGGTGTGGCGCAGGTCGGCGCAGGCGCGCACGCAGCGCGTGCAGATGATGCACATCTGCGGGTCGAACTCAAGGAACGGGTTGGCGCGGTCGGGATCCGGCGGGGGCGCCTCGTAGTAGGAGCGGTCCTCGCCGACCCACGGCTCCTCGAACTCGCCCATGTCGATCAGCTCGGTCGAGGTCTGGAGTTCGCAGCGGTAGTTCTTGCTACACGTCAGGCAGCGATGCGTCACCACATCGTCGCGCAGGCAGATCTCGCCCGGCTGGCAGTGGACGCGACGGTGGCAGGTGAGGCAGCGGTCGGGGTGGTTCGCCATGATCAGCGACATCACCTGCTGGCGCGCGCGCTTGACCTCGGGCTTCTCGGTGTTGACGACCATGCCGTCGTTCGTGACCGCCGTGCACGACAGCTGTAGCGGCCCGGGCCGACCGCCCTCGATCTCGACGATGCAGGTGCGGCAGCCGGCGTACGGCTCGAGGCCGTCGATGTAGCAGAGGTTCGTGATGCGAACGCCCTGCTCCTTGATCACCTCGACGAGCGGACGGCCCGCCTCGACCTCGATCTCGGCGCCGTTGAGCGTGATGGTCGCCACGGGGTGGAGCCTCTCCTGCCGCTAGCCGCGGTCGAGCTTGCCGGGCAGGTGTTGCGGGCCGAAGGCGCGGTCGCTGCCGGCGACGGCGAAGCGGCCGCGCGCGGTCGGCATGGCCGTGCGGAGCGGGATCTCCAGCTGCTGCTGCCCGTTGGGGTAGACCCCTTCGGTGCGCTCGAGGTACGCCTTGGATTCGCGGGTCAGCGCGTCGCGGTCGCGGTACATGTCCTCGAAGACGTAGACGGCGTCGTCGTAGCGGCCGCCGGACTGGATGGCCTGGTAGGGGCAGGCCTCGGTGCAGAGGCCGCAGTACATGCAGATGCGGAAGTCGATCTCGTAGCGGTCGACGTTGAGGGTGCCGTCCTCGCGCGGCGAGGTCTGGACGAGGATGCAGCCATCCGGGCAGGCCTGCGCGCAGGTGGAGCAGCCGGTGCAGCGCTCCTCGAACCACAGCAGGTTGGTGCGGGCGCGCACCGGGACATCCCGCTCCTCCTCCGGGTAGGAGACCGTAATGGGCGGGCGGAAGATGTGCTTGAAGGTGACGAGCATGCCCTTGGCGATGCCCATGCCGTAGGCCACGGTGCCCCCTCGCCTGGTCGCGGCCGGGCAGCGCCCGGCGCTCGCGGCGCAGCATAGCGGACGGGTGGCGTGGGGGACAGCGGAGCGAGGCGGGCCGGGGGTGGATGACGCAGCGGCTGAGCCCATCCGCAGTGCCAAGAGGGCGTCAGGGCGAGTCTGCTCGTGGTTGACGCTGTCGGCCGGTGGCACAATAGTCTCACAGCCGAGGAGGGTGCGATGGTCAAGGAACGCGAACCGCTAGCAGCACCCCGCGAGGGCCACGACGAGGACTGGCGCGAGCGAATCGAACGTGCCAAGAGTGCGCGCGAGGATCGTAAGAAGGTGCGCGAAGGGAAGCCCGCGACGTTCCCAATGCGCCGTACCTCACGTTGAGCGAGAACGAGACCGCGGACGCAGGGCAGGTGGACCGCAGCCCACTCTACGAAGCCCAGAACGCCTCCCGCTATGAGCGCCAGCAGTTAATCCGAACCTATCAGCAAGTCAACGCGTGTCGGCTCGTCGTATTGATCGATGCACTGTTTCCGGAGAGCGTCACGCTCTTCGAGGAGACGCTTTACGACGCGAACCGAGACGAGGATCTGCACATAATTCTCTCCACGCCCGGCGGAGACGGTGAGACAGCAATCCGCCTAGCAGGCTGCTGAAAAAGTCTTCCCGGGCGGTCTCGGCCCTGAATCGGCTGATTGCGGCTCACGCGAAACCCTTCGTTTTCAAGGGGTTCTTGTAGCTCCGCAGCGCTCCAAGCGCTCCGTTTCCGCGCCTTCAGGGGTTTTTCAGCACCCTGCTGAGGCTGTCGCACAAACCCCCGAGCGAGGTGGCATCGCGGTAGGATGAGCATGGCGGCGGGGGCGGAGTGATTCCGGGGTGCCGCCGTGACCCAGCGCTTCCTGCCGTGCGACCGTGACCAGCAATACCTGATGCCCGCCAGCCTGCGCGACTGGCTGCCCGAGGACCACCTCGCGTGGTTCGTGCTCGATGCGGTGAGCCAGCTCGACCTCAGCGCGTTCTACGCGCGCTACCGCGAGGACGGCTGGGGGCGGAAAGCGTACGAGCCGTCGATGATGGTCGCGCTGCTGCTCTATGCCTACTGCGAGGGCGAGCGCTCGAGCCGCCGGATCGAACGGCGTTGCCGCGAGGACATCGCCTTCCGCGTGCTGAGCGCGAACCAGCAGCCCGACCACGCCACGATCTGCCGCTTCCGCCGGCAGCACGAGGAGGCGCTCTCGGGCCTGTTCGCCGGGGTGCTCAGGCTCTGCGCCGAGGCGGGTCTGTTGCGGGTCGGCGTGGTCGCGCTCGACGGGACCAAGCTGCGCGCCAACGCCAGCCGTGAGCGCAACCGCACGGATGCGGAGCTCGAGGCCGAGGTGCGGCGCATCCTCGCCGAGGCGGAGCGGGTCGACGCCGGGGAGAATGCGCGCTGCGGCGACGCGCGGGGCGACGAACTGCCCCCGCAGCTCAGGAACCGCGAGGAGCGCCTGCAGCGGCTGCGCGAGGCGCGGGAGCGGCTGGCGGCTCGTGAGCGGGAGCGGCAGGAGGACTACGAGGAACGCCTCAGGAGCCGCGCGCAGAAGGACCGGCGCGGGCGCCGCCCGCAGCCGCCGCAGCGCGACCCGGGCGCGAAGGTGAACGTCACTGACCCGGACAGCCGCGTGGTGCGTGACTATCACGGCTACTTCCAGGGCTACAACGTGCAGGCGGTGACGACTCGCGACCAGATCATCGTCGCGGCCGAGCTGACACGTGCGGCGACGGACATGCACGAGCTGCAACCGATGATCGAGGCGGCGAACCGCAACCTGCAGACCCTGGGCCGAGCGCCGGCGCGCGTGCTGCTGGCCGATGCCGGCTACTACTCCGAGGCGAACGTGCGGCAGGCCGAAGGCAGGGGTCCGGAGTTGCTGCTCGCGACCCGCAGCGACCGCAACCGGCGTGGCGGCGCAGCGCCGCCGCGCGGGCGCATCCCTGCCGGGCTCTCCGTACGTGAACGGATGGACCGGAAACTGGCGACGCAGCGTGGCCGGCGTCTCTACGAGCAGCGGCGCTGGATGATCGAACCCGTCTTCGGCGACATCAAGGAGAACCGGGGCATCCGCCGGTTCATGCGGCGCGGGATCGCCGCGTGCGCCAGCGAATGGAAGCTGATCGCCGCCACCCACAACCTCAAGAAGCTCTATCGCCGGGCGCGCCCGTCACCCCGGCCGGCGAACAGCAACCCCCGACGAGGAGACCGGGCTACCGCCGCCGCTGCCGCGTAGCGCGCCTGCCCCGCCAGACACGACCGCTCCGCGCCAACTGCCAACTGCCAACTGCCAACTGCCGACTGCCGACCGGCTACCCTTTTGGCACTCCACCCACGCGACTCCGTGCAACAGCCTCTGCTAGTACGCCAAGCACAGTCCCGTTGCAGGGAACTGACAGTCATTGTGCCCGACCAAGCAAAGAGCGCGGGGACACTGTTGGTGCTTGGGGCGCACAGAATCCTCATGGGGCCGACAAGTGATCTCGGCCCCGTCGATCCGCAATTCCCTAGCCCGAATCCACCGATCGAAGCTTGACGGGGCGGGCTGCCGGGCTGGCGGAGAGTTCGGCGGGTGTGCCGTGGTGCGCCAGGCGGTGCCGGGGGCGGGCCGGAGCGAGGAGCCGGCGCTCAGCGCGGCTCGGGGGCGCTGAGAGCGCGGGCGCGAGGGTGCGCGAGGCGTGCGCGGGCATGCTGGCGCGAGCCTCGGACCCGGGCCGGCGCTGTGAGCGGGCGTCAGGCCGGGAGCGGAAGCGCCCGTAACCGCGCCAGGGCGGCTGCCCACTGCCCGGCCCAGGGCCAGCGCCTGGGGAGGTGCAGGGTCCAGCGCCGGGCAGAGATGGCATGAGGGCCGGCCTCCTCCTCAAGGGGGATACTCGCCCCCTGAAACAGCGGCCTCGATGGGCCAAGAGCGGCTCGGAAGAGCCTTGACGAGGTAGGAGACCGGCCATGCAGCAGCATATCGCAACGACGCGGAGCATTGAAGGCAAGGATGGGCCCGCCATCACCGTCGGCCTCGACGTGGGCGATCGTTACACGCACGTCCACGCCCTCGGCGCCGGCGGGGAGGTGATACGCGAGCGGCGCGTCCGCACCGCGGCTGCGGCGCTGGGCGCAGCGCTGACCGGCCTCTCCCCGGCGCGGGTCGTGCTCGAGGCGGGGCCGCGCTCGCCGTGGCTGAGCCGCGTCGTGGCGGACCTCGGCCATGAGGTGGTCGTCGCCAACCCTCGCCAGGTCGCGCTGATCGCCGGCAGCCAGCGCAAGACCGACCGGCTCGACGCCGCGTGGCTGGCGCGGCTGGGGCGCTTCGACCCGGAGTTGCTCGCCCCGATCCGCCACAGGAGCGAGCAGAGTCAGCACGACCTCGCCGTGGTGCGCGCCCGCGACGCGCTGGTGCGATCGAGGACGCTGCTCATCAACCACGTGCGCGGGGCCGTCAAGGCCTGCGGCGCCGCGCTGCCGTCGTGCACGGCCGCGGCCTTTCACCGCAAGACGGCGGACCACATCCCCGACGGGCTGCGCCCGGCGCTGCTGCCGCTGGTGGAGGCGATTGGCGAGCTGACCGTGCGCACTGCGGCGGCCGGGCGGGAGGTCGAGGCGTTGTGCGAGGCCCACCCCGAGACCGCGGCGCTGCGCCAGGTCACCGGCGTGGGGCCGATCACCGCGCTCACGTTCGTGCTGACGATCGAGAACCCGGGGCGCTTCCCGCAGAACCGGGAGGTGGGGGCCTACCTCGGGCTCGTGCCGCGGCAGCGCGACTCAGGGGAGCGCGCGCCGCAGCTCGGCATCGGCAAGAGCGGCGACGCGGGCTTGCGGCGGCTGCTGGTGCAGGCCGCGCACTACATCCTCGGTCCCTTCGGACCCGATAGCGACCTGCGTCGCTGGGGTGAGCGCTACGCGGGAACAGGGGCGGGCAACGCGAAGAAGCGCGCGGTCGTGGCCGTCGCGAGGCGGTTGGCGGTGCTGCTGCTCGCGCTGTGGAAGAGCGGGGAGGTCTACGAGCCGCTGCGTCACGCCGTGGCCCGCGAGGCCGCGTAGCCGGGAGGCGCCGCCTCAGCCGGCGGGGACCGGAGATCAGGAAGGAAGACCCGAGCGCGAACGAAGCCACGCACGTGATGCCGAGCACGGGCGACTGCGAGCACCCACTTGTCCCATCGAGGACGCGGCAGAGATAGCAGCGCCCCCTGGAAGCAGGATGTGCCTTCATGCACCGGGCTCGCTGTAGCCCACCGAGAGTGCGGATAGAAGCTTGGCACAGGCTCCGCGACCGGACATCACGAGCGGCTTGAATGGAGCGCCATACCCGGAGAAGGCCGCCACGTCGGCCTTGCGGAAAGACCGTCCCTCATAGAAGCGCCATACCCGGAGAAGGCCGCCACGTCGGCCTTGCGGAAAGACCGTCCCTCATAGAAGTGGGTGAGCCGTCCGGCGAGGGCGAAATAGCGCCACCTGAGCGTCCTGGTCGTGACGATTCCCTCGCCGAGCCCGAGCCGTGCCGTCCAGCGGGCGAGGTTGTGCGCGATCACCTGCACCGCGAGCCATGCCGCGTTCGCGGCGAAGCGGCCCGAGGGGAGATGGTTGAGCCCGACGCCGTACTTGAGGTCGCGGATCGCGTTCTCGATCTCGGCGTGACGGCGATGGTCAGCCTCCAGCTCCATCATCTCCCCGGCGCGGTCGGTGATGAAGGCGTGGTAGCTGTACGTCGCGAAGAGCGCCAGCTGTGAGCCGGGCGTCGGCTGGACGCGCCGCGCGATGAGCCGAACCGCGCTGGCGTCCTTCGCGTGCCGGAACGGCGTGTAGGTCGTCTCGGCGACAGCGGCGCCGCCCGGCAGCCAGTACGGGATCGGCGTCCAGTCCTCCTCAGGTATCGCCTCGAGCAGCGTGCGTACGTTCGGCTGCTGGCGGATCGTGATTGAGAAGCGGACATCCAGCGCGCGGCAGGCGGCGACGACGGCGTGGTTGTAGAAGCCGCTGTCGGCGCGCATCGTGAGCTGCCCGCTCGCTCCGGCGTCGCGTACCCGCGCCACCGTCTCACGCAGGAAGTGTGCGGCCCCCCGTGCGGTGTTGGCGCGGCCCTCGCGCAGCCGCGCCATCAGCACGTCACCCGTCCCGGCCGCGACCGCGAGCAGCGGGTGATAGCCGCGCACGCCCGTGTAGCCGTGGTGCCGGGCGCCCTCCTTGGCCAGGCCGTAGGTCTCACAGATCGTCGAGTCGAGGTCGATCGTGAACGGCGCCGCGCCGGGTCCCGCCCCGGCCGCCCATGCGCGGGCGAGCAATGCGCGGCTGACGCGGTCGAGCTGGCGGACGTGGCCCCAGCGGAAGCTGCGCAGGAAGGTTCCGAGGGTGGACGGCGCCTTGACCGTGCAACCCAGCACGCTCGCCGTCCCGCCGGCGCGCAAGGCAGCGGCGTCGTCGATGCAGTCGCCGCCCGCGAGCGCCGAGGCGACCAGGGTCAGCAGCTTGTCGCCGGCGTTCGCGCGCCCCGCTGCGTCACCGAGGTCGAGGTGGGCGTCCGCCAGTGCACGGAGGCCGAGCCGGCCAGCGAGCGTGGCGGGGAGCAGCAGGCCTGCGTGGTCCACGAGGCGGTCGTCGCCTGAGGCGATGTCTATCCGCTCGGGGTTACTCGCTGCTAGCATCGAATGGGTGCTCCTGTGGCTGTGACGTGAATTCTCAAAACCCATTGTCCCAGCTACAGCGGAGCACCCAACCGCAGCCCCTCGCGCGCTCTTCTTCGGTGGATCAGGGCTTAGCGCGGACGGATCACTAGCAGCGGGAAAGGCAATCATCGCGGCAGTCGAGGACGCGGAGAGACGGGTTCAAGCGAACCCGGAAACTTACGCGCTGCACGCCGCTCTGTTGAGCGACGTGACAGCCCTGATGGTGCAGCAGGCTCGCGATGAAATCGCCCGTAGCGGGGCTCAGGTGAGGGAGGCACTCGCGTCTCATCCTGAGCGCCCTATCGAGGACATTAACGGCCTTGCTCAGGTCCTGCACGCCCCGCTGATCGATGAGACATCCAGTCACCGGGCGACGATCTCGGCGCGAGATGCTATCGGCTTTGGGCTACCTGTTGAGGAAGTCGACCCGAGCGGTCCGCAGTGGCAAGCGATTTGGCGCATCTGGACAAAGTACGTGGCTCTGGGCCCCGTGCGAGTCTACGAAGGACAAACCGCCTCGCAGCTCTTGCGGGCGCCCTTCGCGATCCAGTAGCGCTCCGTGACCGGCAGCCCGTCACGTCCGCCGGCGCCGACGCCATCGCGCTACCGCCTCTACCCTGGCCCGCCCCAGCTACGAGTACATGGGCATCTGGTCACCGTTCCTCGCCGCGAGGCTCTCGGATGCCCTCGCGGGCATGACCGCCGACCGCTGGGCTCCCGGCACCCACATCACGGCACGCAGCATCTGGGGCGGTCGTGTGTTCGCGGCTTCGTGCTTCGTCGCCATCGAGGATCGCAGGGTGGTCACGTTACCGGGAGGCTGCCGATTCGCCGACGAACAGTTAGCGGGGTGCCCAGATAGGGCCGAGCGCGTTCGAGATTCGGCTCCCGCAGGGTCGTCGTGCGAAGAGCCCTGACCGACACAGGAACTGTGGTACTGTGAACCAGTGAAGAACATCACCGTCTCCGTCGACGACGAGACCTACCGGCTGTCCCGGATCAGGGCCGCCGAGGCCGGGACGTCGGTCTCTGCCCTGGTGCGCTCCTACCTGCTGGAGCTCGTGCAGGGCCAGCCGAGCGAGACGCGCTTCGACCGCCTCAAGCGCCTGCAGGACGAGACCCTGGCGGCGATCTGGGCGCGAGGCGGCGGGCTGCGTGCCGAGGACCTGCTGACCCGCGACGAACTCCACGACCGCGATGCGCTTCGTTGACACGAACGTCCTACTCTATGCACTCAGAGCCTCGCCCGGTGACGAACGCAAGCGCCAAATCGCGCTTGATCTGCTCACGCGGAGCGACCTCGTCCTCTCCGTACAGGTGCTGCAGGAGTTCTACGCGCAGGCCACGCGTCTCTCGTCGCCGGGCGCGTTGACCCATGACGAAGCTGCCGCCGCCATCGAGTCACTCACTCGCTTCCCGGTCCAGGCCATGACTCTGGACGTACTGCGCCTGGCGCTCGCGCTCCGCCGACGCTTCGGGCTATCGTACTGGGACGGTGCGATCCTCGCGGCGGCCCGCCTCACGGGCTGCGATCTCGTGTACTCCGAGGACTTCAGTCACGAACAGGACTACGACGGGCTGCGCGTGAACAGCCCCTTCGCGGACGCAGTGCCGGGAGCATGACGGCCTTCGTACCCGGCCCGCGAGGCTCTCGGATACCCTCGCGGGCATGACCGCCGACCGCTGGGCTCCCGGCGCGCACATCACCGCCCGCAGCATCTGGGGCGGCCGCGTGTTCGCGGCTTCGTGCTTCGTCGTCATCGAGGATCGCGGCGACGTGATCGTGGCCTGCACGCCGGCCGGCACCCGCTGGAAGCGCCCTACCGACCTCGACGGCAACGACATCCGCCTGCCGCACGGCGCATGGCGCCTGCGCGACGACGTCTGGCGCGGCCGCGGCATGGTGCGCGTGTGGATGCGGGATGTCGCCCACTCCGTGCTCATCTTCCTCGGCGATGGCGACGTCGGCATCTGGTACGTGAACCTCGAGACGCCGTTCCGGCGGAACCCCATCGGCCTCGACCTGACCGACCAGCACCTCGACATCATCTTCCCGGCCGACCTCGGCGAGCCGCGCTGGAAGGACGAGGACGAACTCGAGGAGGCCGTCGCCTTCGGCAGCATGACCGCGGAGGAAGCCGCGGCGGTTCGCGCCGAGGCCGAGCGCGCCATCGAGTGGATCCGCCGCGGCGACCACCCGGCCATCGACGACCGCTGGCGCACGTGGACGCCGCCCGCGGAGTGGGCCGTGCCCGTGCTCGCCCCCGGCTGGGACACGTTGGCACCCTCGATCTAGGCAGCCAGCCCCGCGAACCCGGCCAGCGAGCGGTCAGCCCGCGACGACCATAGACTGCGCCGCGAGGGGGAGTCCGAGCGATGACCGAAGCGGCCGACGCGCCCGCCGACGCGCCTCTGGAGATGGAGTTCCGCCCCGTCACGCCCGAGCGCTGGCCCGACCTCGCACGCCTCTTCGATGGGCGCGGCGGCCCCAGGCACTGCTGGTGCATGGTCTGGCGCCCCTGGCCGGCTGGCGTCGAGCGCAGCCGGGCGACCAAGCGCGCCGAGATGGAGCGCACCGTCCTCGGTGGCACGACCGTCGGCATCCTCGCGTACGTCGAGGGCGAGCCGGTCGCGTGGTGCTCGGTCGCGCCGCGCGAGACGTACCGCAAGCTCGGCGGCGACGACTATCCGCCCGGCGCCAACGTGTGGGCGATCGCCTGCTTCTTCGCCCAGCGCCCGCAGCGCGGGCGCGGCATCACCGCGCGGCTGCTCGACGCCGCGTGCGCCGAGGCGGCGGCCGCCGGCGCCGACGTGATCGAGGGCTACCCCGTCGACCCCGACTCGCCGAGCTACCTCTTCATGGGCTACTGCTCGACGTTCCTCGCCGCGGGCTTCGAGGAGATCGGACGCGTCGGCACGCGACGCCACGTCATGCGGCGCTGGCTGCGCCCATGACCACTGAGCTGTGGCGCCCGGGCGACCCCATCGTCGGCCGCAACATCTGGTACGGCCGCGTCTTCACCGCCTGGAACTTCGTCGTGGTCGAGGACCGCGGCGACATGCTCGCGGTCTGCACGCCGCCCGGCGCGGTCTGGAAGCGCCCGACCGACCTCGACGGTAACGACATTCGCCTGCCGCACGGCGAGTGGCGGCTGCGCCACGACGTCTGGTTCGGCCGGGGCATCGTGCGCGTCTTCATCGAGGGCGCCGCGCACTCCGTGCTTGTCTTCCTCGACGACGGTGACGTGCGGCAGTGGTACGTGAACCTCGAGACGCCGTTCCGCCGCACCGCGATCGGCCTCGACACCTCCGATCAGCACCTCGACATCGTCTTCCCGCCCGACCTCGGCGAGCCGCGGTGGAAGGACGACGACGAGCTCGAGGAGGCTGTCACCTTCGGCAGCATGACCGCAGAGGAGGCCGAGGCGGTCCGCGCCGAGGCCGAACGCGCGATCGCGTGGATCGGTCGCGGCGACCACCCGGCCATCGACGACCGCTGGCGCACGTGGACGCCGCCCGCCGAGTGGGGCATCCCCACCCTTGCGCCGAACTGGGAGACGCTCCCGCCTCAGACCTCGTAGACGCCGAAGTCCTCCAGCAGTTCGACTCCATCGAGGTCGCTGCTGCACCGGGCCAGGCTGCACGCGGTGGCCCCAAAACCCTGCCGCGAAGGAGTCGCTGCCATGACCGAAGCGACCGAGGTGCCCGCCACGCTCGAGTTCAAGGCCGTCACGCCCGAACGTCGGCCCGACCTCGCCGGGCTCTTCAAGACGGCGCGGGTCGGTCCCAACTACTGCTGGTGCATGGTCTGGCGCCCGATGCCGGCCGGCGTCAAACGCACTACGGCCAACAAGCGCGCCGAATTCGAAGCCACTATCCGGCGCGGGACGCCGGTTGGCCTGCTCGCGTACGTCGAGGGCGAGCCGGTCGCATGGTGCTCGATCGCGCCGCGCGCCACCTGCGGCGGCACGATGCGCCTCGGCGGCGGCACGTACCCGCCCGGCACGGACGTGTGGCCCATCGTCTGCTTCTTCGCCCAGCCCGAGCAGCGAGGCCGCGGCAGCGCCGCCCGCCTGCTCGACGCCGCGTGTCGCGAGGCGGCCTCGGCCGGGGCGGACGTGGTCGAAGGCTATCCGGTCGACCCCGACTCGCCCAGCTTCCAGTACATGGGCCGGCGCAAGACGTTTCTCGCGGCGGGGTTCGAGGAGATCGGCCCCGTGGACACGCGGCGGCACGCGATGCGGCTCTGGCTCCGCCCGCTGCCGACCGGCGACACTCAGACCTCGTAGACGCCGAAGTCCTCGGCCAACTCGACCCCGTCGAGCGACCGCGCCCACCCGGGCACGGCGAGCGGGTCGTAGTGCGTCACGAGGAGGCGCGTCGAGGCGTCGAGGGCGGCGCGCAGCGCGCGCACGTCGTCCCACTCCAGATGGCCCTGATCGCGGTCGCCGCCACATTCGGCGATGAGCAGATCGGCGCCCTCGGCCAGGCTCAGCAGTGCCTCGCCGTATGCGGTGTCGCCCGAGTAGGCGACGACGCCCGCCGGGTGCCGCACGCGGAACCCGAGCGCGTCGATGCCCGGAGCGTGGTCCATCGCCACGCACTCCACCTGCACGCCCGCCCACTCGAACGCCGACCCGCCTGGCTGCTCGAACCACCGCACGCGCGGATCGTCGCGCTCCGGCAGCCGCGAGGACGTGCCGATGACCTCGCGCAGCCGGTCGTAGATGCCGGGCGGACCGGCGATGGCGAGCGGGATGACGCGCGGGACGCCCTCGCCCCGCGCGCCCCGCGCATCCCAGTCATGCTGCGCGCGACGCTCCTCGAGCAGGAACAGGTCGACGCCGCCGATGTGGTCGGAGTGCTCGTGCGACAGCAGCACGAGGTCGATCGCCGTCGTCGGCACGCCGAGGCGGAAGAGGTGGGGGAGCGTCTGCGGCGGGCAGTCGAGGAGCACGCGCCCGTCGAGCAGGAAGCCGCTCCAGTAGGCGCCATGGGAGAACGCGAAGCCGGAGCCGAGGCAGTCCAGACGCAGTTCAAGCGTCCTCTCGCAGCTTGCCCGTGTCCGCGTCAACCAGCACCGCCGCAAACTCGCGCTCGAGTTCCGTTAGCGCCTCGTGGACGCCGTGCAACCGGTAGACCCTACCTAGGAGTCGGACGCTAAGGGGTGCTCCCGTATCCACTGGCGCGACGTACATCGGTTCCCAATCGGATACTTCGACGCCACGCACAATGATGTATTGGTTGGTCTCGCCGCGGAGATCGTGGTTCGAGCGGATCAGGGCGTCCTCGTAATGAGCGTATGCATGCCCGAGGTCTCGTGCCTCGTTCCACCGCTCGACGAACGCGTTTGCTGAACGCCGAGCACCTCCATGCTCAACGAACGGCGAAGGCCAGTTGCTGTTGAGGATGCGACATGACTTGTACACATGATCGGCATGAAGCGTGTACCGCTCGACCGCGTCGAAGTCGGTCCACGCGTCACGCGTCTGAGCCCAGTCAATCGCCAGTGCTCCGCGTGTTTGTTCCAGACAGAACACGGCAACAGCCATCATGTCGCCCTCGGAGCCCTTGTCGCCTGCCATCGCCCGCTCGGCGGCTACCCCGCCGGCGCCGGCGCCGGTGCCGGGACGCCGCAGAGCCGGCGCCCCTCGCCGAGCGTGTCGGGCGTGTCGAGGTCGATGCGCACGATTGGCTCGTCGTCCATCGCAATCTGCAGCGGCGGGTGTCGCTGCAGGATGGCGCGCAGGCCCAGTTCCGCCTCGTTCGCGCCCGCAAGCTCCTCGAGCAGCGACCCGTCGACGACCACCGGGTGGCCGCGCGCCGCGCCCAGCGACGGCTGCACCGCCTCAGCGCCCGTCGCGCGCAGCTCGTCGACGAGGCGGTCGATGATGTCGGCGCGCGTCGGCTGGTCGACATTCTGGATGACGATCGCAGACGGCCGAGCGCGCGACGGCGCCAGCAGCGCCCCGGCGCCCGTGGCAAGCGACGTCGAGCGGCCCTGCGCCCAGCGAGGGTTGAACACGCAGTGCCGGCGCGTACCCGGTGGCAGGGCGCGCCGCACGTCGTCGGCGAACGCGCCGGTCACGACCACGATCTCGTCGACGGTCGAGCGGCGCAGCACGTCGATCTCCCACGCAAGCAGACAGCCGTCGCCCCACGGCAGCAGCGGTTTCGGCGAGCCCATGCGCGTCGACGCGCCCGCGGCGAGCACGAGCGCCGCGACGCTCATGGCGTCATCTCGGCACGCTCGCGCCGCCAGGTCCCGACGGCCTCTCGCACGGCGGCGGCGGCGAGGACGGAGCAGTGGACCTTCGACTTCGGCAGCCCCCCGACGGCGTCGGCGTAGTCGTCACGCGTCAGCGCCACGGCCTCGTCGAGCGTGCGCCCCGTGAGCAGCTCGGTCGCGGCCGACGAGGTGCCGATCGAGGCGGGGCACCCCGACGTCAGGAACGACGCAGCGGCCACGCGCTCATCCTCGATGCGCAGGAAGATGCGCATGGAGTCCCCGCACACGGGATTGGTCACGAACGCCTCGGCGTCGGCGTCATCCATGGCGCCGGCGTTGCGCGGGTGCTCGAAGTGGTCGATGAGGGCGTCGCTGTAACCCGTGGTGGTTCGTGGCATGGGGGTATTGTCGCACGGGTTGGGGTGGTGGAGGCTAGCTGGGATCAGACACGATCCTCAGCGAATGGTTGAATATCTCGTCAACGAAATCCAACCAGCTGCCCTCGTCATGGAGGAGCAGATCGATATCGAAGTCACGCTTCATGCGCATATCGTCAAGGCGCTCTCGCATCGTTTGAGTAACAACACCTACAACAAGGAAGTTGTCACAACGCGGAGGCGCTTCATCGAACGTCTTCTTGACAGCGCCAAGACGCTCCAGCGCGCCCGCAGGATCCTTTCCCGCCTTCACTTCGATGAGAGTGACGAGTGCACCGTCCTTCTCGAAGCTGATGTCCGGCTCAGCAGCGAACACCATCCGGACACCGCCCTCCAGAACCCAGGAGCCGCGCGGCTCTGACTCATCAGGTGGATCCTGATCGCCCGTTAGGAGCCCGTTCGCGCGCACCCACTCAAACATACTGTTCTTGACGGCACTCTCTCCGAGCTTGCCTATGAGATTCCGCATCGAGCCATCCGCACTGATGCCGATGGTTGCGAGCACGTTGCGGTACCCGTTCTCCATCGTCCAATCCGTCTTGTCGGTGATGAGCGAACTGATTACGGCGTTGTAGAGACGGCACACCCTCAAGACGTTCTCATCGGTGAGCCGCGGTTTGGCCGTGGAATCCTCCCAGCGGTCGACGCCGACCGCTATTTCGCTGACGCGCTTCAGCGGCAGCAGAGCCAGACCTCGGTAGTGGAGGGAGGCTTCTGGCACGACCTTGAGCACGGAGGGATGCGCGAAGACAAGGCTCGCCACGATCCCCGCTTCACGCACGTGCTCCCAAGCCGGTTCGTGAATGGCCAGCGATTCCCTGTCCGAGTAGTCGGCCGTCTCCCCGACCATCTTGATCACGCCCTTGAGCAAAGCGTCTGCTTCCGCTCCGGAGGCCATCCGGCGTGCAATGAGCACGGAGCGCTCGATGGCATCGTCGGTCCGCCGCCCGCTAGTCAAGGCGTCCGTGTTCCGGCATGCGCCAGTGATACACGCATTTGCGCAACTCGCGGCGTCCGAACCGTCCCATCTGTTGGCTGGCGTTGCCCTTCCCTCGAGGGAGGACGCTGATCTCCTCGCACTCGAAGCCGCATGCCTCGGCGATGTCCGAGAGGATGAGATCCACGGGAACCTCCTCACCGTGGTACTGGACATTGTCGTTGACCATGACCACGCGGCCACCCGGTCTCGTGACTCGTGCTAACTCGGCGACGATTACTGCCATCTCCAAGAAGTAGTTCTCCACTAGTCGGATGACATGTGGATTGCCCAACTCGGCCCGTCGCTGCAGCAAGGCATGGAGCGCCTCGTGGAGTGCCGCTTGCGACCGGAACGCCTCCTTAGCACGATGCAGAATATCACTACGCGGATATTCGCGATCAAGGAATGTCGCTTTCGATCGGTTCTCTACGGTCGCGCTGAGCAACGCTTGGCGGAGCTGACCGAATCTTGCTTTGTCGTAACCCAGCCATGCCAGCTCTAGCGCGTAGGTCCGCGTGTAGTCGTATCGATTGGCGTACGGAGGCGAGGTGATCGTCAGTCCTACCGACTGATCCGGCAGAAGTGCGAGCTCATCGAGGGCCGAGCCCTGCAAGAGGCGGGGTCGTTCGCCGCCGTAGCGCGATGCGAGTTCCGGTGCATCCTCCGTAATCTCCGTGAGGCGTTGTTCGAGGGCTTCAGCGAAGCTCGGGATGGGCCCCTTGTACATACCCCCGCGAAGGTCGCGTCCCGACCGGTCGTCCCAGCGCAGGTACTGGCCGTCTTTCCGGGTGTAACTCACTTCCTCCAGTACGCTCATGCAAGCCACGTCGAGGATCGTTCGAAGCGGCTCGTCGTCACAGGTCTGGAGAAAGGCTCGTGCCCTCGCGATCGCGCGCTCAGTTTCAGCTGAGAAGGCATGTTCGGTGATCGCAACGTGGGGAAAGCGGAACGCCTTAGCAGTACTGCGGCCGCGCAGTGCGCTGAGTAGAGCGGCTCCGGCCGATTCGATTGCGGTCGACGTGACTCCGTTGGCGACGAGCGATATCGCCCACGCGGCTCGGACGCCGACGGGCATGATTTCGATCCCCGTCGCTTCTCGCCCAGCGCCACCCGCGACAAGTGCTGTCGTGCCGAGGCCGGCGAAGGGATCGAGTACAGGTCCGTCGGCCTTGAGGAGAGCACTCTGGACCAACTCCGCGGAGAAGCCTTCCTTGTAGCGCAACCAGCGCAGCCCAGGTTGCGTCTTATTTCCTTGGTACGACACGAGGCGGCGGGTGAGTTCGTCTCGGACTACTAGCCGGTCGATGAAACGCTGGTGCAGGGCGTCCCGCTCGCTCCGATCGGCTTCGCCAAGGACCTCTACCTCTCTGCCATTGACACGGTAGGTGCCTTGAATGTCCCTGACCGATCGAGTCGCTGTCTCGCCTACCACGTGCAGCCCCCCCCAACTGGCGCGACTATACTGCTTAGTCGCTTGTACGGTCGAACCATTCCGCTCGGTGGGAACGAACGCGTGTTCTGCCGCCGATACTATCAGGCTGGCCCGCGCCGCACCATCACTCCACCCCCCGCAAACACGTCAGCCCGTCCAACTCCACGCCCCTCCCCATCACCACCACCCGCACCCGCCCCAACCCCGCCGGATCCAGCAGCGTCTCCGACGCCGCGCGGGCCGTGGCGTAGGCGGCGAGGTCCGAGGCGGCGCGGGTGCGGGCGGCGTCGAGTTGCTCGCCGATGCCGAGCGCGATCAGGGCCTCGGTCTGGGAGACGGGGGGCGCCGACTCGAAGCCGGACTCGGCGGCGGCAGCGGCCAGCGAGGTGAGGTCGACATGGGCGGTGAGGTCGGTCAGGCCGGGCTGGGCGAGCGGGTTGGGTTGCGGGCTGTGGTCGCGGAACGCCATCAGCGTGCCCATGCGCCGCCACGGCGCGTAGAGGCGCTCGGCCTCGTAGCCGTAGTCGATGGTGACGATGTAGCCGCGTCCGACGCGCGACGCCAGCGCCCGCATCGCGTCGACGGCGGCGAGCGAGACCTCGGCGCGACAGCCGTCGCCGGGCTCGATGCCGAGCCGCGCGAAGTAGGCGGCGAGGTCGGGCATGCTCGCCTCGCCGAGTTCCAGCTGTAGCCCGCCGTCGACGCGCGCGACGTACCACTCGCGCAATTCGTCGCCGCGACGCTCGACGAGGTGGACGGGGAAGGCGTCGAACAGCTCGTTGGAGATGACGACGCCCTCGATGGGGTCGGGCTCGGCGAGCCACTCGCCGAACAGCGCGGCGCGCACGTCGTGGCCGCGGGCGGCGAGAGCGGCGCGCTGCTCCTCGACGCGCCGGGGGTGGCCGTCGAGGACGGTGACGCGCGCGGCGGCGTGGCACTCCGGCGCGCGGGCGCGCAGCCAGTCGAGCATCGACGCCATGAACGCGCCCGAGCCCGCGCCCGGCTCGATGAGGCCGAAGGCCGCGGGCGAGCCGAGCCGCTCCCAGCACTCTGCGATCTGGCGCGCCCAGAGGTAGCCGAAGATCGGGTGCACCTCGGGCGAGGTCTCGTAGTCACCGTCGCGGCCCCAGGCGAGGCCGGGGCGAGCGTAGTAGCCGTGCTCCGGGTGGCCGAGCGCGAGCTCCATGAAGCGCGCGAAGGTGATACGTCCCGCCGCGGCGATCTCGCCCTCGATGACCGCCGCTAGGGGCGTCGAGCCCTGCGCGAGGGCGAAGTCGTCGGCCGCCGGCTGCGCGCTCATGGCGTCATCGTAGCCGCGGGCGGGGTCTGGGGCAGGGTGAGGGCTAGGCTGTACCGAGGAGGGCTGCGGGCCGGGCGGCGACGTCGGGTGCTCCGGCCAGTATCCCGCCATCGAGTGTGGCGAGGGGCACGCCGAGCGTGCGGGCGAGCGCGACGAACTCCGCGTCGTAGGCGGTCAGGCCGCACTCTATCGCGACATCGAGGATGTGCCCGGAATCGACCGGCGTAATGCGGTCGCCAAGGACGGCAGCGGCGCGGTCGCTCATAACCTTCGCGCGGTCCGATGTGATGGCTCCACGACGCAGCATCCCGACCAGCACGTTTCGGAACTCGCTCATGAGGATGCGGGGCGAGGCCCACTCGCCATCCGCGTCGAAGAGCGCGGATGCGTCCGCGGTTTCCGGGCCGTCGATGATGAGATGCACCACGACGTTCGTGTCAACGACGATCACGGCCGTCCGGCGTTCTTCAGCTCCTGGATCGTCTCGTTATCGAGGTCGATCGGCCCGGTGGCCTCGCGCTCCCGCCTGATGCGCTCGAGGAGTTCCGCACGGTCCGCGGACAAGGGTCGCACCGACGCGGTGAGCCGGGCCAGGATCTCGCCGTTGAGGCTGCGGTGATTGCGGCTCGCGGCGTCCTTCAATGCCGCGTGCACCTCTTCCGGGATCCCACGGAGCGTGACGTTGGGCATGCTTGTATTCCTCGTATGTGATACCGAAGTGACACCAGATCAGTGTACAGCGAGCGGAGGAGCCCGGGCGAGTTTGCCTAGCCGGGCGCGCCGGCGAGGAGGCCCATCACCTGCACCGTGACGCGCCGCCGCTGCTGCCCCTCCGGCCGCAGCGGCGGGTTGTCGAGCTCCACGAGGAAGATGCTCTGCCACATCCCCATCTGGATCGCCCCGTCGACGATGGGCAGCGTCTCGCTCGCGCCGAGGAAGAGGTGCTGGAGGTGCGAGTGGCCGTTCTCGGGCTCGTTCTCGGTCATGTTGACCGTGCGGATCGTGAAGTCGTTGTGCTCGTAGTAGTCGTCGGCCGGGGCGATGCGCTGCAGCAGGCGCGCCATGTCCTTCAGCAGCAGCGGCTCGTGCTCCTGCACGACCACGGCTGCCGTCGTGTGCGCCGAGGAGACCAGCACCTGCCCGATGGTCACGCCCGAGCGCTCGACGACGCCGCGTACGTCGTCGCTCACGTCGATGAACTCGCACGGGTGGGTGGTGGCGTACTCAAGGCGTTCCGAGAACACGGTGAACTGTGCGGCGGGCGCCGTGGCCGAATAGAGGGACTGGACGCTGCCTCGCTGTGGCTCCTGCGTCATCGGGACCCCTCGGTGAGACGGGCGCGACCTCGCGTGCAGCCCGTTATGACCGCCTCAGCGATAGTAGCAGCCGCACCCGCGGTCGGCCATTCGTACGGCGACGCAGTATCAGGATGCCTCCGCGCCCGTGTGGCGCCGCAGCGACCGCACGGTGTCGGCGATCGTGGCGGCGTCGCGCGCGCCGGGCCGGTACTCGAGGTATGTCTCAAGGTCGGTGAGCGCCTCCGCGTAGCGCCCGAGGCGCTCGCGCAGCCGGCCGCGATCGCGCATCTCGTCCAGGTCCCACGGCGCCAGCACGAGCAGCAACTCGATCGCGCGTTCGGCCTGTGCCTCGTCGCCGCGGCGCAGCGCGTTGGCCTTGAGGTTGTGGAGCAGGCGCTGCAGCAGCTGGCGCGGCGTGACCGGGTCCAGCAAGTGATCCCGGAATGGCGTCGCGCTGCCGTAGATCGACCGCACGATGCCCTCGCAGTCGGCGACGGTGAGGAGCGCGCCGCCGCGGAACACGTCGACGAACAGTGTCTCCTCGTCCGGCCGGGCAGCGTTCCGCACGATCACGTGGCCGGGCATCCCGACCCCGCGCATATCGAGGCCGGCCGTGCGGCAGACCTCGACGTAGACGACGGCGAGGGTGACCGGGATGCCGGTGCGGCGCTCCATCACCTCGTCGAGCAGCAGGTTGCGAGGGTCGGAGTAGTCCTCCTCGTTGCCGCGGAAGCCGAGCTCGCCGAACAGCAGCTCATTCGCGGTTTCGACGTGGGCGAGCGGCTCGGCGGCGGGGTGGACGCGCGCCTCGAGGCGTCGTCCCCACTCGCGCAGTTGCGCCTCGTAGGCGTCGATGTCGAGACCGGGCTGCTCGCCCTGCGCAACGAGCAGCGCGGCACGCGCGAGCGGCACGTCGTGCCCCGGCTCTCCGAGGGCAGCGCGGAACCGCTCGGCCAGGTGAGCAAGCGATGCGTGAGGGGGTTCGGTCATGCGACGGCGAATCCTTCGACCCGCCACAGTTTCACAAAGAGCAGCGACACGAGCACGGCGACCCCGAGCATGGGCGTCGGAGGCGCGTCCAGCACGTACGCGATGGGGATGACCGAGAGCAGCGCGGTGAGACCGGCGAGCCGCCTGGACGCCCCGAGGCGCCAGAGCACGAAGGCGAGCACCGCCGCGATGAGGCCGGGCGCGGGCAGCAGCGCAATGAGCGCGCCGACGGTGGCTCCGGTGCCGTTGCCCCCGTGGAAGCGCAGGAAGATCGACCAATCGTGGCCGGCCACGGCCATCATGCCGGCCAGCACAGCCTCGATGTCGCCGAGGCCGGCAGCGTAGGCGAGCCCGACGGCCGCTGCGCCCTTCCCGATGTCGGCGGCGCCGACCACGATCGCGGGCTTCCACCCGACGTGGTCGCGGACGTTCATGGTGCCCGGGTTGCCGGAGCCGATGCTTCGGATGTCCTGCCCGCTGACCAGGCGCACGATCACGTATGAACTGGGGATGGAGCCGAGGAGGTATGCGCCGAGGAGCACGAGAGCCAGCGTGCCGGAGGGTTCCACGTCGTCCTCCGTTCGGCGTTCGCCACCGCTGCGCGCCGCGCGTCACCGCGGCCGCCGCGTCGGTGGCCTTGAGGGTACCTTACGCGCGCGTTAACCGGACAGGCGCTCGCCGCGGGGTGACCAACCGTGTCAGTCGCCGAACGGCGTGAATCCCTCGGGTGCGGCGTCTTCCGGCCCCGCGCTACCCGCGGCCGGTGCGGCGCCCTCAGCCGGCGTCACGACCGTGCGCGGTTCGGGCGCGGGATCGGACGCCGGCTCCGACTGCTCCGGCGAGTCGTCCGCGAGCGGCTGGAGTTCGCGCCCGACCGCAGAGACAGCAAAGTTGACGGCGAACGCGGCGAACCAGCCTGGGATGTGCAGGTAGGACCACGGGCGGTCGCGCACGCGCATCGCGGCGATCAGGCCCGGCACGATCTCCTGGGGCCGCAGTGTCGAAGCGTTGAGCTTGACCTCGAGAGGCTCCCCCTGGAGGTGGCGCTGTCGCAAGTCCATGGCGACACGACCCGCGACCGCCCCGAGCACGGCGTACACCATCACCAGGATCGCTCTACGCACGCCACGGATCATCGGTTGGCGTCCCTCGCGTGTAGGGCCAGACGGCCACGGAAGCACCGTAGGACCGGACGGCGGCGCGAGTCAATCCGCGGGGTGACCTGTTAGCGGCAGAGGTCCGAGATCTGATGATCGGGGTTGGCATAGCCGTAGTCCCAGATCCGGGCGTAGCGCGACGCCTGCTGGCGCAGGTATTCCTCGGCGGCGGTGCATGCGACCGCCGGCGCCAGCTCGCGCTCGACGGCCGCCTGGAAGATCGACGCGACCTGACCATGCAGCGAGGCGGCGAAGCCGCTCGCCGCCCGCGTGAAGAGCGCGAGCGCTCCCTCGCTGTCGCCGCCGCGCAGCGCGCCGAGGCCGGCTCGCAGCAAGGCATACGGCACGAGTTCGCGGCGGCCCGAACGCTCCCCCGTTTCGACGCGCCAGTCGACGAGCGCGGTGTCCTCGGCGGCGGCCTCGTACTGGGCACGAGCCGCCTCGTACGCACCAGCCCCGAACGTCTCGTCTGCGTCGGCGATGGCGTGGAGGAGGTAGCGCGGCGCGTCGGGATAGTCGCTGTCGAAGAACTTCAGCCCGCCCCAGTTGAGCACGATCTCAACGTCGCGGCGCGGCCCGGCATCGCGGTCCGGCGAGTATTCGTAGCGGAGGATCACGTCCTGCAGCCCGTCGCCGGTGACATCCTCGACGCGTATCGAGTGCAGGTCGGTGCGGTCCAGGCGCTCCGGCGCCAGGTCGCCGAAGTCGCCCTGGTGCGCACTCGCGATGAGCAGTCTGCCCTCGCACAGGGCGGCGCTACAGACACGCGCTGAGATGAGGAGCTCGGGGAAGCGATCGCCGGTGAGGTCGGCGGCGGCTTCGATCACGACATCCTCGAGGAACTCGCCGGCGAGCGCGCGCGCCGAGGAAAAGAGGCGGAAGTGCTCGTCCGTGCCCTGGAAGAACCAGACGTCGCCCGGATTGGCGCTCTCGGTGGTGGCGTTGACGGCG
Source organism: Dehalococcoidia bacterium (assembly GCA_965219085.1). Lineage (GTDB taxonomy): Bacteria > Chloroflexota > Dehalococcoidia > UBA2979 > UBA2979 > VXMT01. The sequence goes on from OZ244720.1 coordinate 1,277,412, forward strand.
AATGCGTACTCGGCGGCGCCGTCACCGTCGATGTCGGCGAAGACGCAGCGCTCGCCCAGGACGGGCGCGAGGTCCCACGCGGCGACGAGGCCCGGCAGGCAGCCGGCAATGTCTGCGCTACCGCCGGCGAGGTAGCTCGAGACAGGCACGCCTCCGGCGAGCAGGTCGGCGGGGCGGCCGGGCACGCTGCCCGACGGGGGGGGCGTTGCGCTAGCAGTGAGTGCGGTCGGGGGCAGCGGCGACACGGATCCGCCCGATCCTGCGGCGGTGGGCTCCGGCGTGGGCGTGCGCGTGAGCGCGACGATCGTCACGTCGCCGCCATCGCCGCAAGCGGCGGCGATGAGCATCGCGATACTCGCGACGGGCACGCTGAGGCGGAGGCGGGCCCATCTGTGGATAATCAAATTGAACACCTGTATTGACTTATTAGCCGAACCTTGCTTGAATGCTTCCCAGCCCGAGGGTGTCCGGTGGGGGGAATCCAGTTGGGCGTCGTCGATTCGCTGCAGGGACGCAAGCTCGCCGCCGAGGCGCTCGGCGCGTTCACCCTGATCTTCATCGGCGCAGGCGCGATCATCGTCACCGGTGGGGCCAACCTCGTCGCCATCGCACTGGCCCACGGACTCGCCATCGCACTCATGGTCTCCGCGGTCGGCCACGTCTCCGGCGGGCTCTTCAACCCGGCGCTCACCATCGGGCTGTGGGCCACACGCCGTATCGGGACTCTCTCAGGCATCCTCTACATCATCGCGCAGTTGGTCGGCGCCGTCGTGGCCGCACTTGCGCTGACTGCGCTCTTCCCCGACGTGATGCGCACGGCGACGAACCTCGGCACCCCCACGCTCTCCCCCGGCATCGACTTCGTGCAGGGCGTCGGGATCGAGGCGATCGCCACGTTCTTCCTGATGACGGCCGTTTTCGGCACCGTGCTCGACCCGCGCGGCCCCAACCTCGGCGGCTTCGGCATCGGACTCATCATCACCATGGACATCTTCGCGGTCGGGGCGCTGACGGGTGCGGCGATGAACCCTGCCCGCGCGTTCGGCCCGGCCCTGCTCAGCGGTACCTGGGGAGACCACCTCGTGTGGTGGATCGGCCCGATCATCGGCGCCGTGCTGGCCGCGGTCGTCTATCACTACGTGCTCGCCGACGAGCAGGACCCGCCGGCTGGCGTGCCCGGATTCGTCCCGAATGAGAGGTAGTCGCGTTACGCTATAAAGGGCGGCGCACCAAACAGTAGCCAACATCTGCCGCGAATCTAATCACCCCCGCCGCACGGCAGATGTCGGTGAGAAGGCGGGCCTTCGGGCCCGCCTTCACCATGCCCGGCGCACTTCGCCGGACGCGTCCATCGAGGGCATCGCCGACGTGCCTCAGCGCAGGCCCGTCGAGCCGTGTCCGCCCGCTCCTCGCGATGTCTCGTCCAGCACGTCGACGACCTCGAGCTCCACGGGCGCGAGACGCGCCACGACGAGCTGCGCGATGCGCTCGCCGTCCTCGACGACGTAGCGGCCGGGCTCGGGCAGGCAGTACAGGGTCACGAACACCTCGCCACGGTAGTCGGCGTCGATGGTGCCGAACGTGGCGAGGACGCCGCGCAGCGCGAGGCCGGAGCGCGGACGGACCTGCACGTCGAAGCCTGGCGGCGCCGCAATGGCGATGCCCGTCGGCACGCGCACGGGACGCGTGCCGACCTCCATCGAGCCGCCGCCGAGTTCCGCGTAGAGGTCGAAGCCGCTGGCGAGCGCACTCTGCCGCTCTGGCAGGCGCGCGCCGGGCCGCAGCAACTGTACGGCGATGCGCTCGTGATCGCTCACGGCGCTACGCCCGAGGTGGGAACGATGTGGAACGGCGGCTAGGTGGCCGCGGCCTCGCGCGCCCGGGTGACGCCTCGGCCCTGCTTGGGGGTGAGCACCTCGACGGGGTAGACGCGCTTCTTGAGCATCTCGCGCGGCGGGTCGATGAAGATCGAGCCCCAGCCGCAGGACTGCTCGCAGAGCCGGCAACCCGTGCACCGCTTCGCGTCGACGATGGCGACGCCGAAGAAGTCGTGGCTGTTCGGCGAGTCCGTGAGCGACAGCGCGTCGAACGGGCAGACGTGGATGCACAGCTCGCAGCCGGAGCCGATGCAGTTGTCCTCCACGACCTTCGCGAGCGGCAGCTCGCGGCGGGGGAAGGTGCGGCAGACATCGGCGAACTCGTCGAGGATCGACTCGGGCGGGCAGACCGCGCCGCAGGCGCCGCAGTCGATGCAGAGCTCGGGGTCGATGACGTGCAGCGAATCGCGAACACCGGTGATGGCGTTGACCGGGCACTTCTTGGTGCACGCGGTGCAGCCGATGCACGTCTCGATGATGGAGTAGGCCACGGCGTTGCTCCTTGGGAGACTTCGTCCGGGTGGAATCTAACATCGGCCCCGTGCGCCAGCAAGGAGAGCGCGCAATTCCAGGGGCCCGAGCGGCTGGTACGATGCCTCCATGAAGTGGAGCGCACTGCAGATCCACCCCTCGCGACTCTGGACGGCGCCCGAGGTTCGCACCATCGAACACATCCTGGACGGGTCGCCCGGCTGCACCACGTTCGCGATCGATGGCCTCGTCTGCGGCCTCTGCGCTGGCCGCACCCGCGACGCGCTCACCGGCGTCGAGGGCGTGCAGGGCGTGCAGGTCGACCTCGAACGCGGCGTCGCCGTCGTGGAGCACGAGGGTGATGCGCCAGGCCTGGCCGCGTTGCAGGGAGCGCTGGACCGCGCGGTCGTGGCGCGCCCGCTTCGGAAGCTCCTCGACCGGCTCGCGCACCCTCGTCGGCCTCGTAGTGGGCGCACGACCGTCTGATGGCGAGCGCAATCACGATCGGCGCGCACTGCTCGGCGTCGGGCGGGCTGTGGAAGGCCGCCGAGCGCGCGATCGCCATCGAGGCCGAAGCCGTGCAGCTCTTCGGCAGCTCGCCCCGCGCGTGGCGCCAGACGCAGCACAAGCCCGAAGCGTTCGAGCGCTTCCGCGAGATGAGTGCCGCGGCGGGCCTCGCGCCCGCCTGGCTGCACGGGACCTACCTGGTCAACCTCGCGGCCGACAGCGAGCAGCAGTACGAGTGCTCGATCGACTCCGTGATCGGCGCGCTGACCGTGGCGCACGAGGCGGGCGCGGCGGGCGTGGTGCTGCACACCGGCTCGCACCGCAGCGCGGGCCTCGACGCCGTGCTGCCACGCGTGCTGACCGCGATCGAACGCATCCTGGACGGGTCGCCCGGCGACGCCACGCTCGCCCTCGAGACCTCGGCCGGGCAGGGCGGCACGATCGGCTCGTTCGCCGATCTCGGGCTCATCCTCGGCGAGGTGCGCTCACCGCGCCTGCAGGTCTGCGTCGACACCTGCCACGTCTTCGCGGCGGGCCACGACCTGCGCACACCCGAGGGCGTCACGGAGATGGTCGAGCTGTTCGACGAGGAGATCGGCCTCGAGTGCCTCGCCGTGGTGCACGCCAACGACTCCAAGGGCGAGCTCGGCGGGAACCGCGACCGTCACGAGAACATCGGCGACGGGGCGATCGGCTACGACGGGTTCCGCGCGGTGCTCGAGTCGATGGCGTTCGCCGGCAAGATGTTCCTGCTGGAGGTGCCGGGCATCGACAACGACGGGCCGGACCTCGCGAACGTGCGGCGGCTCAAGGCCATCCGCGACGAGGTGACCGCCGCGGTCAGGCACGGCCAGGGGCCAACGGACTAGGGACGCACGTCGCGGGGCTGGTTCGCGAGCGCGCGGAACTCATCCTCCCAGTGCAGGACCTCGACGAGCAGGTGCGAGGTGAGGCCCCAGCGTTCGCCCACCGGCGCGCCCTCCGCCTCGAGCTTCACGAGCAGGCGTTCAGACATGGTGCGATGGTCCATGGTGGCGTCGTTGTGCTCGTTGCGGATGATGACCTCGAACTCGAAGATCGCGTCGATCATCTCGGCCGAGACGAACCCGCCGAACTCGTCCGTGAGTTGCTCGGCGATCCAGTTGGCGCACTCCTCGGCGAGGCCTTCGTCCATGGCTACGCCGAGGGGATCGTCCGGTGCTGCGCTCGCGTCGCTTGTCATCTGGTTACTCCGTCGTTCCACCCTGCTCAACGAGCCAGGGCCCCCAGCCGCCGAGCCGCTCGGCGGCGATGCGCACGAGCAGCCGCGGCGCGCCGGCTCCCCGAAACTGTGCCAGTAGTTGCTGCTCGCCAGGCTCGGTGAAGCGCTGGCCGAGCTTCTCGATATGCTCCTCGGCGCCCTCCGGCGTCATGGCGGTGACCCGGCCATGCACCAGCAGGTACGACAGCGGGTTGCCGTGATCCCGCACGCTCACGATCACGCGCGGATCGTGGCGCATGTTGCGGACCTTCACCCGCCCGTCGACGGTGTTGCACAGCAACCCGTCGCCCTCGACGTCGAACCAGAGCATCGAGGTCTGTGGTGAGCCATCCGGGTTCCTCGTGACGAGGCGTCCGTAGGCGCGATCCTCGAGGAGCCTGCGGGCCGACGGCGGGATGGCGATCATGCAGGCCTTTCGTGCTGCGCGACGGCGGGGTGGCGCCCACCCGCGCGATCATACCGGCGGCGGCGGTTGCGCCAACCTGACGTTGACGGCAGGTTTGGGCGAACCTACCCTGACATACCCGCCCACCGATGCGGCGAGCCGGCCTGATGCGCGCGGCTGCGCGCAGTGTCGGCCAGATGCGCGCGGACGCGCGCAGTGTGGGCCTGATGCGCGCGGACGCGTGCGGGAAGCGCCGATGACTGCTCGCCCCGTCACCGCCGACGACGCCGAGCGCCGCTCGCCCGGGCAGCCCGGCGATCCGGCCGCGAACGGCGCACCGCCGACGCAACCGGGAGGGCCGCCGGCCAACGTCGCTCCTCCGGGCCGCCATAGCGGGCCCGGCGGCGGACCCCCGGGCGGCCCCGGCGGGCAGAACCCCGGCCTGCGGCGCACGTTCTCCGCGTTCAAGTACCCGAAGTACCGCCTGCTCTGGATCTCGATGGCCGTCGGCATGACGGGCATGCAGATGCAGATGATCGCGCAGGGGTTGCTCGCCTTCGAGCTCTCGGGCACGTTCACGGCGGTCGGCGTGCTGGCGATGGCGTGGGGCGTGCCGCAGTTCTTCTTCGCACTCCCCGGCGGCGCGATCGCTGACCGCATGGACAAGCGGCGCATCCTGCTCATCACGCAAGTGGCGGTGATGGCGCAGGCGATCGTGATCGGGCTGGCAATCACCACCGACGTGATCTCGCTGCCGATGCTGTTCGTGGTCGGCGTGTTCATGGGCGCGACATTCTCATTCAACATGCCCGCCCGCCAGGCGTTCATCCCCGAAGTCGTGCCGCGCGAGCAGATGATGAACGCCATCGCGCTCAACAACACCGCGATGAACGCCACGCGCATCTTCTCGCCGCTCGCGGCCGGGCTCTTCATCTCGTGGTGGGGCTTCGACGTGACCTACTACATCACCGGCGCGATGTACGGCGTCGGCTGGATCACCGTCATCCTGCTCCCCCGCAGCACCGCGCACCTCAACCGTGAGAAGCGTGGCATGTTCGACGACATCGGCATCGGGCTGCGCTACGTGCGCGACATGCCCGCGCTGCGCACCTTGATGTTCATGGCGTTCGTGCCGATCCTGCTCGGCATCCCCTACGTCACGATCCTCCCCGCGTTCGCGCGCGCCGACCTGGGCCAGGGCGAGTTCGGGTTCAGCCTGCTCGTCGGGCTGTCGGCGGTGGGAGCGCTGCTCGGCTCGCTCGTCATCGCGGCGCTCAACCCTCGATCGAAGCTGCCGCTCATCCAGAGCTTCCTCGGGGCGGGCTGGGGCGCCGGCCTCGTGCTGCTCGGCCTCGGCTCGGCGGTGTTCGGCTTCCCGGGCGCGCTCGCGGCGATGCTCCTGCTGGGCGTGTTCCAGATGGGCTACATGGCGCTCAACAACTCGATGCTGATGATGACCGCCGCGCCCGAGTACCACGGGCGGGTGATGAGCCTCTACATGCTCACGTTCGGCATCTTCCCGCTGATGGGCGGGCCGCTCGGTGTGCTCGGCGACGCCATCGGGGGGTTCGCGACCTTCACCGTCCTCGGCGTCGCGCTCGTCGTCTTCATCGTGCTGATGGCCATCGTCGGCGGGCAGCCTTCGCTCTCGCCCCGGCGTGCGAAGTCGTCGCACGAGGGCATCGCGGAGGCGGAGGCCACCGTCTGACGGCCTGCCGTGGAGTGGGCGCCGCTACGCGGGCTCGAAGACGAGCTGGAACTCCATCACGCCGAATTCGTCGATGGCGAGCACGATGAAGGGCCGGGGCGCCACCATCTCGTAGTCGCCAAACTGGATCCCGATCGATCCCACCACCACCACGAACCCGCCCGTGCGCTGCCCCTCGAGCGGGATCGTGACCTCGCGGGTCACGCCGTGGATGGTCAGCTCTCCGACGGCGTCCACCGTGATCACATCGCCCTCGGCGGGTACGGCGTCAAGCGCGATCGGTTGCGTCAGGGAGAATGACGCGGTGGGGTACGCAGCCGTCTCGAGGCCGCGCGTTTCCAGGGCGCGGTCGCGTCGCGAGTCGTCGCTCACGAGCCTGGTCACATCTGCCTCGATCTCGACGACGGTAATCGTCGCGCCGTCGAAGGCGAGGGAGCCGTTGACGGCGCTCGTCCGCCCGACGGCCGTCTGGACGCCGACGTTCAGGAGCTCCTCGTTGACGCGGTAGCCGACGAAGGTCTCGCCCTCACTGGAAACGACCCACTCGCCCGTCGGATCGTCGGGCCAGACGGCTTCAGCGGCCGGCTCCTCGGTCGCGGTGGGCGTCGCGGTTGCCGCGGGCGTCGACGCGGGTGCGGACGCCGCGGTCGCCGTCGGGTCGGGCGTCGACGTGGCGGGCGCCGTCGTGGGCGTGGGGGTCGCGGTCTGCTGCACCGAACTCACCGCAGTCTCGAGACTGACGGGGGCCGGCGCGGTGTCGCGGATGACGAAGTACCACACGCCCGCCGCGACAACGGCGACGACGACAACTGCCAGGATCGCGATGCGTGTGCGCGTCTGAGTGAGCATGGACGTTCTCCCCCGACCGGTCGGCTACCGCACCCTGCCCGGGCACGGGCGTGATCAGGGTACCGACTGCGGAGCTAGGAATCCTCTGAGCAAGTGGACTGGCGGCGGCGATTGCTCCCCGGCAGGTTGTATTGGACAAGGAGGACCGCAGGGGAGGGGGCCGGGGGAGGGCGGGGGCCTCTTTTGCCTTCCCGTCGCGCCTCGACGAGCGCGCGGAACGCACTGCTCGCCGGGTCAGGCGAGTTGGGGCTCGGCTCGCAGCAGGTTCGTCAAGCCCAGCAGCAGCGCCAGCCGCTCCCGGTTCTTCGCCAGACCGCGGTAGCGCAGCTTGTCGTAGCTGAAGCGCCGCTTCACCGCGAGGAAGGGGTGCTCCACCTTCGCCCGCAGCGACGCCTTCGCTCGCTCCGCCCGCGCCTCCGCGCTCCTCGGCTCAAGCAGCCGCCTCAGGCCGGGCCGCAGCGCCACCCGCCACTCGACCTCCGACCCCGTTCGATGCTCGAGTTCGCCGGTCTCAGCCTCTCCGAGCCGATTCCCGATGAGACGACGATCCTCAACTTCCGCCACCTGCTGGAGCATCATCAGTTGGGAACGGCGCTGTTCGCGACGATCAACGCGCACCTGGCGCGGCAGGGTCTGCAGGTGCGCGAGGGCACGATCGTGGACTCCACGATCATCAGCGCGCCGTCATCGACGAAGAACCGCGAGCGTGCGCGCGACCCCGAGATGCACCAGACCAGCAAGGGCCGGCAGTGGTACTTCGGGATGAAGCTGCACACCGGCACGGATGCGCGGACGGGGCTGGTCCACAGCGTGAGCACGACGGCGGCGAACGTCTCCGGCGTGACCGAGGCGCATCGCCTCTTGCACGGCGGTGAGACGGAGGCGTGGGGCGATGCCGGCTACCAGGGAGTGGAGAAGCGCCCGGAGCACGCGGGGTCGGAGGTGAGCTGGCAGGTGGCGCTGCGCCCGGGTCTCAGGCGGCAGCTGGCGCCGGGGGGCGCTGAGGCGCAGGCGGAGCGGCGCAAGGCCTCGGTGCGCGCCAAGGCTGAGCATCCGTTTCTCTACGTGAAGCGGCACTTCGGGTACGCGCAGGTCCGCTACCGGGGTCTTGAGAAGAACCGCCAGCGTCTCATGCTGCTGCTCGGCTTCACGAACCTGTTGCGCGCCGAGCCTCAGCTCGCGTGATCGCGGGAGCCGTGCGTCCGGAATCGCCCGCCGGAGCGCTTCCGGAGCGACATGGAGGCGAGACCACCCCCTGAACCGCGGCTCGGCACGCTGATCGATCCGCACCGCGCCCGACACGCCACCTGATCAGACCATCCCTAGTACTGCTCGGCCGGCTCGCCCACCTGCTCCAGCTCGATAACCTCGAAGTCGTCGTCGTCGAGGTCGCCGAGGCCGCGCGCGCTGCCGCCGTTCGCGCTGCGCGCGCGCTCGTACAGCTCGAAGAGCGTGCGCTTGTGCGGGCGCTTCGCGCCCAGCGGGCACTCCTCCCACGCCTCGTAGTCCTCGTCGCAGTAGCCAAGGCGGAACTCGCCGCACTTCGGCTGGATGTAGCGCGCGAGCTCCGGGAAAGCGCGCTTCAGCTCGGCGCGCATCATCGCGACCACCTTGCGGAACTCCCACTGCGCGCGCGTGCACAGCCGCAGGTCGGCGATGTGCAGGAGTTCGAGGTAGTTCACCGTGACCTTGAAGTTCGTGTTCGTCGCGTTCGGCAGCAGGAAGCGCGCATCCTCGGCCGGCACGCCGGAGTCGACGAGTTCGCGGTAGGCGTTCCCGGCGGCCTCGACGGCGTGCTCGAAGGCCTCCTCCTTGCCGGCCCGGCGGATGCTCTCCGGGGTGGTGAAGGGGAACGTGCCGTCCTTGTACGTGACGTAGCGCTGCGACTGCTGCTCGAACGAGATACCGATGTGGTGGCGCACGAACTGGTGCGAGAAGGCGCGGCTCACACCGGAGATGCCGAACTCGAACCAGATCTGCTGGAGGGGCGAGGCGTGCCCCGTCGCCAGCCGGGTGTCGATGAAGTCCTGCATCTGCTCACGCGAGATGCGCCCGTCGGCGATGCGCGCCTCGATCTGCGCGGGCGTGAGCGCCGAGTAGCAGACACGGAACGCGGTGTAGAGCGTGCGCAGCGGATCCGGCGTGTGGTCGATCAGCGTCACTTCGATGGTCATGGTGCACCCCCGCGCGGCGGGGACAACGACCCGGCGAGTCCCGCCGAGCCGATTATATGATCAACTGCCTGTACGCGTCGACGGAAGCGCTCAGACCCGTGTCCGGTCAGACGGACTCGATAGTGAGGCCCTCGATCCGCTCGAAGTGGCGGCGGTTGTTCGTGAGCACGGTGAGGCTGTGCCGCAAGGCCGTGGCTCCGATGAACAGGTCGAGGTCGCCGATGAGGTTGCCTTCCGCTCGAAGTCGCCTCCGCTCGCGCCCGAAGATCCTGCCGATCTCCTCGTCCACATCCAGAAGGTCCACTCGCTCCAGGAAAGTGTCCAACTCCTGCTCACTCCGTTGTGGATCCACATCGCCCTGCACGCCATCGTACAGCTCGCCGAGCGATACGACGCTCAGGCCGACTCCGTCCGGAGTCACCTCAGCGATGCGATCGACAACACGCGCGACCTGGTGCATGTAGTCGATCACCCAGTCCGTGTCCACGAGGTACTGCACGGCGCTATGGCGCCGGCGGTTCGCGGGAGCCGGTGATGCGCGCCTCGTAGAGCATCCGCTTGAGCTCCTCGGGATCGTGCTGGCCCACCCAGCCACCCGCCCCGGCGCGCATCGCTTCCGGGTCACGATTGGCCGACGGCTTCTCGTCGACGGTCAGGAGCACCTCCTGATTTTCGGCGAGGTCGACCTCGTCCAGTGGCTCAAAGACGCCGTTCGAGTAGCGCGCCCTGACGCTCCTGAGCACCATGATCGTCTCCCGTGGCTCCTCAGCCATCTTCGCACAGCCGCGACCCGTCGACAGAAGGGCGGGGCTAGCTCCGCGCTGCCCGCGTCGAGACCGCGAGCGACTCGTGCAGGCAGGCATCGCACGTCTGCTCGTGCAGCCGGCGTTCGAGGGCGAGTGACTCATTGAGCCATTCCCGGGGTTGCGGCTCACCGGGCACCCGCAGCGCGAGGTTGCTCCGCGCCGCCCGGACGCCGAGCTCGGCGGCGACCTTGATGGCCGTCACCTTGTAGTGGCGCGACAGCAGATACGCGTCGTCCGAGGTCAGCTCGCACCCGCCGCCCGCCCCGTGGCGCTCCACGAGGCCGTAGAAGTGCAGCCAGAACCGGCGCGAATGGTGCTCGGCCGGCGGCAGCGTGAGGTGCGCGAGCTCGTGCAGCAGCGTCGACGCGAGCGCCGCGTGGCCACGGTCCGCGGGCGCCCGGATCACGATGCGGCGACGGCGGTGTTCCGCCCAGCTCTTCGGCCTCGGATCGCCCCAGCGCCACTCGATGCGGCAGTGGCGCCGATACCCCGCCTCGTCCAGCACGTGGTGCGACAGGTCCTGTGCCCACTCTGGCGTCGGCAGCATGGGGAAGAAGATGTCGGCCATCGCGCGCCCAGTCTGCACCACGCTCGGCGCTGACGCGCGCCGCCGCTAGCATGCCCCCATGACTGCTGCGGTGTGGCGCGTCGGCGGCGAGGTGATCGAGCGCGAGGAGCTCCTCGACGGGCGCTGCCAGGTCGTGCTCGACGGCGAGGCCGACCCTGCCGGCGCCACCGACGAGGCAGCTGCCGAGGGCGTCGCGTTCGCCGTCAGCCTCGTCTGGCTGCTCGGCCGCGAGGGGGCGGTCCCGCTCACCGAGGGCTACGTGACCGTCGCCGGTGACGCGGGCGAGCTCAACGCCTCGCTCGACGCCGGCAGCGTCGAGGCGAGCGATGAGACAGGGGCCGCCGCCGTGCGCGCCCGCTTCGTCGTCGACGCCGCCGAAGGCGATCTCAGCGGCTTCCCGCAGTTGCGTGGCGACCCCGCGAGCGGCGCGCGCGTGACGTGCGACATCGAGGTCGGGACGGAGTCCTGGAGCGGCGAGTTGCGGCTCGAGGAGCCGGGGTAGGCGAACCGGCCGCCATCCTTGGGCGAGGCTACCTCGGCATCAAGAACCGCGCCGCGAAGCGCCAGAGCACACGGCGCAAGCGGAACGACAGGCGCGAGCGGCGGTCGCTCATCGTCTGACCGATGCGGCCCGTCGCCTCCGGCTGACCCATCGCGATGAACTGCCGCCAGTCGCGCAGCGACGGCTCGCGGTCGGCCTTCACCTCCGCGGGCGCCTCGAAGCGGTCTAAGTCCCCGAAGCCGCGCGGCCCGTTGGTCATGACGCTCAGCCCGGCTGCCTGCGAGAGGCACACGCCGCCCGCGACATCCCAGATGCTGGGCGCGGTGAACACGGCGTACTGAAAGATGCCGGCCGCGACGAACGCACACTCGATGGCGACCGAACCGGTGACCCGGATGTCCCAGCCACCGAACCGCCCCGGCGACCCGGCCGGGCCCGCACCCAGCTTGCGACTGACACCACTCGTCGGCCGCACCTGCGGCATCATCTCGCCCTCGAAGTGGAGTGCACCGCCGAGGTGCGCGTGGTAGACGCCGGGCCGCAGCGCGTGCCCGGTCGAGCACCAGATCGCTCCGACGATGGGCAGCCCGTGGTGGAGTACCCCGATCGACACCGCGTAGAGCGGGAACCCGTTCACGAAGTTCGTCGTGCCGTCGACTGGATCGACCACCCACACGAACGCCGCGTCGCGGTCGGGGTGCGTGTCGACCTCCTCACCGAGGAGGCCATGGTCCGGGAAGCGCTCGCCCACGCGCTCGCGCAGGAACTGCTCGACCGCCCGGTCCACCTCGCTCACGGGGTTCGAGGGTGGCCGGCCGTCCTTGCCGGCATCCTTGTACTCGACGGCGATCTCGCGGGTGAGCGTCTCCATGATGCGCTCGCCCGCCATCCGCGCGAGCTCGACGGCGACCGTCTCGACCTCCAGGAGCTCCGGCTCCGGGGGCGGCGGTAGGCCACCGGCGGCGGCCGGCGAGGCCCCGGTCACGCCCGTCATCGCGCGCCTCGCACAGCAGCGCGCGACCGCGTCGCTTGGCGCGGCGTGGCTGCGTTCGCTAGCCTCGGCTGTAACAGTGGCGCCGAGTGGGCAGGGACGCACGTGGCGGACGACGACTGGGAGTACTCAACAGAGGGCGAACTCGACCCGGATCTGACCGAGGAGTCAGGGTACGCGTATTGGGATCCACCAACCCGCCGGTTCTGGACTCCGACGGTGCTGCGCATTGGCGCCGCCTTGTTGATCGCCTTACTCGTTGGCGGAATCGTCCTCGCCGTCATCAACTGACGAATCGGAGCCGTACTCGATCGCCTCGCCGTTGTCGCCGCCAATGACGCCGAGCTTGCGGAGCGCGAACGCGGCCGCACCCGCCGCCGCGGCCAGCACGATGAGCATGCGTAGCAGTCCTCGAACCGGCACGGTGTAGCCTCTCCCGCCGCTGTGGAGCGAGGGCAGGCCCCGCGCCTCGCGCATTGTCGCAGCACGCGCCGACGCATGCCACTCGCGCCGATGTTCGTTTGTGATCGCGCGTGTCGCTGCCGCGCGCTGTTGTGGTACGTTTGATCTGCGGCGGGTAGCAAGAGAGGCGATCTTGCGCGCCCTGCTTCGCACGTTGACCCCGATCCTGATGATCGCCCTCGGCGGTTTCGTCATTGCGCAGGCCGAGGCCACGCCGAGCCGCGCGATCACGACCTCGACACCGCCCGCTCAGGATGTCGTAGCCCTGCCGACCACGCCCGAACCCGCACCGCCCGTGGCGGTGCAGTCCGACCCGGACCCCGCGCCGCCGGACATCACCGGCGACCTGTATGACCCGCTCGATCCGCTCCTCGGCGCCGCGTACGGCACGGACACGCCCAACGACGCACCGCCGACCTCTGCGGCGCTCCGACCGACCACCACCTCGGCAGACGGGACCGATCCCCCTGCAACCGCTTCGAGCTTCACGATCGAGGGCTACGACCTCCTCGAGGTGCTGCTGCGCATCACCGGCACCCTGACCACCACCCCCCCGACGGCCGGGGAGCCGCCGGCCGCTGCGACCACCACCACCGCGACGCGCCCGATCGCGGTCTCACCGGGCGCGCAGACCACACCAGGGACCGGGCCGCTCCAGCCGTCGGTGTTCGAGCGCGCGCAGATCGTGTCGTTCTACGGCTACCCGGGGGTCGGGACGATGGGTGAACTCGGACTGCACACACCGTCCGGCGCGGCGGCGGCCGTCGCACGCGTCGCCGCCGAGTACGACGCGCTCAACGGCCCGCGCGAGGTGATGCCCGCGCTCCACCTCATCGTCGCCGTCGCGCAGCGCCACCCCGGCAACAGCGGGTTCTATCTCCAGCGTATGAGCGACGAGCGACTCAGCGAGTACGTCGAGGCCGCGCGCGCGGCCAACATCCTGCTCTTCGTCGACGTGCAAATCGGGTGGTCCGACGCGCTGACGGAGGTCAAGGTGCTGGAGGACGTACTGTGCGAGCCCTTCGTCCACCTCGCGCTCGACCCGGAGTTCGCCACGAAGAGCACGGGCGACGCGCCGGGCGTGGCCATCGGCGTGCTCGACGCCGCCGATGTGAACGCGGTGCAGCACTACCTCGCGGGGCTCGTGCGCGATCACGATCTGCCGCCGAAGGTGCTGGTGCTGCACCAGTTCCTGAAGGGGATGCTCACAGGGGTCGACCAATACGACGACGTGGCCGCAGTCGACGTGACCATCGACATGGATGGGTTCGGCAGCCCCGCCGTGAAGCTGACCAAGTACGACCTGTACGCCACCGCCGACTACGCCGAGCGGGCGGCCATCAAGCTGTTCTACCACTGGGACGCGCCGCTCATGACGCCGGGGCGCCTGCTGTCCCTGGACAACCCGCCGGACCTCGTGATCTACCAGTAAGGCTCGCTCGCGGTAGGCTGACAGCCGGGCTCCGCGTGTCCCCACGCGTCACCCGGCCGGGGAGAGGTGTGCCGAGCGATGGAGAACGGCGCCGCTCCGCTCGCCGTGATCGACGTCGGCTCCAACTCCGTCCGCCTCCTCATCGCCAGGCCGCTGCCGGGCGGCCACCTCGACATCCTCGACGACGCCCGCGCGACGCTGCGCCTCGCGCGCGTGGTCGACGCGCACGGCGCGATCCCACCCGACGTGATGGAGCAGACGCTCGACGCCATCGGCGACTTTGTCCGCCTCGCCTCGCACGCCGGGGCCGAGTCCGTCCGCGCGGTCGGTACCGCGGCGCTCCGTGACGCCGCCAACACCGACGCACTGACCAGGGAGCTGCGCGCCCGCTGGGGCGTCAAGCTCGAGGTGCTGAGCGGCAGTGATGAAGTGCGCCTCGCCAGCCTCGGCGCCGTGTTCGGGCTGCCCATCACCGACGGGCTCCTGCTCGACCTCGGCGGCGGCAGCCTGCTGTTGGCGCGCATCGAGGACCGCAAGCCGGTGAAGACGTGGTCGTTCCCGTTCGGCACGTTGCGGGTGACCGACCGCTTTCTCTCCGCGGACCCGCCCGACGAGGAGGCGATGACGGCGCTGCGACGCCACGTCCGCCGCGAGCTGCGCGCCGCCGGCGTGCCCCGGCTCGGCAAGGGCGAGGTGCTGGTCGGCACGGGCGGGACCGTGCGCAACCTCGCGAACGTGAGCCGACGCCGGCAGCGCTACCCGATCTCGCGTCTGCACGGCCACTCGATCACGATCCGCAGGCTGCACCGGCTCACGCGCCTGCTGGCGCGGATGTCGCTCAAGGAGCGTCGTGGCGTGCGCGGCCTGAACGCGGACCGCGCCGGGATCATCGCGGCCGGAGCGCTCGTAGTGGACGCCGTGGCCGCCCACACCCACACCGACGCCGTGCTCGTCGCCGGGCAGGGACTGCGCGAAGGCATCGCGCGGTCGCAGTTCGTCAACGAGCTGCCACCTGCCAGCGAGGTGCGGCGTGGGTCCGTGGAGGTGTTCGCACAGCGGTTCGGCGACGCCGAGACGAACAGCGCGCACCATCGCGCCCGCCTCGCCGTCTCGCTCATCAAGCACCTCGATCCCGACGCGGGCGAGGAGGTGCACGAGACGGTCGAGTACGCGGCGATGCTGTACAACGCCGGCCTGCAAGTCGACTTCTACCGCCGCGCCGGCGCCACGACGGCCATCCTGCTGGACGCCAACCTCTCCGGCTTCTCGCAGAACCAGATCGCGCGCGTCGCCGCCGCCGCGCGGCTCGCGCGCCGCCCGACGTGGGAGGTGCGCACGCTGCGGCCGCTGCTGGCGCCGGAGGACGAAGCCGCGCTACACCGCGCGGGTGTCGTCGTCGCGCTGGCCGAGGAGCTGCGCCGCCGCTCCGGCCCCAAGGGCGTGCGTATGTCGACCAAGCGTGGCGACCTGCGCATCACGCTGCCCGGTACGACCACGTGGAAGCCCGGCAACCTCGCCGAGCGCCTGCACGCAACCTTCGGCGTGGGACTACGCATCTCGGGCCGAGACTAGCGGTCGAGCGCCTCGCGCTCCACGACGGCCCTGAAGCGCCGCCACTCGCGCCGCAGCCGTCCATGCGTCTCCGGGAACACCTCCGCGACCGAGCGCACCGCCTCGCGCTCGCGCTCGGCGAGCCGACCCATCGCGAGCACCGTAGAGGTTGGCAGCGACTCGTCCGTTGCCGTGCGTTCGAGGAGGTGAAGAGTGGTCACCGCGTCCTGGCGGCGTCCGAGCTCGTCCTGTGCCTGCTTCAGCGCAGCGACGAAGGGGCTTGTGGCCCCGCCGTACAGGCCGGCGGTGAACTCCGTCGCGTAGCGGATACGCTTCGCGCGGATGCGGGCGTCGTGGTAGTCGTCGTCCGGCGAGTCGGGACCGACCTGCCTCGCGACCCGGTTGAAGCGCCTCCAGTGCTTGCGCAGCAGGTCCGGCGCGGCATGCACTCCAGGCGTTGCGCCGGCGGGCGTCACCGCTCCCGCGCGCAGCAGCGCCATCGTCACTTCAACGAGACGCGCGTGGCGCGGCGAGTCGAGCGCGTCGAGCATCCGGCCTCGCGCCCCCTCGCGCCGCGCCTCGAGCAGCTCGATGAGCGGCGTGAGGGACGACTCGTCGGGGCCGCCGCCGAGCGCGGCGGCCTCCTCGCGCAGCCACGCGATCTGCACGTCCAGGTCGCGCACCTCGCCCAGGGCGTCCGCCACCCACCCGAACTCGCGCCGCAGCGCACGCACCTCGGGCCGCAACACCGGCGCGAATACGGCCAGCGCAGTGCGCATCCGCCGCGTTGCGACGCGCATGTCGTGCAGCGCCTCGATGTCCTCGCCGAGCCGCGTGCCGGGCTCGTTGGCGAGGAAGGCCGTGCACTGCCGCCGCAGCGCCGCGTATGCCACGGCTCCAAGCGTCCAGGTCGGCTCGACCCGAGACGGGCCAAGGTCGGGCAGCCCGGCCGGCGACCGTCCCGTCGCGGTGAGCCCGATCGCGAACTTCGACGTGGACGCCCGCTCGAACCCCTCGACGCTGCCGAGTGCCGCGGCGAGCTCCTCGACCGACGCGAGCGCGGCCGGGTCGGCAAGCTCCAGCTCGATCCGGCGCAGCGCGAGCGTCGAGCCGCCCGCGGTCTCCACCTCGGTCGCGTCGAGGGCGACCTCGGCGATGGGGCGTGCTGTGCCGTTGGAGTGGACGTCGAACGTGCGGCGCTCGGTGCGCAGCGAGAACAGCCCCGCAAGCTCGCCCGGTCCGACGACAGCGCGTACGCGGCGCGCGACCGGCCCGGCCGACGCGAGCAGCGCGGCGTGGCCCGCGCGGGCGAGCGGCTCGTTGATCTCGCGGCGGCGGTACGGACCGTCCGACTGGTCGCCGAACCCCTTCAGGGTCGCCTCGACCGTCCCGCCCGACTCGCGCAGCCGCAGCGCGAAGCTCGCGCGGTGGAACGCCCAGTCGGTGGTGTCGAGGTACTCGTCGAGGAGGACGCGCGTCTTCGACGGCGCGAGCGTCAGCCGCAGCGTGGCCGCGCACGCGCGCAGCGCACGCTCGGCCGCGGCGAGGTCATCCACGCCAAACTGCCACTCGACCTCAATGCCGTCTGTTGCCGGCATGCTGGGGATCTCCGGCCTGGTTACGTCACCAAGTCTACGGGGGCGCGTCGAGCGGCGGCGAACGACGCGCGAGGCGCCAGGCGAACTAACGAGGGCTTAGCTGAAGATGCTGTAGGCTCCTCGCTCGTGGGGAATCAGTTCCTGCCGACCGGGTCGGACATGCGCGCCTACGCCGCAGAGGCGACGGGCACGTTCCTGCTCGTCTTCGCCGGGCCGGGCGCGGCGGTGATCAACGAGGTCTCCGGCGGCGCGGTCACACACCTCGGGGTCGGGCTCTCGTTCGGCCTCGCGGTGATGGCGGCGATCTTCGCTACGGGGCACATCTCCGGCGCGCACATCAACCCCGCCGTCACCCTCGCCTTCTCCGTCGCCGGGCACTTCCCGAAGCGGCACGTGCCGCCCTACATCGTCGCGCAGCTCCTCGGCGCGTCGGCGGCCGCGCTCGTGCTGCGCTGGCTGTTCGGCGTCGTCGCCGACCTCGGCTCGACCGTGCCGACGGGCGGCGCCGGGCAGGCGCTCGGCCTCGAGGTGGTCATCACGGCGTTCCTGATGTTCGTGATCATGGCCGTCGCCACCGACCTGCGCGCGGTGCGCGACCACGCCGCGCTCGCCATCGGCGGGTACGTGGGCCTGGCCGCGACGTTCTCCGGGCCCATCGCGGGGGCGTCGATGAACCCGGCGCGCTCGTTCGGTCCCGCGCTGCTCTCCGGGACGTGGGTCGACCACTGGGTGTACTGGGCCGGGCCCATCGCCGGCGCGCTGCTCGGCGCGGCCGTCTACATGCTGATCCGCAGCGGCCACCCGCCGGCCGACGAGCACGACCTCGACGAACCCGCGGCCGGATGACCACGCGCGTCCTCTTCGTCTGCACCGGCAACTCGGCGCGCTCACAGATCGCCGAGGCGCTGCTGCGCGAGCGCGGCGGCGACGCGTTCGAGGCGCACTCGGCCGGCACCGAGCCGGCCGGGCTCAACCCCCTCACCGTGCGCGTGCTCGCCGAGGACGGCATCGACGTGCGCGACGCCGAGTCCACCCACGTCGACGCGTACGTGGGCGCGCCGTGGGACTACGTGATCACCGTCTGCGACCGCGCCCGCGAGTCCTGCCCCGTGTTCCCCCACGCCGGCGATCAGCTCCACTGGAGCCTCGAAGACCCTGCCGCCGCCGGGGGCGACGAGGCGCAGCGCCTCGATGCGTTCCGTGCCACGCGCGAGGAGGTGCGGGCGCGCATCGAGGCGTTCGTAGACGAGGTCACCGCAGCCGGGTAGGCGCTTAGTAGGTCGAGACGTCCATCTCGGTGAGCTCTCCGGTGACGGTGAACACCACGCGCTCGGCGATGTTCGTGGTGCGGTCGGCGATGCGCTCGAGGTTGTGCGAGACCCACAGCAGGTGCGTGCATGGCTCCACCGTCGTGGGGTCCGCGATCATGATCTGCACGAGGTCGTGGTAGACGCGGTCCTGTAGCTCGTCGACGCCGTCGTCGGCCTCGCCCACGCGGTGCGCGGCTTCGACGTCGCGCTCCACGAACGCGTCGAGGGAGTTGCCGAGCATCGCGCGGGCGCGCACCGCCATCTCCGGGATGTCGACCAGCGGCTTCACCAGCGGCTCGTTCGACATCATCTGCACGATCGCGCCGATGCCCTTCGCGTGGTCGCCCATGCGCTCGAGGTCGATGTTGATCGAGAGGACGGAGATGACGACGCGCAGATCGACGGCCATCGGCGCCTGCTGGGCGAGCAGGGTCAGCGCCTGCTGGTCGATCTCGTAGCGCGTGCGGTTGACCTCGGCGTCGTCGCGAATCACCGCGTCGGCGAGCACGGTGTCGCGCTCGACGAGCGCCTGCATCGCGCGCTCGATCTGCCGGTCCACCATCGAGCCCATCTCGATGACGCGATCCTGGAGGTGGACCAGGTCGGTTCGGAAGTGTTCACGCGGCATGCGGACCATGATTCAGGGTAACCACTTCTGCAAGGCCTGCTCGCCTCCGCCCGGGGAGGGCGCCGAGCCGGACATCGCTCGGGGCTAGCCGAAACGACCGGTGATGTACTGCTCGGTCCGCTCGTCGTGCGGGTTGAGGAAGATCTGGTCGGTGTCCTCGAACTCGACAAGGCGACCGACCAGGTCGTCACCCGCAAGCAGGAACGCGGTGCGGTGCGAGACGCGCGCTGCCTGCTGCATGTTGTGCGTCACGACGACGATCGTGTAGTCGCTCGCGAGGTCCTCCATGAGGTCCTCGATGCGCTGGGTCGCGATCGGGTCGAGCGCGGAGCACGGCTCGTCCATGAGCACGATCTCCGGGTTGACCGCGATCGCCCGCGCGATGCACAGCCGCTGCTGCTGACCGCCCGAGAGCGCGAGGCCGGACTTCTTGAGGTCGTCCTTGACCTCGTCCCAGAGCGCCGCGCGCCGCAGCGACTCCTCGACCAGGCCGTCCAGGTCGCCCTTGAAGCCGTTGATCCGGGCTCCGAACGCGACGTTGTCGTAGATCGACTTCGGGAACGGGTTGGGGCGCTGGAAGACCATCCCGACCACGCGCCGCACGTCCGGGGGGTCGACCTCCGGCCCGTATACGTCCTGGCCGTCGATAGTGACCTCGCCCTCGATGGTCACGCCATCGATGAGGTCGTTCATGCGGTTGATGCAGCGCAGGAGCGTGCTCTTGCCGCAGCCCGAGGGGCCGATCAGCGCCGTCACGCGGTTGCGCGGGATGTCGAGCGATACATTCCCCAGCGCCTGGTGCGAGCCGTACCAGACGCTGAGGTTGCGAATCTCGACCGCCGGCATGGCCGTCGCGCCGTCCTCAACGCCCTTCGGCTGGAACGTCACGCCCGCCGTGGCCGCTCCGACGCCACTCGCGGTCGGAGTCGCAGTCTGTTCAGTTCCGTCCGTCACGCTATCGACCATCCTTCACCGCCTTCTGCAGTGTCACGTGCATTGCATCAGCGCCCATAGCGGCGTCCTGTCCACTGCCGCAGGAACACGGCGAGTGCGTTCATCGAGAGCAGCACGACCAGCAGCACGATGATTCCCGTCGCGGCGAGGTCGTGGAAGTCGGCCTGTGGCCGGCTCACCCAGTTGTAGATCTGGATCGGCATGACCGTGAACGGGTCGAGTGGGGTCTCGGGCCGGAAGGCCACGAACGTCAGCGCCCCAATCATGATCAGCGGCGCCGTCTCGCCGATCGCGCGCGAGAGCGCGAGGATCGTGCCCGTCATGATGCCGGGGAACGCCTGCGGCAGCACGTGGTGCCAGACCGTCTGCCAGCGCGTCGCGCCGACGCCGTACGACGCCTCGCGCAGCGACGGCGGCACGGCCTTGATCGACTCCTGCGCCGCCACGATCACGATCGGCAGGATGAGCAGCGCCATCGTCGCGGCTCCGGCGAGGATCGAGCGGCCGAGGCCGCCGCCCACGCTCGGGCCGATGCCGATGGTGCCTCGCACGAAGATCTGGAGCCCGAGCAGCCCGAACACGATCGACGGCACCCCGGCGAGGTTTGAGATGTTGACCTGGATGATCCGCGTGACGACGTTCTTCGATGCGTACTCCTCCAGGTAGATCGCCGCGCCCACGCCGATCGGGAAGGCGAGGACCGCCGTCGTGCCGATGAGCCAGAGGCTGCCCCACAGCGCGGACTGGAAGCCGGCCCGCTCGGGGAAGCGCGACGGGAAGTTCTGCAGGAACTCCCAGCGCAGGAAGTGGTTGCCGTCCGTCCACACATCGAAGAGCAGGAACGCCAGGAAGACGATGCCGACGATCGTCCCGGCCATGCAGAGAGCGAGGAACCCGCTGCCGACAGTCTGCCGGAATGACAGCCGCGGGACATAGCTGTCGCCGGTCGCGGTCGTGTTTCCGGCGGCCACTAGTCGTAGACCTCCCGGAAGCGCGCGGTGACCCGGGCTGCGATGACGTTCATGACCAGCGTCATCACGAAGAGCGTCAGCGCCACCGCGAAGATCGTCCGGAACTCAATCGTCCCGTGCGGCGTATCGCCGAGCGAGACCTGCACGATGAACGCCGTCATCGTCTGGATCGACTCCAGCGGGTTCCACGTCAGGTTCGGCGTCGACCCCGCGGCGATGGTGACCGCCATGGTCTCGCCGACCGCGCGCGAGGCGGCGAGGATATACGAGGCGATGACGCCGCTCAGTGCCGCCGGGTAGACGACGCGCGTGGTCACCTCGAACTTCGTCGAGCCGACGGCGTAGGCGGCCTCGCGCAGGTCCTGCGGCACCGCGTGCAGCGCGTCGTCGGAGAGCGAGGAGACCATCGGGATGGTCATGATGCCGACGACGATCATGGCGGCCGCGGCGTTGAAGATCGTCGGCTCAGCGAACGTGTCGAGGAACGGCGTGACGGCGGTGAGGGCGAAGTAGCCGTACACCACCGTCGGGATGCCCGCGAGGATCTCGAGGATCGGCTTCAGCACCGCGCGCACGCCGGGGCGGGCGAACTCCGAGAGGTAGATCGCCGTCACGCTGCCGATCGGCACGGAAATCAGCGAGGCGCCGATGGCCACCATCAGCGTGCCGCCGATGAGCGGCAGCACGCCGAATGCCTGGTTCGTGTACAGCGGGGTCCACTTCGTGCCCGTGAAGAACTCCCACGGGGAGACGTCACCGAAGAACTGCAACCCCTCGATCACGAGGATGGCGACGATGCCCATCGTCGTCAGCACGGTAATCGCCGCGCACAGGAACAGCGCGTAGCCGATTGCCTGTTCCAACAGCCGGCGGCCACGCCGGCGCTGGAACAGCGCCGCCTGCGGCCCGCCTGCTGCTGCCGGTCCGGCAGCCATCAGTCGCGTTCTCCTCGCTCGCGTCCGCCCCTAGCCGCCGATGGCGGCTTCGAGGCTGGCGCGGGACTCGGCCAGTTCACTGCCCACGATGGGGGTGTAGCCAACGTCGGACACGAGGGCGATCCCCTCGTCGCTGAGGAAGAACCGCACGAACTCGCGCACCTGCGGCTTCTCGGCCAGCGATGCGGTGTTCACGTAGATGAACAGCGGCCGCGCCAACGGATAGCTGCCGCCCGCGACCGTCTCGTCCGACGGAATCACGCAGCCCTCGCCGCCGTCGACCGCGACGACCTTCAGCTTGTCCTGGTTCTCCGTGTAGTAGGCGTACCCGAAGTAGCCCGCTGCGTGGTCCGTGCCGGAGATGCCGGTCACCAGCACGTTGTCGTCCGTCGAGTTGGTGTAGTCGGCGCGCGACGCGCCGCCCTCGCCGTTCACTTCCTCGGTGAAGAAGTCGAACGTGCCGGAGTCGGTGTCGGGGCCGAACAGCGTGACCTGCTCGCTCGGCCAGCTCGAGCGGACCTGGTTCCAGGAGGTCACGCTGCCCTCGGAGTCGGGGCTCCACAGCGTGCTCAGTTCGTCCATCGTGATGCACTCGACGAAGTCGGCCTCGGGGTGCGCCACCACGGCCAGACCGTCGAGGCCGACGCGCAGCGGCAGGTACTCGATGCCCGCCTCGGCGCAGGCTTCCACTTCGCTGTCCTTGATGGGGCGCGAGGCGTCGGAGATGTCCGTCTCGCCGCTACAGAACTTCTGGAAGCCGCCGCCGGTGCCGGAGACGCCGACCGTCACGCGCACGTCCGGCGCGACGGAGCGGAACTCCTCGGCGACCGCCTCGGTCACCGGGAACACCGTGCTCGAACCGTCGATGGCGACCGAGCCGGAGAGCTTCTCTTCCGCTGGAGCCTGCGTGGTCGGACCGTCATCGTCACCGCCGCACGCCACGACCAATAGCGTCGCGGCCACGACCAGCCCTGCGAGGGAGAACAGTCCCCGCGCGCGCTTCCAATCCATCAGCGTGTCACCTTCCACCAGGCGCGTTCATGCGCCCGCCGGCTGCGCGGTGGCGTGCCCCTGCTCGCCTGATCGTCGAGATTCCGCCATATGGCGATGCTCAGACGCTGGAGTTAAGGCGCGATTAACGTGAGACGCGGGCCGGTCAGTCGTCGCGCAACGGCGCGGCCATCGGGTTGAAGCACGCCACCATGTGGCCGGGCTCCAGCGGCGAGAGCCGCGGCGCCGGCTCGATCCGGCACTGCGCGACCGCCTTCGGGCAGCGCTCGAGGAACGGGCACTCCTCGGGCAGGTCGGCGAGGTCCGGCGGCTGGCCGCGCATCGGCTGCAGCCGGCGCTCCCGGCGCTGGATGCCGGGCAGGCTCGACAGCAAGCCGTACGTGTACGGGTGCTTCGGCGTACGGAAGATCGACCGCACGTCCGTCGTCTCCACCACCTCGCCCGCGTAGACCACGGCGACGCGGTCCGCGAGGCGCGCGACGACGCCGAAGTCGTGCGTGATCAGCAGCACCGCGACATCCTGGTTGTCGCGCAGCTCCTCGAGGAACGTGAGGGTGGTGTCCCGGATCGCGGCGTCCAGGGAGGCGGTCGGCTCGTCCGCGATGATGACGCGCGGCTGCAGCGCAGTCGCCATCGCGATCATGACGCGCTGCGCCATCCCGCCCGAGAGCTGGTGCGAGAACGACTTGGCGACATCGCGCGGACGAGGCAGGAAGCGTCCGAGCACCTCGATCCCTCGCTCGTACGCCTCGCCCTTCTCGACGCCGTGCGCGCTGAACACCTCGGCCACCTGATCGCCGATACGCAACGTGGGGGTGAGTGCGGCCTGCGGGTCCTGGAAGATCATCGAGATCTCGGCCCCGCGAATCTCGCGCAGCGCCTGCTCGTCCTCGAACGGCACGGGTGCGCCGTCGTACTCGACCGAGCCGCCATCGATCGTGGCGTTCGAGGGCAGCAACCCGAGCAGTGCGAGGGCGATCGAGGTTTTGCCGGACCCGGACTCGCCCACGAGCGCGAGCGTCTCGCCGGGGTACAGCTCGAAGCTGACATTGCGGACGGCGTGGACGAGCTCATCCTCCGTCTGGTAGGCGGCACTCAGCCCGCTCATGCGGACGATGGGTTCACGACGCAACTGAGATGTGACGGTGAACCTCCCCCGGTACACCGCGGGTGAGCAGACAGCCTAGCGCATCTCCGCCGGGTCGAGCCCCCGCTCCGTGCACCACTCGGCGTAGGCGGACGGCAGGATCTCGGACGGCTTGATCTCGCTGCGGCCGCCCCAGAACACGTTCGTGTAGCCCACCTCGATGCCCGCCTCCGCGAGATGCACGTCGATGGCGGCCTTGTGGTCCAGCAGGAGCTGCTTGTCGGTGCCGTGCGCGACGCCCATGACGTTGACGTGGCGGAACTCCGGCCCGCCCTCGCGCCAGTAGGCGTGTGTCATCACGTGGTGGCGGCCGACCTCGCGCCCCGCGTCGATCTCCCGCCCCGTCGGGACGGACCAGTGGAAGAGCGCGTTGTAGCGCGTCACCGGCGCGGCCCCCGCCACACGCTTCACGTGCTCGAGGAACGTCGAGAAGCGCCCGAGCACGCCGCGCTCCCCGAGCGCTTCGGCGGCCTCGTAGAAGCCGTCGAGGCTCATGCCCGCCTCGGCTGCCCGCGGCGCCCACAGGTCCGGCGTGAGCTCGTCGGGCGCGAACTCGCGCTTGAGCGAGGCGATCACGCGCCACTGCTGCTCGCTGAGCTCCTCGATCTCCGTGTCGATGACGGCAGCGGGCTCGTCGATGCGGCTGCCGGGTTCGACGCCGCGGCGCCGGACGTGGCCCACGCCGAGCGCGAACAGCCGCTTCGCCGGCATCAGCCGGAAGTGGTCGGCGCCCACGCGGCCGGCGAGGTGCTCGCAGTGCCGGCCGAGCGAGTAGCCGACCGGCACCTTGAGCGTGGTCCACAGCCGGTACTTCGAGCCGGGCGTCACGGCGTCCGTCGTGCGGATCACGACGTGCCCGGAGAACGGGTCCTCGCGGAACATGAAGTCGAACGCCTCGTGGAGGCGGTCCTCGGGCACCTGCCATGCGACGAGCGCGCCCGGCGCGAGCTTGTTCACGAGCAGCGTCTGGCGCACGCGACGGATCACGCCGGCTTCTACCATCGCCCGGATGCGCTCGATGACGACCGGCAACTCGACGCCGGACTGCGCGGCGATCTCGCCGAGCGGGTCGCGCTGGAAGCCGCGGATGCGGTCCTCGGAGACCGCGAGGATCGCGGCGTTTGTCGGGTCGTCGACCGCGACGGGGACGGTGTCCGTCGTCATGGGCTTGCCGCCGCTCGGTCGGTCGCCGGGACCTGCCACGCCTCCATCGACGAGACGATCGAGTCGTCGCGGAGTGCGCGGACCACGGCCTGAGTGTGGTCGTGCGCCATGTGCTCGTCGAGCGCCTCGCGCGACGCCCACTCCTCCAGTAGCACGAACTTGAGCGGGTCGCCCGGGTGGAGGTAGAGCTCGAAGCGGTCGACGGTCGGCTCCTGCGACGCGGCCGCGGCGTCGGTCCGCAGCACGTCCAGCAGCGCCTCGCGGCCCTCGGCGGTGGCGGTGATCAGCACCGTCGTGCGGATGCTCACGCCGCGCCGTCCGCCGGTACCAGGCCGATGTGGGCCGCCAGGTCCTCGACGCTCGTGAGGCGGCGGCAGGTGAACATCGGCGTGTCGCGCTCCGTGTAGCTCGACGACTCCGAGTCGCGCAGCTCGCGCACGAGCGCGAGGAAGAGACCGGGGTCGTTGCCCTCGAAGGCGACGACGAACTCCTGGTCGTCGAGGCCGTATGAGTACGTTGTGTTGATCTGGATCTCGTGGTAGCGGTGGCCGACCTGGATGTGCTCGGCCATGATGCGCTGCCGCTCTTCGCCCGGCAGCTTGTACCACTCGCGGTTCTTCACCATCGGGTACACGAACAGGTAGTCGGCGACGCCGCCGTCCGCGCGCAGCCGGTCGCGCCCGCCAATGCCCTCGTGCAGCGGGTTCGAGTAGACCGACCGCATGGTCATCGAGAGGAACGAGTGCGGCCGCTCCAGCGCGGCGGCGAGGGGCGAGCCGAGCAGCTCGGCGTGCCAGTCCTGGATCGGCGCGAGCTCGTCGTTGACCTGCCAGACCAGGAAGTCCGTGTCGGCGCGCGTGCCGACCGTGGAGTAGATGCGCGTGAGCATCGTCGATGCGGAGTGCTCGATCAGGCGTGCGAGCTCGCCGGCGAGCGCCCGGCGCTCGGCCTCGGGAGCGGAGCGGACCTCGTCACGCAGCCGGTAGAAGCTGAACTTCACGGACTGCACGCCGCGCGGCGAGTGGCGCTCGCCCGCATCGGCGGTGGCCGGTGCGGCGTAGGTGTGCGGCGGGCGTTCGGTCGTGGTCATGTGCTCACCCCCCAGGCGGCCTTATCGGCGCGCGGGCTGTGCGGCCTCCTGCTCGCGCGGCAGGCCGTAGTTGTCCTCGTACAGCGCCTCGACGCGGGCGGCGACGTCCGGCGCCACATCGGCGCAGTCAGACACGCCGACGAACTCCTCGATCTGGTCGCGGCCGTAGATGTTGGGGAAGGTGCTGGCGATGATGTCGTCCTTGAGGATGTAGCGCAGCGCCGCCTGCCCCAGCGTGCCGCGCGTGGCCTCGGTCAGGAAGTCGAGCTGTTCGATCTTCTTGAGCCCGTTGGTCAGCCACGAGCGCGGGCGGTGGCGGCGATGGTCGTTCTCGTCGAACACCGTGTCGATCGTGTAGGCGCCCTCGAGCATCCCCGAGGAGTGCGGTACGCGGACGAACAGCGACTTCTGGTGCTCGCGCGCTGCCTCGATGAGCGCGCGGCCGGGGTCGAGTTCGAGCGCGTTGTAGATGGTGTGCACGATCTCGACGGGCAGCTCGCGGATGGCGTACAGCCCCTCCTCGAGCCAGCCGATGGCAGGGCCGAGCGCGATGCCGACGGTGCGCACCTTGCCGGCCTCCCGCGCCTTGTCGAGGAACGTCCACACGTCGTCATTGAGCAGGTGCTCCATGCGCGCGTTGTGGATCTGGTAGCAGTCGATGCGGTCCGTGCCCAGCCGGCGCAGCGAGCCCTCGAGTGCGCGCTCCATGAAGGCCGGCTCGAAGCAGTGCGGCGCCTCCTGGTGGCCCTCGCGGCGCTGGCCGATCTGCGATTCCCAGTCGTAGCCGAACTTCGTCGCGACGACGATCTCGTCGCGGTCCGCGCCGGGGAACGCCTGCGCGAGGATCGTCTCGCCGCGGCCGTTGCCGTAGGTGTCGGCGGTGTCAAAGAAGTTCACGCCGCGGTCGAACGCCTGGCGCAGCAGCGTCACCGCCTCGGTGTCGCTGAAGTTGCCCCACCATCCGGCGGAGACGGTCCAGACGCCGAAGCCGACCTCGGAGACCTCGATGTCGGTGCCTGCGATGGCGCGGTAACGCATAGGACCCCCCACGTGCCGACCGTCGCGCCAGTATGCGGCGAGCCGCCGTTGCAAGCGCGCGAACGAGGGCGGAACCCGCACGCGAATGCCCGTTTTGCACAGGTTCGCGAGGGTTCGACCGGGCTAGCCGTATCATGGCGTCTGAGCCCCCGCGGCAGGAGCCGTCCGATGTCCGAGACCCCCCGGATCGACCTCTCACCGGCCGCCCGCGCCGCCGTGCGCGGGCTCGCCGCGCTGTGGGGGCTCGGACTCACCTCGCTCATCGCGGGCGGGGTGGTGTGGTGGCTCGTGCTCGGGCCCGGTGCGCTCGCCGATCCCGTGCGGAGCGCGATCGCCATCGTTGCCGCGATCGTGCTCGCGGCTCCGGGGCTGCTGCTCCTGCACTTCGAGCGGTCGCTGCGCCGCGCGGCGCTGATGATCGCCGAGCTCGCGGACCGGAACGCCGCCGGCGAGCGGTTCGACGGGCCACCGGGGTTCTTCTTCCGCTCGATCCGGCTCGCGATGCGCCGTCGCGGCATCGGGGTGCTCGCAACGCCGTGGTACTGGGCTGCGGCAGCGTGGGGATTCGGCGCCTCCGTGGTGCTCATCCTCGCCGCACTGGTGCTGGTGGCTGCGGCGGTGTGGTAGGCGCCGACGAGCGGGGCCTCTTCGCGCGTTCCGGTAGCCAATCGAGCCGCGGATCCGGTAGACGTGGTGCATCAGGAGTGACTGTTACCGACCCCGCGCGCCTCGGGGCCCCGGTTGAGCGTCCAGCGACCATTCGTTGAGCGCACACGTGAGTCAGTTTATACTCACACTATGAGTAAGCGGCTCCAGGTCATGATGCCAGACGACGAGTATCGCGCGGTCGCGGATATCGCGAGGCGCCAGGGGAAGCCCGTGTCGCGCATCGTGCGCGACAGCCTCCGCCGCACGGTGGCCGAGGATCTGCAGGTGGCGCCGGAGCAGCGCATCGCCGCGGTGCTGCGCTTTGCGCGGTTTGCCGGCCCGACCGGGGACATCGATCAGTTGCTCTCCGAGATCGAGCGCGGCCGTACGCTCGCATGATCTATGTCGATTCAAACGTGCCGATGTACCTCGTCGGCGCCGAACACCCACACAAGCAGCGCGTCGTGGCCCTCGTCCCGCAGCTCATCTCGGCGCGCGATCAACTCGTCACGAGCGCCGAAACGTTCCGGGAGATTCTGCATCGCTACCGGGCACTCGGCGACGGTGACCACCTCAGCGCCGCGTACGACGCGCTCGATGCGATGATCTCGATGGTTGCCGATGTGACCAGGGATGACGTCGATCAGGCGCGCGCCCACTCAGGGCGGTACCCCCGCCTCTCCTCCCGCGACTGTCTGCACCTCGCGGTCATGAACCGCATCGGCTGTAACACCATCTGGAGCTACGATACGGGTTTCGATGCAGTGGGCGCGCTCCAGCGCGTCGCCTGAGGGGCACGTGCAGGCGCACGGCGCCCCGATCGCTCATGGATCTCGGCTAAGGCCGAAACCGTGTAAGGTGAGTGTGCGGCGAACGACGCCGCGGCCTCAGTACCTCTACTCTGTCGTTTCACCCGAGCGCCCGCGTCGAGCCTGAGAGAAACCAAGGATCGTCCTCGCGGGCGCATCCGCTACGTCGGCGTGGCCGACAAGGAGTGAGACGTTTGGCTCAGAAGATTTACGTAGGCAACCTCCCGTACTCGGCGACCGAGAGCGAAGTGCAACAGCTCTTCGGCGAGTACGGCGAGGTGCTGTCGGTGGCCCTGCCGACCGACAGGGAAACGGGCCGGGCACGGGGCTTCGGCTTCGTGGAGATGGACAATGAGGCTGCCGCGAAGGCCATCGCGGGCGTCAACGGGAAGGACTTCGGCGGTCGAATGCTGAACGTCAACGAGGCGCGGCCTCGCGAGTCCCGCGGCGGCGGCGGTGGCGATCGCGGCGGCTACGGCGGCTACGACCGTCGCTAGCGGCCATTTCCTGGCACGTGGGCGCAGGCCCTCGGGTGACTGACCGCCAGGACACACGTGGGGAGAGCCCGGCTCGACCGCCGGGCTCTCGCCATGACCCGCACACGCGTCCATCCCTCACACGAGAGGCCCCATGCCGGTCCCCCCATTCATCGCCCGGACGGAGCGCCAGCGCTCCGACGCGACACGCCACGGCGAGACGCCGTGAGTGAAGTCGCGACGTGTCCGAAGTGCGACCGCCTCCTCATGGGTAGTGCGCGCACCTGCGTCGTGCACGGCGACCAGCTCGACATCGGCGGCCGCACACCAATCCTCGAAACCGTCGCTGACCAGCGGCGCCAGAAGTCGAAGCGACCACGGCCTCGCTAACCCCTACCCGGATCCGCGCGCACCGCGCCCGACACCACCTCCTCTTTTTTCCCGACGAACGGAACCAGTCCCATGTCTCTCTTCACACGCAGTTCCGCTGCGCCCACACAGATACCCACGTTCGATGACGCCCCCGCGCCCAGCGAGGACATGGCGTCCTCGCCGAACGGCACGGGCCCCGTCGCGACCTTCGAGGCGCTGGGCGTCCCGGACGACCTGACCGCGGTCCTGAGCAAGGCCGGGATCGAGCACCCCTTCCCGATCCAGACGCTGGCCATCCCCGACGCACTCGCCGGCCTCGACATCTGCGGGAAAGCGCAGACCGGCTCAGGCAAGACGCTCGCCTTCGGACTGCCGCTCGTCGAGCGCACGAAGACCGCGCGGCGCCGCCGCCCGCACTCGCTGGTGCTGGCGCCCACGCGCGAACTCGCGAACCAGATCGCCGAGGACCTCACGCCGCTCGCGGCCGCTCGCGGGCTCTGGCTGACCACGATCTACGGCGGCGTCTCGATGTCGCGGCAGGTGCGCGCGCTCCACCAGGGCGTGGACATCGTCGTCGCCACGCCGGGGCGGCTCAACGACCTCCTCGAGCAGCAGGAACTGTCGCTGGAAGCCGTCTCATTCGTCGTGGTGGACGAGGCCGATCAAATGGCCGACATGGGGTTCCTGCCGCAGGTCGAGCGCATCCTCCGCCAGATCGAGGGCCGGCCCCAGACGCTGCTGTTCTCCGCCACGCTGGACGGGGCCGTCGGCACGCTCGTGCGCCGCTACCAGCAGAACCCGACCCGCCACGAGGTCGCTTCCGCCACGCCCACAGTCGACCAGCTGGAGCAGCGCTTCATCGGTGTGCACGCTGACGACAAGGTCGACGTGGCCTCCGAGATCTGCGCCGCGGCGCAGCGCGCGCTCGTCTTCGTGCGCACGACCCGCGCGGCGGACCGCGTCGCGAAGCGGCTGGGGCAGACCGGGCTGCAGGTCGCGGCCATCCACGGGCGGCTCTCGCAGAACCGTCGCGAGGCCACGCTTGAGCGCTTCCGGCGGGGCGCCGCGCCCGTGCTCGTCGCGACCAACGTCGCCGCGCGCGGGCTGCACGTCGAAGGCGTCGATGTCGTCGTGCACTTCGACCCGCCCGAGGACCACAAGACCTACCTGCACCGATCGGGACGCACGGCACGCGCGGGCGAGGACGGCATGGTCGTCACACTCGTGCTGCCGGAGCAGCGGCCCGACATCGCCACGCTGCAGCGCGACGCCGGCACCGATTACGCCGTGGTCGAGATGCGTGCCGACGATCCCAGGCTGCGCGATCTCGCGTCGTGGGAGGCGCCCCGCGAAGACCGCGGCAGGTCTCGCAACAACCGCAGCGGCGGCGATCGCGCGGGCTCGCGCGGCGAGGCGATCAACGGCGGCGCGGCCCGACGCCCCGCAAGCCGGCAGTCCGGGCAGCCGCGCGGGCAGCGCGGTCGCGGCGCGCCACGCGGAGCGGGTGGCAACTCGGGCGGCGGCGGATCCCGCCCGGCGGGGCGGCGGCGCGCGGCGACCCGGTAGGCTGGCTCGCGACCCGGTGGGGACGACACCGCGTCGACCAGCACCCACGACGCAGCCGAGCGGCGCCGGGAGCACGACCGCCACGTCGAGCGGTTCGGATAGCTCGAGCACGACAAGCGACGACTCCGCCTCGGACGACAACGGGGACGGCGCGCCCGCTGAGGGCGCGGGGATGCTCGTCCAGGACCCGGAACTGCCGTACCCGCACCAGTCCCGGAGCCTGCCGGGATCCCGAAGCCAGGCGGAACGCTCCGCGTCGGCGTGACGTTCGACGCAGTTGCCCTACGTCTGGCTCGACAAGTAGTCACGTCGCACGGGCAACCGACGAGCGGGCGGCCACGTGGCCGCCCGCTCCACGTTCACCAACTCCCGAGGAGGGCTGCGCGCTTGACTTTGATGGGTATCCTCTACGGTTAATGGCAAGCGTTATAGCGCGCGCAGCTCCGGGGGGTGCAGGCATGAACGAGTACAACGACGAAGCCACGACCACGTGGTGGGCCTCGGCCGTCAGCCGGCGGACGCTGCTCCGAGGCGGCATCCTCGGCGGGGTGGGCCTCGCCGCGGCGGCCCTCATCGGCTGCGGCGGCGGTGACGACGACGACGACGATGACGATGACGCGTCCACGACGCAATCGAGCGGCGGGACCACCAGCGACTCGACGAGTTCGAGCGACTCGTCGAGCACGACCAGCGACGACTCGGCCACCGACGACGAGGACGAAGCCCCCGCCGTGGGCGAGGGCATGCTGGTCCAGGATCCGAACCTCCCGTACCCGTACCAGTTCCCCGAGCCGGCAGGCCTGACGCCCAAGAAGGGCGGCACGCTGCGCGTCGGCGTCACCTTCGACGTGGTCACGTTCGACCCGACGCTCTCGGCCGCGGGCGGGACGATCACCGTCCCGAACATGGTCTACAACAAGCTGCTCGGGATGGTGGACGGCGTCCAGAAGGACCCGTTCAAGGTCGAGCTCACGCCCGAACTCGCCGCCTCATGGGAGCGCTCGCCGGATGGCGCGACCTGGACGTTCCAGATGCGGGACGACATCACCTGGCAGAACAAGGCGCCGCTGAACGGGCGCCCGTTCGTCGCCAGCGACGTGAAGTTCGCTCACGACCGCTACGCGGAAGAGGGCGTGCACCGCTCGTACTGGGCCAACATCGGCTCCACCGAGGCTCCCGACGACCTCACGTACAAGATCAACATGCACACGGTGACGGCGGACTTCATCCTGCCGCTCGCGAGCCGCTACCAGACGATCTTCCCGCGCGAGATCGTCGACGACGGCACCATCGGGAGCAACCCGGTCGGCACCGGGGCGATGATCCTCAACAGCGCCGAGCAGGGCGCGAAGATGACCTTCGACAAGAACCCCGACTTCTGGGAGCGCGAGGTGCTCCTGGACGGCGCCGAGTTCCTGGTGATGCGCGACGTGGCCGCGCGGCTGGCGGCGTTCCGCGTCGGGCAGATCGACTTCGGATACGCGACCGGCAGCACGCTGCCGAACCTGCGGAACCTGCTGGAGACGAACCCGGACGTCCAGATCAACCTGAGCCCGGTCACCTTCGGCGGCATCCCGTTCGGGATGAACCTCTCCAACCCGAAGTTCCAGGACGAGCGCATCCGGCAGGCGATCTGCCTCGCCCTCGACACGGACCTGATGGAGGAGCTGATCTACGAGGACCTCTCGAAGACGCTCGCCCTCCAGCCGTGGACCTGGGTCTTCGACGAGGAGCCGACGGTCGAGGCCGGCGACTTCGGCCCGTGGTTCGGCCGCTACGATGTCGCCGAGGCGAAGAAGCTGCTCAAGGCCGCGGGAGCCGAAGACCTGAGCTTCAACTCGATCTGGTACAACTACGGACCGCAGTACGACCAGCACACCGAGATCGTCCTCGCCAACTTCATCGCGGCGGGCATCGACATCAACTCGCGCAGCGTCGACTACACCGAGTTCAACTCGACGTGGGTGCCCGGCAAGCTCGAGGAAGCGACGACGACAGGCTGGCTGACCGCCGGCTTCGACGCCGACAACGCGTTCTACAACTCGGTCCACTCGGAATCGCCGGGCAACCGCTGGCGGCTCAGCGACCCCCAGGTCGACGAGTGGGCGGAGGCCCAGCAGGTGGAGATCGACCCGGACGTGCGCCGGGATATCCACCGCACGATGTGGGACTACTTCATGAACGTGATGTACTGGCCGCCGCTGCCCAGCGGGTTCAGCATCAACGTCTACCAGCCGTGGCTGCGTGGCATCCGTTGGGGCGGCACCGACGCCACCAACACCTACTACTACGACTGGGGCCACCAGATCGCCGGGGCCTGGCTCGACAAGTAGCCACCCCGCCACGGGCAACCAACGAGCGGGCGGCCATTCGGCCGCCCGCTTCGCGTCCACCACCTGCTCGCAGCGACGCTCACTTGACTGTGGTCGGTATGCTCTGCGGATAATAGCGAGCGTTAGACGCAGGCCTCGGGGGTGCAGAATGAACGAACACAGCGACGAAGCCACAAGCACATGGTGGGCATCGGCCGTCAGCCGAAGGACGCTGCTCCGAGGCGGCATCCTCGGCGGGGTGGGCCTCGCGGCGGCGGCCCTCATCGGCTGCGGCGGCGGTGACGACGACGATGACGACGACGACACCGCGTCCACGCAGTCGAGCGACGGGACCACCAGCGACTCGGCGAGTTCGAGCGACTCGAGCACCGCCTCCGACGACTCGGGTACGGACGACGAGGCCGAAGCCCCCGCCCAGGGCGAGGGGACGCTGGTCCAGGATCCGGACCTGCCGTACCCGTACCAGTTCCCCGAGCCGAACAAGACGCCCAAGGCGGGCGGCACGCTGCGCGTCGGCGTCACCTTCGACGTGGTCACGTTCGACCCGACACTCTCGGCCGCGGGCGGGACGATCACCGTCCCGAACATGGTCTACAACAAGATGCTCGGCATGGTGGACGGCGTTCAGAAGGACCCGTTCAAGGTCGAACTGAAGCCCGAACTCGCCGCCTCGTGGGAACGCTCGCCGGACGGCGCGACGTGGACCTTCCAGGTCCAGGACGGCATCAACTGGCAGAACCTGCCGCCGCTCAACGGCCGCCCGTTCGTCTCCGCCGACCTGAAGTTCGCTCACGACCGCTACGCGGCCGAAGGCGTGCATCGCTCCTACTGGGCCAACATCAGCTCGACCGAGACGCCCGACGACAGCACGTACAAGATCAACATGGGCACGGTCACCGCGGACTTCATCCTCCCGCTGGCCAGCCGCTACCAGACGGTCTTCCCGCGCGAAACCGTCGATGACGGCACGATCGCGGACAACCCGGTGGGCACCGGGGCGATGATCCTCAAGAGCGCCGAGCAGGGCGCGAAGATGACCTTCGACAAGAACCCCGAGTACTGGGAGCGCGAGGTGCTGCTGGACGGCGCCGAGTTCCTCGTGATGCGCGATGTGGCCGCACGGCTCGCCGCATTCCGCGTCGGGCAGATCGACTACGGCTACGGCACGGGCAACACGTTGCCGAACCTGCGCAACATCCTCGAGACCAACCCCGATGTGCAGATCAACCTCAGTCCGGTGACGTTCGGCGGCATCCCGTTCGGGATGAACCTCTCTAACCCCAAGTTCGCCGACGATCGCATCCGGCAGGCCTTCACGCTCGCCTTCGACACCGACCTGATCGAGGAGCTGATCTACGAGGACCTCTCGAAGACCCTCCCCCTCCAGCCCTGGACGTGGGTCTGGGATGAGGAGCCGACGGTCGAGTCCGGGGTGCTCGGAAAGTGGTTCGGCCGCTACGACGTCGACGAGGCGAAGAAGCTGCTCAAGGCCGCGGGGGCCGAGGACCTGAGCTTCGACTCGATCTGGTACAACTACGGCCCCGACCACGACCAGCGCACCGAGATCATCCTTGCCCAGCTGCTCGCGGTCGGCGTGGAGATGAACTCGAAGAGCGTCGACTACACCGAGTTCAACTCGACGTGGGTGCCTGCCAAGCTCGAGGAGGCGACGACCACGGGCTGGCTGACCGCCGGCTTCGACGCCGACAACGCGTTCTACAACTCGGTCCACTCGGAATCGCCGGGCAATCGCTGGCGGCTCAGCGACCCCCAGGTCGACACGTGGGCGGACGCGCAGCAGGTGGAACTGGACCCGGACGCGCGCCGGGAAATCCACAGCACGATGATGGATTACTTCCTGGAGAGGATGTACTGGCCCCCCATGCCGTCCGGGTTCAGCATCAACGTCTACCAGCCGTGGCTGCGTGGCATCCGTTGGGGCGGCACCGACGCCACCAACAGCTACTACTACGACTGGGGCCACCAGATCGCCGGAGCGTGGCTCGACAAGTAGCGAGCACCGGCCCACCACCGAGCGGGCGGCCACGTGGCCGCCCGCTTCGCGTCAAACCCACTCGATGAGGGTCGGCCGAGGGATCGCCCCCGGCGGCCCGAGTGGGCGCGACAACCTGCTTCAGCCGCAGGCTCGCCTCAGCCAGCTATATTCAGTGGGCACCCGTGCCGCTTGCTCCTGGAGGTTCCCCGATGGCAGACGACTACACCGACACCATGGCGGCGGCAGCCACCGCCGCGGGACTCGAACCCGCCGCGATCGTGGCTCCAACCGATCACTGGGTGGAGCTCAACGGCATCCGGTTCCACTACCTCGACTGGGGGAACGACCAGCTGCCGCACGTCGTGCTCCTGCACGGGGGATCGCTGACGGCGCACACCTGGGACATGGCCTGCCTGCTGCTGCGCGATTCATACCACCTGGTGGCGCTCGACCAACGTGGCCACGGTGATACCGAGTGGACGCCCGATGACCAACTGGGCGAGGACAACAACGACCTGATGCTGGAAGACACGCGGCAGTTCATCGAGCACCTCGGCTACGACCGCATGACGCTGGTCGGCATGTCCATGGGCGGGATGAACACGATTCGCTACGCGGCGCGCCACCCCGAACGGCTCGACGCGCTCGGCATCGTCGACATCGCACCCGAGACGATGCGCGAGGGGCAGCTCGAGATGGAGGCGTTCCGCAGCGCGACGGAGACCTTGCGCGCCTTCGACGACTTCCTGGAGCGCGCGATCAAGTTCATGCCGCATCGAGCCCCGGAGCACCTTCGCTACAGCCTCACCCACAGCCTGAAAGAAGTCCCCGACGGCTTCACCTGGAAGCAGGACCACCGCCCTCGCGAAGGCATGGAGATGAGCGACGAGGAGCGCGAGGCGGCCCGGGCGCAGGGCGCAGACGATCTCTGGAACGACCTCCGCGCGCTGCAGTCACCGGTGCTGCTGTTCCGGGGCGCCGACAGCAAGATCCTGTCGCAGGACGCGGCGGAGCGGTCGGTGGCGGCGATGCGCGACGCGCGCATGGTGGTGATCCCCGCGGCCACGCACAACGTCCACTCGGACAACCCGAAGGATTTCGCGCGCGAACTCGACGCGTTCCTCTCGGCCGCGCTCCCGTAGGACACTCGAGGCGCCGCACTTCGAGGGCTCACGAAGGTGACGCTGAGGCGCGCCAGGCGCCTAGCTGGAAGAGGAGTCGCCCGGGCCGGTCGCAAACGTCGAGAAGTCACCGCCCTGGCGGCGCAGCACCTGCTCCCACAGGTCCGTCGGCTCCGGGTCGAACGGGTCAGCGGGCACCGCGTCCAGCACGAACCACGCCTGCTCGGCGATCTCATCCTCGAGCTGCCCGAGGGACCAGCCGGCGTAGCCGCTGAACACGCGCAACCCCACCAGGTCGCCCCAGAAGTCGGCCGGACTGCCGTCGAGGTCGATCAAGCCGAGCTCGCCGGCTACCGGCGTCCAGCCCGCCGCTGCCGGAGCCTCCTCGCGCAGCCGGCCAATGGCAAGCGCGGCCTCGCGGCGTACCGGGCCGCCCTCAAACACCCGCGCGGGTGGCGAGGCGAGCGGGCCCCACTCCGGCGCGTACGTGGCGACCTCGACGCGGAATGGGCGGTTGAGGATGAGGCCCAGCACGCCGTGCTCGTTCTCGTCGCAGATGAGCACGACGGTCCGCGCGAAGTTCGGGTCGAGCAACGCCGGGGTGGCGACCAGCAGCTTGCCGACGAGGGACTCACCCATGCCGCACCCTTCACGCACGCGGGCATACCGTGCTTCGCCCGGTCATCGCGTCGCTACGCGATGGTACGAACACGCGGCGGCGGCGCGCAAAGGGGGCAGCGTTGCCGCTGCCCCGTCGCGTGGCCCGAATGGCAGGTTCGCGCGCTACTTGTCCAGCCAGGCGTTGGCGATCTGCTTGCGGGCGTACGCCACAGGCCGCGCCGTCATCGCTAACGGTCGGCGTCCTCCGTGTACACGGTGCCGATCACCTCGTCGCGCTCGAGCTGCTCGTAGCGCTCCCGTGTGATGCCGAGCATGCCGAGCAGCACCTCTTCGTTGTGCTGTCCGAGTGTCGGCGCGGGGCCACGCACGGGCGTGAGCGGCATCCGCTCAAAGTGCGCCATCGGCGCGGGGTAGCGGCGCACGCCCGCCTCCGGGTGATCCACCTCGATGAAGAAGCCGCGCGCGAGCAGGTGCGCGTCCTCGAACATCTCCGGCTGGTGGACGACCGCCGCAGCCGGTACGCCGGCCGCCTGCAGCCGGTGCATCAGCTCGTCGTCGCCGTGCTGCGAGGTCCACGCCTCGACCAGCGGCTCGAGCTCGTCCTGGTGGCCGTAGCGCGCGGCCGCGCCGGCGAAGCGCTCGTCGGTCGCGAGTTCCGGCTGGCCCATCACCTCGCACAGCCGCGCGAACACCTCGTCCGAGGGCACCGCGAGCGCGAGCCAGCGGTCGTCGCCGGCGCAGCGGAAGACGCCGTACGGCGCCATCGATGGGTGGCGGTTCCCCCAGTGCGAGTGCGTGCGCCCGTTCATCTGGTAGTCGATGAGGCCGTACGCGGTGTGGTGGATGACCGCCTCGGCCTGGGACATCTCGATGAGCTGGCCCACACCGGTGCGCTCGCGCGCGATCAGCGCGATCTGCACCGCGGTCGCCACGTGCGCGCCGGCGTTGGGGTCGCCGTGGTAGATCGCCGGCGTCTGCGAGGGGTCGGAGTCACGGTAGCCGCGCAACATCGTGTGGCCGATGACGGCCTCCATCGTCGCGCCGAAGCCCTTGAAGTGCTCGTACGGACCGCTGATGCCGAAGCCCGGGAAGCGCACCATGATCAGCCGCCGATTGATCGCGGAGAGCGTCTCCCACGCGATGCCGAGGTTGTCGACGACGTCGGCCGCGTTGTTCTCGATGAACACGTCGGCCTCGCGCACGAGGTCGAAGAACAGTTCGCGGCCCTCGTCGCTGGCGAGGTGGAGCGTGACGCTCTTGTGGCCGCGCTTGGCGAAGTTGAAGCCGGAGTGACGGTTCCAGAAGCCCTCGGAACCGTCGCGATTGAGGTAGATAGCGCCGGTCTGGCCGTCCATCAGCTCCGGCGGGATGTGCCGGTATCCCCCGCGCGTGGGGCTGAGGTGGCGGATCGACTCGATCTCGATCACCTCGGCGCCGAGGTCGGCGAGGATCATCGAGCCGAACGGTCCGGCCCACACGATCGCCTGCGAGAGGACGCGCACGCCGTCGAGGGGGAGTTGTCGGGGCTGCTCGGTCGTCATCGTCCCGCCCCCGACACCACGCCGCGCTGCGCAAGCACGGCGACGTCTTGCTTCGAGTAGCCGAGGCGCCCGGTGAGCACCTCGACGGTGTGTTGGCCGAGCGCGGGCGCGGGGCGCATCTCGCCCGGCGTGCCGTGCATGCGGAACGCGAAGCCCGGCAGGCCGACCGTGCCGCCCCCGGGCATCTCGAGGTGCTGGAAGAAGTCCCGCGCGGCGAGGTGAGGGTCGCTCGCCACGTCGGCCGTGGTGTTGATGGCGCTCACCGGGAGGCCCTGCGCCTGCCCGGCCTCCATCACCTGCTGCTTGGTGCGCTCCAGCAGCCACGGGTAGAACACCGCGTCGATCTCCGGGGCGTACTCGATGTTGAGGAGGTTCGGCACGAGGCGCTCGTCCTCGATGAGGTCGGGGCGGTCGATCATGTTGCAGAAGCGGTCCCACCAGGGCGGCGCGCAGAGGACATGCACGTAGCCGTCGGTGACGGGGTACACGCCCATCGGCAACGCGGTCGAACGCGCCGACTCTTGCCGCTGGAAGAACAGCGACCCGGAGTACTCGTACGACGTGAGGTTCGTGCCCCCTCGATCCATCGAGGTGGCGAGGATGTCGTGCAGCGAGATGTCGACCCGCTCCCCCGCGCCCGAGGTCTGCGAGCCGCGCAGCGCGCCGAGCGTGAACGCCGCCACCACGCCGCCGGCGAGGAAGAACGGGGCGTAGGTCGCGATCTTGAGCGGCTCGCGGCCCCACTCGGCCGTGATCGACAGCACCCCGCCCATCGCGTAGGCGAGCATGTCGTCGACCTCGAAGTCCCGGTACGGGCCGTCTTGTCCGAAGCTCGACACCGAGACGAGCGCGGCGCGCGGGTTGAGCGCCTCGAGCCGTTCGGGGCCAAGACCGAGGCGCTCGATCGCGCCCGGCCGGAAGCTCTCGATGACGAGGTCGGCCTGCTGTGCGAGGCGGCCGAGGATGTCTCGGCCGGTGGCGGTCTTGAGGTTGAGCGTGACGCTGCGCTTGCTGGTGTTGAGTTCCAGGAACATGCCGCTGCGGTCACGGTGCGGGATGTCGCCGGGGAACGGCCCCATCCGGCGCGACACGTCGCCGCGGCCGGGGTGCTCGATCTTGAGGACGTCGGCGCCGTGGTCGGAGAGCAGCTTGGTGGCGTACGGCCCGGCGATCGCCTGCGTCAGGTCGAGGACGCGGATGCCTTCGAGCGGTCCCATCGGCGGCTCCCCCGTGTGGCTGGGCGTGCTCGTGCAACGTAGGACGGCGCCCGCCGCCGGTCAACGTCCCGCGCCATACGCCGGCCCATCTCGCGGACCGCGAGCCCCAAACGCCGCGGCCCCGTATGCTGCGAGACACCCACCACCAACCGTCGCGCAGCCCGCACTCACCGGGATGGTCAGACACGGTCGGCGAACCGTGCGCGGTTGTGGGGGAATGCCGTGGCAACCGAGCAACCCCCGGAACTGCTCCAGGAGTTTCCGGGCCTCGATCTCGCTTACGAGCGGGCCATGGCGTCGTACCAGGCGATCGCGGCGCGAG
This sequence comes from Dehalococcoidia bacterium, assembly GCA_965219085.1. GTDB lineage: Bacteria > Chloroflexota > Dehalococcoidia > UBA2979 > UBA2979 > VXMT01. Next base: position 1,317,824 of record OZ244720.1, read on the forward strand.
ACGCGGCTACCGGTCAGCGCATCGACGGCCTACTGACGCTCACCGCGACGGTCACGCTGGCGGCACCGCTCGTCGTCGCCGCGACGGGAGCAGTCCCTCCCCTACAGTCCCCGCTCCTGGTGGCCGTCGCCAGCCTGTTTGCGACAGTGCTCGTGCTCGGGGTGGCAGGGCGAGGCTTCGTGGGAAGCCCAAAGTCCGTAGACCCCGCCGACCTCTACCAGTCCTGGATCGATCTGGATGAAATTGAGTTCAAGCTAGAAGCCCTGTACTGGGCGGGCGAACACTTCGCGCACGGGATGCGGGTCGTGTGGCGGAAGTCACTGATAGCTCACGCGATGACGACCCTGTTCATCGTCGAGATAGTCACGCTCCTGGCGTGGATCGCAAGCGACGTGTGACCTCGAAGGTCCGCTCACCGGGAGCGAGTCCGGCGCGCCGGAGGCGGACGCCGCTTCGGGGGTCGCAGGCCTTCACTGAACTCTCGGCCGGGGTCTGGCGCGCCACCCCTGCGGGGACGGTCGCTCTTCCCGATCTTCACGCGGCCCGGCGGGCGTCCGCCCTCCTTGATCTCCATCCTGGGATCCGGAGCGATCGTCAGCCTCTGCGGCCTGGATGCGGGCATCTTGCCTCCTGCCGCCATCAGTGTAGCCCAGGCGCGCCATCCCCAGCCGCGCCGCGAGCCCCAAACGCCGCCGCCCCGTATGCTGCGAGGCGGCCACGACGCCACAACGACGACAGACAGGGGGAGACATGGCCGACAACGCACTGAGTGCCATCGACGAGTTCATCGCCGCGCAGTCGGTCGACACCTCGGGCGACCGCTGGCGCACGCGACTCGCGCAGCCGCCGCAGGCCGACTTCGACGCGGGCAGCACTTACTACTGGGACCTCGAGACGAACGTGGGGAGTCTGCAGGTTCAGCTCATGCCCGACGTCGCGCCGATGCACGTGTCGAGCACGATCTACCTGACGCGCCTCGGCTTCTACGACGGGCTCATCTTTCACCGCGTGATCATGGGATTCATGGCCCAGGGCGGGTGCCCCCTCGGCTCCGGCACCGGCGGCCCAGGCTACGAGTACGGCAGCGAGTTCGACCCCAGCGTGCGCCACGACCGACCCGGCCTGCTGAGCATGGCGAACGCGGGCCAGGGCACCGACGGCAGCCAGTTCTTCCTGACGTTCGTCCCGACGCCATGGCTGGACGACAACCACACCATCTTCGGCGAGGTCATCGACGGCAAGGACACACTGCTGGAGCTGGAACGGGGCGGCTCGCAGGGCGGCGAAACCAAGCGAGCGCTCGGGATCACGACCGCCACCATCCGCGTCGAGTAGCCGGGTCAGGGCTGTAGCCACAACCACGGCGGTCAGACGCGTCGCTGTTGTGCGTGGTGCGTGCGCTTGACGGTGTTGCTACGCTTCTCTGGAGCGCTACGCTCCCACCTGTAGCGAAGAAGAGAGTGATGGCAACCTTCGACGCACACCGCAACTTGACGAGCGCCCTGGGCGACGAGGGGGCCGAAGCAGTCGCGCAGTACCAGGAAGAGTCGATGCGCGAGTTAGCCACTCGCGCCGACCTCGCGGAACTGCGGGCCGACCTGTACCGAGCACTCTGGATTCAGGGCGGCGCGATAGTCATGATCAATGGCGCGATCGTCGGCTCCGCACTCGCCTTGGCGGCAGCGCTCGGCTAGACGTTCCACACCACCTTCACGGCCCCCAACACGCCCGGCAGCCTCGTGGCGAGTCCGCCCGCCGTCGGCTCGAACGCCGGTACGCGCCGGGCACAAACGAGGGCCGCGCCCTCGACGGCTCCGGGGAGCCATCGAAGCGCGCGGCCCTGTTGCGCTTCGCGTGGTGCGCCCGCGGGGTATCCCCCGCGTCTCGGCGCGCTGATGCGGCTAGCCGCGAGGCAGCCCCAGCCCGCGCGTGGCGATGATGTTGCGCTGAATCTCAGAACTGCCACCGGCGATCGTGCTCGGGATCAGGTGGAAGTAGTTCTGGATGAAGCGCGCGCCGTACGGCGTGAGCTCCGCTTCCGGGTCCCAGAGGTTCGAGTACAGCCCGAACATCTTGATCCCCGTGCGCGCGATGCGCTGGCCCAGCTCCGAGGCGAACATCTTCGACGTCGACGCCTCGTAGTTGGGAATCACGCCCGCGGCCTGCATCGAGATGATGCGGAACGCGAAGTTGAACCCCACCTCGGTCTCGACGTAGCGGTCGGCGAGCTCGGCCCGCACCGACGGCAGCATGCGGGACTTCGCGGAGCCCTCGTCGGTGTGCGCGTACTCGATCACGTCGTCGAGCTCGCGCCGCGAGGCGACCGCGCCGCTGATGTTCGAGCGCTCGTAGTCGAGCAGCGTCATGCCGACGTACCAGCCGCGGTCGATCTCGCCGACGACCTGGCTGACCGGCACGCGCACGTCCTCGTAGAACGTCTCGTTGGAGAAGTGCTGCCACGCGCCGCTGACGAGCGGGCGCACCTCGATGCCGGGCGTCTTCATGTCCATCAGCATGAAGCTGATGCCGCGGTGCTTCGGCGCGTCCGGGTTGGTGCGGACGAGCGCGAAGATCCAGTCGGCGCGGTGCGCGTTCGACGTCCAGATCTTCTGGCCGTTGATCACGAACTCGTCGCCGTCGCGGACGGCGCGCGTCTGCAGCGAGGCGAGGTCCGACCCGGCGCTCGGCTCGGAGTAGCCCTGCGCCCAGGCGATCTCGTTGGCCAGCGTGGCCGAGAGGAACTTGGCCTTCTGCTCGTCGGTGCCGTGCGCGATGAGCGTCGGCCCCAGCATCGAGACGCCCTGACCGCCGACGTCAGGCGCCAGCGCGCGGGCCATCTCCTGCTTGAGGATGAACTGCTCCATCGGCGTCATGCTGGCGCCGCCGTACTCGCTCGGCCAGTGCGGAGCGACCCAGTTGCGGGACGCTACAGCCTGCTCCCACTCGGCGGCCGCGGCCTTCGCCGCGGGCGAACCGAGGACGCGGTCGTGCTGCCAGCCACCTTCGTGGCCGAGCTCGCCACCCTTGTCGGCGATGTTCTTGTAATACTCCGGCAGGTTGTTCTCAATGAAGTCGTGAACTTCCTGTCGGAACGTTGCCTGTTCGGCACTGTCGGCCCAGTCCATCCGTACCTCCTCGATCCGCCCACACGGGCGCGCTCATCGTGGGCGTTCCGACGCCTCGCGTCAACGCCACGCATTCACCATGCGTCACCGAACCGGGCGCATACGAACGCCCCGGCCCGGAACGTGCCCATTCTAGCGATTCCGAGTGCCCTGTGTGCTACCTGCTCCGGGTTGAGCGGCCCGGGCGCACCGCGCTCCTAGCGACCCTGCGCCGCCAGCGCCGCCTCGACCTGGTCGAGGTGTCCATCGAGGTGCCCCGCCGCGCCACGCACGTGCTGGACGATCGAGCGGCGGCCCATCCCCGGGTGCAGCCCCGCGCGGCCCCACGAGGAGTCCGGGAGGTACTTCAGCAGCTCCTCGATCGCCTCGACTTCCTCGGTCAGCGAGGTGAGCAACTGCTCCGGCTCCTGCGAGGTCCACGCGTTGCGCTCCGCCTCCGCTTCGTCGTCGACGACGGGAAGGACGGGGTCGGTCATCCACGCCATGCGCGTGACCTGGTCACGCAGCGCGCGCAGGTAGGCGATCATGTGGCCCAGCGCCCGCGACGCCGACCACTCGCCCTCGGCGGGCTCGGCGTGTACAGCCGCGGCGCCCCTGCCTGCCAGCAGCTCGCGCGCACGCACGCCGAGGCGCGCCACAGCGTCGACATCGTCGACGTAGCGGCGGACCGCCCCCGTCACGAAGTCGATGCGGTTCTGCACGATGATGCGGTCGGGCTCGTTCGTCATTGCTCGCCTGCCCTCATGTCGCCCGGGCGGCCGCGCGCCCCGTTACTACCCATCGACGACCTCGAGCTCGAGCGCGAGTTCGACCGGCGACTGCAACGGCAGCGAGGATACGCCGAGCGCGAGCCGCGTGCCTACGCCGGCGTCTTCGCCGAAGGCGTCGCGCAGCAGCTCGCTGGCCGCGTTGATCACCTGCGGGTGCTCGCCGAACTCAGGCGTGGCCGCCACGTAGCCGGTGAGCCGCACCACGCGCAACCCCTCGAGGCTGCCGCGCAGCGCCTTCACCGCCGCGAGCGCGTTGAGCGTCGCCACCTGCGCGGCCTCGCGCGCGGTCTCGACGGTCTGCTGCGCGCCGACGGTCCCCGGGTGCACGATCGCGCCGTCGCGCATCGCGACCTGGCCGGAGACGAACACGTAGGGGCCGGACTGCAGCGCCGGGCGGTACATGGCGAGGGCGCCTGGCGGATCGGGCAGCGTGAATCCGAGCTCCTCGAGCCGTGCTTCGACACTTCCCATCACCCCGCCTCACGTTGCCAGTCGCCGGATTCGCGCGCGCCGAGGCTCGCGCCTGCGCGCCGTCCGGTCAAGGCTCGGCGCCCAGGTCATTCCGGGAGCGCTACGAGAGCGCGTCCTCCGGCAGCAGCCGGTCGAGGACGCTGTTCAGCTCCTCGTCGCCGCCGAAGTGGATCGTCAGCGTGCCGCGGCCGCGCGATCCGCGGCGCAGCGAGACCTTCGTGCCCAGCTCGCGCCGCAGCGCCTCCACGACCGCCTCGATCTGCGGGTCGGGCGTCGGCGCGCGACGCGGCTTGCGCCCGCCGTCGGCCATGCGCTGCGCGAGCCGCTCGGTGTCGCGGACCGACAACCCCTCGCGCTGCACGCGCGCGAGCGCGTCGAGTTGGTCGCCGGGGTCGCGCAGCGCGAGCAGCGCGCGCGCGTGGCCCTCGCTGATCGCGCCGCCGACGAGCGCGGTCTGCGCCTGCTGCGACAGGTCAAGCAGGCGCAGCCGGTTGGTCACCGACGCGCGCGAGCGGCCGACGCGTTCCGCCACCTGTTGCTGCGTCAGCCCGTAGTCGTCGACGAGCCGCTTGTAGGCGCGCGACTCCTCCAGGGGGTTGAGGTCCTCGCGCTGCACGTTCTCGATCAGCGCCAGCACCAGCTGCTCGCGCGGCACGCTCTCGCGCACCGTCACCGGGACGGCCTCGAGGCCGGCGGCCTGGGCGGCGCGCAGGCGACGCTCGCCCGCGATGAGCTGGAAGCGCGGTCCGCCCGGCGAGCCGGGCTCGTCCGGCAGCTGCGTCACGAGCAGCGGCTGGAGCACGCCGTGCTCGCGCACCGACGCGGTCAGCTCCCCGAGCGCGTCGTCGTCGAACGCCGTGCGGGGCTGCTCCGGGTTCGGCGCGATCGAGTCGATCGGCGCCTCGTACACCGCCCCGAGCGCGCCCTGCTGCGGCTCGACGGACGTGTCGGGGATCAGCGCGCTGAGGCCTCTGCCGAGCCCTCGCGGCATGTCCGAGGACCTACGTGCTGTCCGTCCCTGTCCGTTGGTATCCACCATGGGATGCCTCCGCGATGGGGAGTGCGAGTTGTTCGAGCAGCTCGTCGGCGAGCTCCTCGTAGGCCACCGCGCCGCGTGAGCGCGGGTCGTAGCGCTGGATGGGCAACCCGTGGCTGGGCGCCTCGGACAGCCGCACCGAGCGCGGGATGACGCTGCTGAAGGTATTGTCGAAGTGCTCGCGCACCTCGGCCTCCACCTGGTGTGCGAGGTTCGTGCGTCCATCGAACATGGTGAGCACGATACCGCGCACCATCAGCTCCGGGTTGAGGTTGCGGCGCACCAGTTCGATGGTCTGCGAGAGGTGCGCGAGGCCCTCGAGGGCGAGGTACTCGGCCTGCACGGGGATCAGCACCTCGTTCGCCGCCGCGAGGGCGTTGACCGTGAGCAGGCCCAGCGACGGCGGGCAGTCGATCAGCGTCACGTCGTAGCGCTCGGCCACGGGTTCGAGGGTGCGCCGCATCCGGAACTCGCGCGCCATCACCGAGACCAGCTCGACCTCCGCGCCCGCGAGGTGCAGCGTCGCCGGCGCGAGGTCGAGGCCGGGCGTGCCCGTCGCGACGATCGCCTCGGCGAGCGACTGCTCGCCCACGAGCGACTCGTAGAGCCCACCCGCCCCACGGCTCGCGCCCTGTCCGAGCCCCGAGGTGGCGTTGGCCTGCGGGTCGGCGTCGACGAGCAACACGCGCAGGCCGCGCGCGGCGAGGCCGGCGGCGAGCGAGATGGCGGTCGTCGTCTTGCCGACGCCGCCCTTCTGGTTCACCACCGCAATCGTCAGGCTCACCGCGCCGCCCCCTCTGGTGCAGCGAGCGAACTCGCGATGTCGGGGAGGCGCACCGGCCCGGCGTGCTCGACGGTGGCTGCCGCCACCCGCGCGGCGAGGGCGCCCGCGCGATCCTCGCTTGCCCCGCACGCGAGCGCGGCCGTGAACGCCGCCGCGAAGGCGTCGCCCGCACCGGTCGTGTCGATGGGGGTCGCGGGTGAGGCGTCGACGTGCAGCACCTCGTGGCCCGCGCGATACACATCCGCGCCGTCCGCGCCGCGCGTCACCACGACGCGCGCGCACGACGCCACGAGGTCCTCGACGGCCCCGCGCGGCCACGGCGCGACTTCCTCGCGCGACAGGAACACGGACGTGCGCACGCCGCACGCGGCGAGCAGCGCCGCGGCCGGCTCAGCGAGGAGCGTCACCGCGCCGTCGCTCGCGCCGTGGCGCTGCAACCCTTGCGCCATAAGGGCGATCCAGGATGCCGGCAGTGCCGCGAACGACTTGACGTCGATGTCGTCTGGGAGCAGCGGGGCGAGGATGAGCGCGTCCGCGTCGCGCCATGAGGCCGGGAGGTCTCCCGCGGTCAGCGCCCGGTCCGGCGTCGACACCACGCGCAGCCGACGCTCCGCGCCCTCCACGTCGTGCGCGAAGCGGAGGGCGGTCGTTGTGTGTACGAACTCGTGTTCGTGCACGTCAAAGGCTTCGAGGCTTGCGCGGGGCGGGGCCGAGACGAGCACGCGGGCACGGATACCGAGCGCTTCGAGCGCGCGCGCCGCGTAGGGCGCCGCCCCGCCGGGGCGGGTCGCGCTGCCGAAGCGGTCCTCGGTGACCGCTCCCACGACGACGAGCTGCGGCGGTCCGCGGCGTGCTTCGCTCATACACGGCGGCCGGCGTGCACGATCTACCGCTCCCCGGCCGTGTCCTCCTCGGTGTCCTTGTCCCTGGTGTCGTCGTCGGCGGCGTCCTCGTCCCGAACGTCCTCGTCCTCGGCGTCGTCTGCTCCCGGATCCTCGTCCGCGGCTTCGTCGTCGCCGGTATCATCGCCGGTGTCCTCGTACTCACCCTCGCTGAGGTAGTCGTCGGCGCCGGGCTCGCCCGGCATCACCTCGACCTGGCGATCGCTGCCGCGGCCGACGCTTTCGGTGGCCACGCCAGCCTCTTCGCTGAGGGCGAGGTGGATGATGCGGCGCTCGGCGGCGGGCATGGGTTCCAGGGTGATCACATCGCCGGTCTCGCGCACCTCGTCGGCCACGCGATGCGCCATCTCCACCAGCGAATCCTCGCGGCGGCGGCGGTACCCCTCGATGTCCACGCCGAAGACCATGTCCTGGTCGTCGTAGTTGCGGCCCACCATCACGTTCAGCAGGTACTGCAACGAGCCGAGCGTCTCGCCGCGGCGGCCGATCAGGAGCCCGAGTTCGTCCGAGGCGTCCTCGGTCATGCCGCTGACGTCGAAGATCTGCGTGACGCGGCCCTGGCCGTCGCCCGGCGTCTCCGGCTCGCGCGCCTCGATCTCGGTGTCCTCGAGGCCGAGCAGCGTCAGCAGGTCACGCAGCGCGCGTCCCGCGAAGTCGACCTCGTCCTCGGCGTCCGACGAGGGTTGCAGCGGTGGGTCTTCGGGAGCACCGGGCACCGTCGTCGGGACCTCTACGGCCGGGCCACGCGGTTCGCGGCGGTCGCCGCGTCCGCCCATGTCGCGCCCGCGACCGCCCGAGTCCCTGCCACGGCCGCCCGCGTTCCCGCCGCGGCCACGCTGCCGGTTCCGGGGCTCTCCACGCGGGGCGGACCGCTCCTCGCGGGCGCCGTCCTCGGCTCCGCCCTCCTCGCGGGCGCGCTCGCGGCCCTCGCGGAGCTGATCCTCGCGGGTGTTGCCGTCCCCGTCGCGCGCTTCGCCGCCGGAACGGCCACCGCCGCCACCGCCGCGGCGACGCCCACGCCGGCGCCGGCGTGGGCGTCCGTCGCGCTCACCATCGCCGCCACCGGGGGCGCCATCGCCGCCGCCACCACCACGTCGGGCGGGGGCGCCGGTGGCTACGCCGGAGATCGAGTCGCCATGGGTGGTGACGCGGACGATCGCGTCCTCGCCGCCGATGCCGAAGAGGCCTCGCTTACCTTCGCGAATCACCTCGACGTCGACGTGGTCGCGGCTGACCCCGAGTCTGGCGAGCGCCCGATCGACGGCGTCGTCGACTGTTCGCCCGCTGACCTCTTCGACCGTCATCTGTCTCCCCTGTCTCTGCGGTCTCCCCGTTCGCCCCGGCGCTGGCCGCCTCGGGCGCATTGTCATCGTCGTCGGCCGCCTGCGTCGCGGCGCTTGTCGCGCCGCTGCCCGATGCGGCCAGCGCCGGCAGGCCGACGCGTTCCCGGACCAGGTTCGGGATGAGCGAGCCCCACGTGAAGTCGCCGGGGCCCACGAACACCCACTGCAGCACCAGGCCAATCAGCGTGCTCGCCGCCCAGTAGAGCCCGAGCCCCGCCGGCACCACCAACGCGAACCACCCGAACATCGCGGGCAGCATCCACTGCATCATCTGGTTCATCTGCGCCTGCTGCGACCCCGGCCGCGAGAGCGATCGCGCCGACGAGATGCGCTGCGTCAGCCACATCGAGGCAAAGATCACGGCCACGAGTAGCACGTTGCCGTTCGACGAGAGGTCCATGCCGAGGAACCCGGTATCGAACGGCAACGCCGACTGCACCAGCTGGAAGTCGTAGAGCCGGTCGCTGAGCTTCAGCACGTCCTCGGGGTGCTGGGACAGCGTGGTGCGGATCACGATGTAGAGCCCGATGAACACAGGGAACTGGAGCAGCTGCGGGCCGAGGCAGCCGAGCGGGTTCACCCCGCCCCGGATCGACTTGCGCGCGCGGTTCGCGGCGCGTGCCGGCGCGTCGGCCAGCTCGACGGAGTGGACGCGCGAGAGGTGGCGCTCGTACTCCTTGATCAGTTCGTCCTTGTTGGTGTCTTGCGCCTTCCAGTCGCACTCGACGGAGTGGCCGAGCACGGCCGCCGCGACGCCGCCGCCCTCGCACGTGAGGGTCTTGCGGCGGTAGAGCTTCATCTGCTCCTCGGAGCGCCGCTTCGGGTCCTTGTAGCGCTTCTGGATCGCCTCCATGTCAGGCTGCAGCTCCTGCAGCCCGCGCGCGGCGCGCAGCGTGCGCAGCGTAAGCGGGAAGGTGACCACGCGCGTGAGGATCGTGAACACGAGAATGGCGACGCCGTACGACCCGAACGAGAGCACGGTCAGCAGCACCATCAGGTTGATGAGCGGGTTCTCAAGGAACGTCTGCCAGACGGCGCCGATTGGGAGCATGGCCGGCTAGCTCCCCTCGAAGAGGACGGTCGCCGTCCCGTTGCGGGGATCGACGGAGATCAGGTCGCCGCGGTCAGTGACGTACAGGATGGCTGATTCTAGCACCAGCGGATCGCCAAGCAGCTTGCCCTCCGCCAGCGTCTCCTGCCACTGTCGCACGCCAGTTGCCGGGTCGAGCCCGAACAGCACGCCCTCGCGCAACGCGACGACGAGCACGCCGCCGGCCAGCACGGGCTGCGCGCGTATCTCGCTGTCGAGCTCCCGGAACTGCCACAACTCGTTACCGCTGCGGCTGTCGAGCGCGTAGACGGAGCCATTCGTCGTGGAGGCGTACAGCGTGTCGCCGTCGAGCAGCGGTCGCGACCAGAACCAGCCGTCTCCGTCGAAGCGCCAACGCTCCGCGCCGTCGGCCAGCACGTCGAGTGCGTACATGCGGCGGTCGAGCGCACCGACGTAGAGCGTCTCGCCGTCGAGCAGGAGGTCGCCGGCGACGGCGCCCTCGAGTGCGAGCGTCCACAGCTCGCCGCCGTTGCGGTCGACGGCGCGCACGTGGCGATCGAGGCCGGCGACGTAGATGGCGGCGCCGCTCACTGCGGGCCGCGCCCAGAAGCGCTCCCTGCCCGCGGCCAGGCTCGCGCCGGTGGCGCCGGTCTCGGCGTTCAGGGGTATCAGCTCGCCGCCCTCGGTCGGCACGTAGAGGACGCCGCCGTGCAGGACCGGGGTGCCGACAATCTGGTCGGGCAGCTCGCGCAGCCATGCCACGCGTGGGCCGCCGCCCGTGATGTCGAGCACGAGGACCTGGCCGGAGAAGGCGGCGAGGTAGATGAAGCTGCCGTCGACGATCGGTGTCGCGTAGAACGCCTCGAAGTCATCGAGGTCGTCGCGGTCGACCCCTGCGGGGAGCGCGGCGTCCTCGGGGAAGCGCCAGGCAATGCGCGCCGGGCCGCCGCCGAGCTGGATGGCGGTGAACTTGCCGCGCTCTTCCTGCACGAGCACGCTCCCCCCGGCCTCAACGGGTGCGGCCCAGCCGTCGGGGCTGCCGAGGTCCGTGGCGCAGCCGACGGCGAGCAGCACGAGCAGCGCGAGCGCACCCGTGAGCGGTGCGCGGGAGTGCGCGCGCAGGCGATGTTTCACGTGAAACATCGCGCGGAGGACGACGAGTGATCGCGTGCGGTTCAGTGCGCTTTCGACTCTTCAGGTTCGCCGGCGGGCCCGATCCCCGAGCTCAGAGGTCCCACGACGATGTGTGCCTCGTGATTGCCCCGGTACGGCGGAACCGGGTCGTAGCCCCCCGCGCGGCCGGGGTGACAACGCCCCAGCCTGCGCGCGGCGAGCCAGACCCCCCGCCACGGGCCGTGGCGATCGATGGCTTCGTATGCGTATTGCGAACATGTGGGCTGATATCGGCACGCCGGCCCCGTCCGCACGGAGATCGACCGCTGGTAGAAGCGGATCGCCGACTGCATCAGCGCCTTCACGCGTTCTCGTCCATCCTCGCCAGCGCCTCGGCGATGGTCTCGCCGATGGCTGCGCGTAGCTCCTCGAAGCTCGCATGCGCGATGCCCGGGTTGGCCGAGACCAGCACGTCGAAGCCGCTTCCCGGCGGCAATGCGCGCATCAATTCGCGCAGCCGGCGGCGGACGCGGTTGCGGACAACGGCGCCGCCCACGCGGCGGCTGACGGCGAATCCGTAGCGGACGCGGCCCAGCCCGTTGCGCCGAACCCGAACAGCGAACAGCCGGTGTCGTCGCGCCCGGCCGCGGCGCGCCACCGCGTCGAAGTCCGCACGACGCCGCAGCGATTCAATCCGCGGGGTGGGACGAGGAGGCGCGCAGGCGGCCGGAGGCATGGCACGGACCGCAGCCGTTGCTAAACCGCGAGGCGCGTGCGCCCGCGTGCGCGACGCCGCCGGATGACCTCGCGGCCACTACGCGACGACATGCGCGCGCGGAAGCCGTGCTTGCGCTTGCGCGGGAGTCGCTTGGGCTGCCAGGTCCGCTTCGGCACGTGGCCGCTCCTTCGTGCACCTGCTCACAAGGTCGAATCCGAGTATAGGGTCGGCAATCGCGCGCGAGCAATCGCGCACCCCGCGGGACGGGGGCGCGCGCAGCGGGCAGTGTTGGTAGACTCGCCCCACACGGCCGGTGCAGCGGCGGACGTGCAGTACGAGGAGCGGACGGATGCGGGTGGCGGCACACCTGAGTGCAGTGCGCGGGCGACTGCTCGCGGCGACCCTCGGCGTGACGGCGGCGGCGATGCCGCACGTCGCGGCTGCGAACCATGACCCGTCGCGTGCGCTGGCGGTTCCGGGTGACACCGGGACCGTGGTCGCGCTGGTCGCTCTTGGCATCGCGGCGTTGTTCGGCGTGACCTCGGTGGCCTTCCTGTACCGCAAGCAGCGCGGCCTGCACTGGGACTATCAGCTCCCGGACGGCGCGCTGTCCGAGGCCGAGGGCGAGTCCGCCGACCACGACAGCCACTAGCCGCCGCCCATCCGCGGCGAAACTCGACCGGCCATCCGGCCGACCGAGCGAGCGAGGAGAATGAGATGCTGGACCCAGGCGCACAGATGCCGGAGTTCTCGCTCCGCGATCCCGATCGGGAGCGATTCACGAACGAGAACCTGATGGGGGAGATCGCGGTCATCGCCTTCTACCCCATGTCCTTCACCGGTGGCTGAACGATGGAGATGGAGGGCTTCCAGTCGCGTCTCGCGGACATGGCAGCCCTCGGAGCCCGCGTGGTGGGCGTGAGTTCAGACACCTGGGCGACGCAAGGAGCGTTCGCCGAAGCGATTGGGGCCGAGTTCCCGATCCTGTCCGATTGGCCGAACTACCGGACCATCGAAGCCTTCGGCGTCGGCGTGGAACGCGGCCCGACGGCCATGCGCGTGACCTTCGTCTTCGGCGCCGACGGCGTGCTGAGCGAACGGTTCGACGGGCAGGGCGACATGGACGCGCACTCCGCGTTCGCCCTCGATGCGGTGCAGCGGCTCAACAACTAGCCGCCGAACCGTCCATCCCGAAACGAGACCATCACCCGTCCGGGGTACCGCGCGCGGCGCGGCCCCGGATGGCGTGGCTGAGGGCCGCTTCCGCAGCCCTCCTTCGTGTCTGGTCGGCTGATGGTGTTCCGCGCCCGCAGGCGCGCCTGCCGGTCTAGGTCTCGGCGGGCTGGGGAGCCGCCAACTCCTCATCGATCTCCGCGAGGCGCTGCTCGAGCGCCTCGAGACGCTCACTGAGTTCGGCGCGCATCTCTACCAGCTGCTCGATCTTCGGCTCGACGACCTCGAGCTGGCGGCGGAGCGCGGCCATGACCTGCTCCACGCGTTGGCGGCGCTCGGGCAGGTCGCGGTCGGGGCGGCGGGTGGCGCGGATCTGCGCCCGCAGCTCCTCAGCCTGGACCATCTCCTTGATCTCGGCGAGCGTGAAGCCGAGCAGGCCCTGGAGCTGCTTGATCAGCTCAACACGGCCAATGTCTGCGTCCGAGTAGAGCCGGAAGCCACCTTCCATCCGGTCTGCGGGGGTGACGAGGCCGCGCTCCTCGTAGAAGCGGAGCGTGCGCTGGGTGAGCCCGGTGCGCTGCGCCACCTCCCCGATCTGGTAGCGGGGCTCGGTCGACGGGCTGGCCTCGGGCACATCGTTGGTCATCGCCCGCATCGTAGGAAGCGGTTGCGCGGCGGGTCAACCGACCAACGCGCGTCAACCTCGCGCGTTATAGCGGCTCGTCGTCGTCCTCGTCCAGCAGGCCCGGCCCGTGCGAAGGCACCAGGGCGTTGGGGCGATCCCCGCGCTGCTCGCGTGGGGCGGGCACCGCTGCCGCCGCGACGACCACCGCCTCTATGGCCGCGGCATCGCCCGCGACGAGCGCCACAAGCGCCCCGGCGTCGCGCCACACCTCGAGCTGCGTCGCGTCCACCGAGCCGTCGACGGACACGATCAGCGGCTTGCGCGTGAGGTCGGCGATGCGCCGCGTGAGCAGCTGGTCGCGCACCGTCGCCGCGGCGCGAGACGACGGGAGCAGGATCGCGTCGAGTTCGAGCGGCTGCAGCAGCCGCAGCTCCTCCTCGGCGGCCGCGGCGTCCGGCAGCAGCGCGACGTGGCCGAGATCGGGCCGCAGCAGCGCCGCCGCCTCGGTCTGCGCGTCGTCGAATACGAGGAAGTCCGCGCCCCCTTCGATGAGGGCGTCGGTATCGGCGCTCGTAGCGGCCTCGACGCGCGCCCCGACGGGGCGACCGTCGGCGGCCTCGATCACCGCCTCGATGTCCTCGGCGCCCACGAGCAGCGCGTCGGCGCCCGCGGCGGCCGCCCGCGCGGCGGCCTTGGCGCCGCCGACCTCGGCGAGGACCAGCACGTGGCGCTGCGACTCGGCGCCGCGGCCGCGCGGGCCGAAGCCGAACGGGACGGAACGGCGCTCAAGCGTGGAGCGGATCCGCTCGCGGAGTTTGCTCATGCGGGCGTACTCACTTCAGGTGGGCGCAGGGTGCGCGCCGGGCGGTGGTGTGTGGAGCCGGCGGGGGGATTCGAACCCTCGACCTGCTGTTTACGAAACAGCTGCTCTACCTCTGAGCTACACCGGCCCGGCGTCCAGCGTATAGCGTACCGCCGGGGTGGGTTTGAGGGGTAGGAAGCGTCACCGAACGTAACTAACCCCTGATCCACCGAAGAAGGGCGTGCGAGCGGCTGCGGTTGGGTGCTCCGCTGTAGCTGGGACAATGGGTTTTGCCGAATCACGTCACAGCCACAGGGAGCACCCATTCGATGCTACCAACGAGCGACCCCGACCGGATAGACATCGCCTTCGATGACGACCGCCTCGTGGACCACGCGGGCCTGCTGCTCCCGGCCACGCTCGCCCAGCATCTCGGTCTGCAAGAGCTCGCCGACAGCTGCGTCGACCTCGGTGACGCGCCGGGCCGGGCGAACGCCGGCGACAAGCTGCTGACCCTCATCGCCTCGGCGCTCGCGGGCGGCGACTGCATCGACGACGCCGATGCGTTGCGCGCCGGCGGGACGGCGAGCGTGCTGGGTTGCACGGTCAAGGCGCCGTCCACCCTGGGCACGTTCCTGCGCAGCTTCCGCTGGGGCCACGTCCGCCAGCTCGACCGCGTCAGCCGCGAGTTGCTCGCTCGCAGCTGGGCGGCCGGGGCGGGACCCGGCGACGCGCCGTTCACGATCGACCTCGACTCGACGATCTGCGAGACCTACGGCTTGGCGAAGGAGGGCGCCCGGCACCACGGCTACACGGGCGCGCGCGGCTACCACCCGCTGCTCGCGGTGGCGGCCGGGACGGGTGACGTGCTGATGGCGCGGCTGCGCGAGGGCCGCGCCAACACTGCCCGCGGCGCCGCCCACTTCCTGCGTGAGACGGTGGCGCGGGTCCGCGCTGCCGGAGCGAGCGGGCAGCTCACGATGCGCGCCGACAGCGGCTTCTACAACCACGCGGTCGTCGCCGCCTGCCGCGCGCTGGATGTCCGCTTCTCGGTCACGATTCGCCAGCAACCGAACGTACGCACGCTGATCGAGGCGATCCCGGAAGCGGACTGGACGCCGATCCCGTACTGGCTGCCGGGCGGCGCCGCTGTCGCCGAGACGTCCTACACCCCGTTCCGGCACGCGAAGGACGCCAGCGCGGTCCGGCTCATCGTGCGGCGCGTGAGGCCGGCGCCCGGCTCACAGCTGGCGCTCTTCGCGACGTACAGCTACCACGCCTTCATCACCGACCGCGCGGGGGAGATGATGGAGCTCGAGACCGACCATCGCCGTCACGCCGAGATCGAGAACGCGATCCGCGACCTCAAGTACGGCGTCGGGCTCAACCATCTCCCCTCGGGCCGCTTCGCCGCGAACGCGGCATGGCTCGCGGTGCAGGTGATCGCGCACAACCTCGCCCGCTGGACGGCGCACATCCTGCTTCCAGGGGGCGCTGCTATCTCTGCCGCGTCCTCGATGGGACAAGTGGGTGCTCGCAGTCGCCCGTGCTCGGCATCACGTGCGTGGCTTCGTTCGCGCTCGGGTCTTCCTTCCTGATCTCCGGTCCCCGCCGGCTGAGGCGGCGCCTCCCGGCTACGCGGCCTCGCGGGCCACGGCGTGACGCAGCGGCTCGTAGACCTCCCCGCTCTTCCACAGCGCGAGCAGCAGCACCGCCAACCGCCTCGCGACGGCCACGACCGCGCGCTTCTTCGCGTTGCCCGCCCCTGTTCCCGCGTAGCGCTCACCCCAGCGACGCAGGTCGCTATCGGGTCCGAAGGGACCGAGGATGTAGTGCGCGGCCTGCACCAGCAGCCGCCGCAAGCCCGCGTCGCCGCTCTTGCCGATGCCGAGCTGCGGCGCTCGCTCCCCAGACTCCCGCTGCCGCGGCACGAGCCCGAGGTAGGCCCCCACCTCCCGGTTCTGCGGGAAGCGCCCCGGGTTCTCGATCGTCAGCACGAACGTGAGCGCGGTGATCGGCCCCACGCCGGTGACCTGGCGCAGCGCCGCGGTCTCGGGGTGGGCCTCGCACAACGCCTCGACCTCCCGCCCGGCCGCCGCGGTGCGCACGGTCAGCTCGCCAATCGCCTCCACCAGCGGCAGCAGCGCCGGGCGCAGCCCGTCGGGGATGTGGTCCGCCGTCTTGCGGTGAAAGGCCGCGGCCGTGCACGACGGCAGCGCGTCGCCGCAGGCCTTGACGGCCCCGCGCACGTGGTTGATGAGCAGCGTCCTCGATCGCACCAGCGCGTCGCGGGCGCGCACCACGGCGAGGTCGTGCTGACTCTGCTCGCTCCTGTGGCGGATCGGGGCGAGCAACTCCGGGTCGAAGCGCCCCAGCCGCGCCAGCCACGCGGCGTCGAGCCGGTCGGTCTTGCGCTGGCTGCCGGCGATCAGCGCGACCTGGCGAGGGTTGGCGACGACCACCTCATGGCCGAGGTCCGCCACGACGCGGCTCAGCCACGGCGAGCGCGGCCCCGCCTCGAGCACGACCCGCGCCGGGGAGAGGCCGGTCAGCGCTGCGCCCAGCGCCGCAGCCGCGGTGCGGACGCGCCGCTCGCGTATCACCTCCCCGCCGGCGCCGAGGGCGTGGACGTGCGTGTAACGATCGCCCACGTCGAGGCCGACGGTGATGGCGGGCCCATCCTTGCCTTCAATGCTCCGCGTCGTTGCGATATGCTGCTGCATGGCCGGTCTCCTACCTCGTCAAGGCTCTTCCGAGCCGCTCTTGGCCCATCGAGGCCGCTGTTTCAGGGGGCGAGTATCCCCCTTGAGGAGGAGGCCGGCCCTCATGCCATCTCTGCCCGGCGCTGGACCCTGCACCTCCCGAAGCGCTGGCCCTGGGCCGGGCAGTGGGCAGCCGCCCTGGCGCGGTTACGGGCGCTTCCGCTCCCGGCCTGACGCCCGCTCACAGCGCCGGCCCGGGTCCGAGGCTCGCGCCAGCATGCCCGCGCACGCCTCGCGCACCCTCGCGCCCGCGCTCTCAGCGCCCCCGAGCCGCGCTGAGCGCCGGCTCCTCGCTCCGGCCCGCCCGGCGAACACCGACACACCTGCCGAACTCTCCAGCATACCGGCATCCCGCCCCCTCAAGCCTCGATCGGTGTATTCGGGTTAAGAAGGAGCCATCCCCGTACGGCCATTGCCCGCGCTGCTCGACACCTCTAGAACGGCGGCACGATCTACTCAACTTCAACGATCGCCCTTATTCCACCCCGTACGTACGGTGCGCCAAGTGTTTCTGGAGGTCCGGGAAGATCACTGACCCATACGACCGTGACCAATACCCCGAGGGAACGCTGGCTGGCGATAGATGACCCGGACGCAGGGCCCATCAACGCCGCTTAGCTATCTTGACGGCGCTGTAACCCCTATCCACTCGCCACGAGGGCAAGGCGCCGCACATGGCGCACGTCCGTTCCGCTATGCTTGACACGGCCACACGACGTGATCGAGCCGACGCGACGCGGTCCGGGAGGCCCAGGAACGCCATGACCACCCAGTCCAGGGTCGCGACGGCCGACGACGGCGCGCCCAGCGCCGCTCCACCTCCAGCCTTCGACCTCGACGCCCCCGAGTGGTACGCCAACCGCGAGCTCAGCTGGCTCGACTTCAACGACCGCGTCCTCGCCGAGGCGCGTGACCGCCGCAACCCGCTGCTCGAACGCCTCAAGTTCCTCGCCATCACCGGCAGCAACCTGGACGAGTTCTACGAGAAGCGCGTCGGCTGGCTGCGCCGCCTCGCCGAAACCGACCGCAACCAGCACACCCTCGACGGCATGTCGGTGGCCGACCAGCTCGCCGAGTCGAAGCGCCGCTGCCTCGCCATGCGCGAGGAGCTCGACGCGACCTGGGCACTCGACCTGCGGCCCGCGCTCGCCGCCGCGGGCGTCCAGATCGTGTCGTACGGGGACCTCAACGCCGGGGAGCAGGGCGAGCTGGAAGCGCACTTCAAGCGCGCCATCCTGCCGATCCTGACGCCGCTCGTCGTCGACCCCGCGCACCCGTTCCCGTTCATCTCCGGCGGCAGCCTCTCGCTGGCCGTCGGCCTGCGGCAGCGCAACGGCATGACGCGCTTCGCGCGCGTCAAGGTACCGCCCAACCGCCCGCGCTTCCTCGACCTCGCCGGCGGGCGCTTCGTGCCGCTCGAGGAGGTGATCGGGGCGCACCTCGGGCTGCTCTTCGCCGGCGTCCAGGTGATCGGCTGGCACCTCATCCGCGTGCTGCGCAGCGCCGCGGGCGGGACACCCGGCGAGGCGGCCGAGGACCTGCGCGAGCTGATCGAGACCCAGATCGAGCGGCGGCGCCTCGCCGACGCCGTCGCGCTCGAATGCTCCTCGCGGCTCCCGCCGCTGCACCGCGAGCTGCTGCTCGACGAGCTCGAGCTCGACGAGTCGGACGTGATCGAGGTCGAGCACCTCGTCGACACGGCGGACCTGATGCAGCTCGCGACGCTGAGAGCCGAGGAGCTGACGTTCGCCGGCTTCACCCCGGCCATCCCGAAGCGCTTCGCCGCCGTCGAGGAGGACGGACGGCTCTGGGAGACGCTGCGCGAGCGGGACCTCCTGGTGCACCACCCGTACGAGTCCTTCGACGCGACCGTCGTGCGCTTCGTCGAGCAGGCGGCGCGTGACCCGCAGGTGCTGGCGATCAAGCAGACGCTGTACCGCACCTCGCCGGACTCGCCAATCCTCGAGGCGCTCATGAACGCCGCCGCCAAGGGCAAGCAGGTCGCGGTCGTCGTCGAGCTGACCGCGCGCTTTGACGAGGCGAACAACATCGAGTGGGCGCGCAAGCTGGAGGAGGCCGGCGTCCACATCTCGTACGGCTCGCCGGACCTCAAGGTGCACAGCAAGATCTCGCTCGTCGTCCGCGACGAGCCCCCCGGCGTACGGCTCTACGCGCACGTCGGCACCGGCAACTACAACTCGGGCACCGCGCGGCTCTACACCGACATCGGCATGTTCACCTCGGACGAGGCGATCGGGGCGGACCTCGTGACGGTGTTCAACCACCTCACGGGCTCCTCGGAGCCCCCGGTCACGAACGAGCTGATCGTCGCGCCGACGACCATGCGCACCGAGTTCAAGCGCCGCATCCGCCGCGAGATCGAGGCGGCCCGCGCGGGCCGGCCGGCGCGGCTCGTCTTCAAGATGAATGCGCTCGAGGATCAGGAGTCGGTGCGGCTGCTCTACGAGGCCTCGCAGGCCGGGGTCGATATCGACCTGATCGTGCGTGGCCTCTGCCGGCTGCGCCCCGGCATCCCGGGGCTGAGCAACCGCATCCGCGTGGTGAGCGTGATCGGGCGCTTCCTCGAGCACGCACGTATCTACTACTTCGAGAACGGCGGCGATCCCGAGTACTTCATCGGCAGCGCCGACCTGATGAAGCGCAACCTCGACGAGCGCATCGAGATCATCGCGCCGGTGCGCGAGCCGGACCTGCAGGCGCACCTCTGGGACGTGCTGCAGGTGCAGCTCAACGACCGCCGCCAGGGCTGGCGCCTGCATGACCAAACGTGGACGCGCGACGACGCCTGCACAGACATCGGCGTGCACGCGGACCTGCTCGAGCAGGCGCCCTTCGCGTAGCCCCTGCACGCAGCCCCTGCACGCAGCCATCGAGGCGTCCCGCCTCGCACCGGCCCCGCCGGCGCCGAGCCTCAGCCGCGCCGAGGCCTCACACGCGTATCATCGGGCCGTACATCGCGTGTGGCGGGAGGCTGACGTGGCGGACGAGCGAACCCCGGCGGGCCAGCCTGAGCTGGCCGAGCAGACCGTGCTCGTCACCGGCGCGGCAAGCGGCATCGGGCGCACGACCGCACTCGCCTTCGGCGCCGCCGGCGCGCGCGTCGTGCTCGCCGACATCGACGAGGCGGGCGCGGACCGGATCGCGAGGCAGATCGAGGACCGGTTCGGCGCCGAACCGCTCGTGCACCGGGCCGACCTCGCCGACGGCGCGGACATCCTCGGCCTGTACGAGGCAATCGACGACGCGTACGGCGGCGTCGACAGCGTCGCGAACGTCGCGGCGATCTATCCGAACGCGCTCACGGTCGACACGTCGGACGAGTTCTGGGACCGCGTACTGACGTTGAACCTGCGCGGCGTGTTCCAGTCGTCCCGCGAGGCCTTGCGGCGGATGGTGGCGCAGGGCCACGGGTCGGTCGTGAACATTGCCTCGGGCGCGGCGTTCAAGGGGCTGTCCGGGCTCTCCGCGTACTCGGCGTCGAAGGGCGGGCTCGTGGCGATGAGCCGCGTGATGGCCGTCGAGGTCGCGCGGCAAGGCGTGCGCGTCAACGTCGTCGCGCCGGGCCCGACGCAGACCGAGGGCGCGGCCGGGCGTCGCAGCGCCGAGGAGATTGCCGCCGCCGCCGAGCGCATGATCCCGGGCCGGATGATGCAACCCGAGGAGGTCGCGGAGGCGATCGTGTTCCTGTGCTCGCCACAGGCATCCGGCCTCAACGGCGCGATTCTCAACGTCAACGGCGGCGACTACCAGCCGACCGGCTAGTGCCGCCCGAGAGCGCACCCACCCCATGACCATGCCGCGACCCATCGTGCGCGTGACGCACGCGGCCCTCCACCTCTCCGAGGACGGCCTGGCCGCCCTCGAGGCGCCGTTCCGCGGGCCCCGCGCGCCCAGCGCGCCCAGCGCGGCCATCGCCGAGGTCGCCGAGCAGGCCGCGCCGCCGAGGCAGGACCGCATCGGCGCGCTGCGCATACGCGACTTCCGCTTCCTGTTCATCGGCACCGTCACGTCGGGCTACGGGCAGTGGGCCACGATGATCGGCCTCGGATGGCTCGCGTACGTGCTCTCGGGCAATTCAGCAGCGCAGCTCGCATGGGTGGTCGCCGTCGGCGGCGCGATGCGGCTGTTGTCGGCGCCGTGGATCGGCGTGGTGCTGGACCGCTACCACCGCCGCTCGGTGACGGTGTGGTCGACGCTCGCGAGCGCCGCGCTGGGCCTCGGGCTGGCCGTGCTGGTCATCACCGACATGGTCGCGTTCTGGCAGCTCTACGCATTCTCGGCGCTCGAGGGCGTCATCAGCAGCGCCAACCAGAACGTGCGCCAGACGTTCGTCTACGACGTGACGACGCCCGACACGCTCTCGAACGCGATCGCGCTCAACGCGATCGCGCAGAACCTCTCGAGGATCTCCGGGCCCCCGCTCGCCGGCGCGATGATCGGGCTGCTGGGCACGGCGTCGCCGTTCCTGTTCATCGCCGTGATGATGACGATCGCGACGTTCTTCACGCTCCTGATCAGCAAGTCGACGCGGCAGGCCGCGTTCGACACCGACAATCCGTTCCGCAGCCTGTGGGTGGGCATCCGCTACGTCGCCTCGGACCGGCCGATGCTCGGCTTGGTGCTGTCCGGCGCGGTGCCGGGCATCTTCCTGTACCCGTACATCCCGCTGCTCCCCGTGTTCGCCGGGGAAGTGCTGGGCACGGGCTCGACGGGCTACGGGCTCCTCGCTGCCTCGGTCGGCTGGGGGTCGCTGACGGGACTGTTGGTGCTGTCGTGGCTCGGCGATGTGCGCCGCAAGGGCATCATTGCGATCTGGGGCCTGGTGTTCTATGCGGCCGCGCTCATCGTGTTCACGCAGTCGACGGTGTTCATCCTGTCATCGGCGATGCTCGTGGTGGCCGGCATCTTTCACGGCGTCGCGTTCACGGTGGCGCAGATCCTGGTGCAGGTGCTGGCGCGCGACGAGATGCGAGGGCGGGCGACATCGCTGTTCCAGATGGGCTTCTCGCTCATGCCCGTCGGAGCGATCCCAATGGGGATAGCGATCGAGGCGTGGGGCGCGGCGACAGCGGTGGGCGGGTTCATCACGGTCGCGTTGGTGTGGTTCATCTTCATGGGCTTCTTCTGGCGCTCACTCCTCCGCGCGTAGAGCCCCCTACGCCGCCCGCTACATGTATCGGCTGAATCGCGAAGTGCTGTCGATGGTGAAGATGAAGGGCCTCGGCGTCTCAGCAAACCGCTGCTCCATATCGTCCAGAGTTCCAACAATGACCTTCAACAGATTCCAACGATTGAGCGTTTGCTTGTGTCCGAGAATGAAACAGCCAACGTTGTTGTCGAGGATCGCCCGGCGTTCGGCGTAGCGCCGCCTGATTTGCTTGTCGCGTGTCACAACCACCCAGCCCCGGCGACCTGCCTCGGCTAGCCATATCTCGTCTGCCGTGTCGTCAGGGAACCTCGGTTCCAGCCATTCGACATCGTCTCGAACGCACGCGAGTGCGTCGGCAATGTCGCGCGGTATGGAGCGATCGATGAAGATCACGCGGGGGTACGCGACGCCTCGAACTGGATCGCGTGCTCGACTTCTTCGAGGGTGATGTTGAAGCCGTATGCAATGCGTTCCAGCGACTCGAGCGCTCGGACCTGCTCGAACACGATCTCGGTCCGAACCCCACTCCCAGCCACCACCGGAAGCCCAAACCCATAGCTGGGGTCGACCACGACGCGCCGATCGCGCCCGATCGGCCACCACCTGCGTACGAACTCTCCCTCGTACGCGACTGTCTTGAGGAAAGGATCGAGGACCTCGGTCCAGGCCCGTTCACCCTTCCTCCGACCGATTCCAACTTCGACGAGCGCGTCGCCCTTCAGCACGAAGAATTCGCGACCGTCTGTCTTGAAGCGTTCGGTGACCAGTGGCCGCGACAGGTCGAACATCACCTGGCACGACTCAACGGCCCTACGGATCGTGCGCAGCGACCACCCAACGTCCTTGAGCCGACCGATCGCAGCAACCTCGATGAGATCGAAGAACGAGACGCCCGGCTCGTCGCGCTGATCGATACCTGGCGTCACAGGCGCGGCGCTGACTCGTGCTCCGTTCGACAGGTACGAGTAACCCCGGATCCAGCGCTTCGCAGTACCGCGCGTCACGCCGGCTATCCGATCGGCGTCGGCGTAGCTGTACATCGGGCGCTCGAAGCGTTCGTCGGGCGTCAACGATCCTGACCTTCCTTCTCGTAGCCAGATTAGCATGCAGGTGCGCACCACCCTCGACGCCAGCTACGGCATCCAGCTCCCGCCCGACACCGACAGCACCTGCCCCGTGATCTGCCGCGCCTCTTCCGAGGCGAGGAAGGCGATGGCGTTGGCGACGTCCTCGGGCTGCCCGAGGCGGCGCAGCGGCGTTGCCTCCGCCGACTCCTCGAGCGTCGTGCTGAGGTTGCGCTCCACCCACTCGGTCAGCGTCGTGCCGGGCGCGATGGCGTTGACACGGATGCCGAGCGGCCCAAGCTCGTGCGCGAGCACCTTCGTGAACACGTGCAGGCCGCCCTTGGTCGTCGCGTACGCGACCGAGCCCGCGCCCTGCGCGCCCCCGGCCGTCGAGCCGATGTTCACGATGAGCCCGCCCGGCTGGCGGCCCGCCTCGATGCCCTCGCGCATCACCGGCGCGACCGCGGCGCTGCAGATGAAGGCGCCCGTGAGGTTCACCGCCAGCACCGCGTTCCAGTCCTCGAGCGTGTGCTCGAGGATGCCGCCGCGACGGTTCAGCCCGGCGTTGTTCACAAGCACATCGATGCGTCCCCAGCGCCCGAGCACGCGTTCGACGACGCCCGCGATGTCGTCGGCGTCGCTGACCGAGGCGAACGCGGCCATGAAGCGGTCGGGCTCGCGCGCCTCGCGCTCGGCGTGCTCGCCGATGAGCCGCTCGTGGATATCGAGCACGCACACCGAGTAGCCCGCCTCGAGGAGCCGTTCGGCGGTCGCGAAGCCGAGGCCGCGCGCCGCGCCGGTGATCACCGCGACGGGGCGGTCTGCGTCGTTGGTCATCGTGGTTCCTCTCCCGGCTGCTCGGGCGTCAGCGGCCCTGGAACCGCGGGTCGCGACGCTCGGCGAAGGCGCGGAAGCCCTCCTTGCCGTCCTCGCTGGCGAGGAGCGGAAGCTGGGTCGTCCACTCGTATTCGAGGAAGTGGCTCATCGACATGTCGGTCGAGCGTTGCAGCATGCAGCGCACGCCCGTGTAGCCCATCGGCGGGCCGTTCGCGATCATGCGGCCGTACGCCAGCGCCTCGTCGACGAGCTGGCCGGCGGGCACGACGCGGTTCGCGATGCCCCACTCGACGCACTCCTCGGCGGTCAGCAAGTCGCCGCTGTAGAACAGCTCGTGCGCCTTCGAGATGCCAACGAGCCGCCGCAGCCAGTAGGCGCCGCCGTAGTCGGCGGCGAGACCGCGCTTGATGAAGATCGACCCCATGCGCGCGCTGTCGGCCATGAGCCGCACGTCGCAGCACAGCGCGACGCCAAAGCCGGCGCCCACCGCCGGCCCGTTGATCGCGCCGATGATCGGCACGTCGGACTCCGAGAACGCCAGCGTGAGCCGCGTCGAGTTCCCTCGACGGTCGACGCGCTGGTGGCGCGGCGGCTCGCCCCCGTCCCCGCCCGCACCGCCGATCTCGGCGCCCGCGCAGAAGCCGCGGCCGGCGCCGGTCAGCACCATGGCGTACACGTCGTCGCGCTCGCTCGCCTCGCCAATCGCCTTCCCGAGCAGCGCCATCATCTCGACGCTGAGCGCGTTCATGACCTCGGGGCGGTTGATGGTGACAAGCATGACGCCGTGCTCGTCGACGTTGGTGAGGATGGGTGGTTCGTCGGACATGCTGGCTCCTCGGTCGCTGGGGGTGGGCGTGGTCGTTGTCGCGGGGGACCGTAGCACGGTGGCGGGAGCATGCCAGCGCCACGCGCTATGCCTCACGCGGTATTCAGGACGACCACTTAGTAGTCCCAGCCACACTCGTCTGCGAACTGAACGAAGAACTCAGGGGTCCACCTAGCGTTGTAGCGCTGGAATGTAAGAAAGAGCGCCAACATGAACGCGGAGTCAGCTTCAGTGAGACCGCGTTCTTCGTTCGCCCCGAGCGCAACGAGCTCCAAGAAAGTCCTCACCAGCCAGCATTCGTTGTCATCGGGGTACGTGGGTGCGAGAAGCAGCACATCCTCGAGATCAGCTTCGGTGAACTGCCTAGCAGGCATCGATGTCTGAATCTGGGTCTTGGACATGGGACTCGGGGCTTGAGTTGCGACCTGGACTGCTTCGGTGGGTGAAGACCGCGCGCCTACTGGAGGCTCGCGATCCTCGCCGCCAGCCAGGCCAGAAGACGCAATATACGCGAGGATCGAGATAGATATGACTGTCACCGCCAGAATCAGCACAACGGCAATGGAGAGCTGCTGATTCGAACTCAGCGACTTGAACCAGTAGAGCAACTCGGTACGCACTCTTTGCGCTCCCGGTTCGGTTAGAGTCGGACAGGCGCACACCATACTCTAGGGTACTGGAAGGCCGGCGTCGCCCTCGGCACACCTTGCGGGGAACCTGACCGGACCTCGCGGTATAGTGGGCTGTAGACCCGATTGACGCTCCCGTACACGTCATGGTCTCGCCGCGCCTCACCGGCGCCCGGCCGTCGGACCGGCACTGCGCGGAGCGCGCCCACGAGGGCGACGAGGGGACGCCACGTGACCGATTTCGTCGCCCGATACGTGGGCTCGAAGTTCTTCTATGGCTGGATCATCATCATTGCCGGCTTCGGGATGTTCATGCTCGGCGGCGGCCTCCTCATGCACGCCTTCGGCACCTACGTGAAGCTCCTCGAAGCCGACTTCGGCTGGAGCCGCACACAGCTCTCCATCGCCTTCTCCATGCAGCGCATCGAGAGCGGCTTCCTCGGCCCCATCCAGGGCTGGATGGTCGACCGCTACGGCCCCAGGGCCGTGATGCTCATCGGCATGGTGCTGTTCGGCTTCGGCTTCATCGCCTTCAGCTTTGTCGACTCGCTGCTGTGGTTCTACGTCGTGTTCGTGATCATGGCGACGGGCCAGAGCTTCGGCTCGATGATGAGCCTCTCGGCCTCGCTCGTGAGCTTCTTCCGCCGCCGCCGCGGCCTCGCGCTCGGCATCGTCGGCACCGGGATGGCGACCGGCGGCCTCGTGCAGCCACTCGTCGTCGCGGGCCTCGAGGCGTGGGGGTGGCGCTCGATGGCGTTCGTCTCGGGCATCATCATCCTCGCCGTCGGTCTGCCGCTCGCGAGCCTGGTGCGGCACCGCCCCCAGGAACTCGGACTCCTGCCCGACGGCGACTCGCCCGGCGGCCCGGCGGGCGCGAACGGCGCCTCCGCCAGCGGCCCGGAGTACCTCGAAGAGGTCAGCTTCACGGCGCGCGAGGCGATGCGCACGCGATCGTTCTGGCTGCTCTCGGTCGGCCACGGGGCGGGCCTCATGACGGTCGGCGCGATGCTCGTGCACTTCGTGCCGCACGTCACCGAGGAGCTCGACATCTCGCTCGGCACGGCGGCGCAGATGGTGACGCTGATGACCGCCATGCTCGTGATTGGCATGGTGCTGTCGGGCTGGCTGGGCGACCGCATCGACAAGCGCACGATCATCGTCGTCGCGATGTTCCTGCATCTCACTGCGATGCTGCTGCTCGCCGTGGCGTCCGAAGTGCTGCTCGTCGCGCTCGCGGCGGCGTTACAGGGCGTCGCGTGGGGCGCGCGAGGCCCCCTGACGCAGGCGCTGCGGGCCGACTACTTCGGGACGGCGTCGTTCGGGAAGATCATGGGGTTCTCGTCGTTGATCATCATGATGGGGATGACGATCGGCCCGCTCGCCGCCGGGGGGGTCTACGACCTGACCGGCTCGTACACCCCGGCCTTCGTGTTCATGGCGATCGTCGTGGGGCTCGGCTCGCTGTGCTTCGTCTTCGCCAACAAGCCGGAGCCGCCCGCCGGGGCCCCGGCTCCGCCCACCGGCCGCCGACCCGAACCCGCCGAGGCCACGGAGGTCGCAGTCCCGTCGTGAACTGGCAGGCGTTCGCGGCGCGGGCGCCCGACCTCGCGGCCGTCGCAAAGCGGCTGCCCGGCGACCCGCGGGTGGTGCTGGTCGGGACCGTGCGCCGCGACGGGACGACGCGGATCAGCCCCGTCGAGCCGTTCTGGCTGGGCGACGAGCTCTACCTCGGCATGACGCCCGGCTCGATGAAGGCACTCGACCTGCTGCGCGACCCGCGCTGCCTCGTGCACAACACCGTCACCGACCATGAAGGACGCGCGGGCGAGGTGAAGCTGCGCGGTCGTGCCGTCGTGGTCGACGACGAAGCGTCGATCGAGGCGTACTGCGTCGCGCTGGAGGCCGCGTACGGCTGGCGGCCAGAAGGACCGTTCCCCCTCTTCGCCATCGACATCGAGGACATGGCGTGGGTGCATCGAGAGAGCGGCGAGCAGGAAGTCGATCGCTGGGTGGCCGGTCCCGCGGCGTGACCACGAGTCGCGGGAGACCTCGCTAGGGATCGAGGCCGAGCTGGCGACGCCGGGCGTGCTGATGGGCGTGCTGATGGGCGTGCTCGGCAGCGTCGCGGAAGGTCTCACCGCAGTCGGCGCAGACCTCGACGGAGCGGAAGCCGCCGGCCGGCGCCACACCGGCGATGGACCAGAGCCGCCACTCGTCGAGCGCGCGCTGCTGGGGATCGTCGTCCGTGTCACCGGGCCCGAGTTGCCAGCGGTCCTTGCGCTTGGTCTCGATGGTCGTGGTGCCGCGCGGGTCGGACGCGTCGCGGTGCTCACAATGCCAGTAGCAGCCCTCGGGGCAGTAGTTGGCGGCGAGCGCGTCGGTCATGGCGCGGATGATACGCGGTTCGCGCCGGCAGCGTGGCTGCCTCGGACGTAGCGGCGAGGCGGCTACGCCCACTCGCGCGGGCGAGTGAAGGAGCCGCGGGCGTCCGTCAGCGTCTCCGGGAACTGGCACGCCGCGAGAAGCCTGCGACGCTTCACACTGTTTGTGATGCGCCGATCGAACGTAGCGACATCCGCGAGTTCCTTGCTCGGACGCCGTGACCGACGACTCCCGCTGCCGTTCAGGATTGGCAGCACCACACCGACGGTGAAGTCAAACCGCGCGCGAACCTGACGAATGGGCTCAACAAGATCGGAATCGTTGGACACGACAAGCGCGGCGTCGCAGTCCTGATCGAATGCGTCCAGCAGCAGATGCGTGGCGAGGTTGACGTCGGTTCCCTTCTCCTCGGTCTTGAGCACGGGGACCCTGCCGCGTCCGTCGGCCCGGACCATCATCGTTCGTGACACCAGGAAGTGGCCGTAGTGAATCGAAAGATCGGGAAGGGTCCGGAGGGCCCGGATGTACGCCGCCTGTCGGTCCGGCGCCGTTGGATCCCCCGGCAACGGGCGAACCCTTGCCGTGAAGTAACGGACACGGCGCACTTCGTCGCGGGGCCCTAGCAACTCGTGGGCTAAGCGCCGGATATCCAACCAGCGGTACGGCTGGCTGCGGAGCGCCCCGTAGTAGAGGTTGAAGCCATCGACATAGACATTGAAGCGCATGCGGGAGCCCAATACCCGCAAGGCCCCCTGACGGGGGCCTCACTACCCAAACGGACGTACCGAGTGGGGGGGTACAGCTATATTCCAGTGTGCGCGCACCGTTGTCAACACACAAAACGGATTATCAGTATCCGGATGGCGCCCCTACACCAACGTCACCGGCGCGCCCACGCGCTCGGCGACGGCGACCGTCCGGTCGTGCTTCGTCGTGTCGCCGGAGCGGGCCATCGAGACCAACTCGGAGATCTTGTGGCGGCACTCGCCGTTGATGTCCTGGTGGCCGCACACGTTGCACGGGTCGCGCTTGCAGTCGAGCGTGATCTCCTCGTTCAGCGTGCGCATCCACTCGCCGCGCAGGAACGCCTTCGTCGTCGCCGAGTCGACGTGGTCCCACGGCAGTGGCTCCCACAGGTCGCGATCGCGGTGCGCGTAGTCAGCGGGGTCGAGGTCGTGCGTCGCGAAGGCCCGCTCCCAGATCGACCAGTCGTGGTGCTCCGACCACGCGTCGAACTTCGCGCCCAGCCGCCACGCCGTCTCGATCACGTCGGCGACGCGGCGGTCGCCGCGCGACAGCACGGCCTCGAGCAGCGACTTCTCCGGGTCCTCCCAGCTGAACTGCACGCCCGCGCGCTTGCAGCCCTCGCGCAGGATGCGGTGGCGGCGACGCAGCGTGCCGGCGTCGCACTGCGCGAGCCACTGGTACGGGGTGTGTGCCTTCGGGATGAAGTTCGAGGTCGAGACGCGCACCCGCGCGCGGCCGCCCTGGTGGCGCTTGCCGATCGCCTTCACCTCGGAGGCGATGCGGACAATCTCCTCGATGTCGAAGTCGGTCTCGGTCGGCTGGCCGACCATGAAGTACATCTTGATGCTCGTCCAGCCGTTGCCGAAGGCGTGCTCGGCGGCGTTGAGCAGGTCCTCCTCGGTGACGAGCTTGTTGATCGTGTTGCGCAGCCGCTGCGAGCCCGCCTCCGGGGCGAGCGTGAGCGTGTGCTTTTTGCCGCGCGCCACCGCGTCCGCGACCTCGACCGAGAACGAGTCGACGCGCGTCGAGGGCAGCCCGATGCGCAGACCGCGGTCGCCGTAGGCGTCCATCAGCGCGTGCACCATCGGCACGATGTCGCGGTGGTCGGTGGTCGAAAGCGACATCAGCGAGAGCTCGTGGTAGCCGGTGTTGTCGAGCAGCTCGCCCGCAGCCGCGACGATCTCCTCGACGGAGCGTTCGCGGGTCGGGCGGTAGATCATACCGGCCTGGCAGAAGCGGCAGCCCTGCGTGCAGCCGCGCTGGATCTCGATCACCGCGCGGTCGTGGACCACCTCCATGAACGGCACGATCGGCTTCGTCAGCGGCGGCGGCAGCACCTGCACCACGCGGCGCGTGATGCGGTCCGGCGCGGCCGCGTCGACCGCCCGCGTCCCCGCGAGCGCGCCGTCGGCGTCGTAGCTCGGCTCGTACAGCGAGGGTACGTAGACGCCGTCGAGGGCGGCGAGGGCGCGATGCAGCTCCTGCCGCGAGCCGCGGCCGGCGCGCTTCCAGTCGCGCACGAAGTCGACGAGCTCGTCGATGAGCTCCTCGCCCTCGCCGAGCGCGAAGGCGTCGAAGAACGGCGCCATCGGCTCCGGCTCGAGCGCGGCCGAGCCGCCGCCGACGACGATCGGGGCGTCGTCTGCGCGGTCGGCGCTGTGGATGGGGATGCCGCCGAGTTCGAGCAGGTTGAGGACGTTGGTGAAGCACACCTCGTACGACAGCGAGATGCCGAGCACGTCGAACTCGTGGAGCGCGTGCCGCGTCTCCAGCGAGCGCAGCGGCTCGTCGTGCTCGCGCAGCAGGTCCTCGAAGTCCGTCCACGGCGAGAAGACACGCTCGGCGAGCGCGTCCTCGCGGCGGTTGACGATGTCGTAGAGGATGCCGAGCCCGAGGTTGGACATGCCGAGGTCGTAGAGGTCCGGGTAGGCAAGCGCGACTCGCACCTCGGGCGCCCCGGGCCCGTCCCAGTCCTTGGCGATCGAGTGCAGCTCGCCACCGGCGTAGCGCGCAGGTCGCTGGACGCGGTCGATGAGCTCGTCGTAGGTGGTGGGCATGGGGCGGGCCTCGCGGGTCGCGGTGCGTTCGCGGTTAGCCGATCGAGGGTAGTCGGGGGGTGGGTAGCGGTTCAAGCGTCCCCGGGGCGCGTCGGGTGCGACTACCTTCGTTCGAGCAGCTCGTCCTGGATGCCGGTGATGACCCGGGGGGAGACGGTGAACTCGAACATGTCGAAGAGCTCGATGGCCAGATCCCGTGCAAGGGCACGCGCCTCAGATGCAAGTTTGACGAGACCTATATCCCGGCGCAGCTTCACGCAGTCCACAGAGGCAGTGAAGCTCGTGGAGGGCGGACGCGTCCAGTCGGCCACCAAGCGGCGGCTACGAGCATCGGCCAGATCAATCTCCAATTCGATTCCGGCACCGTAGTCCGCAGAGGCTGTGAGCCGACGGGAGAACTCGACGATTTCGTACAGTGTCCACACGCTGGGCTCGATAAGAAGCACACGCTCGCGGGAGGCCTGTCCCCTCTGGGGATGCACGATATCGTCCCAGCCCTCTCGGCCCGAGCTAAACCATGGCGATCTTCGTTCGGCTGGCGGCGGCGAGCGGTATGCAATGTCCTCCTGAAGGGCCCGGTAGTGGATAAACTGCCCTGTCCGCATGAGCCGCCACACCTCGCGCCGCCAGTCCTGATGGACTAATGCCTCCCAACCGTCTTCGACAGGTGCCTTCCACTCGTTGCCCCGCCCGCTGACCGGGACATACGGATAGGGGTTGCCGCGGAGTAGCACGGCGCTCTTTGCTACAGCGTCGCCGCAGTCCGAAGGCAGCTTGAAGCGCTGGGCCGCCGACTCTGGAACGATTCGCACGCGCCAGTGCCCGATGTCGCGAATCGAGGCGAGGACCCCCTCGCGGCTCGGCGGCGCGACCGTGGTCGTCACAGTAGATCCTCGATCTCCCGGTCCAGAGCTTCCCGCTCCCCGGCGGCCCGCTCCCCAGTGGCTGCGGGCAGCAATCCGAGAGCACGGAAGCGCTCGATCCGACGTTCTACAGCCTGCTCGATGATATCCCTCGTGTCCCGGTATGTGTGGATCTCCTCGGTACGAGGCGTGCCCGCTGGCCTGATGTAGACCGCACCCTCGCGTAGTGTGCGCGACCCTCCGTCAGCCTGCTTGCACACTGTCGGGGCATCGACGACCGCATCGACCTCTACGACTACGAATAGCATGTCGGCGAGTTCGCCCTTGATCGTGCGCATCTCGAGCGGCGGATCGGCGTAGCGGGCGGTTTGCGCCGCGACGTTGTCGGGCACGAACGACTCATAGTGTCTTGCCGACATCCCAACGGGCCTGTACGTGCCGTCGAGGTTCTCCCGGACACCGATCACGACCGCGCCGCCATCGCGCGTGTTCGACATGGCCATGAATGTCCGGATGAGCCCGAGCCGCGCTTCGCGGTCTTCCCAGTCCAACGACTGCTTGTATTCGAGGCCGCGCGTCTCGAAGCCGAGACGCAGGTACTCGGCTTGGCGCACGGGCAGCGGCTCGGTAACTGGCAACGTCATCGGATCCGATTATCGGCGCGCCAAACGATACCGTCCGCTCTATCCGCAACTTTATTGCAGCGCCCTACGCC
Source organism: Dehalococcoidia bacterium (assembly GCA_965219085.1). GTDB lineage: Bacteria > Chloroflexota > Dehalococcoidia > UBA2979 > UBA2979 > VXMT01. The sequence continues at coordinate 1,349,789 of OZ244720.1, forward strand.
AGCCTGACCGCCGTCCCGTACACCAACACCTCCGCCGCACCCTGCGTCACCGACGCCGTCGCCATCCGCAGCGACACGATCGCGTCGGCGCCCTGGCGCTCCGCGTCCGCCTCCAGCGCCGCGAGCGCCTGCTCGCGCGACTCGACCAGCAGTTGCTGGTAGGCGCCGATCTCGCCGCCGACGAGGTTCTTGAGGCCGGCGAGGATGTCGCGGCCGACGTTACGGGCGCGCACGGCGTTGGCCGTGACGAGGCCGACCGTTTCGGCGATCTCGCGGCCGGCGATCGAGTCGGACGTGGTCATCAGCATCGAGGGCTCCTCTCGCGTTCGCCCTCCATCATCGCACCCCGACCGTCACCCGCGCGGCTGCTACGCTGCTCGCATGACGGACACCGACACGGTCGTCGCGATCCTGCTCGCGGCCGGGCGCTCGCAGCGCATGGGCGGCATCGACAAGGTGTGGGCCAACCTCGGCGGCCGGCCGCTGCTCGCGTGGCCGCTCGATATGTTCGCCGCCCTCGACGCCGTCGACACCATCGTCGTCGTGTCGGGCGAGGAGCGGCGCGAGCAGATCGAGGCGCTCGCCGCGGAGTTCGCGCCCGGCCGCGACCTGCGCTGGGCCGAGGGTGGCGAACGCCGCTGCGACTCGGTCGCAGCCGGGCTCGCCGCCGCGCCCGAGGCTGCCTGGTACCTCGTCCACGACGCCGCCCGCCCGCTCGCGAGCGCCGTGCTGACGCGGCGCGTGCTCGACGCGGCGCGCGAGGGCGGCGCGGCCATCCCCGGCCTCGCCGTCGCCGACACCATGAAGGTCGTCGACGCCGACGGGCAGGTGACGAGCACCCTCGACCGCGGCGTGCTGCGCGCCGTGCAGACGCCGCAGGCGTTCGCCGGCCCGCTGCTGCGACGCGCCCACGCCGCGGCCGACAACGCCGACGCGACCGACGACGCGCAGCTCGTCGAGCAGCTCGGCGAGCCGGTGTGGGTGGTCGAGGGCGAGCCCACGGCGCTGAAGGTGACGACCTCCGAGGACCTCGAGCGGGTGCGCTCGCTCGTCGAGCGTCAGGAGCCGCGGTCGCTGCTCGACGCGCCGATCCCGCGCGGGGCGGACCACGTGGCCGGCTGATGCGCATCGGCAACGGCTACGACGTGCACCGCTTCGCCGCGGGCGGGACGCTGCGCCTCGGCGGCGTCGAGATCGCCGACGCGCCCGCGCTCGACGGGCACAGCGACGGCGACACGCTGATCCACGCCGTCATCGACGCGCTGCTCGGCGCGGCCGGCGAAGGCGACATCGGCGAGCACTTCCCGCCCGGCGACCCGACCACGGCGGGCATCGACAGCCGCGAGTTGCTGACGCGCGTGGTGCGGCTGGTGTCGGCGCGCGGCTACCGCGTCGTCAACGTCGACGCCACCGTCATCGCCGAGCGCCCCCGCCTGCGCCCGCACATCGCCGCGATGCGGGAGGCGCTGGCGTGGGGGCTCGGAGTGGAGGCGTCGGCGGTGAACATCAAGGCGACGACGAACGAGCGCCTCGGCGAGATCGGCGCCGGCGAGGCGATCGCTGCGCTGGCGGTGGCGTTGCTGGATGAGGGTGGGGAGTAGGGAACCCTCGGGCGGCGCACGAGTGAGCATCGAAATGCAGCAGCGACTTCGTACGATCGCGAGGACTACGACTGCACGACATGGCGCATCCTCTCGCGCCGCCGCCCGGTTCCAGTGCGGGCGCTGTGTTACCATCGCGGCAGTCGAGCCCCCGGCGGTTCTCCCTCGGCTAGCGAGATGGTTCCCCGCCGGAAGTTCTGTCTGAGGGCCACGGGCCAAGCCTGTGGCCCTTCTGTATACAGAGGTCGGCCATGACCACAGTGCCTTCGCGCCCGGGCAATCGGATCTATTTGTTCGTCGACTTTGCGAACCTCGAGTTGACCATGCGCGACCACGCCGGCCCCGGCTTCCGGTTCGACTGGAGCGTGTTCCCGGAGTGGTTGGTCCGCGAGGCTGCGGGGCTTGTCCAATTGCAGTCATGGTCCTACGAGGCGGTCAGCGTCTACGTCTCCTACGACCCCTCGAATCCGAACTCGGGTCGCTTCCGCGAGTGGACCCGAACGACGCTCAACCGGATGCCCGGTGTCCACGTCATCGAGAAAGAACGGCGGCGGCGCCTCCGCCCACCGCGGTGTCCTCACTGCCACAACGACATCCAGACATGCCCCACCTGCGGCCGAGAGCCGCGCGGCATGCAGGAGAAGGGCATCGACACGCAGATCGTGACCGACATGATCAAGCTGGCGTGGGAAGACGCATACGACGTGGCCGTCCTCGTGTCGTCCGACGCCGACTTCATTCCCGCAGTCGACTTCCTGCATGACAGGGGGCGCAAGGTGATCCAGGCGGGGTTCCGAGGCACCGGGAACGACCTGGCGGCACAGTGCTGGGCGTCCTTCGATCTCTTCGAGCGCCGCGAGGAGTTCCAGCGCCCGTAGGCGCGTCCCCGCCCTCGTGGGGCGCGGTCAGGGCGATGGCGGCGCTTGCCGTGGCGTTGTTGGATGAGGGTGGGGAGTAGGAATGACCACGGAGCCGTATACGCCTGACACCGCACGATGGGACGCCTTCGTTGAGTGGGCGCGGCGCTTCTTCGAGTGGGACGAGTTCGAAGAGGCCGAGCGGAACTACAAGCTGGAACTTGGAACGGCTCTGGCGGAAGCACGGGACACCTTCATCAGTGAACGTCCTGAATGGCGTGAGTTGCTGCGTCAAGTTGTGGGTTCGCCGAACGTCCCTGTCTTTAGGATCATGATCTTTCGGTTCATCGATCTCCTGCAGACCGACACCGCAATGGTCGCCGACGCATTGCGTTACCTCTGGTCGACAGGCGACTCGGTAACGCGACGGGAAAGAGTGCGTGGATTCGTCGGGGGCCTCAGTGGCGCGCCGCAGCCCATCGGGACGGCGGAGAGCCTTGCGGCGTTCCTGCTGTTGGCGCGGGACCCCACCTCCAATCCGTTCTACATGTGGAGCCCGTTCCGAACTGCGTACCAGATGACCGGTTACCCGCTCGTTAGTGTCCGGGCGCCACCGGCAGACAAGTACGGGCATGCTGTCGACTTCCTCGATGAGTTTATTCGTCAGGCGGCGAACCGAGACCTCGCGCTCCGCGACCGGCTCGATGCGCAGTCTCTCGTGTGGTGTGTCACGCAGTCGACGCCCGAGGAGTGGGATCCGCAGACTTTGGTGAAACTTGAAGGATACCGCGAGTCGCGCGGTGATCCCCCGACCAATCCTCCGGACGGACCGGAAACGCCCTGCGGCGATACGACGACGGCGCCTGACTGGCCCGGGTTGGCCGCAAGGCTGCTCTGGGAGACCGGCCACCTGGAGGAGATCGTCGCGGACCTGGAAGACAAGCGGCAGATGATCTTCTACGGGCCGCCGGGCACCGGGAAGACCTTCGTCGCGAAGGCGATAGCAGAGGAGTATGCGAGGGTGGGCGGCGGCTTCGAGATCGTGCAGTTCCATCCCTCGTACTCCTACGAGGACTTCGTCGAGGGCTTCCGGCCCACCCTCGAAGGCGGACGAGCGGGCTTCGCGCTCAGGCAGGGCCCGCTGAAGCGGATTGCGGCCGCCGCGGCAGCGAATCCTGACGCGACCTATGTGCTCGTGATCGACGAACTCAACCGGGGCAACGTCGCCAAGGTGTTCGGCGAGCTGTACTTCCTGCTTGAGTACCGCCGAGAGGATATCCAGCTCCAGTACAGCGAGGGCGAGCGATTCCGGCTGCCTGAGAATCTGCTCTTCATCTGCACGATGAACACCGCCGACCGGTCGATCGCGCTTGTGGACGCTGCGCTCCGGCGGCGCTTCTGGTTCCACGGCTTCTTCCCCGACGAGGCACCGATCGAGGGGCTGCTTCGGCGCTGGCTCACGGACAACCAGCCTGGCGCAGAGTGGGTCGCCGACCTCGTCGACCGCGCCAACGAGCACCTCAACGATCGCGATGCGGCGATCGGCCCCAGCTACTTCATGGACGACAAGGCCGAACTGAATGACGCGCGTGTAAGCCGCATTTGGCACCGCGCCGTCTGGCCATACATCGAGGAACAGTGCTACGGCGAGGACGAGAAACTCGCGTCGCTGAGATACGAGAGCCTGCTCACCGAAGTCAACAGCGGTGCCCCAGCGCCTGCCGACGCTCCAACCGACGCCGAGCGCGAATCCGGCGGGGAAGCGGACGCGGATGCCGACGACCCGTCTTGAACTCCAGGAATGGAGGGAGCGTAGCGTCGAACTTTCGCTCGACGCAGCGCAGCTCGACGCCCTGCGGGCGGCGCGCATCGATGTGACGCCACACGGCGGCAACTGCTACGCGCTGCGGCCTTCCTCGCACATTGGCATCGTGACGGCTGGCGATCTCGCGGTCGTGGTACGTCCCAAGATCCCGATCGAGAGCGTGATGTTCGTCCTCGCGTACGCGCTCGGGATCTGGGACTGGCGTCAGGAAGACACCACCCTCGCTGTCGACACGGACGTCCTCGAAGCGATCCTGCCGGCGTTCGCTCATCACACCGAGCGGGCTATCCGCCGGGGACTGCGACAGGACTACCGCGTCGAGGAGGAGGCGCTCCACGCCGTGCGCGGCCGCATCGCCTTCGCCGAGCAGATTCGTCGGCGTCCCGGTATCCCGCTGCCAGTCGAGGTCCGCTACGATGACTTCACCGAGGACATCGAGGAGAACCGGCTGCTGCACACTGCCATCCACCTCCTGGGCCGCATCCCCATTCGCTCTCCCAGGTGGAGACAGGAGTTGCGGGGACTGCGCCCCAGATTCGCCACGGTCAGCGTGGGCTCGTACCGTCGAGGTGGAGTACCGGAGGTCCGGTACCACCGTCTCAATGAGCACTACCGCCCCGCGGTCGAACTGGCACGTCTCATCATCGATTCATCGAGCTTCGAACTGCGTCACGGTGAGGTGACTGCGTCGTCGTTCTTGATCGACATGAACGACGTGTTCGAGCGGTTCCTGCGTTCGGCCCTCCGGGACACCCTTGGCCTGCCAGCGGGGGCGTGGCCTGACCTTGAGAGCCACAGGCGACTCACGCTCGACGAGGGTGGACGCATCGGGTTGATCCCGGACCTGATGTGGCGGCACCCCGTCGAGGGGACGCCGACATTCGTCGGGGATGCGAAGTACAAGCGGATCGAGCCAGACGGGTTCAAGCATGGCGACGTCTACCAGATGCTTGCCTACTGCATCGCATCCGACCTGCCATCGGGCCTGCTTGTGTATGCCGCTGAGGAGCACGAGCCCCACCGGTACGTAATGAAGCACGTCGGCAAGACTATTGAAGTCGCGGCACTCGACCTGAGCGGTGATCCGGAGGCGATGCTGGAAGAGGTAGAGCGGATCGCGCGCATTGTTCATGAACACCGCGCTCTCGGGGCCGAGTCCATACGCGCGCTGTCCGCGTAACATGCCGCATCACGCCCTCTCGCCCCCCTGTGCGATAATGCGCCAGCGCGCGGCCCGACGTCGCGCGGCGAGGAGCCGCCATGAACTGGCTCGGCGCCATTCGCAGTGACATCGACGCCGCGCAGGCGAGGGATCCCGCCGCGCACGGCGCCCTCGAGGTGTTCCTGACGTACCCCGGCCTCCACGCGCTGATGATTCACCGCCTCACCCACCAACTGCACCTCTTCGGCATGCCCATCCTGCCGCGCCTGCTCTCGCACCTGAACCGCTTCATCACCGGCATCGAGATCCACCCCGCCGCGCGCATCGGGCGGCGCTGCTTCATCGACCACGGCATGGGCGTCGTGGTCGGCGAGACGACCGTCGTCGGCGAGGACTGCCACCTCTACCAGGGCGTCACCCTCGGCGGCACCTCGACGCGGCGTGAGAAGCGCCACCCCACGCTCGAGGACCGCGTGGTCGTCGGCGCGGGGGCGAAGATCATCGGCAACGTCACCATCGGCCACGACTCTCGCATCGGCGCCGGCGCCGTCGTCGTGTCGAGCGTACCGCCGAATGCGACCGTCGTCGGCGTGCCCGGCCACGTCGTCGCCTTCACCAACACCAGCAACGACACCGTCGAGCGGCTCCCGGACCCCGAGTGGGACCGCATCGAGGAGCTCGAACGTCGCGTCGCGCGACTCGAACGCGAGCGGGCGGCGGGCGACCCGGCGGTCTCGGGCGTCGACGTGCCCCGGGGCGGCGTCGGCGGCTCGCCCGGCGGGTTCGACGGCGGAGCGTCCGAGCGGCCGTCCTGAGCCGCGGCGTGGCCGGAACGCCGCGCTGACGCCCGGTATGCGGGGATACCCCGCTGACGCCCGGTATGCGGGGATACCCCGCTGACGCCCGGTATGCGGGGATACCCCGCTGTATTTCCGGGGATGCGGGGATGCCCCGTGGGGGGCACACTGGATCCCATGCGACTGACGAACACGCTGACCGGAGCGGTCGACGCCCTCGCGCCCCTCGAGCCCGGGCGGCTCGGCATCTACATCTGCGGCGTCACACCGTACGCCGAGAGCCACGTCGGCCACGCGATGGCGGCGATCGTCTACGACGTGCTCGTGCGCTACCTGCGCTGGCCCGGCAGCGCCGCCGGCGGCTACGACGTGACGTTCGTGTCGAACTACACCGACATCGACGACAACGTGATCGCGCGCGCCGCCGAGGTGGGCCGCGACCCGCTCGAGCTCGTCGCCGAGAACATCGACGAGTGGGAGGAGCAGCAGCGCGCGCTCAACCTCGTGTTCCCCGACGTGCGGCCGCGCGTGACGGGGCACATCGAGACCATCGTCGCGGCGACCGAGGCGATCCTCGAGCGCGGCTACGCCTACGCCACCGAGGCCGGCGACGTCTACTTCCGGGTGCGCGCGAAGGACGACTACGGCAAGCTCTCGCACCGCGACATCGACCAGCTGCGGTCGGGCACGCGCTTCGAGCCCGGCGAAGGCAAGGAGTTCCCGCTCGACTTCGCGCTGTGGAAGGCAACGAAGCCGGGCGAGCCCGCGTGGCCCTCGCCGTGGGGGCCGGGGCGCCCCGGCTGGCACATCGAGTGCTCGGCGATGTCGCAGCACTACCTCGGCGAGGCATTCGACATCCACGGCGGCGGGGTCGACCTCGTGTTCCCGCACCACGAGAACGAGATCGCGCAGGCCGAGGCGGCCACCGGCGCGTTCGCGCAGCACTGGCTGCACAACGGCCTCGTGCAGCGCGACGGCGAGAAGATGTCGAAGTCGATCGGCAACGTCGTGACGGTGCATGACGCGCTCGAACGCTGGCGGCCGGACGCGCTACGCCTGTTCGTCCTGAGCAGCCACTACCGAAGCCCGGCGAACCTCACCGACGAGGCCCTCGCAGCCGCCGAGTCCGGCCTCGATCGCCTGCTCGCGGCCTTGCGGGGTATCCCCGCATCCCCAGGAGCACAGCGCGAGGCACCGGCGGGTAGCGGTGCGGCAGTCGACCCGTCCGCGGAGCGCGCGCGCTTCGTCGAGGCGCTCGAGGACGACCTCGGCACCCCACAGGCGCTCGCCGCGGTCTTCGACCTCGCACGCGCGATCAACCGCGGCCGCGACGCGGGCCACGACGTGCGAGCCGCACAGGCGACGCTCGCCGAGCTGACGCGCGATGTGCTCGGGCTACGCCTCGAGGAGCCCGATGCGATTGAGGTGCTCGACGTGGTGGCGCTGTCGAAGCTGGCGTCGAAGCACGACGTGTCGTGCGGCGGCAGCGACGCCGAGTCGACGATCGAGGCGCTGCTGGCCGCCCGCACCGACGCGCGCGCCGAGCGCGACTTCGCGCGCGCCGACGCGATCCGCTCGGACCTCGCAGAGGCGGGGGTGGAGGTGGCGGATACGCCGGAGGGGCCGCGCTGGAGCGCGGGGCGGTAGCGGAGCCGCTCAGCCAGTCGCGTCACCGCGAGGTTCCGCGCAGCGTGACGCCTGGATGCGTCGGGCGGTCGTTTCGAACAGTGGCTCGAGGCGCTCGTACTCCTGACGTACGTCGGGGTACTCCTCCAGGAGCTGTTCGCGGACGATGTCATGCTCGTTGTTGGTCATCTCACCTCACCCATACGCAGGGGGGACAAACGCCCATCGCGGATATACAATATATCTACGAGGAGGGTGCCATGGGTGCAATGTCGCACGTATCACGATGGGGCTCGAGCCTCGCCGTCCGGATTCCCAAGGCCCTGGCGGAGCAGTGGGGCGTCGAAGAGGGCTCGGCGATCGAACTCTTCGCCGAAGGCGAGGACATCGTACTGCGGAAGCGCAGCTATGACCTCGCCGACCTCGTGGCGGACATGAGCCCGGCGAACACCCATCCCGAAGTGGACTGGGGTGCGCCGCAGGGTGACGAGGTGTGGTAGACGAGCCGTACCTGCCCGACCGCGGTGACTTCGTCTGGCTCGAGTTCTCTCCCCAGGCCGGTCACGAGCAGGCGGGCCGTCGGCCCGCCCTCGTGGTGAGTCCACGCCAGTACAACGAGCGTTCCAGCGTCGCACTGCTCTGCCCCGTCACTTCGAGGGTGAGAGGGTACGCATTCGAAGTCCAGCTTCCTGGCGATGACCCGGTCAGCGGCGTCGTACTTGCCGACCAGGTCCGCAGCCTCGACTGGCGGGCAAGACATGCGCGCTTCGTCGGTCGAGCGCCCCGACCGGTCGTCGCCGAAGTGCTGGCGAAGGTTCGGGCGTTGCTCGGCTGATTGCCTCGCGTTGACCCTCTTCGAACGCCGTTTCTATACTGGAGGGCACTCGTCTTCCAGGTTGGCTGGGAGACGATGCACTCTGGTGAGCGTCGGCCTTCCATCGAGCCCGAGTGGCGCAATGGCAGCGCAACCGATTTGTAATCGGTAGGTTAGCGGGTTCGAATCCCCTCTCGGGCTCCACCGCGCCGCGGCGGCCCTGGGCGTGGACGGTCGGCGCAACCGCGGCTCCGCGCAGGGGTGGGAGAGTGGTTAAATCCAGCGGTCTGTAAAACCGCCGCCTTACGGCTACGCAGGTTCAAATCCTGCCCCCTGCACCAGCCGGACCGAGGCCGCGGCGCACGCGAAGCGGAGATGGCGCTCGGCGAGAGCCTCACGGGGCTTCGGGTTGCGGAATCCAGCCCTCATAGCTCAGTCGGTAGAGCGCGTTCTTGGTAAGAACGAGGTCAGCGGTTCGAATCCGCTTGAGGGCTCCAGCAAGGCACCCAACACGCGGCCCCCACTGGTGGCCGGCTAGTACACCCAGGCAGAGTCACCCACGGGGTTCGGGGAGAGACGGGAGCGGGACATGGCGCGAGGGAAGTTCGAGCGGACGAAGCCGCACGCCAACGTCGGGACGATTGGTCACGTCGACCACGGCAAGACGACGCTCACGGCGGCGATGACGAAGGTGCTGGCGCTGCGCGGCGAAGCCGAGTTCCGGGAGTTCGACTCGATCGACAACGCCCCGGAAGAGAAGGCGCGCGGGATCACGATCGCGATCGCCCACGTCGAGTACGAGACCGACGCCCGTCACTACGCACACGTCGACTGCCCCGGGCACGCCGACTACATCAAGAACATGATCACCGGCGCCGCGCAGATGGACGGCGCGATCCTCGTCGTCGCGGCGCCCGACGGCCCGATGCCGCAGACGCGCGAGCACCTGCTGCTGGCGCGCCAGGTCGAGGTCCCGGCGGTCGTGGTCTTCCTCAACAAGGTCGACATGATGGACGACGAGGAGCTCTTGGAGCTCGTCGAGCTGGAGATGCAGGACCTGCTCACCACCTACGAGTTCCCCGGCGACGACGTGCCGATCATCCGCGGCTCGGCGCTACAGGCGCTCGAGTCGACCTCGGAGGACCCCGACGCGCCGGAGTACGAGTGCATCTGGCAGCTCATGGAGGCGGTCGACAACTACATCCCGCAGCCGGCGCGCCCGAAGGACGAGCCGTTCCTGATGCCGATCGAAGATGTGTTCGGCATCAAGGGCCGCGGCACGGTCGTGACCGGGCGCATCGAGCGCGGCGTGGTGGCCGTGGGCGACTCGGTGGAGATCGTGGGCATCAAGGAGACCGAGACGACGGTCGTGACCGGCGTCGAGATGTTCAAGAAGCTGCTCGACACAGGTGAGGCCGGCGACAACGTCGGCTGCCTGCTGCGCGGCGTGGACCGCGAGGACGTCGAGCGTGGTCAGGTGCTGGCGCAGCCGGGCTCGATTACCCCGCACCGCAAGTTCAGTGGCGAGGTGTACGTGCTCTCCAAGGAGGAGGGTGGGCGGCACACGCCGTTCTTCACCGGCTACCGGCCGCAGTTCTACGTGCGCACGACCGACGTGACGGGCGTGGTGACGCTGCCGAGCGGCACCGAGATGGTGATGCCCGGCGACAACGTGACGGTGGACATCGAGCTGATCACGCCGATTGCGATCGAGGATGGGCTGCGCTTCGCGATTCGCGAGGGCGGCCGCACCGTCGGCGCAGGCGTCGTCACCGGTATCAACGAGTAGCAGCGCACGGGGGTCGTGAGCCATGGCCAAGGGGGACCGGGAACACATCTCGCTGGCGTGCGGGACGTGCCGGAGCCGCAACTACCACACCAAGAAGAACCGGCGAAACGACCCGGACCGCATCGAGCTGCGCAAGTACTGCCCTCGCTGCCGGTCGCACCAGCTGCACCGCCAGACGCGGTAACCTGCGCGGGCGGTAGGGAGCACGACAATGGGTCGAGCGCTGCGCAGACAGCAGGAGCGCGCCCAACGGCGGCAGCAGCGCCAGCAGCAGCGTCCGTCGCGCGGCGGGCGACCGCCGGTCAGCGTCTCAGGCCCCGCCACGGCCGAAGGCCGCGGCGGCGGGCGGCGCTGGGTGCCGCGCTGGATCTCGGACATCGTCAGCGAGCTGCGCAAGGTCACGTGGCCAACCCGCCACGAGGTCGGCTACCTCACGCTGGTGGTGATAATCGTCTCGATCTTCTTCGGCGCCATCCTTGGCGTCGCCGACCTGGGCTTCAACTGGATCATCGAGAGCACGGTGCTGCGCTAGGAGACGCGCAGGCCAAACGGGAATGGCGCGGAGCGCTCATCGGCCATACCGGGCCGGGGCGCGCGCAGGGGGCCTCATGACGACTGAGCAGGGACGGAACCGCGACGGGACTATCGGCGGCGTCCTCACGCCTGCCGCGCACCCGCCGCCGCCCAACCCCTACACCGCGAGCCTCGCCGAGGCGGCGGACGAACCAGAGGTCGTCGCGGCGGACGACGACCGCGCCTGGTACATCATCCAGACGTACTCCGGCTATGAGAACAAGGTGAAGAAGAACCTCGACCAGCGCGTCAAGCAGATAGACCTGGGCGACCGCATCTTCCAGGTCGTGATCCCGACCGAGGAAGAGATCGAGATCCGCGACGGCCAGCGCCGCACGGTCTCCAAGAAGCTCTTCCCCGGCTACGTGCTCATCCAGATGCTGATGGAGGACGAGGCCTGGAGCCTGGTCCGCAACACTCCCGGGGTCACCGGCTTCGCCGGCGGCAACGAGGAGGAGGGCTCGCGCCCCGTACCCCTGGACGACGAGGAGGCGGGGCGGATCCTGCGCCAGATGGACGCGGGCACCCCGCGCATCAACGTCGGCTTCTCGGTCGGCGAGTCGGTGCGGGTCATCGACGGGCCGTTCATCGACTTCGTGGGGCAGGTGGACGACATCAACCTGGACAAGGGCAAGGTACGCGTGTTGGTCTCGATGTTCGGCCGCGAGACGCCGGTCGAGCTCGACTTCCTGCAGGTCGAGAAGCAGTAGGACCCGAAGCGGGGAGGCACAAGCGATGGCGAAGCGCGTTCGCGCGGTGGTGAAGCTGCAAATCCCGGCCGGGCGGGCGAACCCCGCGCCGCCTGTGGGTACGGCGCTGGGCCCCCACGGCATCAACATCATGGACTTCTGCAAGACGTACAACGCCCGCACGCAGGCGCAGTCCGGCCAGATCATCCCGGCCATCATCACGATCTTCGAGGACCGCTCGTTCACCTTCGAGCTGCGCACGCCGCCCGCCTCGGACCTGCTGCGCAAGGCGGCAGGCGTCGACAAGGGCGCTGAGAGCCAGCTCACCGAGGTCGTGGGCGAGGTCACCGCCGCGCAGGTGCGCGAGATCGCGGAGACCAAGCTGCCGGACCTCAACACCGACGACATCGACCAGGCTATGAAGATCATCGAGGGCACCGCGCGCTCGATGGGAATCGAGGTCAACTAGCGATGCCGAAGCGAGGCAAGCGCTACCGAGCCGCCAACGACCAGATCGACGCCGACCGCCTCTACGAACCCAACGAGGCGCTGGGCGTCGTGCGGAAGAGCGCGCCCGCGAAGTTCGACGAGACCGTGGAGCTGCACCTCCGGACAGGCCTCGACGGCCGCCACGCGGAGCAGCAGATCCGCGGCTCCGTGACCCTCCCGCACGGCCTCGGCCGTGAGCAGAAGGTGATCGTCTTCGCCGAGGGCGAGGCGGTCTCCCAGGCCCTGGAGGCGGGCGCCGACGAGGCTGGCGCCGACGAGCTGATCGCGCGCGTCGCCGACGGCTGGACGGATTTCGATGTCGCCATCGCGCAGCGCGAGCTGATGGGGAAGGTCGGCCGGCTGGGCCGCATCCTCGGTCCGCGCGGGCTGATGCCGAACCCGCGCAACAACACCGTGATGGACGCGGCCAACATCCCGCGCGCGGTGCAAGAGGGCAAGTCCGGTCGCGTCGAGTTCCGGCTGGACCGCACGAACCTGGTGCACATGGCGCTGGGCAAGGTGTCGTTCAGCGACGAGCAGCTGTCGGAAAACCTCGTCGCGATCATGGCCGAGATCGTGAAGGCGCGCCCGTCCGACATCAAAGGCCAGTACATCCGCGCCGCCACCCTGACCTCCACGATGGGGCCCGGCGTGCATGTGGACGTCCAGCCGCTGCTGGCGCTCGCCGCGGAGACATAGCAGACTAACGCGAGCGCCCCGCACAGACGGGGCGCGCCGCCGGAGACCACGGGTCCGCCGGGCCAAACGCCCGGCGGGTAATGGCAAGAGGCCACCCGTGCAGGTGGGACGAGTTGCAGGCTGCGCGCGAGAGCCCTCGCGCCGTGCCGGTGACGCCCTCCCACCGCGTGGTGGCGAGGGCGTTTTGCTTGCAGCCGCGCAACAGGTCGCGGCCGGAACGGGGGCAGCGTGCCGACGGAGCGCAAGATCGCGCTGGTCGCCGAGATCAAGGCGCTGATCGAGGAATCCGAGATCGCCATCGGCATGGCCTACCAGGGCATGCCGGTCACGGAGCAGACGCAGCTGCGCCGCCAACTGCAAGAGGTCGGCGTCTCGCTGCGCGTAGTGAAGAACTCGCTGCTGCTGCGCGCCGCCGACGAGGCCGGGAGCGAGGCGCACCGCGCGCTCGCCGACGGGCCGACGGCGCTGGTCACGCACCCGGACGACCCGGTGGCTGCCGCCCGCGCGGTCGCGAACTGGCGGCGCGAGCACCTCGACACGCCGTTCGAGGTGCGCAAGGCTGTCCTCGGCGGCGAGGTGGTCGACGCGGCGTACGTGATGGACCTCGCCACGGTGCCGCCGCGCGACGTGCTGCTCGGCAGGCTCGCCGGCGGGCTGACGGCCAAGATCACGGAGCTGGTGCTGCTGCTGCAGGCGTCGACCCGCGACCTCGCGGGCCTGATCGACGCGCGGGCGCAGCAGCTCGAAGAAGCAGGGGCATAACCCGGCGCCACCGATCCCGCGACAGCGGGCGGCGCCGGCAGGCTGGGAGGAGCAAGACAATGGCCAAGGTGGAAGACGCGCTCGACATCATCCGGGGCATGACCCTGCTCGAGCTGCGCGACCTCAACAAGGCGATCGAGGACGAGTTCGGCGTGACCGCCGCCGCGCCGGTGGCGATGGCCATGGCGCCCACCAACGGCGACGGCGCCAACGGCGCCGCCCCGGTCGAGGAACAGATCGAGTGGGACGTGGTGCTCACGGACTTCGGCGCGAACAAGATCAACGTGATCAAGGCCGTCCGCGAGCTCACCTCGCTGGGTCTGAAGGACGCCAAGGACGTCGTCGAGGCCGCGCCCAGGGCCATCCGCGAAGCCATCACCAGGGACGAGGCAGACGCGGCCAAGACCAAGCTCGAGGAAGCCGGCGCAACCGTCGAGCTGAAGTAGCCGGCGCCCTCCTCGCGGCGCTCCCGCCGTCCGCCACGGATCGCTGGGAACGCATGCTAGGCTCGTACGGTGGAGTGTTTCCTGTGCGAGCGTGACGCCACGCACGAGTGCGCTCGCTGTGGTGCGCTGTACTGCGACGCCCACGGCGACGCCCTCTGCGAGCGCTGCTCGGATCCCGAGCTCGCCCTGCCCTCGCACCGCCTCTACCGCGGAGCACTGCTCGCGCTCTTCGCGGGCAGCATCTTCGCGTTGTGGCTGCTGATCCGCCCGCCGGGCGACGGGCCCGGCCTGGCCAGCCCGCCGATCACGCCCGTCGTCGGGCCCGCGACGATCGTGCTTGCGCCGGACTCCTCGCCCACGCCGACGCCGACCGGGCAACCTGCCGACGCCTCGCCCGCGCCGACGCGGACCGCAGCGCCCGATGCCACTTCGACGCCCACTCCCTCGGCGTCGCCCAGCCTAACGCCCTCACCCACGGCGACTCCGTCGCCAACACCGCCGCCGACCCCCTCGTCAGGTCCGACTCCGACGCCGTCGCCCACGCCCTACCTCGAGTACACCGTGGAGGCGGACGACATTTTCAGCGCCATCGTGTCGAGGTTCCTCCCCGACGATGCGGACTACGGGGAGTTCGCCGCACGTATCATCGACATCAACAACATCCAAAACGCCGCTTCCCTGAGCATCGGACAAGTGCTGCAGATCCCACTCGAATGACGATGACCTCGAACCGTCGAACCACCCCCGGCATGCGGAGCGCCCGATGACACAACCACCCGTCGACCGCGACCCATACGCCGTCCTCGGCGTGCCACGTGATGCATCGCGCGATGCGATCCGGCAGGCGCACCGCGAACTGAGTGCCTACCACGCCTCCGGCCACGCCGGCGACGACGCCGAGCGGCGGCTGGAGGAGGTCAACGCAGCCTACGAGGTGCTCTCGAGCCCATCGCGCAGGCGCAGCTACGACCAGTCGGTATCGCAGGCAGCCGAGGCGGCGCCTGAGGCCAGGCCGGCAGCCAAACCCACCGAGCCCGCGCCGTTCGCCATGAGCATGCCGGACCGCCGCGAGGAGACCTTCCGCTACGAGCTCGTCGGCGAGAACACCGAGCACCGCCGGACGCTGCAGCGCATGCTCCTGATGTACGGCCCGCTCACCCTCGCCGCGATCGCAGTCCTGATGGTGCCGCTGTCGAGTCTCCTTGGCGGCAGATACGGGGCGGTGATCCCGCTCACGATCATCGCCGTGGTCGTGCTCGCGCTCGCATTCCAGGCGGTCATGGCGTTGCGCGACCTGCGAGCCGAGCCGCTGTTCACGCGCGGCGAGGTGCAGCGCTCGTGGACCAAGGGTGGGCTGCTCTGGTTCTTCCGCTCGCACTTCGTGATGGTGAACCGCCAGGTCTTCGTCGTGCCGCCGGAGATGTGGGTGCGCATCGGCGAGGGTGAGATCGTCGAGGCGCACCACTGGCCTCACACCCGCACCGTGATCCGCATGATCCTGCTGCACGGCAGCGACGAGGAACTCGGCGCCCTCGACCCCGAGAGGCCCACGGTCCCGCTGTGATCCCCCGCCGCGCGGGCGCGGTGCTCGCCCCCGCCGTGCTCATCGGGCTCGTCGTGTGGGGCATCCAGCAGGCAACGTGGGGCGGCCCCGGTCGCCCGACCCAGCGGTACGAGTTCTACCCGCCGTTCCGGATGGTCTGGGTCGAGGAGGACGCCCGCGGCGAGTTCTACACCATCGAGCTGATGTGGCGCGGCTCCCGTTCGTGGACCACGGTGCTGCGCGCGAGCTCGGCGGATCCGCGCTCCGTCGGGCGCACGGGGACGTGGGACGGCGTAACCCTCACGAGCGACGACCCGGTGCAGGGGCGAGAGACGTACAAGCCCGAACTCACCGTGGATGCGCCGCTGGTACCCGCCCAGTGGTTGCTTGCGTCGCGCTACTCGCCGGACGACGGGTGGGAGCCGCTCGGCCTCGATGCCGACGGCAACGAGCGCTTCCGCAAGACCGAGACCCGCGGGGGCCAACAGCGCACGATCGTCCGCACCCGCGACCCGGCGACCTGGCTGGTCGTGGCGAGCACCACGACCGTCGATGGGGAGCACGTGAACGCCGTGCGGGTCATCGATCTCGAGATCCTGCCGCGGCCGGCGAGCTATCCCTGAGCCGGGTCTTTCCCATCGTCATGCGCCTGACGTCTTGACCAGTACCGCACGTTCGTTCTATAACGAGGCTCCCACCACCGGTTGAGGAGCTTTGCCCGTGAGCGAGTCCCCGCCCGGCGCCCAGGCGTCGGCGTACCAGCCGCGCGTGGCCGAGATGCCGGCCACGGACCGGCCCCGCGAGCGCCTCGAACGGCTCGGGCCACAGGCGCTCACGAGCGCCGAGTTGCTTGCCATCCTGCTGCGCACCGGCACGGCCGAGGAAGGCGTGCTGCAGCTCGCCTCGCGGCTGCTGCAGGACCAGGGCGGCCTGCGCGGCCTCGCCGCCGCCGACCTGCCGACGCTCGCGCGCACGCGCGGCGTGCGCATCGCCAAGGCCACCACCATCGCCGCCGCGTTCGAGCTCGGCCGCCGGCTCGCCCTCGAGGGCGAGGACCTGCGCCCGCGCATCGAGGGGCCGAAGGACATCGCGCGGCAGTTGCAGGCGGAGCTGGAGCTGCTGCAACAGGAGGAGGTGCGGGTGCTCACGCTCGACACCAAGCACCACCTGCTCGGCTCGTCGATGGTGTACCGGGGCTCGCTGAACGGCGCTCCGGGGCGCGTCGCGGAGATCTTCCGTGAGGCGGTGCGCCGCAACGCGTGGGCCGTGGCAGTGGCCCACAACCACCCATCGGGCGATCCGGCGCCGAGCGTCAACGACGTCGAGTTCACGCGGGACCTGGTCGACGCCGGCGCGTTGCTCGACATCGAGGTGCTCGACCATGTCGTGTTCGGGCGCGGGACGTACGTCTCCATGCGCGACCGCCGCCTCGGCTTCGAGTAGCGCCTGGACATCGTGAACGGTGTCACGTGCTACTCTCGGTGCGTCTGCGGGGGGGGGCGCGTCGAGGCATCACATGCACTGGCTCGACCTGGTCATCATTGCCATCATTACTTGGCTGACGTACCGCGCCTTCACGGTCGGGCTGATTCGCGAGGTGGTGACCACGGTCGCCCTCATCCTCGGCGCCGTGCTTGCCGGCCACTTCTACAGCGAACTCTCGGGCGACATCGCCTTCGCCATCGAGGACGAAACGTGGCGCGATTTCGTCGCGTTCGCCTCGATCTTCATCGGCGTGATCGTGATCGGCCAGATCGGCGCCTCGCTGCTGCGGCGCGCCGCGTCCGTGCTACTGCTCGGGTGGGTCGACCGCGTGGGCGGCGCGGCGTTCGGGTTCGCGCAGGGGTTCCTGCTCGTTGAGGTGGCGCTGTTCGCGAGCATCACGTTCCAGATCTCCTCGGCCGTGGACGCTGCGATCGAGGCCTCGCTGTTGGCGCCGGTGTTCATCGACACCCTCCCGGTCCTGCTCGAGTTGCTCCCGAGCGAGTTCGAGTCCGCCGTCAAGATGCTGTCGACGTAGCCCACGCTTGGCCGGCCGGCCCCGGAACGGCGCCTCGATGTGACCACGCGCGGCGGAATCCTCTACACTGCGCCGCGACGGGAGCCCACACGCGAGTGTCGATCCACCGCCAGGCGCTGGTCCTCAATCAGAACTACGAGCCGCTCAACGTCTGCGGCGTTCGGCGCGCGGTTGTCCTCGTGTTCGGTGGCAAGGCCGACCTCATCGAGACCGGCGAACTCTCCATCCGCGGCGTCGACCGCGAGTACCCCACCCCCTCGGTGATCCGCCTGCGCCACCCCGTGCGGCGTCCACTGCCGCAGGTGCGGCTCACGCGCCGCGAGGTCTTCGCGCGCGACCGCCAGCAGTGCCAGTACTGCGGTAAGCACGGCCACGACCTGACGCTGGACCACGTGATGCCACGCCACCGCGGCGGCCCGCACGAGTGGGAGAACCTGGTCACGGCGTGCCGTTCCTGCAACCACCGCAAGGGTGGGCGCACGCCACGCGAGGCGCGGATGCGGCTGATGAAGGAACCGGTGAAGCCTCGCGTCACCGTCGCGCAGCTCTTCGCGCACCACCTCAACCGCTACGAGGAGTGGCGCCCGTTCCTGTTCGGCTGGCTCGACCGCGAGAGCCAGCTCGCGCTCTCAGGCTAGGCTCGCGCCCTCCACGGCTCCACCGAGGGGCCGCGGCGCGGCGCGCATCACACAACCCCCGGTGCGAGGTTCGGAGGACTGCATGACGTTCTGGGACGGCAAGGTGGCGGTCGTCACCGGCGGGGGCGGCGGCATCGGCCGCGCGAGCGCGCTGCTCTTCGTCGCACGCGGCGCGCGCGTCGTCATCGCCGACCTCAAGGAGGACGGCGGCCACGAGACCGTCGAGCTTGCCGGCGGCGCGGAGCACGCGGTCTTCGTGCGCACCGACACCACCTCGGTCGACGATGTGGCGCGGCTCATGGACGCGGCCGTCGGCGCGTTCGGCGGCATCGACGTGTTGCACAACAACGCGGCGATCATCGAGCGCTTCGACCGCGTCGAGGACGAACCGGTGGAGCGCTTCCGGCGCGTGATCGACATCAACCTCAACGGGCTGTTCATCTGCTCGAAGGCGGCGGTCCCGCACCTGCGCGCGCAGGGCGGCGGCGTGATCGTGAACATGTCGTCGATGGGCGCCGTTGGCGGGGCGAACATCCTCGCCTACTCGTCGGCGAAGGCGGGCGTGCTGGCGCTCACGCGCGGCCTGTCGCAGCAACTCGTCGCCGACGGCATCCGCGTCAACGCGATCATGCCGGGGCTCGTCGAGACCCCGATGACCGTCGACGGCCCGGCGATCGCGCGCGCCCGGCGCGAGCAGTTGCCGGTCTTCCGGCCGGAGGAGATGGCGCGCGCCGTCGCCTACGCCGCGGAGCACGAGGAGTTGACCGGCGCATTCCTCCAGTACCTGCACACGGCGGAGGGGGTGCGTTTCGCGATGATGGAGCCGTGGACGTGGGAGCCCCTGGAGCTGTAGCCGCGTTACACTGCGCGCCCAGCGACCCTCGGCGCTTCCGGCCCGCGTCGCTGACGCACGATCGAGGAACGGCGCATCGAGCGCGCGATGGGAGGTCCGGCATGGACTGGGGCGGCAGCCCGGAGCAGGCAGCATTCAGGCAGCGCGTACGCGACTTCGTGCAGGAGCGCCTCCCGGAGCACTACCGCCGCAAGGCCGAGGGCGCGCCCGACGAGTCCTGGAGCGGCGGTTGGGCGACCGACCGTGCCGGCGAGGGTGAGGCGCACAACGCGGCCGTCGAGTGGGCGAAGGCGCTTTCGGAGCAGAGCTGGATCGCGCCGCACTGGCCCGAAGAGTACGGCGGCGCCGGGCTGTCCTCCGTGGAGCAGTTCATCTTCAACGCAGAGCTCGCCGACCTGGGCGCACCCTCGGGCGTGGGCGGCTCCGGCGTCTCGATGCTCGGGCCGACGCTGATCGCGCACGGCAGCGACGAGCAGAAGGAGCAGTACCTCTCCGAGATCCTCACCGGCGAGATCTCGTGGGCGCAGGGCTACTCCAAGCCGGGCGCCGGCTCGGACCTCGGCTCGCTGCAGACGCGCGCCGTCCGCGGCGGTGACGACTACGTGGTCAACGGCCAGAAGATCTGGACCTCGGGCGCGCACAACGCCGACAAGCTGTTCGCGCTGGTCCGAACCGACCCGGACGCGCCGAAGCACCGCGGCATCTCGTTCCTGCTGATCGACGACATCCACACCGCGGGCCTGTCGGTGCGGCCGCTGGTCAACATGTCCTGGAAGCACGGCTTCAACGAGACGTTCTTCGAGAACGTGCGCGTGCCGGTGAACATCGTCGGCGAGGAGAACCGCGGCTGGTACGTCGGCATGACGCTGCTGGACTACGAGCGCTCCAACATCAGCGGTGCGATCGCGTCGCGCAAGGAGCTCGACCGGCTGATCAGCTACCTCCACAGCGACGAGGGCCAGGGCGCACGTACATGCGCCCCGGCGTGCGCACGGCGATCACGGACCGCTACATCGAGTCCGAGGTGGGGTTCAACTTCTCGTTCCGCGTCGTCTCGATGCAGGCCTCGGGGCTGATCCCGAACTACGAGGCCTCGACCTCGAAGCTGTTCATGTCGGAGCTGGTGCAGACCACGGCGCGCACGGCGACGCGGGCCCTGGGCCTCCACGCCAACGTCTGGGCCGAGGACTCGAAGTGGCCGCCGATGCACGCCTACTTCACGCACCGCTACGTGACGACGATCCCGAACACGATCGGCGGCGGCACGTCCGAGATTCAGCGCAACATCATCGCCACCCGCGGCCTCGGGCTGCCTCGGGGCTAGCTGGCGCGGGCACGCCCCCCTCGCCGGGGGGCGACGCAACGAAGTCCGGGGGCGGCTGAGCCGCCCCCGGCTCACGTTCGAGGGTTGCGAGGTCGGTGCAGAAGCCGGTCAGAGCGTCTCGCCGGTCTCGTGGTTCACGATCCAGGCGATGTACTGCATCCCGGCCGCCTGGCGCGCGGCGAGCAGGGCCTGCAGGCAGGCGTCCGCGGAGCCCCAGCCGTGCTCGTTCACCGCTTCGACGATGCGCTTGCCGCGCGCGACGGCAATGGGCAGCGCGCGCTCCATCTCCTCGTTCAGGCTCTTCCACATCTCCGCTGGGTGCTCGAACTCGAAGCGCGCGTACTGGAGCGAGGCGAACTGGTTGCCGAGCGTGCCGTCGCGGGTCCACTCGGACGGCGGTGCGCGCAGGATCTCCTTGAGCGCGGCGTGGCGCTGCTCCACCTCCCACTCGCGATCGAGGTTGAGGTCCGCGATGCGCTCCTCCGCCTCCGGAGCCATCACCACCTCGCGCAGCATCGTGCGCACCGGACCGGCGCCGCGCGCGGCCTGCCGGCCCCGCGGCCGCCGCACCTCCGGGTAGCCGTCGAGGCGCTGCCGCACGTGCTGCAGCGCGATGGCGAGCGTGTGCGCGATCGCGTGGGTCGGCAGGTTCTCGTGCACCTCGACGTGCACCTCGTCATCGTCGTCGGCCCAGCGCATGTTGGAGAACGCGTCTCCATCGAAGCCTGCAATGACGAGCTCACGGTCGGCCTCCGCGCGCACACGCGCGTGGAGTTCCTCGTAGAGCCCGTCGAGTCCATCGCCGATGTCGCGCCCGTTGACGTTCATGCGTGCTTCCTCCGTGTTGCGCCCACCGGCCGGCGCTCGAGGTCGAGCGGCTGGCAGGCGATGCAAAAGTTCGTCTCGCGTCCGCCGCTCACGCGGCCCCGGATCTCCCGGTCGCAGCGCGGGCACGGCTCCCCGGTCCGGCGATGGACCCGGAGGTGCTCACGCCACTCCTCCTTGCGCTGCTTCAGCCCGTCTGCGACCTGTGCGTCGAGGATGGGCTGCGACCACTCGAAGACGCGGCGCATCGCGCGGTAGAGCTCGCGGCGACCGTCGTCATCGAGCGTAGCGCCCCGCCGGTGCGGGTGGAATCCCGCCTCCCACAGGATCTCGTCGGAGTAGGCGTTCCCGATGCCGGCGACGAACTGCTGGTTGGTGAGCGTGTTCTTGAGCTGCCCGCTGCGCCGCCTCAGCCGCTGCACGAACTCGTCCTCATCGATCGCGAGCGCGTCCGGCCCCAGCTCGCCGAGCTGCGGAACCGCGTCGAGGTCGTCGATGGGCACGAGGTACCAGCGGCCCATGCGCCGCTCGTCCGCGTAGCGCAGCTCGTGGCCGTCGGCGAACGCGAGCACGACGGCGGGCGCCGGGGTGCGCTTCTCGCCGGGCTGCGCCCAGTGGAAGCGGCCGGTGAGCATCGGGTTGATGACCAGCACGCGCGCGTCGTCGCTGGTGAGCAGCAGGAACTTGCCGAGCCGCCGCACATCCACGAACGCATGGCCGGCGACGGTCTCGAGGTCCGCGAGGCCGGTGCGCACGAGCCACGGCTGCCGGGCGTCGACGGACGTGACGGGGTTGTCCGCCAGGCGCGGCGCGAGGAAGCCACGGATCGCCTCGAGGTCCGGTATCTCAGGCATCGCGGTCAGGCATCGGCGGCCTCATCGGGCGGCGTCCAGCGCGGGTAGGAGCCGAGCACGCGCAGCCACTCGGTCTGCGCGTCGGTCGCCGCGAGCGCCTCGGCCACCGGCTCGTCGGTGCGGTGCCCCTGCAGGTCGAGCAGGAAGACGTACGTGCCGAGCGCGATGCGCGTGGGGCGCGACTGCACGTGCGTGAGGTTGAGGCCGCGCCCCGAGAACTCCTGCAGCACGGTCACCAGCGTCCCCGGCAGGTCGTGCGCCGTCGTGAAGGCGATCGAGGTCTTGTCGTCGCCCGTGGGGGCGTGGTCCCCGGGCGCGAGCACGAGGAAGCGGGTGGCATTGCCGAGCTCGTCGGCGATGTCGTCGGCGAGCACGGCGGCGCCGTAGATCGAGGCGGCTCGGGCAGTGCTCACCGCCAGCGCGCCGGGCTCGGCCAGCGCGGACTCGATGGCCGCGGCCGTGGAGAGCGCGGCCTGCGGCCGCGCGCCCGGCGCGAGCTGCCCCAGCCGCTCGCGGCACTGCGCGAGCGCCTGCGGGTGCGAGTAGACCACCGTCGCGGCGGTGGGGTCGGCGCCGTGCGCGGCAACCAGCGCGTGCCGGATGGGCAGCACGGTCTCGCCGTAGATCTGCAGCTCCGTGTCGGCTCGCAGCAGCATGTCCAGGGTCTCGCGCACGGAACCCTCGATCGAGTTCTCGATAGCGCACACGGCGGCGTCGGCCTCGCCCTCGCGTACCGCCTGTGCGGCGGCCGCGACGCTGGCGGCGGGCACGAGTTGCGCCGTCGGATCGTAGCCGACGGCGGCGGCCTCGGTGTTCGTGCCGCGCGGACCGAGGTAGGCGAGTCGCGTCATCCGAGCACCTCGTCGATCTCGCGCAGCGGCTCGTCCGGACTGCGCACCAGCTCGCGCATCGCCGGCTCGGACGCCTGTCCGATGACCGCGATGATCTCATCGCCCGGCTCCAGCACCGTGTCGCCGTCGGGCACGCGGGACTGGTCGCCGGTCACGACGAGTGAGATCACGGCATCGACCGGCAGCTCGAGGTCGCGCAGCGCCACCCCGGCCGCGCGCGAGCGCGGCTGCACGTGGAGATCGACGACCTCGAGGCCCGATGCGCGGAGCTGCAGCAGCGGGATGAACGAGTGCGCCGGCAGGTCCGCCTCGATCTGCGCGAGCACGGCGGACGCCGCCGATACCGTCGACTCGATGCCGAGCGTCTGGAAGAGGCGCTCGTTGCGGGGGTTGTTGACCCGCGCGATGGTGCGCGCGATGCCGAAGCGATGCTGCGCAACCTGGCAGGCGATGAGATTGTGCGAGTCGTCCCCGGTCACGGCGATGACGATGTCCGCGCGCGACACGCCGATGGACTCGAGGAAGGAGACCTCGGTGCCGTCGCCGTGCACGCACAACTCGCCGAGCTCGTCGCGCAGCATCTCCGCGCGGGCGCGGTCGTTCTCCACGAGCAGGATCTCGTAGTCCGCATGGCTGTAGAGCTCGAGCGCGAGGCCGTACCCGACGTTGCCCGCACCGATGATGATGATGTACATCGCGCCGCCCTCGCCGTCAGGCTCTGCCGAGCAGCGCGTTGATCGCGAGGTCGGCGCTGATGCGCGTGGGGCTGAACGTGCGCAGCCCCAGCGCGCCGAACAGCTCGGCGCGGAGCGGGTCGTAGACCCGCGTCACCACGGTCTGGACGCTGAAGAGGTGCTTCGCCATCTGGCTCGCCATGAGGTTGCGGTTGTCGCCCTGCGTGAGCGCGATGAACGCGTCCGCCTCACGCACCCCGGCGGCGACGAGGATGCGGTCGTCCGTGCCCGAGCCGCGGAGCCGCTCGCCGCCAAAGCCGCCCGGCAGCCGCCGGAACGCCCGCGTATCGAGGTCGATGATCGTGACGTCGTGTCCCTCGGCGTCGAGGCGCCCCGCCACCGTCGAGCCGACGCGGCCGCAGCCCATGATCACGACCTTCACGGCCGCCCCCACGAGTGCGCGCGACTCATCCGGCGACCGCCTGGTCGGCGGGCGAGTAGCGGAACAGCCACACGTCGCACGGCGCGTTCGCCAGCACGTACTCCGGCAGCCGGCCCAGGCGGAAGCGCCCGTACGGGCGCTCGTAGTCGACACCGACGACGATCGCGTCCGTCCCGTCCTCGATCGCCTCGTCGACCACGGCGTGGCCGGCCTGCCTGGCCTGGCACATCGAGGCGTCGACGTTCACCTTGTGGTCGCCGCCGATGCGTTCGGCCTGCGTGAGGATGTCCTCGCCGCGGTCGAACGCGCCGCGCATGTCGGCGTCGAGCGCGAGCGTGCGCGGAACCTCGATGACGAAGAGCGCTGCGACGTCCGCGCGGGTGAGTCGGGCGACCTCGCACGTGGCGGCGAGGGCTGCATATGAGGCGTTGGAGCCGTCGACGGGGACCAGGTAACGTCCTACTTTGCGCAACGGCTCCAGCTTGGCCATGTCGCACGCAACCTCGTTGTTCCGCGGCCCGGACCGCTAACGGGCCTGGGCCAGGCGATACCGTACGACGGCAATCGCGAGGAAGAGCACCCCCACGAGCGTCTCGACGGAGACCAGGTTCCCGTCGCTGATGCTCACCGCGAGCACCACCACGCCGATCACCGCCGCCAGGACGGCCACGAGCAAATGTCGCCGGTCTCTCCTCGCAGTCGTGGTGCTACCTCCGTCGTCGGGGCCGGGCTCGGCCCGGCGCACGGGCATGGATGCTAGGTCTCGTTCCATCGACTGTCCATCCTATCGCCCGCGGCGGGTGAGCCAACCCCGCCGGTAGAGCACCGCGAGCGCCACCACCATGATCGGCACGAGCCACCACGAGAACGCGATGATCGCCAGCGCCGCCCTCGCGACGACGTTCAGCGTCGCCAGCGAGGCCTCCCAGCCGTCGCGGGCCGCGTCGAGGAGGCTACCGTCGTCCGCCTCGCCGTCGGGCGGGCGTGACTGCAGCTCGACATGCAGCGTCGACAGGTCCGCAAGCGACTCGAGCAGCGCGAGGCTGCCCTCGATGCGCGCGATCTGGCCGCGCGTCTGGGTGAGGCGGTCGTGCACGAGCACGACGTCACCGACCTCCGTCGCGCGACTGAGCAGTTCGAGGTACTGCGACTCGACGGCGCGGAGGTTGCGCAGGTCGGACTCAAGGTCGGTGACCTCGCCGGTCACGTCCTGTGTGTTCGTCGAGATCGAGAGCACGCGCAGCGCCAGCGACCGCAGGTCCGCGACGACGCGGTCGTAGCGGTCCGCGGGGATGCGCAGCGTGAGGCTGGCGTACGTGAAGCGCTCCTCGTCGTCCTCGTCTCGGGCGCCCAGGCCGCCGGAGAACGAGGAGTCGGCGACGTAGCCGCCGTGGGTGGAGGCAAGCGCCTGCGCCGCCTCGAACGCCTGGCCGACGGACTCCACCTGCAGCGCCACGTAGCCGTTGCGGATGATGGTGCGTCCGAGCACGCTCGCGGAGGAGGCGCCGCCGTCGCCACCGTACGCTTCGCTCTCCTCGGCGTAGTCGGCGGTCGCGGCACCCGCCGAGGAGGCCGACGTGGTCTGCGCGTCCTCGTCGGACGCGTCGAAGCCGCCGCTGGAGCAAGCGGCGAGGGCGAGGGTCAGCGCGGCGAGGACCGCGATTCCGAAGCTCGTGACGTACCGCACGCCGCACCTCCCACGCGCATCCTCGCGCGTTCCCCATGCACGAGGGTATGCCCACAGTACGTTCCGCGGGCGCGGATGGTTCCCTCGCGGCCCGTCGAGCCTCCGGCCGGACGCGATACAATGGCTGTGCACAGTTGCGGCGGCGCTCGAAGCGCCGAGCACATACCAGCGTCGGAGGGGTCATGGCGACCAACGGGAACATCGCGAGCGGCTCGGGCGAACACGGCGAGACGGCGACCTGGCGCGTCAAGGCCGGGTTGGCGCAGATGCTCAAGGGCGGCGTCATCATGGACGTCGTCACCGTCGAGCACGCGCGCATCGCCGAGGAGGCCGGCGCGGTGGCCGTGATGGCGCTGGAGCGCGTGCCCAGCGACATCCGCGCGGCCGGCGGCGTCGCGCGCATGAGCCACGTCGCGCTGATCGAGGAGATCTGCAACGCCGTCACGATCCCCGTCATGGCGAAGGCCCGCATCGGCCACTTCGTCGAGGCGCAGATCCTCGAGGCCATCGGCGTCGACTACATCGACGAGTCCGAGGTGCTGACGCCGGCCGACGAGGCGCACCACATCGACAAGCACCCGTACCGCGTGCCGTTCGTGTGCGGCTGCCGTGACCTGGGCGAGGCGCTGCGGCGCATCGCGGAGGGCGCGGCGATGATCCGCACCAAGGGCGAGGCCGGCACCGGCGACATCGTCGAGGCCGTGCGCCACATGCGCGCCGTCCACGACGGCATCCGCCGCATCTGCTCGATGCGCGACGACGAGCTGGCCACCTACGCGAAGGAGCTCGGCGCGCCGCTCGGGCTCGTGCGCGAGATCAAGGAGACGGGGCGGCTGCCGGTCGTGAACTTCTCCGCCGGCGGTGTCGCCACGCCCGCCGACGCGGCGCTGATGATGCAGCTCGGCGCCGACGGCGTGTTCGTCGGTTCCGGCATCTTCAAGTCCGACGAGCCGGCCAAGATGGCGTCCGCCATCGTCCGCGCCGTGACGCACTACGAGGACCCGATGGTGCTGGCCGAGGTCTCGCGCGGCATCGGCGAGCCCATGCGCGGCCGCTCGGCCGCGTCGCTGCCGGCCGAGGAGCAGCTCGCGGCGCGAGGGAACTGAGGGCGCTCACCCTGCCACGCGCTACCACGCCGCCGGGAGCACCGTGACCACCGCGCCGGGACGCGCGAGCGTCGCGCCGCGCATCGGCGTGCTCGCGCTGCAGGGCGACGTGCGTGAGCACATGGAGGCGCTGGCCACGCTCGGCATCGAGGGCGCGGAGGTGCGCACGCTCGCGCAGCTCGACGCCGTCGACGGACTCATCATCCCCGGCGGCGAGAGCACGACCATCGCGCGGCTGCTCCTCACGTTCGAGATGCACGAGCCGCTGCGGGCGCGCATCGCGGCGGGCATGCCGGTGTGGGGCACCTGCGCCGGCGCGATCCTGCTCGCCGAGCGCGCAGACCTCGACCGCCCGACCCTCGGCCTGATGGACATGCTCGCCGAGCGCAACGCCTACGGCCGCCAGGTCGACTCGTTCGAGGCCGACCTCGCCATCGCCGGGCTCGACGGCGGACCGCTGCGGGCGGTGTTCATCCGTGCGCCGCGGCTGGCCGAGCCCGGCCCGGGCGTCGAGGTGCTGGCGCAACTCGAAGAGGACTCGATCGCCGCGTGCCGGCAAGGGCATATGCTGGCGACGGCGTTCCACCCGGAGCTCACCACGGACAGCCGCCTGCACGCGTACTTCCTCGCCATGACCGAGGAGGCGCTCACGGCGACGAGGGCGTAGCCATGATCGGCCCCAGCGACCTCATCGCATTCGTCACGTTCGACGGGCACGTCTACGCCAACCAGGCCGTGACCCGCGAGCGGCTGGGCCAGCCGCCCGAGGCCGCACACGCGCTCAAGGCCGCGCTCGCGCACTGGCTGCGACGCCGCCACGTGTGGCTGGAGGTCGAGGGCCGCCACATCCAGGGCATCGCGACGGCGCGTCCGCTGTCGGCGCCAACCGCGTGGGAGATCGACACGCTGGTCGACGCGGGTGACCCCGGCGCCGAGGCGACCGTGGTGTGCTCGCTGCTGCAGCAGGCGCAGGAGGACGCGCTGCGCGACGAGGTGACGCACCTGCTTGTACGGCTGCGGACGAACGCCCCCGCCGTCGTGGGCGCGCTACGCGCAGGCTTCACGCAGGCCCTGGGCGAGCAGCTCTGGCGCGCCCCCGTCCTCCGGGGCCTCGCCGCGCCCGCCCGCTCGATCACCGTCGAGGGGGCAACCGACGCCGACGACCACGACCTGTTCCTGCTCTACTGCCGCGCAGTCCCGGTCACTGCCCGCAGCGCGATCGCGATGACGCAGCAGGAGTGGCTCGCCACGCGCGAGGAACACTGGGTCGGCCGCCGCTCGCTCTCGCTCGTCGCGCGGTCCGGTGGCCAGATAGCGGGCATGGCTCAGCTCTCGACGTCGCACGGAGTCACACACATCGATCTGCTGGTCGCGCCCGACGTGGCCGGCGTCGCGGGCGCCCTGGTGGCGGCCACCGCGCCGCGCTGTCCGAGCGGTCAGCCGGTGCTCGCGCTCACGCCGGCCGTCGCCGGCCTCGCCGCCGGCGAGCTGCGCGCGACCGGGTTCGAGCCGGACGAAGAGTACGTCGTGCTCAGCAAGCGCATCGCCCGCCCCGTCGAGGAGACCGTGACGGTGAGCCCGGGCGTCGCGGTGCCGGGAGGGTAGCCCGGTGGCGATTGAACACGTGACGGCCCCGGGCGAGGACGTCCTCGCCGACCTGCGCGAAATCGAGCTGCTCTTCGAGACGCTCCCGGTGCGCGTCGCCGAAGCGCTCAGCGAGTCGCCCTCGGACGACCTGCTCGAGGTCGTGCTCGACCTCGGCCGCCAGCCGACGGCGCGCCACGCCGACCGCGAGATCGTGCTCAGCGAGGACGAGGTGACCGCGCAGGACCTCGACCACGTGGTGGCGGCGATCTCGGAGTTCGCCGACGACAACCGCGCCGGCATCCCGCGCACGCTCCACCGCATCTCCGCGATCCGTAACCGCCGAGGCCGCATCGTGGGGCTCACGTGCCGGGTCGGCCGCAGCGTGACCGGCTCCGCCGGAGCCATCCGCGACCTGTTCGAGGCGGGGCGCAGCGTCCTGCTCCTGGGCGCGCCGGGCGTCGGCAAGACGACGATGCTGCGCGAGGCGGCGCGCGTACTCGCCGACGACCTCAACCGGCGCGTGGTCATCGTCGACACGTCGAACGAGATCGGCGGCGACGGCGACATCCCGCACCACGCCGTGGGCCGTGCCCGCCGCATGCAGGTGCCGCACCCCGAGCTGCAGCACCAGCTCATGATCGAGGCGGTCGAGAACCACATGCCCGAGGTGATCGTGATCGACGAGATCGGCACTGCCCTCGAGGCGACGGCAGCGCGCACCATCGCCGAGCGCGGCGTGCAGCTGATCGGCACGGCGCACGGCAACACGCTGCACAACCTCATGCAGAACCCGACGCTCTCCGACCTCATCGGCGGGATCGAGTCGGTCACCCTCGGCGACGAGGAGGCGCGGCGGCGCGGCACGCAGAAAACGGTGCTCGAACGCCGCGCGCCGCCGACGTTCGAGTCGCTCGTCGAGATCCAGTCGTTCGACCGCGTGGCGGTGCACGAGGACATCGGCGGCACCGTCGACAAGCTGCTGCGCGGCTTCGACGCCGAGGCCGAGGTGCGCACGATCAGCCCCGGCGGCGAGGTATCGGCAGCCACACGCGTGCCGGTGCCCTCGGGCCCCTCGGAGGCGGCTGCGGCTCTGCGGGAGCGCGAGTCGATCATGGAACCGCTGCCGCCCGCTCCCGGCGGCCCGCTGCGTCGCATCCTCCCGTTCGGCGTGAGCCGGTCGCGGCTGGAGCAGGCGATCCACGAGACGCGCTCGGACGCCGAGGTGGTCGATCGCGTCGGCGACGCAGACGCGGTGATGACGCTGCGTCCGTACTACCGGCGTCGCAGCGGCCCGCTGCGGGAAGCGGCCTCGCGCGGCATCCCCGTCTACGTGCTGCGCAACAACACGATCAGCCAGATGGAGCAGTCGCTGATGCGCATGCGCGGCGACGGCAACGAGCCCGACCCCACCACCTCGGCGCTGCGAGAGGCCGAGGACGCCATCGCGGCGGTCAACCTGCGCGGCGAGAGCAGCATCGAGCTGTCACCGCAGAACGCGTACATCCGCCGGCTCCAGCACGAGCTGGCCTCCCGCCACGGCGCGACCTCGGTCTCGCGCGGGCGCGAGCCGTATCGCCGCGTGATGCTCACGGCAGGTGACGGCGAGCTGCGCGGTGCCCGTGCGGTGCCCGCCCTCGGCGACGCACTCGAGGCTCTACCAGGAGGCGGGGATACCCCGCCGGGCTACGAGTAGCGTCGGTGGCCGCCTGCGACGGCTGCTTCGTCACCATCGAGGGCGGCGAAGGCGCCGGAAAGTCGACCCTCCTCGACGCGCTCGCCGAGCGCGCCCGCACCGAGGGTTTCGAGGTGGTGACGTGCCGCGAGCCCGGCGGCACCGCGCTCGGTGAGCGGCTCCGCGCCGCGCTCCTCGGCAGCGACGGACCCGCGCCCGACGCGCGCGCCGAACTGCTCGTCTTCGCGGCTGCGCGCGCGCAGCTCGTAGCCGAGGTGATCCGCCCCGCCCTGAAGCGCGGCGCGCTCGTGCTCTGCGACCGCTACGCCGACTCGACGCTCGCGTACCAGCACCACGGCCGCGAGCTGCCTCGTGACACCGTCGACGCCGTGAACGCGGCTGCGACCGGCGGCCTCACGCCAGACCTCACGTTGCTCCTCGACCTGCCTCCGGCCGAGGGGCTGCGCCGTACGGGCCGCGCCGGCGACTACATGGAGCGCGAGGAGCTGGCGTTCCACGAGCGTGTGCGCGCGGGCTACGAGGTGCTGGCGCGCACGGAGCCAGAGCGCTGGCGCGTCCTCGATGCGAGTCGGGCGGCTGCTGCGCTAGCCGACGAGGCGTGGGGTGAGGTCGGGCGCGTGACTCAAAGCTGAGGCTGCCTCACGGCAGCCGCGCGCCCTCTCGCCGAAGCGCACAGGGGGTGTCCCCGCGATCGTACGCCCCGGAACTCGCCCGACGCCACAGTCGTCCCTCGTCTGCAACAACCGGCGTCGTGTACCGCTGCCGCGAGACTTGTGCGGCACGTCACAACCGACCCGCAGCCGCTCCCACGGAGGGTCGTCGATGAGCGAGCCGGAACTGCCGGAGGGGTGGCCGCAGGCGTTCGATGAGGAGGCGCGTGACTACCTGTACATGGAGGCCAGCACGCGCCTGCGCGAAGTCATCGAATTCGGAAACCAACAACTCGATAAGGGGCTCGCCCTGCTCAGGCTTTCCCTTCTGGTGATCGCTGCCGGAGGGATCTTCGGAGACCTGTACCTCGGATTCAGCTTGCTGGGCGTACTCTCAGGACTAGCCGTTGGCGCAGCCCTCGTGGTGGGCGGAATGGGGCTTCTTCTGCTCTATCCAAGGGACTGGGAAACGGGGGCTAATGTCGACTGGCTCGCCCGCTGGCGAGGGGCGGACACCCGAGCGATGAGAGATTCAGTGCTCGAAACCATGGTCAGAGGGTTCCGGACCAACCGCAGGATCACTGAACAGCGCGGGAGAATCCTCGTGTTGCTCGTCCCTGCAGTGATGGTTCAGACCGTGCTCGTGGTGCTCGTGCAGATCGTGTCGGTACTCGAAGTGTCGGCCAGCTAGCGGCCCCACTTCTCTATTCGGATGGGGGATCCGGGCGGGCGAGGGGGCGAAGAAGGCCTCGCGGCACCAGCTGACTCACCCCCGGTCTTGGCTCGCCGCGATGGCCCGACGCAGCTTCCGTGATTCGCCCTACCCACGGAAGAACCTCGCATCCGCGCACGCCAGCACATGTAACCGCAGTTAGCGGCCCCACTTCTCGATGGTGCTCGGCGAGCCCGGCGGCCGTGGCGGATCCGACGGCTTGCCGTCGTGCTTCGGCGTATCGCCAGCCGCGCCACCTTGTGGCGCGGACCCTGCGTCGGCCTTGCCTCCGGCCATCGGTTGGCCCTTCGCTAGTTGATGCGCTCGAAGATCGAGGCGATGCCCTGGCCGCCGCCGATGCACAGCGACACCATCGCGTACCGACCGTCAATGCGCTCGAGCTCGTACATGGCCTTCACCGTGAGGATCGTGCCGCTCGCGCCCACCGGGTGACCGAGCGCGATCGCGCCGCCGTTCGGGTTGGTCTTCTCCACGGGCAGGTCGAGCGCCGCGCTGCACGCCGCCGACACCGAGGCGAACGCCTCGTTCAGCTCGATCGTGTCCATGTCGCCCACGGTCAGACCGGCCTTCTCGAGCGCGCTCTGCATCGCCGGGATGGGCCCGGAGCCCATGATCCGCGGCTCGACGCCCGCCTGCGCGCGAGCGACGAGGCGGAACTTCGGCGTCATGCCCAGCTCGGCGGCCTTGCTCGCCGTGGTCACGACCACCGCGGCTGCGCCGTCGTTGATGCCCGAGGAGTTCCCGGCCGTCACCTGGCCGTCCGGCTTGAAGGCCGGGCGCAGCCGCCCGAGCGACTCCATGTCCGTCCGGCGTGGGTGCTCGTCGGTGTCGAACGTCGCGGTCCTGCGGCCCTGGCGGACCTCCATCGGGAGGATCTGGTCCTTGAAGTACCCCGCCTCGATAGCCGCGAGCGCGCGCTCCTGGGAGCGCACCGAAACCTCGTCCTGGGTCTCACGCGAGACCTCGAACTGCTCGGCGAGGTTCTCGGCCGTGACGCCCATGTGACAGGACTCGTACGGGTCCGAGATGAGGTGCAGCAGGTTGTCCTCAAGCGCGTCGTGGCCGAGGCGGTAACCCGCGCGGCCCTTGCGCAGCAGGTAGGGCTGCATCGTCATGTTCTCGGCGCCGCCGGCGACGATGATGTCGGCGTCGCCGGTCTGCAGCCAGCGGGCGGCGCTGTTGATCGCCTCGAGGCCCGAGCCGCAGATGCGGTTCACCGTGTAGGCCGCGGTGCCGACCGGCAGGCCGGCCTTCAGCGTGGCGACGCGGGCGATGTAGCCGTCCTCGGCCACCTGCCCGACGCAACCGAGGATGACCTGGTCGATCTGTTCGCCCTCAAGGCCGGCGCGTTCTACCGACTCGCGGATGACAGCCGCCCCGAGGTCGGAGGCAGGCGTCTGGCTGAACGAGCCGTTCATCGTGCCGATCGCGGTGCGCACGCCGCTGAGCAGGACAATGTCTTCCATCGGAAGCCCCCTACGGTCGGTACTCGCTGGCCGTTCGGCCACCGCCGGTACCCGTATTCTGTGTATACAAGTGTACGGCGCGTGGCGCTAGCGCGGCATGTGGACATCGCCCCAGACGGGCGAATTTCGAGGAATTTCCGCATCGTGCGGGCGCCTCGGGACACCCTGCGTGCATGCGGGCGCCTCTCATTGCCCGCCCCCGGACGCGCCCATAAACTCGATCCATGAGCGCATCGAGCGTCGCCGTCGAGGTCCCGGCTACCTCCGCCAACCTCGGATCGGGATTCGACAGCCTCGGCGTCGCGCTCGACTGGACGCTGCTCCTGCGCTTCACCCTCCACCACGACCCACAGCCCCCGCCCCAGGATCCGATCGCGCTCATGGCCGGGCGGGCGGCGCTCACGCTCTACAATATGGCCGCGATCCCGGCCCCCGCCGGCCTCGAGGTCAGCGTCGAGCCGGACGGGCCACCGGTCGGGCGCGGGCTCGGCCTCTCGGCGGCCGCGCGCGTCGCCGGCGTGATCGCCGCCAACGCGCTCACCGGCAGCGACTACGACCCCGAGACGCTGCTCCCGCTCGCGGTGCAGCTCGAGCGCCACGCCGACAACGCCGTCCCGGCGATGTTCGGCGGGCTCCAGGTGGTGGTCGAACACGACCTCGACGGCGTACTGCACCTCGGCCTCATGCCACCCGAGGAGCTGCGGTTCGTGCTGCTCGTGCCCGACCTGACGATGGCAACCGAGGAGACGCGGCAGCAGCTGCCGCAGCGCGTCTCCCGCAACCACGCCGTACACAACATCGGCCGCGCGGCGCTGCTCGTCGCCGCCCTCACCGAGCGTCGCTACGACCTGCTGCAGGCGGCCACCGAGGATGTGCTGCACCAGCCGGCGCGCGCCACGATCTTCGAGCCGATGTACCCGATCTTCCAGGCCGCCCGCGACGCCGGCGCGCACGGCGCGTACCTCTCCGGCGGCGGCCCCTCGATCGCCGCGCTCGCCACCGACCACTTCGAGGAGATCGCGGGCGCAATGCGCGCCGCGGCCGCCTCGCACGGCGTCGACGCGATCACGCGCATCTGCGAGGCCCGCGCGGAGGGCGCCGTGCTGCTGCCGGACGAGGCCTAGGGCCGTCCGATGGCGCTCGTCGTCCAGAAGTACGGCGGCTCGTCGGTCGCCGACGCGGAGAAGATCCAGCACGTCGCGCGCCGCATCATGGCGCGCCACACCGCCGGCGACCGCGTCGTCGCGGTTGTTTCGGCGATGGGCAAGACCACCGACGAGTTGATCGCGCTGACGGCGCAGATCACCGCGAACCCGCGCCCGCGCGAGCTCGACATGCTGATGGCGACGGGCGAGGCCGTCTCCTCGACGCTGCTCTCGATGGCGCTGCACGAACTCGGGGCCGGGGCAATCAGCCTCAGCGGCCCGCAGGCCGGCATCCGCACCGACGCCGTCTTCGGGCGCGCCCGCATCTCCGGCATCGACACGGCGCGCCTCGAGCATGAGCTCGACCGCGGCCAGGTGGTCATCGTTGCCGGGTTCCAGGGCGCGTCGGACGACTTCGACATCACCACGCTCGGCCGCGGCGGCAGCGACACCACGGCCGTCGCGCTCGCCGCGGCGCTCAACGCCGACCGCTGCGAGATCTACACCGACGTCGGCGGCGTCTATACCGCCGACCCCCGCGTCTGCCCGGCGGCGCGGCCGCTGCGCGACATCGGCTACGAGGAGATGCTGGAGCTGGCGACCACGGGCGCGCGGGTCATACATGCGCGCGCGGTCGAGATCGGCGAGCTGTACGGCGTCGCGATCCTCGTCGCGAGCACCTTCGACGCCGAGGCGCCCGGTACGCTGATCCACAAGGAGACGACGATGGAGCAGGCCAACAAGGTGCGCGGTATCGCGCACGAGTCCAACATCGCGAAGATCACGGTGCGCGGCGTGCCGGACCAGCCGGGTGTGGCGGCGCATCTCTTCGGCCCGCTCGCCGAGGCCGGCATCTCGGTCGACACGATCGTGCAGAACGCGAGCGTCGAGCAGCTCACCGACATGACGTTCACCGTCGGTCGCGACGACCTCGCGGACGCCGTGGGCGTCGTCGAGGAGGTGCTGCCCCGCATCGACGCCGCCGAGGTGATCGCCGACCCGGACTTCGGCTCGATCTCCATCGTCGGCACGGGTATGACGAGCAGCCCGGGCTACGCCGCGCGGATGTTCGAGCTGCTGTACGAGCACGGCATCAACATTGAGCTGATCTCGACCTCGGAGATCCGCATCACGTGCATCGTGCGCGCGGAGCAGGTGGAGGCGGCGGTGCAGGCGCTGCACGATGGCTTCGCACTCGACCGGGAGTAGACTTGATCGAGTAGGGAAACCGGGGTCCGATGCAGCGCGACCCGAGACTCGTCCGCCTCTCCGAAGAACACCACCACGGCCTCGTCTTCGCGCTGCGCCTCGAGCGCGAGCTGCCCGAGGCAGGTGACGCCGAACTCGCCGCCCTCTACGGCGACCTGCTGCGCTTCTGGGCGCGCGGCCTGCTGCCGCACTTCCACGCGGAGACCGAATGCATCATCGCACGCCTCGTCCGCCATGTGCCGGACGACGACGAGCGGGTGCGACGGCTGCAGCGCGACCACCTCGGCATGGAGGCGCTGGTGGCGCGCATGCGCGACGCCGCGGGTCACGAGGAGCGTCGAGACGCCCTCGCGACGTTCGGGGAGTCGCTGCGCGCACATATCCGCTGGGAGGAGCGCGTGCTGTTCGAGTCGCTGCAGGAGGAGCTCAGCGAGGCGGAGTTGGACGCGGCGGGCGTCGAGATCCTGGAGCGGCTGCCGAAGCCGACTCGGTCGCCGTGGGTGGAGGGGTAGCCGGAGACTCCCGCTCCAGCGAGCGCGATGCGACGCAGCTCACGAGCTACGTGGTTGAGCCCAGGTGCCGAGTGCTCAATACGGGTCTACGGGCGGTTATGCTACGACCCGGGGGAAGTGAACTTGGCGACTGTTCGGATTGCGGTCGAACCACGAGTCCTCGTCTGGGCGCGGCTCAACGCGGGTCTGGATGAGGACAGCGCCGCCAAGAAGATCGGAGTCTCACCTCGAACGCTCACTCGGTGGGAGTCGGGTGAACTGGATCCGACCGTCGTCCAATTGAGGAAGACGGGGAAAGCCTACGGGCGCCCCCTCTAGGCCCACGCGACAGAACTTGCTGGCGGCGCTTCCTCGCCCCGTGTACTATTCCCCGTACGCCCGTTCGCGTAACGACGTAAGCCCATTCCCCGATGAGCGCGAGGCGCTAGCGCCATGTTCGCCCACCTCCATACCCACTCCGAGTACTCCCTGCTCGACGGGATGAGCACGATCCCCGACCTCGTGGCGCGCGCGAAGGCGCTGGGCCAGGACGCCCTCGCCATCACCGACCACGGCGCGCTCTACGGGGCGCTCAAGTTCTACGAGGAAGCCCGCGCCAACGACCTCAACCCCATCATCGGCCTCGAGGCGTACGTGGCGCCCGGCAGCCGGCTCGAACGCAACCCGTCCGAGCGCACCCCCTACCACCTCACCCTGCTGGCGCAGAACGAGACCGGCTACCGCAACCTGCTGCGGCTCTCCTCCGCATCCCACCTCGAGGGCTTCTACTACCGCCCGCGCGTCGACCGGGAGCTGCTGGCCGTGCACCACGAGGGGCTGATCGCGCTGTCCGCGTGCCCGTCGGGCGAGGTCCTGACGGCGCTGCAGGAAGACCGCGACGACGCTGCGCGCGAGGCGCTCGGCTGGTACCGCGACCTCTTCGCGGGCCGCTACTACGTCGAGCTGCAGGACCACGGGCAGGAGCAGTTCTCGCGCTACACGCCGAGGCTCGTCGAGCTGGCGCGCGAGCTCGAGCTGCCGATGGTGCTGACCAACGACTCGCACTACACCACGCCTGAGCAGGAGCACCCGCACGACGTGCTGCTGTGCATCGGCACGAACGCGACCGTCCACGAGACGAACCGCATGAAGCTCGAGGGCGGCTCGTTCTACCTCAAGTCCGAGGACGAGATGCGGGCGCTGCTGCCCGAGTTGCCCGAGGCCTCCGACGAGACGGCGCGCATCGCCGAGCAGGTCGACATCCGCCTCGACTTCGGGCGCACGCTGCTGCCCGACCCCGGCATCCCCGCGGGCGCGACGGCGGAGAGCCACCTCCGCGATCTCTCCGAGCAGGGCCTGCGCGAGCGCTACCCGCACGCCACCGCGGAGCAGCGCGAGCGGCTCGACTACGAGCTGTCGGTGATCGCGGAGACCGGCTTCAACGAGTACATCCTGATCGTGCGCGACATCGCGCGCTTCGCGCGTGAGCGCGGCATCCCGATGGGCGTGCGCGGCTCCGCCGCGGCGTCGATGGTGCTGCACTGCCTCGACGTCACCGACATCGAGCCGACGCAGTACCGGCTGGTGTTCGAGCGCTTCCTCAACCCCGAGCGGCGCGAGATGCCGGACGTCGACTTCGACTTCGCCGACGACCGCCGCGAGGAGGTCATCCGCTACGCCGCCGAGCGCTACGGCCACGAGCGCGTCGCGCAGATCGTGACCTTCGGGACGCTGGGCGCGAAGGCCGCGATCCGCGACTCCGGCCGCGCGCTCGGCATGAGCTACGGCGACGTCGACCGCCTCGCGCGGCTCGTGCCGAACACGCTCGGCGTCACGCTCGACGGGGCACTCGCCGACGTCGAGGAGCTGCAAGCCGCGTACGAGGGCGACCCCGCGTCACGCGAGCTGCTCGACACCGCGCGCTCGCTCGAGGGCGTCGCGCGGCACGCGAGCACGCACGCCGCGGGCATCGTCATCTCGCGCGAGCCGCTCGTCGAGGTGGCGCCGCTACAGCGCGCGACCTCGGACCGCAGCGACGAGGCCGAGACGCTGCCGACGACGCAGTACGACATGAACGACGTGGCGAAGATCGGGCTGCTCAAGCTCGACTTCCTCGGCCTCGCGAACCTCACCATCCTCGGCAAGGCCGGCGAGCTGATCGAGGGCGGGCTCGACCTCGAGAGCATCCCCGACGGCGACGAGGCGGCCGCGCAGCTGCTCGCCGAGGGGCGCACGTTCGGCGTGTTCCAGCTCGAGGGCGGCGGGATGCGCCGCTGGGTGCAGGAGCTGCAGCCCAGCGACATCCGCGAGCTCGCCGCGATGATCGCGCTCTACCGCCCCGGCCCGATGGAGCACATCCCCCGCTACATCGACGTCAAGCACGGCCGCGCCGAGGCGCACTACCCGCACGAGGACCTCGCGACGGTGCTCGACGAGACGTACGGCGTGATCACGTACCAGGACCAGGTGCTGGAGATCGCACGCATCTTCGCCGGCTACACGCTCGGGCAGGCTGACGTGATGCGGAAGGCGATGGGCAAGAAGATCGCCTCGGTGATGCTCGCCGAGCGCGAGCGCTTCATCGGCGGCGCGATCGAGAAGGGCTACGAGCAGCGCCTCGCCGAGCAGCTCTTCGACCTCATCGAGCCGTTCGCGGGGTACGCGTTCAACAAGGCGCACGCCTTCTCGTACGCGGTGATCGCGTACCGCACGGCGTGGCTCAAGGCGCACTACCCCGTCGAGTTCATGACGGCGGTGCTGATGGCCGCGGGCGCGCACCCGACGGGCGCGCAGGACCGCATCGCGGCAGCGATCGCCGAGTGCGCCCGCCTCGGCATCGAGGTGCTCCCGCCGCACGTCAACGAGTCGGAGCAGAACTTCCGCATCGCCGCCCATGCCTCCGAGGACAGCGCCGGCTCGATCCGCTTCGGGCTCGCGCAGATCAAGACCGTCGGCCAGGGCGCCGTCGAGGGGTTGCTCGCGGTGCGCGAGAAGGACGGCCTGTTCACCTCGATCGAGGACTTCGCGCGTCGCGTCGACCCGCGCGACTGCAACCGCCGGGTGCTGGAGGCGCTCGCCAAGGCCGGCGCGCTCGACCCGCTGCTGCGGCGTGACCGCGGCGAGGATCGCTCGGCCGTGGTGTTCGGCGTGGACCGCATCCTCACCGTGGCGCAGGAGGCGCTGCGCCAGCGCGAGACGGGCCAGACCTCGATGTTCGACCTGTTCGGCGCCGAGGTGGACACGCCGCTGCCGGCGCTCGAACTCGAGGCGGTACGGACGCCGGAGCGTGAGATCGGGGAGTGGGAGCGTGAGCTCCTCGGCACGTACGTCTCGTCGCACCCGTTCCGCCAGTCGGCGCAAGGCCTGTCGCAGTGGATCACGCACCAGACGACCGAGCTGACCGCGGACCTGTCGGGCCAGGAAGCCATCGTGGCCGGCATGGTCACCGGCATCCGCAGGCTCACCACGCGCCAGGGCAAGGCCTTCGCCGCCGTCACCATCGAGGACCTCGGCGGTACTGCTGAACTGACCATCTGGCCCGACCGCTACGAGGAGCAGCAACACCGCCTCGTGCAGGGCAACGTCCTGCTCGCCAAGGTCGAGGTGCGCGAGCGCGGCGACCGGTTGACGATCGCCGTCGAGGAGCTCGCCCCGTACGACCAGGACCGCGGCAGACCCATCGAGTTCGAGCCCTCGAAGTTCACGGTCACGCGCGGTGCGCGCCGCCGCGGCCGCCAGCGCAACGGCGCGGCGACCGCCGACGCTTCCAACGGCCGAGGCCCGAACGGGAGCGGCCCAGGTGGCCCGGGTGGGGGCGGACCCAACGGCGGCGGACCCAACGGCGGCGGCCCCGGCCCGCGACTGCACGCCGTCCCGTCGAACGGCGACGCCACCGCGAACGGCACGACCTCGAACGGCGGCTTCCCGCGCGAACTCCCCGCCGCCCCGGTCGACGGCCCGGCGCGCCTCCACATCGCGATGGAGGAGACGACCGACGTCGCCGCGGACCGGCGACGCCTCGGGCGCATCCTGCGGCTGCTCGCCGAGCACCCCGGCGACGAACTCGCCGAGTTGGTCGTCGTCGCGCGTGACGGCTCGGAGACGTTGCTGCGGCTGCCGTCCGTCGCGGACATCGACGCGCTCGTGGCGGCGCTGCGGCCGCTCCTCGGCGTGCTGGGACGCGCAGAGCGCGCTGGCGAGGCCGCCGAGGACGCCGCGCGGCTGGCGGCGGTCGCCTCGGGGTAGCCGCGCGGCCCGCGTGCCTCGTCCCCGGGCGCACGGTCGCCCGGCCTGCTGCCCGGGACATCAGCGCACAGACGCCAACGCTCACTGCACCACGTCGCTACCATCGGGCCCGTGCTGCGTATCACGCCCGAGGGGCACCGAACGGCGAGGCAGTCCCGCGAGCTTCTGACGCGGCAGATCGAGCGCTCATCGCGTGGCGGACCGCTGGTGCTCGCCGCGATCGTGGGGCTGGGCGCCGGACTCGCCGCTGTCGGCTTCGCGGTGCTCGTGGAGCTCAGCGACCGCTTCTTCTTCGACGTCGTGAAGGACGAGTGGCTCGCCGGGTTGCCGGGCGCGCGGCTGATCCTGATTCCCGTCATCGGCGGGCTGCTTGTCGGGCCCATCACCCATCTCCTGGCGCCGGGCGCGCGCGGCCACGCCATTCCCGAGGTGATGGCGGCGCTCGATTCGCGGGGCGGCCGCCTGTCCTCCACCGACGCGGTCGCCAGGATGGCGGCTGCGACGCTCACGATCGGCTCCGGCGGCGCGGTCGGCCGCCAGGGGCCCGTCGTCTTCCTCGGAGCCGCGTTCGGCTCGCTCGCCGGACGCGCCCTGCGGCTCAACGACCAGACGATGCGACTGCTGGCGACGGGGGGCGCGGCCGGAGGTGTCGCGGGGATCTTCAACGCGCCGATCGCGGGCGTGTTCTTCGTGGTCGACGATGCAGCCGAGCCCTCGAACGTCATAGCGCAACTGCGCCTCTCCGACGCGATGGCGCCGCTGATGGAGTCCTTCGGGCCCACGGCGACCCTCGACGAAATCACACTCGCCTTCGAGGGCGACCCGGATCCGATCGCGCTGGTGGTCCGCGAGAACGGCGACATCCACGGCATCATCACCGGCGCCGACATCGGCGAGGCGCTCAATCTCTTCACCTCGCAGCGACTGCGCGCCCTGCCGGTGGTCGAGGCGGACAGCCCGAGGCGCCCGGCAGGGCTGCTGCGCCGCGCCGGCATCATGCGCACCTACGCCGAGGCCGTGGACCGTCGCGCCTCGCGTGACCGGCGGCTGCGGCTGCGGCCCGCGCTCCGCAGCGTCCGCTACCTGGAGTTGCGCGTCGCGCACGAGAGCAGCCTCCGACGGCACGCTGCTGTCCGACCTCCGTTTGACGGAGGACCCTGTGATCGTGGCCGTCCGCCACCAGGGCGCCACGCTGATCCCGCGCGGCCAGACGCGCCTCGCAGCCGACGACCGCGTCACCATCATCACCGCGGCCAGCTCCGTCGCCGAGGTGCGCGCCACCTTCGAGGGCCGCCCTTACGGGCTGCCCCTGACGGGCCGCACCGGGCGGCAGTGCGAGGTTCGCGGTGGGCTCGGATTCGGTAGACTGAATGAAGCTTCGAGCCGCCCCACCCGCGCAGCCAGAAAGTCGCCGGCCATGACGCAGCAGACCTCGGAGCCCGAGGCGCCGCGCGCGCGCGAGTCCGCCGCCACCAACCCGGTGATCGCACGCGTCCAGGAGCAGGTCGCGCGCGTCATCGTCGGGCAGCAGCGGCTCATCGACCGCCTCTTCGTGGCGCTCGTCACCGAGCAGCACGCGCTCATCGAGGGCGTCCCGGGACTGGCGAAGACGCTCACGGTCTCGACCCTGGCGCGCGCCCTCGACCTCTCGTTCGCGCGCATCCAGTTCACCCCGGACCTGCTGCCCGCCGACATCACGGGCACGCTCGTCTACAACCAGAACGCCGGCGAGTTCTCGCTGCGTCGGGGCCCGCTCTTCGCGAACGTGATCCTCGCCGACGAGATCAACCGCGCCCCCGCCAAGGTGCAGTCCGCGCTCCTCGAGGCGATGCAGGAGCGGCAGGTGACGATCGGCGGCGAGACGCATCGGCTGCCGCAGCCCTTCTTCGTGCTCGCCACGCAGAACCCGATCGAGCACGAGGGCACGTACCCGCTGCCCGAGGCGCAGCTCGACCGCTTCATGCTCAAGGTGATCGTCGGCTACCCGCGCCGCGACGAGGAGCGCACGATCCTCGCGCGCTCGCTCGATGGCGACGAGCCGATCGTGCATCCGGCAGCAGACTCGGCCGACCTCGCGCAGATCGGGCGCGAGGCCGCCAACGTGCAGGTCAACGAGCGGCTGCGCGAGTACATCGTGCGGCTCATCGAGGCGACGAGGGATCCGGCGCGCTACCGCATGCCGGAGTTGGAGCCGCTCATCGAGTTCGGCGCATCCCCTCGCGCGGCGACAATGCTCGCGCGCGCGGTGCGGGCGCACGCGTTCGTGTCGGGCCGCACCTATGCACTGCCCGAGGACGTCAAGGACCTCACGCCGGACGTGCTGCGCCACCGGCTCGTGCTCACGTACGAGGCCGAGGCGCAGGGGGTGAGCGCCGACGAGATCATCGAGCGCCTGCTCGAGAGCGTCGGGATCCCGTAGCCGTGCCTCGCTTCCCCTGGCTGCCGTGGCCGGGGCGCGCGCGAGGCCGGGGTGACGCCCAGGACCCGACCACTCGCCCGCTCGGCGAGGCGCCGATGCTGCCCGCCACACTGCTCGCCTCGATGCGTCGCCTCGAGCTGCGCGCGCGGCGGCTCGTCGCGACGGAGCTGGCCGGCGAGTACCGCAGCGTGTTCCGCGGCTTCGGCATCGAGTTCGCCGAGGCGCGCGAGTACGTGCCCGGCGACGACGTGCGCCTGATCGACTGGAACGTGACCGCCCGCATGGGCTCGCCGTGGGTGAAGGAGTACACCGAGGAGCGCGAACTGCACGTCGTCTGCGCGGTCGACATCTCGGCCTCGCAACGCGCGGGCCGGCCCGAGCAGGGCCGCCGCGCGGCCGCCGCCGAGGTGTGCGCTCTGCTGACGCTGTCTGCAGCGCAGAGCCAGGACCGCGCCGGGCTGCTCACCTTCGCCGGCGCACCGGAGCGCTTCGTCCCACCCGACAAGGGCACGCGCCACGCGCTGCGGATCGTGCGCGAGGTGCTCGACCACCCGCCGCCGGCCAGCGGTGGCACCTCGATCGCGGCGGCGTGCGACTACCTCGGCCGCGTGCTGAGGCGGCGCTCGCTCGTGTTCCTCATCTCCGACTTCCTCGACGACGGCTACGTGCGCGCGCTGCGCGACCTCGCCCAGCGCCACGAGGTGATCGCCGTCTCCATCGTCGACCCCCTCGACGAGGCGCTGCCCGAAGCGGGGCTGATCGAGATCGAAGGCATCGAGGGGTCGGGCCGCGTCCTCGTCGACAGCTCCGACGCCCGGCTGCGCGAGCGCTACGCCGCGGCCGCCAGCGAGCGCGCGGAGGCGCGTCGCGAGGTGCTGCGGTCGGCAGGTATCGACGAGATCGAGGTGCGCACCGACGACGACGCGGCGCAGCCGGTCATGACGTACTTCCGGCGGCGCGCCGCCGGGACGCAGCCGCGAGAGCGCCCCCACGGCCGACGCGCGTACCGCGCCCGCGGGATCTAGCTGCCGTGCCCCCCCGCCCGCGGTTGCTCGCCCTCGTCGTGACGGTCGTGGCCGCGCTCGCCGCGCACGGCGTGGCGCTGGCGCAGGAAGCACCCATCGACGTGAGCGTCGACCTCGAACCGCGCCGCGCGACGCTCGGCGACCGGGTGCGCATGACGGTGACCGTGACGCATACCGACGCCGTGCTGATCACGGCGGAGCCGCCCGCCCCGCGCGAGGGCCTCACCATCGTCGACACGATCCCGGTCAGAACCATGGTGCTCGCCGACGGGCGGCTGCGCAGCGAGTTCGGCTTCACCTTCGCCGCGTTCGAGCTCGGCGTGATGCAGCCGGGCCCGGCGCGCATCCTGTGGCTGCACGAGGACGGCCGCTCCGGCGCCACCGAGATCGTGCCGCCGCCGTTCGAGGTGGTCTCGGCCGCCGTCGGCGACCCCTCGGCGCTGCGGCCGCTCAAGCCGCAGGCGGAGTACGGCGAGCCGCCCGCGGCGTGGCTGCGCCCGGCGATCGTGGGCGGCGCGGCCGCGGGCGCGCTCATCGTGGCGGCCCTCGTCGTGTGGTGGCGGCGCAGGCGCACGCCGGAGCCCGTGGCCGCGCCCGTCGTGGTAGCCGCCGGGCCGGAGGCCGAAGCACGACGGGCGCTCGAGGAGCTCGCGTCGAGCGGGCTGCTGGAAGACGGCGACTTCGGGACGTTCTACGGCACGATCGCGGTGGTGATGCGACGCTACCTGGAGGCGCGCTACATCTTCCCCGCCACCGCCCTCACCACGCCCGAGCTCGACGAGCGCATGGGCGACGCCGGCATCGAGCGCTGGCAGTCGCGGCTGGCCGAGGGGCTGCTCGACCGCTGCGACGCGACGGTCTACGCGGGCTACGTGCCGGACCCCGTCGCCGCCGACCACGACCTGACCGTGGCGTTCGAGATCGTCGAGCTCGCGCGTGAGCGACCGGCCGCTGAAGCGACGGTAAGCTCCGAGCGGCCCGCGGGCGGCGGAGACATGGCCAACGGGGGCGGCAACGGGAACGGGGGCGGGCGATGAGCTTCGCGAACCCGTGGCTGCTCGCGCTGGTGCCGCTCGGCGG
The DNA here is from genome assembly GCA_965219085.1 of Dehalococcoidia bacterium. Taxonomy (GTDB): domain Bacteria; phylum Chloroflexota; class Dehalococcoidia; order UBA2979; family UBA2979; genus VXMT01. The sequence continues at coordinate 1,394,478 of OZ244720.1, forward strand.
CGTGCTGCTCGGCTGGCGGTGGTGGTCGCGGCCCGCCCGGCCCGCGCTCGCGCTCGCCGATCTCGGCGTGCTGCGCCAGGCGGCGCGCCCCAGCTGGCGACTGCGGGCGCGCTGGCTGCCCGCCGCGCTGCGCGTCGCGGCGCTCGTGCTGGTCGTCGTCGCGCTGGCGCGGCCGCAACGCGGCCTCGCCGTCACGACGGTGCCCGAGGAGGGCATCGACGTGGTCGTCGCCCTCGACGTGTCCGGCTCGATGCAGCAGCGCGCGACGCTGGGCGACCGCACTTCGAAGCTCGTCGCCGCGAAGGTGGCGATCGACGAGTTTGTGCGGGATCTCGAGGGCGACCGCGTCGGCCTCGTGACGTTCCAGTCGACGGCGCTGCTCATGTCACCGCTCACCCTCGACCGCGTCGCGCTGGCGCGGCAGGTGTGGTCCGTCGAGCCGGGGCTGGTGGTGGACGGGACGGCGATCGGGCTCGGGCTGTCGGAGGCGGTGAACCTGCTGCGCGACTCGCCCGCGCGCAGCCGCGTGGTGGTGCTGCTGACCGACGGCGAGAACAACGCCGGCGAGGTGCCGCCGTTGCAGGCGGCCCGCATCGCCGAGGCCCTCGGCGTGCGCGTCTACACCATCGGCTTCCACGGGGCGGCCCGATCGTCGAGCAGCGTCGACGTGCGGCTGCTGCAGCAGGTCGCCTCGGCGACCGGCGGGGCCTACTACGACGCATCGAGCCCGGACGAGGTGGAGCAGGCGTACGAGTCGGTGCGCACGCTGGAGCGCAGCCGCGTGGGGGAGCGGCAGTTCACGGAGTTCGAGGAGTTGGCGCCGCGACTGGCGATCGCCGCGATCCTGCTGCTGCTCGCCGAGGCGGGGCTGCGCTCGACGCTGCTCCGGCGGTACCCGTGAGGTCGCGGCGATGATCACGTTCGCGAACCCGCTCGCGCTGGTGTGGCTGCTCGCCGTCGCCCCGGCGGTGGCCGCCGCGTGGTACGCGTCGAGGCTACGCCAACGCGCCGACGAGGCGTTCGGCGGGGCCGCGGAGCTCCGGCTCGGGCGCAGCGGCTGGCGGCGTCCGCTGCAACTCGCGCTGCTGCTGGCCGCGCTCGTCCTCGCCGCCGTTGCGGTGGCGCGCCCGCAGTGGGGCGCCGAGGAGCGCGAGCTCACCCGCCTCGGCGTCGACGTGGCCGTCGCGCTCGACATCTCGCGGTCGATGACGGCCGACGACCTCGACCCCTCGCGCGCCGAGGCGGCCGCCGCCGGGCTCACCGAGATGCTCGCGCACCTGCGCGGTGACCGCGTCGGTCTCGTCACGTTCGCGGGCGAGGCGTTCCAGCGCTCGCCGCTCACGCTCGACCTCGAACCGCTCACGCAGCTGATCGCGCGCTCGCAGAACGAGGCGGCGCTCGTCGCGCAGGGCACGGATCTGGGCGGCGCGCTCACGGCAGCCCTCGACCTGCTGGACGTCGACGACCCGGCGGACACGCAGGTGATCGTACTCATCTCGGACGGCGAGGACGTCGCCGAGGGCTTCGAGCAAGCCCTGCTGCGTGCCAACGATCTGGGCGTCCGCGTCTACACCGTCGCCGTCGGCACACCCGAGGGCGGCTGGATGCCGGGCTCGCAGGACCGGCCGAGCTATGTGGACGTCGACACGCTGGGCGCCATCGCCACCCGCACCGGCGGCAACATGCGCACCCTCGACGCTATCGCGGGACTCGCCGTGGAGTTCCAGCGGCTGCGGCGCTCCGCATTCGACGAGGGCGCGAACAGCGCGCCGATCGACCGCTTCCAGTGGTTCCTCGCGGGTGCGCTCGTGTTGCTGCTCGCGCAGTCGTGGATCGCCGAGGGGGCGCGCACGGCGGCGCGCCTGCCAGACGCGCGCATCGTGCTCGCCGGCACCGGAGTGCTCGCGGCGTTACTCCTCGTCGGCTGCGGCAGCGCGGCGTACGAGGACGTGCGGCGCGGCAACGAGGCGTACGAGGAGGAAGCGTACGAGGGCGCGCTCGCCGCCTACCAGGGGGCCGCGGGCGATCCCTCCGAGTCCGAGGCGCCACCACCGATCGACTACAACATCGGCAACACGCTGCACCGCCTCGAACGCTACGAGGAGGCGACCGTCGCCACGACCGCGGCGCTGAACGCGACGGACGATCCGGTGCTCGTGGCCCGCGCCTCGTACGCCGTCGGCAACCACGCATTCCAGCGGGGCGACCTCGAGGCGGCTCGGGAGGCGTACATCGCCGTGCTGCTGCGCGATCCCGGCGACGTCGACGCAAAGCACAACCTCGAGCTCGTGCTGCGCCTGCTCGCGGGTGGGGAGCCGCCCCCGGCGGCGGGCCAGCAGCCGCCTCCCCCCGACCCTCCGGACAGCGACAACGAGGGCGACTCGGACGAGCAGGAGCAGGATCCGGGCGACGGCCCGGGCGACCCGGGCGACCAGGAGCCCGAGGAAGACAGCGGCGGCGAGGGCGACCCGGGCGAGGAGGGCGACGAGCCTCCGACCGAGGGTGGCTCGGACATGCCGCCCGAGCAGGACCAGGACGGCACGCCCAGCGGTGACCAGCCGACCCCGCCGCGGAACCTCGACGAGGCGCGCGCGCAACTGTCGGAGGCACTGCTGGAACTCGGCGACACGCCGCTCTCGCTGGAGCAGGCCCTCGACATCCTCGACCTGGTGCGGATCGCGAACTCGCTGGAGGCGCTCGAGCCGCCGGAGCGGACGGGCGGCGCGCTCCCCGACCGATAACATATGTACGCCTCCAACGTATGATCGCCACGGACGCGATGTTGTGGCTATACTGCACGGACGAAGGTTGCTCGACACGACCTTCCGTCGGTATGTCGCTCCCACCGTGATCGCCAGGACCCTCTACCATGGGTCACGGGAGAACGGGCTATGGCCAGACCAACGTTCGACACGCTGCGCGCGGTGCGGAAGCTCCGAGGCTCCGGCATGGACGAAGAGCCCGCGGGGGCGGTAGTGGAAGTCGTCGGAGACGCCACGAGCCCCCTCGTCACACTGGAAATGCTTCAATCGGAGTTCCGGGCGCAGCAGCTTCGGCTTGGCGGCATGTTTGTGGTCGCCACGGGGATCATCCTCGCGGCGTTGGCCATAGCGGCGGGAGCCGTGATCCAGGCTATCGGCTAGAACAGCCGCGCCGCCATCCCGAACGAACCCGCTACCCGGCCGACCCGCGTCGCCGCAGCCGGAACGGGCGCAGCAGCGCAAGGCGGACGAGCCGGTTGCGGACATCCCGGTACGCGCGGTCCAGGCGTTCCAACTCTCCGTCGTCGTCGCCGCCGCCGTCGCCGATCGCGCGGCCGTATCGCTCGCGCGTGAACGAGCGCGCGAGCTGGGCGACGGGCTCGCCGACCTCGATCGCGCGGCCGACGGAGGCCGCGGACTCCAGCGGCGTGCGGTCCGGGCCGGGCGAGATCCCGGCCCAGATGGACAGGCGCTGCACCTTCGCCCAGCGCTGCGTCGCAGGCGCGAGCCGACGATAGGGGTACGCCCAGGCGAGGCTCACGAGGAAGTACAGCGCGGAGAGCGCGGCGACGATCGCGAGCAGCCACAGCATGGGCGTCGCGAAGTCCAGGCCAGCGGCATCGGCACCCGCTCCACCCCGCTCCGGGGCGGCCAGGTCTTCCTCGTCGCCGAAGGCGTCGGCCTCCAGGAGCAGCAGCTCGTCCGTGCCCTCCGCGATCGTGAGCGGGTCCTCTTCGTCCAGACCGAACGCCTGCGGGCCGGGCCGCAACACCTTCGCGCGCAGCGGTGTGGGGTTGAACTCGACCCAGCCGAGGCCGGGGAAGTAGACCTCCGGCCACGTCCACGAGTCCTCCTCGGTGAGCACGTAGGTCTCCGTCTCGTCGTCGTAGACGTGCTCGCCGACGAAGAAGCCGACGGCGACGCGGGCGGGGTAGCCGAGCGCGCGCATCATCACGGCCATCGCCGAGGCGTGATGGTCGAAGTAGCCCTCGCGCGATTCGAACAGGAAGTAGTCCACGGGGTCGCGGCGCGGCGGCTGGTCGTCGACCTTGAGGTTGAAGCCGTAGTTCGTGCGCAGGTAGTTCTCGATCTGGAACGCAGCCACGTACGGCGACTCGGTATTCCCCGCGATGTCGAACGCCAGCTCGCGTACGCGGTCCGGCAGGCTGTCGGGGAGCTGCAGGTAGCGCTCCGTCACCCATGCCGGGTAGTCCGTGCCCGCGCCGACGAGGATCTCCGGGTTGGCTGCGGAAACGGTGCCGACGGTCACATACGAGTCTCCGGATTTGACGCGCTCCTCGGGCTGCAACGCCGCGAGGTCCGCTGCCGAGGGCCCCGTCACGGCCTCCGCCTCGATGTCCGTCGCGAGGGGGTCGCCGGCCGAGAGCAGGCGGCGGTCCGACAGCGGACGGATCACCTCGATCCGGGTCACGACGGGGCGGCGTAGCTGCGTGCGGGTCTCGGGCGTGCCGAAGCTCGCGGCCTCGATGGTCGTGCCGGGCAGCGGCTCGCGGTCGGTCTCGGACAGCTGCCAGCCGGCGCGCGTGTACTCGTCGAACGCGGTGGCGCGCAGGTGCAGGAACTCGTCGGCGCGCAGTAGCTCGTTCGACGGCAGCGAGACGACGTACATCGGGTCGTCCTCGAGCTTGACGCGGCCCTGCAGCGGCAAGGCGCTGTCGAAGTGGTGGATGAGGTTGCCGCGCTTCGAGTCGATGCCGAGGAACACCTGGCCGAAGCGGTCGACGCGGTCGGTGACGGGCTGGGTGAGGCGCTCCCACCCCGCGGAGACCCGGTCGAGCTCCCCGGCGGTCGGGACGAGCCAGGAGGCGAGGATGAGCAGCACCGCGACCCACGCTCCGGCGTGCAGCACCTCGAGCGACAGCAGCTGCGGCAGCGCGGCCCGCTGGCCCTCCCAGCGCGTCACCGTGCGCAGCAACTGGAGGCGCGTGAAGAGCAGGATCGCCGCGAACAGGAACAGGATGAACGCGATCGAGGGCTGACCCGGCAGGTAGGAGATGTTGGTGAGGATGCCCACCCCGGCCGGCACGAGCGCGAGCCACGGGTTGCGCCAGCGGAACACGGCCCACCCCGACAGGTACGGCACGATCCACGTGACGAACACCATCAGCAGCACGAACGGCAGCGGGTCCGAGGAGACGCCGCCGAAGATCAGCGCCCCGCCCCAGTCCTTGAGGCGCGCCCACAGCTCCGACCAGCGCGCGACGATTCCCCCGGTGGTGAGCGGGTCGGCGAGCTCCATGGTGTGCATGACCATCGCGACGGAGGCGAGCGCGCCGAACGCGAGTCCGGCGGGGAACAGCCACCACGCCGACCAGCGCACGCGGGCGAGGGCCGCGCGCCCAGCCGGGCTGTACGCGAACCACGGCGCTGACCCACGCATCCGCGCGAGCGCGGCGCCCACCAGGAGCCCGCCCCACGCCGCGACCGTGAGGCTCGGCATCTCGTCGACCCAGTTGGCGTTCGCGATCGAGAGGGCGAAGGCGGTCTGGCTCGCCGCCAGCAACACGAAGGTGAGGATGTCCTCCCAGTACGCGAAGGCGACCGTCCGGTCCCCCTCGGCGATGAGGTCGGAGAGGCCGCGCCGCCCCTGCCCCGCCGGGATGCCGGTGGCGGTCACAGCGGCGACGCCGGGCCGGCGGGCGCGCCGGTCTCGGGATTCGGCGCGCTCGTGGCGGCGCTGAGCACGTGCACGAGGTCGTCGCCGAGCTTCACCGTGTAGGTGTAGACGCCGCCGGCGGTGAGCGTGCCGTAGACATCGAGGGAACTGCGCTCGCTGCCGAAGGTCTCGCCCTCGAGCAGCACGGCGGCCACCTTCACGCCGCGCGATGCGAGCGACATGAGCGCCAGCGCCCACGCGTCGTCGGGCGACGGCGTGACCGCGACAACGGTGGTGTGCCGCCCGAAGTTGCGCTGCTCCTCCAGCAGCAGGTGGTCGAACGGCACCTCGCCGACCGAGCGCGCGAGCGCGAGCGTTTCGAGGATGCGCGTGTAGTGGTTCGCTCCCCGTTCGGGCTCGTCGACGCGCAGGTCGTCGCCGTAGGCAATGAGTCCGACGGAGCGGTTGGCGGTGATGAAGTAGCGCGCGATCGAGGCGGCGACCATGACCGCCGTCTCCTCGGTGCCGTCATCGCCCTCGCCGACGTGCACCTCGTCCTGGAGGTCGAGCAGGACCCAGACGTCGGAGGCGGGGTCGAGCTCGAAGAGCTTGACCATGAGGTTGCCGGTACGCGCGGTCGCCGGCCAGTGGACGCGGCTAAACGAGTCGCCGGGCTCGTAGGCGCGGATGCCCGCGACATTGGGGGTCACGTTGTGCGTGCGACGCCGGAAGCGCCCATCGCCGGGCAGGCTCGCCGGCGGCAGGTACAGCCCGGGCAGCTCGGGCGCGTTCGGGTAGACGAGCACCTCGACCTCCTCGCCGAAGGTGCGCGACATGCGGAAGAAGCCGAACGGGTCGGCCGAGGTGATCGTGATCGGGCCGAGCGTGTAGAGCCCTCGGCGCAGCGTGGGGGTCTGGTAGCGCCACACGTCGATGCCGTGGGAGCCGAGCGTCACGACGCGGTTCGTGATATGGCCTGGCATGTCGGAGGCGTCTTCGACCTCCAGCCAGATCTTCGGGAGACGGGCGCCCGAGCGGATCACCACCCGGCCTTCGAGGTCGCTGCCGCGGGTGACGCGTCGGTCGCGGCGCAGCACGTCCACCTCGATGTTGCGGATCATCGAGCGGTTCCAGAAGTAGAGGATCGGCACGCCGATGAAGATCACGTAGGCGAGGCGGAACAGCAGCCAGAACCCGGTGGCGAGGCCGATCGCGATGCAGATCAGCGCGACACCGATCGCGACGGTGACGTTGGGGCGTCGGCGGGGTGCGGCCGCGAGCCACACGAGCCAGCGCACGGGCTGCTCAGGCGCCGCCGCGGGCGCGCGCTCCGGGCACCGGCACGCGCTCGATGCACTCGTCGACGATCTGGGCGGTCTCGACGTTACGCACGCGCGCGGCCGCGCTGACGATCACGCGGTGCCCAAGCGCGGGGAACGCGAGGAGCTTGATGTCGTCGGGCTGTACGAAGTCGCGCCCCTCCAGCATCGAGAACGCCTGCGCGCAGCGCATGAGCGCGAGCGATCCGCGCGGCGAGGCGCCCAGGTAGACCGCCTCGTGGTCCCGCGTCGCGTTGACCAGCGTGACGATGTACTGCTTGATGAGCGGGTCGATGTAGACCTCGCGCACCGCCGCCTGCAGTTCGACCACTTCGGCGGCCGTCGTGACCTGCTCCAGCGAGTCGATGGGGTGCGAGGTTTGCTGGGCGTCCATGACCAGCACCTCGTCGGTGGGGCTCGGGTAGCCGAGCCGCACGCGCATGAGGAAGCGGTCGAGCTGCGCCTCGGGCAGCGGGAACGTGCCCTCGTACTCGATGGGGTTCTGCGTCGCCATCACCATGAACGGCTCGGGCAGGCGGCGCGTGACGCCGTCGACGGTGACCTGGCGCTCCTCCATCGCTTCGAGGAGCGAGGACTGCGTCTTCGGCGTGGCGCGGTTGATCTCGTCGGTGAGCACGATCTGCGCCATCACGGGGCCCGCGCGGAATTCGAAGTCGCGCGTCGCCGGGTTGAAGACCGAGACGCCCGTCACGTCCGAGGGCAGCAGGTCCGGCGTGAACTGGATGCGCTGGAAGTCGCACCCCGTCGAGGTCGCGAGCGCCCGCGCCAGCATGGTCTTGCCGACGCCGGGAACGTCCTCGATGAGCAGGTGGCCGCGACAGAGCAGCGTAACGAGCGCGAGCCGCGCCTCCTGTGTCTTGCCGATGATGACGCGCTCGACGTTGTCGAGCAGACGCTCCGAGACGATGCGGGGATCTTCCAACACGCACTCCAGTGACGCGATGCTGTGGGACGGCGACGAGGCCGAGCGTCAGTATAGCAACTCGCCAGTACCGCGCTGACAGGGGCGCGTCAGGCGCGTCCGGTGACCGCGCCCCACTCCCCGTCGAGCTCGCTCACCACGTCGTGCAGGCCGGCCGCGCGGGCGGCGGCCTCGACTTCCGCGACTGCCTCGGCAAGGAACCCGCCCGCCACGAGGACACCGCCCGACCGTAGCGCCGCCACGGCACCCGGGAGCAGACCGGTCACCGCCTCGAGCGAGATGTTCATCACCACACAGTCGTACGCGCCCCGCGCCGGCGTGGCCCACGGCCACGCCGCGCCCAGTGAACCCTCGAGCCCGTTGATGCGGTCACCGAGGCCGTTGCGTGCCGCGTTCTCGCGGGCGGCTGCGACCGCCACCGGATCGGTGTCGAGCGCGTCGACGCGGGCCGCGCCCAGGCGAGCGGCTGCCAGCGCGAGGATCCCCGAGCCCGTCCCCACGTCGAGCACTGCCTCGCCGGGCCGTATGAGGCGATCGAGTGCCGCGAGGCAGAGCCGTGTCGTGCCGTGCTGCCCCGTGCCGAACGCACGGCCGGGGTCGAGCGTGATCACGAGGTCGCCGGGCCGCACGTCGGCGGTCTCGTCCCACGAGGGCTGCACGAGCAGCCGCCCGACACGCAGCGGGTGGTGGAAGCGCTTCCACTCCTCGGCCCAGTCGGCCTCGCGCACCTCGGCGTAACGGAGGCGCGCCAGCGGTGTGCCGAGGGGGAGCGCGGCGAGGCGGCGGCGGATCGCCCGGCGCTGCGACGGAGCGAGCGGCGCGTGGAAGAACGCGCGCACGGTGGCTTCCTCGCCGGTGAGTTCGAGGCCGAAGCGCTCCGGCTCAACGTTGCGGAACGGCGCATCCATCGACGCGCCGCCGGGCGCGATCACCGCGAGCACGTCGGCGACGATCTCCGCGTCGGCGGCCGGGAGGCGCAGTGACAGCTGGATCCACGCGTCATCGGGCGCGACCGCGTCGGGCGGGGTGGGGGCGTCGCCGGATGGGGACGACGGCATGGGCGGCTAGGTGAAGGCCTCCCGCAGGCGGTCCAGGAAGCTGCGCTCGCTGTCCGGCACCGCGGGGGTGCCGAGCGACTCGGCGAGCTGTTCGAGCAGCTCGCGCTGCTCGTCGGTGATCTTCGTGGGCGTCACCACGTGGGTGTGCACCAGCAGGTCGCCGCGGCCGCTGCCACGCAGGTGAGGCACGCCGTAGCCGCGGACGGTGAACACGTGCCCCGGCTGGGTGCCCGGGGGCACCTCGAGCGGCACGGGCCCGCCGCCGATGGTCGGCACCTCGACATCCGCGCCGAGCGCGGCCTGCGCGGGGTTCAGCGGGAGCTCGTATACGAGGTGGTTGCGCTGGCGGCTGAACTGCTCGTGCGGCTCCACCTCGATCTCGAGGTAGACGTTGCCGGCGGGGCCGCGGCGCTGGCCGGCGTCACCTTCGCCGCTGAGGCGGATCTGGTGCTCCTCGTCCACGCCGGCTGGGACGTTGACCACGCGCGAGACGTGCTCGCGGCGCAGGCCGCGGCCGCGACACTCGCCGCACGGCTCGGAGACGACCTCGCCGTCGCCGTCGCAGCGCGCGCAGAGCGCGGCGTTGACGAAGCGGCCGAACAGCGACTCCTGGACGCGGCGCACCTCGCCCTGCCCGTTGCACTCGGGGCAGGTGACGGGCTTCGTGCCCGGCGCGCCACCGCTGCCGCGGCACTCCTCGCAGCGCGCGACGCGGTCGAACTCGATCTCCTGCTCGGCGCCGAAGACCGCCTCCTCGAGCGAGATGTGCAGCGTCGCGCGGCGGTCGGCGCCGCGCTGTGGGCCGGGGCGGCGGGTGGCGGTGCCGTTGAAGAAGGCGTCGAAGATGTCGCCGAAGCCGCCGAACCCCTCGAAGCCGGAGAAGCCGTGCTGCCCGCCGCCGTTGAGGCCGTTGATGCCGAAGCGGTCGTAGGTGCGGCGCTTCTCCTCGTCGGAGAGGACGTTGTAGGCGGCGGAGATCTCCTTGAAGCGATCCTCGGCGCCGTCGCTCTTGTTGCGATCGGGGTGGTATTCCATCGCGAGCTTGCGGAAGGCGCGCTTGATCTCCTCCTGCGAAGCATCGCGGGAGACCCCGAGGGCGGCGTAGAGGTCGGCGTTGGCGTTCATCGATCAGTCAGTTTACGTGCTCCGGCCGCTGGCCGCCCTGCCCCCCTCACGGAAGCCTGTCGGCGAGGCAGCCGGTAAAAGTCTTCGCTCCATTTGGACCGAATTGAAGCGTAGACTTTCCGTCCGGCCGCGTCGCCGCTCCGTGCACCGGGGCTCACGCCGTGCCTCGAACGTACCGCGTCGTGAGGTAGTCCTCTACCCAGTTGCTCGTGCTGCGCCACTGCCCATCGGCGCCACGCGTCGCTTGCAGCCGCCCCCGCGCCGCGGCTTGCCGCAACGCGGAGTGCGACATCCGCTCATCAGCCAGCGCAGCGAGCGGCACGAGCCGGCCGGGGCCCGCAACCGCTGGGATGATGAACTTGTAGAGGTTGTCGAGTATGGCACGCGCGATCAGCTCCCCGAGCGGGCCGATGTCGCCGCGATCGGCCCTGCGGAGGGCGTCCAGATACGAATTGCGCTGGTTCTTGTAGATGATCGCGGGCGGGTAGCCGAGCCGGACGAGGAGCAGGTTCAGCACGAGCCGCCCCGTGCGCCCGTTGCCGTCGAGGAACGGATGGATCCGCTCGAACCGGCAGTGCAGGTCGGCTACGACTTCTGGGAAGTGCTCGGAGTCTGGCCGGAGACGGCTCACATCGGTGATCCAGTCCGTCATGAGCGACGGTACATCCGTCCACGCAGGGGGCTTCATGCCTCCCGGGAACGGGTGGATGTCGTGACGACGGTAGGCTCCGGGACCCTCATCGAAGCCAGCATCGGGGTGCGGCGCGACATCCCAGACGGGCTCCAGGGCGACCTCGTGGACACGCCGTACTTCAGTCAGCGATACCCACTCGCCAGCCGACCAGTCGCCGGGCTCGATGGCCTGACCGTAGACCCAGTTGGCTGCGTTCGCGTAGCCGTGCACCTCCATGTACTCGCGGAGTTCCTTGTCACCGACGGCGCGCCCTTCACCGAGCAGGGCCTCTACCTGCCTCAGGACAAGGGTGTTGCCCTCGATGGCGGTCGAGTGATGCGCCTCCTCGAACCAGATACCGCGCCAGATGTCGGAAGCCTCGAGGCGGTTCGGGAGCCCGCCCATGCGGTTCCACAACTCGTCGATCTGCGTCTCGAGCCGAGCATAGACGGAACTTCGTGACGGCCGACCAGGGCGCGTCATCCGGCCTCCCTCGAAGTTGATGAGTCTACCCCTGTGCTAAATGCACCGCACACTTTGCCTGGCCAGAAAGTGTGCGCTGTAGCCCGTGCTAAATACACCGCACACTTTCGCACACTCGTGCTGGCGCTGACCCTCGTCGCGCCGCGCACGCCTACACCTCGCGGAACTCGCCCTCGACGGTGCTCGCCGCCTCGCCTTCGTCGGCGTCATCGCCGTCGCCGCCGGGTGCGGCGTCGCCGTTCGCGCCCGGCGCCGCGCCGCCGCCCGCCGCCCCGTACGCCGCCTGGCCGATCTCCTGCAACACCAGCGACAGCGCCTCGCTCGTCGACTGGATGCGCGCGGTGTCGTCGGCCTCCAGGGCCGAACGCACCTCGGCGATCGATGCCTCGACGCGCGACTTGATGTCGTCCGGGATGTTCTCGGCCTGCTCGTTGAGCGTGCGCTCGGCCGAGTAGGCGAGGGTGTCCGCGGTGTTGCGCAGCTCCACGGCCTCGCGGCGCGCCTGGTCCTCGGCCGCATGCTCCTCGGCCTCGCGCGTGAGGCGCTCGACCTCGTCGTCGGTCAGGCCCGAGGCGGGCTGGATGGTGACGTGCTGCTCCTTGCCCGTCGCCTTGTCGCGCGCCGCGACCGTGACGATGCCGTTCACGTCGATGCTGAACTCGACCTCGATCTGCGGGACGCCGCGCGGCGCCGGCAGGATGCCGTCGAGGATGAAGCGCGCGAGCGACTTGTTGTCGCCCGCCATCTGGCGCTCGCCCTGCATCACGTGGATCTCGACCGACGGCTGGTTGTCGGCCGCCGTCGAGAACGTCTGCTGGCGGTCCGTCGGGATGATCGTGTTGCGCTCGATGAGCGCGGTCATCACGCCGCCGAGCGTCTCGATGCCGAGCGTGAGCGGGGTGACGTCGAAGAGCGCGACATCCTGGACGTCGCCCTTGAGGATGCCCGCCTGGATCGCGGCGCCGATGGCGACGACCTCGTCCGGGTTGACGCCCTTGTGGGGCTCCTTGCCGAAGAACTCCTGCACTCGCTGCTGTACCAGCGGCATGCGCGTCATGCCACCGACGAGCACCGCCTCGTTGACGGCGCCGGGCTGCAGGCTCGCGTCGTCGAGCGCGGCCTTCGCGGGGCCGAGCGAGCGCTGCACGAGGTCGCCGACGAGCTGCTCGAAGCGGGCGCGCGTGAGCGTGATCTGCATGTGCTTCGGGCCGCTCTGGTCGGCGGTGATGAAGGGCAGGTTGATGTCGGTCTGGTGGGCGCTGGACAGCTCGATCTTGGCGCGCTCGGCCGCTTCCTTCAGGCGCTGGAGCGCCATGCGGTCCTCGGACAGGTCGATGCCCTGCTCGCGCCGGAACTCGGCCACCAGGTGGTCGATGAGCAGGTTGTCGAAGTCGTCGCCGCCGAGGAACGTGTCGCCGTTGGTCGCCTGGACGTGAAAGGTCCCCTCGCCGAGGTCGAGGATCGAGATGTCGAAGGTGCCGCCACCGAGGTCGTAGACCGCGATCACCTCGTCCTCCTCCTTCTCGAGGCCGTAGGCGAGGGAGGCGGCGGTGGGTTCGTTGATGATGCGCAGCACCTCGAGGCCGGCGATGCGGCCGGCGTCGCGGGTGGCCTGGCGCTGCGAGTCGTTGAAGTACGCCGGGACGGTGATCACGGCCTCGTTGACCTCGTCGCCCAGGTAGGCCTCGGCGTCGGCCTTGAGCTTCTGCAGGATCATCGCCGAGATCTCCGGCGGCGAGTAATCACGGTCGCCCATCTTCACCAGGGCGTCGCCGTTGGGGGCCTTCGTGATCTCGAACGGCGCGATGTCGCGCGCGTGCGCGACCTCGGGATCGTCGAACTTGCGGCCCATCAGGCGCTTCACCGAGAAGATAGTGCCCGTGGGGTTCGTGACGGCCTGGCGCTTCGCGACGGTGCCGACGAGGCGTTCGCCCTGGCCGGTGACGGCGACCATCGAGGGGGTGGTGCGTCCGCCCTCGGCGTTGGGGATGATTTCAGGCTCGCCGGCCTCCATCACAGCCATGGCGCTGTTGGTAGTGCCGAGGTCGATGCCGATGACTCTGGCCATGGTGTCTCCTCCTTGATGCGTTGGTTGCTGACTGGCTCGTTGGTTGCATGCGCCGCCGGGCGGTGCCCTCGCGCGGCGCGGCTATGCCTCCTGCGTTGCTTCCGTGTCCGTGGAGCCGTCGCCCACCACCACCTGCGCGGGGCGGACGACGTAGTCCTGCATCGTGTAGCCGGATCGGACCGCCGCGACGACACGGCCGCCGGGGCCCGGCGCGTACGAGATCGCCTCGTGGACGCGCGGGTCGAACGCGGCCTCCTCGGTCGGGATCGCCTCGACGCCCACCGCTGCGAGGGTCTCGACGAACTTCTGGCGGACGAGGCGGATGCCCTCGACCCACTGGTGTCCCGCGAGGTCCGCGTCAACGTTGCCGAGCGCGAGGTCGAGGTCGTCGAGCAGCGGCAGGTAGCGCCGCACCGTGTCTGCGAGCGTGTTGCGGGCGCGCTCGGCCCAGTGTTGCTCGGAGCGCCGGCGGTAGTTGAGGTGGTCGGCGAGGGCGCGCGCGTGCGCGTCCTTGAGCTCGGCGACCTCTGCCTCGAGGGCCGCGATACGCTCGGCGTCGGTGAGCGGTTCGGTCTCGGCGTCGGTGGCGTCGGCCGCGGCGCCGGTGACATCGGCGGGAGCGTCGACGGCTGCAAGCGGCTGTTCGGCGTCGTCGGGGGACAGAGTCGTGACCTTTCCGTATGCGATGGGTGGGACGAGCGCGGCGGCTAGCCCTCGACCTCCTGCAGGAGGTCCGAGATGAGCGAGGAGAAGTAACGGACGCGCGGGATCGTGCGCCCGTAGCGCATGCGCGTCGGCCCGAGCACGGCGACCGTGCCGGTGGCCCCCTCGGGGCCGTCGAAAGCCGACACCACCACCGTCCACTCCTGCAACCATTCGTCAGGGTTCTCGTCGCCGATCAGGATGCGCGCGCCGGCCTCGGGCGTGTCGGTCGCGCGCAGCGCGCCCCGCAGGTGGTACGCCTCCAGGTGCTGCACCGCGTCCAGGATGCGCTCGGTGGAATCGAACTCCGGCTGCTCGAGCGCGGGACGGACGCCGGCGATGTACAACTCGGTGTCCGCATCGTGCTCGTCGAGCAGCTCGGCGATGTCGAGCGTGAGCGTGCGGTCGTACTCGTCCTGGACGTCCGGCGCCGCGGCGTACAGCGCGGCGGCGGCGGCCTCCGCGCAGCGGCCATTCAAGCGCTCCGCACGCGTGTTGAGCCGGTCCTGGCTCTCCGTCTCCGGCACACCAACGATGCGCTGGCGCACGCTGCCGTCGTCGAGGACGGCGACGAGCAGCGCCGTGCCCGGGCGGAGGTGCACGAGCTGCGCGTGGCGCAGCGTCGGCAGCGGGCGCCGCGGCCGCGTCACGACCGCGACGTTGCCGACGGCAGCCGAGAGAATCGAGGCGGCGAGCCGCAGCCAGTCGTCGTAGCCGGGAGCGGCCTGGTGGAACTGGTGCTCGATCATGCGCTGCTCGGCCAGGCTCACCGGCTCCTCGGCCATCAGGCGCTCGACGTAGAAGCGGTAACCGACGTTGGAGGGCACACGGCCGGCCGAGGTGTAGGGGTGCGTGATGTACCCCTCCTCCTCGAGCCGCGCGAGTTCGTTGCGGATGGTCGCGGTCGAGAACTCGAGGTGGTGGCGGTCGACAAGCGCGCGCGAGCTGACGGGCACGGCCGTGTCGATGTACTCATCGACAACAAGGTTCAGGATGCCGGCTCGGCGCTCGTTGAGCACACGCCCCTCCAGGCGGGTTTCGTGTTGACCGGGTGTGGATTAGCACTCTCCCCGCGAGAGTGCTAACTGGTACGATTGTAGCGACCGGCGGGTAGCCCGGTCAACGCTGGAAGACGCCTCGCGCGAGGGCTTCCGCAGCAACTGCGAGGGCGGTGCCGTCAGCGTGGGACAAACCACCGCAACCGGCGATACCGGGGCGCCAGAACACCCCGGCGAGCGCGATGACGACGCCTTCTCCGCGCTCTACGAGGCGCACGCCGACCGCGTGTACCGCTACCTGCTGGCGCGCACGCCGAGCCCCGCCGACGCCGAGGAGCTGACCTCGCGCACCTTCGTCAACGCCTTCACGAACCTCGGACGCTACCACGGGCGCGGTTCGTTCGAGGCGTGGCTGATGGCCATCGCCCATAACCTGCTCGCGAACTGGTACCGCGATCGCGGGCGACGCCCGCCGACGACGCCGCTCGACGAGGCCATGAGCATCGCCTCGGACGTGCCGGGGCCGGATTCCGAGCTGGAGATGCAGGAACTGCGGGGACGGATCCGCGAGGCGACGGCCGAGCTCGCGCCCGACCGGCGGCAGCTCATCGCGCTCAAGTACGTCGACGGCCTGACGAACGCCGAGATCGGCCGCCGCATGGGCCGTAGCGAGGGCGCGATCAAGGCGCTGCACCACCGCGCGCTGCGGCAACTGGAGCAGGTGCTGGGGCCGACGCCGCCGTAGCCGGTGGCGCGCTGGCAGGCGAGGCGACGCCTCGCTACGATCGACGCTGTAACGGGGCTGCTGCCCCGCTCCCCTTGAGGACGGTACGCCGTGGACATCAGTTGGCTCGGGCATGCCTGCGTGCGCGTCCGGACGCGCCAGGCGGCCGTGGTGATGGACCCCGCCGACCGGTCGGCGGGCTTCGACATGGGCCGGCCCACCGCCGACATCGTGACCGTGAGCCGCCACCACCCGCACCACGGCCACAGCGGCGGCGTGCGCGGCCAGCCGATCGTGATCGACGGGCCGGGCGAGTACGAGATCAGCGGCGTGCAGGTCTTCGGCATCGCCAGCCCGCTCCCGGCCGCCGACGACGCAGACGGGCCTCCCGACCCTGCGGCGAGACGCAACACCGCCTTCCTCGTGGAGGCCGAGGGCATGCACCTCGCGCACCTCGGGAGCGGCTGCCAGCCACCGGCCGCGGAAGCTGAACTCCTGAGCAACGTCGACATTCTCATCCTCGCCATCACCGGCGAGGAGCACACCGATCCCGCGGTCGCGGCGCGCACCGTGCGCGACCTCGAGCCGAAGATCGTCATCCCCGTGGGCTACGGCGGGCCGAACGGGCGCGAGAAGCAGAGCCCGCTGGGCGCGTTCCTCGAAGCCACCGGGCTGACCGTCGAGGATCCACAGGCACGGCTCAGCATCCAGCGTCGCGGCCTGGGCGAGCAGCAGCGCGTCGTGCTGCTGGAGCCGAGCCGGCAGTAACGCCTACGTCGAACCCGCCTACGGCGGCAGGAAGTTGAGCGGGTTCTGCGGTGTCCCGTTGCGCCGGATCTCGAAGTGCAGGTGCGGACCCGTCGATGCGCCCGTCGAACCGCTGTAGCCGATGAGGTCGCCCTGCTCCACCCACTCGCCGAGGCTCACGGCGAAGCGGCTGAAGTGTCCGTAGCGCGTCGTGAACGTCTGGTCGTGCTTGATGATCACGTGGTAGCCGTATGAGCAGCACGGGTGGCCGCCCACGAACGTCACCTGGCCCGCAGCCGACGCGACAACCGGCGTGCCTCTCGGCATCCCGATGTCGATGCCGAGCGGATGGCTCGGGCGGAACCACGACGTCATCTGGCTCTGGCCCCCGGCTGGCCAGATGAAGCCATAGGTTGACCCCGTCACCGTGGGCGTCGGCGTTGCCACCGCAGGCGCGGGGGTCTGGGTGGGTGTCGGCGAGGGCGTCGGCGTAGCGACCACGCTCGCGGGCTGCGGGGTCGGTGTCGGCGTGCGCGTCGAGGGCGGGGTCGGTGTCGGCGTACGCGGCGGGGGCGGTGGTGGTGGCGGCGCGATGATGCGGCCGCCGGGGACGAGAATGGTCGAACCCTCACGCACCGCGTTCACGTCGGTGAGGTTGTTCGCGGCGAACGCGACGATCTCGTTGATGTCGGCTTCGTAGGTCTCGGCGATCTCGATCAGCGTCTCGTGGAGGCGCACGTCGTGAATGATGCCCCCGACGCTCGGGATCTGGAGCATCTGGCCCGGCGTGAGCAGGTCCGCGTCGGGCAGGATGTCGATGTTATTCCACATGATGTAGTCGGCGTCGATACCGAAGCGCAGTGCGATGCCGATCACCGTGTCGTTCTGCTGGATTTCGTAGCGGTAGAAGATCGGGAGTTGCCTCTCCGGACGCGGGGTCGGCTCCGGGTCCGGCGCCTCCGTCGCGGCCGGATCCGGAGCGGCGGCGGGCCCCGGTCCCGGCGTGGGTGTGGCTGGCCCCGGCGTCGAGGTCGGCGCGATAGGTGTGGGCGTCGGCGGCGGATCCGCCTCGGGCTTCGCAGGCTCGGCGACTCCGCCGAGGCCGGGCAACGACATCACCTCGGCGCGGAGCACGGGCTCGCGCGGCGCGGAGCGCACGGTGCGCGGGAAGAACCCCACGACGATCACGACGGCCACCAGCAGCAGCACGACGCCGCCCTGCACGAGCGCGTCGCTCTGCAGGGCGCGGCCCGTTGCGGAGGCGGCCCCGCGACGCCGCGCGCGCAGCAACGCGCGCGCGCGGCGAGGGTTGGGTGGAGGAGTGATCAGGCCGCTGATACTCGATCGCCCCCCTGGTGGGCGTCGCGTCGACCGCGAACGCGACGCCGGACGCCCGGAACGACAGCACTCCCGGAGAGTCTACCAACCGGGGACACATGATCGATGCCCCGCAGGGGCGCTCCGAGTATCCGGATCTTGTTTGGGCTGACGGGTCCGCGCGGCGCGCGGGCGGCTAGATCACCTCGGACTTGAGGGTGAGCAGGAACTCCGAGTTGGACTCGGTCTTGGCGACACGCTCGATCACGCGCTCGGTAGCGTCCGTGCCCTGGTCGCCGACCATCGCCGCCATGCGGCGCAGCAGCCAGACCTGGCGCAGCTGCTCCTCGGTGAAGAGCAGGTCCTCGCGGCGGGTCGAGGATGCGAAGATGTCCATCGCGGGATAGATGCGCTTCTCTGCCAGGCGGCGGTCGAGGCGAATCTCCATGTTCCCGGTGCCCTTGAACTCCTCGAAGATCACGTCGTCCATGCGCGAGCCGGTCTCGATCAGGCAGGTGGCGATGATCGTCAGCGATCCGCCATCCTCAATGTTGCGCGCCGAGCCGAAGAAGCGCTTCGGCGGGTAAAGCGCGATCGGGTCGATGCCGCCCGAGAGCGTGCGGCCGCTGGTCGGCACCGCGAGGTTGTAGGCGCGGGCGAGCCGCGTGATCGAGTCCAGCAGGATCACGACATCCTGACCCGTCTCGACCAGCCGCCGTGCGCGCTCGATGGCAATCTCGGCGACGCGCGTGTGGTCCTCGACCGGCTCGTCGAACGTTGAGGCGATGACGTCGCCGCGGACGGAGCGGCGCATGTCCGTGACCTCCTCGGGGCGCTCGCCGACGAGCAGCACCATGAGGTACACCTCCGGGTTGTTCTGCGTGATGCCGTGGGCGATCGACTTGAGCAGCATCGTCTTGCCGGCCTTGGGCGGCGAGACGATGAGCCCGCGCTGGCCGCGCCCGACAGGCGCGAACAGGTCCACGAGGCGCTGGCTGAGCTCGGTGTTCTCCGTCTCCAGCGGGAGCATCTCGTCAGGGAAGATCGGGGTCAGTTCCTCGAAGTTGGGGCGCTGCTTTGCGGTCTCGGGGTCGACGCCGTTGATGGCCTCGACGCGGAGCAGGCCGTAGTACTTCTCGGAATCCTTGGGCTGGCGCACCTGGCCGGTGACGTAGTCGCCGTTGCGGAGCGCGAAGCGGCGGATCTGCGACTGCGAGACGTAGACATCGTTCGGGCCGGGCACGAGGCGGTCGCCGCGCAGGAAGCCGAAACCATCGTCGACCACGGAGAGGACGCCGCCGGAGAAGATCGTACCCTGACGCTCGGCCTGATCCTGGAGGATGCGGTAGAGGAGGTCCTGCCGCGGGAAGCCTTCGGGGTTCTCGATGCCGTACTCGGCCGCCACGGCAAGGAGCTCCTCGCGCGGCTTCGCCTCAAGTTTGGCGATATCGAGGCTGGGCGGAGCGGGACCCTCGACGCGCGGAAGGCGCGAGCGGCCGTTGCCGCCGTCGCGACGTTCGTCGCGGCGCTGCTCATCTGCTACTCGTGCGGAGCCGTCTCTGCGGCCCCGTGCGGGCGTACGTGCCATGTGCCTACTTGTGTCGCATCACGTGCGAAGCGGAGGGGGATGTGGTGTGGACAAGGTGTTGCCCGGTTACGATTGTAACGCACCACTCCCGGCGTGAACACCCCCCGTTACACCTGAAGCCTCACTTCTCGCAACGCCCCTGCTAGCATGCGCCAAGCGTCGACCGCGCGAGGCGGCCTCCTGCGAGTCGACTAGGGTTGTCGATCAGAGCCGTCGGCATGAGAGGTGAGAACACTTGTGCTATCATTGAAGGAGTCCACACTTCAGTCCTAGGAGCACATGATCGGTTGACGTGCATACTCGGTCGATCATATCCTTCGTCAAGGAGCTTCTCATGCCGGAAAGCGCAATTGATCAACTCCGTCGCGAGATGACCACCCGGTACTCGTACTTGGACGTCCTAGCGCTCGCCCTCGCGAAGTCCGAGGTTCAGGCCTTCACGGGTGACAGCCTGCGTTGGTCGGAGGCAGTCCGTGAGATGCGCGCCAAGTACCCGGAACTACTGTCCGGGATCTGGTTCTCCGAGCGCGGCTACAGTGAGCAATTGGAGGATTTCTTCCGAGTCATGGCCCGCGCTGGCGCGCTTTCGTTCGCGAATCCCCGATATGAGCGAATCGACATGGCACCTGAGGCGCCTCGCCTCATTGAGGAAGGAGCCCCGGAGGCCTTGCGAGATCACGAGGAGCCCATCCGGGTCATTGCCAGGCGCCTTGCGGAACTCAAGCTCGGATAGGCGCCGCAAAATGGACCTAGCCGAGGCTACACGCGACGTCGACGAGTACGTCGCTGAGACTCTCGGCGACTACCAGGTCCGTCCAGTTACTGAACCCAAGGTCATCCGCGACGCGGTTTATGGGTTCCAGCGCTTTCATCCGCATGAGCTCGCGATAATCGACTCCCCTATCCTCCAGAGGCTTCGCGGAGTGCATCAGACAGCGTTGAGCTATCTCGTATATCCATCGGCCAATCACACGCGCTTTGAACATTCGCTGGGAGTTGCAACAAAGGCTGAGCAGTTGGCAATCGCCCTTCGCGCGGCGCCATCACGTCCGGAGGTGTCAGAGACACGGATCTTGGAGTTACGCTTGGCCGGCCTCTTACATGACACGGGCCACGGACTATTCTCTCACTTGACCGAATCGATATTCAGTGACCGACATCCAGAGCTCGTGGACGATGTGAAGAAGAGCAGCGAGTTCGCCGAGAAGACAAACCTGGGGGAAGCGCTATCGGCGCTAATCGTCCGTTCGCCGAGCTTTCGCGAGCTGCTCGATGATACGCGATCAGCCTACAAGGACATGGACGGGCTGAGTGGCGTAACGGCGGACGGGATCGCCGAGCTCATACTCGGAAAGACTTCCAATCCTCACGAGCAATATCTGGCTGACATCATTAGTGGTCCATTCGACGCCGACAAGCTCGATTACTTGGGTCGGGACTGCCACTTCACTGGGATTCGAGCCGAGGTAGATTGGGAGCGCATTACACACGCGCTCGAAGTCTACGAGCGCGACGGGCGGAGAGAGCTAGCTGTGCGGCACCCCGCCGTTCCGCACCTCGAGCAGATCTTGTTCAGCAAGATGATGCTGTATTCGGCTGTGTATCACCATCACAAGATCCGGGCATTAGAGCAGATGGTACAAGCAACCTTTGAAGTCGCTCGGGACCACAGCGCGGGCCTCACTGAGCCACTCTTCGCGCTCCAGAAGCTCTCCGACATGTGGCGGCTCTCGGAAGCTGGGTTCTTTGTTCTGGGCGAACGCGAGCCAGCGATCGCCGATCGGGTCAGAGCAATCAGAGACCGCCACCTCGTGCAGCGGGCACTGTTACTGAATATCGCTACAATCAAGAAGAACCCAGCCAATATCGAGTTTCAGAAGCTGTTTGCCGATCCGCGAGGGTCGGAGACAGCGCGCCGGTTAGAGAGAGCTGTTCGCGACGAACTCCCACCCGAGTTCCGGGGTAGGCTCGCCGAACACGACATTCGATTCGATTTCCCGCGCTCACCCAAGCTCAGCGAGGACGCAGAACAGTGCAACGTCCTCGTGAGCCCGGGAGTTGCCCAAACCCTGAAGACCTTCTTCCCGACCGAGGACTGGGTAGCCAGCTACGCTGATAACAAGCTCACCTCCCATGTGTTCGCAGCGGGGAACCTTGAGACCCGGACAGGAGTCGCCGATGCGGCGCAGCGTGTCCTACAGGATCTCTACCGCTTGGAACTCGACCTGACCGCGCGGCGGGCGCTGAAATGATCTCGCTCCCTGACTCGGCAGCCTGACCAATTACTGAGTCCGCGCAACCGGTGCTGGGCTTCTGAACGGGATCTTGGGGGAGCGCCGCAGCGCCGCCTACACCGGCGTGTATTTGGCGGCGTCTGCCAGGAAGCGCTGGATCCCCACGTCCGTGAGCGGGTGGTGGATCAACTGGAACAGCACCTTCGGCGGCAGCGTCGCGATGTGCGAGCCCGCCAGCGCGGCCTCTGTCACGTGTCGCGTGTGGCGCACCGACGCCGCGAGGATCTGGCTCGGCAGGTGGTACGTCTCCATGATCCGCACCGACTCGCGCACCACCTCCATGCCGTCCTGCCCGCCGTCGTCGATGCGGCCGACGAACGGCGAGATGAGCGTCGCGCCGGCGCGCGCGGCGAGCAGCGCCTGGTTCGCCGAGAACACGAGCGTGCAGTTCGTACTGATGCCTTCCGCCGACAGCCGGCTGATGGCGGCGAGCCCCGCCTCCGACATCGCCACCTTCACCACGACGTTCTCGTGCCACGAGGCGATGCGACGCCCCTCCTCGACGAGCTCGTCGGCCGTCTCCGAGATCGTCTCGGCGGAGATGGGGCCGTCGACGACCTCGCAGATCTCCAGCACGCGGTCGCGGTACTCGACGCCTTCGGCAGCGACGAGCGAGGGGTTGGTGGTGACCCCGTCGACGACGCCCATGGCGGCGCCGCGGCGGATCTCATCGATGTTCGCGGTGTCCAGGAAGATGCGCATTCGGGCAGGCTCCTCGGTGTGCTACGCGCGGACTCGTACGCTCAACGCCGGCGCCGGCGCGGTGGGCCGCGGCGCCATTAGAACGGCTTCGCGATCGCGAACCACGTCATGACCGGCACGCTGATCACCATCAGGGTGCCAAACACTACTGGCACGCGGTCGTCGAGGGCGTCCTGCAACTCCTCGGTCATCTCGCCGCGCTTCTGCGCCTGCAGCGCAAGCAGCCGCACGCGACGCAGGCCGACGCCCAACAGCGGCAAGAAGATAAAGACATTCACGATGAACAGCACCTCCAGGGCGAGCAGCCACCCCGTGGTGATCAGGTTCGTGTTGTCCGAGGCCGCCCACGCGAACCCGCTGAGCCCGGTGGCGAGCAGCCCCGAGAGCAGCCAGCGCGTCTCCGCCTGCGCCGCCTCGGTCAGCATCACGGCGCGCGTCTCGAGGTCGTCGGCGCCCCACGCGCGCCAGATCGGCACCATCACCGCCCCGAGGCCAGCCATCATCCAGAACAGCGCGAGCACGTGAAGCAGGCGGAACAGGTCCATCGGCTACCGCTCGCCCCTCGTGTGTGGTCCGTCGCGCCCTGGTCGACGTCGACTCCGAGTGTAGGCGCGCCCGCGCGGACGGTCAGGCCGAGGCGGCCTCGACGGCGTCGGTTCGGCGTTCGTGCTCGGCCGCGGCCGCGCCGACGAAGTCGCGGAAGAGCGGCTGCGGCCGGTGCGGGCGCGAGGTGAACTCGGGGTGGAACTGCGCGCCCACCATCCACGGGTGGTCCGTGAGCTCCATGATCTCGACAAGCTGGCCGTCCATCGTCCAGCCCGAGGGCACCAGCCCGTGCTCCTCGAAGGCGGGCAGGTACGTGTTGTTCACCTCGTAGCGGTGGCGGTGGCGCTCACGCACCGTGCCGCCGCCATATGCAGCGGCGGCCTTCGTGTCCGGCACCAGCCGGCAGTCGTAGCCGCCGAGGCGCATGGTGCCACCGAAGTCGTGGATGCCGCGCTGCTCCGACAGCAGCGAGATCACGGGGAACGGCGTCGTCGCGTCGACCTCGGTGGTGTTGGCCGCGGGCATGCCGGCGACGTTGCGGGCGAACTCGCAGACCATCATCTGCAGGCCGAGGCAGACGCCGAGGAACGGGATGCGGCGCTCGCGCGCGTAGCGGACCGCCTCGATCTTGCCCTCGAGCCCGCGGTCACCGAAGCCGGGGCAGAGCACGATGCCGTCGACCTCGCCGATCACCTCCTCGGGCGGGCGATCCTCGAGGTGCTCGGAGTGGATCCACTCCAGCTCGAGGCGCGCGCCGTGGAGGACGGAGGCGTGGATCAGCGCCTCCTTGATCGACAGGTACGCGTCGTGCAGCTCGACGTACTTGCCGACGACGGCGATGCGCACCTCGCGCCGCGGGTTGCGGAGCCGCTCGACGAACGCGCGCCACTCGGCGAGCTCGGCCTTCGTGCCGTCGAGCCCGGCCTGGCGCGCGACGATCTCCGGCAGGCCGCGCGCCTCGAGCATCAGCGGCACCTCATAGATCGAGTCGGCGGTCTCGAGCGGGACCACGGCCTCGCGCTCGACGTTGCAGAAGAGGCCGATCTTCTCGCGCAGCGCCTCGGGGACGGGGTAGTCGGAGCGCGTCACGATCACGTCGGGCTGGATGCCGTAGGAACGCAACTCGCGCACGGAGTGCTGCGTC
Organism: Dehalococcoidia bacterium; assembly: GCA_965219085.1. Lineage (GTDB taxonomy): Bacteria > Chloroflexota > Dehalococcoidia > UBA2979 > UBA2979 > VXMT01. The sequence continues at coordinate 1,418,507 of OZ244720.1, forward strand.
GGCTTGGTCTTCAGCTCGCCCGTCGATCCGATGTAGGGCAGCAGCGTGACGTGGATGGCGACTGTGTCTTCGGGCCCGTGCGTGTGGCGCATCTGGCTGATGGCCTCGAGGAACGGCTGGCCCTCGATGTCGCCGACGGTGCCGCCGACCTCGACGAGCACGACGTCGGCGTCGAGTGCCTGACCGGCCGCGACGATGCGCTTGCGGATCTCGCCGGTGACGTGGGGGATGGGCTGGATGGTGCCGCCGAGGAAGTCGCCGCGGCGCTCCTTGCGGATCACCTCCTCGTAGATCTGGCCGGAGGAGGTGGAGTTGGCCTTGGTGAAGTTCTCGTCGAGGAAGCGCTCGTAGTGGCCGAGGTCGAGGTCGGTCTCGGCGCCGTCGTCGGTGACGAAGACCTCGCCGTGCTGGTAGGGCGACATGGTGCCGGGGTCGACGTTGATGTAGGGGTCGAGCTTGAGGATGGAGACACGGAGGCCGCGGGCCTTGAGGTCACGCCCGAGCGAGGCGGTGACGATGCCCTTGCCTACTGAACTGACCACGCCGCCGGTCACGAAGATGTACTTCGTCATCACCCCTCGGTCCATCGGGGAGGACACGGTTCATATTCTGCGCGGGCCGGGGGTGTGTCAACGAGGGACGGGAGCCTACAGGTAGTCAGTGTGGTCTCGCACTGACAGGTAGTCGTCGTAGTTGAGGTAATGGACCCACGTCGTTCGCTCCCCGCGGGCCGTCAGCGCGCGATTAGATCCTGGCCCGCGCCATGCCGCAGCCTCAGCTCGCGGGTATCGTTGAAAGCGATCAGTCACGAATTCGAGCGCGGGCCTGAGGTCGGTGTCGGTCGAGAAGATGACGCCGACGTCATAGCTGCGATCGATGGCGCCGGCTATGAAGTCGATCGCGAGCTCTACATCCACGCCCTTCTGCTCCGCGCGCCTCTGCGGCCAATCGCCGGGGTAGCGGAGAGTTCTCGGCACGACCACCGCGCCCAAGCGCTCCCATGCCTCACACTGACGCATGTGCGCGCCGTACGTCTTCGGGTCCTTGGTCGAGTCGGGGCGGCCTGTGTAGATTCGTACCTCACCGAGTACGCGAGTGTGGTCTGGCGGAGGTCGACTACAGATGAGTTCGCCGAGCGCCATCGGGTCGACCTGGCCGTCGGTGTGGTAGCGGGGTCCGGTATGGAAGCTCCGTTGAGCTCCCATGTAGGCATTCTGTGCGTCGATGAACAGAACAACCCGGTCGGGCATTGGGCACCACTCAACGAATAACCCCGCCAGTTCACCACCCGGAGGCAGTGGACGGCGGGGAGGATTAGCCCCTTGGGGCACCGACAGTCTCCGAACCAAGTCGGCGGTTTGTCAAGTTGGATCTGACAACAACCCCTCGGCTCGGCCTTGAACTTCTGCACATCCAACGTTACACCACCGGATGGTTTGCTTCGGGCGCGACCTCCTCTCGCCTCCCCGTTTCTTGCTGGCGACCCACCACCCCCGGTACGCTGACCTGACCCGCGGCAACCACGCCACGAGGCGAGGGGAGCACGCACCCATGCCGTCAGCCGACGCCATCCGCCCCGAGATCAGCACGCTCGACAATGGCCTGCGCATCGTCACCACCTCGATCCCGACGGCGCAGTCGGCGAGCACCGCCTTCTTCGTCGGCGTCGGCTCGCGCGGCGAGGACCGCCGCAACAACGGCGTCTCCCACTACCTGGAGCACATGCTCTTCAAGGGCACGGAGCACCGCCCCACCGCCCCGGAGATCAGCCAGGCGATCGAGGGCGCCGGCGGCGCGCTCAACGCCTACACCAGCCGCGAGCTCACCTGCTACTGGAACAACCTCCCGTTCGAGCGCGCCGAGACCGGCATCGAGGTCGTCGCCGACATGCTCCAGCACTCGCTCCTCGCCGCTGAGGAGATCGACCGCGAGCGCACCGTCGTCCAGCAGGAGATCCGGCGCGGGCACGACACGCCCGCCGCGCGCGCGGGCGAGCTAATGGTGCAGGCCGTCTACGGCGACCAGCCCATCGGCTGGCCGGTGACCGGCTCGCTCGAAACCGTCGGCGCGCTACAGCGTGAGGACTTCACCACGCACGTCGAGCGCTTCTACACCGCCAGTAACTCCGTGCTGTCGGTCGCCGGCAACATCGAGCACGCCTGGGTCGTCGACACCGCGGCGCGTCACTTCGAGGACCTGCGCGGCGGCGACCCGGACCCGCATGCACCGGCCGTACACGGCCCGCCCGAGGAGCGCGTGATCGTCGAGGAACGCGAGATCGAGCAGACCAACCTCGCGCTGTCCGTGCAGGCGCTGTCGCGCCGCGACCCGCAACGCTACGCGCTGGAGCTGCTGCACACCGTCCTCGGCCGCGGGATGTCCTCGCGGCTGTTCAAGGAGGTGCGCGAGCGGCGCGGGCTGGCCTACTCGGTGGGTTCGAGGATCGCGCGCCACCGCGACATCGGCATGTTCTCGGTCACCGCCGGCGTGACCGCGGACGACCAGGAAGAGGCGCTGGAGGTGATCCTCGGCGAGCTCGGCCGCGCGGCCAGCGAGCCAGTGTCCGACGAGGAGCTGCAACGCGCGCTCGACTTCGCCACCGGCACGTTCCGGCTGAGCCTGGAGACGCCGATGTCGCTCGGCCAGCGTTTCGGCGAGCAACTGCTGCAAGACGGCGAGCTCGAGTTACCCACGGACACCGTGGCGCGCATGCAAGCCGTGACCGCCGGCGACGTGCAGGCGGTCGCACAACGCGTCTTCGCCGACCGTGCGTTCGCGCTCGCGGTCGTCGGCCCGTCGGCGCCCGCCGACCGGCTCGAAGAGCTGCTCGCGGTCTGAGCGAGCACGCGCACGATGCCCGCACCTCGCACGAACCTCATCCTGCTGCCCGGCAGCGCAGTCGCCGCGACGCGTGCCGACGCCATGACGGCAGGCGTCGAGAACATCGCCGAGGCGGTCGCGACCGGCGCCGAAGTACACATGCGCGTCGCGAACCCCCGCGCGGAGCGGCTCCGCGAGGACCTCGAAGTGGTCGCCGGCGCGGGCTGCGCGGCGGTCCTGCTCGCCGAGACGCTCATCCCGCAGGACCTGCGCGACGCCGACGTCGAGTTGCGCCGGCAGGAGCTGCACCACGACCTCGTACCCGGCCAGGTGGGGCTGATCCCGGAGATCGGCAGCGCCGCCGCGCTCGCGCGGCTGCCGCAACTGCTCGCCGCCGTCGACCGGCTCGTGGGCGTCTGCGTGGACCTCAAGGCGGTCGCGAAGGACCTCGGCGCGCCCGACCCGACGGCCGCGGCTGTGCAGGAGCCGCTGCTCGCGCAGATCGCCGTGATGGCGACCGCCGCCCGGCTGCCGTGGACCGTCGGGGCGATGGGCTTCACGGCGGGCCAGCGATCCGCGCTGGCGAGGCGCGCACGGGCGCTCGGCGCGGCGGGGGTGTACGTGGCAGGTGAGGCCGAGGTCGCGGGAATGAACACGCTCTTCGCCCGCCCCGGGTAGCCCTCGACGCCTACTCCGGCAGCCGCCCCAACCTCGTCAGCAGCCAGCGAATGTCGCGCACGATGCGGTCGTGGCCCTGCTCGAGCGTGCGGCGCGCTCGCTCGATGTAGGCGGCGTCGGCCGGGCCGAGCAGCCCGCTGCCGCGCGCCTCGGCGACCTCGTCCTCGTCCTCCCAGCGCGGGACGCCACCCTCGACCCAGCAGTCGAGGAGCAGGTCAAGGAAGCGCACCTCGCCGTCGGTGATCTCGATCTCGCGCGCCACGTCGAAGCGCGTGACCACCTCGCGGCCGATGTCGGGTGAGCCCTCGGTGCGCACCATGTGGTAGCAGACGTACGTGCGGTCGGCCCAGTAACAGCCGTAGGAGTCGACCGGTCCCCAGCGCGACTCCGGCATGCGGTACAGCACGACAAGGGCGCCGCGCGCGCGGTACACGAGCTCCGTCTCGAAGCGCTCCTCGCGGCCGTCGAGGTGGCGCTTGACCTCGACGACCACCGGGGCTGCGTCGTCTCGCGTCACTCCAGCACCACAAGCCACGCGATCACGGGCGCCGGGCCCCCATCCGGGGAGGGATCGACGGCGACGGCCACCTCGGCGTCTCCGATGACCTGCGCCACCTCCGCCAGGTCGTTGGCGCTGGGGCTCAGGCCCGCACCCCAGTATCGCGAGCCGCTTGCGGCGTTGAGCCGCACCTCGCCATCAGCGGTCGCGATGCTGATCCAGTGGCGCGCGCTGTCGGCGATCGTGCCGGTGATGACGCGCTGGCCCACCCATCGCACCACGCGCCCTTCGGCGTCGCCGTGTGCGGTGTGCAGCCCGTCGAACTTGTCCCGGAACACGGCGCGGAAGCCCGGCACGAGGGCCTGTGTGCAGGCCGCGCCCGGCATCGCTACCCCCAGGCATCCGTCCGACCACACGAGTGCCTCGCTCTCCGCAACATCAAAGTGGGTGACCGACCAGCCGAGCCACCCCGCCATGAGCCCGATCGCGTTGCCGACGAGTGCTTCGAGAACCTCGGGAGAGGGTGCACCCTCCGCCGACGGTGCCGGAGTCGCCGTGTCCCCGGCAGGGGCGGCGGACGCATCCGGCGTTGGGGACGCCGATACCGTGGGCGTTTCGCCGAGCGGGCTGCGCGGCGGCGGCTCGTCGTTCTGGGTGCAGGCCGCGACGGCCACGATCGCGAGGGCTGCGACAGCAAGCTGGACGGCTCTGATCATGCGAGCAGGCATCGTGCTCCCCCGGGGCAGCCGAGGCTTCATCGCCCCGGTAACGTCGCGGGAGAACAAGCGCGCGACCTGCGGTATCATGTCCTGGGCTCCCACGCTCCGAACGTACAGCATGAGCGCCCGCGGGCGCGCGACCCGAGGTGCCTAGACGTGCCTGCCACGGTGATCATCGGCGGACAGTGGGGCGACGAGGGCAAGGGCCGCGTCGTCGATTTCCTGTCGCGCAGTTGCTCCGTCATCGCCCGCTATTCAGCCGGCAACAACGCGGGTCACACGATCGTGAACGACCTCGGGCGCTTCGGTCTGCACCTCGTGCCTGCCGGCATCTTCAACCCGGACACCACCTGCATCGTCGGCAACGGCGTCGTCATCAACCCGCGCTCGCTGCTCGACGAACTCGCGATGCTCACCGCGCGCGGCGTCGACACCTCGCGCGTGCGCGTCAGCGACCGTGCGCACATCGTCATGCCGTGGCACCTCGCCATCGACGAGCTCGACGAGAAGATGCGCGGCGAGCACGCCATCGGCACCACCGGCACGGGCACCGGCCCGGCCTTCACCGACAAGACGGGCCGCCTCGGCGTGCGCATGATCGACCTCGTGCAGCCCGAGTCGCTCGAGGCGCTGCTGAGCTTCGTGCTGCCCTACAAGAACCGCATCATCACCGAGCTGTACGGCGGCGAGGCGCTCGACCACGAGCAGATCCGCGACGAGTACCGCGACTACGGACGGCAGCTGCGGCCATACGTCGCCGACACCTCGCGGCTCGTGCAGGACGCGCACGACCGCGGCGAGCAGATCCTGCTCGAGGGCGCGCAGGGCACGCTGCTGGACCTCGACAACGGCACCTACCCCTACGTCACCTCCTCGGTGCCGTCGTCGATGGCGGCCGGGGCGTGTCTCGGCGTCGGCCTCGGACCGACGGCGGTGGACCGCGTGGTGGGCGTGTACAAGGCGTACCAGACGCGCGTCGGCGACGGCCCCTTCCCGACCGAGCTGTTCGGCGAGGAGGCGGCCGCGCTGCGCGACCACGGCATCGCCCAGGGCACGGGCGAGTACGGCACCACCACCGGGCGGCCGCGCCGTTGCGGCTGGTTCGACGGCGTGCTCGCGCGCCAGACGGCGAAGCTCAACGGCGTCAACTCGATCGCTCTCACGCGCCTCGATGTGCTCGCGCAGTTCGACGCGGTGCACGTCTGCGTGGCCTACGAACTCAACGGCAAGCGCATCGACTCGCTGCCCGCCTCGCTGCGCGAGGCGAACGCCGTCCGCCCCGTCTACGAGGAGTTGCCGGGCTGGCGCATGGAGGTCTCCGACGTGCGCCACTTCCCCGACCTGCCGCCGGAAGCGCGGGCCTTCGTGCGTCGCATCGAGGATCTCGTCGACGCACCGGTCGACATGATCTCGGTCGGGCCGGCACGCGAGCAGGCGATCGTGACACGCGACATCTTCGGCGGGCCGCTCTAGGCCGACGCAGGCCGACGCCCGCGGGCACATCGGAACGGGAGCGAGTCGTGGAGCATTTACTGCCCGGGCTGCACGTGCTGTTTGCGTCGCTGCTCGTGGGCGGCGAGGTACTGCTGTTCTTCGCGGTCGTGCCCTCCACCTGGCTGATCGGCGACGAGGGACTGCGCCGCCAGGTCACGCTCGTCGTCGCACGGCGCTTCAGCGGGATCGTGGGCGTCTCGCTCACGGGGCTGCTGCTGACCGGCCTGGCGATGTTCTACACGGACATCTACGTGCCGCCCGGCATCCGCGAGGACATCATGGACTTCCACTTCGGGCGCGTCTTCGTGACGAAGATGACGCTGTTCGTGGTCCTCGTGGCGATGATCGCCATCCACGGCGTGGTCTTCGGGCGTCGCATCGCCCGCATCTCCGACGCCGTCGAGGCGGGCGAGATGGACGCGGGCGAGCTGGAGCAGGCGCGCCGCAACTCGTTCCTGTTCTCGGCATTCATGGTGCTGGTGGCGATCGTGCTGCTCTTCCTGGGGGCGGCCCTGGGCGACCACGCCTACTCGCACGACCCGATCTAGCGTGCCGGCAGCGATCCCGGCGGACGGACCCGCAGTTGCGGGTGCGCGCGTGCGCACGCTGCCCGACCTGCTCCGCCCCGGCCTCGACCTCGTCTTCGTGGGCATCAATCCCGGCGAGCGATCGGCGCAACTCGGCCACTACTACGGACATCGCGGCAACGCCTTCTGGCGCGCGCTCTCGGAGAGCTCGCTCGTCCCGTACGAGGTCGGCCCGCGGGACGACCGCACGCTCCCCGGCTGCTGGGGCATCGGCTTCACCGACGTGGTGAAGCGCGTCGTGACCGACTCGACGCGCGTGAGCAACGCCGAGCTGCGCGCGTCGGCGCGCGCGTTCGAGCGACGCATCGCCTACGCCTCGCCGCGTGCGGTGTGCTTCACGACCACGCGCGCGTTCGACGTGCTGTTCCCGCGCGTACGCGCCTCGGGCGCGTGGGGCCGCCAGCCCGTCTGCGTCGCTGACGCCGACGTGTGGGTGATGCCCTCGACGTCGGGCCGCGCCGCTGGCTACCGCGAGGAGGGACGCCGCGTGCTGGCCGAGCTGGCGTGCGCCCTCGGACGGAGCGCGCCGCGATGACCGTCGAGGGCGGCGAGAGCCGCTACGTCCCCGACGACGACTGCCCGCCAGTACGCTGCCGACCATCGAAGGGTAACCCCGAATGACAGACATCCAGACGCTGGACGACCTGATGCCCCCCGGCCTTGATCTCGTGTTCGTCGGAATCAACCCACCCGAGTACTCTGCCCAGCGCCGCCACTACTACAGCCACCCCACGAACAGATTCTGGCGCTGGCTCTCGGAGAGCACGCTCGTGGACCGCCAGGTCGGCCCGGCTGACGACCACGTGCTGCCCGAACGCGACGGCATCGGCTTCACGGACGTGGTGAAGCGGGTCGAGACCGACTCGCGGAACGTCACTCAGGCTGAACTGCGGGCCGCCGTGCCCGATTTCAAGCAGCGCATTGCGGACGCGTCACCCCGTGCCGTGTGCTTCAACGGGAAGAAGGCGTTCGAGGCGGTGTTCCCCAGAATGTGGACGCCCGGCGCCTGGGGCCGCCACGACGTCCCACTCGCGGGCACCATGATCTGGGTGATGCCCTCATCATCGGGCAGCGCGGGTGCTTATCACAAGGCCCCTCGCGTGTTGCGCGACCTCGCGCACGCCCTCGGACGAGGCCCGAGGCGATGACCACCGACAGCGGCGAACGCCGCTACGTCCCCGACGACGAGTGCCCGCTGTTCAGCGAGCGGCTCGAGGAGCACCTCGTCGCAGTCACGCGCGGAGAGGCGCCGAACGCCGGCCGATTCTGCGGCCACTGCTACACCCCGCTCGGCGAGCAGACCGCGGTCTGCCCCCACTGCGCCACGGCGACCTCGGAGCGCCGGGCCGTGCGCCGCATCCCCGAAGTCATCGTCGAGATGCTGCAGGCGCAGCGCAAGACGGAGAGCCGCATCGTCAACGGGTTCGCGTACCTCGGCCTCACGCTCGCGGTGGTGGGCGGCCTCGTGCTGGTCCTCGGCGTGCCCTACCTGCGCAGCCACCTCATCTGGGCCACGATCGTCTACGCGGCCGTGCTCATCGTGGGCGGACGCGTGCTGGCGGGCGTCCTCGGCGGCTACTACGGCGACCGCATCGCGTACGAGCGTGCGCGAGGGCGGCTGCGTGAGGAGTGGGCGGAGTGGGTGGCGGAGCGGGACGAGGGGTGAGGTCAGATCGAGTGCGTCTCACCTGGACGCCCACCTGCGCGTTTGCGTGATCGCGGCGTGGGGTATGCTGGTAGGTGGCGGGACGAGAGGACGTGAAAAGAGGCCCGGAGGCCTCTTCGAGCCGACCAACTGCTGCCACAGTTTCCGGTCGGCATTCCCAGCGCGTTCAGTTCAAGCCGTACCTAGCGCATGGCTTGTTGTGGTGCGCGTCCAGCGCCCGCCTCAAGCTCAGCCGGAGGGGGCGCTCCCGTGGCCAACCGCTTCAGGCGCGACAAGTTCGCCGAACTCATACTCTTCATCGCCAAAGAGTCAGCAGATGACCTCAGGTTCGGAGAGGTCAAGCTGCATAAGCTATTATACTTTTCAGACTTCCGCGCTTACGCTCGCTGGGGGGAGTCCATTACCGGGGCTCGCTACATGAAGAACCGGTACGGACCGACCGCGCGGGTACTCGTGCATGTTCTCGATGAGCTCGAGGACGAGGGACGTGCTAGCGTCGAGGAAGCTACCTACTACGGTCACCCTCAGAGGCGCGTTGTACCCAAAGACGAACCTCGCAAGAGCCTGTTCTCTGGGGATGAGCTTGAGCTCGTTCGTAACGTTATCAGCGAGTTTCGCGATGAGGATGCGGCCGCGATTAGCGACATCTCGCACGATGTCCCTGGATGGCGGCTCGCGCGCGAGTTTGAGGACATCCCTTACTTCACGGTGCTAATCGACCCCGAAGAACCGCCGTCGGAAATCAAACGGGAAGCTGCAGAGCTGGCAAAGCGCTATGGTTGGGTACCGCGGACGTAACGATGATCCCCCGCCGTGGCACCTCGTTGAGAGCAGCTTCTTCTGGTACCTCGTTGAACGGGAAGGGATCGACGCGCGCGAGCTCGATGAAGCGATTGACGCCATCAAGTGGACGATCGCGCGCGACCCGACCTTCTACCCGCCGTCTGACGACGAACGGGTCAGAATCGCCCACATTCGGGCTCGCGGCTCGATCCCCGCAGGCTACGTCTACTACACAGTCCACTACGACGAGCAGACGTGCGTGCTCCAGTGGTTCCGGCTGTTCCCCTGAGCTAGCAGGCTGCTGAAAAAGTCTTCCCGGGCGGTCTCGGCCCTGAATCGGCTGATTGCGGCTCACGCGAAACCCTTTGTTTTCAAGGGGTTCTTGTAGCTCCGCAGCGCTCCAAGCGCTCCGTTTCCGCGCCTTCAGGGGTTTTTCAGCACCTTGCTAGGTGTAGCGCCAAGTAACGGTTGCAGGCGCCGAGTCGGCTAGACCGCCACCGTCACGTCGATCTGGTGCTTCGCCAGCTCCTCGCGGATCGCCGCCTGCGAAGCCTCCGAGGGCGGGATCAGCGGCAGCCGCAGCGTGCCGGCGCGCACGCCCACCTCGTTCAGCGCGAACTTCACCGGGATCGGGTTCGACTCGATGAACAGCGCGTCGACGAGCGGGAGCAGCCGCTCGTGGATCGCCTGCGCCTCGTCCAGGCGCCCCTCGGCGGCCCCGTACACCATCTCTCGGATCTGGCGGGCGACGAGGTGTCCCGCGACGGAGATCACGCCGTAGCCGCCCATCTCGACCATCTGCTTCGTGTCGCCGTCGTTGCCCGACCACATGAGGAAGCCCTCGGGCGCGCCGTTGAGGATCGCCTCGATCTGCGCGAAGTCCCCACTCGCCTCCTTGATACCGATGATGTTCGGCGCCTCGGCCAGCCGCAGCGTCGTCTCCGCGGCCATGTTGAGCGAGGTGCGCGACGGCACGTTGTAGAGGATGCACGGCAGCGGGGTCGCCTCGGCCAGCGTCGTGAAGTGGCGGACGAGGCCTTCCTGCGGCGGCTTGTTGTAGTACGGCACGGTCAGCATCACCGCGTCCATGCCTGCCTCGACGCAGGCCCGGACCAGCGGCAGCGACTCGTTGGTGGCGTTCGTCGACGCGCCGCCCACAAGCGGCACGTCGGGGCCGACCGCCTCGCGCACGGCGCGCCAGACGGCGATCTGCTCCTCGTTCGTCAGCGAGGGCGCCTCGCCGGTCGTGCCGGTGACGACGAGCCCGTCGTTGCCGGAGGCGATGAGCGCACGCGCGAGCTCGCCCACGGCCGGGTAGTCGACGGCGCCATCGGCGTCGAAGGGTGTGACCATGGCTGTGAGCACGCGACCGATCTCGTTGGTCATGGGGGCGTCTCCCGTCGCGGCGCGCCGGGTCTGTTGCGACGGCGCGCGGTCCCTACAGTTTGCCTCGCCGGATCAACTCCTCGGCGATCTGGATGGCGTTGGTGGCCGCGCCCTTGCGCAAATTGTCGGTCACACACCAGAACACCGCCCCGTGTTCGACCGAGGAATCCTTGCGCAGCCGACCCACGAACGTGCGGTCGTCGCCGGCCGTGTTGAGCGGTGTCGGGTAGCTCGCCGACGCCGGGTCGTCCATCAGCTCGATGCCGTCGTGGGCCTCGAGAGCCTCGCGCAAGTCGCCGATGGGCGCGGGGCCGTCGAACTCGACGTGGACGGCCTCCGCGTGGCCGATCATCGTCGGCACGCGTGCGCAGGTCGACGAGAACGGCAGGTCCGGCAGGTGGAGGATCTTGCGCGTCTCGTTGCGCATCTTCAGTTCCTCGCGGGTGTAGCCGTCCTCCTCGAAGTCGTCGACGTGGGGCAGCACGTTGAGCGCGATCTGGTGCGGGTACTGCACCGGCGCCGGCAGCTCCTCGCCCCGACCGTAGGCGGCGAGCTGTGCGTCGAGCTCCGCGGCGGCGGCCGCGCCCGAGCCGGTCACGGCCTGGTAGGTGGCGGCGGTCACGCGCTTGAGCGGGGCGACGGTGCGCATCGCGTGCAGCACGAGGGCGAGCGGGGTGGTGGTGCAGTTGGGGATCGAGATGATGCCCTCGTGCCATTCGATGTCGTCGCCGTTGACCTCGGGCACGACGAGCGGGACGTTCGCCTCCATGCGGAACGCGGAGCCGTCGTCGATGAGGATGCCGCCGCCCGCGGCCACCTTCGGCCCCCACATCCTCGAGGCGGCGGCGGTGGCGGAGCAGAACACGAGGTCGGCGCCCTCGATGCTCTCTTCGGTGGTCTCCCGGACGGTGATGGTCTGGTCGCGGTAGCGCAGCTGACGCCCTGCGGAGCGGTGGGTGGCGAGCAGGCGCAGGTTGCTGATCGGCAGGTCGCGTTCGGCGGCGACGGCGAGGAAGACGGCGCCGACGGCGCCGGTCGCGCCGATGACAGCGATGTCGAGTCCGTTGGTGTTGCTCATAGTGGGATCACCGTGCGCCAAGCATCACCCGGACGAACCCTACTCGCCAGCGGCGGCTTCGTCGGAGCGCGGCTCTGTCCAGACAGTTAGCGTGGGCACCTTCTCGAAGTCGTCGTCCATCGTGACGACGTCGTAGACGCCCGTCGTGCTGGCTATGGCGACGACCAGCGCGTCGTGGGACTTGAGATCGTAGCGACCCGCGTGCAGGTTCGCCAATCCAAGTACGTCTTCCCCCAACGCTATCTCCCAGCGGTCGAACCCTCCAAGGAACCTTCGCAGGAGTGCCGATGCGTCTCGGAAGGCGCGTCCGACCCTGTCGCGCTCGTCGCGTCTCCCGCTCGGGAGCGGGAGGGCACCCTTTTGCAAGAGCCGTCTCCAACACTGCGGCGCCTCGAGGAAGATGAGAGGCGAGACTACGAGCGTCACTCCTCCCATGCGAAGGCGCTCGGCGAACGCCACGCATAGCTCGTGACGACCATCTCCTTCGAGTGGGTCGATGAGAGCTTCGAATACGAAACTGGAGTCGACGACCACTGTCGGTGGGAGCGGATCATCCTCAAACGCCCGCGGTGTTGCCTGTACCACTACCTAACCCACTTTGGAGTCCTTGATGACTTCCCTCAGGTCCTTAACGCGCTTCGCAAGACGAAGAACCGGCAGCGCTCCGTTCTCGGAGTCATCCCGCTTGTGGAACTTTGCCAAACCCGAGCTTTCGAGTTCGTGCAGCTTCTCTTCCGCTGGTCGCGTTTCCTCCACGATTAGCCCCTCCGGTCAGGATTCTCCACCGGGGGGCACTTGCGTGCACAGAGCCCGGCGGATACGCTTAATGCGCATCCGCTTGGGCGGGTTGATCGAATGCATGGCCTCAGCCGCGCCAACGGCGAATAGGCCTAGCGGGCTCGACAAAGTTAGAACATCGGCGAGCCCACCGTCTGACACATTGAGTATAAGTGCCTAAGCGTATCTGCCGCTACCGCGGCGATTCGCGCATCCGCCTCCGGGAATCCAGTTGACCAAAGAGCCACTCATCCGCGCCGTTTAGCGGCGCGCCTACGCCCCCGTACCCCGCCCCAGCGTCACCATCCGCCTGTTCAACTCGAACAGCATCTGTCGTGCCGGGTCGCCCTCCGGGTCGATCAGCACCCCGCCCCACCCCGCGTCCAGCGAGGCGTCGATGTGGCGCTTGCTGTCGTCGAAGTAGAGGATGCGGCGCTCCTTGAAGCCGGTCGCCGCCATTACGGCCTCGAAGACGGCTCGCTCGGGCTTGATCACGCCGAGCAGGTGGCTGCCGAAGCGCTGCCCGATGCGACGCACCGACGCGTAGCGCTCCGCTTCGGACTCGTCGAGGAGCTGGCGATGCCAGTGTGACTCGTCGGTGTTTGACAGGATCGCCGTCTCGACGTCCGCCGCGTGTACGGCGTCGATGACAGCGCCGACGCCGGGGTACTCGCCGATCAGCCACGCACCGTGGACAGCCTCGACGTCACTCGGGCTGTAGACACCCCCGGACGCGTCCGCGACGAGGCGGTAGTACTCGGCGACAGCGAGTTCGCCGCGCTGGCGCTGCTCGCTCAACTCGAGCCGTCGCGGTTCGAAGTCGCGATCGGTGGGCGGATCGCCCGCAAGGCCGACACGCGCATGCCCGTCCGCCCACGAGCTCACCGTCTCGACGAGCACCCCGCTCAGGTCGAACACGACGAGGTCGTAGGGCTTCGGTAGCCGCACTACGCGAGCCCCATCAGCGCGTCGAGGCCGTATACCAGCCCCTCACGCCCCATCACGTCGCGCACAGCCAGCAGCACCCCCGGCATGAACGAGTCGCGGCCCGTCGAGTCGTGGCGGAGCGTCAGCGTCTGGCCAAGGCCGCCGAAGATCACCTCCTGGTGCGCGACGAGGCCCGGCAGCCGCACGGAGTGCAGCCCGACGCCCCCGAACTGCGCGCCGCGCGCGCCCTCGACATGCTCGATCTGTGACTCCGGGTGGGCGAGGTTCTCGCCGCGCGCCTCGCGAATGAGCTGCGCGGTGGCGACGGCGGTGCCGGATGGCGAGTCGACCTTGCCGTCGTGGTGCAGCTCGATCACCTCGGCGGCGTCGAAGTGCGGCGCGGCCATCTTCGCGAGGTGCATCAGCACCACAGCGCCGAGCGCGAAGTTGGGGGCGATCACCCCGCCGAGCCCGCGCTCGGCGAGCCCGGTGCGGGCACGCTCGACCACCGCGTCGGGGATGCTCGACGTGCCGATCACCGGCCGCACGCCGTGCGCGATCGCGGCGTCGAGGAGCGTCGGGGCGAACGACGCGTTCGTGAAGTCGACGACGACGTCGGGCGTGACCGCCTCGAACAGCGCGGCGGGGTCGGCGCTGGCCGGGTAGACGGCGCCGCTGGCGGCCGTGATCTCATCACCCTCGACGCCGAGTGGCTCGATGACGCCGACGGGTTCGAGGTCGTCCTGGGCCTCGATCGTCCCGAGGACCTGGCCGCCCATGTTGCCGCTGCCGCTGACGACGACCCTGATCACGGTGCACCCCCTCGCTGCATGACCGCAGACGGAACGACGCCCCGCCCGGTCATCTCTGACCTGCCTTCCGGCAGTGGGCGTGGCGCCAGTGTACCGGCCCACATCCTGGTAGTGCGGGCCGGGCTACGCGGGGCGAGGGCTACCAGCGACGGCCGCCGCCGCCGCCACCACCGCCGCCTTCGGGGCGCCCGCCGCCGCCACCGCCGCCTTCGGGCCGCCCGCCACCGCCGCCGCGGCTCTCGCCGTCGGAGCGTGGGCCTCGGCCTCCGCCGCCACCCCCGCCGCCGCGCGGGCCGCGGTTGTGATCGCCCCCGCCACCGCCGCCGCGCGGGCCGCGGCCTCCACCGCCGCCTCCGCCACCGCCACCGCGCGGGCCGCCACGTCCTCGACCTCCGCCACCGCCACCACGGGGACCACGGCCACCGCCGCCGCCGCGCGGGCCGCGATCGCCGGCCATGGCAGGCTCGCGATCCGCGGCCTCGGCTGCCTCGTCGGAGAGACCGACGCGCTCGGAGCCGTCCTCGCCGTCGCGCAGGCGCGTGAGGTTGATGCGCCCGAGGTTGTCGATCTCGATGACCCGCACGCGCAGCGTCTCACCCTCGCTGACCTCGTCCTCCACGCGGTTGACGTGGTAGTCGGCGAGGTCGGAGATGTGCACCAGTCCGTCCTTGCCGGGAAGGATCTCGACGAACGCGCCGAAGTCGAGGATGCGGACCACGGAGCCCTCGTAGATTTCGCCGACCTCGATCTCCTTGGTGAGCCCGCGGATCATCTCGATGGCGCGGCGCACGCCATCGGCGTCGGATCCGCTGACCAGCACGACACCGTCGTCCTCGACGTTGATGTTCGCGCCGGTCTCCTCCTGCATGGCGTTGATGACGCGGCCACCGGGGCCGATCACCGCGCCGATCTTCTCGCGGTCGATCTGCAGCGCCTCGACGCGCGGAGCGTACGGCGACAGCTCCTCGCGCGGCTCGGAGATGGCGTCGAGCATGACCTCGAGGATCTGGAGTCGCGCCTGGCGCGCGCGCTCGAACACCGTGTCGAGCAGGCCGTCCGGCAGCGACTGCAGCTTGATGTCGAGCTGCACGGCGGTGACGCCCTGCTCGGTGCCGGCGACCTTGAAGTCCATGTCGCCGAGACCGTCCTCGACGCCGGCGATGTCGGTGAGCACGCGGTACTCGTCGCCCTCGCTGGCGGTGATCAGGCCCATCGCCACGCCGGCGACGGGCGCCGTGATCGGCACACCCGCGTCCATCAGCGCGAGGGTGGAGCCGCAGACCGACCCCATCGAGGTCGAGCCGTTCGACATCAGCGCCTCGGACACGACGCGCAGTGCGTACGGAAAGTCCTCGGCCGGCGGGAGGACCGGCAGCAGCGCGCGCTCGGCGAGCAGGCCGTGGCCGATCTCGCGACGGCCGGGGCCGCGCAGCGGCCGCGCCTCGCCAACGGAGAACGGCGGGAAGTTGTAGTGGTGCATGTAGCGCTTGAACTGCGTCGGCGACAGCGTGTCGAGGCGCTGGCGGTCGGCCAGCGGGCCGAGCGTCGCGACCGACAGGATCTGCGTGCCTCCGCGGCGGAACAGCCCGGCGCCATGCGCGCGCGGGAGCATGCCCACACGGCTGAACAACGGGCGGATCTCGTCCTCGGCGCGGTCGTCCGGGCGCAGGTTGTCCTCGACGATGCGACGGCGCACGAGCGCCTTCACCTCGTCCTCGACGCAGGCGCGCACGGCGCGGCGGTCGAGCGAGTCGTCCTCCTCGCCGCCGAGGCGCTGCCAGACATCGAGCCCGAGCTGGTCGACGCCGCGGAAGCCCTCGTCCTGCACCGCGCCGAGCAGATCGGCGTCGTCGACGCCTTCGAGGTCGGCGTGGACGCGGGCCTGCAGCTCCCCGTCGGCGGCCGCCGGCTCGTACGGGGTCTTCTCCTCGCCGACCGCGTCGATGACCTCGCGCTGCAGGGCGTTGAGCTGGGCGATGATGCCCTGTGCATACTCGACGGCCTCGATGACCTCGGCCTCCGGCACCTGGTCGGCCCCGGCCTCGATCATCACGATCGAGTCCTCGGTGCCCGCGACGATGAGGTCGAGGTCGGACGCCTCGATCTCCTCGTAGGTGGGGAACGCCTTGAACGCGCCATCGACACGGCCGATGCGCACCGACGACACGGGCCCCTCGAACGGGACGTTCGACATGCCAAGCGTGGTCGAGGCGCCAAGGACGCCGAAGATGTCAGCCGGGTTCTCGCGGTCGGAGGCGAGGGTGAGCAGCACGAGCTGGATCTCGCGGCGGTAGCCCTTCGGGAAGAGCGGGCGGATCGGCCGGTCGGTCATGCGCGCGGCGAGGGTGGCCTCGTTGCCGGGGCGGCCCTCGCGGCGGAAGAAGGAGCCGGGGATCTTGCCGATGGCGTACATCCGCTCCTCGAAGTCCACGGTGAGCGGGAAGAAGTCGATGCCCGCGCGCGGCTCGCCGTCGGTGAGTGTGGCGAGGAGCACGGTGTCGCCGTAGCGCATGGTGCACGCGGCGCTCGAGTTCAGGGCGAGCAGCCCGACGCCGATCTCGAGGGTCTTACCCTCGATCTCGGTGCTGAAGATCTGCTCCTCGACTTCCATACGCGGCGCCGGGATGGTCTGGGTCATCGTGGTTGTCGCCTCTCCTGGGTGCGCCCGGTCATGGGTGCCTGTGTCTGATGCTGGGGGTGGATTGCTGAACGGTGCGGGCCGCCTGGGTGGTTGTGCGGCCCTGTGGTGGGGTGGTCGATGCTGTTCCTTCGCTCCTCGCGCGCCTATCTGCGCGTACTGCTCCTTGTGCGCCTGCCGGCGCTGTCGCACGCCGATCGCGCGGCGTGCGCATCCGGTTGGGTGTCGCGCGGTCGGGAGGTACGAGGCGGTGCGGAGCAGCGCGTGGTTAGCGGCGCAGTCCGAGCCGTGCGATGAGCGTGCGGTAGCGCTCTACGTCCCTCTTGCTGAGATAGCGGAGTTGCCGACGGCGGCGGCCGACGAGCTTGAGTAGCCCGCGCCGCGTGTCGTAGTCGTGCGAGTGCTCGCGGAGATGGTCCGTGAGGTGCCGGATGCGCTCAGTCAGTAGCGCGACCTGCACCTCCGGGGAGCCGGTGTCTCCCTCGTGCGTCTGGTAGTCGTGGACGATCTCTTGACGGCGTTCCGCATTGATGAGCGAGGCGATGCGAGTTGGTCCTGTTCCCTATTGCCACCTACACACACTCAGCGCCTTGGTCCTCCCGGGACCGGGCGGTAGCCGCGGGGCCGTTGCTCGGCGATCCGGCGCGCGCACGCGCCGTGCGGCTACGCGATTACGCTAGCACAGGGCTCGATGGCGGCCAACCGCGGCAGCCCACGCGATCCTTCGGCTCTAGGGATGGTCTGAACAGGTGGCGTATCGGGCGCGGTGCGGGTCGATCGGCGTACTGCGCTGCGCTGCGGGGGCCGATGCCGCGATTCAGGGGGCGATCCCGTTCCCATTCCGCTGCGGGCTCGCCTGCGGGAGCGATTCCGGACGCAGCGCTCCCGCGATCACGCGAGCTGAGGCTCAGCTCGCAACAGGTTCGTGAAACCGAGCAGCAGCATGAGACGCTGGCGGTTCTTCTCAAGACCCCGGTAGCGGACCTGCGCGTACCCGAAGTGCCGCTTCACGTAGAGAAACGGATGCTCAGCCTTGGCGCGCACCGAGGCCTTGCGCCGCTCCGCCTGCGCCTCCTCGCCCCCCGGCGCCAGCTGCCGCCTGAGACCCGGACGCATCGCCACCTGCCAGCTCACCTCCGACCCCGCGTGCTCCGGGCGCTTCTCCACTCCCTGGTAGCCGGCGTCGCCCCACGCCTCCGTCTCGCCGCCGTGCAAGAGGCGATGCGCCTCGGTCACGTCGGAGACGTTCGCCGCCGTCGTGCTCACGCTGTGGACCAGCCCCGTCCGCGCATCCGTGCCGGTGTGCAGCTTCATCCCGAAGAACTACTGCCGGCCCTTGCTGGTCTGGTGCATCTCGGGGTCGCGCGCACGCTCGCGGTTCTTCGTCGATGACGGCGCGCTGATGATCGTGGAGTCCACGATCGTGCCCTCGCGCACCTGCAGACCCTGCCGTGCCAGGTGCGCGTTGATCGTCGCGAACAGCTCCGTTCCCAGCTGATGGCGCTCCAGCAGGTGGCGGAAGTTGAGGATCGTCGTCTCATCGGGAATCGGCTCGGAGAGGCTGAGACCGGCGAACTCGAGCATCGAACGGGAGTCGTAGAGTTCCTGCTCCATGCCGGGGTCGCTGAGGTTGAACCAGAGCTGCAGGCAGTGGATGCGCAGCATCACGCGCAGCGCGTAGGGGCGGCGTCCGCGGCCGCGCTTCGGGTAGACGGGCGCGATGCGCTGCTCCAGCTCAGCCCAGGGGACGAGCCTGTCCATGCGCTCGAGGAACGTCTGCCGCCTCGTCTTGACCTTCTTGTGCTCGTACTCGACGCTGCCGAACGAACGCTGCTGCATGGGTCGCCCCTCTCCGGGTCGCCCCATGATCGCATCTGCTCACCCGCTCAGGCGAGTTGTTCAGACCATCCTTAGAGGTCATCCTGTACCATTCATGAGCCGGGTATGCGTTCGGGTCGCAGCCCGCGAGGCGGTGTCACCACAAGCAAGGCAGATCTCTCATGCCAGCATCCCTCGCTCTCACAATCGACGGAGACAGGATCGGTCTCCCCGGTCTAGGCCAAGCCGTCGTTGACTTCTCGGAGCTACTCACCGAGCTCGACGCCGCGCTCTTCCCTCAGGGTCGGGCAACGGTTCACTGGGAACTCGCAGCGATCAGTTACTCGAGCCCGGTGCGCATTCTTGCAACGGCCGTCCCTTCCCAGAACGGCGCCGACAGGGCGCCGCAGGTCGCTGAAGTCTGTATCGCCGGCGCGCGGGCCCTCACTGATGGTGCGCGGCGCCCGCCCGGATTTAGCGATGAAGCCTTACAGCGAATCGGGCGGCTCGGCGAACTAACCGGCCAGGGTATCCGCACGATACGGATCACCGACGCGATCCACGACGGCCGAGGAGGGGACGACACCCCGCAGGACGCAATCGTAACCGCTGCTACCGCTGCTAACGCCGCTGCTGTGCTCGCCGAGAGCACAGACACGACCACAGCGGTCGAGCCTTCGGTCTACGGGTCAGTCGAAGGACCCGCCGAGGCATTCAACGTGCATGCGGCACCGTTCTTCACAGTGTGGGACCTGCTCACGGGTAAGGCAGTTCAATGCTACTTCGACGCTTCAGACCGCGAGCGCATCGCCGACATTGTGGCGGAGCGCCGCACTGTGTCCGTGAGCGGGCCCTTGCGCCGGAATCCCGACGGTAGCCTGGGCCGGATTCGCCCGGTGGACGCAATTGAGGTCATTGATGAACCGCTGCCGGGCGACTGGGCGCCTCCGACGGGCCTCTTCGGTGGCGTCAGCGATACTCAAGCCTACCTGCGGAATATCCGTGGCGAGTGACGCGGCCGCCAGTTCCTCGGGCCCGCCCGGCGAGACGAATCCCGACTTCGTCTACCTCGACTCGAACTTCTATCTCGACTATCTGATCGGCGACAGGCCATACGGTGATGCTTTGAACTCAATCATCGAGGCTTGGCGCAGCGGGGAGCTTCGTGTGGCCACGTCGGCTCTCACCCTTACTGAGGTGCTGTACTTGCGGCGCGTCGACGGAGGGCCGCGCCGTCGTCTCGCTCCCCAGGACGAGCCCCGCGTAATCGACTTGTTTCGGCCTGTTCCGCCGCGCAGATTCCTGCTCGTCGAGGTCACGCGAAGAGTAGCGGAGCAAGCACGGGAACTCGTCTGGGACCTCGGCATCGAGCCAAAGGACGCTATCCACGTTGCTTCTGCCCTACTCGTGGGGGCGCCGACGATGTTTACATCGGACGACGGTCTACTCGACAAGCACGCTGGTGGCGATCCTCCGTTGCGGATGGATCGGCCCCACTGGACCACGCAGACGTCGTTCCTCGGCTGAGAGCGTTGGAGCCATCCGGTTCGAGGCTTGGGCGTAGCGCTTGCGCTACGCCGTCGTCGGGCGGCCCGTGCGCCCGGACCGCGCGGCGCCTCGACTCGGCTCGGGCTGGCGGCGCAGCCCGGCCCGCCGCGCAAGCACCGCGCCCAGCGCGGGGTAGCCCCGGCGCTGCATCCACACCGCCACGCCAAGCGCGACCACGCAGACGATGAGCCCCACGACGCCGTCGAAGATGTAGTGGTTACCCGTGCCGACGACGGAGATCACCTGTAGCACGAAGACCGCGATCGCCGCCAGCCGCAGGATGAGGTTACGCGTCGAAACGAACACGCCCGCCGCCAGCAGCAGCGCCCACCCCACGTGCAGCGACGGCACCGCCGCGAACGGGTTCACGAACGGCTGCATCGACTGCGCCTGGTAGGAGAGGTTGTCGTACACCGCGAGCGTGTCGACGAAGCCCCACTCGGGGAGGAAGCGCGGCGGGGCGACCGGGTACGCCCAGTAGAGCAGCAGCGCCATCCCGCCCGAGATGAGCATCGCGTCGCGCGTCAGCGTGTAGGCGCGGCGGTGCTTCCAGAACAGCACGAACCCGACCACCACGATGAGCGGGAAGTCGAGCCAGAAGTAGACGAAGTTGAGCAGCCGGCTCAGCAGGTCGTAGTCCAGCACCCAGCGCTGGAACGCGGGCTCCACGAACACGCCGAGGTTGAGCTGCAGGTCGATGATCCAGCGCGCATGCTCGATCGCGTCGGCGGTGCGGTCGACGACGGCGCCGCGCACGAAGAAGTAGCAGAGGAACGCGAAGACGACGATGAGCAACTCAGAGATGTCCCAGCGCGTGACGCCGATCCGCTCCGGGTTGGTGGAGTAGAAGAGGTAGCGGGCCAGTCGGCGAGGTATTCGAGACACAGGGCAGCTACGCTCCATCGCAGCAAGTGCGGCGTCTTGATTGGGTAGATTGTAACGTACGGACCAAGTCAGGTCGGCCCGGCCGGACGCGCGAAGGAGACAGAGCATGCAGATCGAGGTGACGAGCGGCGAGCTGGCCGACCAGAACGTCGAGACCGTCGTGGTGTCGCTCCCCGAGGGATCGAGGCGACCGGGCGGCGCCGCGGGCGCACTCAACGCGGCGCTCGGCGGCGCCATCAACGCGATGATCGCCTCGCGCGCGATCCGCCTCAGTGACGGGGCGCTCACACCGGTTCCCGTAACGGGCGCCATCGGCGCACGGCGCGCATTTGTCCATGGCCTGGGCGCCCGCGACAAGCTCACACTCGGGCGCGCTCGCTCACAGGCCGGGGCGCTGGCGCGCGCACTGCGCGGCGTCGACGCCGGCAGCGTCGCCATCGCCGCGCAGCCCGACTGGCTGAGCAGCGACCTCGAACGCGGCGGGCAAGCGCTCGCCGAGGGCTTCACGCTGGGCCTCTACCGCTTCGACCAGCACCACACGCGCGAGCAGGACCGCCCGCGCGGCAACGTCGAGTCGATCCGCATCGTCGAGCCCTCGGAGCGTCGCGCCGCCCGCATCCGCGCGGGCGTCGAGCGCGGGCAGATCATGGCGGAAGCGCAGAACCTCACACGCGACCTCGCCAACTCGCCGGCGAACCTCATGACACCGACGGACATGGCCGCGAAAGCGCAGGAGATCGCCGAGGCCACGGGCCTGGAGTGCGAGATCATCGAGCGCGAGGAGGCCGAACGGCTCGGCATGGGCTCGTACCTCTCGGTCGCGCAGGGGTCGCAGCAGCCGCCGAAGTTCATCGTGCTGCGCTACCGCGGTGGAACCGGCCGGCGCAGCGTGGGGCTGATCGGCAAGGGCATCACGTTCGACTCCGGCGGCATCTCCATCAAGCCGGCGGGGGGCATGGAGCGGATGAAGGCCGACATGAGCGGCGCGGCCGCCGTCCTCGGCGCGATGCAGGCCATCGCGCGACTCGCCCCCGCCATCAACGTGACCGGGATCGCCCCGTGTACGGAGAACCTGCCGAGCGGCAGCGCCACCAAGCCCGGCGACGTCTTCTACGCGATGGACGGCCAGTCCGTCGAGGTGATCAACACGGACGCCGAGGGCCGGCTCGTCCTCGCCGACGCGCTCGGCTACGCCCGAGCGCACAACTGCTCGCCGTTGATCGACGTCGCGACGCTGACCGGCGCGATGTCGATCGCGCTCGGCAACGTGCGCACCGGCGTGTTCGCGAACAACGAGCGCCTCTACCGCGACCTCGACCGCGCGGCCGAGGCCGCGGGTGAGCCGATCTGGCGCTTCCCGCTCGACGACGAGTACGACAACCAGATCAAGTCGGACGTGGCGGACATCAAGAACACCGGCGGGCGCGGCGCGGGCTCGATCACGGCCGCGAAGTTCCTGCAGCGCTTCGCGCACGACACGCCGTGGGCGCACTTCGACATCGCCGGCGTCATGGACAACGAGCGTGACCGCGGCGAGAAGGTGAAGGGCGTCGCCGGTGCCGCGACGCGCACGCTCATCGAGTACGTGCTCGCGCGCGCCGGGTAGCCCCGGCCCGCCGCCACATGACCACGGCCCGCGGGGATCCCCGCGGGCCGTGCGGCGTCGGTGACCCGAGGGGTCCGCTACCCGCGGGCGGCGAGCAGTTCCTGCACCCGGTCGAGGATGCGCACGCCACAGTCGTACTTCGACATCAGCGGCAGTTCCTCGTGGCCGCCCGCGCGGTCGAGGATCGTGATGCGGTTGTTGTCGACGGCGAAGCCGGCGTCGGTCGCCGACACGTCGTTGGCGACGATGAGGTGGGCGTTCTTCTCGACCAGCTTCTTCGCGGCGTTGTCCACAAGGTCCTGCGTCTCCGCGGCGAACGCGACCTTGATCAGTCCGTCGACCGTGACGGAGGCGATGATGTCCGGGTTGCGGACGAGGTCGATGCCCCACGTCTCGCGGCCGCCGCGCTTCTGCTTCTCCGCGGCGGCCTCCAGCGGCCGATAGTCGGCGACTGCTGCCGCCATGATGAGTGCGTCGCACGCGGGGACGTGCTCCTGCACCGCCTCGAGCATCTCCTGCGCGGTCTCCACCGCAGCGATGCGCACGCCCGCCGGCGCCGCGAGCTCGGCGCTCGTGATCAGCACGACCTCGGCGCCGCGGTCGCGCGCGGCTTCGGCGACGGCGTAGCCCATCTTCCCGCTCGAGCGGTTGCCGACGAAGCGCACGGGGTCGACCGGCTCGCGCGTGCCGCCGGCGGTGACGGCGATGCGGGCGCCGGCGAGCGGCCCGTCGAGGCGCCCGGCCGCGGCCTTGATGTGGTCGGCGATCGCGATCGGCTCCATGAGCCGGCCCGCACCCATCTCGCCCGAGGCGAGGCGGCCCTCGACGGGCCCGAGGAACGCGACGCCGCGCTCCTGCAGCGTGCGCGCATTGGCCTGCGTGGCGGGGTTCGCCCACATGCCGGCGTCCATCGCCGGCGCCACGAGCAGCGGTCCGCGCATGGCAAGCGCCGCCAGCGTCACGCAGTCGTCGGAGATGCCGTGCGCCATCCGCGCCATCACGGAGGCGGTCGCCGGCGTCACGAGCATGAGGTCGGCCTCGCGGCCGAGCGCCACGTGCGGCTCGGCGTGCTCGCCATCGGGCGCCCAGATGTCGACGAGGGGCTCATGGCCGGTCACCCCGCGGAACGTAGCGGGGCCAACGAATTCTGTTGCGGCGCGGGTCATCACCGGGCGCACGGTAGCGCCCGCCTGGACGAGGCGACTGGCCACCTCGACCGCCTTGTACGCGGCGATCGAGCCGGTCACACCCAGCACGATCGTACGTCCCGAGAGCGGCCCTGATGCTTCACTCATTGGTTGGCCTCATAGACGAGCCGCAGTGCCTCGAAGTTGAGGTCCGGCTCGATCGCATCGACGCAGCCCGTAGCCGCGGCGATCTCGTTCGCGTATCCGCCCGTGGCGATCACCGTTGCGTCATCGCCAATCTCCTCTTTGAAGCGGCGCACCATGCCGCGCACCATTTCGACATACCCGTAGAACATCCCGGCCTGCATCCCGTCCACCGTGTTGCGGCCGATCACGCTCCCCGTGGCCGGCGGCGTCAGCTCGACGCGGTTCAACATCGCGGCGCCGTCGAACAGCGCCTGGGCCGAGATGCCGATGCCGGGGGCGATGGTACCCCCCAGGTAGTCGCCGTCGCGCCCCACCGCGTCGAACACCAGGGCCGTACCGAAGTCGACGATGATCACCGGTGGCGTATGACGGTGCACGGCCGCGACCGCGTGCAGGATGCGGTCCGGCCCGACCGCCGCGGGGTTGTCGTAGCGGATGGGCACGCCGGCCTGCACCTCGGCGCTCACCACGATCGGCCCGACGCCGAAGGCCCGCCGGCACGCGCCACCAACGGCCGCCGTCAGCACCGGCACGGTCGACGAGAGGACGGCGCCATCGGTGGTCGCGGGGTCAATACCGCGGTTCTGGAGCCCGGCCTCGATGTGCTCGGCGTACGCCTCGGAGCTCATCTCGCGGTCACTCGCGAGGCGGAAACGCGCGGCGATGGCCGCGCCTTCGAAGGCGGCGACGGCCACGCTCGTGTTACCGATGTCGATGGCGAGGAGCACGAACGCCCCCGTTGGTTGGCGGCGCACCGGCGGCAACGGAGACGTTCGGCTGGTGGCCCGGCGCCCGTAACTGGTCCGGTATCGGGAGGGATTATACACAGAGAGTCCCCAATCGAGCCCTCGGCGGCGCCTCCCCTACATAGCATTGTTGCCTTGCCCGAGTTCGGGGGCTACGTTGCGTTCCGGATTTCACTATCACCTCCTGCAACGAGCTCAGAAGCAGCGCTTGCGGGGACGTTGCAAGCGGCCGGTGGGGTGAACCCGCTCGCGGGTCGGCCGTACGTCCTCCGCAAAAGTTACCCACAGTTATCCCAAACTGTGGGTTCTACCGCACTGCGCCCTGGGTCTCGCCTCTGGAGCACCTGTTGTCCAACGATCCTGCCGAGCTATGGGAGATGGCGCGCCGCTCGCTCCGGCAGCACGTATCCGACGCCAACTACGAGACCTGGCTCGCCCCCACCGAGGGCGTGCGGCTCGAGGGCGACACGCTCATTGTCGGGACACGATCGGAGTTCATCACGGAGTGGCTCCAGCAGCGGCTGATGCCGCTCATCAGGCGCACACTCGCCGACCTCGGCGACCAGCCGCTCGACATCGCCTTCACGCCGCTGCGTGCGCCGGACGACGAGGCGCCGGTGCTCCAGCGCGGCGGCGACCCGGGTCGCCCGAGCCCGGACAGCTACCGCCGCCCGCGTCTGCGCGCGCAGTACCAGTTCCGCTCGTTCGTCGTGGGGCCCAACAACCGCCTCGCCGTTGCGGCGGCCGAGGGCGTCGCGCGCTTGCCGGGGCATCTCCACAACCCGCTGTTCCTCTACGGCGCTGTGGGCCTTGGGAAAACGCACCTGCTGCAGGCCGTGGGCCATGCCCTCCTCGATAGCAAACTGCGCCTGCTCTACATCTCGGCCGAGCAGTTCACGAACGACCTCATCCAGTCCATCCAGCAGCGCACGCAGGAGGAGTTCCGCCTCCGCTACCGCACCGCCGACGCCCTGCTTATCGACGACATCCAGTTCGTGAGCGGGAAGGAAGCGACGCAGGAAGAGCTGTTCCACACCTTCAATAACCTGTACGAGGCCGGGCGCCAGATCGTCATCACCTCGGACAAGAGTCCGCAGCTGATACCGGAGCTCGAAGAGCGCCTCAGGTCCCGCTTCGAGTGGGGCATGATCGCGGACATCCAGGCACCCGATGTTGAGACGCGCATCGCCATCCTGCGGTCCAAGGCCGAAGAACAGCACGTCCGGCTCGACAACGATTCACTGCACGTGATCGCTCGGCGATACACGCACAACATCCGTGAGCTCGAAGGTTCGCTCACCCGCGTACTCGCTTACGCACGCCTGGTCGAGGAACCCGTCACGCCCGCGCTCGTGCAGTCAGCGCTCGCATCCCTCGACCCGGCCGAGCCCCAGCTGCCGCCGTCGCCTGAGATCATCATCGACGTGGTGTGCCGCTACTTCGGCATCGGGCGCGAGGCGCTGCTGTCCAAGAGCCGGGCGAAGCGCGTCGCCTACCCGCGCCAACTCGCGATGTACCTCATCCGCGAGATGTCGCATCGCTCCCTCGTCGAGATCGGCACGGTCCTCGGCGGCCGCGATCACTCCACGGTGCATCATGGCTGGCGCAAGATGAGCCGCTCGCTGCAGATCGAGCCCGAGACGCGCCAGGACGTCACCACACTGCGCGAACTCGTCGAGCGCGCTCGCCAGGCTGCCTGAGCGCCTTCCACTACACCGCCTAGCACCTCACGGCGCGTCCTTACTGTGCGCCGGATCGAACAATCCACACTTGTTGACGCTCGGTGGATAACCTCGGCGGTTCACGTTGATCGTGTGGCCTGGCCGTGGACGTCCGCCCCCCTCGCCGACCGCGCTGATGGCCCGCTCGGCCTCCCGGTGTCACCTTCCCACAGCCACTCCCCACCTCCGCCGCCGTGGTGCCCACACCTCATACGCCATACTCCTCCCCGGTCGTCACTGCGTTACCCACACCGCCAACGGCTCTACCACTACGACTAGTCTCGCCCCCTACACTGTGTCGTGAAGAGCGCTTAACCGGAGCGCTTCCGCGAGAGCGTGTGGATTGTGCCGTGATCGACCACGTTCAATTCGTCGTGCGGGCAGGTAGTGGTGGTGGCGGCATCGTCTCGATGCGGCGCGAGAAGTTTGTGCCACAGGGTGGTCCCGATGGTGGGGACGGCGGCCGTGGGGGCAGCGTCGTGCTTGTCGCCGACAGCAAGGTCGCCGGCCTCGGGGCGTATCGCGATGCGCGGGTGCGTGGGGCGAGCGCTGGGCGGCCGGGCGGCTCCGTGCAGCGTAAGGGCGCCTCCGGCGAAGACCTCGTCTTGCCGGTGCCGGTGGGCAGCATCGTCTGGGACGGTGCGGAGCGGCTGGCGGATCTGACCGGGGCAGGGGAGCGGCTCGTCGTTGCGCGAGGGGGCCGTGGCGGCTGGGGGAACAAGCGATTCACCACGGCGACCCGCCGCACGCCACGGTTCGCGCAGAAGGGCTCCCCGGGAGAGCGGCGCGAGTTGCGCATCGAGCTCAAGCTACTCGCGGACGTGGGGCTCGTCGGACTGCCGAATGCAGGCAAGTCGACGTTGCTCGGCGCCTGGTCGGCGGCGCAGCCGCGCGTCGCGCCGTACCCGTTCACCACGCTTGAGCCTGAACTCGGCGTCGTCGAACTGGGCTATGACAGCTTCGTGGCTGCCGACATGCCGGGGCTGATCGAGGGGGCGAGCCAGGGCGTGGGCCTCGGGCACGAGTTCCTGCGCCACGTGGAGCGCACACGCGTCCTGGTACACGTGCTCGACATGACGCGCGACGACCCACTCGCCGACCTCGTACTCATCAACGAAGAGTTGGCGACATTCGGCCACGGCCTCGCGGACAAGCCGCAGGTGCTCGCGCTCAACAAGATCGACGACCCGGATGCGGCGGCCCACGTCGAGCTGCTCGAGGAGCAGGTGGAGGCGCTGGGAGTGCCGTGGCTGGCCATCTCGGCCGCGAGCGGCGAGGGTACGATGCCGCTCGCCCAGCGCGCCTTCCAGGTGCTGCAGGAGCAGCTCGAGCACGAGGTAGAGTCGGTGCCCCCGCCGCTGTTGCAGCCCGAGCCCCGGGTACGCGAGCGCGTCCGCGCCGAGCGCGACGGGGACGGCATGGCCGTGGTGCACGGGAGCACGGCCGAATGGCTGGCGCTGACCCTGGACGCCGAGGAGGCCGAGGCGCGCGAGGAGTTGCTGGACCGGCTGCGACGGCTCGGGGTGCAGCGCGCGTTGACGCGGCTCGGCGTGCGGTCGGGGGAACGGGTCCGCATCGGCGAGGTCGAGCTGACGTGGGAGTGAGCGAAGCCTCGCGTATCGGCGTGTTGGGCGGGACGTTCGACCCGCCGCACCTCGCGCACCTCGTGCTCGCCGCCGCCGCGCGCCGCGCGTTGCAACTCGACCGCGTCGTGCTCGTGCCGGCCGGCGATCCCTGGCGCAAGGCCGACCGCGCCGTGACGCCGGCGCGGACACGCCTGCAACTCGTGGGGGCAGCCGCCGAGGGGCTGCCGTGGGCCCAGGTCAGCGCCATCGAGGTCGAGCGCGACGGCCCGACGTACACCCTCGACACGTTCGAGGAGCTGGCCACAGCCGAGCCGGACGCGGCGTGGTGGTTCCTGCTCGGGGAGGACGCGCTCGCCGACCTCCCGCACTGGCACGAGCCGCTGTGGCTGGTGCAGCGCGTGCGCTTCGGCCTCGCGCAGCGGCCGGGCGCCGAGCCAGCGGCGAGCACGCTCGAGGTGGTGCCCGGGCTGGCCAGCCGCGTCGACTTCGTGCCGATGCCGGCGCTCGACGTCTCGGCGAGCGAGCTGCGTCGTCGCGTCGCGCGCGGGGAGCCGACGGCGCCGCGCCTCCGGGCGGCCGTGCGGCGGCTCATCGACGACCTCGGGCTGTATCGGGACGCGTGAGCCGCGCCGGGGCGCTACGCCTCCTCGGGCGGGCGTCCGATGAGCACCGAAGCGCGCGGGATCGGCGGGAACAGGAACGGGCGCAGCAGCGCGTCCGTGACGAACGGGAACCCAGCCGCGGTCGCAAAGCGCATCAGCGTCGCCGTCGAGCGCATGTACGGCTCCTTCACGTGGGACGCGATGCAGAGCACGTTGAATGCGTCGAGCAGCCTGCGCCCCGTCGGGGCGAAGTCCCATATCAGGGCGAGCCCGCCTGGTGAGAGCACGCGATAGATCTCGTCGAGCAGGTCGCGCAGCCCATCGTCGTCGAGGTGCTTGACGAGGTGGCCGCACAGCACGAGTTGGAAGCAGCTGTCGGCGAACGGCAGGCGCGTCGCGGTCGCCTGCACGAGCGCGCTGGGCCGGCCGGAGCGCGCCTCGTCCTTCGCGGCGAGCTTGAGCATCGGGCGCGAGAAGTCGAGGCCCACAGGGTCGCGCTCGAACGGCAGCTGGCGGTCGAGCAGGCGCAGCAGGGCGCCGCGGCCCGTGCCGATGTCGAGGGTGCGCTCGCTGCCGGTGAGGTTGAGCTCGGTGGGGAGGCGCAGCACCGGGGTGTTCACCGCGAAGGCGCCCTGCTCGCCCAGGAACCAGCGCATGAGGATCCCGCTGGGGGAGGGCACACGGAGCCATTGGTTGTATTCGGAGAGGCGCGCTCGCTCGTGGGAGTCGGGGGTCACGTCGGCGATGGTGGCACGCTCGGGCGGGCTGCTCAATCGTCCGAGGTGCGGAGGTCGAACGAGAGCCTGACGCGCGCTTCGGACGCGGCCGCCCAGTCGCACATCTCCGCCAGCTCCGTGAGCCGAGGGGCGAGGGCGTCGTAGCCATCGAGGAGCCCGTCCAGCTCCTCGTCGCCGCCGGCGATGGCGGCGGTGATGGCGCGGCAACACTCGGCGAGCGGTGCGGCGTCCTGCCAGGCGTGGTCCAGTTCGTGCTGGTCGGTGGGGTCCTCGACGTCGCGGTCGGCGTAGCGCAGCAGGGGGCGCAGCTCGACCTTGAAGCGGCGCTGCATGCGCATTGATGCCTGCGCCAGCTCGTGCTGCCCGCCGAAGCGCACGGTGTACGCCCACGAGGCGAAGAACAGCACGATCGTCGGGTCGCCGCCGAACGCGACGGGGCAGTCCTCGGCGCCGTCGAACTCGACGTGCAGGCGTTGCGTAGCGGCGTCGGACGTCACGAGGGCTCTCCGAACCAGATGCCGAGGTACTTGGTGAACCAGAACAGCGCGACGTACGTCGTGAGGGCCGCGGCGGCCAGCACCGCGAGCATGCGGCGGTAGCGCAGCGCCCCATCGATCGAGCAGGCGCCGCGCCGGCGCAGGTGCAGCACGACGGCGGTGACCGCGACGAGCGCGCCCGCGCCGCGGAAGTACCAGCCGTAGTCGTAGTAGAGGTTGTCGCCGAGCGTGACGCCCTGCGCGGCCGTCGCGATGCCGAGCAGCACGGCGACCACCGGCGAGACGCAGCACATGATGCCGGTCAGCCCCGAGACCAGCCCGATCATCACGCCGGCGCACACCTGGCGGTCCTCGGTGGGTGGCGCGGAAGGCGCGGCGGTCATTGAGGTGGTCCGTACTGGCCACGCTCGGTCAGGTAGGCGTCAGCTGCTCGAAGACGCCCGGCGGAGTCGCCGAACAGGCCGAGTCCAGTGTTGCAGGGTCGACAGAGCAGGCCGCGGACGGTGCCGGTTTCGTGATTGTGGTCAGGAATCGGCTTGCCCCCGAACTCCTTCTCACAGATGGCGCAGCGGTCGTTCTGGTCGCGCAGCATCCGTGCGTAGCCCTTCACCCCGAAGCCTGGATAGGACTGTAGCCGCTGTTTGAGCTCGCGCCGGGTCTCTTTGCGTCCCGCAGCCGTGCGCGCGGCCTTCCGGTCGGCCTTCTCCGCGGCCGCCTCCTCGTCGACGCTTTTGCGGCAGGCAGTACAGAACTTGCGGGTTTGGTATCGCGCTAGCAGTTCTTGGCGTGTACCGCAACGCTGGCACTTCCACCGGACTTGCTTCGGTGGCTGTGGAAGCCTCCGCTTCCGAGCCTCACGCCGGGCCTGTATGGATCGCGCGGTTTGAGTCACCCTGGCCACCCGAAGGAACGGGGCCGCTAGACGTCGAGGGTGGCGTCGAGGGCGTGGGTCATGATGAAGGCGCGGCGCGGCGGGACCTCGTCGCCCATGAGCCGCGTGAAGAGCTCGTCGGCCTCCGCGGCGTCGCGCACCGCGACGCGCAGCAGCGAGCGGCGCTCAGGGTCCATCGTCGTGTCCCACAGCTGGTCGGCGTTCATCTCGCCGAGGCCCTTGTAGCGCTGCAGGTTGCCGTGCTCGGCGGCGGTCGGGTTCTCGGCGAAGTGGGCCTCGCGCTGCTCCTCGCTAAACAGCCACGTCACGCGGTTGCGGTAGCGCAGGCTGTAGAGCGGTGGCTGGGCGATGTAGAGGCGGCCGTGCTCGATGAGCTGCGGCATGAAGCGCCAGAAGAACGTCAGCAGCAGCGTGCGGATGTGCGCGCCGTCCACGTCGGCGTCCGTCATGATGATGATCTTGTGGTAGCGCAGCTTGGAAGCGTCGTAGTCCTCGCCGAAGCCGGTGCCGAGGGCCGTGATGATCGTGCGGATCTCCTCGTGCGCCAGCATTTTCTCGAGCCGCGCCTTCTCGACGTTCAGGATCTTGCCCCGCAGCGGCAGGATGGCCTGCGTGCGCCGGTCGCGCGCGCCCTTCGCGGTTCCGCCGGCCGAGTCGCCCTCGACGAGGTAGATCTCGGAGAGCTCGGGGTCGGCCTCGGAGCAGTCGGCGAGCTTGCCGGGCAGCATGCTGCCCTCGAGCACGCCCTTGCGCTGCACCAGGTCGCGGGCCTTGCGTGCGGCCTCGCGCGCCCGAGAGGCGGTGAGCGCCTTCTCGATGATGCGACGGCTCACGGCCGGCTGCTCGTCGAGCACCGCGCTCAGCTTGGCGGATACGGCCGACTCGACGATCCCCTTCACATCGGGGTTGCCGAGCCGGGTCTTGGTCTGGCCCTCGAACTGCGGCTCGGCGAGCTTGACCGACACGACGGCGGCGAGGCCCTCACGCACGTCGTCGCCCGAAAGGTTGGGGTCGGAGTCCTTGAGCAGCTTGGCCCGGCGCGCATAGTCGTTGAGCGCGCGCGTGAGCGCGGAGCGGAAGCCGGTGAGGTGGCTGCCGCCGTCGATGGTGTGGATGCAGTTCGCGAACGAGTAGACCGTCTCGTTGAAGCTCTGGCTGTACTGCAGCGACACTTCGACGAGCGTGTCCCCGCGCTGGTCGTCGATGTGGATCGGGTCGGGGTGGAGCGGCCCGCGGCCGCGGTTGAGGTGGCGCACGTAGGCGTCGATGCCCGAGTCGAAGTAGAAGGAGCGCTCGCGCGGCAGCGCATCGGGGCGGTCGGGCGTGGGGCGCTCGTCATGGAACGCGATCCAGACGCGGCGGGTGAGGTAGGCCATCTCGCGGAAGCGCGTCGCGAGCGTGTCGAACTCGTAGTCGAGCGTCTCGAAGACGTCCTCGTCGGGCAGGAAGGTGATGGTGGTGCCGGTGTAGTCGGTCTTCTGACCGCGCACCTTCGCGAGCTTCGAGGTGGCCACGCCGCGCGCGTAGGTCTGGCTGTACAGCCCGCCCTTGATGGCGACCTCCACCAGGAGGCTGCTCGACAGCGCGTTGACGACCGAGGCGCCGACGCCGTGGAGGCCGCCCGAGACCTTGTAGCCGCCGCCGCCGAACTTGCCGCCGGCGTGGAGGGTGGTCAGCACGGTCTCGACGCCGGAGAGGCCGGTCTTCTCGTGCTTGTCGACGGGGATGCCGCGGCCGTTGTCCTCGATCTTGATGCTGCCGTCGGCGCGGATGGTCACGTCGATGCGGTCGCAGAAGCCGGCCATCGCCTCGTCGATAGCGTTGTCGACGATCTCGTAGATGAGGTGATGGAGGCCGCGCTGGTCGGTGGAGCCGATGTACATGCCGGGGCGCCGGCGCACGGCCTCGAGGCCCTCCAGGACCTGGATCTGTTCGGACGTGTAGGCGGGGTCGGACGCGCCGGTGGAGCCGCCGTTGCCGTTGCGGCCCTTGCGGCGGCCGTTGGTGCGGGGGCCGTTCCCGTTGGCGGTGCGCCGCGTGGCGCTGCCTCGTGCTGCGCGGGTTCCGGCCATCAGACGGTCACAGGCTCACGGATAGGTCGTACCCTGATTCTTCGTCGCGACGGCTGTGCGGAGGGGGGCTGCGCATCGAGCGGATGGGGCGCAGCGGCTGGTTGCGGCGTCGCGTTGAACACGCAATCAGTTTACCACGGATCGCAGTTTCTGAGGCGCCGCGGGTGAGGTTGCCGAGCGTATCTCGCCCGCGATAAGACCCCTCAACCCGAGGGAACCCTGGCAGGGTCAGTATGCGGGACAATGTCATGGACATATCCGGCTCGGTAATGCCGTAATGCGTTGCCATAGCAGGCGGATACGCCGACAATGGTAAGGACAATTGTCGCGACAGGATCACTGACAGTCGACGGAAGAGCCGTCGACACGCCAGGATAGGCAGGACGCGGTGCCGCGCTGGGACATCCATTTCCAACCCTACGTCGAGTTGCGCGACGCAGAGTTGCTGCAACTGGTGGCGCGCGCCGAGGCGCTGGCGGGGCTCGTTCGGGCAATCCCGCTGCCGCCCGCGCTGAGGGACGAGGCGGATCGCCTCAACATCCTGAGGGCGGTGCGGGGCACCACGGGGATTGAGGGCGCGAACCTCACAGAGGGGGAAGTTGGCGACATCCTGGCGGCAGGCCCGGATGGTGCACCCGTCCTGGGAGTGGCCCGGGCTCGCGAGGAGGCCGAGGCGCGCAACGCTGCGCGCGTGATGGACTATGTCCGGGTGACCGCGGCTCCGGAGAGTGAGCTGACCGAGGATCACGTGCGCGAGATGCACGCCCTCACCACGGACGGGATCGACTACCGGAATAACTCGCCGGGTGAATACCGTGCGCGGCCGGTCGCAGCCGGCGACTATCAGGCCCCGCCTCCCGACGAGGTACCCGAGCTGATGGCCCGCTTCTTTGAATGGTTCTCGGAGTCACGAGATCGGGATCACTGGCCGGAGTGCGTGCGAGCCGTCGCGGCGCACTTCTACCTGATTAGCATTCACCCCTTCGGAGACGGCAACGGGCGCACATCGAGGGCGGTCGAGAGCTTCATCCTGTACGGCGGCGGCGTGAACTCGCTCGGGTTCTACTCGTTGGCCAACTTCTACTATCGGCGTCGCCCGGAATACATCGAGATGCTGGACCGGGCGCGCTTCGTGCACGACGGGGACCTGACGGAGTTCGTGACGTTCGCGCTCGGGGGACTCCGGGAGGAGTTGGAGGATGTGCATGCCGAGGCCCTGGAGTTTGTTCGAGTGCTCGCGTTCACCGACTACGCCCGCCAGGCGCTGCAAGTGCGCGCCGGACTGCGGTCGAAGACCGGAAGGCGCCGGTTGGAGCTGGTGCTCCAACTCACCGGCGAGCCTGTGCCGCTCGTCGACTTGCGCGCGCGTCGGCACCCGGCGGCGCTTCTCTACGGGGGCGTGACCAACAAGACTCTGACGCGCGACATGAACTACCTCAGGGATATGGGCCTGGTCCGCATCGAGAACGGCCACGCTCGCGCCAATCTGGAGCTCATGAACCAGTTCGCCGAGTGACGCCTGGTCGCACGCCGCACGCTCCGCCCGCCGGGCCGATGTACGTAGAATCAGGGCCATGACAGCCGATTCCGAACCCATCGAGATCACGCCGATCGGCGTCGTGCGCAGCCGCGAACGCGATGTGCGTCGGCAGGACTGGTCGCACGTGCGCAGCGACGTGGAACTGCGCCCCGAACTCGCCGACGCGCTGTCGGGCCTCGACGGCTTCTCGCATGTGATCGTCGTCGGCTGGCTCGACCAGATCCCGGCCGAGCTGCGCGAGCGGCGGCAGGCGTACCCGGGCGGCGACGAGCGACTGCCGCTGCTCGGCTCGTTCGCGCTGCGCGGCGCCCGCCCGAACCCGGTCGCCGTCACGGTCTGCCGGCTGCGAGGCATCGAGGGCTCCACGCTGCGCGTCGAGGGCCTCGACCTCGTCGACGGCACACCGGTGCTCGACGTGAAGCCGTACATCGCCGTCTACGACGCCGTGCCGGACGCGAAGCTGCCGCGCTGGGCGCAGGGGTGACCGCCCGCGCGCCGACGCTCGACGCGGCCCACCTCGATGGGGTCTACGACGCGCTGCTCGCCGCGTACGGACCGCAGGGCTGGTGGCCCGTCGCCGGGCTGGCGGAGACAGCCACGCTCGAGGTCTGCGTCGGCGCGATCCTCGTGCAGCACGCGCGGTGGGAGGCGGCCGCAGCCGCGCTGGTCCGGCTGCGCGAAGCCCGCGCGCTCTCCGTCGAAGCGCTCGCCACGCTCGCGCTGGCGGACCTCGAGGAGCTCGTGCGAGGCGCCGGCACGTACCGATCGAAGGCGCGCACGCTGCGCTCGTTCGCCGAGCATGTGCGCGCTGGCCCTGGCGGAACGGTCGAGGGCTTCCTCGACGGCGACGCCGCGACCGTGCGACGGCGCTGCCTCGACGTGTGGGGCGTCGGACCCGAGACCGCCGACGCGATCGTGCTCTACGCCGCGCGCCGCCCCACGTTTGTCGTCGACGCGTATGCGCGGCGGCTGTTCGCGCGGCTCGGCTGCGAGCTGCCCGGCGGGTACGAGCCGGCCCGACACGCACTCCTCGACGCCACGGGTGGCGACGTGACGCGTCTCGGCGAGTGGCACGCGCTCATCGTCGCGCACGGCAAGGCGCGCTGCCTCACCCGCGCCCCGCGCTGCGAGGACTGCCCGCTGCTCGACGCGTGCCCCAGGGGGACCGCCGCGCTGGCGGCGTAGCCCGCGCGACCACGCGTTGCACGCCGGTCTCGACGCACTGAGACTGACTGGCATGGACCTCGGCATCATCGGGCTGCCCGCATCCGGCAAGACCACGCTCTGGCGTGCGCTGACCGGCGGCGTCGCCACCGGAGGCGGGAGTGGCCGCCTGGAGGCGTCCATCGGCGTGGTGCACGTCCCCGACGCGCGCGTCGAGCGCCTCGCCGAGCTGTACGACGCGAAGAAGGTCACGCACGCCGAGATCCGTTGGTTCGACTACCCCGTCGCCGCCGTGGCGGCACGCGGCGCCGAGACCTCGATGCTGGGCGAGATGGCGCGCATGGACGCGCTCGCGCCCGTCATCGGCGCGTTCGGCGGCGGCGGCGGACTCGCCGATGCCCGCCGCGACCTCGAGACGCTCGAGCTGGAACTGACCTTCGCCGACCTCGCGCTGATCGAGCGCCGCCGGGGGCGCATCGAGCCGGAGATCCGCTCGATGCGGGCCGCCGACCGCGGGCCGCTCGAGGCGGAGCTCGAACTGCTGGAGCGCGTGACCGAGCAACTCGAGGCAGGCGTCGGTCTGCGCGCGCAGGAGCTGACCGAGGCCGAGCGGAAGCGGCTGTCCGGCTACCAGTTGCTGACGCGCCGGCCGCTCCTCGTGGTCGTCAACATCGCGGAGGCCGATGTCGGCCGCGCTGAGGCGATCGAGGCCGAGTTCGCCGAGCACCTCGACGCGTCCGCGACGACGGTCGTGGCGCTGTGCGCGCAGCTGGAGGCGGAGGTAGCGGCGCTCGACGCGGACGAGGCCGCCGAGTTCCGCGGCGAGCTCGGGCTGCCGCCCCTCTCGCCCGTCGACCGCCTGGTGCGCGAGGCGTACGGGCTGCTCGGGGTGCACTCGTTCCTGACGGCGGGGCGGCCGGAGGCGCGGGCGTGGACGCTGCCGGTTGGCGGCACCGCGCTGGACGCGGCGGGCCGCATCCACTCGGACTTCGCACGCGGCTTCATCCGCGCCGAGGTGGCGCGCTTCGACGAGCTGATGGAGGCGGGCTCACTCGCCGAGCTGCGCAAGCGGGGCCGCCTCCGCACCGAGGGCCGCGACTACGTGATCGAGGACGGCGACGTGATCGAGGTGCTGTTCAACGTGTAGGCGGGGTCGCTCACTTCCTCGAGCACCAGTCCGTCTACCACACCGTGTCGATCTGCGGCGAAGCCGTCAGGATCGCGTCCCGCGTGACCAGGGGAGCGTCGTAGATCAGGGAGTCCGCGGCGATGAGTCGGTCGTGCATTTCCGGGATCTCGGGCAGCCGTTCGAGCAGGTCGAGTTGCTCCCTGCCCAGCTCCGACAGCTCCACGTCGCGCACTCCGGCCAATGCGTTCAGCAGCGCAGATGCCCCGAGGGGTTGACCGAGCTTGACCGACAAGAAGTAGGACTCTGCCACCACGATGGCGGGGACGATCAGCGTGGCGGCACCTGTCTCGGCCAGCCGAAAGAAGGCTGCCGCCGCGGTGCTGAGCCGGCTCGGGGATTCGAGGTACCACCAGAGCGCATGGGTGTCGGCGACGAAGCGAACCAGACTATCCGGCAACGTCGTGGTCCTCGTCGAAACCCTCCGGCAACCGTGGTTCCCAGATCTTCTTCAGTGCCACAAAATCCTCGTACTCGGCGTCCGGGAGGATGTCGGCGAACGCGCCGCGCAGGGTGCGCAGCGAGGGCTTGTCTTCGTCTGGCGTGGGAGCAGTGGTGAGTCGGCCCCACGGCTTGCCGCGGCGGGTGATGATCACCTCGTCGCCGTCCTCGAGGCCGCTGAGGATCTCGCTGAAGTGCGCCTTGAACTCTCGTACGCTGTATGTGGTCATATCGAGTATCCGTGGGAGTCACGTGTGTGATTCGGTGTGACTACATGATAGCACTCGGCCATGCTGAGGAGACGTTGAGGAGACGAGGTCGCCCGCTCCCACCGTCGACAGGCTCGCCAACGCGACGCTCGGCGCGGCGCCGGGGCATAATGCGTAGCCGCAACCGTGCGGGCGGACGAGGAGCAACGACGCCGTGAGCGATGTGCGGACACAGATCGTGGAGATCATCGAGCAGGCGCTCTCCGGGGGTGAGGCCGTCGCCGTGGCGACTGTCATCGACCTCGGGGAGCAGCGGGACCAGGGCATCCTCCTCGGCGGGAAGATGCTCGTACACAAGGACGGCTCGACCGTCGGCGGCATCGGCGGAGGCGCCATCGAGGAGGCCGTGCGCGAGTCGGCCGTCGGTGCGCTCGAGGAGCGCCCGCGGCTGGAGGCGCAGACCGTCCACGTCGCGGCCGAGGGCGACGCCGTGTCGCGCCGCTCGCAGGCGCGCGCGGGCGATGCGCGCGTCATGATCGAGGTGCACGAGGCGCCGGGGCAGCTGCTCGTCGTCGGCGGCGGGCATGTCGGGCTCGCGCTCGCGACGATGGGCGACATGCTCGGGTTCCGCGTCACGGTCGTCGACGACCGGCTGGAGTTCGCGAACGAGGAGCGCTTCCCGATGGCGCAGCGGGTGATCGCGGAAGAGCCCGCGCCCGCCCTCGACGCGCTCGATATCAACGACAGCACCTATGCGGTGCTCGTCTCGCGCGGGCACCAGCTCGACGAAGAGGGACTGCGCCACCTCGTGGGCCGGGGCGCCGCCTACGTCGGCATGATCGGCAGCCGCCGCCGTACCGGGACGGTGCTGCAGCACCTCGCGGACGACGGATTCGGCCTCGCCGACCTGGAGGCGGTGTACACGCCGATCGGGCTGGACATCGGCGCCGAGACGCCCGAGGAGATCGCGATGTCGATCCTCTCGGAGATGGTGCTCGAACGCCGCGGCGGCACGGGCCGGCAGATGCGCGAGGTGAAGGGCCGGGCGCGGCTGACCGCGCCGACGGCGTAAGCGTCGGGCGCGCCGATCGCCCTGTATGAACTGCGGGTTGGCGACCATCGCCTTGCCTACGGTGAGGCACACGGGGTGCTCTATCTGCTGCACGCGTGGCGGAAGCAAGCGCGGCGAGCACCACGACGCGACGTGGCGCGAGCGCGAAGCAGGCTGCTCGAGCTGAGGCAGTAGGCCGGGAGAGGTGAACGATGCGGCGAGCGAAGGAAATGTTCGAGGAGCTGCGGGACGGGGATCCGGAATTGCAGCGCGAGTACGACCGGCTGGGGCCGCGATTCCGGTTGATCGAGGCGATGGTGCGGGCCCGGAAGGCTCGCAATCTCAGCCAGCGTGAACTGGCCGAGCAGATTGGCGTGACCAAGACGGTCATCAGTCGGCTCGAATCAGGGGAACACAGTCCGCGCCTCGAGACCGTATACGACATCGCGGAAGCGCTCGGGTACCGGCTCGACGTGAAGCTGGTGCGGGAACGAAGGAAGGCCACCGCCTGATCGAATGCGGACAGTCGCGCGACTGGTGCCGCGCGGCTGGTACAATGCGCGCGTATGACTGAAGGAGCGACACGTGGCGGACGTTGAGCTGTACGAGGAGATCAAGGAAGCCCAGCGCGCGGGCGAGCGGCGCGTACTCGCGACCGTCGCGACGGCGCGCGGCTCCACGCCGCGCGGCCCCGGCGCGCAGATGCTGCTGCGGCCGGACGGCACGTTCGTCGGCACCATCGGCGGCGGCTGCGGCGAGGCCGAGGTGTGGCAGGAGGCCATGGAGACGCTGGCCGACGGCGCGCCGCGCATCGTCCTGGTCGACCTCACCGAGGATGTCGAGGGCGACGACAAGATCTGCGGCGGCGTGATGGAGGTCTTCCTCGAGCGCATCGCCGACTAGGAGGCGATCCGCGGCGGGCCCCGCAGCGTACCGTCCATGACGGGGCTGCGTGGTACGATCCCGCGATACCGAAACGCACGTGCTGCGATTACGTCAGGGAGGCTGACCCATGATCGGTAGTCTGGGCTGGCAGGAACTGCTCATCGTCCTCGTGATCATCGCGCTGATCTTCGGCGCGAGCCGCGTCGCGGATCTCGGCGGCGCACTCGGCCGCGGCATTCGCGAGTTCCGCACTGAAGCGCGCGGCGACGAGGAAGAGGAGGCCGCGCAAGCGGCCGCCGAGGACGAAGACGAGGGCGAGGAAGCGCCGGCGGCAGCCAGCGACACGGAGAGCTCGGGCGAGGGCTCGCGCTCCGGCTGACCCCAGGCAGTCGAGCCACGATGACCAGCCACGCCCGGCGTCGAGACTGCGCCGGGCGATTCTGTTTCACGACGGCGACGCGCCCACCCCGGCGGGGAGAGCGGAACGTCCGATGACCCGCAGGCTCGGCCCCCGCGATCGCGTGGCGGTGTTCCTCGGCACGCTCGCCGGCGAGGCGGCGCGGCGGCTCGGCCGCGGCGGCGGTACCGCGCTCCCGGGGCTCGTCGCGACGAGGGTCGCGCCCGGCGTGACCGAACAGCTCGCGCGCCTGCCCGACGCCGGCTCGGTGGTCGTGACCGGCACCAACGGCAAGACGACGACGGCGCACCTGCTGGCCGGTATCGCCGCCGCCGCCGGCCTCGACCCGATCGCGAACCGCTCCGGCTCCAACCTCGAACGCGGCATCGTCTCCGCATACCTCGACGCGCGTCACGAGGCAGGCGATGGCGCCCGCCCCCGTCTCGGTGTGCTCGAGGTCGACGAGGCGGCGCTGCCGGGCCTGCTCCCGACGCTGCGACCGCGCGCCGCGCTGTTCCTCAACCTCTTCCGCGACCAGCTCGACCGCTACGGCGAGGTCGACTCGGTGGCCGAGGGGTGGCGCGAGATGCTGGTCGCCGACGGCAACGGGCTCACGCTCGTGCTCAACGCCGACGACCCGCCGATCGCACAGCTCGCCGAGACCGGCCGCGGCGAGGTGGTCACGTTCGGCATCGAGGATCGCGGAGTCGCGCTGGCGGGCGACGAGCACGCCTCGGACGCGCGCTTCTGCGAGTGCGGCGCGGCGTTCCGCTACGAGGCGGTGTTCCTCGGCCAGGCCGGGCTCTGGCGCTGCGACGGCTGCGACCGCGCCCGCCCCACCCCCGACGTCGCCGCCCACGACGTGCGCGCCGGCAACGGCGCCACCACGTTCGCGCTGGCCGTCGCGGGCGACCGCGTCGAGGTGGAGCTGCCACTCGAGGGGCTCTACGCGGTCTACAACGCGCTCGGCGCGGCCGCTGCCGCGCACGCGCTCGGCATCGAGGCCGACGCGATCGCCTCGGCGCTTGCGGAGGCCGCGCCGGCGTTCGGCCGCCAGGAGTCGTTCGCCCTCGACGGGCGCGACGTGCGGATGTGGCTGGCAAAGAACCCCGCCGGGCTGAACGCGGTGCTGCGCACCCTCGCGCCGCCGCCCACTCCCGCAGACGCGGGGATACCCCGCGGCTCGGACGATGCGGGGATACCCCGCGGGACCGAGGAGGAGCCCCGGCAGCGGCTGCACCTGATGGCGCTGCTCAACGACGGCATCCAGGACGGCCGCGACGTGTCCTGGATCTACGACGCCGATCTCGAACTGCTCGCGGGGCGCGTCGCGAGCCTCGTCGTCTCGGGCGACCGGGCGGCCGACCTCGCCCTCCGTTGCGACCTTGCGGGGCTGCGCGTCGATGTGGTGCAGCCGCAGGTCGGCGTGGCGCTCGCGCGGTCGCTGCAGCTGGCGCCCGCGGGCGCCCGCGTCGACGTGGTCGCCACGTACACCGCGATGATCGAGATGCGCGAGCTGCTCGCCGAGTGGACGGGTGTGGCCCCGTACTGGGCGACGCCGGAACCCCGCACGCGGGGATACCCCGCAGAATCGCGCACGCGGGGATACCCCGCGGGGCCATCGACGCGGGGACCGGCATGAGCGAGCGAGCGATCCGGGCGGTCTGGCTCTACCCGGAGCTGATGAACGTCTACGCCGACCGCGGCAACGTGATCGCGCTGCGCGCGCGCTGCGCCGAGCACGACCTGGGCTGCGAGGTGCGGAACGTCGAGCTCGGCGGCGAGCTGCCGGACGACGTGGACCTCGTGCTGATCGGCGGCGGGCAGGACCGCGAGCAGCGGCGTGTCGCGCCGGACCTGCAGCGCCACGCGGCCCGGCTGCACGACTGGAAGGACGCGGGTGTCGCGTTCCTCGCGGTCTGCGGCGGGTTCCAGCTCTTCGGGGACGGCTACCGCGCCGCGCGGGGCGAGGAGCTGCCGGGCGTCGGGCTGTTCGACGTGACCACGGTCGCGCCGCCGCCGGGCGCCGAGCGCTGCGTCGGCGACGTGCTGGCGGAGACGGGGCTCGGCGGCATCGGCGAGGTCGTCGGCTTCGAGAACCACGCGGGCCGGACGTACCTCGGACCGGGTGTGCGGCCGTTCGCGCGGGTGCGTCATGGGTGGGGGAACAACGGCGCGGACGGCACCGAGGGCGCGGTGACGGGGAGCGCGCTCGGGACATACCTGCACGGTTCGCTGCTGCCTCGCAACCCCCGCATCACGGACTGGCTGATCGCAGGCGCGCTGCGCCATCGCTACGGCCCGGACGCCGCCATCGAGGAGCGACCGGAGGGCGCATACGCCGTCGAGGCGAGGCGCGCGGCGGCTGCTGCGGCGCGCGACCGGGGACGGGCGAGCGTCGATTGACCGCGCGCCGTGCGCGCCCGAACCTCTGATCGCGGGGTGTGTCTGGAAGGCGTGCGCATGAGCGCTCGGTGGCTGGCTGCCGTGCTTGCGATGGCGCTGCTCCTGATCGCCTGCAACCGCAGCGAGAACGAGGACGTCGACGTCAGTGTCGACGGCTCGCCGGTCCCGTCTCCGACGGCGACGTCAACGGGCACTGCGACCGCCACGCCACGTGATCCAGCGATGCCCGATAGAACGCCGACGGAGACCGCGGAGGCGGATCGCCTCGACCCCGACGACCTGCGCGGCTTCACGCACCCCGTCGACGGGGCGTGCCTGCCGTTCACCGAGGCGCTCATGCCGAACGCGCCGCGCGCGTACCGCAACGGCGTGCACGAGGGCGTCGACATCTATCCCGGCTACGCGTGCGCGCGCGTCGAGCTCAACACGCCCGCCTTCGCGATGCACGACGGTGTCGTGGTGCGCGCGGACCTCGACTACGTCGAGATCTCCCCGGAGCAGGTGAGCGAGTTCGCCGCCCGCACCGCCCGGCAGGGCAACACCGACCCGGAGACGCTCGACATCTACCGCGGCCGGCAGGTGTGGATCGACCACGGCTCGGGCGTGGTCGCGCGGTACGCCCACCTCGCCTCGATCGCCGACGGCATCGAGGTCGGCGCGGAGGTGCAGCAGGGGCAGCCCATCGGCGGTATCGGGGAGTCCGGCACACCCGAGTCGGTGCTCGCGCCGGGCACCGACATCCACCTCCACTACGAGGTGCGCGTCGGCGACTCGTTCCTGGGCGACGGGCTCCCCCCCGACATCGTGCGAGGGCTCTACGAGCGGCTGTTCAGCGACCCCTCGGCGGACAGCGCGAGCGGAGCGCCGCCACCGGTGTTCCGCGTCTACACGGTCAAGGCTGGCGACACGGTGTCCTCGGTTGCCGAGCAGTTCGGCCTGCCTGTCTTGCTCGTCGTGTGGAACAACGCCGCCCTCGATACGCCGGTCACTCCCATCGAGGAGGGGCAGTTGCTTCGCATCCCCGGCGCCGATGGCATCATCCACCGGGTGGTCGCGGGCGAGACGCTCACCAGCATCGCGGATCGCTACGGCGCGAACGTGGGCTCGATCGTGAACTTCCCGGCGAACGGGCTCTCGGACCCCAACCTGCTGCACGTCGGCGCGACGATCCTCGTGCCGGGCGGCCGGCCGCCGCCGCCTCCCCCGGCAGCGCCGACGCCCGAACCGACGCCACAGGCGACAGTGACGCCGGAGCCGACCTCGGACGCAGCACCCACACCGCAGCCGGCGGGGGAGGACGCGTCGGGCTCGGAGTAGGCGTCCGTAGCGACCCTCGCGCTTAGCATGATCGGAGGACGGCGGGAGGCTGCGGCGTGCCGGTACTGGCGATCGAGATTGGCTGGGGTCCGGACATCGCGCAGCTGGGTGGCCTGCTGCTGACCTGGCACGGCGTGTTCACCGCGGTGGGCATCCTGGCCGGCGTGCAGATCGCCCTCCAGCTCGCGAAGGTCACCGGCTACGACTACGACGACGCCTACGCGCTCGCGCTCGTGGGCATCCCGTGCGGGATCATCGGCGCGCGGCTGCTCTTCGTGGTGGAGGCGTGGGACTACTACGGCGCCAACCCCGGCGACATCATCCGCATCACCGAGGGCGGCATCTCGATCTGGGGCGCGATCCTCGGCGGGGTCGGGGGCGCGCTCACCTTCGGGCTCTGGAAGGGCTACCCGGCCGCCCGAGGGCTTGACCTCGCTGCGTTCGGGCTGATCCTCGGCCAGGGCATCGGGCGTCTCGGCGACCTCGTCAACGGCGAGCACCTCGCGAAGGCGACGGACCTGCCGTGGGGCGTGATCTACACGCACCCCGACTCGCCGGCGTTCGTGCACTCGCTGACCGTGGGAGCGCACCACCCCGCCACGACGTACGAGATGATCGGCGACTTCGTCATCCTCGCGCTGTTGTTCGTGGTGCTGTTCCGCGTGTTCTGGCGCCGCCCGGGGCTGACGTTCTTCGTGTACCTCGTGGGCTACGCGGTGATGCGGTTCTTCGTCACATACCTGCGCATCGACTCCTCGGACACGTTGCTGCTCGACCTCAAGGTGCCGCAGCTGGTCTCGGTGCTCGTGATACTCGCAGCGCTCCCCGCGATCTGGTACTTCGCGAAGCAGCCGCCGATCGAGGAGTCCGCGCCGCCGCTGCTGCGTCGCGGGTAGGGCCGCGGGTAGGCAGGTGGCGGAGGGCGTCTCGCAGGTCGTGCTCTACA
This sequence comes from Dehalococcoidia bacterium, assembly GCA_965219085.1. Lineage (GTDB taxonomy): Bacteria > Chloroflexota > Dehalococcoidia > UBA2979 > UBA2979 > VXMT01. The sequence continues at coordinate 1,462,957 of OZ244720.1, forward strand.
CGCGCGAGGACTGCCGCCTCTGCGTCCACGCCCGCGACGCGCTGCGCCGGCTCGGCCGCGAGCTGGCGTTCGAACTCCTCGTGGTGGACGTCGACGCCGACCCGTCGCTCGCCGCGCGTTACGGGGATGCCGTGCCGGTGGTGGCGGTCGACGGTGTCGAGGTGAGCACGGGGCGGATCGATGTCGCGGTGGTGCGGCGGGCGGTGGTGGCGGCGCCGCGCCGGGCTTGAAGGCAACAGAAGTGTTGCGTAAAGTGGGGTGTGAGTGCGCGCGCGCGAGTTCCAACGATGGCTGCGGAGGCAGGGCTGCTCGTTCGAGACCCGGAGGGGTGGCAGCGGGCATATCACCGTGCGCTCGGGAACCGGAAGACATCGATGCCGATGCACGGCAGTCGGAAAGAGTTGGGACCAGGACTGGTCGCCAAGATCAAGAAAGACCCGGGGTTGGACTGATGCTGGAGTACCCGATCATCCTCGAGGAGGACGACAACGACACGTTGCTCGTGACCTCGCCCGACTTCCCGGAGCTCACCACGTTCGGCGACGACCGCGCCGAGGCGATCGCGCGGGCCGTCGATGCGCTCGAGGAGGTGATCGCGGCGCGCATGTACGACCGGGAGGACATCCCGCCCCCGTCGACAGGGGACGCCTACGTCGCCCTTCCGACTCTCACCTCAGTGAAGGTGATGCTGTACCAGGGAATGCGCGACGAGGGCGTAGGTAAGGCCGAACTCGCGCGCCGACTCGGGTGGCACATGCCGCAGGTCGATCGCGTGCTCGACATCAATCACCGCTCGCGGCTCGACCAGATGGACGCAGCCCTCGGCGCCATCGGTCGGCGCTTGCAGGTGACTACGGCGGCGGCGCCGCGATAGCTCGACCCAACGTGAGGCGGCTCGCGGGCCCTCCGGTTGACACTCCCGTAACGCGTTCATAGCCTCACACGTGCGCCCCGCGACGGCAGATGCCCGCTCATGGCGGCGATGGACGAAGGCAGCCCGTGGCGCTCCGAACCTCCGACATGCGTCTGCTCCCGGCCGCCCCCAGTGGGCTGCATGGTGGCCGCATGGTGATGCGCTAGCCCGCGCGTCCTCGCTCGGCGAGGGCGACGGCGGGCCTCCCCTGTCCGGCCAACGAACCCTCGACGAACCCAAAGGCCCACCCCACCATGCCCTACGCACAGGCCCTCCGATGCCGGGAGTGCGGGCGGGAGTATCCGCTCGAACCCTCCTTCTTCTGCCAGTTCTGCTTCGGTCCGCTCGAGGTCGACTACGACTACGAGGCGATCTCGAAGGTCATGACCCGCGAGTCCGTGGCCGCCGGGCCGCCCACGCTCTGGCGCTACGCCCCGCTGCTGCCGTGCGACCCCGACTACAAGGTCGACCTCGGCACCGGCTTCACGCCGCTGCTGCGCGCCGACCGCCTCGCCGACGCGCTCGGGCTGGAGCGGCTGTGGCTGAAGAACGACACCGTGAACCCGACGTGGTCGTTCAAGGATCGTGTCGTCTCCGTGGCGATCGCGCGCGCCCGCGAGTTCGGCTTCACGGGCATCGCCTGCGCAAGCACGGGCAACCTCGCCAACTCGGTGGCGGCGCATGGCGCGCACGCCGGCATGGACACCTTCGTGTTCATCCCCGACGACCTCGAGGAGGGCAAGGTCGTGGGCAGTGCGATCTACGCGCCCGCGCTCGTGATGGTGCGGGGCTCCTACGATGACGTGAACCGGATGTGTACCGAGCTCTCCCAAGACCAGCCGTGGGCGTTCGTGAACATCAACGTGCGGCCCTACTACGCCGAAGGCTCCCGCACCCTCGCCTACGAGGTCGCCGAGCAGCTTGGCTGGCGCTCGCCGGACCACTGCGTGGTCCCGATGGCGTCGGGCTCGCTCTACACCAAGATCTGGAAGGGCTTCAAGGAGCTGCACCAGGTGGGGCTCATCGATGAGCCCTCGACGCGTATGTCCGGCGCGCAGGCGGCCGGCTGCTCGCCGATCTCGACGGCGTACGCCGAAGGCACGCTCAACTTCCGCCCGCAGAAGCCGAACACCATCGCCCGCTCGCTCGCCATCGGCAACCCGGCCGACGGCTACTACGCGCTGAAGACGATGCAGGAGACGGGCGGCGGCGCCGAGATGGCGACCGACCCGGAGATCGTCGACGCCGTGAAGCTGCTCGCGGAGACCGAGGGCATCTTCGCCGAGAGCGCCGGCGGCGTGACCGTCGCCTGCCTCAAGCGCATGGTCGAGAGCGGGCACATCCGCCGCGACGAGGAGACGGTCGTGTTCATCACCGGCGGCGGGCTGAAGACGATCGAGGCGGTACAGGGACACCTCGAAGAGCCCCTGCGCGTGCCGGCCAACTCGGACGCGTTCGTGGAAGCATTCGAGGCGCGCCGCGCCGCGCAGGCCGGCGTCGCCGTGACGGCAGGTGGTGCGTGATGGCGAAGCGACATGTGCGGTTCACGTTCGAGCCGAACCTCATCCAGGAGCCGCTCATCTACCTGCTCGGGCACGAGTTCCGGGTGGTCACGAACATCCGCATGGCGGATGTCGACGAGCACGTGGGATGGGTCGTGCTGGAGCTCGAGGGCGAGTCCGACGAGATCGCGCGCAGCCTGGAGTGGGCGCGCGGAAAGGGCGTGCGCGTCGACGACGCGACGCTCGGCGACGTGGTCGAAGGCTAGCATCCCGGCCCAGCCTGCGGGGTATCCCCGCGTGAGAGCCTGCGGGGTATCCCCGCGTGAGAGCCTGCGGGGTATCCCTGCGTGAGAGCCTGCGGGGTATCCCTGCGTGAGAGCCTGCGGGGTATCCCCGCGTGAGAGCCTGCGGGGTATCCCCGCGTGAGAGCCTGCGGGGTATCCCCGCGTGAGAGCCTGCGGGGTATCCCCGCGTGAGAGCCTGCGGGGTATCCCCGCGTGAGAGCCTGCGGGGTATCCCCGCGTGAGAGCCTGCGGGGCATCCCCGCGTGAGAGGTTGCGCGAACACGAGAGGAAGGCCGCAATGGCGGTGACCGTGAAGATTCCCACCCCCCTGCGCGAGCTCACCGCCGACCAGGGCACGGTGACGGCGGACGGCGCGAGCACGCTGCTCGAGCTGGTCGAACACCTCGAGGCGACGTACCCGGGCATGCGCGAGCGGCTGTGCGGCGACGACGGAGAGCTGCGGCGCTTCGTCAACGTGTTCGTCAACGGCGAGGACGTGCGCTACCTCTCCGGCCTGGACAGCGCGCTGTCCGAGGGCGACGAGGTGTCGATCGTCCCGGCCGTCGCGGGCGGGTAGGGCCACTGCCACGTCCGCGATGACGACCCGGACGGCCTGCTACAATGTTGAGCGACGAACTCGACAATTCCGCCGCGACTGCCGGCGGGGGCAGGCCGGGGTTCCCCCGATGTGGGGATACCCCGGGCCGGGCGAAGCGATGAGACTCAGCACCAAGAGCGACTACGGCGTGCGGGCGCTCATCGAGCTCGCGCTCAGCGGCGACGGCGCGCCGGTGCAGCGCGCCGAGATCGCCTCGCGGCAGCACATCCCGGAGTCGTACCTCGACCATCTGCTCGCGCAGCTCCGGCGCGACGGCTTCGTGCGCAGCGTGCGCGGCCCCGGCGGCGGACACCTGCTCACGCGCGAGCCGGAGGAGATGTGCCTGCTGCACGTCATCGAGAGCCTCGAGGGCTCCGTGGCGCCGATCGCCTGCCTGGAAGAGGGCGGCGAGTGCTCGCACGAGCCCGGCGAGTGCGTGCAGCGCTGGGTGTGGGAAGACATCTACGAGGAGACGCGCCGCCGCCTGCGCGCCGTCTCGCTGGCGGACCTCGCCGAGCGCGTGCGCGATCGGCGCCGCCGAGCCGCGGCGAACTACTCGATCTGACCAGCTTGCCCGGAACGAGACGAGGACGCGCGTGAACCACGAGGGTGGGTACCCGATGCAGCCGGCTATCGCCGACTCGGTGCTTGATCTCGTCGGCGCCACCCCGCTCGTGCGGCTCGGCCGCGTCACGCCCGAGGGCTGCGCCGAGGTGCTCGGGAAGCTCGAGGCGCGCAACCCGGCCGGGTCCGTGAAGGACCGCATCGCGCTGCGCATGGTCGAGTCGGCCGAGCGCGAGGGCCTCATTCACCCCGGCGATACGCTCGTCGAGCCGACCTCGGGCAACACCGGGATCGGGCTGGCGATGGTGTGCGCGCGCAAGGGCTACCAGCTCGTGCTGACGATGCCCGAGGACATGAGCCTGGAGCGGCGACGGCTACTCGAACGCTTCGGCGCGGCGCTGCACCTCACCCCGGCGATCGAGGGCATGACCGGCGCGGTCTACGCCGCCGAGGAGCTCGTCGGGCGCCACGGCTACTTCATGCCGCAGCAGTTCGACAACCCCGCCAACCCGCAGGTACACCGCGACACCACCGGCCCCGAAATCCTCGACGCCATCGGGGGCGAGATCGACGCCTTCGTCGCCGGCGTCGGGACGGGCGGAACGATCACGGGCGTGGGCGAGGTGCTGCGCGAAGCGGGCATCGATGTCCGCATCGTCGCGGTCGAGCCCGCGCGGTCGGCGGTGTTGCAGGGAGAGCGCGCGGGGCTGCACGGTATCCAGGGCATCGGCGCGTCGTTCGTGCCGAACGTGCTCAACCGCGACATCTACGACGAGGTCATGAGCGTCCGCGACGAAGACGCGTACGCGATGGCGAGCCGGCTGACCAAGGAGGAGGGCCTGCTGGTGGGCATCTCCGCGGGCGCGAACGTGTGGGCCTCGATCGAGGTCGGCATGCAACTCGGGCCCGGCAGTCGGGTGGTGACGATGCTGTGTGACACGGGAGAACGGTACCTGAGCGTGCCGCTCGAGTAGCGGCGCGCACAGCGATGCAGTCGAGGAAGCACGCAAGTCCCGCCCAGGCGAAGATGGCGGGACGGACAGAGGAAGAGGAGCAAGGCATGGCGGTGAGTGTGTACATCCCCACCCCGTTCCGGCGGCTCACGGCAAACCGTGAGTACGTCCAGGCCGAGGGCGCGAGCGTCGGCGAGGTGCTCGACGGGCTGGCGGAGCGCTTCCCGGGCCTCGACATGCTCGTCTACGACGAGCACCGCGAGGTGCCGGCGCACATCAACATCTACGTGAACAACCAGGAGATCCACGACCTGGACGGCACCGCGACGCCGCTCGGCGACGGTGACCAGATGGCCGTGATCCCCGCCCTCGCGGGCGGCGCGCCCGACGGCGCGGCCGGCAATGGGGGTGGCGGAACCGCACCGAGCGCCGCGCTCACGCCCGACGAGGCGATGCGCTACTCGCGCCACATCATCATGTCGCAGGTGGGGTCGATCGGGCAGCGCCAGCTGCGCAACTCGAAGGTGCTGGTCGTGGGCGCGGGCGGGCTCGGCTCGCCGGTGGCGATCTACCTCGCGCTCGCCGGCGTCGGCACCATCGGGCTCGTCGACTTCGACATCGTCGACCTCTCGAACCTGCAGCGGCAGCTGCTGCACCAGACGGAGGACGTGGGCCGGCCGAAGATCGAGTCGGCGGTGGACTCGCTGCACTCGTACAACCCGCACGTGCGGGTGGTGACGCACGCCGCGCCGCTCACCTCCGAGAACGCGATGGAGATCCTGACCGACTACGAGATCGTCGTGAACGGCGCTGACAACTTCGCCACGCGCTACCTGGTGAACGACGCCGCCTACCTGCTCGGCAAGACCCTCGTCGACGGCTCGATCCTGCTGTTCGACGGGCAGGCGACGGTGTTCGAGCCCGGCGAGGGCTGCTACCGCTGCCTCTACCCCACGCCGCCGCCGCCGGGGCTGGTGCCCTCGTGCGCCGAGGCGGGCGTGCTGGGCTCGATCACCGGCATCGTCGGCTCCATCCAGGCGACCGAGGTGTTCAAGCAGGTGCTGGACATCGGCCGCCCGCTCACCGGCCGGCTGCTGCTGGTGGACGCGTTGACGATGGAGTTCCGCGAGATGAAGCTCCGCCGCGACCCGGATTGCCCACTCTGCGGCGATGAGCCGACCGTGACAGAACTCATCGACTACGACGCGTTCTGCGGATCGCCGCCGCTCGACTGGGAGCCGATGAACTAACGCCGGCGCGCAAGCGCCATCCGCCCGGAGCGGCCGGCAAGGAACGGCCCGCCACCGGGCCTGGAGGGGAGACCACTTTGGCCGTGCAGGTGCACGTGACATCCGTGATCCAGCGCGTCGTGGGCGGGCAACGCACGCTCAGCGCCGACGGCGGCACGGTGATCGAGATGATCGACGACATCGAGGCGCGCTACCCGGGCTTCCGCGACACGCTCGTGGGCGAAGACGGCAAGCTGTACCGCTTCGTGAACATCTACCTCAACAACGAGGACGTGCGGTTCATGGACGGGGCCGAGACGGAGCTCTCCGAGGGCGACGAGGTCTCGATCCTGCCCGCCCTGGCCGGGGGCTAGGGGAACGCGGACGTGCTGCAGCCGGTGACCGTCGCCAGGAACCTCGCCGACCTTGTCGGCGGGACCCCGCTGGTCGACATCTCCGTGCTGTCGCCCAGGCCCGAGGTGCAGATCTACGCGAAGCTGGAGGGGGCGAACCCCACCGGCTCCGTCAAGGACCGCATCGCCCGCTTCATGGTCGACGCCGCCGAGCGCGACGGCCGGCTCGAGCCGGGCCAGACGATCCTCGAACCGACCTCCGGCAACACCGGCATCGCGCTGGCGCTGCTGGGCAGCGTGCGCGGCTACCCCGTCAAGGTGGTGATGCCGGACGCGGTCACACGCGAGCGCGTCGAGCTACTCGAGGCGTTTGGGGCTGAGATCATCTACTCGCCCGGCGACCTCGGCACGAACGGCTCGGTGCAGATGGCCGAGCGCGTGGCCGCCGAGCACCCCGAGTGGTTCATGCCCTACCAGTACGAGAACGAGGAGAACCCGCGCGCCCACTACGAGTCGACGGCGCCGGAGATCATCGCCGACATGCCGGACGTGGACCTGTTCGTCGCCGGGCTCGGCACGGGCGGGACGCTCACCGGCGTGGGGCGGCGGCTCAAGGAGCACAACCCGGCGGTACGCATCGTGGCCGCGGCGCCGCACCCGGGCGACCTGGTGCAGGGGCTGCGTAGCCTCGACGAGGGCTACATCCCGCCGGTGTTCGACGAGTCCGTGCTCGACGGGCGCATCGTCGTGGACTCGGCGACCTCGTTCAGGCTGACGCGTGAACTGACGGCGAAGGCGGGTGTCTTCGCCGGCGTATCGAGCGGGTCCGTGGTGCGCGCGGCGCAGATCGCGGCGCAACGCATGACCTCGGGCAAGATCGTGTGCCTCCTCGCGGATAGCGGGTGGAAGTACCTCTCGTCCGGGCTGTGGACGCACACCTACGAGGAGATCGAGGAGGACGTCGCCACCGTGCTGTGGTGGTAGCCATGCGGTGGGAGCGCTCCTCGCGAGCAAGGTGCTGACAGCGACGTGACGAGTGGGGACTACGGCCTGGCGGAGCTGCAGGCTCGCTCGGAGGAGTTGTCGTGAGGCCGACCGATCAGACGCACCGCCAGCCGATTCGGGACCGGAGGGAGTGGGAAATGGGAGCAACACACGTCACTGTGACCATCCGCAACCCGGCGGCGCCTGAGCGTACGTGGGAGGGGCTGTTCCTGGTGGACACCGGCGCCGCCGACTGCCTCGTGCCGCGTTCCGCGCTCGAAGGCATCGGACTGCAGCCGCGCGACAGCAGGACCTACGAACTCGCCGACGGCAGCGAGTTGCGGCTTGACGTCACGGTCGCGGAGGTTGAGTTCATGGGCGAGATAGTCGGCGCGACCGTCCTCTTCGGCGACGACGATGCTGAGCCGCTGCTCGGCTTGACAGCCCTGGAGTCCGTCGGTATTGAGGTCGACCCCCTCAACCAGCGGCTGAAGCGGCTGCCGGCCGTGAGGCTCAAGCGACTGTCTGGGGACCCTCCATCGTGACGACCGCGCCACCCGTCATCGCCGGGAGGAGGCTGATCGAAAGTCTTCCTGTCCGGGCTAGTGACGCACACCTACGAGCAGATCGAGGAGGACGTCGCCACCGTGTGTGGTGGTAAGTTTCCTCCCACGAACGAGCAGGCGACCGATGAAACGCCGGCCACGCCGGCAGGGAGGAACGAACGGCATGGCGGACAAGCTGGTCACCACCGACTGGGTCGTGGAGCATGGCAACGACGACGGCGTACGGCTGGTGGAGGTCGACGTCGACACGGCGGCCTACGGCGAGGGCCACATCGCGGGCGCGGTCGGCTGGAACTGGACGACCCAGCTCCAGGACCAGATGCGGCGCGACATCATCGCGAAGGACGACCTCGAGGCGCTGCTCGGCGCGTCGGGCATCGACAACGGCACGCGCATCGTCCTCTACGGCGACAACAACAACTGGTTCGCGGCCTACGCGCTGTGGGTGCTCGAGCTCTACGGCCACGACAACGCCGCACTCATGGACGGCGGCCGCGTCAAGTGGCTGGCCGAGGAGCGCGCCACCACGACCGACGACACCTCGGTCGCCGCAGCGAGCTACACGGCGCAGGACCCGAACCCGGCGCTGCGCGCCGAGCGCGACGAGGTGCTCGCGGCCGTCGGCGGCGAGGGCGCGCAGATGGTCGATGTGCGCAGCCCGGCCGAGTTCACGGGCGAGATCATCGCGCCTCCGGGGCTCCCGGAGACGGCGCAACGCGCCGGCCACATCCCCGGCGCGATCAACGTGCCGTGGGCGCGCGCCGTGAACGAGGACGGCACGTTCCGCCCCGTCGATGAGCTGCGCGACCTCTACGGCGGCGCGGGCGTCGACGAAGGTACGCCGACCATCGCGTACTGCCGCATCGGCGAGCGCTCCTCGCACACGTGGTTCGTGCTGCGGCACCTGCTCGGCATCGACGACGTCAAGAACTACGACGGCTCGTGGACGGAGTACGGCTCGCTGATCAACGTCCCGGTCGCGCGCTAGCGATGTCGGCGTCTCCGGGCGGGCCCGGCTCTTCCGGGACGCGGGGATACCCCGCAGGGGAGCCCTCGGAGGCCACTGCCACCCGGCGGCTCTTGCTCGCCCGAGCACTGTCGGGGCGTGTGGGGACCGAGTTGTACCCCGTGCGCTTTCGCGCCGCGGTCATCGACCGCTATCGAGCGCGGCCGGACGTGCAGGTGATCCGCACCCGCAACGTCGGCCGGGTCTCGCTGCCGCGCCAGTGGTCGCTCGACGTGGGCATCGACGACGATGCCGGTGAGGTGAGCGTGCCGCTGCGCGACCTCGCGGGGCGGCTGCCGGAAGCCGAGCGCGACCACTGGCTCGACCACCTGGTGGACGAGCCGGGCAGCGCGGTGTTCCTGCGCATGCAGTTCGCCGGCGCCGCGTGCATCGACGACGGCGAGCCGGAGGCCTGGGAGTAGACCGGATGGCCGCAGACGAGTCAGCGACCGTGCGCATCCCTCGCTCGCTCGTCGACGAGATGATCGCGCACGCCCGCGAGGACCTGCCGAACGAGGCGTGTGGCATCGTCCACGCGAAGGACGGCACGCCCGTCTCCGCGCACCGCGTGACCAACGTTGCGGCCAGCCCGTACCGCTTCGAGATGCACGGCGTGGAGCAGATGCGGCTGGAGCAGGCGCGCGACGATGCGGGCGAGACGCTGTTCGCGATCTACCACTCGCACGTCGCCTCGCGCGCGTACCCCTCGCAGACCGACGTGCGCATGGCGTTCTTCCCGCCGGGCGAGGTGGAGCAGGAGCCAACGTATCCGGAGGCGCTCTACGTGCTGATCTCCCTCGCCGAAGACCCGCCGCCCGTGCACGCGTATCACATCCGCCGGGGCGGCGTGATCGAGGAGCAGCCGATCGAGATCGTGTAGCGCGCGACACGGTCATGCGACGCTGGCGCGGGCCGCCCGCCCCGCCTCGCCCGAGGATGAAGCGATGCTCGCAGCCGTGCCCCCCATCGAGATCGGCGGACGCAGCTTCGTGTGGGGCCTCCGCACGTACGTGATGGGCATCGTCAACGTCACGCCTGACTCCTTCTCCGGCGACGGCGTCCTCGACCCCGCCCTCGCCGCCGAGCAGGCCGCCCGCATGGTCGCCGCGGGCGCCGACCTCATCGACGTCGGCGCGGAGTCGACGCGGCCCGGCCACGCACCGCTGAGCGTCGCCGACGAGTGGACCCGCCTCGGAGCGCCGCTGCGCGCGATCCGCGCGGTGATCGACGCGCCGATCACGGTCGACACCTCGAAGACCGGGGTCGCCGAGCGCGCGTTCGACGTCGGCGCCGACGCGCTCAACGACGTGCGCGGGCTGCTGGGCGATGCGGCGCTCGCGCCGCTGCTGGCGCGGCGCGGGCTGCCCGCCGTGGTCATGCACAACCAGCGCGACCGCACCTTCGGCGGCGACGTGATCGACGACATCCGCGGCGGGCTGCGCGAGAGCATCGAGGCCGCCGAACGGGCGGGCGTCGAGCCGCGACGGCTCATCCTCGATCCCGGCTTCGGGTTTGGGTGGGAGCCAGCGCAGAACCTCGAGATGGTGCGGCGGCTCGGCGAGCTGCGCGACATGGGCAGGGCGTTGCTCGTCGGCGTCTCACGCAAGTCGACGCTGGGGCTCGTGCTCGACAAGCACCCTGCGGGGTATCCCCGCGCTGAAGGGGGCCACGAGCGGGTGTGGGGCACGGCCGCAGCGGTCGCCCTGGCGGTGCAGGGCGGCGCCGACATCGTGCGCGTCCACGACGTGGCCGAGATGGCCGACGTGGTGCGCGTCGCCGACGCTGTCACGCGGCCCGGAGCCGGCCCGTGACCAGCGAGGCGCCCCGATCCGCCGAGGCGATCGCGTACCTCGGGCTCGGCAGCAACCTCGGCGACCGCGTCGCGAACCTCGCGTCCGCCCTCGACGCGCTCGAACGCGCGGGGCTGGCCGTCGAGGCGGTGTCGTCGCTCTACGACACGCCACCGTGGGGCGAGCCGCCGCCGGGCCTCGCCGAGCCGCCGCGCTACGCCAACGCCGCCGCGTGCGTGCGCGGCGACCTCGCGCCGCTCGACCTCCTGCGGCTGTGCAAGCGCATCGAGGTGGACGCAGGGCGCGACCTGCACGCCGCGCGCAACGCCCCCCGCGTGCTCGACCTCGACGTGCTGCTCGTCGGCGACCTCGAGTTGGCGACGCACGAGCTCGAAGTGCCGCACCCGCGCATGCACCTGCGCGCGTTCGTGCTGGCGCCGCTCGCCGAGATCGCGCCGGACGCGCGACACCCGCGGCTCGGCCGCACCGTGCGGGAGCTACTCGGAGACGTCGACGCCTCCGAGGTCGCTGAGGTCGAGCTGCTGCTGGGGCGCGGGTGGTGGCGGTGAGGGCCCAGCGCTGAGGGTCGGCGCTCAGTCGCCAGCGGCGCGGCGGCGAGGGATCGTAGGCTCCTCGTCGTCTTCCCAGCGCGCGTACGCCATCGTGTAGCCGACCCAGAACGCGACCGCGGACAGCGCGGCGACGGCGAAGCCGACCGGCAGCGCGATCGCTAGGTACGACCGGCGCACGAGGCCGGTCACGAACACCAGCAGCTGCACCGCCGCGCCCCCCATCAGCACGCGCCCGAGGAGCCGCGAGCGCTCTTCGTTGGTCACGGGTGCAACTCCTCGGCCTGGCCGCGCGTGGCGGTGAGCGTCTCGTTGAGGTCGGGCGGGAGCAGGTTGGGGATGCCGTCGTCGATGCGGTACGTGTGATCGCAGGCGGCGCAGCCGAGCGTGCCGACCAGGATCTCCTCGCGGCCGTCGTCGAGCGCCTCGGTCTGCTCGATGCCGAGCGTGAGCGTGCCCTTGCAGACGGGGCAGACGAGGATGTCCATCAGGTCGGCGCGCATCGGGCCTCCGCGGGTGTCCGGGAGACCAGCATACGGACGCCGCGACGGAGGCGGCAAACCGGCGACCAGGTTGAGCGTCAGTCCACCACGAGAGCGTCGATGGTCGTTCCGAGCGCATCGGCGACACGGGTCATGGCTGCGACGGAACCGGGCTTGCGTCCGCGCTCGATCTCGGACAGGTAGCCGAGGGAGCTCGCGGCGCCCTTGGACAGATCGCGCAGGGTGAGCCCGCGGTGGTTGCGGAAGGCGCGGACGGGGCTTGTGCCGTTGATGATGGCGAGGGCTACCTCGTGCGGAACCCGTGCAGCGTCCGCGGCCTCCGCCGCAGCCAGCCTGTCTTCGAGATCATGGGTTCGCTCGGTCAACTCTGTACGCCTCCCTCAGATCAGCGTAAACGCCGCCGCCGCTGGCCGGGGGACGCCCACGCGGTAGACTCGGGGCCGCGCGAGGATGTGCCGGGGGGCGGGCGTGGCGGAAGTCGAACGGATCGCCCTGCGGCGCGCAGTAGCCGCCATCACCGACGACACGATCGTGGTGCGGCCGTCGCGCGCGCAGCTGCTCGGACCGGTCATCCAGCTGGCGCTCACCGCGCTCGCGGTAGCGGTGATCGTGCTCTTCCTCGACAGCCTGCCGTTTGCGGTGGTGGTCGTGCTGACGGTGATTGCCGTGTTCCTCGGGCCGGTCGCGACGCTGGGGTTCGTGTTCGCCGTGATCGGCAGCAGCATGGTCGTCGACCGGCGCAAGCAGTCGGCGCACTGGCAGCAGGGCTTCCTCGGGCTCGGCATCGGCACCACCACATCGATCCCGTTCGACCGCATCGACCACATCGCCGTGACGGGCGACTACGACGAGGAAGACGTGGGTGGGCAGGGCCACGACTTCGTGACGTGGGAAGTCGAGATCGTGCGCGACGACGGCCGTCGCAGTGCGGTGGGCTCGGTGATCGCCGCGCGCTCGCTCGCGGACGTGAGCCTCGACCGCGCCAACCGGGTCGCCGAGGCCGTGGGCGCGATGGCCCAGGCCGAGGCGCGCCTCGGCCTGCTGCCCGACGAAGAGCCTCTCGAGGAGGCGGAGGGGGCGGAGGAGGGGGCGCCAACGCCGCGACGGCGTCGCCGCGTGGAGCGCGCGACGCTGCCGCCACCGGAAGGGGGATCGCCATGATCGTGGACGGTGAGCAGGCGTGGGAGGTGCTGCGCGACCACCGCAGCATCGCGATCGTGGCGCGCTCGAAGCGCACCAACCGGCCCTGGCACGACGTGGCCGGCTACCTCATCGAGCAGGGCTACGACGTGCAGATCGTGAACACGCTGCTCGATGAGGCGCACGGGCAGCCCTGCTACAACTCGCTCGCCGAGTTGCCGCGCCCGTTCGAGATCGTCGACGTGTTCCGCCGCGTCCCGGAGGTCCCGGCCGTCGTCGACGAGGCGATCGCCTCGGGCGCGCCGATCCTGTGGCTACAACTCAAGATCGTGCACGAGGAGGCGATCGCGAAGGCCTCGGAGGCCGGCATGCAGGTCGTCTTCGACCGCTGCACGGCGATCGAGCACCGCAAGCTGGCCGGGCTCACATCCTGACCATCCCGGCGGGGCGCCGCCGCGCTGCCCTGCTGGCGGCCCTGCTCGCGGCGACGCTCGCCCTCGCCTGCACCTCGGAGGACGCACCACCGCGCGCCACGGGCTTCTACGCCGAAGTCACCGTCGAGGTCGACCCTTCGCCCGACGACCGGCTTGCTCGCCTCGGGTTGGCCGAGGAGCGCAGCTTCTTTCGCTGGTGGTACGCCCCCGACCCGGCAGGTTGGCGATGGGAACTCGAGACCGTCGGCACTATCATCGACGACGGGGTGCTCCTGGGGGTCGCCAACGGCAACGACTCCTGGGCGTACGACGACCGCTCGAACACCTACCAGCGTGGCGTGTTCGACGGGATTCCGGCCGCGATGGCGTTTTCCCCGTCCTTCAGCGCACCGGTCGGCCCCGCCAACGTCGAGAGCATCGACGAGTTCATCGAGCAGTGGCGCGAGCGAGGCGGCGACTTCGAAGTCGACATCGCCGGTGAGGCCACGGTGCTCGGCCGCCGCACGCAGATCGTCGAGCTCCGCCACCCTGCCGGGGGCCTCACCCGCGTCTTCATCGACCCTGAGCGCATGTTTATCATGCGCTGGGCCGTCGACGGCGCAGGCGGCGGCCAGTCCTACCGCGTCGAGATCGCCGTGCTCGACTACGACACCGACATCGACGCCACCCGATTCACCTTCGAGCCGCCGCCCGGCACCCGCGAAATCGAGGCCCAGGGCGCCCAGTCGTGTAGTAGCTCCGTGGGCCCGGTCGGTCTCGGTGGCGAGGCGGCTTTCCCCGCCACTCCCGGCTACCTCAGGCCCTCGTACGCACCACCGGGCTACCAATCTGCCTCTGCCGGCGGCGAGGACAGCTCCACCGGGTGCGGCCGGGTCGCCGTCTGGGCCCTGCTCGAAGGCTCCGAGGGCGGCTACATCCTCCTCCGCCAGCGCTTCCGCCCGGGCGGCATCCCGCAGTCGGCCCGCGTGTGGCAAGCGGTCGATTCCGACCTCGCCGATGCCTACCGTCACACCGCGAACGGCGTCGTCAGCCTCCTCTGGCGCGAGGGCGATATCGTCGCCCTCCTCGACACGAACTCGGTCTCGTTCGAGGAACTCGTGCGCATCGCGGAATCGGCCGAGCTCGTGCCGTCGTCCGAGCAGCTGGCCGGTGGCGGGTGACCATGAGGGCGCCGTGATAGGATGACGGCCTAACGGGACCATTGGGGAGGGGCGCCCTTGATCCCGAGCCTGCACGAGAAGTGCGGCGTACTGGGTGTCTTCGCACCAGGCGAGGACGTGGCTCGCCTCACCTTCTTTGGGCTCCACTCCCTCCAGCATCGCGGGCAGGAATCGGCGGGCATCGCCACGGCCGACGCGAGGCTGCCCGAGTCCGACGTCCACCGCTTCGCCCGCATGGGCCTGGTCACGCAGATTTTCGACGAGCAGGCGCTGCACGACCTTGGCGGCGGCACCCACGCCATCGGCCACACGCGCTACTCGACCACCGGCGGCAGCCACGAGATCAACATGCAGCCGCTGGTCGTGAGCGGCCCGCACGGCGAGCTGGCGCTGGCCCACAACGGCAACATCGTCAACGCGGACCTGCTGCGTACCAACCTCCAGGAGCAGGGCATCGCGTTCTCCACCGGGACCGACTCCGAGGTGCTCGCGGCGCTGATCGCCAACGCGCCCGGTGACTCCTGGCGCGACCGCTTCCACTACGCGATGCGCCGCGCCAATGGGGCCTACTCGCTCACGCTGCTCACGCACGACGCGATGTTCGGCATGCGCGACCCGCTTGGCATCCGCCCGCTCTGCCTTGGGCGCCTCGAGGGCGGCCGCGGCTGGGTGCTCGCCTCGGAGACGTGCGCGCTCGACACCCTCGGCGCGACGCTCGTGCGCGAGCTCGAACCGGGCGAGGTCGTCCGCATCGACGAGGCCGGACCGCAGTGGTGGTCGGTGGGCGAGGGGCTCAACGGCGACCGTGAGTCGGCAATGTGCATGCTCGAGCACATCTACTTCGCCCGCCCCGACTCGAGGTTGCAGGGCGAGCTGCTGTACCCCGTGAGGATGCGCATGGGCGCGCAGCTCGCGCGCGAGTACCCGGTCGAGGCCGACATCGTGATCGGCATCCCGGACTCGGCGACCAGCGCCGCCGTCGGCTACGCGCGCGAGTCCGGCATCCCGTACACCGAGGGCCTCGTCAAGAACCGCTACGTCGGCCGCACGTTCATCCAGCCCGACCAGCGTCTGCGCGAGCGCGGCGTCGCGCTCAAGTTCAACCCGCTGCCCGAACTGCTCGAGGGCCGCCGCGTGATCGTCGTCGACGACACGATCGTGCGCGGCACGACGACGCCGCGGGTGGTGGCGATGCTGCGCAAGGGCGGCGCGAGCGAGGTGCACATGCGCATCACCTCGCCGCCGATCACGCACCCCTGCTTCTACGGCGTGGATATGGCGTCGCGCGGCGAGCTGATCGCCGCGCACCTCGAGGTCGAGGAGATCCGCGAGCACATCGGCGCCGACTCGCTCGGCTACCTCTCGCTGGAGGGGACGGTGCTGGCGACCGGGCAGACCGAGGACCGGCTGTGCACGGCGTGCTTCAGCGGCCAGTACCCGAGCGAGGTCCCGCTCCAGCTCGACAAGCTCGCCCTTGAGAGCGACGGCTCGCGCGACCGCCACGCGATCCCACTGCAGAATGCGCCGCTGCGCGTCGCGCACTGAGCCCGTCCGCGCTGCCTCGGCGCACTGACGTACCCTGTAGGCCCATGGTGAAGCGCCGCGAATACGTCACGCCCGACGAAACCGTCGTCGCCACGATGGTGGATCGCATCGTCGACCGCTTCGACCCGCAGCGCATCGTGCTGTTCGGCTCGCTCGCGAGGGGCGAGGTGACCGCGCACAGCGACGTGGACCTGTTGGTGGTGATGCCGGACGGCACGGACCGGCACGAGGCAGCGGTCGAGATGCATGTCGCCCTCGGCGGCATGGGGACGGCCAAGGACATCGTCGTCACGACGCCGGACGAGATCGCGCGTCGCGGCCACATCATCGGAACCGTGCTGCGCGCGGCGCTGCGCGAGGGCAAGGTCGTGCATGACTGCCCCTGAGTCACGGTGCAGACAGGCTGAATCGTGGGTCAATCGATAACTGACGGTGCTGGTAAGGGTGACCTTCGGCTCGTCGCAACAGGCCCGAGCAAGTGTGGGCCACCCCGGCAGTCAAAACATATTTCGGATTGCTTCACCTCCGCTAGTCTCTGCGCTCGTCCTCAGTCTACGTGATCGGCCGCAATGGTTCGTTCCCGAGATGAACGGGCCTGTCCCGGCTGTCTGCAGCATGCATACCCAGCCTCGGGGCGAGCCCTTCCCACCCACCGCTGGTACCATCGCGACTCTCCCCGTACGCGGGCCCTCGAGCCCGGTGAGGCAGTGACGGCGCGATGACCGCGCGGGCACAGCGACCCTTGCGTTACGCCGACGCCGGTGTCGACGTCGCGGCCGCCGACGCCACCGTCGAGCGCTTCCGCGAGGCCGCCGAGGTCGCCACGCGCCCCGAGGTACTCGGTGGCGTCGGGCCCTTCGCCGGGCTGTTCCAGCTCGATACGGCGCGCTACCGCGACCCGGTGCTCGTCTCCAGCGCCGACGGCGTCGGGACGAAGCTGCTCGTTGCAGCGGCGCTCGGGCGCTACGGCGACATCGGCCAGGACCTCGTCAACCACTGCGTCAACGACGTGCTCACGGCGGGCGCCGAGCCGCTGTTCTTCCTCGACTACCTCGCCACCGCCGGCCTGTCGCAGGATCGGCGTGTCGAGGTCGTCACGGGCATCGCCGAGGCGTGCGCGGCGAACGGCGTCGCACTTGTCGGCGGCGAGACCGCCGACATGCCCGACCTCTACCGCCCCGGCGACTACGACCTCGCCGGCTTCATGGTCGGTGTCGTTGAGCGCGACGCGATCGTCGACGGCTCGCGCATCGAGGCGGGCGACGCGCTGATCGCGCTGCCCTCGACGGGCCTGCAGACCAACGGCTACTCGCTGGTGCGCGAGATCTTCGGCGTCGCGAAGGGCGACGAGGGTGGCGAGGACGACCGCGACCGCCTCGACGCGTACGTCGAGGAGCTGGACGCGACGTTGGGCGATGCGCTGCTCGCCGTGCACGGCTCGTTCCTCGACGCCGTACGGCCGCTGCTGCCGATGGTGCACGGCATGGCGCACATCACGGGCGGCGGACTGCCGGGCAACCTGCCGCGCGTGTTGCGCGAAGGCCTGGCGGCGCGCGTCGACGTCGAGAGCTGGGAGCCGCCGCCGCTGTTCGGCTACATCCAGCGCATGGGGGGCATCGAGGACGGCGAGATGTTCCGCACGTTCAATATGGGCGCCGGCATGGTGCTGGCGGTGGCGCCCGGCGACGCCGACGCGGTACTGGCCCGGACGCCGGGCAGCTGGCTGCTCGGCGAGGTGATGGCGTCCGGGGCCGGCGAGGCGGCCGTGGTCGGGCTGCCGGAGTAGCCAGCAGGATGGAGGGCGTCGCGTGCGCGCGATTCTGAGTGTCTACGACAAGACCGGCGTGGCCGAGTTCGCGCGCGGCCTGCACGATCTCGGCTGGGAGCTGTTCTCGACCGGCAACACCCAGCGTGTCATCGCCGAGGCCGGCGTACCCGTCGGCAGCGTCGCCGACATGACCGGCAGCCCCGAGATCCTCGACGGCCGCGTGAAGACGCTGCACCCGCGGGTCCACGGCGGGCTGCTCGCGCGCCGCGACCGCGACTCCGACGCCGCCGAGCTGGCCGAGCACGGCATCGAGCCGATCGACCTCGTGGCGGGGAACCTCTACCCATTCGTGCAGACCGTGACCGGCGGCCCCGTCACGCTCGCCGAGGCGCTCGAGGAGATCGACATCGGCGGGCCGACGATGATCCGCGCCGCCGCCAAGAACCACCCATGGGTCGTGCCGATCGTCGATCCCGCGGACTACGACGATGTTCTCGACGCGCTGCGCGCCGGCGGCGTCGATGCGGGGCGGCGGCGCGAGCTGGCCGCGAAGGCGTTCGCGCACGTCGCGCACTACGACACGGCGATCGCCGAGTACCTGCGTGGTGAGGACGACCTGCTGCCGGAGCAGCTCACCATCGGCATGACGCGGGTGGCCGAGCTGCGCTACGGCGAGAACCCGCACCAGCGAGGCGCCTTCTACACGCTCGACTCGGTACGCGCGCCGGTCGAGGGCATCGGGGCCTTCGAGCAGCACCACGGCAAGGCGCTGTCCTACGTGAACCTGCTCGACGCCGACGCGGCGTACAACCTCGTCGCGGAGAGCGAGCAGCCCGCCATCGCGATCATCAAGCACACCAACCCGTGCTGCTTCGCGGCCGGCGACGAGGGTGTCGCGGCTCTGTACGAGCGCGCGCTGCAAGTGGGCGACTCTATCTCGGCGTACGGGGGCATCGTCGCCACCAACCGGCCGATCGACTTCGCGTTCGCGACGGCGCTGCGCGACGTGCTGAGCCCGGTCACGGGCGGGCGCATGTTCTTCGAGATCGTCGTCGCGCCGGGGTTCGAGGAGGACGGGCTGGATCACCTCAAGAAGAAGTCGCGTGACCTGCGCATCCTCACCGTCGACGCGGGGGACCCGCGGCGACCCCGCGTGGAGCTGCGCTCGACGCGCGGCGGCGTGCTGGTGCAGGAGTCCGACCTGTCCGAGGAGACCACGTTCGAGGTGGTCAGCGACCGAGAGCCGAGTGCGGCGGAGCTCGACGACCTGCGGACGGCGTGGCTGCTCTGCAAGCACGTGAAGTCCAACGCCATCACGCTCGTGCGCGACGGGGTGCTCGTCGGGGTGGGCGCGGGGCAGCCGAACCGCGTCGAGAGCGCCCGGCTGGCCGTGGGCAGCGCGGGCGAGGCGGCGAGCGGCGCAGCGCTGGCCTCGGACGCCTTCTTCCCGTTCCCCGACTCGCTCGAGGTGGCCGCGGCGGCCGGTGTGACGGCGGCCGTGCACCCCGGCGGCTCGATCCGCGACGAGGAGTCGGTGGAGACCGCGAACCGCCTGGGGATGGCGCTGCTCACCACTGGTGCGCGCCATTTCCGCCACTAGCGGCGGGCAGGGGCGCCTCGATGGCCACGGTCGACCTCGTCCTCCCCGTCTACAACGAGGAGGCGATCCTCGAACGCAGCACGGCGACCGTGCTGGCGTGGACCGAGGCGCACCCCGAGCACGAGTGGCGCATCGTCATCGCCGACAACGCCTCGGTCGACGGCACGCGCGCGATCGCCGAGGAGCTGGAGGCGCGCCACCCCGGGCGCGTGGCGCTGCTGCACATTCCGGTGAAGGGCCGCGGGATCGCGCTGCGGATCGCCTTCCTGACCTCGCACGCCGACGTGTCGGCGTACATGGACGTCGACCTCTCGACCGACATCAAGCACATCCCGGAGCTCGTCGACCCGATCGCGGCGGGCGAGGCGGACATCGCGTACGGGACGCGGCTGCACCGCGACTCGGAGACGGCGCGCGGGTTCAAGCGCGAGGCGATCTCGCGGGTGTACGTGCAGATGCTGCGACGGCTGGCGGGACTACGCGTCACCGACGCGCAGTGCGGCTTCAAGGCGATCAGCCGGGAGGCCGCGCGCGAGCTTGTGCCGCTCGTGGAGGACACGCAGTGGTTCTTTGACTCGGAGCTGCTGCTGATCGCGCAGGAGAATGGTTACCGGCTACGAGAGGTGCCCGTCCGCTGGATCGAGGATCGGGATAGCCGGGTGGCGATCGTGCGCACCGCGATGGAGGACCTGCACGGCATCTGGCGGCTACGCCGCGGGGGCGTACCGCGGGTGATGCGCCATCCAGACGCGGACCCTCGCTGATGCCGAACAGCGATTGTGATGGCGGGGCGGCCCGGGAGGCCGGTGGGGGCTGGACAACGCCCGGAGTTTCCTTGACCTTAGCTCGGGGCCGTCGCTAGGATCGCCGCGGTCTGAACGCCGCCTGTGCGTCCCGGCCCATGGTCACGCTCGGACGGTCGTCATACCGGAGGCCGCCGGGCGCGAGGCGAACATTGAGGTGCCAGATGATCTTCGGTGAAGTCGGCGAGGCGATGGAGCTGAGCATCATCTTTGTCCTCATGGCGGCGGCGTTGGCCGCTATCGTGGTTCTCGGGAAGTGGTGGGAGGCGTAGCGCGCCGATCGCGCTCGCACGTTGGAGGCGTTTGCCGCGCGCCTGATCGCGGCAGCTAGAGGACCAAACCGAAAGGGGCGGGATGGCAACCACCGAACGTCCCCAGGGACAGGCGATCGTTGATCGCGCCTACGAGTTCCTCGTCAACAACCGGGTGTGGAAGTCCATCTTCCGCATCGGGTACCCGAACACGCCGCGCAACCAGATGCTCGCGGTGGCCACCAACGTCTTCCTGCACCTCCACCCTACCCGCGTGCACCGCACGCACGTCAAGATCACCCACACCTACTGCCTCGGCGGGCTGTCGTTCTTCCTGTTCCTGGGGCTGACCATCACAGGCGTGCTGCTGATGTTCTACTACGTGCCCTCCGTCGAACGCGCATACGCGGACATGCAGGCGCTGCAGACGGACGTGCGCTTCGGGATGATGCTGCGCAACACGCATCGATGGATGGCGCACGGCATGGTCATCACCGTGATGCTGCACATGATGCGCGTCTTCTACACCGGCGCGTACAAGCCGCCGCGCGAGTTCAACTGGGTCGTCGGCGTGATCCTGCTCGTGCTGACGCTGCTGCTCTCGTTCACCGGCTACCTGCTGCCGTGGGACGAACTCGCCTTCTGGGCCATCACCGTCGGCACCAACATGATCGGGTCCGACCCCATCCTCGGCGACCTCAACCAGTTCGTGATGATCGGCGGCTTCGAGGTGGGACAGAACGCCCTGATCCGCTTCTACACGCTGCACGTTATCGCGTTGCCGCTGGCAGCCGCGATCTTCATGGCCGTGCACTTCTGGCGAATCCGCCGTGACGGCGGCCTCGCGCGGCCGCTGTAGGGGAGGACGGCGATGGTAGCCGAAGCACCTGCTCCCGCCTCTGCGCGCCAACGCGGCGCGATGCCGAGCGTGCGGCCTCGCCGCCAGCGCGAAGAAGAGCTGCTCGTCTGGCCGGACCTGGTCTTCGTCGAGTTCATCGCGTCGCTGATCTTCACGCTCACGTTCGTGGCGCTGGCGATCCTCATTAACGCGCCGCTGCAGGACCGCGCAAACCCGGCGAACACGCCGAACCCGTCGAAGGCGCCGTGGTACTTCCTGAACCTGCAGGAGCTGCTGATCCACATGCACCCGGCGCTCGCCGGCGTGATTGTGCCGACGGTCTTCCTGGTGCTGCTCGCCGCCGTGCCCTACTTCGACACCTCGCAAGAGGAGCAGGGCCGCTGGCTCGCGACGCCGCGCGCGTGGCCGAACATGCTCATCGGCTTGGCCGTGGGGTTCGTCGGGACGTGGTCGCTGATCGTCTACGACTCGGGCAAGCACATCGTGCTGTACGAGCGATTCTCCGTGCAGGGCAGCGCGTTCAGCGTATGGCCGCCGTTCATGGCGGAGGAGAACGTGCGGACGTGGCCGGAGGCGCTGGCCTGGCTGAGAAGCGTGCGCGCCCTCCAGACCGATATTAACTGGAACAACGACCTCACGGGTGTCCCGCTCGGTGAGACGTTCATCCGCACCGACTTGCTGGGGCTGCCACGAGGCAGCATCCGATGGAACATCCCGGCGTGGATCGTCGA
The DNA here is from genome assembly GCA_965219085.1 of Dehalococcoidia bacterium. Taxonomy (GTDB): domain Bacteria; phylum Chloroflexota; class Dehalococcoidia; order UBA2979; family UBA2979; genus VXMT01. Next base: position 1,485,062 of record OZ244720.1, read on the forward strand.
GCAGGCCATCCCGCTCGGCTTCATGATCGGGCTGCCGATTCTGCTCTCACTGGTCGCGTGGCGGACCGGGCTGGCGAGGACGCGGCGCGATCACATGATCCTGATCTTCTCGGGATGGTTCGCGTCGTGGCTGGTGCTGACCGTTGCCGGCACGTACTTCCGGGGCGCCGGGCTGGAGTTGCTCTGGCCGTGGGATGTGTTCCCGGCAGAATCGTAGAGAGTCAAGCGATCGCCGTGCGGTGGGATGACTCACCGCGCGCGAGGAGCGTCTGAGTGACGAGCGAGACAGAGACCGCCGAGCAGGTAACCGATGCCTGGCGTGAGGCTATCGCCGCACGTCGCATCCAGGTGGCCGAAGGGCAGGCGCTCCCAGGCGCCCAGGTCAGCCGCCCGGCGCGAGACGAGATCACGCGCCGCAACTTCGTCCGCCTGGCCTTCTGGTCCGGCCTCGGGCTGACGCTGCTCGGCAGCGTCGCCGCGACGCTGGACTTCCTCTACCCGCGCGGCATCAAGGGCTTCGGTGGTCCCGTCCCGGCGGGCAAGGCGTCCGAGTTCCCCCGCGGCGGGAACCCGCAACACAACATCATCGGGCAGTTCTGGCTCGTCAATCTCGACCCCGCGGAGTCGCGGCCCGGCGGGAGTGGCGGCGGCGAAGGGCTGCTCGCGCTCTGGCACCGCTGCCCGCACCTCGGCTGCACGGTTCCCTGGCGGTCGGGCTTCTCGTACGGGGGTGACCAGGGCTGGTTCCGCTGCCCGTGCCACGGCTCCACGTACACCAAGTCGGGCATCCGCGTGTTCGGCCCCGCGCCGCGCTCGATGACCACGATGAAGGTGGACATCGACGACAGTGGCAATATCACCGTGCAGACGGGCGACCGCCTGGCGGGCAGTCCGACCAACCCCGAACGCGCGGTCCCGCACCCGACGCTGACGTAGACCGGCGCGACTCAGGGCATCGCTGAGCCGGAGGTGAGATGAACACCAGCAAGCAGGTCAACGTGATGATCGGGCTGCTGTTCGTCACCTTCGTCGTGATCGTCGGCTACTTGTTCAACGAGTCCACCCGCCTGGTGGTGGAGACCGAAGAGATCACGCACCGCAACGCCGAGCGTGGCGCGCGGCTCTTCGTCGCGAACTGTCGCACCTGTCACGACCTCGAAGGCACCGGCGGCATCGGCGCGGCCATCAACAACAAGGCGTTCTGGATCTTCGAGGAAGACAACGCCCACGGCCTGCCCGCCACGCCCGAGGGCGAGGCGGCAGCCATCCGCAAGTACATCCGCGAGACCATCGAGTGCGGCCGGCCCGGCACGTACATGCAGACGTGGTCGCAGCGCTTCGGCGGTCCGCTCTCAGACACGCAGGTCAACCACCTCGTGACACTGCTGACCAACGACCCGACCGGCAAGTCGGACTTCTGGCACCTTGTCGTCGAGGAGGGCGAACACGCCGACGAGGAGCAGTTCGCGGCGGTGCTCGAGAAGGAACTCGCACTCGTGGCGGCCCTGACGGAGCAGCTCGGACGAGAGCCCACCGAAGAGGAGCTCGCCGCCTACACGGAAGAACTGACCGCCAGCGAGCAGATCGGGAGCGTCGTGGAGCGCTACGGCCGCCACCCGACGACGGAGGAGATCCGCGCGCGCAGCCAGGAGATAACGGTCGTCCTCGACCCGACCGCGCTGACGGTCAACACCGAGTCGTGCGGTAACTGGCATCCGGACACGAAGGCTGAGTTCCGCGCCCGCGACCCGTTCGCCACGGAGGCCACGGTCGCGACTACCGAAGACGATGACGATGCGCCCGAGCCGACGCCGACGGTTGAGATTGCCGACGTCGACGCGACCGTGGTCGTCGAGATGACGGAATGGGACATGATCGTCGACCAGCCGCTGCCGGCCGGCGTCGTCGGTTTCCAGGTCCAGAACGTCGGCGCCGTGGCGCACGAGTTCAAGGTCATCCGCAGCGACGTCGCTGCCGACGGCCTCACGCTCGAGGGCGGCAAGGCCAACGAAGGCGGCCTCGAGATCCTCGCGGCAATTACCGAGTTCCAGGGCGGCGCGACGCAGACGACAGCACTTGAGCTGACGCCCGGCCAGTACTTGCTGTTCTGCAACATCCCCGCGCATTACCAGCTCGGTATGGCCGTCTCGGTCACGGTGGAGTAGCGACGAGGAAACACACACGACGGGGACGCGACCGGACACCGGGAGCCCTCGCAACGCAGGCAACATAGAGGCGACCGCGGGAGCGGCGCCGGCGGAGGGGAATCACATGGCAGTTGAGACCGGCAAGCGCTACCGCTGCAACACCTGCGGCGCCGAGTTCATCGTGACCCGCGGTGGCGACGGCGCGCTCAAGTGCGGCGACGACGAGCTCGAGCAGATCTAGGGGGCGCGAAGATGACCGTAGCACTGGGCAAGCGATACCGCGACGATTCGTCCGAGGTCGAGGTGCTCTGCATCAAGCCAGGCGAGTGCAGCCTGAACGTCGACGGCCGCGGCATGGAAGAGCTGCAGCCGAAGGTCCTGCCTTCCGCCGACTAGTCCTGCCTTCGGCAGACGCTCACGAGCGCGCGGCCTCATTGTCGCGCGCTTGTTTCGTGTCCGCGGCGCGAGCCCACTCGCTGCGGTTCGCTCGATGACCCCCCGCGAATCGCCGCCGCCCGAGCCGCTGCTCATCGAGGCGCGCGTGCTCGTGCCCGACGGCCCCTCGCTGCGCCACGCCCACGCTGCGCTCGCGTGCGCCGCCGGCAGCATCGTCGCCCTCGGCACGCTCGACGCCTGCGCGCGGGCGCTGCCCGGGACGCCTCGCCGCATCGTCGCGCCCGAGGCGTACGTGCTGCCCGGCTTCATCGACGCGCACGTCCACGTACTGGCTGCCGCGGCGGCCGAGGCGGGGGTCGACTGCTCGCCGCGCGCCGTGTCCAGCATCCCCGAGCTCCTGGGTGTCATCGCGCGCGCGGCGGCGGAGCGCCCGCCCGGGGCGTGGGTGCGTGCCCACGGCTACGAGGAGACGATGCTCGCCGAGCGCCGCCACCCGACGCGCGCCGAGCTCGACGCGGCCGCGCCGCACCAACCCGTGCGGCTCACGCACCGCTCCGGGCACGCCGAGGTGCTGAACTCGCGTGCGCTCGCCCTCGTCGGCATCGACGAGTCGGTGCCGGAGCCGCCGGGCGCGGCCTTCGGGCGCTCGCTCGAGGACGGACGGCTCGACGGGCTGCTGCTCGGCATGGCCGAGCGCCTCGAGGCGGCCATGCCGCCGCCAAACCGCGCGGCAGTCGCTGTTGCCGTGGGTGCGTGGGCGCACGCACAACTCGCCGAGGGCGTGACGACTCTTGTCGACGCTGGGCCGCGTAACGGCCCCGCGGAGTGGGAAACGCTCGCCGCCCTCGCGTCCGGCGGCACGCTCCCGCAGCGGCTCGTGGTGATGGAGGGCGCCGACTACCTCGGCGAGTTGCCCGAGCAGGCCATCGGCGGTCGCGTGCTGCGCGGCGAGGTGAAGCTGCAGCCGCGCGTGCTCGAAGGCGACGCCGTCAGCGTCAAGGCGCTCACGGACGTCGTGCGGCGGGCCACCGCTGTCGGCCGTCGAATCGCCGTGCACGCGCCGACGGTGGAGTCGGTGCAGGCCGCGCTCGACGCGTTCCGCGCGGCGGGCGACCCGCGCGGCCACCGGATCGAGCACGCGCCGCTGCTGCCGCGTGGACTCGTCGAGGAGATCGCGGAGGCTGGAATCGCCGTCGTCGCGCAGCCCGGACTGCTCGCCGAAGTGACGCCACGCTACGAACAGCTGCTCACGCCTGGGGAGCGCGAACGCCTCCACCCGTGGCGCGACTTGCTGGACGCGGGCGCGCCGCTCGCGTTCTCATCGGATGCACCGGTGAGCCGGTCCGGGCCGCTCGCGGCGAGCGCCGCGGCGTCTACGGCGCGCCCGGCGACACTCGCGCCGGAGCAGGCGCTGCGACCGCTGGAGGCGCTGGCGGCGTGGACCTCGGGCGCGGCGGCGGTGTGTGGCCTGGACCGTCTCGGGCGGCTGGAGCCGGGGCAGGCCGCCGATCTCGTGCTGGTCGAGGGGCCGGTGGAGTCGGACCCCGGGGCGTGCCGGGTGCTGGCCACCGTAGTCGGGGGCGAGGTGGTGTACGCCGCGCCGGACATCGAGATGGACGCCCCTCCTGTTTGACGCCCCCGGCGTGGCGCACCTACGATTCAAGGCGTTCGTCCCGGTGGCCTGTGGGCAGGCGTGGGGCGGAGCCGCGGGACCATCCCGCGGGGACAGCTGTGAAGGGTCGGCACGACACGTGACCGAGGTGTACGTCGGGGAGACGGAGTCGTTCGAGGCCGCGCTGAAGCGCTTCAACAAGCGCGTGCAGGCCGATGGGATCCTCTCCGAGGCGCGGCGGGCGGAGTATTACGAGAAGCCGTCCGTGCGCCGCAAGAAGAAAGAAGCCGCTCGTCTCCGCAAGCTGCGCAAGGCGATGCGGGCGCAGGCCAAGCAGCGACGCTAGCGCGCCCGTCACGGGCGCGCCGGGGCCTCGCTCCCGGGTCGGCATACGCGGCTGCCGCGCGCGAGTCGTCGCGCGCGCGTGACCAGGGACGGCAGGCGCTACACAGATGCCCTCGATCGCGGACACCATCCGCGCGGACATGACGGCAGCCATGCGCGCCCGCGACGCCGGGCGTCGCGACACGCTGCGGCTGCTCATCGCCGCACTCGACAACGCGCGTATCGCCGCCGGCCGCGACCTCGACGACCAGGAGGCCGTCGTGGCCCTCCAGCGCGAGGCGCGCCAGCGCCGCGACTCCATCGCGGAGTACCAGAAGGGCGGCCGCGACGACCTCGCCACGCGCGAGCAGGACGAGCTCGACATCATCAGTGGGTACCTTCCCGAGGAGTTGAGCGAGGATGAAGTCCGCACCGCTATCGACGAGGTGATCGCCGAGGTCGGCGCCAGCGGGCCGGGCGACCTCGGCAAGGTGATGGGTCCGGTGATGGGGCGGGTGCGCGGCCGCGCGGACGGACGCCGCGTGAACGAGCTCGTCCGGGAGCGGCTGGCGAGCGGTTGACGGATCGCCGCCGTCGTAGACGTCCGTGTCGCTGAATCGCAACGCCGAGACGACCGTCTGGTACTCGCGCGCCACCGCCGTCGTGCTCGCCCTGGTCATCGCGGCGGCGCTCACCGCGCTGTTGTTCCCGTGGTATCCGGGCGGCACGAGGCTGCGCGAGGGCGAGGGGTCGCCTTTCACCCTCGCCGCGCCGCGCTCCATCTCATACGAATCCGACGTGCTGACCGAGGAGGCGCGCGAGGCCGCTGCGTCGGCGGTACCGGTAAAGCTCGTATTCGATCTGTCGATCTTCCGCCGCCAGCTCGGCGAACTCGATCAGCAACTGCTCCAGATCCAGCAAGCGCGGCTGGCGACGCTTGGCGATGCCGAGCGCGAGTCGCGCATTCGCGCGGCCACCGCCGGCGCGCTCACGCAGCGGGCGATAGACTCGTTCGCCGCTGCCTCGGACGCTGAGTTCGGGGCCCTAGCCGACGAAGCGCGGATCGTGCTCGAAGCCGTCCTCGGCGGCCCGGACGTGACCGCCGAGGAGGTCGAGGAGGCGCAGCGCGGCGTCGCTTCGCGGTTCTCGGAGACGTTGACCGCCGATGAGCTGGTCGCGCTGACCGAACTGCTCTCGCCCCTCATCGTCGCGAACGTCGTCGTCGACCCGGAGGAAACGACAGCCGCGCGCGACGTGGCGCGCAGCCGCGTCGCGGCGGTGCGCGTCACGCGCGAGCGCGGCCAGGTCCTGGTCGAGGAGGGCCGCGAGCTGACGGCCGCCGACCTGGAGATGCTCCGCCAGGCCGAATTGCACACCGCCGGTGTCGAGGTGCGCGCGGTCGCCGCGGCTGTGATCATGGCGCTGATCGCAGGCGCCGCGTGCGGGGCATACCTCTACGTGGTTCGGCCCGCCGCGCTGATCGGCGTGCGGCGGCTGACGCTGTTCACGCTGCTGCTGCTCCTCCCCGCGGTGTCCTTGAAGTTCGCGATGCCGCTGCTGCTGCCGGACATCGAGCGGCACTTCCTCGTCTACGCCATCCCGGTGGCCGCCGCGCCGATGGCGGCGGCGGTGCTGCTCGACCTCGGCGTCGCGATGCTGATGACGCTGCTGCTCACCGCCGTGGCGTCGTTCGTGTCGATCTCACTGCCGTTCGCCGACGCGGCTGGTGGTGGGCAGCTCGAAACGGCGAGGATCTGGCTCGCTGTCACCTCCGGGTCGCTCGCCGGCGTCTTCGTCGCGTCGCGCGCGCTGCACGTGAACCGATACCTCGTGGCCGGGCTGGCGACGGGCGGTGCGGTGATCGCCTCGCTGGTCTCGATCTGGCTGCTGGACGCCGATCGCCAGATTGCGGACCTCGCGTGGATCGTGGCCGGCGGCGCGGTCAGCGGGCTGGCGTCCGCGCTGATCGGCGTGGGCTTCTTCCTGTTGCTGAGCCGGCCGTTCGGCATCATCACGCGCGTCGAGCTGATGGAGCTCGCGCAGTTCGGGCACCCGCTGCTGCGGCGCCTGCAGGACGAGGCGCCCGGCACCTTCCAGCACTCGGTGCTCGTCAGCAACATGGCCGAGCGCGCCGCGGACCGCATCGGCGCGGACCCGCTGCTCGTGCGCGTGGGCGCCTACTACCACGACGTCGGCAAGCTCACCGCGCCGGAGTTCTTCATCGAGAACCAGTCCGCCGGCGAGGACCCGCACGCCACGCTGGACCCGCTGCAGAGCACGCGGATGATCCAGCAGCACGTGGCGGCCGGTGTCGACCTCGCGCGCCGCGGGGGCGTTCCCGCGGCCGTGGCGCAGTTCATCCCGCAGCATCACGGCACGCGCCGCGTGCAGTTCTTCTACCGTCGCGCCGCCGCCGAGGACCCCTCGATCGACCCGGAGATCTTCCGCTACCCCGGACCTCGGCCGCAGTCACGCGAGGCGGCGATCATCATGCTTGCCGACTCCAGCGAGGCTGCCGTGCGCGCCAGCGACGATCGCACGGTCGGAGCCATCAGCACGATCGTGAACGAGATCGTGCGCGAACGCATCGAGGAGGACCAGTTCGCGGAGTGCGACATCTCGTTGCGCGACCTGCGCATCGTCGCGGACTCGTTCGTGCAGACGCTCAACGCCGTCTACCACCCTCGCGTCGCCTACCCCGACCCGACGGAGCACGAGCTCGAGGAGCGCGAGACCGGCGGCATGGGCGAGCCCCTCACCCACGACGGCGCCGCGCAAGAGCCCTCGCAGCCGGAGGACTAGTTGCCCACATTCGTGGCCCGCTGCGAGTGGGCCGGTGACGACCCCCTCATGCAGCAGTACCACGACGACGAGTGGGGTGTCCCTCTGCACGAGGACCGCGCGCTGTTCGAGTTGCTCATCCTCGAGGGGGCCCAGGCTGGACTTTCCTGGCGCACCGTCCTGCACAGGCGCGAGGGCTACCGAGCGGCCTTCGACGGCTTCGATATCGCGACCGTCGCCGCCTACGGCGATGCCGACCGCGACCGGCTCCGCGCTGACGCCCGCATCATCCGCAACCGCGCCAAGATCGACGCCGCCATCGCCAACGCACAGGCGACGCTCGTCGTGCAGGCCGAGCACGGCTCCCTCGACGCCTTCCTCTGGTCCTTCGTGGGCGGCAAACCCCACCGCAACGCTTTGCCCGCTCTCGCCGACCTTCCCGCGCAGACCGAGGAGTCGGACGCCATGAGCAAGGCGCTGAAGGGATACGGATTCTCCTTCGTGGGACCCACCATCTGCTACGCCTTCATGCAGTCCGCGGGCCTCGTGAACGATCACGTCACGAACTGCTTCCGCTACGGGCAGGTGGAGAGCGCCTAGGCTGTCCTATCACCGAGTCGAGGCGACAGGTGTCGGCCTTCTGAAATAGGGGCCAGGCGGCCTCGATCTCGTTCGGCCACATCGAGGCGGGAACGTTCCGGGGGACCAGCGCGACCTCGCAGCCCGAGGACTAGCGCCACCGCTTCCCGGCCGACGTTCGGACAGCCCGGACGTGCCGTATCATCGGTGCATGCGAGCTGCGATCGTGGTTTTCCCGGGCACGTGGAGCGACGGCGACTGCGTGTTCGCCCTCGAACGCCTCGGCGTCGCGTCGCGGCGCGTGTGGCACCGCGAAACCGACCTCCGCGACGCCGACCTTGTGGTGCTGCCGGGCGGCTTTTCGTACGGCGACTACCTGCGCTGCGGCGCCATCGCCCGCTTCTCGCCCGTGATGCAGGCGGTGCGCGCGCACGCCGAGGCGGGCGGGCTCGTGATCGGCATCTGCAACGGCTTCCAGATCCTGTGCGAGGCCGGGCTGCTGCCCGGCATCCTCATGCGCAACGCCTCGCTGCAGTTCCGCTGCCAGCCCACCCACCTCGTGGCCGCCGAGCACCTCTCGCCGTTCACCGCGGGCATCGAGCCCGGCCGCGTGCTGCAGGTGCCGATCTCCCACGGCGAGGGCAACTACTTCGCCGATGCCGCGACCCTTGAGGCGATCGAGGCGGAGCAGCGCGTCGCGTTCCGCTACTGCACAGCCGACGGCGCGGTGACGGCCGAGGCGAACCCCAACGGCTCGGTCGCGAACATCGCGGGCGTGCTCAACGAGCGCCGCAACGTGCTCGGTATGATGCCGCACCCGGAGCGCGCCTCCGCCGCGCTGCTCGGCGGCGAGGACGGCAACGCGATCTGGCAGTCCGCGCTGGCAAGCCTCGAAGCGAAGGTCTCGGCGGCCTGACCAGCGCTCGCGAACGCTCCCACCGGGAAGGAGGCGCGTCGTGAGCGCCGATTACATAGACCAGTCTGGTGCGCGCTACCCCGCGCGGCTCGACATCGACTACCCGGAGGAGGGGCTGAACCGCGTCACGACGCTGTTTCGCATCATCATGCTGATCCCGGTCGGCATCGTGATTAACTTGCTGAGCAGTGGTTTACGGGAACATATACGAGGTCGGCGACGCCACCTGGATCGTGATCTCCTCAGGTGGCTTCCTCTTCGGCCCGACGCTGCTGATGTTGCTGTTCCGCCGCAAGTACCCGCGTTGGTGGTTCGACTGGAACCTCGAGCTCATGCGCTTCTCGACGCGTGTCTTCGCGTACTTCCTGCTGATGCGCGACGAGTACCCCTCGACCGACGAGGAGCAGGCGGTCCACCTCGAGCTCGACTACCCCGAAGCCGAGCGCGACCTGAACCGCTGGCTGCCGCTGGTGAAGTGGCTGCTGGCGATCCCGCACTACATCGTGCTGACGCTCCTCGGGGTCATCGCGATGCTGCTGCTGGTGGTCGCGTGGTTCGCGATCGTGTTCACGGGGCGCTACCCGCGCGGGATATTCCGCTTCATGCTGGGCGTGAACCGCTGGTCGCTGCGCGTGGCGGCCTACATGTGGCTGCTCACCACCGACCGCTACCCGCCCTTCAGCTTCGAGGAGTAGGGTAGGGACGCAGGCGCCGCCAGCCGGTCACCACCCCTGCCGGCGCCGCGAGCCACGGCAGGAGTGCGCAATGGCGGCCGACATGAGCGACTACCCGGTCACGTTCGATGTCGCATACCCGGAGTCGCCGAGCCGCTGGCTCATCCTCGTGCGGTGGTTACTGGCGATCCCGCACCTGGTGGTGCTGTACTTCCTCAGCCTCATCGCCGCGCTGGTGTGGGTCGTCTCGTTCTTCACGATTCTCGTTGCCGGGACGTACCCGGACAGCCTCTACCGCTTCATGGTGGGCGTGACTCGCTGGAGTCTGAACGTCAACGCCTACGTCCTGTTCCTCGACCGCTATCCGCCGTTCAGCATGGACGCCACCGACTACGAGGAGGTCACGTTCACGGTCGAAAAGCCGGACTTCAACCGCTGGCTCGTGCTCGTGAAGTGGCTGCTCGTGATCCCGCACCTGATCGTGCTTACGGTGCTCGGCGTCATTGCCCTCGTCGCCGCCCTCCTGCTCGCGATCGGCGTGCTGGTGATGGGGCGGTACCCGCGCGGGCTGTTCGACTTCCTCGTCGGCGTCGGGCGCTGGGAGGCACGGGCGAACGCCTACATGACGTTCCTCGTCGACGCCTACCCGCCGTTCTCGCTGCGATAGCGGTTCTGGCTCGAATGGCTGCGCGGCCGGGACACCGACGTTCGACACACTGAAGGCGTTCCGCCGGTTGCGTGAGGCCGGCTTCGATGAAGCTCAGGCCGAGGCGATTGTGCGAGTCGCTGCTGATCGCTCGGCGGCGCGGAACCGTGCCGAGGGCTACGCATCGTCACGCGTCGACGAACGAGAGGGCCGCTGGGATCCGACGCCCTGGTTCGCGCTCTTCATCGCTGCGTGTACGAGCATCATCATCTCTGCGATCGTCATCTTCGACTGACGTCGCGCCGCGCTCTTCCCCCTCCGCCCCGTCTCCGCGAAGCTAGCGGCGATGCCCGTCGACGACACCACCCTCGAACGCATCGCGCTCTCCCGCGCCGAGTACGAGCGGCTCGTCGGCATGCTCGACCGCGAGCCCAACGAACTCGAACTCGGCATGGCGGCGGCGCTCTGGTCCGAGCACTGTGGCTACAAGCACACCCGCCCGCTGTTCCGCCACTTCCCCACCACCGGCCCGCGCGTCCTCACCGAAGCCGGCGCCGAGAACGCCGGCGCGATCGACCTCGGCGACGGCTGGTGCGCCGTCTTCAAGATGGAGTCCCACAACCACCCCTCGGCGATCGAGCCCTACGAGGGCGCCGCGACGGGCGTGGGCGGCATCCTGCGCGACATCTTCGCGATGGGCATGCGCCCCGTGGCCCTGCTCGACTCGCTGCGCTTCGGGCCGCTCGACGAGGCGCGCAACCGGCACCTGTTCTCGGGCGTCGTCGCCGGCATCGGCGGCTACGGCAACTGCGTCGGCGTGCCCACCGTCGGCGGTGAGGTGCAGTTCGACCCCGCCTACGGCGGCAACCCGCTCGTCAACGCCATGTGCCTGGGCGTCGGGCGCATCGAGCACCTCCTCTCCGCCTCGGCCCGCGGTCCCGGTAACCCGCTCGTGCTCGTCGGCGCCGACACCGGCCGCGACGGCATCCACGGCGCGACCTTCGCCTCCGTCGAGCTCGACGACGCCTCCGAGGAGCGCCGCCCCGCCGTCCAGGTCGGCAACCCGTTCATGGAGAAGCTGCTGCTCGAGGCCTGCGTCGAGCTGGCCGAGCATCACGGCGACTGGGTCGAGGGCCTGCAAGACCTCGGCGCAGCCGGGCTCACGTCGAGCGCCGTCGAGGCGGCCGCGCGCGCGGGCACCGGCATCGAGATCGACGTGGCGCGCGTGCCGCGCCGCGAGGCGCACATGACGCCCGACGAGGTCATGCTCTCCGAGTCGCAGGAGCGGATGCTGGTCATCCCGAAGCGTGAGCACCTCGACGACGTGCTCGCGCTGTTCCGCCGCTGGGAGTTGCACGCCGACGTCGTCGGCGAGGTCACCGACGACGGCTACGCCACCATCCGCGACGGTGAGACCATCGCCGCGCGCATCCCCGTCGCCGTGCTCACCGACCCGCCGCAGTACGAGCTCGACACCGAGCGCCCGCCGGACCTCGACCGCCGCCAGGCGGAGGACCTGAGCGCGCTGCCGGACTGCGAGGACCCCACTGGCGAGCTGCTCGCCCTGCTCGGCTCCCAGAACATCGCGAGCCGGCGCTGGATCTACCGCCAGTACGACCACGAGGTGCTGACCGGCACCGTCGTGCCGCCGGGCGGCGACGCCGCGCTGATCTGGCTCAAGGGCACCGACCGCGCCCTCGCCGTCGCCACCGACTGCAACGGCCGGCTCGTCGAGCTCGAGCCGCGCACAGGCGCCGCCTGCGCGGTCGCCGAGGCGGCGCGCAACGTCGTCGCCGTGGGCGCGACGCCGCTGGCGGTGACGGACTGCCTCAACTTCGGCAACCCGGAGCGCCCGGGCATCGCCTACCAGATCGAGCAGGCAATCCTCGGGCTATCGGACGCCTGCCGCGCCTTCGCGACGCCCGTGGTCTCGGGCAACGCCTCGCTCTACAACGAGACGCCGGCCGGCGCCGTGCTCCCGACGCCGACCGTCGGGATGCTCGGGGTCCTCGACGATGTCGAGCGCCGCCTCACGACCGCGATCGGCGCGGGCGACGAGGTGCTCCTGCTCGGCGCGCCGCTCGCGCAGCCCGCCGGGGCGCTCGCCGGCTCCGAGTACCTCGCGACGCACCACGGCCGCGTCGCCGGCGCCCCGGCGATCGACCTCGACCTCGAAGCACGCGTGCAGCACCTCGTGCTCGACGCCAACGCGCGCGGACTGCTGACCGCAGCCCACGATCTGGCGGACGGCGGCCTTGCCGTTGCGCTCGCAGAGTGCTGCCTCGCCGGCGACGTGGGCCTCGACGCGCGGGACGCCGACCTCAGCACACGCCTCGACGCGGCGCTGTTCGGGGAGGCGCAATCGCGCTTCGTCGTCGCGGTCCCGGACACCGAGGCCCGTAGCGCCCTCGAGGCGCTCGCCGCCGAGGCTGGCGTCGAGGTGGTCGGGATCGGCATGGCGCAGGGTGATCGGCTGCAGCTCGGGCCCGTCGACGCGTCGGTGGGGGCGTTGCGGGAGGCGTACGAGGGTGGGTTGCCGCGGGCGCTGGAGGCGGGGTAGCCGACACGCGTTCGGCCTGCCGCCGGGGTGGTACCCTTCTGAGGGGAGCACACATGTCCGAGTACCAACCTACGTTTGATGAACGGAAGTTCAGGAACCTTGTGCTGTACATTGGGCAGCGCGCATGGGATGACCCAACGCTGGGTAAGACGCGCCTCTACAAGACGCTGTGGCTGAGCGACTTCCTGGCATATGCGCGCTTGGGGCGCTCGATCACTGGTGCCGACTACGTGCACATGCCGCAAGGCCCCGGCCCCGACAACGCTGAGCATCTATTGCAGCAGATGCTCGAGAACGGTGAGTTGCTACTTCGTTCCGAACCCAGGTTCGCTTACTCGATCCAGCGACCTCTCGCGCTACGAGAGCCTGAACTCGACGAAGTATTTGCGCCCTCAGAGATAGCTATCGTCGAGGAAGTGCTGCGTCAGTTCGACGGACAACGAGCGGTGGACACTAGTGACTGGTCGCACGAGAACAGCGTCGGGTGGCGGCTCACAGACGACGGCGAGCGCATCCCTTACGAGACAGTGTTCCTCTCCGCCGAGAGTCCGACCACGGACGACGAGCGATGGGCAAAGGATGTGCTGAGGACCAGGAGTGGCTGACGGCCCGCCAGTCCAGATCCTGCGCTCGGACGACTTCTTGGCAGACTGCCGCTCTCTTGGTGTCCCGGAGCACGCGATCAGCGGGATCGTGCGGGCCGTGATGTTTACGTTTGAGAGGGATCCTTCGCTGCAGAGCAGGCAGTGGGGGTCGCTGCTCATTGCCACCCTCACGCGGGGAGACGGTTCGCGGATTCAGCGCCCGCGCGTGGCGTGGGTGCGCCTCGGCGACGATGTGCGACTCGACGGCATCAGCGAGAGCTGACTGCATCTACCGCTGGAACATCTGTTTGACAGGCGTGGTACGCATGTTCTACCATCGGCCCGATGCGCCGGTGATGGTGGAGGTGATGCGGCACGGCGATTGCGCTTGATCAACGGTCGTGACTAGCCTGTGTGGGCAACCGAGCGGGCTTGTCTACAGCGCTGCCGCTCCCTGTGGCGGTGTGTGTAAGGCCTCGTTGACAACGTATGAGCCGCCCAGCCGCGCGACCGCCAATATCACTGGCGTCCCGGCTCCGGCACGGCGAGAGGGTTTCGGCGTGAAGGTCGTGTTCCTGGAGACCGTTGAGGGGTCCGGCACCCGTGGCGAGGTGAAAACCGTTGCCGCGGGCTATGCCCGGAACTTCCTGTTGCCGCGCGGCCTTGCCGCTCCGGCTACGCCCATCCTGCTCCAGCGGGCGGAATCGCTCGCACAGGAGGAGGAGGAGCGTCAGCGGCTCCTGGACGAGCAGGCTCAAGAGCTTGTCGGCAAGCTCGAAGGCCAACGGCTCGTGCTTCCTGTACGCGTCGGTGAGCAGGGACGTCTGTACGGTTCCGTCACGAATGGTGACATCGCCGAGAAGGCTGGGGAGATTCTCGGCGAGGAACTGGACAGGCGTCGCATCCTGCTACCTGAGACGATTCGCCAGGTCGGGGTCTACACCGTTCCGGTTCGGCTGTCACGTAATGTGACCGTCGAGCTGGAGGTGATCGTGGTCGACGTCGAGGCGCCGGAAGGCGTTGACGCCGCAGCCGAAGCTCTCGTGGCGCTTGCGCTCGCGGAAGACGAGGAACCGATCGCCGAGGCGGTGGACGACCCGGACGCGGCATTCGCTGAAGTCGCGCCGGAGCCGGGTAACGAATCCTCCGAGGAATCCTCCGGCTCCGTGGCTGTGGCAACTGACCCTGCGGGCGAGCCCGAGGAGTCCCCGGCCCCGTAGCGTCTCGTGGTCAGCAGCCGGCCGGCGCAACTCCGGCCGGACACCCGGCCCCCGGTCGGCGGGCTGCCCCCGCATGACATCGCCGCCGAGGAGGCCGTGATCGCGGCCCTCCTCCTCGACGAGGAAGCCTACCCTCGCGTCGTCCCGATCCTGCGGCCCGGGGACTTCTTCCGCGAGCAGAACCAGTGGTGCTTCGAGGCCTGCGTTGCCCTCGCCGACCGTGGCGAGACGATCACGCACCCCACCGTCACCCACGAGCTTGAGCGCGCCGCTCGCCTCGACGCGTCCGGTGGCGAACCCTACCTGTTCGAGCTCACCGGCAAGCACTTCACCGCCGAGGGCGTCGAGGCCCACGCGCGCATCGTCGCGCGCGACTCGCTGTACCGGCGGATGATCGCCGTCGCGGGACAGATCGCGCAGGTCGCGTACGCGGGTGGTCCGGACGCCAGCGCCGTGCTCGCCCAGGCCGAGGCGCTGCTGCTCACGATCCGCTCCTCTGAGTCCGCCGGCGACTTCCGCGCGCTGCGCGACCTGCTCGACGAGTTCCTCGAAGACCCCGGCGAGGCGGTCGAGGGCGTGCTCGTCAGCGCCGTGCGCACCGGCTTCATGGACCTCGACGCGCTGCTCGGCGGCTTCAAGCGCGGCGACCTCGTGATCGTGGCGGCGCGCACCGGCGTCGGGAAATCGTCGCTGCTGCTCAACTTCGCGCGCAACGCGGCGGTCGGCCAGCACGGCACGGTCGCGTTCTTCGCCCTCGAGATGTCCGCCGACCAACTCGCGATGCGGCTGCTGTCCGCCGAGGCGGATGTCGACGCGACACGGCTGCGGCTCGGCACGCACAACGAGGACGAGGAGTCGCGCATCATGCACGCCATCGGCGCGCTCGGCGAGGCCGGCGTCTACATCGACGACTCGGCGGTGCTGAGCGTGCCGGAGATCCGCGCGAAGTGCCGGCGCTTGCAGGCCGAGCACGGCCTCGACCTCGTCGTTGTCGACTACCTGCAGTTGCTGCACTCGGCGTCACTCGGCGGTGAGAACCGCGCGTCCGAGCTGGGCAAGATCACGCGCGCGCTGAAGGAGACGGCGCGCGAGCTCGATGTGCCCGTGATCGCCGCCGCACAGCTCTCGCGCGCGGTCGAGGCGCGCACGCCGCACATCCCGATGCTGTCCGACCTGCGCGAGTCCGGCTCGATCGAGCAGGACGCCGACGTGGTGATGTTCATCTACCGCGAGGATGTCTACCGCACCCCCGAGGAGTGGCAGGACGAGCACCCCGACGACCCCGGCGGCCAGCACCCGACGGGCCTCGCGCAACTGATGGTGGCCAAGCATCGCAACGGCCCGACGGGCACCGTGACCGTGCGCTTCCGCGACCGCACGGCGTCCTTCCAGGACCTCGTGCTGCGCGAGCCGCCGCCCGGGTTCGACGAGTGACCTCCGAACGCCCACGCGAGGGGCGCCCGATCGAAGGCCCGCCGTTCGAGGGGTTCGTCGCGGGGGGCGCGGCGACCACGCTGCCCTCGCAGTTCTTCGTCGAGCTGCTGCCGCGCATCGACGACGAGGCGGAGCTGCGCGTCACGCTCTACGTGCTCTACGCGATCGGGCGCAGCCGGGGCCCGCTGCGCGCCGTCCGCGCCTCGCAACTCGCGACTGAGGAGCCGCTGCGGCACACCCTCGCAGGCTGCGGGGGCGACTCTGCGCTCGCGCAGGCCATCGCGCGCGCCGCCGCACACGGGAGCCTGCTCACGCTCGCGCTCGAAGACGGCGACACGCTGTGCTTCGTGAACAACGAGGCCGGACGCCGCAGCCTCGACCGCGTGCGGTCGGGCGCGACGCCGCTGCCCGGCGGCGCGCGGCTGGCCGCGCCGCACGGGGAGCCCGGCGGCGTTGGGCTCCGCGAGCCGGCACGGGTGTACGAGCAGGAGATCGGGTTACTCACGCCCTCGACCTCCGAGGCGCTGGCCGAGGCCTGCGAGCGCTACCCGGAGGACTGGGTGACGGACGCGCTGCGAGAAGCAGCGCGCAACAACGCCCGCTCGTGGGCATACGTGGAGGCGATCCTTCGCCGCTGGGATCGCGAGGGTAAGGACGATGGAACCAGGAGTACGCGGGATGCGTCCGCTCAAGGAGCTGCTGCTCGCGCAGCGCGCGATCACGGCCCGTACGAACGCGTCATCCGCCGCAGCTAGCGTCCCGGCCGCCTCGCGCGAGCCGGTGTGCGCCGAGTGCGGGGGCGCGCGCTTCGTGCGTGTGACCGCGGCCATCGACGACCCCAACTTCGGTCGCGCCGTGCCGTGCAGTTGCGCGCGCGCGGAGGACGAGGCGGAGCGGCGCGCGCGCCTGCTTCGCTACTCACGGCTCGGCGCCCTCGAACGCTTCACGTTCGAGACCCTGCTGCCGCAGGGCCGGTCGAGCGACGCGCGGGCGCGCGAGCGCTACGCCGTCGCCGTCGAGGCGGCGCGACGCTTTGCCGAGCAGCCCGAGGGCTGGCTGGTGCTCAGTGGCGTGCCCGGCTGTGGCAAGACCCACCTCGCAGCCGCCATCGTCAACCGCGCGATCGAGCGCGGCAGCCCCGCGCTCTTCTTCACCGTCGCGGACCTGCTCGACCGCCTGCGCGCCTCCTACGACGACGACGCGGAGTTCGCCTACGACCGCCTCAGCGAGCACCTGCGAGCCGCGCCGCTGCTCGTGCTCGACGACCTCGACGGCTACTCGGAGACGGCGTGGGCGCGTGAGAAGTTCGTACAGCTCGTCTCGCACCGCTTCCACGCCGCACTGCCGACGGTCTTTACCTCGATCACCGCGCCGGAGGATGTCGACGGTCGCCTCGGCGCGAGGCTCAGCGACCCGTCACTCGTGCAGCAGTTCGTGCTGGAGGAGCCGCCGCGGCAGCACTTCACCGCGGTAGGCGGGATGACACCGGATCGCCTCCCGGCATTCAGCTTCGAGGCGTTCCGCCCAGGCGGCCACGGCCTCCGGGGCGAAGCGAGGCGCAACCTCGAGGCGGCGTTCCGTCTCGCCCGCAGGTGGGCCGACCAGCCCGCAGGTTGGCTCGTGCTGCTCGGCGCGAACGGCACCGGCAAGACCCACCTCGCCGCGGCCATCGCCTCCCACCGCGTCGAGGCGGGTGACCGCGTCGCCTTCGCGACGGTGCCCGACCTCCTCGACGAGTTGCGCGCGACGTTCGACCCAGAGTCGGGCGAACGCTTCGACACCGTGTTCGGCCGCCTCCGCGACGTGGACCTGCTGATCCTCGACGACCTCGGCGCGCACCAGTCCAGCGGGTGGGCGCAGGAGAAGCTGTACCAGCTGCTCAACTACCGCCACCTCGGCCGGTGCCCGACCGTCGTCACGAGCGACCTCGAGCTCACGAAGCTGGAGCCGCGCATCGCCTCGCGGCTGGGCGACCTACAGGTGGCGACGGTCTACGAGTTGCGCGTGCCCGACTACCGCATGGGGTCATAAGTAACATAATCGCGCAACTGTGCTACAGTCGCGAAGCACCCGCTCCCGGGAAGGTGACGACGGAAACTCGTGGCGATGGCATCAGACACCCTCAGTATCTCCAAGGAGCTGCGCGCGGCGGGCTTCAGCGAAGAGCAGGCAGACACGCTCGCGACGCAGATTGCTGCGCAGCCGGATGAGCTCGTGACCAGGCAAGACCTGGCGATCGCCGTCGCGGGTCTGGATCGGAAGATTGACCAAGTCGATGCCAAGATCGATCAGGTCGATCAGAAGGTCGATGGCATCGCCCGCGAGCTGCTCTTGAAACTTGGGGCGATGATGGTCGCCGGCTTCAGCCTCACACTCACCGCAGTTGGCATCGCGGTTGTGGTGCTCGCCAGCTAGCTCGGGTAGTCGCGCGGACCACGCCTCGTGCTGCCTGATCCGATGACGAAGCGAGACCTCTCGGCCGCCACTCAGCGGATCGACGAGTCGGTCGACCGGGTGGTTCGAAAGCTGCTCGTAGGCCTCGGGGCCATCATGGTCGTGGGCTTCAGCCTCACGTTGTTGGCCCTCGCCATCGGCACCTGGATCATCATCGCGCAGGTGAAGTAGTGCGCGATGAAGACCGACGCGTTACGCGCCGGCGAGGTGCTCCGCTCCCGCGGGCCGAGGACTCACGCCCTCCTGCCACATCGAGCCATCCGTACCGTGTTCGCGCTTCCACACCGGCACCGTCTCCTTGATGCGGTCGACGGCGCGCAGGGCGGCCTCGAACGCGTCGCCGCGGTGCGCGGCGGCGACAGCGACGAGCAGCGACACGTCGCCGATCTCCAGCATCCCGATGCGGTGATGCGCGGCGATCTGGTGCACCTCGCGGTCCGCGAACTCGGCGAGCACCGCGTCGCCGACGTCGGCCATCTGCCGCTCCGCCATCGGCGCGTACGCCTCGTACTCGAGCCTCGCGACGCCGCGGCCCTCGTGGTGGTTGCGCACCACCCCCTCGAACAGCACGACCGCGCCGCTGGCGTCGGTGGCCACGAGGTCGCGCAACGCGTCACGGTCGAGGGGCTGCTCGGTGACGAGGTAGCGGGGTGTGGGTGCGGCGCCGGCGCCGCCGGAGATGGGCTGGATGAGCGCGACCTCGTCGCCGGGGCCGATCTCGGTGGCCGCGTCGAGGCAGTACTCCTGGTTGATCGCGACGGCGAGGGTTGGCAGGTACGGCTCGAGCGCGGGGTGCGAGCGCTCGAGGTGGCGATGCAGCTCGGCGACGGTGATGCACTCGCCCGCGACGTCCTCGCGGAGGTCGCCGCCCATGAGCTCGCGGAGCTGCGCGAAGAGCCGGATACGTACCTGCACGTCGGAAGTCCCTCGCTTCGAGCGCGTCCGCCGGGGCGGTTCCGCCAACGCCAGTATACGCTCGGCTTGTCGCAGGCTCGGCCCGGGCGACGCGGGAATGGCGAGGCGCGATGAGGCTGCGGAGCGCGGTACGCACGCTGGGTCCAGCGCTGCGGCAGGGACTCGGCGATGCGTTGCTTCCGCAGCGCTGCATCGCCTGCGGCCGCTTCGGCGCGGCGTTGCATGAGGAGTGCCTCGCCGCCCTCCCGCACGCCACGCCGCCACGCTGCCCGCGCTGCTGGCTCCCCACGGCCGCCGAGCCGCGCGCCTCGCGGCGTCGCGACGGCGCGTGCTCGCGATGCGCCGCCGACCCGCCGCCGTTCGAGGGGCTTCGCACCCCGTACCGGTTCGCCGGCCACGCCCGGCGCGCCGTGATCGAGGCGAAGTTCCGCGGCGTGAGCGCGCTCCTCGACCCATTGGGGCGGGCCGCGGCGCGCGTCGTGCCCGCCTCGTGGAGCGTCGACGTGGTCACGGCCGTGCCGCTCCACGGTGCGCGCAGGCGCAAGCGCGGGTTCGACCAGGCGCTGCTGCTCGCTGGGGCCGTGGCCGACGAACTCGGCGTCCCGCTGCGAGGCGGCCTGCTGCGCCGCCGCCGCGCGACGAGTGCGCAGACCGCGCTCGGCGTCGACCGCCGCCGCAGCAACATGGCCGGCGCGTTCGAGGTCCTCGATGTCCCACCGCCGTCGGTGCTGCTCGTTGACGACGTGGCGACGACGGGCGCGACGCTCGGCGCGGGGGCTCGGGCGCTGCTCGATGGGGGCGCGGAGCGGGTGTACGCGCTGGCCGTGGCGCGTGAGGACTAACGTTCAGCAGCCCCCTACAGGCCGTTCGTGTCGCAGATGTCGGTGTCGACAAGGATCGAGCCGGTGAGCTCCTCGACTGGTTGCTCGCTGATCCAGACCGCCGCCTTGCCCATGCTGTCGGCCGTCTCGAAGTCCAGGGTCGGATGCTGCGGGTCGTTCTCCGCGAAGATGTTCCCGGGCGTGCGCACCCGGCGCGTGAGCAGCAACAGGTTCACGGACACCCCGGTGTCCTGC
Organism: Dehalococcoidia bacterium; assembly: GCA_965219085.1. GTDB lineage: Bacteria > Chloroflexota > Dehalococcoidia > UBA2979 > UBA2979 > VXMT01. The sequence continues at coordinate 1,505,380 of OZ244720.1, forward strand.
AGCTGCCACGCCTGTGTCTGCGTGAAGTGCCAGACGAAGCCCTCGGCCGGGCCGAAGAAGCCGTCCGCCGATGTCTGCTTGGCGGTCTCGGGATACGGGCCGGGCCCCGGCATCGCGCCCCCGCCGCCCGACACGAAGATGATGTGTCCCCCGCCGCGCGCCACCATGTGCGGCAGGACCGCGCGAGCGGTGAGCACGGGGCCGCGGACGTTCACCTCGAGGCTGACGTTGATGTGCCGCAGTTGCGCCGTGCGCAGGTCGCCCGGCACGAAGATCGCGGCGTTGTGCACGAGGATGTCGACGCCGCCCCACTCCTCGGCGGTGCGCTGCACGGCGTGCTCGATGCTGTCGGGATCGCGGACGTTCATCACGACCGGCAGGGCGCTGCCGCCCTCGGCCGCGATCTCCCCGGCGACCGAGTAGATCGTGCCGGGCAGCCGCGGGTCCCGGACCACCTCGGTGCGCGCGCCGGCGGCGACCTTCGCGCCGGCGCGCGCGAGGTGCTTCGCGATGTCGGCGCCGATGCCGCGACTCGCGCCGGCGACGATCGCCACCTTGCCGTCGAGGGTCATCGTGGTCCTCCAGCGTGTCGTCTCACGCGGCCGTCGTGCGTGCTCGTGGCGGCCGGTCGTCCCGTGCGCCGGTACCGGCAGGGTAGACCTCGATGGACACTGCGACAGTTGCCGGGCGCCTCGATCCGTGCATCGGGGGCGCGTACCGCCCGACGAAGACATCGCGAGACGGAGCGGGCGCCATCGCCGAGCCCGTGCTCCCGGCCGCGGTCATCGCCACGCTCGCGATCAGCCTGCGGCGTCTGCGGCGCCCCGGGGGCTGGTAAGTGCACCCGGCACGGACCTAGAATCGTTCGACTGGGCTACGGCGGGGGGCTCCAGTGATAGTGACCGTAACCCTCAATCCCGCGATCGATCAGACCATCGAAATCGACGCACTCATCGAGGGCGACACGAATCGTGTCGCCTCGAACCGCTGGGACGTGGGCGGCAAGGGCATCAACGTCGCCCGCGTGCTCAAGGAGCTCGGCTACGAACCGCTCGCCTGCGGGTTCGCGCCCGGCGACATGGGACGGATGATCGAGGACTCGCTGCTCGACGCCGGGATCGGCTGCGAGTTCATGTTCGTGCCGGGCGAGACCCGCACCAACATCACGATCCTCGACCGCACCAGCCACGTGCACACGGTCCTCGCCGCCGCCGGGCCGAGGGTGACCGACCACGCCATCACGCAGCTGCGGTCCCGCCTCGCGCGCAGGCTGCGGCCGCGCATCGAGAGCTGGCTCGTGCTCGCCGGCTCGATCCCGCCCGGCACCGACGCCGGGCTATACGTCGACCTGCTCGGCATCGCGGCCGACCGCCAGGCGAAGACGGCGCTGGACGCCGACGGCCAGATCGTCGCGCAGGTGCTCGCCGCCGGCGCCGCGCCGCACCTGCTCAAGCTCAACGACCACGAGGCCGGGCGACTGCTCGGCAGCACCATCGAGGGCGCCGACGCGGCGCTCGATGCGGCGCGCATGCTGCGTTCGTGGGGCGTCGAGCACGCGGTGATCACGCTCGGGAGCGAGGGCTGCGTGGCGTCGACCTCCGAGGGCGACTTCCGCGTCCCGGCGCCGTTCGTGGAGGTCAACTCGGCGGTCGGGGCGGGCGACGCGTTCCTCGCCGGCCTGCTGTTCTCGCTCGTGCGTGACCATGCGTGGTCCGAGGCACTGGTGACCGCGACGGCGGCCGGAGCGGCGACGTGCCTGTCGCCGGGCACGGCGCTGTGCGGAGCCGCGGACACGCACCGCCTGGAGACACGCGTGCGCGTCGAGCGGGTGGGCCCTGTGGTCGCGGTCTGACTCCGCTCGTCCAGGCCTCGGCTCCCACGGACGCCGCGCGTATGCGTGCTACGGTGGAAGAGCAGACACACGGGTGTTGCGAGGGGCAAATATGAGCATGGTGGCGAACTTGAGCGGGGCGCTCGCGGACACGGATCCGGCGGTAGCGGCGTCGATTTCGCGCGAGGAGGATCGACAGCGGACGACGCTGGAGATGATCGCCTCGGAGAACTTCACCTCCCGCGCGGTGCTCGAGGCCGTCGGCAGCGTGCTCACCAACAAGTACGCCGAGGGCCTGCCCGGCCGCCGCTACTACGGCGGCTGCGACTTCGTCGACGAGGTCGAGACGCTCGCGATCGAGCGCGCCCAGGCACTCTTCGGCGCCGACCACGCCAACGTGCAGCCGCACTCCGGCGCGCAGGCGAACATGGCCGTCTACTTCTCCGTGCTGAAGCCAGGCGACACCGTGATGGGCATGCGCCTCGACCAGGGTGGCCACCTCACCCACGGCAGCCACGTCAACTTCAGCGGCAAGCTCTTCGAGTTCGTCTCCTACGGCGTCGACCGCGAGAGCGAGACCATCGACTACGAGGAGATGGCGCGACTCGCCGAGGAGCACCGCCCCAAGCTCATCGTCACCGGCGCCACGGCATACCCGCGGCGGATCGACTTCCAGCGTGCCCGCGAGATCGCCGACGGCATCGGCGCGATGCACATGGCGGACATGGCGCACATCGCCGGGCTCGTCGCGGCCGGCGTGCACCCCACGCCCGTGGGCCACGCGCAGCTCATTACCAGTTCGACGCACAAGACGCTGCGCGGTCCGCGCGGCGGCCTCGTGCTGTCCGACGCGGACTACGCCCGCCGGGTCGACCGCGGCGTGTTCCCGGTGGCGCAGGGCGGGCCGCTCATGCACGTCATCGCCGGCAAGGCGGTGGCGCTGGGCGAGGCCTCGACCGAGGCGTTCCGCGCCTACTCGCGGCAGACGGTCGAGAACGCGCGCCTGCTCGGCGAGACGCTCGTCGACGCCGGGCTGCGCGTCGTCAGCGGCGGTACCGACAACCACCTGCTGCTCGTCGACGTGACGCCGAAGGGCCTCACCGGCCAGAGCGCCGAGGACGCGCTGGCCCGCGCGGGCATCGTCGTCAACAAGAACGCGATCCCCTACGACGAGCTGCCCCCGGCGACCGCATCGGGCATCCGCATCGGCACGCCCGCGCTCACCTCGCGCGGCCTCGAGTCGGACGAGCTGCGCCGGGTGGGCGAGCTGATCGCGCGCGTCCTCGACGCGCCCGAGGACGACGATATGGCCGCGGCCGCGCGCGCCGAGGTGCTGGAGCTGTGCGACGCGTTCCCGGCGCCGGGAGTGCCCGCGGCGTAGCTCACCCGGCGTTCGTTGTGCGATCCGAGTCGGAGGAACCTGTGACGGCTGCCCGCCGTCCCGCCGAAGAAGTGGCGCGCCTCGGCGATGCGATCTACGAGCGCGACATCCGTTCGCGCGTCGAGGACACCCACGATGGAGCGTTCGTAGCCATCGATGTAGGAAGCGGCCGCTGGGCAATGGGCGACAGCGAACTGTCTGCCGCCGACCGCCTTCGCGCGCAGCAGCCTGACGCGATCGATGTCTGGCTACTGCGGATTGGCTATCGGGTGGTTGCCAGTATTGGGGGCGGCGCCCCGCAGAGGAGCCGATGATCGGGGGCGCTGTGAACGCCGCCCGACAGGCGGTGGTTGGCCTTCCGCTTCGCGGCCCCTCGGGCCGCGCTCTGGAAGTGGAGGCCGTGGTGGACACCGGGTTCGACCGCTTCCTCACCTTGCCCCTGGGGGTCGTGAGCGAACTGGCCCTGGCCTTCGCTGGTGTCAGTCGTGTGCTGCTGGCAGATGGCAGCGGAGCGGCCTTGGACAGCTACGCTGTCACGGTGCTGTGGGACGGCTGGCCCAGGCGCGTCGTCGCATACGTGTCGGACGCCACGCCGCTCGTGGGGATGTCCCTGCTCGTCGGTCACAGCGTGTGCGTCGATGTCGAGCACGACGGGCGAGTTGTTGTCGAAGCCCTGCGGTAGCGATCGACTCGGGCGCACTCCGTGTCTCGCACGGTCGACAGGCCGGCGGGCCCACGCCTTCGGCCCGGCGCCACAACGGCGCGGGGTTGCCCGTCGATCGGGGCGACTTATACTTGCCTGCGCGAGCGGGGTGCGCCCGTCACTTCGGGTGCGTCCGGCCGCTGCGTTGCCGGCGGCCCCGCCACCAGGGCCGGAACGCCTCGCAAACGTATCGGAATCGGTCGGGCTGATGGCCCGTGGGCTGGACAGCCCGGCGAAGGAGACGCTTGAACGAGTACGAACTGCTGTACGTGATCAGCCCTCGGCTGTCGGCCGACGACGTTGACGGCATGGTCGAGCGGGTGGGCGCGCTGATCGAAGGCGCCGGCGGCTCGGTCTCGATGGTCGACAACTGGGGCCGGCGTCGCCTGGCCTACCCCATCCGCCACCACTTCGAAGGCACCTACGTCCTCACCTACCTCAACATCCCGGGCGAGCGCGCCGCCGAGTTCGAGCGCGCCCTGAACATCAACGAGGACATCCTCCGCCACCTGCTCATCGCCGGCGTGCTCCCGGGCTACGGGGGTCCACCGGAACAGGAAGTCGACATGCGTCGCGCCACCGGTGGTCGTCCGTCGTTCGAGGACCGGCCGCCGGCCGACCCGACGGCCGCTGAGGCCCCGGCGGACGCGCCCGCAGAGGAGACCGAGGCGGCTCCGGCGGAGGCCCCTGCCGCGGAGGCCGAAGCGCCGGTCGCGGAGGCAGCGGCTGCGGATGCGTCGCCAGCAGAGGCCGAAGCGCCGGTCGCGGAGGCAGCGCCCGCAGCGCCAGCGGCGGAGGCCGCGTCCGAGGAGACCGAAGCGCCAGCCGCGGAGGCAGCGCCCGCGGAGACCGGGGCGCCTCCGGCGGCCGTCGCCGGTACCGAGTGATTCGCCACTTGCCGGTCGCGCACGGCGGACGCGAGGGCGTTACAGTACGTCGAGAACGCAACCACTCCCCACTGCACCATGGGGGACGTGCGCCATGCTGAACAAGGTGATGATCATCGGGAATCTGGGTGCGGACCCGGAGATGCGCTACACGGCCAACGGCAGCGCGGTGACCGAGTTCCGCGTCGCCTCCAACCGCCGCTACACCACGCGCGACGGCGAGGCCCGCGACGAGACGGAGTGGTTCCGCGTCGTGACCTGGAACCGCCTCGCCGAGATCTGCAGCCAGTACCTGTCCAAGGGACGCCAGGTCTACGTCGAGGGCCGCCTGCGCACCCGCTCCTGGGAGGGCCAGGACGGCGTCACGCGCTACACGACGGAAGTCATCGCCGAGGAGGTCAAGTTCCTCGGCGGCCGGGGCGACGCTGCGCCGTTCGGGCGCGAGGGCGCGCCGGCCATGGCGGTGGGCGCGGACGCCGAGGGCGACGTCGAACCCGACGACCTGCCGTTCTAGGCTGAAGACAGAGCCGCCGGCGAGGGTCGGCGCGCAGGGAGGATTTCGTGACGAACGAACCGACGCCGGATACCGCGGCCGCGCCGCCCCGCGACGAGGGTGCGGCGCGCCCGTTCGACCGCGACGACCGTCCGCCGCGCGGCGACCGTGGTGATCGCCGCGACCGCGGCGACCGCGGACGCCGCTCGGGTGGTGGTGGCGGCGGCCGGCGCCGGCCGTGCGACTTCTGCCCGCCCGGCACGCGCGTGATCGACTACAAGGACGTTCCGCTGCTGCGCCGCTACCTGAACGACCGCGGCAAGATCGAGGGGCGTCGGCGCGTGGGCTGCACGGCGAAGTGCCAGCGGCTGCTGGCGCAGGCGGTGAAGCGCGCGCGCCACATGGGGCTGCTGCCGTACACCTCCGAGCACGTGCGTGTCTCGGGCGTGCCCGCCGGCCGGCCCTCGCGCCGCTAACGATTCCACCCGGCTCGCAGTCGTCGAGCGCAGCGGCAATCGACGGAGAAGGAGCCGGGCTTGACCGCCTATCGACCGCCGGGCACCTCGCGCCGTGAGCGCGAGGAGCGTGACCGGCGCAGAGAACGGCTTGTCATCGTTGGTGCGGTCGGCGTCCTTGCCGTCGCGATCCTCGTCGTCCTCGTCGGCCTCTACACCACGCAGTACCAGCCCCCACGCGCGCACGTCCTCAGTGTCGGCGACAGCGACTACAGCGCGTCCGCCGTCGCCCGGCGGGCGCTCTACGAGATGCGCTACGGTGACGAGGGCCTCGCCAGCTTCGACACGGCTGTCAGCGAGACCCTCGAGCTCATCGAGAACACCGAAATCGTGCTCGCGCGCGCACCGGCCCTCGTGGGCGAGGTGTCCGCCGACGAGGTGCGCGCGGACCTGTACGTGCGGCTCGCCCTCGCGGAAGAGGCCACCGAGAGCGAATTCGCCGAAGCGCTGGCGGAGATGCTGCGAGACTCGCGTCTCTCGCGTGGGGAGCTCGAAGCGATCGTCACCGCGAACATCCTCGTCGGGCGGCTGCGCGATGCGTTCGTCGACGCGTACGGCGAAGCGATGCCGCAGGTGCTGCTGTCCCGCATCCGCGTTGCCGACGAGACCGCGGCCGAGGACATCTTCGCTCAGGTCTCCCGGGGCTCGGACTTCGCGGCACTCGCGGACGAGCGCAACTCGGGGGGCGCGGGCGGCGTGGGTGGCGACATTGGCTGGTACCCCGTGGCCGCACTCTCGCCCGAGGCGCAGGCGGCGCTCGATGGACTCGAGCCGGGCGCGGTCAGCGCGATCGTGCGCGATGGCCTGTTCTACGATGTGTACCTGGTGCGCGAGGGTGACGAGGCGCGCGCGATCGATGAGGATCAGCGCGACTCGCTGGGAGCCGCGCGGTTCCTCGAGTGGCTCGAAGCCGAGCGCGAGACGGTCGAGGTGGAGCTGGATCTGTCGCCGGGCGAGGAGCGTTGGATCCTCGACCGCCTGATCAGCGACCTCAGGAGCTAGCGCGTGGCGGTGTCTGGAGGCAGTCCGTGACTGACGCGATAGGCGTTTCGCTGCTGGGCGCGGGCAACGTGGGCGCGGGCGTGATCCGCGCACTCACCGCCGGCGCCGACCGCTACGCCGCCGCGGTGGGGCGTCACCTGGAGCTCCGGCACGTGCTCGTGCGCGACACATCGAGGCTGCGCGAGGGCGTGGAGCCGCACCAGCTCACGACGGACCTGGACACCGTGCTCGGCGACGACCAGACCTCGATCGTGGTGGAGCTGATGGGCAGCGAGGAGCCTGCGCGCTCGTACATCGCCGAGGCGCTGGGCTCCGGCCGGCACGTGGTCACCGCCAACAAGGAGGTGATCGCAAAGCACGGCGCGGCGCTGCGCGACCTCGCGGCGGAGGGCGGCGTCCGGCTGCTCTACGAGGCTTCGGTGGGCGGCGGCATCCCGATTATCAGCCCGCTCTTCCGCGACCTCCTCGCCAACGACATCACGGCGGTGACCGCCATCATCAACGGCACGACGAACTACATGCTGACCGCCATGGCGCAGGACGGCGCCAACTACGCCGATGCCCTGGCTGACGCGCAGCGCCTCGGCTACGCCGAGCCGGACCCGACCGCCGACGTCGAGGGCCACGACGCGGCCTTCAAGCTCGCGATCCTGTGTGGGCTCGCCTTCCACGTGGAGGTGGGGCCGGAGGAGGTGGTGCAGCGCGGGATCACAGAGGTGACCGCGCGCGACATCCGCTACGCCTCGACGCTGGGGTACGCGATCAAGCTCATCGCCGAGGGGCGGCTCGTCGACGGCGAGTTGCTCGCGTCGGTGCAGCCCACGCTGATCGCCCGCGACGAGCCGCTCTCGAAGGTCGACGGCGTGCTCAATGCCGTGCAGGTCGAGGGTGACCTGGTCGGCCGCGTCGTGCTCGAGGGGCCCGGCGCCGGATCCGCGCCGACATCGAGCGCGGTGCTGGCGGACGTGCTCGACATCGCGCGTGATATCGTCGCCGAGCGCCGGCCGCCGCCGCCACAGGCGTACCGCTCGATGCGCGTGCGGTCGCCAGGGGAGCACCACGCGCGGCGTTACGTGCGGATGACCGTGGCCGACCGCCCGGGTGTGCTCGGCGAGATCGGCAGCGCGCTGGGCGCGCGCGGCGTGAGCATCGCCTCGGTGGTGCAGTTCGAGGTGGACGACGACGAGCGGACGGCTGAGATCGTGCTGACGACGCACGCCGGGCCGGGCGCGGCGCTGGAGGCGGCGCTGGATGACATCGCCGCGTCCGAAGTGGTGATCGAGGTCGGCAACGTGCTGGCCATGGCGGGCTGAGCGGAACGGCGCGATGACCGGTGAACGCGTGACCATCGAGCCGACGGCGGACGCCCCCGACGCCTCGCCGCCGCCTGAAGGCGTGTCGGGCTGGGTGGAGCGCCAGGTCGCCGGGCTGCGCGCGGACGCCGACCGGCTGCGCCACGAGCTGGACGTGTCGCGTTCCTCGCTGCACGAGGAGCAGCGCACCGTCGCCGGCCTGCAGAACACGCTCACGTCCATCGAGGAGGGCGTCCGCCGTCACGAGACGGAGCAGCAGATGATGCGCTCCATGCAGCAGCGCATGCAGGCATCCCTCGAAGGCGTGGAGGCGGTCATCAGCAGACTGAGCGAGCGTATGCAGGCGCTGGAGCAGCGGAGTTGGTCGGCGGACTCGATGCACGGCGGCCGCGGATCGGGCGCGGGTGCGGACGATGAACCGGTGGTTTCGGGGCGGGTGGAGGAGATCGACAACCGCCTCCGATCCGTCGCGGAACTTGCGATGCAGGGCCGGCAGGCGAAAGAGCGCCTGGAGCTCGCGCTCCCCGAGATCGGCAACTCGATCAACCAGCTCGACGCAAAGGCGGAGACCCTGCGCACCGAGTTGCGGCGCACCGGCGACGAGCTCGCGCAGGAACGCGCGCGCCGCGACCGCGAGAACGAACTCCTGGAACTGATCGACCAGCAGCGCTCGACGCGCATCCGCTTGGAGGAGCGGCTCGCGCTCTACGGCGAGTACCTGGAGGAGGCGCGCGAGCGCCTGGGCGCCGCCGCCGAGGAGCGCGGCGCGCTTGCACGCCAGCTTGCACGCACAGACGAGCGGCTGCTCATACTGAGCGAAGCGCTCGACATGCAGCGCGAGGCGGTGGTCGACCATTTCCAGCGGCTGCTCGAGGCCGAACGCGCCGCCAGCGACAAGCAGGTCGAAGGCATCGAGACACGCCTCCGCGAGGGCCAGCAGTTGCTGACCAGGCTGCGAGAGGCGGGCGACCAGAGGGCCCCGGAGGAACCGTTGTGAGTGGGACGGGGACCCGCTTCATCCTCGAACGCTACGCCGACTTGCTGCCGGTCACCGATCGCACACCGCGCATCACCCTCGGCGAGGGCGGGACGCCGCTGGTGCGCTCGCGCAAGCTGGAGCGCGAACTCGGTCTCGAGGCGCTCTACTTCAAGCTCGAGCTCGCCAATCCCACGGGCTCCTTCAAGGACCGCGGGATGGTGCTCGCCGCCGCGAAGGCCGCCGAGGACGGCGCCGAGGCGGTGATCTGCGCCTCCACCGGCAACACGTCGGCTTCGATGGCGGCGTACGCGGCGCGCTACGGGATGCGCGCCTATGTGATCGTCCCGGCGAACCGCGTCGCCATGGGCAAGCTCGCGCAAGCCGTCGCCCACGGCGCCGAGATAGTCACGGTCGATGGCTCGTTCGACGACGCGCTGCGCGTTGCACGCGCCCTCGCCGACGCCTATCCGGTGGTGCTCCTGAACTCCGTGAACCCGAACCGCATCCAGGGCCAGAAGACGGCCGCGTTCGAGATCGTCGACGAGCTCGGGGCAGCGCCCGACGTGCTCGCGATCCCCGTCGGCAACGCGGGCAACATCACGGCGTACTGGATGGGCTTCGTCGAGTACCACCGCCGCGAGCGCGCGGCGACGCGGCCGCGTATGTGGGGCTTCCAGGCGGCAGGCGCCGCGCCGCTGGTCCTCGGCGGACCGGTGGCGGAGCCCGAGACGGTGGCGACCGCGATCCGCATCGGCAACCCCGCGTCCTGGCAGGGCGCGATCACCGCGCGCGACGAGTCCGGCGGTTCGATCAGCGCGGTCAGCGACGCTGAAATCCTCGAGGCGTACGAGCGCCTCGCTGCCGACGAGGGTGTGTTCTGCGAGCCCGCGTCGGCGGCTTCGGTCGCCGGGCTGTTCGCCATGGCGCGGGCGGGAGAGTCGCTTGAGGGGCTGACGGCGGTGTGCGTGATCACGGGGTCGGGGCTGAAGGATCCGGAGACCGCGCTCGGCATCGACGCGGTGACGCACGAGACACCGGCCGAGGCCGAGGCGGTGGCGTCCGCGCTGGGCTGGCGTGCGCCATAGGCGACGGCGCCGTGTACCCCCACGGGGTACGGGGTCGTGCTACGATCGCTTGTGGCGCCCGATGTGGGCGCATTCCTGCGCGAGTCGGCTGTCGCGTCCGCAGATGGCGCGCGTCGCTGGAAGGGACTTCGTGTGACGGCGATCCACCCGTCCCCGTTGACCAGCGGGCGGTTTGATGTCGACGCGGCCGAGGATGCGGTCCGCAGGCTGATCAAGGCGATCGGCGAGGACCCCGACCGCGAGGGCCTGCGCGAGTCGCCACGGCGCATCGCGGCGATGTACCGCGAGGTCTTCGATGGCCTCGAGCAGGATCCCGCCGCGACTCTGTCGGTCGGGTTCGAGGAGGGTCACGATGAACTCGTGATCCTGCGCGAGATTCCGTTCCACTCCATGTGCGAGCATCACTTCATGCCGTTCCACGGGCAGGCACACGTCGGCTACCTGCCGGACGGGCGGATCGTGGGACTCTCCAAGATCGCGCGCGCCGTCGAGATCTTCGCACGGCGCCCGCAAGTGCAGGAGCGGCTCACGAACCAGATCGCGGAATGCATCGAGGAGGTGCTGGACGCGCGCGGCGTGGGCGTGGTCATCGAGGCCGAGCACCTGTGCATGACGGCACGCGGCGTCCGCAAGCCAGGCGCGAAGATGGTCACATCGTCGATGCGCGGCGCGTTCCGCACCGACGCCAACACCAGGCACGAGTTCCTGGAACTGATCCGTCCGCCGCGCTAGACGCGGCAACCCAGGGTGGGGGACCACGTTGCGGATGATGCTGTCCCGATGACACTCGCGAACGGCATGCACGCGGCAGTCGCGGCGACGGCCCCCGTTCGCCGCGTCGCGATGATCTCGATGCACACCTCGCCGCTCGCGCCGCTCGGCGGCCGCGAGACCGGCGGGATGAACGTCTACGTGCGCGCCGTCTCGGCCGCACTCGCCCGCGCCGGGCTCCGCGTCGACGTGTTCACACGCCGCACCGATCCCTTCTCACCCGAGGTGGAGACCGTCACAGGCGGCGTCCGCCTCATCCACGTGCCGGCGGGCCCCGCCGAGCGCGTCGAGAAGGAAGAGATGGACGGCTTCGCCGACGAGTTCGCCTCGGGCGTCCTCGCCTTCGCCGCGAGCGAGGGCGCGCGATACGACGTCGTGCACTCGCACTACTGGCTGTCCGCCGCCGCGGGCCGGCGGCTCGCCCGAGCCTGGGACGCGCCGCACGTCGCCATGTTCCACACGCTCGCCGACGTCAAGCTCGACGTCGGCTACTCCGAGTACGAGCCCGCCGCGCGCGTCGAGGCCGAGCGCACGCTCGTCCACGACGTGGACCGCGTGGTCGTGGCCACCGAGCACGAGATGCACTTGCTCGGCGAGCTCTACGGCGTCCCCGGCCGCAGGGTCGCCGTCATCCCGCCGGGCGTGGACCGCGAGCGCTTCCGCCCGCGCGACCGCGCCGCCGCCCGCTCCGAACTCGGCCTCACCGCCGGAGCGCGCATCCTGCTCGCCGCCGGGCGCATCGAGCGCCCGAAGGGCCTCGACATGCTGATCGAGGCGTTGGGCGAGATGACGGCGCGTGACGGCGTGCAGTTGCTCATCATCGGCGGCGACGAGCGCTCGCGCGCCGAGGTGGCCCGCCTGACCCGCGTTGCCGAGGGCGCCGGCGTGAGCGACCTCGTGCGCTTCGTCGGGTCGGTCACGCACGAGCAGATCGGCACGTACTACAACGCCGCCGACGTGGTCGTGATGCCGTCGCGCTACGAGTCATTCGGGCTTGTCGCCGCGGAAGCGATGGCGTCCGGCGTGCCGGTCGTCGCCTCGCGCGTGGGCGGGCTCGCCTCGACGGTCGCGGACGGACGCACGGGGTACCTGATCCCGTGGCGCGACCCGGACCTGTTCGCCGAGAAGCTCGACCTGCTGCTCGACGACGAGGCGCTCCGCGAGCGACTCGGCGCGAGCGCGGCCGAGGCGATGCGCGTCTACGACTGGCGCTCCGTCGCCGCGCAGCTCGTCGACCTCTACACGCACCTGGTGCGCGACGCCGTTGCCGTCGCCGCACCGGCCGGCAGCGCCCCGTGAACCGGGCGAGGCTGTCCGCATGACCCCGGCCGCCGACATCGTGGCCGTTGAGGCGCTCACCGCGAACATAGAGGAGCGGCGGGCGATGGTGCTGACCGCGCACCCCGACGACAGCGAGTTCATGTGTGGCGGCGCCGTCGCGCTGCTCATCGCCGCGGGCTGGGCCGTCGACATGCTCATCGCGACCAACGGCAACAAGGGCACGAAGGACCCGCGCCGCACCGCGCAGATGCTCGCCGCCGAGCGCGAGGAGGAGCAGCGCGAGGCCGCGCGCATCCTGGGCGCGAACGAGCCGATCTTCCTGGGCTTCGGCGACGGCGAGCTGCAGGCCGACGACGAGCTGCGCGGGCTGGTGGTGCGCCAGCTGCGGCGGCTGCGGCCGATGCTCGTGATCACGTGGGACGGCTTCCGTCCGGGGTTCAATCACCGCGACCACCGCCGCATCGGCCGCGTGACCTACGACGCGATCTGGCCCGACACCGATGACCGGCTCTTCTTCCCCGAGCAGATCGAGGACGAGGGGCTGGAGCCGCACCGCCCGCAGATGATGCTGCTGGGCGGCGCGACCGAGCCCGACGTGTACCTCGACATCGAGCCGGTGCTGGAAACGAAGGTGCGGGCGGTCTCGGCGCACGTCTCGCAGGTGGGCCGCTCGGCTGAGCAGCTCCTGCAGTTCTGGCGGGAGCGCGCGGAGACCGAGGCGCGGCAGCGTGGCGAGGACGACTCGGGGTTGCCGCGCTACCGCGAGGCGTTCCGGCGTATCGAGTGGCCGCGGCAGCCGCGTCGGCGGCCCCGGCTGCGGACACGCGGCGCGCGTTGACACTGCCCTAGCTGAAACGTAGCATTCCTTGTTGCGCGTTCGGCGGCGCATACCCTGCGTACGGTCGGTTGGCCGATGCGGGTGAGGACCAGCGGCGGAGCACCGATGGTGCGGGCGCCGCAAGGCTCACACCGCTGCCTGCTGGCCGTTTCTTGTGCCTCGGAACAGCAGCCGGGACGTGTGGATAAACAGGGCTCGTTCACGAGCCCCATCGAACATCGGATGAGGAAGCCACGTTGCCGACCATCAATCAGCTGGTTCGCAAGGGCCGTAAGCAGGTCTCCAGGAAGACCAAGGCGCCCGCGCTGCGCTTCAGCTACAACTCGCTCACCAACCGCATGACGCGCGGCAAGAAGGGCTCGCCCCAGAAGCGCGGCGTCTGCACCCAGGTGCGCACCGTCACCCCGAAGAAGCCGAACTCCGCACTGCGCAAGGTCTGCCGCGTACGGCTCACCAACGGTATCGAGGTCACCGCCTACATCCCGGGCGAAGGCCACACGCTGCAGGAGCACTCGGTGGTGCTTGTGCGCGGCGGCCGCGTCAAGGACCTGCCCGGCGTGCGCTACCACGTGGTGCGCGGCGCGCTCGACGCTACCGGTGTCGAGGGCCGGCGCCGCGGGCGCAGCAAGTACGGGACCCGCAAGGAGTAGCCGGTGCGTCGTAACCGAGCCGAACGCCGCCCCGTCGATCCCGACCCGCGATTCCAGTCGCGGCTCGTCACCGCGTTCACCAACAAGGTGCTGATGAACGGCAAGAAGAGCGTGGCCGAGCGCATCGTCTACAGCGCCCTCGACCGCGTCGAGGGAACGTCGGGCCGGCCCGGCATCGATGTGTTCGAGCAGGCCGTGCGCAACGTCACCCCGGTGATCGAGGTCAAGCCGCGCCGCGTAGGTGGCGCGACGTACCAGGTACCGGTGGACATCCGTGCCGAGCGCCGTCAGGCGCTCGCTCTGCGCTGGCTGCTCAGCGCGGCGCGCGGCCGCAACGGCCGCTCCATGGAGGAGCGGCTGGCAGCGGAAGTGCTCGACGCCGCGAACAACACGGGCGTCGCCGTACGACGCAAGGAGGAGACGCACCGGATGGCGGAGGCCAACCGTGCGTTCGTCCACTATCGCTGGTAAGCGCCGGACTTCCGGCAAGCACGCCCCCGGCCTGTGCCGGGGGCGAAATCATGCAGGAGAGCTGCGGACGGTCAGGCGGGACCGCCGCGTGTCGAGGGAGCAATCAGCGGCATGACTCGTGAAACCCCGCTGGAACGCGTCCGCAATATCGGCATCATCGCCCATATCGATGCCGGTAAGACCACCGTGTCCGAGCGCATCCTCTACTACACCGGCCGCACCTACCGCCTCGGCGAGACGCACGAGGGCACCGCGGTGATGGACTGGATGGAGCAGGAGCGCGAGCGCGGCATCACCATCACCTCGGCCGCGACGACGGCCGAGTGGCAGGATCACCAGATCAACATCATCGACACGCCCGGCCACGTCGACTTCACCGTCGAGGTCGAGCGTTCCCTGCGCGTGCTCGACGGCGGCGTGGTCGTGTTCGACGGCGTCGCCGGCGTGGAGCCGCAATCGGAGACGGTGTGGCGCCAGGCCAACAAGTACCAGGTGCCGCGCATCTGCTTCGTCAACAAGATGGACCGCATCGGCGCCGACTTCGACCGCACGCTGCGGATGATCGAGGAGCGTCTCGGCGCGGTGCCCGTGCCGCTGCAGCTCCCCCTCGGCGCCGAGGCCGCATTCGGCGGCGTCATCGACCTCGTCGCGCTGCGCGCGCTGCGCTTCGGCGGTGACCGCGGCGAGACCGTCGCCGAGGACGTTATCCCCGTGCAGTACCGCGACGCCGCGAACGAGGCGCGCGAGGCAATGGTGGAGCGCATCGCCGAGCACGACGACCAGCTGCTCGTCTCGTTCCTCGAGGGGCACGAGATCGGCGTGACCGAGCTGCAGAAGGCGATCCGGCGCGCGACGATCAGCAACGCCATCACCCCCGTCCTGGCCGGCTCCGCGCTGCGCAACAAGGGCGTGCAGCCGCTGCTCGACGCGGTGGTGACCTACCTGCCCTCGCCGCTCGAGGTGCCGCCGATTGTCGCGCACGACGTGAACGACGCCGAGGTCCTGTTCGAGCGGCCGGCTTCGGACGAGGAGCCGCTGACCGCGCTCGCGTTCAAGGTCGTCTCCGACCCGTTCGTCGGGCGGCTCGTGTTCTTCCGCGTCTACTCGGGCGTGGTGCGCTCGGGCGAACGCGTGCTCAACACCGGGCGCGGGCGCCGTGAGCGCTTCGGCCGGCTACTGCGCATGCACGCCGACTCGCGCGAGGACATCGACGAGGTGTACGCGGGCGAGATCGCCGCGGGCATCGGCCTCAAGGACACGTTCACCGGCGACACGCTGAGCGACCCCCAGAAGCCCGTGGTGCTGGAGGCGATCACCTTCCCCACCCCGGTCATCTCGGTTGCCATCGAGCCGCGCACGCGCGACGACCAGGACCGCCTGGGCGACTCGTTGCAGCGGCTGTCCGAGGAAGACCCAACGTTCAAGGTGCGCTACGACGAGGAGACCGGCCAAACGGTCATCTCGGGCATGGGCGAGCTGCACCTCGAGGTCATCGTCGACCGCATGCGCCG
This sequence comes from Dehalococcoidia bacterium, assembly GCA_965219085.1. Classification (GTDB taxonomy): domain Bacteria; phylum Chloroflexota; class Dehalococcoidia; order UBA2979; family UBA2979; genus VXMT01. Next base: position 1,521,091 of record OZ244720.1, read on the forward strand.
CGAGCACCGCGTGGAGGCCAACGTCGGCCGCCCGCAGGTCGCGTACCGCGAGACGATGCGGCGCGCCGTGCGCACCGAGGGCCGCTTCGTGCGCCAGACGGGCGGCCGCGGCCAGTACGGGCACTGCGTGCTCGAGGTGGCGCCGCGCGAGCCGGGCGCGGGCTTCAGCTTCGAGGACCGCACCGTCGGCGGGTCGATCCCGCGCGAGTACATCTCGGCCGTGCGCCACGGTGTCGAGCGCGCGCTGACCACCGGTCCGCGTGCGGGCTTCCCCGTGGTGGACGTCGCCGTGGCCGTCGTCGACGGCTCGTATCACGCGGTGGACTCCTCGGAGATGGCGTTCCAGACGGCCGGCACGATGGGCATGCGCGAGGCGCTCGAGAAGGGCGCCTCGGTGCTGCTGGAGCCGGTGATGAAGATCGAGGTGGTGACGCCGGACAATCACTTCGGTGACGTGCTCGGCGACATCAGCCAGCGTCGCGGCCACGTGCTGGGATCGGAGCCGCGCGGCAACGCGCAGGTGATCGCGGCCGAGGTGCCGCTGGCGGAGACGTTCGGGTACGCCACGGACGTGCGCTCGCTGACGCAGGGCCGAGCGACGTACTCGATGGAGTTCGACCACTACGAAGAGGCGCCGGACCAGATCGCCCGCGAGATCGCGGGTGAACGGTCGGGCGCGCGAGTACGCAGGTAGTCCGAAGACCCACGGGGTTCGAGGGCAGACGGGAGCGGGACATGGCGCGAGGGAAGTTCGAGCGGACGAAGCCGCACGCCAACGTCGGGACGATTGGTCACGTCGACCACGGCAAGACGACGCTCACGGCGGCGATGACGAAGGTGCTGGCGCTGCGCGGCGAAGCCGAGTTCCGGGAGTTCGACTCGATCGACAACGCCCCGGAAGAGAAGGCGCGCGGGATCACGATCGCGATCGCCCACGTCGAGTACGAGACCGACGCCCGTCACTACGCACACGTCGACTGCCCCGGGCACGCCGACTACATCAAGAACATGATCACCGGCGCCGCGCAGATGGACGGCGCGATCCTCGTCGTCGCGGCGCCCGACGGCCCGATGCCGCAGACGCGCGAGCACCTGCTGCTGGCGCGCCAGGTCGAGGTCCCGGCGGTCGTGGTCTTCCTCAACAAGGTCGACATGATGGACGACGAGGAGCTCTTGGAGCTCGTCGAGCTGGAGATGCAGGACCTGCTCACCACCTACGAGTTCCCCGGCGACGACGTGCCGATCATCCGCGGCTCGGCGCTACAGGCGCTCGAGTCGACCTCGGAGGACCCCGGCGCGCCCGAGTACGAGTGCATCTGGCAGCTCATGGAGGCGGTCGACAACTACATCCCGCAGCCGGCGCGCCCGAAGGACGAGCCGTTCCTGATGCCGATCGAAGATGTGTTCGGCATCAAGGGCCGCGGCACGGTCGTGACGGGGCGCATCGAGCGCGGCGTGGTGGCCGTGGGCGACTCGGTCGAGATCGTGGGCATCAAGGAGACCGAGACGACGGTCGTGACCGGCGTCGAGATGTTCAAGAAGCTGCTCGACACCGGTGAGGCCGGCGACAACGTCGGGTGCCTGCTGCGCGGCGTGGACCGCGAGGACGTCGAGCGCGGTCAGGTGCTGGCGCAGCCGGGCTCGATTACCCCGCACCGCAAGTTCAGTGGCGAGGTGTACGTGCTCTCCAAGGAGGAGGGTGGGCGGCACACGCCGTTCTTCACCGGGTACCGGCCGCAGTTCTACGTGCGCACGACCGACGTGACGGGCGTGGTGACGTTGCCGAGCGGCACCGAGATGGTGATGCCCGGCGACAACGTGACGGTGGACATCGAGCTGATCACGCCGATTGCGATCGAGGATGGGCTGCGCTTCGCGATTCGCGAGGGCGGCCGCACCGTCGGCGCAGGCGTCGTGACCGGTATCAACGAGTAGGCAACCGGCGGACGGAACCGCCCGAGGAGTCCTGAGTGGTAGCTGCGCGTCAACGGATACGGATTCGGCTCAAGGCCTACGATCACCGCGTGCTGGACCGCTCGGCGGCCCAGATCGTGGAGACGGCCGAGCGGACGGGCGCGCAGGTGGCGGGCCCGGTGCCGCTGCCCACGCGGATCCGCAAGTACACCGTGATCCGCTCGCCATTCATCGACAAGGACTCCCGCGACCAGTTCGAGATCCGCACGCACAAGCGGCTGATCGACATCTTCGATCCGACCTCGCGGACGGTGGACACGCTGATGCGGCTGCAACTGCCGTCCGGCGTCGACATCGAGATCAAGCTGTAGGGCGGCGGTCGAGATGATTCACGGGATGCTGGGCCGCAAGGTGGGCATGATGCGCCTCTACGACGGCGCCGGCCGCGCGCGCGGCGTGACCGCCATCCAGCTCGGCCCGAACCGTGTCACGCAGCTCCGCACCGAGGAGCGCGACGGCTACACCGCCGTGCAGGTCGGCTTCCGGGGCAACCGCAAGCGGGTCAACCGCCCCTCGCGTGGCCACCTCCGCACCGCCGACCTCGAGGGCGAGACCCTCACGCTGCTGCGCGAGTTCCCCGCCGACAACCTCGACGACCACGCCCTCGGCGAGGTCATCACCGTCGGGCAGTTCGAGGCGGGCAGCTACGTCAACGTGAGCGCCACGTCCAAGGGCCGCGGATTCGCCGGCAGCGTGAAGCGCTGGGGATTCCACGGCGGCCCGAAGACGCACGGCCAGTCCGACCGCCACCGCGCGCCGGGCTCCGTCGGCGCGGGCACCACGCCGGGCAAGGTCTTCAAGGGCCAGAAGATGGCCGGCCACATGGGCGCCCGCACGGTCTCCGTGCTGAACCTGCTCGTGGTCGCCACCGACCCCTCGCGCGACCTGCTGTTCGTCGAGGGCTCCGTGCCGGGGCCACCGAACGGCCTGGTGCAGGTCACGCCCGGCCGCAAGGCCGCACTCCCCGACTACGAGCCGCCCGAGATCGTAGCGGCGGACGAGGCGACCGAGATCGCAGCGGCGGACGAGGCGGTCGAGATCGCACCGGCGGACGAGGCGGTCGAGGTCCCGGCCGACGAACCGGCCCCCGAGGCCGCCGAACCTGCAGCCGTCGAGGCCGAGGACGGCGACACCGAGACAGCGGAAGAGCAGGACGAGTAGCGATGCAACTCGCGGTGCGCGACGCACAGGGCGCGGGCCTCGACCCGATCGAGGTCGATGACGCCGTCTTCGGCATCGAGCCGAACGCGGCCGTGGTGCACCAGACGCTGGTGGCGCAGCTCGCCGCGCGCCGCGGCGGCAACGCCAGCACGAAGTCGCGCGGCGAGGTGCGGGGCTCGACGGTCAAGGTGCGACGCCAGAAGGGCCTCGGCATGGCGCGAGTCGGTTCGAATCGCTCGCCCATCCGCCGCGGCGGCGGCGTCGCCTTCGGCCCGAAGCCGCGCTCGTACGCGCAGCGCCTGCCGAAGCGCATGCGCCGGCTCGCGATCCGTTCCGTGCTCTCCAGCCGTGTCGCCGAGGGTCGTCTGCACGTGGTCGACAGCCTGGCGATCGAGGAGCCCTCGACGAAGGCGGCGACGGCGCTGCTGGCGCAGCTCGGTATCGAGCGTTCGGCGCTTGTGGTGACCGGCGAGCCGGACCGCGCGGCGGTGCTGTCGACGCGCAACATCCCCGGCGTGCGCGCGGTGCCCGCCGACGTGCTGAACGTGGCGGACATGCTCGCGCACCGTACCCTCGTGCTGACGGTCGACGCGGTGCGTCGCGCCGAGGCGCTGTGGGGCGGGGAGCGCGCGAGCGGCCGGGCGATCGGCGACTCGATGGCGGCGGAGGTCTAGCGCGATGCCGAAGGCGATGCACCCGCTACAGGTGCTCAAGCGCCCCGTCGTCACCGAGAAGACGACGATGCTCGGCGGGCTCGGCCAGTACGTGTTCGAGGTCGACACCCGCGCGAACAAGCCACAGATCGCCGAGGCGGTCGAGACGGCGTTCGACGTCAACGTGGTCAAGGTGCGTACGATGATGGTGCGCGGCAAGACGAAGCGGTTCGGGACGCGTATTTCGACGTCACCGGCATGGAAGAAGGCCGTCGTGACGCTGGCGCCCGGCGAACAGATCCAGTACTTCGAGGGGGTGTAGGCGATGCCACTGCGGACCTACAAGCCAACCTCGCCCGGCCGTCGCAACGCGATGGGCCACACGTTCGATGAGATCACGAAGAAGCGCCCGGAGAAGCGCCTGCTGGCGACCAAGAAGCAGAACGCGGGCCGCAACCGTGACGGCCGCATCTCCGTGCGCCACCGCGGCGGTGGCCACAAGCGGCGCATCCGCATCATCGACTTCAAGCGCGACAAGGACGGCGTGCCGGGCCGCGTCGCGGCGATCGAGTATGACCCCGGGCGCAGCGCCCGGATCGCGCTGATCTTCTACGCCGACGGCGACAAGCGGTACATCATCGCGCCGGACCGGCTGCGTGTGGACGACACGGTGGTCGCCGGCCCCGGCGCCCCGATCGCGCCGGGGAACTCGCTGCTGCTCCGCGACATGCCGCCGGGCACGATGGTGCACAACGTGGAGTTGCAGCCCGGACGTGGCGGGCAACTCGCGCGCTCGGCCGGGGCGGGCATCCAGGTGATGGCGCGCGACAGCGGCTATGTGCTGTTGCGCATGCCGTCGGGCGAGATGCGCCAGGTGCTGGAGAGCTGCCGGGCGACGGTCGGGACCGTCGGCAACCCGGAGCACGCGCTGATCAAGCTTGGCAAGGCGGGCCGCAACCGCCACCGCGGGCGACGTCCGCAGGTGCGCGGCTCGGCGATGAACCCGGTCGACCACCCGCACGGGGGCGGCGAAGGCAAGGCCCCGGTGGGCCTGCCCGGGCCGAAGACGCCGTGGGGCAAGCCCGCGCTGGGTTATCGGACGCGCCGCAACAAGCGCACGGACCGGTACATCGTGCGCCGGCGCACGCGCGGCGGGCGGAGGCGCTAGCGATGTCTCGATCGACGAAGAAGGGGCCGTACGTCCACCCGAGCCTGATGAAGCAGGTAGAGGCGGCGCAGCGCTCCCAGAACAAGCAGGTGATCCGCACCTGGTCGCGGGCCTCCATGGTGATGCCGGAGATGGTCGGCATGACCATCGCGGTACACGACGGGCGTCGCCACGTGCCGGTGTTCTGCACCGAGAACATGGTGGGGCACAAGCTGGGCGAGTTCGCCTTCACGCGCACGTTCCGCGGCCACCGCGGCCGCAGCGAGTCGAGTTCGAGGGTTCGGTGATGGAAGTGCGCGCCGTCGCTCGTCATCAGCGCGTGTCGGCCCGCAAGGTGCGGCTGGTGCTGGACGTCATCAAGGGCATGCCGGCGGACCAGGCGTTGACGACGCTGCAGTTCATGCCGCAGCCCTCGGCGCGCATCGTGTGGAAGACGCTCCGTTCGGCCATGGCCAACGCGGAGAACAACTTCAACCTCAATCCGGACGGGCTGGTGGTGAAGAGTGCGATAGCGGGCGACGCGCGCACGTTGCGGCGCTTCAAGGCGCGCTCGCGCGGCCGCGCGGCGCCACGGCTCAAGCGTTACAGCCACATCGAGATTGTCGTCGACGGCGAGGGGGCGTTCTGATGGGTCGCAAGGTTCACCCCTACGGCTTCCGCATGGGGATCACCAAGGACTGGCAGGCGAAGTGGTTCAGTGAACGCGGCTACGCGGACCTGGTCCACGAGGACTTGCGCATGCGCAAGGTGGTGCTGGACCGCCTGCCGGACGCGGGCATCTCCGAGATCATCATCGACCGCAACGCGAACCAGCTCACGCTGACGGTGAAGACCGCGAAGCCCGGCATCGTGATCGGCCGCGGCGGCGCGAACGTCGAGCAGCTCCGCAACGCGCTCGAGATGGCGACCGACCGGCGCGTGCGGCTCAACATCGAGGAGATCCGCGTGCCGGAGACAGACGCGTACCTCGTCGCGCGGTCCGTGGCGGACCAGCTGGAGCGGCGTGTGGCGTTCCGGCGCGCGATGAAGCAGTCGGTGCAGCGCACGATGCAGCGCGGCGCCGAGGGCTGCAAGATCAAGATCGGCGGTCGGCTCGGCGGCGCGGAGATGTCGCGCTCCGAGTACGAGCTGCAGGGGCGCGTGCCGCTGCACACGCTGCGCGCGGACATCGACTACGGTCAGGCGGAGGCGCGCACCACGTTCGGCATCGTGGGCGTGAAGTGCTGGATCTACAAGGGCGACATCGCCCCCGAGCAGTCGCCGTTCGCCATCGCCGGCACCGAGGAAGCGGAGTAGCGCGATGTTGATGCCGCGTCGCGTCCGCTACCGCAAGCAGCACCGTGGCAAGCGCCGCGGGATGGCGCACTCGGGCAACTACGTCGCCTTCGGCGAGTGGGGCCTGCAGGCGCAGACCACGGGCTGGGTGGACGCGCGCCAGATCGAGGCAGCGCGACGCGCCATCACCGGGTCGCTGCGGCGCGGCGGCAAGGTGTGGATCCGCGTGTTCCCGGACAAGCCCGTTACCAAGAAGCCCGTCGAGACGCGCATGGGCAAGGGCAAGGGCAACCCGGACCACTGGGTCGCCGTGGTGAAGCGTGGCCGTGTGATCTTCGAGGTCGCGGGAGTGCCCGAGGATGCGGTGCGGGAAGCGTTCCGGCGCGCGCACCACAAGCTCTCCGTCGACACCAAGATCATCGCGCGCGAGGAGGCGTAATGCCAGCGGCAGACGTCCAGGACCTCCGCGCCATGTCAGACGCCGACCTCCGCAACGAGCTGGAGGAGACGCAACGCGCGCTGTTCAACCTGCGGTTCCAGGCGTCGACGCGCCAGCTCGCGGACGTCTCGCAGATCCGCGGCGCCCGTCGCCGCGTGGCCCGCATCAAGACGTTGCTGCACCAGCGTGAGCTCCTGGCCGAGTACGGCGAGCTGGTCGAAGCAGCCGCCGCGTCCGGCGACGACGCGGACCAGGAGGAGTAAGCCGTGGTCCAGGCCGAACGACTGGTCAACCGCAAGCGGCGCACCGGCACCGTGGTGTCGTCGACGAACGACAAGACGGTGATCGTTGCCGTCTCGCGCGCGACGCGCCACCGCCTCTACCGCAAGGTGATCCGCCAGACGAAGCGCTACGCCGTGCATGACCCCGACAACCTCGCGACCGTTGGCGACCTCGTGACGATCGAGGAGTCGCGGCCGATCAGCAAGACCAAGCACTGGCGGCTCGTCGATGTGATGACCGAGCGTGACGTGGCCGAGGTGGCCCCGACGAGCCTCGACGAAGCGCTGGTCGACGAGATGCAGCGCACCGCCGCCCGCGCGGCCGCCGAGGCCGGTGAGGCCGGCGGCGCCGGCGCCGACGCCGCCGCGCGCGCAGCCGCCGACATGGGGCCGGCCGCGACGGAGCCCGCCACCGCTGATGTGGAGCCCGCCGCGACCGAGCCCGCCACCACTGAGGTGGAGCCGGCCGAGACGGAGCCCGCGACCGCTGAGGTGGAGCCCGCCGCGACCGAGCCCGCCACCACTGAGGTGGAGCCGGCCGAGACGGAGCCCGCCACCGCTGAGGTGGAGCCCGCTGAGGTGGAGCCCGCCACCACTGAGGTGGAGCCGGCCGCGACCGAGCCCCCGACCGCTGAGGTGGAGCCCGCCGAAACGGAGCCCGCCACCGCTGAGGTGGAGCCCGCCGAAACGGAGCCCGCCCCCACTGCGGTGGAGCCCGCCGAAACAGAGCCCGCCGAGGACGGCGACAACGAACGTGGAGCCGGGTCGTGATCCAGCAAGAGAGCCGTCTCAAGGTCGCGGACAACTCCGGCGCACGCGAGTTGCTGTGCATCCGCGTGCTGGGTGGGAGCGGGCGCCGCTATGCCGGCGTCGGTGACCTGATCGTCGCGACCGTCAAGGACGCGCAGCCCAACAGTCCCGTGCGCAAGGGCGAGGTCGTGCACGCGGTCGTCGTGCGTACCGCGCACCCCGTGCAGCGCCCGGACGGCTCAACCATCAAGTTCGACGACAACGCCGCGGTCGTCCTCGAGAGCCGCGACGGCAACCCGCGCGGCACGCGCATCACGGGTCCCGTGGCGCGGGAGCTGCGCGACCGCCAGTTCATGCGCATCGTCTCGCTCGCTCCGGAGGTGCTGTGATGGCGGCCCGGGTGAAGCGCAACGACACGGTCCAGGTGATCGCGGGCAAGGACCGCGGGCGCCGCGGTTCGGTGCGGCAGGTGTTGCCGAAGAACGACCGCGTGATCGTGACCGGGATCAACATGGTGAAGAAGCATCGCCGGTCGCAGAATCCGACGACCCCGTCGGACATCATCGACCTCGAGGCGCCGCTGCACCTCTCCAACGTGATGCTGGTCTGTCCGTCCTGCGACGCGACCACGCGAGTAGGGTTCCAGGCGCTGGATGGCGGCGGCAAGACGCGCGTCTGCAAGCGCTGCGGCGACGCAATCGACTAGGGGTACGAGTACTGATGGTCACGGCGACAAAGCCCCGGCTGCGACAGCGCTACGAGGACGAGATCCACGGCGCGCTCATGCGCGAGTTCGGCTACTCGAACCCGATGGAGGCGCCGACCCTGCGCAAGATCGGGGTCAACATCGGCCTCGGGGAGGCGCTCGACAACGGCCGCGCGATCGACAGCGCGACCCAGGATCTGCGGTTGATCACCGGGCAGAAGCCGGTGGTGACACGGGCCAAGCGGGCCATCTCCAACTTCCGGCTGCGCGAGGGCAACGCGATTGGCCTCAAGCTGACGCTGCGCCGCGACCGCATGTGGGAGTTCTACGAGCGGCTGGTGCACATCGCGCTGCCGCGCGTACGCGACTTCCGCGGCGTCTCGCCGAACTCATTCGACGGACGCGGGAACTACTCGCTCGGGGTGACCGAGCAGGTGATCTTCCCGGAGGTGAGCTTCGACAGCATCGAGCGCGTGCGGGGGCTGCAGATCAACGTGATCACCTCGGCGCGGACAGACGAAGAGGGCAAGCGGCTCCTGGAGCTGCTGGGCATGCCGTTCGCGCGGGCGCAGTAGCGCACGCGCTTCGGGATGCATGAGTACGGAGGAAGAGACGGATGGCGCGCAAGTCGCTGATTGCGGCCGCGAACCGCGAGCCGAAGTACTCGAGCCGCAAGGTGAACCGCTGCCCTGTGGTGTGGCGCAACCGGCCGTGCGGTCGTGCCCGGGCGTTCATGAGACGCTTCCAGATGTGCCGGATCTGTTTCCGGACGCTGGCCAACCAGGGCAAACTGCCCGGCGTTCGCAAGTCGTCGTGGTAAGCACGGCGAAGCACGGCGGAGAGGGGACGAGCACGAACCGATGAGCATGTCTGACCCCCTGGCCGACATGTGCACGCGCATCCGCAATGGGCTGGGCGCGCGCCATGACTCGGTCCGCGTACCCGCCTCCAAGCTGAAGCAGGCGATCGCCGACGTCCTGCAGTCCGAGGGCTTCATCGCCGGCTACTCGGAGGAGCAGGAGGGCAGCCGCAGCTATCTGCGGCTGCGCCTCAACTACCTCTCCGACCAGCAGGCCGCAATCGGCGGTATCCGGCGCGTCTCGCGCCCCGGCCTGCGCGTATACGTGAACCGCCGCGAGATCCCGAGGGTCTACGGCGGCCTCGGCGTGGCCGTGATGAGCACCTCCCAGGGCGTGATGACGGGACAGGAAGCCTGGCGCCGCAAGGTCGGCGGCGAGGTCCTGTGCTACGTCTGGTAGCCGGATAGGCAGGCAGAACAACGATGTCTCGCGTGGGCAAGCAGCCGGTTCCCGTCCCCGACGGCGTGCAGGTGCAACTCGACGACGGCGTGTGCCGCGTGCAAGGGCCGCGCGGCGAGCTGTCGCAGGCACTGCACCGCGAGATGGACGTGCAGCTCGACGACGGCGCCGTCGTCGTCACGCGGCCGTCCGACGCGCCGAACCACCGCGCGCTGCACGGGCTGACACGCTCGCTCATCGCCAACATGGTGGAGGGCGTGACGCAGGGCTTCACGAAGTCCCTCGAGATTGTCGGTACCGGGTACCGCGCCGAGCTGCGCGGGGACAGCCTGGTGCTGAACGTCGGCTTCTCGCACCAGGTCGAACTGCAGCCGCTCGACGGCGTTACGTTCGAGGTGGAGACGGCGACACGCGTGCACGTGCACGGCATCGACAAGCAGGTGGTGGGGCAGCAGGCGGCGCTGGTGCGTCGCGTGCGGCCGCCCGAGCCGTACCAGGGCAAGGGCATCCGCTACCGTGGCGAGCAGGTCCGGCGCAAGGCCGGGAAGCGCGGCTAGGAGCGCTCGCGATGAGCAGCAGCCAGAACACACGCCGCGCGGGGCGGCTGCGCCGTCACCGGCGCCTCCGCAACCGCGTCGCCGGCACCGCCGAGCGTCCGCGCCTTGCCGTGTACCGCTCGGCGCAACACATCTACGCGCAGGTCATCGACGACCGCGCCGGGCACACGCTCGCGTCAGCCTCGGACCTCGATCCGGCGCTGCGCGAGAACGGCAGCGGGACGAAGACGGATCGCGCACGCGCCGTGGGCACGCTGCTCGCGCAGCGCACGCGCGAAGCGGGGCACGAGGCCGTGGTGTTCGACCGCGGCGGCTTCGCCTTCAAGGGCCGTGTGCGCGCGCTGGCCGAGGCCGCGCGCGAGGAAGGGCTGGTCTTCTGATGGTGCAGCAGCGCGGCGGGCGCGACCGAGGCGACCGCGACCGTGATCGCGGCGGCCGGGGCCGGCGCGGCGACCGTCGCCGCGACGCCGAGCCCGAGGGCCCCGAATACATCGAGAAGGTCGTGGACATCAACCGCGTCGCGAAGGTCGTCAAGGGCGGGCGGCGCTTCTCCTTCACCGCCGTCGTCGTCGTCGGCGACGGGGCGGGGCGCGCCGGCTTCGGCATGGGCCGCGCCAACGAGGTGCCCGAGGCGATCCGCAAGGGCGGCGTCATCGCACGGCGCTCGATGATCCAGGTGCCGATGCGCGAGGGCACGATCGTCCACGAGCTGGTGGCGCGCTTCAAGGCGTCGAAGATCGTGATGCGGCCGGCCGCGCCGGGCGCGGGCATCATCGCCGGTGGTGCCGTGCGCGCGATCATGGAGGCGGCGGGCGTGACCGATGTGCTCACGAAGTCGCTCGGCTCCAACAACCCCGTGAACGTGGTGCGCGCGACCATCGACGGCCTCAACTCGCTGCGCGACCCGGAGCAGGCGGTGGCCGCCCGGCGCGCACTGGTGGGTGCGGAGTAGCAAGATGGCGAAGCTGCGCATCACCTGGGTCAAGTCCGGCATCGGCTACGCCGAACGCCAGAAGCGCACGATCCGTGCGCTGGGGCTCAAGCGTCTCCACCACAGCGTGGAGCACGACGACAACCCCACCATCCGGGGTATGGCGCACAAGGTGCGGCACCTGGTGACCCTCGAGGAGGTCGAGTAGTGGACCAGCACACGCTCCGGCCGCCGGCCGGCGCGAAGCGGCCGCGGCTGCGGCGCGGCCGCGGTAACGCCTCCGGCAAGGGCACGTACTCAGGCCGCGGGCTGAAGGGCCAGAAGGCGCGCAGCGGCGGCAAGGTGCGGCCGGGCTTCGAGGGCGGGCAGATCCCGCTGATCCGCCGCATCGCGCACAAGCCCGGGTTCCGCAACCCGTTCCGCACCGAGTTCCAGGCCGTGAACCTGCGCGACCTCGAGGCGCGCTTCGAGCCGGGCGCCGTCGTCGACGGCGAGTCGCTCGCCGCCCTACGGCTCATCGACGACCCCGACGAGCTCTTCAAGGTGCTGGCCAAGGGCGAGCTGACGCACGCGCTCACGGTGCGCGCGCCGCGCCTCTCCGCCTCCGCGAAGGAGGCGATCACGGCTGCCGGTGGCAGCTTCCAGGAACTGGCCCCGGCCGTGCGCAGGGTGCGCAACCGCATCCACCGGCGCGGGGAGAACTAGACCGTGGCGCAGCAGCAGACCGCTCCTCCCCAGCGGCCGCGGCTGCTGCAGGCGGCCGTCGACGCGTTCCAGCAGCCCGATATCCGCCAGAAGATCCTGTTCACGCTCGCGATGCTGCTCATCTTCCGCTTCGTCGCGCACGTGCCCGTGCCGGGCATCAACTCCGACGTGCTGCAGGACGTCTTCGACAACAACGCGATCCTTGGCTTCCTCAACATCTTCTCGGGCGGCGCGCTGGAGAACCTCTCCGTGGCCGCGCTCGGGGTCTACCCCTACATCACCGCCTCGATCGTGATGCAGCTCGCCGTGCCGCTCATCCCGCGGCTGCAGGCGCTGTCGCGCGAGGGCGAGTCCGGCCGGCAGCGGATCCAGCAGTACACGCACTACCTGTGCGTGCCGCTGGCCGCGTTCCAGGGCTACGCACAGCTGCTGCTGATCCAGCAGTTCGGCGGCGTGAGCGGCATCTCGCTGAGCGGCGCCGAGGCGCTCCCGACCGTCGCGACCATCGCCTCTATGGTGGCGGGCACGATGTTCCTCGTGTGGCTCGGCGAGCTGATCTCGGAGGAGGGCATCGGCAACGGCATCTCGCTCATCATCTTCAGCGGCATCGTCGCCGGGCTGCCGGGCATCGTCGGCCGGGCCGGGCTGTCCGGGACGGGCGCGACGCTGAGCGCGATCCTGCTGCTGGCGCTCATCACCCTCGCCGTCGTGGCGCTGATCGTGCTGTTCCAGGAGGCGCAGCGCCGCCTCCCCGTGCAGTACGCGAGGTCGACCATCCGTGGGGGGCGGATGTACCGGCAGCAGGGGCAGACGCACATACCGCTGCGGGTGAACACGGCGGGGATGATCCCGCTGATCTTCGCGTTCTCGATCATGATCTTCCCGCCTGCGTTCGCGCAGTTCGTGGCGGAGACCTCGGACGTGGGGTGGATCGCGGACGTGGCGCGGTTCGTCCAGAACACGCTCACGCCGGCGAACTTCATCTACTGGCTGCTGGTCTTCGTCATGGTCGTGCTGTTCGCGTTCTTCTACACGATGGTGGTGTTCCAGCAGCAGAACCTGGCCGAGAACCTCCAGCGGCAGGGTGGGTTCATCCCCGGCATCCGGCCGGGACGCCCGACGCAGGAGTACATCTCGCGGGTGCTGATCCGCATCACATGGGGCGGCGCCATCTTCCTCGGATTCGTCGCGATCCTGCCGTTCTTCGCCACGATGCTGACGAACGTGCAGGCGCTGCAGATCAGCGCCGCCGGGCTGCTGATCGTGGTGGGCGTCGTGATCGATACGATGCGGCAACTGGAAGCGCAGATGATGATGCGCAACTACGAAGGGTTCATAGCCTGATGCGGCTGGTGATTCTGGGACTGATCGGCGCGGGCAAGGGCACGCAGGCCAAGATCTGCGCCGAACAGCACAACCTCCTCCACCTCTCGACCGGCGACATGCTGCGCGAGGCCGTCGCGGCCGGCACCGAGCTGGGCAACCAGGCCAACGAGTACATGACCTCCGGCCAGCTCGTCCCCGACGAGCTCGTGATCGACATGCTGCTCGAGCGCATCGGCCAGCCGGACGCCGAGGGCGGGTTCATCCTCGACGGCTTCCCGCGCACGGTCGGGCAGGCGGAGGCGCTGGAGACGGCGCTGACCGGGCGCTCGCTGGACATCGACACGGCGCCGTTCATCCGCGTGCCGGAGGAGATGCTGCTGGAGCGCGTCGCGCGCCGCGCGGAGATCGAGGGCCGCGCCGACGACTCGCCGGAGGTGGCGCAGCGCCGCCTGCGCGAGCAGTCTGAGGGCATCGAAGGCGTCGCGAGCTTCTACGCGAGCCGCGGCAAGCTGCAGGACGTGGACGGCGTCGGCAGCGTCGAGGAAGTGAACGCGCGGCTGGAAGCCGCGCTGGCAGGCTAGGTCCCGGTCACGCCCAGTGCGTGCCGGGTACATCGTGAAGGCGTAACATAGATTGACGTCCGTCGAACTGAAGTCGTCAGACGAGATCGCGGTCATGCGCGAGGCCGGGCTTCGCAACGCCGAGGTGCGCAAGGTGCTCCTCGACGCGATCGAGCCGGGCGTGACGGGCCGGGAGCTGGACGAGCTGGCGAAGGCGGAGATCGCGAAGCGCGACGCCGAGCCGACGTTCATGGGGTACGCGCCGGGCGGCAGACCGCCCTACCCGGGCGCGATTTGCTACTGCGTGAACGCGCAGCTCGTGCACGGGATTCCCGGCGACCTCGCGCTTGTGGAGGGGGACATCGTCAGTATCGACCTCGGCGTGACGTACCACGGCTACGTGTCGGACGCGGCGTTCACCGTTGCGGTGGGCGACGTGTCCCCGGAGGTCGCGGAGTTGCTGCGAGTGACGCAGGCCGCACTGCTCGCGGGAATCGAGCAGGCGCGTGCCGGGAAGTACCTGGGGGACGTCTCGCACGCGATCGGCGCGCAGGGGCAGCAGGCCGGGTACGGCATCATCCGCGAGTACGGCGGACACGGCGTGGGCCGGGAGATGCATGAAGCCCCGCACATCGCCAACTTCGGCCGGCCCGGCGTTGGGTACCGGCTGAAGGCCGGGATGGTCCTGGCGCTCGAGCCCATGTTCGCGATGGGCGGCGAGCGTACGTTCGAGGAGGAAGACCACTGGACGGTGAGCATGCTTGACGGCAGCCTGTGCGCCCACTTCGAGGAGACGGTGGCGATCACCGGAGATGCGCCGGAGGTGCTGACCAGCCTCGCCCGGCTGCCCTCGCGAGCGGAGGCGACGGCCTGATGCCGCAACGCAAGGAGAAGCAGCGCCAGCAGCAGAAGAAGAAAGAGGTCATCGAGGTGGAGGGCGTCGTGCGCGACGCGCTCCCGAACGCGCAGTTCGACGTGGAGTTGCCAAACGGCCACCACGTCCTCGCGCACGTGTCGGGGAAGATGAAGGTGCACTACATCCGCATCCTTCTGGGCGACCGTGTGCTGGTGGAACTGAGCCCGTACGACCTCACGCGCGGACGGATCACGTACCGCTTCCGCTAGACGCGGACGGACGGAGCAGGCGATGAAGGTACGAGCCTCTGTGAAGAAGCGGTGCGACCGCTGCCAGATCATCCGGCGACACGGCCGGTTGCGCGTGATCTGCGTGATCCCGCGACACCGCCAGCGCCAGGGTTAGAACACGAGACGAAGCGGACTGGGCGAGGAGGACGGACGATGGCACGAATAGCCGGCGTCGACATCCCCAACGACAAGCGTCTGGAGTTCTCACTGCCGTACGTGTACGGCATCGGCCGCTCGCGGACGAAGCAGATCGCGAAGCAGATCAACATCCCGCTCGACAAGATGGTCGGCGACCTCACCGAGGAAGAGCTCGTGCGCCTGCGCGCGGTCGTCGAGGGTGAGTACATGGTCGAGGGTGACCTGCGGCGCGACGTGCGGCAGAACATCCAGCGGCTGATCGAGATCAACTGTTACCGGGGGTTCCGCCATCGGCGCGGGCTGCCGGTGCGAGGCCAGCGCACGCGCACCAACGCGCGCACGCGCCGAGGCTCGAAGCGCACCGTCGCCGGCAAGCGACGCGTGGCGCGCAAGAAGTAAGGGAGCGCGCGACATATGGGAGGCCGGCGCGGACGGCGACGCGAACGCAAATCGATCCCGAGAGGGCGGGCGTATATCCGCTCGACGTTCAACAACACCCTGATCACCATGACCGACCCGAACGGGAACGTCGTGGCGTGGGGCTCGGGCGGCACCGCGGGATTCCGTGGTTCGCGCAAGAGCACGCCGTACGCGGCGCAACTCGCGGCCGAGGGCGCCGCGCAGACAGCGATCGAGAACGGCATGCGCGAGATCGAGGTCTACGTGCGCGGGCCGGGAGCCGGCCGCGAGGCCGCGGTACGCGCACTGCAGGCCACCGGGCTGCGCGTCTCCTCGATCCGCGACACCACGCCGATCCCGCACAACGGCTGCCGCCAGCGGCGCCGGCCGCGGACGTAGGGCGGGTAGCGCTCATGGCTCGATACACCGGCCCCAGGGTCAAGAAGGCACGGCGCTACGGCGCGCCGATCTTCGCCAACGCAGCGGTGCTGCGCATGCGGCGGCAGGGCCCGCCCGGCGCGCGTCCCGCCCGCAGGCGCAAGATCTCCGACCGCGGCCTCCAACTCATCGAGAAGCAGAAGGTGCGTTTCGCCTATGGGCTGATGGAGAAGCAGTTCCGGCGCTACTACGAGCGCGCCGCGGCGCGCCCGGGCGTGACCGGCGACAACCTCATGGCCTCGCTCGAACGGCGCCTCGATAACGTCGTGTACCGCATGGGCTTCGGGGGCACGCGGGCGCAGGCGCGCCAGCTGGTGACGCACGGCTTGATCGCCGTCAACGGCAAGAAGCTGGACGTGCCGAGCGCGGCGACGTCGATCGGCGATCGTGTGGGCTTCTCGGATCGAGGCAAGCGCTCGAAGTACATCGATATCGTCAGGGAAGAGGTCCAGGGGCGCGAAGTGCCCGGCTGGATCGAAGTCGACCGCGATGCGCTGGAGGGACGCGTGTCGGGTGCGCCCGGCACGGGGGACGTCGAGCCCTTTTTCAACCCCAGCGCCATCGTCGAGTACTACTCACGCTAGCAACAGGGCGGCCGAGCCGGACGGCCTGCCGCCACTACCACGCAGCGAGGTGTTTCATTGGCTGCTGAACTGCAGAGCCCGGAGCTTCGGGTCGAGGACCAGAACTCGGACTACGTGAAGCTCGTGATGGAGCCGCTCGAGTCCGGCTTCGGCACGACTGTGGGTAACGCGCTCAGGCGCGTGCTGCTGTCGTCGTTGCCGGGCGCGGCGATTACGTCCGTACGCATCGAGGGCGTCGACCACGAGTTCTCGACCGTCGACCACATGCAGGAGGACGTGACCGAGCTGCTGCTCAACCTCAAGGAGGTGCGCCTGCGCGCCTTCGCGGACCGGCCCGCGCGGCTGTTCCTGGAGGCAAGCGGCGAGACGGAGGTGCGCGCCGGAGACGTGCGCGCCACCGCGGACTACGAGGTCATCAATCCCGACCTGCATGTCGCGACGCTCGATAGCCCCGAGGCTTCGCTCGTCGTCGACCTCAACGTCGAGACCGGGCGCGGGTACACGCCGGCGGCGATGGCCGAAGGCCTGCCGATTGGCGTCATCCCCATCGACGCGCTGTTCACGCCGGTGCGGCGGGTCAACTACCACGTCTCCAACACCCGCGTGGGACAGGACACCAACTACGACCGCCTCGAGATCGAGGTGTGGACGGACGGCACCGTCGGCGGCGAGCAGGCGATCTCGATGGCCGCGGATATCCTCCGCGACCAGCTCCAGCCGCTCCAGTTGCTCGGTCACACCGAGCCGGAGCCGGAGCGCGTCGCGACGGATGCCGCGCGCCCCTTCGACGGCTACGAGACGCCGATCGAGGAACTCGAACTGTCGGTGCGCGCCTACAACTGCCTCAAGCGCTCCGGGCTGACCACGGTCGGCGCTATCCTCGAGCGCTCCGAGGAGGAACTGCTGGCGCTGCGCAACTTCGGGGAGAAGTCCTACGAGGAGCTGCGCGACAAGCTGACCGAGCACGGGTTCCCGTCCCCGCGCGGCGACGCGCGGCGTCAGGCCGAGCCCGCGGCGGTCGCCGAGCCGGTCGCGGCCGGTGCGGGGATGACCAGCGAGGCGCCCGCGGCCGAGGAAGAAGAGGCCGGTGTGGGTTCGCTCGGGGCGGCGCTGATCCAGGCGCTGCGTGAGGCCGGCGAGGATCCCTCGGACCTCGTCGAGGCCGAGTAGCGGCAACGAACACGGACGGCAGAGGCAGGTAGCGAGTTATGCGCCACAAGGTCGACGGCCGGAAGTTCGATATGCCCACCGCGCAGCGGATGGCCATGCTGCGCAACCTCACCACCGACGTGCTGCGTTACGGCTCGGTGCAGACCACCGAGGCGCGCGCCAAGGAAGCACGCCGATTCGTCGACCGCATGGTCACGCTCGGCAAGCGCGGCACGCTGCACGCACGCCGTCAGGCGCTCGCGTTCGTCTACGACCCGAAGGTCGTGCAGCGGCTGTTCGACGAGCTCGCGCCGCAGTACGCGAACCGGCCCGGCGGCTACACGCGCGTCCAGAAGCTGGGCCAGCGCAAAGGCGACGGCTCGCGCATGGCGAAGCTGGAGTTGGTGTAGGCGCCCGTGGACACCCTGCGACGCGTCGCACTGCTCGTTGAGTACGACGGGACGGAGTTCTCCGGCTCGCAACTGCAGCCGGGCCGCCGCACCGTGCAGGGCGCCATCGAAGACGCCGTCTATGCCTACGACGCCGAGCCGGACGCGGAGCCGCGCAGGGCCGCCCTGGCCGGGCGTACCGACGCCGCCGTGCACGCCCGCGGCCAGGTCGCGGCCATCGACCTCAACCGCCGCGACGACCTCGCCACGGTGCGGGACGCCATCAACCACTACCTGCCCGATGACGTGGCGGTGCTGGCGGCGGCCGACGTCGACGCTTCGTTCGACCCTCGGCGCTGCGCCACATCGCGCTGCTACCGCTACCGCATCGAGGACGGACGGCCGCGCTCGCCGCTGAGCCGCCGCGACCGCTGGCAGGTGCGCAAGCGCCTCGACGATGGCGCGATGGCGGAGGCTGCGGCGCTGCTGCCGCGCGACGAACGAGACTGGTCGGCGTTCGCGAGCCCGCTCGATGAGGGGCGCTCGCCGCTGCGCACGCTGCACCACCTCTCGGTGGTGCGCACGGGCACGCACGCCATTGAGATCACGATGGAGGCGGACGCGTTTCTGCCTCACCAGGTACGGCGCACGGCGGGCGCGCTTGAGCGCGTCGGCGGCGGCGCGTGCACGCCGGAGGCGTTCGCGGCGCTGGTGGACGGCGAGGTGGCGAGCGTGGGCCCGACGGCCCCGCCGCAGGGGCTCACGCTGGAGGCGGTGCGCTACGCGCCGGACCTCCCGGCGTGGGATTGTGACAACACGGCACCGGGCGGTGCGGGAGGTCCGAGGTGACGACGAAGACGTACCGGCTGCGCGCGTCCGACATCGAGCGCAAGTGGCACGTGCTGGACGCCAGCGGGCGGCCGCTCGGCCGCATCGCGAGCGACGCGGCGCGCCTGCTGCTGGGCAAGCACAAGCCGACCTACGAGCCGCACCTGGCGATGGGCGACCACGTGATCGTCGTCAACGCGGGCGAGGTGATCCTGACCGGCAACAAGGCGAGCCAGAAGACCTACTACCGGCACTCCGGCCACCCGGGCAACCTGCACGCGCGCTCGTTCGAGCAGCAGATGGAGCGCGACCCGCGCAAGGTCATCGAGATCGCCGTGCGCGGGATGCTCCCGCACAACGTGCGCGGCCGCGAGCTGTTCCGGCACCTGAAGGTCTACGCCGGCCCCGAACACCCGCACGAGGCGCAGGTCAACGCCGGTACGGGCGCCCGCGCCCGGCGCCGCGCGGCGGCCGAGGCCCGCGCGGCTGCCGCGCCCGCCCCGGCCGTCGAGATCGAGGAGCCTGTCGCCGAGGAGCCGATGGTCGAGGAGCCGACCGTCGAGGAGCCCGTGGCCGAGGCGCCCGGCGAGGCAGCCGGGGAGGCCACGAGCGAGGCGGCGCCGGCGCGCCTGACCGGCTCGCTGTCGCGCTACCGCCGTGACGAGCTGGACGCCGAGGCGGAACGGCTCGGCTTCACCATCGAGTCGGAATGGCGCAAGGGCGACGTGGTCGAGGCCATCTCAGCGCACTACGAGGCGAACCCGCTGGACGAGGAAGAGTAGACGATGACGACTGACGCGCAGCACTACTACTACGGCCTCGGCAGACGCAAGGCGGCGGTCGCGCGGGTGCGGCTCTACCCCGGCAACGGAGCGGTGGTCGTGAACGGGCGGCCGCTCGAAGACGTGATCTTCCGGGCCTCGCAGCGCCAGGACATGATGCTCCCGCTCACCATCACCGAGACGGCGGGGCGCTTCAACGTGCAGGCGATGGTGAAGGGCGGCGGCGTGACCGGCTGGACCGGCGCGCTCCGCCTGGGCATCGCGCGCGCGCTCCTCGCGGCCGACGAGGGCTACCGCCGGACGCTGCGGCAGAACGGGCTGCTGACGCGCGACGCGCGGGTGAAGGAGCGCAAGAAGCCGGGCCTGAAGCGCGCCCGCAAGGCTCCGCAGTTCACCAAGCGCTAGCGAGCGAGTCCTCGGGACACTCGAGCCCGGGGCGGCATTGCCGCCCCGTTACTTGTCATTCCGTCGTGGCGGGGGTTCATCGACGCTGCACGGGCCCAGATATACGCAAAGCCCCCGAAGGGGCTTCGCACCCGGCCCGCGAACCGACCGGGGGAGTGCCTTAACTGTGCTACGGAACGACGCAGTTCGTCAAGGTACGCCCGCGATGCGCTGCCCCTCGCGCAGCGCCGCCTGCACCAGGTTCGTCGACGGCATCTCCGCGTAGATCCGCAGCAGCGGCTCCGTGCCGCTGAACCGCAGCAGCAGCCACCACCCGCCCTCGAGCGTGAAGCGGTAGCCGTCCAGCGTGTCCTTCGAGGTGACCGCGAGGCCCGCGATCGTTGACGGCTCCGCAGCAGCGACGCGCGCGGCGATGGCGTCGCGGTCTTCGGGGCGGAGTGCGATGTCGACGCGGTCGTACTCGTGGTGGCCGACCTCCTCGTACAGCTCCGCGAGGAGCTGCGAGGGCGGCTTGCCGGTGCGCACGACGTAGTCGAGCAGCAGCAGGCCGGACAGGATGCCGTCGCGTTCCGGGATGTGGCCGCGGAACGCGTAGCCGCCCGACTCCTCGCCGGCCACGAGCGCGTCTTCCTCGATCATCTTCGGGCCGAGGAACTTGAACCCGACCGCCGTCTCGTGCACCGGGACGCCGAAGCGCTCGCCGAGGCGGTCGATCATCCGCGTCGAGGTGATCGAGCGCACGAACGCGCCGCGCTCGCCGCGCACATCGAGCAGGTAGCGCACGAGCAGCGCGAACGCCTGGTGCTGGTTGAGGAACGCGCCCCGCTCGTCGACGAGACCGAGGCGGTCGCCGTCGCCGTCGGTGGCGAGGCCGATGTCGTAGCCGCCGCCCTCGACGATGTCGAGCAGCGCGCCGAGGTTCCGTGCGATCGGCTCCGGCGCGTGCATGCCGGGGAACGCCGGGTTCGGCTCGCCACGCAGCTCGTGCACCGTCGTCGCGCCCTCGCCGAGCACGCGCGCCGTGAGGCCGCCCGCCGCGCCGTGCATCGAGTCGACGGCGACGCGCAGCCCAGCGGCACGGATGCGCTCGACGTCTACGAACGCGCGCAATGCCTCGACGTACTCGGGGCGCGGGTCGAAGCGCTCGATCGCGCCGTCCCGGACGGCACGGTGGACGCCGCCTCCGGCGAGGATGGCCGGGATGTCCCGCTCGATCTCCGAGGTGACCTCGGGCGGGGCGGAGTTGCCGACCGCCTGCTTCACCTTGAAGCCGTTCCACTCCGCGGGGTTGTGGCTGGAGGTGATGACCACGCCCGCCCCGGCCCCTCGATGCCGCACGGCGTGCGAGATGGCGGGTGTCGGAGCGGCCGCCGACGCAAGCCCGACGGTGATGCCGTTGCCGGCGAGTACCTCGGCCACCGCCTGCGCGAACTCCGCCGAAAGGAAGCGCGTGTCGTAGCCGACGACGGCGCCACTGGCGGCGAGGCCGGCGCGCTGCATCCACGCGGCCGTGGCCTGCGCGACCGCGCGCACGTTGTCGAAGGTGAAGTCCTCGCCGATGACCGCGCGCCAGCCGTCGGTGCCGAAGCGGATCTCGGCCATCAGGCGCCGCGGCTGCCTGCCGCGGGGTGCACCGTGCCGTCGCGGAACACGGCGTCCGAGTCGATCTCGATGCCCGCTGGCGGCCGCTCTCCCGCGGCCACCTCGGCGCCGTGCCCGAGCACCGCGTCGCCGAGCACCGCGCCCGCGCCGACGCGCGCGCCGCTCGCGAGCACGCAGCGATCGACGCGCGCGCCCGCGCCGATGTGCACGCCGTCCCACAGCACACTCGACGTGACGAGTGCGCCCGCGCCGATACGGCATTCGGCCCCGGCGACCACACCCAGCCCGAGCATCGCGGACGCGGCAACGGTCGCGCCCGTGGCGACCAGCGCCGGAAAACCCTCGGCCGCGAGTGCCGGCGCGTCGCCGCGCAGCAAGTCGATATTGGTCTGGAGGTAGGCCGCCGATGTGCCCACGTCGGCCCAGTACCCGTAGTGGCGGAACCCGACGATGGCGCGCCCGCCGTCGGCCATGCCGGGGAACAGCTCGTCCTCGACGCGGTTGAACCGGGTCGCGTCGAGTTCGCGTGCGACGTGCGGCTCGAACAGCCACACGCCCGCGTTGATGAGGTTGGAGGGGGCCTCGGCCGGCGGGGGCTTCTCGACGAAGCGTGTGATGCGGTCGCCGTCGAGCGCGACGACGCCGAAGCGCGAGGGGTCGTCGACCTCGTACAGCGCGATCGACAGCTCCGCTGCGCGCGCGCGGTGTGCCTCGACCATCGCGCCGAGGTTGATGTCGCAGACGAGGTCGCCGTTGCAGACCAGGAACGGCTCGTCCCACCCGGCCGCGCAGGTCGCGATCGCGCCGCCGGAGCCAAGTGGCTCCCCCTCGTACACCCGCTCGATGGAGAGCCCGAGGTGCGCGCCGTCCCCGAACGCATCCTCGATCGCCTCGTCGGGAGCGGTCATCGCGAGCGTGACATCGCGTACGCCGTGGAGCTGCAGCCGCCGCAGCAGGTACTCGAGCAGCGGGCGGTTGAGGATCGGGACGAGCTGCTTGAGCGTGCGCGGGGTGAGCGGGCGGAGGCGCGTGCCGCGCCCACCCACGAGTACGATCGCCTTCATGTTGGGGCCCCCACCGCGGCCCTCGATCCAAGAGCGCGCGTTGACCTCGTGGGGCATCGTACAACCCGCCGCGGCAGGGGCAAATGAGACGATCGGCTCCTTTGACCGACGAGGGCCGAGGGGGCGCGCAGAGCGCCCTTCGGTACTTAGGTTAGAATCTCCTACGAATAGTTACACGTCTGCGAAACACCAGACGCTGGACATATTGAACTCGGATACGTCGGTAATTCACCAATGTATTCCTCCAATGCCGCGAGCCTCGCCTAGTCGACCGACCCTAAGGGGCATCGCTGCCTCTGAGAGCTAGGTTCGATGGCTCAATTTCAAATCGCCTAGGTGCCATCAAAGGGATCCGGCACCTACGTGCGCCAGTATACTCCATCTCGTGAGAACTCGATTGCTCTTGGCTGTGGCCATAGCCTCCTTGGCCCTGCTCGGCGCAGCTGGCTACGCCGCCTACGGCGCCAATCACGAAGCTGAGGTGCGCATCGTCGCGCGTCGACTTGACGACGGGCGCACCGAGTTCGGCCTGCAGCAACGCGGCACCGACGGGGAGTGGGCCGAACGCCGGTTGCCCACGCGCAGATTCTTCCCTGCCGATCCTGGGCATGGACGTTGGGTTTCCAGTTCTCCGCTGTCGGTTGCCCCGCCCCCTCAGGAGCCATTCGAGGGAAGCGGCACCATGAATGGGGTTGCGTTCTACACGTCGGAGGACAAGTTCACGGATCGCATTGGGACGCGCATATCCATCGACGAGCTGGGGGAAGGTGGAGCGTATAGTAGAAAAGCTGAATTGACGATGGTGTGTAACTGGCTCGGAGAGGTGGAGCTCTTCTTCGTGATATTTGAACCTCTTGAAGACTACGATGATGAGGAGGTTCAGGTCACGTACCGGCTCGACGAGGCGACTCAAATCGTTGAGAAGTGGCGTATCGGCGATCTTGTCCAAATTGCTACATACCTGTCCCCCTCTGAATCGAGCGCGTTCTATGACGACCTACGCGATGTCGAGACGTTGCTCATACGGTTGCGTATACGTGACCGAGGCGCGCAAACCTTTACGTTCGATGTGTCGGATTTCTTCAATACACCCGCTCAGGGAAATATCGATCAGTGCGGGCCATAGGCTGAGCGCCTGAGCCCAACTGGACGGCACTCCGTCTCCTTGCCAGCGGCTACGCGGCTCTCGCGCTAGATGCCCGCCGCGCGCTGCAACGCCTCGACGGCGTCGAGGCGCTCCCACGGCAGGTCCAGGTCGGGGCGGCCGAAGTGGCCGTACGACGCCGTCGGGCGGTAGATCGGGCGGCGCAGGTCGAAGCGGTCGATGATCGCCGCCGGCCGCAGGTCGAAGTGCTCGCGGATGAGCTGCTCGATCTGCGCCTCCGGCAGCCGCCCCGTCCCGAACGTCTCGATGCCGAGCGAGGTGGGCTGCGCCACGCCGATAGCGTACGAGACCTGCAACTCGATGCGCTCGGCGATGCCCGCGGCGACGATGTTCTTCGCGGCGTGGCGCGCGGCGTAGGCGGCGGAACGGTCGACCTTCGTCGGGTCCTTGCCGGAGAAGGCGCCGCCGCCGTGGCGGGCGATGCCGCCGTAGGTGTCGACGATGATCTTGCGGCCGGTCAGCCCCGCGTCGCTGGCAGGCCCGCCGGAGACGAAGCGGCCCGTCGGGTTCACGTACAGCCGCTCGCGGTCGAGCCCCGCGAGCAGGTCGGGCGGGCAGACCGCCTCCACGACGAGGCGCTCGACATCCTCGCGCAGCTGCTCGCTGCGCACGTCCGGGTCGTGCTGAGTCGAGACGACGAGGGCGGCGATGCGCTTCGGGCGGCCGTGCTCGTACTCGATCGTGACCTGCGACTTGCCGTCGGGGCGGAGGTAGGGGAGCGTGCCGTCCTTGCGCAGCTTGGCGAGGCGGCGCGTGAGGCGGTGCGCGAGCGAGATCGTGAGCGGCAGGTACTCATCGGTCTCGTTGCACGCGAAGCCGATCATCATGCCCTGGTCGCCGGCGCCGACGAGGTCGTAGCGGTCCTCGGAGCCCGCATTGCGTACCTCGTGCGCCTGGTCCACGCCCTGGGCGATGTCGCTCGCCTGCTCCTTGATCGAGGAGAGCACCCCGCACGTCTCCCAGTCGAAGCCGACGCGCGAGTCGTTGTAGCCGATCTCGCGGACGGTGTTGCGCACCACCTGTTCGAGGTCGACCCAGGCCTTGGTCGTGATCTCGCCGAGGATGAGCACCATGCCCGTGGTCACGGCCGCCTCGCACGCCACGCGCGACATCGGGTCCTGCTCCAACATCGCGTCGAGGACGGCGTCGGAGACCTGGTCGCAGAGCTTGTCGGGGTGGCCCTCGGTGACCGACTCGCTGGTGAGCAGCAGCGAGGGCGACTCGTAGAAGGTGTTGCTCACGCGGTGCCTGCTTCCCACGAGCTGAGGTAGCGCTCCTGCTCCTCGGTGAGGGTGTCGATGGTGATGCCCATGGCTTCGAGCTTGAGCCGCGCGACCTCCTCGTCGATGTCGCGCGGCACGTCGTAGACGCCGGGCTGCAGGCTCGCGTGGTGGTCGGCGATCCATGCCGCGGCGAGCGCCTGGTTGGCGAACGACATGTCCATCACGGACGCGGGATGCCCCTCGGCCGCGGCGAGGTTCACGAGCCGCCCCTCGGCGAGCACGACGATGCGGCGGCCGTCGGTGAGCGTGCGCTCCTCGACGAACTCGCGCGGGCGGTGGCGCGCCTCGGTCATGGCGTCGAGTGCGGGGAGGTTGATCTCGGAGTCGAAGTGGCCGGAGTTGGCGACGATCGCCCCGGATTTCATGACGTCGAACGCCGGGCGGTCGATGACGTTCACGTCGCCGGTGACGGTGACGAAGATGTCCCCTTCGCGCGCGGCCTCGGCCATGGGCATGACGCGGTAGCCATCCATAGCCGCCTCGAGGGCGCGCGTCGGCTGCACCTCGGTCACGATCACGTGTGCGCCCAGGCCGCTCGCGCGGCTCGCGAGTCCGCGTCCGCACCACCCGTACCCGGCGACCACGACGTTCTTGCCGGCGAGCAGCACGTTGGTGGCGCGGATGATGCCGTCGATGGTGGACTGGCCCGTCCCGTAGCGATTGTCGAACAGGTGCTTGGTATCAGCCTCGTTGACCGCGACGATCGGATAGGCGAGTGCGCCGTCGGCGGCCATCGCGCGCAGGCGGACCACGCCGGTCGTCGTCTCCTCGGTGCCGCCGATGACGCCACCGAGGAGGTCGCGGCGGTCGCGGTGGAGCATCGCCACGAGGTCCGCGCCGTCGTCCATCGTCATCTGCGGGCCGTCGCCCGCGGCCTGCTGGAGGTGGCGGTGGTAGGCGGCCGAGTCCTCGCCCTTGATGGCGAACGTCGGCACGCCGAGCTGCGTGCTCAGCGCAGCGGCGACGTCGTCCTGCGTCGAGAGCGGGTTCGAGGCGCAGAGGCGCACCTCGGCGCCGCCGTCGCGCAGCGCGAGCATGAGGTTCGCGGTCTCCGTGGTGACGTGCAGGCAGGCGCTGATGCGGACGCCCGCGAGGGGCCGCTGCTCGGCGAAGCGGGCGCGGATGCCCGCCACCACCGGCATCTCGCGTGCGGCCCACTCGATGCGGCGCAGCCCCTCGGCGGCGAGGGCCGGTTGTGCGATGTCGCTCTCGGCGGTCGTGGTCATGGCTCGCTCCGTCCCGCCCTACCATCGTCGCGGCGCGCGGCCGCTCGTACCAGCGCCGCCCCGTCATCGCCGCGGCGGGTGAACCAGCGACGCAGCATCGCGCCGAAGCCCAGCACGTCGCGACGCCGGAGGCGCGCCTCGACGATGGGCGCGCCGGCCACGTAGCCGAGCCGCCGGTAGGCGCGTACCGCTGGCGTGTTCTCCGGGTCAACGGTCAGCGTGACGATCGCGCAGCCGCGCGCGAACAGCTCGCGCGTGACGGCCCCGGTGACCGCGCCCGCGAGGCCCCGGCTGCGCGCCGAGGCGTGCGTGAAGACGTTGCCGACCACCGCGATGCCCATGTGCGGCGCGAGCATGTGCGTACCGGCCACCGCGCGCAGCTGACCCTCGTCGAACGCGCCGAAGTACACGCCGCGCTCGATGTGCTCTCCGCGGTAGCCGGTCGGGCCGTCGCCCGTGGCGTAGAGCGCGTTGAGCGCGCGTGCATCGACGCGCACGAGGCGGCGCACACCCGTCATCGCCGAGGCGGGTGGGTCGCGGAAGATGTGGGACTCCAGCGTCATGCGCATCATGCGCAGCGGGTCGCCGAGGTCGTAGACGCGCTCGGCGACCGCCACGTGTTCGGGCGCGCAGGTCGCGAGGTAGCCGCCGCGCGGGCCGGGGTGCAGCGAGAGCACGGCCTCGACCGCGTCGGCGTCGCCGGCGATCACGGTCGTGCGGCCGAGGTTGGCGCGCGCGTGCATCACGATGCCGCTGCGCCCGCCGGGAGCCTCGGCCGTCCAGAAGCGCGAGAACGGCAGCAACTCCGGCTCGAGGTGGCCGAGCGCGAAGGCGGCGAACGCCGGGTCCTCGCTCAGCAGCGCGCGCACCACCTCCGGGTCGGACTCCTCGCGCACCGCGAACGTCGAGGCCTCGCCGATCCTGGCGTGGTCGTGGTCGTGGTCGGATGCGTGCGTCACGGCCCCTCTCCCTCGGGTGTCCCGCCATCGGCCGGGCCCCAGTAGCGGTCGACGAGCAGCGCAAGGCGGCTGCGTGTCTCGGCGGGCACGAGCTGTGGCGCCGTCATCAGCGCCGACGCGAGCGCGCTGCCACACCCGCACGGGCGGCCGTCCCCGATGCCCTCGATCGCCGCCGCGAGGATCGAGCGCGCACGGGCGGTGTTCTCGCGCAGCACGCGCATGACGAGATCGGCGCTGACGTCGTCCTCGTGCGCGTGCCACACGTCGTAATCGGTAACGAAGCAGATCGATGCGTAGCAGAGCTCGGCCTCGCGGGCGAGGCGGGCTTCGGGAAGCGCGGTCATGCCGATGATGTCCGCGCCCCACGAGCGGAACAGCTGAGACTCCGCGCGCGTCGAGAACGCGGGGCCCTCGATGACCACCAGCGTGCCGCCCTCGTGCGCCGTCGCGCCCACGCCGATTGCCGCGTTGGCGAGTTGGTGCGAGAGCGCCTGGCAGAACGGGTCGGCCAGCCCGACGTGCGCAACGAGGCCGTCGCCGAAGAAGCTCGGCGGCCGTCCGCGCGTGCGGTCGATGAGCTGGTTCGGCACCACCGCGTGCCCCGGCGCGATGTGCTGCTGTAGCGAGCCGACGGCCGAGGCGGCGAAGAGCCGCTCGACGCCGAGCTGGCGGAAGCCGTGGATGTTCGCGCGCGCGGGCAGCTCGTGGGGCAACAGCGTGTGCCCCTCGCCGTGGCGGGCGAGGAACGCGACGCGCTTCCCGCGCAGCGAGCCGACCACGTACGGCCCGCTCGGCTTCCCGAACGGCGTGTCGAGATCGACGCGTTCCGGCGCCTCGAGGGCGTCGAGCGCGTAGAAGCCGGAGCCGCCGATGACGCCGATCTCGGGCGTCGCGGTCACCTTCGCGCCTCCTTCGTCGACCCGACCGCTAGACGATCGAGTCACTCTTCTGCCGGTTGCAGTCTCCGCACAGGATCTGGATGTTGTCGATGGCGCCGCCGCCCTTCGCCACGGGGATCATGTGGTCGAACTGCAGGTCGTCTTCGGCCCCGCAGCGCGTGCATTGTCCGGCGTCGCGCTCCCGCACGAACGCGCGCACCTCGTCGGGGATGCGCAGGCTCACGGCCGCCCCCTCACGACGGGACCTCGACGCTCGCGGGTGACGCGGCGACGGCGGCGGCGATCGAGGGACCGTAGGGAGCGCGCAGCACGCCCCGCTCGGTCACGATCGCGTCGATGAGCTCCGCGCGTGTCACGTCGAACGCCGGGTTGAGGGCGCGCGCCCCCGGCGCGGCGAGGTCGGCGCCGCCCGGCCGCAGCACCTCGTCCTCGGCGCGCTCCTCGATCGGGATCGACGCGCCGTCGGGCGTGTGGGGATCGAGGGTGGAGACGGGCGCGACGATGTAGAACGGGACGTGGTGGTGGCGGGCGAGCACGGCGAGCATGTAGGTGCCGATCTTGTTGGCGGTGTCGCCGTTTGCAGCAACGCGGTCGGCGCCCGTGACGACGGCGCTGACGCGGCCCGCGGCCATGAGCGAAGCCGCCGCCCCCTCGACGACGAGGCGGAATGGCACGTCGTGCTGCTGCAACTCCCACGCCGTGAGCCGCGCGCCCTGCAGGCGCGGGCGCGTCTCGCACGCGAGCACCTCGGTGAGGCGACCGCTGCGCCACCCCTCGACGATGACGCCGAGGGCGGTGCCGCCGCCCGCCGTGGCGAGCGGGCCGGTGTTGCAGAGCGTGAGCACGTGCGTGTCGGGCGGGAACAGCGCCGCGCCGAGCTCCGCCATGCGGGCATCGGCGTCGTGTTGCGCCTCGTGGATGGCGCGCGCCTCGTCGAGGGCGGCCGCGCGCGCCCCCTTGTCGCTCGACGACGACGCCACGCGCGCCGCGACGCGGTCCAGCGCCCAGCGCAGGTTGACGGCGGTCGGGCGCGTCGCGCCCAGCTCCCGCGCGGCCTCCTCGACGGTCCCGGCCACGTCCGATGACGCACGAGCAGCGGCCGCCGCGAGCGCGTATGCGGCGGTCACGCCGATGGCCGGCGCGCCGCGCACGCGCATCGTCGTGATCGCCTCGGCGGCGGCGTCGACGGTATCGAGGGGGATGTAGCGCGTCTCGCCGGGGAGCAGCGTCTGGTCGAGCAGCCACAGCCGCCCGTCGCGCCACGCGACGGGCTCGTACGGCTCGCGGGTGGTGGAAGCGGCAGCCGGTGCCCGTGCCATGTGCATATGGTAGAGCGAGCGGCCCTCCGGAGGCATCCGGGGGATGGGATTACATATCTAGTTACCCAAAGTGAAACAACGGGCTAGCCGAACACAGAATTGTCCCAAAAATAGTGGTCGGAATATGGGGGAGCGGCAATTCGGTCTGTTGTTTTTAGGTGCTCTCGAAATCCCCGCACATGAAAACCAAAAACCGATGTTCGTGTACGCTACTTGTCAAAAGGCCGCGCGCACACTTACGCTTGTGACTCGAAGTGAGGGTCGGGCTAGCAGGGTTCATTTTGGCTTGGGGTGGTTTTGAGCGTATTCCCCGCGCCGAAAAGGAAAAACCCGCTGCCCGGCCCTCGCCTCGCGTCACAAGCCTCAGATAGAGCCTAGCACCCCCCAAAGGTGACCTGTCAACGGGCGTGACTGTCCGGCAAGTCCATGACGGCGAGCCTTGCTACCACCCCGGATGAGCCGGATGGGTACCTTGCGATATAGGCACCCATCCGGGCACTCTCGCCCAACATTGACCCCCGCCGGAGCCCGAACCTAGCATCGAGCCGATGCCTGAACCGTCACCCGACCCGTTCGCGCGGATCGCGCGCTTCTACGACCTCGACCTCGAGGGCTTCGACGACGACCTCGCGCTCTACCTCCACCTCGCCGACGGCGTCGAGGTGATCGAGCTCGGCTGCGGCACGGGACGCGTCGCCGTCCCGCTCGCCGAGGCGGGCGTGCGGGTCACGGGCGTCGACCTCAGTCCGGCGATGCTCGCCATCGCGCGCGGTCGCGCCGAGGGACTGCCGCTGCGGCTGATCGAGGGCGACCTGCGCACGCTCGACCTCGGCGAGCGCTTCGGCGCGGTGTTCGTCCCGCTCGGCGGACTCCAGCACATGGCGACCGCCGCCGAGGTCGCCGCCGCGCTCGCGACGGTCGCGCGCCACCTCGCCCCCGACGGTCAGGCGGTGGTCGACGTCGAGACGCCGCACCCGGACGATTGGCTGCCGGGCCCGCGGCCGCTGCTCCAGCACTGGACGCGCGAGTTGCCGCCTGAGCCGGGCTCGCTCGGAGGCGTCGTCACCAAGCTCGTCGCCGTCGAAGGCCGGCCGGTGGAGGCGCTGCGCGAGGTGACGTACCACTTCGACGTGCAGCCGCCGGAGGGGCCGCTGCAGCGCGTCACGCAGCAGTTCGCGCTGCGCGTCATCACGGCCGGCGAGCTCGAGCTCGCCACGCGCCTCGCCGGGCTGCGCGTCGCCGCCTGGTACGGCGACTACGACGGGGCGCCGCCGCGCGAGGGCGACGACCGCCTGATCGCAGTCCTCGAACACGACGCAGGGAGAGGGGGCGCCTGATGACGCGTGTTGTCCTCGACGCCATGGGCGGCGACCTCGCGCCGCAGGCCACGGTCGCCGGCGGCGTCGCCGCCGCGCGTGACGGCGTCAGCGTGGTACTCGTCGGCGTCGAGGAGCAGCTGCGCGCCGAGCTCGCCCGGATCGAGGAGCCGACGCCCAACATCGAGGTCGTACACGCGCCCGAGGTCGTGGCGATGGGCGACCACGACGCGCGGACGGCGCTGCGGCGTCGCGACACCTCGATCGCCGTGGGCCTGGAACTGGTGCGCGACGGTGCGGCCGACGCGTTCATCTCCGCCGGCAACACCGGCGCCGTGCTCGCGGTCTCGCTCGTGCGGCTGGGGCGGCTGCCGGGCATCGAACGCCCGGCGATCGGCGTCGTAATCCCCACGCCGAAGGGGCCGCTGCTGCTGCTCGACGCGGGCGCGAACGCGGAGGCGCGGCCCGCGCACCTGCTACAGTGGGCGCGCCTCGGCTCCTCCTACATGCGCACCACGAGCGGGCTCGCCGCGCCCAGGGTCGGGCTGCTCAACATCGGCGAGGAGGCGACGAAAGGCTCGCAGGTGACGGTGGAGGCGCACGAGCTGCTGTCGGCGTCGGGCCTCAACTTCACGGGCAACATCGAGGGCCGCGACCTGCCATCGCATGGCGCGGACGTGGTGGTGGCGGACGGCTTCACGGGCAACGTCGTGCTCAAACTCGCCGAGGGGTTGAGCTCGATGCTCTTCGAGGAGCTGCGCGACGCCGCCTCGACATCCCTGCGAGCGCGCATCGGCGGCCTGCTGATACGCCCGGCGGCGCGGCGCATGCGCGACCGCCTGGACTACCGCATCTACGGCGCGGCCCCGCTGCTCGGGCTGCAGGGCACGGTGTACATCGCGCACGGCGCGAGTGACGCGCGCGCCATCGCCAACGCGATCCGCAGCGCCGACGCGGCGGCATCCGCGGGGATCGTCGACGCGCTGCGCGCTGCGGCGGCCGAGGGGGATCAGGCGGCCTCGTAGGTCCCGGTGCTGGCGGCGACGGTCAGGGCACGGGCTGTTCCCGGGGCTCGTCGCCCGCCTCGTCGGCGGGGGCGAAGCCGGCCGCGCCGGGGGCGAAGCGCCACCACAGCTTCATCGAGTCCCGCAGCTGCGCGATGCGCTCGGGGCTGTCGTCCTCGGCGAGGCAGCGTTCGAGGTGCGTGTCGAGGATGAGCGCACCGGCGGTGTCGATGCCGGAGCGCACGGCCATGAGCTGCGTGACGATGTCCTCGCAGGCGCGCTCGTTTTCGAGCATGCGGGCGATGCCGCGGATCTGGCCCTCGATGCGACGCAGGCGTGCGCTGACCTGGTCCGGGGTTGCCGAGTCGTTCATGGCTGCGTCCCCGCGCTGCTGCTGCTCTCGTTGACATACCCCACTGGGGTATATAGAATCCTATGTGTCCGGCAGGTGCCTTGTCAACGCGCAGTCGGCGTGGACGGGCGGGGTGCGGAGCCGGATCGAGGTCCGGGTGCGGCGAGCGGCGGCGCGTTCGGGCAGGGCTCCCCGGGATGACGTTTCCGGGTAGCAGTACCCCCGGAGTAGCGGGGTCAAGCCGATCTTTGCTAGGTTGCGCGCGGCGCGGCGATACGATCGCCGGGCCCGCCAGTGCGAAAGGAATCCCAATGGCAGCACCGACCAACACTTCCGACACCACCTTCAGCGCTGACGTGCTCGATCACGACACCCCGGTCCTGGTCGACTTCTGGGCCCCCTGGTGCGGCCCGTGCCGCATGGTCGCCCCCATCGTCGAGGAGCTCGCCGAGGACTACGACGGCCGCGTCAAGTTCGTGAAGCTCAACACGGACGAGAACCCGATGGTCGCCGGCCAGTACGGCATCCGCTCGATCCCCACGCTGCTCGTCTTCAAGGGCGGCGAGAAGGTCGGCGAGATCATCGGCTTCCGCCCCAAGGGCGACCTCTCCAAGCGCCTCGACGACGCGCTCGCCTAGCCGGTTACCGGCTCCTCGCCCTTGCGGCCGCCCGGCGGCCACAGGTCGGCCGGGACAGGCGAAGCACCAGCCGCGGCTTGCATTGCAGTCCGCGGCTTTCGTGTGTCCGGCGCCTCTGGTCGTCGCGCCCGCGGTCGTCGGGCTGGTGGGCGTCGGGTCGGCGGGCGTTGAGGCACACACGCACGGACCGCGGCCGGGGGGCCGCGGTCCTTCGCGTGTCGACCGTGGTGGGGCTGGACCCCGGGGTCGTTACTTGCGGATGGTGCGGCCCTGCTTCTCCTCGAGGCGGGCGAGGGCGCGCCCCTTGTCGGGGTGCGGGTCCTTCACGAGGCCGTAGATCTCGCGGCCTTCGTGGTCTGCTGGGAGGTACTCGGTGATGGGAAGACCTTCCTCATTACAGAAGAGCAGTCAGTGGCAGTACTTGAACTTCTGCATCTCCTCGCAGGCGCAGATCCACGTCGAGCGTGTGACCTCCTCCTGCTTGTCGTCGTAGAAGTTGCAGGGGCAGAGCGGGCGCCCGAGGTCGTCGACGTGCTTGGCGAGGCCGATCACGAGGAACTCGGTGATCTCGCGCTGGGGGTGCAGGTACGAGCCGCTCTTCTCGGCGAACTTCTCGACGAACTTCCACATCCGGTTCAGCGACTTCTCCGACGCCTCCGCGCGGTCGGCGTCGGTTGGCTGTTCGAGCACGGTCAGGCTCCCGCCCGTTGCTGCGTGCGTGGTGGCCGGGTCAGCGTATCACGGCGCCCGCACTGGCACCCCGCGCTTCGAGGGGGCGGCGCGAGGCGCGACACGTGATGGACAAAACGGATGGGCCGCGCGGAGTGGCTTGCGGATCGGTCCGCCGAAGCAAGCAGACGGGCCGCGCAGGGTGGCTTGAGGGGCGGTCCGCTGAGGCAAGCAGACGGGCCGCGCGGTGTGGCTTGAGGGGCGGTCCGCCGAGGCAAGCAGACGGGCCACCCGAGGGCGGCCCGTCCGTGTGCTCGAACGATGCGCTGCGAGGCTACATGCCGGGCATCCCGGGCGGCATGCCGCCGGGCATCCCGCCGCCGCCCATGGCGGCCATCTGCTGCATGTCGGGGATACCGGCGGAGGCGGCCGGCCCCTGGTACATGTACTCCCTGATCTCACCCACGAGGCTCTCCGTGGTGAGCATCAGCGCGGAGACGGAGACGGCGTTCTCGAGCGCGGCGCGCGCCACCTTGACCGGGTCGAGGATGCCGAGTGCGTACATGTCGCCGAGTTCGCCGCGGGCGACGTCGTAGCCGGTGTTGGCTGCGGCGTTGCGCACGTCGTCCACGATCACCGCGGCCTCGACCCCGGCGTTGGAGACGAGCCGGCGCAGCGGGGACTCCAGCGCACGCTGCAGAATGCGCACGCCGACCGCTTCCTCGGGGTCGTCCATCTCGTCGGCGGCGCGCTCGAGCGCCCCCTGGACGCGGATGTAGGCGACACCGCCGCCTGGCACCACGCCTTCCTCGACGGCCGAGCGGGTGGCGGAGAGGGCGTCCTCCACGCGGAACTTCTTCTCACGCACCTCGGTCTCGGTAGCGCCGCCGACCTTGATCACGGCCACGCCGCCGGCGAGCTTGGCGAGGCGCTCCTGGAGCTTCTCGCGGTCGTACTCGGAGGAGGCGTCCTCGATCTGTGCGCGGATCTGGCGGATGCGCGCCTGCACGGCCTCGTCGGAGCCGTAGCCGTCGATGATCGTGGTGCGGGCCTTGTCGGAGACCACGCGGTAGGCGCGGCCGAGGTCGGCGATCTGCGCGTCCTGCATGCTGCGGCCCATGTCGGCGGTGAGGAACGTGCCGCCGGTGAGCGCCGCGATGTCCTCGAGCGAGGCCTTGCGGCGGTCGCCGAAGGAGGGCGCGCGCACGGCGAGGAAGGTGAGGGTGCCGCGCACGTTGTTGACGATCATCGTCTGCAGCGCTTCGCCCTCGAAGTTCTCGCAGAGCACGACGAGGTTCTTGGTGACCTGGAGCGACTTCTCGACGATCGGCAGGACATCCTGCACCGCCGCGAACTTGTAGTCGGTGACGAGGATGTAGGCATCCTCGATCACGGACTCCTGGCGCTCCTGGTTGGTGATGAAGTGCGGCGAGATGAAGCCGTGCTCGATCTGCAGGCCGTCGACGAACTCGGTCTCATCGTCCATGGACTTGCCGTCCTCGACGGTGATGACGCCGTCCTTGCCGACCTTCTCCATGACGTCGGCGATGAGGTCGCCGATGCGGCTGTCGTTGCCGGCGATGCCGGCGACGGCGGCGACGGTGTCCTTGCCCTCGACGGGCACGGCGAGGCCGCGCAGCTCGCGCGTGGCGACACGCTGGGCGTGCTCGAGGCCGCGGCGGATCGCCATCGGGTTGGCGCCGGCGGCGATGACGCGCATGCCGTCGGTGAAGACCGCCTGCGCGAGCACGGTCGCGGTGGTGGTGCCGTCACCGGCCATCTCGTTGGTGCGGACGGCCACCTGCTTGACGAGCTGGGCGCCCATGTTCTCGAAGCGGTCGGTGAGCTCGATCTCGCGGGCGACCGTGACGCCGTCCTTGGTGATGACGGCGGGGCCGTAGTTCTTGTCGAGCACGACGTTGCGGCCGCGCGGCCCCAGCGTCACACCGACGGCGTTCGCGAGGATGTCGACGCCGTCCTTGAGGGCGTGTCGCGCTTCCTCGTCGAACTTCAGCTCTTTGCTGG
Organism: Dehalococcoidia bacterium; assembly: GCA_965219085.1. Lineage (GTDB taxonomy): Bacteria > Chloroflexota > Dehalococcoidia > UBA2979 > UBA2979 > VXMT01. The sequence continues at coordinate 1,556,615 of OZ244720.1, forward strand.
CCATGCTGGACTGCTCCTAGCCGTCGACGAGCTTCGCGAGGACGTCCGAGAAGCGGATGATGATGTAGTCCTCGTTCTCGACGTTGATCTCCTGGCCCGTGTACTTCTGGTAGAGGACCCGGTCACCGGCGCCGAGGTCGATGGTCTCGACGACGCCTGCTTCGTTCATCTTGCCGGGGCCGACGGAGACGACGTTGCCGTGCTGGGGCTTCTCCTTCGCGGACTCGGGGATGACGAGCCCGGAGGCGGTCATCTCGTCTTCCTCGACGGACTGCAGCACGATGTGATCGGTGAGCGGGACGACTGACGTTGCCAAGTTCGGTTACCTCCCCATTTGCCTGTCTTGCCTGCCTGGCTGGTATCCGCCGCCGCGGGACCGGAGCCGGCCTGACATGCTCGCGTCTCCTCCTCGGCCGCGACGTCCCGTCGCGCCCGCACCGCTGCGGCGAACGGTAGCTTAGCACTCTATATGGGAGAGTGCCAGCGCCCCACACGCTCACGACGGCGAACGGATCGTACACGAATTCGTGTACGATGGAGGGCATGAGCGAGCAGGCCGGCGAGTACGGGGCCGGACAGCCACGCGGCGAGGAGTGGGCAAGCGGGCGGCGCGTGCGCCGGCTGCGCCGCCACCTCGGCGAGACGCAGGCGGCGTTCGCGGACCGCCTCGGCACGAACCAGCAGACGGTGTCGGAGTGGGAGCGCGGCGCGCGCCAGCCGCGGCGCATGGCGCGGCGCCTGCTGCACCTCGTCGCCGAGCAGGCCGGCTACTACGACGCCAGCGACGGCGCCGCCGCCGCCGAGGACGTGTAGGCGCGTGGTCACCACCGTCCCCCCGCCGCGCGCCGTCGCCCGCACCGCCGCTCCGCTGCGGGAGCGGGAGCTCGTTGCGCTGTGGCTGCTCGGGCGCGTGCCGGCGGAGCTGCTGCCGTGGCCGCTGCTGCGCGCGGGTCGCGCCGGGCGCGGGCCCGGGCCGGACGTGCGCGAGGCCGCGTTCGCGGGCCCGGACGGCGTGGTGCTGTGCGGGGACGTCGAGGTCCACCTCGCGGCCAGTGACTTCGTGCACCACGGCCACCTCGCCGACCCGGCGTACGCGGGCGTCGTGCTGCACCTCGTGTGGGCGGACGACCGGGCGCTGCGCGGCACGCCGCAACCGCTCCCCGGGGGCGCGAGCGCGCCGGCGGTGGAGGTCGGGCCGGCGCTGGGCCGGGACCCGGATCGCCTGCGGCGGCTGCTGCGGCGGGGGCCGCGCGGCGCGGAGCCATGCGCCGCCGCGTCGCGGGCGCGCGGGATCGCGGCCACCTCGGAGCTCGTGCGCGCGGAGGGCCGGCGTCGGCTCGCCGAACGCGCGTGGCGCGCCGCCGAACTCGCCGCGGAGCACGGCTGGGACGGCGCGTGGGACGTGCTGCTGGACGGCGCGCTGCACGGCAGCGCCGGACGCCGTCGCGAGACCCCGGAGGAGCGCGCCGGGCTCGCGGCGCGGCTCAGTGCAACGCTGTGCTCCCCTGCACGCGGGGATACCCCGTGTCTTCCTTCCCGCGGGGATACCCCGCGGGGGCCGGACGTGCTGCGCGCCCTGCGCGGGCACGCCCTGGACGGCGGGGCGCGGCCGCGCGCACTGATCGCGGCGCTCCGCGGCGAGGGCGCGGTCGGCCCGGGCCGCGCCGCCGAGCTGGGCTGGAACGCCGCGCTGCCGCTGCTCGCCGCCGCGGCCGCCGCCTACGACGACGCCCCCCTCGCGCGCGCCACGGCGGATCTCGCCGAACGCTGGCCGGCGCCGCGTCCCTACGGCCGCACGCGCGCGCTCGCGGGCCTGCTCGGCCCGCCGCCGCGCGGCGCCGGCGCGCAGCACGCGCAAGGCCTGCTCCACCTCCAGGACCTGTGGTGCGAACGCGGCGGCTGCGGGACCTGTCCGGTCTCATAGCAGGATTGGCCTCGCGTGGGTCGATGAGGTGGGGACCGTGATCATGCATGGACTGCACGGTCGTTGAGCGCCCGGCGGCGACAGCCGCTCTTTGCTGGAGGGGCCTCGGCCCAACCTGCGACGGCAAGGCGCTGCGTCTGTTTCGCCCACCCCGTCATTGAGGATCCGGGTCCGGGTGCCCCTTGTGCCTGGGAGTGGCGCTGCCTGACGGCCTCGGCGACTCGTGCGCGAACTGACGCCCTCGGCGGCTGGGGCCGTAGAATCAGCGCGGGAGTGGATGGTGTCCGGTGGCGCCCGCGGTCTTCAAAACCGTTGTGGGGCTGCGTCGCAGTCCCGGGTGGGTTCGACCCCCACGCACTCCCGCCAGGCGGCACTGCTGCCCTCTTGCAGGAGTTGGGCTGGCCGTGCGACGGGTCGGAGAGTGCTTGGTCGGCTGGTTGCGCGCCCACCGATCGAGCAGCGGCGCAGCCGGGCACACGTCTACGAGTTCGAAGCGGAGTCCTGTGGCAGCGCTCCAAAGATACGATGCGCAAGCGTGTTGAGCTCTGTCAGTTCATCACGCGTCGCGTCGCCTCGGTGTGTCGCCGCGATTGCTATCTCGGACACCGCCACGTGGTCCTTGTTCGCGGGATCGTAGTCGGGGAGATCCACGTATTCGGCTACGCTCACGCCGAGAGACAGTTGGGATGCATAGGCGCCGATGGCGTCTGCCGCGACTGGTGCATTGAGCAGCCCCGCAATGAACGAGGCCGGCCGTTCTTCGTCAAACGGAATGAAAATGAAGTAGAGCTTGTGGTCCGGAATCACCGGGCGCCTGCCCAACCCTTTGATATCAACCGGGCCAGCCAGGGCGGCGATGAACCTCCCGCCACTCATCTCCCTCCAAACAACCTTTGTAGGGGCTGAAGGTGTAGGGCCCCGTCGACCATAGCGACCAGTAGGGTTGGCCTCTTTGGTCACGCCGGTAGCTCCCTCGAGCTTCCAGGTGAGAGCGGAAGGCCGAAAGGAACTTGTGCATACCTGGGCTGTTGGCGGGCAAGTCAGGATCTCCATGCATCCCTCGTTGAGGTACGAGCACTTGCAGGTCCTCGTCTGTCTTGGCTTGGAATCGAGATACGCCGCGTCCCCGAAGTAGTGGGAACACGTGCTCCGCTTCAACCTGTCCCGTGCGTCGTGCAACTCCCTTCGTGCGTCCGGCGCTCGGCTCGTTGGTAACGGTTGCAACGCCGTTATCAATCCCGTCGACGCGCACCCAATAGATTCCATTGCGGTCCGTCGTGATCCCTTTCCGGGCCCGGTAGCTTGTCTTACCAGCGCCGAAGACAGACTTCCATAGAACCAGATCGGATTGCGAGCCGCGCAGCCATGGGCCTGCGTCTGAACCTGGAACCGGCTCGGCGAAGTAGACGGTGGCAGTGGTTGTCTCCGACAGGCGCAAACCCGATGCGACCGATGCAATCACAGCGTCGCTGACCTGACCCCTTGAAACGGGACCACCGTTGATGAGAGTCCTTTGGCCCATGAAAGTGGGTGGAGGAGGACATCACGGTGAAACGACGCAGGCACACGCCCGAGCAGATCGTGCGGAAGCTGCGCGAGGTGGAGCGGCTGCTCGGTGAGGGGCAGACGATCGCCGAGGCGGCGAAGCAGGTCGAGATCTCGGAGCAGACCTACCACCGCTGGCGCAACCAGTACGGCGGGATGAAGGCCGACGACGCCAAACGGCTGCGCGAGCTGGAGCGCGAGAACGCCCGGCTGAAGCGGATCGTCGCCGACAAGGAACTCGAGATCGACGCGCTCAAGGAGATCGCCCGGGGAAACTGGTAAGCCCGTCGCGCCGGCGCGAGGCAGTCTGCATGTTGCAGGACCGCCTCGAGTTGTCGGAACGGCGGGCATGCCGGGTCACCGGCCAGCACCGCTCCACACAGCGCCGCCTCCCGGTGCGCGGCCGCGGCGACGACGCGCTGCGCGCGGAACTCCACGCCTTCTCGCGTGGCCACCCCCGCTGGGGCTACCGCCGGGCCTGGGCGACCTTACGCGAGGAGGGATGGGGCGTGAATCGCAAGCGGGTGCAACGGCTCTGGCGTGAAGAAGGGCTGCGCGTCCCGGTGAAATGGCGCAAGCGTCAGCGCCTGGGGGACTCGGCGGTGCCCGCCGCCAGGCTGCGCGCTGAGCGGCCGAACCACGTCTGGGCGCTGGACTTCCAGTTCGACCAGACCGCGGACGGGCGGGTCCTGAAGCTGCTCAACATCGTCGACGAGCACACACGGGAGGCGCTGGCGATCGTGGCCGCCAGGAGCATCAACGCCGACGCCACGGCCTCAACGCTCGACGGGATCGTCGCCCGGCGCGGGACGGCGCCTGGGTACATCCGTTGCGACAATGGGCCCGAGCTCACGGCCAACGCGCTGCGCGACTGGTGCCGGTTCAGCGGTACGGGCAGCAGCTACATCGAGCCCGGTGCGCCGTGGGAGAACCCGTACGTGGAGTCGTTCAACGGCCGGCTGCGCGACGAGTTCCTGCCGGTCGAGCAGTTCGACAGCCTGCTCGAGGCGCAGGTGCTGCTCGAGGACTGGCGGATCGAGTACAACACGAAGCGCCCGCATAGCAGCCTGGGCTGGCTCGCCCCGGCTGCCTACGCCGAGCGCTGGGAGACTCAGCTACACGCTGGACTCTCATAAGCGGTGGACTCGCGAAGGGGGTCCGGTCACTCCTCTGGCCTGCCTTCCTCCCGCGCGAGCAGTTGGCAGTACTCGACGGCTTGGGCGCGCGCGTGATCTAGTTGGGCCGAGCCTTCTCGGACGAGGCTGCGCGGCGACTCCTACTCGATGACCACAGCCCCGTGCGCGACGTCCAAGAATCGCGGCCGCCGCGGGTCGCCAGTCCTGAGGAGTTGGTCAAGTTGGAACGGAACCCAAGGGAGGCCTGTTTCCGACGCTGCCTTTGAGAGAGCGTTCTCGATCTCATGCCTCAGCGTGGCCTCGTTGCTTGCGTGGGCTGTCGCATGCCCGACCGTACGGACAAGGTCAGTGACTGCGCTAATGAGGATCCTCCCGTCGGCCGTGTCGCTACTGTGGGTATCGCGCGTGGGGTCAGTCGGTTTGATAGCGGCAGGTCGCGCGGCCAGCCAACCTAGTTTGCCCTCCCGAGGCGATCCAGCAGGCCGTCCTCCCAGGCCCAGTCGAAGGGCTGCGACTCGTACAGGCCCTCTGAGCGGTACCACTCGTAGGTCTGCTCGACGGCCGAGCGGAACGTGTAGGCGGGCGCCCAGCCGACGTCGCGGTGGAGCCGCTCGATCGAGAACACCGTGTTCTCGTTCCAGCGATGGATGTACGGCGCCAAGCGCTGAATCATCTGCTGGAGGTACGGCAGGTTGCGCTGGCTCACAGGCGCGGTCACGGCGCCGAAGTTGCCCGGCTCCTCGGGGTCGTCGGCGAGCGGGATCTGGCCGTCGTAGACGGCGTCCATCGTGTCGGGCGGGATGAACACCTTGTCCGCCTCGACGCCGAGGATGTCGGCGAAGGTGTCGACGTAGCCCTCGTCGCTCCAGTAGTCGCGGCCGGTCAGGTTGTAGCGCTTGCCGTAGGTCTGCGGCTGCTGCATGAGCATGCGCATCGCGGTCGCCTCGTCGTCGACGTGGCCGATCTGGCTGAGCGTGGTGCCGTCGCCGGGGATGAGCACGGGCCGGCCCAGCAGCAGGCGGCTGAACATGCGCTGCTCGCGCACGGGGATGATGTTGTGCGGCCCGAACACCATCGAGAACGGCACGATGGTGGCGGGGAAGCCGTTCTGGCGGTACTCGCGCAGCAGGATCGCCTCGCAGGCCAGCTTGTCGAGGCCGTACTGGGACTGCCGCTCGGTGCCGTCGACAGGCGAGCTCTCGCGGATCGGCAGCAGCTTCGTGGCGGCGTAGATCACGGTCGAGCTGGCGAAGATGTAGTGGCCGGTGCGGCCGCGGAAGATGTCGACCATGCTCTCGACGTCGGCCGGGGTGTAGGCAGAGATGTCCTGGATGCAGTCGAACTCCTCGCCGGCGAAGACCTCGCGCATGCCGTCGTGGTCGGTGCGGTCGCCGTAGAGGCGGCGCACGCCGCGCGGCAGCGTCGCCTCGGTCTGGCCGCGGTTGAAGATCGTGACGTCGTGGCCGTGCCTGGCCAGCTCGTGGACGAGGGCGAGCCCGTTGAAGCGCGTCCCGCCCATCACCAGCACCTTCATCGTGGCCTCCTTGCGTGTTGGGTGCGTGTCGTCTGGCGCTTGTGCCGTTAGCCGGTTTCCCTCAACGCGGGGATACCCCGCGGGCCAGGGCCTCGGCGAAGAACGGCCCGACGGCCTGCTCGATCGCGTACTCGTCGCCCCACCAGAAGTGGTCGGCGCCGGCGACGACGCGCACCGTCGCCTCGCCCGCGCACGCCGCGGCGAGGGCGTTCAGGCCGTCCTCGCTGCTGCCCTCGTCGTCGCTGCCGGAGATGAGGAGCAGCGGGCCCGTGTAGGCCCCGAGGGTTTCGCTCGCGCCCTCGGCCATCATCAGCGGCAGCGAGATCAGCGCGAGCGCCGGCAGCGCGTCGCTCACGACGCCCACCACCGTGCCCGCGCCGAAGGAGTAGCCGGCGAGGGCGACGCGGTCGGCGTCGATCTCGTCGAGGGTGGCGACGTAGGCGAGCACTGTCGTGGCGTCGGTGAGCGCCTCGTCGCGGTCACCGGCGACGCCGTCGCTGGCGCCGACGCCGCGGAAGTTGAACATCACGGCGGCGATGCCGCGCGCGACGACGCTGGAGGCGACGGCGGCGACGACGTTGTTGTGCATCGACCCGCCGTACTGCGGGTGCGGGTGGCAGATCACGACCGCGGGGAACGGGCCTGTATCTGCATGCGGGGATACCCCGCTGGCTCCCTCGGGCAGCGTGAGCACGCCTTCGAGGCTGGCGCCGTCGCTCTCGATGGTGATGCGGCGTTGCGGCATGGCGGCTCCCCCGTGGGCTTGCGGTGCGCTCGGTGCGCTCAGTGCGGCGCAGCCTACCGCATCGGCGGGGCGTCGCGACGCGACGGTGGCGAGGGTATGCTCGCGCTCCGGAAAGAGGAGGGTGAACAGTGCCGAAATTCCAGTACTTCTCCGTGGCCGTGCGCGACCTCGAGGCGGGCATCAAGCGCTACGAAGAGATGTTCGGGCTCAAGCAGACGGGCGAGATCTTCGAGCAGCGGTGGGGCTTCCGCGGCGTCATGATGGGCAACGACGACGGCAACATGCTCGAGCTGATCTCGCCGCAGCGCGAGGACTCGGCGCTCAAGCGCTTCATGGACATGCGCTCAGGCGACGCGTACCCGGACGGCGAGGGCCTCTACCTGATCGGCATGGAGGTCGACGACATCGACGAGGCGGTGCAGCGCGCGCAGGACGCCGGCGCCACCGTCACGCTCGAGGAGGAGTCGCCGACGAGCGCGTGGATCCACCCGCTCAGCAACGGCAACGTCTTCGTCGAGTTCAACCAGGTCAGCGACGACGACGAAGAGGGCGACGGCTAGCCGCTCCCCCGCTTCCCCGGGGCTTTGTGCTGCTCCTCCGCGCAGCGCGGGATCGCAGCGGCGCGCGCCGTTAGCATCGAACGCAGCACGCCCGTGCGTCGCACGGGTGCTACCGGCCCCGCATCGCGGGGCCGGGTGGCGCGCGAGCGCCGGGGGGGACATGCGCCAGGCCCTCGTCCTCATCACGCTTGCGACGCTGGTGACGGCGCCGGCGCTGTACCTGCGCGTCACCGGCAGCCACATCGAACTCGTCACCGACACGGCGCTGTACGGGCTCGCGATCGTGGCGGCGGCGTTCCTGCTGGCCTGGGCGGCCGAGGCGGCGGAGGTCGACATCTCGCAGGCGCTCGCGGTCGCGTTCATCGCGTTCGTGGCGGTGCTGCCGGAGTACGCCGTCGACCTCACGTTCGCGTGGAAGGCGGGCCAGGACCCGGAGTACGCGCCGTTTGCGGTGGCGAACATGACCGGCGCGAACCGGCTGCTGATCGGCATCGGCTGGTCGGCAGTGTTCTTCATCTTCTGGATCCGGACGCGCGGCAACGTGCTGAGCCTGGGCCGCGGTAACGCGCTCGACGTGGTCGCGCTGGGGGCGGCGACGCTGTACTCGTTCACGATCCCGCTCAAGGGCTCGATCAGCCTGTTCGACACGGTGATCCTGTTCGCGATCTTCATCGCGTACATCTACGGCGTCTCGCGCGCGGAGGGCGAGGAGCCGCACCTCGTCGGTCCGGCCGCGTGGCTCGGGGGACTCGCGCAGAAGCGACGCCGCGCGGCGAACGCGTGGCTGTTCATCTTCTCCGCCGCCGTGATCCTCGCCTCGGCCGAGCACTTCGCCGAGGGACTCGTCGAGAGCGGGACGAAGCTCGGCATCGACGAGTTCCTGCTGGTGCAGTGGCTGGCGCCGCTGGCATCGGAGGCGCCCGAGTTCCTGGTGGCGGGCATCCTCGCGTTCCGCGGGCGCGCGGCGGTGGGGCTGGCGGCGCTGCTGTCGTCGAAGGTGAACCAGTGGACGCTGCTGGTGGGGGGCTTGCCGGTGGCGTTCAGCATCTCGGGCGAGACGCTGGGCGGTTTGCCGCTGGACGGCCGGCAGACCGAGGAGGTGCTCCTGACGGCGGCGCAGTCGCTGTTCGCAGTGATGGTGCTGGTCAATCTCAGCCTCGGACGCTACGAGGCGGGGGCGCTGCTCGGCCTGTTCCTGGTCCAGTTCCTGATCCCGATCAGCGAGGTGCGGCTGGTGATCGCGGGCATCTACATCGTGCTGGCGGTGGTGCTGATGGTCCGCGAGCGCCGCGAGCTGCGGCAGCTGATCGGGTGGGCGCGGATGGCGATCCAGGACCGGGAGCGGCTGGATGCCGAGTCCAGCGGGGGCACATCGCACGGATGAGCGCTACAGGAGTCGTCAGATGAGCGCGGCAACGATCGAGGACTACCTGAGGCGGCCGTACCACATCGAGATCGTCACGAGCGAGAGCGAGGACGGCGACTCCGGCTGGGTCGCGGAGGTGCGCGAACTCAAGGGCTGTATCGCCCAGGGACGCACGCACGCAGAGCTCTTCGAGAACACCGAGCGCGCGATGACCGCGTGGATCGACGACGCCTTGCACGCGGGCGATCCCATCCCGGGCCCGACCGAGGCTTCGTCCTAGAGTTCGATGATCTCGGCCGGCTCGGGCGCAGGAATGCGGCGTTCGCGCGGCGCGCGGGCGGCCTCCAGGCGCGATAGCAACGCCAGCGCCTTGCGCGTGTCCGACGCCACCCGCGCCGGCTCGGCCAGCCGGAAGCGGTACTTCGAGCACCAGTACGTGAACGCCGCCAGCTCCGCCTGGCTCACGTTCGACCCGAGGCTGGCCCCGGTCTCGGCGCGGTACTCAGCGGTGAGTTCGGCGAACGTCTTGCCGTAGACGCGCTCGTAGGCAGCCACGTCGGAGGGCTCGCCGCGCGGGCCCTCCAGGTGGCGCGCCTTGTGCAGGTCCTGCTCGGCCTGCAGCAGCAGCGCCTCCTCGACCGTCACGCCGTACTGGAAGTTGAGGTGCGCGCGGTACTTCTCACGGCCGATGGTGCGCGCGAACGCCTCCTCCGAGGGGTCCTCGCCCACAGGCGGCTTGCCTTCGAACAGCAGCCGCTCCGCCTCTTTGGCCGGGACGAGCTCGCCGGCGGCGTCGATCAGGCGCTCGGCGAGCCGCCGCCAGTCGAACGCCTCGCCGCCGAGCAGGTAGCGGTACGTCGCATCGTCGACCGTCTCCTCGGGCGTCACCCAGCGCGCCACGACGCCGAGCAGCGCCGGGTACCACGGCTCGCCGGCGTGCAGCGCGTCGAGGAACGCCTCGACGCCATCTTCGGCGCCGAGCGGGGGCAGGAGCGGCAGGTCCGAGTCGGCGAAGGTGTCGAATCCCGGGTGGGTCTCCGCGCCGGGTGCGCGCCGGGCGCCGTTGCCGCGGGACGTGGATGCGCCCGCGCGCCGCGAGCGCTTCGTCGTGCCGCCGCGGGCGGGGGTCACGCCGCCCGTCCGTGGCAGCGCTTGTACTTCTTGCCCGAGCCGCACGGGCACTGCTGGTTGCGGCCCACCTTGGCCACGACACGCGTGACGGCGCCTGCGGCCGCACCATTGTCGTCGCCCGGCCCGCTCGCGCGCGCGCCCATGGGGATCGCGGGCCGCGGCCGCGGCGCCTCTACGGGCCGGGCGTGGAAGAGCTGGCGCGCGACGGTGGATCGGATGTTTTCGAGCAACTGCTCCCACATATCGTGGGCCTCGCGCTTGTAGGTCACGAGCGGGTTCGCCTGCCCGTAGGCGCGCAGGCCGATGCCCTGGCGCAGCTCGTCGACGGCCGTGAGGTGCTGCACCCACAGCGCGTCGATGGTGCGCGCCAGCACCATGCGCTCGATCACGCGCTGCAGCTCCTCGCCGGTCTCCTGCTCGAGCTCCGCGTAGTGGTCGAGTGCGAACTCGATGAGGCGGTCGACGGTGTCCTCGGCGGGCTGGTCGGCGATCTCGTCCACGGGGAACGCGTCGCCCAGCGGCACGATCGCGTCGACGGCGACGCGGAACGCGTCGTGGTCCTTGGCCTCGCCGAGGTGTTCGTCGCCGAGGGCGCGCAGCTCGTCCTCGACCATGCCGAGGGTGGTCTCGCGCAGCGACTCGCCGGCGAGGACCTTGTCGCGCTCGCTGTAGATCACGTCGCGGTGCTGGTTCATCACGTCGTCGTAGTCGACGACATGCTTGCGGATGTCGAAGTGGTAGGCCTCGACCTTGGCCTGCGCGGTCTCGATGGCGCGCGTCACGGCCTTGGATTCGAGGGGCATGCCCTCCTCCATGCCGAGCTTGCTCATCACGCCCGGCAGCCAGTCCGGCGCGAAGCGCTTCATGATGTCGTCCTCGAACGACACGAAGAATCGCGAGGAGCCGGGGTCGCCCTGGCGGCCCGAGCGACCGCGCAGCTGGTTGTCGACGCGCCGCGACTCGTGCCGCTCGGTGCCGACGATGTGCAGGCCGCCGGCCCTGGCGACGCCGTCGCCGAGCTTGATGTCGGTGCCGCGCCCGGCCATGTTCGTCGCGATGGTGACCGCGCCGCGCTGGCCCGCGCGGGCGATGATCGTGGCCTCGCGGTGGTGCTGCTTCGCGTTGAGCACCTCGTGGTCGGTCCCGCGGCGGCGCAGCAGGTCCGACAGCAGTTCCGAGTCCTCGATCGAGACCGTGCCGACGAGGACCGGGCGGCCTTCCACGTTACGCTCCATCACCTCGTCGACGACGGCGTTGAACTTCTCGCGCTGCGAGCGGTAGACGAGGTCGGCCGAGTCCTCGCGGACCATCGGGCGGTGTGTGGGGATGATCAGGACGTCGAGCTTGTAGATCTCGTGGAACTCCTCGGCGTCGGTGACGGCGGTGCCGGTCATGCCGGAGAGCGTCTCGTAGAGGCGGAAGAAGTTCTGGAGTGTGATCGTCGCGTAGGTGACGGACTCCTGCTGGATCTGCACGCCCTCCTTGGCCTCGACGGCCTGGTGCAGCCCGTCCGACCAGCGACGCCCTTCCATCAGCCGGCCCGTGAACTCGTCGACGATGACGACCTGGCCGTTGTTCACCACGTAGTCACGGTCGCGCTGGAAGATGATGTGCGCCTTCAGCGCCGCCTCCATGTAACGCGTGAGGCGGAAGTTCTCCTCCGAGAAGATGTTGTCGACGCCCAGCCCGCGCTCGAGGACGGCGATGCCCGCCTCGGTGAGATGCACGGAGCGCGTGCGCTCCTCGATCGTGTAGTGCACGTCGCGCTCGAGGCGCGGGACGAGCGCGCGGAAGCGCGGGTAGAGCGAGAGGTCCTCGGCCTGCCGGCCGGAGATGATGAGCGGCGTGCGCGCCTCGTCGATGAGCACCGAGTCGGCCTCGTCGACGATGGCGAAGTGGCGGCGGCCCTGCACGCGCTCGACCTCGGTCTGCACCATGTTGTCGCGCAGGTAGTCGAAGCCGAACTCGTTGTTCGTGCCGTAGGTGATGTCGGCCTGGTAGGCGTCGCGGCGGGCCACCTCGATGAGGTGCTCCATGCTCGACTGCTCGGAGACCGGCTCGCGCGAGTAGAGGTATGCGGCGGCGCCGTTCTGGATCACGCCGAGGCGCATCCCCAGCAGGTCGAGCGCGGGCCCGTACCACTGCGGCTCGCGGCGGGCGAGGTAGTCGTTGACGGTGACGAGGTGCGCGCCCTCGCCGCTGAGCGCGTTCGCGTACAGCGCGAGGGTCGCGACCAGCGTCTTGCCCTCGCCCGTGCGCATCTCGGCGATTGTCCCGCGGTGGAGCGCGATCGCTCCTGTCAGCTGCACGTCGTAGGCGCGCTCGCCGACGGTGCGGCGGATCGCCTCGCGGCACACGGCGAGCGTTTCCGGCAGCAGGTCGTCGACCGTTTCGCCGTCGGCGAGGCGTGCGCGGAACTCGTCGGTCTTTGCAGCGAGCGCGGCGTCGCTCAGCGCCTCGATCGACGGTTCGAGGTCGTTGACCTCGTCGACGAGGGGTTGCAGCTGCTTGAGCGCCCGCTCGTTGGGGTCGCCGATGATCTTGCGAAGGGGGTTGAAGGCCATGGTTGACTCCGCGGGCGGGCGGCTAGCGGAACAGCTCGCCGACGGACCCGCCGGTGTGGATGCGGTGCATCGCGTCGCCGAAGTACGGCGCCACCGAGAGCACGTGCGTCTTTACGTTCTGGAACGAGTTTTCGGCGACAGGCACCGTGTCGGTGAAGACCAGCTCGGAGATGTCGGTCGTGTCGAGGCGCTCGAAGCCGGCGCCCGCGAACAGCGGGTGGATCGTCCCGACGTAGACCGAGCGCGCGCGATTGCGGCGCAGCAGCTCGAGCGCGCCGGCGACGGTGCCGCCGGTGAGGATCTCATCGTCGACGATGATCGCGTCGCGGTCCTCCACCTCGCCGATGATCGTCATCGCCTCGGCCTGCTCGTTGTTGGAGCTGCGGCGCTTGTCGACGATGGCGAGCTCGGCGCGGAGGCGCTCGGCGACGTCGCGCGCGTTCTTCGCGCCGCCGACGTCGGTGGCGACGATCACGGGGCGCGGGAGGTTGAGCGAGCGGAAGTACTCGGCGAGGTGTGGCTGCGCGTGCAGCTCGTCGAGCGGGATGTTGAAGAAGCCCTGGATCTGCCCGGCGTGGAGGTCCATCGTTAGCACGCGGTCGGCCCCGGCGACCTCGATGAAGTTCGCGACGAGGCGCGCGGTGATGGGGACGCGGGGCTGGTCCTTCTTGTCGGAGCGCCCGTACGCGAAGTACGGGATCACCGCGGTGATGCGGCCCGCCGAGGCGCGCTTGGCGGCGTCGATCATGATGAACAGCTCCATGAGGCGGGTGTTCACCGGCGGGGCGATGGGCTGGATCAGGAAGACGTCGCGCTCGCGGATGTTGTCCAGGAAGCGCACGAAGATGTTGCCGTTGGAGAACTCGAACACCTCGTTGCGGCCGAGGGGCATCTCGAGGTGCCTGCAGACAGCCTCGGCGAACGCACGGTGCGCGTTGCCGCTGAACACCGCCATCTCGCGGTATACGCCGAGGTTGTCCGGCTCGTTCATGCCTCCACCACTCAGTCCGCGCTACCTGCGCTGCGTTGTGCGTATCATGCGTCGCCGGAAAGCTGGCGACGCCAGGGAGCAGCGCTGCCGGCGCCGCACGCAGGCCCGCTTCGGCGGGGGTGCTCCGATGGTACCATGAGGGCCCGCGGGCTCACGGTGAGTCTGCTCCCGTTTGAGGGATAACCGAGGGATTCGGCGGCCGCCATGGATTTTGAGTTCACCCCGGATGAGGAACGGTTCCGAGCAGAACTGCGCCAACTCCTGACCTCGCAGTTGCCCGGCGACTGGGCCAGGCGTGGCGTGGCCGAACCGATTGACTCCGAGGAGCGCTATGCCCTCGCCGATGTGATCTCGAAGCAGCTCGCCGAGCGCAAGTGGCTGACCATGGCCTGGCCCGAGGAGCACGGCGGCCTCGATGCCACCTACCTGATGCAGTACCTCTTCAACGAGGAGATGGCGTACCTCGACGCGCCGGGTGGCGGCGGCGTCGGCGTCAGCTCGGTCGGCCCCGCGATCATGATGTTCGGCGACAGCGAGCAACAGCGGCTCTACCTCCCGCGCATCGCCAACGCCGACGACCGCTGGGCCGCGCTCTACTCCGAGCCCGGCGCCGGCTCCGACCTCGCCGCCATCCAGACGCGCGCCGTCCGCGACGGCGACGAGTACGTCATCAACGGCCTCAAGACGTGGGTCGCCGGCGCCGACCGCGCCACCATGGGCTGGCTCGCCGCCCGAACCGACCCCAGCGCCCCCAAGCACCGCGGCCTCTCCACCTTCGCCATCCCGATGGACGGCCCGGGCGTCGAGATCCGCCCGATCGAGAACCTCGCGGGCGAGCGCCAGCTCTCCGAGGTGCTCCTCCACGACGTCCGTGTGCCCGTCGAGAATCGCGTCGGCCCCGAGAATCGCGGCTGGTACCACGTCGCCTCAACGCTCGACTTCGAGCGCTCCGGGGTCGCCTCGTACGCGCGCGGCAAGCGGCACGTCGAGCAGCTCGTGGACCTCGTGAAGGAGAACTCGGCGCTGGCCGACCAGAGCGCGGCGGTGCGTTATGAGCTGGCCGACCGCTGGATCGAGCTGCAGGTCGGGTTCAACGTCGCGCAGCGCATCCCGTGGCTACAGACGCAGGGCATCTCCCCGAACCACGAGGCGTCGGTCTCGAAGGTCTACGGGTCGGAGATGACGCAGCGCATCGCCGGGACGGGCATCCGGCTGCTCGGGATGGCGGGATTGCTCCAGCGCGGCAGCGACGGCGCCCCCGCGGGCGGCGCGTTCGCGCGCCACTACCTGACCTCGGCCGGCAGCACGATCGCGGCCGGCACGTCCGAGATCCAGCGCAACATCATCGCCCAGCGCGGGCTCGGGCTGCCGAGGTAGCGCGGCACTTCGGGGGACAGTCGATGACGCGGATCACGTTGCACGACCTCGACGACAACACCGCTGCGGTGCTGCGCGCCCGCGCCACGAAGCACGGGCGTTCGGTGGAGCAGGAGGCGTGCGCGATCATCCGTGAGGCGCTGGGCAATGCGGATGCCCCGCCCGAGCGACCGCCGGAGAAGCTCGGCACCGCGATTAACGAGCTCTTCAAGCCGTTTGGGATCAAAGAACTCCCAATCCCGCCGCGCGAACCTGCGCGCGAACCTCCGACTTTCGACTGATCGCCGAGCCTGGTGTTCGTTCTCGATACGAACGTCGTGTCGGAGCTCATGAGCGACCGAGCGAATCCGATCGTACTCGGGTGGGTCGACGCACAACTCACGGACGACCTGTTCGTCACGGCCGTTACCGAGGCAGAAATACGCGTGGGGATTGCACGCCTGCCTGCCGGGCGGAGGCGAGGCGCGCTGGACGCAGCCGCGGCCGCCGTCCTCGATGGGTTCTTCGCGGGGCGGGTGCTTCCACTCGACAGCGCGGCCGCGCGTGAGTACGCGGCCGTGGTCGCCGAACGGAACGCGGCGGGACGCCCGATTGGCGCATTCGATGGGCTGATCGCGGCGACTGTCCGGTCGGTGGGCGCCCCAATCGTGACGCGCGATGTCGGTGGGTTCGAGGGTCTTGGGATCGAGATCGTGAACCCGTGGGCTGTCGCCTAGCGGGCCTGAGCGTCGAGGCGTGCCGTCTACCCGCTCAGCGACGTGATCGCGCGGCGGAGGTGGTCGTCTTCCAGGAAGGGGGCGCCCTGCGCCTCCTTGAGCTCCCCAGCCCTCGCCAGCACCGCCGCGCGCGACATCCCCGCGGGCGGCTCCGTCGTCCACGCGATGAGCGCGATCAGGATCTGGTTCGGGTCCTCGAGGAACACGAGCCGCTCGTAGCCGCGACGGATCTCCTCGCTTGCCTGTAGCCCCACCGACGACAGCCGGAAGTACGCCTGGTCGATGAACTCGCCGCTGACGTGCAGCGTCAGGTACTGCATCGACCCGACACCCGGGCTCGACTCGGCGATGTTGACGCCCTCGCGGTTCGGGCCGACGAGGAGCAGATAGTCCTCGCCGCCGGCATGCATGAGCACCTGCACCGAATCGGGGTCGTCGCGGTTGGGCTCCATGAAGAGGCGCCGCATGCCGAGCTTCTCGTAGAAGTCGATGCTGGCCTGCATGTCCTTGCAGATGAGGGCCGGATAGCCGAGGCCGCGCAGCTCCATGCCGTTCGCCTTTCGTGTGCCGGTCCGATGTGCTCCGCACGACTGTAGGCGGTTATGGCGACCCGCGCAGCCTCGTCGCGGCGGCGAGGAGCCCACCCGCCGGGGCGCTATCATCGGGCCGTGACGCCCTCGCCCGTCCCCCAGCGCTTCACCGCCACGCTCCACACGCTCGCCATGAACTACTGCGTCGACGTGCCCGCCGAGGCGAGCCGCGCGCTCGCCGGCGACCCGCCGGAGCGCTACGTGCGCGTCGAGGGCACGGCGAACGGCCACCCGTTCCGCACGCGCCTCACGCCGCGCGGCGGCGGCGCCTACCGCCTCTTCCTCGACGGCGACGTGCGCGCGGCGGCCGGCATCGACGTGGGCGACGAGGTGACGATCGAGGTCACCCGCGCCGACGCGCCGCCCGAGCCGCCGCTCCCCGGCGACCTGCGCGAGGCGCTGTCCGCCCTCGACGGCGGCGTCGAGGCATTCTTCGGCCTCACCGAGGCGCAGCGCACCGGCATGCTCGCCTTCGTCGAGCGCGCGCGGACCGCGTCGACGCGGGCGGGGTATGTGGAGCGGGTGGTCGACGAGATGCGGAAGCGGGTAGGACGATGAGCGAGCGGGCGGGATGGAGCATGGGCTTGGTCGTGACCGGCGGCCTGGTGATCGGGACCGTGATCTTCGCGGCGACCGGGAACGCGGCCTGGATCGGCATCGGGTTAGTGGCCGGCGCGGCCTTCGGACAGGCGCTGCGGTGGTCAAGACACGGCCGGAGCGACGACGAGCCGCGTTGAGCCCGAGCCCCTCTCAACCGTCGAGGGGCGACGAGGGAGGTCTGTGGCCGGCGGCTGAGGTCCTGAACCGGGCGCTACTCCAGCACCGTGGCGGAGCGAATGTAGGCAAGCGTGCCGTGACGAATCGATGGCGCACGAGGATGTAACTCCCGTTGGGTTCGCGCAGGAGGATTAAACTTGGGGCCCCGAAAGTATGATCCTGCAACGAGGGCTGCAACTCCAGAATCACGCGCGTTGACCCCTCCCACCCCCCTGCCTACCATCGACCCATGCACCAACACGCACACCGCCACGTAGCAGTAGCCGGCGGCGGCTAGCCCGGCCCGCGTCGAGGGCCGCGGCGGCCGCCTGCGCCCCGCTTCCGCGGGGCGTCGCTTTGCCCGCGCCCGATCGGTTCGCGAACCCACTCACCAGGCACCACCGAGGAGCCCGCCCGTGACCACCGATTCAGCGCCACCCGCGTCCCCGGCCGCGCAGATGGCCACGGCCTACGACCCCTCGATGGTCGAGCAGCGCGTCTACGCCGCGTGGGAGCAGGCCGGCGCGTTCCGGCCGCAGGGCGGCGAGCAGCCGTTCACCATCATCATGCCGCCGCCCAACCTCACCGGTGAGCTCCATATCGGCCACGCGCTCACCGTCGCCGTCGAGGACGCGCTCGTGCGCTGGCATCGCATGCTCGGCGACGACACGCTGTGGCTGCCCGGCGTCGACCACGCCGCCATCGCCGTCAACGCGCTCGTCGAGCGCGAACTCGCCGCCGAGGGCATCTCGCGCCATGACATCGGCCGCGAGGCGTTCCTCGAGCGCGTGTGGGCGTTCGTCGGGCGCTCGCGCTCGCGCATCGCCGAGCAGCACCGGCGGCTCGGCGCCTCGGCCGACTGGGAGCGCGAGGCGTTCACGATGGACGAGGCGCGACAGCGCGCCGTGCGCCAGACGTTCGCGAACCTCTACGAGGACGGCCTGATCTACCGCGGCGAGCGCATCATCAACTGGTGCGTCGACTGCGGCACCGCGCTCTCCGACCTCGAGGTCGAGCACGACGACGAGCCCGGCGCGTTCTGGCACTTCCGCTACCCGGTGCTCGACGACGACAACGAGCAGACCGGCGAGTACCTGGTCATCGCCACGACGCGGCCGGAGACTATCCCCGCGGACACCGCCGTCGCCGTGAACCCCGAGGACGAGCGCTACCAGCACCTGCTGGGGCGCAACGTGCTGGTCCCGACCTCGGACCGGCCGGTGCCCGTCATCGCCGACGAGGCGGTGACCATCGAGGCGGGGTCGGGTGCGCTGAAGGTCACGCCCGGCCACGACCCCGTCGACTTCGAGATCGGCCAGCGTCACGACCTGCCCGTGCTCAACATCGTCGGCACCGACGGCCGCCTCACCGAGGAGGCCGGCAAGTACGCCGGGATGGAGCGCTTCGAGGCGCGTGACCGCGTGGTCGCGGACCTCGACGCGGCGGGCCTGCTGGAGCGCACCGAGGACTACACGCACTCGGTCGGGCACTGCCAGCGCTCCGGCACGATCGTCGAGCCGATCATCTCCGAGCAGTGGTTCGTGCGCGCCGAGCCGCTGGCGAAGCCGGCGATCGAGGCGGTGCGCGACGGCCGCATCAGCTTCGTGCCGCGCCGCTTCGAGCGGACCTACTTCCACTGGATGGAGAACATCCGCGACTGGACCATCAGCCGCCAGATCTGGTGGGGCCACCGCATCCCCGTGTGGTACTGCGACGCCTGCCCCGAGACCATCGTCGCCGTCGAGGACCCCGACGCGTGCCCCACATGCGGCGGCGCGGTGCGGCAGGACGAGGACACGCTCGACACGTGGTTCTCGTCCGGGCTGTGGCCGCACTCGACCCTCGGCTGGCCGGACCAGGACGCCGACGACCTCGGCCGCTTCTACCCGACGCAGGTCATGGAGACCGGCTACGACATCATCTTCTTCTGGGTCGCGCGCATGGTGATGCTCTCGCTCTACAACATGCGCGACCTCGGCGACGACGCGATCCCGTTCGAGACCGTCTACCTGCATGGCCTCGTGCGCGCGCCCGACGGGCGCAAGATGTCGAAGACGCTGGGCAACGTCACGGATCCCCTCGACGTGATTGCGCAGTACGGCACCGACGCGCTGCGCTACGCGCTGATCTCGGGCACCTCGCCCGGCAACGACCAGCGCATCACCGATGACCGGCTCGAGGCGGGCCGCAACTTCGCGAACAAGCTGTGGAACGCCAGCCGGCTCGTGCTCACGCTGATCGAGCAGGAGGGCCTCGACGCGGACGACCTCGCGCTGCCTGCGGTCGGCGACCCGCGGCTGCTGCGCGAGGACCGCTGGGCGCTGTCGCGCCTCGAGCGCACCGTCGCGCTCGTCGACGAACTGCTGCGCAAGTTCGAGCTGGCCGAAGCGCTGCGGCAGACGCGCGACTTCTTCTGGGACGAACTCGCCGACTGGTACCTCGAGTTGGCGAAGGTGCGTGTGCGCGGGGGCGACACCACGCCGCTGCCGGTGATGCTGCACGCGCTCGATGCGGTGCTGCGGATGCTGCACCCGTTCATGCCCTTCGTGACCGAGGAGCTGTGGCAGCGGCTCACGCCGCTGCGCGCGGACGCCCCCGGCGAGGCCTCGCAGCTCATCGTCGCCCGCTACCCGGTCGCCGACGAGACACGCTTCGACGACGAAGCGGAGCGCGAACTGGCGGCCGTGCAGGACTTCGTGCGCGCGATCCGCAACGTCCGCGCCGAGCGCCGCGTCGACGCCGGGCGCTGGGTCGAGGGGTACATCGTCGGCGCCGAGGCGGCCGAGGCAGCGCGCGGCACGGCGGAGGCGCTGGGCCAGCTCGCCCGTGTGCGCCCGCTGCACGTCGTCGACACGCCCGACGAGGCGCCCTCCGACGGGGTGGTGACGTCGGTGCTGCCGGTGGGCCGCGTGGTATTGCCGATGGCTGGGCTGTTCGACCTCGATGCCGAGCGCACGCGCCTGCAGAAGCAGATCGACGACGCGACGAACGAGGTGCGGCGGCTGGAAGGCAAGCTGGGTAACGAGCAGTTCCGCACGCGCGCCCCTGCCGAGGTGGTGGCGAAGGAGGAGGAGCGCCTCGTGACGGCGGGCGGCCGCCTGCGCGGCCTCGAGGAGTCGTTGGCCGAGATCAGCTAGCGCAGCGAGGCTGCTCGCGACCTCGTTACGAGGACGAGGCGCAGGCGCTGCCGTGGATGCGCAGCACTGACTCCTGGTCGAAGCGTCGCTCGTACTCCCGCGAGATCTCGTCGATGAGGCGCAACGTCTCCTCGCCGGGAGCCGCGAGGATCCACAGCACCTTCGAGCGCTCGCGCTGGACGGCGCCCGAGTCGTCGCGCCACTGACCCGCCACGTCGAGGACGGTGAGGCCGTCGGGGAAGCGCGGCGTCACGGTGTCGGCGAGGAACGCCGCCCACGCCTCCTCGCTCACCTCGTCGCCGTCCGCGGTGCCGCGACCGAAGAAGAGCTGGTACTCGGCGTAGCGGTCGCTGCCCTCGGGGCAGGGCGCCTCGCCCTCGTCGCCGCACGCGAGGAGTACGAGCGCGGCGAGGGCGAGCAGGGCCGGCGCAATCAGGCGTAGTGGCGGCATCACCGCGATCGTACCAACGCTCGCCATTGCAAGCGCCGCCAGGGATGGGACGAGCCCGAGCCGCGCGATCCGAATCGCCCACTGGGCGCTGAGGGCGGATTTGAACTCAGAACCTTCGCCATGGACACAGCCGGGGTCTGCGGCGGAGGAGTGATGTGTATGATGAGTACACATCGGGAGCGGGTGGAACATGGCTCGGGTACAGATCATCATTCCCGACGAGGATCGTGATCGGTTCTTCTCCCAGGCGAAGCGAGAAGGCGTGACCTTGAGCGCGTGGCTGCGCGCGGCCGCGCACGAGCGCCTCGAGTCCCGGCAGCAGGCGCAGCACTTCGGATCGCCGGAGGAACTCGAGGCATTCTTCCGCGAATCCAACCAGCGGGCGGGGCCGGGCCGCGAGCCGGACTGGGAGGAGCACCTGGCTGTGATGCGCGAGTCACGGCTTCGCGGGATCGCCGACGCGTGATCTTCGTCGACACCAACATCTTCGTCTATGCGGTTGGACGCGAGCATCCGCGCCGTGAGCCGGCGCAGGCATTCTTTGTCGACGCCAGCCGTACTCGGGAGCCCCTCTACACGTCCGCGGAGGTCCTGCAGGAACTCCTGCATGTGTACCTGCCGGTCCGGCGGTTCCGCGAACTCGACGAGGCGATGGCGCTGGCGGCGGGCGCGATGGCCGAGATCTGGGCGCTGGAACAAGCAGACGTCGACCTGGCTCGGCAGCTGGAGCGGCTCCATCCCACGCTGGCTGCCCGGGATCTCTGCCATCTCGCGAGTTGCCGCAGGCGCGGCGTGACACGGATCGAGAGCTCCGACCGCGCTCTGACCCTCGCCGTCGCCGAACCCAGCAGCGGGAACTGAGACGGATCACGCGAGCGTCTGCACGGTGTCGACCGATCCGGGTCGACCAATCCGGGACTTCGCGACGTTGACCATGCACGGGGCCGCTGCTACGTTCCCCTCGGCTGCGCGCCGTGCCATCGCACGGCGGAAATGTGCTGCGGCCAGCGGGGTTGGAACGGCCGTGGACGAGCTCTTCGGCAACTATCTCCCGGTGCTGCTCGCGACCGTCACGGGCTTCATCCTCGTGATCACCGCGCTCATCGGCTCGCGGCTGCTCGCGCCCTTCTCCGAGGAGCGCGAAAAGGGCACGACCTACGAGTGCGGGATGCTGCCCGTCAGGCGCACGAGCACCAACGTGGGCATGCGCTTCTACCTCTTCGCGATCCTCTTCATCATTTTCGACGTCGAGGCCGTGTTCATCTTCCCGTGGGCGATGTCCTTCGTGGAGGTCGGCGCCCAGGCGTACTGGGAGATGGTGCTTTTCGTCGCCATCCTCGCCGTCGGCCTCGTCTACGCGTGGAAGAAGGGAGCGTTGCAGTGGCGCTAAGACCCCCTGACGCCGTCACCGGAACCACGGCGCCGCCGGGCGCCCCCGAGACCGCACCGCCGCTGGTGCCCGCTCCGCTCGTACCGGAGATGCCGCCGACGGAACACCCGGCCGAGGCCCCTCGCCTCGTGCCGATCGAGCCCGTACCGGGCAAGGCGCTCTACCGCGTCGTGCTCCCGGGCGTGATGCAGGTGCCTGCCGACCTCGTGCTCGCCGCGTCGCGCAAGTCCTCGCTGTGGCCGATGACGTTCGGGCTGGCGTGCTGCGCGATCGAGATGATCGCGACGTATATGGCCCACTACGACCTCGACCGCTTCGGGATCGTGCCGTGGCCGTCGCCGCGCCAGTCCGACGTGATGATCGTCGCCGGCACGGTGACCAAGAAGATGGCGCCCGCCGTCAAGCTGCTCTACGAGCAGATGCCGAACCCCAAGTGGGTGATCTCGATGGGCGCGTGCGCCACCAACGGCGGCCCCTACACCCGCTACGACCGAGTCCTCCAGGGCGTCGACAAGATCGTGCCCGTCGACGTCTACGTGCCGGGCTGCCCGCCGCGGCCGGAGGCGCTCCTCGATGGCTTCGTCGCCCTCCAGGAGAAGATCATGGAGGAGCGGGGAGCGACCGGTCGATGACGACCGACGAGTCCAACGGCGCTCCCGAGTCCTTCGACGACACCATCTGGGGCATCGTCGACACGGCGCTCGCCGGCATCACCGCCGACGCCGAGCGCGGCGCGCAGGACCTCATCGTGTTCATCCCGAAGGGTGAACTCTCGCGTGGGCTGCGCGCGCTGCGGTCGAACGAGACACTCGCGTTCGACTACCTCCGCAACCTCACCGCGATCGACTGGGAGGAGGAGGGCATCGACGTGGTGTACCACCTCTACTCCTCCGAGCACCGCCACAACCTGACCGTGAAGTGCCACCTCGACAACGCCGACCTCACGCTCGACACCGCGACGACGGTGTGGCGCGCGGCGGGCTGGCTCGAGCGCGAGACGGCTGAGATGTTCGGCGTGCGCTTCGACGGCCACCCGGACCCGCGCCCGCTGCTGCTGCCCGAGGACATGGACGACACGTTCCCGCTGCGCAAGGATCACCCGCTCGCGGAGATCGAGGTGCTGCAGGGCGAAGGCATCGCCTACGCAGAGGAGGCGTTCGAATGACCCAGCCTCCCCCGGTGCTCGACCACGAGTTCGAGACCGAGGACATCTTCATCAACATGGGGCCGCAGCACCCCTCGACGCATGGCGTCTTCCGCATGGTGCTGACGATCGACGGTGAGATGGTCACCAACGTGGTCCCACACGTCGGCTACATGCACCGCGGGGCCGAGAAGCTCTGCGAGACCATGGACTACCGCCAGGGCATCGGCTACATGGACCGCACGGAGTACCTGGCGAACTTCAACGCCGAGCTCTCCTACGTGATGGCCGTCGAGCGCCTCGCCGAGCTCGAGGTCCCCGAGCGCGCGCAGTGGATCCGCATGATCCTCTGCGAGCTCAACCGGCTGTCCAGCCACTTCATGTTCCTCGGCGCGTTCGGCACGGACGTGGGCGTGTTCGGCACGGCCTTCGTCTACGGGTTCAAGAACCGCGAGGTGGTCCAGGACCTGTTCGAGGAGATCACGGGCGATCGCCTGATGTTCGCGTACTTCCGCGCCGGCGGCCTCGCCTGGGAGGTCCCGGACAACTTCGAGACGCGCGTGCGCGAGGTGCTCAAGAACGCACGCGAGGGCCTCAAGGAACTCGACGGGCTGATGACCCGGAACGAGATCTTCCGCGCCCGCACCGAGGGCGTCGGCGTCATTACCGCCGAGGACGCGATCGACTGGGGCATGAGCGGCCCCGCGCTGCGCGCCAGCGGCGTGCCGATGGACATCCGCCGCGACGAGCCGTACCTCTACTACGACCAGATGGACTTCGACGTCATCACCGGCGACCACGGCGACGTGTTCGACCGCTTCTACAGCCGCATCCGCGAGGCCAGCGAGTCGATCAAGATCATCGAGCAGTGCCTCGAGCGGCTCGAGCCCGGGCCGATCGTCCCGGACCGCCTGCCGCGGATGCTGCGCACCCCGCCGGGCGAGGTGTACACGCGCACCGAGGCGCCGCGCGGCGAGTTCGGGATCTACCTGGTGAGCAGGGGCGGGAACCGCCCGTACCGGCTCAAGATCCGCTCGGCCTGCCTCTCCAACCTGCAAGCACTCCGCGACATGACGATCGGCGGCTATGTCGCCGACGCGGTCGTGGTGCTCGGCTCGCTCGACATCGTGCTCTGCGAGGTTGACCGATGAACGTCGGCCTGTTCGGCATCGAGAACGTGAACATCTGGGTTGACGCCGTCATCCGGCTCCAGCTCATCGTCGCGCTCATGACGGTGGTGGTGATGGGGCTCATCTACGGCGAGCGGAAGCTGATCGCGCGCTTCCAGTACCGCCTCGGTCCGACGCGCACGGGCCCGGTCGGCATCCTGCAGTCGCTCGCCGACGCGCTGAAGCTGGTCGGCAAGGAGGACCTGCGGCCGCGCGGCGCGGACCCGTGGGTGTTCGAGCTGGCCGTCTACTTCGTCTTCGTCCCGGTGTTCCTCGGCTTCGTGGCCGTGCCGTTCGCGTTCGACTGGAACGTGCGGGTGCTCGAGCTCGGGCTGTTCTACATCATTGCCGTGAGCTCGGTGAACATCGTCGGGTGGGTGATGGCCGGCTGGGCGTCGGACAACCGTTACGCGATGCTGGGCGCACTGCGCGCCGCCGCGCAGGGCATCTCCTACGAGCTCCCGCTGATCCTCTCGCTCATCGCCGTCTCGATGGTGGTGAGCACCGACGCCGGGCGCGGCTCGCTCAACCTCGCTGTGATCGTGGCCGAGCAGGGCCACATCCCGTACATCGTGTGGCAGCCGCTGGCGTTCGCGATCTTCTACGTCGCGATGCTGGCCGAGTTGAACCGCACCCCGTTCGACATCCCGGTCGGTGAGTCCGAGGTGGTGGGCGGGCCGTTCGTCGAGTACAGCGGGATCCGCTGGTCGATGTTCTTCCTGGGCGAATACGCCGGGCTGTTCATCCTCGCGCTGGTCGGCGCCGCGGTGTTCCTCGGAGGCTGGGCGTGGCCGCTCGGCGAGGAGATCGGGACGGTGTGGCAGCTGGCGCTGACGGCCGTAAAGGCGCTGTTCCTCATCTTCACCGTGTTCTGGGTACGCGTGACGATGCCACGGATGCGCATCGACCAGCTCATGGGCTTCTCCTGGAAGGTCCTGCTGCCGATGTCGTTCGCGCTGATCCTCGTCAACGGGCTGATCCTGGTGTACGACTGGCCGGACGTGGCCCTGCTGGCGGGGAACCTCGTCGGCCTCGCGGCGCTGTACCTGATCGTCGACCGAGGCATCACGCGACGGCGGGTGCGGCCGCCCGCGCGGGCGGGCGCGCCCACTACCGCGTAAGGAACGATCGTGAAAGGCTCCGCGACATGAAGGGCGTACTGAAAAGCATGGCCGTGACGATGAACGCATTCGTGCGTCGGCCCGTCACGCGCCAGTACCCCGAGCAGCATCGCGCCCTGCCTGAGCGCGACCGCGCGTTCCCCCTCCTGCTGTGGGACGACGACATCGATGAGCCGTACTGCACGGGCTGCCACGCCTGCGAGCGGGCCTGCCCGGTGGAGTGCATGACGGTGCTGATGAAGGACAACCCCAACCACGAGAGCGTGGGCGGGGACTCCCGGCGCCGCAAGATCATCGACAAGTTCTGGATTGACTACGCCCGCTGCATGCGCTGCAACATCTGCGTCGAGGTCTGCAACTTCGAGGCCATCGCCATGAACAACACATGGACCGGCCACGAGATTTCAGTCTACGACCGTGCAGACCTGGTCATGGACCTGCCGCAGCTGCTCGCGCAGCACAAGGCGGGCGAACTCGATGAGTGGGTCGCCGACATCTAGGTCGGTCCCGATCCGGAGCGTGGTACAGGGCCTGACGTGATCGACCGCTTACCGCTCCCTGCCGCACTCGACGCCCTGGTGCGTCGTGTCTTCTACCCGGAAGGGTCATTCCGGGTGCCGCTGCCCCCCCAGCTCGACCGCGTGATCATCTTCGGCGGGCTCCTCGCCGGGGCAGTGCTGACGCCGATCCTGCTCGTGCTGATCGTGCTGCTGGCCTTCAACGTCCTGACGGCGCCCGAGCTGGTCTTCTGGCTCGCCTCCGCCATCATCGTCGGCGGCGCACTCGGAGCGGTGCTGCTCAGGAACATCGTCCACGCCACGTTGTGCCTGGTCGTGACCTTGCTCGGCGTGGCGGCGATCTTCCTGCTGCTGGGCTCCGAGTTCCTCGCACTCGTGCAAGTCCTTGTCTATGGCGGCGGCGTCACCGTGCTGCTGCTGTTCGGTCTCATGCTCACCAACGCGACCGATGACCCCATCGTCTCCGACGGGGCGCAGAAGCCGTTCGCGTTCATCGTGGGCATCGCGCTCGCGGGCCTCCTCGCCGTGGCGCTGGTCGACCAGGTCTGGGGGGCGCCGACGGCGTCGACCGTCCCGTTCCGGGAGCTCGGCGTGCGGCTCTTCCGCGACTTCGGTGCGCCGTTCGAGATCGCCTCGCTCGTGCTCATCATCGCGCTCATCGGCGCCATCGCGATCGCGCGGCGCGACCTGCCCGAGGACACTGAGGACACGGCGACGGGAGACGGCGCCTGATGGCCGGCGACATCCCGATGGAGAACTTCCTGATCCTCTCGGCCGTCCTGTTCGGGATCGGCTTCTATGGGGTGCTGGCGCGGCGCAGCGCGATCCTCATCCTTGTCTCGGTCGAACTCATGCTCGCCGCGGTCACGATCAACATGGTCGCGTTCGCGACCTACCTCGACCCGGACCGGTTCACCGGCATCATCTTCGCGATCTTCGTCATCACCGTCGCCGCGGCCGAGGTCGGCCTCGCGCTCGGCATCGTGTTGCGGCTGTTCCGCGAACGGCAGACGGCGATGGTCGACGAAGCGAGCGATCTCAAGTGGTAGGCGCGCGCGCCATGCAGTCATTCCAGATCGCGGCTGCCGCCGCGCGGCAGGCCGGGGAGTAGCGCGGTATGGGTATGGAGCAGGTCTGGCTGCTGCCGGCGATCCCCGCGGTGCTGTTCGCACTGATGGCGCTCTTCAGCCGCGTCGTCCCGCGGCGCGGCGACTTCATCGTGATCCTCGGGATGGCGGCGGTCGTCGTGCTCTCGCTGCTCGTCCTGCTGGACTTCCAGGGCAGCTTCAAGGACGGGCACTTCGCGCCCGGCGACAGCAACGTGTACGCGTTCGTGTGGGCCGAGATCAGCACCGGCGTCGTCGACAACCTGCTGCTGATCGAGTTCAGCACGTACGTCGACGGCATCACCGTGCTCATGCTGGCCGTGGTCAGCATCGTAACGCTGATGGTGATGATCTACTCGGTCGGCTACATGCAGGGCGAGGCGCGCTACGGGTGGTACTTCGCGGCGCTGTCCGGCTTCGGCGCGGCGATGCTCTTGCTCGTCGTCTCCGGCAACCTGCTGCTGCTCTACCTCTCGTGGGAGGCGGTC
Organism: Dehalococcoidia bacterium; assembly: GCA_965219085.1. Taxonomy (GTDB): domain Bacteria; phylum Chloroflexota; class Dehalococcoidia; order UBA2979; family UBA2979; genus VXMT01. The sequence goes on from OZ244720.1 coordinate 1,584,074, forward strand.
GGCCTCGCCTCGTACCTGCTGATCGGCTTCTACTGGGAGCGCCAGACGGCCGCCGAGGCGGCGAAGAAGGCGTTCATCACCACGCGCATCGGCGATGTGGGCCTGCTGATCGGGATCATCCTGCTGTGGCGCGGGGCCGGCTCGTTCGACATCCAGGAGATCATCCACTTCGCCGAGGCGGGCGGGTACAGCGACGTCTACCTGACCGTCTCGATGCTTATGGTCTTCGCCGGCGCCGCCGGCAAGTCCGCGCAGTTCCCGTTCCACGTCTGGCTGCCCGACGCGATGGAGGGCCCCACGCCCGTCAGCGCGCTCATCCACGCCGCGACCATGGTCGTCGCCGGCGTCTACCTCGTCGCGCGCATGATGCCGGTGTTCGACGTGGCGCTCGTGGCGCGCGACGTGGTGCTGTACATCGGCCTCACGACCGCCGTGCTCGGAGCCACGCTCGGCCTCGTGACGAGCGACATCAAGCGCGTGCTCGCGTATTCGACGGTGTCGCAACTCGGGTTCATGTTTGTCGCGCTCGGCGTCGGGTCGGTGACGGCGGCGATGTTCCACCTGTTCACGCACGCCTTCTTCAAGTCGCTACTGTTCCTCGGCGCCGGTTCGGTCATCCACGCGACCGAGCAGCAGGTCGTCGAGTCGCTGGGCGGGCTGTGGCGCAAGATGCCGGCCACGACGCTGCTGTTCGCGCTCGGCTCGCTCGCGTTGGCGGGGATCATTCCGCTCGCCGGGTTCTGGTCGAAGGACGAGATCCTGCTCGTGCTGCGCGACGGCGCCGCGTTCGGGCCGTTCGTGCTCCTCGCCGCGACCGCGGCGCTGACCGCGATCTACACCACGCGCCTGGTGCTGCTGACCTTCTTCGGCGCGCCCAAGGACCAGCAAGCCTACGACCACGCGCACGAGTCGCCGCCCGTCATGGTGCTGCCGATGGTGCTGCTATGCCTGCTCGCGGTCATCGCCGGCTTTATCGCCCTCGACCCCGTCGGCAGGGTGCTCGGCTTCACGGGTGGCATCGGCGAGGTCGTGTTCACGCAGGGCCACGAGGGGCACGCGTTCGCGCTCGACGCGACGATCGCGCTGGGCGCGACGCTGTCGGCCCTCGCCGGCATCGCCATCGGGTTCATGTACTGGTCGGGCGCAGCCGAGCGCGCCGTCCGCGCACGGCAGTGGGCGCCGGAGTTCCACGACCTGCTGGTCAACCGCTACTACATCGACCACCTCTACCAGTTCGCCATCGACAAGGTGGTGTTCGGGCTGGCCACGGTCGTGGCGTACTTCGACCGCTGGGTGGTGAACGAGACGGGTGTCGACGGGAGCGCGCAGGGCATCAGCTTCGCGGGCTACCGGCTCAAGTTCTTGCAGACCGGCCGCATTCCGAACTACGCGCTGGCGATGGCCATTGGTGTCGTCGTCCTGGCGCTCGTCGCGGTCGGCCGGACGTAAGGCAGAGGGTCGAGGGTCTCGAGGAACGATGACGGCGAACGAAGGCTACCTGCTCCTCTCGCTCCCGCTGATCCCAATGGGCACAGCGGTGCTGCTCATGTTCGTCCCCTCGGGCGAGCGGACGCTGATCCGCATCGTCACGGGCGCGGCATCGGTCGCGATGTTCGCGATCTCCGTCTACGTGTTCTTCGCGTTCGACTACCGCGGCGAGCAGTTCCAGGGCGTACTCGCGTGGCCGTGGTTCGAGAACGTCGGGTTCCTCGGCGATAACGGGGTGCAGCTCAAGGTTGGCGTCGACGGCATCGCCGCGCCGATGGTGCTGCTGACCGGGATCGTGATCCTGACCGGGACGTGGGTGTCCTGGAAGCAGGAGCACCGCACGAAGGACTTCTTCATCCTGCTATTCGTGCTCGTCGCCGGGGTCTACGGCACGTTCGTCGCGCTCGACCTGTTCTTCTGGTTCCTGCTCTACGAGACCGCGGTGCTGCCGATGTACCTGCTCATCGGGGTGTGGGGCTCGGGCCGGCGCGAGTACGGCGCGATGAAGCTGATGATGATGCTCGTCGCGGCCTCGATCCTGATCTTCACCGCCATCTTCGGCATCTTCACCGAGGCCGGCCTCGGCACGTTCGACCTGCCGGCGCTGTTCGACGCCACCTATGACCCGACGTTCCAGAAGATCATGTTCCCGCTGGTCGTGCTCGGCTGCGGCACGCTGGGCGGCATCTTCCCGCTCCACCCGTGGTCGCCGGACGGCCACGCCGCCGCGCCCACGGCCGTGTCGATGCTGCACGCGGGCGTGCTGATGAAGCTGGGCGCGTTCGGCATCATCCGCCTGGGCTTCCAGATCCTGCCGGAGGGCGGCGAGTTCTGGGCGCCGGCGCTGCTCACGCTTGGTATCGTCGGCGCGCTCTACGGCGCGATCGGCGCGATGCGCCAGACCGACTTCAAGCTGATGACCGGTTTCTCCTCGATCTCGCACATGGGCTACGTGTTCCTGGGGCTCGGCACGCTCAACCTCATCGGCATGAGCGGCGCGGTGCTGCAGATGTTCGCGCACGGCGTGATGACGGCGCTGTTCTTCCTCCTCATCGGCGCGCTCTACGACCAGTCGCACGACCGCGAGATCACGCACTTCTCGGGCATGGCGAAGCAGATGCCGGTGTGGGCCGTGTTCTTCGTCATCGCCGGCCTCGCGTCGTTCGGCCTGCCCGGGCTGTCCGGGTTCATCGCCGAGGTGCATATCTTCATCGGCGCGTTCCGGGCCTACCCCATCGTCGGCGGGCTGGCGGTGTTCACCGCCGCCATCACCGCGACGTACCTGCTGCGCATGTTCGCGCGCACCTTCTTCGGCGAGGTCGACCCGCGCTGGAGCAGCATCGGCGAGATCACCTGGGCCGAACGGGCCGGGGCGACCGTGCTCTCGATCTCGATCTTCGCGCTCGGCCTCTGGCCCGCGCCGTGGATCGACCGCATCGCGATGGGCCTTGAGATGGGCATTCCCGAGGTGCTGTCGTGAGCGGCCTGAACTTCGAGTACGGACTGCTGCTCCCGGAGTTCATCCTCGTGGGCGCGGCCGCCGCCGTGCTGATGCTCGACGCGTTCCGCAGCGACCTGCGGATCTCCCGCAACCTGCTGCCCGCCGTCACCGTCCTCGGCGCGCTCGTCGCCGGTGTCGCCAGCCTGCTCTTCCTCGACCGCGCCCCGACCGACTTCGCGCAACTCATCGCCGTCGATGACTACACGACGTTCTTCCGCATCCTCTTCATCGCGACGCTGATCGCGATCGTGCTCGGCTCCTACGAGTTCGTGGACCGCCACATCACGCACCAGGGCGAGTTCTACGCCCTGCTGCTCGTCTCGACGATCGGCGCGATCTACATGGCCGCCGCGCGCGAGCTGCTCACCGCCTACATCTCCATCGAGCTGCTCTCGTTCTCGCTGTACGTCGGCGTCTCGCTCGCCAAGAGCGACACGCGGTCGGGCGAGGCGGGGCTGAAGTACGTGCTGCTCGGCGGCGTCGCCTCGGCGATGCTGCTCTACGGCCTGAGCCTCATCTACGGCACCACCGGCACGACGACCTACGACGGCATCGCCGCGGCGCTCGAGGGCGGCGTGGTCGGCACACCGGCGTTCCTGCTCGGCCTCGCCTTCCTCGTTGGCGGGCTCGGCTTCAAGGCCTCGGCGGTACCCTTCCACATGTGGACGCCCGACGCCTACGAGGGCGCCCCGCTGCCCATCACCGCCTACATCGCGGCGACCTCGAAGGCGGCGGCGTTCGCGCTCATGCTCGCGCTGTTCGGCACCGCGCTCGAACCGGCGAAGGCGGACTGGCAGTGGATGCTGGCCTCGCTGGCGGTCGCGACGATGGTCGTGGGGAACCTGATCGCCATCCAGCAGTCGAACATCAAGCGGCTGCTCGCCTACTCCTCGATCGGCCAGGTCGGCTTCATGCTGATGGCGATCACGACGGTGTCGGACGCTTCGGGGACCGCGCTGCTGCTGCACCTCGCCGGCTACCTGATCACGAACCTCGCCGTGTTCATCGCGGTGATCGCGTTCTACAACCGCGTGGGGTCCGAGGAGATCGAGGACTTCCGCGGCCTGGCGGAGACCCAGCCGTACCTCGCGCTCGTGATCACGGCGGGGCTGTTCTCGCTCGGCGGGATGCCGCTGCTGGCGGGCTTCGTGACGAAGTTCGTGCTGTTCCAGGCGGCCGCCGAGGAGGGCTTCCTCTGGCTCGCGACCGTCGCGGTCATCATGAGCACCGTCTCGCTGTACTACTACCTGAAGGTCATCCGCCAGATGTACGTGGCGGAGCCCGCCGATGGCGACACGCGCTGGCGGCTCTCACCCGTCGCCTACCTCACGACGGGCGTGCTGTTCCTCGGCATCTTCCTCGTCGGCCTCTGGGCGACGCCGATCTTCAAGGCCGCCGACGGCGCCTCGGCGATGCTCTTCGGGTAGGCACGAGGCCGGGCCGCGACGGCACACGGCCGCTCTCAGCACACACACGGCGAACACGAACCGAAGGAGCGCTGCGCCCATGGCCTGGACACGCAACCGCCCGAGCGGGCTCGTCTACCGCGACCCCGGGCAGTCCCACGACGGCTACACGCTGTTCTCGAACGTCGAGGGCTACCACGCCACGCTGCTCGACCCGGAGGGCCGCATCGCGCATCGCTGGGTGCACGACGAGGGCGTGCAGTACGCAAAGCTGCTCCCCAGCGGGCACGTGCTGTTCCACACGGCCAACCCGGTCCACTTCATGGAGGCGGAGGAGACGAGCCCGGTCGGCGTCATCGGCGGCGCGGCACACGCGCTCATCGAGCTCGACTGGGACGGAAACACGGTCTGGGAGTACCGCAACGAGCAGCAGCACCACGACTTCGTGCGGCTCGACAACGGCAACACCGTGATCCTGCACTGGGAGGTGCTGCCCGACGAGGTGCGTCGCCAGGTGCAGGGCGGCTTCCACGGCCCCAACGACCCCGACGTGATGGTCGGCGACCTCGTGCGCGAGATCACGCCGGATGGCGAGACGGTCCGGGAGTGGCGCTCCTGGGAGCACTTCAACTACCGGCTCGACGTGCTCTGCCCGCTCGAGCGGCGCCGGGAGTGGACGCACGCCAACTCGGTCTCCGTCGCCCCCGACGGCCGCTGGCTGGTCAGCCTGCGCCAGACGGACACGGTCGTGATCGTCGATCCGGATAGCGGAGAGATCGAGTGGAGGTGGGGACCAGGCGTGACCTCGCACCAGCACCACTTCACGATGCTGCCGAGCGGCAACGTGTTGCTGTTCGACAACGGCATCCACCGCCGAGGCGGCCCCGGCCACTCGCGCATCCTCGAGGTGGACCCGGCCACGGAGGAGATCGTCTGGCAGTACCAGGCGGAGGTGATGCTGGCCTTCATCAGCTTCATGACGAGCGGCGCGGAGCGGCAGCCGAATGGCAACACGCTCATCACGGAGGGCGCCACCGGCCGCATCTTCGAGGTGACGACCGAGGGCGAGACCGTGTGGGAGTACGTGACCGGCTTCATGCCGGCGGGCCGTTTCGGCAAGACCCCCTCGATGTTCCGCGCGCACCGCTACGCCGCGGACGGCCCCGAGCTGGCCGGTCGGGACCTGGATCCGGCGCGGTGGGTGGAGGAGACGAAGAAGCTGAACAGCGGCGAGGAGCCGTACGGAGTGCAGAGCGCCTGGGAGCGGGACACGTCGGTCGCATCCTAGAGCCGGGGCATCAGAGGGGCGGCGACGCTCTGCGCGCGGAGAGCAGCTACGTCCAGAGCCGCATAGCGGCGAGGATGATGCCGGTCGCGGTCGCGAGCCCGACGGTCATCGCGACGTAGAGGCGCACCGCGAGCCGTTCGAGATCAGCCTTGGTGGCCAGATGCTCGATGATGCCCTCGATGCGGGCGACGCGTTCGCCGAGCGTGTCCGTCGTCATGGCATCCCCGGTATCCCGGCGGTGGGGGTCCAGCCTAACACCGCGACTGACAAGTGTGCGTCAGTCGGGAGCATTATCCGGAATTCAATATCAGGCGCCTGCGTGGTGACTCGCGCCCGCCTACAACACGCCGAGGTAGCGCTCCAGCTCGAACTCCGAGACGTGGGTGCGGTACTCGTCCCACTCGTGGCGCTTGTTCGCCACCAGTGACTCACACACGTGCTCGCCGAGGGCGTCACGCAGCAACCCAGCAGGGGGTAAGTGTGGATAACTCTTACCCGTCTCCCGGATTACGCTGCTAAACTGTACCTTCGTGACAGTTCAACGTGGCCAAGGCGACCCGGACGGTCGTCGCATTGCGCGGCGCAAGAACCTCCAACTCTCTGAGGCGGGACGTTTGGGCCGTGCGTTCGCCGCACTGCTCCGGCGGGCAGATTTTCAAGCGCCAGATCTCGATGACTTGCTCAAGGCCATTGCGTTAGAGGAGAGGCGCGAGTTGATGCGCCGTGAAGGGCGGGTCGAGTCGCGGCAGCGCTTCAAGTACAAGAGCGGACAGCCGCTGGGCGAATCACGAACGCCTGACTACCTGTTCCTTGATGAATCTGGCCGATCGGATCCGCGGTTCCCAAGTGCCTACTTCGTCATCGGCGGTGTCGCAATGGCGGAGCAGGACATATCTGCGTACCAAGAGCATGCCGACGCACTCAAGATGGATTTCTTCGGTCAGTCGGATATGACGTTCCACGAGCCACAGATGCGGAACCACGAAGGCTGGTTCGGGCTGGGTGGTCGCGAAGAGCGCCAGCGTGAGCTATGCGAGGCTCTGGACGAACTCGTCGCCAAGAGTTCGTGCACAGTGTTCGGTGTGGCTGTTCGCAAGGACGTCTTCAGAGAGTTCATCGGCTCACGGGAAGACCCTTACTTACCCCCGGACCCGTACTCGGTAGCCATACAGATGCTCCTCGAGCGCTACGTCGACTACCTAGCCGCGCGTGGAGACGACCCGTTCGGACGGGTGACCTTCGAGAGCATTGGCCCCCGGGAGGACGCGGAGCACCATCGCGACTATGTTGATCTCCTGTTGCAAGGCACGCAGTGGGTTCCTGAGTCGGCTTTCAGGAACTGGCTGGGTACGGGCTGCGTCTTCATGGGGAAGAAGAGCAACCACCCCATGGAACTGGCCGACATGTTCTCGCGAGACCTCTTCGAGTGGGTGCGTGGCGGCTGCGGCGAGATTCTACCTCGACGTTGGGATACTTGGGAGCCGAAGATATACGCACGTGATGATGCCCAAATGGGGAAGTTCGGTATCAAGGTGTTCCCGGATAGCGACATCCGCGACCGCATCGAAGATCATCGCAGACGGGTGCTTGAGGGGGGAAACTAGAAGCGCCGAGCCCCAAGGGGGCGCGGCGCCGATAACGGAATTCCGCTATCCACTGCGAACAATGTATCGCATTTTGTGATCACTCTCAACGGTGACATGCCCATTCGCGGTCTTCCGGCGCGCTACAGCACGCCCAGGTAGCGCTCCAACTCGAACTCGGAGACGTGGGTGCGGTACTCGTCCCACTCGTGGCGCTTGTTCGCCACCAGCGACTCGCACACGTGCGCGCCGAGGGCGTCACGCAGCAGCGCCGAGTCGTCGAAGGCCGCGATCGCCTCGCCGAGCGAGCTCGGCAGCGGCGTGATCGCGCGCCGCTCCACCTCGTCGGCTTCGAGGTCGCGGACGTCGCGGTCGAGCGCCCCCGGCAGCGCCGCCTCGCGCTCGATGCCGTCGAGGCCGGCCGAGAGCAGCGCGGCGAACGCCAGGTACGGGTTGCAGGCCGGGTCCGGCACGCGGTACTCGATGCGCGTCGCGCCGGGGTCGCCCGGCTTGTAGCTCGGCACGCGCAGCAGGTCGGCGTGGTTCGTCGTGGACCACGTGGCGTGGGTCGGCGCCTCGAAGCCCGGCACGAGCCGGCGGTACGAGTTCACCCACTGGTTGGTGACGAGCATCGTCTCCGACGCGTGGTCCAGCAGGCCCGCCATGAAGTGGCGCGCGAGGGGGCTCAGCCCCAGCGCGTCGTCCGGGTCGGCGAAGGCGTTGTCCTCGCCTCGGAAGAGCGAGAGCTGGAGATGCATACCGGAGCCGTTCACCTCGCGCAGCGGCTTCGGCATGAACGTCGCGTACGCCCCGTGGCGCATCGCGACCTCTTTCACGACGAGGCGATACGTCATGATCGCGTCGGCCATCGTCAGCGCGTCGGTGTAGCGCAGGTCGATCTCGTGCTGGCTCGGGGCCGCCTCGTGGTGGCTGAGCGCCACGCCGATGCCCATGCTCTCCAGCATCAGCACCGTCTCGCGCCGCAGGTCGCTGCCTGAGTCGAGCGGGGTGAGGTCGAAGTACCCGCCGCGGTCGAGGGGCTCCGTTCCGGTCGCGTCGCGGAAGTAGAAGAACTCGATCTCCGGCGAGACGTAGAACGTCAGCCCCTGCTGAGCCGCGCGTTCGACGGTGCGCTGTAGCACCCAGCGCGGATCGCCCTCGAACGGTTCGCCGCCTGGCCTGCGGATGTCGCAGAGCATGCGCGCCACCGCGCGCTCGCGCGGCCGCCACGGCAGCAACTGGAACGTCGAAGGGTCGGGGACGGCGACCATGTCGGCCTCGTCGACGCGCGCGAAGCCCTCGATCGAGGCGCCGTCGAACGTCACGCCGTCGTCGAGGGCGTGCTCAAGCTCCTCGATGGTGATGGCGACGGACTTGAGCATCCCGAGGATGTCCGTGAACCACAGGCGGATGAACTTCACGTCCTGGTCGTAGCACGCCTGGATCACGTGCTGCCGCTCGTCGTAGTCGGACCGCGGTGGACTCGTCATCGTGCGACGATCGTAGGCGGCGGACGTTTCACCGATGTTTCTCGCAGGCATCGTCCTGGCGTCGGCGGCGAGTGGCTCACTCGTCGCTAAGCTCCCGGAGTGCGGCGCGGATGCGCTCGGCCTCGTCGGCTGTGGCGGGGCGCGGGCGGTTCTCGTCGGGGTCGATGTACGCCGGACGGAAGTCGATGCTCGGTGGGGCATCCTCGCGCAGCTCGACCACGGCGACGACGCTCGCGAACGGCCCCTCGCCGAGCGTCGCGAGGTCGTCGCGGTCGAGGTCGAAGACGAAGTTGCCGAGGCCGTAGAGGATCAGCGCGTCGCCTCGGCGCTCCCACGGCTGGAGCGTGTGCCCGTGGTGTCCGGCCACGAGGGTGGCCCCGGCATCCGCGGCGGCGCGGGCGAGCAGGCGCTGCTCTTCGGTGGGGTCGGGGTCGTACTCCGTGCCGAAGTGGAAGACCACGACGACGAAGTCGGCCTCGACGGTGGCGGCCTGCACCGCGGCGATCACCTCCTCGTGGCCCGCCTCGGCGACACCGGAGCGCGACTCGCCGGCGAAGACCGAGGAGCGCACCGCGCTGAACCCGAGCAGTGCGAGGCGGAATCCGCTCGCCTCGAGCATGAGCGGCCGCGCCGCCTCGGTGGCGTCGCCGCCCGCTCCGAAGTGCGCCACCCCGAGCGCGTCGAGGGCCTCGCGCGTGTCGATGAGGCCGACCGGCCCGAAGTCGAGCGCGTGGTTGTTGGCAAGCGAGACGGCGTCGAAGCCGGCCTCGCGCAGCGTCGGCGCGAGCGAGGGCGGCGCACGGAACGTGTAGTACTTGTTCGCGCGCACGCCGCGGTCGGTGAAGGCGCCCTCGAGGTTGCCGATCAGCACGTCCACGCCCCTGAACAGCCGGGTCACGCGCTCGAACGGGTAGCCGGGGCCGTGCTCCTGCATGAGCGTGACCACGTCACGCGCAAACATCAGGTCGCCGACGAGGCCGATCGTCACTGTGGGCGGCCCGGGCGTCGCGGTCGGTGCGAGCGTGGCAGGCGCGGCGGTCGGTGTCAGGGCCGATGCGGCAACGGTCGGTGCTGCGGGATCCGCGGGCGTCGGGGTCATGAGCCCGGGCCCGCGCACCGGCTCCCTCGCCGCGCAGGCCATGAGCAGCGCGATGAGCGCCGACGCCATCGCGGCGCGGAGGGCGGGCATGCGACTGCGCGCGGCTACGGCCCGCAGCCGCTGATGATCAGCGGCTCGCGCCAGAGGCGGCCGAACCTGAATGTACCCTCGAACGCGGCGTTCGCGGCAGCGTCGGCCGAGGGGTCGAGCGTCACGAATGCACCCTCCCACTCGTGCCGCCCGTTGGCGACGGCGATCGCGCCGGGGGCGCACTCCGTCTCCAACGCGTGGCGGAGCCGCTCGACGCCGCCGGTGTAGATGGTGAGCGTCTCGGTGCTGCTTCGCACGGAGGGTTCGAGGTACGTCGGGTGCCCGCAGTAGTCCACGCGCAGCGGAGCCACGTCGAGTCCCTCCGGGAACGCCGCCTCGAAGTCGGCGTTGTGCGGGCTCGCGATCCCGTTCGGCGCGACCGCGTAGGAAACCCATCGCGTCTCGCCGTCCTCGATCACCGATCCGTAGACGATGACGCCGCCCGGGCACTGCGCGCCCAGGATGCCCCGGAAGTCCTCGTGTGAGCCGCTGAAGGTGATCAGACCGGGCCGGATGCCCGCCCACTGGGACCAGGCGCCTTCGCCGAGACCGTTCCAGGAGCGGACGCGGAACGTGCGAGCCGGAGCGTGGAATACGGTCTCAATGGCCGTCTGGGTCTTGCCGCCCACCCACGCGATCTCGGACCAGTAGTCGTAGCCGATGAGGTGGTCGATGGCGTGTCGGCGTTCGACCTGGTGGGCGAAGATGTCGCTGCCGCCGGCGTCGGGGGCGACCCACCGCAGGCGCACCTCCCGCGGGCCGATCCCGATGATGGTGAGCGACGGCGGGCGTGCGGGCACGGTGACGTCGTCACGGGCGAGCACGGGCTCCGACCACTCGCTGGCGCCCGCACCGTTCCAGGATCGGATCCGGTACGCGCGCCCGGGCTCCTCGAACGGGTTGTCGATCGTGAACGCAAAGCGCGAGTCGCCTTCGGGCCACTCGGTGAACGCCCAGAAGCCGACGACGATGCGGTGATCGGAGCCGAAGAGCCGCTCGAGCTCGTAGCGAATCACGGGGCTGCCGTTCTCGACGGGCGTGCTCCACTCAATCGTGATCGACTCGGCGCTCACGGCGGTGACGGCGAGGTCCGTGATTGCAGCGGGCGCGGCGGCGGGGGTGCCGTGCGCGGGCTCGGACCACTCGCCGGCGCCCGCCGCGCTGACTGCGCGTACGCGGTACCAGTAGCGCTGACCCTGGGTCAGTGGGCGGTCGCGAAGCGCCGCGAACCCGGGATGGGACGTGAGGTCTGTCCACTGCTCACCGTCGTCGCTGCGCTGGATGTCGTAGCCGGTGACCGGTTCGCCGTTGTCGGCCGGTACGGACCAGCGCAGCACGAGCGAGCCCCCGCTGCCGATCCGGACGGCGAGGGCCTCCACCCGGTCGGGCGGTGTGGCCACGTTGGAGCTGACTGCGGCCTCCCCTTCGGCCGCCGCCGGAGCCACCGCGACCGCAAGCCACCCGAGCGCAGCGAGGGCGACCGACGCGGCGAGGACAAACGCGCGGCTCACGCTGCCCGGCTCACGCAGCGCTCACGATCAGTTGCCCCGCGCCTGAGATGGTCACGGCCGTCACACTAACACTACGGCGGGGCGGGCACGTCGGATGTACCCTCGAACGGGAGCATCATGACGGCCGAGTCCAGGCGAACAGCCCAACACCGCTCGCCCCTGCTCATCGCGCATCGCACGGCGATGGGCCTGCGGCCCGAGAACACCATCGTTGGCATCGAGGCGGCCATCGCCTCGGGCGTCGACGGCGTCGAGATCGACGTGCGCGCCACGCGCGACGGTGTGCTGGTGCTCATGCACGACGCCTCGCTTGCCCGCACCACGGGCGACCCGCGGGAGGTCGAGGAGGTCACGCTGGACGGGCTGCGCGCGCTGCGCGTCCTCGACCCGCACGGCGACGTCGGCCCCCAGCCCGTCCCGACGTTCGCCGAGGCGCTGCAGGCGACGGCCGCCACGCACCTCGTGATCGAGGTGAAGCAGACGGGCATCGAGGACCTGGTCGCGAAGGGCGTCCGCGACGGCGACGCCCTCGGACGCTGCTCGCTGTGCGCGTTCGACGCCGGGGTGTGCGCGGCGTCGGCCGAGGTGATGCCCGATGTGCCCGTCTCGCTCCTCGCCGCGCCGAACCGCGATGCCGCCGAGGTGCTCGCGCAGGCCGCCGAGCTCGGCCTCGCGGGCGTGAGCCTGCACTACTCGATGGTGGATGAGCAGCTCGTGCGTGACGCGCACGACGTCGGCCTGAGCGTGGCGACGTGGACCGTCAACACCGACGCCGAGGCGCGCCGCCTGCACGCGGCGGGCGTGGCTCTGATCTGCGGGGACTACCCGGCGAGCCTGGTCGAGGTGGTGCGCGGCGCGTGACGCCGCGGCGTCAGCCGTGACACTAACGTCTGACGAACGGAGTCGGCGATGACCGAACGGGCTGGAGGTCTGGACGAGCGCGCCGCTGATGCACGGTCTGACGAGCCCGCGGGGTAACGCGAGGTGCACGATCCATCCCAGTTCCGTGACGACCTCGCGAAGCTTCCCATGGCTGTGCTTGTGGTTGCGGTTACGGGCACGCTCGGCTTCTTTGCGGTGATGCTCACGTTTGGCGGCATCGCGGACGCACTCGCGCTCAACGGCCAGCACCCGAGGCGTGAGGGTATCGAGCTTGTACTGTTTCCGCTCGGGGTAGTAGCGACGAGCCTCCTGATGCGCAGGTTGGGACGCGACATACCCGTCGCGCGCCGCCCGTGGGTGGGGCCGCTGCTGCCGCTGTTGGCGGCGCCGGTAGTACCGGGGATCGCCTTGCACCTCTGGTCAACCTGGGAGGCGCAACGCCTGGAGGCGGCGATCGGGCCGGAACGGTTGCTGGGGGCCGCGATGATCGCGGCCGCCGCAGTCGCGGGAACGCTGTTCTTCCCCCGGATCGCGGCCGCGATCGCGGGAGCCATCGCCGTTCCGATCCTGTTCGGCTTGCTCGTACTCCCAATCCCCACGAGCGCGCTCGTCGACAACAACGGGGTGGGTTTCACCTACCTCGCGCTCTGGTTCGGGGGCCCGTTGGCGCTGGTCTACGCGTCGTGGCGAATGGGGGGGCGTCCGTTGAGCCACGCTATGCGGGTCGGGGCGATCACGCTCTTCCTCGGCATCTTCGGTTACGGGTGGGCGCACGGCTCAGGAGGTTGAGTGTGCCCCACCGATGCTGTGCTGCGCTTCATATGCCTGACGTGCCAGGACACGCGCCTTACGGGTGACCGTGTCGCCCCGGGGTGCTGCGCCGCTACTCCAGCGTGAGCGGGGTGTCCTCGCGGTTCGCCCACTCGCCCATCGAGCCGTCGTAGTTGCGCGCGCGGTCGTTGCCGAGCATGCGCAGGACGAAGGCCGCGAACGCGGCCCGGATGCCACCCTGTCAATAGCTGACCGTCGCCGCCTCCGGGTTGATCCCCGCGCCTTCGATCAGCTCCCGGATCTCGTCGAGGGGGCGGAAGCGGCGCGACGGCGGGCCCTGCATCAGCCGTAGCCACTCGAGGTGCTTCGCGCCCGGCACGTGGCCGGCGCGCTGGTTGCCGCGGCCGTTCGAGCCGTCCCACTCGCCGTCGGAGCGCGTGTCCCAGATCTGGGGCGCGTCCGGCGCGTCCGGGCCCGCCTCGACGATGGTCAGCAGCTCGTCGACGGTGCAGTGCGAGCGGTCGTCGACGCGCGTCGTGAACGTCGCGGGCGCGGGGCGTGCGGGCGCCGAGGTGAGCGGGCGGCCCTCGTGCAGCCAGGCGTTGAGGCCGCCGTCGACGACGCGCACGTCGCGATGGCCGAAGTGCTCGAACACCCACCACACGCGCGCGGCGTGTAGCGAGGCGTTGTCGTCGTAGATGACGACCGGCGTGTCGTTGGAGATGCCGAGGCGGCCCATGAGCGCCTCGAACTCCGGCGCGGTCATGACGAGCCGGGACTGCTCGCGGCCCTTGAGATAGGGGTGCGGCAGACCGACGGCGCCCGGGATGTGGGCGCGCCGGTAGGCGACGGCCTCGCCGGCGTCGATGAGCGCGAAGTCGCTGCCGACGCCGTCGAGGTTGTCGGCCAGCCAATCCGTGGTCGTGAGCAACTCGGACTGAGCGGTCGTCATGGTCGCCTCCTCATCGCCGCCGGGGGATCATACGCGGCGTGGCGCCCGGCGTCGGGCCGCCTCGACGCGGGGCGCGGTAGCATGGCGTCGCTTCAGGAGGCGACCCGTGCGCATCGGCATCTCGCTCCCCGTGCGGGAGCTCCAGAACGACATGGCGGCGATCCGCGATTTCGCGCAGACCGCCGACGAACTCGGATTCACACACCTCCGCGTCCCCGAGCTACTCATCCGCCCCGGCAGCGGCGAGCTGCACGAGTCGCTGACGCTGCTGAGCTGGGTCGCGGCGCTCACCACGAACATCGAGCTCGTGCCGTCGGTGATCATCCTGCCCGCCCGCCAGACCGTGATGGTGGCGAAGCAGGCCGCCACCATCGACGTGCTGAGCGGCGGGCGCTTGCGCCTCGGCGTGGGCATAGGCGGGAGCGCCGAGGAGTATGTCGCGCTCGGCCAGGACTTCCACACGCGCGGGCGGCGCTGCGACGAGCAACTCGAACTGCTGCGCCTGCTGTGGACGCAGGAGTCGGTCGACTTCGAAGGGCGTTGGGACCGCGTCGAGGGCGCGGGCATCGGCCCGCTGCCCGTGCAGCGCCCGATCCCGGTCTGGATCGGGCCCGGCGGCGGTGCGCCACTCCCCGAGCCGGTGCTGCGCCGCATCGGCCGCTTTGCCGACGGCTGGTTCGCCATTGTCCCGCGCGACCAGGTAGCCCCGACGCACGAGGCCATCGCCCGCCACGCCGAGGAAGCGGGGCGCGACCCGGCCGCGATCGGCGTCGAGGGCGCCGTGGGTGTGACCGGCGGAGCAACAGCCGAGTGGCTCGCGGACGTCGATGCGTGGGAAGCCGCGGGGGCGACGCACCTCTGCCTGCGCACGCTCGGCGCGGACCTCGACGGTGCCGGGCACGTCGCCGCCCTGCGCGAGGCCCGCGAGGCGCTCGACGCGCGTTAGCCGCTCACGATAGCCGCTACTGGGCGGGGCTACGCCCCGCGGCCGGCGAAGATCGCCGGCGGGTACGCGGGCTCGACGTCGTCCGGGATGCCGTCGCGGATGGCCCGCTCCACCGTCTCGGCGGCGAGGTCGATATCCGCCTCGTTGTTGAAGGCGTGGAGCGACAGCCGCACGCTGTTGAACTCGGCGACCGAGCGACACACAACCCTCGCCTCGGCCTGGAGGAAGGCGTTCACGTCGCCCGCAGGCAGCTCGTCCACGCTGAAGCAGAACAGCCCGGTGCGCGTCGAATCATGGAGCGGGCTGACCACGCTCACGCCCTCGATGCGCCCGAAGCGCCCCTCGGCGTAGCGGTTGAGCTCGCGTGCCCGCTCGAAGACCGCCTCGGGCCCCGAGTCGAGGAACCACTCGGCCGCCTCGAGCGTGCCAGCGATGAGCGGCGTCGAGGTTGTCGTGAGCTCGTACTTCGTGATGCGCTCGCGCTCGGGCTCGAAGTTGCCCTCGAAGTCGTATGAGGCGGCCGAGCGCCCCGCCACCTTCGCCGGCGCGACGAGCGGGATCAGCTCCTCGCGCACGTAGAGCGCGCCGAGGCCGTCCGGGCCGCACAGCCACTTGTGTGACGGGATCGCATAGAAGTCGACGCCGCTGTCGTGCACGTCGATCGGGATGTGGCCGGCCGTCTGCGCGCCGTCGACGAGCACGTACCCGCCTCGGCGGTGGGTCTCCTCGACGATGGCCTTGAGTGGCAGCAACTGGCCGGTCGAGTAGGAGATCTCGGAGAGGATGACGAGCTTCGTGTTGCCCTGTGCGGCGCCCATCGTAGAGACGAAGGACTCCATCGCCTGGCCGGGCGAGTCCTGCGCGTGGATGGGGACGATCAGCACCTCGCAGCCCGTGCGCTCGCGCAGGTAGTAGGCGGGCACGATGCCGGAGCCGTGCTCGACGTTGGTGGTCACGATGGCGTCGGCCGAGGTGACCTCCAGGCCGTTCGTGATGATGTTGATGCCCTCGGTGGTGTTGCCCATGATCGCGATCTCGTCGGGCGATGCGCCGCCGACGAGGCGACCCATCGTCTCGCGGTAGCGCGCGGCGAGGTCGAAGCGGTCGTCGAGCGCGTAACGCGTCGTCGAGCCGTGCATGAGTTCGAGGTCGAGGCGCTGCTGTACCGCTGCGTGGGTCGCGCGGCGCTTGGGCCCGGAGAAGCCCGAGTTCATGTACGCGTACTCGACCATCGCGGGTGTGTCGTCGCGCCACGCCTGCCAGCGCTCGCTGCCGCCCATTACGTCGCAGTCGTCGTTCGTCACGCGCGTCTCCCCTCGCCGAAGTCTGTGATCGAGTCTACCGCGCGACGCCGCAGTGGGCCGCACCTGTGCCGATGACCGGACCCCCTTCGCGAGACCACCGATTATGAGAGTCCAGCGTGTTGCTGAGCCTCCCAGCGCTCGGCGTAGGCAGCCGGGGCGAGCCAGCCCAGGCTGCTATGCGGGCGCTGCGTGTTGTACTCGATCCGCCAGTCCTCGATGAGCACCTGCGCCTCGAGCAGGCTGTCGAACTGCTCGACGGCCAGGAACTCGTCGCGCAGCCGGCCGTTGAACGGCTCCACGTACGGGTTCTCCCACGGCGCGCCGGGCTCGATGTAGCTGCTGCCCGTGCCGGAGAACCGGCACCAGTCACGCAGCGCGTTGGCCGTGAGCTCGGGCCCGTTGTCACAGCGGATGTACCCCGGCGCCGTCCCGCGCCCGGCGACGATCCGGTCGAGCGTCGCGGCGGTGGCGTCGGCGTTGATACGCCTGGCGGCCACCACCGCCAGCGCCTCCCGCGTGTGCTCGTCGACGACGTTGAGCAGCTTCAGGACCCGCCCGTCCGCGGTCTGGTCGAACTGGAAGTCCAGCGCCCAGACGTGGTTCGGCCGCTCGGCCCGCAGCCTGGCGGCGGGCACCGCCGAGTCCCCCAGACGCTGACGCTTGCGGCGTTTCACCGGGACGCGCAGCCCCTCCTCACGCCAGAGCCGTTGCACCCGCATCCGCGAGGCGCGCTTCCCACGCCTCAAGTACCTCGCCGACTTCGGCCTGGAGGCGGCGCCGACCGTCGACCCGGCGCTGCTCGCCGCACTCGAACGCGGCGAGTGGATCGCCCAGCGCGAGCCCGTCGTGCTGCTCGGCGACAGCGGTACCGGCAAGTCGCACCTGCTGATCGGCCTCGGCATGGCCGCCTGCCAGCGCGGGCTGCGGGTGCGCTACACGACGGCGGCCGCGCTCGTGAACGAACTGGCCGAGGCGGCCGACGAGCGCACTCTCTCGCGCCTGGTCGCCCGCTACGGGCGGCTCGACCTGCTGTGCCTCGACGAGTTCGGCGACGTCCACCTCGACCCGCGCGGCGCCGAGTTGCTCTTCCAGATCCTGACCGAGCGCGAGGAGCGGGCCTCGGTGGCGGTCGCCTCCAGCGCCCCCTTCTCGGAGTGGGGCCGCACCTTCACCCACGCCCCCTCGCCGCCGCGGTCATCGACCGCCTCACCTTCCGCGCCCACATCATCCAGACCGGAACCGAGTCCTACCGGCTGCGGATCACCACCGCTGCGAAGGGAGGTGCGCAGACCAACTGATCACACCCCCGGAGGTAGGGCCCAAACCGATCATCAGGGTGGGGCCGAGTCTGGTCATCCCCACCCGTAACGTCTCCACCCCGGAAAGGCGTGATCCAAGCAGGCTACATCGGTAGTCACGGAGGGGATGGTCTCGCCGAAGGGGTATTCGCGGATCTGCCGCTCGCCGGAGATGTCGAGTGGCGAAGAATGGCTGTGCGTTATCCCTAACCTCGTTTGGGCGGACACGTCGCACCAGTGTGTGTGTTCGAAGTAGGCGTGCTCGATGTCCGTGAAGACCAGGACGGCGAGGAGGATGGACGCGCTTGCGAGGCCGACGCTGATGACCCTCTTGGGGGTCAAGAGGCGCCTTGCTGCGGAACCGGCTCGTTCGAGGCTCTTGGCTCGCTCCTCAGCGAGACGTTGCTCGATGCGCATGCTCTCTTCGCGCTTGCGCGCATCGACGTGGAATGCTTCTGGCGCAGGCACGTGGGTGCTCCCCCCGGCCGCCGTGGCTCGATAGAGTCGGATCGTACTACTTCACCACCAGTCCACCAGAGCGCAGGCTCCGCCAGGTGCCCCCTTGCTGGCTCTGGGAGCGGAGCGCTCACCGCAAGCAAGCCGGCCTGACCGGGCGCGGCGGCCGGTCCGGCGGCGTAGCTGACTCTCGACCATGCCGGCCCGGGCAAGCGAGAGGCCCCCGTGAGGGGGCCTCTGCGTGTGCCCGGACGAGCGACCGTTAGTCGTTGAAGTACATCTCGTACTCGAACGGGGTGGGGCGCTGGGCCTGTTCGGCCACCTCGGAGCGCTTGAACTCGAGCCAGGTGTCGAGCACGTCTTGCGTGAAGACGCCGCCCTGCAGCAGGTAGTCGTGGTCGGCTTCCAGTGCGTCGAGCGCCTCGCCGAGGTTGCCCGGCACCTGTGGGAGGCCCATGGCCTCCTCGGTCGGCAGGTCGTAGATGTTGCGGTCCAGCGGGTCGCCGGGGTCGATCTGGTTCTGGATGCCGTCCAGGCCGGCCATCAGCATCGCCGAGAACGCGAGGTAGCAGTTCGCGCTCGGGTCCGGCGGGCGGAACTCGATGCGGGTGGTCTCCGCCCAGTCCGGCATGCCGATGCGGTAGGTGGAGATGCGGATCGCGGCGGAGCGGTTGCGCATCGAGTAGACGAGGTTCACGGGCGCCTCGAAGCCCGGTACCAGTCGCTTGTACGAGTTGGTCGTCGGCGCGGCGAACGCGAGCACGCTGTGTGCGTGGCGGAGCAGGCCGCCCGTGTACCAGCGCGCGAGCTGCGAGAGGCCGGCGTAGCCGTCGGCGTCGAAAAAGAGCGGCACGCCGTCCTTCCACAGCGACTGGTGCGTGTGCATCCCCGAGCCGTTGTCGCCGTAGATCGGCTTCGGCATGAAGGTCGCGACCTTGCCGTCCTGGCGGGCGATGTTGCGGACCAGGTACTTGTACCACTGGGCCACGTCGGCCTGCCTGACGAGGGTGTTCTTGCCCACGCCGATCTCGGCCTGGCCGGCCGTCGCCACCTCGTGGTGGTCGACGAAGGTGTCGATGCCGCAGTTGTTCATGGCCGTGACGATCTCGGCGCGCAGGTCGGCGGTGTCATCGAATGGCGGAAGCGGCGCGTAGCCCTCCTTGCCGGGGATCTTGTAGCCGAGGTTCGGTGCGTCGCCGGAGCCGGAGTTCCAGTGCGCCTCGACCGAGTCGATCTCGTAGTAGGCCGACTGCGGAGTCTGCTGGTAGCGGACGTCGTCGAAGAGGAAGAACTCGAGCTCGGGGCCGAAGAACGCCTCGTCGGCGATGCCCGTGGACTTCATGTACTCCTCGGCCTTGACCGCGACGTTGCGCGGGTCACGCGAGTAGCGGTCGCGCGTGACGGTGTCGATGACGCCGCACACGAGCGCGAGGGTCGGCTGGGCCGGGATGGGGTCGATGACGGCGGACTCGATGTCCGGGACGAGCAGCATGTCGGACTCGTGGATCTCCTGGAACCCGCGCAGGCTCGAGCCGTCGAAGCCGTTGCCGTTCGCGAACAGGTCCTCGTCGAGCGCCTTCGGCGGGATCGTGAAGTGGTTCCAGCGGCCGAGCAGGTCCGTCACGCGCAGATCGACGCGCATGATGTTGTTCTGCTGTACCAGTGCCGTCAGCTCCTGCAGGTTCAAGCGCTGCCTCCCTCTTCCCGGCGGCCCCTTCCGGCGGCCGCACCGTGGACTTGTGTACTACCGATATTGCACCGTGCGGCGCGCGTGATCACGCGCCGCTACGGATGCAGGCTATGGGTGCGCTATTACCGCCGGATTACCCGGTTGTTACCGCTATGTTTCAAGCTCCACACACGTCCGAGGCGCCTCGGGAGGTGGGATCGCGCCCGGCCGGCCCGGCACGGCTCAGGCCGGCGGGTTCACCTCGACGAAGCGGTAGCCCACGTTGCGCACGGTCTCGATGTACGGCTCGTGGAGCTCGATCTTGGCGCGGATGCGCCGCACGTGGACGTCGACGGTGCGCGATCCGCCGTAGTAGTCGTAGCCCCACACATGGTTGAGCAGCATCTCGCGCGTGAACGCCTTGCCCGGATTGAGCGCGAGGAACCGCAGCAACTCGTACTCCTTGTAGGTGAGGTCGACGACCTCCCCGCCGAGCCGCACGGTGTAGCGGTCCTGGTCGATCGCGAGCTCGGCACGCCGCAACACGCCCGTCTCGATCGCCGCACCGACCGAGCCGAGGATGCGCTCCACGCGCAAGCGCAGCTCATCCGGGTCGAAGGGCGGCACGATCAGGTCGCTGACGGGCACGCCGGCGCCCACGAGGTGGAACTGCATCGGCGTCGCGATCGCGAGCAGCGCCGTGTCGCCCTCGAGCTGCGGGTCGCGCATGAGCGCGGCGAACCCGCCCATGGTCAGCCCGAGGTTGAGGTCGACGCAGAAGACGCGCGGCGGATCCTCGCGCATGGCGATCAGGCCGCGCTCGAGGGTGGGCTCGCAGCGCAGTTCGTACGCGCCGTCGCGGAACGCCGCCTCGGCGGCGTCGGTGAACGCGCGCGAGTCACTGACCATCAGTACCTTCGGCACCGGTGCAGTGTAGGGAATCAGACGCGCGATATGCGAGGGGTCGCGGGGGTCGGCTGGTTACGTCGACTATCGCGGCTCCCGGCAGGCGTTGCTACAATCCGTGGCCCACCCGCCGTGACGGACAGCCCGCACGTCCACGAGCGCAGCTGTGCCGAGGAGTACGCCTCTCCATGCACGTTGTCGAAGCGGTGGACCTCACCAAGGTCTACCACAATCGCTACATCGCGCTGAACGCGCTCGACCTCCAGGTCGACAAAGGGATGGTGTATGGGCTCGTGGGTCCGAACGGCGCCGGTAAGTCCACCACGTTCCGCATCATGCTGGGCCTGCAGCGCCCCACGGCGGGCGAGGTGCGCGTGTTCGGGGAGCCGATGAGTCCGCAGCGCGCGGACCTCCGACGCCGCATCGGCTTCCTCCCGACGAACCCCTCGCTCCCACGCGAGATGACGCCGATCACGTACCTGCGGTTCGTCGGCAAGCTCCTCGGCATGGACCGGGCCGAGGTCATGATCCGCCTCTCGACCCTCCTGCAGGTCGTCGACCTGGTTTCCGCCGGCTCCCAGCGCATCGACGAGCTGTCCACCGGCATGGTGACGCGTCTCGCGATCGCCGCCGCACTCATGAATGACCCCGAGCTGCTGATCTTCGACGAGCCGACCTCAGGCCTCGACCCGTCCGGCCGCCGCCAGACGATCGAGCTGATCCGCGAGCTCTCGGGCCACGACCGCACGATCATCATCGCGACGCACATCCTCAGCGACGTCGAGCGGCTCTGCACGGATATCGGGATCATCTCGGAGGGCCGGATCATCTATCACGGCCCCATGGCCGAGATGCGCCGGCTCGTGCGCCAGCGCACCATCTCCGTCGAAGTCGAGGGCAACCTCATGCGCTTCGAACAGCAGCTCCCGGAGCTCGACACCTTCGGAATGGTCCGAGCCGAGCGCATCGGGTCGGAGTTCCGCATCAGCTTCCTCGGTGCTGAGCCGATCCCGGCCTACGTGCAGCGCGTGCTCGACCTCGTGAAGCGTACCGGCGTGGAACTGCTGCACCTCGACACCGGCGCCCACGAGATCGAGGAAGCCTTCCTGCGACGCCTCGAGGAGGACCGTGCGACCAGCTTTGTGCGTGCATCGGCGTGGACGGCGGCGCAGAAGCTGGCGCTCCCTCCGGGCAAGCCCCGCAACGGCAGCGCCGTCGAGGTGATCAGCGAGGCCCTGCCCCCGGCCGGCGCCGGCACTGCCGACACCGCGGCCGATCCCGACCATGGCGACCTCGATATCGCTCCCGACGGCGCCGGGCAACACGCGTACGCCGGCGACGACGGCGATACGGAAGCGGAGGGACGGGATGCAGGCGTACGTCGCCCTGGTACGCCGTGACCTGGAGCAGCTGATCGGCTCCTGGCTGCTGCGCGGCTGGGTCGTCTTGCTGGCGGGGCCGGCGGCGTTCCTGGTAGTGGTGGCCGCACGCGAGGATGAGTTGGCCTCCGAGACGCTCGCGGCGTACGTCGCGGCGGTCCTCGCTCCGCTGTCGTGGATCGTGATCTCGGTCCTCGGCGGGACCGCGGTGAGCGGCGAGGCGGGCACGATCGCGGATGCGATCCTGTCGAAGTCGGTGACGCGCAGCGAGTATATCTGGGCGAAGATCACGAGTCGCCTGGTGGTCTTCATGAGCATCTACTGCGCCGTCATCATCCCTTTCGCGTACCTGATCGAGCGCTATGCGATCTCGAACGACACGTCACTCGAGGGGGTGGTGAGCGGCGTCGTGATGGTGGGTGTCCTGCTCGTGTTCCTCACGTCGTTCGGAATTGCGCTGTCCACGGTGTTCCGTAACTCGCAGTTCGCCGTCGTGGCCGCGTTGCTCACGGTGGCGGTGTCGGGGGCGGTGCTGCAGTTCCTCGGGCTGAAGTGGATGAGCACGACCGCCGTCATCGGCGGCTTGCCCGAGACGTTCCGGGGCGAGACGCCGCTCACCGACATGGTGCGCGTCCTGATCGTGTTCGCCGCGCTGAGCGCGGCCGCCATCGCCTCGGGCGTGTGGGTGTTCGAGCGAAGGGACCTTTGATGCGCGACCGTCGCGGCGCCGGGCTGCTCTACACCACCGAGGTGACCCGCACGGACCTCGGGCGGCACGCGGGACGCCTGCTGCGAGGCCGGGCCGAGCGGCGCACACTGCGGATCGCGCTCGGCGCGCGGCGCGGGTTGCGGCTCTACGGCGGCCGGCTGCGCCCGGTGGCGATCGAGGTGACCGGAGAGGACGACCGCCGCTACGAGGCGCCGATCCCCGAGACCCCGGACCCACGCCTGGTCACGGCACGCCGCGTGATCGCCTGCTGGATGATCGCGGCCGCGGTGCTCGGCGTCGCCAGGCTGCTGCGCGCGAGGGCGGCTGCGTCGTGACTGCCGGCGCGCCCGACGTACGCGGCGAGGGTATGGACGAACTCGCCTCGATCCCCGGGCGCGTGACGGCGGCGGCGTGCTTCGGCGAAGCGCAGGCCGTTGGGGACCAGGTGGTGATTCCGGTTGCCGAGGTCGTGTACGGCCTCGGATTCGGCTACGGCTACGACGGCAACGAGGGTGCGAGCGAGAACGCGCGAGCGGGCGGCGGCGGAGGCGGCGGGGGCGGACGTGCGCGCGCCGTCGCGGTGATTCGCGTCTCGCCGGACGGCGTCGAGGTCCACCCCGTCCGCGACGAGACGGCCATCACGCTAGCGGGTATTGCGTCCGCGTTCGCCGCGACGGTGATCGTGGTGCGCACGCTGAGGAAGCTGATCCGCGGGTAGGAGTGCTCCGCATCGGAACGCACGACGAAGGGGAGCCCCCGGGGGCTCCCCTTCGTTGTGTCGGCTGGCGGGGCAGCGCCCCGCCGCCGATCCTAGTCCGGTTCCGCCACGTAGGCGCCGGCCATCGCGAGGTCGCCGGGTTCCGCCTGCATGAGCTCCGCCAGCGACTCGCCTTCGCCATCGGCGCTGTCGGGGCGCTCGAAGTCGAAGATGAACGGCAGCAGCAGTGATTCCGGCATCGGCATCTCGGCGATCGGGGCCGGGCGCTCGACGGTGATCTCCGCGCGGGCGGGGATCAGCTTGCCGATGATGACGTTCTCCTTGAGGCCGCGCAGGTGGTCCGTCGCGCCGCCGATGGCGGCCTCTGTGAGCACGCGCGTGGTCTCCTGGAACGACGCGGCCGCCAGGAACGAGTCCGTGCTCAGCGAGGCGCGCGTCACGCCCTGCAGCATCGGCCTCGCCGAGGGCGCCACGCGGCCCTCCTGCTCGATGCTCTCGGACTCGCGTTCGAAGAGGTGGCGGTCGACGGGCTCTTCCGCGAGGAAATCGCTGTCGCCGGGGTCGATGACGCTCACGCGGCGCGTCATCTGCCGCACGATCACCTCGATGTGGCGGTCGTTGATGTTCACGCCCTGCGAGCGGTAGACCTTCTGCACCTCGTCCACGAGGTACAGCGTCACGGCCTCGGGCCCGAGGATCGCGAGCACGTCCTGGGGGTCGAGCGCGCCCTCGGTGAGCTGCTGGCCGGCGCGCACCAGCTCGCCGGTCTCGACGCGGATGCGCGCCGAGGCCGGGATCGGGTACTCACGCTCGTCCACCACCTCGGTGACGACACGCAGCGCGGTCTTCCCCACCATCTCGACGCGGCCGCCGAGCGTCGTGGCGACCTGCACCGCGGGCACCGCGGTGTCGGCCTCCTCGCCGTCCGCCGGCTCGGGGGTCGTGGCCAGGACCTGGTCCGGGGCGACTTCCTCGCCGTCCTCGACGAGCAGTTCGACGCCCTTGGGGAGCTGGAGCTCCTCGGTGGCGGTCTCGGTGTTCGTGACGGTGATGGTGCGCACGTCGCCGGAGCGGATGACCTCGACGTGGCCGTCGATCTCCGTGATCACGGCCTGCCCCTTGGGCACGCGCGCCTCGAAGATCTCCTCGACGCGCGGCAGACCCGAGGTGATGTCGAGGCCGCCGGCGACGCCGCCGGTGTGGAACGTGCGCATCGTCAGCTGCGTGCCCGGCTCGCCGATGGACTGTGCGGCGATGATGCCGATCGCCACGCCATGCTCGACGAGGTCGCCGGTGGCCAGGGACTGGCCGTAGCAGCGCTGGCAGACGCCGCGCTGCGCCCCGCACGAGAGCGGCGAGCGCACATATACGCGCTCGACGCCGGCGGCGATGATGGCGCTCGCGGCGTGTTCGCTGATTCCTTCGTTGGTGTCGACGAGGACCTCGCCGGTTTCGGGGTGCGCGACGGGGGCGGCTGCCCAGCGGCCCGTGAGGCGCTCCTCCAGGGCGGCGAGAATGCCGGTCTCGGCGTGCTCGCGCAGCCAGATGCCCGGAGGCGGGACGCCCTCGGGCGAGCAGTCCTCTTCGAGCACGATCACGTCCTGGGCGACGTCGATCATGCGGCGCGTGAGGTAGCCGGAGTCGGCCGTCCGCAGCGCGGTGTCGGCCAGACCCTTGCGCGCGCCGTGCGTGGAGATGAAGTACTCGAGCACGGACAGCCCCTCGCGGAACGAGGAGCGGATGGGCAGGTCGATGATGCGGCCGGTGGGGTCGCTCATCAGGCCGCGCATCCCGCCCATCTGGCGGATCTGCGCGATGTTGCCCTTCGCGCCGGAGCGCGACATCAGCGCCAGCGGACCCAGCGGGTCCAGGCCGGCCTCGAGCGCGACGGAGATCTCATCGGTGGCGCTCTGCCAGATGTCGATGGCCGCCATGTAGCGCTCGTTCTCGGTCATCAGGCCCATCTGGTAGTCGTCCTCGAGCGCGTCGACGCGCTGGTCGGCTTCCGCCATGAGCTTGGCCTTGCTGGGCGGCACGACGATGTCGGAGACGGCGATCGAGATTCCGGACTGGGTCGCGTAGCGGAACCCGAGGTCCTTGATCGCGTCGACGAACTCGACGGTGCGCTCCGAGCCGAGGTCCTGGTGGACGCGCGAGACGAGCGAGCGCAGCGCGCGCTTGTCCATGATCTCGTTCTGGAACTCGAAGCTGTCCGGGACGATGTCGCTGAAGAGCACGCGCCCGACGGTGGTGTGGACCACGGAACCGTCCTGGCGCAGCCGCGCGTGGTCGTGCAGCCTGACGTGGCCGAGCTCGTAGGACATCCGCACCTGGTCGGCGGAGCCGTAGAGGGGGGCCGTCTCGCCCGTCTCGGGGCCGGGTTCCTCGGACGCGAAGGTCATGTAGTAGCAGCCGAGCACCATGTCGAGCGTCGGCGCCACCACGGGCTCGCCGTCTGAGGGGGACAGCAGGTTCCTGGTGCTGAGCAGCACCTGGCGTGCCTCGGCGACCGCCTCGTAGGACAGCGGCACGTGGACGGCCATCTGGTCGCCGTCGAAGTCGGCGTTGTAGGCGAAGCAGACCAGCGGGTGGAGCTGCAGCGCGGAGCCCTCCACGAGCACCGGCTCGAACGCCTGGATGCCCAGGCGGTGCAGCGTCGGCGCGCGGTTGAGCATGACCGGGCGGTCCTGGATGACCTCCTCGAGGACGTCCCAGACCTCGGGCCGCGCCCGCTCGACGATGCGCTTGGCGCTCTTGATGTTGTGGGCGAGTCCCTTGCGCACCAGGGCGTGCATGATGAACGGCTTGAACAGCTCGAGCGCCATCTTCTTCGGCAGCCCGCACTGGTGCAGCCGCAGGTCCGGACCCACGACGATCACCGAGCGCCCCGAGTAGTCGACGCGCTTGCCGAGCAGGTTCTGGCGGAACCGGCCCTGCTTGCCCTTGAGCAGGTCGGACAGCGACTTCAGCTTGTGGTTGCCGGAGCCGCTCACGGCCCGGCCGCGCCGCCCGTTGTCGATCAGCGAGTCGACGGACTCCTGCAGCATGCGCTTCTCGTTGCGGATGATGATCTCGGGTGCGCCGAGGTTCAGCAGCCGCTTGAGGCGGTTGTTGCGGTTGATCACGCGGCGGTAGAGGTCGTTGAGGTCCGACGTCGCGAACCGGCCGCCATCGAGCTGCACCATTGGGCGCAGGTCCGGCGGCAGCACGGGCAACTCCTGCACGATCATCCAGTCCGGGCGGTTACCGGACTTGCGTAGCGCCTCCACCACGCGCAGGCGCTTCGTCGCCTTCTTGCGACGCTGCCCGGAGGCCGAGTGGGTCTCGCCCTGTAGCTTCACGCGCAGCGTATCGAGTTCGAGGCGCTCGAGGATCGAGAGGATCGACTCGGCGCCCATGCCGGCCTTGAAGACGAGCCCGAAGCGCTCGTCGAGCTCGCGGAACTCCTGCTCGGTCAGCACCGTGAGGGCGTCGGCCTCAACCGGGTCGCGCAGCTTGTCCAGGCGCTTGAGCAGGTCCTCGTTCTCTTTGCGCACCAGGGTGCGCACCTCGGCGACCTGCGTGCGGAGCGGCTCGAGCTCCTGGAAGGCCTCGTCGCGCTTCTGCTGGCTCGCGGTCTCTGCGCTCGCCTCCAGGTCGTGCTTGCGCTGGGCGATGCGCTGCTCGATCTCGGCGACCTGCTCGGTGGCGGCGTCGTGCAGCGCGGACGTGGTGTCGGCGCTGATCTCGGTGCCGCGCGTGGCGAGGGTCTCGCCGCGGAAGGCGAGCTTTGCGCGCAGCTTCTCGCCGAGGCGGCCCTGGAGGTCTTCCTCCATGGTCCGGGCCTCGCCCATCACCTCGTCGATGAGGCTTGGCAGCTCGGCGTCGGCCGCTGCGAGCTCCTCGTCACGCTTGCGTTCGATCTCGCCCAGCTCCTGGACGAGCGAGGCCTCGCGCACGGCGATGTGACTGGAGGCCTCGCTCTCGCGGCGGGTGACCTCCTCCTCGATCTCGAGCTGGAGCTGCTCGATCGCGTACTGGCGCGCCTCGTCGTTCACGTGGGTGATGACGTAGTGCGCGAAGTAGAGCACGCGCTCCAGTGTGCGCGGGGCGATGTCCAGCAGCAGGCCGAGGCGGCTCGGCACGCCCTTGGCGAACCAGATGTGGGTGACGGGCGCGGCCAGGCTGATGTGGCCCATGCGCTCGCGCCGCACCTTGCTGCGCGCGACCTCGACGCCGCACTTGTCGCACACGATCCCCTTGTAGCGGACGCGCTTGTACTTACCGCAGTAGCACTCGAAGTCCTTCGTGGGTCCGAAGATCTTCTCGCAGAACAGCCCGTCCTTTTCAGGCTTCAGGGTCCGGTAGTTGATGGTCTCCGGCTTGGTTACCTCGCCGTACGACCACGACTTGATCTGCGCCGGGGATGCCAGCGACAGCCGGATCGCGTTGAAGTCGTTGACCTCAAGCACTCGTGCTCTCCTCTGCCTCGCGCCCGGACAGGTTGATGCCGAGCGACGGGATCGCCTCGATGTAGTCCTCCGAGAACGCGACCTGTTCCTCGTCCTCGTTGAGGATTTCCACGCTCATGCAGAGCGATTGGAGCTCCTTGACCAGCACCTTGAAGGACTCCGGCACGCCGGGCTCCATGGTGTTCTCGCCCTTGACGATCGCCTCGTAGGCCTTCACGCGGCCCACGACATCGTCGGACTTCACGGTCAGCATCTCCTGGAGGATGTGCGCCGCGCCGTAGGCTTCCAGCGCCCACACCTCCATCTCGCCGAAGCGCTGCCCGCCGAACTGTGCCTTGCCGCCCAGCGGCTGCTGCGTGATCAGCGAGTACGGCCCCGTCGAGCGGGCGTGGATCTTGTCCTCCACCAGGTGGACGAGCTTGAGCATGTAGATGTAGCCGACGGTCACCGGCTGGTCGAACGGCTCGCCCGTGCGGCCGTCGTAGAGGGTCTGCTTGCCCCACACCGGCGGCGCCTCGCCCGAGTCGCGGGCGACGACGCTGATGCGCTTGTTGAGCGCGACATCGTCCACCCCGCGCGCATCGCGCTCGCCGCGCTGCTCCAGCCACAGCGTGAGGCAGGCCTTGCGGGCGGCGCCCACGTGCTGGTGGCTGAGCACCTCGTCCGGATCGAAGCCACCCTCGCGCACGTACGCTTCGAGCTTCCCGAAATCGAGCCGCGCACCGAGGTCGCTGGGGCTGCCGGCGCCTTGCCCGTTGCCGTGAGAGGCCACGGAGCCGTCCGGCAGCAGCGCCTCGGCCTGCATCGCCAGCCAGGCGCGGGCCAGCGCGTCCTCGATCTCGGCGTCGGATGCGCCGTCGAAGACCGGGGTCACGGCACGCATGCCGAGCGTGTTCGCGGCCCACCCGAGGTGGGTCTCCAACACCTGCCCGACGTTCATGCGCGACGGCACGCCGATCGGGTTCAGCACGATCTCGATCGGCCGCCCGTCGGCGAGGTACGGCATGTCCTCGATGGGGGTGATGCGGCTGACCACGCCCTTGTTGCCGTGGCGGCCGGCCATCTTGTCGCCCTCGGCGATCTTGCGCTTCTGCGCGACGGAGACGCGCACCATCATGTTCACGTCGGTCGGCAGTTCGTCGTCGGCGGTGCGCTCGAAGACGCGCACATCGATCACCTTGCCGCGTTCGCCGTGTGGGACGCGCAGCGAGGTGTCCTTCACCTCGCGCGCCTTCTCACCGAAGATCGCGCGCAGCAGCTTCTCCTCTGGCGTGAGCTCGGTCTCGCCCTTCGGCGTGATCTTGCCGACCAGGATGTCGCCCTCGCGCACCTCCGCACCGACGCGGATGATGCCGCGCGGATCGAGGTCACGGAGCGACTCGTCGCCGACGTTCGGGATGTCGCGCGTGATCTCCTCGGGGCCCAGCTTCGTGTCGCGCGCTTCGACCTCGTACTTCTCGATGTGGATCGAGGTGAACTTGTCGTCGCGGATGATGCTCTCCGAGAGCACGATCGCGTCCTCGAAGTTGAGGCCCTCCCACGACATGAAGGCGACGAGCACCGACTGGCCGAGCGCCAGTTCACCGTTCTGCGTCGACGAGGAGTCGACGAGCGGCTGGCCCGGCGCCACGCGGTCGCCCCTGGCGACGATCGGGCGCTGGCTGATGCACGTGCCCTGGTTGGAGCGCACGAACTTGCTGAGCGGGTAGCGCTCCTCGCGGCCGGACGCGTAGCGGACCGTGATGAAGTTGGCCGACGAGGACAGCACCTCGCCGTCCTCCTCGGCGGACAGCACCTGGCCCGAGTTCAGCGCGACCTGGCGCTCCATGCCGGTGCCGACGAGCGGCACCTCCGGGCGCAACAGCGGCACGGCCTGGCGCTGCATGTTCGCGCCCATGAGCGCGCGGTTTGCGTCGTCGTGCTCCAGGAACGGGATCAGCGCCGCCGCCACGGAGACGATCTGCTTGGGCGACACGTCGATGAAGTCGACCTCGTTCGAGGTCACCATGCGCAGGCGCTCGGCGTGGCGCACCTCAAGCCGGTCGTCCAGGAGGTTGCCCTCGTCGTCCAGCCGCGTGCTCGCCTCCGCGATGCGGTAGTCCTTCTCGGTGTCGGCGTCCAGGTACTGCGTCTCGCGCGAGGCAAACGGGCGCACGACCAGGCGGTCGTGGCCGGCGGCCGCGAGCGCCGCCGCCAGCTCCTCGGTGACGAGGTCGCCGGCACCCGCGATGACCGTACCGGCATTGTCCGTGACGTCGGCTGCCAGCACGCGGCCGACGAACTCCGGGCTCGCCTTGCCGACCTCGCTGCGCACGGGGCGGTACGGGGTCTCGATGAAGCCGAAGTCGTTGATGCGGCCGTAGGTGGCGAGGTTGCCGATGAGGCCGATGTTCGGACCCTCGGGCGTCTCGATGGGGCAGATGCGGCCGTAGTGGCTGAAGTGCACGTCGCGCACGTCGAAGCCGGCGCGGTCGCGGGAGAGGCCGCCGGGGCCGAGGGCGGAGAGCCGCCGCTTGTGGGCGAGCTCGGCGAGGGGGTTGGTCTGGTCCATGAACTGCGAGAGCTGGGAGCCGCCGAAGAACTCCTTCATCGCCGCCACCACGGGCCGCACGTTGACGAGCGCCGAGGGCGTCGCCTCGTCGGGGTCGGTGATGGTCATGCGCTCGCGCACGACGCGCTCCATGCGGAGCAGGCCGACGCGGAACTGGTTCTGGATCAGCTCGCCCACGGACCGCACGCGGCGGTTGCCGAGGTGGTCGATGTCGTCGGGCTCGCCGACGTGGTTGTTGATCTCGATCATCTTGCGGACGATCGCGATGATGTCCTCGCTGCGCAGCGTGCGCTCCTCCGGGTCGTCGGGGAACATGAGGCGCTTGTTGACCTTGTAGCGGCCGACGCGGCCGAGGTCGTAGCGGCGCTCACCGAAGAACAGCGTGTCGAGCAGGTTGCGGGCGTTCTCGGCCGTCGGCGGGTCGCCGGGGCGGATGCGCCGGTAGAACTCCTCGAGCGCCTGGCGGCGGGTCTCGGTCGGGTCCTTCGCGAGGGTGGCGTCGACGTAGGAGTGCTCCTCGTCGGTGTCGACGGCGCCGAGCATGCGGCGAATGCGGTCGCTGGTGCCGAGCTCGTCGTCGCTGACGCCCTCCTCGATGTCGATGGCGCGGAGGAGGATGGTGACCGGGATCTTGCGCTTGCGGTCGACCTTGACGGAGAGGATGTCCTTGTTGGAGGTCTCGAACTCCAGCCAGGCGCCGCGGTTGGGGATGAGCTTGGCCTGGGTCAGGCGCCGGCCCGTCGCGGGGTCCACGGTCTCGGTGAAGTAGACGCCGGGCGAGCGCACGAGCTGGGACACGACGACGCGCTCGGCGCCGTTGATGATGAACGTGCCCTGCCCGGTCATGAGCGGGAGGTCGCCGAGGTAGAGCTCCTGCTCCTTGACCTCGCCGGTCTCCTTGACGGTCAGCTCGGCGATGACCTTGAGCGGGGCGCCGTAGGTGGAGTCGCGCTGGCGGCACTCACGCTCGTCGAGCTTGGGGCTCTCGATGTAGTACTCGAGGAAGGACAGCGCCATGCGGGTGCCGGTGAAGTCCTCGATCGGCGAGATCTCGTCGAACAGCTCGCGCAGCGAGCGGTCCAGGAACCGCTCGTAGGAGCGCTTTGGCATGTCGATCAGGTGCGGGACATCCAGCACCGGGCGAGACTTGCCGTAGTCCCGGGTGATGAGTTGTCCGCCTGGCATGCTGGCTCGCTCGGTGGTGACCAAGTAGCGACTCCTTCGCATTCGTCACGGTGGACCGTGCAGCGTTGCGCTCCGGATTCCGTACAAGCGCCTGGTTGGGCCTGTGGGGGAGAGTCTCGACACAGCTACGCAGCGCCGGTTGCCTACCGGTGCTGCTCGATGTGTTGTCGCTAATGGAATTCGCCGTGCCCAACGCCTTGAGGATGATACCCGATCGCGCACAGGAAAGCGAGGGTATCGAGGACCCGCCGATCTGTCAACGATCTTTCCACGTCAGGTGCATGGCGCGGCCATTCGCGGAGCATGGGGGGAGTCCTCGGAGCGTGTCTTGAAGAGCCCTGGCTAGTACCATGAGTCGCATGGTTTCGGATCGTGATAGTGCCTCCGGTCGAGCACCCCGGGCCGCTTACGACATGGCGCTCTGGCAGCTGACTGAGCAGGTCAACGAGAACCGCTCCTTCGATACGAGGGCCGGTGTGGTGCTATCCGTGGCGGCAGCGTTCGCGGGGCTCTTCGGGGCATCCCTGGTGCGGGTCGTGAGCGACCATCCCGCGGGATCGGAGATCGCCACCGTGACCGTGAGTGGCGTCGCAGTCCTTATCGCGTTCGGGTGGACGATGTTCGCCTTCTACCGCACCGTCAGGCCGAGTCGGTGGGCGAGTGGACCTGCAGCACGGGAACTGATTGAAGTTGCGTCAGAGCACGAGGAGCCGGCGGTGCGGCTCTGGATCGCTGAAGCGCTCGCCGACTCGTTTATCCGGAATGAGGCGGCGGCTCAGCGGGAGGCTACCTGGTTCCGGCGCGAACTCTACGGAGCGATGATCGTTGGCGGCGTTGCGGTGCTGGCGATGCTCGCGACAACGCTCGCACGACTCCTCACGTCGTGAACCATTACCGGGTTGTGATTGAAGCGGGTGGCTAGCCGTCCGCGTCCTCACGGTCGCGCTGTCTCATGCCGAACCCGTAGCCTCCGGTGATGTACTGGAGCTTCGCCTTCGGCAGCCCGGAGACACCGACCTCCCGATCAGGCTCGCGCGTGTCGTCCGGCTGCGATCCGTTCTGTTCCGGGGGACGATGTTTCGAGTGAGTCATCTCGGAACCGAGTATGCCACACGATGAGGGCGCGCGAGGACGGCGGGCAGCGGTAGCACGCTACGGCTCCCCAGCGCCCGAACCCTCCACCGGCCGGCTCGCCGTCTCCGCCCACACCGACCACGCCTCCTTCGCCCGGTCCATCGAGTCCCGCAACCCCACGCTCGACAGCAGGTTCAGCGGGGGCGCCTCCACGAACGCCGGGTCGCGCCCGGCGAACCACACGACGAACGGCGCGTCCAGGGCGTCGGCGTCGGCGAGCAGGCGCTGCAGGTAGCGGCGCTGCTCCGCCGGCGTCGAGGAGTGCAGACCGTCCGGCTGCGCCGCCGAGGCGAACCCGACGGATGCGAACGCGATCGGCAGCCGCGTGTGGTCACGGATCTGCTGGTAGTAGAGCGGCGGGAGGTCGTTCGCCACCTCGTAGGCGACCGAGGGGAACGTGGCGATCGCGAACAGGTCGAGCCGGCCCGCGAAGTCGGCGAGGAGCTCCCAGCGCGGAGGCCGCGACGGCTCCCACGGCACCGCGCCCAGCAACTGCTCGTACTGGAACGTGGCGAAGACGCGCGTCTCCGGGCTCACGGCCTTCACCGCCCGGTACGCCTCGTTGTAGGCGGCGAGGAACGCCCGGTACTGCGACGGTGAGCGCTCGAACGTGGCGTTGATCTCGACGCCGAGCGCGAGGTACGCGGGCGTGTAGCTGGTGGCGATGAACCGCGCCTCGGCGACGAAGGCCGCGCGCAGGTCTGGGTGCGCCAGGTCTGCGTCGCGGTAGCCAAGCGGGGCAGCGGCCAGGCGGCCACGGTCGACCGGGTCGAACGGATCGAGGGCGTAGAAGAGCGTGAGCTCGCGCTCCTCGACGGCGACGCGCTCGCGCACCGTGAGCTCATGGAGCCGCGGCGACGGCTCGACGCCGGGGAGGAACTCGGCCCACTCGGGCGCGCGCTGGATCAGCAGCAGTTCGCCGTAGCGCGCCGTGAGGTCGAGTGCGGCGATGTAGGCGTCCTGCGTCAACTCGGCGGGCACGGATGAGAAGCCGAGGAGGAAGGGGCGGGGCGTCCCTGCCTGCTCGCGCGGCTGCGGTACGAAGCCCGGCTCCTGGATACGCTCCTCGCGGCACCCCAGCGCCGCGGAGGCGACAAGCATCAGCACCAGCGCCGCCGGTGCGAGCACCGCGAGCCGCTCCCGGCTGGCCGTTCGAATGTGCGCCACGTCACGATTCTCGGGACGGCGGGCGATCGGGGTCAAACGCGGGCGCGGTTCGACGCCTGCTCGCGAGGTGTAGACTCGGCCCATGGATGGCCCGCAGAACATCGACGTGGACGGGCTGCGCGCATCGATCAGGTCCGTCGAGCACCTGTTGCTGCGCTTCACGCCCGTGGCCGAGCGCTTGTTGCTGGACTTCCGCACGCGCGAAGGCGTCGGGCCGGGCGTCGCGCTGCTGCCGCCGGTCGACTCGTTCGTCGAGCGCATCCGCACCATCGAGCGCGTGCGGCCGGGGTTCGAGCGGCCGAAGCGCATCCACGTGGTGACGTGGCCGTTGCGCGTGGCGTCGCTCGAGCGCCTCGGCGTGCTCGAGACGGTGCGCAGCCGCCTCGCCGACATGGACGCGTTCGACGTGATCGCCAGCGTGAACGAGACCTACAAACGCCTGCTCGAGATCGAGCGCGAGGAGACCAAGCGGGCGATCGAGGGCGAGGGCTACCACACCATCTGGCCGGCCGAGACCCGCGGCAGTCGCGGCGCCTGAGCCTCCCGCCGGCCTCGATGCAGCGCGACCGCTTCCGCCGCCTCGTCCAGCAGGCTGTGGACTCGCTGCCACCGGACATCGACAACTACCTCGACAACGTCGCGATCGTGATCGAACGCGAGCCCGCGCCCGAGGACCTCGCCGACGCCGGCCTCCCACGGGGCGCGGAGCTGTTCGGGCTCTACATCGGCATACCGCTGATCGACCGCAGCGAGTACCACATGACGCTCCCGGACCGGATCGCGATCTACCAGGGCCCGCTGGAGCGCGCGTTCCACCCGCGCATGATCCCCGAGGAGGTGCGTCGCACCGTCCTCCACGAGATCGCGCACCACTTCGGGTTCGGCGAGGCGGAGATGAAACGCCTCGGCCTCGACTAGCTCCCCGTGAGCATTAGCTTCCGGTGAGCAACAGTATCGCCGCGATGCGCCGCGCGGTGTCGGTGACGTGCTGGATCTCCTCGGCGCGGAGCGGGCGGTCCAGCACCTTGTGCTCGCGGTAGGAGAGCCACTTCTTGAGCACCTGGTAGCCGCCGAGCTTGTAGTTCCAGACGGCGGCCGGAACGTTGCGCCAGCAGGCCCGGTCGTTGAGATGGACGTCGAACGTCGTCTCGCCGAGGGTCGTGACTGCGTCGCCCATCGAGGAGCGCTCGTCCGCCGTGAGCGGCCGCTCGTCGGCCCTGCCCTGGCCGGGCATGACGGCCTCGCGGCTGCCGAAGTGGCCCCAGCCCGCCGTGACCGAGAAGTCGTCCCCCGACATGTTGTGGCCGTCGACGGTCGTCGGCACGCCGATCGCCGCGAGCTCGGCCCGGAGCGCGCCGGTGGTGACGCCCGGCACGGGCGTGTCGACATCGAGGAGCACGGCGAGTTCGCGGCCGCGCGCCGCCGACGCCTCGAGCTCCTCGGCCGCGCCGTCCGCGTTGCCGTCGGGCCAGCCGGGGAGCGGGATGCGTGGCCACTCCATGCGCAGCGCGCCCGCATTGGCCTCGCGGTAGGCGGGGTTGTGCAGCGTCGCCAGCACGTGGTGGAACAGATCCTCGACGCCGAGACCGAGGCGGTCGAGGTAGCTCTGGGCTGCGTCCGACAGGTTGGGCCGCCGGCCCGCCCCGTCTGCGCCGAGCCCCAGCCCCTCGTCGCGCAACCACAGCGGGAACAGGTGCACTCCCCAGTTTCCAAGCTTCCAGTTGCTGAGATGACGTATTGAGATGCCGTGTGAGAACTCGTGATCAATCTCTCGCTTATTCGAACCCAGCCAGAGATTCTTGCCAGTGACGTGCGACTTGTAGTCTGCGCGCTTCTCGTCTAGCAGCTTCGTGTCTGCCTCCCAGTAGAGCCAACGATCGTCGAAGGGCCGGTATGCGCAGCGAACGAAACCTGCCTCGGTCGGGCCACCGCGCGCGAGCAGCGCGGCACGCACGTGACGCGCGTCAAACCGCGCCGTGGAGCGCATGACGCCCGGGTGGCTGCGGGCGATCTCCTCGTCGCTTAGATCCGGGTCAAAGTACTCGGCAACGCGCGTTTCGAGCCGGTCGCGATCGATATCGAGGAGGAATGCGTCGCGGCTGGTCTTCACTCCCGGGAACGAGGTCGGGAACAGGTCAGGCAGCGCCGGCCAGTCGGACCAACCGTCGCTGACCGCGATCTGTGCGAAGGGCAGGCCCAGCGGCAGCAGCGGCTCGACGGCTTCGTAGAGTGCGTCCGGCTCGGCGTCAGCCGTGGCCGTCAACCCGTCTCGCTTCGCCTGGCCCCAGAGCTGGCGGAAGCCGATCGCCTCCGCCGGTTCGTGGTCGGCCTTGCGCACCAGCGTCGTGATCGCCGTCCCGACCTGGATGCCGACCGGGTCCTCAGGCGCGGAGAAGATGCTCGGGTCGGGCTCCCCGTCCGGCGTCGTCTTGCCCGTCTTGTACTTGTCGCCGTTGAGCGAGTCGATGCGGATCACGTCGAAGGCTTCGAGGTAGCGCTCGCGCATGCCCGTGAACGAGAGGCCGTCCAGCCACGAGTAGTTCGAGATGAAGCAGACCACGCCGCGACCGGTCTTTTCCGCGATCCGCCGCTCCGCCATGCGGAAGAAGCGCACATAGAGGTCGTTGAGCCCCTGGCCCTCGGGCCGCCGCACTTGCTGCGTCGTGCGGTACGCCGTGGACAACTCGCGCTCCTCGTCCACCGCCATCCCGGCGAAGCCGTTGTACGGCGGATTGCCGAGGATCACGAGCACGGGCGTGTCCTGCTTCACACGGTCGGCGCGGTCGCGCTCCTCCTCGAGCTCCGGGAAGGGGAGCGGCTTCTGGGTGGTCGGCTCCCAGCCGGTCAGTGCATTCGTCAGGAACACGCTTGCCCGCTCCGGCCTATTGGGGTCGTCGGAGAGCGGCGCGTCCAGCGCCTGCATCGTCAGGCCGACCTGCAGGTGGGCGACGACGAACGGCGCGGGCATGATCTCGAAGCCGAACACGCGCTCCATCGCCGCCCGCTTGACCCGCGCGCCCGTCAGCGCGCCGCTCCCCTGCGCCCGCAGGTTCGCGTCGATGCGTCGCAGCACCTCGCCGAGGTACGCGCCGGTGCCGCAGCACGGGTCGAGCACGTAGACGTTGTCGGCCGCCAGTCCGTCGGCGATGCCGAGGTCGTCCTTCAGTGCGCGGTCCACGCGCGCGACCATGTAGCGCACCACCTCGTTGGGCGTGTACCAGACGCCCAGTTGCTTGCGCAGGTCGGGGTCGAACTCCGCGAAGAACGGCTCGTAGAAGTACTGCACGGCCTCGCCCTCGCTGAAGCGTTCGAAGAACGCCTCGCGGTCCACGCGGTCGAGCGCCGCGGACGTCCAGTCCAGCACCTCGACGAGGCCGAGTGGTTGCAGGCGGCCGGGGTCGGATAGCTGCTGGAAGAGCGCCCGCAGGACGGCGCGCGCAGGTGCCAGACCGCCTCGCGCCAGTTGAACGACCCGGTGGGCGGCGGGGTCTGGCGCGCCCACAGCACCCACGCCGAGAACACGCCGTAGAAGAGCGTCTGCACCAGCGTCGAGCGGAAGAAGGCCGCGCCGCGCTCGCCCTCGAAGCGGACGCCGAGCGCCTCCTCGAGCGCCGCGCGCACCGCGTGCAGCGAGGGTTCATCGCCCGCCGCCTCGACCCGCGCGAGCCCGTCGCGCGCGTAGGAGGCGAGCAGCCACGCGACGTCTTTCGGCTCGACCAGCGTGGCGCGATGCGAGAGCGCGCGGCTGAGGTACTCGCCAAGCCCCGCGCCGACCTCGCGCGCGAAGGTGCGCGGGCGCTCCAGCCGCGCCTCGAACGCGTCGGCGGAGTGGGCGAGCCGGACCGTCTCCAGCTTCGCGGGCTTGCCGCTCGCGTCCTCGCCGAGCAGCACGAAGTCGCGGGTGTTGGTGACCAGCACCAGGCGGTACTTTTCCCAGTACTTGCTCACCTGGTCGCTCTCGGCGGTGAGCCAGGCGTCGTCGGCAGCGGGCTTCACTTCGATGACACCGCGCTCCGGGCTTTGACCCTCGCGCGGCTTGCCTTCTGGATCTGTTTGCCGGAGTAGAGCCCGATGTCGGGGTGCCCCGCGCCCTGGTCCGCCAGCTCGCTGATGCAGAACACCCTGGGCCTGAGTGCGCCGCCCACCGCGTTGAGCAAGTTGATGAGCGGCGGGTAGTAGGAGCGTTCGCTTGTCGCGCCGCCGGACGCGCGGATCTTGCGCAGGTCGGTCAGGTAGTCCTCGACCATCCGGGTCAGCCGGGCGTCGGCGGCGGTCATGGGCGCAATGTGGCGGCACCGACGGGCGAAGCGCAAGCGCGTGTTTCGCGTGGCCGCGACTGTTTGACGCCGACGAGCGCTGCCACCGGCCCGGGAGCCGCGACTCCGCGGGCTACTGGCCGCTCAGCGTGAGGATCCGCGCCGCCTCCTCGAGCGTGGAGGTGACGCGCAGGGCGTCCCAGACGTCGGTCCCGCGGGCGTAGCTGCCGTGGCCGCGCACGACGACGATCGGGTGCTCGCGGAGCGCGTCGGCGACTGGCTGCGCCGAGGACTCCCACTCCGCCTCCACCACCGGCACGCTGCCGAGGAAGAGCCGCCCCTCGAGGTTCGCGGGGTCGATCGCGTCGCGCCCGTAGGCGAGCGCGATGGCGTGGACGGGATGGGCGTGCACCACCGCGCCGGCGTCGGCGCACGCCTCGTAGATGGCGAGGTGCACGGCCGTGTCGGACGATGGCGCGGCGGCGTCCTCGTCGCGCGGCTGGCCGTCGGCGTCGACGGCCACGAGGAGGTCGTTCGTCAGCCGCCCGAGCATCGCGCCTGTCGCGGAGATGAGCGCGCCGCTGCGCGCGGCGCGGACCGAGACGTTGCCGCCGTGCGAGGTCACGAGGCCGTCCGCGCGGAGGTCCGTGCCGACCTCGATCAGCTCGCTGGTGGCGGTGGTCTCGGCCGCAGTCGCGGCGTAGTCCCACACGCCGCGTCGCACGAGGCGTTCCGCGGCGCCCTCGGCCAGCTCGGCGGCGCGGCGCATCGCCTCCGCCTCGAAGATGCGGTTGGTGGTGAGCGTCTCGAAGTCGACGACGCCCGATGTGGCGCCGTCGACGCTGCCGGCCACGACGACGCACGGCGTCTCGTAGCGCTCGGCGAGCGCGGTGACCATTTCGAGGGCCTTGCCGAACGTGGTCTGCGCGTCGAGGCGGCCCTCGCCGGTGATGATGAGGTCGGCGTCGCGGATCGCGTCCTCCAGGCCCACGGCCTCGGCGATCAGGGCTGCGCCGGACTGAATCGCGCCGCCGATCGTGCCGATCAGCCCCGCCGCGAGCCCGCCGCCCGCGCCGCCGCCGGCGAGGTCGGTGACCTCGACGCCGAGGTCCGAGGCGATCACGGCCGCCCAGCGCCGCAACGCTTCCTCGAGCGGCTGCATGAGGTCCTCGCCGACGCCCTTCTGCGGGCCGTAGACCACCGTCGCTCCCTCGGGCCCGAGCAGCACGTTGGTCACGTCGGCGGCGACCGTGAGGTTGATGTCACCGAGCCTGCGGTCGACGGCGTTGTGGTCGAGCGCGACCAGCCTGGCCAGGTCGAGGGCCGCGACGGGCTCTGCCATCGCCCACGCGTCGGTGCTGACGAGCTGGTAGCCGAACGCCTGCGCTGCGCCCGCGCCGCCGTCGTTGGTCGCGGTGCCGCCGACGCCCACGATGATCTCGCCCGCCCCGCGGTCGACCGCCGCGCGGATGAGCTGGCCGACGCCGTACGACGTCGCGCGCGCGGGGTCGCGCTCGTCGGGCGGGACGAGCACGAGGCCGGCCGCCTCGGCGGCCTCGATGACCGCGCCGGATCGTCCGCCGGCGGTTGCCGGCGGCAGCAACGCGAAGCGGGCGCGCACGGGGGCGCCCATCGGCCCGGTGACCTCGGCCTCGACGAGCTCGCCGCCGCGGGCGGCCGCGAGGACGGCGGCGGTGCCCGGTCCGCCGTCGGCGAGGGGCATCTCGATGATCTCGGCGTCGGGTTCGCCGGCGCGCGCGCCGGCGGCGAGGGCGGCGGCGGCCTCGAAGGCGGTGAGGGAGCCCTTGAACTCCTGCGGGCAGATCAGGATCCGAAGCGGCGGGCTCATCGCTGCGTCCTTTCCTCGGGCGCTATGGGCGTGCGCCCCTCGGTGGGTGTTACGTGCCCCAGAAGCCGGCGAGGCGCAGCACCGCGCTGATGAGGATCGCGGCCACGTAGGCGTAGCCGAGCGTGCGCGCGTTCTTGCCGAGCTGGCGGAACCGCCTCGGCTGCATGATCGTCAGCCAGACGATGACCAGGCCGACGGCGATGAATCCCCAGTAGACGAGGCGCCACATCGCCTCGCATCGTAGCGGAGCGTGCCCGCGAGCGGGTGTCGCGGCCGGTCAGCGGAGGTCCGCTGGAACCATGACCGTTGTCCCTGGCAGGATCACCTGCACGTAGTCGACCCGGTCCTGCACCGTCGGCACCCGTGCGGGGCACTCCTCACCCAACCGGAACACGTTGAACCTGGTCGCCACGCCCGCGCTCGGGAGGACCGCGGTACACACGCGGATGGCTTGCCCGAGGCCGACGTTCCCCGCGATGTGGCCCCGATGGGAGACGTACGCTCCGGTCGATCCGATGTCAGCTTCGGTGGTGTCCAGCCCCTTCAGGATGGAGCTGACCATGGTGAAGACGGTCAGGACCAGGAACGCGGCGACGAGGAGTTGCCAGATGCGGACCATCATGGCTGGACCTCGAACCACCAGGACTCAGCAAGCAGGTCGAACAGTTCCTCGTAGTTGTCCCTGACGCTGACCGGGATCTCGTCCACGCTCCGGCTCCACTCCCCGCCGTACTTCGCGTCGAAGTGGTAGAAGGCGCCCGTCACCGTCTCCTCGAACAGGATGGCCGTGTTGCTCCGCGGATTCGCGGAGGGAGTCCTCCCTGGCACCAACCTGCGGATCGCCTTGACCACGCCGTCGAATCGCAGCGACAGGCCCCGGGGGACGTCGATGACGAGGTGCTTCTCCCCCGACCGGACGGGGCCCCAATGTCGGAAATGGTAGGTGCCGGGCGCGAGCACCCCCGAGGCGGACCAGAGGTCGGTCGATGCCCCACAGTCGTCGAGGCCGGTCGAGGCAATGTCGTTCGTCGCCGCCTTGCGCAGCACGGGCGGGGCACACTCCTCGAAGCTGTTGTCCGCGAGCGAGACGATCGTCAGGTTCGTCAGCAGCACGAGCTTCGACGGGATCATGCCCGTGAGGGCGTTGCCGTCGAGCCGGAGGTCCGTCAGCCCCGTGAGGTTGCCCAGCAGCCCCGACAACTCACCGTCGAGGCCGAGGTCCGACAGGTTCAGCGCGGTGACGCGCTGCGGCGTGCCGGAGACGGTGACACCCATCCACTCGGACATCGGCTTCCCGGCCGTCCAGTTGAGCTTGCCCGTCCCGCGCAGCGTGTCGCGGAGGCCGAGCAGCGCTTCGCAGTCCGCCACGAGCTCGGTGTTCGTGTCCGGGTTCGTCACCGCGACTCCCGACGAGCACGACATCACCTCGAACTCGGTCTCCGCCAGTGGGACGTCGATGGACTCCGCGTCGTCGCGGGACGCACCGATGATGACGGCCAGGATGACGATCAATGCGCCGACCCCGGTCGCCGCCCCGAGCCCGGCGGCTGGCCTCACGAGCAGGCCGAACCAGCCGCGCGCTCTGCGGCGCGGCGGCTCGGGCTGCCACCCGGCCAGCTCGTGCCGGTTGGAGAGGTCGAGCTTCGAGAGCATGCTGGCGATGTGGGTCTTGACCGTCTCGCGGCTGAGCCCGAGCCGCGCGGCGATCTCGGCGTTCGTCCCGCCCTCGCGCAGCTCGTCGAGCACACGCTGCTCGGCCGGCGTCAGGACGCCGGGGTAGCGAGGTCTGCCGCCGCGCTCGCGCTCCATGCCTCAATACTCACACGCCGATGGGGGAGGTTTCCTCACCCGACCTTGTGACCGCACGCCGAGTGCGCAACTGTGCGTCAGGCCTGCGGTGACTGAGTGGTAGGTCCCCGTGGGCGCGTCCGTCTCACCGCGCGAGTTGTCGGCCCAGGACACCAACTCACCCAACTTGCTGACGGAACGAGCTCTTGCCAAGGGTCCTGTTGCGGGCCACGTACGGCTCGTCCATGTACGTCTGCGAAGATCCGATGTCCGCTTCAGCAGGACGCGGCTCGTCGACGAGGGCACGTACGGTGCCGCCAACGGTGATCGGGACGGCGAGGAACGAGAAGACAGCGCTGAGGACTCTCACCTACGGGCTCCCGCGCCACATTGACTCGATGATCCGGTCGAAGATCTCATCGAGAGCCGCGTTAGGCTGGTTACCCTCGTAGCGGCGAGACCACTCCCCGAGCCACTTCACGTCGAGCCCAATTAGTGCGGTTGGGGCTGCATTCCGGAGGATGATGCCGACATCCCCACCCTTGGGTGGCCCCAGCGCGGTATCAGGAGTGGACAGGGTCACTCCCCTGAAGGTCAACTGAGCACCAGGCGGGATGTCGAAGACGAGGGGGGTATCCCCCAAGTCGAGGCGGTAGGTTCCAGGCGCGAGCACGGTCGGCCGGTAGAAGGTCTCGAGGTCGGTTGGCGCCCCACAGTCGTCCAGACCGCTCGTGGCCACGTCGTTTGTCGCCACCCTCCGCAGCACCGCCGGAGCACAACCGGTGAACGACGTGCCCGACAGTGAGACGGTCGTCAGGTTCGTCAGCTGGCCCAGCTTCGACGGGAGCATGCCCGTGAGGGCGTTCCCGTCCAGCCGCAGGTCCGTCAGCCCCGTGAGGTTCCCGAGCAGGCCCGACAGCTGACCGTTCAAGCCAAGGTCCGCCAGGTTCAGGCCCGTCACACGCTGCGGGGTACCGGAAACGGTCACGCCCATCCAGTCGGACATCGGCTTCCAGGCCGTCCAGTTGAGCTTGCTCGTGCCGCGGATCGTCTCGCGGAAGCCCAGGAGCGACTCGCAGTCACCGACGAGCTCGGTGTTCGTCTCCGGGTTCGCCACCGCGAACCCCGACGAGCACGACACCACCTCGCGGGACGCACCGATGACTACGGCGAAGATGACGATCACCGCGCCGACCCCGGTCGCCGCCCCGAACCCGATCGCTGGCCTCACGAGCAGGCCGAACCAGCCGCGCGCTCCTCTGCGCGGCGGCTCGGGCCGCCACGCGGCCAGCTCACGCCGGTTGGCGAGGTCGAGCTTCGAGAGCATGCTGGCGATGTGGGTCTTGACCGTCTCGCGGCTGAGCCCGAGACGAGCGGCGATCTCGGCGTTCGACCCGCCGTCGCACAGCTCCTCGAGCACACGCTGCTCGGCCGGCGTCAGGACGCCGGGGTAGCGAGGTCTGCCGCCACGGTCGCGCTCCATGCCTCAATACTCACACGCCGAGGGGAGAGGTTTTCTCACCCGACGACTGGACACGAACGCACGTTCTGACTAGAGTATGTGAAACGTCTGTTCGATGGAGACGCCCGATGGTCACCACTACCGCCCCCGCCACCCGCACCGTCGAGCGCCCCGCGCGGCCGAGGCGACCTGCGGAGGCCACCCGCGACGTGGCCGCCGAGGCGGTCACGCAGGTGCGCGCGCCGCGCCGGCTGCGTCGCATGGTCGCGTTCGGGCCGCGCTGCCCGGACTGCGCCGGGCCGCTCGCGTTCGGCGAGGGCTGCTCGCTTTGTCCCGTCTGCGGTTACTCGAGCTGCACACCGGCGCGCCGAGGCCCGTAGGGCCTGCGGGAGGGCGCATTTCGCCGTTGCATCCGTAGCCCTTGTGCGCGCCCCTTCGTATACTCGCGGAAATCCCCGGGGCGCAGAGGCGACATGGTCATCGGCGCGGCACGTGACACGGACCTCACCGCGCTGGGCAGGCGCATCCGACGCCATGTCGTGCGCATGGTCTACGACGCCAAGTCCGGACACATCGGCGGCTCACTCTCCGCCGTCGAGA
Source organism: Dehalococcoidia bacterium (assembly GCA_965219085.1). Lineage (GTDB taxonomy): Bacteria > Chloroflexota > Dehalococcoidia > UBA2979 > UBA2979 > VXMT01. The sequence continues at coordinate 1,627,963 of OZ244720.1, forward strand.
TCATGAGCGTGCTCTACTGCCGCATCATGCAGCACGACCCCGAGCGGCCCGACTGGCCCGCGCGCGACCGCTTCATCATGAGCAAGGGCCACTGCACGCCGGTGCAGTACGCGCTCCTCGCCGAGCTCGGCTACTTCCCCGTCGACGAGCTGTCGACGTTCCGCCAACTCGGCTCGCGACTGCAGGGACACTCGGTGCGCAACCGCCCGCTCGGCGTCGAGAACTCGGCGGGCTCGCTCGGGATGGGGCTGTCGTTCGGCCTCGGGATGCGCCTCGCGGCACGCCTCGGCGAGGGCGACGTGCGCGCCGACACCCGCGTGTGGGTGCTGATGGGCGACGGCGAGCAGAACGAGGGCCAGGTCTGGGAGGCGGCGATGGCCGCCGCCCACCACGACGCCGAGGGCCTGATCGCGCTCATCGACCGCAACGGCATCCAGAACGACGACTTCACCCGCACCACCATGGTCACCGAGCCGCTCGACGAGAAGTACGCCGCGTTTGGCTGGGACGTGATCTCCGGCGTCGACGGCCACGACATCGACGCCGTCGAGGCGGCGTTGCTGCACGCCCGCGACGTGCGAGGGCGGCCCGCCTGCGTGATCTTCGACACGGTGAAGGGACACGGCGTCTCCTTCATGGAGCACAACCCGGGCTTCCACGGCGCGCCGCCCAGCCCGGATCAGTTCGAGGAAGCGATGCGCGAACTCGCCGACCCCGACGACGCAAACGGCTCGGGAGCTGCCTCGTGACCACCACCGAGGCGCCCGCCCCCGCCGCGACCCGCGAGGCCCTGGGGCCGACGCTGCTCCGGCTGCGCGAGGAGGGCATGGACCTCGTCGTCGTCGACGCCGACCTCGGCAACTCGACCTCGGCGCGCAAGTTCCAGGTGGCGTACCCGGAGCGCTTCTTCACGCTCGGCGCCGCCGAGCAGAACATGATCTCGGTCGCAGCGGGCATGGCGGCGATCGGCAAGGTCGCCTTCGCGTCGACCTTCGCCGTCTTCGCCGAGCACGCCTACGACCAGCTCCGGATGTCGGTCTCGCAGCCGAACCTCGACGTGAAGCTCGTCGCCTCGCACGGCGGCCTTTCCGTCGGCGAGGACGGCGCGTCCGCGCAGTCGGTCGAGGACATCGCGGTGATGTCCTCGCTCGTGAACTTCCGCGTGATCGTGCCGGCCGACGTGGTCGAGGCCGCGGCGGCCGTCGAGGTCGCCGCGCGCACGCCGGGGCCGTTCTACATCCGCACGGACCGCCCCAAGCACCGCGTGCTCTACCCAGACGGCGCACGCTTCGAGCTGGGCCGCGCCGACATGCTGCGCGACGGCTCGGACGTCACGCTGGTCTCGTACGGCCTCATGGTGGAGCGCACGCTCGACGCGGCCGAGGAGCTCGCCGCCCACGGCGTCTCGGCGCGCGTGCTCAACATGGCCACGATCCGCCCACTCGACGTCGACGCGCTGGAGCGCGCGGCAGCCGACACGGGCGCGGTCGTCGTCGCCGAGGAGCACCTCGTGCACTCCGGGCTCGGCGCGATGGCCGCGCAGGCGCTCGCCTCGCGCCGCCCCGTGCCGATGGAGTTCGTCGGCGTGCAGGACCGCTACGGCGAGTCGGGCCTGTGGCACGAGGTACTCGACGCGCTCGGCCTCACGACGGAGCACATCGCCGCCGCCGCGCGCCGCGCGATCGCTCGCAAGTCGGGCTAGCGCCGCCTACTCCCTGCCCCCACCCACGCCCAGGTACGGCCACGCCTCGCGCAGCTCGCGCACCTCGAGGTCGGGCGTGAACGCGTCGTCGTTCGGGTCCAGGCGCCAGTCGCCGCGGTTCACCCAGATCGCGCCGACGCCCGCCGCGCGCGCTCCCACCACGTCGTGGTACGGGTTGTCGCCGACGTACACGGCCGCACCCGGCGCCGCGCCGAGGGGTTCGAGGGCGAGCGCGAAGATCGCCGCGTCTGGCTTCTGCACGCCCACCTCGCCGGAGACCACGACCACCTCGAAGTAGCGTTCCAGGTCGAAGCGCTCGATCTTCGGGCGCTGGATGTGCGACAGGCCGTTCGTGATGAGCCCTAGCGGGTAGCGTGACCCGAGGAGCTCGAGCGTCTCGATGGCGTCGGGGTGGATGCCGACGTGGTTGATGTTGACCGCGCGGTAGCGGTCGGTGAGGTGTGCCGCGAGCGTGGGGTCGGGGCGCAGGTGCTCGGCGATGAGCCGCTCGTACGCCTCGAGGGTGAAGCGCTCCTCCCACTCGCCGCCGCCGGCCGCGCGGTGCGCGGCCTCGGTGTAGTGGCGGAAGTAGCCGTCGTAGATCGCCTCGGGGCTGCCGAGGGCCTGTAGCGCGGGCTCGGCGGCGTGCAGCTCGGCGATCGACTCGGCGAAGCCGGCGCGCCACGAGCCGCGCGCGTCGATGAGCGTGTCGTCGAGGTCGAACAGCACCGCCTGGAGTTGGTCGGGGGCGGGCAGGCGGTCGATCATGATCGCCGGTTCGGCGGGGCGCTCATGATCGCCGGGTTCGGCGGGGCGCTCATGATCGCCGGGTTCGGCGGGGGGGTCATGGTCGCGGCGCTCGGCGGAGCGCCCTACGAGGACTCCTCGTCCTCGGCAGCGCCGTCGCCGTCGCCGTCTTCGTCCGAGGTGTCGTCGTCGGCGAAGACGCCGAGCTCCTCGCCGCGCCACACGGTCACGACCAGGTCCTCGCGGTACGGGTCGGCCGAGGTCACGATCTGGTCGTCGATGGCTTCGAGCAGGTCCTGCACCTGGTCGTCGTCGATGGCGGCGTGGACGATGAGCGTCGCGTGCGCGGACGAGCCCGTGAAGTGCACGTCGACGCGGCCGAGCGCGTGCTCGCCGTCGTCGATGGTGTAGACCTCGGAGTACGGCGTGCGCGCCTCGCGCTTGAAGCGGTAGTCGGCCATCGGATCCCCTCGTTCGCGGCGACCGGTCTCGGCCGCGGCTATGTCCGCACCTGGCCGGTGCCGAGCACCACCCACTTGTAGGAGGTCAGTTCGCGCAGGCCCATGGGGCCGCGGGCGTGCATCTTCTGCGTCGAGATGCCGACCTCGCAGCCGAGCCCGAACTGGCCGCCGTCGTTGAAGTACGTCGAGGCGTTCACGAACACCGCCGAGGCGTCGGCCTCGCGCTGGAAGCGCTGTGCGGCGGCGTACGAGTCCGTCACGATCGCCTCGGAGTGCCCGCTGCCGTGGACCTCGATGTGGTCGAGCGCCTCGTCCAGCGAGTCGACGATGCGCACCGAGCAGTCGAGCGACAGCCACTCGCGGTCGTAGTCGTCGAGTTCGACGGGGAGCGACGGCGCACCGTCGCCGACGAGGGGCGCGGCGCGGTCGTCGACGTGGAGCGTGACGCCGCGCTCGCCGAGCGCGCGGGCGACGCGCGGCACGAACGCCGCGGCGACGCTCGAGTGGACGAGCAGCGTGTCCATCGCATTGCACACCGAGGGGCGCTGCGTCTTGGCGTTGACGGCGATGCGCTCCGCCATGACCAGCTCGGCCTCGGCGTCGACGTAGGTGTGGCAGACGCCGATACCGCCGGCGACGACGGGCATCTTCGCCTCGTCGCGGACGCGGCGGATCAGGTCCGCGCCGCCGCGCGGCACCATGAGGTCGATGGACTCGGCGGCGCGCAGCATCGCGCCGACCTCGGAGCGGTCGGTGGACTGGATGAACTCGACGCAGTGCTCGGGCAGCCCGGCGGCGGCGGTCTCGCGCTGCAGGATCGCGGCGAGCGCGGCCGAGGTGGCGTGCGCGTCGGTGCCGGAGCGCAGCAGCACGCCGTTGCCCGACTTGAGGCACACCGCCGCGATGTCGACCGTCACGTTCGGGCGCGACTCGTAGATGGCCCCGATGACGCCGAGCGGCACGCGCATGCGGCCGATCTGCAGCCCGTTCGGCCGCGTCGTCATCTCCTCGACCTCGCCGACGGGATCGGGCAGCGCCGCGACCGCGCGCACGTCGTGCGCGATGCCGGCGATGCGGTCCGGCGTGAGCGTCATGCGGTCGAGGAAGGCGTCGGTCAGGCCGTTGGCGCGGGCGCGCTCCAGCTCCGGCCCGTTGACGGCGAGCAGCGCGTCGGTCTCGGCCTCGATGGCGTCTGCGACGCGGTGCAGCGCGCCGTCCTTGAGGTCGGTGGAGGCGGTGCCGAGTTGCCGTGCGGCCCGGCGCACACGCGCCGCTCGCTCGACGGCCTCGATCTGTGTCGTAGTCATGGCAGTGAGTGTACCCGCCGACCCCGCTGTGTGGGCATCCGCGCAGCGCCGCGGCTCACTCCGCGGCGGCGATCACCAGCGGCACGACGGCGCGCGGCGGCGGGAAGCCCTCGCCGTCCGACACGTCCTCCTCGAACACCTCGAGGTGCGCGAGTTGTCGCTCGGCGGCTTCGTACTCGACGGTGAAGGCGAACGGTGCGGGGCCATCGACGCCGCCACCCATCGCGTGGCCGCTTGCCAGCACGTCGCCCGCGCGATCGAGTAGCCGCCACTGCACGTTCGACTCGAAGGTGCGGGAGCAGCCGCTGACCGCGAAGCCGCTCGCGACCTCCTCGCCGCCTGCGGGCGACTGCACGATGACCAGCGCGGCTTCCGGCAGGCTGTCGTCGCAGGCGAAGCTCTCGTTAGCCCGGCCCACGGCCTCAAGCTCCGCGAGCGTCTCGCCCGCGAGGCGGAACCGGCGAATGACGGGGATCGAGGGGGCCTCGGCGAACGGCGCGCCCGGCGGCCGGTCGAGCAGTGCGACCGCGATGACGCCATCGTGGATGGAGAGGCCCAGGACGCGGATGCGGTCGCCGAGGAAGACCGCGTCGTCGTCGTGGAGCTCACCTTCCTCGTTCAGCAGCGCGTGCAGGTAGCGGAAGTTCCCGCTGCCGCCCGGGTCCTCGACCGTGATTGCGGCGGCGTCCGTGATGCCGTCCGCGTCGAGGTCGCCGACGGCCCACTGGGCGAGGCGGATCACGACTTCGCTCGACGAGCCTGGCGCGACCGGCGCCCGGAACTCGCCATCCTCGAGCGTGGCCGTGCCCGTGTCGGTGTTCTCGGTCAGGATGGTGGCCGCCTCGAGGGACACTCTGTCCGGCGCTGCCAGATCGTTGTCTGCTATCCCGTCGCAGGACGCCAGCAGCGTGGCTGCGAAGAGCAGTGCGCCCGCGGCCGTCAGGCGTGACGCGACGCGTCGGATCCAGTGTCGTCTCAACATGTTGACTCCCTGCGCTCGGATGTCACCGGCAGAGTACGTCGAAGGCGTAGCCGCGGCTCGTGAGCCCCGCGAGCACCGCGGCGAGGGCGGCGACGGTCTGCGAGCGCTCGCCGCCCCCATCGTGCATCAGGATGATCGCGCCGGGACGCACGTTCGACAGCACGTGCGAGGCGATCTGGTCGGGGCCCGGCCGGCGCCAGTCCTGCGTGTCGACGCTCCACAGCACGATCGACTTGCCGAGCTCGGCGGCGAGGCCCCTCGTGTGCTCGTTCATCGCCGCGTACGGCGGCCGCAGGCAGGCGATGGGATCGACGCGGGTTCCTGCTGCGGCGTGCAGCGCGTCGTCGGCGGCGGTGACCTGGGACACGAAGAGGTCGCGCGGGGCCTTGTCGAGCCAGATGTGGTCGTAGGTGTGGTTCTCCGCCTCGTGCCCTGCCGCGACCATGCGCTCGACGATCTCCGGGAACCGCGTGACGCTCTGCCCCAGCACGAAGAACGTCGCCGGTACGTTGTAGAGGTGGAGGAGGTCGAGCACCTGCGGCGTCCACGTCGGATGCGGTCCGTCGTCGAAGGTGAGGTAGACCACCGGCGCGCCGGCCTCGTCGTGCGCGGTCGGCTGCGAGGGCTGCACGTTTGAGGACGCAGGCTGCGGCTCGGGCTGCTGCCACGCCGCCTCGACCGCCTCCCACGTCGCGCGATCCACGACGCCCGTCGGTTTGAGGCCGGCCTGCTGCTGGATCTGGATGACGGCCTCGCGCGTCGACTTGTCGTACAGGTCGTAGTACACGCCGGGGTCGAGGAAGCCGAGGCCACGTACGCGCGCGAGTCGCTGCTGAAGTGCTTTGACGAACCGGCCCCGGTCGCCCGAGCCGAGCGTGTAGCCGTCGGCGAACCACTCGGGGGTCGGGGCCGGGAGCAGGTCGCCCAGGGTCAGGGGCGGCGAGAGCGCGTCTCCCGGCGCCTGCCCCGCGCCCTCAAGGAACACCGCCACCTGCCGCAGGAACGCGTCGCCGGGCGCGAGGTCTACAGCACGGCTGGCCGCCTCGCGCGCCCGGCCGAGGTCGTCCGGGGAGGCGAGTGCGAGCCCCAGCGCGCGCACGGCGTGGATCGGCGCCTCGTCGGGCCGCTGGCTCAGCGCGCGCTCGGTGTAGTCGAGGATCGTCACGGCCATGGTCGTGAGGTCGAGCTCGGCCGCCGTGTCCGTGATCAGCGGCCCGTCGAGGGCGAACGCGTCCTGGGGTGCGTGCGCGCGCATCACCTGGAGCGCGGCAGCGTACTCGCCGGCGAGGACGTTCGTGAGCAGCGGCTGGCCGGGCGAGCCCGCGTGCGCGAGCCGCAGCGCCGCCGTCTGGTTCACGAGGGTCGAGAGCCAGCGCAGGTCGTTGTCGCCCGGCGACCGCCGCGAGGTCGCCACGGCGAGCGCGGCCGCCTGTCGCCACAGGTCCGCCTCGGCGAGCGAGACGACGCGTGCGGCGGCCGTGGCGACATCCCCGGTGAGACCCGATGGAGCTTGCAGCGGCGCCTCGGTCAGCGCCGCGCCGTTCCAGCGGTAGATGGCGACGGAGTGCTCCTCGACGGCGCAGGCGTAGCAGAAGACGTACGGGTTCGAGGTGTTGAGCACGAACTCGGGGATGCCGTCACCGTCGAGGTCGGTGATCTCGCCCGCGTTGGGGCGCGAGCTGATGTGCGAGATGGCCGTCGTGAGGGTGCCCCTGACGGGGTTGACGCGGATCACGTCGAGGGTTCCGGCATGCGCGCCGGTGCCTGCGCGGATCACGATCCAGTCGCCGCCGGGCGCGATGGACACCAGTTCCGTGTCGCCCGTGCGCTGCGGGGCCGTGTCGATCTCGACACGCGCGATCTCGGGCGACCAGGAACGGTCGGTATTCAGCCGGTAGACCGCGACGATGTGGAAGAAGTTAATGGGGTCGCCGTCGTGGTTGAGGTAGAAGGGCTGGGGGCCGTCGGTGATGACCGCCCAGTAGCTACCATCCACATCGCTCAGGCTGAGGCCGAACGCGCGCGCCTCCAGCGCGTTGTCCCCGAACTCCTCGGCGATCTCGGCGAGCACCATCGACGCGAGCTCGTCGGCGGCCTCGGCTAGTTCGGCTGCTCTGGGCGTCGGTACGGGTGTCGGGGTCGGCGGGGGTGTGGGCACGGGCGAAGCGGTGGGTGTGGGCGTCGTCACGGTGACCGCCGCCGGGCTCGGCGTCGCGGTCGGCTCGGGTGCGTCGCCAGACCCGCTGAAGGGGTTGCACGCGGCGAGCAGGACGCCGAGGAGCGTGAGCACGGCGAGGGTCGCGAGGCGTGCGTTCATCAGATCGAAGGTAACAGGAACGGCCGTCCGTTGGGCCTACACCAGCACGAGGTTGTTGCGATGCACAACCTCGTCGCCGTAGTCATAGCCCAGCACTTCCTCGATGCGGTCCGAGTGCAGGCCGCGGATGCGCTCGACGTCGCCCGCGGCGTAGTTCGTGGTGCCGCTGGCGATGTGCTCCCCCTCGCGCGTCTCGACGCGCACCACGTCGCCGCGCGCGAAGCCGCCGGAGGCGGCGACGATGCCGGCGGGCAACAGCGACTTGCCGTCGCGCACCAGCGCGCGCACCGCGCCGTCGTCGACGGTGATGCGGCCGCGCTCACGCAGTCCGGAGAGCAGGAAGCGGCGGCGGCTCTCGAGGCGGTCGACGGTCGGCAGGAAGTGCGTCCCCACCGCCTCGCCCCGCGCCACGCGCGGTACGACGTCGGGCTGCCGGCCGTCGGCGATGACGACGTGCGCGCCGGACTGCGTCGCGAGCCGGGCCGCCTCCACCTTCGTCGCCATGCCGCCGGTGCCGCGCTGACCGGCCTGTCCGGCCGCGGCCTCCTCGATCGCGGGGCCGATGTGGTCGACGTGCTCGATGAGCCGGGCGTCGGGGTCCGTCGCGGGGTCGGCGGTGTAGAGCCCGGCGGTGTCGGTGAGCAGCAGCAGCAGGTCGGCGTCGACGAGGTTGGCGACCTGGGCGGAGAGGTTGTCGTTGTCGCCGATCTTGGCGTCCTGGATCTCCTCGATGGAGACGACGTCGTTCTCGTTGACGATGGGCACGACGCCGAGGTCGAGGAGCGCGAGCAGCGTGTTCCGGGCGTTGAGGTAGCCCTGGCGGTCGGCGAGGTCGCCCCGCGTGAGGAGCGCCTGGGCGGTCGTGACCCCGTGGCCGGCGAGGAGTTCGTCCCAGTACGCGAAGAGCTGCGCCTGCCCGACGGCGGCGAGCACCTGGCGGCGCGTGAGGTGTTGCGGCCTCGACGCGCGCCGGCCGAGCCGCGCCCGGCCGGCGGCGATGGCGCCCGAGGTGACCAGGATCACCTCGCGGCCGAGTTCGCGGACGGCGGCGATCTGCGCGGCGATGGCGGCCATCACGTCGCGGTCGAGCTGCTCGCTGCCCGCGGTGAGCAGGTTGGTGCCGCACTTGACGACGAGTCGTCGGCGCTGGCGTTCACCGTTCGCGGGACTGCGTTCGACCACGCTCGACCTCGTCAGCTTCGCCTTGAGGGCTGATCATAGGATCACCACCGCGCCGCTGTGGGTCGAGCGGCCGGGGTGGTTGAGGAGGATCGACGCGTGTCCGAGCGAGCACCGCCCCCCGAACTGGCTGCTGCGGCGACACGCCCGGATCCGGCTACCGCCGGGTGGTCGCCGCGGCGCGTGTTGGTGGTGGCGCTGGTGGTGCTGCGGCGCGCGACTGCGAACTTCCTCGAAGACAGGGCGTCGCAGCTGGGCGCAGGCGTCTCGTACTTCGCGCTGATTTCGTTGTTCCCGCTGGCGCTGCTCGCCTTCTCGGTATTCGGCCTCGTGCTCCGCGACGAGGACCTGCAGCGTCGCGTCCTCGATGGGCTCGTCGAGGGGATACCGGTCGACGCGCCGATCGTCGAGGAAGCCCTCGCCGCCCTCGCCAGCGGAGGACCGACGATCGGAGCGGTCGCGCTGGTCGGCACGATCTGGACGGGGAGCGCGCTCGCCGCCGCCCTGCGCAACGCGCTCAACGTCGCGTTCGATGTGGATCGGCGGCGCCCGTTTGTGCAGGGCAAGCTGATCGACTTCACGATCGCGCCCGGGCTGGGGTTGCTGCTGCTGGCTTCGCTCACGCTGACCACCGGGTGGCGCTTCGCGCAGTCCGAGGCGGTGAACCTCGGAATCCTGCGCGATCAGCCCCTGGTGTGGGAGCTGGGCGCCGTGGGGATCACCGGGTCGATGAGTTTCATTGCGTTCCTCTTCCTGTACTGGCTGTTGCCGAACGCGGGCCTGCGCCCACGCGACCTGTGGCCGGGCGCCCTCCTCGCAGCGGTCGGCTTCGAGGCGGCGAAGTTCGGGTTCGTGTTCTACCTGGCGAACTACAGCAGCTACGACGTGATCTACGGCTCGCTTGGAGGCGTGATCACGATGCTCATCTGGGTCTACGTGAGCGCCAACATCATGCTGTTCGGCGCGGAGGTGTCCGCGGAGGTTCCTCGCGTGCTGTCCGGGCAGGCCCGCCACGGCTACGCGGAAGCTCGGGACGTGAGCTGGCGCGAGTCGGCGTTCCTGCTGCTGCGTGGGCTGTTCCTGGGCCCGGTCGAGGAGCGACCGGAGCCGCGGCGGTGGGCGCGGCCCGACCGCGGCGAGGAGTCGGCGAAGGGCGAGGATTGAGGCCCCTTGTGCATGGTTGTCGTTACTAACGGGGATCGTTACTATGATTGTACCAGTGCGGAGGTTCATGGACAGAGACGCGCAGCGCCTGTTCTTCGGTCAGTCGGTGCGGAGGCTGCCTCCGGATATTCGGCGACGGGCGCGAGTGAAGTTGCAGCGAGTGGTCGCAGCGACCGCACTCACCGACCTTCTGGTTCCGCCATCCCACCGTCTCGAGGCACTTCGCGGCGACCGTGAGGGCCAGTACAGCATCCGCATCAACGACCAGTGGCGCATTTGTCTCGTCTGGACTGACCGCGCCGCCGTGGAGATCGAAATCGTGGACTACCACTAGGGAGAGCACCAATGACGACCACGGCTCAGCCGATTCACCCGGGTGAGCATCTTGCTGAGATGCTGGATGAGTTAGGAATCAGCCAGTACCGCCTCGCCAAGGCAATCGGGGTACCCGCAATCCGGATCAACGACATCGTGCACTGCCGCCGCGGCGTCACCGCCGATACAGCGCTGCGGATCGGGCGCGCACTGCGCATGACGCCGGAGTTCTGGCTGAACCTTCAGCGCATGTACGACCTGGAGGTCGCCCGCGCGAAGACGGACCTCGGCTCGATCGAGCCGCTCGTCGACCTACCGGACGGATTCCCGCCGCTGCCGGAATGACGCGCGCCCAACGCGCTCACGCTCGCCAGAGCACCAATCGCACCGCGATCCCCTCGATGCTCGCCTCGGTCGACGCCGCGCCCTCCGGCGGCTCGCCCGCGAGCGGCTCCAGCGACAGCGCCAGCGTCTCCCCCGCCACGTACTCGCCGTGCGCGTCGAGGACCGACCGCAGCTCATCGCCCGCCTCGTAACGCACGTGGATGCGGTCGGTGATGTCGAGGCCGGCCTCGCGGCGCAGGTCCTGCAACCGGCGCACCACGTCGCGCGCGATGCCCTCGGCGACCAGCTCGGGCGTCAGCGCCGTCTCCACCAGCGCGCTGTACCCGGCGTCTTCGGCCGCGCTCCACCCCTCGGCCGCCTCGACGCCGACGAGGATGTCGGAGGCCGAGAGGTCGAAGCCGTCGAGCTGGAGCGAGCCCTCGGCGCGCATCGTCGCGACCAGCTCGCGCGGGTTGGCGCCGGCGATCGCCGCGCGGATGCGGCCCACCTCGCGCCCGTAGCGCGGCCCGAGCGCGGGCAGGTTCGGACGCAGCGAGTAGACGAGGCGCTCACCGGCGTCGGCGACCGCCTCGACGCGCTGCACGTTCAGTTCGTCGGCCACCTGCGGCGCGAGGCGCTCAAGCGCGTCGAGCTCGGCGGCCGAGCGCGGGATGAGCACCGCGCTCGCCAGCGGCTGGCGCACTTTGATGCCCGCGCGCGAGCGCGCGCCACGGCCGAGCGAGACCATGCGCTGCACGAGCGCCACGTCGCGCGAGAGCTGCTCGTCGATGGCGTCGGCGTCCGCTTCCGGCCACGCGGCGAGGTGCACCGAGTCGGGCGCGCCGGGCCGCTGTCCCGCCTCGAGGTTGCGGTACAGCGCCTCGGCGAGGAACGGCGTGAACGGCGCGATCAGCTTCGCGACGGTGGTGAGGCACTCGTAGAGCGTGTGCAGCGCCGCCTGCGTGTCGGCCGAGTCGTCGGACTTCCAGAAGCGGCGGCGGCTGCGTCGCACGTACCAGTTCGAGAGCTGCTCGATGAAGTCGGCGATGGGGCGCGCGGCCTCGAGCGGCTCGTAGTCGTCGAGCGCCTCGGTGACGCGTCGCACGGCCTGGTGCAGCTCGGAGCGCACCCAGCGATCGAGTTCCGTGCGCGCCTCGGGTGCGGGCGCGCTCGCCGGGTCGAAGCCGGCGATGTTGGCGTACGTGACGAAGAACGAGTAGGTGTTCCAGAGCGTCGAGAGCACGCGCCGCTGCGCCTCGCGCACGATCTCGGGCGAGAACCGCCGCGAGTTGCCGGGTGGGGCGGAGGTGTACATCGTCCAGCGCAGCGCGTCGGCGCCGTAGGCGTCGAGGACCTCCCAGTGGTCGACGATGTTGCCGCGGGACTTGGACATCTTCTGTCCCTCGGCGTCCTCGATCAGGCCGAGGCAGATGACGTTGCGGTACGAGACGCCCGCGGACACGTCGCCGGTGCTGTGGAGCAGCGTGGCGAGGGCGTGCAGCGTGTAGAACCACCCGCGCGTCTGGTCGACGGCCTCGCAGATGAAGTCCGCGGGGAAGCGCTCGGCGAACAACTCCTGGTTCTCGAACGGGTAGTGCGACTGCGCGTAGGGCATCGCGCCGGAGTCGAACCAGGCGTCGGCGACCTCGGGCGTGCGGCGCATCTCGCCGCCGCAGTCGGGGCAGGGCAGCGTGACGTCGTCGATGAACGGGCGGTGGGGATCCGGCGGCGGCGCGTCGAGGCCCGCGCGCTCGGCGAGCTCGGCGTAGGAGCCGATGCAGTCCGTGCGGCGGCACTGCTGGCAGACCCAGAACGGCAGCGGCGTGCCCCAGTAGCGCTCGCGCGAGAGCGCCCAGTCGACGTTGCCGTCGAGCCACTCGCCGAAGCGGCCGTCGCGGATGTGGTTGGGCACCCAGTGGATGTCCTGGTTGTTCGCCACCAGCGCGTCGCGCACGGCGGTGGTGCGGATGTACCACGAGGGCTTGGCGTAGTAGAGCACCGGCGTGTCGCAGCGCCAGCAGAACGGGTAGGTGTGGTGGATGGTCTCGCTCGTCAGCAGCAGCCCGCGCGCGTCGAGGTCCGCCGTGATGTCGGGGTCGGCCTCCTTCACGAAGCGCCCGCCGAACGGCCCGCCGGTGAGGGTGCCGTCGAGCGCGACGGGCTCGAGGAACATCAGCCCCTCGTCGCGACCGAGCGCGTAGTCGTCCTCGCCGAAGGCGGGGGCGATGTGCACCACGCCCGTACCGTCGTCGGTGGCGACGAACTCCGCGCCGACGATGCGGCGGTCGGGCGCGTCGCCGGGCTCGACGAACTGCGAGCGGCCGTCGATGAAGGCGAGCGTCTGGACGCCCTCCCACTCGCGTGACTCGTAGAGCGGCGCGTAGCGCAGCCCGACGAGCGCCGAGCCTTCGAAGCGCGCGAGCACGGCGTCGTCGAGGGACTCGGGCAGCACGGCGCGGCGGCGCGCCTCGGCGACGATGAGCCTCCGGTCGCCGTCCTCGACGAGCGCGTACTCGGCGTCGGGCGCGACGGCGAGGGCGGTGTTGCCCGGCAGCGTCCACGGCGTGGTCGTCCACGCGAGCACGGACGTTGGTACGCCGTCGGCGAGGCGCAGCGCGTCGTCGGCCTCGGCGTTCGCCTCGCCTGCGTCGAGGGTGAAGAGCACGGTCACGCTCGGGTCGGGCGTGTCCTCCTGGTAGCCGAGCGCGATCTCGTGGCTCGACAGGCTGGTGCCGCAGCGCGGGCAGTGCGGGGTGACGCGGTAGTCGCGGAAGATGAGGTCGTTCTCCCACAGCCGTTGCAGCACCCACCAGCACGACTCGACGTACTCGTTCGAGTAGGTCACGTAGGCGTCGTCCGTGTCGATCCAGAAGCCGATGCGCTCGGTCATGCGTTCCCAGTCGGAGACGTAACGGAACACGGACTCGCGGCACTGCGCGTTGAAGGCGGCGACGCCGTACTCCTCGATGTCGCGCTTGTTGCGCAACCCGAGCTCGCGCTCGACCTCGAGTTCGACGGGGAGGCCGTGCGTGTCCCAGCCGCCCTTGCGGGGCGCGCGGTAGCCGCGCATGGTCTTGTAGCGCGGGATCAGGTCCTTGAAGACGCGCGCGAGCACGTGGTGCACGCCGGGCGTGCCGTTGGCGGTCGGCGGGCCCTCGTAGAACGAGAAGAGCCGGTCGGCCGGGCGCTCCTCGATGCTGCGCCGGAAGACGTCGTGCTCGCGCCAGAACGCGAGGATGTCCTGCTCGAGCGCGGGGAACGAGACCCGCGAGGGCGCCGCCTCGAAGCGCGCCCGCACCTCGGCCCCTGCGGGGTCTCCCCGCGTCGAGGAATCGACCACGGTGTCACCTCCATGCCGGCCTCTTGGCCGGTCGTCACGGCGTTGCCTGCGGGCACACCGCTTGCTCCGGTGTCCACCGCAGGCGGCGGACGCACAGGCGGCGAACACGAAAAACGCCCGCCCCTCACGGGACGGGCGACATGCGCCCGCGGTACCACCCGCGTTGCGCCGCTGCCCCACCGTCGAGGCCCGCGACGCCGCTCACCACGCCACGCCGGGGCCGCTCGCGCGGCGTCGCCGGTTATGGCGCTGCCCCTGGTAACGGTGGGCGCTCCGGCCGAGCCTAGTGGCGTCGAGCCCGGCGTCGCCGGGGCCTCGCGCGTTCGGTCGGCGGCTCGGGAGGGATCTTCGCCCGTCGCGGCCGCGCCCGGCTCACACCGTCCCGGGCTCGCTTGGCAGCCGCTGGCGACGGGCTACTCGCTCCGTCTCAGCCTGTACGTCGAGTCTAGGTCCGCGCTCGCCGCCCGATCAATCGGCCCGGCCGGACGACTCGGCCGTGGGCCGTTACAGCCCGAACCCGCTGGGGGCCTCGCTGCGCTCGGCCGCGGGGCCGGCGCCCTCGGGCCGCTCGGACTGACCACCGCCGGCGAGCTGCGCGGCGAGGCGCTGGGCGGCGGCCTCCTCCTCGGCCTCCTGCCGCTCGCGCACGGCGTTGTAGCACGACGAGCAGAAGACGGGGCGGTCGCCGCGCGGCAGGAACGGGACCTCGGTGGTCTGGTGGCACTGCGCGCAGGTGGCGACGTTGAGCTGGCGCGGGGTGCGGCCGCCCCAGGAGACGTAGGTGCCGTAGGAGGGGGCCTCGAAGCGGTCCTCGGGGCGCATGGCCTTGCGGTTGGCGCGGCAGGAGGGGCAGCGCACGGGGTCGTGCTGCAGGCCCTTGCTGGCGTAGAACTCCTGCTCGCCGGCGGTGAAGACGAAGCTGGAACCGCAGTCGCGGCAGTTGAGTTGCCGGTCGCTTGCCACTGGAGCCTCCTCGGGATAGCCGACGCGCACGACGGTGCGCGTCGCGTGTGGTGTGTGGCCTTGTGGATGTCGGGCCACGATCAAGTGTAGCAGGGACGCGGGTGAGAGCGGTCGCCGGCTACTCGTCGCGACGCTCCGGCAGCTCGGCATACGTGCCGAGGACGAGGCCGGCGTCGCGGACTTGCTGCACGAGGGACTCCCACAGGCCACGCAGCTCGTCGGCCGAGCGGCCACGCCAGAGCCCCTTGGGTGCCTGCCAGCTACGTGGGTTGAAGTACTCGCTCGGGAGTTCAATGAGCGGCCGAGGGAACCCGGAATCGCCACTCTTGAGGGTCGCTGGGAAGAAGCTGAACATGCCATCCACCGGGTCATCGGGTGTCGCTCCCTGGTAGAGTCGGAGCGGCGCTTCCTCGTTGTTGTCGATCAGCGGCTCGCCGGTCGCGACAAGGAAAGCCTCGGGCCCCCAGTCTTCGAGGGCCATGCGTGCCTCGGGCGCTCCGTAATCGACGAATTCCCGGACCACGAGCACCGTATCGAGCATCCACTTCCGCTCGCCGTCGATCTTCTTGCCGCTCCCGAACGCGATCACAGAACCCTCGCCGAGGTGCGTCAGGCCCTTCTTGCTTGGCTGGCCGCAATTCGAGTACAGGATGTGATCCCCGAAGATGAACGGGTCGGTGTTGTGCAGTTCCCGGTAGTCGTCCTTCGGGGCGTAGTACGGATGCCAGAGGTAGCGGGGGTATCGTGAGTTGCCGTTGGGCTGATCGAGTTCGCGGATGAGTTCTGATTCCGGCTCCCACTCGCCCCACGCTCGCAGGTCACCCGTGACCCGATCCCCGGCTTCACTAACCCACGCGCCGCGCAACTGCATGAATTTGCGCATGTGGCTGTGGGCGTAGCTGTTCCAAGCCTTTCCGCCGCCCCGGTCGGGTTCATGCTCCCAACCCGGATGCGAGAACTGAACGAACCAGCGGCTATCTGCCATTGCGGTATGCCTCCAGGGTGATCGCGCCTAACTCGCGCTTCTGTGAATCGTGCAGCAGGCCGAATGGCTTCTGCGCGGCGGGACCGAAGACGAACAACGACGGCTCGCCACCGACCTCGTACCAGCGCGTCCGCACCTCGTACGGTCGTGATCGAGGCTCGCCGCTCCCGGTCCGATCGAACGTGTGGAAGACCTCCCACTCGCTACCGGGTGGCTCGAACTCGATACGGTCGAGGTGGCGCTTCGCGACGGACACCGCCACGAGGTGGGGCCGCAACGCCGCGAGCAGCAGGTGCCAGAGCGAGCCGCCCTCGGGTTCGAGGATTGCCCGTTCAGCATCGTGCAGCTTGCTCCACGTCGGATTCGTGGCGACGGGCGAGCAGATGTCGGTGTGGAGCGCCGTCGAGGTCTCGCCTGTGTAGTAGCTCGCGCCAGCGCCGTTGAGGAGCGGCTCGAAGGCGTTGAACCAGCTCCGATATGGGTCAGTGCGGTAGTACGCCGAAAGAGCGTCGAGGTAACGGTCGGGCTCGCGGCCTTCGGCACCTTCCGCGAGCGGGAAGCGCGAGAACGGGTCTTCCGTTGGGAACTCCAGAAGTGACGGGTTCAGGCCGACGGTCAGTATGCGCAGTGGTGAGGCGCGGTACGCGTTGAGGTCGCCGAAGAACAGGATCGGCGCTGCTGGGGTAACGCGTGACTGCAGCCTGGCGGCGTTGTCGTAGGCGCGCCAGGCCGCGGCTACCAGTTCGTCGAGACGCACTCGTTCCACCAAGCGGCGTGCACCCTTCTCGTCACGATTGTCATGGTAGCGGACGCCTTGAGCTACCCCTCGCCAACCGCGCTGAGCCACTCCACCGCCGCCCGCAACTCGGCGCTGCGCAACGCTGCCGACGCCGCCACGAACGCCACCACCCCGCCCGCGCCGCCCGCCGCAACCAACACCAGCGCACCGAGGAGCTCCCCGGCCTCGGCGCCCGCCTCGCCGAGGCCGATGAGGAGCAGCACGACCACCTGCGCCATCACCACCGTCGCCAGGGCGGTGCGGAGCAGCGAGCGGCCGAGCGTGGGGGCGCCGAGCGTGCGCACGCCGCTGCCGGCGAGGCGGCGTCGCAGCGCCCAGAGCAGCAGCGCGAACTCGACGACCGCGGCGATTGAGGCGGCCGCGGCCAGGCCGGCGATGCCGAACGGCTCGACCAGCGCCGCGCAGACCGCGACGTTGAGCAGCATCCCGAAGACCGCGATCGCCACCGGGGTGCGGGTGTCGGAGAGTGCGTAGAAGCCGCGGCTCATGATCTCGATCGAGGCGTGCGCCCACACCGCGACCGCGTAGACCACGAGCACGCTCACCACGAGCGAGGTCGAGTCGGCGTCGAACGCGCCGCGCTGCAGCAGCAGCCGCACGGTCGGGTCGGCGAGCAGCACGAGGCCGGCCGAGGCCGGGACGGCGAGGAACAGGATCATGCGCAGCGAGCCGTCGATCGCGCGGCCGAGGCCCTCGATGTCGTCCTCGGCGCCGAGGTTCGCGAACGTGGGGAACGCGGCGGTCGAGATCGCCATCCCGATCACGCCGACGGGGAGCAGCATCACGAGGAACGCGAAGTTGACCGCGCTGATCGCCTCGTCGGAGACGAACGAGGCGAAGAACATCACGACCACGAGATTCACCTGCGCCGCGGCGAGCCCGATCACGCGCGGCCCCATCAGCCGCAGCACCTCGCGCACGCCCGCCGAGGCGAAGCCGAGGCTTGGCTGCCAGCGCATGCCGACGGCCCACAGCGCGGGCGCCTGCACGATGAGGTGGCCCACGCTCCCGATGACGACGCCCCACGCCAGGCCGTGTACGCCCCAGCGGTCGGCGAGCACGACCGCGCCGAGGATGATGCCGAGGTTGTAGAGCAGCGGCGCGATCGACGGCGCGAGGAAGTGCTGGCGCGCGTTGAGGATGCCGGTGAGCATGCCGGACACGCCGAACATCAGCGGCGAGATCAGCATCACGCGTGTCAGCTCGACGGCGAGCGTGTGCAGCTCGTCGGCGCGGCCGGTCTCCTCGCCGAGCCCGGGCGCGAGCAGCGGCACGATGAGTGGGGCGAGCGCGAAGGCGAGCGCCGCGAGGACGAAGGTGGCGAGGCTGATCAGGTTGAGCACGCTGGAGGCGAGCCGCCACGCGTCGTCCTCGCCGTCGTCGAGGACGACGCGGCTGAAGACGGGGATGAAGGCGGAGGCGAGCGCGGCGCCGGCGAGGAGCTGGAAGACGAGGTCCGGCACGCGGAACGCGACGAAGTACGCGCCCAGCTCGGGCTCGGTGCCGAAGGCGTCGGCGATGGCGACCGAGCGCAGCAGCCCGAGCAGCCTGGAGGCGATGAAGCCCGTTGCGACGAGGCCCGCCGCCCCGGCGACACTGCGTGGTGACAGTCCTCGCCGCAGGGCCGCACCGGCCAGCCGGCGCCACCGGGCCCCTCGCGAGTGTTCGCGTCCCTCGCGCATCGGCGGCATCATCCCACGCGCGCGGTCAGTCGGCGATGTGCGCGGATAGACGCTCGCAGTGGGCGCCGTTACCGTAGAAAGCCGCGACGGAGGATCGGGCATGGCCCACTCGAGACAGGCGAAGAAGCGCGCGCGCCAAAACGAGGTGCGCGCGGCTCGCAACCGCCCGTACCGCACGCGCGCCACGCGGCGCCTGCGCGATGCGCGCTGGGCGATCGAGGACGGCGACGCGGACTCCGCCGAGCAGGTGCGCCTGGCGCAATCGTCGCTCGATCAGGCGGCGAAGCGCGGGATCATCCACCGCAACACGGCGGCCCGCAAGAAGTCGCGCCTCGCGGCGCAGCTGAAGGCGCTGCAGACCGCCGACGCGTAGCCACACCACCCATCGCACCACGTCGAGCCCCCGCCGGGGGCTTTGGCTTGTCTTTTGTTCCGGGAGTTCGCTCAGGACTCCGAAGCGCCCCACCCGCATCATCACGATGGCGGGCGGTGCGAGATGCGGATTCGCCCGCCACGGATCGTGACGATGGCGCGCTCCTCCAATGTGCCGCCATGCCGCTCGATCACCTCGGACATCAGGGAGATGCGTTCCGATGCCGGAACATCCGGCAGGCGCACGAGGCCGGCGTGCGGGACATCGTGGAGGTAGATCAACTCGCCGAAGTCGGTGTCGATCGTGATCAGGATCCGCGCCGCTGACTCGGCGAGTTCCAGCAGAGCCCGGTCCCCGGGGTCCGGGCCGAGTGAGCGGGCCTCCAGCACGTCATGGCCGTGCTCGCGAAGCCACTCCGCCAAACGGCGGCCGGCGCATCTATCGACGAGGAACCGCACTACTCGCGGACGGAAATCGTGGCCAGGGTGTCTCGCGCGATGACCGCGTGCGCGTACGCCGTACAGGCAAGGATGTCCTCGGGCTCGAGATCGGGGTAGTCGTCCAGGATGTCTGCCTGCGCCACACCCTGCGTCAGGAGGCTCAGCACCAACTCCACGGACACCCGCAAGTCACGAATGATCGGCTTCCCGCCGAACACGTCCGGACGAGCGGTGATGCGTTGGAGCAGTTCCTCGTTGGCCGACATGACCTGACCTCCCGGGTCCGTCGCCGTGGGGCTCTCACCGCGCACGAGCAGGATACCGCCCCCATGGCGGTGTGGCTCGTTCGCCGACCGCCGGCCCGATGGCCACCGAGTGCTCGCGAGGCGCGACGAACTGCCTCGCGGTGACCCTCGCAGGATTCTGGCCGGGCCCGGCCCACGACGTGGGGCATGCAGTAGCAGCCCCCGCGCCGCGCTGCGATACTCTGGCGCGAAGCGGATTCCCCTCACCCCGACCCAGCGACCGATGACCGGAGCCCCATGCGCGCCACCATCTTCGAGGAACCAGGCAAGGTGTCCGTCCAGGACCGC
Source organism: Dehalococcoidia bacterium (assembly GCA_965219085.1). Lineage (GTDB taxonomy): Bacteria > Chloroflexota > Dehalococcoidia > UBA2979 > UBA2979 > VXMT01. Next base: position 1,647,636 of record OZ244720.1, read on the forward strand.
CCCACTCCCGAGACGGGCCCCGGCGAGGTGCGACTGCGCGTCGCGGCCTCCTCGCTGTGCGCTTCCGACGTGCGCGTCTACCGCGGCGAGAAGTACGCCCGCGCGGGCGTCATCCCCGGCCACGAGATCGCCGGCGTCGTCGACCAGGTGGGCGAGGGCGTCACCGGCGTCGCGGAGGGCGACCGCGTCATCGTGTGCCCCATCGTCTCGTGCGGGCACTGCCGCTTCTGCCAGACGGGCAAGCGCAACCGCTGCACCAGCCGCCAGACGCTCGGCTACGACATCGACGGCGGCTTCGCCGAGTCGGTGCTCGTACCCGCCGCCATCGTCGGCCTCGGGCAGGTCTTCACCGTGCCCGACGACTTGCCGCTCGATGTCGCCGCGCTGACCGAGCCGGCTGCCTGCGTGACCGCGTCGCTCGAGTTGTGCCGGACGGGCATCGGCGATTCGCTGTTCATCATCGGCGCGGGGCCCATGGGGTTGCTACACGTGCTCATGGCGCGCGCCGCCGGCGCTGCGCCGATCATCGTCAGTGAGCCGGTCGCCGAGCGCCGCGAGACCGCGCGCCGCTGGGGCGCGGACCTCGTGCTCGACCCGGCGAGCGACGACGTGACGGCGGCGGTCAAGGACACGACGTCGGGCGCGGGCGCGGACGGCGTCGTGCTGTCCGTGGGCATCCCGCAGCTCGTCGAGCCCGCGCTGGCGGCGGTGCGGCCGCAGGGTGTGGTGAACCTCTTCGCGGGCTTCCCGCCGGGCAACCCCGTGCCGTTCGACCCGAACCTGGTGCACTACGGCGAGGTCGTGCTGACCGGCTCGCAGAACGCCACGAGCGACCAGTACCGGCGCACCGTCGCGATGCTCGGCCACGTGCCGCACATCGACGAGGTGGTGACCAACCGCTACCGCATCGAGGACGCGCCGCAGGCGTACGCCTCGCGGCTGGCGCTCGACGGACTCAAGTCGCTGGTCGAATTCCCAGGCGTGGATCGACATTGAGCTTCCTCGGCGGTTGGCGCTCGCGCGGGAACGGCGGCGACGCCGCCGCCGACGAGCCGCGCGCCACGGCGCTGGCCGGCGGATCGGATGACGGTCTGGGCGCCTGGCTGCGCACCCGCCGCGAGGAACGCGGATACGACTTCGACCGGGTCGAACGCGACACCCGGATCAGTCGCGGGTACATCGAGGCGCTCGAGCGCGACCAGTTCGACACGTTGCCGGCGCCGGTGTACGCGCGCGGGTTCGTGCGCAGCTACGCGCGCTACCTCGGCCTCGACGAGGAGGAGGCGCTCGGCCGCATGCCGAGCGAACTTCCCCGCCCACCGGGCCTCGAACCGCTGCCCGGCCTGCGGCGCAGCGAGGGGCCGTCCGCCATCCCCACGGTGCCGTGGCGCTGGCTGCTGCTCGTCATCGTCGTCGTGGCCGCCGGAGGGGCGGCGTTTTTTGTGGGAGTGCCGCGCCTCACCGACCTCAGAGGTGACGGGGGAGATGGCGAGTCGCAAGTCGAGGAGGCGCCGCCCGCCGCCACCGTCGGACCGTTCGAGGAGGGCACGATGCCCGACCTCCGCAACGTCGAGCTGGCTGAGGCGAGGCGCGTGCTGGCTGAGATCGGCGTGCAGCTCGTGTCCGAGTTCGAGATCGAGACGGACGACACACCGCCGGGCCGCGTGTTCGGCCACTCGCCGTCTCCGGGGCAACCGCTTGCCGCCGACGACGAGGTGAACCTGTTCATCTCGGCGGAACCCGCGCCGGAGGACACGGAGGAGTAGGCGGTGCCCCGCCTTCCGTCTTGCACCCGCGTTCGTCCCCCGAGTTACTGCGCTTCCTTCGCGAGCGGCGGAGACGTCGACTGGCAATCCGACCTCGCGGAGTACGTCGCCGACGGGACCCTGGAAGGTCCCATCCTCGCGATCCCGGAGATTGAGCGCACTCGTCCGCCGCGCGCCGACATCACCTCGATCTCATGATCATGAGCATGGCGGGACCGAACATATCGTGGCGCTGCGAGGCGGCCCAGGGTTATCTGCCGTGCAATGGCCAGCGCTTCTCTACGAGGTACACCGCGATACCGACCACGGCCACGTAGGCGAGCATGGCCGCGAACGCGAGCACCCCGGGACCACCCAGGCACTGGACCACGACGGTGCCGCCAACGATGAGGATGAAGGAGGGGACCGCGCTGCGCAGCGCGGCGCGCCTCATGAAAGCCAAATCCCGGTACGTGTTCATGGCTGGAGATCTACTGCCGTCCCCGGTGACCCGGAAGGCCGAGTCCATTCGTCGCGTGCGGACGACGCAGGATCTCGGCCTTCGGATCGTATGCGGCTCAACCGCAGCCCGTAAAGCCGCAGGTGACTACGACGATCCCATCCTCACGATCGCGGGAGACGGAGCGCACTCGTCCGCCGCGCGCGGCATCACCTCGATCCCATCCTCGCGATCGCGGGAGATGGAGCGCACTCGTCCGCCGCACGCGGGCATCACCCTGATCTCATGATCGTGAGCATGGCGGAACCGAACGTCATCGTGCCGTCGCGGGCGGTTGACGCTGACTGCTCCCCGGCCCCAGCCTGCTCACGTGCGATACCACCTCGTCACCCTCGGCTGCGCCAAGAACACCGTCGACTCGATGCGGCTGGAACGCGCGCTGCGCAACGCGCGCCACGCACCGGTCGACGAGCCGGACGACGCCGACCTCGTGCTCGTCAACACCTGCGGCTTCATCGACGCCGCCAAGCAGGAGTCGATCGAGGTGGTGTCGGAGCTCGACCGCAACCGGCCGCCGGATCAGCGGCTCTACGTCGTCGGGTGCATGACCCAGATCGCCGAGGAGGAGGTGCGCTCCGCCGTGCCGGGCGTCGACGCGACGTTCGGCGTCGAGGCGTGGGACGCCATCGCCGCCTCGCTCGGCCCGGCCGACCCGGGGTACGACATCCCGCAGCAGACGGTGCTACCGATGGGGCCGAGCGCGTACCTGAAGATCTCCGACGGCTGCGACCGCCCGTGCACGTTCTGCATCATCCCCACCATCAAGGGCGGCATGCGCTCCGAGCCCACCGAGCGCCTGCTCGGCGAGGCGCGCATGTACGCGGCCGCGGGCGTGCGCGAGCTGGTGCTCGTGGCGCAGGACTCGACCGCGTACGGCGAGGACCGCCGCGATCGCGACGGCCTCGCGGTGCTCCTCGAACAGCTCGCCGCCGAGGTGCCCGAGGTGCCGTGGATCCGCCTCATGTACGCGTACCCCGGCCGCGTGACGCGCCGCCTGGCGGAGACGATGGCGGCGCTGCCGAACGTGCTGCCGTACCTCGACATCCCGCTGCAGCACGGCTCCGACGCCATGCTGCGCCGCATGAAGCGCCCATCGCTGCGCACGGCGCACCGCAGCCTCGACGCCATCCGGACGGCGATGCCCGACGTGACCGTCCGCACGACGTTCATCGTCGGCTTCCCGGGCGAGACCGACGCCGAGTTCGAGGAGCTGCTCGACTTCGTCGAGGAGCAGCGCTTCGACCACGTCGGCGCGTTCACATACTCGCCGCAGGCGGGCACGCCGGCCGCCGGGTACGCCGACCCCGTGCCGCACGAGGTGGTCGCCGAGCGCTACGGCGCGCTCATGGAGCTCGCGCAGGCGATCTCACACGAACGCAACCGCGAACTCGTCGGCCGCGAGCTCGACGTGCTCGTCGAGTCCGAGGCGCCGGCGGCGAGCGCGACCGGCGACCCGGTCGTCGTCGGACGGAGCTTCCGCGACGCGCCCGAGGTGGACGGCCTCGCGTTCGTGCGTGGCGAGTTCCCGACCGGGACGCTCGTGCGGGCGCGCGTCGACGGCGCGATGCCGTACGACCTGCTGTGCTCGCCTGTGCGTGAGGCTGTCCGCGCCTGAGCGCCCGTTCGCAGCTAATCCAGATCCAGCACGTACTCCTCGACGGCGCGGTCGATGACCTCGGCGCGGCCGAGGAGCTCGCGGTCGGCGAAGCGTTCGGCGTCGTCGGCCAAGCGGCGCGCCGTTGCGAGGTCGCCGGAGACGACGGCGAACCCCACTTCGGCGCGCTGCGTGAGGTCCTGCGCGCCCACCTCGGCGGCGGAGACGTCGAGGCGCGCGCGCAGCCGCTCGACGATCGACCGCACGACGGCGCGCTTCTCCTTCAGGCTGTGCGCGGCGGGCAGGTACAGCGTCAGCACGACGCTAATGGTGACCACGACCGGCTACAGGTCGAGCGGCGGCTGCACCGCCGGGTCGGAGGCGTCCGGCGCGGGCGCCTCGGCGTGCTCCCCGCTGGGCGATGCCGCGGGCTCCGCGTCCTCGTTCGGTTCGACGGGCAGCGCGCGTTGCACGCCGTCGTCGAGGCCGAGTAGCTCCGGGAGCTCGTCGAGGCCGGGGAGGTGGTCGGCCTGCTCGAGCCCGAAGTGTTCGAGGAAGCGCTGCGTGGTGCCGTAGAGGCCGGGCCGTCCCGGCCCGTCCGCGCGGCCGACGCGCTCGACGAGCCCGCGCGCACGCAGCGTGGCGAGCACGCCGTCGCTGCTGGTGCCGCGGATCGCCTCGATGGCCGCGCGCGTGACCGGCTGGCGGTAGGCGATCACCGCCAGCGTCTCGAGCGCGGCCGTCGACAGGCGCCGCGAGGACTCCAGGCCCAGGAAGTGTTCGACGACCGCCGCCGCGTCGGGCGCGGTGATGAGTTGCACGCCCTCGGGGCCGCTCTGGACCCGGATGCCTCTGCCATCGAGGTGGTCGCGCACCTCGTTCAGCCCCTGGCGCACCTTGCCGGGCGTCACGCCGAGCGTGCGCGCGAACGCCGCCGCGGCCACCGGGCCGTCGGCGACGAAGAGCAGCGCCTCGAGGAGCGCGGGGATCGCCTCGGCGGTCGGCTCGTCGAATGGGGGTCGTGGTTCGTCCGGCATCGGTCCCGTGGCAGGGGGAGCAGCCAGTGGGGGCGTCCGGCGGTGACCGTCGGTTGCGCCTGTGTCCCGTACGATGCGCCGGATGATCGTAGATGTCCACACCCACGCCTTCCCGCCCGCGATGATCGCGGCGCGCGAGCGCCTCGCCGGCGCCGACGCGGGCTTTGCGGCGCTCTACGCGGACCCCCGCGCTCAGATGGCGACGGCGGACGAGGTGCTCGAGGCGATGGACGAAGCGGGCGTCGATCGCGCGGTCGTCGCGGGCTTCGCGTGGGAATCGCCCGAGCTCTGCGCGGTGCACGCTGCCTACCTGCTCGGTACCGCCACCGGCTCGGACGGCCGTCTCCTGCCGTTCGTGCCCGTGCCGACCGCGTTCCTCGGCGGCATCGACGTCACCGCCGACGCGATGCGCGCGTGGCTCGATCCGCTCGTGGCAGGCGGCGCGGCCGGCCTCGGTGAGGTCCGGCTGAGCGGCGGCACCCACCCCGCCACGCTCAAGGAGCAGGTGCTGGCCGCCGACCGCCTCGCGGAGCTCGTCGCCGGGTTCGACCTGCCGCTGCTCGTGCACGCCTCGGAGGAAGTCGGGCACGAGTATCCCGGCAAGGCGGGAGGCTTCACGGCCGGCGGGCTGTGGCGGCTGCTCGCAGCGCACCCCGTGCGCGTGATCGCCGCGCACTGGGGCGGCGGCCTGCCGTTCCACGCCCTCATGCCCGAGGTGCGCGCCATCCTCGGCGAGGGTCGCCTGCTCTTCGACTCGGCCGCCTCGAAGTTCCTGTACGACCCCTCGGTCTTCGCGACCGTCGCGAACCTCGCGGGGCAGGAGCACGTCGCCTGGGGCTCCGACTTCCCGCTGCGCGGCATGGCCTTCGACCGCGCGGACGCCGAGGCGGCACTGGGCGATCTGCGCGACGCCGCACTGCGCAATGCCGTGCTCGGCGGTAACGCCGCGCGCTTCCTCGGCATCGAGTAGCGGTGCGGCTCTTCCTCGCGATCGAGCTGCCCGAGCCGTGGCTGCGCGAGGCCGCGCGCGCGCTCGACGAGCTCACCGCCACGCTCGGCGACGACGCGAGCGTGCTGCGCCCGGTCGCGCTCGACCGCATGCACCTCACCGTGCGGTTCCTCGGCGAGGTCGACGAGGATCTGGTCCCCGCGCTCGACGCGGCGCTGCGGGAGTCCGTCCCGCCGGTCGGTGTCGACCTCGAACTCACCGCGGCCGGGACGTTCGGCTCGGCGGCGCGCACCTCGGTCGTCTGGCTCGGTCTCGGTGGGGACCTCGACGCGCTGCGCGCGCTCGCCGGGCGCGTCGAGGCGGCCGTGGAGGCGGCGGGCCTGCGGCCCGAGCGCCGCGAGCTGCGCCCGCACGTCACGCTCGCGCGCGTGCGCCGTCAGGCCTCTGCCTCGCAGCGGCGCGCTATCGGCCACGCCGTCGCCGCCCTCGAAGCGCCGCCCTCGCACCCCCACCGTGCGGGGGAGGTGGTGTTGGTGCGCTCGCACCTGGGGGCGGGTCAGCCGCGGTACGAGGTGTTGGGGCGGTATTGAGGGCGGTGTGCCACATCCCTCGTGGGCGTGCGAGGTCGGTGTGGGAGACTCGCCCACAGCGGCGTACCTGGAGCACCTCATGACTTCCGGCGAGCCAGCCACCCAGGCCTCGCTGTTCGACTCCCCAGCAGAGCAGCCCGCCGCCTACGACGCGGCGTTCCGCACGGGCAGCGTCGAGGTCTCCTCGAAGCCCGCGCGCGAGATCCTGATGCGCGCGACGGGGTTCATGGATCAGTACGACTTCACGCTCAACCCGTACAGCGGGTGCGCCTTCGGGTGCTCGTACTGTTACGCCGCCTTCTTCAGTCGCAGCGCCGAGCGGCGCGACACGTGGGGGCAGTGGGTCGAGGTGAAGGAGAACGCCGTCGACCTGATCAAGAGGCGCAAGATCGGGAAGCTCGACGGCAAGTGCATCTACATGAGCAGCGTCACCGACCCGTATCAGCCGATCGAGCGTACGGTCGGGCTGACGCGCGGGGTGCTGCAGGTGCTCGCCGACCGCCACGCGCCGAAGCTCGTCGTGCAGACCCGCAGCCCGGATGTCGTGCGTGACTGTGACCTGTTCCAGCAGATCGAGGACGGCGGCGGGCGGGTGCGGGTCAACATGACCGTCACTACCGACGACGAGGACGTGCGCCGTCTCTTCGAGCCCTCGTGCCCCTCGAACGCGCAGCGGCTCGACGCGGTGGCCGAGCTGCGCGACGCGGGGATCGACGTCGGCGTGACGATGACGCCGCTGCTGCTGGTGAGCGACGCGGAGGCGTTCGCGGAGAGCCTGCTGGCGACGGGCGCCGAGCACTTCATCGTGCAGCCGTTCCACTTCGCGCGCGGCAAGTTCGTCGCCTCGACGCGGGAAGGGGCGCTGGCGCTGATGGCGGAGAAGCTCGGCTGCGACGTGGCCTCGTTCCAGTCGAGGTACCTCGAGCACTACGGCGCGGTCTTCGAGGTGTTGCGAGACCGCCTGCCGGAGCTGGGGGAGGGCAAGGACGGGTTCGCGCCACCGTTCTAGTGGCGATGTGGACACTCGCTGCGCGAGATGTTGACGGTCGCGGCTGGGGCCGCCTACGCTCGATCCGAGGGGCGACGCGATTCTGTCTTCCAACGCACACGACACCGGTTCCTCGACCCGGCCGCCGCACCGGCAGGGACCGTTGCCGGAGCGTGCCGCGCGTCCGCCCTCCGAGGCTCACTCCCCGCGTCGGACAGGAGGCCTGATGCACTCGGGCATGATTGGCAAGGTCGAGAAGGCACGCCGCTACTCCCGCGAACGCGACCGCTTGCAGTTCACCCAACTGACCGTCTCCGTCGATGGCGACAACGGCAGCCACGAGGTCCGTTACGACCTCGGCGGCTGGGAGTGCAACTGCGACTTCTTCGCACATCGCCGCACGTGCGCCCACACCATGGCGCTCGAACTCCTGCTCGACGGGATGCTGTCCGAGGAGGCCGCCGTCGCCTGACCCAGACGACGCCCACGACCTCGCCCGCAACGCCGAGGCGACCCGTCGCCTCGGCGCGCTCGCAGCACGCCTCGACGCCTCCGATCTGGAGCGCTCGCTGGGTCGCGGGTGGACTGTCGGGTTCGCGCTCGCGCACGTAGCGTTCTGGGAGGCCCGGCAGGACGCGGCTCTGCGCGTCTGGCTCGATGGCGCCGATTTCCCCGCCGAGGACGAGACCACGAATCCAGCCCTCGAGGCCATCGCACCGCTGCTCGATCCCGCAGCCGCGGTCGCCTCGGCCGAGGCGACCGCGAGGCAACTCGACGCCACCATCACGAGCCTGACCGCCGGGCAGCGCGCCGAGCTGGTGGCGAAGGGATCCGGCTACGCGATCCGGCGGTGGGCACACCGCGAGGACCACATCGCGCAGATCGAGGCCGCGCTGAACTGACCGCGGCGTGATCGGCGCGCCTACGCGTCGTCGCTGAGGGTCACTCGGCTCGATGCCACTCTCGACAGCGCCCGTGTCGACGAGCGCAGCATGCGGGTCATTGGGCGGCGTTGGGATCCCGACACCGTGAACCCGCACTCAAGCTCCGGCACGGGACGACCCGAACATGAGCGAGGCAGGCAGACGCGGGATGGTGCGCCAACCTGCCGGATCAGGTACGGGCCTCGTCCGAACGTGCGCATCGCCGTGGTGATCGCGTCTTCGTACGACGCGTAGTCGCCAACGAGCGATCCGTCGTGGAACACGACCCAGCGGCCGTGATGGTCGCGCTCCAGCCGCTCACGTTGCGAGTCGTACGCGGCGATCTGCCTGTCCGGTGCATCCACGTGTAGCTACGTCCCCGAGGTGGGAGGGGTTGCGATGCAGCCTCACCATAACAGGCCGTGCGGTCGCTCAAGGTCGTGCTGGAACCAGGCTCGCCGGTGAGGCTGGCCGGCTACTCGTCGAAGCGCTGGAGCGCGAGCACGGCATTCTGCCCGCCGAACCCGAACGAGTTCTTGAGCATCGTCCGCACCTCGGCGGTGCGCGACTCCTTCGGGACGTAGTCGAGGTCGCACTCCGGGTCGGCGTTGTCGAGGTTGATCGTGGGGGCGATCTGCCCCGTGAGCAGCGTCTGCACCGCCGCGATGGTCTCGACGCCCCCGGCGCCGCCGAGGAGGTGGCCGACCTGCGACTTGAAGGCCGTGACCGGCACGCGGTAGGCGTGCTCGCCGAAGACCGTGCGGATCGCCTGCGTCTCCGCGATGTCGCCCACCTCTGTTGCCGTCGCGTGCGCCGAGATGTAGTCGATCTCCTCCGCGTCGAGGCCGGCCGCGTCCAGCGCCGCCTGCATCGCGCGCGCGGCGCCGTCGCCGCCCTCCGGCGGGGCGACGAGGTAGGCGGCGTCCGCGGTCACGCCGTAGCCGAGCACTTCGGCGAGGGGGCGCGCGCCGCGCGCCTGCGCGTGCTCGAGGCTCTCGAGCACGACCAGCCCGGCGCCCTCGGACGGCGCGAAGCCGTCGCGGTCGCGGTCGAAGGGGCGCGAGGACTCGCCAGGGCGGTCGTTGAAGTTGGTGGTGAGGGCACGCATCGCGCAGAACCCGGCGAGGCCGAGCTCGGAGATGCCGGCCTCGGTGCCGCCGGCGACCATCACGTCCGCCTCGCCGCGGCGGATCACCTCGGCGGCGTCGCCGATGGCCTGCGTGGCGGCTGCGCAGGCGGTGGTCACGGTGTTGGAGTGGCCGAGCAGGCCGAGCTGGATGGTGAGGTTCCCGGCCGCCATGTTCGGCAGCATCTTCGCGAGGTAGAGCGGGTCCAGGCGCATCCCGCCGCGCCCGAGCAGGGTGCGCATCGCGGTGTCGGTCTCCGGGATGCCGCCGCCGCCGTTGCCCAGCACCGTCCCCGCGCGGCGGCGGTCGATGCTGTCGAGGTCGAGGCCGGCATCGTCGAGCGCCTGCTTGCCGGCGGCGATGGCGAACTGCGAGAAGCGCGCCGTGCGGCGGGCGGTACGGCGGTCCATCCACTCGGTCGGGTCGAAGTCTTCTACCTGGCCGGCGACCTGGCACGGGTAGGCGGAGGGGTCGATGGCGGTGAGCTCACCGATCCCGGACTCGCCCGCGACCGCACGGCGCCACATCTCGTCGACGGTGTTGCCGAGCGGCGAAATGATGCCCATGCCGGTGATGACGACGCGCCCGCGTCCGTTGCCCGATGCCATCGCTGCTCCCCGGCCCCGTGGCCCCGTCGCGCCAGTCTAGCGCAGTCCGAACGCCCGGTCGCCGGTGACGCCGAGCAGGTGCTCGCGCGCCTCCGAGACCGTGTACAGCGAGCCCGTGACGAGCACCGTGCCAGCGTCGCCGGCGAGGCCCCGTGCGAGCTCCACGGCCGCCGCCACGCCCACGGCGCGCTGCACTGCGGCGCCCTCCGCGCGGAACGCCGCCTCGACCTCTGCGATGTCGGCGGCGCGCTGCGAGGAGGGCGCGGTCACCACGACCGTCGTCATCGCCTCGCCGTCGGGGCCGAGCAGCGCCCGCGCCACGGCCGAGGCGTCGCGACCGCCGAGCAGGCCCGTGACCAGGACGCGCGGCCGGCGCAGTCCGAGCGCCTCGACGGTCTCGCGGAAGCGCGTGGCGGCCAGGGGCGTGTGCAGCGCGTCGGCGACGATCAGCGGCCGGCGGCGCAGCACCTCGAAGCGACCGTGCCAGACGACGCGCCCGAGGCCCTGCGGGACGGCCGACGCCGGTAGTTCCTCGCCCATGGAAGCCCACGCCAGCTCGGCGGCGCGGACGGCGGCCGCGGCGTTCTCCGCCTGGTGCCGGCCGATCAGCGGCAGCTGGAGACGACGGTACGTCCGCAGCGGCGTGCGCAGGTCGAACGTCTGGCCGTCGAGGTTCTGGTTGGTCACGCGCATGGCGCACTCGGTTGCGACCTCATGCAGCGTCGCGCCGGCCTCGGCGGCGTGCGCGCGCACCACGTCAATGGCGCTCTCGCGCAGCGGCGCGACGACGGCCTCGCACGGCCCGGTGAGGATGCCTGCCTTCTCGGCGGCTACCTGCGGGATGGTGTCGCCGAGGATGGCTGTGTGCTCGAGGTCGATGGGCAGGACTATCGCCACGTCCTTGCGGGCGATCACGTTCGTCGTGTCGAGGCGGCCGCCGAGGCCAACTTCGAGCACCTGCCAGTCGCAGCCCGCCTCCGCGCCCGCGAGCCAGCCGAGCAGGGTGACGAGCTCGAAGTACGACCAGCCCTCGGTCCCCTCGTCGCCGAGGAGGGCCTGGGCGAGCCGCGCGAATGTCGCGTGGTCCAGTGGTTCGCCGTCGACGCGCACGCGCTCGCGCGCCTGGTGCACGTCGGGCGAGGTCAGTAGCAGGGTGTGCGCGCCTGCCGCGCGCAGGATCGACTCGACCATCGCGGAGGTTGAGCCCTTGCCCTTGGAGCCGGCGACGTGGACGGTGCGGCGCTCCTCGGGCCGCCCGGCGCGGTCGAGGTAGTCACGGATGTGGGTGACGCGGAAGCGCTTCGCCTCGCGCGGGTCGCCGCTGCGCTCGAAGCCGCCGCGGGCCAGCAGGCCGCGCACCGCCTCCACGTACGCCTGGATCGATTCGTCGTGCATGGTCGGGTTCCGCGCGGCGCGGCGCGGTCGCGTCTTACGACTGCTGCCGCCGGGCGATCATATAGGTGACGCGGCCCACGGCGACGGTCGTGCCGGCCGCGTCGGTCACCTCGACGGTGGTGTAGACGACCCTGCGACCGCCACGCAGCACGCGCGCCTCGGCGACGATGTCGCTGGTGGCGGCGGCGAGGTAGCTGACGTTGAGGTCGGTACTGGCGAATCCCGCCCACGTCTCATCGTCCTCGGCGCGCGTGGTGAGCAGCGCCGCCGACCCCGCCGCGTCGATCAGCGAGGCGAGCACGCCGCCGTGCAGCGTGTCCGGGCGGCGCGTCTCCAGCTCCGCGCGCGCGGGGATGCGCAGCCGCGCCGAGCCCTCCGTGGCGTCGACCACCTCGATGCCGAGCGTGCGCCAGAACGCGACCTCGTCGGGCGCGATGCGGGCAATGAGCTGTTCCTGCGTGGGGGTCATCGGGTGGCGCTCCCGCGCGGCGCGGGCGAGGTGGCGCCGCCGGCGCCGTTGCTCCCGGCGCCGTCGCCATCGAGGCCGTCGTCGTCGTGGCGGTAGGTCATGCGGTAGAGGTCGGCGTAGATGCCGTCCTCCGCGATGAGCTCCTCGTGGTTGCCGAGCTCGACGATCTCGCCGTCGCGCATGACGGCGATGCGGTCCGCGCTGCGGATCGTCGAAAGGCGGTGAGCGATCACGAGCGAGGTGCGGCCGCGCAGGATCGTCCTCAGTGCCTGCTGGATCAGCCGCTCCGAGTGCGTGTCGATGTTCGCCGTGGCCTCGTCGAGGATGAGGATGCGCGGCTCGGCGATGATCGCGCGGGCGAACGCGATGAGCTGCCGCTGTCCTACGGAGAGGTTCATGCCGCGCTCGTGCAGTTCGGTGTCGTAGCCCTCCGGCAGCCGGTCGACGAAGGTGTGCGCGCCGACGGCGCTGGCGGCCGCGGCGATCTCCTCGTCGGTGGCGTCCAGGCGGCCGTAGCGGATGTTGTCGGCGATGGTGCCGGAGAACAGGTACGGCTCCTGCAGCACGACGCTCATGCGTCGGGTCAGCGAGGCGCGCTGGATCTCGCGCAGGTCGGTGCCGTCGATGAGGATCGAGCCGCCCTCGATGTCGTAGGAGCGGTTGACGAGCGCGGTGACGGTGGTCTTGCCGGCGCCGGTGTGGCCGACGAAGGCGATGGTCTCGCCGGGCTCGATGTGCAGGTCGAACTGGCGGAGCACGGGGACGTTCTTGACGTAGCTGAAGTCCACCTCGTTGAAGTCGATGCGGCCCTCGACGTCCGGGAGCACCTTCGCGTCCGGGGGGTCGACGATCTCGGGCTCGGTATCGAGGACCTCGAAGATGCGGTGGGCGCCGGCCATGGCGCGCTGGAGCATCGTGTACTGTAGGACGATGTCGCGGACGGGGTTGAAGAAGCGCTGGATGTAGAGCAGGAAGCCGATCGAGTAGGCGAGCGCCTCGCCGGCGCCGAGGTCGCCGTTGAAGGTGCGCACGCCGATCACCACCAGCACCACCGCGGTCGCGATCGTCGACAGCATCTCGACCATCGGGATGACGGCGGCCTGGAGCTTCACCGCGTCCATGTTGGAGTCGAGGTTGACGCGGTTGAGGCGCTCGAACTGGCGGAGGTTCTCCTCCTCGCGGTTGAGCGACTGGACGATGCGGACGCCCGAGACGTTCTCATTGATCGAGCCGTTGACGATCGAGATGGCCTGGCGCACGCGGATGAAGGCGCGGGCGGCGGGGGTCTGCCACCACACCATGAAGATCATCAGCAGCGGGATCACCGACAGGGAGATCACCGCCAGCAGCGGGTCGAGCAGGAACAGGAACAGCACGATCAGTCCCAGCCCGACGATGTCGGCGAGGATGTTGAGGAAGCCCGAGGTGATGAGCTCCTGCAGCGTCACCACGTCGGACGTGACGCGCGACATCACGCGCCCCACTTCCTCGCGGTCGAAGAAGCTGAGCGAGAGCTTGTTGAGGTGCGCGAACATCTGCGAGCGCAGGTCGCGCAGGATGCGGTGTCCCACGTACCCGGTCATCAGCCGCTGGAGTGCGGCGGAGGCGAACGAGAACGTCGCGAGGCCGACGAGCAGTGCACCGAAGTTCAGGATTTCGCTGTCCACCGCCGCGAGCTGCGCGGGTGAACCGGATCGCAGCTTCTCCACGATCGACTGGGTCGCGACGGCCATGACGTAGGGCTGGGCGTAGGAGGCGACGGCGAAGACGAGCATCGCGATGGTGGCGACGATGGTCTGCACCTTGTACGGCTTGAGGAACGGGAAGAGCCGCTTGACCAGGTCGGGCTCGTAGACGCGGCCGAGATCGGCGTAGTCCCAGCCGTCGACCGGGCGGCCGCGCTGCACGCCGCGCTGGTCGCCGGACCATCCGCCCGCCTGTCCGCCGCCCCAGTACGCCACTAGCCGCCGCCCCCGCCGTCGATGAGCGCGAGCGAGGCGCTCGCCTCCTCCTGGTCACGCAGTTCGAGGTCGTAGATCTGGCGGTAGAAGCCGTCGGCCGCCAGGAGCTCCTCGTGGCGGCCGTGTTCGACGATCTCGCCGTCGCGGAGCACGATGATCTGGTCTGCGGCCTTCACGGTGCGGAGCCGCTGGGCGATGACGAAGGTCGTGCGGTTCTCCATCAGCGCCTGCAGCGCCTCATGGATCTCGTACTCGGTGCGCATGTCCACCGACGCCGTCGAGTCGTCGAGGATGAGCACGCGCGGGTCGCGCAGTAGCGTGCGGGCGATCGAGATGCGCTGGCGCTGGCCACCCGAGAGCGTGGTGCCGCGCTCGCCGACCCACGTGTCGTAGCCCTCCGGCATGTCCATGATGAAGTCGTGGATCTTCGCCGCCTTCGCGGCGGCCTCGATCTGCTCGTCGGTTGCGTCCGGGAGGCCGTAGGCGATGTTCTCGCGGATGGTGCCGATGAACAGGAAGAGGTCCTGCTGCACGATGCCGATGGCGTTGCGCAGCGACTCGAGGGTGACGTCGCGCACATCCTCGCCGTCGATGGTGATGCGGCCGGAGGTCGCGTCGTAGAAGCGCGGCAGCAGGTTGACGACGGTGGACTTGCCGGACCCCGTCGGCCCGAGCAGGGCGACGGTGTCGCCGGGCTTCGCGTGCACATCGAGGTTGCGGAGTACGCGGTCCGTGGCGCCGTACTCGAACGAGACGCCCTCGAAGCGGACGTCGCCTGAGCCCTCGCCGAGGGGCGTGGCGTCCGCTCGCTCCTGCACGGCGGACTCGGCGTCGAGGATCTCGAAGATGCGCGCGCCGGTGGAGTGGGCGCGCGCGAACATCATGATGATCCAGCCGATGGAGCGGACCGGCACTTGCAGCAGCGTGAGGTAGAGCTGGAACGCGGCCAGGTCGCCGACGGTCATGCGCCCGGCCTGGATCTCGGTCGCCCCGGCCCAGAACACGACGGCCAGCGAGAGCAGCCACAGCGACTGCAGGAACGGCTCGTTGAAGGCCTGGAACTTGCTGGTGGAGTAGGACCACTTGAAGAGCTCGTCGACCTTCTCGTCGAACTTCCGTTGCTCGAAGTCGGTGCGGGAGAAGGCCTTCACCACGCGCTGACCGGTGAGGTTCTCCTGCAGGACGTTCGACATGTCGCCCTGGAGGTCCTGCACCTTGAGCCAGATCGGCCGCAGCCGGGCGGAGGTCCAAATGCTCTGGATGGCGATGAACGGCACGAAGCCGAGCGCGATCAGCCCCACCGTGGTGTTCGTCGAGATCATCAGCCCGTAGACGCCGCCGAGGAGCGCGAAGACGAAGAGCAGGCGGATCACGCCCATCGAGACGAACATGCGGACGCCTTCGACGTCCTGTGTCGCCCTCGACATGATCTGCCCGATCTGCGAGCTGTCGTGGTAGGCGTAGCTGAGCCGCTGGAGGTGGTCGTAGAGGTCGTTGCGGAAGTCGTAGGCGACGGCCTGCGAGATGTGCTCGCCGAGATAGGTCTGGGCGTACATGAACACGCCACGCGCCACCCCGACCGTGACGAGCAACCCGACCGCGAACAGCAGCGTGGTGAGCGTGCCGCGCGCGACGGTCTCCTCGACGCCCCCGATGCCCTCGACGGTGGCGATGTCGAGGCCGGCGTCGATGGCAAGGCCGGTGAGGTAGGGCGCGGCGACGTTGAGCGCGGTGGCGGCGACGACGACGACGATGGCGAGGACAAACGCTCGCCAGTAACGGAAGGCACGACCAATCAGCCGTATCTGCACGGGCCAGCGCGGACCGGACAAAGGCCCGCGTTCTCGATGGACGAGCGTGATTTGTGAAACCGTCACCCCGGTGAGTCTACCTCACGTCTGACGTTAGGGGCGGACTGCCATCGCTAGTCGTCATGTGATTAGCGAAATCCGGACGGCACGCACGCTCGTAATCATCGATTATATATGTATAATCTCTCCGCTCACACGGAGTGCGGAATGGCTCACGTCCTCGCGCGTCACCGACCCCATCGGCGGCTTGCGCACGGGCACGTCCCGCGGTGGATGCTCATCTCCGCGGCGCTCGCATACGCCGCCGTCGCAGGCTGTTTCGGCGGCGAGGCGGACGACGCACAGGTCGGGACGCCTGCCCCATCACCGACGCCGGAGGTGACGGCCCCGGCTCCGCCCGTTGCGACGGCCACGCCCACGCCCGGGACGCCGTCGCCCGAGTCGCTCGACGCGGCCCTACAGGCGCTGATCGGCAGCATGCAGGGTGGCGGCACGGATCCGTTCGCCGGACCGCCGGAGTCGCTGCCGCCGGAGTTGCGGGCGCTCCTCGAAGCACTCGGCATTGATCTGCTGGTCGGCGCGGCGGTGACCGAGATCGGCGGCGTCCTGGCGGTTGAGGCGGTGTTCGCGGGGTCGCCGGCCGAGCGCGCGGGCCTGCTCGTGGGCGACATCGTCATCGCGATCGATGGGGCGCCGCTGCGCACCGCGGCCGAGCTGCGCGCAGCGGTGCAGGCGGTGATAGCCGGCGAGGTCTACGCGCTGACGCTGCACAGCGGCGGCACGACGCGCGTCGTCGATGTCGAGCGTACGCATGCGGAGGACTCATTCTGGCGGTCGGACATGCTGCGCACGCTGGCGCTTGGCTTGATGCTCGCCAACCGCCCGGGCGGGCTGGCGTTGCCGCCGTCGCTGCTTGGCGAACTGCTGGAGGAGACGCCCGACGGCCTGCGCGTGTTCGCCGTCTTCCCCGGCTCGCCCGCCGACTCAGCCGGACTGCGCGCGGGCGACTACGTCCTCGCCATCGAGGGCCGCCCGATGCGCACCCTCGATGACCTCAACGCGCTGATGACCACCTTCAACCCGATCGCCGGCGAGACCGAGGTCACGCTGCGCCGTGATGGCGAAGAGATGACGGTCCGAGTTGCGTTCCGGATCGGCGGGCTGTTCGGCGCCGGGACGCCGATACAGGTGGAGTAACTCGCCCCCGCTCATGGCGCCGCTTCCAGCAGCCCCGTGTCGTCGCGAGGGAACACCGGCGCCCACGTGATGTCGGTGCGCACGCCCTCGAACGAGCGGCCTGTGTGGTGGGCGAGCACGCGCAGCATGAGCGCGTCGCGCTGCCGCAACGCGGCGGTGCGGATCAGCCGCTTGCGCGCCACCTTGCGCAGCAGCGGGTCGAGCTCGATGCGCAGCGCGACGCCCGAGTGGTCGCCGCCACCGTCGCCGAAGGCGACCCGCGGCGTCTCCGCAAGGTCGTGCAACGTGCGGTACACCAGGTCGACGTAGTCGACGTGGAGGCGCACGCCGCCGCCCTGCAGCAGATCCAGCAGGTACGCGCGCGCCTGCTCCGGCAGCTCCCACACGGCGCCCGGCTGCACGGCGATGTCGCGTGACGCCTCGACGTTCTCGAGCACGGCGATGGGGTTGCCGGACAGCTCGATGATGCGACTGAGCTGCGTGAGCGCGCGGTTGAGTTCGACGATCGATTCGCGCAGCGGCTCGATGTCGGAGACGCCCCAGAGGTGCTTGGGGCGCGGCACGTTGGGGTAGAGCACAAACGGGATCACGCCGTACGGATTGGCTCGCGCCTCGGCGAGCTCCTCCTCGACCCAGAACTCGAAGCGGTCTGCGGTCCACACCTCCGTGACCTGCGCCGAGGCGGCCGGCTGGCCGCCTGCGCCGCGCGGCAGCCGGCCCGTGCGCGCCTCGACCTGCTCGGGCGCGACCTCGTAGCGGGACGCGACACGCCAGATGCGGCGCACGTCGTCGCCCAGGCTCCACACGTGCAGGCCCTGCACGTCGGGCGCGGAGACGACGACGCGCTGCTCGCGCTCGTCCCACGTCACCTTGTACGCGCCGTCGCCGAGCACTGCGGTGTCGAGCTCGCCGTCGAGATCGAGCCGCAGCAGGTCGTTCGCCTCCCACAGTTCGAGCAGCGCCTGCTCGGCCTCGGCGGCGCGACGGCGGCCCTCGGACGTCTCCCCGGTCGCGGTGACCACCGGGCGGTGGTCGCTCACGAGGTAGGCGGCGCCTTTCTCGACGAACGCGCGGGCGTAGTTGAACTGCAGCATGCGCTCGCGCGGCGACCCGGCTGGCGCGCCGCGGCGGCCCTCGAAGAAGTCGAGCAGCTCGCGGTAACGCGCGAATCGGGCGCGGTCGCGCTGCGCGAGCGTGCGCGGGAACGGCACGTGCGCGGCGGACGAGGCTGTCGAGGGAGCCCGCGGGATGCCGAGGCTCGTGACGGTGGCGGTCATCGGGACGTCTCCTTCGTGCTGTTTCGCGCCGGCGCGCCCTCGCGGGCCGGTTTGCGCTGCGTGCCGTGGGCGCCTTCGAGCGCGCGGAACACGGTGCGGCGCGAGACCTGGAAGCGGCGCGCGATCTCGTTCACCGGCGCCTCGTCGTCGAAGCGCATGCGGCGGATCTCACGGTCGCGCGTGCGGTTGAGCATCGCGCGCACGCCGCCAGGCTCGTCGTAGCGGCAGCGTGGCAGTGGGCAGCTCAGGCACGAGGGGAACAGGTCGCAGCCGCGGTCGCGGTAGTCGACGTGCTCGGGCAACGCGTCCTCGCGCGCCAGCCGCGGCTGCACCTCGGGGGGTTCGAGGGTCGGTGTCGGGCTCGGTGAAGCGTGACTCATGCGGATACCTCCAGGTGGTCAGGCGCGCTGAGCGCGCCGCGGCCCCGCGCCGTACGCGATCCGCCCGCGTCGCGGGCGGCGTCGACGGCAAGCGCGAGGCTCATCAGGTAGTCGTCGTGTCCCTCGCCGGGGTCGACGTGGAACTGCATCGTGCGTTCGTCGCGGTAGACGGCGCGGGCCAGCTCCAGCTGTCGGCGGCACTCGGCGGCCTCGGCCGAGCCGTCCGCGCGGTACAGCCGGAGCCGCCCGGAATGCGCCGCCGCGAGCAGGCCGAAGCCGAGCTGCGACTTGCGCGGCGTGCTGAACACCACCGCATCGACGCGGCCGGCGGGGAGACGGCGCGTGAGCAGGTCGGCGATGGGTGCGCCGAGGCCCGTCGCGTCGACGGCGAGGCGGCGCACGCGCCAGACGTTGCGCAGCCGGTCGGCCAGCGTCCCGACGATCGCGTCGGTCGCCTCGCCGCGCCACGCCTGGTGCTCGACCACCTCGATCGCCGGCAGCCCGCCTGTTTCCGAGCGCACGCGCGCGATGGTCAGCACGGTCCAGTCGCGGTCGCCGCCCTGTGCGCGGCCGTCGAGGGCCGGCCCCGCGAGGTCGAGGCCGGCGACGTAGCGCTCGCCGGGAAGGGGCGAGCGCAGCCGGTCGTGGCGACCCTCGATCTGTGCGCGCACGGCAGCGTCGAGCAGGCGATCCTCGTCGTGCAGCACCTCGAGGAGGTACTGCGTGCGGAAGATCGGGTGGCGCTCGCCGAGCCGCGCACGCTCGCCGTCGACGTACGCCCCGTAGGCGGGGTTGTAGTCGGCGACGCGCTGCCAGTCGACGCGGAAGTGGCGGCGCGGGCCGCCCGCCCGCTCGGCGTCGAGGTGCTGGGCCTCGGCCTGCGCGAGCAGTGAGCGCGGCCCCCACGGCGTGCCGTAGTAGACGACGGGCGCGTTGGTCGAGGCCGCCATCGGGCGGAAGTCGCGGTCGAACTTGTCCGGCCGCACGTCCTGCGCCTCGTCGACCTCGAGCAGCACGTCGGCCGTGTGGCCCACGACGTTCGCGCCGGGCTCGGCGGAGAGGTAGCGCACGCTCGCGCGGCCGCAGCGCACCGTCGCGGCGCCCTCGCGCGCGACGATGCGTTCGAGGCCCGCCTCGCGTGCGCGGGCGAGCAGCCGGTCGCGCGAGAGCACGGCCTGGGGCGCGAACGTCGGCGCGCACTTCACGACCGTGCCGCCGCGCGTCGCGCGCGTGAGCAGCAGCGCGAGCTCGACCTGCGCCGAGATCTCGTTCTTGCCGCCCTGGCGCGCGATCAGCACGGAGATCGAGCCGCCCTCGCGCGCTGCGGTCATGGCGAGGATCGCGCGGGCGACCTCGGCCTGGTACGGGCGGAGCTTCGGCAGCGCCCGCTCGCGTGGCGCCGGCGGCGCGAGGGCGCTCATCCGCCCACCACCCGGCTCAGCAGCTCGGTGATGCCGACGCCGACCACGGTCAGGAACAGCGCCGTGATGCGGCCGCGCAGCTCGGACAGCTCGCGCTCCACGCGGTCGAGCCGCCCGGCGAGGTCGTGCGGCGGCGGCAGGAGAGCCTGCGAGGCGCCGCGAGGACGAGCGAGCCTGCGCACAGCCTCGGCGAGCCGGTCGCGGGGTGGGCGGCGGCTACTCACGGGCCGCCCCCAGCACCTCGCCGAACTCCTCGAGCACGTTCGCCACGGCGTCGCCGAGGTGCTCCGCCTGCTTCGGGGAGAGCCGATGCTGCGCGAGCAGCGCCTGCACCAGCAGGCGCACGCCGCTCTGCAGCACCTTCGGGTCGACGTCTCCGTCACGGCCGGCGAGGGCGCGGCGAAGCTGCAGCCGCAGCAGCGCGACCTCGTCGCCGAGACCCTCGACCTCGCGCGCGACGTGGAAGTCGTGGCGGTCGGTGGCCTCCAGTACGGAGTCGTAGAAGGAGCTGCGCGTGGGGCGCTCGATGGGGCTCACCGGCGTTCCACGCTGAGCAGCGCGATCATCTCGTCGCGCGTCTCGGGCGCGGCCGTGTCGAGCGCGCGGAGCACGCCCAGCACAAGCCGCAGCGCCGCCGCCTCGTAGCGCTGTTCGCGCAGCGCAACGTCCAGGGCGCTCATCGCCCGGCCCCCAACGCGATGACGACGCCGGTGGCGGCGTTCGCGAGCAGCAGCGGGGCGCGCAGCAGCGCGCCCGCGGCGCCGGGCTCGGACAGCCCGAGCGCCGCGACGGCGTCGAGGCTGATCGCGGCGAACAGCACCGTGAGCAGCAGCGCGCCGAGGCGTCGTGCGCCTCGCGCCTTGAAGCCGCGGTGCGCGAAGTAGGCGGCGTTCGCCGCGCCGGCGCCGGCGATCGCGGCATGTTCGGCGATGGCGACGCCGGACCAGAATGGATGCACGGTCTTCCCTTCGTTGCGGCCGGGAGCGGGCCACGTGGAAGGGAGCGTAGAACACACGTTCGTGCCACGCCAAGCCGTGCCCGGCACGCACAACGAACCCGATAACGAGAACGACTGGGCCTACAGCACGACCGCCGGGATGCTCACGCGTCGTTCGAGGTGCTCGCGCGTCTCGATCGCGAGCGGGTGGACCTCGCGGCCCATCGCGCGGTCGCGCTGCTCGGTGAGCGTGAGGTAGGCGAGCGCGGCCGCCTCGAGCGAGTCGTCGGCGAGGGCGAGCACCTGCCGGAGGGCGGGCCAGGCGTCGAGCTTCTTCTCCTCGACCTTGTCGGCGACGAACATCGACCACGCCTCGGGGCCGTAGTCGGGGTGGCCGGTGGTGTGGTAGCGGATCGCGTCGAGCACGCGCGAGTCGCGCACGCCGAAGCGCTCCTCGAGTTCGAGCGCGCCGAGGGGGCCGTGCAGCAGCACCGGGCGCTCGCGCTCCATCGGCAGCACGGCGAGGCCGCGCTGCTCGGCCTTGCGCAGCCACTCCTGCTTCGAGAGCGCACGCAGCAGGTCGTGGCCCTGGGCGGCGAGCAGCGCGGCCGCGAGGTCGGCGTCGTGGCCGCGGGCGAAGCGCTCGGTGAGGCCCACGACGCGCGCGATGTGCGCCATCATCACGGTCGGCACCTCGGGCGCCATGCGGCCGCGCAGCGCGAAGTGGTCGGGCTCGGTGCGGAAGGTGCGGCGCTCGCTCGTGTCCGGCATCGACGCCGATTGTACGGACGCGGCCGCGCGTCCGTACACGCGAAGGCGGCGCCGGAACACCGGCGCCGCCCTTTGCGTTGGGCCCCATGTGTGGTGCGCCGACGCTAGGGATGGTCTGATCAGGTGGCGTGTCGGGCGCGGTGCGTATCGATCAGCGGGCCGAGCCGCGCTGTGGGGGCCCGATACCGCGGTCCATGGGTGGTCTCGCCTCCATGTCGCTCCGGAAGCGCTCCGGCGGGCGATTCGGGACGCACGGCTCCCGCGATCAGGCGAGCTGAGGCTCGGCTCGCAACAGGTTCGTGAAACCGAGCAGCAGCATGAGACGCTGGCGGTTCTTCTCAAGACCCCGGTAGCGCACCTGCGCGTACCCGAAGTGCCGCTTCACGTAGAGAAACGGATGCTCAGCCTTGGCGCGCACCGAGGCCTTGCGCCGCTCCGCCTGCGCCTCCTCGCCCCCCGGCGCCAGCTGCCGCCTGAGACCCGGGCGCAGCGCCACCTGCCAGCTCACCTCCGACCCCGCGTGCTCCGGGCGCTTCTCCACTCCCTGGTAGCCGGCGTCGCCCCACGCCTCCGTCTCACCCCCGTGCAAGAGGCGATGCGCCTCGGTCACGTCGGAGACGTTCGCCGCCGTCGTGCTCACGCTGTGGACCAGCCCCGTCCGCGCATCCGTGCCGGTGTGCAGCTTCATCCCGAAGAACCACTGCCGGCCCTTGCTGGTCTGGTGCATCTCGGGGTCGCGCGCACGCTCGCGGTTCTTCGTCGATGACGGCGCGCTGATGATCGTGGAGTCCACGATCGTGCCCTCGCGCACCTGCAGACCGCGCGCTGCGAGGTGCGCGTTGATCGTCGCAAACAGCGCCGTTCCCAACTGATGACGCTCCAGCAGGTGACGGAAGTTGAGGATCGTCGTCTCATCGGGAATCGGCTCGGAGAGGCTGAGACCGGCGAACTCGAGCATCGAGCGGGAGTCGTAGAGTTCCTGCTCCATGCCGGGGTCGCTGAGGTTGAACCAGAGCTGTAGGCAGTGGATGCGCAGCATCACGCGCAGCGGGTAGGGGCGGCGTCCGCGGCCGCGCTTTGGATAGACGGGCGCGATGCGCTGCTCCAGCTCCGCCCAGGGGACGAGCCCGTCCATGCGCTCGAGGAACGTCTGCCGCCTCGTCTTGACCTTCTTGTGCTCGTACTCGACGCTGCCGAACGAACGCTGCTGCATGGGTCGCCCCTCTCCGGGTCGCCCCATGATCGCATCTGCTCACCCGCTCAGGCGAGTTGTTCAGACCATCCCTAGGTGTAGTGTCCCGGGACGTTGTTGACACGGCTGATCGGGGGTTCACCTCCGATCGCGGTGTGGCAACGGTGATGATTGTAGCGGTGCAGCGAAGGTCCGAGGGCGGCTGCGCGTTCGGCCTCGCTGCGGTAGACGCGGACGTAGGCCCACTCCTCGAGCAGCGTGCGGTGGAAGCGCTCGACCTTGCCGTTGGTTTGCGGGCGGTAGGGCCGGGTCCGCTTCGCCCGCCCGCCGCTGAGGCGGCAGGCGGAGCTGAACAGGCGGCTCTTGTAGGCGCCGCCATTATCGGTGAGCACGGCCCGCACCTCGATGCCGAGCTCGGCGAACCAGGCCCACGCCCGCTGCAGGAAGGCGGCTGCGCTGACGGCGCGCTCGTCCGCGAGGATCTCGCTGTAGGCGAGGCGCGTGTGGTCGTCCACGGCGGAGTGGATGAAGGCGTAGCCGGCGCGGCTGCGCGGCGCCTGGCCCCGTCCGTGGGCGCGCCAGCCGCCGCCCGGGGGCATGCGCCCCAGCTTCTTGACGTCGATGTGCAGCAGGTCGCCCGGGCGGGCATGCTCGTAGCGCCGGGGGCGGCGGATCCGCTGCCCGCTCGGGCGGTCGAGCCAGGCGAGGCGGTTGAGGCCGCGGCGGCACAGCACGCGGTGGACGGTGGAGGCGTGCATCCCGAGGCGGAAGCCGATGCGTGCCGGACCGAGCTTCTCGCGGCGGCGCAGGCGCTCGATCGCGCGCTCCAGCCGTGCCGGGACACGCGCCGGGGAGCGTCGCGGGCGGCTGGGGCGGTCATCGAGACCGGCCTCGCCCTCCTCCAGCCAGCGTCGCCACCACTTGTAGGCGGTCGGACGGGAGACGCCCATCTCGGCGGCGACGTGCGCGACCGCGCGGCCCGCGGCGATGCGTTCCACCATCGTGCGGCGGGCGAGGAAGGTCAGTCGGGCGTTACGATGCATCGGAGCCTCCAGGTGCAAGGTGCTGGCTTGTTACTCACACCTTCTCCCGGAGGCTCCCTTCACGAGCAACCCCTGCAGGGTTCAAGACGCCCTGCAGGGGTCAACAACGTCTGTGGACGTTACAGCTAGGGGCCTGCCTCGACCGCGACGGGGACCGGCACCGCGCCGCGCCGCAGCGCGAGCGCTTCGAGCATCCGCCCGCGCTCCTCGGCCTCCACCTCGGGCGCGAAGCGCACGACGAGCACCAGGCCGGAGACCAGCACCACGAATCCGCCGAGGAACATGAACGCGTCCTGCGTGGAGATGCTCTCCGCGCGGAACAGGAAGCCCGCCGCCACGGCCCCGGCGTTCCCGCCCGCACCGACGATCCCGGCCACCGAGCCGAGCGCGTTGCGGTTCACGAACGGCACGACCGAGAACGTCGCGCCCTCGGACATCTGCACGAAGATGCTGAACACGATCATCGCGGGAATCGCGAGCAGCAGAACGTCCATCCGCGAGAACACGAGCAGCGCGATGCCTTCGAGGAACAGCACGACGCCGAGGAACAGCACCCGCCCGCGCAGCCCGAAGCGCACGCCGGCGAAGTCGCCGCAGACGCCGCCGAGCGTCCGCGCGAAGAGGTTCATCAGCCCGAACAGGCCGGCGATGAGCCCGGCCATGCCGATGCTCAACTCGAAGTGGTCGTGGTAGTAGAGCGCGGCGACGTTGTTGATGGTGAGCTCGATGCCGAAGCACGCGCCGTAGATGACAAACAGCGCCCACACGCGGCCGTCGCGCGCGGCCTCCATGAACGACCCCTTCGTCGCCTCGACGGGGGCAAGCTCGCCCCGCGCGCGCAGCTCGTCGAAGTTGCCGTCGGGCGCGTCCTTCGTGAAGCGGGCGTAGGCGATGCCGGTGATGAACAGCGCCACGCCCGGCACGATCATCGCCACGCGCCAGCCGACGGCCTCGCCGACGCCGAACATCAGGATCCCGGCGAGCAGCAGCGGCATCACCATCTGCGTCACGCCGCCGCCGAGGTTGCCCCAGCCGGCCGTCGTCGCGTTCGCGGTGCCGACGACGTTCGGGGCGAACATCACCGAGGTGTGGTACTGCGTGATGACGAACGACGCGCCAATCACGCCGATCGCGAGCCGGAACAGCAGGAACGACTCGTAGTTCTGCGCCAGGCCGATCCCCATCACGGGCAGCGACCCGAAGATCAGCAGCCAGGTGTAGGCGCGGCGCGGACCGATGCGGTCGCTCAGCCAGCCGATGACGAGGCGGGCGACGATCGTGATCGCGACCGAAGCGATCACGGTGTTGCCGATCTGCGTCTTCGTGAGGCCCAGGTCGTCACGGACGATCACCATCAACGGCGCGATCCCGAACCACCCGAAGAACGCGAGGAAGAATGCGAACCACGACATGTGGAACGCACGCATCTGCACGGTCTGTAGTGAGAAGAGGGAGATGCCGGTTGCCTTGTTCCGGATCTGTGCCGAGTTCACGCCGCGCTCCTTCCTCGCCTGCTGCGGTCGATTAGCAGGCTAGGGACGGCGCGTTACCGCGCCGTGCCATCCGCGTGAACTCCGGGAGACGGATCGGTTGCCGCGGCGTGACGAGGGGTTGTCGGTGGCGTGAACGCGGTGTTTCGCGCGCTCAGGCGCTGGGTGCCTCGACCGCGCTGACGCGCTGGGCCGCCTCGATCGCGCTCAGGCGCTGGGCCGCCTCGATCGCGCTCAGGCGCTGGGCCGCCTCGACCGCGCTGACGCGCTGGGCCGCCTCGACGCGGACGGCAGCGAACTTCAGCTCGGGCTGCTTCGAGCGCGCGTCGATCGCCTCGCTGGTGGCGTTGTTGGTGACCGCGTGGCGGCTAAAGAGTTCGCCCCAGTGGAACGGCGCGAAGACCGCTCCGCTGCGGATCGTGTCGGTCACGCGCGCCCGCACTTCGAGGCTGCCGCGCCGCGACGTGACGCGCACGAGCTGCTTGTCGCTCACGCCGAGGTCGTCGGCGTCGTCGGGGTGCATCTCCAGGAAGGGCTCGTACTCGCTGCGCATCAGCTTTGGCACCTTGCCCGTGCGGGTCATCGTGTGCCACTGGTCCTTGACGCGGCCCGTGAGCAGCGCGAGGGGGTACTCGTCGCTGAGTAGCTCCGCGGGCGTGCGGAACCCCGTCGGGTGGAAGCGCGCGCGTCCGTCGGGCGTGGGGAAGCGGCCCGCGCCGAACAGCCGCGGCGACCGCGCGACCTCGCCGGTGGCGTTGGCGAGCACCGCGCCCTCGGGGTGCGGCCACTGGATGCCCGTGCCGGCCTCGCGCAGCAGGTCGTAGCTGACACCGGTGATGTCGAGGTCGCGGCCGCGGGTCAGCTCGCGGTACTCGTCGAAGATCGCCTCGGTATCCTCGTAGTCGAACGCGTCGCCGTATCCGAGCGCGTCGGCGATGCGGCAGATGATCCGCCAGTCCGGCAGCGCGAGGCCCGGCGCCTCCCCGATCTGTTCGAGGAGGCAGATGCGCCGCTCGCTGTTGGTCATCGTGCCCGGGCGCTCCGACCACTGCGCCGCGGGCAGGAGCACGTCGGCGATGCGTCCCGTCTCGGTCGGGTAGTACGCGTCCTGCACGACGACGAGCTCGGCGCGGCGCAGCGCCGCGCGCACGCGCTCGGCGTTGGGGAGCGAGGCGACCGGGTTCGTCGCGGCGATCCATACCACCTTCACCTCGTCGCGTTCGAGCGCCTCGACCATCTCGATCGCGGTCAGGCCGGGGCGGTCGGAGATCGAGCCCGGCTCGATGCCCCACGCGCGCTCGACCTCGGCGCGGTGGCCGGCGTCGGCGACGAGGCGGTGGCCGGGCAGCGTCGTGGCGAGTCCGCCGCATTCGCGCCCGCCCATCGCGTTGGGCTGGCCGGTGAGCGAGAACGGCCCCGCGCCGGGCTTGCCGATGTTTCCCGTGGCGAGCGAGAGGTTGATCAGCGCGAGGTTCTTGTCGACGCCCGACGTGCTCTGGTTCGCGCCCATCGTCCATAGGCTCAGCATCGGCCCGTTGTTGGCGATGATGCGCGCCGCGTCGACGATCTCCTGCGCGTCGAGGCCGGTGACCGACGACGCGCGCTCGGCGGACCAGCCCTCGAGCGCGGCTTCGGCCTCCGCCCAGCCGCTCGTGCGATCCTCGATGAACGCGGCGTCGAGGCCGCCCGCGAGGCGCACCTCGAAGAGCAGCGAGAGCAGTAGCGCCACGTCGGCGCCGGGCAGCACCGGCAGGTGGAGGTCGGCGATCTCGGCGGTGCGAGTCCGCCGCGGGTCGACGACGATCACCTGCACGCCGTCGCGGTCCGCGCGCTTCCGCGCCTTGATGCGGTCGAAGAGGATCGGGTGGCAGGCCTCCATGTTCGCGCCGAGGATGAGGAACGTGTTCGCCTCCTCGATGTCGGCATAGGACGCGGGCGGCGAGTCGGCGCCGAACGCGAGGTTGTACGCGGCGACGGCGCTTGCCATGCACAGCCGCGAGTTGGTGTCCTGGTTGTTGGTGCCGATGAACCCCTTCGCCAGCTTGCCGAAGAGGTAGTAGTCCTCGGTCATGAGCTGGCCGGAGCCGTAGAGCATGACCGAGTCCGGCCCGTGCTCCTCGACGTTGCGGCGGATCGTGTCGGCGACGCGGTCGATGGCCTCGTCCCAGCCGGTGACGCGGGTGTGCCCGCCCTTGCGGTCGCGCACCATCGGGGTGAGCAGGCGGTCGCCGGTGTCGAAGACCTGGCCGAGCAGGGCGCCCTTGGCGCAGAGCTTGCCCTTGTTGACCGGGTGGTCGGGGTCGCCGCGGACCTCGCGCACGACGCCGTCCTTCGCACGCGCGAGCAGGCCGCAGCCGGTGCCGCAGTAGCAGCAGACCGAGCGACGCCAGCCGTCACCGGTCAGGAGCGGCATCCGCGGCATCGCGCGCTACCTGCTACCCGCTACCCGATGGCGACGAGGGACCGCGCGCGCTCACGTAGCGCGTCGGCGCCTCGCAGCGACCGCAGCTGTGCGGCGACGGCTTCGGGCAGGTCCGGCGTCAGCACGCCCTCGGCGGTGCGCTCACCGAGCCGCGCGTCGTCGCCGAGGCAGCCGCCGGCGAACACATCGGCTGCGTCGAGGATCTCGCCGTCGACGCGCTTGCGGTCGCCGAGCAGGCCGATCTCGGCGGCGCGGTGCTGGCCGCAGGCGTGCGGGCAGCCCGACATCTGGATGCGCACCGGCTCGTCGATCTCGTAGCGCTCCTCGAGCGCGCTCGCGAGCCTGAGCGCCTCCTCCTTCGTGTCGATGAGGCTGAAGTGGCAGTAGTCGTTGCCCGTGCAGGTCACGACCGAGCGCACCCAAGGCGAGGGCTTCGGGCTGTACGTCTCCAGCAGCGGCTCCGCGAGCAGCGCGCCGAGGCGCTCGTCGGGTACGTTCGGGATGAGCACGTTCTGTTGCACGGTGAGTCGCAGCTCGGCGGTGCCGTACTCGGCCGCGAGCCGTCCGAACTCGATCAGGTCGTCGCCGCTCACGCGCCCCACGGGCACGAGGCAGCCGACGACGCTGCGGCCGGGCTGCGCCTGCGGCGAGATGCCGATGTGGTCGCCGCCGTGCTTGCTGGTCGCGGACCGCGCCGCGCGCTCCAGGGGCACGCCCACGCGCTCCTCGACGGCCGCGCGGAAGCGCTCGATGCCCCACGCGCCGAGCAGCACCTTGAGCCGCGCCCGCTTGCGCTGCTCGCGGGGTCCATGGTCGCGGAACGTCTCGAGGATGGCGAGCGCGACCGGGACGACGCCCTCCGGCTCGACGAAGACGTCGAGGGGCCGCGCCAGCTCGGGCTGCTGCCCGCCGAGGGCGCCGCCGACGAGCACGTTGAAGCCGGCGATCTCCCGGCCGGCCTCGAAGCGCGTCGCGGGCGCGAACGAGAGGTCGTGCGTCTGCGCGTGCGCGCAGTCCTCGCGGCAGCCGGTGATCGAGAGGTTGAACTTGCGTGGCAGGTTGCTGAAGCGCTTGCCGCCGACGATCGCCTGCTGCAGGCGCTCGGCGAGCGTGCGCGCATCGATCAGCTCATCGGCGTCGAGGCCCGCGAGCGGGCAGCCGACGACGTTGCGCACGTTGTCCATGCCGCTCTGCTGCGAGTTGAGCCCGGCGGCGGCGAGCCGCTGCAACACCCACGGGGCGTCCTCGATGGTGATCCAGCGCAGCTGGATGTTCTGGCGCGTCGTGATGTCCGCAGTGCCCCGTCCGCAGCGGTTCGCGATCTCGCCGATCGCGGTGATCTGCTCCGAGGTGAGCACGCCGTTGGGGATGCGCATCCGCAGCATGAAGTAGCCCGGCGTCGCCTTGCGGTGGAACAGGCCGTACCACTTCAGGCGCTCGAAGTCGTCGGCCGGGATGGCGTCGACGCCCTCGACGGCGTAGCGGTAGAGGTCCGGGAGGACGTCGAGGCCGTCCTTCGCGCTCTTGAGTGCCTCGATGCGGTTGGGCGCCATGGGCGTTCTCCTCCGCCCAGACGATGGCGATCGCGCGTTACGGCGTGGCGACGCCCGCGTGAACGGCGCGTGAACGTTCGTTTTCGTGCGCATTGCGGCGAGGACGCTCGGAGATTGGCCCCGAGGAGGCGGCGGCACGGGGGGACGCTTTGCGACACAATGGATCGAGGGGTGGGGGCGCGGGCCGGGCGGATCATCCGCCCTCGGTCTGGACGCAGGAGGGATCCGCCATGACCATGCGCAGCCACGTGATCGACTACCGCATCCACGGCGACGACTTGCAGTTCGTCGAGGTCGAGCTCGACCCCGGCGAGACCGTCATCGGTGAGGCCGGCGCGATGATGTTCCTCGAGTCCGACATCGGCTTCGAGACGAAGCTGGGCGACGGGAGCAACCCGGACCAGGGGCTCTTCGGCCGCCTCAAGGACGCGGGCAAGCGCGCCCTCGCACAGGAATCGATCTTCATCACGCACTTCACCAACGAAGGCCGCGGCAAGCAGATCGTCGCGTTCTCGGCCGAGTTCCCCGGCAAGATCGTCCCGATGGACCTTGCGAGCCTCGGCGGCGAGATCATCGCCCAGAAGGACGCGTTCCTGTGCGCCGCCCTCGGCACGAAGATCGACATCGCCTTCCGCCGCAACCTCGGCACCGGCCTGTTCGGTGGCGAGGGCTTCATCCTCCAGAAACTGCAGGGCGACGGCATGGCGTTCCTGTCCGTCGGCGGCACGGTGATCGAGAAGGAGCTGCGCAACGACAAGCTGCTCGTCGACACGGGCTGCCTCGTGGCGATGGAGCCGACCGTCGAGTACTCGATCGAGCGCGCAGGCAACCTCAAGTCGATGATCTTCGGCGGCGAGGGGCTGTTCCTCGCGAGCCTGTCGGGCTACGGCAAGGTGTGGCTGCAGTCGCTGCCATTCTCGCGGCTCGCGAACCGCATCATCGCGAACGCGCCCAGCGCCGGTGGCAGCTCACGCGGCGAGGGCTCCCTGCTCGGCGGACTCGGCCCCGTCCGCTAGATGTAGTGTCCCGGGACGTTGTTTACAGGCGTGAGGCGGGGACAGCCCCGCCGATACCGCCGTGCGGTCGGCGAGCATTGTAGCGATAGAGCCAGCGCGAGGAGCACGTGGAGGCGTTCGGCGTTGGAGCGGTATGGCCGGGCGTACGCCCATTCGTTCTGCAGGATCTGGATGAAGCGCTCGGCCTTGCCGTTCGTCTGCGGCCGGTAGGGTCGGGTGTGCAGCAGCTCCACGCCCGCGGCGGCGGCCGTGCTGCGGAAGCTGCGCGCGACGGTGTAGGCCTTGGCGTTGTCGGTCAGCACGCGCCTGACGCGCACGCCGCGCCGGCTGAACGCCGCGAGCGCCTGCTCGAGGAAGGCACTACAGCTCGCGGCCCGCTCGTCGGGCAGGGCGGCGACGTACGCGTAGCGGCTGTGGTCGTCCACGGCGACGTGTAGGTACTCAAGGCCCAGCGACCGTCCCCGCTGCGGCCCGGAGCGCGTCTCGGCGAAGCCGGGTGCGATGCGCTTACCGCCACCCTCGGGGATGCGCCCCAGCTTCTTCACGTCGATGTGCAGCAGGTCGCCGGGGGCTGGGTGCTCGTAGCGGACCGTCTCGCGGGTGACACGATGCAACCGGTCGAGGCGGTTGAGGCCAAAGCGCCTGAGCACGGCGTAGACCGTGGAACGGGCGAGCCCGAGCGCCCAGGCGATGCGATGCGGCCCGAAGCCCGCACTGCGGCGCACGGCGCAGATGCGTTGCTCCAGCTCGGGTGCGGTGCGCCGGGGGTTCGAGCGCGGCGCCGAGGTGCGGTCCTCGAGCCCGTCCGCTCCTGCCTCGCGGAAGCGCCGCACCCACTTCGCGACCGTTGGGCGCGAGACCGGGAAGCGACGGGCGACCTCGGCCTGCGGCCAGCCGTCCTCCACCTCCCGGACCAACTCCAACCGGGTGACCGGCGTCAGACGCGCGTTACGATGTGCCACGAGAGGCTCCTCCCCTGCTACTGGTGCTTGCAACACACACAGCAGCAGGCGGAGCCCCTCACCTGCAACAACCTACGTGGGAACTACAGCTAGCCGGCGCGCAACGCCCCGGCGTCGAGCCCCGCGAACGCGGCGATCGAGGGGAGCCGCACGTCCGGTGGCGGGTCGATGGACTCGCCCGCGCGGGCGTAGCGCCCCTGCTCGACGAGCACCGTCGTCACGCGCTCGCCCAGCGCCGTCTTGATCGCGGCGTGGATCGCGGGCTTGTCGTCGACGACGACGTAGTGGTCGGCGGGGAAGCGCGCGCGGATCTCGTCGAGCTCGCGCTCCTTGTGCGCGTAGACGAGCACGCGGCCCTCGACGGCGGCCTCGATGCCCGCGGTGCGCGCCTTGTGGCGCTGGAAGCCCGGATGGCCGTCGGTCACCACCACCGGCAGCCCGATGGTGCTCGCGTGCCTGAGGGCGTCGAGCGCGCCGGGGTAGAGCAGCCAGGCGTAGTCGACGCCGTAGACCGCCTCCGCGAGCGGCGCGAGCAGCGATGCGTCGTCGCGCTCGCGTCCGAGCCGCAGCATCGCCTCGCGTATGTCGACGAAGCCGAGCGCGGCACGCACCTCCTCGTAGCACGCCCAGAAGCGCGCCGCCGTCGCCTCGCCGAGCGAGGCACGGATGCTGCCGTCGATGGCCGCACTCGCGCCGCCGGCGTCGAGCAGCGTGTTGTCGAGGTCGAACAGCAGGACCGTGGAGGCCTCGGGCGTCGTCACGGTCCCGGCCGACCTACGCGGCGATGCGGTCGACGGCGGTCTCGCCGCCCTGCATGACGAGGCTGATGCGCTCGCGCTGCTGCAGCAGCGTGACGTCGGCGAGCGGGTCGCCGTCGACGACGATGAGGTCGGCGAGCTTCCCCGGCTCGAGGGTGCCGACGTCGGCGTCCACGTGGACGCACTCCGACGCGGTCTTTGTGGTCGCGACGATGGCCTCCATGGGCGTCATGCCGTGCTGCACCATCAGCTCGAGTTCCCAGGCGTTGGTGCCGTGCGTGCCGACGCCGCAGTCGGTGCCCATCGCGACCTTCACGCCGGCCTCGTGGGCGGCGCGGAAGCTGCGTGCGTTGGCCTCGATCACCTCGTGCGCCTTGCGCAGCGACTGCGGCAGCACGGACTCGGGCGACGCCTCGGCGTTCAGCACGACGCTGCGAGGCGCGTGCAGCGTGGGCACGAGGAACGACCCCTGCTCCTTCATGATCGCGATCGCCTCGTCGTCCAGGTAGAAGCCGTGCTCGATCGACTCGACGCCGGCGCGCAGCGCGTTCTTGATCCCCTCGGTGGCCTGCGCGTGCGACATGCACGTCTTCCCGTGCATGCGCGCCTCGTAGACCATGACCGCGATCTCCTCCTGCGTGAACTGAGGCGAGCCCGGCTCGTCCGAGGGGGAGAGCACGCCGCCGGTGGCGTGCAGCTTGATGAAGTCCGCGCCGGCGCGGAGCACGGTCCGGACCGTCTTGCGCACCTCGTCGGGGCCGTCGCAGATGTGCTCGGGCCACTCCGGCCCGCGTTCGTCGCCGAGCCGACCGCCGGCCGGCATCGTGCCGTCGCCGTGCCCGCCGGTCTGCGAGAGCGCGACGATGGCGATGCGCATCCGCGGTGCGGCGATCAGCCCGCGCTCGGCGGCGAGCTTGAACCCGGCGGGCGTGCCGCCTGCGTCGCGCACCGTCGTGAAGCCGGCCTCGAGCGTCTCGCGCGCGTGCTGCGCCGCCTCGAACGCGCCGAGTGTGGGGGGCGTGAGCGCGCGCTCCTGCATCGTCTTGCTGGAGCCGTAGAAGTGGACGTGCGAGTCGATCATGCCCGGCATGACCGTCGCGCCGCCCACGTCGATGACGCGCGCGCCCTCGGGCAGCGCGTCGATGCGTCCCACGGCCGCGATGCGGCCATCCTCGATGACCACGCTCGCGTCGGCGACGGGGTCTGCGCCCGTGCCGTCGATGAGGGTGGCGCCGGTGACGACGGTGGTCATGTGTGGCCTCCTCGCGCGCTGCGCATGATACGAGGCCTGTGTCTGGTAGTGCCGGTCGCCGTGAGCGGGAGGTGTGATGGCGCCACTGTTAGGGATGGTCTGATCAGGTGGCGTGTCGGGCGCGGTGGGTATCGATCAGCGTGCCGAGCCGCGCTGTGGGGGCCCGATACCGCAGTCCAGGGGTGGTCTCGCCTCCATGTCGCTCCGGAAGCGCTCCGGCGGGCGATTCGGGACGCACGGCTCCCGCGATCACGCGAGCTGAGGCTCGGCTCGCAACAGGTTCGTGAAACCGAGCAGCAGCATGAGATGCTGGCGGTTCTTCTCAAGACCCCGGTAGCGCACCTTCGCGTACCCGAAGTGCCGGAGGTCGGT
Source organism: Dehalococcoidia bacterium (assembly GCA_965219085.1). GTDB lineage: Bacteria > Chloroflexota > Dehalococcoidia > UBA2979 > UBA2979 > VXMT01. The sequence continues at coordinate 1,681,396 of OZ244720.1, forward strand.
CGCCCGAACAAGTTCGGTCTCCGCGTTCAGGGCGGCGATCTCGCGGAAGTGAGTCCGGAGTTCCCGGAGCTCCTCAGATTCCCCACTGGACGCAGCATCCGTAGTCACGGGCGTTCACCTGGACCTTCATCACGGGGATTGGGACACGATAGCGGAAGACCCGCGATCGACTCTTCACCCTGTCGCATGAGATCCCACAGGAACGGGGCTGGGAGGTCGGCAGGTCACTCGCCACCCCAGCCGAAGGACACACGAGCAATACGTCCGCCACCAACGCGAACCGCAACGGCCAGCTGCGCGTTCCGCGGTTCAGTCCGCGAACTCGCCCGCCGCCTCCGCCCCCAACTCCCCCACGATGAAGTCCCGCACCAGCGGGAACACCGGGCGCTGCCAGGCGCCGGCGAGATCCTGCCACACCGCGCGGATCAGGAACGCGAACACGTAGCCCTCGCTCGGGGCGTCCGCGGGGCGGGCGTAGCCCGCTGAGACGCGGTAGCCGATCGGGGTCGGCGAGGTCCAGTAGCCCGCCTTCTGGCCGTACACGTAGCCCTCGACGCCCCACTCGGGGGGGAACGGCCAGAAGGCCGGGCCCAACTCAGGGCGCGTCGCGAGGTCGAGCAGGTACGCCGTGCGCTCCTCGTCGAGTTGCTCCCCGCGCACGAGCGAGACCCAGACGCGCGCGAGGTCGTGCGCGGTGAGGTGGGCGTAGCGCCAGCTGTGCTCGTACTCCGACGCCTCCGAGACGCCCGCCCGTTCCAGCACGGCGGCGATCTGCTCCGTGGTCACCTTGCCGTTGAGCCGGTCGGAGTGCGCGTCGAGCGACTTCGAGAGGATGATCTCGATGTCGCCCTGGACCTCTCCCTCGAACGCCAGCTCGCCGTCCTGCACGGCCCGCAGTGCGGTGATCACGATCACGATCTTCCCCGCCGACGCCGGGTACTGGCCGTGCTCGGGGTTCACGAGGATCGTCTCGTCGCAGTCGAGGTCGACGAGGGCGAGCCCCCAGCCTCCGACGTACCCGCTCATCGCCTCCTCGACATCCTCGCGGAGCGCCGCGCCGCGATCCTCCAGCCCTTCGCAGCGGGCGAGGCGGGGGTCGGGTGCGGGTGTCGGCGGGGGCGTCCGCGTCGGTGTGGCGGTCGGGGTCGGCGTGGGCGTCGGGATCGGCGCTAGCGTGGGGGTGGGTGTTGGGCTGGGCGCGGGTGTCGAAGTGGGTGTCAGTGTGGCCGTGGGCGCGGCCGTCGCGACAGCGTCGGGCCGCTCCTCCGTGTCGGTGCAGGCGGTTACGAGGCCCGCGAGGAGCAGGCCGGCGAGCAGGAAGGACGGGGGCCGCGGCCGCATCGACGCCTCCTGCGGAGCGTTCGTTCGCACGCAATGCAGTCTCAGTGCGCGAAGGGTCGCACGAAGGGCTGCTACGCCCCCATCAGCACGGCGCCATCCTCCCTGGAGAGGCGCCGATCGAAGGTGCGGAGATGCAGCGCGCCCACCCGCTGCGCAGCCGCAAGGATCATCAGGTCGGCGAAGTCGGGCCCGCCTTCTCGATAGCGGTGCGTTACGAGAGCCACATCGTCCGCAACTTCGATCACGAGGCTGTCCGTGGCGATGAGCCCAATGAGCATGTCCGCGATATCAGTACGCGCGAACCGGTACGAGCGCTCGAGCACCCACACCAACTCGATCGCCACCTCACGGCAGATGAAGCCGGGCTCGACAGCGGACAGGCCCTCAAGGAGTATCCGCGCGGATTCCGCCATCTCCTCGTCGTCCCGGACGAGGTAGCGCACCAGGACGTTGGTATCTACCGCGATCAAGCTCTGCGCGCCCCATCCGCAATGGCGTCATCCATGTCCTCGAGCGTGACGGGCGGGCCGTCGTACTTCAGGGCGCCGAAGAGCCGGTTGATGGGACGGACGGCCACGATGCGCACCTCGTCGCCCTGGATGATGTACCGCACGCGATCGCCGGGCTGCACGTGCAGTGCCTCACGAACAGCCTTCGGTAGTGTGGTCTGCCCCTTCGCAGTGATTCTGGATTCGACCATTCATCACACCTTAAACGCATTACATTTGTTACATTCGCATTACCACGCGAGTGTAACACGGACGGACCTCGCCGCATCACGCAGGGCGAGGCCCACCTTGCGCGTCACGACCGGCTACGCGGCCGACGTGTCCGCGCCCATGAGGGCGTGGGTGACCGTCGCGGGAGACTGGCCGCGCAGGCTGGCGGCGGGCGGCCGCGCGAAGGCGAAGAACAGCGCGCCCATCGAGGCGAAGAAGGCGAGCACCAGGAAGCTCACGCGGTAGCTCCCCGTCTGGTCGTACATGATGCCGGCGAACGTCGGGCCGATGATCATGCCGGACATGATCACCAGCGATGAGAACCCCATGATCGTCCCGAACGAGCGACGCCCGAAGTAGTCGGCGCGGATCGCCATCTGCAGCGGCGCGCGCAGCCCCCACGCCGCGCCGTTGATCGCCACCGACAGGTACACCATCGGCAGCGCCGGCGCGATCGCCAGCAGGAAGATCGCGAAGCCGTGGCCGAGCAGCGCGCCCACGATCAGCGGCCGCTTCGGCCAGCGGTCGCCGAGGTACGCCCCGGCCAGCTGGCCGATGATCTGGCCCACGGTCTGGATCGTGATCGCGAACGCGGCGAGGGCGAGGCTGTAGCCGAGGTCCTCGTGGATGTAGATCACGAGGTGCACCATCAGCGCGCCGATGGACGAGCAGCGCCGAGGCCTGGCCGAGCGAGATCAGCCAGAACGACGACGTGCGCAGCGCGTCGGCCGTACCCATGCCCCACTCTTCCTCCTCGTCGGGGTCGTCTGTGAGCTCGGCGTACGAGCTCGCGCCGTCGGGCAGCAGTCCGTGGTCCTCGGGGCGGTGACGGATGGCGCGGGCGAGCGGGAGGCCGATCACGAGCACCACGACGCTCGAGGCGAAGGCGGCCGTGCGCCAGCCGATGCTCTCGATGACGAGCGCCATGGGCGTGGCGGCGAAGCCACCGATCGCGAATCCCATCGACAGCATCCCGAGGGCGAACGAGCGGCGTCGGCGGAACCAGTTGACGACCGCAACGACGAGCGAGAGGAAGCTGCTGAGCGACGCGCCGATCGCGATCAGCATGAACGAGATGTAGAAGGTCCAGGCATCCTGCACGAAGGCCAACATCATGAAGCCGATGGCGAACAGCACCATGCCCGCATACATGATCCGTCGCGGCCCGTAGTTGTCGATCGCCCAGCCCTGGATCGGGCCGAGGATGCCGCTCTCCGCGCGCTGCATCGCGAACGCGATCGAGAACGTCGTGCGGCTCCAGCCGAAGTCGGCCTGCATCAGCGCCACGTACGTCCCGAACGAGTGGGACATCAGCATGCCGAGCATCAGCTGCGTGCAGAAGCCCGCACCGACGATCCACCAACCGTAGAAGATCGCCGGGCGCTCGGGCGCCCCGGCGGTCACGAGGCGTCGCTCACGAGGCAGCGAAGGCGCGGCAGCGGATCGCACGCTCGAGGTCGTCGTTGGCCTCGCGCAGCGAGCGCTGGAGCAGCGGCAGGCGGTCGCCGAGGTCGGCGAGCGCTGCTCGCGAGCGCTCGATCACGCGCTCCTCGACGCGGCCGTGCGGGAACAGGCTCGCGAAGTACGAGCGGGTGAACTGGTTCTCGCCGGTCTCGAACACGCCCGGGACGCGGTCGAAGAACTCCATCGTCCACCGCTCGAGCATCTCGCGCTGGACGTGCCAGTGGAAGCCGGCCATCGCCGCGGCGGTGAGGTGCAGCGAGCCGTAGCCTTCCTCGTGGAAGCGACGCCACGCCTCGGCCTTCACCGCGGCGTCGGGCACGGCCACCTCGGCGCGCAGCCCGGCGCGTTCCCCGCGGTCCGAGGGGTCGCGCTCACGCTCGGCGGCGATGCGGTCGGCGGCGCCGTCGAGGCCGTGCGCGACGGCGCGCGTGGCGATCTCCCAGCGCATGTCCTGGTCGATCGTGAGGCCGGGCACAGCGAGCTCGCCGTCGGCGAGCGCGATCACGCGTGCGATGTCCTCCGGCGTAATCGCGAGCCCGACCAGCGTGCGGGCCCAGATGATCTGCCCGTCGCTCGTCGCGGCGCCCGGAACGGCGGCCCAGCCTGTCGTCGACGGTGCGACGCCCGGTGCGCCCTCGGAGAGCGCGCCCCACGCAAGCTCCGAGAAGCGGTGCGCCTGCTCCTCGCGCTGGGCGTCGGGGACGTAGCGCGCGATCGCGGCGGTGACAGTGGCGAGCACGGTCTCGATCAGCTCGATGTCCGTCTCACCCACCACCTTCGGGGCGGCGAGCGGGAGGTAGTCGGTCGACTTGAGCTGCTGGTCGCGGACCATGTTCCACAGCGCCTGCCAGATCAGCTGGCGTAGGAGCGGGTCCTCGACACGCTCGAGGTGCTCGCGCACGTAGTCGAGCGAGCGGTCGTCGAGGGCGACCTTCACGAAGGCGTGGTCGCCGAGGTTCGGCATGACCAGCACCGGCTCGGGCGTGCCGACAGCCGCCGGCGCCTCGGTGCGCTCGCCGTCGACCGAGACGGGCACGCCCGCGACGTCGAGCGAGCCGTTCGACTCGGTGACCAACGCAATGTCGAGCTGGTGGGGCCGCAGCGTCGGGTAGTCGTCCGGCGCGGTCTGGTCGAGCGCGAACGCGGTCAGCGCGCCGCCCTCGGCGTGCCAGTCCGCGCTGATGGTGTTGAGCGAGGGCGTCTCGAGCCACAGTGCAGCCCACGCGTGCAGGTCGCGCTCGACGCCCTCGTCGATGGCGTCGAGGAACTCGGCGAGCGTGGTGTTGCCGAAGGCGTGGCGCTGGAAGTAGCGGCGCATGCCGTCGCGGAAGTCCTCGACGCCGACAGTGGCGACGAGCTGCTTGAGCACGGCCGCGCCCTTGCCGTAGGTGATGCCGTCGAAGTTGAGGAAGGTCGCGTCGGTGTCCGGGACCTGCCCGGCGATGGGATGGGTGGTGACGAGCTGGTCCTGGCGGTAGGCCCATGCCTTCATGCCGGAGTTGAACGCCAGCCACGCCGACTGGAAGCGGGTCGCCTCGGACAGCGAGAGGTACGCCATGTAGGTCGCGAAGCTCTCGTTGAGCCAGAGGTCGTTCCACCAGCGCATCGTCACGAGGTCGCCGAACCACATGTGCGCCATCTCGTGGAGGATCACCTCGGCGCGGCCGAGCCGTTGGTTCTCGGTCGGCGGGTCGCGGTAGACCATGCGCTCGGAGTGGGTGATCGCGCCGACGTTCTCCATCGCGCCGAAGTTGAACTCGGGCACGAAGACCTGGTCGTACTTGTGGAAGGCGTACGGGTAGCCGAAGAAGTCCGCGTAGAAGTCGAGCCCCTGCCTGGTCACCTCGAACAGCTCGTCCTCGTCGAGGTACTGCGCGAGCGAGCCGCGGCAGTAGAAACCGAGCGGGATGCCGTGGTGCTCGTCGCGTACGACGTGATACGGCCCGGCGATGAGCGCGAACAGGTACGTCGAGAAGCGTTCGGTCTGCTCGAAGCGGCGGCGCAGCCGCCCGTCCGGCAGCTCCTCGCGCTCGGCCTCGCTCGTGTTCGCGACCAGCTCCCACTCGGCGGGCGCGTCGACCGTGAGCGCGTAGCTCGCTTTGAGGTCCGGCTGGTCGAAGCACGGGAAGAAGCGATGGCACGCGTAGGGTTCGAAGTTGGTGTAGAGGTACTCGCTGCCGTCCTCGGGGTCGATGAACTGGTGGAAGCCGTCGCCGGTGTGGTCGTAGTCGTGCTCGAAGACGATCCGCACCTCGTTGGTCGCCGCGAGCGCGTCGCCCGGCAGCGTCAGCCGGTAGTCGGTCTCGACGGGCTCGACTTCGACGCCGTTGACCTCGAGGCGCTCGATGCCGCCGCCGGTGTGGTCGAGGAAGACGTCGTCGCCGCCGCCGTCTCCCCCGGAGAGGGCGAAGCGGATGGTGACGTCGCCGCGGTAGCGCTCGGCGCCGCCGGTGAGGTCGAGGTGGAGGTCATACGAGACGTCGCTGACGCGCTCCGCGCGCGCGCTCGCCTCTTCCTGCGTCAGGCTGTCGCGCACGGCGACGGGCTCGGTAGTCATCGGTACCTCTCGGAGCAAGCGTGGATGGCCGCAGGGTATCCCTGCGTACAGCTGCCGATACTGGGGTCGGCGCGCTGGCTATCGAGTATACCGAGCGCTGCGTGACGGGCGACGCCCGCCGGGGGCGCCGCGTCGGGTACGCCGAGGAGGCTACATCTCCTCGGTCTTCTCGCCGGAGAGGTAGGAGGCCGGGTCTTCCTCGAAGCCGAGACGGCAGCCGGCGCCACAGAAGTAGTACGTCGTGCCCTCGTGCTCGTAGGAGCCGCCGGGCGGGTTCTTCGTGTCGACGTCCATGCCGCAGCATGGGTCGGTCGCTGTGCTGTCGCCACCGCGCAGGAAGTCGAGAACCTTGCTCACCATCGTCAGTGTCCTTACGTCGTGTGCCCTGACGTCTCCGGGCCGCCGGGCGGCGGCTCCTCGGGCCGGCTCTCGCCGCCGCCGCGCCACACCCGCACACCGGCGGTCGCGACCATCGCCACCGCGAGGCCGAACCACGTCAAAGCGTACTCCATATGCGGTGTCGTGTTCGTGTAGCCCTGGTACAGCGTGACGGGCCGCTCCGGCGGCGCGCTGCGCGGGAACTGCTCGACGAGCTCGCCCGCCGTCGCTCGCCACGGTACGACGTCGTACGGTAGCAGCTCGGCGATCGAGGCGACGTCGAAGCGCGTCCACGAGCCGTCGGGGCCCTGCGTCGCGCGCAGGCTGCGCCCGGCGCGGATCAGCCCGTCGAGGCCCTCGTCCTCGTCGGCGAGGATCGCGAGCACGGCCTCGCGCTCCGCGGCCGGGTACCAGCCGCGGTTGACGAGCACGGCGGGGCCGCCGCCCGCGGGGCGCAGCGGCACCACGACCTCCTCGCCGCGCTGCCCGAAGCGCATGCGGTTCGCGATCACCTGCAGGCGGTCGTAGTCCCACTCGCCGGCGAGGGCGAGGCGACGGTAGTCGAGGTCAGCGTCGGGTATCGAGGCGGCCTCGACGGGTGTGAGCGGGGCTGCGGCGACGCGCGCGTCGAGCTCGCGCGCGAGGTCGTGCTTGTAGTCGTTGCGCGTGAGCTGCCACGCGCCAAGGCCGGAGAGCACGACGGCGCCCGCCGCCGCGAGGGCGAGCAGCAGCAGCGTCGAGCGTGGCATTCGCATGCCTCGATGCTACCGCGTGACCGGGGCCTGGGGATTGACGCCTCCCATACGCTGCCGAGGCAGCCTCGCGGCCCTGCGAGCGCCGAGGGACGGCGTCCATGAGAACGCGCCTGGTAGTGGTCGCCGTCGTGGCCGGGATAGTGGCGCTGTCGGTCGGTGTCGTCTGGGCTACCAGTCACGACAGTACCGAGGTCCGCGTGACGGCCCGGCGGCTCAACAGCGGGCGGGTCGAGTTCGCGCTCCAGCAGCGCGAGCCCGATGGAGCGTGGGGCGATCGGATCCTGCCTACCCGGCGATTCTTCCCGCCGATCGCCGACGAGGGCCGGTGGCTCGTCTCGTCATCGGTCGAGCTGCCCATCCCCACTCCGGCGCCCAGCCCCATGCTCACCGTGGCCGAGTACATCGAGTGGTGCGGCGGCTACGCCGACTTCGAAGTGGTGGACCCGGAAGACGCGACGTGGGCGGACTCCCGAGGAGTACTGCTCGACGCATTCGAGGAGGTGCTCGTCGATTTTCGACGCATCGAGCCCCCCGCCACGCTCCGCAAGTACCACAACTCGGTCTTTCTGATGCACGCGGCCTCCAGACCATTCTTCGAAGTCATCGAAGAGGAGACGCTGTTCGAAGACGCGCAGGTAGCCGTCGCAATCCTCTTCGTCTTCGGCTCTTCCGTCACGGACGAGATCAGAGCCCTTCCAGATGACATCCGGGCGCAACTCACCGAGGCCGGTTGCATCGGGATACCCCGCGACTCCGCCGACTCCGCCGACTCCGATCCGTCGGACGAAACCGGCGAGGAACCACCGGTGACAGCAACCTCGACCGCAACCCCCACGCCAGATCCAGACCCTGAACCGCCGGCAGCGGGCGGCCCACAGTCCTGGCGCACCCTCGAACACGTGATCGCCCGCGACGAACTCTGGTGTGGCGTCAAGCAGACGCAACCCCTGTTCGGCTTCAAGGGGGCCGACGGGACCGTCACCGGCTTCGACGTCGAGTTCTGCAAGGCGCTCGCTGCCGCCGTGCTGGGCGACGCGACGAAGGTCGAGTACGTGGACGCCTCGGACGCCTCGACGCGCTTCGAGATGCTGAACGAGGCCGTGATCGACGTGCTGATCCGCACGACCACCGTCACTGCTTCGCGAGACCGTGAGCTGGGCGTCGACTTTGCGCAGACGACCTTCTACACGGGGCAGGGCTTCCTGGTGCGCAAGGACTCGGGCTATCACTCCACGGCCGATATGGGCGACGCCACCATCTGCGTACAGACGGGCACGACGACCGAGCAGTACCTGGCCGACCACTTCACCAAGATTGGCCTGAAGTACGACCCGAAAGGCGGTCTCAGCTCAGACGTCGCCGACGCATTCTTCTCCGGACGCTGTGACGTGCTGACGGCGGACGTTTCGGGCCTCGCCTCGCGGATCGCGCTACGCCAAGACGCGGCCGACTACCAGATTCTTCCGCTGCTGATCTCGAAGGAGCCGCTGGCGCCTGCCGTCCGCGACTACGACAGCGAGTGGAAGGACGTCGTCAACTGGGTCGTGCACGGTCTGATCGCGGCCGAGGAGCTGGGGATCACGCAGGCCAACGTCGGCTCGCTCGCGGCGAACCCGCCGAACACCACGATCGCGCGCCTCCTCGGCGTCTCGTACAGGGGTGGCGAGGTTTCCGACCTGGGCTTTGGGCGCGTCAACGCGCAGTTCATCCAGCGAGCCATCGCGGCCGTCGGGAACTACGGCGAGATCTACGACCGAACCATCGGCGACTACATCCCGCGCGCGTGCTCGCTCAACGCGCTCGCCATCGACGACTCGGTCGACTGTCCGCCGGGTCAGGGCGGCATCCTCTACGCGCTGCCGTACCGCTAGCGGCGAGCATCGACCACGCTCACCTCGCACGACCGTTCGGCGCGAGGTCGCCCTCGTGACCGTCAAGTGTGTGCCGGTCGAGTCCGAACCGGTATCAGCCCACCGCGCGGATGATGACGGCCGTTGCGATAGCGATCGCCGCGATGATCGTCCCGGCGGCTCCGCCAACAGCCATCAGGAGCGTCGAGCGGAGCCGTTCGAGGTCGGCCTTGGTGGCGAGGTGCTCGTAGGCGCCCTCAAGCCGGGCAACGCGCTCACTGGTCGACCCCGTTTGCGCCACCACGTCTCGCCTCCTCCGACAGAGTATACGAGACAGCCCGGCCTATATGGACATTTCTACGTATCGGATTTGTTGTACCGCGCACCGCACGGCGGTGTTGGCGCACGGGTTCGTGCGGGTTTAGAAGGGCCGCCCGGTCCCCTGGAGGAGCAACTCGAGGAATTCCGCTGCGCCCATCACCGGCAGGCCGTATCGGCGAGCCGTGCGTGCCTTGCCCGACTGGCTGGATGGATCTGCCGCAACAAGCAGATCACACCCCTTCTTCGTGACCGATGCGACTGGCTGCATGCCAGCCTGAGCCGCGCGCTCCTCGAGGAAGTGCCGCGAGAACGCGGTCCCATCGACGACTACGTTCCCTGTGAAGCAAATGTGCATCCCCACTCGGAGGCTTGCCGACTCGGGAAGCTCTGTCACGGCTGGCAGTGTGACGTCGGTGATTTCGAGCGCACGCATGACCTGCTCGATGAGCCGTCGCTCGGCCTCCGTCACGATCCCATCTCGTTCAGCGGCAGCGATGATCGAAGCGAGGTAGGAGCGATGTGCCTCCTCGCGCATGGCGTCCGAGATGCCGAGACTCCCGGCGAACTCCTTCATCGCCGCGTGCTCTTCGTCGTCGATGTAGTGGTCGTCGAGCACCCAGTCGAGCGCGTCGAGGTAGAGGAGCAGCGCCTCGTCGGAGTACGGGTAGTGCGAGAGGGACACGATGCGCGCCATCTCGCTGATGCCGGCGTCCGCGCCCTCTCGGCGGAGCGTCCTCGGATTGGGAACCTGCGGCAGGTAGCCGACCGTGACTCCCTTGCCTTCCGACCTCGAGTCCGCGAGCACTTCGCGGGCCAAAGCGGCCGTCGCACGCGCATCGGCCAGGGCGCGGTGCTGGTGCGTCAGACGGATCCCGTGGCGGTCGCATGCCGCGACAAGCTTCTCCCCCGTCGCGCGGTACGTGCAGAGACCGGAGCCGAGATTGAGCGCCGCGCCGAGCCGTTCGAACTCATAGCCCAACATCCGAGCGTCGAACGGCAGGTTGTGCGCGATCAAGACCGAGCCGTGGAGCCGGCGGGAGAGCGCGGCCGCTACCTCCGAGAAGACCGGCGCTGCCTCCACCATTGACGCTGTGATGCCGTGCAGCCCGGTCGGTCCGACATCGCGCTCGGGATTGATCAGCGTGTCGTACTCGTCGACCAGCTCCCAGGTTTGCGGGTCGAGCGTGACCGCCGCAATCTCGACGATGCGGTCGTGCTTCCCAAGTCCGGTCGTCTCGCAGTCGACGACGACGAGTGGCGGAAGCGCCGACGACCTCAGCAGGCTGCTAACGATTACGGTCCCCTCTCGGCCGGCCCCCGGTCGCTAGTTGAACATCAGCACGGTGCGGGCCACCTCGCCCGCCTTCATCGCGCGGAACGCCTCGTTCACGTCCTCGAGGGCGCCGCGACGGGTGATCATCTCGTCCAGCAGGAGCTTGCCCTGCAGGTACCAGTCGATGTACGCGGGCATGTCGATGCGGAAGCGGTTCGAGCCCATGCTCGAACCCTGCAGCGTCTTGCCGCCGAGCAGCGAGGGGCCATCGATCTCCACCGTCTGGCCCTGCGGGATCATGCCGATGATCGTCGCCGTGCCGCCGCGCCGGATCGACTCGTAGGCGGCCTCGGCCGCCGACTTCAGGCCGATCGCCTCGAAGCTGTAGTCCACCCCGCCCGGCACGATGCTCTGGATCGCCTGCACCGGGTCGCGCGAGGAGGCGTCGACGGAGTGCGTCGCGCCGAGCTCGCGCGCCGTGGCGAGCTTCGACTCGTGGATGTCGACGGCGATGATGGTGCGCGCGCCGCCGATGCGCGCGCCCTGGATCGCGGACAGCCCGACGCCCCCCGCGCCGAAGACCGCGACCGTCGAGCCGGGCTCGATGGCGGCGGTGTTGAGCACCGCGCCGAGGCCCGTCGTGACGCCGCAGCCGATCAGCGCGGCGCGGTCGAACTCGATCTCCTTCTCGATCTTCACCAGCGCGTTCTGGTTGACCAGCATCTCCTCGGCGTACGTCGCGAGGCCCGCGAACTGCTGCACGCGGCCGCCCTTCCACGTCAGCGCCGGCTCCTCGCCGGGGCCCCGCACCGGACGGCGCGAGCACAGGAACGGCTCACCGCTGAGGCAGCGCTCGCACGTGCCGCAGAAGATCGACAGGCACGCGATGACGCGGTCGCCGGGGACGAACTCGGTGACCTGCGAGCCGACCGCCTCGACGACCCCGGCCGCCTCGTGGCCCAGCACGGCTGGCGTGGGCATGACGTAGAGCCCGTCGTAGAAGTGCACGTCGGAGTGGCACACGCCGCTCGCGGCCGTGCGCACGACGACCTCGTCGGGGCGCGGCTCGTCGTGGTCGATGTCCTCGATGGTGAGTTGCTCGTGGGCGGCGTGGAAGACAGCGGCTTTCATCGGGCTCCTCTTCGTGCGCCCCGCATGTCCCGGCGAGGCGTCGCGGGCATGTTCGGGCACACCGCGAAGCGGTGTCTACCGCGCGAGGGGCCAAGCGCTCGCCTATCCCGCGAGCTGCGCCACAAGCTCAGCGACGCTCGTCGCGGGGAGGTTGCAGACGAGGTTTTCGCAGACGTAGACGGCCGCGCCGTCGTCCACCGCGCGGCCCTCGAGCACCGGGAGGCCCTCGCCGTCGGCGGGGGCGAGCAGCACCGCCGGCAGGTACCGGCCCGCGAGCTCGCGCTCGAACGGAGCGCGCGCCGCCGCGTCGCCGACGACGGCGATCTCGCGTGGCGGCGCGAGCAGCAAGTCGACGACCTGCAGCACGCTGCCGAACCCGCTCGCGGCCTGCACGAGGTGGTCGCTCGTGAGCGCGACGACCTCGCGCGCCAGCGCCTCCCAGTCCGGGCGCCCGAAGTAGCGCCCGAGCCAGAACGCGAGCAGCGCCGCCGCGCCGTTGCCGCTCGGTGAGGCGGCGTCGAACAGCGGCTTCTGACGCAGGATGAGCTGCTCGGCGTCGGACGCCGACTCGTACACCCCGCCGCCCTCGGGGTCCCGGAACCGCGCCACGACCACCTCGAGCAGCTCGGCGGCCCAGTACAGGTGGTCGAGGTTGCCCGTGGCGCGGTACAGCTCGATCAGGCCGAGGCCGTAGTAGGTGTAGTCCTCGATCAACCCGTCGACGCGCGCGCGGCCGTCCTTCCAGGTGTGCAGCAGGCGGCCGTCGCGCCACATCTCGGCGCGCACGAACGCCGCGTTGCGCTCGGCGACCGCGACGTACGACGGCTCACCGAAGACGCGGCCCGCCTCGGCGAACGCGGCCAGCGCGAGGCCGTTCCAGGAGGTCAGCACCTTGTCGTCGAGCCCCGGCCGCACGCGTGTCTCGCGCTCGGCGAGCAGCCGCGCGCGCCAGCCGGCCATGCGCTCCTCGAGGGCTTCGAGGGTCATGCCGCGGTCGGTCGCGATGTGGTTGAGCGGGGCTCGGCGGCTGAGCACGTTGCGGCGGCCGAACTCGGGGTGATGCGGGTCCTGGAAGTTGCCCATCGCCGTCACGCCGTAGACCTCGGCGGCGATGGCGGCATCCTCGGGGCCGAGGACGGCCGCGAACTCGTCGGGCGTCCAGACGAAGAACTTGCCCTCGATGCCCTCGCTGTCGGCGTCCTGCGCGCTGTAGAAACCGCCATCGGCGTGCAGCATCTCGCGTTCGAGGTAGGCGAGCGTCTCGCGCACGACGCGCTCGAAGAGGGGATCACCCGTGATTTGCCAGGCGTGAGTGTACGCCCCCACGAGCTGTGCGTTGTCGTAGAGCATCTTCTCGAAGTGCGGCACCAGCCACTCGCGGTCGACGCTGTAGCGCGCGAACCCGCCGCCGAGGTGGTCGTACATCCCACCGAGCGCCATCGAGCGCAACGTCTCGATCGCCATCGTGCGCGCGCCCGGCTCGCCGACGTCGTCGCGGGTTGCGGCGTTGTCGTGGAGCAGCAGGAACTCGAGTGTGGCGGGGTTCGGGAACTTCGGCGCGGCGCCGAAGCCGCCCCACGTGGCGTCGAAGGCGCCGCGCAGGCGTTCGACGGCGCCCCCGGCCAGCTCCGGCGTGACCGCGCCGTCACCCGACGCTTCGCGCGCGGTCGCCTCCTGGAGCTGCTCGGTGATGCGGGAGGCCGAGGCGAGCAGGCGCTCGCGGTCGGTGTCCCACGAGTGACGCAGCGCCTCCAGGACGCGGCGGAAGCCGGGCCGGCCGTGGCCGTCCTCGGGCGGGAAGTAGGTGCCGGCGAAGAACGGGTCACCGTCGGGCGTCATGAACACGGTCATCGGCCAGCCGCCCTGGCCGGTCATCGCCTGCGTCGCCGTCATGTAGACGCTGTCGACGTCGGGGCGCTCCTCGCGGTCGACCTTGATGCTGACGTAGCCCTCGTTCATGAGCCCGGCGATGCCCGCGTCCTCGAACGACTCGTGCGCCATGACGTGGCACCAGTGGCACGAGCTGTAGCCGACGGAGAGCAGGATCGGGCGGTCCTCGGCGCGCGCGCGCTCGAACGCCTCGTCGCCCCACGGGTACCAGTCCACGGGGTTCGAGGCGTGCTGCAACAGGTAGGGGCTGGTCTCGCCGGCGAGGCGGTTGCGGTGCGCGGGCTGCTCGTCGCTCACGGGGTGCTCCCGTCGATGCGTGGCCCCGCCGCCCGGCCTGTCGCGCCGGCGCGGGGGCTCACGGGATCATCGTAGCGTCCGGCGGTCGCTAGGCGGTGAGCGCCTGCATGACGGCGCCGAGGATGACGCCGTACACCGCGTGCGCACCCACCAGCATCGCCATCCGGCGCGCGCGGTCGCCCGGCTCGAGCGCGTCGAGGCGCTCCTGCAGGCCAATCGCCGGTACCCAGAACGCGAGCGCGACGACAGCGAGGACGAGCCCGTAGAGGAGACCCGCGACCCAGAGCCGCTCGTCCCACGCGGGGACGCGCAGCGTCCAGTCCGGGAGCGCCGTCGTCCAGTCGGAGACGCTGACGCTCCACCCCGGTACGCGCGCAGTGACGTAGGCGAAGACTCCGCCGAGGAGCGCGCCATAGCCGAGCTGGAGGAGCCCCCCGAGCGCGGCGTAGTCGCGCGCGTCGCCGCCGCTGATCCGTGCCAGCAGCAGGGACGGGTCGGGTGGCTCGGCGCGCATCTCGGGCGTCCGCACCCAGAACATCACGGCCGCGCCGGCGAGCCCGCCGATGAGCCCCGCAATCACCTCGATCATCGCGCGCTCACCCGCTCGCGCCTACCACAGCCGCCGCAGGCTTGAGAGCACGTCGCGCGCGTCGTCGACCAGGCCGTGGCGGCGGGAGCGCCCACGCCGCGAGCCCGCGCTCGAGGGGCCCTGGTTCGCGGGCTCTTCAGTCTCGTGCTCATCCACACCCGCCGGCTGCGCATACACGATGGACTCGGCCGTCCGGGGCGCGCGCCGTGGCCGAGCCCGCGCAGGCGCGCCACTCTCGGGCTCCGACGCCGGTACGGACTCCTCGCCGTCCTCGGGCTGCTCGGCAGGCGGAGGGAGTTGCATCAGCGACTGCACCTGCATCTGCACGTTGCCGAGCAACCGGCGCAGCTCCGCGCGCTCGGTCGCGGCCTCGCGCTGCGCCTCGATCGCGCCGTCGAGCTGGCGTTCGAGCCGCCCAATCTCGCGTTCGAGGCCCACCCGGCGCTCCCGAGCCGACAGCAGCAGCTGGTCGCGGTGCGCGATCTCGAGCCGCAGCCGCTCGATCTCCGCGGAGGCGGCGGTGACCACCGGCTGAGGCGGCGACGCCGCCGGAGCCGCGAACACCGGCGCGGGCCGGGGATCGGGCTGGACCGGGGACGACGAGGCCGGCTCCGGCGCGGGATCGGCCTCCGCAGCGGTGGGCGGCTCCGGCGCTGCGTCGGGTTCAGCCGGCACGGGCGCGTCGGGTGTGGGATCGGGCTCCGCCGAGGCCGCGGGCGCGGGCTCCGGCTCGACGCTGTCGTCGGCGATGTCGTGGGGGAGGGCTTCGCTGTCCGTCATCTCGGCCGGGATGGTACACGGCCTCTACGCGTCCGGGCGCGCCGCGGCGACGACCTCCCCGAATCCCGCGCCCTCCGGCCGCCCGAGGCCATCGAGGGTGCACTCGCGCGGATCCTTGTCGGGTCGCCAGCGCTCAAAGCGCGCGGCGTGGCGGAGGCGGCCCCCGGTCGTCTGGTCGTAGCTCACCTCGACCACCACCTCCGGCCGGACCGGCACGAACCCTGCGTCGCGACCCTGCGACCAGCGGCTCTCCATGCCCGGGTGGCGCGCGTCCTCGCCGAAGCTCGCCTCCGCGCGCAGCGCCCCGAAGCGCGCGAGCAGCGCCACGCGCTCCTCGTCCGCGAACCCCGAGATGTGCCCCACGAAGTGCATCCGCCCTGCTGCGTCGTACATGCCGAGCAGCAGCGAGCCGATGCGGTCGCCCTCCTTGTGCACCCGGTACCCGCCCACGACGACGTCGATGGTGCGGCGGTGCTTGATCTTCAGCATCTCGCGCTTGCCCTCGACGTATCTGCCGTCGAGCCGCTTCGCGACGATGCCGTCGCAGCCCGCCGCCTCGAAGCGCGCGTGCCACTCCTCGGCGGTCGCGAGGTCGCGCGTCGACGGGGTCAGCGACCACGGTGCGCCGAGGCCCGCGAGCAGGGCGGCGAGGCGCGCGCGGCGCAGCTCGAACGGCTGGGCGCGCAGGTCCTCGCCACCGATCGCGAGCAGGTCGAAGGCGACGAGCTGCGCCGGCGTCTCCGCCGACAGCCGCTCGATGCGCGACGCGGCGGGGTGGATGCGCTGCTGCAGCGCGTCGAAGTCCGTTACGTCGCCGGTCACCACCACGATCTCGCCGTCGACGACGGTGCCCCCGGGCAGTGCGTCGAGGGCGTCGCGCAGCTCGGGGAAGTAGCGCAGCAGCGGGCGCTCGTTGCGGCTGTCGAGGCGGGGTTCGCCGTCGGGGCCGACGCTCCAGGCGAGCGCGCGGAAGCCGTCCCACTTCGGCTCGTAGGCCCAGCCGGGCGGATCGGGGAAGCGTTCGCGGACGCGCGCTTCCATGGGCTTGCGAGGCGCGTCGAACGGCCACTCGGGCATGTGCGGGACGGTAGCATGGCGGCTGCCGGGCGGCGTCGTGCCGGGATCGGCGGCATCACGGCCATATTCCACGCTACAATCTTGGAGGCGGGCAGTCGCGCCCCCGCGATGAAGGAGCTATTACGAATGACCATCGAGCAGGTCACCCCGAGCTACCAGATCGAGTCGTTTGGCAACCTCGAGGACTACATGGAGGAGCCCTACGAGGCGATCAACCTCCATAACTTCGAGAAGGTTCCGCAACTCGCCGCCCTCCCGGCCGACCTGCGCTCCGAGATCCGGGTGGTCGGCAACGTGTTGCCGTTCAAGGCGAACAAGTACGTGATCGACCACCTCATCAACTGGGACAACGTGCCGGACGACCCGATGTACCGGCTCACCTTCCCGAAGCGCGAGATGCTCGAGCCCGAGGCCTACCGGCGCATCGAGACCATGCTCGATGCGGGCGCCACGGACGAGGAGATGAAGCAGGCCGCCGACGAGATCCGGTGGACGCTCAACCCACACCCGGCCGGCCAGATGGAACACAACGTGCCGGCGCTCGACGGCCGCCCACTCAATGGCATGCAGCACAAGTATCGCGAGACCGTGCTGTTCTTCCCCAGCCAGGGCCAGACCTGCCACGCGTACTGCACGTTCTGCTTCCGCTGGCCGCAGTTCGTCGGCCTCGAGGACCAGAAGTTCGCGATGCGCGAGGCCACGCTGCTGCGTGACTACGTGGAGGCGCACCCCGACGTCTCGGACATCCTGTTCACCGGCGGCGACCCGCTGATCATGAAGACGCGCGTGCTGCGCCGCTACATCGAGCCCCTGCTCGAGCCCGGCGCGGCGCCCAACATCTCAACGATCCGCCTCGGCTCGAAGGCGCTGGCCTACTGGCCGCAACGCTTCGTCTCCGACGACGACGCCGAGGATCTGCTCGATCTGTTCCGCGAGGTGGTGGCCTCGGGCCGGCAGTTGTCGTTCATGGCGCACTTCAGCCATCCGGTCGAGCTCGAAACGTCGATCGTGCAGGAGGCGATCCGCGCGATCCGGAGCACGGGCGCGCAAATCCGCACCCAGACGCCGCTGCTGCGGCACATCAACGCCGACGCGGCCACGATGGCGAGGATGTGGCGGCTCCAGACGCAGCTCGGCTGCATCCCCTACTACCTGTTCGTGGAGCGCGACACCGGCGCGCGGCGCTACTTCGAGCTACCGCTCGTGCAGTGCTGGGAGATCTTCCGCGAGGCCTACTCCTCGGTCGGCGGCAACTCGCGCACCGTGCGCGGGCCGAGCATGTCGGCGACGCCGGGCAAGGTGCAGGTGCTCGGGGTGACCGAGGTCGCCGGCGAGCGCGTGATCATGCTGCGCATGCTGCAGGGCCGCAATCCGGAGTGGGTCGGCCGCCCGTTCTTCGCGAAGTACGACGACAAGGCGAGTTGGCTTGACGCCCTCGAGCCCGCGTTCGGCGAGGAGAAGTTCTTCTTCGACGAAGAGCTGGACGAGATGCTGTCCGTCCAGGGCAGCCCGTGGTCGCGCAATGACCTCAGCCTGCCGATGGCGAGCCCCAACTAGGCAGGGCGCCGAATCTCGAACCTGGGCCGATGCTAGGCGGGCGAGCCGTCCGGCTCCTCCGTCACCGGGACGCCGGGGATGGGTAAGACCATCTCGGCGTCGCCGGTGTCGAGGCCGCGTGGCTCGCGGTGCTCGAAGCGGCTGATCGGCACCGCCGGCAACGTCTCGACGTGCGCGCCCGCGCGCACCCCGTACTCGAGCGAGAACTGCGCGATCGCCTGGTTGTCGTCGGCCTCGACCATACTGATGAAGTCGTAGTGGCCGAGCACCCCGTAGAGGCCGAGGCACTCGACGCCGGGCTGCTCCGTCTCGCGCTCGATGCGTAGCAGCCGCGCCGGATCCTCGAACGAGGCCTCGCGGCCCTCGGGCGTCAGCGTGATCAGCAGGAAGTACGTCGCCATCGTCGTGCTCCGTCGTCCGCGCGGCGCGGCACATCACCGCGCCCGTGCTCGCGCGCCATTGTGGCATCCGAGGCCAACTCGCGGGCAGCGATCGCGCGACGGAACGCGCTGGAATGGAGCACAGAGGGAGCGGCAATGCCGACCCCTCTGGGCTACCGGGCAGGGCTTAGTGCGTAACCTCGGTTAACACGTCCGCCCGGCAGCCCTTCGCTACCGCGTCTCGGCGGGCTACGCCCGCCCCGCGGACGCCTCGAGCGAGGGCTACGTGTTCGCGTTCCTGATCCGCGCGGTATGTCTCTGGAGTAGGGGACTAGGCAGGTGCCGCGAGCCCGAGCGCGGCCGCCAAGTCGGCGCGAGGGCTCTCCGACGACCAGCGTATGAGGCCGTCCGAATACTGTTCAAGTGCGTCAATTGTGCTCGGATCCCAGAGATCAGCGGCCCGGCCCGTGTCGTCCATGACCGCTAAGAATCGGTATGGCTCCCTGGGGGAGAGCACTTCGTTGTGGGCTGCCTGGAAAGCCTCTCTCACATCCACGATCCGGAAAATAAACCTCTCAGCCTTGCTGGTGAGAACGTTCCGAGAAGTCCCACTGAGTGGCTGGAGCAACGCGTTCGCCGCGCCGTTGACGTGGAAGCTGAATCTGCGCGGGCCTGTGCGGCCTCGGACAGTCAGATCGCGCTGGTACTGGGCTCCGACGCTGATGAGTTCGACCTCAACACGTTCTTCGAACCTGACAGTCCCGCGCTCGCGTCGACGGTAAATCAGGTAAGAGGTGTGCTGAGCCGCGCGGGCCACTGCCGCTAGTGTCCAAGCGAAGCTGGGCTCGTCCGTTTCCAGCAAGATTTCTTCGTCTTCGATGTGAACGCCGAAGGACTCGCCTATCGCATTGAGCTGCTGCTGGAACGGAGCGTTGCGCCGGACCGCGAGACCGCTCAGGCGAAGGTAGTCGATGGTCTCGCCACCGTCCGTGACTACGAGTCGCCCGTCGGCCCCTTCGTCGATCCGGAGTACGACGGGATCATTGTCGTGGCGCAAGAACGGAGTGACCACGAAACACGCACCTGCCTGCTCGTACGCCTCGAACTCAGCGGCGAGGTATTCTCTCACCAGCGCTAAGCGTGCTTCGCAGGATTGATCGGAAGTCACGCGCCACCTCCGATGCCTGGCAGTTCAGGGGCATAGCCCCCCGGCTCCTCTATAGTAATCCCGCATTCAGCCAGAAAGCTCATGAGGATGCTGTCGCGCGAGGCGGTATCGATGTCGGTCGGAATGTAAGCTCGCCGGTCCTCATGCACGTCGTCCCAATCGTGCTTGTGCTCTCCCGCGATGCGTTGCCCGTCGGGGTTCCGATGTGGCCCCCTGCTCTCCCACCGGCGTATGCACACTCCGCGGTAGATGAACGCGCACTTGGTCTCGTACTGCGTGAAGGTAGCCTCGATTCTCCCGAGGACTGCCATTTGCGGGTCGTTCCGGTCTGGAACGCGCACCGAGAACCTGCACTCGAACTTAGGTGTCCTCCCGGGTCTACTCGTCCACTCGAACTGCTCCGTGACTTGCTTCGGGACAGCGAGAACCCAAGCGACTTCGTCGTTGGTCAGGGTCATTTGCCTCCGCTTGGCGCGCTCGAAACCGTCACGTACGTACCCCTACTCCTCCAACAGCCCCCGCAACACGTACTGCAGGATCCCGCCGTGGCGGTAGTACTCCGCCTCCACCGGCGTATCGATGCGGCAACGTGCCACGAACGACGTCTCGGTGCCGTCGGCGGCGACGGCGCGGACGGCGATGTCCTGCCCCGGCGCCACGCCACCCTCGACGCCCGTGATGTCGAAGGACTCCTCGCCGGTCAGGCCGAGCGAGGCAGCCGACTCGCCCAAGGGGTACTCGAGCGGCAGGATGCCCATCCCGATCAGGTTGCTGCGGTGGATGCGCTCGTATGACTGCGCGATGGCGGCGCGCACGCCCAGCAGCGACGGGCCCTTTGCCGCCCAGTCGCGCGAGGACCCCGAGCCGTACTCGCGGCCCGCCAGCACGATCAGCGGCACGCCCTCGGCGCGGTATTGCTCGGCGGCGTCGTAGATCGGGAGCTCCTCGCCGTCCGGGAGGTGGCGCGTCCACCCGCCCTCGCGCTCGACGAGCTGGTTGCGCAGCCGCACGTTCGCGAACGTGCCGCGCACCATCACCTCGTGGTTGCCGCGGCGTGAGCCGTAGGAGTTGAAGTCGCGGCGCGCGACTTCGTGCTCGCTCAGGTAGCGACCCGCCGGGCTGTCCGATGCGATCGCCCCTGCCGGCGAGATGTGGTCCGTGGTGACCGAGTCGCCAAGCAGCGCGAGTACGCGCGCGCCCTCGATGTTCACGGGCGGCGACGGCTCGCGCTGCAGGTCCTGGAAGTAGGGGGCGTGACGGACGTACGTCGAGTCGTCGACCCAGCCGAAGCGCTGGCCGTCGCCCGAGTCGAGGGCGGCCCACTGCTCGTCGCCGGTGAAGACGTCGGCGTAGCGCTCGCGGAACATCTCCGAGCGGATCGAGGACTGGATCACCTCGGCGATCTCCTCCTCGTCCGGCCAAATGTCGCGCAGGTGGACCGGGGCGCCGTCGGCGTCCGTGCCCAGGGGCTGCGTCGCGAGGTCGACGTCCATGTGGCCAGCGAGGGCGTAGGCGACGACGAGCGGCGGCGAGGCGAGGTAGTTCGAGCGCACCTGGTTGCTGATCCGCGCCTCGAAGTTGCGGTTGCCGGAAAGCACCGCGGCGACGGCCAGCGAGGCTCCGTCGACGGCGTTCGAGACCGCCTCCGGCAGCGGTCCGGAGTTGCCGATGCACGTCGTGCAGCCGTAGCCGACGAGGTTGAAGCCAAGCGCGTCGAGGTAGGGCGTGAGGCCCGCCTCGTCGAGGTACTCGGTGACCACGCGCGAGCCGGGCGCGAGGCTGGTCTTGACCCACGGCGGCGTGCGCAACCCGCGCTCCACCGCCTTCTTGGCGAGCAGCCCGGCGGCCACCATCACCTCGGGGTTCGAGGTGTTCGTGCAGCTCGTGATCGCCGCGATCACGACCGAGCCGTTCGACAGCTCGTACGAGTCGCCGTTGGACGCGACGGCGACGGGCGCGGCGCTCGCGCCGGCCTCGATCTCCTCGGCGATGGTCGCGCGCGCCGAGGACTGCGCCTCGTGCAGCGCGATGCGGTCCTGCGGCCGCTTCGGCCCGGCAAGGCTCGGCTCGATCGTGCCGAGGTCGAGTTCCAGCACGTCGCTGTACTCGGGGTCGGGCGTGTCGTCGGTGCGGAAGAGCTGCTGCTCGCGGCAGTAGGTCTCGACGAGCGCGACCTGCTCCTCGGAGCGGCCGGTGAAGCGCAGGTAGTTGAGGGTCTCGTCGTCGACGGGGAAGAAGCCGACGGTCGCGCCGTACTCGGGGCACATGTTGGCGATGGTCGCCCGTGCCGCCAGCGGCAGCGCGCTGAGGCCCGGCCCGAAGAACTCGACGAACTTGCCGACGACGTTGCGCTCGCGCAGCAACTCGACGACGCGCAGCACGAGGTCCGTGCCGGTGGCGCCCTCGGGCAGGCTGCCGGTGAGCCGCACGCCGAAGACCTGCGGGATCAGCATCGAGACGGGCTGGCCGAGCATGGCCGCCTCGGCCTCGATCCCCCCGACGCCCCAGCCGACGACGCCGAGCCCGTTGATCATCGTCGTGTGCGAGTCGGTCCCGACGAGCGTGTCGGGGTAGGCCGCGCCGTCGGCGGAGAACACGACGGGCGCGAGGTACTCGAGGTTGACCTGGTGGACGATGCCGGTGCCCGGCGGGACGACCCGGAAGCCCTCGAAGGCCTGCTGGCCCCAGCGCAGGAACTGGTAGCGCTCGCCGTTGCGCTCGAACTCGCGGGTGACGTTGAGCAGGAAGGCGGCGTCGCCGCCGAACTCGTCGACCTGGACCGAGTGGTCGATCACGAGGTCGACGGGCTGCTGCGGGTTGATGCGCGCCGGGTCGCCGCCCAGCTCGGCCATCGCGTCGCGCATGGCGGCGAGGTCGACGATGGCGGGGACGCCTGTGAAGTCCTGGAGCAGCACGCGCGCGGGGCGGAAGGCGATCTCCTGCGATGGCGCCGCCTGCGCCTCCCACGCCCCGACGGCCTCGATCTGCTCGCGCGTGACGGCCGAGCCGTCCTCGCCGCGGAGCAGGTTCTCGAGCAGGACGCGCAGCGTGAAGGGCAGCCGCGCGAGGTCGCAGCCCAGCACGTCGGCGGCGCGGGCGAGCCGGTAGATGGTGTGGGTGGCGCCGGCGGCCTCGAGGCTCGCGCGCGCGCCGAAGCTGTCCATCGACTCGATGGGTGTGGGCATATCGGCTCCGATCAGTTCCGCCGCTATGGTAACGGAAGCCCGCCGCGATGATGGCGGCGGCGGACGGTCGCTGATCAGTCGCCGTCGCCCACGGGCAACCGTCCGAGGATCGCCTCCACGCGGGGGGCGAAGACTGCCTTGAGCCCCGGGAGGTGGTCGAGCATCCAGACCCTGATCTCCTCCCGTTCCTCGGGCGGATCGTGGATCGCCCCGTCGCGCCGGATGCTGATGCTGGAGAACGCGTAGGAGTCGTGCCTGCGCCAGTCCAACTCCGGCGACGGGGCGTCCCCCTCAGCCTGCTCGCGGTCCCCCACGAGTTCGGCGAACTCCGCCTCGATCTCCTCGCGGGCGGCGTGGAGTTCGTCGAAGATGCGGTTAGTTCGCTCGATGTCGTCCGTGCGGATGTGGAACGTGACCCAGGCGTCGTTCTGTCCCTCGAGGGATACCGCGTAGCCGATGTGCTCCCCGATCGCGGGGGTGAAGAATCGGCCGGTACGGTCGAAGAGCTGCCGAGCACCGGCGGCGAAGCCCGTCCGCATGAGTTCGGCGGTCAGCGGCTGGAAGAAGTCGTCGTAGAGCTGGCCCTCCTCCGACTGGGCGCCGTCGGGCGCCGTGGAGTCCTAGTCCCAGCCGCCGGGCCACACCACCCTGCGAAACCGCGGCTCGAGTTCCGTGGAGCCTTCTCGCCCGACGACCTCGACCCGGACGCCGTAGAAGCTGATCCCGTCGCGGGTCCATTCGTTGAGCCGGTGCAGGGCCTCGGCGAGTTGACGCCGGAACTCGGGCGCGACCCACACCGCGACGCGTGCATCGCGCCCCGTCGCGTAGGTGAGCAACTGGCCGAGGTGGAGAAGGTCGCTCCACTCCAACTGGTTCTCGATCGCAACCAGCACGTCACCGCCGTCCTCGCCGGGCGCCTTCGCCAGGATGTCGAGTAAGTACGGGCCTACCGGCGCCTCTTGCCTGACCTCCTCCAGCGTCAGCCCCAACTCCGCGCCGAGGGGGTCGAGGTGCTCCGCCAGCCACGGCGTGAAGTCGTACGCCTCGCTGGGCCACATTGAGTGGACGTCGACGCGCTGCACGTCTTCCCCGGACGCAGTCATGGCGGTCTACCCTTCTCGCCGGCCGCTGTCGCCGCCGCGCACGACAAAGTCGCGGCGGTCGCGGTAGAGCAGCGCGCGGTTGAGCACGTAGTCGTCGGCCTTGAGGTCGATCTCCGCGCAGTCGGTCATCGTCCAGTACTTGTGTGCGCCCAGGAAGAGATAGTCGCGGGTCTGACCGAAGAAGCGGCCCTCGACGCCTTCCCCGCGCGCGATGCGACCGCAGAACGCGGCCAGCAGCGCTTGCTGCCCGTCCTGCTTGACGACGACGTACTCATGGGGCCAGGTGTCGCGGTACGTGACCGCCTCGCGCCACCGAGCGCGCGCGATCAGCGTCATGATGTCGGGGACGGGCTTCTCCGGAGCTTCGAGTTGGTGGCATAGCGGCATTTCAGGCTCCCTCGACGGCCGTCGTCGCAGCCCTCTATCCCTATCTGTTCGGCCACAATGGTAGCGAATCGGGGGCACATCCCTCCGGAACACAGCGGAGGCGGACGGTGAGCGCAATCGACATCGAGGAGCGCACGCAGCAGCTCGGTCGCGAGTTGCTCGCGGAGGCCGGGCGCTACCGGCCGGGTGCGGCGGAGCGTGTCCAGGACTGGCTGCTCGGCCTGACCGCCGCGAACGAGCGCTTCCGGGGCCGCCTGCTGCGCTATCTGGACGTGCTCGCGTCGGTCGACCACGACAGCAGCGGCGCGGAGGCGAAGCGCCTCGCCGCGGAGTACTTCGGAGACGAGTTCCCGGAGCTGCCGCGCGGGCTGCGCTGGCTGCTGCGGCTCGCGCGCGACGAGCGCGTGCCCGCGCGCGTCATGGGCGAATCCTCGCGGCGCGCCGCCGAGCTGTTCGCGCGACGCTTCATCACCCCGCCAGGTGTGGACGCGGTGGCCGGGACGATCCGGCAGCTGCGCGACCACGGCCGCTTCCCCTCGTTCGACCTGCTCGGCGAGGCCGTGCTCAGCGAACGCGAGGCCGAGGCGTACCTCGCGCGCTACCTCGAACTCATCGGGCAGCTCGGCGACGACCCCGCGGCGGGCGAGGTGACGCCGGGCGGCGTGTTCGCGCTCCAGGTCTCGCTCAAGCTGTCCTCGCTCACCCCACACTTCAGCCCCGTCGACCCCGAGGGCACCATCGCGCGGGCCCGCCCGCCCCTCGAGGCGATCGTGGGGGCGGCCGACCGCGCGGGCGTCGGGGTCACGGTCGATATGGAGCAGTTCGAGTACCGCGACCTCACGTGGGAGCTGTTCACCCGCACGTTCGCGCGCGGCGAGCGCTTCGGCGGCTGGCCCGGCGCGGGGATCGTGCTCCAGGCCTACCTGCGCGAGGCCGACGCCCACGCGGACGCCCTCGTCGCGTTCGCGCGAGCGCGGGGCGTGCCGTACCAGGTGCGGCTGGTGAAGGGCGCGTACTGGGACTACGAGACCATCGTCGCCGAGGCGGCGGGGTGGACGCCGCCCGTGTTCACGCGCAAGGCCGCGACCGACGCCGCGTTCGAGCGCGTGCTCGCTCGGCTCGTCGGAGCGCACCCGGCGCTGCACGTGGCGGTCGGCAGCCACAACGCGCGCGCCCACGCGCTGGCCGAGGCGCTCGCCGAAGCCTCGGGCCTGCCGGAACGGGCGGTCGAGCACCAGACGCTGTTCCGCACCGCCGAGGGCACCAGCCGCGCGCTCGCCGGGCTCGGCTGGGCTGCGCGCGACTACGTGCCGTCGGGCGAGCTGCTCCCGGGCATGGCGTACCTCGTGCGGCGCGTGCTCGAGAACTCCTCGCAGGCCGGCGTGCTGCTGGCCAGCCGCACCGGCGCATCGCCCGAGGACCTGTTGCGGCCCCCGCCCGCGCTCGATCCGCCGCCCCCGCCGCCCGCGCCACCGCACGGCTTCGCGCGGGCGCCCGAGGCGCGTTGGTTCGCTCCCGACTTCCGCGACGCGTTCGCGGCGGCGCTCGACTCGACCCGCGCGCGCTGGGGCGGGCGCTTCCCGTTGCGCGCTGGTGGAGTGGACCTGCGGGCCGCCGATACGGTTGCTGTGCGCAGCCCGTCGCGCCCGGATGGCGAGCCGGTGGGGTTCGCCGAGTTCGCAGACGCCGAGGCCGCACGCCGCGCGATCGCCGTCGCCACCTCGGGGAGCGCCGCATGGGCGGCTACGCCGGTGGCGGAGCGCGCCTCGATCCTGCGCCGTGCGGCTGGCCTCCTCGAGGCGCGCGGCCACGAGTTCGCCGCGTGGGTTGTGCACGAGGGCGGGCGCGACCGCGCCGGCGCGTGGACGGAGGTCGAGGAGGCCGTCGACTTCCTGCGCTACTACGCCGGCCAGGCCGAGGCGCTGTTCGGGGACTTCGGCGACCGCATCGCGCCTCGAGGTGTCGTGGCGGTGATCCCGCCGTGGAACTTCCCGCTCGCCATCCCGTGTGGGATGACGGCGGCCGCGCTGGCCTGCGGGAACGCGGCGATCCTCAAGCCCGCCGAGCAGACGCCGCTGATCGGCCTGCGCCTCGCGGCGCTGCTGCACGCGG
This sequence comes from Dehalococcoidia bacterium, assembly GCA_965219085.1. Lineage (GTDB taxonomy): Bacteria > Chloroflexota > Dehalococcoidia > UBA2979 > UBA2979 > VXMT01. Next base: position 1,707,710 of record OZ244720.1, read on the forward strand.
CCGGCGTCCCGCGCGACGCACTGATCGCGCTCCCCGGCCGGGGCGAGACGGCGGGGGCGGCGCTGGCGGAGAGCCCCGATGTGGCGATGGTGGCGTTTACGGGGTCGCGCGCTGTCGGCACGCTGCTGCACGAGGTCGTCTCGCGCGTCGAGCCGACCGGCGAAGCCGTGACGAAGACGCTTGTCGCCGAGATGGGTGGCAAGAACGCGATCATCGTCTTCCCCGACGCCGACCCCGACGAGGTCGTCGACGGCGTGATGCGGTCGGCGTTCGGCCACGCCAACCAGAAGTGCTCGGCGGCCTCGCGTGTCCTTGTAGCCGAGTCCGTGTACGAGACGATCCGCGACCGCCTGGTCGAGGCCGCGCGCAGCCTCCGCACGGGACCCGCCGACGCGCCCGAGACGCAGATCAACCCCGTCATCGACGCCGAGGCCCGCGCGCGCCTCATGCGCGACGCCGAGGTCGCCCGCGGCGAGTGCGAGGTGCTCCTCGATCACTTCGAGGAGCCGGCCGCCGACGGCGGTCTGGCGCTCGGCCCGCTCGTCGTGGAGCTGCCCGCGGAGCGGGCGCGCGCCGCGCGCACGACGACCGAGGAGCTGTTCGGCCCGATCCTCGCGCTGATCCCGTTCGCGACCGAGGAGGAGGCGTACGCGGTGGCGAACGGGACGGACTACGGGCTCACCGCCGGGATCTTCTCGCGCAGCCCCGCGACCATCGATCGCGCCGCACGGGTGATCGAGGCGGGCAACGTGTACGCCAACCGCGCGATCACCGCCGCGCGCGTCGGCGTCGAGCCGTTCGGCGGGATGAAGATGTCGGGCAGCGGCCCGAAGGCCGGCGGCAGCGACTACCTGTGGGCGTTCGTGTGCCGCAGCGACGCGCCTGCCGACGACACCGGCCTGTCCGCGGCGACACCGTCGCGTGTCGCCTCGCCGCCGCCCGACCTGCCGTCAGGCGTCTGGCGCGAACCACTCGACATGCGCGTCGAGGTGGTCGAGCGGGCCGCGGTGCTCCTCGGCGACGCCGGCCGGTACGGAGACGCGGGTGTGCTGCTCGCGGCGTCGCAGGCCGCGCGCCGTGAACTCGGCCGCGCGCAGCCGACCATCCCGGTGGCCGGCCAGCGCACCGAGCTGCGCTACGGCACGCCTCGTGGCATCGGGCTGCTCCACGCGGCCGGGCCCGACGCGACGTGGTGGCTTGCCGCCACACTGCTCGCGGGCAACGGCCTCGCGCTCTTCGACTCGCGCGGCCTCTACCCCGTCACGGAAGCGCTGCTGCGAGCGGGTCTGCCGCCCGAGGTGGTGCCACCTGACCCCGGCGGCCTCGGCGCGATGCTCGCCGCGGCCCGCCGCCCCGAGGTCGCGTTCGCCGCGACCGACGGGGGGCCCGCGCTCGCCCGTGCGCTGCATCGTGAACTGGGGCCGACGGCGCCCGGTCAGCGGTCGCTCAAGGCGCTGCTCTCGCGCCTCGACGGTCCGCAGGCTGGGGAGCCGGGGTTCGTGCGGCGCTTCGCGTGGCCGAAGGTGGTCGCGGTGCGCACGCTGCGCCACGGCGCCGACCTGGGACTCGATCCGGTTGAAGCGCAGAAGCGCCGCGGGTAGGCTGAGATCCGCGGGGGCGGTTAGCTCAGTTGGTACGAGCGCTCGCTTCACACGCGAGAGGTCACTGGTTCAAGTCCAGTACCGCCCACCACCTTGATAACCTTGCTCATGGCATCGGGACCCACGACGAAGGACGCGCCGACTGGGCGCCCTTCGTCTCGAGCGGTGGATGGCTGCTACTGCGCGAGCGCGCTCAGCGAGAGACCCTGCATCCGCACGATCTCTTCGTCCGTCATGCAGTCCCACCTGAGGAGGCCGTCGGCGGCGATCTCGGCGCGCTCGTCAGCGTCCATCGTCGAGGGGTCGTACGCGTGCGCGTTGACGAGCGCCCGGTAGTGAGGATGCTCCCGGGCGAAGTCCGCGAGGCAACTCAGCGTCTCGTCGCTGAGCGTGTCTCCCGAGCTGGACGCAAAGATCGAGACAAACACCGCGACCTCGCCTTCATCCGAGATGCAATCCGTCAGCGCATCCGAGATGTCGAAGGCCCCGTGGACGGTCGTCGCGAGGAGCGCCTTGTACTCCGCGTCGGTGAGGGCGTCCCGGATGCACGCTGCGTCGGCGGCCGGAAGAGCGTTGATCAGGTCGCGCTCGGCGGACGTAAAGGCGTCGATGACCTCCTCGAAGTCGAGCAGGTAGTCCAGCTGCTCCTCGGACGTCATGCAGTTGTAGAACTCCACGATGTACGGGTGTGCCGCGGCGGCCGCGCTCGCCTCGGGCGAAGACAGCCCGATGCTCGTGAGGACCGCGTCCGGGTGCTCGAGGCCGACCTCGACCATGCACGCGCGGGTCTCCGCGGCCCATCCGCCGGCTGACGCCTCGATGAACGCGACGCCGACACGCACGACGCTCTCGATCTCGAGGCAGCCGAACAGCGGGGCCGCGGCGGCGGGGTCGCTGCCCGCCGCGAGCAGCGGCGTGCCTTGCATGACGGCGTAGATGAAGTCACCGAACACTTCCTTGATGCAGCCCCGCTCCTCCTCGGAGAGCCGGTCGAGCAGATCCTTGCCGGTTGTTGCGGGGGTGACGACGAAGTCTTCGAGCGTGGGCGCGGGAGTCGGCGCGGGGGTGGCAGTCGCCGGAGGCGGCGTCGGAGTCGGAGTCGGTGTTGGTGTGGGCGTGGGCGTGGGAGTGGGTGTGGCCGTGGCGGGCGTCGCGGCAGCGGGCGCCTGCGTGGCGGTCGGCGTCGGCTCGGGCTCGTCGTCGGACGTGCAGGCGGCGAGAGCGCTGATCGCGAGCGCCACGACGGCGATGATCAGCCAGCTCATGCGCAAACCGGATACGACGCTCGCAACCATTGGCCCGTCCTTCGAGTGAGCGATCACGAGCTGGATTGGGTCTCGGGGTCTTGCAGTATAATAGCTGGGACGTGGACCGTAGCCGCACGCCCGTGGCATGTCGGTCCGCGCACCGAGCCGAAGTGGCGGAACGGCAGACGCGCTGCGTTCAGGGCGCAGTGAGGTTTATCCTCGTGTGAGTTCAAATCTCACCTTCGGCACCAGTCATCTCGACTCGCGCGCCTGTAGCTCAGGGGATAGAGCGCAGCCCTGCGGAGGCTGAGGTCAGAGGTTCAAATCCTCTCAGGCGCGCCATCCGCACCCACCCTGCCACCATCCACGCCACGCGCTTGCGCGGGCGCACCGACGCGCCTGCGGGCCCTCGCGCCTACGGGATCGAGGGGATGTACTCGTCGCCGATGTGGCCCATCTCCTCGAAGCGCCGGTAGTCGGCGTCGGAGAAGCCCAGCAGCTCCTTGTAGACGTACTCGTTGTCCTGCCCCAGCAGCGGCGCGTGCCGTGGCAGCGGGGGATCCGTCCGGCTTGCCGTCCACGCCTCCCGCACGTGGCGGTACGTGCCGGCCTCGGGGTGCACGATCTCCTGGAAGAACCCGCGCTGGTCCAGGTGCCGGTCCTCGTACACGTCGGCCTCCGACATCACGACGCCGGCCGGGATGCCGGCGTACTGGAAGCGCTGCGCCACCCAGCGCGGGTCGAGCAGTTCCGTCCACTGGCCGATGATCGCGTCGAGCTCGCGACGGTTCTGGTGGCGCGCGGCCATGTCGGCGAAGCGCGGGTCGTCGATGAGGTCCTCGCGCCGGATCGCCTCGCAGAGCAGCGGCCACTGCGCCTCGTTGGTGATCGAGATGGTCACCCACGCGTCGTCACCGCGGCAGCGGTAGACGTTGTGCGGGGCGAGCCACCAGTGGTCGTTGCCCATCTGCTCCCAAAGCCGGCCGTTCATCGAGTAGTCCATGATGAACTCGCCGATCAGCGGCACGAAGTTCTCCGCCGTCGCCATCTCGACGAGCAGCCCCTTGCCGGTCCGCTCGCGCTGGCGCAGTCCCATCATGAACGCGTACGCGTTACCCATCCCCGACGCCGCGTCCGAGGGCACGCCGAGCGGTGCGTACTCCAGGCTGAGGCCGGGGTAGCTGCGGATCGCCGGGTGCCCCGCGATCGCCTCCATGTGGTTCCCGTACGTGCGGTAGCCGCGGTACGGCCCGTCGATGCCGAACGCCGGGATGCGCACCATCACGAGGTTCGGGTTGACCGCCGAGAGCGCGTCCCAGCTCACCCCCTGCCGCTCGATGTTCGGCGGCAGGTTGTTCTCCATCAGCCCGTCGGACACCTCGACGAGCCGGTGCAGCACCTCCTGGCCCTCGGGCCGGGTGAGGTCGACGGTCATCGAGAGCTTGTTGCGAGCGTGGTGGTTGAAGATCGAGCCGCGGTTCCACGGTCGCTCGCCGGCCACGTTGTCCGGGTAGCCGATGCCCGCGCCGGACTGCGCCATCGCGTCGACGAACTCCTGCGGCGGCCGCGCCAGCAAGCCCCGCGTCGCCGAGGCAAAGTGCTGCGTCGACTCGACGCGGATCACCTCGGCGCCCCAGTCGGCCATCTGCATCGCGCCGTACGGCCCGGCGAGGACGACCGTGAAGTCGACGATCCGCACGCCCTTCAGCGGGAGGTCCCTCGATGCGCCGCCCGCACCGCGCCGGTCGTGGGCGGCCGGCTCGCGCTCAGGCCGCGACTCGGCAAGGACCTCATCGGTGTGCTCGCCGAGGAGTGGCGCGCGACGGCGCGACGGCATTGGGCCCTCCGGGCGGTGCAGCCGGAAGTGGTAGCCGGGGTACTCCAGCGGCCCGGTTTCCGGGTGGTCGATGGTCTGGAAGAACTCGCGGTAGCGGAAGTTCTCGTCCTCGAACAGGTCGGCGACGGTGTTGATGGGCCCGGCCATGACGCCGTGGTCCTCGCACGCCTTGCGGATCTCGGTGCGCGTGTGTGACAGCAGCCACGGGAACGCCAGCATGTTGAACTCGTCGATGCGGTCGACGTGCGAGCACGCCTCGACGGTCGACCACTCCGGCGTATCGAGCAGCGACTCGTAGCCCATCATGCGCAGCGCGGTGTGAATGCGCTGCGGGCCGTTGGACATCAGGAAGAAGCCGTCGGCGCATGGGTACACCCCGCTGCCGACACCCGCGGCGAGCGTCGGCCGCGACGTGTACGTGCCGCTGTATTGGTACATCATCAGCCGCGCCAGGCGGATGTCGATCGAGTGCAGCGCCGTCTCGTAGAGGTTGACGTCGACGTGCTCGCCCTCGCCGCGCAGCTCCGCGCCGCGGATCGCGACCGAGGTGGCGAGCGCGCCCACGAGCCCTGTGTGGTAGCTGGTCATCCGTCCGGCGGTCTTGACCGGCTCGTAGCTGGCCTCGCCGGAGACGAGCATCGGGCCGCCCATCGCGTACAGCGTGAGGTCGGTCCCCACCCAGTCGCGGTACGGCCCGTCCTGCCCGAAGTTGGAGATCGAGGTGAGCACGAGGCGCGGGTTCACCTCGTGCAGCGTCTCGTAGCCGATCCCCAGCCGCTCGAGCGTGCCGGGCATGAAGTTCTCGACGACGACGTCGGCGTCCGCCGCGAGTTGCAGGAAGCGCTCGCGGCCCTCGTCGGTTTTGAGGTCGAGCACGACGCTGCGCTTGTTGGTGTTGAGGAACAGGAACATGCCGCTGCGGTCCGGCCCCGGCTCGTCGCCGAGGAACGGTGGCAGGCGGCGCGAGGGATCGCCCTCGGGCGGCTCGATCTTGATCACGTCGGCGCCGTAGTCGCCCAGCAGTCGCGTGCAGAACGGGCCCGCCGCGTGACGCGTCAGGTCCAGCACGCGCACGTCATCAAGCGGCATTATCTCGGTCATGGGACGCCCCCCGGTCTCTTTGGATGCGAGGAACCCTCGCTGGGTGCCCGCGAACGCGAGGAGACCTCGCTGGCGCGGAGCATACACGCGTCGCCGCGGGTCGAGGCCCCCCTCGGTCCCTCGACGCGCAGCGATGGCGCCGCGGTGCACGTCGGCCGCTGTATCGTGGCCGCCACCACGTGGGAGCCTACGACTGGAGGGCGCGATGACTGTCGATGCCAGTGAGCCTGTCGCGCGCGAGGACCACCCCGGCTGGACTGACCTGGTTGAGGTGCTGGGTGACCGGGCGCGCGCTGTGCCGGCGAGCGCGTTCCGCGCCGACGGCCGGGACGCAAACCGGTGCGGGGTCGACGGCTGGTGGGCGGACGAGACCGCGCGTCGCCTGATCGAGAAGGCGCTCGACACGGATGCCGCCTCGTTGATCTACGTCGGCAGAACGACGCGGACCCTTGCGACCCGTGTGCTTGACGACCATCTCAATGGCAGCATTAGGAATTCGACGCTGCGGTGGAGCCTTACCGCGATCCTGATGACAACCCCGGCGTTCGCCGCCAAGCACTCCGACCCGCGTGCGGTCGTCCGGAGCCCAATGCTGTCTGTCTGGATGCGGAAGCATCTTGAGGTCGCGATCATCGCAGTCGATCGCCCAGAACTGGTCAAAGGGAGGGTGATCAACCACTACGATCCACCGCTGAACCTTCGCGGCGTAGACAGGACGCCAGCTCGTGCGCGGCTCACAGAGCTACGGAAAGAGCTGAAGCCCGCGCGAGATGCAGGCAAACGCCTTCCGCTCCAGTAGTCACGCCTGACCTCGGCCCCTCGGCCCCTCGGCCGCTCATCCGCGCCTGATTCGGCCTCGCCGAGCAGCGAGTCGCGGAACGCCGTGGTCTCCGGCGCCTGACCCGGCGCTGTATCGTGGTCGCCACCACTCGCAGCCACACGATCGGAGGACGCGATGACCGTCGATGCCAACGTCATTCGGCATCTCTACCGCTACGACCGGACCCTGCCGCTGCTACCCACGAGCGAGTCCGACGCCGTGATGGTGGTGCGCAACGGCAACTTCGAAGCCGTCGACAGCCTCGCCCGCGAGCGCGTCACCTTCGGCACGACGCACGATGAGCGCGTGACGGCGACGCTGACCTACCCGGCCTCGGGCGGCCCGTTCCCGGCTGTCATCCTCCAGCACGGCTCGACGGCGCTCGGACGTCACATGTGGGCGACCCGGCCGGTCGACGTCGACTGGGCGCTGGAGCACGGCTTCATGGCCGTCGCCGTCGATGCGCCCGGATTCGGCTCGCGCGAGCGCGCCGACAATCGCGGCCGGCTGGTGCGCGACCGCCCGGACCTGATGTTCCGCACGCGCGACCAGCGCATCCAGAACGTGCAAGACCTGATGCGCACCGTCGACTACCTGTGCTCGCGCGACGATGTGCTCGCCGACGCCATCGGCTTCTGCGGCGTCTCGATGGGCACGCGCGTGGGCGCGCCGTTCTTCGGCCTCGATGAGCGCGTGCGCACCGGCGCGTTCTTCATCGGCGGCTCGGGGCCGTACTCGGGCTTCGAGGTGGAGGGCACCGCGTTCGCCGACCTCGCGGCCGAGGAGCGCCTGATCTTCGACCTGACCGACCCGATCGTGTTCGCGCCGATGTCCGCCGGGCGCGAGGTGATCGTGATCAACGGCACGCGCGACACCGTCGTCGGCCCCGGCGCGGGCGAGCGGCTACAGGAAGCGTTCGGCGAACCGAAGACGCTGCGCTGGTACGACGGCGACCACGGCGAGGTGCCCGGCGAGCTCTATGACGAGGCCGGTTCCTTCCTCGTGAGCCACCTGCGGGTCCCGGCGTAGCGGTCGGCGGGCGCTCACCGAGCCATAACGCGTGCTATGTTGCGGTTGCACCGCAGGAGGTGACACATGGATTGGAGCGACACACCCGACCAGGCCGCATTCCGGCAGGAAGTGAAGGCGCTCGTCGACGAGCATCTCCCGGCCCTCTATCGCCGCATGCGCGACGAGGGCATCGAGGAAGGCTACGAGGGCGGCTGGATTGCCGACCGTGTGTCGGACGACACCGAGCGCAAGGGGGCGGCAGAGGACTGGACCGACGCGGTCTCCGACCGCGGCTGGTTCGCCCCGCACTGGCCCGAGGAGTACGGCGGCGCGGGCCTCTCGCCGATGGAGCAGTTCATCTACAACCAGGAGCTGGCGGAGGCCGGCGCGCCGATTGTCGGCGGCTCCGGGGTAAGCCTGCTCGGCCCGACGCTGATCGTGCACGGCACCGAGGAGCAGAAGGAGAAGTACCTCACGAACATCCTCTCCGGGGAGACCGTGTGGGCGCAGGGCTACTCCGAGCCCGGCGCGGGGTCCGACCTCGGATCGCTACAGACGCGCGCCATCCGCGACGGCGACGAGTACGTGATCAACGGCCAGAAGATCTGGACGTCGAACGCGCACTACTCCGACGCGATCTTCGCGCTGGTCCGCACCAACCCGGACGCGCCGAAGCACCGCGGCATCTCGTTCCTGTTGATCGACGACATCCACACGCCGGGGCTGAACCTCCGGCCGCTGATCAACATGGCGTGGCAGCACGGCTTCAACGAGACGTTCTTCGAGGACGTGCGGACGCCCGCGGCCAACGTCCTCGGCGAGGTCGACCGCGGCTGGTACGTCGGCATGACGCTGCTCGACTACGAGCGCTCGAACATCAGTGGGGCCGTGACGCTGCGCCGCCATATCGGCCAGCTGATCGACTTCGCCCACGGCAGGGACGCCGACAAGGTGCGGATGCTGCCCTCGGTACGTGCCGAGATCGCGGACCGCTACCTGGAGGCGGAGGTCGGCTACAACTTCTCGTTCCGCATCATCTCGATGCAGAACGCGGGGGTGATCCCGAACTACGAGGCGTCGACGGCCAAGATGTTCATCTCGGAGGCCGTGCAGCGCCTGTGCCGGACCGGGATGAAGACGTTCGGCCTCTACGCGAACCTGTGGGACGAGGACGACAAGTACGCGCCCGCGAGGACGGCGTTCACGCAGCGCTACATCACTTCGATCCCCGGCACGATCGGCGGCGGTAGTTCCGAGATTCAGCGGAACATCATCGCCACCCGCGGGCTCGGCCTGCCGCGCGGCTAAGTTCGCGCGCCCAGGGCGCTCGCAGGCGCACACGACGAGGGGGCCCGCTCGGGCCCCCTCGCTGCGTTCTTCGTGACGGCGCCCACACACTGGTCGACGCAGTACAATCTTGTCATGACGACGAACGGGCAGCCGTACAGCGACACCGGCCGCGAGTTCCTCGCACGGGCCCGGACATACCTTGCCGAGGACGACCTCCTTCAGTCCTCCGAGAAGGGCTGGGGCGCTGCCGCGCAGATGGTGAAGGCCGCCGCCGAGTCGCGTGGCTGGCGCCATCGCAGCCACCGCGACTTGCACGTCGCCATCAACCAGCTGGCCGAGGAGACGGGCGATGCCGAGATCGGCGACCTGTTCGATGCGGCGAACCAACTCCACACGAACTTCTACGAGGGTTGGCTCCCGCGCGAGACAGTCGAGCGAAACCTGTCCCGCGTGATCACGCTGGTCGAGAAGCTGGACGGCCTCGCAGCATGACCACCAACGGGCAGCACTACAGCGACACCGGCCGCGAGTTCCTCGCGAGGGCCCGGACGTACCTCGCCGAGGACGACCTGGCCCAGGCCTCGGAGAAGGGCTGGGGCGCGGCCGCGCAGATGGTCAAGGCCGCCGCGGAGACCCGCGGCTGGCGGCACCAGAGCCACCGCGACCTTTACGTGACGATCGATCGGCTGGTTGAGGAGACCGGCGACAGCGACATCCGGCTAGCGTTTGCCTCCGCGGGCGCACTCCATACCAACTTCTACGAAGGCTGGCTCTCGCACGAGACCGTCGAGGCGCACCTCGTGGAGGTAACCAGGCTCGTCGGGAGGCTCGACGCTCTCGCGTAGGCGCGGCTCCATGCAGGTACTGACAGGCCGCACCCAGGGAGGGCCAGGCGCGTTGCTGGCCCTCCCTGGCTCGCAGCGACCATGCGCGTGGTGATCTCCAGGAGGCCTCGGGCAAGGGCTGGGACGCTCTCGCCAAGAGGTTGAGCGGCGTCGCCGAGGCCCGCGGTTGGCCCCATCGCACTCACCGCGACCTGTTCGCCGCCATCAGCCGCATCGCCGAGGAAACGGGCGATCGCGAACTACTCCCCCAGATGGCTTCCGCGATCGCGCTCCACACGAATTTATTCGAAGGGTGGCTGCCCCGCAGTTGGGTCGAACGGGACCTCGACCACGTGGCAGAACTCGTCGAGAGGCTCGACGCGTAGGCAGCCGTTCCAGCGCACCACGCGGCGAGGGGGCCTCGTGGCCCCCTCGCTCACTCGTACCGTGGTCGTGTCGAGGCCGGGCGTTACGCCCTGGGTAGTGAGACCACCACCGGGCCGGGGCCGACCGAGACGCCCTTCGGCGTCTCCGTCCACATCTCGATCTCCACCAGGTGGTCGCCGTCGTCCTCCCACTTGCGGGTGACGCGGCCCTTCGTCGTCGAGGTCTCACCGACGACGTTGAAGATCTTCATGCGGAACGGGCCTACCTTGCGGATCCGCCCGTCGAGGCCGATGAACTCGCGCGTGCAGCGCTCCCACCAGCCCTGGATGAAGACGTTGTTGGCGTACATCTCCGGTGCGCCCTGCCCCTGCGCGACCTCGGTGTTGTGGTGAATCTGCGCGAAGTCGCGGTTCGCCCCCGCCTCGACGACGAGGCGGTGCACGGTGATCGGGATCTCCACCGGGTCGAGCTCGTCGCCCTCGCTGACCTCGTCCCACGTTCGCTGTCTGGTCCAGTCCGCCATTGGTTCCTCCCGCGGTGTCCCGCTTGCTGGTGTGACTTGCGTCGCGCGGCCTACTCGAACGGGACGTACGAGTAGAGCCCGCGGCGCACGGTGGCGATCAGCTCGCCGTCCTGGTTGTGCACGTATGACTCGAAGATCTGGAACGCGCCCCGGCCGACCGAGGTCTGTTTCGGCACGCACGAGATGAGCCGGTTGCCGGAGTTGGTGAGCCGGTCACCCACGTACGCGTCCGTGTGGTACTCGATCTCGATGTCCGTCGCGAAGGCGGCGGTGGTGGCCGGGACCGGCTGAGGGATCACGCCCTCGGCCGCGGGGGACCGCGGCGGCGGCGCGTCGCGGTCGTTGGTGGGCCACGCGAGCTCGCGGTCCGCCGTCCAGATGCCGTTCGCGAGCCAGGTCTGCGAGATGCCGCTGGTGGGGGCGGGGATACCGTCGTAGCCGTGCGCCCGGGCCACGTCCTCGTCGAGGAAGATCGGGCAATCCATCTCGAGTGGCTCGACGTACTTGCGGACGGCGCCCCTCTCGATCTCGTCGATCGCCGCGCTCTCCGCCCCGGGGCTGAAGTCTGTGCCGACGGAGTCGGCGAGTGGCTGCCAGGCCTGTTCCCAGTCGTCGGCCTTCGCCCATTCGGTGTCGCTCACGCAAAACCCCCTGCCGCTGCATAGCCGGGTCGTTTCGCAATCAGTAGCGATCGCGGTCGAGGCTGTCAAGGCCGCGGCGAGGTTGTGCCACGGGGAGGAAGCCGCAACGCCGGTCCCGTGCTATCCTCCGGTCGCTCGAATTCACGCCAGAGGCGTCCTCAGAACACGTCCCACGCGGAGTCAGAGCGATCGAAGAGTGCCGGCAATCTGGCCGGCGTAGCAGTCCCGGACGTGACGGGACCAGGAAGTTGTGGACGTGGCCCAGAGGATCTACGTAGGAAATCTCCCTTACACCTCGACCGAGGACGAGGTGCGTGAACTGTTCGCGCAGTACGGCGAGGTGGTGTCGTGCGCGCTGCCGACGGACCGCGAGACCGGCCGCCCGCGCGGCTTCGGCTTCGTCGAGATGTCGGATGAGGACGGCCGCAAGGCCATCGAGGGCCTGGACGGCCAGACATTCGGCGGCCGCCAACTGCGCGTGAACGAGGCGCGCCCCCGCGAGGACCGTCGCGGCGGCGGCGGTGGCGGTGGCTACCGCGGCGGCGGCGGCGGTGGTGGTTACGGCGGTGGCGGCGGCGGCGGCCGGGACTACGGTGGCGGCGGCGGCGGCCGGGACTACGGTGGCGGTGGTGGCGGCGGCGGTGGCCGCGGCGGCTACGGCGGCGGAGGCCGCGACCGCTACTAGACGCCCTGCGGGCTCCCGCCCGCGAGGACGACGACCCAGACAGCCGATCACGGCGTTGCGCGCCCCAGGCGCGCAACGCTTCGTGCTACCTGCCAGGACCCACGACGCCGGCGGGCCGCCGCATTGGGAGGATCGCTCACACCCGTCACGCGATCCGTTGTGATGCTCGGCGTGGAACGAGGTACGGCTCGCGCTGGTTTGCGCTAGAGAGCTGGTTGGACTAGCTGTCTCGCGCAATGCGTTCGCTCGTGCGCACGCTGCTGTCCAGCCTCGGTTCGCTGGTTCTGGCGATGGTGTCGCGAGGCGTGGGTACGCGCTGAACGCCGTCGCCGAAGTTCCGCCCGTAGCGCTGATCTCCCGCGAGCTTCCCACCACAGACAATGATGAAGGCGACGAGGACGACGAGCCGCCTCCTACCGACGACGACGGATTCGACACCCCGCCAACCGACAGCGACGGGTACGACACGCCGCCGATGGACTACGACGGCGTCGATACGCTGGACACCGACGCCACCCCGTACACCGACTCCGACGGGTACAGCACGCCTCCGACCGATGGCGAGGGGATCGACACGGCGAGGCCGACTGACAACGACGGAATAGACACGCCGCTCACAGACCGCGACGGGGTCGATACCCCGTACACGGACGGCGATGGCGTCGACACGCCGGGCACCGACAACGACGGGTTCGACACGCCGTACACGGACCACGACGGCGTCGAGACTCCACTGCACGCAACCGTTTCGATTGGAGCGAGCGTGATCTCGCCGTGCGTGCAGGTGTTTGCCGGTTGCGGGTGTGCACGAACGCGATCCGTCACCCTCGGGCGGATTGGCGAGACGAACTGGAGGCCAGCCTCTCGCTGGTGAACGAAACCTCGAGTTGAGACGTTCTCGCGCTGTCCTGACGCGGCGCCCTCGCGACGTTGACATGGCGACCCGGTGGGCTGGAATCTGGAAGCCGGAACGCGCCGGTAGCTCAGGGGACAGAGCATCAGACTTCGGATCTGACGGTCGAGGGTTCGAATCCTTCCCGGCGCGCCACCGCCCCCCACATCCCTCGAAACCGCTGACGTGACATAGCGGGGTGCCCCGCGGGGGCGACCCCGGCGAGTCCGCCCCGTGCGCGGGTGTTGGCAACTGGCCCGGAACGGAGTAGAAACACACATGCAGGCGGGGCGGTCGCGTCGCGTCCGCTTACGCGAGTAGCGATCGCCGGCGCCAGAATGGCGCTGGACGGAGGATGGAGGAGACGTGCCGAAACAATCCCCAGTACCGGACGAGTTGACCAAGCCTTTCTTCGACGCGTGTAACGAAGACCGGCTCGTAGTTCAGAAGTGCGTGGACTGCACTGCCCGCGCGGGCCTGCTCGTGCTGCAGCAGCCCCCCGAGGCCGTGTGCAACCGCTGCGGCGGCGACAACATCGAGTGGCACGAGGTCAGCGGCCGCGGCCGCATCCAGTCGTACGTGACCATGTACGACACCCCGGTGGCCTCGCTACAGGAGGACCAGCCGTTCAACATCGCAGTGATCGAGCTGCACGAGGACAAGAACGCGCTGTTCCTGTCGCACCTCCCCGGCACTCCGGTGCGCGAGGTGCCGATGGGCGCCACCGTGCAGGTTGAGTTCGAGGTGACCCCGGCCAACGGCCAGAAGGTTGCTGAGTGGCGGGTCGTCGAGGACTAATCTCCTCGCCGTTCCGTCAGACAACAACACCAGGGCATATACGCCCAGGAAGGGCAGGCAATGACTGAGAATGCACCTGCGGACTTCTACCGGACCGCAGAGAACCCGGGCCTCTGGGAGCACCGCGGCAAGGTCGTCGCGGTTGGCATCGGCCACTCCCCGACGGCACGGCGCTGGGACGGCCAGGCCGACACCAGCATCGGCGCGTGGACGCGCGTAGCGATCCGCGACGCCATCGAGGACGCGGGCGTTGACCCCGCCGACGTCGACGGTCTCGTTCTGGACCGCTCGACCACGACAGGCGCGTGGTGGCCCGAGGGCGACCCGTTGCCCGAGGACGTCATCTCGCAGTTCGAGCCCGGCATCGAGCCCTTCGACGGGATCGCCGCGCTCAGCTCCGAGTGGATCCTCAACAACATGCCGGAGCTGTCGAACGTCAACTTCACGATGTACGGCCCCGGCTGCATGTCGAACGTCGTCTGTGTCGCCGCCGAGGCCATCGGCCGCGGCCTGGCGCACACCGTGATCTGCGTCAAGGCGTGGCACAACTTCCCTGGTCGCTACTACCAGGGCGGCGCCAACGCCAAGGAGACCATCGAGGGCCCGGCCGTGTGGCGGAACCCTTGGGGCGTCAGCGCCGCCACCGGCGACGGCTGGACCTTCCAGGAGTACATGGCCAAGTACGGCGGAACCCACGACATGATGGCTCCGTTCATCGTCGAGGAGAAGAAGAACGGCCTCATGTTCCCCGAGGGCTTCTTCGCGCAGCACCGGCCCGACGAAGTGACCGTTGAGGACTACGTCAACGCTCGCTGGATCGTCGAGCCGATGAACCTCTTCGACCACGACATGCCCATCCACGTCGCGGTCGCCTACGTCTTCACGACCCCCGAGCGGGCCGCGGGGATGAAGCAGACCCCGGTCTACATCCTGAACCACGGCACGACTCGCCCGAAGTTCGGTCTGACGCAGGGGCTCGACAACGCTGAGGCTTCCACCGACTCGAACGGCCGCAAGTTGCTCGCCGGCGCCGGCATCACCGCCGACGACCTGGACTTCGAGAACATGTACGAAGGTTTCACGACCTTCCACAACTACTTCATCGAGGGTCTGGGGTACGCGGGCATCAAGCGCGGTGAAGCGCTCGGCCTCTACGCGGACGACATCAGCGTCACCTCCGCGAAGCCGGTGTCGCCGAGTGGCGGCAACCAGGGCAGCGGTCGCACGCGGATCTGGATGCACACGGACAGCATCGCGCAGCTCCAGGGCCGCGCTGGTGGTCGCCAGGTCGCCGGTGCCGAGATCGGCATCTCCGGTGGCCCGATGCCACAGGGCGGCGACTTCACCATCTGGGGCACCACCGCCTAAGGGACTCGTGCACCAGAAGCTCTGACCTCAGAGCAAACGAAGCCCCCTCGCGAGAGGGGGCTTCTGCTTGTCTGCGGCGCGCTCCCCTGCGCGCAAGGGGCTTCAGGTTGCCCGGAGCCGGCGAGGTGTCTCGAGGCGTCTCGGAGTGTGCGGCGCCGTTAGTCGGGCCGCACCGCGACGTGCAGCGACACGGCGCCGACACCAAACGTCCGCACCCGCTCGACCTCGAAGCCCGAGGCGGCGAGGCGCGCCGAGAGCTCCTCGACCGACATGAAGTGCTCGGCGGAGACCGGCAGGTAGCTATACGCGTCGCTGTGGCCGCCGAAGAGCCGGCCTAGCAGCGGCACGACGCGCGCGAGGTGGAAGCGCTTGAACGGCGCGAGCAGGCCGCCCTCGATACGCGGGATGTCGAGCACCGCCAGCCGCCCTCCCGGCCGCAGCACGCGGTGCGCCTCGGCCAGCAGGCCGTCGACGTCCGGCACGTTGCGCATCACGAACGCCGCGCACCACGCGTCGACCGAGCCGTCGGCGAGTGGCAGCCGCAGCCCGTCGCCGTGCACGAACCCGACGCCCGGCGCGCCAGACGTGCCCCGCCGCGCCGCCTTGCGGCGGGCGATCGGCAGCATCGGCGCGGCGAAGTCGACGCCGAGCACCGCGCCGGCGCCGGCCCGCGCGCACGCCAGCGAGAGGTCGCCCGTCCCGCACCCCACGTCGACCACCCGGTCGCCGGGGCGCGCGAGGGCGCGCGCCGTCGCCGTCCGCCACGCGTGGTGGCGACCGCCGGTCATGATCGTGTTCATGAGGTCGTAGCGCCCGGCGATCTCGCCGAAGATGCGCCGCACGTACCCCGCCCGGTCGGCCGAGGGGTCGTACAGGCCCTCGACGTCCGCGGGCGTCGAGGGCTGCTGAGGCGGGTCGGAGGGCGGTGTGCCGGTCACGGGTTCGAGCCTACGGCGCGGCGGCGCTAGCGGCAGTCATCAGGTCTTGTGCTGCTCGTAGATGATGTCCCGAAGGTCCCGCCATGAGTGCGCCTCCAGCGGGTCGTCATCGCCCGCGCGGCCGACGCTGAGATCAGGCAGCACGTAGCGGCCGCGAAGGCTTGCCGCGCTGCTCGCCAGACCGCTTCCCGGCGAACAGCGGCCGTCGTCGGGATTGGGATTCGTCCTCATGGGATCCACGCTACTCGTGCAGGTGTGGCTCGTCGAGTGTGCCATCCTGGCGCCGCGACCCGAGCTGCCCCGGCGCGCAGGCTGGATGGGTGTGCATAGTACGAATGTGCTGACGTATACTGCGCTGCGCCAGACGGCACTCCCCCCGGAAGCACCATCACGGCGATGACGCTCCTCCTCCCCTGGTCCCCCGAGTACGGCAGCGGCATCGAGGCCGACGCCGACACGCCCGATGACGGCGTCACGCCTGACACTCATGTCGAAGGCCCGTGGCAGGTCATGAGGCCGGGCGACGGCCCGCGTGCACCCGTGCAGATCATCGACGGCGTCCCCCGCGTTGAGGCCCATGCCATCGACGACACAGCCGACGGCGGGATCGCCTTCGGGCTCTTCGGTTCGTACGCCGTTGGGGTCGTGCGCTGCGAGGGCACGCTTGCCCGCATCCTGGATGGCGAAGGTGAGCTGCGCGTGGAACGCGTCTACCTGCAAGGTGGTGGCGAGCCCCAGGATCACGAAGTCACCTCAGGCGGCATGCAACTGCTCTTCCGTGCATCGCTGCAGGAGAGGGCGGGTACGGCGAAGAAGCTCGTGAACGCGCTCCAGACTGCGATGCTTGGTGCGGAGGCGTTGCTTGCCGAGACGCTCGCGGAGGACGAGGGACTGCTCACTGTGGTTGACGGCCCGCTGCGCCTGCGGTCTGTGCGACGGCGCGTGGTGGGCTACGTGAAGCGTGTGCAGGACTGGTACATCGAGCCTCCGGAGCGAGCGCTGCTCTCGGAGCTCGCCGTGGGCGATCGCACACCGCTGTTCCGCATCCCCGGAGGCGGCGAGGCGGGCAGCCGCGGGCGTCCGGATCGCTATGCCTGGTATCTCCGCATCGGCGACGCGGGCGAGCAGTACCACCACCTCGCCGGGATTGTGCGGCTCGAGGCACCAGGCGCGCTGCCTCCTGCCGACGCCGCCCGCCTCGCCGACGAATGCGGCCGGTCGCTACCGCGGCTCGCCTCCTCGCCGGTGCGCGACCCTCGCGCCCCGCAGAACCTCACACCTGTCGGGGCGCTCGAGGATGTGCTGCGGCGTCGGCTCGGCGAGCGCGAGTGGGTAAGACGGCTGATCGCGGTCGCGCTGACCGGCCCGGCGCCTGGTGCGACCACGGAGGGTGGTGCAGGGTGGTAGAGCGTGAACCCGGCGCGAACGGCGCCGCCGAGCTGGCCGCCTCGACGCCGGCGGGGCTCGTGCTCGGCATGGAGGACGCGGCGGCGACGCCGCTGGGCTTCTCCGTCTTCGTCGACCGCGACCGCTACCTCCAGCTCGACGACGTCGTGCACGCACGCTCGCCGCTGCCCCCCGGCAGCCCCGTCGACGCCGTCGACTTCTACGGCGTCGTCGACGAGGTGCGCGCGGTGCAGGAGGGCGTGCGCTTCGACTCCGATGTCGCGCTCGCGAGCGAGGGGCTACTGCCCGCCGAGCCCGCGGTCACGGCGCACGTCGCGGTCACGCGCGTGGAGCCGGAGATCTTCGTGCCGCCGCGTCCCGGCCAGCCGGTCCACCTCGCACGCGGCGAGGCGCGCGACCGCGCGCTGTTCTTCGACGCGATGAAAGCGAACCAGACCGCAGTGCCGTTTGGGCTGTCTCGCGATGGCGAGACGGTGTTCGCCAACCTCGAGTTCCTCGACGGCACGCGCGGCGCGCATGTCAACATCTCCGGCATCTCCGGCGTCGCTACGAAGACCTCGTACGCGATGTTCCTGCTGCACACGCTGTTCGAGAGCGGCACGCTCGGCCCGGAGGCGGCCAACACGCGCTCGCTCATCTTCAACGTGAAGGGCGAGGACTTGCTGTACCTCGACAAGCCCAACGCCCAGCTCGCCGATGACGACCGCGCGGACTACGCGCGCCTCGGGCTACCCGCCGAGCCGTTCCGGTCGGTCTCGCTCTACGCGCCGGCGAGCCGTGGCGCGCTGCCCATCCCGGACACGGGCTCCCGCAAGCAAGGCGTCACCGGCTTCTACTGGACGCTGCGCGAGTTCTGCGCCGAGCGCTACCTGCGCTTCCTCTTCGCCGATGCCGACGACGAGCGCTCGCAACTCGGACTCGTCGTGCAGCAGGTGGAGGCGCAACTCGCGCTCGCCGCGCGGATCTCGCTGCCCCTCGACGCGCCGACGGTCGAGATCGGCGGCGAGGTGATCGCGGACTTCGACGAGCTCGTCGACGCGATCGGGCTGATGACCGACCCCGACGAGGGCGGCACGTGGGCCGGGCGCGCGGCCACCGGCACCGTGCAGGCGTTCCTGCGCCGCCTCGATGCCGCCAAGCCGTACGTCGGCCACCTCATCCGCGGCCACGCGTCCGAGGACGACGCTGCCCACCAGATCGACACGAGCCGCGCACAGGTCACGGTCGTCGACATCCACCGCCTCCACGACCGCGCGCAGCGCTTCGTCGTCGGCGTGATGCTGAAGCGCGAGTTCGAGCGCAAGGAGGCCAGCGGCTCGCCGCGGCCGCTCATGCTCGTCGTACTCGACGAGCTCAACAAGTACGCCCCGCGCGAGGGCCGCAGCCCCATCAAGGACGTGCTGCTCGACATCGCCGAGCGCGGGCGCTCGCTGGGCGTCGTGCTGATCGGCGCGCAGCAGACGGCGAGCGAGGTCGAGCCGCGCGTGGTCGCGAACTGCGCGTACCGCGTCGCGGGCCGCCTCGACGCCGCCGAGGCGCAGCGCGGCGAGTATGGCTTCCTGACGCCGGCCGCGCGGGCGCGGGCGTCGCTGCTCAAGCCGGGCTCGATGATCCTCGCGCAGCCGGAGATCCCGGTGCCGCTGCTGCTGCGCTTCCCGCATCCTGCGTGGGCGACGCGCCCCTCCGAGGTCGCTCAGACGACCGACCCGTTCGCGAGGTTCGAGTGAGGCTGCTGCACACCGCCGACTGGCACGTTGGCCGCACCATGCGCGGCCGCAGCCGCGTCGCGGAGTTCGAGGCCGTGCTCACCGAGGTGGTCGACATCGCGCGCCGCGAGCGCGTCGAGGCGATGCTCGTGTGCGGAGACATCTGGGACCACCACGCGCCCTCGGCGGAGTCGGACCGCCTCGTGTTCGAGGCGTTGCGCGAGTGCATCGGCCACGGCATCCAGGTGGTGCTGCTCGCCGGCAACCACGACAACCCGCGCAAGCTGCGCGCGCTCGGCCTGCTCTCGGAGCTGCTCGGCGTGCAGACGCAGTCGGACGTGCGGCGGCCGAACGCCGGCGGCGTGCTCACGATCGAGGGCCGCGAGCACGTCGCGCGCATCGCCGCCGTGCCCTTCATCACCGAGGGCCGCTACGTCGACGCCGCCGCGATCATGGGGCTGCAAGAGGACTGGGTCAGCGCCTACGCAGACGGCGTCGCCGAGATCCTGCGCGCCGCCGCCGCCACCTTCGACGCCGCCACCGTCAATATCCTCGCGACCCACATCTTCGTCGACAAAGCTCGCGTCCAGCGCGTCGACGGCTCCGAGCGCAAGCTCCACATCGGGCAGACATACGGGGTGACCGCCGCCAGCCTGCCCTCGACGCCCCAGTACATCGCACTCGGCCATGTGCACGAGCCGCAGGACATCCTCGACGCTCCCGTGCCGACGGCGTACAGCGGCTCGCTGCTCCAGCTCGACTTCGGCGAGCGCGGGCAGCAGAAGGTCGTGCGCGTCATCGACGCCGAGCCCGGCCGGCCCGTGACCCAGACGCCGGTTGCGCTCACGAAGGGCCGCCCGCTCGCCGAGCTGCGCGGCACGCTCGACGACGTGCTCGCGCAGGGTGCCGAGGCCCGCGACGCGCATCTGCGCGTGCGCCTCGATGTCGAGCGGCCCGAGCCGGGCATCGCCGAGCGCGTGCGCGACGCACTCCCCAACGCCGTCGACGTGCAGCTCGAATACGAGGTGCCCGAGGATGACGAGGCCGTCGAGGCGATCGGGCACCTCAGCGCGGCGGAGCTGTTTAGGCGCTACTACCAGGCGCAGCACGGCGCGGACCCCGCGCCGGAGCTCGTCGGGCTCTTCGAGGAGCTGCTCGTGGAGGGCGACGAGACGCGCGCGGCGGAGACGGCGGCGTCCCAGTGAGGCCGCTCCGGCTCGAACTGCGCGGCTTCACGTCGTTCAAGGAGCCCGCCACGCTCGACTTCGAGGGGCGCCGGCTGTTCGCGATCACCGGCCCGACGGGCGCCGGCAAGTCCTCGCTGCTCGACGCGATGACGTGGGCGCTCTACGGGCAGGTGCCGCGCGTGGGTCGCGAGACGCGGCAACTGATCACGCACGGCGCGAAGGCCATGGCCGTGCAGTTCGACTTCAGCGTGCGCGGCACGCGCTACCGCGTGAGCCGCCAGGCCCCGGGCAACCTCGGCGCGCGCCTCGAGCGGCTGCGCGCAGACAACGTGTGGGAGCCGCTCGAGGACCGCGCGCGCGAGGTGACCCGGCGCATCGAGGAGCTGATCGGGCTCGACTACACGACGTTCACGAAGACGGTGCTGCTACCGCAGGGCGCCTTTGACACGTTTCTGCGCGGAGACGAGTCGCAGCGCCGCGACATCCTGACGCGCCTGCTCGGCCTCGGCCGCTACGAGGAGGCCGGCCGCGCCTCACGCAACCGCGCCGCGGGCGCACGGAGCGCGGCGGACGCGCTCCGCGAGCAGATCGAACGCCTCGACGCCGCCTCTCCCGAGGCGATCGCCCACCTCGAACGCGCGCACGCGGCGTTGGCCGCGCGCGCCGAGGCGCTCGACGCGCGCACGGGCCTGCTTACCGCGCTCGCCGAGGAGGCCCATGCGAGTACGGAGGCCGAGTCGGCCGCGGCCCGCGCCGCCGTCGCCAGCGCTGAGGCGACACGCGACGCGGAGGCCGCCCGTGACGCCCTCGCCACCGCCGTGCAGGGCCACGAGCATGCGCAGTCGGAGCACGCCCGCCTCGACGCGGAGCGGACGGCCCTCGGCTACGACGAGCCCTCGCACCGCCGCCTCGAGCGCGAGGCGCAGATGCTTGAGCAGCGCGAGGCCGCCCGGCGCGCCCTCGTCGCCGCCGAGGCGGAGCAGCGCGCGGCCATCGAGGACGCCGAGCGCGCCGTCGAGGAGGCGGCCCGCCTGCGCGGCGAGGCTGGCCGCGCCGATGCGGCGCGCGAACAGGCGGCCGAGACGCAGCGCCTTGCCCTCGCCGCCCTTGCAACAGCGGCTGCGGCCTCGCTCGCCACCGAGCGGGCGCTCGGCGAAGCGGCGAACGCGGCCGACGACGAGCGCGTTGCCGCCGAGCGCGCCGCCGCCGACCGCGACGGCGAGGCACGCCGCCTCGCCGCCCTCGCCGAGCGCCTGCGCGCGCAGCAGGCGGTGCTCGTCACCGCGGAGCGGGAGCACGAGGAGTCGAGCGCGGCGCACGCGGTCGCCCGGCACGCCTCGGACGCCGCGGACGTGCGCCTGCGCGCCGCCGAGGCGGAGCGCGCGTCGAGCGCGGACGCGTTCGACGCAGCGCAGCGGCAGGACGCGGCGCTCGCGCTGCAGCGCGGGCTCCAGCCCGGCGACCCGTGCCCGGTCTGCGGCGAGCCCATCGGCCACATCGAGCTGCACCCCGCGCCGGAACTCGACGCGGCCCGTGCAGCCCTCGACGCATCCGAGAGCGCGCTGCGCGAGGCGCGCGCCGTGCAGGCCGCGGCCGCGACGGCTCTCGCAGCGGCCGAGGCGAACGCGACGCAGGCCTCGGCCGCCCTCGATCGCGCGAACAGCGACGTCGCGGCCATGCGCGCCGAAGCCGCGCAGTCCGGCATCGACGCCGACGCCCTCGCCGAGGCGATCGAGGGGGCAACCGCCGCCGCAGCCGCCGAACGCGCCCGCGCCGCCGAGGCCGCGGCCGCGCGCACACGCGCGGGCGAGGCAGCGGGCGCACTCGGCCTGCTGCGTGCCTCCATCGGCGCCGCGCTCGACGACCTCGGCGTGGAGCCGGGGGAAGCGGGTGAACCCGATGCGGTGCGGGTCGCCCTCGCAGGGGCAATCGAGGGCCACCGGACCGCGAGTGCGGAGGCCGCATCGGCGGTTGAGCGCGCCCGAGCGGCAGGCCAGCGCTCGCGCAACGCCGACTCGGATGTCGCGCGCGCGAGTGACCGCCGCACGCGGGCGGACGCCGAACTGGCCCGCGCCGGCGACCACCTCGCTTCGCTCGGCGGCGCGGACATCGACGCCGACGCCGTACGGGCCGCACTCGCCGCCGCGCAGCGGCAGGCCGCGCGTCACCGCGAGATCGAGGCAGCGATCGGCGCGGCCGGGCAGGAACTGGCCGGCGCCGACGCACGCGTCGAGGCGGCGCGCGAAGCCCTCACCCGCGCGGAGGGGGCCGTCGAGCGTCGAACCGCTGAGGCTGACGCCGCGCGCGCTGTCGCCGGCGAGGCGCGCGAGCGGCTCGGCGCGGCGTGGACGGCCGCCGGCGTCGAGGGGACACCCGAGGCTGGGCGCGTGGCCGGGCTCATCGAGGAGCACCGTGCCGCGCTGGCTGCATGCGAGCGCGAGCGAGACCTCGCGGCCCAGCGACTGGCGACCGCGCGGGCGGACGCGGAGCGCGCGGCGCAGATGCGCGCCGACGCCGAGGTATACGACGGCAACGCGCAGCTCGCCGACTCGCTCGCCCTCGAACTCCGCCGCGACCGCTTCATCGCCTACGTGCAGCGCGAGGCGATGCACCTCCTCGCCGCCGATGCCGGTGAGCGGCTGCTCACGCTGTCGAGCGGGCGCTACCGCCTCGTCGTGCGCGACGAGGCGTTCTGGGTCGTCGACCGCCTCAACGGCGACGAGCGGCGTTCGGTGAGAACGCTCTCGGGGGGCGAGACGTTCCTCGCGAGTCTTGCGCTCGCCCTCGCGCTGTCCGAGCGGCTGCCGGAGATCGCGGGGCGCGGCGGGGCGATGTCGCTCGAATCGCTGTTCCTGGACGAAGGCTTCGGGGCGCTCGACCAGGACTCGCTCGACACCGCCATCGGGGGCCTCGAGACGCTCGCGGGCGGGCAGCGGCTCATCGGCGTGATCTCCCACATCCCCGAGGTCGCCGAACGCCTGCCCGACCGCGTCGAGGTGGTGCGGAACGGCGCAACCAGCCGCCTCGTCACGCCGAGTGCCGCCGCGGAGGCCGAGAGCGAGCCCTCGCTGGCCGCTTCGCAATGAGTAGAAGAGAGGTGCTGGATGTGGGCGGTCCGGCCGCCCGGATCCAGCTTGCGGCCCACCCCGCCTCCAGCGAGGTGAGCCGTGGCGAACATCCTGGTCCTCGGCGCGAGCGGGTACGTGGGGACGCACCTCGTCCCCGAGCTGGCGGCGCGCGGCCACCGTGTGCGCGCCTCCTCGCGGCGTCGCGACACCCTCGAGGCGCGCGGGTGGGAGGGCGTCGAGGTCGTCGCCGCCGACGCGCTCGACCCCGTCTCGCTCGATGTCGCGCTCGACGGCATCGAGATTGCGTACTACCTGGTGCACTCGATGGCAGCGGGGCGGCGCTTCGCCGAGCTCGACCGCCGCGCTGCGACCACGTTCCGCGAGGCTGCGGAGCGCGCGGGTGTGCGGCGCATCGTCTACCTCGGTGGGCTGTAGCCGGAGGGCGAGGCGTCCTCGCACCTGCGCTCGCGGCGTGAGGACCGGCGAGCTGCTGCGCGCCGGCCCGGTGCCGGTGACCGAGCTGCGCGCCGGGATTGTCGTCGGGCCCGGCTCCGCGGCGTTCGAGGTGATCCGCGGCCTCGTCTACCACCTGCGGGTCATGGTCACGCCGCGCTGGGTGCGCTCGCGCAGCCAGCCGATCGCCGTCGACGACCTCATCGCCTGCCTCGTGCGCCTGCCGGACCACGAGGAGACGGCGGGCGAGATCTACGACGCGGTGGGGCTGGAGACGCTGACCTACGAGGAGCTCATGCGGCAATTCGCGCGTGGCGCGGCGGCGGCTCTTCATCCTCTGGGTCCCGGTGCTCAGCCCGAAGCTGTCCTCGTACTGGCTCGACCTCATCACGGCCGCGCCGGCGAGCGTCGCGCGGCCGCTCATCGACGGCCTCGCCCACGACCTGGTCTCGACGGAGCCGTGGCCGCTGCGCGAGGCGATCCCGATCCGGCTGCACACCTGCGAGCAGGCCGTCCGTGCCGCCTCGCCGAGGAGGAGGCCGTCGGCCCGCCCGCGCGCTGGACGGAGGGCGCGTTCAGGCTCCGTCAGCGCCGCCACGACATCTCCTTCTACGACAAGCGCGCCCGCTCCGAAGCACGCACCGCGGCGTCGCCCGAGGCGGTGTGGGCCGAGGTTTCCGCCATCGGCGGCGATCGCGACTGGTACTACGCCGACCGCCTGTAGTGGCTGCGAGGGCTCCTCGACCGGCTTGCCGGCGGGGTGGGGATGCGGCGCGGACGCCGCGACCCGCTCGACCTCCGCGTCGGCGACGCACTCGACTGGTGGCGCGTCGAGGCGGTCGAGCCGGGCCGGCGGATGACGCTGCTCGCCGAGATGAAGCTGCCCGGCTCCGCCGTGCTCGAGTTCGTCGTATCGGCGGACGGCGACGGCTCGCGCATCACGACCCAGGCGCACTTCCACCCCGCGGGCATGCCGGGCCTGCTGTACTGGTACGCGCTCTGGCCCATCCACCGCCGCATCTTCGACGGGCTCACACGCGCCATCGCCGAGCGCGCCGAAACCGTGTCGCGCGCGTCGGGCGACATGCCGGACGCCGCCGCCTCGGCCTGCCCGCTCGCCTCGCCCTCGCGCGGCGTGTTCGGCGCGACGCCGATCGCGTGCGATAATCCCCGCTCGTGAGCCCGAGGAGCGATTGATGGTGGATCTGCCGCTTTCGGATGTGCGCGTGCTCGACCTGAGCTGGCACGTGGCCGGGCCGTACTGCACGCGCGTGCTCGGCGACTACGGCGCCGACGTGGTGAAGGTCGAGCGCCCCGCCGAGGGCGACCCCGCGCGGCTCATGCCGCCGTTCCACGAAGACGAGCCGGGCATCGAGCGCTCGGCGCTGTTCCTGCACCTCAACACCAACAAGCGCTCGATCGCCATCGACCTGCGCTCCGAGGCGGGACGCGACACCGTGCTGCGGCTCGCCGAGTGGGCCGACGTGGTGATCGAGAGCTTCAGCCCCGACGTCCTGCCCTCGCTCGGGCTGGGCTACGAGGAGCTGCGCGCGGTGAACCCCCGGCTCGTCGTCACCTCGATCACCAACTACGGGCAGAGCGGACCCTATCGCGACTGGGCGGGCTCGACGCTGACGATCTGGGGCATGGGCGGCCCGATGCTCTACACCGGCAGCCCGAACCGCGAGCCGCTCAAGACCGCGGGCCACACGCCCGCCTACCAGGTTGGCGCGACGGCCGCCGCCGCCACCTCGATCGCGCTGTGGGGCGCCGAGGCGAGCCGCGAGGGCGACCACCTGGACGTCAATTTCTTCGAGACCTTCATGGGCCTCATCGACCGGCGCACGACGAGCCTGCTCAACTTCCAGCACACCGGCGAGGTGACGAGCCGCCCGCCGGCGGGCCAGACGCCCGGTTCGGGCATCTGGCCGACGGGCGACGGCGGCTTCTTCTTCACCACCGTCATCGGGCCGCGCTGGGCGGCGATGGCCCGCATGATCGGCCACGAGGAGCTGCTCGACGACCCGCAGTGGATGGATCCGGCGTGGCGCGCCGGCGCGGAGCAGATTGCCGCGTTCGCCGAGCTCACCGGCGAGTGGATGCTCAGCCACTCGAAGCTTGAGATCCGCCAGGCGTTCGAGGATGCTGGCGTCTATGGAGGTCCCGTAAACACCATCGCCGACGTGCAGCGCGACCCGCACTTCACCGAGCGCGAGTTCTTCGAAACCATCGACCACCCGACGACCGGGCCGCTTACCTACCCGGGCCGCACCTACCGATCGAGCGCCCACGGCTGGCCGCCGCCGCCACGGCAGCGCGCCCCGCTGCTCGGCGAGCACACCGACGAGATCCTCGGCGAGGCGCTCGGCCTCGACGCCGCCGCAATCGAGGACCTGCGCAAGGAGGGGGCCGTCTCGTGACCAACGGACAGATCCCGCAAGACCGTTCGACGAGCGGACTCCCGCTCGAAGGCATCCGCATCCTCGACTTCACCGTCGTCTGGGCCGGGCCCTACGCGACGCAACTATTGGCGGAGTGGGGGGCTGAGATCATCCGCGTCGAGTCGACGCAGTTCTTCCCCTCGACGACTCGAGGGGGGAGCGCGCGCCCCACCAGGGCGATGGTGATGGCGGGCGGGATCGGCGGCGGCTACCCCGACTTCGACCCGGGACCGCGACCCTGGAACCGTGCCGCGCTGTTCAACACCCACGCCCGCAACAAGCACTCGATGACCGTCGACCTGACCCGCCCCGAGGGGCAGGAGGTGTTTCACCGCCTCGTCGCCGTCTCCGACGGGATCATCGAGAACAACGCGCCCAACACCATGGAGCGCGCGGGGGTCTCCTGGGAGCGCCTCTCGAAGGTCAACCCGCGCCTGATCCTCGTGCGCATGCCCGCGTTCGGGCTCACGGGTCCGTACCGCGCCTACCGTACGTTCGGCAGCCACATGGAGTCCGTCGTCGGGCACTACTCGGTCTTCGGCTACCCGGGCGCGCAGGCCGACGAGAGCGGCACGAGCCTGCTCGCCGACCCGGCGGCCGGGGTCTCGGGCGCGATGGCGTTCATGGCCGGCCTGCGCCACCGCCGCAAGACCGGCGAGGGCCTGCAGCTCGAGCTCGCCACCGCCGAGAACTTCACCGGCTACCTCGGCGAGTTCATCCTCGACCACTCGATGAATGACCGGCTCGCCGAGTACCGCGGCAACCGCGACCTGGTGTACGCGCCGCAGGGCGTGTACCCCTGCGCCGGCGAGGATCGCTGGATCGCGATCACCATCGGCGCCGACGAGGCCTGGCGCGCGCTGTGCGGCGTGATGGGCCGCGACGACCTCGCCGCCGACGAGCGCTACGCGACCGTCGAAGGACGGCGCACCGCCCACGATGACATCGACGCCGAGATCATGACCTGGAGCCTGTTCCAGGACTCGATCGAGGCGATGCAGCAGCTACAGGCGGCGGGTGTCGCGGCGGGCGCGGTGCTGAACGAACGCGACGCCTACGCGGACCCGCACCTCCGCGAGCGCGGCTACTTCGAGACTCTCGAACATCCCGAGTCGGGGACGTACGAGTACCCCGGCGTGCTGTGGCGGGCCGAGCGCACGCCCAACCACCTGCGCCACGCCGCCCCGCGGCTCGGCGAGGACAACGAGTACGTCTACCGCGAGCTGCTCGGCTACTCCGAGGAGGAGTACCGCCACTTCCAGGAGACGGGCCACGCCGGGATGGACTACGACCCCTCGATCCCGTAGCGGGACGCCACTCGCACACGACCTGGGCGCGGATCCCAGCCGGCCAGTCCTCGGTCTTATAACGTTCGGGAACGACAACATCTACTATCCCGACAAGCGTAGGATGACGACGTGCTCGCGGGAGCGGCCCACAGGCGCAACCTGCGTCTGATCCGGGCGATATGCGCGGGCGGCCCTTCCGCGGCGCCGCGGAGGGAGGGCCTTCATGGCGAGCGATCTACAGCAAACAGAGCAGTGGTGGGCGTCACTGCACGACCGGCGCACGCTGTTGCGGGGTGCGCTACTCGGAGGAGCCGGCCTCGCCGCGGCAGCCCTGATCGGCTGTGGCGGCGATGACGACGACGACGACGATGATGATGCGGCGGTGGCTCCGGTTGCGACGGCCACGCAGGCCGTAGCGGCCACGGACGCAGCCGCGCCCGACGAGCCGGAGGGGCTCGTCACGCCGGCCGGCAACGTGATCCCGCTGCAGTTCCCCGAACCGGCGGGGGCCACCCCGAAGCCGGGCGGCGTACTCAAGCAGGCCGTGGCGTGGAACGTCGGCCCGATCGACCCGACGGTGTCTGCGGCCGGCGGCACCATCGGGCCCGGTCGCGCGGCCTATAACCGCGTCATCGGGTTCGTCTCGGGCCCTGATGCAGACCCGTTCAAGATCGAGTTCCGGCCGGAGCTGGCGGAGTCGTGGGAACGGTCCGAGGATGGGCTGTCCTACACGTTCCACCTCAACGATGGAGTGAAGTTCCACAACGTCGACCCGCTCGACGGACGCGACTTCACCTCCGGGGACGTGAAGTACGCGTGGGACCGCTACGCGGCGGGTGGGGCGCAGTCGCAGTACTTCACGGCCGTGAGCAGCATCGAGGCGCCGGACGACCTGACGGTCGTGGTGAACATGAAGTCGCCACAGCCGGACTTCCTCACGCCGATCGCCAGCCGCTACCTCACGATCCACCCGCGCGAGATCGTCGACGACGGGACGATCGAGCAACGCGCCATCGGCACGGGGCCGATGATCATGCAGGAGTCGTCACCCAGTGAGCGCGTGCTTTATGCCAAGAACCCGGACTACTGGCAGCAGGAGGTGCTCCTGGACGGACTCGAGCACCTGGTGATGCAGGATCAGCAGGCCCGGCGCGCCGCGATGCGCGTGAACCAGGTCGATCACGCGATGATCGTGACCAGCACCGTCGCCGACCTCGACGCGCTCCTCGAGACGAACCCGGACGTGAAGGGGACGTGGAGCCCGACCGTGAACGC
Organism: Dehalococcoidia bacterium; assembly: GCA_965219085.1. GTDB lineage: Bacteria > Chloroflexota > Dehalococcoidia > UBA2979 > UBA2979 > VXMT01. The sequence goes on from OZ244720.1 coordinate 1,736,499, forward strand.
GGGCACGCAGATCGCCTTCAACACGAAGACCGTCTCGGCGTACCAGGACGAGCGTGTGCGGCAGGCGCTGTCGCTGGCGCTGGACCGCGAGTTCATGATCGAGCTCGCCTACGAGGGCTACGGAGCGCAGGTCTCGACGCTGCCGTGGTTCTTCCTCTTCGACGAGGAGCCGACGCCTGAGTCGGGGCTGCTCGGCAAGTGGTGGGGCTACCGGCCGGACGAGGCGAAGAAGCTGCTGATGGCCGCGGGCGCCGAGAACCTCTCGTTCGAGATGATCTACCACAACTACGCGGCGACCTGGGATCAGCTCGCCGAGATCCTGCAGGAGCAGTTCGGCGCGGTTGGCGTCGACGTCGACGTCACCAAGCTCGACTACACGTCCTACAACTCGCAGCTGATCCAGGTCACTTACGAGGACGTGATCTACGGCTGGTCCGCGAACGGCTTCGACGCCGACACGTTCTTCTTCGCCCAGATCCACTCCGAGTCCGCGGCTAACCGCTACAACATCGAGGATCCGCAGATTGACGCGTGGGCGGAGGCGCAGAAGGTCGAGCTCGACCCGGAGGCGCGCAAGGAACTGCACCGCAACATCTGGGATCGCATGCACGAGCGGGTGTACCGCATCGACATGCCGGCTGCGCAGTACTGGAGCCTCTACCAGCCGTGGCTGCGTGGCGTCCGGTTCGTGGGTCCGCTGGGCATCAACTACTCGTTCACCGAGATCGCTGCCCAGGTCCAGGACGCCTGGCTCGACAAGTAGGCGGCGAGAAGCCCGAGCGAGCGACTCGCTGCATCGGGACAAGACTGGGCCCGCTCCCGAACGGGGGGCGGGCCCAGTGGCGTTCTGCCGTTCGTCGCCGTCAGGCGATCGCTAGGTCTCGTCCTCCAGCATCTCCATGATGCGCGTCGGCGAGGCCGGGACCTGCGTGGGGCGCACGCCAATGGCGTCGCGGATCGCGTTCGTCACCGCCGCCATCGGCGGGATGATGCCCACTTCGCCCACGCCGCGCACGCCGTAGGGGTGGCCGGGGTTCGGTACCTCGACCACCAGCGCCTCGATCATCGGCAGGTCGAGCGCCGTCGGCATGCGGTAGTCGAGCAGCGTCGAGTTCACCATGCCGCCGTCGTCGTTGAACAGGTACTCCTCGGTCACGGCCATGCCGACGCCCTGCGCGGCGCCGCCCTGGATCTGCCCCACGACGTAATCGCGGTGGATGGCGGTGCCCACGTCCTGGGCGGCGGTGTAGCGCAGGATGTCGACCTTGCCGGTCTCCGGGTCGACCTCGACGTCCACGACGTGCGTGGCGAAGGCGGGGCCGGCGGTCGTCGGCGAGACGTCGGCGCGGGCCTGAATGAGGCCGCCGGTCGTCTGTAGCTGGCCGGCGAGGTCCTTGAGGCCCATCTCCTTGCCGTCGGGACCGCGCAGCACGGCGTCGTCGCCGTAGCTCACGGCGTCACGGTCGCACTCCCAGATCACGGCGGTGCGCTCCTCGAGCTTGCGACGCAACTCCATCGCCGTCTCGTAGACGGCCCAGCCACCCGCGAAGGTGGTGCGGCTGCCGACCGTCGGGAGCGTGTAGCCGACCGAGTCGGTGTTCACGATCTGCGGGACGACGTCCTCGTACGGCACGCCCATTGCCTCGGCGAACTGCATCGCCAGCGAGGCGCGGCTGCCGCCGATGTCGGCCGAGCCGATGTTGAGGCTGAGCCGACCGTCGGCGTTCACCGCCGCGAACGCTGCCGACTCCATGCCCACATTGAACCAGAAGCCGGAGGCGACGCCACGGCCACGGTTCTCGCCGCTCAGCTCGGAGCGGTAGTGCTCGGAGTCGCGGATGGCCTCGAGGCAAGCGATGTTGCCGATCGGGCCGAATGCGACGCCGTCGACGCGGCGGCCGCCCTCGACCATCGCGTTCTTCATGCGCAGCTCGACGGGGTCGATGTCGAGCTCATGCGCCATCTCGTCGACCATCGACTCGACGGCCCACTCGGCTGCCGGAGCGGCCGGTGCGCGGTAGGCCTGCACGCGCGGCTTGTTGACGACGACGTCCCAGCCCACGGCGCGGTACGTCTCGACGTTGTAGGGGGCGGTGGCGCACATCGCGCCGGCGCTGAACGCCGAGCCCGGGTAGGCGCCGGACTCGTACGCGCCCTCCCAGTCGAGGGCCGTGATGGCGCCGTCGCGCTTGGCGCCGATGCGCACGCGCATGTGCGTACCGGAGGTGGGGCCGGTGCCCTCGAACACCTCGTCGCGACCCATGTACATCTTGACGGGGCGGTGGCCGCTCTCACGCGAGAGCAGGCAGGCCAGCGGCTCCATGTAGACCGAGGTCTTGCCGCCGAAGCCGCCGCCGATCTCGACGGGGTTCACGCGGATCTTCGAGACGGAGTAGCTCAGCAGGTGCGAGAGTTGGTCGCGCACCCCGAAGTAGGCCTGGGTGCTGACCCAGACGTTGATCTGGCCGTCCTCGCTCCACAGCGCGGTGCCGTTGTGCGGCTCGATGTAGCCCTGGTGGTACATCGGCGTGTCGAACTCGCGCTCCAGCACCACGTCCGCCTCGGCGAAGCCGGCGTCGAGGTCACCCTGGGCGAACTCGATGCGCTTCGCGACGTTCGAGGGGCGGTTGCCGTACTCCTCGGAGCCCTCGGCGCCGAAGAAGCCGAAGACCTGCTCGGTGACGATGCTGTCGTGGATGACCGGCGCCTCCGCCTTCATGGCGTACTGGACGTCGGTCACCGCCTCGAGCACCTCGTACTCGACCTCGATCAGGTCGAGGGCGTCCTCGGCGATGTGCGGGTCGGTGGCGGCGACGGCGGCCACGGCGTGGCCACGGTAGAGCGCCTTGTCGGAGGCGAGCACGTTGTCGAGCACCCAGCGCGCGCTGGCGGTCTCGCCCTCGCCCATCAGGAGCTCGGTGTCGTCCTGGCGCGGGAAGTCCGCGTTCGTGACGACGGCGGTGACGCCGGGCAGCGCCGCGGCCTTCGAGGCGTCGATCGAGACGATGCGGGCGTGGGCGTGCGGGCTGCGCAGCACCCGGCCGTACAGCAGACGCGGCATCCGGATGTCGGCGCCGTAGATCGCCCGTCCGTTGACCTTGTCGACGCCATCCGGCCGGACCGGGCTGCCGCCCACGACCTTGTACGCCTCGCGTTCAGTAGCGACCACGCGCTTCCTCCTCGTGTGCGCCGCGACGCGCTCCGGGGTCGCGGCTGGCTTCTTCCGTCAGGTATCGACGTTACGCCCGGCGCTACGGTCCGCACTAGCAGGCTGCGATGCCGGGCTTACCCTGCGCGCTGTAGCTCCATCAGCACGAAGTTCGACGACAGCGGGTGTACCCAGATCGCGTCGGTGTTCGGGACGCGGGTGACGCGGCCGCCGCCGGCCTCGACCTGCTGCGCGAACGCCTCCGGGTCCGGGACCTCGCAGACGAGCTGGTAGATGCCCTCGCCGTGCGGGTTGAGCGGGTTCACGCGGTCCTGCATCAGTCGGTGGATCGGGCTGTTCTCGTCGACGGGCGAGATGAGGTGCAGCGCCGTCTCGCCGTTGTAGCCCATCGCCACGAAGCGGAAGTTGCCGATCGCGTTGTGCGCCGGCTCGGCGAGCGCCTCCATGCCGAAGCGCGCCTTGTGGTTCTCGACGGCCTCTTCGAGGTCGTGGACGGCGACCGTGTGAAACTTGATCTGCAGCATGCGTATTCCTCCCTGCGCAGCGGGGCGTAGTCTACTGGAGGCTCGCGCCACGGGCTTCTCGCCGGCGCCCCGCGGGCGCACCAACCGAGGAGAGACCGCATGACCACGCTGCTGACTGAGAGCGGCCCGGCCGACATCGAGGCTCGCGCCGACGGCGACGGCCTCTGGCTCGACATCGCCGAGGCCGAGCGCGTGACCGGCTGGGAGCTGAAGCCGGGAGGCTTCTGCTACGGCCCCGTCTGTATCCCGGTGCCGCCCGGCCGCGACGAGGAGTTCGTCGCCCCCGGCTCGGTCAACATCGCCGGGTTCTGGCGGCACATGGGCAAGCCCGTGCTCCACGACGACGCCCGCGAGGTGTGGATGCTCGGTCAGGACGCCGCCACGCGCTCCTACGAGATGCTGTCGCTGGAGGCGCCCGACTTCGCGCTGCCGGACCTCGAAGGCCGCATGCACCGCCTGTCGGACTACCGGGGCAAGCGCGTCCTGCTCGTCACGTGGGCGTCGTGGTGAGGCTGCCGCTTTGACCTGCCCGTGTGGCAGCGCCTCTACAACGAGCTCGCCGAGCACGACTTCCTCGTCATCACCGTGGCCATGGACAGCCGCGGCGCCGACGCCGCGCGCGAGTGGGTCGAAGCCGCCGAGCCCACCCACCCGAGCCTCATCGACCGCGACCACGTCGTCTCCGAGCTCTTCCACATGGTCAACGTGCCGATGGCCGTGTGGATCGACGAAGAGGGCCGCATCGTCCGGCCCGCCGAGTACGCCGGCGCCAACGACGCCTTCCGCGGCCAGGACCGCGAGACCGGCGCATGGTCAGACGACGCGTTCCAGGAGATGCGGCGTGCGCGCCTCATTTACATGGACGCGCTGCGTGACTGGGCCGAGCACGGCGCGGCCAGCGAGTTCGCGTGGGACGAGGCCGAAGCGCGCTCCCACCTGCGGCTGCCCTCGGAGGAGACGGCGCTGGCGAACGCCCACTTCCGTATCGGCCAGCACCTGCGGCAGCGCGGGCAACTCGAGGAGGGCGAACGGTTCCTCGTGGAGGCGAAGCGGCTGTCGCCCGACAACTGGAACATCTGGCGGCAGGCGTGGAACCTGGAGGACGCGCCGGTGAGCGTCTTCTGGGAGCGTGTCGACGCCCTCGGCGATCAGCGCTACAGCCTGCCGATCGACATGCCGGGCATCGCGTAGGGACGTCGTTCTGGCTTGCATGAGCCGAGCCGGGGGAGTAGACAGAACGGGGCACCGCCTAGCGCGTTGTTCACGTAGGATCGCGCTGGTGGATGCATAGAGAGCATCTTCAACAGGGGGGCATTATATGACGGAATATAGCGACGAAGGTCGCGACTGGACGACGATGTTCGGCAACTTCACCAGTCGGCGCACGCTGCTGCGAGGCAGCGCCATCGGCGTGGCCGGCCTCGCCGCTGCCGCCCTCGTGGGTTGCGGTGGCGACGACGATGATGACGACGACACCGCCAGTTCGTCGCGCGGCTCGACCAGTACGACGACGACCACATCGACCACTTCGAGCAGCACGACCACGACGGCCGCGACCAGCGACGACGACGACTCGGCAGACGAGACGGTCGCCCGCTCCATGGGCGAGCTGATCCAGGACCCGAGCCTGCCGTTCCCGTACAACTTCCCGGAGCCGGACAAGGAGCCGAAGGCGGGCGGCACGATCATCTCGAGCGCCAGCACCGACATCTCCACGTTCGACTCGACGAAGACGGCGGCGAGCGGCACGGGCCGCTACGTCAACATGGTCTACGACCGGATCCTCGGATTTAACCGTGGCGTCGACCTGCACCCGGCGAACATCGAGATCGAGCCGGAGCTCGCGCACTCGTGGGAACGCTCGCCGGACGGGCTGACCTTCACGTTCCACCTGCGCGACGACGTCTACTGGCAGAACGTGGCGCCGCTCAACGGCCGCCAGTTCATCGCCTCGGACGTCAAGTTCGCCTACGAGCGTTATGCGACCGAGGGTGTGCACCAGGCGTACTGGGTCAACTCGGCCAGCGTCGACGCGCCCGACAACCAGACGGTGACGGTTACGCTGGCTCGCGCCATCGCGGACTTCATCCGCCCGCTCGCGAGTTGCTACCAGTCGATCCACCCGCGCGAGCTCGTCGACAGTGGCCAGATCGAGCAGACCGCGGTGGGCACCGGGCCGATGATCCTCGAAGAGGCGATCACCTCGGAGAAGGTCACGTACAGCACGAACCCGGACTTCTGGGAGAAGCCCGTACTGGTCGACGGCATCGAGTTCCGGCACCTCCCGGACGGCGCGGGGCGGCTCGCCGCCTTCCGTGCCGGACAGGTCGCCACGGGCGAAGGCATCGTCGGTAACCTCCGCGAGGTCGAGAACCTGCTCGAGACCAACCCGGACACGCAGATCAACCTGACCGCGCTCACCAACGGCCAGGGGTTCGCGATGAACCTCGCGAACCCGAAGTACCAGGACGAGCGCGTGCGCCAGGCGATCTCGCTGGCGATCGACCGCGACCTGCTGATGGCGATCCTGTACCAGGGTCTTGGCCAGGTCCTGCACTCGATCCCGTGGCTCTTCGTCTGGGACGAGCAGCCGACCATCGAGAACGGCAACCTTGGACCGTGGACACGCTTCGACCCGGCCGAGTCCAGGAAGTTGCTGGCTGCCGCCGGTGCTGAGGGGCTGGAGATGAAGAACATCTTCTTCCCGTACTCCTCGGCGTACGAGCAGACCCCCGACATCCTCACGGACATGTTCGCCGACGTCGGCATCACGATGACGGGCGGCGCGGCCGACTACACCGAGTTCAACTCGCAGTGGGTGGGCCGCAACCTCGAGGACGTGTCGACCGCCGGTTGGGGCACCATCGGCTTCGACGCGGAGAACTACTTCTACAACTCGATGCACTCGACGGCTCCGGGGAACCGCTGGCGGTTCAACGACCCGAAGCTCGACGAGCTCACCGAGGCGCAGCAGATCGAGCTCGATCCCGACGCCCGCAAGGCGATCTTCCAGGAGATCTGGGGGTACGAGTTGGAGAAGGCCTACCGCCCGGTCATCGGCGGCGGCGCCGGCTTCTATGTCTACCAGCCGTGGCTGCGTGGCATCCGCTTCGGCGGTGCGCTCTCCACGACGAACATCTACCAGGACTGGGGCGACATCATCGCCGACGGCTGGATCGACAAGTAAGTCGGAGCCCCTTCGGGGACTCGGGAACACACGCGGGAGCCGGCCAACTGGCCGGCTCCCTGCTTGTGTCTCCCGTAGACGGCTCACCTCGCAGGTTCGACGAGCATTGATGCGCTCGCCCGAGCGAGCCCAGTGACCGGAAGGCGAGCGCGATGGGGCGGCTGAGGGGCGTCTACTTCGGGTACTACGTGATCGCGGCGCTGTTCATCGCCGAGATCGCGGTGACCGGGGTCAGCTTCTACTCCTTCAGCCTGTTCATCACCGCCTGGCAGGACGACCCGACCCTCGCGTGGTCCCTCACCGCGATCAACGGCTCCTTCCTGGTGGGGTTACCGCTCGCCCTCACCAGCCCGCTGCTCGGCCGCTTCATCGACGAGCGCGGAGCGCGGCTGGCGATGCTGCTCGGCGTGCCGCTGATCGGCGGCACGTTCCTGCTCGAGGCGTTCATGACGGAGATCTGGCACCTCTGGGTGGCCCAGGGGTTGCTGATCACTGGCCAGTCGGCGGCGTTCCTCGGCACGGGCAAGCTCGTCGGGCTGTGGTTCGACACCGATCGCGGCCGGATGATGGGCATCGCCCTCGCCGGCAACAACGCCGGCGGCGTGATCATGGCGCCGATGTCCGCGATCTTCATCGACGCCTTCGGCTGGCGGACGACCGTATTCGTCTTCGGCGTCGCGATCATCGCTGTCAACTCGCTGCTGATCTGGCTGTGGGTCCGCGACAAGCCCGAGGACGTGATCGCCGAGGCACGCCGTGTCGGCCGCGAGCGCGAGGCCCAGACCGCCGAGGCACTGCTCGCGGCGACGACGTCCGGGTCCAGCGCCGACGCAGGCGACACTCGGCCTGCCACGAGCCAGGGCGTGACGTGGCAGCAGAGCCTGCGCATGCCCGCGTTCTGGCTGCTCACGGTCGCCTTCGTGGCCACGTTCGCCTCGATCTTCGCGGTGTTGAACCAGCTCGGGAAACACCTCGAAATCGTCGGGATCAGTACCGCGACGGCGGGCGGAGCGCTGGGACTCCTTGGCGCGTTCGGGTTCATGGGGAAGCTGATCTTCGGGTTCGCGTCGGAGCGGTTCCCCTCGCGCTACGGGTTCGCGGCGGTCTGCGTCTTGCAGATGTGTGGGATCGTGATCCTGCTGCTACTGCGAACGCCTGGGGAGTTGTGGCTGCTTTGGCCGTTCGTCGCGGTCTACGGCGTCGGCTTCGGCGCGGTGGGGGCGCTGATGCCGCTGGTGGTGGCGGACACCTTCGGGCTCTATGCCTACGCGACGATCTTCGGCGCGCAGCAGCTCATCCTGCGCATCGTGAACGGCGGGCTGCCGCCCGTCGTGGGGTGGTCCGTGGACTACACCGGCACGTACGAGGCGGCGTTCGTCGCCACGATCTTCGCGCTGCTGGTCGGCGCCGTCGCGGTCGTCTTCGCGCGGACGGAGGCGACGCCGGCGAGGTGAGGGGCGGCGGGGCGAGCAGGTAAGGTGCGGTTGTTCCCGTGGAGTTGCGGTTTACGTGGAACGCGCGCCAGGCAATGGACAGGCGGCGTATCGACCAGGCGGTAGTAGAAGCCGTGATCGACCGGGCCCGCTCGGTGGAGATCGGGCCAACGGCGGTCATCTATGATGGGGATGTAGAGGGCCGCCTCATTCGCGTCGTGATCGCGCGCGGATCGAGCCCGGCGCTCGTGATCACAGTGCATGAGCGGGATCGCTGAGTGACTGCAATGGAAGTTCGATACGATCCCGAAGCCGACGCAATCTACGTCACGCTCCGTGAGCATCACGGTCGGTTGCAGTCACGCAATGCAGGGGACTGGCGTCGCGTCATCGACTACGACGACGCGGGCGAGCCGGTCGGCGTCGAACTCCTGGCCGTCAGCACCGGGCTCGATCTTGACGGGCTCCCGGAGGCCGAGGCGATTGGCAAGGCGATCCGCTCGTTTCCGCGCCTGGAGGTCTCGCCTTAGGTGCCTCGCAGGCGCGGGTCCAGGACGTCCCGGACCACGTCGCCGAGCAGGTTGAACGCAAGCACCGTGAGCGCGATCGCGAGGCCCGGGAAGATCGCCAGCCACGGCGCCTCTTCCATGTAGCGGCGCCCCGTACCCGACAGCATCAGGCCCCACGACGGCTCCGGCGGCTGCGTCGACAGGCCGAGGAAGCTCAGCCCCGCCTCGATCAGGATCGCGTTGCCGAGCGACGCCGAGATCAGGATCAGGATCGGCGCCACCACGTTCGGCAGTACGTGCCGGATCATGATGCGCTGTGGCGACGCGCCGATGGTGAGTGCGGCCTCGACGTAGACGTTCTGCTTGACTGACAGCACCGCCCCGCGCACAACGCGCGACTGGAACGGGATGATGACGATTGCGATCGCGAGCAGCGCGTTCGTGGTGCTCGTGCCCAGGACGGCCACGAGCGACATTGCGAGGACGATGCCGGGGAAGGCCAGCACGGCGTCGACGATGCGCTGGATCACCATGTCGATCCACCCGCCGGCGAACCCGCTCACCAGCCCAACCAGCGCCCCGCCCAGAGAGCCCAGGGCCACCGCCAGGAAGCCGACGTACAGGGAAATCCTCGAGCCATGCAGGATGCGGCTGAACATGTCCCGACCAAGGTCGTCGGTGCCGAAGAAGTGGGTGGAGCTCGGCGCCTGGAACGTGTCGATCGAGATCCCAATCGGGTCGTACGGCGCCACGTACGGGGCCGACAGGGCGGAGAGGGCCAGGACAGCGATGACGACTGCCGAGGCCGCCCCAAGGGGCTTGCGCAGCACGCGCACCGTCGAGTCGATGGCCCAGTGACGTTGTCCGCTCGGGCCTGCCGCGGTGAAGCTGACGGGTTCTATGAGGGTGCTCATGAATAACGCTCCGTCTGTCCGTCGCGCGTCACTGGTAGCGGATCCGCGGGTCGATGATCGCGTACGAGAGGTCCACGATGAGGTTCGCGGCGACGAAGATGACGGCCATCACCATCACGGTGCCCTGGAGCACGGGGTAGTCGCGTAGCAGCACCGCATTGAGCGCGAGCCGCCCCATCCCGGGCAGCGCAAATATGGTCTCGATCACCACCAGGCCGCCCAGCATGAAGCTCAGCAGACCGCCGAAGATCGTGATCACGGGGATCAGCGCGTTCTTGAGCGCATGCCGGATCACAATGGTGCGTTCCTGGAGCCCCTTCGCGCGCGCAGTGCGCACGTAGTCCTCGCGCAGCACTTCGAGCATCGCCGATCGCGTCATGCGCGAGGCCGTGGCGGAGAGCCGGTAGCCGACGATGACAGCGGGGAAGATCAACGCCTGCAGGTTGCGGCTGGGATCCTCCCACAGCGGGAAGTAGCCGAACTCGGGGAGCCAGCCGATCCAGAGCGTGAGCGCCAGCAGCAGCATCGTTGCAAGCCAGAAGTCCGGCATCGATAACCCGATGATGGCGAAGAGCCGCGCCCCGTAGTCGGGAATAGAGTCCTGTTTAACGGCGGAGATCACCCCCAACGGGATCGCGATCCCGATCGAGATCACGATCGCCATGATCGCGATCTGGATCGAGACGCGCATGCGCGCGGCAATCGTCGGGAGCACGGGGTCGCCGTCCCACAGCGACTCGCCGAAGTCGCCGCGGACGACCCCGCTCGCCCAGTCGATGTACTGCACCACGAACGGGCGGTCGATGCCCAGTTCGGCGCGCATCTTGGCGAGCTCCTCGTCGTTGGCGTAGCCACCCTCGGCGAGGCGCGCCATGACGACGTCGCCCGGTACCAGCCGGACGAGCGAGAAGATGATGACGGAGACAAGGACCAGGGAGGGAATCGCAGACAGCAGTCTGCGGATGATGTACTCGGTCACGAGGCGCGCTCCCTCGAAGGCCGCAACCCCCGGACGGTCCCACGGGTAGAGTTAGACCGCATTGTATGCCCATGGGGACGGCTCGCGCGATTGCGCAGAGCGTTCGAGACATCGCGCATAACAGATCGTTCGCAGCGCGAAGCCGTGTTGGTGCAAGCAGGAGCCGGACACACATCGGGCCCCATCACTGGGGCCCGATACGGGTTGTTTGCCTGGATTCGCCGGACGCCGTCTCCGCGTCAACTCCGGCTGGCGGCGGCGGGTGGTGGCTCTGCGCCACCGGTCACCGCTGGAGGTGCGACGCCCGGCTAGCCCTGGCCTGCTCTGTCCAAGGGTCCGCTCCTCCCGGTTCAGGCGCGCTGTGCGCTCCCGAGGAACATCCTGATCGACTTCACGATCAGCCTCCATTCCTCGTGTCTGCACTTCGATCATGCTCCTTCCGATCTCGCTTTGCAAGCGAGCGAGAGCGTGGATGTAACGGGGCGCGCGAGGCCCCAACGCCACCGTGGGGCAGCCGCACGAGACCCGGGCCGTGGGGGTGTGCTGGCGCCCCCGGGAGGATTCGAACCTCCGGCCTTCGGATTAGAAGTCCGCTGCTCTGTCCACTGAGCTACGGGGGCCGTCGGCGTGACGACTCTGGCCGAACCATCGTACGCCGCGCAACGGGCGACGGGCGTCCACGAACGTGATTCGCTGACCGTGATATTCACTTCTGGCGCAACGGTTGCTATGATGCCCGCCCTACCACTGTTGCCGTACGCATCCGTAGACCCTGCCGTTGCCCGCCCCGCGTGGCGGTCGGAGCCGGAGTGCGACGTGACCCCGAAGCGATGCTGGGCGGGCGTGCGGACGTATCGGGACACTGCGCGCGTCGGCATCGTGCTCGTGATGGCCGCGCTCGTGGCTGCCGCGCCGCCCACATCCGCGCAGTCGCAAAACGTGCTCCCGAACGGCGGGTTCGAGGACGGCGACTCCGGGTGGTCGCCGTCGGCGACCAACGCCACCTTCACCATCGACGAAACAGAACCCGTGCACGCCGGCTCCGCGGCCGCGCACCTCACGGCGAGTGACACGGGAAGCATCTCGATCGACTCGCAGTACTGGTGGGCGCCCATCGACGAACTCAAGCCGCACGCGATGAGCATCTGGGTGCACGCCGCCGACGCCGGAATCAGCGGCGTCTCAGCGAGCCTCGAGGTGCTGGACGAAGACGGCGTGGTGCTCGAGAGCAAGACCGGCATCCCCGGGGCAGGCAGTGGGTGGCGGGAGATCACGACCATGCCTGTACCGGCGCAGGTGGGGAGTGCGTACCTGCGAGCCGTGGTGCGTGCCACGGCAGCGAACGTCGGCGCGACCCTCCACATCGACTCGGCAGTGGTCACGCTCGCCGCGCCAGAGCCGACCGCAACGGCTACGGCGACCTCGACCGCTACAGCGACGGCGACCTCGACCGCTACGGCCACGGCGACCGCTACGGCCACGGCGACCGCTACGGCCACGGCGACCGCGACGGCCACGGCAGCGCCGACGCCGACGCCCCCGGCGGCGCTCTCGCCCGGGAACCTCCTCCCGAACGGGGACTTCGAGGAAGGCTCCCACGGCTGGGCGGCGCCAACAAACGACGCGGCGTTCACGGTAGACGACGCCGCCCCGGCGCAGGCGGGCAACCCCGTCGCGCACCTGATCGCTACTCGGCCCGGGACGATGACGCTTACTTCGCAGTACTGGCTCGCCGAGACGAACGAACGCGCCTCGCACACCATGCGCCTCTGGGTGCACGCCGCCGACAACGCCATCAGTGGGGTTACGGTGGCGATCGAGCTGCTGGGCGCTGAGGGAACCGTACTTGCGACCGCGATCGGTACCACGGGGAACAACACGGGTTGGCACGAGATCCGGGCCGGGCCCGTGCAGGCGATGACCGGCGGCAAGCACGTGCGCGCCGTCGTGACTACATCGGCTGCCTCTGCAGGGGCGGCACTGCATGTCGATGCGGTCGAGGTCTTCGCGTCCACGCCGGTTCCGCCGCCGCCGCCATTGCCGACACCGACGGAGGTCGCGCCGCCCCGGCCACTCCCGAAGCCCACGGTGACGGTTCGGCCGTTGCCGGTGCTGAAGCCGACGGTCGCGCCCATGCCCGGCCCGGTCGCGGTGGCGGTCGTCAGCCTCGCCGATCCGATCACGCCGCCGGTCGCGACGCGCCCCAACCCGACGACCCCGCAGGCAGCCACTCGCCCCGCCCTGACCACCGCGCCGCCGGCGCCTGCGACGCCGGAAGGTGGAGGAGGCCTGCTCCGCAACGGCGATTTCGAAGCGCCGGGCGGGCTCTCCGGCTGGCGGAGTCGCGGGGGACAGGCTCGCGTCGACACGGAGGCCACGGGTTCACGCACGGCGGTACTGACCTCGCGCACGACCGCGACAAAGTGGCTCTACCAGACTGCGCAGGTCACGCCGGGTGCGTGGTACGAGGCGGGCGCGCGACTCCAACTGCGCGATGACGCCGAACTGGGGCTGGTGCGCGTTGCCTGGTACGCATCGACGGACGGTAGCGGCAGGCAACTCGACACGGTCGACTCGTCGTCCGTGGCGGGCGGGGCACAGGGACTTGTCGAGGTCGCGACCGGCGCCGTGCAGGCGCCGCCGTCTGCGCGCAGCGCGCAGGTACGTCTGATGCTCCGTCCACGCGGCAGCCAGCTCGCCACCCTCGTCGCCGACGACGCGTACTTCAAGCCCACGACCCCGCCGCCGCCGCCGCCGCCCCCGACCCCAACGCCGACGGCAACCCCCACGCCGACCCCCACGCCGACAGCGACCCCAACACCGACAGCGACCCCAACGCCGACGGCGACCCCAACCCCGACCCCAACGCCGACGGCCACCCCCACGCCGACACCGACCCCAACGCCGCCGGCCACCCCCACGCCGACACCGACCCCAACGCCGCCGGCCACCCCGACGCCGACGGCCACCCCAGCGCCGACCCCGACGCCAACGCCAACCCCGACGCCGACGCCGACCCCAACCGCAACGCCGACCCCAACCCCAACCCCAACGCCGACACCGGCACCAACGGCAACCCCAACGCCGATGCCGACTGCGACAGCCACACCGGCCGCGACTCCTCAGCCTGCCCCGACACCTGTGGCCAGCCCAACCCCGCTACCCACGCCGGCTGCGGACCCAACGCCGGCGGCGGCGCCGATGTCGGTGCCGCGGGTCGTGCAGGACGCTACGCCGGCAATCGCGCAGACCCCGCCGTCGGCGCTGCGACCGGCGACCCCGGCGCCTCCGGCCCAGGGGCTCTCGCCGCCCGTGACGGCCTTCGATATCCCGCTGCGCATCACCGCGCTGCTCCCAGACCCCATCGAGCCGGGGCCTGACGCCCGGTACGAGTGGATCGAGTTGACGAACGTCGGCAGGTCGCCGCTGCGTCTCGGCGGGTTCGAACTCCGCGACAACACGTCGGCTCTCACGCTGCCGGATGTTGAACTGCCCGCGAGCAGCTCGATCGTGGTGGCTGCAGTGGAGGCCGAGGTCGGCGAGGTCATCGCCATCAGGCTCGACAGCGGGCTGTTCAACGGCCTCGCCAACGCCGGCGACCGGGTCCTGCTGCTCACGCGCGAGGGCGCCGTGGTCGATGCACTGTCTTACGGCGACGACGCCAGCGCGTTCGGCCCACCCCTCGCCGCACCCGGCCCCGGTGAGCTCCTGCGGCGACACTTCGCGGCGAACGGCACACTCGTCGCCATCGAGATCGATCCGGCTGACTCGGAACCCGACGGCGCCCGAGTCGCGGAGGCGACCGCAGTTCCGGCCGTGGCGGATGAAGCCGCTGCGCCGTCGACGCCTGCCCCCACCGTGGCGACCGAGGCGCCGCCTCCCTCCGACGCGAGCACGCCTGCGGCGACCGCCACCGAGGCGGTCCCGGACCAGGGCGCCGCGACCGGCGGCGACGCGGGCGTCAACCGCGCGGCCTGGATCGCGCTCGCCTCGATCGCCCTCGGCGCGCTCGCCGGTGTCGGTGCGTTCCGGCTCCGCGAGCTGCTGACCGTGTAGTTGCCGCTACCGCGCGGCCGGCGGTTCGTGGCGGGGCAGCGAGACCTCGACCGCGAGCCCGCCGCCCGGGAGCGCCCGCGCCGTCGCCGTGCCGCGGTGCGCGCGCACGATGGCGCGGACGATCGAGAGGCCGAGGCCCTGCCCTCCGCGGCCGCGCGTGCGGGCGCGGTCCAGGCGCGCGAAGCGCTCGAACAGCCGCGGCGCATCCTCGTCCGCGATGAGCGGGCCCCCGTTGGCGCAGCGCAGGGTCGTGGTGTCTGGGTCCTGTGCCGTGGCGATCTCGATCCAGCCGTCGCGCTCGTTGTGATCGATGGCATTGTCGACGAGGTTGCCGGCGAGCCGGTCGAGCAGCATCGGGTCGCCCGTCACCTGAGCCGCGCCGAGGTCGAGCGTCACGCGCAGCCCGAGCTCGTCGATGTCGGCGGCGCGTGTTTCGAGGGCGCGGCGCACCGCGTCGGCGAGGTCCGCCGCCTCGTCGCGCTGCACGGGCCCCTCGGCCCGCGCAAGCACGAGCAGGCGGTCGATCAGCCCCTCGGTGCGCTCGATGGCACGGCGCACGACCTCCGCGGTGGCTTCGAGTTGCTCGCGTCCCGCGTTGGGGTCCTCGAGGGTGACGTCGATCTCGGTGCGGATGATGGTGAGCGGCGTGCGCAGCTCGTGCGAGGCGTTGGCGACGAACTCCCGTTGCGCCTCGAACGCTGCCTGCAGGCGGTCGAGCATCGCGTCGAACTGGTCGGCGAGGTCCTTCAGCTCGTCCGGCGGCCCGTCGAGGTCGATGCGCTCCTCGAGGCGCTCGTCGGTGATGCGGCGCGCCATGTCCGCGATCTCGTGTGCCGGCCGCAGCATCCGCCGGCAACGAACCAGCCGAGGCCGATCGAGACGATGGCCATGAGCCCCAGCGCGATGCTCGAACGCCACAGCAGTTCGCGAAGCGTGTCTTCCTTGACCTGGGAGACGAGGTTGTCGAACAGCGCGGAGGCCGGCACCGCGCGGAACACACCGGGCTTGCCGCGCACCGGCTGCCCCTGGACAAGAAAGGTGAACTCGCCTCGCAGCTCACCCGACTGGAAGTCGAGGCGCTCCTCCAGGGACTCACGCAGGTCCTCGCCGCCGGACGGGAAGTTGCGGGCAACGAGCGCGAAGTTGAGCGCGAGCAGCACCGTGCCCGTCAGCAGGAACAGCGCGCCGTACGACAGCGTGAGGCGCAGCCGGATCGATGGCCGCTCGGGGACGCCGAGGAGCCGGCGCATGACCGAGGCTATCGATGAGGCCTCGGATGGTGGCGACATCACCTCGACGCAGGCGGACCGGCTCAAGGAGGTGGTCACGGCCGACCGCAGCGAACTCACCGACACCGAGATCGAGACGCTCAAGAGCCTGCGCGGCGCCATCGAGGTGGACCG
The DNA here is from genome assembly GCA_965219085.1 of Dehalococcoidia bacterium. Classification (GTDB taxonomy): domain Bacteria; phylum Chloroflexota; class Dehalococcoidia; order UBA2979; family UBA2979; genus VXMT01. The sequence goes on from OZ244720.1 coordinate 1,752,673, forward strand.
CGTGGCCGTCCTCGCCTCGGTGCTCGGCATCACGAGCGCGGAGGTCGAGACGGCGAAGGGGGACGATACGCTGCGCGACCTGCTGGCCGATGTGAACCGCGTCGCCCTCGCCGCCGCCTTCGTCGACGCGCGCGACGCCGCCATCGACGCCGCCGACGAGGCGGGCGACATCACCGCCGAGCAGGCCGAGCTGCTGCGCGACTCGGGCAAGGGCTTCCGTGGCCACAAGGGCAAGGGCCGGGGCCACCACGGCCGCTCGGGCAACGGCTGCGACAAGTCCGGCGACTGGTCCGGCGACATGAAGGACAGCACCTCCGTCGGCGACCCGGCGTAGTCCCCCCAACGTCGGCACCGGTCATGCGAAGGGGCGCCGGGAGGCGCCCCTTCTGCGTGGCTGGCTCGTCGCGCGACCGGGCGCTACATCTCCCCCTCGTTCCAGAGGCCGAGGCCGACCGTAACGAACAGCATCGGCGCCACCACGTCGACGAACACCCATACCTGCGAGTCGGGCGTCTGGTCGCCCGCGGCCCACGAGATCTGCACGGCGTTCCAGAGGAAGAGCAGTGTCAGCCCCACCGCGACGAAGAACTTCGTGTTCGCCACGATGTACGCCCGCACGTCCGACTCACCATCCGCTGCCTGCTTCGCCATGAACGTGACGTAGAGCGCGATCGCGAGGCCGACGGCCATCAGCCAGTCGAGGACGATCCAGAGCGTGGGCGTGCCATCGTCCCACGCGTACACGAGCGGGTCGGCCACGAAGTGGATCGCGACCGCCGCCCCAATGACGGCGAGGTACACCCCCGCCAGACGCTTCACCATCATCGTGATCAGCCCCCCTTCCAACTGCGACTGCGAATCACTAACGAGCGCCAGTCTACGCGTTTCTTGCTGCTTCATTAACGACTGGCGTCGCCCATGCAGGTGGAACGCTCGTCGTCTGGCCGCCGATGTCGGCACGTGCTAGCGTGCGGCCTCGGCGCGGTGATCGGGGAAGTCCGGTGCAAGTCCGGCGCTGTCCCGCAACTGTGAGCCGCCCGGCCTGAGGCATCGCCCTCGGCCCCCGGCGGCGAGCCAGGTGACCGGCCTGCGCCATGTCGAGACCCTGCGAGGACAGGCGACGGCATGTTGCAGCGGCGGCGACGCCACTCCACATGCGGCATCGTCCACTGCCTGCCCCCTCGCACGATGGGGGCGCACGGCGAAGCGCGTTCCCGCAGGTGCTGGGAGTGGCGCCATGACCCACCGTTTCCTGCTCAATCGCTGGCGGCTGCGGCCACTGCTCATCGCATTCACGCTGCTCGCGGCGCTCACCGTCGTCGCCTGCACCGGCGACGACGACGAGTCGGCCTCGACCGCGACGCCGGCTCCGCCACCGCCCACGGCGACGGCAACGCCGGCCACGGCTACGGCTACGCCCGCGCTGGCCACCGCAACCGCGTCGGCGACTCCCGGCACGGCGACACCGACGCCCACGCGAGCGGCGACGCCCGCGTTCCCGCTCACCATCGAGGACTCGGACGGCGTGGCGGTCACGCTCGAGGCGGCGCCGCAGCGCATCATCTCCTACTCGCCGGGCGTCACCGAGATCGTGTTCGCTGTCGGCGCCGGCGACAGCGTTGTCGCCGCCGACGAGTTCTCCGACTACCCCCCGGAGACGGCGGACCTGCCCAGGCTGACTTACTCGAGCCCCGACCCCGAGCGCGCGCTGGCGCTCAACCCCGACCTCGTGATCATGTCGAGCCACCAGCGTGAGCAGATCGAGCAGTTCCGCGGCCTCGGCATGACGGCGCTCTTCATCAATGAGGCGGAATCACTCGAAGGCGTGATGGAGACGGTCGTGCAGTTGGGCGCGATCACCGGCAACCGTGAGCAGGCCGCTGAGCTGGTCGCCTCGATGCGTGCACGCGTCGACGCGATCACCAGCGCCCTCGAAGGCGTCGAGGATGGGCCGCGTGCCTTCTTCGAGCTGACCGCCGACCTCTACACCGTCGGCCCGGACACCTTCGTCGGCAACCTTCTCACGCTCGCCGGGGCGCGGAACGTCGCGACCGGCGCCAGCTCGCCGTTCCCGCAGCTCAGCGCCGAGGCGATCATCGCCGCCGACCCCGAGGTCGTGCTGCTCGCCGACGGCGCGTGGGGCGAGAGCCTCGAAACGGTATGCGCGCGTCCCGGCTGGGACGCCACCTCGGCGTGCATCAACGAGCGCGTCCACCCCGTCGACGGCGACCTCACGAGCCGCCCCGGCCCGCGCGTGGTCGAGGGCCTCGAGGAGATCGCGCGGCTGCTCTACCCGAACCTCTTTCCCTGAGCCCCCAGACACGGCTCCGATGCAATACTCGCCGTGACATGGAGATCGTCCACAGCAATCACGCGTTGGAGCGGATGGAGGAGCGCGAGATCGCAGGGCGGATGGTCGAGAGCCTGCTATTGCGCCGGAGCGGGTGGTCGAAGGGGAGACGGCGCACGAGTGCAGCGGGACGCTTGAGGATGGTCGCCGGGCGATTATCGTCCTGTCCCGCGGCCGTGAGCCGCGCACCGTCATCACCGTGATGCTCGCGCGCGGGGAGTAGGATGGCCGACATGAGAGTTCGCTATGACTCCGACGCCGGCGTGGTGTTCGTCGTTCTACGCGAGCCGGAGGGCGGCGAAAGCGGCGGCGCGCGTATTGACGAGCGCCGCTACGCCCATTTCGACCGGGCCGATCGCGTGTTCGCCTATGAGTTCCTGTCCATCAGCACGGGTGTGGCGCTTGACGGCATTGAGCCGCGGGACGCCACGCTGATCCGAGAGGCCATCGACTCGATCGCGCGGCTCGCGGTCGCCTGAACGGCTCGTCGACTCAACTCGCCCGACGGAGTTCGCCGACTGTGTGCCTGCTGCCGGAGGCGTCCGGGATGCGGAGGATACCCCGCTGGAGGAGGAAACGCGGCGATGGAGCAACTCGAAGGCCGCGTAGCCGTGATCACCGGCGGCGGGAGCGGCATCGGCGAGGGGCTGGCCCACGCCTGCCACGCCGCCGGCATGCGCGTCGTGCTCGGCGACGTCGAGGAGGGCCAGGCCGCGCGCGTGGCCAACGACGTGCGCGAGCTCGGTGGCGACGCCATCAGCGTCCGCGCCGACGTCTCCTCGCGCGAGTCGCTCGAGGAACTTGCCGCCCGCGCGTACGAGGCGTTCAACGCGGTGCACCTGCTGTGCAACAACGCGGGCGTGCTCACCGCCTCGCCGCTCGTCGAGACGCCCGAGACGGACTGGGAGTGGACGCTCGGCGTGAACCTCATGGGGCCGGTCCACGGCGTGCGCGCGTTCGTGCCGAGGATGCGCGAGCAGCCCGGCGATGAGGCCCACATCGTCAACACTGCCTCGGTGGCCGGCACGTTCGCCATCGAGGGGCAGCCGATCGGCGTCTACACCGCCTCGAAGTACGCGGTCGTGGGCTACTCGGAGATGCTGCGGCTGGAGATCGCGGCCGAGGGGATCGGCGTCTCCGTGCTGTGCCCCGGCGGCGTGGCGACGCGCATCCAGGAGGCCGGGCGCAACCGCCCGGACGCCCTCGGCGGCCCGGTCGAGCAGGCGACCGAGGACCTCGCGCGCCGACGGGAGCGGGCGGCGGCCACCGGGGTATCCCCGGATCGCGGAAATCGCCCGCCTGCGATGGAGCCGCGCGAGGTGGGCGAGCGCGTGCTGGACGGGGTGCGGGCGAACCGCCTCTACATCTTTATCCACGCCGACCAGCGCGGCCCGGTCGAGGAGCGTCATCGCGAGATGATGGCGGCGTACGACGCCATCTCGTGACGAGCGCGCCGTGACGTCACCCTCCATCGAGCCGCCTTCGGTCGAGCCACGCCGTGGCGAGCCGAGCGACGCGATGCGCGCGGAGCTGCGCGAAGCGATGCGGCTGCACGCGCGCGACGAGGTCGACGCCGCCATCGCGGCCGCCGAGGTGCTCGTGGCCCGCGTGCCGGACTTCTGCGAAGCCCACGCCTACCTCGGCAACACGCTCGTCGCGCGCAAGCGCCGCTTCGCCGACGGCCTCGCCGCGCTCGAGCTCGCCGCCGCGCTCTGCCCGCGCGACGCGGGCATCCTCTACACGCTCGGCTGGTGCCGGGAGTTCGTCGCGAACGCGCTCGAGAAGCCGCGCGCGCGCCACCAGCCGGTCGAGCAGGACGCCGCCACGCTCTACGCGCTGACCACAGAGGTCATGCTCCGCGCGCTCACCTGCGACCCCGAGCCGGGCCTGCGCGGCGACATCGAGGACATCCTCGACGTGGTCGCGAAGGCGACCGGCATCCCCTGGGACGAGGACGACGAGGTCGGCGATGACAGGACGGGGACCTGATGCCGCACCTCGACCTCGAAGGCGGCTTCCGGCTGTACTACGAGCGCCACGGGGAGGGGCCACCCGTGGTCTTCGCGCACGGCGCGGGCGGCAACGCCATGTCGTGGTGGCGGCAGGCGCCGGTCTTCGCCGAGCGCTACACGGTCGTCACGTTCGACCACCGCGCCTTCGGCCGCTCGCCGGACGCCGAGGACGGACCGGGCCGCACGGCGTTCGGCGCCGACGCGCTGGCGCTCCTCGACGGGCTCGACCTCGGGCCGGTGCACTTCGTCGCGCACTCGATGGGTGCGCGCACGGCGATCGGGCTGATGCGGCTCGACCCCGGCCGTTTCCGCTCGCTCACCATCTCCGGCTCGAACGCCGGGTGCGTCGACGACCGGCTGCGCGAGCGCAAGGCCGAGCTGCAGACCCTGGGCGTGACCGCCGGCACGCTCTTGCAGCGCGCGCTGCCCGAGGACTTCAAGGACCGCGAGCCGGAGCTGTGGCATCTCTACCGCCAGATCCGCTCGATCAACCCGCCACGCCCGCGCGACTTCCTCGCGCCCTCGCCGGAGCTGCGCAACTTCCGGGGCTCGTCGGCGCCGCGGCTGCTCGAGTCGGGCGTCCCGCTGCTGTGGATCGTCGGCGCGCTCGATCGCGTCATCCCGGCCGAGCTCGTGCGCATGTCGCACGAGCTGACGCCGGGCTCGCGCTACGCCGAGGTCCCCGGCGCGGGCCACTCGGCCTACTTCGAGCGCCCCGAGCCGTGGAACGCCCAGGTGCTGGCGTTCATCGACGAGGTGGAAGCGCGCGCGTAGCCGGGGTGCTCGACGCTTCGGTGAGCCCTCGTGACCGTGGGGCCTGCGGGGTATCCCCGCGTCGAGGGGCCTGCGGGGTATCCCCGCGTCGAGCGCGAACCGTCTACCCGATGCGCTCGTTGATCTCGCCGGCGAGGCGCATGTCGTAGTCGCTGATGCCGCCGACGTCGTGGGTGCTGAGCGCGACGTGGACGCGGTTCCAGGTGTTGGTGAGCGTGGGATGGTGGTTCATGCGCTCGGCGAGTATGCCGATCTGCGTGATCAGCCCTATGGCCGCGACGAAGTCGGCGAGCTGCACCTCGCGCACGATCTCATCGCCCTCGCGGCTCCACCCGTCGAGGCCGGCGAGCGCCTCCTCGATCGCGGCGTCGTTGAGCTTGTTCGCCGGCATGTCGGCCCCCGTTCGGCGCGGTGTTGGCGGGAGGGTAGGAGGGTGGGGGTGAGGGATGCAAGCAGCACCGCACTGCGCAACATTCTATGAGAACTACGCGATATTGGTATGTCCCTACGCGTAATGGGACTTGCGCTACGCGTGATGGTCGCCTACCCTCGCCAGCATCCCGCTCGTGATCGAGCAACCGTCTGGAGGTAGGAATGCGACTCGAACTCCCGGGAATCGGATATCAGCAGGGCAACAGGCAGATGGTAGTGACCGCCCTGAATCCGGTCGCGCTGGTGAAGACCGTGACTAGTCCCGACCGGTGGAACCCACTCGGCAAGCAGCCGCACGGCAATCGCCCCCAGGACAAGGGTCACCGCGAGGGTATCGCCCAGTATCTCGAGGAGGAGGAGAACTTCGTCCTTGGCGCTGTGGTCTTGTACGCCTCGCCACGTGATGCGGCGTTCGAGCCGAATGAGGTTGGCGCGAACGGCCCGGTGCAGGCGGGGACCCTCAAGCTGGAGTTCGGGGCTGAGTTCGATGTCGGAGACGGCCAGCACCGGATTGGTGCTTACAGCGACGTGATGGCCCGTCATGACGAGGACGGTGACCCGGTCCTTGAACGGCTCCGCGCGTCTGGGCAGCCCGCGGTCGTCGTCATCGACGATGAGCCCCTGCACCGCGCCCAGGACTTCACCGACCTCCAGCGCAACGCGAAGCCGCCCTCGAACTCGATCGCGCTGAGCATGGACCGGCGCCAGTCAGTGAACCGGATGCTCATCGACCTCGTGCAGGACTCGTCGCTGTCGGTCTTCGACGGAGGCGACCGCGTGGAGTTCTTGAAGGACTCCCCTGGAAAGCTCTCCGCGAAGCTCTTCTCCTTCAGCACGATCCGCTACATGAGCGGCACGGCCCTGGTTGGCACCGGCCAGCGGAGCACGCGCGGGTGGGACAAGGCCGTCAACGCGCTCATCGACGAGCGCCCCGACGAGTCGCGCGCTGCGCTGCGCGACTTCTGGCAGGCGTTCGGCGCGCTCCCACCGATCGCGGCGATCATCGAGGGCGAATTGACCCCGGCGAAGCTCCGCGAGGAGACGCTCCTCGGCGCTGCGGGCGTGCTCTACGCGCTCGCTTCCGCCGCGTATGCGGCCTCCGAGGACGGGATGGGCCTCGGCGAGGCGGTCACAGCGTTGCAGGGCGTCAGCTTTGCCCGCCCCGCGCCGCCGCCGGAGGACGCCACGCTGACCCTCGCGGACAGCATCTTCGCCGGAACGTTGATCGACTCCGAGACGGCGAAGGTCGGGTCGGGACGCCCGGCGTGGGAGGCGGCCGCCGAGCATCTACGAGGGGCTATTGTGGGCGTGCGGGCGGCGGCATAGCCGCCCGCGCCCCGGCCCATATGGCTCTCTACGACGTCGAGGCGGAGACGGCCGCGCGCGTGCTGGCACGGGACAACCACGCGTGCAGTATGTGCGGCCTCCAGCCTGGCGATCCCGACCCGCATGATCCGCGCACGCCTGTGCGCCTCGTGATCCAGCCCGTCCTCGACCGGCCGTTGCGCCCCGAGGACGGGCCTGACGATCTCCGCGCTGTCTGCAACGTGTGCGCGGAGGGTCTGGCGGGCTTCGATCGCCCTCCGCCGACCCCGGTCGCGGACCTCCTGCGCGATCTCCGCCGAGCGACCGTGGCCGACCAACGCAGGGCGCTCGAGTGGCTACAACGCAAGTTTGCGCGGGAGCGAGCGTGATGCCCCGGCTCGGCACGACCAACGCCAATGCCGAGCTCGCCGTGCGTCTCTACAGCGAACTGCTTGAGGAGCGTGGCTGGCAACTCGATCGCGCCTGGCTTGCGATCGCAGCGTTGTTGATGACGTGCGAGATCTGGGACGACGGCAAGTGGCGCAGCTTTCATGACGCACCCGTGCTTCGGGAATCGAACGAGTATCGCCACACGAAGCGCGGAGCGCCCAGCAAGGCCCTGACCGACGCCGTCCGCGTCAAGGAACGGCTCGCCGCCGAACTCGCGATTCCGAAGCGAGAACTCTGCCCCACGCTCGGCCAGTTCTTCCGCCGCCCGGAGATCGCCCGTCTCCAGCCGAACAACCCGCGCGGACACGCATTCCGCTCGCTCGTCGCCGAGACGGTCGCGCGGTTCGGCGATCCCGCGCTCGACGTGATCGAGGCGGTCTCGCCGCGCGACCTCTTTCCCGGCTTCGACCCGCGTGTCCACGGCCGGGACACGCGCATCGACATCGTCGTGCGGCGCGGCGACCGCCCCGTCGCGCTCATCACCACACACTGGACGTACCGCCACACGCGCGTGGGGATGCTCCGCGACGGGGAGGCGTACACGCCCGCGGCTCGGCAACTGAACAACAATTGCCGGTTCTTCGGAGTGACAGCCGAATTCGCGACCGCGCGGCTGAAGAAAGTGATCAGCGAGACATCGCCGATGCGCCGGAACGCCACCATCGACCGGCTCGTACACCTCAACCCCGAGTTACCGGGCGCGCTCCTCGGACGCAGCGATGGGCTGCGCGAGATGTGGTCGCTTGAGCAGATGGTCCGGGACTCGTACAACTGGCGCTGAGGTAGCGTGACCACAATCCTCCAGACCTTCGAAGCCCTCCACCCCACCTCCCGCACCCTCCACCAACGCGCCCGCCGCCCGCGCCTTCTGGCCCTGGCCCCGATCTGCGTGATCAGCCCCATGGCCGCCACGAAGTCGGCGGGCTGCACCTCGCGCACGATCTCATCGCGCTCGCGGCTTACCCGTCGAGGCCAGCGAGCGCCTCCTCGATCGCGGGCGTCGTTGAGCTTGTTCGCCGGCGTGTCGGCCCCCGCTCGGCGCGGTGTGGGGGGAGCGTAGGAGGGTGTCGGCGAGGGGTGCAGGGGCGTGCCCCGACCCGCCGGGGGCGGCAGGTCCGCGTGCTACCATCGCCGCGCGAGGACTGAAGGGCAGTAATCGTGACCGGCACGGCAGAGCAGGGCTCCAACGGCGAGACCTCCGATCCCTCGCTCGACGTCGAACGCTGGAGGATGGTCAAGGCCGACCGCGATGCGGCCTGGGAGTACGTGAAGACGTGCCGCGACGAACTCGTCGACAGCTACCCCGGCGAGGAGATCGCGCTGCACCGCGACCGCATCGTTGCACACGCCGCCGATTCCGCTGACTTTGAACGCCTGGTGGAGGAATACGTGGCGGCATCGGGCGCGGATCGAAGCAGCCTGCACTTCGAGTACCTCGATCCCGATCCACCGTTCTTCGCGGGCTAGACTCCCGCAGGCGCCGACCATCTTTGGGTTCCGCGACGCCGCAGGCCGCCCGCGTGTTCGTGCGCGAGTGAGGCTGCCCGGCTTCCGCGAAGAGGCGGCCATCGACTTCGTCGTCGACACTGGCGCCGACCGGACACTCATCCATGGGCGTGACCGTTCGCGGTTCGGTACCGAGCGCGTCCGCACGGGGTCGGGCCTCACTCCCCGCGCGCGCGTATCCGGGATCAGCGGCACTTCCCTCGCGTATGCGGTCGAGGAGGCCGAGTATGTCTTCGAGGAGGCGGATGGCGCGCTCTGGGCGCTCCCAGGTCGTGCGCATATTGCCCTGGACCCCGCCGCACGAGGAGTGCCTTCGCTGCTCGGCCGCGATCTGCTGGACCTGATGTTGTTCTGTATCTCCGATCGCGAGATCACGCTGGACTGGTAACGACCGACCGGAGGGAGCGAGGGCTACAGTGACGACGATTCTCCAGACCTTCGAGGCCCTCCACCCCACCTCCCACACCCTCCACGAACGCGCGCGCCGCGTCTTCCCCTCCGGCGTCACCCACGACATTCGCGCCTTCTGGCCCTGGCCCGTCTACGTCGAGCGCGCCGAGGGGGCGCGCAAGTGGGACGTCGACGGGAACGAGTACGTCGACTACATCGGCGGGCACGGGGCGCTGCTGCTGGGGCACAACCGGCCCGAGGTGATCGAGGCCGTGCAGGGGGCGCTCGCGCTCGGCTCGCACTTCGGCTCCTCGCACGAGCTCGAGGTCGAGTGGGGCGAGCAGGTGCTGCGCATGGTGCCGTGCGGCGAACGCGTGCGCTTCACCTCCTCGGGCACCGAGGCGACGATGATGGCGCTGCGGCTGGCGCGCGCCTTCACCGGCCGCCACCGCGTCGTGAAACTGCAGGAGCACTTCCACGGCTGGCACGACCTCGCCGTCGGCCACCCCGGCGTCGACGAGGCCCGGCCCGAGTCGGTCGGCGTCCCGCCGGGGTTCTACGAGGACCTGACGATCGTGCCGGCGGGCGATGTCGACGCGCTCGAGGAGGCGCTGGCGCCCCGCGACGTGGCGGCGGTGATCTTCGAGCCGACGGGCGCGCACTGGGGCACGCACCCCCTCGCCCCCTCGTACCTCTCCGCGGCGCGCGAGGCGACGAGCGCGGCCGGCACGGCGCTGATCTTCGACGAGGTGATCACGGGGTTCCGGATGGCGCCGGGCGGCGCCTCGGAGCGCTACGGCGTGACGCCGGACCTCTCGACCCACGCCAAGATCCTCGCCGGCGGCCTGCCGGGCGGGTGCGTGACCGGCCGCACCGAGTTCATCGAGATGATCGAGATGCGCGAGGACGACGCGGCGTGGAACGCGCGCCGCCGCGTGTCGCACCAGGGCACGTACAACGCGCAGCCGCCCGCGGCCGCGGCGGGCATCGCCGCGCTCCGCATCATCGAGGCCGGCGGGGAGGTCGAGCGCGCCGACGCCACAACGGCCGAGCTGGTGCGCGGGCTGAACGCGCTGTTCGAGCAGCGCTCGGCGCCGGGTTCGGCGTGGGGTGTCTCGTCGATGTGGCACCTCAACCTCGGCTCCGGCGCGCCCCGTCCGTCCGACGTGGAGTGGGACGCAGCCGAGGAGCCGCGCGGCGTGGACGCCACGCTCGTGCTACCGCTCAAGCAGGCACTGCTCAACCACGGCGTCGACCTGATGGGGACGGGTGGGATGGTCTCGTCGGCGCACGGCAGCGCCGAGGTCGCCGGCACCATCGAGGCGTTCGCCGCGGCGATCGATGACCTGCGGTCCGAGGGTCTGCTGGACCAGTAGCGCACGCTCGCGCCCCGTCGCGACGATGCCGGTGTCTCCCGGACGCACTCACACGTTATCCACAACGTGTGGACACTAAGTACCCGGACGCGTAGAACTCCACACCGTTGCGCGTTCTGCAGGGTTCGCGCCGGTAGTCTCGGCCGCGCGCTCCGCCGACACGCGCTCGGGCCGTCAGGATCGAATGGTTGCTTCCCAGGTCTGGAGGCCGGGTCACCCCGGCCAACTCGTCCTCGCCGTCATTGCGTTCCTCGTTGCCGTGGCTGCGGTGTGGCATGGCACGCTGTCCCCGGTCGAGCCGCGCTCGGTCACCCGGTCCGAGGATGCGGGTGCGCAAAACTCGCTTGAGGCGGTGCGGTCGTTGATGATTCGCACCCCCGGCAGGGGCGCGCTCCCGCGTGCATCCCGCCTGACTCCCGCGGCGGAACCAGTGGCGGTACGAGCCGCCGCCGCCACACCACAGGTGTTCGGTCCGGCCGCAGACCCATCGTCGCAGACGGCGGTCACCGCGGCCGACGTGCGAACCGTCGCGCTTCCGAAGCCGCTCGCGCCTCCGCTCTTCGAAGCGAGGTCGGCGAGCGGTGCAGCCGCTGAGTCGCCGGGCCGCGAGAGCCTCGCGACGGCCGTGCATTCGACGGCGACTCCCGAACTGGGCCCCGGCGACCGCGTGGTCGCGACCGTGAGCTTCTACTACTGTGCCTCGGGCTCGGGTCCGTCGGGCGACGGCGGGTCGTGGTGTGGGGTCATGCGCGACGGCAAGGTCGTCTATCCGGGCGCCGCGGCGTGCGACTATGCCTATATCGGGCAGCAGTTCCGCATCGAGGGCGACCCGTCGGGCCGCGTGTACACCTGCAACGACACGGGGGGCGCGGTGCATGGGTTGCACCGCGACATCTGGTTCCGGACGAACGACGAGGGCTGGCGCTGGCAGCGAGAAATAGGGCGGCGTGTTGTCATCGAGATCGTGAACTAGCAGGTTTCGTCGCTGCTTGTGCTTGTGCGCACAGGGGCAAACTCGTTAATCTGATTACATCGCATGCCCACAGCACGCGTCGATGCGAAGGCACGACGCGCTCGGCCGCTCCCACCGCGACGAAAGGGCGGCTCCAGCGATGCGGAACGATCCGCAAGCGCCACTACCACGTGCGGAGGTCGGGAAGCGGTTGCGTGAGATTCGCCGCGAGAGTGGTCTCACACAGTCACAGCTTTCGCGAGCAGCCAGGATCGGACAGGCCTCACTCTCAAACTACGAGCACGGTAAACGCGACCTGCCCCTGGCGACCGTTGTGCGTTTGACCGGCGCGCTGGGAATCTCAATCAGCGACCTGTTGGAAGTGCCCGGGATCATGGTCATTCGCGATGCCGGGATGGGTCGGGCCGTGCGTGTGCTCGCCCAGTCGCCGGAGTTACTCGACTCGATCGTTGAGCCGGTGCAGGACACTGACGCGGAAGAGCAGGACGCTGACGCGGAAGAGCAGGACGCTGCTACGGAAGAGCAGGACGCTGCTACGGAAGAGCAGGACGCTGCTACGGAAGAGCAGGACGCTGCTACGGAAGAGCAGGACGCTGCTACGGAAGAGCAGGACGCTGCTACGGAAGAGCAGGACGCTGCTACGGAAGAGCAGGACGCTGCTACGGAAGAGCAGGACGCTGCTACGGAAGAGCAGGACGCTGCTACGGAAGAGCAGGACGCTGCTACGGAAGAGCAGGACGCTGCTACGGAAGAGCAGGACGCTGCTACGGAAGAGCAGGACGCTGCTACGGAAGAGCAGGACGCTGCTACGGAAGAGCAGGACGCTGCTACGGAAGAGCAGGACGCTGGTACGGAAGAGCAGGACGCTGGTACGCAAGAGCAGGACGCCGGTACGCAAGAGTAAGTGCGGGCAATCATCGCTGGGTTGCGATGCGCGCAACGAAGGGGCAAACAAAACCATGGGGGAGTCTCAGACCATGAGCCGCCGTATTGAGGTTGGGCGGCGGCTGCGCGCGGAGCGCCACCGGCGCGGCCTCTCGCAGTCCAAGGTCTCACGGTCAGCGGGCATCACGCAGGCGTCCCTCTCGAACTACGAGACGGGTAAGCGCGAGCTCCCCCTGTCCACCGTCCTGAATCTGGCCGCCGCGCTCGACGTGTCCCTCGGCGACCTGATGGAAATCCCCGATGTCATCGTGCTGCGCGACTCCCGGCTCGCCGACGCGGTGCGGGCGCTCACCGACTCGCCGGAGTTGCTGGAGTCGGTGATCAGCAGCGAGGCCGTCGGCGCGGCCTCGTAGCGACTCTCCCGACCCAGGACCCATGAGCGACTGAGTCCGAGCCGCCACTGGGCGGCGTGGCGGACCACGTTCGCCGCGCACCCGTATACTATCTGCGTCCCGGCGGGTCCCGAACGGATCGATCGCTGCCGCGGCTGACGCCCGTGGCAGGTTGGAGCCGCAGCGCGACCTCGCCGCCGTGGCCGTCGCATGTGAAGCAAGGAGGCGGCATTGGCTAGCGATCACCCGACCACCCTCGGAGCGTTGCGCCAGTCCGGCTACCGCGTCCGGCCGGTCCGCGAAGAGGTGCGCGCGAACCTCATCGAGGCCCTGCGCACCGGCGTCGACATGTTCCCCCACATCCAGGGCTACAGCGACACCGTCATCCCGCACCTTGAGAACGCCATCCTCTCCGGCCACGACATCATCCTGCTCGGCGAACGAGGCCAGGCGAAGTCGCGGCTGATCCGCAGCCTGATCGCGCTGCTCGACGAATGGGTGCCCGTCATTGGCGGCGCCGAGATCCCGGAGAACCCCTTCGCTCCCATCAGCGAGCAGGCCCGCCAGATCGTCCAGGAGCACGGCGAAGACACCCCCATCGAGTGGGTGCATCGCGATGACCGCTACGGCGAGAAGCTCGCCACCCCCGACATCACCATCGCAGACCTGATCGGCGAGGTGGACCCGATCAAGGTCGCCGAGGGCCGCTACCTGGGCGACCAGCTCACCATCCACTACGGCCTGATCCCGCGCACCAACCGCGGCATCTTCGCCATCAACGAGTTGCCGGACCTCGCCGAGCGCATCCAGGTCGGCCTGCTCAACGTCATGGAGGAGCGCGACGTCCAGATCCGCGGCCACAAGATCCGGCTTGAGCTGGACGTCTTCATCCTCGCCACCGCCAACCCCGAGGACTACACGAACCGCGGCCGCATCATCACGCCGCTCAAGGACCGCTACGGCTCCCAGATCCGCACCCACTACCCGCGCACCATCGACGACGAGCTCGAGATCGTGCAGCAGGAGCGCGCGCACCTCGACATGGCGGGCAAGAACGCGGTCGTGCCGCGCTACATGGAGGAGATCATCGCCGAGATCACGCGGCTCGCGCGCCGCTCGCCGGACGTGAACCAGCGCTCGGGCGTCTCGGTCCGCGCCTCGATCTCCAACTACGAGGCGATGCTGGCGAACGCACTGCGGCGCGCCATCCGCCTCGACGAGCCCGACGCCGTGCCGCGCATCTCCGACCTCAGCTTCCTGCGCGCCTCGCTCGAAGGCAAGGTCGAGCTTGAGACGGTCGACGAGGGGCGTGAGGACCAGATCATCGATCGGCTCATCCAGGGCGCCGTCGTCGCGGTCTTCAACCGCCACTGCTCCATTACCGATATGGAGCCGCTGATCGAGGAGTTCAAGACCGGCGCCAGCGCCGAGGTCGGCGAAGACGCCGGCGTCGCGGTATACGACGAGCTCGTGGGCCGCATCGACTCGCTGGCGGACGCCATCGCGGACATCCGCTCGAACGGCTCGGCGGCCGAGCAGGCCGCCGCAGTCGAGTTCGTGCTGGAGGGCCTGCACCTCAACAAGCGACTGAACAAGGACGCTGTCGGCGGAGGCGCGCACTACCGGGGGTAGCACATGCCATTCACGATTCGCTACTCCGCCTGGGACGGCACCCAGGAGATCGGCGACCTCGAGGCCGGCGACATCCTCGAAGCCCTCTCCGACGACCTGATGAACTTCGGCGACCTCCAGCACGCGCTGCGCAACCTCATGCAGCGCGGCATGCGCGGCCCCCACGGCATGCGCACGCCCGGCCTGCGTGACCTGCTCCACCAGCTCCGGCAGCAGCGCCGCGAGCGCCTGGACCAGTTCGACCTCGGCGGGGTGATGGAAGACATCGCACGCCAGCTCGAGGAGATCCTGGACCTCGAACGATCCACGCTCGACGACCGCATGGAGGAGGCCGGCGGCCCCCGCGAACCGCAGCCCCAAGCCGAGGGCCAGGAGCCCGAGGGCGAGCAGCCCGGCGCCGCGGGCGAGCAGCAAGGCGCCGACGGCGACGAGGCCTCCGGCCTCGCGGGCGGCGGCGAACAGGACGGCGGCGGCGAACAAGACGGCGAGATGGCCGCGCAGCAGTCCTCGGGCGGCGCGTCAGGCGGGCAGCAGGGCGGCGGCCAGCCCGGTGCTGCGCAGCCCGGTCAGTCCGAGGGCGGTGAGGAGGACTTCTCCGACATGCTGCGCCGCATCGTCGAGCGCAAGCAGGACTTCCTCGAGCAGTTGCCCCCGGAGCCCGCCGGGCAGGTGAAGGAGCTCCAGAACTACGAGTTCCTGAACCCGGAGGCGCAGGAGAAGTTCCAGCAGCTCGTCGACCAGCTCAAGCAGGCGATGACCGAGTCGTTCTTCAACGACGTCCAGAAGATGGTCGAGGAGATGTCCGAGGGCGACATCGAGCGCATGAAGGACATGCTGCGCGACCTCAACGACATGCTTATCCAGCGCATGCGCGGCGAGCAGCCGGACTTCGACTCGTTCATGGAGAAGTACGGCGACATGTTCGGGGACAACCCCCCGCAGTCGCTCGACGAGCTCATCGCCCAGATGCAGGCGCAGACGCAGGCGATGCAGTCGCTCATGGAGTCGCTGCCCTCGAACCAGCGCCAGCAACTGCAGTCGCTCATGGCGGACAAGCTGGGCGACCCGGAGCTCGAGGGCGAGCTGAGCCAGCTCGCCGCGAACCTCGAATACCTCAACCCCGGCGCCGAGCGCGCTCCCGGCTACCCCTTCCGCGGCGACGAGGAGATCGACCTCCAGGCCGCGATGCAGCTCATGTCGGAGATGCAGGACATCGACGGCCTCGAGCGCCAGCTCGAACGCGCGCAGTACGACGGCGAACTCGACGGCATCGACCTCGACCAGCTGCGCGAGCTGCTCGGCGACGACGCGTCCGACGCGATCGACCAGCTCGGGGACCTGCTCGACATCCTCGAGCAGGCGGGCTACATCCGGCGCGACGGGGACACCTGGGAGCTGACGCCGCGCGGCACGCGGATGATCGGCCAGCGCGCGCTCGCCGAGATCTACGCGCAGCTCAAGCGCCAGGGCATCGGCAACCACCCCGTGCCCGAGTCCGGCCGGTACGGCGAGCGCATGGACGACTCCAAGGAGTACGAGTTCGGCGACCCCTTCCACCTCGACATGGGCCGCACGCTGATGAACGCCGTCGAGCGCGAAGGGCCGCAGACGCCGGTGCGCCTCATGCCCGACGACTTCGAGGTCTTCCGCTCGGAGTTGCTCACCCAGACGGCCACCGTGGTGATGGTCGACCTCTCATGGTCGATGGCGCTGCGGGGCTCGTTCCAGTCGGCGAAGAAGGTGGCGCTCGCGCTGCACAACCTGATCAAGGCGCAGTACCCGCGCGACCAACTCTACATCCTCGGGTTCTCCGCGTACGCGCGGCAACTCGAGATCTCCGAGCTGCCGTACGTGCGCTGGGACGAGTCGGTGCTGGGCACGAACATGCACCACGCGCTGATGCTCGCGCGGCGGCTGCTCGCGAAGCACACCGGCACGCGCCAGATCATCATGATCTCGGACGGGGAGCCCACGGCGCACCTCGAACGCGGGCGCTCGCAGTTCTCGTACCCGCCGAGCCCGACGACGATCCGCGAGACCCTCAAGGAGGTGCAGCGCTGCACCCGCGAGGGGATCACGATCAACACGTTCATGCTGGACCGCAACTACTACCTGAAGGAGTTCGTGAACCAGCTGGCGAAGATCAACAGCGGCCGCGTCTTCTTCACCACGCCCGACAAGCTCGGCGAGTACATCCTCGTCGACTACGTGCAGCACAAGCGGCAGCACATCGGCCGCAGCGCCTGACGGCGCGCCGCCGTCCGCGTCCCGCCGCGGCCGACGAGCCGGGGCTTGCCGACAGGGACCGCCGATGCCCTTCCGGATCCCGCCGCGGCTGCTCGTCCTTGCCGTTGGACTGACCGCGATCGTGCTCGGCGCTGCGGCCTGGTACGCCTGGGTCGAAGAGTTCGGGGCGTTTGACGGGCTGTACATGGCCGTCATCACGCTCACCACGGTCGGTTACGAGGAGGTCGAACCCCTCGACCGTGGCGGGCGCCTGTTCACGATGCTCTACATCAGCACCGGGGTCGGGGTGCTGTTCTACACCGCCGGGACTATCGTGGAGGAGGTGGTCGCGGGCAGCATCGCCGAGGCGTTGGGCGTGCGCGGCCGCAGCCGGAGAGCAGGCAGGATGCGCGATCACATCGTGGTGTGCGGGCTCGGCCGCGTCGGCAGCGCGGTCGTGCGCCAGCTGCACGAACGAGGCGAGCGGGTGCTCGCCATCGACTTCGACGAGGAACGCCTCGAAGTCGCTCGCGAGATGGGCGTCGCCTACCTGTTCGGCGACGCCACCGAACAGGCGCAGCTCGAACGTGCGAATCTCGACCACGCGCGGGCGCTGATCGCGGCGGTACACAGCGACGCCGAGAACACGTTCATCGTGCTCACGGCGCGCGCGCTTAACCCGGACCTCTCGATCACCGCGCGCGCGATCTCGGATGCCGCGGTACCGCGCCTGGAGGCGGCTGGCGCCGACCACGTGATCTCGCCATACCGCATCGCCGGGGAGCGCATGGCGGAGGCGGCCCTGGAGCCCCACGCAAACGCCCGAGGCGGCTAACCGCCCCGGGCGCAGGTGGTGGGCTCGCGTCGGACTTAGACCCAGATGCCGGGGCGCTCCTGCCAGAAGAACTGCACCAGCATCCCGCCGGTCTGGCGCGGGTGGATGAAGCCCTCGATCCAGCGCGCGCCGTCCGTCACGCCCTCGCGCTCGCCGAAGGGGCGGATGCCGCGGGCGGCGCAGGCGGCGACGGCGGCCTCCCAGTCGGCCACCTCGAACGTGACGTGGTGGATCGTCGGGCCACGGCGCTCCAGGAAGCTCGCGATGAACGAGGGCTCGCCGAGCGGCTGGATGACCTCCCAGCGCATCTGGCGCGTGGGGGTCTCCATCACCTCGGTCACGAATTCGCGGCCCGGGTCGTCGGAGCGGTAGAAGCTCTGCATCCCGAAGACGCTGCCGTACCACCCGGCGAGTTCGTCGCGGTTGCCGTGCGCGTGCGAGAGGTGGTTGATCGCAGTGATCCCGAGGGCGCCCTCGCGCATCGGCGGGGGGCCCACGCGGGGCATCGCGCCGTTGGCGCTGCGGAAACGGAACTGGAAGCCGTGCCCGCCTCGCCACGGGTGGATGAGGATCTCCTCCACCGGCTGCTCAGGCGTGCCCTGCTGCTCGCTCCATGGCTCGATGCCGAGCCCGCGCAGGTCGTTGACCGCTGCCGAGAGGTCGCGCACGTACAACAGCACGTACTGGAGTCCGGGCCCGAGCGGGCCGTCGATGAAGCTCTGCAGGTAGGAGTCCGGGCGCGTCGGCGCGGAGACTTCCCAGTCGATGTCCGAGAGGCCGGGCACTGACATCGACGCGCGCTCGACGCCGATCGCGTCGTCGCGCGTGCGCTGGATGGTGGTGAAGCCGAAGAGGCCCTCGAGCAGCTCGACCTGTGGTTCGAGCTGCGCCACGACCATCCCGATACGATCGATTCGCTCGATATCCACACGCCGCTCCCTTGCTCGTCGCGCCCTCGGTGACACCATCATAACGAGACCGCGCCCTAATGCCTCGCACCGGTGGTCGGCGCGCGTCTCATCGGGCTAGCATCCCCTGATGCTACCCGGTCGCGTGCTGTTGTTGCGCAACCCGAAATCCCGCCGTGCGCTCTCGGAAGCCGCGCTCCGCGAGGCCGCCGCGCCGCTCGTCGAGCGCGGCTGGCGCTTCGACATCGAGTCGACGACCGGCCCGGGCGAGGCGACGCGGATCGCCGCGGCGGCGGCCGCGAGCGGCTACAACGCCGTCGTCGCCGCCGGCGGCGACGGCACCGTGCACGAGGTGGTGCAGGGCCTCGTGGGCGCCTCGACGGCGCTCGGAGTCGTCCCGGCGGGCACCGCCGATGTGTGGGCGCAGGAGGCCGGCGTGCCGGGCGGCGCCACACGGGCGCTCGCCTTCCTCGCCCGCGCGCGCACCGCAGGCATCGACGTGGGGCGCGTGACGTTCGAGGACGGGACGGCGCGGCGCTTCCTGCTGATGTGCAGCGTCGGCCTCGACGCCGAGGTCGTGCGCCGCGTCGGCGCGGGGGGCGCACCCAAGCGCCTCGTCGGCGGCGCGTGGTACGCGGCAGCCGGGCTCGCGCTCGGCGCGCGAGCGGCGCCGGTGCCTACGACTATCGTGGTGGACGGCGTGCGGACCGAGCGGGACTTGTACCTCGCGGTGGTTGGCAACACCCGGCTCTACGGCGGGCTCGCGCGCATCACAGCCGCCGCGCTCGCCGACGACGGCGCGCTCGACGTCTGCGCGTTCTCCGGCCGCGGCCTCCGCGACCGCCTCGCGCTGGTCGCGCGCGCGCTGCGCGGCGGGCTCGACCGCCGCGCGGGCGGCGGCGTCGACTACGCGCGGGGCGTCGAGGTGCGCATCGCGCCCGCCCGCCCGCTGGCGGTGCAGGCCGATGGCGAGTACATCGGCGAGACGCCGGTCACGATCACCGTCGAGCCCGGCGCGCTGACCGTGCTGCTCGCCCCCGAGCCGAACCCGCTGCTGAGCGGCGAGGTGGACTGACGCGCCCGCGGATCAGTCGGTCGGGCCCTGAACCCAGATGCCGGGGCGCTCCTCCCAGAACAGCTGCACCAGCATGCCGCCGGTCTGGCGGGGGTGGATGAAGCCCTCGGTCCAGCTTGCGCCGTCCCTCACGCCCTCGCTCTCATCGAAGAGGTCGATGCCGTGCGCGGCGCAGGCCGCGGCGGCGGCGTCCCAGTCGGCGACCTCGAACGCGACATGGTGGATCGCGGGGCCGCGGCGCTCGAGGAAGCTTGCGACGAACGAGTCGTCGCCGCGCGGCTGGATCACTTCCCAGTGCATCTGACGCGTCTGGGTCTCCAGCACCTTGGTGGCGAATCCGCCGCCCGGTTGGTCGGAGTAGTAGGAGCCTTCCATCCCGAAGACGCGCCCATACCACCCCGTCAGCTCGTCGCTGCTGCCGTGTGCGTGCGAGAGGTGGTCGATCGCCGTGACCCCGAGGGCGCCCTCGCGCATGGGCGGCGCTTCGAGGGGGGGAGCCGCGCCGTCGACGCCGCGGAAGCGGAACTGGAAGCCGTGCCCGCCTCGTCGCGGGTGGATCAAGATCTCCTCGACTGGCCGCTCGGACGTCCCGCCCAGCTCGCGCTCCGGCTCGATCCCGAGCCGCCGCAGGTCGCCGGCGGTGGCCGAGAGATCGGGAACCAGCATCCCAACGTGGTGTAGCCCCGGCCCCAACGGGCTGTCGAGGAAGCCCTGCAGGGAGGAGTCCTCGCGGGTCGGCGCCGTGACCTCCCAGTCGATCTCTGAAGTGCCCGGCACGGCCAGCCGCACGCGTTCAACGCCTGCTGCTTCGTCGCGTATCTGGCGCCCGGCGGCGAAGCCGAACACGCCCTCAAGCAGCTCGACCTGTGGCTCGATCTCCTCGACGACCATCCCGATATGATCGATGTGCTCGATATCCATACACCGCTCCCTGTAGTCGTTTCGTTGGTTGGCCGACCCCATCATACCGATGCAGCGCCGACGGGTAGCCCACACGCGCTCAACGGCGAGGTGGACTGACCGCGCCGACCGAGGTCACTCGGCGGGGCGCAGCTCGCCCTCCTCGATCCGGAAGCGGCGCGCGCCGGGCAGGTCGCTGGCGCCCGGGCGCTCCTCGTCGGCCGAGGTGATCACGACCTGGTCGACGCCGTAGGCGGCGGCCAGCACGCGCTCGCGACGCTGCCCGTCGAGCTCGGACAGGATGTCGTCCAGGAGCAGCAGCGGCGCGTCCCCCGTGCGGTCGCGGGAGAGCGCGACCTCGGCGAGGCGCAGCGCCAGCGCGGCCGTGCGCTGCTGGCCGCGCGATGCGAATGCAGCGGCGTCGTTGCCGTCGATCTCGAAGCGCATGTTGTCGCGATGCGGCCCGCTGCGCGTCATCCCGGCCACAAGGTCGTCGCGGCGGCGCGCCTCCAGCACCTCGCGGAACGCGCCTTCGACGCCCCCGACGCTCCCCGTGTCGAGCACCGTCGACGCGGTGGGCGCGGGCAGCGCGGGCTCGTAGCACACCGCGAGCGGCTCGACGCCCGGGGCGAGGTCGGCGTAGTGCTGCGCCGCGCCCTCGGCGAGCGCGCGCACGGCCAGCGCGCGGCCGTGCAGCACGACGGCGCCCGAAGCGGCGAGCTCCTGGTCCCAGAACGCGAGCTCGTCGCCGGGTCGAGCGCGGCGCTCCTGCAGGCTGCGTAGCAGGCTGTTGCGCTGCTGGAGCACCCGCTGGTAGCGCTGCAACGCCCGCACGTACTCGCGGTCGAGCTGCGAGATGGTGATGTCGAGGTAGCGGCGTCGCCGCGACGGCGAGCCGTCGATGATCTGCAGGTCGGCGGCCGAGAACATGACCACGCGCAGCCGTCCGATCAGGTCGGAGGCGCGCCGCGCGACTCCGTCGACGCGGAAACGGCGGCTCGTCGGCGGCAGCGCTCCCTCCTCGGCGGCGGCCCGGCCGCGCACCTCGAGGCTGCTGACCACGATCTCCACCGTGACCGGCTCGGCGGCCGTGACCACCTCCGCGTGCAGCGTCGCCGCCGGCAGCGGCTCCTCGCGCAGCGCCGCCTGCGAGATCACCTCGGCGTCCGCGCCCACGCGCCCGCTCCGCGTGGTGGCGAGGAGGCCGATGGCCTCGACAAGGTTGGTCTTGCCGGCGCCGTTGGGCCCGGTGACGACGCTGATGCCGCGCTCCAGCGGGGTGTCGAGCCGCCGGAACGTGCGGACGTTCGTGAGCGAGAGACGCGCGATGTGCATGCCGGGCTCCAGCCGCCTCGATTATCCCCCGGATCGACGCATGACCGCCTCGCTGCCCGGTGCGGCTGACGCGGTGGTAGGTCGGGGCTGCCGCTGACGATCGCGCCCGGTAGGGTGGACGCGGGGACCGGCGGCGGCGCGCCCCGGCCGGAAGGAGCACCCGATGAGCGACCAACCCATCCGCGTCGGCCTGATCGGCGCCGGCGAGAACACGCGTGTGCTCCACATCCCCGGCTTTCAGGCCATCGACGGCATCGAGGTCGTCGCCGTCTGCAACCGCTCGCAGGAGAGCGGGCAGCGCGTGGCCGACGCGTTCGGCATTCCTCGCGTGGTGACGGATCCCGAGGCGATCTTCGCGGCCGACGACATCGACGCGATCTGCATCGGCACGTGGCCGTACCGCCACCGCGACTTCACCGTGCGAGGCCTCGATGCCGGCAAGCACGTGCTGTGCGAGGCGCGGATGGCGTCGAACGCCGCCGAGGCGCGCGAGATGCTCGCCGCCTCCGAGGCGCATCCCGACCTCGTCGCGCAACTCGTGCCCGCGCCGATGGACTTCGCGACCTGGCGCACCGTGCGCCGCCTCGTCGCCGACGGGACGCTCGGCGAGCTGCGCGAGGTGCACGTGGCCTTGCTCGGCGGCGGCGGCCTCAACCCCACAAGGCCCATCCACTGGCGGGAGCAGAGCGAGTACTCCGGCCACAACATGATGGAGTTCGGCATCGCCGCCGAGGTCGTCGGGCGCTGGCTGGGAGCGACCGAGCGCGTGGTCGCCGACGCGGCGACGTTTACGACGTCGAGGAGCAACCCGGAGACGGGTGGCGACGAGGCCATCGAGATCCCCGACAGCCTCGGCGTGTTCGCGCGGATGACGAACGGCGCGCGGGTGACCTACCAGGTGAGCAGCGTCGCGGCGTCCCCCCACGTAGCCCACGGCATCGCGCTGCACGGCGCCGAGGCGACGCTGCACTGGTGGCGCGCCGGTGACCGCCTCGAGCTCGCCCGACGCGGCGAGGAGCCCCAGCCGCTCGAGCCCGATCCGGGCACGGCGGGCTCATGGCGCGTCGAGGCCGACTTCATCGACTCGATCCGCGAGGGCGCGCCGGTCGAACTCACGAACTTCGCGGACGGAGTGCGCTACATGGAGGTCACCGAGGCGACGTGGCGCAGCTGGTCCGAGGGCCGCCCCGTCGACATCGCCTCGCTGTAGCCCGCGGACGGCGACGAGGCCTCGGCGATGCGCATGGTGGTGGTCGGCGGCCCGCGAGAGCGGCGTCCGCCGTCGCCGTGGGATCTGCTGCTGCGGCTCGTCGTCAACGCCGTCGGGCTCTGGCTCGCCGCCATCCTCGTGCCCGGCATCCAGATCGATGACGTGCCCTCGCTGGTCGCCGCGACGGCGCTGTTCGCGCTCGTGAACACGGTCGTGCGGCCGCTCGCGTTCCTCGCGTCGGCGTGCGCGATCGTGCTGACGTTCGGGCTGTTCATCGTGGTCATCAACGCGCTCATGCTCGCGCTGACGGCGTGGATCGCGGGACAGCTCGGCCTCGGCTTCCGCGTCGACGGCTTCGCGTCGGCGATCTTCGGCGCGCTGATCGTGGCGCTGCTCTCGCTGCTCGTGTCGTCGGTGCTGCGCTGGCGTCGAGGGCCCCCGAACGCGGGCGGACTCGCGTAGTCTCGGGCGCGGGACGGAGCGCATCGCATGACGCTGTGGATCTGCCGCACCTGTGGCGTCGAGTACGCCGACACCGCGCAGCCGCGCGCGCGCTGCGTGATCTGCGAGGACGACCGCCAGTACGTCGGGTGGGGCGGGCAGGAGTGGACTACGCGCGAGGAGCTGCTCGCGCGCGGCCATCGCAACGATGTGCGCGAACTCGAGCCGGGGCTGACCGGCATCGGGATCGCGCCGCCGTTCAGCATCGGACAGCGCGCCCTGCTCGTGCAGACCGACGCCGGCAACGTGCTCTACGACTGCGTGAGCCTGCTCGACGACGAGGCCCGCGCGGCCATCGAGGCGCGCGGCGGCATCGACGCGATCACGCTCTCGCACCCCCACTTCTACGACGCCATGGTGAGCTGGAGCCACGCCTTCGGCGGCCGCCCAATCTACGTCCCGGACCTCGACCGCGACTTCGTGACGCGCCCCGACCCGGTGATCGAGTACTGGGACGGCGTACCCCTCGAGCTGGTGCCAGGCGTGACGCTCGTCCAGACGGGCGGGCACTTCGCGGGGAGCGCGGTGTTGCACTGGGCCGGGGGCGCCGAGGGCCGGGGCGCACTCCTCGTCGGCGACTCGATCACGGTGGTGCCGGACCGCCGCTACGTGAGCTTCATGTACAGCTACCCGAACCTCATCCCCGCCTCGGCCGAGTCGGTCCGCGCCATCGTCGCCTCGGTCGAGCCGTACGCGTTCGACCGCATCTACGGGGGGTGGTGGGACCGCGACGTGATGGAGGGCGGCAAGGACGCCGTCCGCGCATCCGCGGAGCGCTACATCTCGTATCTCCAGTGAGAGCGCCGCTGAGCCGGAGCCCCGCCGCACGGCTCAGCCGCTCACGAACTCGCTACTCCGCCAGGAACGCGGCGAGTTCCTCGTCGTACTGCTCCGGGAGCGTGCCCCGCATCATGTGGCCGACGTTCGGCCACGGCCGGAACGACAGCTGCGGCGACGCGATTGAGCGGTAGTAGTCGAGCTCCTCGGGCAGCATGTAGCCTCCAGCGTCGATGTCGCCGACGAGCACGAGCGTCGGCACGGCCACGCGGCGCATGTGGTCCTCGCAGCGGAACGCCCAGTCGCGGTTGTCGGTGAGCAGACGCGTCACCGCGTGCGGCGAGAAGTGGTGGTGGGCGTAGACCTCGGCGTCGATCTGCTCTGCGGTGAGGCCGCTCGCCTCGCCTTCGGCGCGGATCTCGGCCTCCGGCCGCTCGTGGCGCGCCATCGCCTGGCGCAGGCTCGTGACGAAGGCGTTGACCATCTTCCAGTAGACGGGGTCCTCGAGGAACGCGCGCGAGATCGCGTCGGGGTGCGTCGCCGCCATCATCGTGCCGATGTTCCCGCCCCACGAGTGGCCGACGTACGCCGGCCGGTCGAGCCCGAGGTTGTCGATGAGCTCGGCGAGGTCGGCGACGAAGTCGCGCAGGTGGTAGCCGGTCCGCGGCTTGTCGGTCTCGCCGTGGCCGCGATTGTCGGGCGCGATGATGTGGTAGCGATCCTCGAACGCGGGGACGACGGTGTCCCAGTTCCCGCCGTGGCCCGTCCAGCCGTGGACGAGCAGCAGGTCGGGGTGGGCGGGGTCGCCCCACTCGCGGTAGTGCATGCGCAGGCCCTGCACCTGGGTGTAGCTGTGTTCCATCGCGCTGCTCCATTCACTGTGATGTTCGTTCGGCAGGATGTATCGAACCCTGACTACCGAGCGTACGACGGATTTCGGTGCGCCAAGAGCTCTTTGTCTCTGCATTCTGCGCTAGCATATTCGTGGTGCGCCCCACCAGCACCACCGCGCCAGTTTCGTTCACGCCGGAGGACGGCTAGATGCGAATCGTCCGACTCTCAGTTCGGAACTTCAGGGGTATACGCTCTCTCAAATGGGATCTACCTAGCAGCGTCACATGTCTTGTGGGCCCCGGAGATTCGGCGAAGACGACCATCCTCGACGCGATCGAACTCGCGTTGCTTCCGAGGTCTCAGGCTCAATTCGTTGACGCCGATTTCTGCGCCGAAGCGACCGAGCGGCGAATAGAGATCGAGGTGACGCTCGTCGATCTGCCGACTGATCTCCTCACGCAGGCGAAGTTCGGTTTGGAGCAGCGTGGCTGGACACTGGAAGGCGCAATTCGAGACGAGCCACAAAACGACGACACGCCTGCGCTCACAGTCCGACTGCAGGTGGATGAGTCGCTGGATCCAGTCTGGCATGTCATAAGCGATCGAAACCCGGATGGTCGCGCAATTGGCGTTCGAGACCGGGCCGCCATCGGCGCCGCTCGTCTAGGTGAGGGCGACCGGCGTCAGCTGTCTTGGGTTCGGGGTTCGTCGCTGGCGAGAGTGACCGACTCACCGGACGCCATCGCGGCTGTTCTGAATCAGGCACGCAGGAGCGCTTGGCTGGCGATGAACGACCTCGACTTTGAGGAACTGGCTCAGACTGCCAGCACTGCTGGTGAGTGGGGAGAGCGGTACGGATCGTACGCAGCCCTGCCACTTGACGTCGGCCTCGACCCCCGGAATCTCAACATTGGCGCAGGGGCTCTCAGCCTGCGCCAAGAGAATGGGATATCGGCATCTGCCCTCGGAACTGGGAGCCGCCGTTTGCTGGGCCTCGCGATCCAGCGGCAGGTGATCGGCCAACCTGTAGTCACGCTAGTTGATGAGGTCGAGACCGGACTCGAGCCGCACCGGCTCCGACATCTGTTGAGTCAACTACGGGAATCAGACAACCAGGTCGTCCTGGTCAGTCACTCACCAGTTGCGGTGGCTGAGCTCGGGGTTACCGGACTCGGGCTCGTCCGTCGTGACAGTGAGGGAAATGTCTCGGTTCGCCACCCCGCCGAGAGCTTGCAAGGTGTGATTCGCGCGATGCCGGAAGCGGTCCTCTCACGCCGTGTTGTCGTCTGCGAGGGACAGACCGAGTACGGAATTGCGAGGGGACTCGTGGCCCACTGGGATCAACTGGAGGGTTTCCCGTTGGCGTCGATCGGAACTGTGATTATCTCAGGCAACGGTAGCGAAGCACCGGGGCGTGCTGCGGCGCTGAGGGATCTCGGATACGAATGCGTTTACTGGGCGGATGCCGATGTCGACGTGGAGCCCTCGTTGCCTGAGCTTCAAGCGGCTGGTGTCGACACCGTGACATGGGGAGAGGGCAAGAACACTGAGCAGCGGATCATGGCGGATGTCAGCGAGCGGCTACTCGACGTGCTCTGGGGTATAGCTACTGATGAGCGAGGGTTGGAGGGCGTATCAGCTCAACTGGCGACGGCTATTCACCACACTGGGCGCCCCCCGCAGAGCTGGAGCGAATGGGCTGCGGCCTACTCGATCGAGGATCTTCGTCGTGCTTTGGGCGAGGCTGTAGCGAACCGCGGTTGGTTTAAGAGTGTGAGCCTCGGCGAGCGTGTCGGCGAGGCGATTGCACCGGAGGTCACCGCTGCTGACGATACGGATCTTGGAAAAAAGCTGGGGAAGTTGCGACGCCTTGCCTACCGAGACTGACGCAGCGACGCTTGCGGCGGCGGAGCGCGCGTTCGTGGTCGCGCCCGCAGGTTGCGGCAAGACGGAATTGATCGCCCGAGCGATCGGCATTCAGAATGGTCGCAGCCTTGTCCTTACACACACACACTCTGGAGTGAGCGCCCTCCGCTCGCGTTTGCGCAGGCTTGGCATACCGCGTGAGAAGTTTCATGTCGCCACGATTGCGGGCTTGGGATTCCAATACGCTGCCGCGTTTCCGTCTCTGTCTGGACTTTCCGTGACCTCGCCGACAGGTAGCGAGTGGGCGCGAGTTTACGAAGCGGCTATCGAGGGCTTACGACATCGTGCGCTGAGAGACGTTCTCAAGCGGTCGTTCACAGGGGTCTATGTCGATGAGTATCAGGATTGTAACCTTGCCCAGAACGAAATCGTTCAGGCGATTGCTGAAGTCCTGCCGTGCCGTCTCCTTGGCGATCCCATGCAAGGAATCTTTGATTTCAACGAACCAACGGTCGACTGGCGAGACGACGTGGTACCGCATTTTGAGCGTCTTCCCGATCTCTCGACGCCATATCGATGGCTGGATTCGAATCCAAAGCTAGGGGAGTGGCTTGAGGAAGTGCGAACCCGTCTGATTGCGGGAAGGCCCATCGATTTTCGCGACTCACCCGCCCGCTGGCACCCGGCGACACGCCCCAATCAAGTCGCGGTCTGCCGGAGAGTAGCTGCCGACGAGACGGGCAGTGTTGTAGCGATTGGCAAGTGGCCGAATGACTGTCACGATCTTGCGAGCCAGCTCGGAGGCGCCTACGGGTCGATGGAGGAGCTCGACTGCCGTGGTCTGATGGAGTTTGCTCGGAAACTCGATGACACCGACAGCGGGCATCGCTGGGCCACATTGATGATTGACGTTGCCAAGGAATGCTTCACCGTGGTCGGCTCGCGGTTGGCGGCATTCCGCTCGCAGTACGCAGCTGGATCGACACCGCAGACGAAGAGGCTCACCACAAACAAGACGGTTGTCGAGGCCTTCAACCGTGTTGCATCTGAGGCGACAGTAGGCGCGCTCATCGAGGCGAGTCGAGCCGTGGAACGCATTCCCGGCGCGCGCCTCTATCGGAGAGAGTTGTGGCAGGAGATGAAGACTACACTCCTCACCTGCCGATCAGGCGGGTACGCGAGCATCGCGGACGCCGCCTGGTATGTCAGAGACCGTTCACGCCACCACGGGAGACCCACCGAGGATCGAGTCGTTTCGCGGACGCTCTTGGTGAAGGGTCTTGAGTTCGAGCACGCCATCGTGACGGACGCTGACAAGCTCACCTCCAAGGAACGCTACGTCGCAATGACGCGTGGGCGTACGGGCCTGAGCGTCCTCTCCGCCGAGCCGGTCTGGCAGAGGGAGCCCGCGGTTAACGTGCTCGACTGATCTGTCACCGGCCTGCCGAGCGCGGCCACCGCTGCTGCGGCTCGTCCCCGACGGGACCGGACGCCTGCGGGGAAGCATCGCATACTGGCTATCGTGCGCGACGAGAGAACGGCGACGCTGATCGACGTGGGCGGAGGCAGGTCTTCGCCCGTCGCGAACGTGGTCACGCCCCTGCGCGACTACCCCGACTTCCGCGCGCTGTGGTGGAGCACGCTATACGCCTCGAGCGCGTGGTGGGCGCAGAACGTCGTGCTCGCCTGGCTCGCCTTCGACCTCACCGGCTCCGAGCTCGCGGTCGCCGCTGCGGCGGCGGTCGGGTTCGCGCCGATGCTGCTCGGCCCGCTCGGCGGACTGCTGGCGGACCGGATGCACCGCCCGAGGCTGCTCATCGGCTCGCAGCTGGTGGCGCTGCTGGCCGGCGTCGTGATCGCCGCGCTGGTCATGTTCGGCCTCGCCGTGTACTGGCACGTGCTCGTCGCGGGCGCGCTGGTCGGGCTGACGATGGCGCCGCTGCAGCCGGTGCGCTTCACGCTCACCATGGACCTCGTGGGCGAGCGCCGCGTGTCGAGCGCGAACGCGGTCAGCGCCGTCGGGATGCTCGGCAGCCGCGTGGTCGCCCCGGCGATTGCCGGGGCGCTCATCGCGCGCTACGGCGCCGACGTCGCGCTGTGGTTCAGCGCGGCGTGGTACATCCCGGCCTGCTGGGTGCTCGTGCGCCTCGACGACGACCGCCGGGCGGGGAGCGCGAACGCGGTGATGGTGCTGGGCGAGATCGCGCAGGCGTTCCGCCACGCGCTGGCGAACCGCGCGCTGCGCGCGCTGCTCGTCGTGACGGTGCTGGCGAACACCTTCGCGTGGCCGGTGATCCTCGGCTTCCTGCCCGTCTTCGCCGAGGAGGTCTTCGACGTCGGGCCGGCAGGACTGGGTCTGATCGTCGGGGTGAACGGGATGGGCGCGCTGATCGGCGCGGTCGGGATCGCGTCGCTGGGCGACTTCCGCTCGAAGGGGCTGCTCTACCTGGTGGCGACGGCGCTGTTCGGGGTGGCGCTTTCGGCGTTCGCGGTCAGCGGCGTGTTCGGGCTGGCGCTCGTGCTGGTCTTCATCGCGGGTGCCGGCAGCGCGGGCTTCGGGGTGATGCAGAGCACGCTCACAATGCTGCTCGCGCCCCCCGAGGCGCGAGGCCGCGTGCTCGGCGTGCTGATGCTCTCGATCGGCGTCCTGCCGGGCGCGATGCTGGTACATGGCGCGGTTGCCTCCTCGATTGGCGTGGTCGCGACGACGGCCGTTTCTGGCGTGCTCCTCGGCGTGCTGACGATGGCGGTAGCGGCGTCCTCGCCGGAGTTGCGCAGGGCAGGCTGAGGCCGCGGCCTCGGCGCACCGGGGTCGCATCGGTTCCGGATTACCGATAGTTGCGGGGCGGGTTATCGTGGTTGCGGGACGAGAAGCGGGACCCTCGGCATGCGTGCAGCAGCCATCCTGTTGGTAGTCGCCATCCTGGGCGTGACGGGCTGTAGCGAGTCCCCCGCGGACCCGGACGCGGCTGTCGCGGACACCCGGGCGCCCGCAGCCGAGACCGGGGCTTCGAGCACCGACACCGGCCGTCCCGCGACCGCGACTCCTGCACAGACTGCGGCCCCTGCACAGACTGCCGCGCCGGCGACACCGGCTGCGACCGCGACGACCATGACGGCCACGCCTGAGCCAACGCGGGCCTCGGTGGTTGCGGTAATCGTAGAGACCGCTAGCCCGGCGACAGCGACGAGGGCCGAGGAGCCGGACGAGGATCCGAAGGGCGCCTCCGAGCTCACGCCGCGGGACCCGAAGCCACCTCGGCCCCAGCCCACCGCGGCTGCCGCGGCCGTGGCGGGAGCGAGCGCGGACAGCGCCACCACGGAGAAGGAAGAGCGACCGTACATCTGGTACGACGGCGACCGCACCATGACAGTCTGGCTGGACGCGGAGGATCCTGGGCCCGTGTTCCGCACATCGTCCGGCTCGTTGATGACGCTGCCTGGCGGAGTGCTCCTCAAGCTCGACGGCTCGTGGGATGAGACGAGGGTCGTGAGCTTCTTCGCAGCGCATGACATCGAGCGGAGCCGAGTCACCGAGCGGTCGTTCGGCGTGAACGCCTTCTTTGTGGAGACCGCCCCCGGCTTCGCGTCGCTCGACCTGGCAAACGCGCTCGCCGTGCAGGACGGGGTCCTGATCTCGAGCCCGAACTGGCGGAGGGAAGTCACGACGCGGTGAGATGGCTGTCACTGCTGGCAGGCTGTGCCGCGATCTGCCTCCTGATCGTCGCCGGCCGGGCGTGGGCGCAGGGCACGCTCGGGGCGCCCTCCATCACGCAAGTATTCACTGGCACGAACTACATCGATGTGTTCTGGAGCGCCCCGGCCGACAATGGCGGCTCCACGATTGTCGCCTACGACCTCCACTACATCCGCAGCGACCATCCGGACAAGACCGACGACGCCAACTGGACCCTCGAGGAGGACGTGTGGGAAACCGGTGACAGTGCCCTCGCCCACGACCTGAAGGGCCTGCCCGACGGCACGAAGTACGACTTGCAGGTGCGCGCGGACAACGGCAGTGACGGCCCCTGGTCCGACACACGCGAGGTGTCGACGAACGACCATTCCAATACACGGTCCGGCGCGACCACGCTCTCCCCCGGCTCCTCGGTGCGCGGCAGCATCGACCCTGCCGATGAAGAGGACTACTTCCGTGTCGTGCTGGGAACCGATGGGGACCTGTGGGTCTACACCACCGGCAGTGACGACACCGTCGGGGTCGTGCTGAGTACGGGCGGAAGCGTCCTTGCGGGTGACGACGATGGCCAACTCCTGGATGGCCCCCTCAACTTCTCGATCCGCGAAGAGCTGCTCGCAGGTGCGTACTACGTCCGGGTCACGAGCTTCGATGCCCTCGAGACGGCGTCGTACACGATCCACGCCCAGTTGGCGACCGACCCGGGCGACACCAAGGACACCGCCACGACCGTCACGCCCGACTCCATCACCCCGGGGCGCATCGGCCCTGAGGGGGGCGTAGACGGCGATAAGGACTACTTCAAGCTCGAGCTGTCCGCTGCGGCAGATGTCTGGGTGATGGCCGTCGGTGACCTGGACACGGTGGGAGCACTCCTCGATGCCAGCGAGATGGTGCTCGAGGAAGACGACGACAGCGAGTACATCAATAACGAGACAGGGTTCATGCTCCGTCGCGAGCTCGGAATGGGTACGTACTACGTCCGCGTCACCAGCTACGACGAGGACGATACCGGGCCGTACACCCTGTTCGTCCGCACCGCGACCGATCCCGGAAGCTCCACCACGACCGCGACGCCGATCACCCTCGGTACGCCGGAGTCTGGACGGATCCGGCCCAGCAGCGACCAGGACTACTTCAGCCTGACGCTGGACGAGGACACGTACGTGTATATGTACGGTCTCTCGTTCGGCGGCGCGCTTCCGCTCACCGCGACCGTGACCGACTCATCGAACACGGTGCTCGATGACCTGTACGTCATCGCTCACGAGCACTGGGCTCATAGCGGACTTCCCGAGGCCAGCTTCGGCGTGTGGGGCAAGCTGGAAGCGGGCACGTACTCCATTCGCGTCCAGGCGCCCTCGGGCGGGACGGGCGGGCCGTACCTGCTCCACGCACTGGAATCAACCTACGGCCGGACGGTCGAGCGCTGCACCGGCATCACGACTGCCCAGAGCGACCCCTGGTACGGCTGCGCGTGGCACCTCAACAACACCGGGCAGTTCCCCGGCGGGGCGGGCCACGACATCAACGTCGAGGAGGTCTGGGCCACGACGATGGGCGCGGGCATCAACATCGCCATCGTCGACGATGGGTTGCAGTACGCGCACGAAGACCTCGCCGACAACGTCCTCACTGCGCGCAACCACGACTACTTCGGCAGCGACATCTTCGACCCGCTCGAGACCCACGGGACGCAGGTGGCGGGCATCATCGCGGCGCGCGACAACGACGTCGGGGTGCGCGGGGTGGCGCCGAGGGCGAGCATCTACGGCTACAACCTGATCGACCGAGGCCGTGCCGACGCCGTCGATGAGGAGGACGCCATGACCCGCCACATGGGCGATACAGCGGTCTCCAACCACAGCTGGGGTCCGACCGATGTCCTCGGCTTCGCGTACGCCGCGGCGGTAGACGCGATCCTCAACGGCGTGACGAGCGGCTTCGGCGGCAAGGGTGTGTTCTACGCGTTTGCCGCGGGGAACGACTTCATCGGGGGCTTCGACGGCAACCTCAACGAGTACGCGAACCACTACGGTGTGACCGCCGTCTGCGCGGTGAACTACAACGATGTGCGGGCCACCTATTCGGAGACGGGCCCGCACCTCTGGGTCTGCGCTCCGTCGAGGGACCGGACGCTGAGCCTGCCCGGGATTGCGACGACGCGGAACGGCGACCGCTACACGGACTCCTTCTCGGGCACCTCGGCCGCTACCCCCATCGTCTCCGGCGTGGCTGCGCTCGTGCGCGCAACCAACACCAGCCTGACCTGGCGCGACGTCAAGCTCATCCTCGCCGCCTCCGGGCGCAAGAACGACACCGGCGACCGCGGTACCGGCACCCCTTACAGCGGCTGGGAGTCGGGCGCACTGCAGTACGGCTCGACGACCCGGCGCTACCAGTTCAACCATCAGTACGGGTTCGGCGTGGTCGACGCCGGCGCTGCCGTCGCCCTGGCCGATGGCTGGACGAAGGCGCCCGAACTCCGCGAGATCGAGGTGGAGTCTGGCGACCTGGAGCTGGCGCTACCCGAGTCTCCGTCGTTCGGTAGCGGCACGACCGTCTCGACCACCCTCACGGTCGATTCATGGGTAGGGTTCACCGAGTTCGTTGAGATCAACGCTACGTTCGACCACCCGTCCTTCCGCGACGTCCGGATCGACCTCGTATCGCCCTCGGGCGCCAGATCGCAGCTGGTCCGTGCCGTGCGACGGACCCTCCCTCGCTCCGACGGCACGACCGAGAAGCTCACCGCCGCGTTGACCACGAGGTTCCGATTCGGCTCGGCTCGGCATCTTGGCGAGAACGCCGCCGGCACATGGACGTTGCAGATCATCGACCTCGTCCCGGCAGACGCCGGCATGCTGAAGTCGTGGAGCCTCAAGGTCTACGGGCACGGCTTCACCCCCGCGGCGCCCACGGTCAGGACGACACCGGTGAACCGTGCGCTCGCGGTGGAGTGGACCGCCCCGGCCGACACCGGCGGGTCAGACATCACCGCCTACGACGTGCGTTACGTGCCGGAGAGCTCTACCGACGGTTCCTGGAGGGTCGTGAGCAACGCCTGGCGCACCGGCGGTGGCGACCTCCGCTACGTCATCCGCAACCTCGCGAACGACCAGGAATACGACGTGCAGGTGCGCGCGGTGAACGACTCGGGGCGTGGGCGGTGGTCGGAGAGCGTCGACGGCAAGCCGGAAGAGGTCAACAGCGATCCCGAGTTCCCCGGGAGCGAGACCGGCGAACGCAGCGTCGACGAGAACACGCTGGCGGGCCGCAATGTCGGAGCCCCCGTGGCCGCGCGTGACGATGACAATGATGCGCGCACCTACACGCTCAGTGGCAACGCCGCGAGCGTCTTCGACATCGTCGAAGGCACAGGTCAGCTGCGGACCACCACGGAGCCCCTCAACCACGAGGATACGGATACCTACACCGGCGCCGTCGCGGTCACCGACGGCAAGAACATGGTCGGAGAGGCCGACCCGGACATCGACAACACCATTGTCGTCACAATCACCGTTGGTGATGTCGACGAGGCCCCGGAGATCACGGGCCTGTCCAGCGTCGATGTACCTGAGGACAGTCGCCGTGTCGTCGGCTTGTACAGCCCGACCGACCCTGAAGGCGAAGTAGTCGGGCTGTCGCTGAAGGGTACGGATCAGGACGACTTCGAACTCGATGGTGGTGTGCTTCGCTTCCTGGCTGCGCCCGACTACGAGGCGTCGACAGACTCGAACCGGGACAACGTGTACCTCGTGACTCTGGAGGCTTCGGACGGCGCCCTGAAGAGCACCCTCAGCGTCACGGTGAACGTCGAGAACCTCGAGGAACGCGGGACAGTGACGCTGCCGTCGCAGCCCCAGGAGCGCACGCCATTCACTGCCTCGTTGACCGACCCCGACGGTCGCGTCTCGGGCCTGACGTGGGAGTGGGAGCGGTCGTCGAATGGCTTCTCAAACTGGTCCCCCATCGACGCAGCGACGAGCTCGACGTACACGCCGGACAGCAATGACATAGGCCTGTACCTGCGCGCCACTGCTTCGTACGCGGACGGGCTTGGCAGCGGAAAGAGCGCCGACGCGACATCGGACAGCGCGGTGCGGGCAGCACCAGTGACGAATCAGGCTCCCGATTTCCTGTCGACTGAGACCGGCCAGCGCAGCGTCCTCGAGAACACCCAGGACGGGGTACCCATTGGCTCCCGCGTGGAGGCCATCGACGATGATGTCGGCGACACGCTGACCTACACCCTCGATCGCACCGGGTCGACGCTCTTCGACATCGGCGAGCAGGGACAACTCTTCACGAAGGCAGCGCTCGACCGAGAGCAGCGAGCGAGCTACCGCGTGACGGTCACCGCGACCGATCCATCTCGCGCCTCGGACTCGATCGCCGTGACCATCACCATCGAGGATGTCGACGAAGATCCGACGCTCTCGGGCGACAGCGTGTTTACGTTCGCCGAGGGCAGCACCCGCCAGGTGGGCCGATTCACCGCGACCGATCCCGAACGAGCCGCTATCACGTGGTCGCTGACCGGACGCGACGACAGCCTGTTCAGCTTCACCAACGGGACGCTCGCGTTCCTCGCGGCGCCCGACTACGAGATGCCCGGGGATGCGGGTGGCGACAACGTGTACGAAGTCACGGCGACCGCCGCCGATCCGGACGGGAACCGCGACTCCATCGACGTGACCGTGCGGGTCACCGACGTGGATGAGACCCGTCCGCCCCCGCCTCCTCCGCCCCGGATCACCACCTCGTTCGTTGGCTTCGGAGGCGGCGGCGGTGGGGGGTCTTCCGGGCCCACCCCCAGCGACCAGGACTTCCACTGGAACGTCGACCGGGACATCAAGGAGCTGGACTCCGCCAACGACCGGGCCACCGGCCTGTGGTCGGACGGCACGACGCTCTGGGTCGCTGACAACGCGGACGGCGCCGGCGACGCGGTCTACGCTTACGACCTCGAGACCGGCGAGCGGGTGGAGGACCGCGAGTTCGCCCTCGACAAGACCAACCTTGCGCCACGGGGTTTCTGGTCCGACCGCACTGTCGTCTGGGTCTCCGACAGCGGGAGGGAACGCCTCTTCGCGTACGACCTCGAGAGCGGCGAGCGGGTGGAGGACCGCGAGTTCGAACTCGCCCGGCGCAACCGCGACTCCCGTGGCATCTGGTCGGACGGCGTGACGATGTGGGTGCTGGACGACCGCAACGACGCCCTCTTCGCGTACGACCTCGACAGCGGCGAACTCATCGCGGAGTACGAACTCGACTCCGACAACAACCGCCCGCACGGCGTGTGGTCCGATCGCTTCACTATCTGGGTCTCCGACCACGACCGGAAACGGCTCCTCGCCTACCGGCTGCCCAGGCGCGAGGAGGCAGAGGACGTCGACGAGGATGACACCGGGGAGCTCGAGCGCGTCAGCGACGAGGACTTCAGGCGACTGAGCCGCGCCTCCAACAACAGCCCGCGTGGCATCTGGTCTGACGGCGAGGTGATGTACGTGGCGGACCAGAGCGACGACAAGGTCTACACGTACAACATGCCCGATGCCATCGACGCCCGTCTCTCGACGCTGACACTGAGTGACATCGACATCGGCGAGTTCTCGCCCGGCCGGACCGAGTATGCCGGCGTCGCCGCCGAGGGCGCGACGGAGACCACGGTGGAGGCGACGGCGGTGCAGGACGACGCTACCGTCGCCATCGAGCTCTCGCGTGCCGGCGCGGAGACCGACGGCCAGCAGGCAGCGGCAGACGGGGGCGTCACGGTCATCGTGACAGTGACCTCGGCGGATGGCACCCGTATCAGGACCTACCGCGTCAACATCGGCACCGTGGCGGACCCGAAGCCCTCCGGCGACTGCCTGGTTGGGCTCACCGAAGGCCGGTTCAGCAGCGTCACCTACGAGGGCGGCGCCGTCGCCGATCTCGAGGCGTGCGCTCGCCACCTCGGCATCTCGGCCCTCTACGTGCTCGTCGAAGCGCGGTATGTATCGCTGATCCTGGGGGCGCCGGACTTCGTCAACCGGTGGTTTGTCGAGCGGTTCAGCGACGGGGTGCCCGCCGGAACCTCGATGCTCGCGCAGCGAAGCGTGCCGGAACCGGTCACCACGCCCTAGCTGTACTGACTCCGCGCTTCACCCGCACGGGACGCGCCGGGGGCGAAGGCGCGCCTCACGCGTCGCCGTCGCCGTGCGTGTCCCAACCTTAACCGCTCGGTTACTGGCGCTTAACGAATGAGCAGGACGCTGGATGTGGAGGTGTCGCAGCGAGGGGCCGATGCGCGCTCGGCAGACGGATCGGATGCGGCACCACGAATCGTGAGCACCGCCCCGCGCAGGCGGGGCACGGACAGGAGGAGTACCAATGAAGATCACCAGCTTCATCGAGGCGGTACGCCGGGCGGACGGGTCGGCGCAGCCGCAGCAACTCTCGCCGCGCGACCTGCAGGTCGCACTCGCGCAGCTATGCGCAGTGGTGCCGGACCAGTACTTCGGCTTCAACTAGGGCAGGGCGGGCGCGGGGACAGCGCACGACCGGGGCAGCAGACTTCGCACCGGCATATGCGCTACAGGCGCGCGAGGTCCGAGCAGGCGGTACGGCCCCGGTGGCGGAAACGTCGCCGGGGCGTCCTGTGTTCGGCAATGATCCCGGGTGCGCGACCGTCGGCCGCGGCGGGCCGGAGCCTGGGCTCTACCAGCCCTATGGCTCCCGGAGGATGCCCAGCCGCATGGCGGTGAGGACGGCTTCCAGCTTGGTTCTGGCGTCGAGCTTCCTGCGGAAGTGGCGGACGTGATTGCGCACGGTGTGCGGGCTGATGCCGAGCTGGTCGGCTATCTGTTGCGTTCCCCGACCCGAGGCGACCAGGCGCAGCACTTCCAGTTCCCTGGGGGCGAGCTTCACCGCGTCGGCCGTTCCCGGCGGGACAGGCGGATGGTCGGAAATGACCTCGGCTCCCTGGTCGCGGAGCTCACTTCGCAGTGATTCGGCTGAGTGCTCCGCCGTGGCTTCCGCACGATCGTCAAGCACGTGTACGAGTAGCGGAGCGTCGTGGTCCGCGCTGGCCACCACCATCGGGGTGAGGAACACGGCTTTGCGCTCACCCGACGCGCTGAGCATCCGCATGCTGACCGCGTTGGGAATCTGCCCGCTGCGCAGGGCGCGGATCGACGGACAGCCCTCCAGACACGACGGAGTCAGGGCCCCGGGCCGTACCCCGGCGAACACGTCGTAGCAGCGGCGGCCGATCACATCGTCCGGCGAGTGACCCAGCATCCGCGCCGCGGCCCGGTTCCAGAGCACCACGGTCTGGTCCGCGGAGACAGCGTACGCGGCGACGTCTGCCTCTTCCAGCGCCGCGAAGATGGCCTGTGTGGTCAAGACGTTCAACCTCCGGACGTTCTCGGCTGCCGAGACGCGCTCTTGAGCGGTGTCCGCCCGCGGGCGAACCTCCCCCGCTCGTGAGCAGCGCCACCACCGAGCCGAATCGAATCCCCGGTCACCCCGCCAGTGGGATGCATGCGGGCCGTATCGCACGAACGTGGCTATTCTATTCCGAATACCGGTTCGCGACAGTCCGCTTGTTAGCACCATGATTGTGATAAGTGACCACCTACCCTGTTGGTCTCTTCGTGGCCTCTCACTGGCTGCCCCAGGCGCGCGCTATCGCTTGCGTACGCGATGGGCGGGCGTGTTTCCGCACAATGTGGACAGTCAACGAAGCCTGCATGGGTCGGGATTGACTACGCGTCGAGGAAGTCGAGGACGATCCGGGCGAAGCGCTCCGGGTTGTCGTTGATGTTGAGCAGACTCTGGCTCTCCGGCCGCATCCCGGTCGCGTGGGGGACGCCCTCAACGAAGCGCTCGTGCTGTTCGGCGAGCGGCGAGCCCGAGCCGTGCAGCACCAGGGTGCGCGCGCGGATGCGCGGGAGGGCGGCCCAGTAGTCGTAGTGCAGCATGCCGTAGCCCGCCGACCCCTCCCACCCGGCATCGCCGTAGAGCTCCTGTACGCCCTCGTCCGAGTTGATCTTGAGGTGCTCGACCACCGTCTCCATGACGCGATACAGATCGGCGCCGGGCGCGTCGCCCCCGTGGCGCTGCCAGATCTCGAGCAGGTGTCCGCCATCGGGTCGCAGCGGCGCGAAGTGGTGCGCGCGATGCAGCCGCGCGCGGCCATCCTCGGTCGCGCCGTAGTTGAAGACCTCCTGCACCACCATCGAGCCGATCCGGTCTGGATGGTTCGCCGCGAGCGCGATGGCGACCGCGGACCCGGTGTGCGTCGCGAAGACGTCGGTGCGCTCGATGTCGAGACCGTCGAGGAGCCAGACGGCGGCCAGCGCGAATTCGTCGAGGCTGGTGTAGGGCGTCGGCGGCCGGTCGGAGTCGCCGCACGCCGGCATGGTCCAGGCGACGGTGCGGCGCTCCTGCGAGAGCCGCTCCAGGTGCGGGAGGTACATGCGGGAGGATTGCGGCAGGGCATGCAGCAGCAGGAGCGGGGACTTGCCGCCCTCTCGCTGCGGACCGGCCTCGCGGTACTCGATGTGGCCGTCGGGACCGAGCACGAAGCCGCGCCGCACCTGCACGCCTGTCGCCGCCATCTCGTCACCCCCGCCGTCGTCGATACCTCGCCCGCCCCAGGGCGTCCTGTGGGTGCGGCGGGACGGTAGCACAGCGGCTCACCGGAGGATCGGACCGAGCGGAGGCCCGGTGCTGCGCCGCGGCGCTTCCCGCCTCACGCGCCCGGTCGTCACCGTTCGAGGAAGGCCAACTCTTCCTCCACCAGCGAGACGACCAGATCGTCGAGCTGTTCCACGGTGTAGCGGCTGACGTTGTGGGGCGTCGCGCCTCCCGCGCCGTACACGATGAAGATGAAGCGGCCCATCGTGTGCTGGGCGATCTGGCGGAAGACGTACTCGCCCTGCTGATCCAGCCCGCTGGAGGCGATGGAGAAGATCTTGATGCCCCGCCGGTGGGCTTCGATCATCTCGTCGGCGTAGCTGTAGTCATCCTCGTAGTCCAGGTGGGGCGGGGCGTCGGCGATCAGGAAGATCAGCCGTATCGCGTCCCCCTGCCGCCACTCGGGCTGGTGCACGGCCACATGCAGGGCCTCGTTGAGGGACTCGGGGTAGTCCCCTCCCCCCTCCGCGACCACGCCTCGAATCGTGTCGAGGAAGCGTTGCGCGTCCGGCTCGAAGTCGTACACGCGGGTCACGAACGCATCGCCGCGGTCACGGTAGGCGACCATCCCGAAGCGCAGGTCGGGTTGCGACGGCAGTGCATTGATCCGTGACGAGATGGAAAGCAGGGTGTCCTTCACCTGCTCGATCTCGTCGGCCATGCTGCCCGTCGCGTCGAGCAGGAACAGGATGTCGAGCGGCACGCCGCCGTCGGCGACGGACTGTTCCGCGTCGAGCGTGACGTTCCAATGCCGCTCCCCTCCGCGGGCGAACTCAAGCTGCCGGCTGGCCTCGTCCTGCTCGACGTGCAGGGTGAAGGACTCGGCGCCCTCGCTGCCGGCGAAGGCCAGGGGGAAGAAGAGCGTCTGGCCGTTCGCGTACGTGCGACTCTCGAACAGCGCGGTTTCACCCGCGGAGACCCGGACCCGGGCGTTGTGCACGGGCTGGCCGGCTGCGTCGGTGACCGTGATCACGTATCGCTCCGAGACATCCACGTCATGGACAGGGGCGCCCGAGTACTGCCGTCGATACAGCAGGTACTCGTCCCAGAGCTCGTTGTCGTTGACCTCGCCGGCGGAGAGGGCGGGCCGTCTGCTCTCGCGCCCACCGTCCGAGCGCGCGGAGGACGAACTGGACTCCGCGTCGTCGGCGTCCTCGGCGGCCATGCCGTCGTAGTCCGCCTCGTCGCTGTCGCCGCCCACGCCGACGCCGACGTCCGTCGCTTCGTACTCGGCGTCGTCGCCGCCCTTGCCGGTGCCGTCGTCCATCGCGTCGTAGTCGGCGTCGTCACCGCCCATGCCATCGCCCTCGTCCGGGGCGTCGTAGGCCGAGTCGGCCTCGGCTGCCGCCTCGCCCTCGGGCGCCAAGGAAGCGCTGGAACTGGATGTCGCAGCGGTCGTGTCCGCGCGCGCGGGCTCGGGCTCGGGCACGGGCTCGGGCGTGGCGCTGTGCTCGGGCACGACGGCGGGCACCGGCGTCGCGGTGGGTGTGGGGAGCGGCACGGACGTTGCGGTGGGGCGGGCAGGCACAGGGGTCGCGGTGGCAATGGGCTCGGGTGTGGCGGTCGGCCGAGCAGTCGCCGGGGTCGCGGTCGCCGTAGCGGTCGGCTCGGGTGTTGAGGTGGGTGTCGCGGCCGTCGGGGTGGCCGTGGTGGTTGGCCTTGGTGTCGCGGTGGCCGTAGCCGTAGCCGTAGCCGTAGCCGTCGGGGTCGCGGTCGCGGTCGCGGTCGCGGTCGCGGTCGCGGTCGGGGTCGCGGTTGCGGTGGCGGTTGCGGTCGCGGTTGCGGTGGCAGTGGGCGCTGGCGGCGACGTGGCCGCGGTTTCTGCCACGACGGGCGTTGGATCGGCGTCGCCGTCCCGCTCATCGGCGCCGAAGCACGCGACCGCCGTCAGCGTGAGGAGCGGGATCGCGACGATCCACGCGAACGTGCGCCAGGTTCGCATCGGTAGTGGCACGTGCGACTCCTTCGCCGTGAGGGTAGCGTCCAAGCCGTCCCACTGAGAGATACGCGCTTCCCGCCGGGATCGTTCCACAACTGCCGATGCTCATCACGGGCGCTCGGGTGCGCTCTCCTTTGTGAAGGTCTCGACAAACTCTCTTACGGTGCTCGCCTCGATCCCCGTCGGGGTGATCTCGGCGGTGCGACAGGACACGGGGATTGGAGCGTGAACATGTTCGGTGACGCGCTGCGCGATGTCCGGACCCGAGGCCGCGGGGAGCCGGCACGAACTAGACTGCGAGGCGGAAGCCGCCTCGGGCGACCCGGGTGACCGTGGTGTGCGACGGTGCGCACGGGGAGGAGCCATGACGAACGAGAACGGCGGCCTGCCGCTCGAGGGCATCCGCGTCTGCGACTTCACGTGGATCGTCGCCGGACCGCAGGCGACACGCATCCTCGCCGACATGGGCGCCGACGTGATCAAGGTGGAGAACGAGGGCATCGCCGACGCGCTGCGCGCCGTCCCCGGCCTGCACAGCAACTTCCACCGCAACAAGCGCTCGATCAACGTCAACATCCACCACCCCGACGGCCGCGAGGTCGTCGACCGCCTCATCCGCTGTTCTGACATCGTGATTGAGAACTTCAGCACCGGCACGCTCACGCGCATGGGCTACCCGTACGAGCGGATCCAGGAGCTGAACCCCAACGTCATCTACCTTTCCCTCTCCGGCTACGGGCAGATCGGCCGCGACGCGATGTACGGCACGTGGGGCCCGACGGCCCAGGGCGCCTCGGGTCTGACGGCGATGTCGAGCCTGCCCGGGCAGCCGCCCGCCGGCTGGGGCTACTCCTACCTCGACCACACGGGCGGGTTCTACGGCGCGATCGCCGCGCTGATGGCGCTCTGGCGCCGCTCCCAGACCGGCGAGGGCCAGCACATCGACATGTCGCAGGTCGAGACCGGCATGGTGCTCGCGGGCCTGCCGATGATCGACTCGCAGGTCAACGGCCGCCCGTACGAGGCGATCGGGAACCGCTCGCGGTGGCCCGCGGTCGCGCCGCACGGCATCTACCGCTGTGCCCGCGACGACCGCTGGATCGCCATCGCCGCCGAGGACGACGCGCAGTGGGCCGCGCTCTGCGCGGTGCTCGGCCTCGACGCCGCCGACGCGCGCTTCGCCACCGCTGAGGCGCGCCTCGACGCGCAGGACGATCTCGACGCCGCCATCGAGGCGGTGACGCGCGGCCGCAGCGCCGAGGAGCTCGCGGCACAACTCGTCGAACGCGGCGTCCCGGCGGGCGTCTGCCAGACCGCCGAGGACCGCCTCGAACACGACCCGCAGCTCGCCGACCGCGGCTTCTACCCGCGCGCCGACCACCCGTCGCTCGGCGAACACCGTTTCGAGGGGCTGCCGATGCGCTTCGACGGCGAGCGGCCGGGGGTGCGCGCCGCCGGGCCGGACCTCGGCGGCGACCGCGAGAGCGTGCTGCGCGACCTGCTCGGCTTCACCGACGACGAGATCGCGCGGATGCTCGCAGAGGCGGCGATCTGATGCCCGGCCCCATGACCGGCGTGCGCGTCGTCGAGGTGGGCGACCTCGGCGAGGTGGCGGGCAAGCTGCTCGCCGACGCGGGCGCCGACGTGATCCGCGTCGAGCCGCCACGGGGGGCGCGCACGCGCCACACCGGCCCGTTCGTCGACGACCGCGCGGACCCGAACGCCTCCCTGCGCTACGCCTACCTCAACACCAACAAGCGCGGCGTCACGCCCGACCTCGCCGCGCCCGGCGCTGCCGACGTGTGGCGCCGGCTCATCGAGACCGCCGACGTGGTCATCGACGCGGCGGGGCCGGGCGTGCTCGATGCCCTCGGCGTGGGGCACGAGGCGGCCGGGGACCTGGAGCGGCTCGTGTGGTGCTCGATCACGCCGTTCGGGCTGACGGGGCCGTGGCGCGACCGACCCACGAACGACCTCGTGAGCATCGCGCTTGGCGGCATCGCGATGATGAACGGCTACGACGACCACGAGCTGCCGCCCGTGCGACCCGACGGCGAGCACTCGCTCGCGATGGGCGGTGAGTACGCATCGATGGGCATCATCGCCGCGCTGCTCGAACGCGAGCGCACGGGCCGCGGCACGCACCTCGACGTCTCGATTCACGAATGCGTGGCCGGGACGACCGAGGGCGCGTTCTGGAACTGGGAGTACAACGGGGTCAACCCGGAGCGGAAGACCGGACGCCACGCCGGCACGGTCGAGGAGTGGCAGATGGCCTCCGACGAGGGCGGCTACGTCGTCGTCTTCGGCGGTGGCGTGCCGCGCTCGCGCAACTCGCTGCGCGCTCTGCTCGCCTGGATGGACGAGCACGACGCCGCCGGCGACCTGCACGACCCCCGGTACGAGGAGCTGCTGACCACTTCGCCGCTCGAGGCGGGCGAGCTGCGGGCGGAGTTCGGCCAGACGGTGATGGCGTTCCTGCGCTCGCGCCCGGTGGACGAGGTCTACCGGCGCGGGCAGGCGATCGACATGGCTTGGGCGCCGGTGCGCGCACCCGAGGACAACCTCGACGACCCGCACTGGGCGGACCGCGAGTTCTTCGTCGAGGGCGAGGCGCCCGGCTTCGACGGCACGATCCGCTACCCGCGCGCCGGTTACAAGTTCACGCGCACGCCGGTCGAGATGCGCCGTCGCGCGCCGCTGCTCGGTGAGCACAACAGCGAGGTGTTCGAGGGCGAACTCGGCCTGAGCGCCGCCGAGGTCGCCGCCGTCACGGGCCTCGCGGGAGACCAGGGGGGCGGCCCAGCACCGATCGGCTGCCCGGGAGGATCACCATGACCAAGCGGCCACTCGAGGGCGTACGCGTACTGGACTTCACGTGGGTGCGCGCCGGGCCGTGGGCCACGCGCTGGCTGTCCGTGATGGGCGCCGAGGTGATCAAGGTCGAATGGCCGGACCCGCGGCTCGCCTTCACGGGCCGCACGGGCAGCCTCGGCGACGCGAGCGCGGGCCCGAACTCGAACGGCCACTTCAACGACCAGAACGCCGAGAAGCTGAGCATCACCATCAACGTGCGCAGCCCGAAGGGCCTGCAGATCATCAAGGACCTGCTGCGCTCGACGGACATCGTGATCGAGAACTTCAGCGCCGGCGTGCTGCGCGACTGGGGCCTCTCCTTCGACGAGATGCGCGCGATCAAGCCCGACCTCATCTACGTCTCGATGGCCGGCTTCGGCCAGACGGGGCCGCACGCGCACTACACGACGTTCGGACCCTCGGCGCAGGCGCTGTCTGGCCTGACGTTCCTGTCGGGGCTGCCCGACGCGCCGCCCGCCGGGTGGGGCTGGTCGTACATGGACGACACCGGCGGCATGCACGGCGCGATTGCCGCGCTGACCGCGCTTCACCACAGGCGCGCCACCGGCGAGGGCCAGCACGTCGACCTCTCGCAGGTCGCGACCGGCATGACGCTGACCGGCCCGGCGCTCCTCGACCTCAGCGCCAACGGGCGGGGGTCGAGGCGATCCGGCTACCCGCCGGGCAACCGCACGCACTGGCCGGGCAGCGAGCTGCTCAACAACTACCGCGGCCGCCACGCAGCGCCGCACAACGCCTACCGCACCCTGGGCGATGGACACCACGACTGGGCCGTCAT
The DNA here is from genome assembly GCA_965219085.1 of Dehalococcoidia bacterium. Taxonomy (GTDB): domain Bacteria; phylum Chloroflexota; class Dehalococcoidia; order UBA2979; family UBA2979; genus VXMT01. Next base: position 1,797,593 of record OZ244720.1, read on the forward strand.
CGCCTGCTTCTCCGACGAGGAGTGGCGCACCCTCGTCGACGTCATGGGCTCGCCCGAGTGGGCGACCGCCCCGCAGTTCGACACGCTGCGGGGTCGCCTCGCGCACCAGCTCGAGATCGACGAGGGCATCGCCGCGTGGGCGGCGACCATCGAGAAGTACGAGCTGGCCGACCGCTGCCAGGCGGCAGGCGTGCGCGCCGCGCCGGTGCAGAGCAACCAGGACCGCGTCGAGCACGACCCGCAGCTGCGCCACCGGGGGATGTTCGAGCCGGTGCTGCATCCTGTCATCGGCGAGCACGCGATGCAGCAGGCGCCGTTCAAGCTCTCAGCGACGCCGGTGCCGGTGGAGACGGGGGGGCCGCTGCTCGGAGCGGACAACGTCCCGATCCTCGGCGGCATGCTCGGCATGACGTGGGACGAGATCGCCGGCGGTTACGAGGACGGCACGCTCTGGCCCGCGGGCCAGCCGGTCGAGCGCTACCTGCTGGAGCCGCCGGCGCAGATGCCGCCACCGCACGTCGAGGATCCACTCCCACCGGTGACGGTCGAGCGTCGCCACTCCGGCGGCGCCCTCGGCGACCTGCGCGTGATCGAGATTGGGGGCGAGATCGGCGAGTGGGCCGCGAAGCTCATGGCCGACCAGGGCGCCGACGTGATCAAGATCGAGCCTCCCCGCGGCTCAGCCGAGCGCGAGATCGGCCCGTTCTACGAGGACGTGCCGGACGCCGAGCGCAGCCTCCACTTCTGGCACTACAACACCAGCAAGCGCGGTATCACCCTGGACGTGACGACCGAGGACGGCCGCGCCCTGTTCCGCCGCCTCGTCGCCAGCGCGGACGTGCTCATCGACTCGCTGCCGCTCGGCGAGCTCGACTCGCTCGGGCTCGGGTACGAGGCGCTGAGCGCCGGCAACCCGGGCCTCATCATGTGCTCGATCACGCCGTTCGGGCAGAGCGGGCCGTGGACCGGCTGGCGCACCTCGGACCTCATCCAGCTCGCCGTAGGCGGGCAGATGGGGGAGTGTGGCTACGACGAGGTGGACGTGCCCGGACGCCCGCCGATCGCGCCCGGCGGCGGCAACGCCTGGCACATCGGCAGTCACTACGCCTACATCGCGATCATGGGCGCGGTGTTCCACCGCGGCGTCACCGGCGAGGGCCAGTTCATCGACGCCTCCGTCCACGATGCCTGCGCGCTCACGACCGAGGGCGGCGTGACGGAGTGGATCTACGGTCGGACGGTGCGCCAGCGACAGACCGGCCGCCACGCGTCGTCGAGGCCCACGCCGCCCTCGCAGTACCGCTGCGCCGACGGCATCTACGTGAACACGCTGGCGTTCCCGCTGCTCATGAACCCGGCGGGCATCCGCCGCCTCGCCGAGTGGTTCGACGCGCACGGCCTCGCCGACGACCTGCTCGACGACAAGTACGCCGACCCGGAGGTCATCGCGGCGAACGAGCAGCACGTGAAGGACGTGCTGCGCGAGTTCATCGCCTCGCAGCCCTCGGAGACCGTCTACCACGAGGGCCAGAACCGCGGCTTCTCGATGGGCCCGGTGCGCGCACCCGAGGAGGTGATGGCGGACCAGCACTTCCACGAGCGCGGCTTCTTCGTCGAGGTCGACCACCCCGACATCGGCCGCACGCTCACGTACCCGGGCGCGCAGGCCGTCTACGGCGCGTCGCCGTGGCGCATCCAGCGCCGCGCGCCGCACATCGGCGAGCACAACGCCGAGGTCTACGGCGACCTCGGCCTCTCCACGCTGGAGCTGGCGGCGCTGCGCGAGGGCGGGGTGCTGTAGCAGGGTGCTGAAAAAGGCGCGGCCATCTGGCAGGATAGCGAAGGCGGCGGGGGCGTAGCCTGGGAGGCAGCCCCGTGCGAGGCGACGCTGAGCGTCAGACCAACATGTTGCTGGCGGTGACGCCGGACTCCTTCATCCCGGACGACCACCCGATCCGACGCATCAAGCCGATCGTCGATGCAGCGCTGCAGCGGCTCTCGCCGCTCTTCGGCACGATGTACGCAACGAGCGGGCGGCCCTCGATCCCGCCCGAGCACCTGCTCAAGGCGAGCCTGCTGATCGCGCTCTACTCGATCCGCAGCGAGCGCCAGTTCTGCGAGCGGCTGCGCTACGACCTGCTCTTCAAGTGGTTCTTGGACCTCAACATCTCAGACGCGCCGTTCGACGCCTCGAGCTTCTCGAAGAACCGCGAGCGCCTGCTCGCAGCCGATGTCGCGCGCGCCTTCTTCGCCGAGGTGGTGGCCGAGGCAAAGCGCCGCCGGCTGCTCTCGGCCGAGCACTTCACGGTGGACGGGACGCTGCTCGAGGCGTGGGCGTCGCTCAAGAGATGGCATGAGGGCCGGTCTCTTCCTCAAGGGGGATACTCGCCCCCGAAACAGCGGCCTCGATGGGCCAGAACGGCTCTTTGCGGAGCTTTGACGAGGTAGGAGACCGGCCGTGCAGCAGGATACCGCAACGACGTGGAGCATTGAGGGCAAGGAAGGGTCAGGGGTCACCATCGGCCTCGACGTGGGCGACCGCTACACCCACGTCCACGCCCTCGGCGCCGGCGGGGAGGTGGTACGTGAGAGGCGCGTCCGCACCACGACGGCAGCGCTGGGCATGGTGCTGACCGGCCTCCCCCCATCGCGGGTCGTGATCGAGGCGGGGCCGCGCTCGCCGTGGCTGAGCCGCCTCATGGCGGACCTCGGCCACGAGGTGGTCGTCGCCAACCCGCGCCAGGTCGCGCTGATCGCCGGCAGCCAGCGCAAGACCGACCGGCTCGACGCCGAGTGGCTGGCGCGGCTGGGGCGCTTCGACCCCCAGTTGCTCGCCCCGATCCGCCACCGCAGCGAGGCGAGCCAGCACGACCTCGCCGTGGTGCGCGCCCGCGACGCGCTGGTGCGCTCGCGGACGCTGCTCATCAACCACGTGCGCGGGGCCGTCAAGGCCTGCGGAGCCGCGTTGCCGTCGTGCACGGCCGAGGCGTTCCACCGCAAGACGGCGGACCACATCCCCGACGGGCTGCGCCCGGCGCTGCTGCCGCTGGTGGAGGCGATCGGCGAGCTGACCGCGCGCATCGCGGCGGCCGGCCGCGAGATCGAGGCGTTGTGCGAGGCTCACTCCGAGACCGCGGCGCTGCGCCAGGTCACGGGCGTCGGGCCGATCACCGCGCTCACGTTCGTGCTGACGATCGAGGATCCTGGGCGCTTCCCGAAGAACCGCGAGGTCGGCGCCTACCTCGGGCTCGTGCCGAGGCAGCGCGACTCGGGCGAGCGCACGCCGCAACTCGGCATCGGCAAGAGCGGCGATCCGCACCTGCGGCGGCTGCTGGTGCAGGCCGCGCACTACATCCTCGGCCCCTTCGGGCCCGACACCGACCTGCGCCGCTGGGGTGAGCGCTACACCGCTACGGGGGCCGGTAACGCGAAGAAGCGCGCCGTCGTGGGCGTCGCGAGGCGGCTGGCGGTGCTGCTGCTCGCGCTGTGGAAGACCGGCGAGGTCTACGAGCCGTTGCGCGACGCCGCGGCGCAGGAGGCCGCGTAGCAAGGCGCGGCGCCGAAGCAACCGACCAGGAGAGCGAGACTGAGACGGACCTGGGAGGAGGCCCAGCAAACCAACCACTGCACGTGATGCCGGGCAACGGGCGACTGCGAGGCGGTAGCGGTCCAACAAGGACGTTCAAGAGTTGGCAGCGCCCCCTGGAAGCAGGATGTGCCTTCATGCACCGGGCCCGATACGTGGCCCATCAAAGAGTGCGGATAGAAGCTCGGCACAGGCTCCGTCAGGGGACATCACGAGCGGATCGGCCCCGATGTCGAGGAGCGCCACGCCCCGAGGAGGAGGCCGCCACGTCGGCCTTGCAGAAAGACCGTCCCTCATAGAAGCTACCGCCCGCGCGACGAGCAGGAGCCACCCCTGGGCGGACGCAACCCGGATGTCGACTTCCGCGGGCGGCGGCGCAGCCGCGATACGCATAGTTCCGGCACGGACCCGGAGGCGCGGCTGTACACGAAGACACCCCAGGACGCTAAGGGGTCAAGCAGCGAGGTCCTCGTGGGTGTAACGGTGTCCCCAGGCGGTCGTCTCGTCGTAGGGCAAGCGGCGCTTCAGGCAGCCATGTAGGTAGCCGACGAGACGGTTGCCGAGGGCGCGGAGCGCCTGGTGGTGGAGGTCGCCCGCGGCGCGCCGCCGATCGTAGAACTCGCGGCAGCCGGGGCTGGCCTGCAGGGAGCACAGCGCCCACTGGTCGACTGCGTCGTAGAGGCGCCGGTTGCGGACGAAGCGGGCTTTCACGGTGTGCTTGCGGCCGGATGCTACCGTCAGCGGCGACGTGCCGGCGTAGTTCCTGCGGGACTTCGCCGACTCGTAGCGTTCGGGGTCATCCCCGAACTCGCCAAGCACCCGGGCGCCGAGGACCACGCCGAGACCGGGCAGGGAACGGTAGATACCGGCGTCCGGGTGCTGCTCAAAATGGCTCGCGAGCTCGGCCTCGAGCTCCTTGATCTGACGGTTGATCTCGCCGATCACCCTCATTGCCGCACTGGTGCTCGCGGCGAATGCCTTGCTCACCGCGGGCGGAGCCTCGAGCTGCGGTGAGCGCAGCGCGTCGCGGACCTCGGCGGCGCGCCGCTCGATGTTGCGCCGGCGGCCGCCGCGGCGCAGCGCGGAGCGGATCTGGGTGATGCTCAGCCGCGCCGCCTCGCGCGGGCCAGGCGCTGTCGCCAGCACGCCCACCGCGTCGTCGTGCGCGAGGTCGGGGAAGGCCTCCAGCGCACCCGGAAAGTACTCCCTGAGCGCGTTGCGCAGCCGGTTGGTCTGGCGGACGCGGTCCCAGATCAACTGCTGGTGGGCGCGGGCGAGGATGCGCACCGCGGCGGCTTCGTCGCTGTCGCCGGCGACCTCCCGGTGGTTGTGCCGGTCGGTGCGGACGAGGTCGGCGAGCAGCTTCGCGTCGCCGGCGTCGGACTTGGCGCCGCCGACGTGGTGGCGGTCGCGGTAACGCGACGCCGAGCGCGGGTTGATGGCGTAGACGTGGTAGCCGGCCGCGAGCAGTGCCGCGACCCAGGGGCCGCGGTCCGTCTCGATGCCGACGATCACCTCACCCGGTCCTGAGGCGTACCCGGCGACCAGTCCGTGCAGGGCAGTGATGCCCTCCACCCCTTCGGGCAGACGCCGGGCGGCGAGCCGCTCGCCCGCGTCGTTCATGAGATGGACGTCGTGGTGGTCTTCGGACCAGTCATCGCCCAGGTACAAGGCCATCGTGTTTCAGTTCCTCTCCCGCTTCGCGCTGCTCGGTGCGACCCGGCGGGTTGGTTCCTGCGACGGCCTAATGGATCAGTGCTCGATGGCACGACACCCCATGAGTGCTGCAGAACAACCCGGAATACCAGCAGGGGCTCGGTCTTCGTGAAGCGGTCCAGAAGCCGCAGGGATCAGCTGAGAGCTCACCGGCTGGGCAGGGTCCAGAACCAGTCTGCCAGAGAACCTCTGGCCGCTGGTCGGGCCCCATTAGGGGTCGGGGCAGACGGCGAAGCTCAGCTACATGGGCCATCTGCTCACCGAGAACCGTCACGGTCTGGTGCTGGACGTGGAGTTGACCGAGGCGAACGGGTACGCCGAGCGCGAGGCGGCGGTCACGATGCTGGAGCGCAGCGTGAGCGGCTGCGGGACGCTGGGCGCCGACCGCGGCTACGACACGCGCGGCTTCGTGGCGGCGCTGCGCGCTCGCGGCGTGACGCCGCACGTGGCGCAGCACGACCGCGGCCGCCGCAGCGCCGTGGATGGGCGCACCACGCGGCATCGCGGCTACAGGCAGAGTCAGAAGCGGCGCAAGATCGTGGAGCAGGTCTTCGGCTGGATGAAGACCGTGGGCGGCGGGCGCAAGCTGCGTTTCGTGGGCCGCGAGCGCAACCGCTGTTGGCTGGAGCTCACCGCCGCCGCCTACACCCGAATCCACCGATCGAAGCTTGACGGGGCGGGATGCCGGGCTGCCGGAGAGTTCGGCGGGCGTGCCGGTGTTCGCGGGGCGGGCCGGAGCCAGGAGCGGTCGCTCAGCGCAGCTCGGGGGCGCTGAGGGCGCGGGCGCAAGGCGTGCGCGGGCATGCTGGCGCGAGCCTCGGAGGGGGGCCGGCGCTGTGAGCGGTCGTCAGGCCGGGAGCGGTAACGCCCGTAGTCGCGCGAGCGCGGCTGCCAGCTGCCCGGCCCAGGGCCAGCGCCTGGGGAGGTGCAGGGTCCAGCGCCGGGCCGAGTGGGTGAGCCGTCCGGCGAGGGCGAAATAGCGCCGCCTGAGCGTCCTGGTGGTGACGATTCCCTCGCCGAGCCCGAGCCGCGCCGTCCAGCGGGCGAGGTGTGCGCGATCACCTGCACCGCGAGCCATGCCGCGTTCGCGGCGAAGCGGCCCGAGGGGAGATGGTTGAGCCCGACGCCGTACTTGAGGTCGCGGATCGCGTTCTCGATCTCGGCGTGACGGCGATGGTCGGTCTCGAGCTCCAGCAGCTCCCCCGCGCGGTCGCTGATGAAGGCGTGGTAGCTGTACGTCGCGAAGAGCGCGAGCTGTGAGCCGGGCGTCGGCTGGACGCGCCGCACGATGAGCCGCACCGGGGTGGCGTCCTTCGCGTGCCGGAACGGGGTGTAGGTCGTCTCGGCGACAGCGGCGCCGCCCGGCAGCCAGTACGGGATCGGCGTCCAGTCCGCTTCCGGGATCGCCTCGATCAGCGTGCGTACGTTCGGTTGCTGGCGAATCGTGACCGAGAAGCGGACATCCAGCGCGCGGCAGACGGCGACGACAGCGTGGTTGTAGAAGCCGCTGTCGGCGCGCACCGTGAGCTGCCCGCTCGCCCCGGCGTCGCGCACCCGCGCCACCGTCTCACGCAGGAAGTGGGCGGCGCCGCGGGCAGTGTTGGCGCGGCCCTCGCGCAGCCGCGCCATCAGCACGTCACCCGTCCCGGCCGCAACGGCGAGCAGCGGGTGGTAGCCGTGCACGCCCGTGTAGCCGTGGTGGCGGGCGCCCTCCTTGGCCAGGCCGTAGGTCTCACAGATCGTCGAGTCGAGGTCGATCGTGAACGGCGCCGCGCCGGGTCCCGCCCCGGCCGCCCATGCGCGGGCGAGCAATGCGCGGCTGAGGCGGTCGAGCTGGCGGACGTGGCCCCAGCGGAAGCTGCGCAGGAAGGTCCCGAGGGTGGACGGCGCCTTGACCGTGCAACCCAGCACGCTCGCCGTCCCGCCGGCGCGCAACGCATCGGCGTCGTCGATGCAGTCACCGCCCGCGAGCGCCGAGGCGATGAGGGTCAGCAGCTTGTCGCCGGCGTTCGCCCGGCCCGGCGCGTCACCGAGGTCGACGCAGCTGTCGGCGAGCTCTTGCAGACCGAGATGCTGGGCGAGCGTGGCCGGGAGCAGCAGGCCCGCGTGGTCCACGAGGCGGTCGTCATCGAAGGCGATGTCTATCCGGTCGGGGTCGCTCGTTGGTAGCATCGAATGGGTGCTCCCTGTGGCTGTGACGTGATTCGGCAAAACCCATTGTCCCAGCTACAGCGGAGCACCCAACCGCAGCCGCTCGCACGCCCTTCTTCGGTGGATCAAGGCTACAACCTCGTGCGCATGGCCACGCTCGAGACCGCCGCGGCGTAGGCGCAGTGCGCCCTCCGCCCCGCCAGGGAGCCCTCAGAGGCCCCCGGGGGCCGGTCAGGAGGCCACGATCACGAACCCGGAGGCGGCTTGAAGCCGCCTCTCGCCACTCCGAGACCCCGGAAGGCGCTTCTTCAGCACCCTGCTAGCTCCGCCTGGCACGCCCCGTGCCGCCGTCATGTGGGGGCTCGTCGTCCCCGTCGCCGAGGTCAGGCAACCTCGATCGACGGCGATGCCTCGCGGCACGAAGGTGCGGGGGATCCGTCGCTCGGCGGCGACCGGTGGCGCCTCAGCCCCGAGCTTTGCGGGAGCGCGCGCCGTACATGATGCTCCCGTAGTAGCTGAATGACCGCCGTGCCTCGGCGTCCGCGAACGGATAGTCCGCGCCGAGCTGCCTCGCGGCGGCGAGCCCACTCACGAGGCAGGTTTCCTGACTGCTGATCAGCGTATGCGCGCCGCAGTGGGAGGTCGGCGATGAGGCGATTGCCGCGAGCGCTCGCGCGAGGCGCTCCCAGCCGCGAAGATGAAGCGACCACCGCGTACAGCCATCGCCACCGGAAGACCTCGCACCCACGCATGATCACGATCAACGACGTCACGATGCGCTTCGGCGGACAGCTCCTCTACGAGGGCGTCAACTGGCAGCTCCGGCCCGGCGGCCACTACGGCCTCGTCGGGGCGAACGGCTCCGGCAAGTCCACGCTGATTCGGCTCATGACCGGCGAACTCACACCGGACGCGGGCGCCATCGTCCAGCCGGCCGCGCTCCGCCTCGGCACGCTCGGCCAGGACCAGTTCCGGTTCAACGAGATGCGGCTGATCGACGTCGTGCTCATGGGCCGCCCCCAACTCTGGACCGCCATCGAGGAGCGGACGCGGCTGCTTGGCGCGTCCACGGAGACCCGGCCCGCGGAGACACTGACCGCCGAGGCCGGTGAGCGCCTCGCCGACCTCGAGCTGACGATCGCCGAGTTGCACGGGTACGAGGCGGAACCGCAGGCGGCCGCGCTGCTCGTCGGCCTCGGCATTGAACACGCGCGCCACGAGCGGCCGATGCGCGAGCTGTCGGGCGGCTTCCGGCTGCGCGTGCTGCTGGCGCAGGTGCTCTTCGGACAGCCCGACGTGCTGCTGCTCGACGAGCCGACGAACCACCTCGACATCGCCTCGATCCAGTGGCTCGAGGGCTACCTGCGCGAGTTCGCGGGCGCCTTCGTGGTCGTCTCGCACGACCGCCACTTCCTCAACGCCGTGTGCGACACGATCGCAGACCTCGACTACTCCGAGCTGCGGCTCTACACCGGCGACTACGACGCGTTCGAGCGCGCCAAGCACCTCACCGTCACCCAGAAGGACGCCGAGATCGCGCGCGCCGAGGGACGCATCGAGGAGATGCAGCAGTTCATCGACCGCTTCCGCGCGAAGGCCACCAAGGCTCGCCAGGCATCCGCCCGCAAGAAGCAGGTCGAGAAGATCGAGATGCCCGAGGTCCGCCGCAGCTCGCGGCGCGCGCCCGGCTTCGCGTTCGGCCAGCGGCGCCCCTCGGGCCGCACGCCGCTGCGCGTCGCGGGCCTGGCGAAGAGCTACAACGGGCAGGCCGTGCTCGACGATGTCTCGTTCGAGTTGGAGCGCGGCGACCGGCTCGCGGTCGTCGGGCCCAACGGCGTCGGCAAGTCGACGCTGCTCAGGGTGGTCAGCGGCATCATCGAGGCCGACGGCGGTACGTCTGAGTTCGGCTACGAGACGCACCTCGGCTACTTCGCGCAGGATGTCGGCGACGAGTTGCACGGCGAGCAGCCCGTCCTCGACTGGCTGGGCGGCGCCAGCGGCGAGGCCGACCTCGGCAAGCTGCGCGCGGCCCTCGGCCGCGTGCTCTTCAGCGGCGACGACGTGCACAAGCGGATCGGGAGCCTCAGCGGCGGGGAAGCCGCGCGGCTACTGCTGGCCGCGCTGATGCTGCGCCGGCCGAACCTGCTCGTCCTCGACGAGCCCACCAACCACCTCGACCTCGAGGGCCGCGAGGCGCTGATGCACGCGCTCCGCGACTACCCGGGCACGCTCGTCTTCGTCAGCCACGACCGTCACTTCGTCTCCAACGTCGGGACCCGTGTGCTGGTGCTGCGCCCCGATGGCTTCGAGGACGTGGCGGGCGCCTACGAGGAGTACCTCGAACGCCGCGGCGGCGACTTCCTGTCGACCAGCATCGCCGCGCCGCGGACCCGGCGGAGCGGGAACGGCGCAGGCAAACAGCACGGCAGGCACGCTCGGGCCGCGAGCAAGGAGCAGCGCCGGCGCCAGGCGCGGCTCGCTCGCCGCGTCGAGGAGCTGGAGCGCGAGATCGCCGAGGTCGAGGCGCAACTGGCCCCGATCGCCGCGCGCTTCGCCAACAACGACTACTACTCGCGCGTCTCGCTCGACGAGATCCGCGCCGACGAGGGCCGCCAGATCGAGTTGCAGACCCGCCTCGACGCCGCGATGCAGGCGTGGGAGGCCGCGGCACACCAACTCGAAGCCACCGAGGCGCCGGTCTAACGTCCGGGGCGCCAGCAGCTCGCCCACGCCGGTTAGTCCCCTGGCCAGCGCTCCCCGTCAACCTCGAGGTACTTGATGCGGGCGACACCGTCCCGCGATACCGCGATGTGGACGTCCGGCGGCACCGGCAGCACGCCCGTGCCCTGGGGCACGAAGTACTCGCCCAGATCGGGATACTCGACGCGGAGCGGCTCCTCGTGGACGACGCGCGCACGGATCGCGACTCGCCCGCGGTCCCACTCGTCCCGCGCTGGGTTCCGGGCGCCGAGGGCTGTCGGCTCCCAGTAGCGGCCCCGCTGCTCGAAGGTCACGTAGACCTCCTCGCCAACTCGCGGTCGGGCGCCGGGCAGGCCGTCCACTTCCTCGGCGCGGTAGCGGAGGATCACGTAGTCGCCGCGGAGCGGATCACGCGGGTCGACCGGGAGTGACTCGAGCACGATCTCGACGCCTGTCTGACGCCGTTCTTCGATGAAGATGACGCCGAGCACCAGCGCGACCTGCAGCCCGACAATCAGCGCGAAGATCGCGAGCCGGCGCCGGCCGATCAGCGCGCGCATCTCAGCCACCCACCTGGGCGTCACCGGCCGGCGCACTTATGCGCCGGCTGAGCCGGCGTCGGCTCAGCTCGATCAGGAAGGCGAGCACGAGGAAGAGCAGACCGGCGCCCGCGAACACCGCTCCGGTCTGGGCGTAGTCGCTGAAGAGATCGAAGTACCTCGACAGGATGAACAGGCCGAGGAAGACCAGCGCGGCGTTGACCCACGACTCCCGCTGCAACGCGAGTCCAAGCCAGACGATCGAGCCGGCCAGCAGGCATGCCCCCAGCCAGTAGCCGATCGTCGTGAGGATGAACTCCCCCTCCGCGTAGCCCCGGGGATAGAGCGCCGCCACGAGCGTCCAGATCAGCAGCAGCAGCAGCGTCAGCTGACCCAGCAACAGGGCCGGACGCAGCCGATCACCGACCGGCGGCCAGCCGAGACGCGCTTCGGCCCGCATGCCGGTCGCCAGCAGCGCCGGAACCACGAGGACCATCGGCGCAAGCAGGAGCAGGGCGGCGGGGACGAGGGACACCGCGCTCTCGATGTCGAAGTGGCGGTAGAAGCCGAGCAGGTAGACGGCGCCGGCGATCAAGATCCCGCCGACCAGTTCGGCGGGGGGCGAGAGTGGCGCGAATGCGCTGCGCCTCTGGAGCGCGGAGACGGCGACCAGCCACGCACCGGCCCCGAGCAGCAGCAGCAAGATCGTCTCGCTCGCGGCTTCGAGCGGGGAGCCGGCTCGCTGGCTCTCCGCGATCAGCCACGCCGCAAACAGCACGGCCGCGACGAAGGCGTGGCTGCGCGAGACGAAGAGGTAGGCGAACGCGATCGCCGAGCCGAGCACCGGCAACAGCAGCGGCGCGGGATTGAACGCGATGTGGTACTGCTGGCTGATCAGCGCGAGGTTGCCGAGGAGCACGCCGGTGCCGAGGAGCAGCAGCGCCTCGCCGGTGCGCACCAGCCCGAGCGGTCCGTTGCGTACCCAGTATCCGCCGGCGTTGCAGGCGATCAGCAGCGCGATCCCCGTGGCCAGCTTCGGCAGTGTCCCGATCTGGTCCCAGTTCTGCGAGATCACGAGCACGAGCCCGAGGACGACGAGTGCAGCCCCGAGCACCGCCAGGATGGTGACGAGGCGAGGCCCGCGGTCGGATGCCGCGGCTTCGAAGTCGAGGATCTGTTGACGCTGATCGGCCGAGACGATCCCGGCGTCTACCCATCCCGCCGTCCGGCGCTCGAGTCCCCCGCGCAACGGCATGTCGCGTCTCCTCGCGCCCGGACAGCGGCGCACCGTGCGCTGATACCAGGCTCAGCATGCACCGTACGCGGTCGTCGCGCCGCTGGGCGAGGCCGCGCCGGCGCCGCGGCACACATCAGTGGGGCGAGGGGGAGTGTGGATCGCTGCACGCTCTAGCGGCGGGAGGAGGGCGGGGTGAGCAGTGCGCCGCCGGCCTGGAACTCGTAACCCTCAGGCGGCCAGCGCGCGCCCGGCGTGATCTCGGTCGGGTCGACGTAGATGCCGCCGTCGCGAACCTCGACCGCGAGACGGTCGAGACCGCGCGGCGAGGGGCCGAAGACGCGCTGGCCCGCCATGTCGTAGGTCTCGCCGTGACAGGGGTTGCGGAACCATCCTGTCCTGCCGTCGAAGACGAAATCGGGACGGTACGCCACGGCGCAGCCAAGGTGGGGATCCTTGTCGAGGAGCGCCAGCAACTCGCCGTCGTCGAGACGAACGATGTGAAAGCCCGGGCGTCCGTCAAAGCCGCAGATGGCGGCGAAGGACGTGACCGTCCCCGGGGGGAACTGCTCGGCGCGGCCGGCATAGACGAGCCGATGCTCGTATACGGTCCACGGCCACGCGAAGTTCGCGGCCATCGCCACTCCGGCGGCGGCAAGCAGCGCCAGCAACGATACGAGGGCGAGCCGCTGCCGGCTGGGCGCGCTCCGCCTGCCCCGGTGCGTCCGCGACGGGGGCGGCAGACCGGTCTTCGGCGTCGGCGGTGCGTAGCCATTCCCTACATAATACGCCGCACCATCGCGCGGAACCGCGACGTGGACGCGCTGTCCCCGGAGCCGCAGTGAGGCGGGTCGAGGCGCCTGGGAATGGCGGCTCAGGCCGCGCGCATCGACTCGAGCACACGGCCGGTGGCGGCGACCGCCGCGACGATGGCTGCGTCGTCGACGCCGAGGTGCGTGACCATCCGCAACCGCTGCGCGCCGGTCCCGCTGCACAGCACGCCCTCGGCGGCGAGGCGCTCGCGGAACTCGATCCCGTCCAGCGCGCCGTCGAGCTCGAAGAAGACGATGTTGGTGTCGGCGCCGGTGAGCTCCAGGGCGTTGCCCGCCAATCTCGAACTCGGGAGCGCGGCCAGCCCGTCGGCGAGGCGCGCCGCGCGCTCGTGATCCTCGGCGAGGCGCTCGACGTGGTGTTCGAGGGCGTGAAGCGCGCCGGCCGCGATCACGCCGGCCTGGCGCATCCCGCCGCCGAGCTGGCGGCGCAGCACGCGCGCACGGTCGATGACCTCGCGAGGTCCCGTCAGCACGGAGCCGACGGGCGCGCCAAGGCCCTTGGAGAAGCAGAACGACACGGTGTCGGCGAGCGCGGCGATCGTGGCGGCGTCGGTCTCCAGCGCCAGCGCGGCGTTGAAGATGCGCGCGCCGTCGAGGTGCACGGCGGCGCCGGCGTCGCGCGCGACCTCGGCCACACCGCGCATGCTGTCGAGCGGTATGGCCGTGCCGCCGCAGCGGTTCTGCGTGTTCTCCAGGCACACCAGCGCGGTCCGAGGCGCCGAGCCGGGGGCGCGGATCAGCGGTCGCAGCTCGGCGGGCTCGATGCGGCCTCGGTCGTCATTGGGGACGCTGCGCAGGCTGATGCCGCCCAGCGCCGACGCGCCGACCGCCTCGTGGTGGAGGATGTGCGACTCCGAACCGACGACGGCTTCGTCGCCGCGGCCGCAGTGCACGAGCAGCGCGAGCAGGTTCGCCATCGTGCCGCTTGGCACGTAGAGCGCGGCCTCCTTCCCGACACGCTCGGCCGAGGCCTCCTCGAGGCGCTGCACCGTCGGGTCGTCGCCCAGCACGTCGTCACCGACCTCGGCGCGCGCCATCGCGTGGCGCATCGCGTCGGTGGGCTGGGTGACCGTGTCGGATCGCAAGTCGATGACCATGCCGAGCCTCCTGTCGCCCTCGGGCCGGGCCATGATGACCCGCTCGTGCCCTCCGTGACAGGACACCCTCGGGCGCTACTCCCTCGCCACGGGGATCGCGCGCCGTGGTTCCGGCCGAAGCCGACGAAGAGCGCGTCGCCCATCTCGACGAGAGCACTGACATAGTCCGCGCTCCGCCAGCCGTACGCGTCCCGGACACCGCCCTCCCCATCGACGACGGCCAGGAGCAGGAGCGACTGGCCGTACTCCCATGCAGACCAGGCCGTTGACCCGTCGCGGCGGGTCTGGGCTGGCGTCCACGTCCAATCCGTCAGCTCGGACAGCGCGGGCGGTGCGGGAGGGACCTCGTGCTCTCCCCAGACGGGCGCATCGCCGTCCCAGCCCGAGGGCCAGCCAGGCGCGCCGGCGCCGGGTGCGGGGAACACCGTGCCGGAGCGAATCCAGCGGACCTGAACCGCCGAGTCCCACGACGTGGTGTCGGTCCGCTCCCGGACGGACCCGTCGCGCCCCAGCTCACCCACGTACTGCCGCCGTCACGCGAGACCCAGACTTCCTGCTCGGCATCGTCACTGGCCTCGTCGACGCCGCCGCAGTCCCCCACCACGCAGAGCGAAGCCGCCATCAGCCTCCCGCTCTCGCTCACGTCGAAGCTGACGAGGTAACCGAGGTCGTCCAGGGGAGCCAATGGATCGTCCACCAGCAACTCGCCGTCCCGCTCACTGAAGACCGTCCGCGGGACACCAACCGACCCGGCATCGCAGCGCCAGAAGCAGCCGCGAGCGGCTGAAGAGCGCATAGCCGGCTGGCTGGTAGCGCGGCTCACCGAGAGGCAGGTCCGTGAACGCCAGGAACGGCGGGGATGCCTGGCCGAGAGTATCGCCCCCCAGCAGACGACACTGGAGTCCGAGCGTTGCCCGCATGTGTAGTCGGCCCCTCCGGCAAGAGACGTGAAGCGCTCACCCGTGGGCGGCGATGCCTGGCCCTCGTTGTCTTTGCCCCAACAGATGGCGCTGCCATCTGCGCGCAGTCCGCAGCTGTGAAACGAGCCCGCGGCCAGGGCGATGAAGCGCTCACCCGCGGGTGGCGACGCCTGGCCCGAGTAGTTGTTGCCCCACCACACAGCCTCGCCGGTCTCGATCAGCCGGCAGCCGTGGTACGAGGTCGCCAGGACGATGAATCGCTCACCCTCGAGCGGCAACCCTGGACCGCCGGCACCCCAGCAGACCGCGCTGCCATCCTCACGCAGGCCGCAGGTGTAGGTGCTCCCCACGCTCAGAGAGACAAAGCGCTCAGGTTTGCTTCGGGGGACTCGCGAGCGCTGCACACTGCAAGCAGCGCCGCGGGCAGAACGAGGACGAGCCATTCTCTGACCATCCGTCGAGGCTCCGCGCAGCATGCGTCGCGCAGGCAGCGACGGTCAGGCGACCTCCAGCGGCAGCGACGGATCGGCGGCGTACTCCGACATCGAGGCGTCGTAGACCGCGACGTTCTCGTAGCCCAGCAGCGAGAGGACGAGGGCGTCGTTGGATGCGGCGATGCCGCCGCCGCAGTACGTGACCACACGCTGCGCCCGCCCCGCGCCCGCCTCTTCGAAGAGCGACGCGAGTTCGTCCGCCGGCCGGTAGAGGCCGGTCTCGGGGTCGGTCAGCTCCATCGACGGCACATTGGTCGCGCCGGGAATGTGCCCGGGACGCCCGTAGGCCCCTCCGCCGTCGGCGCCCGAGTGTTGTTCCCGACTCAAGGCGTTGATCAGACAGCTACCACCCGTCTCGCTCGCGTCGATGAACGCCCTGACCTCGCCGAGGTCGGCGAACCGGGCCGGATCACGAGCAGGCACGAACGTCGTGGGCTCGTACGTCCCTGTGTCCGTCGACACAGCCCGGCCCTCGGCGCTCCAGCGACGCCAGCCACCGTCGAGCACGGCCGCGCCTTCGCAGCCCATCGACCGGAACATCCACCACAGTCGCGCGGCCCACGCCGACCCCGAGCGGTCGTACAGGACCAGCTTCGACGACTCCGAGATGCCATGCCGTGCGGCCGCCTCGGCGAACGCCTCGGCCGAGGGCATCATGAAACGCAGGTTGTGGTCGTTGTCGGAGAAGTCGCCCTGCAGGTCGAGGAATCCCGCGCCGGGCACGTGTCCCGACTCGTACTCCGCCCGTCCCGGCTCGACCTGAAAGCCGCCGCCGTCGCGGGGACGCAGGAAGACGGTCGTCTCGAAGACGCGGACGTCGTCATCCGCCAGATGCTCCGCCAGCCAATCGGTCGAAACGAGGAACTCCGGGTGCGCGAATGCCATGATCTACTCCAGCCGATCTGAGCGTGCCTTGCGTGTGCCTGTTCGCGCCCCAGTATCCGCGCCCCGCGGATCGTTTGCGACTGGTTCCTCGATCGCCCGGCGTCGCCCGCGGGCCGATGGGCGATGCGGGATGCTCGACAGCGAGATGCCGGCGACGCAAGACTGCGCGGGACACCCGTGTGGCAGCAGAGTGGAGCAGAGCGTGACTCAGTACGTGCCGAGCCCAGCCGAGTGGGTCAGGAACCAGGTCGAGCTCTACGAGAGCACCGACGGCGCCGAGGGGTGGGAGTTGCGCGGGTTGCCGATCGTCATCGTGACGCACCGCGGGCGCAAGACGGGCGCGACCCGCAAGACGCCACTGATGCGCGTCGCCGATGGTGACGGCTACGTGCTCGTGGGATCGCTGGGCGGTGCGCCGCGGAACCCCGTCTGGGTCTACAACCTCCTCGCCGAGCCAGACATCGAAGTGCGCGACCGCGCCGTGGTCCAGGCGATGCGCGCCCGGCTGGTCGAGGATCCCGACGAGCGCACGCGGCTCTGGAGCGTCGCCGTCGAGGCGTACCCGGACTACGCGGACTACCAGGAGCGCACCGAGCGCGTGATCCCGCTCTTCCGGGCCGAGCCCGTCTAGACGGTCCTCTTCCTCGGTAGCCGGGTGGGACGCTGCTACGCCATCGATCCCACCGTTCGCGGTCGACGCACGCGAGTTGAGTGCAGGCAGTAGCGAGGAACCCCCCGCCCTCGCTGTTCTACGATGCCCCCCATGGAGCGTCGCGCGAGCAGTGCGGCGTGCCCCGGCTGCTCGAATACCGAGTGCCGAGGGCCTGAGCCGACCGGACGAGGTGCGGATGAGGACACGGCTGGCGATGCTACTGGCGGCGATCCTGCTCGCCGTGGCGGGCGCGCATCCCATCAGCGCCCAGGGCACGAGCGGCGATGGACCGGCCGTCGAGGTGCGGGTTGCGGCCCGGCGCCTCGCGAGCGGAAGTACCGAGTTCGCGCTCCAGCAGCGGAGCGCCGACGGAGCGTGGGACGAGCGCCAACTGCCGCGGTCGCGGTTCTTCCCGGCAACCACCGGGGTGGGGCGCTGGCTGGCGAGTTCACCGCTCACGGTGAGCGGGCCGACGGGGCGGGAGAGGCCGAGGTGCGCGTCGCCGCACGGTTGCTCGCCGACGGACGCATGGAGTTCGCGGCGCAGCAGCGCGGCGCGGATGGGGAGTGGGGCGAGCGGCTGCTCCCGCGGGCGCGCTTCTTCCCCGCGAACGCTACGGTCGGGCGCTGGTTGGCGAGCACGCCGCTCACGGTGACGTTGCCCGCCGCGAGTTCCGCGGCCTCAGACCGTGCCGCCCTCGTCGCCCTCTATCGGGCGACGGACGGCCCGAACTGGCGCGATAGCTGGAACTGGCTGACCGACCAGCCGCTCGGCGAGTGGTACGGGGTGCAGACCGACGACGCGGGCCGAGTTGTGGCACTCAGCCTCTTGGCGAACGATCTGGCGGGGTCGCTCCCGCCCGAGCTGGGCAGGCTGACCGGCCTGCAGGAGCTCGAACTCGGGTACAACCTGCTGGAGGGCCCGCTCCCGCCTGCACTGGGTGAGCTCCCGAACCTCGAGCTCCTCGATCTCGCGGTCAACCCCCTGTTGGAGGGGCCAATTCCTGCCGAATTGGGTCGCCTGACGAACCTTCGCGTCCTGGATCTGTCCTCGACCTATCTGGGCGGGCTGATCCCGGACGAGTTCGCGAACCTCACGAATCTGGAAGCCCTCTACCTGGATCACGCCGGGTTGGTCGGGTGCGTCCCACCGAACCTGCGGGGCGTGCCCTACATAGACGTGCCCCAGCCCGGGCTGGCGTTCTGCCTGGTTGGCGTGCTCACCCCCAGCGCGGACCGGGCCGCGCTGGTCGCCCTCTAAGAAGCCACCGACGGGTCAAACTGGACCGACAACACGAACTGGCTGACCGAGAAGCCGGTCGGGCAGTGGTACGGCGTCCTCGCGGACGACGACGACCGGGTCGTGGGCCTGTATCTCTGGGAGAACGGGCTGGCGGGATCGCTCCCGGCTGAGTTGGGCAGCCTGATCCGTCTGAGGGAGCTGGCCCTCCCGGAGAACCAGATCGGTGGCGCGCTCCCGGCCGAACTGGGCGCCCTCGCCAGCCTGCGCACGCTGAGCCTTGGCTACAACCAGTTGACCGGGCCGATCCCGGCCGAACTGGGCGCTCTCGACAACCTGCGTGGCCTCGCGCTGTTCTACAACCGCCTGAGCGGCCCCATCCCCGCCGAGCTGGGCAGCTTGCCCTACCTGGAAAGGCTGAGCCTGTAGTTCAACCAGCTGAGCGGTCCGATCCCGCCCGAGCTTGGCGGCCCTTCCAACCTGTCCCAGCTGTACCTGGCCGGCAACAACCTGAGCGGTCCGATTCCCGCAGAGCTCGGCAGGCTCGAGAGCCTCCGACGGCTCGAACTCGGGGGCAACGAGTGGAGCGGCTGCGTACCAGCGGAGCTCCAGCACGTCGAGGGCGGCGACCTCGACCGGCTCGGCCTGCCGTTCTGCGGTTCGCCGGGGGAAGCAGCAGTGCGCTCAGACCGAGCCGCGCCGGTCGCACTCTACGAGGCGACGGACGGGCCCAACTGGACGAACAGCACGAACTGGCGCACCGACAAGCCACTCGGCACATGGCACGGCGTCACCGTCGGTGGCGATGGCCGTGTCACCGAGCTGCAACTGCAGTCGAACCAGTTGAGCGGCCCGATCCCGGCCGAGCTGGGCAACCTCACCAGCCTGCGCCAGTTGTCGCTTGGCAAGAACCGGCTCAGTGGCCCTCTTCCAGCGGAGCTGGGTGAACTCGCCAGCCTGGAAATGCTGGTGCTCAACGATAATCAGTTGAGCGGGCCGCTACCGGCCGAGTTGGGCAAGCTCGTCAAGCTGGAACACCTGGGACTCGGATCCAACGGGTTGAGCGGGCCGGTCCCGGCCGAGCTGGGAGGCCTCACCAACCTCACCTACCTCAGCTTCTGGCGCAACGACCTGAGTGGGCACATCCCGGCCGAGCTTGGCGACCTCTCGAGCCTCGAGTACCTCACCTTCAGGGACAACAACCTGAGCGGGCCAATCCCGGCGGAGCTGGGCCGTCTCGCCAACGTGCGAACACTGGATCTCGAGGGCAACGACTTGAGCGGGCCGATCCCGCCGGAGCTGGGGGGACTCACTAGCCTGTTCCAGTTGAATCTCGCCGAAAATGATCTCAGCGGGCCGATTCCGGCGGAACTCGGCGGCCTCACCGGCCTGTGGTGGCTGTACCTCTGGAGCAACGAGCTGAGCGGGCCGATCCCCGGGGAACTCGGCGGCCTCAGCGGCCTGCGCCGGCTGTACCTCGCCGACAACAACCCGGACGGGGGGATCCCCGGGGAACTGGGTCGGCTCGCCAACCTGACGACGCTCGACCTCTGGGCCAACCAGTTGAGCGGGCCGATCCCCGCGGAGCTGGGCAGCCTCACGCGGCTGGAGACGCTGAACCTGCACACCAACCAGTTGAGCGGCCCGATTCCGCCTGAGCTGAGCGGCCTGACCGGCTTGCAGACGCTCGTGCTCTCCACGAACGAGTTGAGCGGGCCCGTCCCGGCCTGGCTCGGCAGCCTCACCGAGTTGCAGGCGCTGCGCCTCAAGAACAACCAGTGGACCGGCTGCGTCCCCGACGAGCTGCGGCAGATATCGCAAAACGACGTTGCCGAGCTCGGCGTCCCGTTCTGCGAGGCGGGGGGCTCGGTGGCTTCTGACCGGGCGGCGCTGGTCGCGCTCTACGAGGCGACGGACGGCCCCAGCTGGAAGACCAGCACGAACTGGCTCACCGACAAGCCACTCGGCGAATGGCACGGCGTGTGGACCGACCCGTTCGGCCGCGTCACACAACTGCTCCTCAATGACGAGGGGTTGAGCGGGCCGCTCCCGCCCGAGTTGGGGAACCTCACGAGCGTGAACTATCTGGCGATCCGCGGCAACAAGCTGACCGGGCCGATCCCGCCCGGACTGGGCAAGCTCGTTGACCTCACCCAGTTGTTACTCGACAGAAACGAGTTGAGCGGGCCCATCCCCACCGAACTCAGCAAGCTCGTCCGGCTGTGGGTGCTCGACCTCTCGTCGAATGCGTTGAGCGGGCCCATTCCGACGCAGCTGGCCGACATGCCTGTCTTGGGCTCGTTGTACCTCCGCGAGAACAACCTGAGTGGGCGGATCCCGCCTGAACCGGGCGCCCTCTCTCACCTGACCTGGCTGGACCTCGGAGGTAATCAGTTGACCGGCCCGATCCCGGCCGAATTCGAGAGCCTCACCGGTCTGTACGTGCTGCATCTCTAGGGGAACGAGTTGACGGGACCGATCCCGGCCTGGCTGGGCAGCATCGCCAGCCTGCAGTCCCTGCGTCTCCATGTAAACGACTTCAGCGGCCCGATCCCGGCGGAGCTGGGAAACCTCACCAACCTGACCGAGCTGCGGCTGTCCGGCAACGAGTTGAGCGGTTGCCTTCCGGCCGCGTGGCGAAACGTCCAGCACAACGACGTCGCGGACCTGGGCCTCCCCGACTGCGACTGAGCACCCGGGCGGGTCCTCGGGGGCAGCCGCCCGGCCTACGCGTCGGCGAAGACTGCCTGCATGTTCCTGGCGAAGTCACGGACCATCGCGTCGGCCTTGCGGCGGATCAGCGGCTGACCCAGCTCCGCGAGGCGTCCCGAGAACTGGACATCGGCCGTGACGCGCAACTCGCTATCGCCCGGACCCAGCGGCTCGACGCGCGCCTCGATCACGGCGTCCACGCCCGCGCCGATGCGCCGGTCGCGTCCGCCGCCGCGTGCGTGCAGCGTCCCGTCGTCGCCGCTGTGCACCTGCGCCTGGCCGGACAGCGAGAATCCGACGGGGCCGAGCCGCACCCGCAGCCGGCCCTCGTACTCGTCGTCGCCGACGAGGGTCACGCCCTCGACGCCCGGCACGCAGGCCGCGACGCTCGGCACGTCGGCCAGGAAGGCCGTGACGGCATCCGGCGTTGCGTCCACGGTGATGGTGTGCTCGAAGATCATGCATTCCCCGCCAGCAGCGTCCGCTCGAGGGCGCGGCGGGTGAAGACGACGGCCATCTCGCGCTTGTAGTCCGCCGAGCCGCGGAAGTCGTCCAGCGGATCGACGTGGTCTCGCACCGCCTCGGCTGCGAGCCGTACCGCCTCGGCGCTCACGGGCTGCCCCGTGAGCGCGCGCTCGACCTCGGTGGCGCGCACGGGTGTCGGGCCGGCCGCGATGAGCGCGACGCGCACGCTGGTGCACGTCGCGTTGTCGACCTCGCCTAGCGCCGCGACCGCGACCGTCGCGTAGTCGTCCTCGGTGCGCGGCAAGAACTTGAGGTATACCGAGCGCGCCCCCGCGGCCGGCCGCGGCACGGTGATCGACTCGATGACCTCGCCCGGGTCGAGGGCGCCCTCGTAGTAGTCGACGAACAGGTCCTCGACCGCGATGGTGCGGGCGCCGCGGCTCGACACGGCCCGCACGCTCGCGCCGAGCGCGATCAGGGCGGCGGGCGGATCCTGCGCCGGGTCGGCGTGTGCGAGGCCGCCACCGACGGTCGCCATGTTGCGGATCCGCACGGTCGCGACGCGTGCGTACGTCTCCGCGAGCAGCGGCGCCGCCTCGCGCACCAGCGGCGACGTCTCCACCTCGCGATGGCGCACGAGCGCGCCGATATGGAGCGCGCCGCCGTCCAGCCGGATCTCCGACATCCCCTCGATGCGGTCGAGGCTGACGAGGTGCCCGGGGAGCGCGAGCGACTGCTTCATCAGCACGACCAGCGCCGTCCCCCCGGCGAACGGCCGGGCGTCCTCGCCGTGCTCGTCCAGGAGCGCGCACGCCTCCGGCAGTGTGCGGGGCCGGTGGAACGTGAAGTCGTGCAGCACCCTACGCCTCGCCGTGCGAGGCGGCATCGGCGATGGCCTCGAGGATCTGGTAGTAGCCCGTGCAGCGGCAGAGGTTGCCGGTCATCCAGCGCTTCGCCTCGTCCTCGGTGGGCGCCGGGTTCACGTCGAGCAACGCGCGCGCCGCGATCAGCTGGCCCGGCGTGCAGATCCCGCACTGCAGCCCGCCGCGCTCGAGGAAGCTCACCTGGATCGGGTCCAGGCGGTCATCCTCCGCGAGGCCCTCGACGGTGACGACGTCGGCCCCGTCGGCCTGCGCCGCGAGCGTCAGGCATGACGCCACCATGCGGCCGTCGAGGAGCACCGTGCAGGCCCCGCACACGCCGACCGAGCACGCTTCTTTCGTGCCCGTCAGCCCGAAGCCTGCGCGCAGCAGGTCGATGAGCAACTCTCCGGCCGGGGGATCGGCCTCGACGGGCTGGCCGTTCACGGTCAGGCGCATGGTCACCTCGTCGCTCCGCCCGGGCTGTCGGCGCGGCCGCCGCGGGACTCCTGGTCCCTCAGCGCGCGGTAGACCTTCTCCGAGGTGAGCGGGAGCTCGGCGATGCGTACGCCGGCCGCGTCCGCGACCGCGTTCGCGATCGCCGCGGCCACCGGCACGTTCGGCGTCTCGCCGATGCCCTTGACGGCGTAGGGACCGACCCCGGTGTCGGACTCCAGGAGCACCGTCCGCAGCTCGGGGATGTCGAGGCTGGTCGGGATCTTGTAGTCGCCGAACGACAGCGTCACGACACGCCCGTCCTCGACGGTGAGCTCCTCCATGAGTGCGTACCCGAGGCCCTGCACGACCCCGCCGTTGATCTGGCCCTGGTGTCCCACCGGGTTGAGCACGCGCCCCACGTCGTGGGCCGTGGTCAGCCCGAGGACGCGCAGTTCACCCGTCTCCGGGTCGACCTCGACCTCGGCGATCTGCGCGACGAAGCCCGTCACGCGCACGGGCTCGGTGTCCTCGATGTAGGCGCGGCCGACGACGCGCTCTTCCCATTCGGCCAGCAGCTCGGGCCAGCGCAACGGCTCCTCGCGCCCCTCGACGCGGATCTCGTCGCCGTCCAGGGTGATCGTCGCCTCGGGCTCGCCGAGGCGCTCCGCGGCCAGCCGTACGAGGTTGCGACGCGCATCCTGTGCGGCCTCGTAGGCCACGGCGGTGTTCACGCGCGTGGCGCGGCTCCCGCCGATGCCAGAGTCGTCCACCGTGCCGTCCGTGTCCCACACCTCGAGCCGGATGCGGTGCAGCGGCGTCCGCAGCTCCTCAGCCACCACTTGCTGGAGCGTGGTGTGGGTGCCGCTTCCCTGGTCAAAGATCGCCGTCCCCAGCACCACCGCGCCGCCCGGCTCCAGTGCGACCTCGGCGTTGCCGATCCCGCCGCCGGACCCGTGGTCGCCGATGGCGATGCCGCGGCCGACGAAGGGGCCCCTGGCCTCCGCGTAGCCGGCGGCGTCCGCGGCAGCCTCGAGGGTCTCCTTCACCCGTACGTGCTCGAAGCGCTGGCCCCACGCGGTCTCCTCGCCGTCCTCGATGAGGTTCCGCATCCGGAAGTCGAGCGGGTCGAGGCCGAGCCGGTGCGCAACCTCGTCGAGGTGGCTCTCCAGCGCGAAGACGGCCTGCGGGGATCCGGGAGCTCGCATGTGGCCTCCCGGCACGGTGTTGGTGTAGACGTGAATCGACTCGATGCGGGTGTTCGGCACCCGGTACGGCCCGGCCGCGCGCGGCGCGCCGCCGATCACGCCGGCCGGCTTGTACCCGGCGTACGCGCCGCTGTTTACGAAGAACTGCACGTGGTGCGCCCGGATCGAGCCGTCCCGCATCACGCCCGTTCGCAGCCGGGTGCGCGTCGCGTGGCGCGGGCTGCCCGCCATGAACTCCTCGATGTAGTCGGCGACCATCCGGACCGGGCGGCCGGCGGCGCGGGCGAGGAAGTAGCAGACCGGCAGGTCCAGCGGCGTGCCTTTGCCGCCGAAGTCCCCGCCGATGTGCGAGTGATGCAGCACGATGTCGTCGCGCGAGAGGCCGACGGTGGCGGCCAGGTCGTCGCGGATGTTCTGGGGCACCTTCGTGTTGGTCCAGACGTGCGTGCGGCCGCCCTCGATCGACACCAGCGAAGCGTGCGGCTCCAGGTAGGCCTGGTGGTGGCGCTGCGTCTCGTACTCGCCCTCGACGATGATGTCGGCCTCGGCGAAGCCGGCGTCGAGGTCACCGCGTTCGTTCACCGTCCACTGGTACGCGTTCGACGGCTCGCTCAGGGGTCGGGCCCCGGGGTACGCGTTGAAGCCGGGGTGCAGCAGCGGCGCATCCGGCTCGAGCGCGGCGTCCAGGTCGAGGACCGCGGGGAGATCCTCGTAGGTGACGTCGATCAGGTCGGCCGCGTGGCGGGCGATCTCCTCGGTCTCCGCGGCCACGGCGGCGACGCGCTCTCCCGAGTAGCGCACCACGCCACGCGCGAGCACCGGTATGTCCTTGATGCGACGCCCGTACAGGTACGCGCCGACGTCCTCGCCGGTGATCACCGCGTGGACACCCGGCAGGGCGCGCGCCGCGGCGGTATCGATGCCGAGGATGCGCGCGTGCGGGCGCGTGCTGTGGACGAGCCTGCCGGAGATCATGCCGGGGATCGTCTGGTCGGCCACGTAGCGCGCGGTACCCGTGACCTTCGCCAGCCCGTCGACGCGCGGCGTTGGCCTCCCGAGCTCCACGTAGTCCGCCACGCGCCGATCCTCTCCCACGTCGCGACGCCGGCCGCATTATCGCACCCGCAAACGGGGAGCGCCGCGCGGCGAGACGCGGCGAGGTGACGGCGTTACGGGCTGTTCCCGGCCGCTCCGATCGGGGCCGTGCCCTACTCGCTGTCGAGCGCGCGCTCCATCGCGGCGTACTCGTCGCGCCGCCAGCGCCGCGAAAGCGGCGCGCCCGGGATCGAGCCGTGTGCGCCGTGAAACGCGCCCGGGTAGACGTGCAGTTCGACCGGAACTCCGGCGTGCGCCAACGCCTGTGCGTACTCGATGTCCTCGTCCAGGAAGAGGTCGAGCGTGCCGACGCTGATGTATGCGGGCGGCAGCCCTTCGAGGTTCGAGGCGCGAGCCGGGGCCGCGTACGGCGAGATGTCGTCTGCGCCCGCGCGCCCGTCGAGGTAAGCGCTCCAGCCCAGCTCGTTGAGCGCGCGGTTCCACAGCCGCGGGTCCGTGATCGCGTGGCTGCTCGGCGTGACGTTTCGATCGTCGAGCATCGGGAACACCAGCGTCTGGTAGCAAATGCTGACCTCGGCGCGGTCGCGGGCGAGCAGCGCGAGGCCGGCGGCCAGCCCGCCGCCGGCGCTCCCGCCGCGAATCGCGATGCGTTCGCGGTCGATGCCGAGCGCATCGGCCTGCTGCCAGAACCAGAGCAGGCCCGCGTAGCAGTCCTCGAGCGGGGCCGGGTAGGGATGCTCGGGCGCGAGCCGGTACTCGACCGACGCAACGAGCACGCCAAGGTTGGCGGCGTACGCCATGCAGTCGAGATCCGAGCCGGGGACGTCCCCGGCGATCATCCCGCCGCCGTGGACGTTGTAGACGGCTGCCGCCGGCTTTGGCAGCCCGTCCGGCTCGTACACGCGCACCAGCACCTCGGGGCCGCCGTCGGGTCCGGGTGCGAAGTGGTCCTCGAAGGTCACGCCCGCGCGGGGCGGGGTCGCAACGGCCGGCATCCCCGTATCGCGAAACGCCGTCACGGCGCCGTGGACGTCTGTCAAGTCGACCGTACGGGCGGGCATGGCCGCCAGCGCGTCGCGGTACGCGGGGTCGACCAGGGCGTCGATATCGAGACTTCCGGTTGCCATCGAGGGCTCCTCTGCGTCGTTGGGCTACGTACGCGCGATGATACAAGCTGCGTGGGGCGGGCCCGGGCAGCGCCCGCCAGAGGAGGCCGGAATGAAGCTCAACAGCGACGAGGTCGAAATCCCCGCAAGCGCTGTCAGCGTCTATGACGCGATCTTCCGCAGACGCAACGTCAAGGAGTTCACCGGCGACGCGGTTTCCCGAGAGACCCTGGATCGGCTGTTCTCCGCCGCGATCTGGGCGCCCAATCACCGGCTCACCGAGCCCACGCGATTCTTCGCGGTCCAGAAGGACGGTCCCATGCGGACGAGCATCGCCGCAGCCGCATGGCAGGTGGCATACGACGAAGCGGTCAATCCGAGCCCGGAGCAGAAGCGCCGCGCGGCGGATGCCAGGCGGGATCGCGTCCTGAACGCCCCCGCGATGGTCTACGTCTACAGCCTCGCCGGAGATACCGACGAGGTCACACGGGAGAACTACGCCACCTCCTGCTGCGCTATCCAGAACATGGCCCTCGCGGCGGTTGCCGAAGGTCTCTGCCTCGACTGGAGCACTGGGGGTCTCACGAGAATCCCCGGCCTGGCCCGGATGCTGGGTGCGGACGCTGCCTGGACGATGGTGGGCGTGGTGTGCCTCGGTCAGGCTGCGGCGCTCCCCACCGCGCAGCGGTCGCCGCACTCAGAGGTCGTCACGTGGTTGGAGTGATCTCCGTGTAGCCTCGCCGCGACGCTCCCGGCGGGACACAAGCTCTGCACGCGCCCGGCTTGCCCATCACAATCGACGCTCTCTTCGCTCGGAGGAAGGCCGGGGAGTCGCGGGTTATCCTCGCCACCGAGGGAGGCGACGTGCCCGCATCGGACTTCATGACCGCCGCGCTCGCCGAGGCGCGGCACGCCCTCGGCTGGACCTCGCCGAACCCCGCGGTCGGCGCGGTCGTCGTGCGCGACGGTGAGATCGTCGGCGCGGGGCGCACGCAGCCGCCCGGCGGCAACCACGCCGAGGTCGAGGCGCTCGCCGACGCCGGCGACCGCGCGCGCGGCGCGACCGTGTTCGTCACCCTCGAGCCCTGCTCCCACCACGGCCGCACCCCGCCCTGCACCGACGCGCTCATCGCGGCGGACGTCGTGGCCGTCCGCTACGCCATCGCCGACCCGGACCCAAACGTCTCGGGCGCCGGGCACCGCCAGCTCGTGGAGGCCGGCATCACCGTCGAGGCGGGCGATGGGACCGAGGAGTCCTCGCAGCTGCTCGAGGGCTACCTGCACCATCGCCGCACGGGACGGCCGTTCGTGATCGTGAAGTACGCCGCGTCGCTCGACGGGCGCATCGCGGCGGCCTCGGGCGACTCACGGTGGGTGTCCGGGCCCGAGACGCTCGAGTGGGCGCACCGCCACCGGCCACACCTCGACGCGATCGTCGTGGGCTCCAACACCGTCGTCGTGGACGACCCGCAGCTGACGGCGCGGCCGGGCGGCACGACCGAGGGGGTGCCGCAACCACTGCGCGTCGTGGCCGACTCGCGCGGGCGCGTGCCGGACACCGCGCGCGTGCTCGAAGGCCCCTCGCCCACACTGATCGCGACCACCGAGACCTCCGACGCAGCGTGGCGCGAGCGCATGGCGGCGCGTGGCGCGGAAGTCGCCGTCCTGTCCGCGGACGGCGGCCGCGTCGACCTCGGCGCACTGCTCGCGGCGCTCGAAGCGCGCGGGGTGCTGACGGTGCTGTTCGAGGGCGGCGGGGTGCTGCTCGGCTCGCTGTTCGACCGGCGCCTCGTCGACAAGTTGCACGCGGTGATCGCCCCGCTCGTGATCGGGGCGTTCGACGCCCCGGCAGCCGTCGCGGGTCGCGGCGTGGACCGCATGGCGCAGGCGCCGCGGCTGCGCGACGTGACGGTGGAGCGGCTGGGCGAGGACACGCTGATCACCGGCTACCCGGCCTGGCCTGAGGACTGAGCCGCGCACGATGGGGGCGAGTCGCAGTACGCTTGTCGGCACGGCGGCGGAGGGGCGCACATGTTCACTGGCATCATCGAAGAGGTCGGCACCGTACGTTCGCGCGAGGGCGGCGAACTCGTCATCGAGTGCGCGGTCATCAACGAGGACACGCAGCTCGGCGACTCGATCGCCATCAACGGCGTCGACCTGACGGTACGCACGATGGCGGACGACGCGTTGACGTTCGACGTGATGCCGGAGACCTTCCGGCGCTCCAACCTCGGCGACTCCGAAGCGGGCGACCGCGTCAACCTCGAACGCTCCGTGCGGCCGATGGACCGCCTCTCCGGGCACATCGTGCGCGGCGTGGTGGAGACGCGGTGCGAGCTCGTGAGCCTGACGCCCGAAGGCGACGCGGTGATCGCGCGCTACCGCCCCGATCCCGACTACATGCAGTACGTGCTGATGAAGGGCCCGGTCTGCCTCGACGGCGCATCGCTGACCGTCATGGAGAAGGACGACGACACGTTCTCCATCTCGCTCGTGCAGTACACGCAGGAGCACACGAACCTGACGAGCCGAATGCCGGGTGATAGCATCAACCTCGAGACCGACATCATCGCCCGGTATATCGAGCAGATCCTCGATGCCCGCTCGGGCGGGAGCGCCACGTGACCGATCAACCCGCCGTCCCGGCTGACCACACCACCGACGCCGCGACCCTCGGCGCACGCGACGTGGTCGAGGTTCCCGAGGCGATCGAGGAGTTCCGCCGCGGCCGCCCGATCATCATCGTCGACGACGAGGACCGCGAGAACGAGGGCGACGTCTGCTACCCGGCAGACGTCGTCGACGCCGACGCGATCAACTTCATGGCCATGCACGCGCGCGGCCTGATCTGCATGGCGATGACCGGCGAGCGCCTCGACGCACTCGGGATCCCGCAGATGACGTCGGACAACACCGCGCCGCTCGGCACCGCATTCACGGTCAGCGTCGAGGCGGCCACGGGCGTGACGACGGGAATCTCGGCGGGTGACCGCGCGCGCACCGTGCAGGTGCTGGCCGACTCCACCTCGCGGCCCGAGGACCTGACGCAGCCGGGCCACATGTTCCCGCTGCGCGCGCGTGCGGGCGGCGTGCTGGTGCGCGCCGGGCAGACGGAAGCGTCGGTCGACCTGGCGAAGCTCGCGGGCCGCGTACCGGCATCGGTGATCTGCGAGGTCATGGCCGACGACGGCACGATGGCCCGCATGCCGACCCTGATCGAGTTCGCGAGCAAGCACCAGCTGAAGATCGTCACGGTCAACGACCTCATCAAGTACCGCCTGCGCGTCGACTCACTCATCGAGCGCGCGAGCGAGACCGAGCTGCCGACCGCGCACGGCATGTTCCGTGCCATCCACTTCAGCACGCTCATCGACGAGAAGGTCCACGTCGCGCTCGTCATGGGCGATGTGGCGACGGAGGAGCCGGTCCTGGTACGCGTCCACGACCAGTGCGTGACCGGCGACGTGTTCGGCTCGCGGCGCTGCGACTGCGGCGAGCAGCTCGAAGAGGCGATCCGCCGCGTCGCCGCCGAGGGCCGGGGCATCGTGCTCTACATGGACCAGGAGGGCCGCGGCATCGGCCTCCACAACAAGATCCGCGCCTACCAGCTACAGGACCGCGGCATGGACACCGTCGAGGCGAACGAGGCGCTGGGGCTGCCCGCCGACAACCGCGAATACGGGATCGGCATGCAGATCCTGGTGAACCTCGGGGTGCAGCAGATGCGGCTGATGACCAACAACCCGATCAAGCGCTCGGGCCTCGAAGGCTTCGGCCTGGAAATCGTCGAGCGCGTTCCGATCGAGGTGCCCCCCAACCTGCACAACACCGGCTACCTGCGGACCAAGCGCCAGCGGATGGGGCACCTTCTCGAATCCGAGGAGTTGGACTAGCGTGCCGGAGATCACAGGCCGCCTCGACGGTTCCGGGCTGCGTCTCGCGGTCGCGGTCTCGCGCTTCAACGAGATCGTGACGGAGCCGCTGCTTGCCGGCGCCCGAGCCACCGCCAGGGACCTGGGCGTTGCCGACGACGCCCTGGACGTGGTGCGCGTGCCGGGCGCGTTCGAGCTCGGTCAGGCAGCGCGACGCCTCGCCGGCAACGGGGGGTACGACGCGATCGTGCTGCTCGGCGCGGTGGTGCGGGGCGAGACGCCGCACTTTGATTACGTATGCAGTGAGGCGGCCCGCGGCGCTACACTGGTGGCGCAGGAGTTCAACCTCCCGGTAGCCTTTGGCGTCCTGACCTGCGACACCATGGCGCAGGCGCGGGCCCGTTCCGGCGGCTCGGCCGGCAACAAGGGCGACGAGGCGATGCGAGCCGCCGTCGAGATGGCGAACCTGTTCCGCGCGCTCGAAGAGCGCGCCTGAGGGTAGGCCCACCCAGCCGGGCCGCAGCAGGGGCAAATACCGTGAACTTCATACCCGACGACCTCAAGCATCCCAGCGGAGGCGAACGCGTCACGAACACCGCCGGCGACGCGATCCGGCTGGCGCACAAGGCATTGGAGCGCTTCCCGGACGTGGTGCGTCGCCACAAGTTCATCGCCGGCGGCGCCGCGATTTCGACCTCGCTCGTCGCGCTCGCGGGCGTCGCCATCACGCAGCGCATGCGTAGCGGCCAGACCGAGGAGGAGGCGATCGCCTCGCTCACCGAGGACGAGCTGCACGGCCGCCGCGTCGAGCTCCCCGGCGAGCCGTCGACGAACGGCGCCGGCCCGACCGACGACGAGACCGGCGAGGACGAGGGCGTCACCGTCGAGGCGGTCGCGCAGGCCGGCGAGGAGCTGGCGCGCGCGGGCTCCGAGGGGGAGCCGACCGAAGGCAACGGCAGAGCACCGACGGACGCGGGCCAGTAGCGGCGGAAGCGCGATGGTGAGCATCACGGACATCCAGGAAGCGATTCTCGACCTGCCTGAGACCGAGTACACCGAGCTGCGGAAGTGGCTCAGCGACCTGGACTGGGACCGGTGGGACGAGCAGATCGAGGCCGATTCAGGGGCGGGCAAGCTCGACTCCCTGATCGCGGACGCTCGCGAGACCAGGGAGCACCGCGCGCTTGAAGACCTGTAGGTGCACCGGGCGGCGCCGCGGTTCTGGAGACGGTTCGAACGGCTCCCTGAGCCCCTTCAGCGGGTCGCCAGACGGAACTTCCGGCTGCTGGCGGAGAATCCGGGTCACCCATCGCTTCGCTTCAAGAAGGTCGGCGCGTTCTGGTCGGCGCGAGTCGGGCGCGACTATCGAGCACTCGCCGTTGAAGACGGCAACGACTTCCTTTGGGTCTGGGTTGGCAATCACGACGAGTACCTTCCCGTACACTTGTTCCACGCGCGAGCCCTCCCCCACGGAGCGCCGGGATGAACAACACATCCCCGACTCATGAGTCCGAGCGCCACGATCGCGACGCTGTGTCCCGGCTCGCGCCGACGCTGCCGAGGCGTATCGCCCACTTCGACCTCGACACCTTCTTCGTCTCGGTCGAGCGCACGCTCGACCCGTCGCTGATCGGCAAGCCGGTGCTTGTCGGCGGGACCGGCGGGCGGGGCGTCGTCGCGTCCGCCTCTTACGAGTCGAGGGCGTTCGGGTGCCACTCGGCGCAGCCGATGTCGCAGGCGCTGCGGTTGTGCCCGCAGGCCGTCGTCGTGCCGCCGCACTTCGACCGCTACCAGGAGTCCTCGCGCGCGTTCCACGCGATCCTGCGCGACGAGAGCCCGATCGTGGAGCCCGGTGGCATCGACGAGGCGTATGCCGACCTCACCGGCCTCGGCGAAGGCGGCACGGGCGCGCGCGCCGCTGCCGAGCGCGTGCGCACGCGGACGCGCGAAGAGCTGAGCCTCCCCGTCTCGGTCTGCATCGCCGGGTCGCGCACGACCGCGAAGGTCGGCAGCGACCGCGCGAAGCCCGACGGGCTGCTCGAGTTGCCCGTCGGCGAGGACGCGGCGTTCCTCGCGCCGCTGCCGTTGCGCGAGTTGCCGATGGTCGGGCCGCGCTTCGGCGAGCAGCTCGCGGCGCTCGGCGTGCGCAGCATCGGCGACGCTGCCGCGCTCGACGCGCGATGGCTGGAGCAGCGCTTCGGCCGCGCCGGCGTCGTGCTCTCCGAGCGCGCTCGAGGCCTCGACCCCGCGCCGGTGCGGGCGGGCGGGCGGGACGCGCGCTCGATCTCCCGCGAGGTGACGTTCGGCGAGGACGTGACGGACATCGAGGCGCTGCGTCGCACGCTGCGCGAGCACGCCGAGCGGGTCGGCGCCGACCTGCGCCGGCAGCAGCGGCGCGCGCGCACCGTCACGCTCAAGCTGCGCTGGGCGGACTTCACCACGCTCACCCGCAGCCGCACCCTCGACCGCCCCGTGCAGGGCACCGACGACCTCGCGGCGTGGGGCCACGCGCTGCTCGACGAGCTGCTGGCGCGCGAGTCGCTGCGGCCGGTGCGGCTGATCGGCCTCGGCGCGACAAACCTCGTCGAGGACGCGGTGCAGCTCGGCTTCGATGACGCGTCGACGCGCCGCGCGGAGCAGATCGACCGCACGGTCGACGCGATCCGGGGGCGCTACGGGGACGACTCGGTGACGCGAGGGCTGTAGGCGGACGCAATTGTGCTACTCTCCGCGCTTCCCCTCCGGGGGTGGCGGAGGTCCACACCATGAGCGCGACCCGCAATCGACTCCCGATGGTCGCCTCGCTCGTGATAGCGCTGCTGGCGGCCGTGGGGTCCGCCTGCACCGATGCGCCGTCTACCCCGCTGCGCCCGACGGCTTCACCGCCGCCCAACCCGACGACGCTCACCGGCATCACCATATCGAGTACCGAACTCATACTCGCCGAGGATGAGACCGCCAGCATCGTCATCGCACTCGACTCGGACCCCGGCGAGGACATCGAGGTCTGGCTTCGACGGGGCAAGACAGGCGCCGATGACATCGCGTTCACACGTGACCGCGTCACCTGGGCGGCAGCCGATTGGCGGGAGCCGCGCAGACTCACTTTGACTGCCGTCGTGGATTACTTCGCCGAGCGATTCGAGGCACACGAGCTCCACGTCTGGACGTACCGTCGCGGTCAGATCGGCGCGGGCCAGCAAATCCTCCCGAAGGAGACGATCCATATCTGGGTCAAGGACGGACGCGAGTTCAGGTCGTTCACGGGGGGTGGCGCAGGTGAGGTTGTCTTGGAGTGGCCGGGGTGGGGCGGGAACGGCATCCAGCGCTGGCAGTACCGGTACCGGATCGGCACCAGAACCGACTGGGGCGCGTGGGCCGATGTCCCGAACAGCGACGCCGACACCCGGAGCTACCGCGTCACGGGACTCTCGTCGCACGACCGCATCTATCGGTTCCAGCTACGACCGTGGAGCAGCACGGGCCCTGGAGCGATCTCTGCGGTGATCCCCGGCTACGTCGCCACGGTTGGCCCTGACGGCATCCCGCACGAGACGCCGGGGCCCTTGCTCGAACCTGGCCGCAGGTTCCGCCACGCCGACACCACCTTCGTTGTCCCTGACGGGATGATCCTGTCCACGGGCAGGGGAGGGAGCACAGAGACAAGGGAGACGTTCCTCTTCCTGTATGACGAGACGACGCTGACGCACATGGTGATTCGTTCGAGCACAGGAGAGACAGTTCAGAAGACGATCTGGGATCCCCCGACCAACTCGTACCAGGTCATCTGGACCGAGACCGGCGACATCGCCGAGAGCTGGAGCGGCGTCCCTCCACCGCCGGGTCATGATCCCGCGGCACGGTGGGAGCAGATCGAGCAGTCGATCCGGAAGGATCCCCTGCCGTAGGACCAGCGTGTGGTTACGTCCCAGGCTGGCCGACGCGGACCGTGGTGATGTCCGTGTCCTGGAACTGCTGGTGCTGCATGGACTGCGCGTAGTTGCGGAGCGGCGTGACGATGCGACGCACGAGGAACAGCCAGCGGGAGACCGCGAACTGCGTCACCGCCGCGACGACGAGGAGCGACGCGAGGGTCGCAGGCCCGCCGTCCCCTTCGAGCGCGTTGATGCAGAACGGGATGGCGAAGGCGGCTGTGAACATCGGCAGCACGGCGCCCGCGCCGACGGCGCCGATGCGGCGCACCTACAGCAGCGTCGAGACGCCGACGACGATGAGCGCGACGAAGATCATCCACGTCACGTAGTCGTCGCCGCGTCCCGAGGCGTTGGCGACGATGACGGGCGTGACGAGCAGCGTGGCGCCCGCGATCACGCTGAACTGCGCGCCAAGCGCGAGCGAGGTGAGGAGCGGAGGGTGCTCGTCGGCCTCGTAGCGGGGGTTCCGGGTGGCTGGGGCGGTCAGGGCTGGCCTTCCGGAGTGGTGGAGCGGCAGGTTCCAAGCGACGGTGGCACGGTCGGCCGAAACTGCGCCAGCCGTGTCATGGCCGAACCCTAGTAGCGGCAGCCGGGCGTTTCAACCTCGCCGCGCCGCTTCGTGAACTCAGCAGGCAGGCAGGGGTCTCTATCCCGCCACTTCTTCCCAGCGACGACCGTCTTGGCCACTCCGGCTGCCGTGAGGCCGATCCGAGGTCGGGTCTCGCCTTCCGGGGTGCAGCGAGCGCGATCGCCGCCCGTGGCGCGCTGTAGTGCCGCGTTGCCTCCAACGTTGTAATCTGGTCACGAGTGTAGGTGAGTGCTCCTTGCGCTGCGGGGATCGGGGAGGCCGACTTGGACCAGTTGAACGACTTCAACGACGAGCGGACGAGGGGATGGTGCATACACTGCGGAAGTGACCTCGGCTCGGTGGAGAGAAGCCGAGACCATGTTCCGTCGAAGAGCCTGCTGAATGGATCACTCCCCAATAACATGCCCAAGGTGACGGTCTGCGCGACGTGCAATCACTCGTTTGCGCTGGACGAAGAGTATCTGAGCGCGCTCCTGGCGTCGGTGCTCTCAGGGAATACGGAGCCCGCTCCGATCCAGTTCTCTGTCGCGGCCGGGGCCTTGAGTCACAGCCCGGGGCTGCGCAAGCGCATCGAACAGGCCCGCCGGTTGCAGGGGACGCTCTGGGGAGAACCCGAGCTTCGTTGGGAAGCGGAGATCGACCGGGTGAATCGGGTCGTCGTAAAGAACGCCCGGGGCCACGCGCTCTATGAATTGAACGAAGCCGTGATGGGGCCTCCGTCGTCTGTCATTTGCTGCCCCCTCGTCTCTCTGACACCCGACCAGCGGCACGCATTCGAGGAGATACCCCAAGAGGCGGTCTGGCCAGAGGTCGGCAGCAGGATGATGCAGCGCGTCGCGGGCGTCGCGCCACTCGTCAACGGCTGGGTGGATGTGCAGGAGTCCGTCTATCGCTACGCAATCGGTTGGCCCGGCGGAGAGGTAATCGTTAAGACTGTCTTGCGTGAGTACCTCGCGACTGAGGTCATCTGGAGCGCTGACTAGTCCAGCTTGTGATCCGGTGGCTGCGGGTCGCGAGTCGCGCGCAGTCGGAGGGCCGCCGTAGCCCGTTACGGCGGCGCGCGGCACAGTGTGCGGGCTTGGCGCGACGTCGCCGCCTGATGGGCGCGACGCGGGTACTCGCCACAATGCCAGGACGTTGGTAGAATCCCCCCGAAATCTAGCACCACCCGTACAGAATTAGGTAGGTTTCGTGGCGAACAGCCGGTCCCGCACGACCCGCGCAGCTTCCCCCGCGCGCACTACTACCGACGCACCGCCCGCCGACAACCCGCGCTGGGTCAACCTCGGGCGTGCGTGCGAAATCCTCGGGGTGAACGAGTCGACCGTGAGGCGCTGGGCGGACTCGGGCGAGATTCGCTGCTTCCGCACGCCGGGCGGCCACCGCCGCTTCGCCGAGGAGGACCTGCTCACCCTCATCCGTGGCGACCGCGACCACGCGCTCGAGGCCGCCGCGGTGCGGCGCATCCGCCGCCGCCTCCACTCCGGCAGCAAGGACTCCGGCTGGTACGGCTCGCTCGATGCCGATGAGCGCGAGGCGCTGCGGCCGCTCGGGCGGCGGCTCGTCGAGCTCGTGGGCGACTACATCTCGCGCCGCCGGGCGCACGCGGAGATCGAGGCGGAGGTCGACGAGATCGGCCACAGCTACGGCGATCTGCTTGTGAGCCGCGAGACGCCGCTGCTGCGCGCGATGGAGGCGTTCACCTTCTTCCGCCGCTCGCTCGACGAGACCGCGAAGCAGCTCGCCGAGCGCGACCAGATGGATGCCGAGCGGGCGGCGCTCGCGCGCGAGCAGATCGGCGGCCTCGCCGACCGCGTGCTGCTCGGCGTGACCGCCGCGTACGACGACCGCTAACGACCGCTGGCAAGAGGGGCGCTCGTGGGCTACTACCCGATCTTCGTTGAGATGCAGGCGCGGCGCGTGCTGCTCGTCGGCGGCGGCAACGTCGCCCACGAGAAGATCGGCAAGCTCGTCGACGCCTCGGCCGACGTCACCGTCGTCGCCCCCGAGCTCAGCGAGCCGGTGCGGGCGATCGTCGAGGAGCACGGCTGCGAGTGGCTCGCCCGGCCCTACGAGCCGGGCGATGTCGAGGGCTACGAGGTGGTGATGGTCGCCACCGACGACGGCGCTGTGAACGCGCAGGTCGCCTCCGAGGCGCGCGCGCTCGGCATCTGGGTCAACGCCGCCGACGATGTCGCGAACTGCGACTTCATCCTGCCCTCGCTGGCGAAGCGCGGGCGCATCGCCCTCGCCGCCTCCACCGGCGGCGCGAGCCCCGCGCTCGCGCGCTGGCTGCGCGAGCGGCTCGAGGAGTTCCTGGACGACGAGGTCGTCGCGCTCGGCGACCTGCTGGCCGAGGTGCGGGTGCTCGCGCGCCAGCGCGACCGCGAGTGCGCGGCGCAGTGCGACCGCACACGCACGCCGCCGCCGCTGCTGTGCGCGGAGTGCCCGAACCGCATCGCGACCGACACGTGGCAGGAGGCCATCGACGCCGACCTGCGGGCGCTGCTGCGCGCCGGGGAGTACGAGGCCGCCCGCGACCGCATCATCACGACCCTCGGACTCGACCAGCCCCGCGCGGTCCCCGAGTGGCAGGGGCAGCCGGCATGACGGCCAGCGCCGGGCGAACCGAGCAGGCCTCGATGCTCACGATGGTCGGCCTCAGCCACCACAACGCGCCGCTCGCCGTGCGCGAGCGCTTCGCGATCCCGGCGGACGCCCTTCCGACCGTGCGTCACGAGGTCGCCGAGCGCTTCGGCGCGGGCGCGATCGTGGCGACCTGCAACCGCCTCGAACTCTACGTGCCGGGCGACCACGCGCAGGCGGAGCTGAGCGACTTCCTGTCCGGCGCCGCCGAGGTCGAGTCCTCGCTCGGCCAGCGCTACCTGCTGCCGCGCCGCGACGACGAGGCGGTGAGCCACCTCTACGCGGTCGCCGCGGGCATCGACTCGATGGTTGTCGGCGAGTCCGAGATCCTCGGGCAGGTGCGCGGGGCGTTCTCGGCGACGGTCACGGCCGGGGCCGACACCGCGCTGCTCTCGCGGCTCTTCCACACCGCGATCCGCGTGGGCCGGCGCGCCCGCAGCGAGACCGCGATCGGGCACGGTGCGCTCTCGATCTCCTCGATCGCCGCGCAGCAGGCGCGCACGCTCGTCCCCGACCTGACGCGGGCGGCGGTGCTCGTCATCGGCGCCGGCGAGGCGGGACGGCTCGCCGCAGCCGCGCTCGTCGACCACGGCGTGGGCTCGATCGCCGTCAGCAACCGCACGGCGTCGCGCGCCGAGGCACTGGCCGAGGAGCTCGGCGGCCGCAGCGTGCCCTACGAGACCGTCGGCGCCGCGCTGGCTGCCGCCGACGTGGTGATCGCCGCCACCGACGCGCCCGAGCCCCTGCTCAACGCCGGCCGCGTCGCGAGCGCCCTCGTGCGCCGCGAGGGCGGCCCGATGCTGATCGTCGACATCGGCGTGCCGCGCGCCGCCGACCCGGCCGTCGCCGCCGTGCCAGGCGTCACGTACCGCGACATCGACGACCTCCAGGAGGTCGCCGCGCGCCACGCGCAGGCCCGCGCCGCCGAGGTCGCCACCGTCGAGGCGTTGATCGAGACGGAGACCGCGGACTTCCTCGAGTGGTGGGCGCACCTGCGGATCGTGCCGACGATCAGCGCGCTGACCGAGCGCGCCGAGCGGATGCGGCAGACCGAACTCGACCGCACCCTGCGCCGCCTCGACGCCACGCCGGA
This sequence comes from Dehalococcoidia bacterium, assembly GCA_965219085.1. Lineage (GTDB taxonomy): Bacteria > Chloroflexota > Dehalococcoidia > UBA2979 > UBA2979 > VXMT01. The sequence continues at coordinate 1,835,619 of OZ244720.1, forward strand.
GCAGCGCGACCAGCTCGACGCGATGACGCGGGCGCTGGTGCGCCGCATCCTGCACGACCCGATCACGACGCTGCGCGAGCGCGGCGACCGCGACGTGTACCTCGACGCCGTCCGCGAGCTGTTCCGGCTCGACGAGTCGGCCGGCCCGGCCGGCGACGCCGACGGCGCCGCGTAGCCCAGCGCCGGGGATACGAACGATGACCTCGCTGCGGCTCGCAACTCGCGGCTCGCGCCTGGCGCGGGCGCAGAGCGACATCGCCGCCGACGAGCTGCGCGCCGCCGACCCCGCGCTCGACATCGACTACGTGCTGGTGCGCACCGAGGGCGACGCCGACCGCACGTCGCCGCTGCACCAGATCGGCGGGCGCGGCGTGTTCGTGCGCGCCGTGGAGCTCGCGCTCCTCGACGGCCGCGCCGACATCGCGATGCACTCGCTCAAGGACGTACCGACCGCCCCCGTCGAGGGGCTGACGCTGGCCGCGATCCTCACGCGCGGCGACCCGCGCGACGTGCTCGTGGCGTCCGGGGGCCGCCGCCTCGCCGAGCTGCCGGCCGGAGCGCGCGTCGGCACCAGCTCGGTGCGCCGCCGCCTGCTGCTGCAGGTGCTGCGCCCGGACATCGACGTCGTCGAGATCCGCGGCAACGTCGACACGCGTATGGCCAAGGTCGCGAGCGGCGAGTACGACGCAGTGGTGCTCGCCGCCGCCGGGCTCGACCGCCTCGGCCGCATCGACGAGGCGACGCAGATCTTCGAGGCGCTCGAGTTCCTCCCGTCGCCCGGCCAGGGCGCGATCGCCGTGCAGTGCCGCGAGGACGACACCGACACCATCGAGCGGCTGCTCGCCATCGACGACGCCGGCACGCGCGCAGCGGTCGAGGCCGAGCGTGGCTTCCTCGCCGAACTCGGGGCGGGCTGCTCGCTGCCGGTGGGCGCGTACGCGCAGATCGACGGCGACCTCGTCGCCCTGCGAGCGATGCTCGGCGACGATGCTGCGGAGCACGCGCGGTTCGGCGACGCGGCGGGCCCGTCGGCAGACGGCGCCGACATTGGGCGCGGGCTGGCGCAGCAGTTGCTCGCCCCGCCCCCGGACGCGAACGGCACGCCATGACCGAGGGCTCCGTGATCGGGGCCGCGCCGGGCCACGTCTGGCTCGTCGGCGCGGGGCCGGGCGATCCCGGCCTCGTCACTCAGGCCGGGCTGCGCACGCTGCGCGACGCCGAAGTCGTGCTCTACGACCGTCTCGCACCGCCTGAACTCCTCGACGCGTGTGCCGATGGCGCCGAGCGCATCGACGTCGGCAAGGCGCCGGGCCGCGCCGCGATGACGCAGGAGCAGATCAACGCCGCGCTCATCGAGCATGCGCGCGCCGGCAAGCGCGTCGTGCGGCTCAAGGGCGGCGACCCCTTCGTGTTCGGTCGCGGCGGCGAGGAGCTCGAGGCACTCGCCGCGGCGGGCCTCGAGGCGACGGTCGTGCCGGGGGTCACCTCGGCGATCGGCGGGCTCGCCGCCGCCGGCATCCCGGTCACGCACCGCGGCGTCGCGGCGAGCTTCGCCGTGGTCACGGGGCACGAGGACCCCACCAAGCCTGCCGCACAAGTCCGATGGGCCGAGCTGGCGACCGCGACCGACACGCTCGTCGTGCTGATGGGCGTGGGCCGCCTCGACGGCATCGCGCGCGCGCTCATCGACGGCGGACGCCCGCCGTCGACGCCGGCGGCGCTGGTCGTCGAGGCGACGACGCCGCGCCAGCGTGTGGTCGAGGCCCCGCTCGGCGGCATCGCCGAGGCGGCGCGCGAGGCGCGCGTCGAGCCGCCCGCGCTGCTCGTCGTCGGCGATGTGGTTTCGGTACGCGAGCGCGTCGCGCCGGCGCTGCGCCGCCCGCTCGCGGGCTGGCGCGTGCTGGTCACGCGCACGCGACAGCAGGCCTCGACGCTCGCCGAGGCGCTGACCGCCGAGGGCGCGCAGCCCGTCCTGCTCCCCGCCATCGAGATCGCCCGCCGCGCCGACCCCGGCGCCGTCCGCGCCGCCATCAAGACACTGCGAGCAGGCGCCTATGACTGGGTCGCGTTCACCTCCGCGAACGCCGTCGAGGCCTGGTTCGACCTCGTGCGCGAGGCGGGCGAGGACGCGCGGGTCTTCGCCGGTGCGGGCCTCGCCGCCGTCGGCGCGGCGACGGCGCGCGCGCTCGAAGCGCGCGGGCTGTCGGCTGACCTCGTGCCGACGCGCGCGAGCGGCGACGGCGTCGCCGATGCGCTCATCGAGCGCGGCGTCGAGGGCGCACGCGTCCTCGTCCCGCGCGCCGAACGCGCCGACCCGGCGCTCGTCGAGCGCCTGCGCGCCGCCGGCGCGACGGTCGACGAGGTCACGCTCTACCTCGCGGCCCCGCCCGCCGCCCCACCGCCCGAGGTGCTCGACGCCGTGCGCGCCGGCGAGATCGACGCGGTGACGTTCACCTCGTCCTCGACGGTGCGGAACCTCGCCACCCTCCTCGGCGGCGACCTCGACGCGCTGCGCGAAGCGGTGGTGGCGTGCATCGGCCCGCAGACGGCGGCAGCGGCCATCGAGGCGGGGTTGCCGCCGCAGGTGGTGTCGGAGCAGCCCTCGGTCGACGCGTTGGTGGGGGCGCTGCGAAGATACGCGGCGGAGGCGTGATGGCAGCGTCGACCTACGCTGCCTCCGTCCTCAGCCGCGCGAGCTCCTCCGCCTCACGAATGATCTCGTCCATGAACGGCATGCGGTCGTGGGGGACGGAGTAGCGGGCCGTCTCGTTACCGCTGGCGTCGAAATCGTGGCGGTGGAGCGTGTTCACATCCTCGCGGTAGTTGTCGTAGCGGAACAGCGGGACGCTCGCGCCGACGCTCGGCTGCCACATCGCCTGGTAGCGATACGCGACGGTGCGGCCGCGCGGGTTGGCCTCGTCTATGCGGCCGACCGGACGCAAGCTCTTGCGCACATCCAGCACACCGCCGCTTCGTGTGCGGACTCGTCCGATCAATCGAAATCGGTCCGTACGCCGAACGAACCGAAGCGTGTCGGAAACTACGATTCCTTCGCTGCGGAGGGCGTCCATCTTGCGGTCGTGGACGAGTCGGTAGTTCCAGAACCGCTGAGGGTTGCGTACGCGTCGCTCGCCAGGATCCGCTGGAGGTCGTGGTAGTCCATCATCCACAGGCAGATTTCATCCGTCTCGCGCTCGGTTCCGGCAAGCATCGCGTTCCACATGTACTCGGACGAGCACTCGTAGCGGAACTCCATCTTCGCGATGTTCGCCCGTAGCTCTTCGAGCTCCTCCTCCAGCGTGACAACCTTCGTCTGAGCAAGCAGGACGCGCACGTATTCGGCGCGCGAGGCCAGGGCGGCCGCGTCGTCCGCGGGGTTGTCGGGAGGGATGAGGCCTTCGTACAAGGGGTTGACGAGGATGTCGCGCAGCAAGCGCCAGTGCATCATCCAGTCGAAGACCTCTTCCTGCCCGGCTTCGTCCTCGGGTTCGTCGCCGTCTTGCCAGCGATTCCACATCTCCTCGGACGTGCAGCCGTAACGGCGCTCCATGGGTCGCACGTGCGCGCGCGTTTCCCTGACCGTCGCCGCCACCCACTGGCCCCGCTCGGCAGTGTCCATCGTCGCGCCTTCCGCTGACCCTGACGTTGACTATCATACCCACGACGCCCTCGCCGCCGCTGCAAGCTCGAACGAGGAGGCCACGCCATGACCATCGCCACACGACGGGCGACCACGTTCACCCGCACCCGACGCCTGCGCGCCAGCGAGGCGCTGCGAGGACTCGTGCGGGAGACGCGCATCGACCCGGCGTCGTTCATCTACCCACTGTTCGTCGTCGAGGGACGCGGGGTGCGCGAGCCGATCGGGTCGATGCCGGGGCAGTTCCGGCTCTCGACCGACATGCTCGCCGCCGAGGCTGCCGAGCTGCGTGACCTCGGCGTGCGCGCGGTGCTGCTGTTCGGCGTGCCCGACCACAAGGACGCCGAGGGGACCGGGGCGTGGATCGCCGAAGGCATCACGCAGCGCGCCGTCGACGCGCTCAAGCAGGCCGACCCCTCGCTCGCCGTCGTCGCCGACGTCTGCCTCTGCGAGTACACCGACCACGGTCACTGCGGCCCGCTCAACGCGCGCGGCGAGGTCGAGAACGACGCCGCGATCGAGTTGCTCGCGCGCACCTCGGTCTCGCTGGCCGCGGCGGGCGTGGACATGGTGGCGCCCTCGGACATGATGGACGGGCGCGTCGGCGCCATCCGCGGGGCGCTCGATGAGTCCGGCTACGCGCAGCTGCCGATCATGGCCTACAGCGCGAAGTACGCCTCGGCGTTCTACGGGCCGTTCCGCGAGGCCGCCGGCTCGGCGCCGCAGTTCGGCGACCGGCGCGGCTACCAGATGGACCCGCCGAACGTGCGCGAGGCGATCCGCGAGGTCACGATCGACATCGAAGAGCAGGCCGACATCGTGATGGTGAAGCCCGCCCTCGCCTACCTCGACGTGGTGCGCGCGGTGCGCGACTCGACCGAACTGCCGGTGGCGGCGTACAACGTGTCGGGCGAGTACGCGATGCTGAAGGCCGCGGCCGCCCAGGGGTGGATCGACGAGGAGCGCGTGATGATGGAGACGCTGACCGGCATCCGCCGCGCCGGCGCCGACATCGTCATCACGTACCACGCGAAGGAGGCGGCACGCTGGCTTCGTCAAGCTTGACCGACGTCCCGCTCGACCCGGAACCGTTCGACCCCGGCGCGATCCGCGCCGTGGCGTTCGACGCCTACGGCACGCTCCTCTACTGGGACTTCCGCGAAGTCCTCGAGCAGGCGCTCAACGACCAGGGACTCGCGGTCGACGACATCACGGCCGCGGCAAGGAGCTTCGAGTCAGCGTGGAACCACGTCAGCCCGTGGGCCACGAGCGAGGACGGCAAGCTGGACCGCGACGCCATGTTCGCCGGACCCGCGCCCGAGTTCATCACCACGTGGGAGATCTGGCGTCGCCAGTTCACGGGGCTCTTCGAGGACAGCGAACTCGACGGCGACCCGACGCTCGGCGCGAACCTCTTCCGCGAGGTGCTCAGCCACGCGCCGGCCTTCGACGACGCGCACGACGTGGTTGAGGCGCTCCACCTCGCGGGGTACCGCCTCGGCCTGCTCTCGAACGCCGACGAGGACTTCCTGCAGAGCGCGGTCTCGCACAATCGGCTGCGCTTCTCCGTGATCCAGTCGTCGGAGTCGCTGCGGGTCTACAAGCCGAACCGCGCCGCCTTCCTCGAACTGTGCCACCGCCTCGGCTGCCGGCCCGACGAGGTGCTCTACGTCGGGGACTCGGCGCAGGCGGACGTCGCCGGTGCGCGCCACGCCGGGCTCCGCGTCGCGTGGCTCAGCGAGCGCGCCGGCCACGAGCTGCCCGACGGCTACCCACGCCCCGACTTCACCGTCGACTCGCTGACCGGCGCCGCCGCGCTCCTCGGCGTCACCGTGCCCGCGGCCCCTGCGGGGTATCCCGGCGTGCAGAGCAGTTCGAGCTGACGCCGATGACCGACGCGCCCGCTCGCAGCTACGAGCGCTCGCACGCCGTGATGGAGCGTGCACGAGACGTGCTGCCCGGCGGCGTGAACTCACCGGCGCGCGCCTACCGGGCCGTGGGCGGCGACCCGGTCGTGATCGCACACGGCGTCGGCGCGACCCTCACCGACGTCGATGGCAACGAGTACATCGACTACCTCGGCTCGTTCGGGCCGCTCATCCTCGGCAGCGCGCATCCCGACGTCGTCGCCGCCGTGCAGGCCGCAGCCGCCGGCGGTACGTCGTTCGGCGCGCCGACGGAGGCCGAGGCCGAGCTCGCCGAGCTCGTGACCGGCGCGCTGCCGTCGGTCGAGATGGTGCGCTTCGTCAACTCGGGCACCGAGGCGACGATGAGCGCGCTGCGGCTCGCGCGCGCGGCCACCAGCCGCGACCTGATCGTGAAGTTCGACGGCTGCTACCACGGCCACGCGGACGGGCTGCTCGCCTCGGCCGGCTCGGGCGTCGCGACGCTCGGGCTGCCGGACTCGCCGGGCGTGCCCGCCGTCTTCGCCGCACAGACCATCGTCGTGCCGTTCAACGATGCTGCTGCGGTCGCCGCGACGTTCGAAGCGCACCCCGGCATCGCGGCTGTGGTGGTCGAGCCCGTCGCCGGCAACATGGGCGTCGTGCCCCCCGCACCCGGCTTCCTCGAAGCCCTGCGCGATCTCTGCGACGCGCACGGCGCGCTGCTCGTGTTCGACGAGGTGATGACGGGGTTCCGCGTCGCGTGGGACGGGGCGCAGGGCCGCTACGGCGTGCGGCCGGACATCACGGCGCTCGGCAAGGTCGTCGGCGGCGGGTTGCCTGTCGGCGCCTACGGCGGACCGCGCGCGCTGCTCGAGCGCATGGCGCCGGCCGGCGACGTCTACCAGGCCGGGACACTCTCCGGGAACCCGCTCGCGATGGCCGCCGGGCTCGCCACGCTGCGCGCGCTCCGCGCCGACGAGGGCGCGTTCGACCGGCTCGAGTCGCTCGCGTCGCGACTCGAAGCGGGGCTGCGGGAGGCGGCCGAGCAGGCCGGCGCGACGATCGCCATCGGCCGCGTCGGCTCGATGCTGACCGTGTTCTTCCGCGATGAGCCGCCCACCGACTACGCCGAGGCGGCCACCAGCGACACCGCCCGCTTCGCGCGCTTCCACCGTGCGCTGCTCGACCGCGGCGTGATGCTGCCGCCCTCGCAGTTCGAGGCGTGGTTCGTCTCACTCGCCCACGACGAGGCGCTCATCGACCGCACGGTCGAGGCCGTCGGCGAGGCGCTGGAGGCGAGCGCCGCCCGGGCATAGCACGAGCGGGCCAGCCCTCCTGAGCGCGCGCATCACATGCGCAACCTTGACGCGGGCACCATCACCGCCCAGGACTCTCCGCTCGGTACAGCGACCGGAGGCACGAAATGGCGCGCTCGGCCCTGGCCATGCTGGTACTCGCAGTCGTCGTCGGGTGCACGAGCGACGGCGAGCCGACGCTTCCCGCACACAACTCCGCCGCCGGAGGCGATTCCGCCCAGACTGCTACCCCACCCACCGGCGGGCGTAGCGCGGACGCGACTGCTGACTCAGCCGCCGAACGCAGCGCCGCTCCCAGCCCTTCGCCAACCCCCGGACGCGGCGCGGACACCACCCCCACGCCAGCCGCTGCGGGCAGCACTGCCGCGACTGACGGCGCCCGCGGCGACCAACCTCGGAGCACCCTCGATGACGTGACCGCGCGCGGCACGCTCAGGTGTGCGTTGCGGCACGAACGGCCTCTGTCAGGTTTCGACGGGTTCAACGGCGGAGCGATTCGCTTCGATATAGATGTCTGCAGGGCGATAGCGGCCGCCGTGCTGGGCGACGCAACCGGGATCGAGTTCGTGAATGCACGAGACCACGAGACACGCGCCGAGTTGCTCGCGAATGGCGCGATCGACGTGCACACCGCCACCGCCACCGCCGCGCCTGCCGCAAGCTCCGGGATGGATTTTGCTCGACCGACCTTCTACACGGGCCAGGCGTTCGCAGTGCGCACGGACTCGGGAATCGAATCGACCGCCGACATGGACGGCGCCACGATCTGCGTGGTGGCGGAGTGGGCCCCCCAGGTGGTCGTTGCCGACCACTTCACCGCTATCGGCGTCCGATCCCTCCCGAAAGCCGGTGGGCACTGGGCGGTAGCGGAGGCGTTCTTCTCGGGTCGCTGCGAGGTGCTGACCGCGTACGCGTCTGATCTCGCTATGTGGATCGGCGCACGCGATGACCGCGACGACTACACCATCCTGCCGCAGATCATCTCGAGAGAGGCGCTCGCGCCCGCCGTACGGCAGGACGACTCCCGGTGGCGCGACATCGTGAACTGGGTCGTGCACGGCTTGATCCGCGCCGAGGAGATGGGCATCACCCAGGAGAACGTGGCCGGTATGGCCTCGAATCCGCCGAGCGTCGCCGTCGCTACGCTGCTCGGCGTCCCCTACGAGGGGGGTGTGCCCGACCTCGGCTTCGGTGTCGGCCCGCAATTCATCCAGCGGGCGATCGCCGCCGTCGGCAACTACGGCGAGATCTACGCCCGCACCATCGGCGATACGATTCCGCGCCCTTGCACGCCGAACGCGCTGGCTATCGACGACTCGGTCGACTGTCCCGCCGGCAGTGGCGGCATCCTGTACGCGCTGCCATACCGCTAGCCCGGCGGTGTCCCGCGACGCCGTGAACATTGCCCACGGCGCAAGCGGGCTCGTATACTCGCGACGGTTGGGGGCTCAAAAGCGCAGCGCTTGAGCGATTTCTGCTTTGGGGGCCACCGTGCAGCTGACCGTGCAACAAGAGGACCTGAATCGAGGCCTCAGTGCCGTCGCGCGCGCCGTCCCAACCCGCTCCACGCTGCCAATCACGAACAACATCCTGCTCGAAGCCGACGACGACCAACTCACACTCTCAGCCACCGACGCCGAGACGATCGCGATCACCTACCGGATCGCGTCGGGCATCACCGAGGCGGGCACCATCACGCTGCCCTCGCGGCTGCTATCGGACTTCGTCGCCACGCTGCCGCCCCAGCCGATCGAAATCTCGCTCGCCGAGCGATCCCGGCAGGTCAGCCTCTCGTGCGCGCGCAACGAGGCGTCCATCGGCGGGCAGGCCGCCGACGAGTTCCCGCCGATCCCTCCGGTCGAGGACGGCGACACGATTCGCATCGACGCCGCCGCACTCCGCCGCTCCATCAACCAGGTCGCGTTCGCGGCCGCCACGGACGACTCGCGGCCCGTGCTCACGGGCGTGCACTTCGCGCTGCGCGACGGCTCGCTGCGGCTCGCCGCGGCCGACGGGTTCCGCCTCGCCGTGAACACCATCGAGGTTGGCGAGGACAGCGCGGACCGCGAGGCGATTGTGCCGGCGCGCGCCCTGAACGAACTGGCGCGGCTGCTCCCGGAGGTGAGCGAGCAGATCTCGGTCACCTTCAACCCGGCAAGCACGCAGGTGTTGTTTGACCTCGGTCACGCCACGCTCGTCGCGCAGCTCATCCAGGGCACGTTCCCGAACTACGAGCAGCTGATTCCCAGCAGCCACGCCACGAGCACCGAGGTGAGCGTCGGCGAATTCATGCGCGAGACGCGCATCGCCTCCATCTTCGCGCGCGACGGATCGGGCATCGTGCGGCTCATCGCCAGCCCCGGCGAGGACTCGACGGGCCGGCTGACGGTGACGGCGCGCGCGGAAGAGGTGGGCAACAACGAGGGCGAGATCGACGCGCTGGTGGAGGGCGAGGAGGCCCGCATCGCCTTCAACAGCCGCTACCTGATCGAGGTCCTCGGCGCCCTCGACACGGACCGCGTGGCGATCGAGACAAGCTCGCCCTCAAGCCCCGGCGTCATCCGCCCCGTCGGCAACGACGATTACGTCCACGTCGTCATGCCGATGTTCGTTCAATGGTAGCAAAATCCTTTGCCTCCACTCCCTCGATCATCGGCACCTCGACGCGTACATCGGCCTCATCAGGAGCGACGTTCACTCGCACCTCGAGGGCCTGAAGCAGCAGCGCCAACTCGTCCCCGTCTGCCTCCCTCACCCACTCGCGGATGAACTCAAGCGCTTCCGGCATGCGCTCCCGCAGCAACTCTGGATCGGGGCCGGGCTCGCATTCTGAGCGGAGCTGTGCCTGCTCGCGCTCCAGCGCAGCCCGACGCCTCGTCAGTCGCTCCTTCTTCTCCTGGAAGGCGTCCCTGGCGATCTCACCCTCCGTGTAGAGGTCGACGAGCCGGTCTTCGCTCTCGTCGAGGTGGCTGAGCTCCCGTGTGAGCTCGGTCAGCCGGGCAGCGTGGTCCGTCCCGCCCCGCAGCCGCTCGGCCATGCCGATCGCGAGCTCCGGGTTCGCCAAGACGTCCCCGATCGTGTCGCGGACGGCCGACTCAAGGACTTCCTTCCGAACCAGGCGGCTCGCGCAGCGCTTGTCCTCGCGGGAGAGGTACAGACGGTTGCAGCGATAGTAGAGGTAGCGCCCGCGGTTGACGGACTGCCCGACCATGCCCGCACCGCAATCCCGGCAGCGGAGCCGCCCGCTCAAGGGGTACGTGCGCGACGGAGCCCGCGCGTTGCGACGCTCGGGGTCTTCGAAGCGGGCCTGAGCGCTGGCGTACAACTCGGGGGAAACGATCTGCGGCGACGCCCCATCGATCACGATGTGTTCGCTCGGATCCTGCTCGACCACGCGCCGCTTCCGACTACGGCCACCGGATTGTCGGATCATCTCAGCCTTGGTGCGCCGGTAGACGGTGCGGCCGGTGTAGGTCTCGTTGCGCAGGATCCGGTGGACCGTCACCGGGTACCACTGCTTGCCGGTTAACGTCGGGATGCCGTCGGCGTTGAGCTCGGTCGCGATGCGGTTAACGGCCTTGCCCGAGGCGAACCCCTCGAAGATGCGCCCAACGACGGGCGACTGCTGGGGATTCAGCACGCGCTGTCCTGTCTCGCGGACGTAGATGTACCCGTAGCACCCCGCGCCGGTGCCCTGAGCGAGCTGGCCATTGCGGGCGCGCTCGGCCTTGCCGCGCATCGTGCGCTCGGCGATCTTCTCGCGCTCGACCTCGGCAATGAGCGCACGCGCGGCCACGATGAACTTCCCGATCGCGGTGTCCTCGAAGTCCTCGGTCGCGAAATCGAGGCGCACGCCGCTGGTCTCGGCCTCGTCGAAGAGCACGCCGATGTGATTCTGACTCCTCGATACGCGGTCGAGCGCGAAGGCGAGCAGCACGTCGCACTCGCCGTCGCGCATCATGCGACGCACTTCGGCCATCCCCGGCCGCTCGAGCGACGACCCGCTCGCAGTGTCGCGGATCGTGCGGATGACCGTGTAGCCGGCCGCTCCCGCGTACTCCAGGCTGGCGCGCTCCTGCGTGTCGAGTGAGGTGCCCTCATCCGCTTGCGCGTCGGTCGACACCCTCGAGTAGACAATCGTTCGCATGTTCTACCCCCGTTGCATTCTACCGCGTGAGACGCCCTGCACTGCGGTCTTCGTCGTTGTCTCGACTTCGTCTTCCCGCGTCGCGCCAGCAGCTGCTGCGTGCGCGATCGTCAACTCAGTGAGGATCCGGCCCCAGAGGTCATTCCATGCCTTCACAGGCTCGTCTCCATACACGTCGACCTCGAGCCGCGCGCGAACTTTGCGCGACCCTCCCGTCTGCTTTGTGTCGCTCCTGCTGTCTCCACTCATCCCACTCCACCCGGCGACTTGGCCGCGACTGAGACATGCTCATCACGGCGGCTTGTTGCTCGCCGCCGTTGGGTTCGCGCCGGCGGCGGGCGCAAGGCCCCCCGAAGGGGGCCGGGCACGGCCAAGCCGCACGCCCGACGTGGGAGAGGCCACCCGGGAGCGGTCAGTCGCGAGAGCGGAGCAGGATGGGCGGTGTGGAGCGGGCTTGGTCGGTCTGAGGGCTCGGACTGCGAGGTGGAGCGTCAGGCCTCAGGGACAACGGACTGGAGATCCCGCCTCACCGGGGATCCCGAACACTGGCTGGATAAGGGGAGGAAGAATCGCAATCGTTGGGGAAGTTCAGGAGGAAGGTGGTCTGGGGGAGGTGGTCGATTTCAGTACCGTCAGTGGGTGGGACACATTGGCGCGCACGCGCCGGACGGAGCCAGCGTTGCCGTCACCCCCCACGCACGAAAAACCCGCCTCGCGGCAGGTCTCCGTACGGCAGGACGCAGGGCAGGGAGCGTTACGGGGTGACTGTCCCGTCGATGACCGGTTGCCCGACCTCGACGATCCGTACAGCCGTGCCGGCCGACAAGTCGACCAGCTTCCCGTACAGCAGCCACTGGCCGGCGCCCAGAATGGCGAACCCGGCCAGCACGACGCTCAGGACCGCACCTGCGGCCCAGCGCATCTCCCCGCGAAGCGTGGCAACGTCACTCCGTAGTGACGCCAGCTCCGCCTGAATGACGGCGAGGTTGGCGGTCGCAGCGGCTTGCACTGTTTCCACCTCCCTCTGCGCAACTGAGACCGCTTCAACACGGTCCTCCAGTCGCTCCATCCTGGCTAACACCATAGCGGACTCCTTCGAGCCCTGCACCGCCAGACCCTCTGGCGGTGACGACGCCTGGCCGAGCCCCGCGAAGGGCCATGGCCGCGCGTCGTCGAGGTGTCGCACTGGTGAGTGTTGCTAGCTGCCGTGACCGCAGCCGGCCTCGCCACCGCCCGCTCATGGCGGCGATGGCGACGAGCAAGGGCAGCGTCTTCTAGGCCACGGGCGCTTGCCCGAACGGCGATGCGACTCGGGCGCGCTCGTCCCGCGACAGCGCCATGTACCTGTGTATGCGAGCGCCGTGCTGACGCGCGATCTCCACGCTCTGCTCGTCATGGTCGCGCGTATGCGGGCCATCGAGCCAAGCGACCACCGACTCCGCGACGCCACGCGTGAGCCCCGCCGCGCCGTCCGTTTGGAACAGCGGCTGCCAGGGGTAGAAATCGTCCTCGTCGTCGACGACGGCGTAACGACTCAGCCCCGGGTTCCGATGGAGCCACAACGCGACTTCGTCGCCGCGGAGCGCCTCGGCGGGCAGCGTGTCGGTGCACGCGTGTATCACCACGCGGCCGCTCACTCCCGCAGCAGGTCGGCGTACTTGCGCCACGAGCTCGCGAGCACGGTGTAGACCGGGACGACCGACGCCACGATGAAATCGAAGTTCGCCGCAAGCGATTCTTCAATCGAACCCATCGCCGCATCTCGACGGTGCCGGTTCAGCACCCCGTCCACGTCCAGGAACACACCATGTCGTCCCCGCGTTGTCTGTCCATCCATGAGCCTCTCCTCGTGTACGGCCCGCCGAATGGCGTGGTGCTCGCTAGCTGTTGTGAATGCAGCCGACCTCGCGGTCGCTCGCCGCCTCGGTCATGGCGACGAGCTCATCGCGATGCTGCCCGTCGCCGGTCCACGCCGGGGCGAACCCCTCCGCCACCATCACGGCGTCGATGGAGACTCCCTCCAGCGTGTAGACGTAGCGCAGCGTGCGGCCGTGCTTGTCCGCCTCCCGCGGGCCAGGCTCGACCAGGACCGCCTCACCGACGAGCTCGCGCAGCCGGTTGGTGGCCTCCATGTAGCAGGCTTCGCCGCGCTCACGTGTGTCGATACCGTAGAAGCGGATGCGGCGACCGTCGGCGATGTCGAAGGTGTCGCCGTCAACGACCGCGACGACCTCGACGCGTTCGGTTGGCTCCCGTGGCGTGACGGCCGAGACGTCGGCCAGTCGCGTTGTCGCTGTGACCCGACCCCTTGAAACGGGACCACCGTTGATGAGAGTCCTCTGGCCCATGAAAGTGGGTGGAGGAGGACATCACGGTGAAACGACGCAGGCACACGCCCGAGCAGATCGTGCGGAAGCTGCGGGAGGTGGAGCGGCTGCTCGGTGAGGGGCAGACGATCGCCGAGGCGGCGAAGCAGGTCGAGATCTCGGAGCAGACCTACCACCGCTGGCGCAACCAGTACGGCGGGATGAAGGCCGACGACGCCAAACGGCTGCGCGAGCTGGAGCGCGAGAACGCCCGGCTGAAGCGGATCGTCGCCGACAAGGAACTCGAGATCGACGCGCTCAAGGAGATCGCCCGGGGAAACTGGTAAGCCCGTCGCGCCGGCGCGAGGCAGTCTGCATGTTGCAGGACCGCCTCGAGTTGTCGGAACGGCGGGCATGCCGGGTCACCGGCCAGCACCGCTCCACACAGCGCCGCCTCCCGACGCGCGGCCGCGGCGACGACGCGCTGCGCGCGGAACTCCACGCCTTCTCGCGTGGCCACCCCCGCTGGGGGTACCGCCGGGTCTGGGCGACCTTACGCGAGGAGGGCTGGGGCGTGAATCGCAAGCGGGTGCAACGGCTCTGGCGTGAGGAAGGGCTGCGCGTCCCGGTGAAACGGCGCAAGCGTCAGCGCCTGGGGGACTCGGCGGTGCCCGCCGCCAGGCTGCGCGCTGAGCGGCCGAACCACGTCTGGGCGCTGGACTTCCTGTTCGACCAGACCGCGGACGGGCGGGTCCTGAAGCTGCTCAACATCGTCGACGAGCACACACGGGAGGCGCTGGCGATCGTGGCCGCAGGAGCATCAACGCCGACGCCACGGCCTCAACGCTCGAGGGGATCGTCGCCCGGCGCGGGACGGCGCCTGGGTACATCCGCTGCGACAACGGTCCAGAGCTCACGGCCAACGCGCTGCGCGACTGGTGCCGGTTCTCCGGCACGGGCAGCAGCTACATCGAGCCCGGTGCGCCGTGGGAGAACCCGTACGTGGAGTCGTTCAACGGCCGGCTGCGCGACGAGTTCCTGGCCGTCGAGCAGTTCGACAGCCTGCTCGAGGCGCAGGTGCTGCTTGAGGACTGGCGGATCGAGTACAACACGAAGCGCCCGCATAGCAGCCTGGGCTGGCTCGCCCCGGCTGCCTACGCCGAGCGCTGGGAGGCTCAGCAGCACGCTGGACTCTCATAAGCGGTGGTCTCGCGAAGGGGGTCCGGTCAGCTGCACCGGCGCCCTCGGGGGTGGCGTTCTGCGCGTCGCCGGCCATGTCCAGCAACGTCTCGCCCCCGGAGTACATGAGCATGGTGAAGAAGCTCCCCACCACAATGCCGACCAGCGCCCGGATGATGAACCGTATGAGCTGTGTGTCTTTCTGGTGCTGAGCACCGAAAACGCCGGCAGCGCCGGCGTGAGTGAGTTGGTTGCCGATACCGAGGCCCCTATTGGGCGGCGACGACGCGCCCGCGACGAGCACAGCAAGAAGCCCTCCTGTTGAAGGAGGGCGTCTGCTGTGCCGAGTGCGCTTGCGAGGCAGCGCCGCCTGTTCACGGCAGTCCAGGGTCGCCGGAATTACGACGCCCCGGCGAGTCGCTGGGTTGATGAGGATTCGCGGCATCGGACTGCGGGCATCGAAAAACCCGCCGGATGGCGGGCTGTCGATGTGCGCAGGAGAGCGATCTAGCGATCGCGGAGGGCCTCGGCTAGCGAATCCCCGATCTCGATGGTGACTGCGCCGTCGCCACCGAGTACAACCGCGAGTGTGACAGCGATTGCAGCCACTGCAATGACCAGGCCAAGCAGATTCAGGCTCGTCTTCAGCGAGTCCATCCTGCCGTCGAGCGAACCGATCTTGGTGTTGAGGTCGGAGCGGACCGAGTCGATCTTGGTGTCGAGCGAGTCCATCTTGGATTCGAGCGACGACAAGGCGGACGCGATCGTCTTCGCCGTCGCTTCCATGTTGTTCTCGACTGCTTCCATCTTCGTGTCCTGCGCAGCCAGTCGCGTGTCGGACGCGGCTATGGCCACACTTACTGCTGCGCGATCCTCAGCAGCTGGGTTCTCTACCGATGCCACCTGTTTCCCCCTTGGAGTGTACATCCGCCGCCGGAGCCGTGCGCTCTGGCGCGCTCGTCCGTTGCCGAGTCGTGGTGACTCGGCAACGGACGAGCGAAGCGGCGGCAGGTGATGCCGCCACTTCGGTCGCCGCTGGGTTGATGAGGACTCGCGGCATCGGGTCGCGGGCATCAAAAAACCCGCCATCCGGCGGGTTGTCGATGTGCGCTGGAGAACGATTCGCCGAGTAGGCCCGGTCAGCCGCTAGATGTACTGACCACACAGGTGTGAGACACGGCCGACGGGCGGGAGGCCGCCGAGCGAGCCGTGGGGACGGTGCCTGTTGTACCACCTGAGCCACCCTGCGAGGGCTCTCGCGCGGTTCGCACTGGACGGGTAGGCGAAGGCGTATGCCCAGCTCCGCAGCAGCATCTGGATGAAGCGCTCCGCCTTGCCGTTGGTGCGCGGCGTGTAGGGCCGCGTCCGCAGGTGGCGCAGCCCCAGCTCGTCGCAGCGAGCCCGCCAGGCGTGCGATGCGTACGCGGGCCCGTTGAGTTCCTAACGGATGTCAAGCTCCGGCGAGGGGTTGTAGCGTAGGCAGCGGACGGGCCGGCGCCGGAGCGCTCTGCGACTCCTGACCGCGGCGGCCCGTCCCCTTGCGCGAGCCCGCGCGGGGGCCGAGTCGCTGGCGGCGCACCTCGGCTGGGACGCTGTAGCGCTCGGCGACGATGCTCCGCCCCTCGGCCACGGAGACGGGCTGGCCGTCGCAGTCGCGGATGACGTAGCGCTCGCCGCGCCGCCAGCAGGCGACGACGCGCGTGAGCAGCGTGGTGGCGATATGGCAGAGCGCCGAGTTGTGGTGCTTGCCGGCGGCGACCATGAGCCGCTGGTAACGGGCGGCGAGCGTGGGGTCGATGCGCCGCGCATGGTCGGCGGCGATGAAGATCGCCTCGCGCAGGGCGGCGTCGCCGCGGCGGGTCGGACGGCCGTGGCGGCCGCTCACGCCGGAGGCGTTGAGCGAGGGCACGAGCCCGCTGAAGGAGCGCACCCCGGCGAGGGAGCGGAAGCGGTTGGGATCGCCGAGGCGGGCGAGGATCTGGGGACCGGTGACGGGACCGATGCCCGGCGCCGAGGTGAGGATCGCCTCGGGGTCGGCCTCCTCGAAGAGGAGCGCGATGCGCTCGTCGAGCGCGGCGACCTCGTCTGTGAGGATGAGGGCGAGCCTGGCCTCGACGGCGATGTCCTCGGCGAGCTGGTCGAAGTCGAAGGCGTCCTCCCAGAGCGCGAGCGTCTCCTCCGCGGCGTCCAGCAGCGCCGCAGCGTGCTCCGGGCCCCAATGGCCGCGCGAGTGGCGATACAGGAAGCGCCCGAGGCGCGCCCGGCCGAGCCGTTCCACCGTGTCGGGACAGGCGTAGCCGGCTGCAAGGAACCGCAGCGGGGTCTTGTTGGCGAGGTCGGCGCGGAAGGCCTCCAGCCACTTCGGCCCGAGCAGCTCCAGCAGCGCGTCGAGCCGCGCCAGCGACTTCGTGCGCCGCTGCACCAGGCTCTGACGCAGCCGCGTCGCGCGCCGCAGCGGGTCGCCCGGCCCGAGGCCGTGCTCGTCGTGCAGCCCCTCGGGGTGCAGCAGCGGGAGCCGCGCCAGCAGACGCGAGTCGAGCCGGTCGCTCTTGGTGTGCTTATGGTAGTAGTCGCGCAGGTCCGCCGAGCGCTCCGGCGGCACCAGCACGACGCGTGCGCCGCGACGGCGGAACCAGGCGGCGAGCGCCACCCAGGCGTTGCGCGTGGGCTCCAGGATCACCAGCACCTCGGTGTCTGTTCCTCGCTCGGGCAGCATCGCCCACAGCCGCTCGAGGTCTTCGGCCCCGGTGCGGAAGCGGTGTCCGCTCCAGAGGAAGCGCCCGCTCTCGTCGGCGAGGCTCGCCTGGTGGGCGGCCCGGGACGCGACGTCGATTCCCAACCACAGCTGCATACAGTCGCTCCGTTCCTGCACCCCCGCGCTCACTCGGTCCGCGCTGGCCACCGGAGAGGGACGTCGTACCGGACATTCGCTAACAGGGATCCGGGCGCCACCGCCCGGTCACCGGGTTCCCAACAGGACGCTTCGTCCCCGGCGGTGGCCCCGCCCGCCTCGTGGTCAACAGGCCAGGAGTCGCGTTGCGCTCCGATCGGTCAATCAACGACGGCGGACAGGCGCCGGACCCTCTGATCCTGAGGCCGGCCGGCCGGTCCGGCCAGCATCCGGAGGGCAGATCCAGATTGAATGTCCGTCATCACCGCTTCGACCGTGATGCCCTGTTCAGCGAACCAGTCGAGCGTCCGCTCGAGGAACGCGAGGGCATCGTGGCGGCGGTCCGTGGGGAGCACCTCGGCGTAGGCCAGCCGCGAGTGGTCGTCGACGGCGACGTGCACGTGCTGCCAGCCCGCGCGCGGGCTGCGCGTGACCCCGTCGCCCAGGATGCGCTTACCGACGTGCCAGAAGCGCCCCAGCTTCTTGGTGTCTATGTGCAGCAGCTCCCCCGGGCGCTCGCGCTCGTAGCGCACCACCGGGGGTCGCGGCTCGCGCGGCAGCCGCGCGGCCCAGCCGCCGCAGCACCTTGCCCACGGTCGAGGCGGGGCGGCCGAGCATCGCGCCCAGGGTGAGCGGGCCGGCCCCGCTGCGCTCGCGCGCGGCCACGATCTCGGCCTCCTCGGCCGGGGAGAGGCGGCGCGGCTGGTGCTTCGGGGTGGAGGGACGCTCGCGCAGTCCCGCCCAGCCGCCGGCCCGGTAGCGCGCGAGCCAACGGTAGCCCGTGGCACGGCTCGCGCCGACGCTGGCGGCGGCCTTGGCGGGGCTCATGCCCGCGAGCATCGCGGAGATGGCGCGGCAGCGCGCCTCGAACGAATAGAGCATCCGCTCGGGCCTGTTGGTGGCATCATGCATCGGGACCTCCTTCGGAACCTGGGTCGTGTTCAACCCCAAGTCTCGTCGGAGGCCCCTTTGCGATCAGGTGTCTCGCAGGTGTGTAGTCAGTACAGCTAGAGGCTTCGTGCCCCCAACGGTAGTACGCGAGTCCCGCGAGGATCGTCACCTTGCCGATAGCGAGGTCTCTACCGGGCGGCGACGCCCGCGCGCTCACCGTCGATGCGCGGGTCCCTGTCGAGCCACAGGTCCTCATCGCCGTGGCGGGCCGCCGTGCGAGCGGACGCCACCTGGGCCTCGGCGGCATTGGCGGCGGCGCGAGCGCTGAAGAGCATGTCGAGCGCGCGGTCGCCCGACTTCAGGGCGCGCCAGCGGGCCTCCCTCGCGTACGTCGGGCCGCGTGTCGCGAGGCGAGTTGCGTCCGCGGGGCGTTCCTGTTCGGTCAGCGCGAGGTGGTACATCTGCCCGGCGTGCGCGTGCTGTAGTTGGGCCTGCTCCGTCGCCTTCGGGTCGCCGAGGTGACGCGTATCCCGCACCGCGGCTGCTGCGCGTCGTACCTCTCCGAGCGTGGAGTCCGCGAACCTCTTGGCCCTCGCCGCGTGCGTCGCGGTCGCCTGCTGGTCGGTCAGTTCGCTTGTCGCCTGGTTGGTCGTCATCGGGACAGTCTCCTAATGGGTCTTCCGGGAGCACTACGCCGCCGACATCGTGTCGTGCGGCAAGACGGACCCCCTGTGTTGACGGGAGTCCGCGATTGACCTCGAGGGGTGGGGTGTCACCTGTACGCGCGCACGTAGGAAGCACAGCCACACGCAGAGTCCCGGCGCAGGGCGCAGGAATCCCCGTGGGGCGATCGTCGAGGTGGCGGGTGAGTGACGAGACACCATGCTGCAGCGAGTGCTGCATGGTGAGCCCTGGGCGCGGATCGAGGTCGGTCCGCGAGCAGGTGTCCGCTTACACAACTCCGCCCACCGAAGAATGGTGGTCAGCGTTGCGCAGGTGGCCGGAGGTCGTCAGCGTGAGGTGCCGGGATCTCCTGCGCGCTTGGTTGTTCGCGAGTCCGCAAGCGGAGTCGGGAGCATCGTGCGCGAACGATGTCTAAGCAAGCTCATCCGAAGATGTGCGAGCTGCTGGCTGGATGGTTGTACGAGGCCGGCGGATGAGAGCGAGTGTCCTCGTCTGCTATCTGCCGCAACTGCTTCGTCCAGTCTCGTGTTTTGGATGAATCCTGGCTCACGAGTGCAGCGCTGTATTGAGGGCGGTAGTGTCCCCGTCCCGCGACCAGCCAGTCAAGGGGGTTAAGCGTCCGTGGACAGACTTTCTCTGTCCGCAGCGTCCGTGGACACTTTTTCCGCCTCGTCCGCAGCGTCCGTGGACACCTGTCCGCCTCGTCCGCAGCGTCCACGAGGCTCAAGCGCTGCCCACGCACAGGCCCAGGACGAGCGTCCGCAGCGTCCGCGAGGCTCAAGCGCGGCCCCACGGACAGGCCCAGGACGAGCGTCCGCAGCGTCCGCGAGGCTCAAGCGCGGCCCCACGGACAGGCCCAGGACGAGCGTCCGCAGCGTCCGCGAGGCTCAAGCGCGGCCCCACGGACAGGCCCAGGACGAGCGTCCGCAGCGTCCACGAGGCTCAAGCGCGGCCCCACGGACAGGCCCAGGACGAGCGTCCGCAGCGTCCACGAGGCTCAAGCGCGGCCCACGGACAGCCCGGAGCAAGGCGCACATGAGTCGCCAGGGCGCCCTCCGCGCGCCGACAGCGCCGCATGAGGGGGCCATGACCGCCAAAAGTGTCCGTGAGACGTGTCCACGGACAGAATCCATGCACGTTAACTATAGATCTCTCTCATTAAGTTTCTTTTCTTGTCTCTCGTCCTCCGCCTCTTCCCGCTCCCCACTCCTCATTCCTCGCTCCTCGCCTCTCGCTTCTCGACACCCCATCCGCATCACCATTCCCCGCCCCATCCTTCCCCGTGCCTTCCACGCTTCTCCACGACCCATCCACTTCCACCCCTCCTGCTCCGTGCCACCTCTGCTCCTGGCTCATCCACTCTTGCTCCTTCACGCTCCACCCCGGCTCGCCCTGCTCTCCTGGCCCCGGCCACGTCACGGGGATCGCTTCCACCGCGTAGCCCGGTGCTCCCGTAACCGCGACCGAATCCGTGCCGCTGCGCGCGACCTGGTGCACGCGTGCACGAGGTGAGCCGGGGGTCGGCGCCACGAGCTGCCGCGGGCCGGGGAAGAGGCGGTGGCGCGGGCCTGTCGCCGGGCTGCGCCTCGCGCCGGGGGCGCGCTCGGCTGGACCCGCCTCGGGCCGCTCCGCGCCGAGGGGCCACACGTCGCTGCGCGCGACCTGGTGCGCGCGTGCACGAGGTGAGCCGGGGGTCGGCGGCCACGAGCTGCCGTGGACGCCGGGGAAGGAGCGGTGACGCGGGCCTGTCGCCGGGCTGCGCCTCGCGCCGGGGGCGCGCTCGGCTGGACCCGCCTCGGGCCGCTCCGCGCCGAGGGGCCACACGCCGCTGCGCGCGACCTGGTGCGCGCGTGCACGAGGTGAGCCGGGGGTCGGCGGCCACGAGCTGCCGTGGACGCCGGGGAAGGAGCGGTGACGCGGGCCTGTCGCCGGGCTGCGCCTCGCGCCGGGGGCGCGCTCGGCTGGACCCGCCTCGGGCCGCTCCGCGCCGAGGGGCCACACGCCGCTGCGCGCGACCTGGTGCACGTGTGCACGAGGTGAGCCGGGGGTCGGCGCCACGAGCTGCCGTGGGCGCCGGGGAAGGAGCGGTGACTCGGGCCTGTCGCCGGGCTGCGCCTCGCGCCGGGGGCGCGCTCGGCTGGACCCGCCTCGGGCCGCTCCGCGCCGAGGGGCCACACGCCGCTGCGCGCGACCTGGTGCGCGCGTGCACGAGGTGGCCGGAACGTGCCGGAATACGCTTCCGCACGCGTGTGCCACGGAGAGGGCGCGAGGCTGCAGTCACCCTGATAGAATACGGCCAGAGAGGAACACATGGGCTACTCACAAGGCGACGAGAGCAGGGGAGCGCGGGAGCGGGCGGTGGCCCCCCGGACGCTCCGCCGAGCGCCGCCAGCAGTGAGCAGAGGCCTAGCAGGGTGCTGAAAAAGGCGCGGCCATCTGGCAGGATGGGGCTGGCGGCGGGGGCATAGCCTGGGAGGCAGCCCCGTGCGAGGTGACGCCGAGCGCCAGACCAACATGTTGCTGGCGGTGACGCCGGACTCCTTCATCCCGGACGACCACCCGATCCGACGCATCAAACCGATCGTCGATGCCGCGCTGCAGCGGCTCTCGCCGCTGTTCGGCACGATGTACGCAACGAGCGGGCGGCCCTCGATCCCGCCCGAGCACCTGCTCAAGGCGAGCCTGCTGATCGCGCTCTACTCGGTGCGCAGCGAGCGCCAGTTCTGCGAGCGGCTGCGCTACGACCTGCTCTTCAAGTGGTTCTTGGACCTCAACATCTCAGACGCGCCGTTCGACGCCTCGACCTTCTCCAAGAACCGCGAGCGCCTGCTCGCAGCCGATGTCGCGCGCGCCTTCTTCGCCGAGGTGGTGGCCGAGGCAAAGCGCCGCCGGCTGCTCTCCGCCGAGCACTGCACGGTGGACGGGACGCTGCTCGAGGCGTGGGCGTCGCTCAAGAGATGGCATGAGGGCCGGTCTCTTCCTCAAGGGGGATACTCGCCCCCGAAACAGCGGCCTCGATGGGCCAGAACGGCTCTTTGCGGAGCTTTGACGAGGTAGGAGACCGGCCGTGCAGCAGGATACCGCAACGACGTGGAGCATTGAGGGCAAGGAAGGGTCAGGGGTCACCATCGGCCTCGACGTGGGCGACCGCTACACCCACGTCCACGCCCTCGGCGCCGGCGGGGAGGTGGTACGTGAGAGGCGCGTCCGCACCACGACGGCAGCGCTGGGCATGGTGCTGACCGGCCTCCCCCCATCGCGGGTCGTGATCGAGGCGGGGCCGCGCTCGCCGTGGCTGAGCCGCCTCATGGCGGACCTCGGCCACGAGGTGGTCGTCGCCAACCCGCGCCAGGTCGCGCTGATCGCCCGCAGCCAGCGCAAGACCGACCGGCTCGACGCCGAGTGGCTGGCGCGGCTGGGGCGCTTCGACCCCCAGTTGCTCGCCCCGATCCGCCACCGCAGCGAGGCGAGCCAGCACGACCTCGCCGTGGTGCGCGCCCGCGACGCGCTGGTGCGCTCGCGGACGCTGCTCATCAACCACGTGCGCGGGGCCGTCAAGGCCTGCGGAGCCGCGTTGCCGTCGTGCACGGCCGAGGCGTTCCACCGCAAGACGGCGGACCACATCCCCGACGGGCTGCGCCCGGCGCTGCTGCCGCTGGTGGAGGCGATCGGCGAGCTGACCGCGCGCATCGCGGCGGCCGGCCGCGAGATCGAGGCGTTGTGCGAGGCTCACTCCGAGACCGCGGCGCTGCGCCAGGTCACGGGCGTCGGGCCGATCACCGCGCTCACGTTCGTGCTGACGATCGAGGATCCTGGGCGCTTCCCGAAGAACCGCGAGGTCGGCGCCTACCTCGGGCTCGTGCCGAGGCAGCGCGACTCGGGCGAGCGCACGCCGCAACTCGGCATCGGCAAGAGCGGCGATCCGCACCTGCGGCGGCTGCTGGTGCAGGCCGCGCACTACATCCTCGGCCCCTTCGGGCCCGACACCGACCTCCGCCGCTGGGGTGAGCGCTACACCGCTACGGGGGCCGGTAACGCGAAGAAGCGCGCCGTCGTGGGCGTCGCGAGGCGGCTGGCGGTGCTGCTGCTCGCGCTGTGGAAGACCGGCGAGGTCTACGAGCCGTTGCGCGACGCCGCGGCGCAGGAGGCCGCGTAGCAAGGCGCGGCGCCGAAGCAACCGACCAGGAGAGCGAGACTGAGACGGACCTGGGAGGAGGCCCAGCAAACCAACCACTGCACGTGATGCCGGGCAACGGGCGACTGCGAGGCGGTAGCGGTCCAACAAGGACGTTCAAGAGTTGGCAGCGCCCCCTGGAAGCAGGATGTGCCTTCATGCACCGGGCCCGATACGTGGCCCATCAAAGAGTGCGGATAGAAGCTCGGCACAGGCTCCGTCAGGGGACATCACGAGCGGATCGGCCCCGATGTCGAGGAGCGCCACGCCCCGAGGAGGAAGCCGCCACGTCGGCCTTGCAGAAAGGTCGGGTAAGGGGCTGGCGCGGTACGAGCCGTAGGCAGTGGCGCTTATCCCGCCGGTTTCCCGCCGGTGCTCACTTCCACGTGCCGTAGCCAACGCCCGTTTCCAGCCCCTCCCCTTCGAACCGTGCATGCGGTTCTCCCGCACACGGCTCACCGACGTCCTTCACCGGATGGCATTCGGCCCCGCCCGCCACGCACGCTCCACAACGTCCCTGCGGTGGACTTTGTCGTAGAGCGCGTGAAAACGTCGCTCGGCTCGGCCTTGGCCGCCCGGTAGAGCGTGTGCTGTAGTTCTCGGACCTTTTGCTCGGCGGTTCTAGCCACGACGGGCACTCGCCAATCCTTCCCCAAGCTACACGCGCAGACGAAGTAGCGGCCCTTCCCTCACCGGCGGTTCTGTTGTCCGCTCGGCTCAATCGGTACTATGGCCGCCTCCGACTCCCTCCCGGCCGGCTACCCACTTCCCGGTTCGTCACCGGTTATAGGGCACCTCGCTCCGGCACCAATCCGCAGGCGCCGGACCGGGGAGGGCCTCCCCAGTTCCCGCCGTCACCTTCCACACGTTCCGCGCCCTCTACGCCGGGAGGTTCTTCGGGGTTGCGCCTCCAGGCTCTTCACCCCTTCCATGGCCTTCGCCCTGACGGCCGGGGCTCGGCTCCTCCTTGTTCCCACCATGCGGTGGGTATGTTCACGACGCGGCAGACTTCGCTTCATGCTGCGGACCGCGTGGTCGCTCCCCCTCAAGGGCTTTCGACATCGGGCTCCGGCCCGGCCCGTTTCCAGACCCGACCGCCGATCTGCTACCGGGCCCCCTGGCAGTTACCCGGACCGGACTTTCACCGGTAGGCGACGACGAGCATGTCTCCGGACTGATCAGATCATTCTGCACCGTCCTTCGACTTCAGGGCGCACACCGTCCCTCATAGAAGTGACCGCTGCGGCTCGGAGGCGTCGCCGGGACTGTCGTCAGCACCCGCCTCGACCGCGGCGACCTCCGCCGCGACCGGCTCGGGTGCGGCCCACGCGGCGTCGACGAGCAGCGCTTCGGCGTCCGCGGCGACTTGCTGCGCCTGGGCGAAGACCGACTCGACCGAGCCGGCATCCTCCTCGCCGGCGATGATCTTCCTGGCCAGCGCCAGCATCAGGTCGTCACCGTCGTCCCAGCGCCACTCGAAGACGCACAGCGTCGGAGCCTCGCGCCGACTCCGCGCCTTCGGCTCCGGCTGCTCGCCGGCCCCCTATCGGAGCAGGGCGACGAAGCCAGCCTGCACGAAGTCCCGGTCGTGAGCGAGTGCCTCCGAGATCCCTCGCTCCTCCATGACAAGGAAGCTCGCGCAGTCGGTGAGACTCTAGGTCTGATCCGGGCGGCTGGCGTAGCGCTCGACGGCGGCCCGGAACTGCGCGTCCGTCTGCGGGGTCACCTCGACGTTTTGGCTGCGTTCGGCCCGCTCCACAACCCCATAGGCCAGGGACCGCTGTCGTTCCCCTCGGCTCCCGAAGATGTTGAGCATCTCGACCAGCACCATCTGGGTGGTCACGATGCGGCGCGGCCCGAGCGCCCTTGTCAGAGCGAGTGCCTTCTCGTGCAGCCTGTCACGAGGATCCTCAAGTGCGACCCAGTACCCCGTATCTGCGAATACGTCGCTCACAGGTTCCGGTCCTTCGGGTGGCCGTACAAGTAGTGCTTGTAGTTCTCGGCGAGGTCATGGGGCCGATCGTCACGCTCGTCGGCTGGCGCGGACGCGTGCAGTTCCTCGATGAGTTGCACAAGGGCCCCCCCGCTTCCTTCAGCCCCCTCCTGCGACGCACGCGATGTGTCATCCATCGACACCGTCACCTCCGCGCCCTCGTCCAGGTCGACAGGCTCCGTAGGCGTGAACACGCCATTGGCGTAGGTAGCCTTCACAGTTGTGGTCATGGTCGATCCTCCCGGCGCGCGCCTGCGTCTATCCTACCGCGCGTTAGGCCCCGGTTGGACGGTCGGGGGAACCGGAAAGGCGCTTACCACCGCGCGCAGTCAGCCGCGCCGTCCACGAGTAGCGCAGCGTTTGGTGTGGATTGGAAAACCGAGACCTCCGTTTCGTACCAGCAGATGGTGGGGAAGTCGACGAGGTCGAGGCCCGTCTGCACCAGCCGCAGATGGCAGACGAGCACGTCGACGCCCTCCTCGACCCGCTGCGCCACCCAGGCCTCGCGACGTTCGGGAGCGACGGATCCCGGCTTAATCACCGCGACCGTGAAGCCGTGGCGAGTGAGGAAGTCGTCCATCCGCTCCGTGATGTCACGCGTTCCCGTGTGGGTGGCGTAGACCAGCACCCGCCGGCCCGCCAGGCGCTCGGCGGCGACGAGGTCGACGAGGGACTGCTCCTTCGGGTAGAGCTTCTCCTCGGAGAGGGGAGGCACCTGGATGAGCACCTCCCCGGACTCCGGGTCGAAGACCGTCTCGCCGCGCGTGCAGCCGTCCGGGTAGGCCAGGAGCGTCTGCAGGTAGGTGGCCAGCAGCCGCTTCGAGCCCTTCGCCAGCACTTCCGTGAGGGCGGCGCGCAGCGTCTCGAAGACGGAGTCGTAGGCGCTCCGCTGGGAGAAGCCGCTACCGTCCTCCTCGTCGTCCATCGAGGAGAGCAGCACCCGCTCCTCGTAGGGCGGCAGCCCGGAGGCCACGTCCGAGAGGCGCAGGAAGATGCTGGCGCCGATGAGGTGAAAGAGCGCCGCGGGGGCGAGCCCCGGCCGCTCCCGGATCACCTTGCGGTACTTGCGGCGGCGGCTCGTGCGCCCGTCCTCGAGCGACTCGCCGTCGTCGCGCCCGATGGTGTGCTCGACGAAGCCGTAGCGCCCTATCTTCTTCGTCAAGGCCATCGGGCTCCTGAAGCTGGCTGAGTCGACGTCATCACGCGGCGACCGGACGGTCGTGCGGGATCTTCGCCCGGTACGGCCGGCGCGAGCGGAGCATGGCCAGGATGACGTCGCAGCGCCGGCGCGCGAGGCAGATGACCGCGGCGTTGTGTCGCTTCCCCTCGGCGCGCTTGCGGTCGTAGAAGGCCCTCGAGGCGGGGTCTCGCAACGAGGCGAAGGCGGCGAGGAACATCGCGTTCTTGAGCCTGTGGTTGCCGCGCCGGCTGCGCGCCTCGCCGCGGAGGCTGGAGCCCGACTGGCGTGTCACCGGCGCGAGTCCGGCGTAGCTCGCGAGCCTCGATCCGTTAGCGAAGCGGGAGCCGTCGCCGATCTCAGCGAGGATCCTCGACCCTGTCCGGGGGCCGATGCCCGGCAGCGTCCGGAGGATGCGTCCGAAAGGGTGTGCCTCGAAGAGGGCCTCGATCTCGGCCTCGAGCCGCTTGCGGCGCTCCAGCGTGCGGTCGAGTTCGGCGACCACCTCGGCGATCACGCGCCCCGTCACGGCCTCGACGGGCACGACGACGGTCTGCGCGTCGAGGGCCTCGGCGACGGTCGCGGCCAAAGCCTTCGCGAGGCGCGGCGAGCGCTTCCGCACCACCCGCGCGATCCGGCCGCGCCCGGCCGCAGCCAAGGCTTGGGGCACCGGGTGGCGGGTGAGGAGGTCGCGTACGCCCGGATGGTGCAGCCTGGGACCCAGAACGCGCTCCAGGGCCGGGGACACGCTCGTCAGCCGTCCCGCAGCCGGTTGGAGAGCCGCGTGGCGTCCGCGGCGAGGTCGGTGTCGTAGCCGTTGAGGACGCGCAGCTGATCGAGCAGCTCGTCGTCGCCGGCGTCGAGCCAGTGCACCTGGTGGCGCCGGGTGCGGCCGGTGTCGGCGATCACGAAGGCGTCGCGGCGGTCGGTCTTGGCCTCGCCCGGGTAGAGGTCGGCGGCGCGGCGCATGACCAGGCCGGGCACGTATGCGACCGGCACACCGAGGCGCGCAGCGACGGCGAGCACGAGGCTGGCGAGCGAGCCGGGCTGGTCGACGACCAGCGCAGGGGTACCGAGGGCCTGGGCGCGGCCGAGGAGCGCCTCGATGTCGGCCTCGCCGTTGGCCACGGCGCCGGCGAACAGCGGCGAGCCCGCGGCGTCCAGCACTTCAGCGAAATGTTCTGCCTTGCCGATGTCGAGGCCAATCCACACGTCGATGTCGTCGGGCGTTCCCACTGCGGCTCCTCATGGGTGCTTCGTCCACTCGTCCGGAAGGCCGCAGGTGCGCGCGCCGTCATCCACCTTACGAATCAGCGATCAGGTCGCATGTCCCCATCAGAGGTTCACGCACCGAGCAGCGCCGGTGGCAACACCCCCCAAGGCCGTCGAGCGACAGGGGGCACTGAGCCATGCCGGCACTGCCGGACTCCCGGCCCGGGAACCTACCCAGGCCGCAGGAAGAAGGTAAGGGGGTACGCATGTGCTAGATCGCCCTGCACGGCAGACCCCAGCGCGACGTGCAGTGCGACGGCACGCGCCGTCGCTCCCTCCGCCGTCTCAGGTGCATGGACTGGTCTGTCGAGCGTGATGCACATGCCTCCCGCAG
The DNA here is from genome assembly GCA_965219085.1 of Dehalococcoidia bacterium. Lineage (GTDB taxonomy): Bacteria > Chloroflexota > Dehalococcoidia > UBA2979 > UBA2979 > VXMT01. Next base: position 1,863,508 of record OZ244720.1, read on the forward strand.
CACGGATCCAACTCCATGGCAACGTACCACCTTGTTGTGAACCTTCAGTGGACAACAGGCCCGCTACGATGACAGTCCGGTGGACATTCTCAGGAAAAAGCTACGGAGGAGTTCGCCCTCGACGGCGAGGGAGCTTTGCAGCTTCTTCGCCACCAGCTTGAGGGCGTCCGCCTGGAGGGTGTTCCGGTAGGCCATGAAGACGACCTGCACGGGCTGCGTCTGACCCACTCGTCACGAGCGCCGTGACGCTGCCGCATCGTGTAGACGCTGTAATCCGTCTCGTACCAAGCGATCGTCGGGAACTCCACGAGGTCGAGGCCCGTCTGCGCGAGCCGGGGGTGGCAGACGAGCACGTCCACGCCCTCCTCGACGCGCTTCGCTACCCACGCCTCGCGGCGCTCCGGCGGCACCGCGTCGGCCTTCATCAACGCGACCCGGAAGCCGTGCCTGCCCAGAAAATCCTCCATCCGCCCGGTGATGTCGCGCGTGCCCGTGTGCGTGGCGTAGACGAGCACGCGGCGGCCTTGCAGCCGCTCGGCGGCGGCGACGAGGTCGACGAGCGCCCGCTCCTTGGGGTAGAGCCTGTCCTCGGGGAGCGGCGGCACTTGCACGAGCAGCTCCTCGCTCTCCGGATCGAAGACCGTCTCGCCCTGCGTGAGCCGTCGGGGTAGGCGAGCAGCGTCTGCAGGTAGGTGGCGAGCGGACGCCTGGAGCCCTTCGAGAGCGCGTCGGCGAGCGCCGCCCTGAGCGTCCCGAACAGCTCGTCGTAGCCCGAGCGCCGCGAGAGCCCGTTCCCGTCGGCTTCGGTGTCCATCGAGGAGAGCAGCACGCGCTCCTCATAGGGCGGGAGCCCCGACGCCACATCGGACAACCGTAGGAAGACCGAGTTGCCGATGAGGTGGAAGAGCGCGGCGGGGGCGAGCCCCGGGCGCTCGCGCACGACCTTGCGGTAGCGCTTGCGGCGGCTCGTGCGCCCGTCCTCGAAGGAGTCCGGGTCGTCGCACCCGATGGTGTGCTCGACGAAGCCGTAGCACTCGATCCAGCGGCCTTCTTCCGCCCGCCCGAACTCCCCCCGGATCTCCGGGCTGAACCGATAGAGGAGATGGAAGAGCGTCGAGGAGTAGCCACCCATGAGGGTGCCCGAGAGGCTAAGCTAAGCGACTTGGCGCAGGCGTCGGCGAGGACGCCGGCGGCGATGCCTGGGCGGAGCCGCGCGCCTTGAACTCGTGCACCTCGTCGCCGATCAGCAGCTCGAAGAAGCCCCGCAGGCGGTGCTTCACGTAGTCGCTGAGCGGGTAGCGCTTCGGGCCCGTGCGACCCGCGCTTGCCCATGGAGGAGCGCTCGCGGAAGTTGTCGAGCTCGATCTTGCCGATCCGCGCCGCGGTCAGATCACCGTCGCCGCCGGGGTTACCTTCGACACCGCGACGACAGACACGTACAGCGTCACGGTCGAGGCCGATGACGCGAACGGCGGTAGCGCGACCGTCGAGGTGACCATCACCGTCACGGCCGGCCCGACGGAACCACCGATCATCGTCGCAGGTGGGGGCGGTGGCGGCGGTGGGCCCTCGGGACCCAGCCCCAGCAGCGTGGACTTCGAGTGGACCGTGAAGCTCGACATCGAGGCGCTGGACAGCGGCCACGACAAGCCGACCGGGATGTGGTCGGACCGGACGACCCTCTGGCTCCTCGACAACCCAGACGGCGCTGGCGACGCCGTCTACGCCTACGACCTCGACAGCGGCGAACGCGTCGAGGAGCGTGAGTTCGCACTCGATGGGACGAATCGCGCCCCGCGGGGCATCTGGTCCGATGGCGAGACGCTGTGGGTCGCCGACAGCGGCCAGGACCGCCTCTTCGCGCACGATCTCGCCAGCGGCGAGCGGCTACGGGACCGCGACATCGTGCTCCACGAGGACAACGAGGACAGCCGCGGCATCTGGTCTCGCGACCGGATCATGTGGGTGCTCGACAGCCGCACGGATGCGCTGTTCGCCTACAACCTGACGTCCGGTGAACTCCTCGGCGAGTACGCCCTCGACGACACCAACGGCGACCCCCACGGTATCTGGTCGGATGGCGTCGGCGTCTGGGTCTCGGACCATGGGCGGAAGCGGCTTCTCGCCTACCGGCTGCCCGCGCTGCCGAATGAGCAAGAGCCCTCCGGCGAGGACATGTCACTCGAACGCGTCGGTGATGAGGACTTCAGGGAGCTGAGCGGCGCCAGCAACAACAGCCCGCGCGGCATCTGGTCCGACGGCGACGTCATGTACGTGGCCGACGCCAGCGACGACAGGGTCTACAGCTACAACATGCCCGACGCGATCGACGCGCGCCTCGCCTCGCTCACCCTGAGCGGCATCGAGATCGGGGCGTTCGATCCCGGCCGCGAGGAGTACGAGGGGGTCGTCGCCGAGGGCGTGACCGAGACCGTCGTGACAGCGGAGGCGATGCAGCGCGGCACGGATGTCGCCATCGACCCGCCCGACGCCGACGAGGAGGCGGACGGCCACCAGGTAGCGCTGGAGGGCCTCGGCGAGATCACGGTCACCGTCACCTCGGCCGACGGCAGCCGCACGAAGAGCTACCGCGTGGCCTTCGGCGACGCCGGACAGGAACCGACCCCCGAGCCGTGGGCACACTGCCTGCGCGGCGACATCGCCGAGGGCTTCAGCCTCGTCGTCTCCGAGGGCGGCAGCGTCGAGGACCTCGTGGCCTGCGCGGAGAGCCGGGATGTCGTGACCCTCTACGCGCTGCACGAGGGTGTCTACGTCTCCTACATCCTCGGAGCGCCGGAGTGGGTGAACGCGGGCTTCGCCGGGCTGTTCGCCGGTGGCGTTCCCCCGTTCACGCCGCTGACCGTCCAGAGCGGCGGATCGCCTTCAGCCGACCCGAACCGCGGCGACGGCGCCCTGCTGCCGGGGCCGGAGTGCCTGCACGGCGAGATCGCCGAGGGCTTCAGCCTCCTCGTCTCCGAGGGCGGCAGCGTCGAGGAGCTCGTGGCCTGCGCGGAGAGCCTGCACATCACGGCCCTCTACGACCTGCAGGACGGAGAGTGGGTCTCCTACATCCTCGGCGCTCCGGAGTGGGTGAACGAGGGCTTTGCCGAGCTGTTCCCGGACGGCATTTCACCCATCACCCCATTGGTCGCCAAGGGGCCCGTGCCTACGGCCGATGCGACTCAAGCCGGCGCGGCAAGCCGGTAGACATTGGGGTCTGTAGCGGCGCCACTCGGTGCTTGAGTGGGTCATGTCCGAAACGAACCCTCACTGAAGCGACGGCAAGCTCGCAGCCCACGAGTAGCGCAGCGTTTGGTGTTGATTGAAAAACTGGCAACTCCGTCTCGAACCACACGATCGTCGGGGAGTCGACGACGTCCAGGCCCGTCTGCACGAGCCTGGGATGGCAGACGAGGACGTCGGCGCCTTCCTCGACCCGCTTCGCCACCCACGCCTCGCGGGCGCTCGGGCGGCACGGCGTCGGCCTTCATGACCGCGACCCTGAAGCCGTGTGTTCCGATTGTCGACGTTCAGCGACTTTGTCTGCTTAACGGTTCAGCGAAAATATCCTCTCGCGTTTGATCGCTACCCGGTAGATGATGCCGCACCCTGGCGCCCGGGTGGGCCGCCGGCGCGGATATAGGCGCCGACGGTGTCGCGGGAGATGCCCAGCACTCGGGCGGTGGCGCGCATCGAGAGTCCCTGCAGTTGTGCCTGGCGGATGGCCTTCCAGCGCGCCTGCTGCCGCGGGGTGGGCGGGTGCGGCGGCTTGACCCGGGCCTGCGGCGAGGCGCCGTGTGCGACGAGTCCGTAGCCGCCGTTTGGCGCGGGCTGCGCAAGGTCGAGCGGGCCATCGGCGACCTGCAGGCAACACTCGGTGATCGACGACGGTGAGGGGGGTCGCGGTAGGATAGGGAGCAGGCGCGCGCCCGGAGGATCAGCTATGACCACAACCGTGAAAGCCACTTACGCCAACGGCGTGCTGACGCCCGAGGAGCCCCTCGACCTCATGGAAGGTGAGAGGGTGACGGTGTCGATCGAAGGCGCGCCGCCGACGAGTGGAGGGCTGGGCGCGATCGTCGAGGCGGTCAAGGAACTCCACAAGTCCATCCCAGAGGATGCGTGGGATGTCCTCCCGACTGACCTCGCGAAGAACAAGAAGCACTACCTCTACGGCCATCCCAAGGAGGACGATTGAGCTTGGTCCCCCCGAGCACGAGCCCGGCATCGCGCACTTGCTCGGCGGCGCCGTAGACCACGCGGTAGGTCTTCGTGCGGCTGCCGTCCGCCGAGGTGACGGTGATCTCGCCGAGGTCCCGGAGCGCAATCTGGTGGCCGTCCGCCTCCTCGTCGTCGGGCGGGTTAGTGGCGACATCCGCGCCGCTCCGCACCGCCACCGCCTCGACGGTCGTCTCCGTCACGCCCTCCGCTACGACGCCCTCATAATCGGTCCTGCCCGGTGAGAACTCCCCGATATCGACGCCGCTGAGCGTGAGCGAGGCGAGGCGGGCGTCGATGGCGTCGGGCATGTTGTTGCTGTAGACGCGGTCGCCGCTCGCGTCGGCCACGTAGATCACGTCGCCGTCGGACCGGATGCCGCGCGGGCTGTTGTTGTTGGCCCGGTTCAGGATGGGCCGGGGAGCTCCTCGTCGCGGTTCCGCTCCAACTCGTCTTCGCCGTCTTCCCTGGCCGGGTGGTCTTCCGCCGGGAGCCGGTAGGCGAAGAGCCGCCGCTCGGCCTGGTCGGAGACCCAGAAGGTGAGGCCGTCGAAGAAGAGGCTGTGGGGGCTCGGGTTGGCCCTGGGTTGACGCGGTGCGTGGTGTCGCAGCAGCCGTTGCGGTCGGCGCCTCTGAGGTAGCAGCAGGCGCGCGAAATGACGGGATTGCGAGCTCCGACCCCGCCCGGAGGTTGCTACAGTTCGCGTTAATTCCGGGGTTGGCTTCCAGCAGTTGTGCCGTAGAGATCCCGAATTGTTGGGCAACGCGCCAGCACACGTCACCCGCCTTCACGACGTACGTCGTCGTCACTTCGGCCGTTCCGGTTTGCGTCGGCGTTGAGACGGGCGTGGGTTCAGGCGTGCTCGCTGGAGTGGGTTCGGGGGTTCCGGCTTCTTCAGCGGATGTTCTCTGGGCGGCGCTGGCGACGGTGTAGACGGGCGAGAGCCCATAGAGGGAGAACGTGCTCGCCTTCGCCCTCAGGTCGGCCGAGTACAAGGGGTTGAAGGAGGGTGTGTAGTTGAGGTATCCAACCCCCGCATCCGTGGCGCCCAGGGCAATCGAGGCGCCGCTGCCGTCGTCCGCTTCCGTGCCGTTATCGTCGCAGCCGGTCCAGGCGGCGGTTGTGGTGGTGTTGGCAGCAATCGTGACGGAGGCGCCCGACTCGTTCCGGACCGTGGCCTCCTCGTCCCAGGAGCCGTCGTAGAAGTCCGCGTAGTCGTCGGCCGCCCTGGCGCCGTCCAGCCAGTAGATCGGGATGCCCGTTCCCGTCGTTCCCGTGTTGTCGACGGCGTCCACCTCCCCGGTGCAGGCCACCGCCCGGAACTGCGAGGCGTGGGCCTGGATGCCGGCGTGGCCCGCCGCCGCCAGGTCCTGCACGAAGCTGTTGTAGACGTTGATGTCGGTGGCATCGGCGTCGCGCGTCGTGCTGGAGAGGAAGAGCAGCCGGAAGCTGCCCCCGGCCTCCAGGCCCGCGGGCGTGAGGCCCCAATCGATGCGGACGAACGGTGACGGGTCGCTGGAGAGGGTCTCCCGGTATCCGGACCCGTCCGTGAAACTGACGTTGCAGCGCAGCACGCTCCCGGAGTCGTTTGTGGTCATGGCGTACGTAGCGCTGTCGGCGCCGTCGATGTCTTCCCACTGGCCGGAGCCCTCCGAGCGCTGCCACTGATGGGTGAGCACCAACGGGTCGGGCAGACCGTCGGGGTCGCTCAGGTCCGTCGCGCTGCAGACAAGGGTCTGGTCAACCTCAAGGGAAGCGGAGACCCGGATCGTTCCCCCGGCCTGCCGCTTGGCGACGAGCGGTGTGATCGAGGGAAGGCCCTCGGCGAACAACTCCCGGAACGGCTGGTTCGCGAACTCCGGCGCGCCGAGGATGTAGGGGACGTAGACGCCCTCGTGCAGGGCGTAGAGGGCCGCGACGTGCAAGCTCTCCGCGCAGGCCACGAGATCCTCGACGCTGCCGCCCTCGTAGACGGCGAGGCTGAAGCCCACGGCGATCTCGCCGCGCAGGCACTCCGGCCCCGGCAGCAGGGCGCCGTCGCCGCGGTTCGGGTCCGTCGAAGGCGGTCCGTTGCTGCTCACGGTCAGCGGCGTGAACGGGGGCACGCGATCGGCGAACAGCTCGACGAAGGAGCCGTTCACGAACTCCGGGGCTCCGAGGATGTAGGAGACGTAGACCCCGTCGTGCAGCACGTAGAGAGCCGTGACAGCCCGGATCTCCGCGCAGGCCGCCAACTGCTCGACGCCGCCGCCCTCGTAGACGACGAGGCTGAAGCCCTCGGCGATGTCTCCGCGCAGGCAGTGCGTCCAGTCCAGGTCTCCCAGCGCCACCCGGTAGACGCGCATGGTGTAGGTCTCGGTCGCGACGCCGTCCTGCGCGGTCACTTCGACATCGATGACGTGTTCCCCGACCGACAGGTCAACCTGGAAGCCGCTGCCCGACGCCGCGTCGCTCAACGTGTTGCCGTTGCCGTCGAGGAACACCGCGGAGGCGTTGCCGTCGCCCGTCGTAGCGGCGAGCGCGATCCGCGTCACCGTGTACCCGACCGACGCGCTGTACGAGGTCATGCCGCTGCTGAACGCAGGGGTCAGCCGCACGCCGGTCAGCGTCAGAGCGCTGAGCGTGGCGTCGTCGGAGAGCGCCGTCGTACCCATCCGGGAGGCCGACCACGGTCCCTCGCCGGAGGCGTTGACGGCACGCACCTGCACGTCGTGCTGCGTGCCGACCTCGAGTCCCGTGACCGTGGCCGTCAGCTCGCCGGAGGTCCATGCGCCGGACTCGACGGTCCAGTTGGCCTCCACCGTCTCGTCCTCGCTGGTCTTGATGTAGCGCAGGTCGTAGGACGAAACCGCCGCGTCTCCGTCCAGGGCGGGCGCGCTCCATCCGGCGGTCAGCCCTCGCGTGACCCCGGTCAGCGAGTCGATCACGGGGGCGCCGGGCCGTGTCGTGCCGACGCTGGTAGACGACCACGCACCCGCGCCCGCCGCGTTGACCGCCCGCACCTGCACGTCGTAGCGCGTGCCGTCGTCCAGCCCCGTCAGGCCGTATTCCAGGTCACCGGAGGTCCAGACTCCTGGCTCGACGGTCCAGTTGGCCTCCACCGTCTCGTCCTCGCTGGTCTTGATGTAGCGCAGGTCGTAGGACGTGATCTCGTCCCCGTCGTCACTGCTGGGCTCGCTCCACTCGACGGCGAGCGCGCCGTCTGCCCCGGTGACGGTGTCGATCGTCGGCGCGCCGGGGCTGGTGCGCGGTATGGCGGAGCGGACACCCGACCAGGGGTGTTGGCCGGTCCCCGTGACCGCCCGTAGCTGCACGTCGTAGGAAACGCCGTTCACGAGCGGAGTGGCCGTCGGGTTGAGGGTGTAGTCGAGCGAGCCGGAGGTCCAGATCGACGTGACCACGGTCCAGTTGGCGTCGGCCCTGTTCGAGGCGTCGCTGCGGATGTAGCGCAGCTCGTAGGAGCTGACCGTTCCCAGCGTGGCGCTGGTGGGCGCCGTCCACTCGATGGCGATCGAGCGGTCGCCGGGGGGCACCGCGTCGATGCTCGGGGCCTCGTCCGTCGTGGGTGTGCCGGTGATGGCGTCCGCCCAGGGGCCGTCGCCGCCGGCGGTGATCGCCCGCACCTGCACGTGATATTCGGCGTTCCCCGTGAGGCCGGTCAGGACGTACGAGAGAGCGCCGGAGCCGGAGGTCCAGACGTCCTGCACGAGGGTCCAGTTGACGTCCATCGTCTCGTCGGCGCTGGTCAGGATGTAACGCAGGTCGTAGGCGGTGATGTCGGGCGCGTCCGTGTTGCCCGGGGCCGTCCACGAGACGGCGAGCGCCTTGCTGCCGGCCTCGGCAGGCCCATCGCTCCTGGCGACGAGCGCTGTGATCGAGGGAAGGCCCTCGGCGAACAACTCCCGGAACGGCTGGTTCGCGAACTCCGGCGCGCCGAGGATGTAGGAGACCCACTCTCCGTCCTGTAGGGCGTAGAGGGCCGTGACGTGCAAGCTCTCCGCGCACGCGACCAGGTCGTCGACGCTGCCGCCCTCGTAGATGGCGAGGCTGAAGCCCACGGCGATCTCGCCTCGCAAGCACTCCGGCCCCGGCAGCAGGGCACCGTCGCCGCGGTTCGGGTCCGCTGAAGGCGGTCCGTTGCTGCTCACGGTCAGCGGCGTCACGGGGGGCAGGCCATCGGCGAACAGCTCCCCGAACCCGCGGTTCACGAACTCCGGCGCTCCGAGGATGTAGGAGATGTAGACGCCGCCGTGCAGTGCGTAGAGGGCCACGACATCCCGGCTCTCCGCGCAGGCCGCGAGGTCGTCGACACCGCCGCCCTCGTAGACGACGAGGCTGAAGCCCTCGGCGATGTCGCCGCGCAGGCAGTGCGGCCAGTCAAGGGCGCCGTCGCCGAGGTTCGGGTCCGCAGATGGCGGCCCGTCGCTCCTGGCGACGAGCGGTGTGATCGAGGGCAGGCCATCGGCGAACAGCTCACGGAACGGCTGGTTCACGAACGCGGGCGCGCCGAGGATGTAGGAGATCCACTCTCCGTCCTGTAGGGCGTAGAGGGCCGTGACGTGCAGGCTCTGCGCGCAGGCCACGAGGTCATCGACGCTACCGCCCGCGGAGACGACGAGGCTGAAGCCCACGACGATGTCGCCGCGCAAGCACTCCGGCCCCGGCAGCAGGGCGCCGTCGCTGCGGTTCGGGTCCGCAGATGGCGGCCCGTCGCTCTTGACGGTCAGCGGCGTCACGGGGGGCAGGCCATCGGCGAACAGCTCCCCGAACCCGCGGTTCACGAACTCCGGCGCTCCGAGGATGTAGGAGACGTAGACGCCGCCGTGCAGTGCGTAGAGGGCCACGACATCCCGGCTCTCCGCGCAGCTGGCCAGATCCTCGACGCTGCCGCCCTCGAAGACGACGAGGCTGAAGCCGTCGGCGACGTCGCCGCGCAGGCAGTGCGTCCAGGACCCCCGCGTCACCTCCGGCGTGGCCTCCGGCTCCGGGTCTTCCAGCGCCACGCGGTAGACGCGCCTACGGCTGCCGTCGGCCGAGGTCACGGTGACGGTGATCTCGCCGAGGCCCGCGAGCGCCACCTGGTGGCCGTTCGCCTCGACGCCGTCGGCGTCGGGCGGATCGATGACGACCTCCGCGCCGCTCTGCGCGGGCGCGGCCTCGACGGTCGTTTCCGTCACGCCCTCGGCGATGTCGCCTGCGTAGTCCGTGCGGCGCGGCAGGAACTCGCCGATCGCGACGCCGCTCAGCGCCAGCGATGCGATGCGGGCGTCGATGGCGTCGGGCATGTTGTAGCTGTAGACCTTGTCGTCGCTCGCGTCCGCCACGTACATCACGTCGCCGTCGGACCAGATGCCGCGGGGACTGTTGTTGCTGGCGCCAGAGAGTTCCCCGAACTCCTCCTCACCGACGCGCTCGAGGTCCTGCGGTTCCGCGTCTTCGGCCGCGGGCACCTCGGGTGCGGGCAGGCGGTAGGCGAAGAGCCGCTTGCGGTCGTGGTTGGAGACCCAGATCGTGACGCGGTCGGACCAGATGCCGTGGGGGTCGTCGTTGGCGGCGTCGAGGGCGTACTCGGCGAGCAACTCGCCGCTCTCCAGGTCGTAGGCGAAGAGGCTGTCCTTGCCGCCGTCGAGCACCCACACCGTCTCGCCGTCGGACCAGATGCCGCGGGCGGCGGCGTTGCGCGCAGCCAGCGCGATGTCGCGCTCGGGGAGGCGCTCGCCGGTCTCGAGGTCGTGGGCGAAGAGCTTGTTCTGGCCGCTGTCGGAGACCCAGAGGACCGTGCCGTCGGACCACACGCCACGGGGCGCGCGGTTGCGCTCGTCGAGCTCGAACTCGCGCTCCTCGACTCGCTCGCCGCTCTTCAGGTTATAGGCGTAGAGGGCGTCGCCGGAGCCGTCGCCGTTGTGGGCGAGCCAGAGGGTCACGCCATCGGACCACATCCCGGTGGCCCCGTCGTGGCCCGCGGCGAGTTCCTCGATGTCGCGCTTCACGTTCCATTCGAAGTCGACCTCGCTCGGGCTGGGGCCGCCGCCGCCGCCACCACCGCCACCACCGCCACCACCGCCAATGCCGATGCCGCTCGTCCGTGTGCTCGTCGGTGTGCTCGTCGGCGTGGCCCTGACCAACGCCGCGGGCAGGCTCGGCCCGACGTCGTTGACGGCCTGCACCCGGAACTCGTAGGTCTCGCCGTTGGTCAGGCCGGGCACCGTGTAGCTCGTGTCCGTGCTGCCCATCGGGTTCCACGTCCCACTCCGATTCTGCTCATACCGGTAGCCCGTGATCGCCATCCCGCCGTCCGACGCCGGCGCCGTCCAGCTCAGCGTGACCTGCTCGTCACCGGCCCTGGCCTTCAGGTCCGCCGGCGCGTCCGGCGGCTGGGCCTCCGGCCTGGCCGTCTGCGCAAGAGAGGGGCCGCCCGTACCAGCGCCGTTGACCGCACGCACGCGGAACGTGTAGCTCTGGTCGTTGGTGAGGCCGGTCACCGTGTAGCGCCTGGCCCTGATCTGAGCCGGCTGCCAATCCCCGTCCTGCTCGTACTCGTAGTGCGTGACGATGGCGCCCGTCTGGTCCCAGCTGAGGGTCACCGACTGGTTGCCGGACTCGGCATCCAGGCCCGCCGGCGCGTCCGGCGTCACGAGCACCTCCGTCGGCGTGGCCGATCTGCTCGTCGATGGCGCGCTCGCGCCGAGCCGGTTCACGGCCCGCACGCGGAAGCTGTAATTCACATCGTTGGTCAGATTGGGCACCCGGTAGCTGCTATTCGCGCTGCCCGTCGAGATCCAGGTCCCCGACCCGCCCTGCTCGTACTCGTAGTGGGTGATCCGCAGCCCGCCGTCCGACTCGGGCGGCGTCCACTCAAGTTCCACGAAGCCGTTGCCCGCCAGGGCGCTCAGACCGGCCGGCGCGTCCGGCTTCCTGGCCGGCGTGACACGTTCCGACGGGAGGGATGCGGCGCCCGGCCCGACAACGTTGAGCGCCCGCACGCGGAACGTGTAGCTCCGACCGTTGACCAGGTCCGTCACGCTGTGGTCGGTGTCCGTGCTCTGCGTCGAGATCCAGTTGCCATCGCCCTGCTCGTACTGGTAGCCGCTGATCACCGAGCCGCCGTCGGACGCGGGCGCCGTCCAGCGCAGCTCCACGAACCCGTCGCCGGCCACGGCGCTCAGACCCGTCGGCGCGTCCGGCTGCGTGGCCGGGGTGACGGGGTCCGATGCGTCGGAGACGAAGCCCGACCCGAGCTGGTTCATCGCCCGCACGCGGAAGGTGTAGGGCGTACCGTTCTCCAGGTTGCGCACCGTGTAGCTGGTGGCCGTGCCGCGCGTCGAGAGCCAGTTTCCCGGATCGTCCTGCCGCTCGTACTCGTAGCCCATGATTGGGAATCCGCCGTCCGTGGCGGGCTCCGTCCAGCTCAGCTCGACCTGCCGATCTCCGGCCACGGCGATCAGGCCCGTCGGCGCGCTCGGCGGCGTGGGACCCGACGGCATGGCCTCCACGCGCTTCGAGGGCTTGCTCGGCCCGACCCCGGATCCGTTGAAGGCTTGCACCCGGAAGTCGTAGGTCCGACCGTTGCGCAGGCCGGTCACGGTGTAGCTCGTCTCCGTGCTGTCCCGCGGGACCGTCGAGTGCCAGTTGCCGTCCTGCTCGTACTGGTAGTGCGTGATCGCCGTGCCGCCGTCCGACGCGGGGGCATTCCAGGTCAGCGTGACCTGCTCGTCCTCGGCCAGCGCTTCCAGGTTCTCCGGCGCGTCCGGCGGCTGGGCCGCCGGCGTGGCAGTATCCGATGCAGAGGCGGCGCTGGTCCCGACGCTGTTGATCGCCCGCACGCGGAACCGGTAGGTCTGGCGGTTGGTCAGGCCGGTCACCGTGTGGCGTCTGCCGGTGATCCGCGTGTGCTGCTGCCATTCCCCGTCTTGCTGGTACTCGTAGTGGTCGATAACCGCGCCCGTGTGGTCCCAACTGAGCGTCACCGACTCGTGGCCGGCCTCAGCGACCAGACCGGTCGGCGGGTTCGGCGGTGTGGGGTCGGCCGTCGGCGTGGCCGTGGCGCCGTTCGACGCCGTGCTGCGGCCCAGATCGTTCACCGCCCGCACGCGGAACGTGTAGCTCTGATTGTTGGTCAGGCCGGTCACGCGGTAGCTGGCGCCAGTGATCTGCGTCGCCTGCCAGCCGCCGTCCTGCTCGTACTCGTAGTGGCTGATCGGCCTCCCGCCGTCATCATCGGGCGGGAACCATTCCAACACCACGAATCCGTCGCCGTGCAGGGCGCTCAGACTCTTCGGCGCGTCCGCCTGCTTGGCCGGCCTGACGAGCTCGGTTCGGTTGGAGGGGGGGCCATGCCCGGATCGATTGACCGCCCGCACCCGGAAGGTGTAGCTCTGACCGTTGGTCAGCCCGGTCACTGGGTAACTGGTGTCCGCGCTGCCGATCGGGTTCCAGATCCCGTTGTGGCCTTGCTCGTACTCGTAGCCCGTGATCGATCCGCCGCCGACCGAGTCCGGGGCGTCCCAGCGCAATTCGACCGCCTCGTTGCCGGCCTCCGCCGTGAGATTGGTCGGCGCTCCCGGCTGGGTGCCCGGGGTGACCTCTACCGATGTCGCCGAGGCGGCGCCCGAGCCGTTGCGGTTCACCGCACGCACGCGGAACGTGTACGACTGATCGTTGTCCAGGCCGGTCAGCAGGTAGCTGGTGGTTGAGTCGCCCGTCGAGACCCAGGTCCCGGACCGGTCCTGCTCATACTCGTAGCGTGTGATTGGCGGACCGCTGCCCAGGGCTGGGGCCGTCCAGCGCAACAACACCTGCTGGTCGCCGGGCGTGACCGTGAGGTTGGCGGGCGCGATCGGTGGAGCGAAGCGGTCGTCGCGCACGGCCAGCACCGGCGAGATCCCGTAGAGCGGGCGCGTTTCGCTGCGCGGCTTCAGATCGGCGTCCAGCGGGCCGTCGCCCGAGACCTCGGCGTTGATCTGCCCGACCACGGTGCCGGTGCTCGCGTCGCCGCCCAGACCGTGCGAGCCCTGGATGCTGACCTCCTCCGTGCCGTCGTGGTTGCTGCCCGTCCAGGGCGAGTCGGCATCGGTCGAGATGCCGCGCGGACTGCCCGTCTCGTCGGTCGCGCCGGTCTCGTCGTCCCAGCTCTGGTCGTAGAAGTCGGCGTAGTCGTCGGCCAGCTTGTCTCCGCTGAGCCAGTAGATCGGCACGCCCTCGCCCGTCGTCCAGGTGTTGTCGCGAGCGTCGGTATTGGCCGTCGAGACGACCGCGCGGAAGCCGTCGCTGAAGCGGTCGATCCCGCTGTGACCGGCGGCCGCGGCGGCCTGGATGAACATGTTGTAGTCCGTAATATCGGGCGAGGTCGCGTCGCTCGTGCCGGAACTGAGGAACAGCAGCCGGAATTTGTCGCCCGCGCCCAGACCGGGCGGGATGATCGCCGATCCGGTCGGCACCGCCAGCGGTTCGACCACGAACACCTGCGAGAGCGCGTAGAGCGGGCGATCTTCGCTGCGCGATTCGGCCCCGCCGTTCAGCGGGCCGATGCCCGAGCTGTCGTTGTTGGGCACGCCGATCGCCGCCGTGCCGGTCGCGCCGCCCAGGGCCCGCGAATCGACATTCACGATCGCCTCCGTGCCGTTGTGGTTGCTGCCCGTCCAGGGGGCGTCGGCCGGCGCCGAGACGCTGCGCCGATCGCCGGACTCATCCCGGGCGTTGACCTCGTCGTCCCAGCTCTCGTCGTAGAAGTCGGCGTAGTTGTCGGCCAGCTTGGCGCCGCCCAGCCAGTAGATCGGCACGCCCGTGCCCGTTGTCGACGTGTTGTCCCGAGCGTCGGTCGCGGCCGTCGAGGCGAGCGCGAGGAAGCCGTCGCGGTACTCGCGGATCGACTTGTGGCCGACGGCCGCCGCGTTCTGCACGAAGTCGTCGTAATCCTCGATGTAGACCGAGTGCGCGTCGCGCGCGCTCGAGGTCAGGAACAGCAGCCGGAACTGGGCTCCGGGGGACAGACCCTCGGGGACGAGCGGCCAGTCGGCCGGCACCTCGACCGCCGGCGGCTCAAAGGCGAAGCGGTTGACCACCGGCTGGTCCGAGAACGAGCGCGCGTCGTTGCCGACCAGGTCCTCGATCACGTTGTCGTCGTCGCGCTGGCGCGGAGCGTCGTAGCTGACCGTGACCACCTGCGTCGACGAGGTCAGCGGCGTGACCAACTCCAGCGTGACGAGGCTGCCGACCTGCTGCGGCTCGGCTGCCGGCGGCGGCTCGACGGCGGCCGCCGTAACCACGAAGGGCAGGGAGAGCCCGTAGAGGGGATTGGAGTCGGTCTTTGGTAAGGTGCTGCCGCCCCAGATCGGGTTGGGATCGACGGCTCCATAGACGGGGCTCCTGATCCAACCCGTTCCGACGAAGGCTTCGGACGAGCCGAGAGCCCTCAACGCCATGTTGTTCGTACCAAGAATGGGAGTGCTGTAGGTGGTTCCGTCATCAGTGCTCCCGGTCCAGACGAACTGCGGACGCGGCAGATCGGAATCGACCACGCCGGACTCGTTGGTAGGATTCGACTCCGCGTTCTCGGGCCAGAGCCCGTCGTAGAAGTCCTCGTAGTCGTCGGCCAGCTTGGTTCCGCCCAGCCAGTAGATCGGGACGCCCTTGTTGTTCGAGGTGTACGTCGTCTTGGTGTTGTCGCGGGCGTCGTCGTCGGCCGTCGAGGCGACCGCGAAGAAGCCGTGGCTGTAGTTCCGGATGTTGGCGTGGCCGGCGGCCGCAGCGGTCTGCACGAACGTGTTGTAGACGTCGATGTCGGTCGAGGTGGCGTCGCGTTCGGTGGAGGTCAGGAACAGCAGCCGGAACTCGTCGCCGACGTTCAGGCCGGCGGGGGTGAACACCCAGCTCTGGGTCACCTGGGCGGGGGCGTCGACGGTCCACGTGTCGCTGATCACCGGCTGCTTGGCGCCGGCGATGGCGGCGTCGATCGCGATGCCGGTCAGCTCCACCTCGACGCCGTTCACCTTGATTGTGAACAGGGAGGTCGGCGGTATAGCGGTCCCGCTCAGATCCTCGCTGAAGGTCAGACGCACCCGTTTGCCGTCCTTCGACGTCGCCGCCTGGACCAGCCTCGGACGCGCCCAGTTGACCAGGTGCTCGTTGTCGTGGGACAGCGCCGTGAAGTCGAGCGGGAAGGCCTCGCCGCTCGAACGGATCGTGATCGAGCCGCCGTTGAGCTCGATCACGTTGGCCACCGAGTCCGGATCGCCGACCGCGACGCCGTCCGGACCCGATTCGTCAGTGGGCTCGACCGTGTAGCTGAAGACGACCGGCGCCGAGGGGACCGCCAGCGACGCCTGGACCGGGGTGGCCCTGACGTCGATGTAGTAAATGATCGAGGGCCGTGTGGACCAGCTCACTCTGTCAAAGCCGGCCGAGCTATCCGCGATCGACCAATCCGGCGCGCTGCCGCTGTCCTCCGCGCCGCTGGCCGTGTGCGGGAACGCCAGCGCGCGGCTCCCGGTTGCGTCCACCAACAGCTCAGCGACGGCGAAGTAGGTGGTATTCCGAGTCAGCGTGGGGCAGCTGCTCGGCGCATCAAGGGTCTGGGGCCTGCTCAAGCTCGCCGGGCTGCTGAGCGTGCAGAGCGCCTCGCCGGGGACGCCGTTGTTGTCCGCGTTGAGCGTCACGGCCAGTTGCGAGGCCTCGTCCCAGTTGTGGAAGTCCAGGCCGATCGAGTTCAGCACGTAGCCCTGCGCGTGGGCGCCGGTCGTGAAGGCCTGGCCGACCTTGGAACCGGCGAAGAGCGCTGATACCAGGTTGTGAAGGGGCTGGTCGAAGTTCTTGACCGAGGGCGGCGGAGCGAGCGCTGAGCCTCTGACCTCAAATGCCCAGGACGTCTCGGCGTTCACGTTGCTGCCGTCCCACTGTGTACCGCCCGGTAGGACGTAGCGCAACTCGTCTCTGATCGACCAGCCCGGCGCGCTGTCCTCGTCCTCGTCGCCGTCGGGCGTATCCGCCAGCCAGGCGGTGACTGTGTCGCCGGGCACGTCCTCCATGACCCCGAAATAGGTCGTGTTCGGCTCCAGCGCCGGGCAGGCGGTCGCGGACGGCGGATAAAACCTGTACATCGGCTCACCGCCGATGGTCAAGTGCTGAACATCGCCGAGCCTGCACAGCGTCTCGCCGGGGTTGCGGCCGTTGCTCGTCCTCAGGCTGACGATCACCGCGTTGTTGAACGACGCAACTCCGCCGGTGAAGTAGGCCAACCAGCCGAGAGAGCTCAGGCGGTAGCCGTCGGCATTGGCGCCGGTGGTAAACGCCTGGGCGGCCTGCTCCATGTCGGTTTCCAGGATGTACAAGGTTCTCACGCCCCCCAGGGCGTTACCGACCAGCTTGCCGACCGGACCCGGCACCAGCTCAGCGACGGCGCCGCTCGGCCTCAGCTCCTCCTCCGACGGGATGTCCACGGCCCACAGATCGATCGCCAGCGACGATCCGCCGCCGCTCGACCAGTTCGTCCCGTCGTAGACCCGGCTGTCATCGGCAATCGACCAGCCCGGCCGCGCGGCGTCCTCGTCGTCGCTGTCGGTCACGGATACTTCGAGCGTGTCCATGGTGACGGCGATCCGGTCGACGACCACGAAGTACGTCGTGTTCGGCGTCAGCGTGGGACAATCGCCAAGATGGGCTAGCGACGTGACAGCGTTCTCTTCGAATCGGACCTGGTCGTGGAACCTGCAGAGCCGCGCGCCGGGATCGGCGCCGCCGCCCTCGTGCAGCGTCACATTGAGCTCATCACCGGACACCAAAGGGTCGGTGACGGTCCTGAATCCGATGCGCAACTCGTGTACCCGGTAACCGCTGGCGTGGGCGCCGGTCGTGAACGCCTGGGCACGCTTGGTCTGGGCGCCGGTCAGGGCCGCGCCGACCAGTCCGCTCTGGCCCGTGTTGGCGACCTGCTTCCGGGGCGGCGCCGGCGGTTCGGGTGGCTCGGGTTGCTCGGCCGGCAACAGCGCGCGGCCGCTGATCTCGACCCGGAACGTGGTATTGAATTCAGTGAAGTCCCACCCGAACAGGCCAGCAACCCCCTCACCCCAGGCCATCGTGAACCTGTCGAACAGCCAGCCGCTCGCGGCGGCGTCGTTGTTCAGACTGGCCGTGGTCGAAAAGTTGATGGCTTGCGAAGCGTCATGGGTCAGCCGCTCGAAGACCACGAAGTAGTTCGTCTTCGGCGCCAGCGCGGGGCAGCTTGACGCGTCAAACCGGTTGACGGCGTTCTCGCTGAAGCTCTCCGGGGGGCTGAGCGTACAGAGCTCGTAACCGGGGTAGCCTTGATTAGCGCGCAGGGTGACGCGGATGACGGCGCCGGCGGTCGAGGGATCGGTGATCGCGCCCATCGCGAAGCCGATCGAACGTAGCCGGTAGCCGAGGCGGCTCGTGCCGGTCCTGAAGCCAGCGGCGAACGTCTGCTCGTCTTCATGAGGACTGAACTCACCTAGAACGGTCTGCCCGGTGTTGCTGAGCAAGACCTTCGGCTGGTAGATATCGGGATCAGATAGATCCCCGCCGACCTTGATCACGAAGGGCGCGCCGCCCGCGTTCCACGATCCTCGGCTCGTCCGGTAGACATGGCCGCTGTCCGCCATCGACCAGTCCTCGAGGCGCGACGCGTCCTCGTCGGCGCTGGCCGTCGTCCAGACCGCGATCGTGCCGGCGCTGATCGAGGTCCGCTCGATCACCACGTAGTAGTCCGTCTCGACCGACAGCGCGCAGCCCGACGCGACGAATGCGCTCAACACGTTCGAGCGCAGGCTCGCCGGATTTGTCAGCGTGCAGCGCACCGAGCCGGGCTCGCCGCTGTTGTCCCGGTTGACCGTGACCGTGAGCTCGCCGCCGGCGCTCGCGGGCTTCTCGATCGTGTGGAAGCGGATCCCGACTTGGGTCAGGTTGTAGCCGCCGGGGATGTCGCCGGTCCTGAAGCGCTGGGCGAACCTCGGCGTCGCGGCGTTGAGCGGACTGCCGCTGAACGGGGCCTGCGCCGTGTTCTTGACCAGCACCGCGCTGTCGAAGTACGCCGTGCGCTCGGTCGAGGCGTCCGCGCCCAACCGAATCTTGATCGACGGGTTGCCGCGCACATCGACTTCGTCGCCGAACGTGAACGCCACCGCAATGTCGTCGCCCGTCGCATAGTTCCCGTCCGAGCCCGGATCGGACGAGATCTCGACCCGGCTCACCGCCGCCGGCGAGACGACCGTAAGGACCTCGGAGAGCGCGTACAGCGCGCCGGCGAGCTCCCGCCAACGTTCCCGGCCGGTCAGCGGGTTGTGTGTGCCGAGCTGCCCGGATATCGCCAGCCCTCGACCGCCGCCGCCCAGCGACTTGGAGTCATGCTTCGTTCCGTCGTCGTGACTGCCCGTCCAGACCGCGACCTGGTCGGTCGCCGCGCCCGTCTCGTCGGTCGGATTCGCTTCGTCGTCCCAGCCCCCGTCGTAGAAGTCGGCGTAGTCGTCGGCGATCTTGCCCCCGCCCAGCCAGTAGATCGGTACGCCCGTGCCCGTCGTCGAGGTGTTGTTCCGCGCATCGACCGCCGCCGTCGAGGCGACCGCCAGGAAGCCCGTGCGGTATTCGCGGATGTCGCGCTGACCGATCCCCGCCGCCGCCTGCACGAACGCGTTGTAGGTCTCAATGTCCGTCGAGATCGCGTCGCGCGTCGTCGAGGTCAGGAACAGCAGCCGGAACTGATCGCCCACCTCCAGACCGACGGGGACCAGCGGCGAGTCGGGCCGCAGCTCCGCCTTGATCCCGTAGCGGTTCGTCACCGGCCGCGCACTGAATGAGAGCGCGTCGTTGCCTTGCAGGTCCTCGACCGCGGCCGTGTCGTCCGCGTCGCTCGGATCGGCGTAGCCGACCGTCAGCGTCCGCGCGGCCGAGCTCAGCGCCGTGCCCAGCCGCAGCAGGACGACGCGGCCGGCGATCGCCGCCGTCGTCGGGGTCACGTCCTCGCCGTCCAGCGTGACCGTGAACCGGGAGATCGACGGCCCGCTGTCCGGGTTCAGCGCTTCGCTGAAGGTCAGGAACAGCCGCAGCCCGTCAGCGGAGGTCACCGCCTCCACCAGCGTCGGCCGCACCCAGTTGACCAGGTGCCCGCTGTCGCTGCCCGTCGGTCCGAAGTCGAGCACCGCGCCCAGCCTGGTCCCGGCGAGATCGATCGACCCCTCGTTGAGATCGATCTCGTTGTCCTCGCCGACCACGCCGATCGCAATGCCGTCAGTGCCGGACTCGTCCTCGGCCGCCACCGTGTAGGAGAAGACCGCCTGCTCGGAGGCCGTCAGGAACTCGCCGCCGGTGATCCCGATCAGGTAGGACTGACTGGCGGCTTCGCTCCACGAACCGGAGGCATAGGTATGACTGGAATCCGCGAGTGACCAGTCCTCCAGGCCACCGCTGCTGACCAAGCCGCCAACCGTTAACCCCGGGCTGATCCTGTCGGCGGTGACGAGCACTCGCTCGAGGACGACGAAGTAGGTCGTGTTCGCCGCCAGCGTGTCGCAAAGCGAGGCGTCAAACACGCTGAGCGCGTTCGAGGGGAAGCTGGTTGGGTCGCCCAGCGCGCAGAGCAGATCGCCGGGATCGCCGTTGTCGTCCTGGTTCAGCGTGACGGTCAGGTGGGCGGCAGCCGTCGAGGCGTCACCCATATGCGCGAAGTAGAAGCCGATCGAATCCAGCCGGTAGCCGTCGCTGTCGGCGCCGGTGGTGAACGCCTGAGCCGCCTTGGTCGTGGTGCTGTCGAGATTCGGATCGTCAACGACCTGCTGGGTGTTGTTTCTGACCAGGACCCGTTCCGGGCCGCCCACGATGACGCCCGCGACGCTGCGCTCGTACTCCGCCCAGCGATCGCTCTGCTCGCTACGGCCCAGGCGCAGCTTGATCCGCGGCTCGCCGCTGACCGTCACCGCCGCGCCGAATGTCGCCGTCACCTCGATCGTCTCGCCGGTCCGGTAGATCCCGTCCGAGCGCGGATTCGAGGTGATCGCCAGGTTGCTGATCACGGCCGGGTTCGGCCCGACCGTGAACACCTCGGAGACGGCGTAGAGGGGGAATTGATCCGTGGATGCGCTTGCCTGGTTCCCGTAGAGGGGGTTGGGCGTCGCGACGCCCCGGGCGGGGTCGTTGATCCCCCCGCGTTCGGCGGGGGATGCGCCGAGCGCCCTCGACACACCAGAGTGTTTGTGCTCGACTCCGGAGTCATTGCTCCCGGTCCAGACGGCTTGCGGATTCCCGAGCCCGGCATAGGCCGCGCCGGACTCGTCGGTGACGTTCACCTCGTCGTCCCAGCTCCCGTCGTGGAAATCGCCGTAGTGGTCGGCGATCTTGGCGCCGCCGAGCCAGTAGATCGGCGCGCTGAGGCCGGTCGTCGTGCTGTTGTCGCGGGCGTCGACGGCCGCCGTCGAGGCCACGGCGCGGAAACCGTCGCTGTAGTCCCGGATCGCGGCGTGGCCGGCCGCGGCGGCGGTCTGCACGAACGTGTTGTAGGTTTCGATGTCGGTCGAGGTGGCGGCGCTGGTGGCGGAGCTGAGGAACAACAGCCGGAACTCGCCGCCCTCGGTGGACACGCCATCGGGCACGAGCGCCCAGCCGACCGGGACCTCGGTGGGCGGCGCCGTCAAGTAGCCGTTGACGCGGATCTGGCCGGACAGGACGCCGGATGCCCAGCTGCCTACGGCCTTGAAGTGACTCCGGTTGCCGATGCTCCAGCCCTCGAGGGAGCCCGCATCCTCGCCGTCCGAGGCGGTACTGGATAGGTGGAGGGACGAGCTGGAGGTGGAGAAGACCACGAAGTAGGTCGTGCTGGCGTCCAGCGCGGCGCCCGTCGGCGCCGTGAACTTCTGCGCGCCGGTCCCGATCGTCGACGGGTTGCTCAGGTCATAGACCTTCGTGCCCGGGTTGCCCGAGGCCGCCGTGTAGATCGCGGCCGAGATGTGCGAGGTCGTGGCCGGGGCCGTATGCACCTTCACGTCGACGGAATCCAGGTAGTATGCGTCCCCCGGACCGGTGCTGAACGATTGCGCCCCCTGTTGCGAGGTACTCACCTGGCTCCCGGCGCTCTGCGTCGTCTGTCCGATATTGCTGACCAGGGCGGTCGTCGACCCCACGAATTCGCCCTCCCTGAAGCGCCCCGTGTCCACGACCTCGGTGTACACCGCGATCTCCAACGCGTTGCCGCCCGAGTCCACGCTCAGGTTGGCCGCGTCGGCGCCCCGGTAGTACACGTTCGCGATCGCCGCGCCCGTTCGAGCGCCCGCATCCTCGCCATCGCTATTGGTCCGCTGCAAGCGGTGCCAGGCGCCGCCGTTGTAACGCCAGACCAGCACGTAGGCGGTGCGCGGATCAAGGTACGTGCCCGGCGGCGCCTCGAAGAAGCTGTGGCCCGCCCCGTATTCGGTCGGACTGACGAGGTCGAACAGCTTCTCGCCCGGCTCGCCGCTCGAATCGGCGTGCACGGCCACCGACACCGAAGCCGAATCGTCAGGAACGGAACTGCTGGAGCCTTCGATGTTGACGCCGATGCCCTGCAGCCGGTACCCGAACGGGTCGGAACCGGTCGTGAATCCCTGCGACAACACCTTGTTGGCGCCGCCAACCGAAACGTAACTGTTGTTGGTCTGGCCCAGGTTCTGCACCATCGCGACGAGCGGCTCGCCGAGGAAGG
The DNA here is from genome assembly GCA_965219085.1 of Dehalococcoidia bacterium. GTDB lineage: Bacteria > Chloroflexota > Dehalococcoidia > UBA2979 > UBA2979 > VXMT01. Next base: position 1,885,403 of record OZ244720.1, read on the forward strand.
CCATCAACGGTCTGAGTTCAATATCCCCAACTGCGTCGGAGAGGGTCGCGCCCGGCGCCGTCGGCGTGTCATCGTCATCGGATAGGGTGCCAAACACGCGGGTGAGTATGGCGCCGGGCGGTCTCAGGTCTGGCCGGTGGTAGACAAAGTATGATCCGCTTCCCGGCACGGTGGCGCCTTGCGGAGCCGTCCATACATTGATGCCTGGTGCTTCGTAACGTGTAGGGAACAGGCTGACCCACTTGGTGCCCGCGTTAGTGATCGACCCAGCGGACACCCCACTGGCCTGGATAGTCCAGCCGCTGCGCAGGTCTAACGGGATGTGAAGCCCCCCCCCGCTTGGTGTTGAGTCGTCCGAGAGCCAGGAAAAACCGCGAATGAGGTAGCGATCCGCTGCTCCGAGCGTGATCGGCATCCCCCCCTTGTCGCCTTTCGAGATGATTTCTTGCTGTAGTGCCTCGTCCTCGGGTTGCGCGTAGTTCGAAGCCAGGATGCCGCGGTCCCGCCTCGAGCCCTCGATGGCCAGGCGCAGCACGCTGCTGCGCGAGTTGGAACTCCCCCAGCGTCCCGTCGAACCCAACGCTCGGACCCTCGCGTTGTTGAAGAGGATGGCTCCCGTCTCGCCGCCCGCATCCTCAGCGTTCGACGTCGTCTCGTTGATCGACAGCGAGGAGCCGAAACCCGACAGCACGATGAAGTGATCGACATTCTGGTACGCGAATGCCCCTGCGGGAGCCGTGAACTCGTTCAGGCCGACCTCGTAGGAGGGCGGGTTGGTAAAGTCGAACAGCTTGTATGCCGCGACCCCGTTGTAAACGGTCCCTTTACGGGTGCCGACCCACAGCGAGACGGTCAGACTGGCCGGGACCGCGGCCAGTTCGATCGAGACGCTCGAGATTTCGTAGCCCTGGCCGTGATTCCCCAACCTGAAGCCCATGGCGTACTGCTGGGTGATATTCGCCGTTCTCGACGTTTCTTGCGCCCGCGGCGACGCTGGCGGCGCGCCCGGCAGATCATAGGCGTAGAGCTCGGTGTCGGCGGTGTCCACGACCAAGAGCACGTAGCCGTCGGACCACATTCCGTTTGCCGCGTCATTGCCGGAGTCGAGCGTGATGTCCTTGCCCGAGTCCCGCGACTTGTCCGACATCTTGTAGGCGTAGATCTTGTCGTCGTCGACGTCCGCCACCCACATCGTCGTGCCGTCGGACCAGATCCCGCTCGGCATGCGGTTGCCGGCGGCGTTCAGAGTCGTGAACTCCTTTGAGGTGTCGCGATTGCCGTTGGACAGGTTGTAGGCCTCGATGCGGTCTTGGACGTGGAGAAAGCTGTCGTTCGTCACCCAGATGGTGGCGCCATCGCACCAGGCGTCCTGGGAACCGTTTCCGAAGAGATTGATGTCCTTGTCTGCGTCCCGTGTCCAGGTCGCAATCGTGTAGGCGTAGATCTTGTCGTCTCCAACGTCGACCACGAACAGGGTTGTGCCGTCGGAGCACATGCCGATCGGATCGGTGTTGCTGGTATTCAGGTTGAAGTCCTTGTCCGAGTCGCGGGAGCCGTCGGAGCTCTTGTAGGCGAAGAGCTTGTTGTTTTGGCCCGAGCCGTCGTCGACCACCCAGATCGTGTCGTCGTCGCCCCAGATGCCCCTGGGATTGCCGTTGTCGCTGTCCAGATCAAAGCCCGTCAGTACATCCGCCTGTTCGGTGTTGCCGACCAGCAGCGACGGAGTCCGCGACGGACCGGCCTCGGCGATCGGGCCGAACGGCAGGCTGGTCACAGCCTCCGCGAAGCCGGCCTGGTCCCTGAACGAGACTCGCACCTTGATCAGGTGGCCGATATCGGCCTCGACAGGTTGGTATCTGGATGAGTCGACGCCCACGTCGGTCTCGGCCGCGGTCTCGCCGTCGACCCGGATCCACTGGTACGACCAGTCGTAGCGTCTGACGAATGCTTCATCTTGGGAGCTGTAAACGAGGACCCCGTCCGGGTCCTCAATGTCCGAAGGGTCGGCAAACAGGATGCCGGCGCCTTCCGCGGACGGGTAGACCGCCGGCCGTCCGCTGGCGTTGGTGACTTCCTCGACTCTGCGGTACACCGCGATCTCCAGCGAATTGGTGTGCGCGGGCGCGGCCAAGTTGTCAAGGTCGGCGCCCAGATAGTAGGTGTCCGCGATGCTGAAGCCTGCATACCCGCCCGAGTCCTCGCCATCGCTCGCGGTCCGCCGCAATCTGTGAGAGGTGCCGGCGTTGTATGTCCAGACCAGCACGTAGGAGGTGCTCGGATCGAGCGTCGTTCCGGCCGGCGCCTCGAAGAAGCTGTGGCCCGCCCCGTATTCGGTGGGACTGAGGAGGTCGAACAGCTTCGCGCCCGGCTGCCCGCTCGATTCAGCGTGCACGGCCACCGACACCGAAGCCGAATCGTCAGGAACGGAACTGCTGGAGCCTTCGATGTTGACGCCGATGCCCAGCAGTTCGTAGCCGTCCACGTCGGGACCGGTCGTGAATCCCTGCGACAACACCTTGTTGGCGCCGCCCACGGAGACGTAGCGGTTGTCGGTCTGGCCCAGGTTCTGCACCATCGCGCCGAGCGCCTCGCCGTGCACGGCCATCAGCGGTGTCGGGCCTGCATAGTCAGATCCAGCTATTTCGCCGACGCCGAGGGTCACGCCCGGCGCCGTCGGCTCGTCCGACTGGCCATCGGCAGCCTCTGAGACGGCAAATCCGCGGGCTAAGACGCCTCCGATTCTGTCAATGCCACCAGCTTTCAGTACGTTGATATCAGCCCAATCGAAGACGTAGATTTTGCTTCCGACCACGGTGGCGCCTTGCGGAGCCGTCCATACCGGTAGGCCGTTGACGTTACGTGTAATGACCAGGTTGAAATGCCTGGCGCCCGACAGGGAATCGGAGCGCAGGTAGTACGGGTTGATAAAGCCCCCGTTGTTAGATGTGGAGTCGTCCCTGGCGAAAGTCACACCGCGGACGAGGTAGCGATCCGCTGCTCCGACATCGATTGTCCAACCAAGGTTGTCGCCAAGCGACATGATTTCCTGGTCACCCTCACTGGGTTGCGCGAAGTTCGCAGCCAGGATGCCGCTGGTCCGCTGCGAGCCCTTGATGGCCAGGCGCAGCACGCTGCTGGTGCCCGATCTCGCCGTGTCGGAGAGGGTGGCTCCCGTCTCGCCGCCCGCGTCCTCAGCGTCAGACGTCGTCTCCGTGATCGACAGCGAATCGCCGAAATCCGACAGCACGATCCAGTAATTGACGTTCTGGTATGCGAACGCGCCTGCCGGCGCCGTGAACTCGTTCAGGCCGACCTTGAAGGAGGGCGGGTTCTCGAAGTCGAACAGCTTTGCAGAACGCGATCCCGAGTAGGTGCTCCCAGGAGGGCCTCCGGTCCACAGGGAGACGCTCAGCCTCGACGGCGCCGGGGGCAGGTCGATCGAGACGCTCGAGATTTCGTAACCCTGGCCGTGCTTCCCCAACTTGAAGCCCATGGCGTACGTCCCGGTGATCGTCGCCGTGGCCGACGGCGACTGGCCGGTGTTGCCGACCAGCGTCGATGGGGACGGCAATGCGGCCGGTCTGACGAGCGGGCCGAACGGCACGCTGGTCACAACCTCCGGGTTGCTGCCCCGGTCCGTGAACGAGACTTGCACCTTGATCAGCTTGCCGAAATCGGCGTCGACCAGCTGGTACCTCTGTGAGTCGGTACCCACCTCGGTCTCGGCCTCGGTCACGCCATCGACCCGGATCCACTGGTAGGAGAAAACGTAGTTCTCGATGCCAGATTCCGGGCTACCGATATAGGGAAGCCCGTCGGCGTCGGCGATGCGCGACGGGTCGGCTGCCAGGATGCCGCCGCCCTCCGCGGAAACCAGGACCACCGGCCGTCCGGTGGCGTTCGTCACAGTCTGGCGCAGGAACGGGTTCCTCAGCTCGGCCCGGACGATCACGACCACCGTGCTCAGCGAGCGGTTGGCGTCGCTGCTGTCGTCGGTCGCGGTCAGGGTCAGCGTGATGCGCTGCGTGATCGTCGTCGCCGCCGGCGCGGTCCAGGTGGTGACGAGCGCGGCCGCCTTGGCGAACGTCCCCCCGCCGCTGCTCGTCCAGGCGTAGCTCAGGCCGTCTCCGTCCGGGTCGGCCGCCGTGCCCTCCAGCGTCACCGTGTCGCCGCCGTCCACGATCGCCGGGGCCGCCGTGGCCGAGACGCTCGGCGAGCCGCTCGTCGAGGCCGGCACCGTGACCACCACCGTCGCCGTCGCCGTCTCCCTGTGCGCGTCGGTCACCGTGAGGGTCAGCGTGATCGTCTGGTCGTTGGCCGTCGCCGCCGGCGCGGTCCATTTCGCGCCCGCGACGGCCGCGTCGCTGAACGTCCCGCCGTTGTCGCTGGTCCAGGCGTAGGTCAGGTCGTCGTTCTCCGGGTCCGTGGCCTGCACGCTCGGCTTCAGCGTCCCCGCGCCCGCCACCACCGCCGTGGCGGGAGTGACCGCCACCACCGCCGCCCGGTTGCTGCGCGACCAGGCCGAGTGCTGCCGCTGCTTCGAGAGCGGGTAGGCGAAGAGGTCGTCCTCGCCCGAAGCGATCCAGATGATCTCGCCGTCGGACCACATGCCGCCCACGCTCCCGTGGCTGCTGCGCAACCCAATGTCCTTGCTCGTATCGGTCGTCCCGGCCGGCCAGTTGATCGCAGCGACGGTGTCATTGGAAGCCGAGAGCGAGGTGGCGATCCACATCGTCGTCCCATCGCCCCACATCGATGCCGCGAGGTTCGCCGACGAGCTGCCCGCACTCACCTGCTTCGTCGTGTTCCTGGTCAGCGTCCCGCTCGCGGCCCAGTCGTAGGCGAAGAGGGTCGAGTTCCCCACGGTCGACATCCAGAACGTGTCCGCGTCGGCCCACAGTCCGTATCCCGACAGCGGCGCGCCGCTGTTGTCAGCCTTGTGCCCCAGCGTGACCCGCGCCGTGCGGTCGCCGAATGTCGCGTCGTCCGCCAGGGAGAAGCCGTCCAGCGTGATCGGCGTGCCGCTGCCCCCGGACTCGGTCAGCGCCCAGAGCGTGCCCTCGCGGCCCCACAGACCGACGGGACTCGACTGGGCCTCGGCGACGATGTCCCTGCCGCTGTCGTACAGGCCGTCCGACAGCCTGAACGCCAGGAGCCGGTCGTTGCCTTCGTCGCTGGCCCACAGCGTGGTCCCGTCCGACCAGAGGCCGTCGACCGGCTCGTATTCGGTCCCGCCGACCGTCAGGTCCACATCAATGTCGCGCAGCGCGGTGCAGGCGTCGTTGGCGAAGTAGATCGCCCGCACCTGGTAGCGGTACTGCCCGCCCGCTGCGGCCGACCAGTCGAGGTAGCTGCGCGCAGCGGCGTCGACGCAGGTCACCAGCGAGTACGTGTCATTGCCCGGCGAGCGCATGATCTGGTACTGCAGCACGGTGGTCTCGGCGTTCGTCAGCGTCGGCGCCGACGGCGGGTTCCAGCTCAGTTGCAGCCCAGCGGCCATTTCTGTGACCGCCAGGTCCGCCGGTCCCGGCCCACTGCAATCGGGGTCCGTCGTGGGGCAGGTCTGCGTCAACCCACGGCGTACCGGCAGGTCGGCCGATGCCTCGTTGGACTGCTGGCTCTTCACCCCGTCGCGCAGGGCGACGACGCCGTAGGCGTAGCTCGTCCCCACCTGGCTGGCGGTCGCGTCGGTGTAGGTCGTGTCGGTGTTCGCGGTATCCGCCACCAGGGTGGTCAGCTCTCCCTCACCCACCGCGCGCAGGATCTCGTAGCCCGTGACGCTGTCGGCCTCCTCCGCCGGGGCCGTCCAGCTCAGCGTGTATCCGCCGCCTTCGACCAGCGTGGCGACGAGGCCGGTGGGGGCGAGGTCAACGGCGTCGTGGGGGAGCTGGACCTGGGCCTGGCCGGATGCCTGGCTGCGGTCCTCGCCCCGGATGGCCTTCACCTGGTAGGCGTGGGTCTCTCCGGCCTCGGTCGCGGTGGCGTCGCTGTAGGCGGTGGCTGTGTTCCCGCTGTCGGACACCAGCGTCGTGAACGCTCCCCCGCCCACGGCGCGCAGGATCTCGTAGCCCGTGACGCTATCGGCGTCCTCCGCCGGGGCGGTCCAGGTCAGTGTGGCTCCGCCCCCGTCGGCCAGCGTGGCGGTCAGACCGGTGGGAGCCAGGTCAACGGGGTCATGGGGGAGCTGGACCTGCGCCTGGCCGGATGCCTGGCTGCGCTCTTCGCCCCGGATCGCCTTGACCTGGTAGGCGTAGGTCTCGCCGGCCTCGGTGGCGGTGGCGTCGCTGTAGGTCGTGTCGGTGTTCCCGGTGTCGGCCACCAGGTTCGTCAGCGCTCCCTCGCCCACGGCGCGCAGGATCTCGTAGCCGCTGACGCTACCTGAGTCCTCCGCCGGGGCGGTCCAGGTCAGGGTCACGCCGCCGCCTTCGACCAGCGTGGCGGTCAGGCCGCTGGGGGCGAGGTCAACGGCGGCAGGAGGCGGGTCGGGCGCGGCCGGGGTCTGGGCGTCGGCGAAGCTCGACCACTGGCTCGCGCCCTGTGCGTTCACGGCCTTTACCCGATAGACGTACTGGCTCTCCGGCTCTACGGTCTCGTCCGTGTAGGTGGTGGCCGCCGAGCCGGTGTTGTCCACGAGCGTGATGAACTCGCCGATGGCGTGGATCGAGGTGTCGCGCCGGAACACCTGGTAGTGAGTGATGGTCGCGTCGCCGGGGTCGTCCCAGGTCAGGCTGACCGAATCATGGGACGCCTCGGAGGAAAGTCCCGTGGGCCGGGCCGGTGCGACCGTGGGGGCAAGGTCAACGGCGTCATGGGCGAGCTGGACCGTGGCCTGGCCGGATGCCTGGCTGCGCTCTTCGCCCCGGATGGCCTTGACCTGGTAGGCGTAGGTCTCGCCGGCCTCGGTGGCGGTGGCGTCGCTGTAGGTCGTGTCGGTGTTCCCGGTGTCGGCCACCAGGTTCGTCAGCGCTCCCTCGCCCACGGCGCGCAGGATCTCGTAGCCGCTGACGCTACCTGAGTCCTCCGCCGGGGCGCTCCAGGTCAGGGTCACGCCGCCGCCTTCGACCAGCGTGGCGATGAGGCCGCTGGGGGCGAGGTCTTCGGCGGCGGCAGGCGGGTCGGGCGCGGGCAGGGTGGTGGCGCTGGAGAAGCTCGACCACGGACTCGCGCCCGGCGCGTTCACGGCCTTGACGCGGTACACGTACTTGTTCTCCGGCTCCACGCTCTCGTCCGTGTAGGTGGTGTCCGCCGAGCCGGTGTTCTCCTCGAGCGTGATGAACTCGCCGATGGCGTGGATCGAGGTGTCGCGCCGGAACACCTGGTGATGAGTGATGGTCGCGTCGGCGGGGTCGTCCCAGGTCAGGCTGACGGAGTCATGGGACGCCGAGGAGGAGAGTCCCGTGGGCCGGGCCGGCGGGGCCGTGGCTACGGGCGGCGGCGTGTCGGCGACGGGGTCGGAGCCCTCCTGTTGTCCCCGCACGGGCAGAACACCCGACAGCGCGCATGCGAAGGCGAGCGCACTCAGGACCAGCGACATGGCGGCCGCGCGAAAGGTCCACCTCCGGCCCACGTTCCGGAAGGCTCGAGCGGCAGCTCGCCGGCTGGAGGTCATGGCGTGCTACGTACTACGTACCGAGCGGCAAACGCCGCGTCGAAGCACGGTCCGCTGGGACGGGACGCGGCCCGGTTGAGGAGGACGAAAGGGCCAGGAAAAATCGGGGGGGGGGGGGGTAACGTACGTTCTATTGTGACCCGACCGGCGGGCGAGTGAGCGGCCCCGGCGTTCACCCAAGACCCATGCGCCGCTCGTCTCAGGTGCAATGGGACTGGTCTGTCGGGCGCCACGTGAACGCCTTCCCGTAGCACGGGGTCAATTCATGGCAGCATATCACGTAGCCATGAACGTTCGATGTAAACTAGCCACCTGTTGGTGGCAGGCTGGTGGCGAATCCGCAAAACGTATAGTCGGGGCTGGTTGCTACCTAGTCACAAGGACTACGCTCAGTAACCGTTTCGGCGTCTCGATGGCCCGGTTGTACTGACCGAGGTTGTCATGGGCAACCCCCCTAGCGGCGAGGGTCTCCAGATTCTCGGGGTCGAGGCGCAGTGACCGGTCGAAGTCCTCGATTGCCTCGGCCGGTCTCTCCAGGTTGCCGAGAGCCACGCCCCGGCTGTGGAGGGCGCCAGCATTGTCCGGGTCGAGCTCCAGGGCAGCATCAAGGTCCCGGAGCGCGCTCTCGTACTCGCCGAGATTGAGCTTCGTGACTGCCCTCGCGCAGCGCGAGAGGTTGCTGAGCGGCTCCAGCTCGATGGCGCTGTCGAAGTCCTTGATCGCCCGCTCGAAGTCGCCCAGATCGCGGTAGGCGAGGCCCCGGTGGTGGTAGGCGGCCGCGAGACCGGGCGCGATCTCGATCGCCCCGCTCAGATCCTCCACAGCCCGGGTCGGCTCGCCCAGTTCGGCGTAGGTGTTTCCGCGGTTGTAGTAGGGGTTGGGATCGGCAGGGTCGGGGCCGATCGCCGTGTCGAAGTCTTTGAGCGCGGCGGCCATGTCGCCTAGCTGGGCGAGGGAGGCGCCGCGGCTGTAGTGCGCGACGGCATCACCCGGATCGAGCAGGATGGCAATGTCGTAGTCTCCCACCGCCGCGCGGTGCTCCCCCAGCTCGGCACTGGCATGTCCGCGGTAGTGGTGGGCCTCGGCGTCACCGGGCGACAGCTGCAGGGCCTTGCCGAAATCCTCCTTCGCGTGGCGGTCGTCGCCCAGTTGCTGATGCAGCAGCCCCCTCGCGGACAGCGCGGTAGCGTCGTCGGGATTGGCCGAGTCTGGGTTGAGGCGCTCCAGCAGCTGCCGCAGCTTCTGCTGACTGAAGTCGTCCAGCACCCCATGGTGTCTGCCTTGGTCGTCCGGTCGCTCCTGCCCGTCCTTGCGGTCGTGCTCTCCACGCATCGCTGGGCTCCTCTGTCCTTCTCTCGGCGTCCCGCCGCGTCGGGCCGGTCTGTCCCCATGGCGCCGCGCCCCCCACTCGTTCTCACGTTGCAGAGTGCGCGCGGCTGCTCTGCCGCGCGGTTGAGAGAAGCGCAGACGGGTACCGACTAGAGGGCCGCACCCTCGCGTAAGGGGGGGTCCCCGCCTCGGTGCTTCGACTCCAGTGAGGGAACCCACCTCTGGAGCCACGAGGTCGAGTTTCGTCTGCTTCAACGGGCCTCGGTAAACATGTTCCCTCAATCACCGCCGTATTTCTGCGGGTCCCTCTCCAGGGTGGAACCGCCGCCAATGCTCACCACCGCCCGGTGACCGACACGCTCGAGCCAGATGCCGGCGAGTGGTCATGCTGCGCTACTCGATTCAATTGCGCGCGAGTGAAGCTCTGCCTGTCAGACACGGTCAGCTCGATGCCCGCGTGATCGCGATGGTGTAGGCCTGCGTCGTGACGCCGTCCGCGGCGGTCACGGTGACGGTGATCGTGTTCGGACCCGTTGACAGATCCACCTGGTGGCCATTGGTCGAGCTGTCGTCGTCGGTGGGCGAGATCACCACGGTCGCCTGGTGTTGGTCGCACCCGCCGTGACCGTGGTCGAGGCCACATCGTTGTCGACCGAGAGGGTGTAACTGGCCGTATCGCGATCGAACGCGAAGTCGATCCCGCTGAGCTCGAGCTTGAGCAGCTTGGCGTTCTCCTTCCAGGGCGAATCGAACGAAGGAATCTCCTGCTCCTCGCCGGCGGAGTTCCAGCAAACGATCGAGGTATCGGTCTTCAGGCCGCGCGCCTGGCGGTACCAGTCGATCGTCACTTCCTTGAAGACGCCCTGCGGCGCCACCCTGTTGACATTCGTGACCAGCGCGGTCGTGCTGCCGTTCGCGATCCAGCACTTGATGTCACCGCCGACGGTGACGGCGCAAGATTGCCGATAGTGCATGTCGACGTGCTGGAACTTGCCGGTCGGCGCGTTCGTCTCCACATGCGTCTGGTGGCCGATCCAGCGACCGCTGTCGTCCCACGGTCCCGTGAACTCCCAACAGACCAGGTCGCCGTCCGTATTGACGCCATCGTTCGGATCGCCATCCTTGCTGATGCCGCAGACTCGGTAGCCGCCGGCCTGGAGGAACGTGAACTTGCCGCCCGGCGGCTGCGATGTGGCGGAGCCGCCGAAGGATCGGCAGACGACCTCATCGTCCGCGTTCAGCGCACAGAAAAAGTTGTATCCGCTCGTGACAAGCTTGAACGGGCCGCTATGCGTGCTGTTGGCGTCTCCGCCACAACCGACCGAGCCATCCTCGTTGAGCCAGCAGATTCCAGGTTGGCTGAAGGTGTGAATCTGCTGGATCTTCCCTTCCCGCACGGCCCCAACGTGACCAAATCCGTCCCAGCAGCGCGCGTAGCCATCGGCCTGGATGCCGCATGAGGAATCATTTCCTGCAACGATCTGGGTGAATATGCCCTCGGGGGTCCGCGGCTCCCGTTCGCTGAAATGCAGATCGCCCCAACACTCGACCGTCCCATCCATACGCAGCGCGCAGACGTGGTCCCAGCCGGCGTCGACCTGCTGGAACCCGCCGACCGCCTGGACCACCTGTTTCGCGACGACGGGGTTGTCGACCTTGGCGATGGTCTTGATGGCGTCAACCAGTTGCTCGTCGTCTGCCTCCACCGATTTCACACCCGACGCCGCCGGGATCGTGATCGAGGTCGTGTCCGAACCCTGGCTGGCGGCATTGCCTCTCAGCGCGATGACCTGGAAGACGTACGTGGTCCCGGCCTCCGTGGCCGTGGCGTCGCTGTAGCTCGTGGCGGTCGACTCGCTGTCCGCGACCAGGGCGAACATCTCGCCCTCGCCGACGCCGCGCAGGATCCGGTAGCCGTCGACCGAGGCCGCGCCGGCCGCGGGCGCGGTCCAACCCAGCGCGACGCCGCCGCCGACGGCAATGGCCGCGGTCAGGCCGCCGGGCGCGAGCAAGGTCAGATCCGCGATGTGCGTGCCCGTCGTCACCGTGAGCGAGAGTTCGTAGGTGCCGGTCCAGCCGCTCTCCGCCGATGCGGAGACGAAATAGACTCCGTCCGCGTCGGGACTGAACGACTCGATCCGGCTGTCCTTGCCCGTGCCCGCTACTTCAGAGTCGGTGCCCGTGACCAGGAGGCCGCTCGCGTCGTAGATGCCCAGCAGTTTCGGATCCTCCAGCGTGCCCACCGAGACGAACGCCGGTGCGCCGTCGACCAGCTGCCACCCGCCGGTCGATTTGCCGCGCATGTCGATCTGATAGGTCGCGCTGGCCTGCAAGCTGAGCCGGTACCAATCGACATCGCCGACCGTTGCGCGCTCGCCGCGCACCGAACCGTCGACCTCGAGCGCGCACGCCGTGCTCGTGTCCGCGGGCAGATCGCTACCCCCGGCATCGAACTCGCACGTCGCGACGACGGCCGCGGTCAGTGCGACCGAGGCTTCGGCCGACGCCTGGCTGCGGACGCCAGTGCGGATCGCATTGACCTGGTAGGTATAGGTTTCGCCGGCCGTGGTCGCCGTGGCGTCGCTGTAGGCGGTCGCCGTGCCCCCGGTGTCGGCCACCAGGGTGGCCAGCTCGCCGTCGCCGGCGGCGCGCAGGATCTCGTAGCCGCTGACGCTATCGGCGTCCTCCGCAGGCGCGGCCCAGCTCAGGGCCACGCCGCCGCCTTCGGGAAGCGTGGCGATCAGGCCGCTGGGGGCGAGGTCAACAGGGTCATGGGGGATTTGGACCCGGACCTGGCCCGACACCTGGCTGCGCTCCTCGCCGCGGATCGCCTTGACCTCGTAGGCGTAGGTCTGACCTGCCTCCGTCGCGGTGGCGTCGGTGTAGGTCGCGGTCGTGCTCGCAGTGTCGGCCACCAGGGTGGCCGGCTCCCCGTCGCCCACGGCGCGCAGGATCTCGTAGCCGCTGACGTTCCCGGCATCCTCCGCCGGGGCGGTCCAGCTCAGGGTCACCCCGCCGCCTTCGGCAGTCGCGGCGGTCAGGTTGGAGGGAGCCAGGGCAACGGGGTCATGGGGGATCTGGACCTGGGCCCGGCTGGATGACTGGCTCCGCTCCTCGCCGCGGATCGCCTTGACCTCGTAGGCGTAGGTCTGGCCTGCCTCCGTGGCGGTGGTGTCGGTGTAGGTCGCGGTCGTGGAACTGCTGTCGGCTACGAGGGTGGTCAACTCGGCGTCGCCCACGACGCGAAGGATCTCGTAGCCGCTGACGTTCTCGGCATCCTCCGCCGGAGCGGTCCAGCTCAGGGTCACCCCGCCGCCTTCGGCAGTCGCGGCGGTCAGGTTGGAGGGAGCCAGGTCAACGGGGTCATGGGGGATCTGGACCTGGGCCCGGCCGGATGACTGGCTCAGCTCCTCGCTGCGGATCGCCTTGACCTCGTAGGCGTAGGATTCGCCCGCCTCCGTCGCGGTGGCGTCGCTGTAGGTCGTGGTCGTGCTCGCAGTGTCGGCCACCAGGGTGGCCGGCTCCCCGTCGCCCACGGCGCGCAGGATCTCGTAGCCGCTGACGCTGTCGGCGTCCTTCGCAGGAGCGGTCCAGCTCAGGCTCACCCCGCCGCCTTCGGCCAGCGTGGCGGTCAGGCCGCCGGGGGCCAGGTCCTCGGCGACAGGCGCTGCCCGCGTCACCGTGACGCTGTAGGTCGCCGTACTCACGCCGTCGGGAGCAGTGACGACGATCGTGATCGCGTTCTCACCGACCGAGAGGTCGATCTGGTGTCCGTCGGTCTGCGAGTCGGCATCCGCCGTGACGCCAGCGGCGCTGATCGAGGCGTCGGCCGCGCCGTTGCTGAACGCCGGCTCGGCTGTGATCGCCGTCACCGAGACGTCGTTCGCGACCTCAGCCTCGTAGTCGAAGATGGCGGGCAGGAACGGGCGAACCTCGACATCCGTCAACTTCAGCAGTCTCAGGCGGGCGCGCTCCGGCATGGAGAATGCCCGGATCAGCGTGCCCTGCGAGTCGGACATCCACATCGTGGCGCCGTCGCTCCACAGACCTCCCGGGTGGATCAGTCCAAGGTTCCAGGTCGTAAACCATTCCAGGCTTGGCACCCTCGTGTTGCTGTCGAGTTCAAGGACGCGAAGCCCGCCCATGAAGTTCATCATCCAGAACAGGTGGCCGTCGCTGTAGGCCGCGAACACCCGCCCCATTTCGCTGGCTACGCCACACCGGTTGTCGCCCCGCTCGAGGTCATCGAGCTCGTACGCGTACATGGGACCTTCGCAAGTGGGGTCGTCACTGCTGCTGCTGACGACCCGAATGGTGTCGCTGTCGCCCGCAATGCCCTTCAGTTCCGAGTCCGGCGACTCGATGTCTCGCCCGGGAACACGCGCCCACGTCTCCAGGTCATAGGCGTAGATCTGATTGGTCACCCCGCACCAGTTGTTGGATATCCATGCCGTCTCCCCGTCGGACCAGATGTCTCCCGGGCAGACCGGCCCGGAGCCGAGACTGTGGCTCCTCAGTTGCTCCGCGGTCTTCAGGTCGAACACCAGCACCTCATCGACACGATCGATCAGGACCCACATGCGCTCGCCGTCCGACCAGATGCCCGTGGCCGACCACTCCAGACCCGACCACGATTCCAGCGGCGTGATGACGATGTCCCTGGACGAATCGCGAACGAGGCCGGTGGACGGATCGCGCGGGGTGTCGACCTCGGCTTCGACCGATGCGGGGCTGGCTCCGTGGCTGTTGAGCGCGAGGATGCGGTAGGTGTACTTGCTGGCCGCCTCGACGGTCTCGTCGACGAATGTGGTTACCGTCGAGGCGCTGTCGTCGCTGACCGTCACCGTCGGGCCAGGCTCCGCGTCGCGCTCGCGGCGCAGAACCCGGTAGCCCGTGACCGTGTCGTCTTCGGGGTCGTCCCAGCTGAGCGTGACCGCTTCCGCCGTCGCCGTGCCGCTCAGCCCGGTCGGCGCCGATGGCGGCGCCGCGGGCGTGTTGGCCCGCAGATACGCCGACCACTGGCTCAGGCCGAACGTGTTGATCGCCTTGACCCGGTAGACGTAGCGGGTCAAGGCACCGACGCCGTCATCGGTGTAGCTGGTCTCGGCGCTGCCGGTGTCGGCCACCACGATGTCGAACCGGCCGGTCTCGTACTCGTCGCGCAACCGGCGGAGAATCTGGTACCCGGTCACCGTGGCGTCCTGCGGATCGGTCCAGCTCAGCTCGACCGTCTCATGGGTGGCCGAGACCAGGCTCAGGCCCTGGGGCCGGGCCGGCGCCTCGGTCACCCGCTGCACCGTGGTTGTCGTCGATGCCGCTGCCGCCGGCTCGGCCTCGCTCTCCACCCAGCTCAGGCTCAGCGCGACCGTGTCGTCCTCGGCCCAGACCTGGGTGGTCGCCCAGACGGAGGAGGTAATCGATCTGCTCTTCACCTCACTCGCATCGGCGGACGCAAACTCGGTCCCGTCCACCGTCAGGACGAAGTCGTCGCTCGGCTCCGGTTTCAGGTTGAACGCCAGAAAGCCGTTCGACAGCAGGATCGCCACGACGTCAATCGTCTGGGTATCCGCGCTGAACTCGTCCTCGCTGAGCGTCCCCATCCCGCCCAGGAAGATGCTGTAGCCGTGGGTCGTCTCGCTGCCCGTGCCGTGCACGCCCACGGTCAGGGTCGCGGTCCAGGCTGCGGCCGGGGTGTCGGGGACCGGCTCAGAGCCCTCCTCACCCGATACCGGCAGCACTCCCGACAGCGCAAGTGCGAGGGCAAGCGCCGCCAGGGCTATCGACATGGGGGCCGCGCGCAGGAACCGCCTCCGGCCTGCGTTCCGGGTGGCTCGTGCGGCGGCATGTCGGCTAGTGGTATGCTGCGCAACCCGACCTAAATTGCGCGCTAGTGAAGCTCTGCCTGTCAGACATGGTCAGCTCGATGCCCGCGTGATCGCGATGGTGTAGGCCTGCGTCGTGACGCCGTCGCCGGCGGTGACGGTGACGGTGATCGTGGTCGTCGAACCCGCTGTCAGATTCACCTGGTGGCCGTCGCTCAAGCTGTCGGCGTCGGTGGGCGAGATCACCACCGTCGCCTGGGTGTTGGTCGCGCCCGTCGTGACCGTGGTCGAGGCCACATCGTTGTCGACCGAGAGCGTGTAGCTGACCGTGTCGCGGTCGAATTCGAGGTCGATCCCGCTGAGCTCGAGACTGAGAAGTTTCGCGTTGGTCTTCCAGGGGGAGTCGAACGCCGGCGTGTCGATCTCGGCGCCGTCGTAGCCCCAGCACGTAATCGTGCTGTCGGTCCGCAAGGCGCAGGCATGGGGATACCAGTCGATCGATACGGTCTTGAAATCGCTCGCGGTCAGTCCGCTCAAACTCGTCAAGAGGGAGCCGAGACTGCCGCCATGGCGCGTCCAGCACTTGATTTGGCCCGTCTCTGTGACGCCGCAGGTTCGCGTGTAGTGCACCTGAAGGTGCTGGAACTTGTCAGTGGGGGCTGCTTGCTCGTCCTCCGTGTAACTGGTGTTCTCGGCGGAATCTTGCCCCGTCGTCGCGGCGAACTTGTTCTGCAGCGAGTGATCTCCGTATCGCCAACACAACACGGTGCCATCGACATCCGGGTCTGTGGCATCCGAACGAATCCCGCACACTCGATATCCGCCGACCTGTAGGAACTTGAACGTGCCCGTTGGCACGGCGCGAGCCCCGTGATTGCTCCAACACACGGCTTCGTCGTCGTTGTCGATGGCGCAGGCGATGTAGCTGCCGACGCTGATTGAGGTGTAGGTACCTGACGACGGCGGTCCGGCCATGCCGGCCCCGCAATCGACGGTGCCATCGGCGTTCAGCCAGCAGACTCCATCGAGGTTGTTGGTGTTGACCTGTTGCTTGGGACCAGAACCATCCGGCTGGTAGTCGCGCTCCCAACAGGTTGCGGAGCCGTCGTCACGGATGGCGCAGGTGCGGTCGAATCCAGCGATGACCTGGGTGAAGATGCCCTCAGGTGTGTCCGCTTGCCTGGCACACACCCAGCGCCCGTCATACGGACCGCCTTCGCAGCGCTCCTTCAGATTTTCCATCTCGCCCCAGCACTCCAGCGTGCCGTCCATGCGGAGGGCGCACGCGTGCCGCCAGCCGGCGTCGACCTGCTGGAACCCGCCGACCGCCTCGACCACCTGCTTCACGACGACGGGGTTGTCGACCTTGACGATGGTCTTGATGGCGCCAACCAGTTGCTCGCCGTCGGAGTTGACGGAGTCGTCCGACTGAACCGACTTGGCGGTGCTGTCCGAGTTGTCGGTGGTCAAGGACAGTTCCTTGACGTGCTGGCCGGCCGTCACCGTGAGCGAGAGTTCGTAGGTGCCGGTCCAGCCGCTCTCCGCGCCGGCGGCGATGTAGTACTCGCCGTCGGTCGATGGGGTGAATGAGGCGACACGGCTGTCCTTTCCGGTGCCGTTCACCTCGGAATCGCTGCCCGCAATCAGGATGCTGTCGCCGCCGTAGACGCCGAGCAGCTTGGGATCGACCAGCGTGCCCAGGGTGACGAACGCCGGCGCGCCGTTGACCAGGACCCACTCGCCGCTCGACTTGCCCTTCATGTCGAACTGGTAGGTGACGCCGCCGACCAGCGCGACCTTGTACCAGTCGACGTCGCCTTCGGCGTCGATTTCGCCGATCACGCTGCCGCCGACTTCGAGCACGCCAGTCGTGCTCGGGTCGTGGGGCAGATCACCGTCGCTGGGCGGAGTCGTGTCGATCACCCGGACCCCGTACGTGCCGGTCCCGCGACTGCCGGAGGTAAAGTCCTCGCGACTGCGCACCACGACGTAGTAGGTGGAATCCTCGGTCGGCTGGAACTCGTAACTGCCGGTCCCGTTGCCGCCGTCGCGGTCGTGGGACAGCGCGCTGCCGTCGCTGTCGTAGACCGCCCGCAGGTAGGGCAGGCCGAGCGTGTAGTCGTTGTCGCCGTCGGCCGAACTGACCAGGTCGAGGTAGTAGGTCTTGCCGTCGCCGCCGGTCAGATCGAGCTGGAACCAGTCGTGCTCCTCCTCGGCCGTCTCAATCGAGGCGTCCGTGGTCGTGCCCAGCGTCAGCGTGACCGGCGTCACGTCGGGGAACGTCTCGAACAGCGTTTCCTCCGGCGTCGGCGGCGCCAGCGGCGGCGGAATCTCGGGCGGCTCCTGGATCGTGAGCGAGAAGCTCCTCGTGCCGTGTCCCGGCTGGCCGCCGATTCGCACGTAGTAGGTCCCGGCTTCCTTCGGCCTGAAGGTACCGATGTTGGACTTGGCGATGATCGTGCCGTCGGACTTGTAGATCGCCCGTCGGAAGACCTCACTGCTCTTGTTCAGCGCCGTCTCGTACTCCGTGCCGGCCTCGAGCTCGACCGAGAACCAGGCGTCGCTGTCGTTCGGCGGGAACTTGACTGTGCCGCGGATCGACTGGCCTTCGGTCGCCGACTTGGCGGAAATCTCGGCGAAGCTGTCCGCGTCGAGCGCCTCAACCTCCGTCACGGAGACCTCGTACGGGCCGATCATGCGGACGTCATCGCCGCAGCATGCGTTGTGGCCGAGGTCGATGTAGTAATCGCCCGTGCGCGTCGGCGTGAAGACGATCTCCATCGTGCGGTGACGCCAATAGTCGCCGTCCCAGCGGGTGCCGGGCAGCGGCTTGGACTCGTCACCGAAGCGAATCCCGCCAATCCCAACGACCTCGTCGATAATGTGGTCTCGCCCGAACGTGCCATGAGCGCGCAGCTTGTAGGACTTGCCCGCTTCCATGGCGACGACGTACCAGTCGTGGTCGGACGACTTCTCGAAGAAGCCGTTGACCTTGGTGCCGTCGATGCTCAGGCGCGCGGTCGTGCTGGTGTTGTTGGGCAGATCGGGTTCCGTCGGGGTGACATCGGTCACCGAGACGCGGTAGTCGCCGAGGAACCGGTTGTACCGAGAGGAAGCGTCCGGACTGACCACCAGGTAGTAGGCGCCGCTCTTGGGCGCGCGGTACAACGCGCGGGCGTTGCGGCCGTCACCGGAGTCTTCGTCATCGGCGCTGTTGAAGACGCTGATCTGGGGGCCCGGCAGGACGATCGTGTAGAGGTTCGGGTCGGGCCAGGGACCGACCTTGGAACCGGGCACGACGGCCGACTCGACGTCGACCTGGTAGATGCGGCCCGCAGTCAGATCGACGGCGATCCAGTCGGTGTCGCCGCCCTGCCACAGCCGGTCGTGGTTGTACTCGATGTCGTAGTCGTCGCTCCAGCGGACCCAGTCGATCCGACCCAGCATCGAACCGCCGACCTCGACCCGACCGTGCTGGCCCGGACCGATGTCCCAGATCGGGTAGGAGCGGCCCTGGTCGTCCCTTGTGCGGGTCTCGCGGAAGTCATCCTCAACCCGCACGACGGTAAACGTGTATGGCTCGGTTCCCCGCCATCTCTCGTTGTAGTAGGGCGAGGTCGAGACGCGGAAGAAGAACAGGCCGCTGCGCCCCGGCGTGAGGATCGCCTCCTGGTATCCGACATCGACATCCTCGCGACTGAGTGAGTGCATCACGTACTCGGCGCCGTCGGCGTGCTCGTAGTCATGCTGAACCGCCGACGTCTGCCACGTGAGCACATTCCAGATGGTGCTCGGGTTGCGGCTGCGCACCACGACGGCGTACCGGACGCCCTTCTCCAGCTCGACGCCCACCCAGTCGGTCCCGTAGGCGCCGCCGCCGTATGTCCCGGGGTTGTCGTCGACGGCGTCGTGTCGACCAGTAATCGTGTCGCCGACCTGGGCGCGACCCAGGGTCTGGCCGTCATGGCTGAACTCGACGGTGCCGGACTCGGAGATGTTGCCGCTGACCGAGTAGCCGAGCTCGTAGCTCTGCGTGCCCGAGCCGGCGGGCACGGCGATCCGGATGCGGTAGTCGCCCGCGCGCAAGACGGCGGAACGCGCCTGGCCGTCGCCGTCGTTGGCGCCGGAGCTGAGCAGCGCGCCGGTCGATGAGTGCAGGTGGATGCCGACGCTCTGCGTGTTGAGCGTCAGGCTCACCTCGCGCACGTCGGTCAGGTTGAACGTGTAGTAGACCTCTGCCGTGCTCGCGCCGGTCTGCGTGCCCGAGCTGCCGTGCGGGGTGATGTCGCCGATATCGGTCGCGGTGGGCAGATCAATCTCCACAGCGGTCGAGGCGTCGCTGGCCGTCTCGCCGATCAGGGCGATCACCTGGTAGCCGTACTTGGCGCCGAGCATGACACTGTCATCGGCAAAGCTGACAGCGCTGTCGGACGTGTTCTCGACCAGAGTCGTGTAGCTGTCGGCCGCGTCGACATCGCGGTCACGGCGCAACACGCGGTAGCCCGTGACTACGTCGAGCGAGGGACCGTCCCAGGTCAGAGAGACCGCGCCGGCGCCGGCGGAGACCGTCGCCGCCAGCCCGGTCGGCGCGTCGGCCGGCGTATCGACCTCGATTTCGTCCGACTCGGGGCTCAGCCCGCTGCCGTCGAGCGCGCGGATCCAATAGGCGTACTTGCTGGCGGTGTCGACGGTGTTGTCGACAAACGACGTGGCGGTCGAACCGGTGTCGTTGTTGACGATGACCGTGACGCTCGGGTCAACGTCGCGCTCGCGGCGCAGAATGCGGTAGCCGGTCAGCGAACTGTCATCCGGGTCGTCCCAGCCCAGCGTGACCGCGTCCGCGGTCGCCGTGGCGCTCAGGCCGGTCGGCGCATCCGGCGCCGACGGCAGGTCGGCCTCGACGGCGGTCGGTTCGCTGGCGAGCCCTTCGTGCAACGCCAGGACCTGCCAGGCGTACTGGCCGCCCGCGCTCACACCGGTGTCGAGGTAGCTGGTTCCGGAACCGTTGTCGGCCATGATCACGGCAAACGCGCTGCCGGCGACGGCGCGGTCGCGGCGCGTGATCTTGTAGCCGGTCACGCTCGCGTCGCCTGGATCATCCCAACTCAGCGTCGCCGAGGTCGTGGTCACGCTGACCGTCAGGCCGGTCGGCGCCGGCGGCGCCCCGACCATGTCGCCCTCGATGGTCGCTGGAACACCCACGATCTCGCCGCGCAGGGCGATGACTTGCCAGGCGTACTTGCCGCCGGTACTCAAGCCGCTGTCTTCGTAGCTCGTGCCTGTCCCGCTGTCGGCGACGATCTGCACGAACTCGCTGTTTTCGATATCGCGGTCGCGGCGCGTAATCCGGTAGCCGGTGATGCTCGCGTCGCCCGGATCATCCCAACTCAGCGTCGCCGAAGTCTTGGTCACGCTGACCGATAGTCCGGTCGGCGCCGGCGGCGGTGGCGGGACGGCCTGCGTATCGGCCCTGACGTAGGTCGACTGCGGGCTCGGGCCGTGGGCGTTGATCGCCTTGACCCGGTAGACGTAGCGAGTCGAGGCTTCGACCGTCGTGTCCGTGAACCTGACCGCGGCGCTGCCCGTGTCCTCGACGATGATGTCGAAGCGTCCGACCTCGTACACATCCCGCAGCCGGCGCAAAATCTGATACCCGGTCACGCTTGAGTCCAGGACACGGTTCCAGCGCAGCTCGACCGCGTCGTGGCTGACCGACACCACCCGAACGCCCATTGGCTTCGCCGGCGGCTCACTGACCGTCTCCGGATCGCCCGGCGAAGACACTTCCCCTGGCGTATACAACGTCACTGTGCCACCCACCGCGACGGACTCGGCCGCGCTCTCCACCCAGCTCAAACTCAGCGCGACCGTGTCGTCCTCGGCCCACACCTGCGTGGTCGCCCAGACGTAGGAGGTAATTCTGGTGCTCTTCACCTGACTCGCATCGGCGGAGGCGAACTCGGTCCCGTCCACCGTCAGGACGAAGTCGTCGCTCGGCTCCGGCTTCAGGTTGAAGGCCAGAAAGCCGTTCGACAGCAGCATCGCCACGACCTCGATCAACTGGTCATCCTCGTTGAACGTGTTCTCGCTGAGCGTGCCCATCCCGCCCTGGAAGATGCTGTAGCCGTGGGTCGTCTGGCTGCCCGTGCCGTGCACGCCCACGGTCAGGGTCGCGGTCCAGGCCGCCGAGCTTTCGCTCTCGACCGCGTCCACGCCTTGTTCGCCCGAGGCCGGCAGCACGCCCGAGAGCGCACAGGCGAAGATGAGCGCAATCAGCGTCGCTGAGACGGCGACTGCGCGCAGGGCCGACCTCCCGCCCTTCTTCCAAATCGATCCTGTGGCGGGACGCTGGATAGCGGTCATGTCGAGAGCCACGCAACTGCCTCCTGTGTAGCACGGGCCAAGCCATGGCAAGGTACCACCTGGCTGTGAATCTTCAATGGAAATAAGCCCACTGCGGTGGCAGTGCGATGTACACTCGGAGAAATAGGCTACGGAGGTAACAAGACCAAATGCGTGAGTTTCGGGCTCTCTTCCGTGAGCTTTAGTGAGGACTTATTTGATTCCGGGTATGGGCCTGCTGGCGGACGCAGAGACGCTGTCGGGGAAGCCGTCCAGGGCGCCACCCTGACGCCCTGCCGGAGTTGCGCGGGCTGCGTCCGGCCGATGCGCCACGAGCGCCGGGACGCCTGCCGCATCGTGTAGATGCTGTAATCCGTTTCGTACCAAACAGGCGCAGACAGGGAAGCGTCAGTTGGCTTGCGGAGTGCCCTCGCTCCGGATGACGAGCGGTGTGATCGAGGGCAAACCTTCGGCTGCGCGCCCCCCTCATACGCACCCTGCCCGCGCTCCAGCAGCGCCCAGAGCCGCCCGTAGCGGCTCTCCCAGCGCGGCCACCAGCTCCGGCGCCACCTTGCCGCACCGCCTACCGCCTGCGGCTTGCGCGCCGGTAGTCCACCCGGCGACCGCCGAAGCGCTACGGGGGGTGCATGGCCTCCTCGCTGCGGCAGCGCAGCGTCAACTCGTCCACGCCGATGGAGGCCATCGCGCGCAGTCCTGCCCAGCGACTCGGCACCGAGTACCAGGCCCCCTCGACCCGCACCTGCACGCCGCGGGTCACCGAAACCGCCCGCAACTGGCGCGCGTCGACCTCTCCCCGCAGCCATGCCGGGAGCGCGGCGAGTGACTCCCCGCGCGGCACCGGCGTGAGGTGCTGCAGCCGGATTGCCCTCACGCGGGGCGGTACTCAAGGAGCGACGACCGGCCAGTGATTGCGGCTACGCGCACGAGCAACCCGTGGCCGTTCGCGTCCGTCAAGCGCAACTCCTCCTCACCCGGAACGAACCGGACTGGCTGCTGTCGCCCACCGTTGATGGCGATGTTCGAGGCGTAAAGGTACGTCCTGCCGCTCGTGTCGAGGATCGGGTTGAGGCGACCCGAGAGGCCGGGGATGTGGCCAGTTCCCTCCGGGAACACGATCGATCCGCCGCCTGGGAGCACAACGAGTTCGACTGCAAGCGACCGTTCCGACGGGATCCAGTCCCGCTCCACATGCGCGGCGCAGCCTTCCGCCGCGACATACACGGTCATCGGCAGGTGCACCGAGTGCAGATCGAGGCGCGCCTCGCCGCCGCCATCGGTTGAGGCGCGCCTCCACGTGTTGTTCGGGAAGAGCGCGAGCACGTCGGCACCCGCAAGCAACAGTCCGTCCCGGCGAACCGCGATGACGACGCTTGCCGGTCCGGAGTCGGGCTCGGCGGCCGGCGGCGTGAGAGAGAGCCCGGAGCCATCGATGAGCCGGAACTCCGGCTCCCTGCCGGTTAGTTCGCGTGTCTCGCGGCGGATGATCGGCACGCCGTCGCCGCGGCGCTCCATGAAGTAGCGTCTGCCCCAGGCACCCTCCACTGAGCCCGCGTCGATGCGGCCGAGCACCGAGGTCAGCACCCCGTTCCGCGTCGACTGCCGCTCACCCATGCTCTCGATCGTGAGGTTGTTCGGGAGCGAGCCTGGCGAGCAGAGTTCGAGCCGGTCGGAGAAGATCGACAGCCTGATGCGGCTCCCGCGGATCGAGTAGTCACGGTGCACCACCGCATTCACGATCGCCTCGAAGAGCGCCTGCGTGCTGTACTCGGGCAGGTTCTCACGGGCGGGCGCCTTGCGCGCCCCGACGTGCATGTTGTGCACGGCGAAGGCAAGCGCCTGCGTGATCTGGCCGTCGGTCGGCCCCGTGATTTCCTGCGCGTCGACCTGGCCCGACGCGCGGTCCGCGCCCCGGTAGCGGACGGCGGTGATCACGGCGTTCGGTAGGAACCGCTCCGGGTGAGCCGTGCAGACCAGTACACCGGCCACGGTCGCGCGCGTCACGCCATGCTCGTCAGTCGCGAGCAGGCCGAGCTTCTCCAGCGCAACTTCTGGATCAACGAGGCCTTCGGCGCTGAGGAGCGGCTTCCACAGCTCCTCGTCGAGGGTCGCGAACCCGGTTTCGCCCACTGTCTGCTCGTCGAAGCTGGGGTATCGGACCAGGCCGCGCTGCTGCGCCAGTCGCACCCGCTCGTCGCGCGTTATCGGCTGCTTCGCACTACCGACGCGGACGTAGCGGCCACTCGGACTGTCGTGCTGCGCGTGTCCTTCGGGGACCGTGACCAGTAGGAGGGAGCGTCCGTCCAACTCCAGGCGGTACGCCTCCACCCGGATCGCCGGCTTGATGGAGTCCCTCGCGATCTCCCCGACGAGGCGCTCCACCGCGTCGAGACGCTCGCGGGACATGCCCGGCACATCGCCCGCGTCCGTGACGCCGAAGAGCAGGATACCGCCGCTCGCGTTGGCGAAGGCACCAACCTCGTCGGCCCAGTCGTCGCGGTGATCCCGGGCGGGGCGGTCGCCCCGGAACTCGACCTCCTTGAACTCCCACCCACTGTCCTCGCCCTGACGCAGTCGGCTCCGGATTTCGTCGTCACTGTAGGGCATCGTCGTCGCTGGCTCAGCCTGTTCCGAGGCCACGGCGGTTCCTCATGCCTCCGTGCAGGACTGGACAACCCCGACATCCCAGCAGGGCCGGTCACCGCCCGTGGTGTAGACGGAGGCGAGAAGCGGCGGATTCGACTGGCGCATGGTCATTTTACTTTGCGCCGAGGAGCCCCGATCGATCGGCGGGTCGGCGGCGGCGGAGCCTGGCTGACGCGGGTCTCGCAACTGGCGCAGCGATCCGCGCCCAACATCCACCCCTGGAACCAGAACGTCATCTTCTCGATCAACCGCCTGATGAAGGAAATCGACTGGGAGCCAGAGTACACTTTCCGCTCCGCGTCGAGCAGACCTTCGAGTGGTTCATGAACGAGCGCATGGACAAGACGCTGGAGCTCGACTGCTCGCTCGAGGACCTGCTGCTGGAGCGCATCCGCGGCGGCTAGCGTTCGTCTCATTCCACGTCTCCCCGCTCTCGGGGTTCGATGTCGGCGCGGATTCCCTCACTGATGCGGTCCGTCTCAGCCTGGACGTCTTCGATGCGCCGGAGCGCGTCCGCCTTCGGCAGCTCCAGCAGCCCCTCCAGACCCTCGCAGAGGGCGTCGAACCGCTGCCATTCCGCCGCCTCGAACCCCTCCGGAGCAAGCTCCCCGCCCGACGTGACCCACGAGCACATGGCGAAGGCGCCTCTTTCGGTATCAAGCGCCTCGTCTCAGTTGTCCTGCTCGACGCACTCCTTCAGGTCGTCCAGGCGCGCGTCGAAGCGTCGTGCGAGCGTCTCGGAGTCGGCGATCCAGTCCTCGACGTCGGGCAACAACCGCGCGCACCCAGTCAGCGCCAGTACGGCGAGGAATGCGACCGCGATGAGCAGGACGGTCCGAATCACCCCAGCAGCCGCTTCATCGTCGCGCAGCTCTCGCCCACCATCGCGATTGCGTCCGTGTCGTGATCTTCGTTCACCAGGCGGGTCGTTCCTACCTCTCTCACAAGGGCGGCACTGCTGCCGCTGCTCGATGTGGTCGGCGAAGTGACCGCCCGCATCGCCGCCGCCGAGCGGGAGATCGAGGCGCTGTGCCGGTCTACCCCGAGACGGCGGCGCTGCGCCAGGTCGCCGGCGTGGGTCCCATCACCGCGCTCACGTTCGTGCTGACGGTGGAGGATCCCGCGCAACCGCGAGGTGGCTGCCTACCTCGGGCTCGTGCCGAGGCAGCGCTTCCCGACCCGGGGAGCAGCGGCTAGAGCAACTCCCGCTTGAACAGTAGCCGCTCGATCCCGTACTTGCGGCTGCCCAGGACGCCGATGATGCCGGCGATCCCGAAGTAGAGGATCGGCACCTCGCCGCCGTGGGCGCCGAAGCCGCCCATGGCCGGGTAGATGTGCGGCCACAGCTCGTTGGGGTAGTGCACATCGAAGTACGCGACCACCATCTGCACCGTCAGTGCGCCCGCGCCGAGGCGGGTGAACACACCGCTCGCGATCAGGATGGCGGCGATCACCTCCACCCACCCGGCGACATCGACCTTCCAGCCGAGCGGGTGATCCGCCGGGAAGTCCCAGAGCAGGAACGCCTTCTGCACCCCGTGGAGGCCCACGAGGAAGGCGAACAGCAGCCGGAAGCCGAGGTAGAACTCCTCGACGTACGGCAGGAGGTACTTCCCCAACAGCGAGCCGTCGCCCGCCGCTCCTGATTCATTGTCCATCTGCATAGCGAATCCCCTCTCGTGGCCGCACCTCGTCTCAAGCGAGGGTACGGCCGCATCTCTCCAGCCGTGGTGCGTCCCTGCCAGACCTCCGCTTCGGACGAAGGAGGCCGTCGGTCATAGGGAGCCGTCCTCTCCGTTCACCCACACGCGCCGCAGCGCCGGGACCCGCCGCCACGGCCCCTCGTGGGCCGCTCTCCAATCACTCGAGCCCTCGAACCGGAGGGGCAATCATGGCAACCTACCACCTAGCCATGAAGATTCAATGGACAATATGTCTCTTTTGGTGGCAGTCTGGTGGCGATTCTCAGGAAACCGTATAATCGGGGCTGGTTGCTACCTAGTCACAAAGACTACGCTCAGTAACCGTTTCGCGCGCCGAGACGCTTGAGCGCCAGGTTCGACTGCAAGAATGAGGCCTGTCATATGAGCCAGTCCGACACTCCCCGCCCTGAGACCGAGCCCCCTCGGAACCGCCTGTCCCAACTCCGCGAGGCCAGCCTCCGCATCAACGAAAGCCTGGACTTCGACACGGTGCTCCAGGAGGTCCTGGCCTCCGCCCGTGACCTGACCACGTCGCGCTACGGCGTGTTCATCCTCCTCGACGATGCCGGGCGAATCCGGGAATTCTTCGGCTCCGGCATGACGCCCGAGCAGGGACGGAAGCTATGGCCCGAGCCGGACCGGGTCAGGTTCTTTGATTACGTTGGCAGAATTCAGAAACCGCTGCGAGTGCGGGACTTCCACAGCCACGCCCGGACGCTGGGTCTTCCCGAGTTCCCCCCGGCCATGACGGCGAGTTCCCTCCTGTCCTTTCTGGCTGCGCCAATCTCCCACCAGGGCGAGCACTTGGGCACCATCTACCTCGACGAGAAGAAGGACGGTGAATATACCCAGGAGGACGAGGACACGCTGGTGCTGTTCGCCTCCCATGCGGCGCTGGTCACCGCCAACGCCCGCCGCTACCGGGACGAACAGCGCGCCAGAGCGCGCCTGGAGACGCTGATCGACATCTCTCCCGTGGGCGTGGCGGTCTTCGACGCCCGGACGGGAGCGCCGCTCTCCTTCAGCCGGGAGGCGGTGCGAATCATCGAGAGCCTGCGCGATCCGGACCAATCCCCGGAGCAGCTGCTGGAGGTTGTGTCCTATCGGCGGGCCGACGGATGGAACGTTGCTCCGTTCGACATAGCTAACGAGCTGCTCGGAGGGGATACGGTGCGGGCCGAGGAGATAGTCCTGAGCGTTCCCGATGGCCGGTCGATCACCGTCCTGGTCAACGCTACTCCGTTGCGCTCGGAGGATGGCAACGAGGTGGAGACGGTGGTCGTCACCCTGCAGGACATGACGTCCCTGAATGAGTTGGATAAGCTGCGAGCCGACTTCCTGGGGATGGTGAGCCACGAGTTGCGGGCGCCCCTGACCTCCATCAAGGGTTCGGCCGACACCATGCTGGAGTCCTTCAACTCCCTGGACTCCGCCGAGATGGTGCAGTTCATCCGCATCATCAAGTCCCAGAGCGATCGGATGCGGGACCTGATCAGCGACTTGCTGGACGTGGCCCGCATCGCGACGGGCATGTTGTCGGTGACTCCCGAACCGGTGGAGTTGGGAGATCTGGTGGACGAGGCCAAGAGCACCTTCCTGACCGGGGGTGGGCGAAGAAACCTCACCATCGAGATGGAACTGGACCTGCCCCGGGTGATGGCGGACCGCCGGCGCATCGTTCAGGTCCTGTGCAACCTGCTGTCAAACGCAGCCCGGTACTCCCCTGAATCCTCCGCCATTCGGGTCAACGCTGCGCTGGGGGACGACTGCGTCGAAATGTCCGTGGCCGACGGAGGCCAAGGCCTGTCGCCCGAGGAGATGCCGTTGCTGTTCCGAAAGTTCTCCCGGACCACAGGCCAGGGCAGGGAACGCGAGGCCCCGGACACCGGCCTCGGCCTTGCGATCTGCAAGGGGATCGTGGAGGCTCACGGCGGCCGCATTTGGGCCGAGAGCGCCGGCGTGGGCCGGGGCTCCACGTTCACCTTCACCCTGCCGCTGGCCAGCAGCGCCGTCGCGGCCGCCGAGAGTCCCAGTCCGAGCGTCAGGTCGCAACCCGGGGCCAGAGACCAGGCGCGGATTCTGGCGGTGGACGACGACCCGACGGTCCTCCGCTATGTACGGGACGCCCTCTCCAGAGCGGGCTATACGCCGGTTGTGACTACCGATCCGGACGAGGCCCTCCGCATCGTCGAGAGCGAGCGGCCCCGCCTGGTGCTGCTGGACCTGATGCTGCCGGGCAGCGACGGCATCGAGCTGATGAAGAGCATCCTGAACATCGCCGAGGTGCCGGTGATCTTTCTTTCGGCCTATGGCGGGGACGAGACCATCGCGCGGGCCTTCGAGGCCGGGGCCTCCGACTATATGGTTAAGCCCTTCTCACCCACCGAACTGGTGGCAAGGGTCCGGGGGGCCTTGCGCCGGCGTCTGATTTCCCCAACGGGAGAGCCGTCGGAACCCTTCGTGCTGGGCGACCTGGTCATCGACTACGGCGAACGGCGTGTGAGCGTGGCCGAGCGTGCGGTCCATCTGACTCCCACCGAGTATGAGCTGCTCTTCGAGCTGTCGGTGAATGCCGGACGGGTGTTGACCTTCGACGCCCTGTTGCACCAGGTCTGGGGCCCTGGTCGCTCCGGCGACAGGGGGAGTGTCACCACCTACGTGAAGCGGCTCCGCCGCAAGCTGGACGAGGACGCCGCGAGCCCGAAGTATATCTTCGCCGAGCCTCGCGTCGGCTACCGCATGCCGAAGGGAGGACAACCATCAAGTGAGCCGCCAGCAAATGCCTGAGCCGTTGTTTTCCCACCTTGACGTAAGGGTCGGACAAGATGGCTGACTCCGACTTGGCCGTCGTCACCGGCGCGCTTCCCGGAGGGAACTTCAGCCGTGAAGTCCCCTCCGAGGGACCATGAGCGCTGCCCCGACTCGCGGTGCTCGCGGGACACACGTTGCCTACCGAACTGTCCTTCCCACGGACGTTGTTTACACGGGTGAGGCAGGGACAGCCCCGCCGATACCTCCGTGCGGTCGGGCGGGTAGGCCGGGGGCGAGCCTGCGCCGACGAACGGCACCGGGCTGCACCGTAGTCGGCCGGGGCCCGAGCGCAGAAAACCCCGCACACATTGGCGGGCAGGGGGAGGCCACCGCAGGTGCGCGGTGGCCTCCCCCTGTGTCGACCGGTCTAACTAACGCTCCGCGCCGACCAGTTCCCGCTCGCGCTCCCGGTCGAGCGCCCACTCGAACAGCCAGAGCGTCGGAGCTTCGTCCCGACGGCGCCGCCCGGGCTCGACCTGCTCTTTCGCCATGAACTCCGCCCACGAGAACAGCGACCGCGGCGGCTCGCCAGCGTCGTCGCGCCGGTCGTCCGCGTCCACCCCGACCGTGACGGTTTCGACGGCCACCGGCTCGGGCTCGGCCCAGCCGTCGTCGATTAGCAGCGCCTCGGCGTCAGCGGCCACCTGCTGCGCTTGCGTGAAGACCGACTCGACCGAGTCGGCGTCCTCCTCGCCGGAGACGATCCTGCGCGCGAGCGCGAGCATGAGGTCGTCGCCGTCGTCACCGAGAGCGGCGAGGCCGTCCTCGGGCAGCTCGCCCTCCACCGCCAGCGACGATTGGAGCTTCTTCGCCACGAGTTTGAGGGCATCCGCCTGGAGGGTGTTCCGGTAGGCCATGAACACGACCTGCACGGGCTGCGTCTGACCGATGCGCACGACCTGCGCGAAGCCTGCCGCATCGTGTAGACGGAGTAGTCGGCCCCGGTAGCGAGAGCGATCAGTTGGCCTCGGCAGGCCCATCGCTCCTCGCGACCAGCGGTGTGAGCGGGGGAAGGCCCTCGGCGAACAGCTCCTTGAACTCGCGGTTCACTAACTCCGGCGCTCCGAGGATGTAGGAGACCCACACGCCGCCGTGCAGGGCGTAGAGGGCCGTGACCTGCTGGCTCTCGGCGCACGCCTCCAGTTCCTCGACGCTGCCCCCCTCGTGGATGAGCAGGCTGAAGCCCTCGATGATGTCGCCGCGCAGGCACTCCGGCCCCGGCAACAGGGCGCCGTCGCCGCGGTTCGGGTCCGCAGATGGCGGCCCGCCGCTCTTGACGGTCAGTGGCGTCACGGGGGGCAGGCCCTCGGCGAACAGCTCCTTGAACTCGCGGTTCACTAACTCCGGCGCTCCGAGGATGTAGGAGACGTAGACGCCGCCGTGCAGTGCGTAGAGGGCCGCGACATCCCGGCTCTCCGCGCAGCTGACCAGCTCCTCGACGCTGCCGCCCTCGAAGACGACGAGGCTGAAGCCGACCGCGATGTCGCCACGCAGACAGTGTGTCCACGGCTCGGGTGTCGATTCCTGTTCGCCTTCGGCGAAGGCCACGCGGTAGGTCTTCGTGCGGCTGCCGTCGGCCGAGGTCACCGTGACGGTAATCTCAGTGACTCCGCTAAGAGCTATCTGGTGGCCGTCCGCTTCCTCGTCGGCGTCGGGCGGGTTGATGGCGATGTCCGTGCGCCGCTGCATCGCCTCAGCGAGAACGGTCGTCTCCGTCACGCCCTCGGCTACGATGCCCTCGTATTCCGGCCGGCCGGGATCGAACTCCCCGAGGTCGACGCCGCTGAGCGTGAGCGAGGCGAGGCGGGCGTCGATCGCGTCGGGCATGTTGTAGCTGTAGACCTTGTCGTCGCTGGCGTCGGCGACGTACATCACGTCGCCGTCGGACCAGAGGCCGCGCGGGCTGTTGTTGCTGGCCCGGCTCAATATGGTGTTGGGGAACTCCTCGTCGCGGACGCGCTCGAGCTCCTTGTCGCCCTCGTCCTCCTCGTCCGCGTCCGGCTCCCCGGACAGCACGGGCAGGCGGTAGGCGAAGAGCCGCTTGGCGCCGTGGTCGGAGACCCAGACCGTGACGCCGTCGGACCAGATGCCGCGCGGGTCGTTGTTGGCTGCGTCGAGGGCGCACTCGGCGAGCAGCTCGCCGCTCTCCAGGTCGTACACGAAGACGCTGTCCTTGCCGCCGTCGAGCACATACATCCGCTCGCCGTCGGACCAGATGCCGCGGGCCTGGCGGTTGCGCGCCGCGAGTTCGATGTCGCGCTCCGCGAGGCGCTCGCCGCTCTCGAGGTCGTGGGCGAAGAGCTTGTTCTGGCCGCTGTCGGAGACCCAGAGGATCTTGATCTTGCCATCCGACCAGACGCCGCGGGGCGCGCGGTTGCGCTCGTCGAGCTCGAACTCACGGTCCTCGATGCGCTCGCCGCTCTTGAGGTCGTAGGCGTAGATCGCGTCGTCGGCGCCGTCGCCGTTCTCGAGGAGCCAGAGGATGGAGCCGTCGGACCACGAGCCCGTGGGCATGTCGTGGGTCGAGTCGAGCGACTCGATGTCGTGCTTGACCGTCCACTCGAAGTCGATGGTGCTCGGCGAGGGCCCGCCGCCGCCGCCACCGCCACCGCCGCCACCGACGAAGCCGACGACGCCACGGGTCGTGGGAGCAGCGGTCACCGTGATGGTCACCACGATAGTGGCGTCCGAGGTGGTAGACGCGACGTACAAGGCGTTGAAGCCGTCGTGGACGGACACCGTGAAGGTGTAGCTGTCCTTCTCCGTACTGTCGAGGACGGCCTTCGTGCGGATCTGGCCGGTGGCCGCGTCGATGTCGAAGGCATTGGCGTCCGCCCCGCCGAGTGAGTAGGTGAGGACGTCACCCGTGTCCACGTCGGTCGCGCGTACGGGCGCGCCGACGCTCCGGCCTGCTGCCGTGCCTGCAGAAACGGTGCGGGTAGCTGTGGCTTCTGCGAACGTCGGCTTGGTGTTCGCCGCGGGCCTGGCGTCGCCGACAGGCGTCTGCAGCGTGGCGGATGCCGTCTTGCCGCTGCCCAGCCTGTCCGTATAGGTGGCGGTCGCCCGCAGGTACTGGTTGGCGTCGGCGTCGGCTTCCATGTAGCTGTACGACGTTGCGCCCGTGATATCCGTCCAGCTGCTCCTGCCGTTGGGCGACCGCGCCCACTGCCAGGTCGTGCCGCTGATGGAGCCGTCGCCGTCGCTCAGGTCGGCGATGAACTGTGTCACGTCGTCCAGCCAGCCCCGGGGCGGGGAGATGGTCACGACACCCTCTTCCTCCTCGTCCGTAACAGTGACGGTCACGGACAGCGAGCCCGGCTGGGGTTTCGTGGCGTCGTCGTCGATGGCGGAGACAGTCACCGCGTAGGTCGTCTGACCCTCGAAGTTGGGCGGCGTGCGGAAGTAGAGCTCGCCCCGGCTGGAGATCCAGAAGTCGTTGGAGAATGCCGACCTTGCCGACCATGTGAATTTGTCGCCCTCCGGGTCAGTCGCCCGGTAGCTCGCCACCATGGAGCTTGAATTCTCCTCGATCGAGGCGGTGCTGGGGCCCGTCACGACCGGCGCCTCGTTGACGTTCGTCACCGTGATGGTCACGTTCTGCGTGTCGTCGATGGCGTCCATGTCGTCGGCGCCGCTCTCGTCCTTGCCATCGCTGACTTGCACGGTGACGCGGTAGGTCCGCTTGCCCTCGTAGTCGAGTTCCACGCCCGTCGCCACCCGCAGTTGCCCGTCGCTGTCGATCTCGAACGAAGCGGCGTCCGTCCCAGTCAGGGAGTAGGTCAGCATGTCGCCCTGGTCGGGATCAACCGCCGACACGGGCGCGCCAACGTTGTCGCCCGCCGGGGTGTCCTCCGGCACGCTGCGCAGTCCGTCCTCCGTCGACAGGAAGGCGGGGTCCAGGTTGGCAACGCCGACGACGTTGGTCACGCCGGTCGCGGAGCGGGCGAGGTTGCCGTTGCCGGCGGCATCCTCGACGGCGTCGGCGCCGAGCGCCACAGTGATGTTCGCGGACGTGCTGGTCAGGGCCGTCGCCAGGGCGATTTCGAGCCTGGGTCCAGACAGCACCGACCCCACTGGGGTTGCCTGCGTCGTCGTGCCCGACTTCACGGTGATCTTGGTGCGGTCGACCGTGCCGATAGCTTCGTTGAAAAAGAAGATGATTTTCGTGCCGTCGGCCGACGTCGTCGGCGCATTGGCGCCGGTCGTGACGAGCGTCGGGCGGACGCCGTCGACCTTGTGATTGGCGTTGATGGCGACCGCGCTGTGGTCGAGGTCGGCGGCGGTCGTGCTGCCGGTGGCCGTGATCGTGCCGCCGGTCAGCTTGTTCGCCGCGATCGCGATGCCGTTCGGGGCCGAGTCGTTCACCAACACCGTGTAGCTGCAGACCATCGTGGTCGTGGTCGTGCCGGTCGCGCAGCCGGCCGCTTTCGCGCTCCCGGCAAAGTTCAGCTCGAGCTGCGGGCTGCCGGTGATGTCGACCGCCTCGCTGAAGGTCACCGTCGCCTCGATTACGCCGCCGATGTTGTAGCCGTAGGTGGCGTTGTTGGGGGCGGAGGTGAGCGCGACGCCGGTCACGGTGGGGGTGACGACGGTGCTGCCGACGTTATTGGTCACGGTTACCGCGACGAGGGTGGTGTTGGAGTTGCCGGCGGCGTCGGTGACGGCCTCGGCAGCGACATCTATTTCGAGGCTCGTGGTCGAGTCGGTCAGGGCCGTCGTCAGTGTGAGTTCGACCGTGCGTCCGGAAAAACTCTCGCCGCTTGTCGAAAACATGTTGCTGGGGGCGTTGGCGTCGTAGATGGTGATATTGGTTCGGTCGACGCTGCCGATGTCCTCGCTGAACGTCAGGATCACCTTCGCGCCGTCGGTCGACGTCTTCGGCGCATTGGCGCCGGTCGTGACGAGCGTCGGGCGGACGCCGTCGACCTTGTGGCTGCTGTCGCGCCCGACCGTGCTGTGGTCTAGGACGGCGGCGTTGGTCGTGCTGCCATTGGCATAGATCGTGCCGCTGTTGAGCGTGAGCTTGTTCGCCCCAATCGCGACGCCGCCCGTCGCCTGGACGCCCGACTCCACCTCGTAGGAGCAGACCATCGTGGTCGTGCCCGTGGCGGACGCGCAGTCGGCCGTCTTCGTGACGTTCGGGCTGCCGCCCAGGTCAAGTTCAAGCTGAGGTGTGCCCGTAATGTCGACCGACTCGCTGAACGTCACCGTGGCCTGGACGGCCTCGCCGATGCCGTAGGGGGCGGTGGTGGAGGTCAGTGCGACGCCGGTGACCGTGGGCGCGGTGGCGCTGACGACGGCGTTGGTCACGGTGGCCGCGGCGAGGGTGGCATTGTCGTTGCCGGCGGCGTCGCTGACGGCCCCGACCGCGAGCGCCACGGTGAGGCTTGCGGCCGAGTCGGTGAGCGCCGTCGTCAGCGTCAGTTCGACCGTGGGTCCGGAAATACTCTCGCCGCTCGTCGGCAGGGCGACGCTGTTGCCCTCGATGGTGATCAGACTTCGAGTCACGGTGTCGATGTCCTCGCTGAACGTCAGGATCACCTTGGTGCCGTCGGTCGACGTCGTCGGCGCATTGGCGCCGGTCGTGACGAGCGTCGGGCGGATGCCGTCGACCTTGTGATTGGCGTCGATCGCCACCGCGGCGTGGGCGAGGACGGCGGTGATGGTCGTGCTGCCGGTGGCCGTGATGGCGCCGCCGTTGAGCGTGAGCTTGTTCGCCGCGATCGCGATGCCGCCGGCAGCCACGTCGCCCGCCACCACCTCGTAGTAGCACCCCATCCAGTTCTGGTTCGTGGCGGCCACGCAATCTACCGCTTTCGGGGTGCCGGCAAAGTCCAGCTCCAGCTGCGGGGTACCGGTGATGTCCACCGCCGCGCTGAAGTTCACCGTCGTCTCGACAATGTCGTCGATGGCGTAGACGTTGCCGGTGGGGTTGGAGGTGAACTCGACCGACGAGACGGTCGGGGGCGGGCCCTGGACCGGGCCAACCTCGCTGCTGTAGCGGGGGTACTCCTGGTTGCCGGCGTCGTCGTCGAAGATGACTCGGACCTTGAGGTTCTTGCCGACGTCGTCGGCGGTCGGGGTGTAGCTCGAACCGGTCTCGCCGGCAAGCTCGGTCTCGTCGGCGCCGTCCACCCGGATCCACTGGTAGAGGTACAAGACGTTGTCGAGTCCGTCGGTGGAGTCCGTGATCCCGGAGATATCGGCCGTCAGTTCGATGTCCTGCTGAGCAGTGGCACCGAGAGTCGGGACGCCGATTGCGGGGGTGTTGTCCGGCTGGGCGCCCGGCAGGTCGTAGGCGTAGAGCTGGAGGTCGCTGGTGTCGACCACCCAGAGCACGCGGCCGTCGAACCAGAGGCCCTCTGCGTCAGTGTTGTCGGTGTCCAGGGAGAGGTT
This sequence comes from Dehalococcoidia bacterium, assembly GCA_965219085.1. GTDB lineage: Bacteria > Chloroflexota > Dehalococcoidia > UBA2979 > UBA2979 > VXMT01. Next base: position 1,920,079 of record OZ244720.1, read on the forward strand.
CTTGGCGTCGTCCCGGGTCCGGTCGGCCAGCTGGTAGGCGTAGATCTTGTCGTCCACGTGGTCTGCAACGAAGAGCGTCGTGCTGTTGGACCACATGCCGCTCGGGCGGTGGTTGTTGATGGTGCCGTCGGTGTTGCTCGGACTCAGCGTGCCGGCGCCGATGTCCAAGGTGGAGGCATGGCTTCCGTCGGAGCGCAGATAGACGAAGATTTTGCTGGTGAGGTGGTCATTGGTGTCGTCCGCCACCCAGAGGTGGGCGCTGTCGCACGACAGGCCATGGGCGCTACCGTTGTCGGCGTCCAGGGCGACGTCCTTGCTGGAGTCCCGGGTCGTATCGGACATCTTGTAGGCGTAGACCTTGTTGTCGCCGCTGTCGGCGACGAACATGGTGGTTCCATCCGAACAGATTCCGCGCGCGTCGTTGTTGCCGGCAGTGTTCAGGTTGTCGAAATCACTGCCGGTATCGCGCAACCCGTCGGAACGATTGTAGGCATAGAGCTTGTCGGCGGCGACGGAGCCGGTGCCGTCGTTGGCGACCCAGAAGGTGTCGTCGTTGCCCCAGATGCCCTTGGCTGCCGAGTTGGAGTTGTGGAAGTCGAAGCCGGTGACGCGTTTCAGTGGAGTGATGGCATTGCCGTACACCGCGATCTCCAACGAATTGCCGCCGGAATCCACGGCCAGGTTGGCAAGGTTTGCGCCCCGATAGAACACGTCCGCGATGCTGAAGCCTGCAAACGCGCCCGCATCCTCGCCGTTGCTCGAGGTTTGCTGCAGCCGGTGCGCGGCGCCGCCGAGATGGCTCCAGACCACCACGTATGAGGTGTTGGCCGCCAGCGTCGTTCCGGCCGGCGCCTCGAAGAAGCTGTGGCCCGGCGCGTATTCGGTGGGACTGAGGAAGTCGAACAGCTTGGCGGCCGGCTTGCCGTCCGCATCGGCGCTGTACACCGCCACCGACACGGATGTCGCATCGTCAGGCACCTGGGCGACGCCGCCCACGCTGTCGGAGCCTTCGATGTTGACGCCGATGCCCTGCAGCTCGTAGCCGGCCGCGTTGGGGCTGGTCGTGAAGCCCTGCGTCACCACTGAATTAGCAGTGCCGACGGTCAAGAAGCTGTTGTCGGCTTGCCCCAGGTTCTGCACCATCGCGTGGAGCGGCTCGCCGAGGACGGCCATGAACGGTATGTCGTGAGGACCAATACTCGCATCTCCAGGTCCGTCGAAGAGGGTCACGCCCGGTGCCGTCGGCGCGTCGTTGCCAGCGGGGTCGATGCCCCACGTGCGCGTAAGGATGGAGTCTACTCTCGTAAATGAGCCGCGAGCATCCTGCCCGAAGAAGTATGATGCGCTTCCTTCCACGGTTGCGCCTTGCGGAGCCGTCCAGCCATTTAGGCCCGCATTGTTACGTATCTTGTGCAGGGTGAACCGCTTGGTGCCCAGGGCACCGGAGCTTTCGTTCCACAGGTCCATCGGGTTGCCCATGCCGCCGTATTCTGATGTTGCGTTGTCCGAGAGCCAGGAAAAACCGCGGATGAGGTAGCGATCCGCTGCTCCGACAGTGATCCCGACAGTCCATAAGTCGCCAAGCGAGATGATTTCCTGGTCATTGTCGAAGGATTGGGCGTAGGTCGCAGCCAGGATGCCGCTGTCCCGCCTCGAGCCCTCGAGGAGCAGGCGCAGCACGCTGCTGTCCCCGCCCGCGCTGTTGAAGAGGATGGCTCCCGTCTCACCGCCCGCATCTTCATTGTCGGACGTCGTCTCCTTGATCGACAGCGAGGAGCCGAAACCCGACAGCACGATGAAGTGATTGACATTTTGGTACGCGAATGCCCCTGCGGGAGCCGTGAACTTGTTCAGGCCGGCCTGGAAGGAGCTCGGGTTCTCAAAGTCGAACAGCTTGTATGCCCTGGTCTCGCCGTGAGTGAGCTCAGGATGGCCGGCGATCCACAGGGAGACGGTCAGGCTCGACGGCGCCGCGGCCAGGTCGATCGAGACGCTCGAGATTTCGTAGCCCTGGCCGTGAGTCCCCAACCTGAAGCCCATGGCGTACTGCCCCGTGATCATCGCCGTGGCCGACGGCGACTGGCCGGTGTTGCCTACCAGCGTCGACGGGGTCTGCGACGGGCCGGCCGGTTGGGCGAGCGGGCCGAACGGCAGGCTGGTCACCGTCTCCGAGTTGCCGCCCCCGTCCTCGAACGAGACTTGCACCTTGATCAGGTTGCCGATATCGGCGTCGACAGGCTGGTAGCTGGGTGAGTCGACGCCGATATTGGTCTCGGTCGAGGTATCGCCGTCGATCCGGATCCACTGGTACGACCAGTCGACTCGGATGAGGGGGCCAGGCACCGTGGGGAACCCGTTCCCGTCGGCGATGCCCGAAGTGTCGGCCACCAGGATGCCGGCGCTTTCCGCGGAACGAAGGACTCTCGGCGCGCCGGTGGCGTCCTGGTTCGTGGGCGTTTCATAGCCCTTGACGGTGATCTGGATAGCCTCGTTGCCCCCGCTCTTCTGCTGCCAGGCGCCGCTGCTCTTCAAGTCGAACTTGTCCTTGATGCTCCAGCCCGTGAGGCCGGTCGCATCTTCTCCTGCGGCGGTGGTGGAATCGAGCGTGACGCTGCCGCTGTCCTGCTTGATCACCACCACGTAGTTGGTGTTCGCATCGAGGAGAATGCCCGGGTGCGTGAACTCCAGGCTCCCGGCCGGAAAGGCCTGCGGCGTCGTCAGGACCGTGCAGGTGGTGGTCGGAAAGTCGTCCGAGGTGCCATCCGCCTCGCAGACCTCGACGTCGAAGCCGTCGCCCTCGGCGTCCTCGGAGACGACGATCACGCTGGTCAGCGTGTAGCCGTTCGTCGCCCCGCCCGTGCCGAACAGCTGCGCATGCTCGTTGCCACTGGTCTCGACTTGGTCATCGTTCCCTTGCGCTGTGTTGCTCACGAGAATGCGCGCGGTTTGCGCCTCCGCCGGCGTTGACCAGAGGAGCACGCCGCCCAGCACCAGCGTCAGCGCCAGCAGGGCAAACCTGGCGGCGCGCCGGAATGGGGCGCGGCGCGGCGGGGCGACGGCGCGTGGCCCGGCGTGGGGCTGCGCTGCCCGCGGGATCCACGGCAGGGCCGCTTTCGCTCGGCGGAGGGCGATCACGACGTTACCCCACGGCCTGCCAATAACAAAATGGGGGGGGGGGGGGTACGTATGTGCTAGGTTGCCCTGCACGGCAGACGCCAGCGCGACGGCAGGGGCCGTCGTCTCAGGTGCATGGACTGGTCTGTCAAGCGTCACGCAAATGCCTCCCGGCAGCACGGGATCCAATCCCATGGCAACGTACCATCTTGTGGTGAACGTTCAGTGGACAATAGGCCCAATACGATGACAGTCCAGTGGTAATTCTCAGGGAAAAGCTACGGAAGTAGCAAAAGACCCATTCGCGTGAGTTTGCGCTCTTATTGTGATTCTAACGTGAGGATCTACTTCATTCTGTCGGGGAAGCCGTTCAGAGTGCCGCCCTACCGGACGCTGCGCGGCGTTTAAACGCAAAAGGCCCGCACACATGGACCGGGACGGGGAGGCCACCGCACCAGATGCGGTGGCCTCCCCCTCTTGCTTCCGGCCTAGCCTCCCACGCCGGCCGGCTCCGCCTCCCGCTCCAGCGCCCACTCGAAGAGGGAGATGGACGCGGGCTCGGGCCTGCGACTGCGGCGCTTCGGCTTCACCGGCTCGGGCGCGGCCCACTCGGCGTCGACTAGCAGCGCCTCGGCCTCCGCCGCGACCTGCTGCGCCTGGGCGAACACCGACTCGACCGAGTCCGCGTCCTCCTCGCCGGCGACGATCTTCCTCGCCAGTGCGAGCATGAGGTCGTCGCCGTCGTCGCCGTAGGCGGCGAGGCCATCCTCGGGCAGTTCCCCCTCCACCGCCAGCGACGATTGGAGCTTCTTCGCCACCAGCTTGAGGGCGTCCGCCTGGAGGGTGTTCCGGTAGGCCATGAACACGACCGCACGGGCTGCGTCTGACCGATGCGCCACGACCTGCGCGAGGCCTGCCGCGTGGTGTAGACGGAGTAGTCGGTCTCGAACCGAACAGGCGCAGCCAGGGAAGAGTCAGTTGGCTTCCGGAGGTCCCTCGCTCTTGGCGACCAGTGGCGTGATGGGTGGAATGCCGTCCGGGGACAGTTCGCGGAAGGGCTGATTCGCGAACTCCGGTGCGCCGAGGATGTAGGAGACCCACTCCCCGTCCGCGAGGGCATAGACGGCCGTGACGCGTCGGCTCTCCGCGCAGGCGACCAGCTCCTCGACGCTGCCTCCCTCGTAGACGACGAGGCTGAAGCCCTCGACGGCGGCGCCGCGCAGGCACTCGGGCCACGGCTGCGGCCCAGCGGCGTCAAGGTGATCCCCGAACGGGTCTGGCGAGGGAGGTCCGTTGCCGCCGGCGACCAGCGGCGTCATGACCGGGAGCCCGTCGGCGAACAGCTCAGTGAACTCGCGGTTGACGAAGTTGGGCGCACCGAGGATGTAGGAGACGTAGACGCCCTCGTGGAGAACGTAGAGGGCTACGACGTGCCGGCTCTGTGCGCAGGCGGCCAGCTCCTCGACGCTCCCGCCCTCGTAGACGACGAGGCTGAAGCCCTCGGCGACTTCGCCGCGCAGGCAGTGGGTCCAGGGCTCGGGGGTCGACTGCTCAGCCTCGCCGAAGGCCACGCGGTAGGTCTTCGTGCGGCTGCCATCGGCCGAGGTCACGGTGACGGTGATCTCGCCGAGGCCCGGGAGGGCAATCTGGTGGCCGTCCGCCTTCTCGCCGGCGTCGGGCGGGTCGATCACGACGCCGGCGCCGGACTGCACCGCCGCGGCCTCGACCGTCGTCTCCGCCACGCCCTCGGCGGCGACCCCCGTGTATTCAGTCTCTCGAGGTGAGAACTCCCCGATCTCGATGTCGCTCATCGTCAGCGTAGCGAGACGGGCGTCGATCGCGTCGGGCATGTTGTAGCTGTAGACCTTGTCGTCGCTGGCGTCGGCGACGTACATCACGTCGCCGTCGGACCAGAGGCCGCGCGGGCTGTTGTTGCTGGCCCGGCTCAATATGGTGTTGGGGAACTCCTCGTCGCGGACGCGCTCGAGCTCCTTGTCGCCCTCGTCCTCCTCGTCCGCGTCCGGCTCCCCGGACAGCACGGGCAGGCGGTAGGCGAAGAGCCGCTTGGCGCCGTGGTCGGAGACCCAGACCGTGACGCCGTCGGACCAGATGCCGCGCGGGTCGTTGTTGGCTGCGTCGAGGGCGCACTCGGCGAGCAGCTCGCCGCTCTCCAGGTCGTACACGAAGACGCTGTCCTTGCCGCCGTCGAGCACCCACATCGTCTCGCCGTCGGACCAGATGCCGCGGGCGGCACGGTTGCGCGCCGCGAGTTCGATGTCGCGCTCCGCGAGGCGCTCGCCGCTCTCGAGGTCGTGGGCGAAGAGCTTGTTCTGGCCGCTGTCGGAGACCCAGAGGATCTTGATCTTGCCATCCGACCAGACGCCGCGGGGCGCGCGGTTGCGCTCGTCGAGCTCGAACTCACGGTCCTCGACGCGCTCGCCGCTCTTGAGGTCGTAGGCGTAGATGGCGTCGTCGGCGCCCGAGCCGTTCTCGAGGAGCCAGAGGATGGAGCCATTGGACCAGGAGCCGGTGGGCGAGTCGTGGCTCGAGTCGAGCGACTCGATGTCGCGCTTGACGGTCCACTCGAAGTCGACCTCGCTCGGGGTCGGGCCTGTGGGGCCGCCACCCCCACCCGGACCGATCGGGCCGATGATGATCGGTGGCCTGCTCGGCCTGGTCGTCACCGTGATGGTCACGTCGATGCTCGCCGTGGCACCTTCGGTGTCGCGCGCCTCGACCGTGACGGCGTACTCGGACGTCGTAGCGGCGTCGAACGTGACCCCCGTGCCGACCGTGATCTGGCCGTCGGCGTCGATGACGAACGAAAACACGTCGGGGCCCGAGAGGCTGTACGCGAGCGTGTCGTTCTCGTCGACATCCGTCGCCGTCACGGGCGCGCCGACGTGATCGCCGGCCTCCGCGCTCTCCGGCACGCTGCGGGTCGCGGCCTGCGACGCGAACGCGGGCGCGTCGTTCACTGGGTCCACCTCCACGGAGACGGTGGCGATGTTCGAGAGTGACGGGCTGCCGGTGTCCCGGGCCCGGTAGGTGAACGTGTCCGCGCCGTGGTAGTCGGCGTTGGGCTCGTAGGTAATCGTGCGGCGATCGCCCGCACTCGCGGGTTCATTCACGCTCGCGCGTCCGTTGAGCGGCGGGGTGACCACCGTCAGCAGCAACTCGCTCGGGTCCTGCTCGGGGTCGCTGTCGTTGGCGAGGACGTCGATGGTGATCTCGGTGTCCTCGTCGAAACTGCCGGGGGCATCGGCGACGGCGTCCGGCGGCTCGTTCACGTCCGTGACCGTGATCGTGACCTCGACGGTGTCGAACGCATTGGAGCTGTCGCTGGCCTTGACGGTGACCGTGTGCGAGGGCGCCGTCTCGTGGTCGAGCGATGCTGCCTCCTTCACCCGGATCTGGCCACTGGCGCCGTCGATCGTGAACAGATCCGATGCGGGCTCGAGCTCGTACCCCACCGTGTTGCCCGGGTCGGGATCGCTGGCGGTGACGCGTTCCCCGACCGGGGCATCCGCCCGTGCGTTCTCGGCGATGCTGCGGGTCGGGTTCGCCTCCGTGAACGTCGGCGGGTTGTTGACGACGGGGGCTGCCAGGACCGAGTTGGTGGACACGGCGACGAGGCTCTTGTTCGGCCCGTGGCCGTCGGTGTATGCGGCGGTCGCGCGCAGGTAGTAGCCGATATCTCCCGCGACGGGCGTGTAGACGCTCGTCGTGGTGCTGTCGGCGGCCCCGGTGACGGCCGTCCAGGGGCCGCCGCGGCTTGTCGAGCGCTCCCACGTCCACGCCGTCGACCGCACGCCGTCGGGGTCGCCGAGGGTGGCGGTGTAGTCCGCCTCGGCCTGCGGCCGCGTTGCGGGCAGCGCGAGCATCCCGGGCTCTTCCCTGTTCGTGACGCTGACGGCGACAGCCAATGTCGTGGTGTGGGCACCGGCCGAGACACTCAGCGTCACGTCGTAGACGTTGTTCGGGCCGAAGTCGGTCGCGTCCTCGTAGTCCGGGGCTGCCTTGAACTCCAGCCTCCCGTTCGGGGACGTGAAGTTGAACTGCTCGCTGTCGCTCCCGGCGAGCGGTTGCCAGGCGATGGTGGCGCTCTCGGGGTCCGACGCCCGGTACGTCCCGACGAGGAGCGTGCCGCCTTCCTCGACGCCCGGCCTGGCGTCGCCGCTGATCGCGGGCGGCTCGTTGACGGGGTCGACGGTGACGGTGAGGGCGAGGCTGCCCGTCTTGCCGTCGCTGTCGCGGGCGCTGACCGTGATGCCGTAGACGTTGTTCCCGCCCGAGTCGGCGGGGCGCTCGTGGTCGGGGACGTTCACGAAGGAGAGCACGCCGGCGGCGGTGAGGGCGAAGTCGAGGCGATCCGTCCCGCCCACCGACCACTCGTACGTGAGGGTCTGGTCGTTCTCCGGGTCGTTCGCGCTGAAGGTGGCGAGCGTGCCGTCATGGTTCTCGGCCACGGTGAGCGCGTTGTTGTTCACGGTGACGCCGCCCGTCGCCACGAACGAGATATCCGCGGGCTCGTCGACGTTGGTCACGGTGACGGTCAACGTGACGCTGTCGCTCAGGCCGTAGGGGTCCGTAGCGGTCACAACGACCTCGTACGAACTCCGCGTCTCGTGGTCGAACTGGACGTTGGCTCGCAGTCCTCCGGCGGCCGGGTTCGCGACGGTGAAAGCGTCCGCGTCACGCCCACCGAGCGTGTAGGTGAGCTGTTCGCCGTCCGGGTCGGTGGCGGTGACGGTGGCGACGACCGCCGACGTGCTGTTGTTCTCCGCCACCTCCTGGGTGTCCGTGGTGGCCGCAAACGCCGGCGGCCGGCTGGGGACGACCTTGAGAATGCGGTCCGCGCCTCCGCCGTTCGATGTGGTGAGGTAGAGCGCGCCCCCGCGGCCCAGCATGGGGGTCCGGAGGCGCCCGTAGGTACCGTCGAGCTCGGGCACGACCACCTGGCTCACGAACCTCCCGGCCGCGGTGAACTCGAAGATCCGGAGCGACCGGGTCTTGAGCGTGGCGACCGCGAGCCGGCCGCTCCACTCCTCCCAGTCGGGGCCGTGGAGGAAGATGCCGCCGCTGGTCGCCAGCGTCGGGTCGCCGGACGACCATCTGGCCTCGACCGCGTCGGGGAACTTCACGCGGTCGGTCATGGGAACGGACTGGTCGTAGCCGGGTACCGGATCCCATCCGTAGTTGCCGCCCGAGGTCAGCAGGTTGATCTCGTCGTCCACAGTCGGCCCGTGCTCGACCGACCACATCTGGTTCGTGCCGGGGCGGCGAGCGAGGCCCTGCGGATTGCGGTGGCCGTGGGTGTAGACGCGCGCCGAGGCGGCGAACGGGTTCCCGGGCGCGCCGACGCCCGTCGACGCATCGACGCGGAGCACCTTCCCGCCCAGCGAGCTGAGGTCCTGCGGTACCGTCCCGGATGCAGCGTCTCCCGTCGCGATCCAGAGGAACCCGTGCGGGCCGAAGCGCAGCCGGCAACCGTTGTGGATGCTGGCCGCGGGGATGCCCCCGACGAGGGGATCCGCGACACGCGTGGCCGCGGTGTAGTCCGAGTTCATGGTCCAGGCGATCACCTGCACGACGCGCCCGGTGTGCGCCTGGCAGGTGTAGAACCGCCGGTTGGAGGCGAATCCGGGATCGACGAGGATCGCCATCAGTCCGGCCTCCCCGCTCACGAACAGGTCGCTGAAGTCCGCCGTCACGGTCTGGACCGTGCCGCCGGTGAGCCGGGCCTTGAGCGCTCCGCCGCGCTCCGTGAGCAGCATCGTCCCGTCCGGTGCGAAGGCGAGATCCCAGGGAATGCTGAGGCCGGAGACGAGCGTGACGACGGTGATCCCGGGCGCGGCCTCACGCGCGCCGACCGGTTGGCCCGATTCGACCTCGGCGCTCTTGCCCGTGCCCTCTCCGTCCGCGTAGGTAGCACGGGCCCGGATGTACATCCCCTCGTCGGCGCTCGTCGGTGTGTAGCTTGCGTCGCTACCGGAAACGCTGGTCCAGTCGGTCTGGTCCGAGGACCGCTGCCACTGCCAGAACACCGACCGCACGCCCCCGTCCGGGTCGCTGATGGCCGCCCTGAGCACGGTTCCAACCCGGGCCTGAGCGGGCCCCAGCGACACGGCGCCCGCTTCCTCGACGTTGGTGACCGTGATCGTCACGTCGATGGTGTCGCTCAGCCCGTGGCTGTCCGTGGCGGTCACCGCGACGGAGTAGCTGGACGCGGTCTCGTAGTCGAGGGCGGCCCTCGTTCGCAGCTGACCCGTCGAGGCCACGATCGCGAAGGAGCCCGCGTCGGGTCCGCCCAGCGAGTAGCTCAGCGAGTCGCCGCTGTCGGGATCCGTGGCGACGAGCGGTTCGCCGATGTCCTGACCCGAGGCGGTGTTCTCAGGGATGGTGCGGGCGCCGGTCTCGGTGTCCGGGAAGGATGGTGAGATCGACTGCAGCGTGAACGCGAGGCTCGCGATCCGCTCGGTCGTGAACCTGCCCGTCCCGCGGATGCTCGTGATGTGGTCGCGCGGGCTGGTGTCGACGCTGGGGCTGAGCGAGAAGTCGTCGCCCTCCTCGCTGCCGGCATCCCACGGGAAGAGGTCCACCTCGTGCGAGGGGAGCCAGCGGCCCGAGGCATCGAGCAGTAACAGTCCCGAGACGCCGACGAACCAGTCGTGGCTCGGCGCGATCATCGTCGTGACCGTGACCCGCGGAAACTCGGTTGTGAACCTGCGGTTGCTCAGGGTGCGGGTGGCAGTGGGACTGATGGAGCCGGTGCTGCCCTCGAGGACGGAGAGAGCAGTGGGCGGGTCGGCGTTCCGCGCCGTGTTGACTTCGCCGCGGAGGGTCGACGTTCCCCCGATTTCCGCCATCGACTCGACGCCCGGACTGGCCGTGCCCCCGCTCTCGAGGAAGGTCACGTCGGCGCTGTGCACCGCGCCGATCAGACGCGAGAAGTGCGCCCCGCCAGGGAGACCGTCGGGCGTGACGTCCCTGTTCCACGTGCCCCGGAAGCGGATGGTGTAGATGGCCGTCGACGCGAAGGGCGCCACCGAATCGCTCGCCGATGGCGTGAGCGACAGATCCTCCTCGGTCCGTGTCACGGTGATGGTGTAGGTCTCGGTGGCCATGCCGTCCTGCGCGGTGACTTCAACCTTGATGATGTTTTCGCCCACCGACAGGTCGACCTGGACCGGGCTGGCGGTGCCCAGGCTGTTGTCGTTGCCGTCGAGGAACTCGACGGCCGCGTTCTCGTTGCTCGTGGTCGCTGCGACCGTCGTCCGGGTCACCGTGTACCCGACTGACGGCGTGTACGAGGTCGTGCCGCTCATGAACGCGGGGGTCAGCCGCACACCACTCAGCGTCAAGGCGCTGAGCGTGGCGTCGTCGGAGAGCGCCGTCGTCCCCATCCGCGTGGCCGACCAGGGGCCCTCACCTGCGGCGTTCTCCGCCCGCACCTGCACGTCGTACTGCGTCCCGACCTTGAGTCCCGTGACCGTGGCCGTCAGGTCGCCGGAGGTCCATGCGCCGGACTCGACGGTCCAGTTCGCCTCCATCGTCTCGTCATCGCTAGTCTTGATGTACCGCAAGTCGTAGGACGAAACCGCCGCGTCTCCGTCCGTGGCGGGCGCGCTCCATTCGACCGTGAGCCCCGACGCGACGCCGGTCACCGAGTCGATCGCCGGGGCGCCGGGCCGTGTCGTACCGACGCTGGTGGCGGACCAGGCGCCCTCGCCCGCGCCGTTGACCGCGCGCACCTGCACGTCGTACTGCGTGCCGCTGTCGAGACCCGTGACTTCATGCTCCAGGTCCGGGCCGCCGGAGCTCCACACCTCCGTCTCGACGGTCCAGTTGGCGTCCATCGTCTCGTCCTCGCCGGTCTTGATGTGGCGCAGGTCGTAGGACGTGATCTCGTCCCCGCCGTCGCTGGCGGGCTCGCTCCACCCGACGGTGAGCGAGCCGCCTGCCCCGGTGACCGCGTCGATCGTCGGAGCGCCGGGCGTGGTGCGCGGTGTGGCGGTGCGGACGCCCGACCAGGCGTGTTGGTCGGTCCCCACGACCGCCCGCACCTGCACGTCGTAGGAGACCCCGTTGACGAGGCTGGGCGTCGGGTTGAGCGTGTATTCGAGCGAGCCGGAGGTCCAGATCGACGTGGTCACCGTCCAGCGGGCGTCTGCCTTGTCCGAGGCGTCGCTGCGGATATGGCGCAGGTCGTAGGAGGTGACGGTTCCCAGGGTCGTGCTCGTGGGCGCGGTCCACTCGATGGCGATCGAGCGGTCGCCTGGGGTGACCGAGTCGATGGTCGGGGCCTCGTCCGTCGTGGGTGTGCCGGTGGCGGCGTCCGACCAGACGCCGTCGCCGCCGGCGTTCACCCCGCGCACCTGCACGTCGTATTCGGCGTTCCCGGTCAGGCCGGTGACGACGTGCGAGAGAGCGCCGGAGCCGTCGGTCCAGACGTCCTGCAGGATGGTCCAGTTGGCGTCCACCGTCTCATCGGCGCTGGTCAGGATGTAGCGCAGGTCGTAGGCGGTGATGTCGGACGCGCCCGTGTTGGTAGGGGCAGTCCAGGTGACGGTGAGCGCCTCGCTGCCGGCCGCGACCGAGTCGACAGCGGGGGCGGCGGGGCTTGACCGGTGGCCGTACACCGTGAGGCTCCACGAGTTGAGCCGGGCGGCCGTCCCGCCACCCACGTGGTCCGTGATGCGCAGCTTCCAGACGCCGGCGGGATCCTCGCCAAGGTGCCTGGCGGAACCGAAGCGCACGGGGCCGTCCAGGTTGCACTGGCCCGGGAGGATGCCAAACAACGACGTGCACTCCCCGCTGCCAACGAGGTAGTGCGGGGAGAGCACGGAGACCGTGCCCGATGGCGACTCGAGCTCGATCTGCAGGTCCCTGAACGCGGCCCTGAGGGAGGGACGAATCGAGACGAATTCGGTGAACTGCACGCCGGAGCCCATGGTGATGGAGCTGGTGACGGTGGTGGGCGTGCCCGAGGAGGGGAGGTCGGGGATCGCCAGATTGGCGGCGCCCGACTCCCGCGTCTCCTCGATGAACAGCGGAAGGCTGGTCCAGCCGACCGCCAGGTCCATCGCCTCCTTGGCGTCGACCACGCCGAAGCCGTACTCGTGGTTGAACGCGTAGCGCTGGGTCGCGGAGCCGTACTGGAGGGCGCCCTCCTCCCAGCCGGTGTTCGATGGATCGTTCTTCCGGGCGGAGCCCGCCAGGATGAGCTTCACGTCGCGCCAGGTCAGGTCGGCGTAGGCGCCCCGCAGGAGCGCGGCCACCCCGGACACGATGGCGGCCGTGGAAGAGGTCCCGCCGAAGTTGTTCCGGTAGCGGCCGTAGTTGTCGGTGGTGGTGATGGCCGCTGGCAAGTAGCTGGCGCCGGAAGGCGCGCATACCCACAGGTTGGCGCCCTGTTCGGAGTAGTGCCACCGGACACCCCGATCCGTGACCGCACAGGCGGCCGTAGCGGTGTAGTGGTTCCGGAATCCGCTCAGGTTGGAGTTGGCGCCGACCACCGCGTCGTTGCCGCCGGACCGCACATACAACACCCCCTTGCCGCCGTAGCCCTCCGTGACCCCTCGCACCACCGCCCTTTCCCAGCCCGAGGGCGCCGTGGCATACCCGGGACCCTCGGTTACCGACCAGCTGTTGTTGCTGATGGCCGTGGTCTCCATCCCCCGCGTCATCGCGTCCGCCGCATTGGCATGGTTGTAGTCGTCGATGAGGTTGTAGACATAGATCTGGGCGCGGGGCGCGACCCCCCGAACGCCGATGCCGTTGTCCCGCGCGGCGATGAGGCCGGCGGCGCCGGTGCCGTGGGTATTTCCGGGATTGAACACGGCTGCGCCGCCGTAGCCGTAGTTGCGGTCCGCAATCACGTTGGGCGCCAGGTCCGGGTGCCCGGCGTCAAAGCCGTCGTCGACCAGGGCCACGGTGGCGCCGGCCCCGAGGTGGCCGGCCGCCCACACCTCCCGGACGTTGATGTCCTCGCCCGGCGTCCCGCCCAGCTGTCCGGTGTTGTCCAGGTGCCACTGGCACCCGGAGAGGGGGTCGCTCAGGGGGTCGCTCAGGGACGCGGTGAGCGCCGTGCACCCGTCGAAGAATTCGCCGTAGACGTAGTCCTCCCACATGCGCAGCCCGTAACGCCCCGACGTGGGCCCGGAGCTACCGGGCAAACGCGTGACCTTGAGGTAGTACGTTCCCGCGTCGAGGCGGTCGCGGAGCGTGAACCCGGCGGGCGCGCTCGCGGTGTACCTGCTCTCGAAGATGTTCGCGTCAACGGTGTTGGCGTCCGCGTCCAGCAACTCCCCGGCGATGGCGACGGCGGAGCCCGCGGCGACGAGGAGGACATGGGTCGCTTCGGCGAGCTCGATGCGGAAGTAGTCGACGTCGTCCGCCGGGCTGATGGTTCCCGCCTTCGGGAACAGCGGGATGAGCGGCTCCGCCGCCGCGGTGGTGCTTCCCGGCTCGGCACCCCGGTTCACGTGGAGCGCGTACACACCGGTTTCCGCGGGGAAGCCCCCAACCCGCACGTAGTAGGTCCCCACGTCGAGGGTCACACGCACGAAGAAGCGGTTGCTCCCCAGGGGGAATTCCTCGCTGCCTGTGACCTCCCTACTCCCGCTCAGCCAGAGGTCGCCCCACGTGCGGGCGGGGCCGGTGCTGTGAACCAGCAGGGTGGTGCGCGCGGTCAGCGTGATGCGGAACCAGTCCCGGTCGGTCCTCGCCGGATCGATGATCCCCCAGCCGAAGCCGCCGACTTCGACGTCCTGGGCATCGGACCTCGCCGTGGAGTCGGCGACCGTCGTTGTTCCCAGGACATAAGCGCCCGTGGCGCCGCCGCTGCCCGTGACCTTGACGTAGTAGGTCCCCGCCTGGAGAGAGCCCCAGAGCAGGAAGTTGTGGCGCCCGTGCAGCTCGTCCCCCAGGTCGTTCTCGCGGAGCAGGTCCCCGTTCTCGTCCAGCAGCTGCCCCACCGTGTCGAGGTCGCCGCGGGTGTAGATGATGATGCCGGTCGCCGCCGTCAGCTCGAGCGTGAAGTAGTCGACGTCGGTCCCGGACTCGATCACCCCGCCCATGCGCGTGGTCAGCGGCAGCGTGGTCGCCGTCTGGAGCGTGCCGCCGTGCTCGGCGGGCGTCCCCGTCGCGGTCGCCGACCAGGCGCCGCCGGTCGCGGCCACGGCCCGCACCTGCACGTCGTAGCCCGTGCCGTTGGTGAGCCCGGAGAGCACGCCTTCCAGACTCCCGGAGGTCCAGAACTCCTCCAGTACCGTCCAGTTGCCGTCGGCCTTGTCCGTGGCCGTGCTCTCGATGTAGCGCACGTCGTAGGCCGTGATCTTCGTGGTGGCGGCGGCGGGACCGCTCCACCCGATCGTGACAGCGCCGTCGCCGGCGATGATGGTGTCGATGACGGGACCGGGGATCCGGGGCGTGCCCGTGGAGGTGGACGACCACTGGCCGTCGCCGGTGGTAACGGCCCGCATCTGCACGTCGTAGCCGACATCGTTGTCGAGGTCCTCGAGGGTGTAGGTGAGGTCGCCCGACCCGGATGACCAGACGTCCTCGAGCGCGGTCCAGTTGGCGTCGGCCTTGTCCGCCGCGTCACTGCGGATGTGGCGCAGATCGTAGGCGGTGATGCCCGTCACGCCGGTGGGCGCGGTCCACTCGATCGTCAGCGAGCCGTCTCCGGCGGTGACGGAGTCGATCGTGGGGGCGGCGATGGGCGTCTGCGCAAGAGTGCGACCCGGGGTCACCATCAGCCAGAGCAGGATGAAGGCCGCGAGCAGTCGAGGCCATCTCATGGAGAACGGCCCTCCGTTGGCCCCGCTGAAACAGCACCCACCCGGACAACGCACGACCCGGCCGCCACCCCAACCGCAAAGTCGGGGCAGGTGCCGGCCGGCACCCGCCCGTTCTCATCGTGCGTCCATCAGTCATGCGTCGAGCAGCCGACCCGCCCCGTCGATCCCTCTCACTCGTCCTACGCTAATCGTCCAGAAACAGCGACTGCGGGGGCCGTCGGTCCGTCCGCCGTCTCAGGTGCATGGACTGATCTGTCGAGCGCCCCGCAAACGCTTCCCGTAGTAACGGGCCAACTCATTGCAACGTACCACTTGCCTGTGGATGTTCAATGGAAAAAAGGTCCACTTTGGTGGCAGCCCGGTGGCAATTCTCGGGAATAAGCTACGGCAGTAGCAAGCAAGACCCATTGCGTGAGTTTCGGGCTCTCTTCTGTGAGCTTTAGCCCTGATCCACCGAAGAAGAGCGGGCGAGGGGCTGCGGTTGGGTGCTCCGCTGTAGCTGGGACAATGGGTTTTGAGAATTCACGTCACAGCCACAGGGAGCACCCATTCGATGCTACCAACGAGCGACCCCGACCGGATAGACATCGCCTTCGATGACGACCGCCTCGTGGACCACGCGGGCCTGCTGCTCCCGGCCACGCTCGCCCAGCATCTCGGTCTGCAAGAGCTCGCCGACAGCTGCGTCGACCTCGGTGACGCGCCGGGCCGGGCGAACGCCGGCGACAAGCTGCTGACCCTCATCGCCTCGGCGCTCGCGGGCGGCGACTGCATCGACGACGCCGATGCGTTGCGCGCCGGCGGGACGGCGAGCGTGCTGGGTTGCACGGTCAAGGCGCCGTCCACCCTGGGCACGTTCCTGCGCAGCTTCCGCTGGGGCCACGTCCGCCAGCTCGACCGCGTCAGCCGCGAGTTGCTCGCTCGCAGCTGGGCGGCCGGGGCGGGACCCGGCGACGCGCCGTTCACGATCGACCTCGACTCGACGATCTGCGAGACCTACGGCTTGGCGAAGGAGGGCGCCCGGCACCACGGCTACACGGGCGCGCGCGGCTACCACCCGCTGCTCGCGGTGGCGGCCGGGACGGGTGACGTGCTGATGGCGCGGCTGCGCGAGGGCCGCGCCAACACTGCCCGCGGCGCCGCCCACTTCCTGCGTGAGACGGTGGCGCGGGTCCGCGCTGCCGGAGCGAGCGGGCAGCTCACGATGCGCGCCGACAGCGGCTTCTACAACCACGCGGTCGTCGCCGCCTGCCGCGCGCTGGATGTCCGCTTCTCGGTCACGATTCGCCAGCAACCGAACGTACGCACGCTGATCGAGGCGATCCCGGAAGCGGACTGGACGCCGATCCCGTACTGGCTGCCGGGCGGCGCCGCTGTCGCCGAGACGTCCTACACCCCGTTCCGGCACGCGAAGGACGCCAGCGCGGTCCGGCTCATCGTGCGGCGCGTGAGGCCGGCGCCCGGCTCACAGCTGGCGCTCTTCGCGACGTACAGCTACCACGCCTTCATCACCGACCGCGCGGGGGAGATGATGGAGCTCGAGACCGACCATCGCCGTCACGCCGAGATCGAGAACGCGATCCGCGACCTCAAGTACGGCGTCGGGCTCAACCATCTCCCCTCGGGCCGCTTCGCCGCGAACGCGGCATGGCTCGCGGTGCAGGTGATCGCGCACAACCTCGCCCGCTGGACGGCGCGGCTGGGGCTCGGCGAGGGAATCGTGACGACCAGGACGCTCAGGCGGCGCTACTTCGCTCTCGCCGGACGGCTCACCCACTTCTATGAGGGACGGTCTTTCCGCAAGGCCGACGTGGCGGCCTTCTCCGGGTATGGCGCTCCATTCAAGCCGCTCGTGATGTCCGGTCGCGGAGCCTGTGCCAAGCTTCTATCCGCACTCTCGGTGGGCTACAGCGAGCCCGGTGCATGAAGGCACATCCTGCTTCCAGGGGGCGCTGCTATCTCTGCCGCGTCCTCGATGGGACAAGTGGGTGCTCGCAGTCGCCCGTGCTCGGCATCACGTGCGTGGCTTCGTTCGCGCTCGGGTCTTCCTTCCTGATCTCCGGTCCCCGCCGGCTGAGGCGGCGCCTCCCGGCTACGCGGCCTCGCGGGCCACGGCGTGACGCAGCGGCTCGTAGACCTCCCCGCTCTTCCACAGCGCGAGCAGCAGCACCGCCAACCGCCTCGCGACGGCCACGACCGCGCGCTTCTTCGCGTTGCCCGCCCCTGTTCCCGCGTAGCGCTCACCCCAGCGACGCAGGTCGCTATCGGGTCCGAAGGGACCGAGGATGTAGTGCGCGGCCTGCACCAGCAGCCGCCGCAAGCCCGCGTCGCCGCTCTTGCCGATGCCGAGCTGCGGCGCGCGCTCCCCTGAGTCGCGCTGCCGCGGCACGAGCCCGAGGTAGGCCCCCACCTCCCGGTTCTGCGGGAAGCGCCCCGGGTTCTCGATCGTCAGCACGAACGTGAGCGCGGTGATCGGCCCCACGCCGGTGACCTGGCGCAGCGCCGCGGTCTCGGGGTGGGCCTCGCACAACGCCTCGACCTCCCGCCCGGCCGCCGCGGTGCGCACGGTCAGCTCGCCAATCGCCTCCACCAGCGGCAGCAGCGCCGGGCGCAGCCCGTCGGGGATGTGGTCCGCCGTCTTGCGGTGAAAGGCCGCGGCCGTGCACGACGGCAGCGCGGCGCCGCAGGCCTTGACGGCCCCGCGCACGTGGTTGATGAGCAGCGTCCTCGATCGCACCAGCGCGTCGCGGGCGCGCACCACGGCGAGGTCGTGCTGACTCTGCTCGCTCCTGTGGCGGATCGGGGCGAGCAACTCCGGGTCGAAGCGCCCCAGCCGCGCCAGCCACGCGGCGTCGAGCCGGTCGGTCTTGCGCTGGCTGCCGGCGATCAGCGCGACCTGGCGAGGGTTGGCGACGACCACCTCATGGCCGAGGTCCGCCACGACGCGGCTCAGCCACGGCGAGCGCGGCCCCGCCTCGAGCACGACCCGCGCCGGGGAGAGGCCGGTCAGCGCTGCGCCCAGCGCCGCAGCCGCGGTGCGGACGCGCCGCTCGCGTATCACCTCCCCGCCGGCGCCGAGGGCGTGGACGTGCGTGTAACGATCGCCCACGTCGAGGCCGACGGTGATGGCGGGCCCATCCTTGCCTTCAATGCTCCGCGTCGTTGCGATATGCTGCTGCATGGCCGGTCTCCTACCTCGTCAAGGCTCTTCCGAGCCGCTCTTGGCCCATCGAGGCCGCTGTTTCAGGGGGCGAGTATCCCCCTTGAGGAGGAGGCCGGCCCTCATGCCATCTCGGCCCCAGCGCTGGACCCTGCACCTCCCCAGGCGCTGGCCCTGGGCCGGGCAGCTGGCAGCCGCGCTCGCGCGACTACGGGCGTTACCGCTCCCGGCCTGACGCCCCCTCACAGCGCCGGCCCGGGTCCGAGGCTCGCGCCAGCACGCCCGCGCACGCCTCGCGCTCCCGCGCGCTCGCGCCCTCAGCGCCCCCGAGCCGCGCTGAGCGACGGCTCCTCGCTCCGGCACCGCCCGGCGAACGCCGGCGCACCCGCCGAACTCTCCGCCAGCCGGCATCCCGCCCCCTCAAGCTTCGATCGGTGTATCCGGGTTTAGGGATGGTCTGAACAACTCGCCTGAGCGGGTGAGCGGATGCGATCATGGGGTGCGGACCCGGAGAGAGGCGCCCCATGCAGCAGCGTTCGTTCGGCAGCGTCGAGTACGAGCACAAGAAGGTCAAGACACGGCGGCAGACGTTCCTCGAGCGCATGGACAGGCTCGTCCCCTAGGCTGAGCTGGAGCAGCGCATCGCGCCCGTCTACCCGAAGCCGGGCCGCGGACGCCGTCCCTACCCGCTGCGCGTGATGCTGCGCATCCACTGCCTGCAGCTCTGGTTCAATCTCAGCGACCCCGGCATGGAGCAGGAACTCTACGACTCCCGCTCGATGCTCGAGTTCGCCGGTCTCAGCCTCTCCGAGCCGATTCCCGATGAGACGACGATCCTCCATTTCCGCCACCTACTGGAGCGTCATCAGCTGGGAACGGCGCTGTTCGCGACGATCAACGCGCATCTGGCACGGCAGGGGCTGCAGGTGCGCGAGGGGACGATCGTCGACTCCACGATCATCAGCGCGCCGTCCTCGACGAAGAACCGGGAACGGGCGCGCGACCCCGAGATGCATCAGACCAGCAAGGGCCGGCAGTGGTTCTTCGGGATGAAGCTGCACAGCGGCACGGATGCGCGGACGGGGCTGGTCCACAGCCTGCACACGACGGCGGCGAACGTCTCCGACGTGAGCGAGGCGCATCGCCTGTTGCACGGCGCTGAGAGCGCGGTGTGGGGCGATGCCGGCTACCAGGGAGTGGAGAAGCGCCCGGAGCACGCGGGGTCGGAGCTGAGCTGGCAGGTGGCGATGCGCCCGGGTCTCAGGCGGCGGCTGGCGCCGGGGGGCGCTGAGGCGCAGGCGGAGCGGCGGAAGGCCTCGCTGCGAGCGAAGGCGGAGCATCCGTTTCTCTACGTGAAGCGGCACTTCGGATACGCGAAGGTGCGCTACCGGGGTCTTGAGAAGAACCGCCAGCGTCTCGCGCTGCTGCTCGGCTTCGCGAACCTGTTGCGAGCCGAGCCTCAGCTCGCGTGATCGCGGGAGCGCTGCGTCCGGAATCGCTCGTGCGGGCGATCCCGCAGCGGAATCGGGGCGGGATCGCCCCCTGAACCGCGGCAACGGCCCCGCAGCGCAGCGCGGTACGCCGATCGACCCGCACCGCGCCCGATACGCCACCTGTTCAGATCATCCCTAGTGTCCTGAGTTGTTAACGCGATAAACAAGCGGGTATGATGTTGGTACAGCGGGGTGTTGCCCGTGTGGGGCAGACGCTGGAGTGTCATGAGTACCCGACTTGGCCGGCCGACGGTGGCGGTTGTACTGAGCGACGATGAGCGTGAGACGCTGGAACGGTGGGCGCGCCGACCGACATCAGCTCAGGCGTTGGCGCTGCGCTGCCGGATCGTGCTTGCTGTGGCAGAAGGGACCCCGAATACCGAGATCGCCGCGGCGCTTGGTTGCCATCCGGTGACCGCGGGCAAATGGCGCAGACGCTTTGCGCAGCGGCGGCTCGATGGACTGAGCGATGAGCCGCGCCCCGGTGCACCGCGCACGATCAGCGACGCCCAGATTGAAGCGGTGATCGTCAAGACACTGGAAGAACAACCGCACAACGCGACGCAGTGGTCGACCAGATCGATGGCCGCCGCGGTGGGGATGTCGCAGACGGCGATCTCCAAGATCTGGCGCGCCTTTGGCCTCAAGCCACACCTCGTGGAGCACTTCAAGCTGTCGCCGGACCCGCAGTTCATCGACAAGGTGCGCGACGTGGCTGGACTCTATCTCAACCCACCGGAGGCAGCGGTCGTCTTGTGTGTTGACGAGAAGACCCAGATCCAGGCACTCGACCGCACCGCCCGATGCTGCCGATGATGCCGAGCGTTCCGCGACGCCAGACCCACGACTACGTCCGTCACGGCGCCACCAATCTCTACGCGGCGCTTGACGCCGCCTCGGGCCACGTGATCGCGGACATGACCCCGCGACACCGTGCCCGGGAGTTCAAGCAGTTCCTCACCCTCATCGACCGCAGCGTGCCCGACGAACTCGCGATGCATGTCGTGTTGGACAACGTCGCCACGCACCGCACCCCGGAGATCCAGCGCTGGCTGCGGCGTCATCCCCGGTTCACGTTTCATTTCACCCCGGCCTACAGCTCCTGGATGAACCTCGTGGAGCGCTGGTTCGCGGAGCTCACCACCAAATGGCTCAGGCGCGGCACTCATCACGGCGTCGCTGACCTGATCCGTGCAGTGGAGGCCTGGGTCGCCGACTGGAACGAGCACCCGCGCCCCTTCATCTGGCACAAGACCGCCGACCAAATCTTCGACAACCTCACCGGATATCTCAATCGCATTCCCAACTCAGGACACTAGCTGAGGCTGTCGCACAAACCCCCGAGCGAGGTGGCATCACAGTAGGATGAGCATGGCGGCGGGGGGCGGAGTGACTCCGAGGTGCCGCCATGACCCAGCGCTTCCTGCCGTGCGAGCGTGACCAGCAATACCTGATGCCCGCCAGCCTCCGCGACTGGCTGCCCGAGGACCACCTCACGTGGTTCGTGCTCGATGCGGTCAGCCAGCTCGATCTCACGGCGTTCTACGCGCGCTACCGCGAGGACGGTTGGGGGCGGAAGGCGTACGAGCCCTCAATGATGGTCGCGCTCCTGCTCTATGCCTACTGCGAGGGCGAGCGCTCGAGCCGCCAGATCGAACGGCGCTGCCGCGAGGACATCGCCTTCCGCGTGCTGACCGCGAACCAGCAGCCCGACCACGCCACGATCTGCCGCTTCCGCCAGCAGCACGAGCAAGCGCTGGCGGGACTGTTCGCCGGGGTGCTCAGGCTGTGCGCCGAGGCGGGTCTGTTGCGGGTCGGCGTGGTCGCGCTCGACGGCACCAAACTCCGCGCGAACGCCAGCCGTGAGCGCAACCGCACGGATGCGGAGCTTGAGGCCGAGGTGCGGCGCATCCTCGCCGAGGCGGAGCGGGTGGACGCCGAGGAGCACGCGCGCGGCGACGCGCGGGGCGACGAGTTGCCTGCGGGGTTCAGGGACCGCGGGGAGCGCCTGCAGCGGCTGCGCGAGGCGCGGGAGCGGCTGGCGGCCCGTGAGCGGGAGCGCCAGGAGGACTACGAGGAACGCCTCAGGAGCCGCGCGCAGAAGGACCGGCGCGGGCGCCGCCCGCAGCCGCCGCAGCCCGGCCCGGGTGCGAAGGTGAACGTCACTGACCCGGACAGCCGCGTGGTGCGCGACTATCACGGCTACTTCCAGGGCTACAACGTGCAGGCGGTGACGAGTAGCGACCAGATCATCGTCGTGGCCGAGGTGACACGTGCGGCGACGGACATGCACGAACTACAGCCGATGATCGAGGCAACGAACCCCACCTGCAGGCCGCACACTGCGGGCCGCCGCGCGTGCTGCTGGCCGACGCCGGCTACTACTCCGAGGCGAACGTGCGGCAGGCCGAAGGCAGGGGTCCGGAGTTGCTGCTCGCGACCCGCAGCGACCGCAACCGGCGCGCCCGCGCAGCGCCGCCGCGCGGGCGCATCCCTGCCGGGCTCTCCGTACGTGAACGGATGGATCGCAAGCTGGCGACGCAGCGTGGCCGGCGTCTCTACGAGCAGCGGCGCTGGATGATCGAACCCGTCTTCGGCGACATCAAGGAGAACCGCGGCATCCGCCGCTTCATGCGGCGCGGGATCGTCGCGTGCGCCAGCGAATGGAAGCTGATCGCCGCCACCCACAACCTCAAGAAGCTCTATCGTCGGGCGCGCCCGTCACCCCGGCCAGCGAACAGCAACCCCCGACGAGGAGACCGGGCTACCGCCGCCGCTGCCGCGTAGCGCGCCTGCCCCGCCAGACACGACCGCTCCGCGCCAACTGCCAACTGCCAACTGCCGACCGGCTACCCTTTTGGCACTCCGCCCACGCGACTCCGTGCGACAGCCTCAGCAGGGTGATGAAAAACCCCTGAAGTCGGGAAACGGAGCGTTTCGCGGCACTGCGGCGCTCGGAAAAACCCTTGAAAACAAAGGGTTTCTCGGTAGCCGCACGCAGTCGATTCCGGGCCGAGACCGTTCCAGACGACCTTTTCAGCACCCTGCTAGTTCCCCGCCGCCCTGTCCCCGCCGGCGTCGCCCATGGGCGGCTGGGTGCTCTTGGCGATTAGTGGCGTGATGGACGTCAGGCCGTCGGCGAACAACTCCCTGAACTCGCCGTTCACAGAGTCCGGCGCTTCGAGGATGTAGGCGACGAACTCACCGTCGTGCAGGGCGTAGAGGGCCGTGATGTCCGAGCTCTGCGCGCAGACCACGAGAGTATCGACGCTACCGCCCTCGTAGATGACCAGGCTGAAGCCCTCGACGATGTCGCCGCGCAGGCACTCGGGCCACGGCAGCAGGGCACCGTCGCCGAGGTTCGGGTCGGTTGAAGGGGGTCCGTTGCTCCCGGCGACGAGCGGCGTGACCGGGAGAACGCCATCGGCGAACAGCTCGACGAAGGGCCGGTTCACGAACTCCGGCGCTCCGAGGATGTACGAGACGTGGACGCCGCCGTGCAGCGCGTAGAGGGCCGCGACATCGCGGCTCTCCGCGCACCGGGCCAGGTCCTCGACGCTGCCGCCCTCATAGACGACGAGGCTGAAGCCCTCGGCGATGGCGCCGCGCAGGCAGTGCGTCCAGGGCTCCGGCGTCGCCTCCCGCTCCGGGTCTCCCAGCACCACGCGGTAGCTGCGCCTGCGGCTGCCGTCCGCCGATGTGACAGTGACCGTGATCTCACCGACGCCCTCCAGCGCCACCTGGTAGCCGTTCGCTTCGTCCCCGTCGGCGTCGACCGGATCGATCTCGACCACTGCGCGTCGCTGCACCGCGGATGCCTCGACCGCTGTCTCAGTCACGCCCTCGCCCGCACTGCCCTCGTAGTCGATCCTGCCGGGGTCGAACTCCCCGAAGTCGACGCCGCTCAGGGTCAGCGATGCGAGGCGGGCGTCGATGGCGTCCGGCATGTTGTAGCTGTAGACCTTGTCGTCGCTCTCGTCGGCCACGTACATGACGTCGCCGTCGGACCAGATGCCGCGCGGGCTGTTGTTACTAGCCCGGCTCAGCACCGTGTTGGGGAACTCCTCGTCGCGGTTCCGATCGAGTTCGTCCTCGCCGTCTTCGCCTGCCTTGAGCCGGTAGGCGAAGAGCCGCTTCTCGCCATGGTCGGAGACCCAGAAGGTGACGCCGTCGAAGAAGAGGCCGTGGGGATCGCCGTTGGCAGAGGCGAGGGCGTACTCGGCGAGCTGCTCGCCGCCTGCGAGGTCGTAGGCGAAGAGACTGTCCTTCCCCCCATCCAGCACCCACATCGTCTCGCCGTCGGACCAGATGCCGCGGGGGTCGGCGTTGCGGTCGTCGAGTTCGATGTCGCGTTCGGGGAGGCGCTCGCCGGTCTCGAGGTCGTGGGCGAAGAGGCGCTCCTGGCCGCTGTCGGAGACCCAGAGGACCTGGCGGTCGGACCAGACGCCGCGGGGAGCGCGGTTGCGCTCGTCGAGCTCGAACTCGCGCTCCTCGATGCGTTCGCCGCTCTGGAGGTCGTAAGCGTAGATGGCGTCGTCGGCGCCATCGCCGTTCTCGGCGATCCAGAGCACGGCGCCGTCGGACCAGGCGCCGGTGGGCGAGTCGTGGGTCGAGTCGAGCGCCTCGATGTCGCGCTTCACCGTCCACTCGAAGTCGACGATGCTCGGCGAGGGCCCGGACGGTCCCCCGCCGCCACCACCGCCTCCGCCACCACCGCCTCCACCGCCGCCGCCGGGATCACCGCCGCCGCCGGTGGTGATCGCCGTGCCGGCCGTGACGGTGATGGTCAGGTCGGTGCTCGCTGCCCCGCCCTTCTGGTCGTCGGCGGTGACTGTGGCCGTGTACGTGGGCCGCGTGGCGGCGTCCAGCACCGTCCCGGGACGGACCGTGACCTGGCCCGTGTGCTCCTCGATCTCGAAGTCCACAGCAGCGGCGCCGGTCAGCCGGTAGGCGAGTGTGTCGGCGTCTACGTCCGTGGCGGTGACCGGCGCGCCGACATTAGCCCCGGGCTGTGCGTTCTCGGAGACAGAGCGCTCGGCCGTGGCTGCACGGAACTCCGGGGGGTCGTTCACCGACCGAATGGTGACCGAGACCGTGCCCTCATCGGAGAACATCCCGTCTGAGACGGTGTAGGTGAAGGCGTCGGCGCCGTGGTAGTTGGGCTTCGGCGTGTAGCTGATGGTGTCGTCCGTCTCCACCGTCGCCAGGCCGTTGCCGGGCCAGTTGCGCAAGCTGACGGTCAGGTCGTCGTTCTCGGGGTCGTCGTCGTTGGTGAGGACATCGATGGTCACCGCCTCGTCCTCGTCGGTAGCGCCCGTGTCGTCGACCGCCTCCGGGGCCTCGTTCACGTCGGTGACGGTGATGTCGACGACGATGCTGTCGGTGACGTTGGATGAGTCGGTGGCGGTGACGGTCACGGAGTATGCGACTCCCGATTCGAAATCCAGCAGGGTGCCCTCACGCACCCGGATCTGGCCGCTGCCGCCGTCGACGGTGAAGGAGTCCACGTCGCCGGCAGTGAGGGCGTAGGTCAGCGCGCCGGCGTCGGTGGCGGTGACCGGTTCGCCGACTGCGGCTCCCGGGGCCGAGTTCTCGTCGACGGAGCGCGTCGTGCTCGCGCCGGGGAACTGTGGGGGGCTGTTCGTCTGCGGCGGCTCCTGCGTCCGGTGGTCCGAGTCTTCCCGCACGCTCTTGCCGTCGCCCTCCCCGTCGCCGTACGAGGCGGTAGCCCGCAGGTAGTGGTTGAGGTCGGCCTCGACCGGCGCGTAGGAGCGAGTCCCGGCCCCGCCGATGGCCGACCAGGTGCTTCGGTTCTGCGAGCGCTCCCACGTCCATGAGCGGCCGGTGATGCCTCCGTCCGGATCCGTCAGGCTCGCCGTGAGGACGGCTCCTACCTGCGGCTGCTCTGAGGACAGGCGGAGCGTTCCCGGTTCTTCCTCGTTCGTGACGGTGACCGTCACCGCATGCGCGACCGTGTTCGCGCCGTCCGAGGCGCGCACCGTCACCGAGTACTCATTGTTCCCGCCCGCGTCCGTGGGGGACTCGAAATTCGGGGTCACGACGAGGCTGAGCACTCCGTTGCTGAATGTGAAGTCGTCGCGGTCCGTTCCCGCGAGCGTCTCCCAGATGACCGTGCCACCCTCGGGGTCCGTGGCGGTGTAGGTGGCGACCGTCTTTGTGTCGTTCTCGGCATAGGGAACGCTTGCGGGCCCGCTGATGACCGGGGGCTCGTTCACGTTCGTGACGGTGACGGTCACGTCCAGCGCGCCCGTCAAGCCACCGTCGGAGGCGCGCAGCGTGACCTCGTACCGGTTGTCCCGGTTGGCGTCGGCCCGCGCGTCGAAGTCGGGCACTGCCGTGAAGCTCAAGTCGCCGGCATCGGTTAACTCGAAGTGGCTGCGGTCGGGGCCGGAGAGGGTGCTCCAACTCGTCGTGGCTTCTTCCGGGTCCGTGGCACGGTAGCGCCCCACGTAGTCGGTGCTGTTCTCCTCGATGGTGACGTGGGCCTCGCCCGTCACCTCCGGGGCTTCGGGGACATCGGTGATGGTGATAGTCACGTCGAGAGTGCCCGTCAGGCTGCCGTCGGAGGCGCGTAGCGTGATCTGGTACACGTTCTGACCTTCGTGGTCGGGCGCTGCCTTGAACGTGAGCACGCCGCTCGCGCTGAGTTCGAAGGCGCCGCTGTCGGGTCCCGCGAGCGGCAGCCAGGTTACCGGGCCGCCCTCGGGGTCGGTGGCGCTGTAGTTGCCGATATCATGCGTGCCACCCTCCTCGTAGTTCACGCTGGAGGGGCCGACGACGACCGGCGCCTCGTTTGGCGGAGTCTCATTCTTCACGGCTCTGTCCGTGAGCGCCGGTGCCTTGTGCCCGGTGCTCCTCTTGGCGTGCCGAATCGCATTCGTGCCGGGCGTGTAACTCACCGTCACCGCCTGACCCTCCATCACCGCCGAAGCCAGCGCGAGGGTCACTGAGTCTTCGTTGATCGCGACCGTGGAAACATCCCGCCCGGAGTCATCAACCTTCACCCGAAAGGAATCAGCCGGGGGCAGTAACGCTTGGTCCAGACTCCCGACATACGAAAGCGTCAGGTCGGTGCCGTTCACTGTTGCATCCAGGAGGGTGGGCCGCCATCGCGGACGTGGCTCGGAAGCAGTCGCGGTGACCGACGACCACCGAATCTCCTGCCCTTTCTCTGGCATTGAGTCCAGAGCCGCCTGCAACGTTGTCCGGGCGGCGCTCGACTCCTCGTCGTCACCAGGCAGCGGTCGTAGTTCATGACGGTCTGCAGACACGTCAAAGAGCTCTCCCGGGCTGTAGAGCTTGTAGCGCTTGTCGCGCGCGTAGGACGACTCCGGGTGCGCAAAGGGCGAGTCGAATTCACTCACGTACGGCTGTGGGAAGTAGTAGGTGTATATCCAGTCGCGGGGCTGGCCGGGATTGCCTTGCAGCCTTTCCCAGAAGCTCACGCCGTCGAGCTCGTCACGGTTGGGGATTGTGAGGCCTGCCGCATCGGCCAGGGTCGGCAGGAAGTCGGTGAAGTCGATCAGGTCGTCGATGACCTGGCCACCCGCCGCCCCTGGAACCAACACGATCAGGGGTACGTGCGTCCCTCCGTCGGTTGGCATGCCCTTGTCCCCATGGATCGTCTCGCCATCGAGATGCGAAACTTTGGACGCCGGAGTCCCATTGTCGGAAGTGAACAGGAATACGGTGTTGTCGAGCAGCCCCAGGGCCTCAAGCTTGTCGTAGACGCGCCCGACGTTGTAGTCGAGGTAGGCAACCATGTCCTCGAAGACGCACTGTGCGTCGTCGGCGTCGGCGCATTGCGCGATCGGGGGGAGGGAGTCAAACGGATCGTGGGGAAGGAGCATCGAGTAGTAGGCGAAGAACGGCCTATTCCGGTTTGACTCGATAAAGTCCTGAAGGAAGCCCACCACTTCGTCTGGTCCGTAGTCGCTGCGGGCGTAATCGATGACCTGCCCGTCGCATTCGAATTTGGGCCTCCAGTAGCGCCTACTTGGGTTGTCCGAGTACCACAAACAGTACGTGTCGAATCCGGACTCGTCCGCCGCTACGCCGCTCAGGAAGTTGGTCCTCCCCTGCAGTTGCCACTTTCCGGCGATGGCGGTCGCGTATCCGGCGTCGCCAAACAAGTCGGCGATCGTGTATTCGCCAGGGAGCAGCGTCCTCCTATCCACGTAGTTCCGGACATTGCTCATGCCCGTCATCAGGGCTACCCGGCTCGGGGTGGTGCCCGGCTTGGAGTAGGCGTGGGTGAAACGCACGCCGGCGGCGGCGATTCCGTCGAGCCGCGGCGTCCTGTACTGCGTGCTTCCATAGGCGCCGAATAGCTCGTATCCGCCCTCGTCCGCCACGATGAGAACAACGTTTGGGTCGTGGACGTCCGCTACGGTCACGGTGACTTCGATCGTGGCGCTGGCCCCGGCCGAATCGGTGGCCCTCACGACCACGGTGTGCTCCGGCTTGCTCTCATGGTCCAGGGTGGTGTCGTTGGCCACCTGGAGTTGCCCGTCAGCGTTAATGCTGAAGGAGCCGCTGTCCGGCCCCTCAAGCGAGTAGGTGAGGGAAGTGTCCTCGACGTCCGTGGCTACGACCGGCTCGCCCACGACTGTACCAGCAGCTGAGTTCTCGGCGACTGAGCGGGTCGTCGCCATGGCGGTGAACGTCGGTGCCTGGTTCACCGGGGGCGTCTGGGCGTGAGCGGTTCGGGATACGGCGAGTAGGGCCGTGACTAAGGCCAAAGCGTAGAGCCACGAGAGATTGGATGTGCGGGAGGGGCGCCTAGGCATGCGCCCGCCGGCGGGCGTGCCGTCCCCTGAGGCCACTGCGGCCATGAGATGAGCGCGTGGGGTGGTCCGCTTCGCCCGCACTGCGGCAGGAGAGTTCCCGAAGGGTGGGCCTAGGGTTGGGCATGACCGTGGTCCTCGCGGTGTTCTTGGGTAGGCGCGGGTTGCACGGTGGGCAGACCGCCGAACAGGCGAGACTGCCGCGCGTTGTTGCTGGTGCTGTCATTGGCCGACAAGAGCGTCGCTTGCAGCCGGACTAACTCTTCGGGACGCCGAAGTGCTCTCCCACCTCCCAGGAGTGGACGAGTCCCTCGGCTTGGGCCTCTTCGGTGTCGATGAGCAACGCATGGGCGAAGTCCTTTGCCACTCGTTCGTAACGCTCGGTGAGATCCGTGTGGGTTCGCAGCCGGAGTGTGTTTGCCTGGGTGGAGGAGCCCGTGGGCGATGCCGTGGGCGATCACCCGCCGCTGCCACTCGGGATCCACCCGCTCGGCTACGAGCACAACACCAACTGCTTGAGCACCTTGGGCGGCCACGGACGCACCTCGAGCTGGACCTGTACACCACGTCGCTGCGGATGTAGCGCAGGTCGTAGCCGGTGATTGCCGATGCGCCAGCGTCACCGGGGGCGGACCACGCGACGGTGAGCGAGGTTGCGGCTGTTCCCACGGAGGTGATCGCCGGATGGCCGGGCGCGTACCCGTGCCCGTATACCGTGATCCTCCACTTCTTGAGCGTTCCCGAGGCTCCCCCCGCCAGTTGTTGATGCGCAACGTCCACTGCCCGGCGGGATCCTCGCCGAGGTGGCGGGCGGAGCCGAAACGGAACGGCTCTCGCAGGGGTCGGTACACGTAACCGAGTCGCGTTGGACGGGTCGTGAGGTGCGACACAGCCCCCGAGGGCGAAATCAGTTCGAACTCCAGGGTTCGGAAGCTGGTGTGGTCGATCGCGATGTCGACCGCGACGAACTCGACGAACCCCACGTGGCCGCCCTCGATGGACACCTGCGTGCTCGCCCGGGAGCTGATGGTGGTGGGGAGCGCCAGGTCGGCATCGTCGGACGTCACCATCACCGAACGCCAGGCCGGAGCGGTGGTCCAGCCGTCGGCCAGATCGACCGCAGCGCCGGCATCGACGGTGCCGAAGCCGTACCAGTGGTTGAACTGGTAGTAGTCCGTCGTCGAGCCGTACTGCAGCGCCCCTTGCTCCCAGCCCGAATCCGCTGCGCTGTCTTGCGCGCGGAGGCGGCGAGGATCAGCTTCACGTCCCGCCAGCTGAGATCGGGGTTGGCGGCGCGCATCAGCGCCACCACCCCGGACACGATCGGCGCGGAGGCGGACGTGCCGGTGAACGAACCCGTGTACCACCCCCTGTGGGTCGTCGCGATGCCCAGCGCGCCGTCGCCGCCGGGAGCGCAGACCCAGAGATTGGCGCCCCGCTCCGAGTACCAGGTGCGGACATCGCCGAGGGTGATGGCGCAGACGGCGACGACTCCATAGTGGTTCACGTATCCGTCGAGGTTCCCGTTGTCGTGCAGGCCCCCGTTGCCATTGGCCCAGACGTAGACGATTCCCTTCCCGCCGAAGCCCTGCGTGATGCCCGTCTCGATCGCCTGCTCCCAGATTCCAGAAACGGGGGAGGGATGCCCGTTGTCGCCGGAGCCCCAGCTGTTATTGGACACAGCGGTGTCTGCCAGGTCACGAGTCATGGCGGGGGCTGCATAGAACTGGATGCCCGAGTGGTGCAGGATCGCGTTGTACCCGTAGATGCTGGCCCGGGGCGCGACTCCCCGCATGCCCTGGTCGTCGTCGCGGGCCGCGATCAGGCCGGCCACATTCGTCCCGTGCGTGGATTGGCCCGGGCGGAAGATGTCGTTGATTTGGTTCGTGTCGTGGTAGTCGTGGTTGCGATCGTGGCGCACGTTGGGGCTCAGGTCGGGGTGCCCGTGATTCATGCCCGTATCGACCACCGCCACGTTCACACCCGCACCCATCGTGGTCCCCCACGCCTCCAGCACGTTGCTGTCCTGGCCCGCCCCTCCGGGCCGCAGCGCGCCCGTGTTGTGCAGGTGCCACTGGCAACCGGCCAGGGGGTCGCTCATGGGCGATGTCACGGCGCTGCACTCCTCGTGGAACGCCTGCCGGTGGGTTTCAACCCCGGCCTGAAGGAAATACGCGCCGCCGGAGCCGGGCGCCCCGTCTTCGCTGATCCGGATGCTGTAGGTACCGGCGCTGAGAAAGGCCAGGCGAGAGACGGCCGTAAACCCACCCTCTAAGGAGGAGTAGGCGTACACCTCGTTCCCCTGATCATCGAGGATGTCCCCCGTGATTGACACCGAGGAGTCCGCGTACGCCCGCATCAGGAGCCACGTGTCCCCCTCCACCGTCAGGCGGAAGTAGTTCTGGCTGGTGCCGGCATCCACCCGTCCCGCCACAACCGACAGGAGACCGAGGGGCCGTGCCGTGGCGGCGCTGCCGCCCCTGTCGGGGACCTCCTCGAAGAAGAGCGTGTACGCCCCTGTTGCAGAGGAGGAGTACGCCCGCACCTTGACGTAGTAGGTGCCCGCCGCCAGCTCGCGCCTGATCAGGAAGCTCTTCGTCAGTCCATGGATTTCGTTGTCGTCGCTCTCGTCGCCGATTTGATTGCCGTCCGAGTCCAGCAACGCACCGACCGTGTCCAGCCTGTCAGAGGAGGGGGCCGTGATCCAGACATCGGTGGTGCTGGCGAGCTCGAACGTGAAGTAGTTGACATCTCCCCCGTTTGCGATCCGCCCCGGCGCCGGCTCGCCCGACGCGACGGTTGTGGCGCTCTCCTGGGTCCCCCCGGGGGCCGGCGCTGGGCGAATCTCGAGCGTGTACGGCCCACTCGCCTCCTCAAAGCCATCCACGCCGATGTAATACGTTCCGTGTTCAAGCTGCTGGCGGATGGCGAAGTTCAACCGGCCGGAGGGGTATCCGCCGTCGTCCCTGAACCTCGTCACGTTCGGGCCCACGAGTTCCCCGCGGGTGTCGAAGTCGCTCACGGTGTAGATCCAGAGATCGACCTGCTCGGAGAGGACAAGCTGGAAAACATCCCAGTCGTCCGTGCCGTCGATGCGCGCTTCGATGGAGGAGTCCAGCGCGACGACCGTTGCGGCCGACGCCCTGTCGCCGTGATCCGTCGTCGTTTGAGCGAAGGTGTCCGACCAGGGGCCTGCACCGATGGCGTTGACCGCACGCACCTGCACGTCGTACCCCGTGCTGTCCCGCAGGCCGCTGACCGTGTGCTGGAGTGAGGTCAGGCTGCTCACACCGGTCTCGACCTCCCAGTTCGCGTCCGCCGTGTCGGCCGCATCACTCAGGATGTAGCGAAGGTCATAGGAGGTGAGCGCCTCCCCGCCCGTGTCGGAGGGCGCGGTCCAGGCGACCGTGAGGGTGGAAGCGCCGGCGGTCACCGAGCTGATTGCCGGGGCCGCCGGTGCGGTCTGGCCCCGCACCCGTTCCGCCGCCACACCGAGTGCGAGCAGGGTGCAGACCGCGAGCAGGGCTGCTCGCTTCACCGCAGGGAGACCTCCCTTTGCCAGTTGGGGCTGGCAAGCAGGACCCCGTCCTCCCCCGCCAGCGCGTTCGCGAGGTTGAGCGAGGGGAAGCCCGGGTCCGTCTCGACGAAGAAGGCGTTGGTCGTGAAGTTCTGCTCCTCGATGCGGCTGCTGTCGATGCCCTGTTTGGAGAAGAAGGCGTCGATGCTGTCCCCGCTCCAGGAGGGCTCGAACACCACCACCACGCCGCCGGGCAGCGTCATCAACTCGCCGCTGGACTCGGAGACGAAGACCGGCAGCGTCTTGCCCTGCGCGTCCCGGGAGCCGCTGCGAACGACTGTGCCGTCGGAATCCACGACAAGGTCCGTCTGCAGCAGCACGCGCCTGGTGCGGTCACCGTCCTGCCAGGTGTAGACCGCTCCCTCGGCCTGGGCCGAGGGCCTGGGGGAAAACGGCGGCTCTTCGGTGCCCCTGGGGCCTTGCGGTGACTCGTCGTCACCCGTGCCCTTGGGCCCCGGCGGCGGCGGGTCGGGATCCGTATCTTTCCAGTCTCCACTCGCTGAATCGTCCTCCACCGCCCCTCTGGCGCCCGGGGCGAGCGAGCTCGCAGCCGCCGCAGCCCCCGCGTTCGGGGTCGGGGAAGGGGACACTGCGGTTGGCTCGGAAGTCGGGACCGCTGTGGGCTCGGGATTCGAGACCGCCGTGGGCCCGGGAGCAGCGGGCCGCCGCGGAGCCGGCGTGGGGCTGACCACCGGCGCAGCGGGGGTCCCGCCACGCCCTGCGCCGGTGGTTGGAGCGGCCGCTTCAGGCGACGTGATGGGCAGTGGGTCCGCGGGAACGGGCGGGGACGAATCGCACCCGGCAAGGGCCACGGCGCCGACCGTCAGCCCCGCGAGCGCCGCCAGGAGAACCAGGTGGCTCTTCGTCCAAGCCACTACCGGCTCTCACGGGGTCGGCAACGGTATGGAACCTGATGCCGATCTTGCTCACGTGTGTAGCCGGCGGGGTCGGCGACGGTGGTGAATCCCGGGGCACGTTTGCCAGTAGTGGCGTCCAGGACATCCTGACTGCGTTCGGTGGACTGCCCCATGTTCTTTACCGGGGACTGAACCACAACCATGTTGGCGTCATAGTCGCTATACATGTTCCATCCCCCCGTCCCTAAGAAGCGGCCGCTATTTCCCGCCTAACTAACCAGTCCTCCGCGCTGCCGCTGTGCTCGTCGTTGCTGCTTGTCGGAGCCAATTCGCTAGCGTTGCGATCGGCGGTCACTCTGCCGATGACAACGAAGCAGGTGGTGCTCGCTGCAAGCGTCGTTCCGCCCGCCGTCCCAAGTGCATGGATTGATCTGTCGAGTACCACATAGATACCTCCCATAGCGCGGGGTGGATTTAAGGCAGCGTATCACTTATCTATGAATATTCAGTGTCAAATAGGCCAATGCCGGTGGTAGTCTGGTGGCGATTCTCAGGAAGAACGTCTAGTCGGGCCTGATTGCAACCTGCTCGCAAGGATTCGCTCAGCCATCCGTTTCGGCGCGCCGACCCGGTGAAAGGTCGTCGCCGTGCCTTGCGAGAGGGTCACGCCCACGAGCAGCGTCGCTCATGCCCGGCGAGCGGCGACGCGATGCGACGTACGCCCTCATTGCCAACCCTGTCGTCAGCGGGAGCCGGTCAACTGACGCAGTCCGATGTCACGAACCTGACCGGGATCCTCGACCACGAGATCGCCCGGAACACAATGAGGAGCTACCGGAGCCAGTGGAGCCGCCCGCGGTTCACCGCTCGGCGCGCACTCGCCTGCGGTGTTCCGCCCGCACGAACTTGATGAAGTTGTGGATCGACTCGATGTCCTGCGGCGGAAGGCCGGCCACCGCGTCGCGAAATGAGACCTCGGCTGCCTTGAGCAGTTCCGACTCGACGACAGACTGCCCGAGTAAGTGCTCAGCGCTCGTCTCGCAGTGGAAGGCCAGATCGACAAGGCGCTCGTGCTGGGGCTTCATGCGCCCCGCCTCCTCCTCCTCCGCCTGCGAGCAGGCCGGGAACGTTGCGTCGATGTTGCAGATGTGGTCGAAGTTCGCTGTCACCGACTTGTCGCGGCTCATGTACACACGCGTCGAACTCGACGACGAGCTCGAGTCGCCCGACCAGCCAGTGAACACCCAGTTGTCGGTGGTCGCCGTTGCGCTGATGCTCGCATCGGCGCGGAGCGGCCCGAGCGGGCCAGCCGAGCGCGCCCCCGGCGCGAGGCGCAGCCGGCGACAGGCCCGCGTGACGCCCCTTCCCCGTCGCCCACGGCAGCCCGCGGCGCCGACCCCCGGCCACCTTGTGCACGCGCGCACCAGGTCGGGCGCAGTGGCGTGTGGCCCCTCGGCGCGGAGCGGCCCGAGTGGGTCCAGCCGAGCGCGCCCCCGGCGCGAGGCCCGCGTCACCGCCCGTCCCCGTCGCCCACGGCAGCCCGTGGCGCCGAGCCCCCGGCCACCTCGTGCACGTGTGCACCAGGTCGGACGCAGCGGCGTGTGGCCCCTCGGCGCGGAGCGGCCCGAGCGGGTCCAGCCGAGCGCGCCCCCGGCGCGAGGCCCGCGTCACCGCCCGTCCCCGTCGCCCACGGCAACTCGTGGCGCCGACCCTCGGGCCACCTCGTGCACGCGTGCACCAGGTCGCGCGCAGCGGCACGGATTCGGTCGCGGTTACGGGAGCAGCGGGCTACGCGGTGGAAGCGATCCCGTGACGTGGCCCGGGGCCAGGAGAGCAGGGCGAGCCGGGGTGGAGCGTGAAGGAGCAAGGGTCACGTCCCTGCAAGTGGTGTAACAGTGCACCATCCTGATCATTTGCTAGCTGGCGGTCTGCAGTAGCACCTCCTCGCCTGAGGCGACCTCGGCCACGGCCGCCGGCAGCGGCTGCAGCATCGTCATGTAGCGCCGCCCCTCCGCCCACTCGTCGTGCTGCTCGGCGAGCACGGCGCCGACCAGCCGCACGACGGCGGCACGGTTGGGGAAGATGCCGACCACGTTGGTGCGCCGCCGGATCTCCTTGTTGAGGCGTTCCAGCGGGTTGTTCGACCAGACCTGCCGCCAGTGGACGACCGGGAAGGCCGTAAACGCCAGGATCTCCGGCCCGGCGTCGGCGAGCAGCGCCGCGGCCTCGGGGAAGCGCTCGGCGAGCTGCTCCACCACGCGGGCGTGTTGGGCCTGCACCTCGGCCGCCGAGGACTGCTCGTAGATCGTCCGCACCGTCGTCGCCACCAGCTTCTCGGCGCTCTTCGGCACCCGGGTCAGCAGGTTGCGCATGAAGTGCGTGCGGCAGCGCTGCCAGGAGGCGCCGGCGAAGACCGTCGCGATCGCCTCCCTGAGGCCCTGGTGCGCGTCCGAGGTGACGAGCTCGACGCCGGACAGGCCGCGCGCCACGAGCCCGCGCAGGAAGCTCAGCCAGAACGCCCCGTCCTCGGAGGTGCCGACGTCGATGCCCAGCAGCTCGCGCTTGCCGGAGGCGTTGACGGCGGTGGCGACGACCACGGCCACCTGCACGACGCGGCCCTCCTCGCGCACGAGCTGGGTGAGCGCGTCGAGCCAGAGGTAGCGGTAGGGGCCCGAGTCGAGGGGCCGCTCGAGGAAGCTCGAGACGACCTCGTCGAGTTCAGCGCAGATGCGCGAGACCTGGCTCTTGGAGATGCCGTCGCAGCCGAGCGAGCGCACGAGGTCGTCGACGCGACGGGTCGAGACGCCCTCGACGTAGGCCTGCGTGACCACGGAGACCAGGGCGCGCTCCGAGCGCCGCCGCGGCTCGATCAGCGAGGGGAAGTAGCTGCCCTCGCGCAGCTTCGGGATGCCCAGTTCGATCGTGCCCACACGCGTGTCCCAGCGCCGCGGCCGGTAGCCGTTGCGCCGGGTCAGGCGCGTCTCGCTGCGCTCGCCGTGGGCGGCGCCGATCTGCTCGGAGACCTCGGCGTCCATCACCGCCTGGGCGAGCACCGCGACCGCCTCGCGCAGAAAGTCGAGGTCCGCTCCGTCCGCCTGCTTGCGCAGCAGTTCCAACAAGTCCACGCTCTCCTTGACCACAGTCGTCCTCCTCCACGTGACTCTTCTTCTTGTGAAGGATGGCGCTGTGGTCTCCTACGTCTACCTCCTGTGACACCACTTCCTGGGACGCTACTCCCGGCCGATCGGAGGTTGGCGGCGACGAGGACCCGTTCGCGCGCTTCGAGAGCGGGTTGTGATGCCGTGTGACACCGGGTGGTTGCGCCGCCCCGCAGGATGTGGTTGTCGTGACATCAGGGACGTGCTGCATCGCCAGAAAACGAGCGCCTCGTTTACAGGGTGCGCGCTGGCCGCCAGAAAAGATGTACGGGAGTCCGGCCGCGCTCTGGAGGAGCAGTCGGAGTCTACGAGTGGCAGTTGCGCTTCGGCGAGCCTCGAAATGATCGGCTCTGTGGCCGGGGCCGGTCGCAGAACGAGAGGGCCGCGCCCGCGACGAGCCCGCGTGTGTCACAGGCGCGGTCACCCCGGGTGGGATCGTCGGAGCGCGAACCAAGCCCTCGGAGGCGGCTGATGATGGTTTTCGCGCTCGCCGACACCCCGGCCTGGCTTCGCGCCGCCATTGACGCTCTTCGCGGCCGCAGGGTGGTGGATGCCCCGCAGTCGCGGTCTACGACCAGCCAGCGGGGCAGCGCCGACGGTTCGAGGTGGCCACTCCGATGATCGAGGGTACCGTCAACGCGGGACTCGAGCCCGTGATCAGGCTGCGGCTCCTCGGTCCGTCCGGCCAGACTCGAGAAGTGGACGCTATCGTCGCCACGGGCTACGAGGGATTCCTGACCCTGCCGCCTGGCATCGTGGCGGAACTTGGGTTGGAGTCCTCTGGTCATGCTCAGGTGGTCCTTCCCGACGGCAGGGAGATGACGTTTGAGAGCTACGCCGTCACCGTGCTGTGGGACGGTCGGCCGCTGGACATCGGCGCCGAGATCTCACCAATCGGGCCAGCGGTGGGCCGGTCGATGCTCGCTGGCCACCACGTGCTCATCGAGGCCGAGCGAGGAGGCGGGCGGGTCGTCATCGAAGCCATGGCGTAGCGCGAACGCGTGCCGCGCGACATCGCCGGAACGCTTTTGTACTGAAGGGTCCCGGTGGGATCGCGAGCCACGTCTGTGAACGGGGGCAACCTCTGGGGCTCCACCTCCGCCGGCGGGCGGCCGCGATCAGTTCTTGGCCGCTTGACGAGTCGCCGGTGGGACCCGACGCCGATAGCGAGACCCGCCACGCGGCGGGTCTCGCTATCGGGTTAGCCACGTGCACCCAGCGTCGGCACCGCTGTGCTGCTAGCTTGAGGTGGCACGCATCGTGCGCCCAGAACGTCGAGCTACGATCCCGAACGGCTATGAGATCACGAACCGTGTCCGATCCGTTCGTCGATTCCGCTTCGCGGAGCGACCGCGGCCCTTTGGCCGCGCGCAAGCGATGGTGAAGCGAAGGCGAGGCTCGTGACCGCGGACACCGACGTCTCTCTCCTCATCCACAGGCCGTTGGGCGTCGCCACGCCGGACAGTCGACTGTCGGCGCTCAGTGTTGCCTGGGAGAGCCGGGCCGGGGTGGAACCTCAGACGTGGGGAACCACCCGGCCAGGCCTTCGGACTACTGTCGTTGTTCCCTGTCGCTGTGGATTCGCGAGCAGGGCAAGATCCCGTCCTGATCCTCGCTCCGAGCCGACTTGGCCGGAATTGTTCGGCGCTGCGCGAGGCAGAGACGCCTCGTGGGCGGCCCGGCGCGCGATCGTCCGCTGGCGTGGGAATGACAACCCGTTCTGGCCCCACCTTGATCCTCTGAACTGGCCCCACCCCCGGGATGTGATCAGCTGGTCGGTGCACCTCCCTTCGAGGCGGTGGTGACCCGCAGGCGATAGGACTCGCTGCCGGTCTCGATGATGTGGGCGCGGAACGTGAGCCGGTCGACGACCGCGGCGGCGAGGCGGGGGTCGGCGAAGGTCTGCCCCCACTCCGAGAACGGGGCGTTGGAGGCGACCGCCACGGATGCCCGCTCCTCACGCTCGGTGAGGACCTGGAAGAGCAGTTCGGCTCCGCGCGGGTCGAGGTGGACGTAGCCGAACTCGTCGAGGCAGAGCAGGTCGAGCCGGCCGTAGCGGGCGACCACGCGTGAGAGCGTGCGCTCGTCGGCGGCTTCGGCCAGTTCGTTCACGAGCGCGGCCGCCGTCGTGTAGCGCACCCGCAGCCCGCGCTGGCAGGCGG
Source organism: Dehalococcoidia bacterium (assembly GCA_965219085.1). Lineage (GTDB taxonomy): Bacteria > Chloroflexota > Dehalococcoidia > UBA2979 > UBA2979 > VXMT01. Next base: position 1,958,211 of record OZ244720.1, read on the forward strand.
CCATGCCGAGCCCGATCAGCAGGTGCGACTTGCCGGTGCCGCTGTCTCCGAGCAGCACGACGGGCTGGCCCGAGGCGATCCACTCGCCGCGCTCCAGCGTGGCGAGCATGGTCGGGTCGACCGTGGGGGCCGCCGCCAGGTCGAAGTCGGCGAGGTGCTTGAGCCGGGGAAACGGGCCTCGTGGATGCGGTGTTCACGGCGGCGCGCATCGCGGTCGTCGAGTTCGGATTGGAGCACCTCGGCGAGGTAGGCGAGATGGGTGAGCCGGTCGCGCAGCGCGGCCTCGGCGAGCGCGGCGGCCTGCTGGCGCACGGTGGGGAGGTGCAGCGCGCGGCTGGTCGCCTCGACCTGAAGCGCCGCCGCCTGCTCGGTCACGGGCGTGCTCATCGCGTGCTCGCGGCGCGCAGCGCGTCGTAGCCGGCCAGGCTCGGCGCCGGGCGGTCGAAGCGCCGCAGCGCCGGCCGCTCCACGACGGCGGTCTCGCGGCGGCCGTCGGCGACGCGGCGCGCCTCGATGGCCACCAGCGCCGGGTCCACCGCGCCCAGCCGCTCCACCGCATCGAGCGCTGCGTGCACCGAGGCGAAGGGCAGGTGGCGATGCAAGAGCAGCACCTCGATGAGCGCCCGCGTCCCGGCGCCGTCACCGAGCTTGCGGCGGGCGCGCTGCCAGAAGCGTTGGTGCGCGGTGGTGAAGCTCCCCGAGGCGCGCGCCTGCTCGAGCGCCACCGCGCCGGGCAGCGCGCCGGGCTTGCGGGACAGCACCTCGAGGAAGTGGTCGAGCACGAGGATCTCGGCCCCCTTGTGGGCGCTGCGCTCGTGGCGGGCGACCACACGGCCCCCGAGGAGGGCGGTCACGGTCCCGCCGCCCAGGCGGACGTCCACCGTGCGGCCCGCGAACGCCGCGGGCACCGAGTAGCGCGAGCCACGCACGGAGATGCGCGCCTTGCGGTCGGCCTTCGCCTGCAGCGCGACCGTGGGGTCGAAGGGTTCGGCGGGGAGGGGCCGCAGCGAGGGCCGCTCGGCCTCCGCCATCCGGCCGACGGTGGCGAGCCGGCCGGCGATGTGGCGGGCGTCGTCTGAGCGGTCGGCCGCCTCCAGCAACGCGTTCAGCTCGGCCAGGCTCTCGACGCGCGGGACCGGCACGAGGTGGCGCCGGCGGAAGCGCCCGACCTCGCCCTCCACGCCGCCCTTTTCGTGCGCGCCCGCGATGCCGGGCTCGCAGAAGAACGCGTCGAAGCCGTAGTGCGAGCGCAACGCGACGAAGCGGTCGGTCTCGATACGGTCGCGCCCCAGGAGCACGCGCGTCACGGCCGAGCTCAAATTGTCGTAGCGAATGCGCCGCGGCACCCCGCCGAGGCGATCGAGGGCGAGCGTGTGGCCCTCGAGGAACGCCTCCTGGCCCTCGCCCGGGAAGCACACGTGGACCGCCCGCCCCGAGTGCGAGAGCCGCAGCACGAACATCGACAGCTCGGTCTGCACGCCGTCCAGCCAGACGCTGACTCCGCCGAAGTCGACCTCCGCCTCCTCGCCCGGCGGGTGCAACTGGGGGATCGTCACGACTGAGCGACCGGACTCCAGCTCGCGGCGCACGCGGCCGGCGTAGGCGCGCACCGTCGCCTCGGCCACCGTCGCGCCGTACTCATCGACGAGGCGCTCCCAGACCCGCCGCGCCGTGTGCCGCTGCTTGCGCGGCGCGCTCAGGTCGGCAGTCAGCCACTCCCGGATGATCTCCACGTACGGACCGAGCTTCGGCGCCGCTCGAGACGCCTGCTTGCGTTGCGGCGGCAGCGCCGACTGCAGCGCCTGCCGTACCGTGCGCCGGTGCACGTGGTGGCGGCGCGCCAGCTCGCGTATGGGCAGCCCCTCCTCTCGCCATGCCCGTCGGATATCCTCGAACAACTCCACCCTCGACACACTCCTCTTCTTTCGCTCGGGGAGGTCTCAGTTGCCCGAGCGTAGCTGCTGGATGGGTCGGGGGTGGGGCCAGTTCAGAGGATCAAAACGGCTCCAGATGGGGCCAAATCAGAGTAGCGTTCCCACTGGCGTACAGGCCGGCTGAGCGACCGCCCGAGTGCAGTCTGTGTGCGACCCAGCGTCTCCCCGGAAACCCTTGCAGGAAAAGGGTTTCCGCGCTGGGAGTCACGCGAGGCTCCGCCACGCGACGGCGTAGGCACCCCACTCCGGGCGCACCAGGACCGGAACCCTGTAGAGGTATGGAGTTGCCTGGGATGGAGCCTCCTCGATCTCCCCGTCCACTCCGCGCGAGCACCGTAGCGCGAAGCGCGATGGAACAGCTTCGCTCACGACCATCACATAGACACGAACACCGATTCGGAAAGAGAAGACGGCGAGAAACGGGCAGGCGGTGATCTCGCACGAGGACACTGTCATGCCCATGTTCACGCGGTGGGAGCAAGCTCTTCTTCCCGGCCCGCGTAGCCAGGGCTGACAACGCCCTTGCGCAATCGTTCCGGCCCATCTCACTCACGTGGCAACGTGATCCGGGGACCGCGGCCTCGGGTCGGATCGAGCCCCGATAAGTTCGGCTATTCGGCGCTCCGCCGCCCTCACAGCCGGTACTTGCAGCAAGTCGTCCAGCAACCCGGCTGCTACCAGGGCCGCGTGAGTGAGCGCCGACGCCGTTTGGGTGTGCCCGGGTGGGGCGGGTCGGTCGGGCTCAGTTCCGCCGCGACGGCACGAGACGCAAGGGATCGGCGATGGCCGTCTCGCCCTCTGGGCTCGCGAGGCCAGTTCGAATGCCGTGGAGGCCTCGATGAGTCACGGCGCCTCGAACGCCCGACTGCGCTCGCCCCGTCACCGAGGACACGCGGGTCGATGACGGCCGAGAGCACGGCACCGTGTTTCTGGCCGCAGGCGCGGAAAACGCGCCGTGCCTGAGGCTGCGCGAAGCGCGCCACTGTCATCGTATAGTCAGCAGAAGGACGGAACGGACGATGACGACCGCGACAGCCTATGGACCGATCGTGACCAGGATGGTCGAGCTCATTGCGGACGAGTTCGAACCCGAGCGGATTGTGTTGTTCGGATCCCGCGCACGCGGGGACGCGCGGCCCGACAGCGACGTCGACCTGCTGGTCGTCATGCCCGATGGAACCGATCAGACGCGCGCGACCACTGCGATGCACGCCCTGCTCCACACCATGCCGCTCCCGAAGGACATCGTCGTCTCCACTCCGTCCGTGATCGCGCACCGCGGGCACATCAGGGGCAACGTCCTGTACGAAGGGTTGCGCGAAGGCGTTGTGCTTCATGAGCGGTGAGGACCGCTCGGCGGAAGCTCTCCGCTGGCTGGAGTTCGCGCGTCGAGACCTCCGAATTGTAGCTGCGCTGCGCGCCGATCCGACGCTCTTCACCGCGGCATGCGTGCATGCACAGCAGGGCGCGGAGAAGTCGCTGAAGGCCGTGCTCGTGCTCCACGACTTGCCGGTGCCGTTCACGCACGACCTCGCGTACCTGCGCCGCCTAGTTGGAGACCACCTCCCGCCCGGACCCTCGCAGGATGACCTGGACCGCCTCAACCGCTGGGGCGCTGCGGCCCGCTACCCCGGGGACGCCACGGATGCGACGTCCGACGACATCGCGATCGCCGAGCGCGCCGCAGCCGCCGTCTTCGACCACGTCGCTACGGAGCTCGCGCGCGGCGGCTTGGTGTCAGACGGCTAACGCCTCTTATCACCGAGTCGAGGCAACAGGTGCCGACCCCCTGAGTGAGAGCCCAGGCGGTCGGGGTGTCTGACGAGCGCGCCGCCGCCGGGAGCTGGGTCGCCGATCCTGCGGCTGTGGAGTGAGGAGCGCGCCGCCGCTCCGCCCTTACTGGTACTTGTGGAGCGAGGTCGTCGCCGGCGGCCTCTCGTGTGCCGTCGACAAAGGCGACTGCCCTGTCACAGTCGCCGCAGTGGGGCGACCCCTATGGCCCGGCGTATGATCGCGGTCTCATGCGACGGTCGGCCTCCCTCGTCCGACAGGAACACGCCCGTGGATGTCCATGCGACCCCGAGCCCGAGTTGCCCCACCCGCACCCTCGACGATGCACCCGCCGACAAGGACGATCTCGGATCGCACGAGCCCATCGCCGCCGCCATTCACGAGTTGGTGATGGGCGAACCAGGTGGCCGCACGATCGGACTCGAGGGTCGCTGGGGCTCTGGGAAGTCCACGGTCGTCCGGCTGCTCGACGAGCGCATGCGTGGCCCCGACGCGCACGTTGTCGTCTTCGATGTTTGGGCGCACGAGGGCGATCCCTTGCGCCGCTCCTTTCTCGAGACGCTCATCGACAGCCTGTGCGAGAAGCGGTGGATCGACTGCGAGGCGTGGCGCGCACGGCGCGAGAGCCTTGCCGTGCGGCGTCGCGTCGAGCACACGCGGCCAAGGATCACGAGGCCGGGCGTGGTCGCCAGCGCGGCGACGGCCCTCGTAGCGATCCTCGTGCCCACGGGTGTCGCGCTGCTCAGCGCCGGGCTGGCGGTGGGCGCATCCGGCATCTGGATCCCGGGTGCAGCGATCCTGTCGGTGCTCGTGCTCGCTGCGATTTTTCTCGCGGGACTGCTCCTGCTGCGCTGGCCGGACGCCACCGGCGAATCCTGGCTCGTGCCGTTCTCGGTGCGGTCGGTTACCGAGTCCGACCGCGAGACGATCGAGACGCCGAACCCAACGTCGGTCGAATTCGAGCAGGTGTTTCGGGAGTTCATGGGCGACGCGCTCGGCGGCTGCCCCGAGAGGCGGCTCGCCCTCGTCGTCGACAACCTCGACCGCGTGGCGCCGGAGGATGCGCGCTCGGTCTGGGCGACGCTGCAGACGTTCCTGCACCACCCGCACGACCCGCGCGCGAGCTGGCTGCGCTCGCTCTGGGTCGTGCTGCCGTTTGATCGCGTCGGCATCAACCGCCTCTGGGACGGCTCGGGTGAGGCCGCAGACTCCTTCCTCGACAAGAGCATCCAGGTGCATTTCGAGGTGCCGTTGCCGCTGCTCACCGACTGGCGCGAGTACCTCGCGTCGCTCCTGCACGACGCGCTCCCGGAGCACACCGCGCACGGCTACACGGTCTACCGCCTCTTCCAGTCCCGGCCGTCGCTCGGGAGAGGGCACCAAGTCCTCGCGAGTTGAAACTTTACGTCAACCGCATCGGCGCGCTACACCGGCGCTGGCAGCATGAGCTGTCGTTCGGGAGCCTCGCGTACTACGCAAGCCTCGGCAAGGTAGCTGATGACGTGGCTCAGGACTTGCGTAGGGATGGGTTCCCCACGCCTGACGTGACTCCGCTGCTCGACGCCCGCATCGAGGGGCATCTCGCCGCCCTCGCCTTCAACACTGCTCCAGAACGTGCGCTGCAGCTGCTGCACGGGCCCCGGATCGATAATGCTCTGATGCGTGAAGAGGCGGACGGGCTTCTCGATCTCGCCAGTCGGCCGGGATTCTGGGAGGCGCTCATGGGGTCGGCGTTCGCACGGGTGCCCTCGTCGGCGCCGCCCTCGCTGCTGCTCGCCGCCAGCCGCCTCGCGGAGATCCCGGAAAAGATCCGTCCCGCTGCCGAGTGGGGCGAGGTCACGGAGTTACTCGCCCGGGCCGGGCGCGAGGCAGACGGGTGGCCCACGCTGACTCCCGTGTCGGCCTCGCGCCTCTCGGACCTCCTCTCCCTCGTCGGCCAGCCCGCTGCGGAGGAGATCGCGGCGAGGGCCACAGCTGCGCCGCTCGCGGCGGGCAACGGTGCGGAATGGGCCGCGGGAGCGCACGCGCTCTTGAGCCGGTTCGAGTGGCTGACCGTGCGGGCATCTGGCGACCCGGAGGCGATCTGCGATGCCCTCGCCGCCTTCTCTCGGATCGCGGGCTGGGATCAATTCGTCGCGAGGCTCGCCGTAGAGCCGGACGACCGCGCCGCGCTCGACGCGACGCTCGTCGGACGGGTCGCTCAGGCGCCGGGGGAGGCCTTGCCCGCTCTCGATGTGCTCCGTCGTGCGGATACTAGCATCAAGTTGAAACCGTTTGCGCTGGTTGCTGCGAACTGGCTGCGTGACTCGCGGGGGAGGCCGCCCGAAACAAGCACGGGCGAGGCCAGGGGCCTGCTTGGAATCCTGCGCGCGGCTGTCGGTGGCTCACCGGAGGAGCGCAGGGACCTGGTCGGCAGGGGAGTGGCGTTCGAGTGCGCCAGCATCGCGAGTGCTCAGGGAGACGCCGCGGGCGCTCGGGGACTGGCTCTACGAGGTGCTGCGGTGGTCGACGCCAGAGGAGCGTGCGGCGTTCGCCCAGACGAATGAAGCGCGGCATGGGATGGAGCTACTCGCTGGCATGCTGGCGTAGCCATCGAGCGAGCTCGTCGGCCCGCTCGTGCAAGCGATCAGGCGCCTTCCCAACTTCGACTTCATCTCCGTGATCCGCGAACAGACCGGGGGCAAGCGCCTGGCGGCCGCCCTCACCGACGAACTCGAGATGACCTCCTAGAGCAGGTTGCTGTCAGCTTTGCGAAGGGTAGCGATCAACTCCTCGAGGCGGTCGAATCGCTGATCCATCGTCGCGAACACCCCTGCGATCGCGGCTGCTTGAGCGGATGCCGCGTCACCATATGCCTTGATGAACTCATCCCTGTCGAAGGTGGCCGCCGCAGCAATCGTCGGATTCCGCTCGCGCGTCGTGCCGCACAGATCGAGCACGTGAGCGACCCCGTACCAGTCATGTACCTCGTAGGCCTCGAAGCGGTCAGCCATACGCCAGTACGACGTGAACCGCTTCAGGGCCTCGAACAACTCGGGCCGAGCCAGTGGCCCCTCGGGCTTGATGTGCAAGGGGTAGTCGGCGTACTTCGTCGAGTCTGGCGCATACAGCACGGCGGTGTTCTGCCGCAGGCGCTGAGGGTAGAGGTACGCGTAGCTGTTGTCCTTCGGATCGCTGCCGTAGCATCCGGGCGTGCCTCGCAGAGCCGCGTACACTGTCTGATGTGTCCACCGCTCGCTCACGATGCGTCCCCTGGAGATACGAGCCGTCCTTCCGTCGCGGGGCACACGCAGGCCACAGAGCCTCGTCTACGTCGGTGGATGACCGACCCCCTTTGCCTCGCGATCATGGCTTCGTTCGCAGCCTCGCTTGCCGAACATCGTACCAGCAGGAACAGGCACCGCTCCATGAACCGGCTCGTCGCTGGTGCGCAACTTGGGCGGCCCCTGGCGCTTCCCGAGGGGGTCCCCGGCGTCGCATGGCGGGTCCCCGTTCACTCCACGCTCAGGCTTCTCGCCTCTTCCGCATACAGTTCGGCTCCGTGCTCACCAAACAGCACGGCCGCGCGATGAGCTATCGCTCTGGCGGCACGGCCCTTTCGTTCTGCATGCGCCAGGCGAGCCAGACCGAGCAGGCAGCGCCCCTCCTCGACCGGGAGACCCTCGCGGCCGGCCCAGTCGCGGCCCGCGACGTAGTGGCGCTCCGCCTCAGCCGGCATGCCGAGCCGCTCGGCGAGTGCGCCGCGGATGACGTCCGAGCCTCGTCCGCCGAAGCGCGCCCAGGGTCTGGCCTCCAGCTCCTCATACAGTTCCCGGCAGGCCACCTCGGTACCGAGCGATGCCACGGCGGTGTCGATCTCGGAGAGCGTTGAGGATCCGAAGTCGCCGCCGCGACGGAGCCCGGGCTGTGCATCGAACGCGCGATACCACTCGATGATCTCCTGCCTCGCCTCGTGGAGGCGGCCCGCGTTGCAAAGGACGCGAGCACGTGCCCCGTGGATGTAGGCGAGGTAGGCGGGGATGGTTCCGGCCGACTCGGGATCAGGCATCAGCCTCACGGCGCGATCGAACTCCGCACGGAGCTCGGCGCGCGTCATCTCGTGCGGGTGACTCACCACGTCCGGTCTGGATCCGAGCTCGTCGATGATAGCGTCGAGACGCTCCCAATCGCAGCGGGCGAAGACGATGTTCCCCACGCGAGATAGCAGCCTTGGGGTGTAGAACGCGAGCCGGTGCGTTCGTGCGAACTCGTAGCCGGTGAGAAAGGTCCGCTCTGCGAGGGAGATCTCCCCGCCCCACATCTCCACGGACCCTGCTTCCAGCAGCATGCGTGACGCGGTTACGATCCGACCGACGGCCGCAAGCGCGGTGTGCGCGCGCCTCCTGCGTGCGCCGATCTCGACCACCTCGCCGGCCTGGTAGAGATCCCAGCTCATGTGTGTGGCAGCCAGGAGTGCAAGCACGTTGTCGACGCCGTGTTCGTCCGCGAGCCACAGCGCCTCCGCGGCTCGCGTCCTGCCACGTTCCCCGTGTTCCCACTCCGAGAACCAGGCGAGGAGGCGCGCGCGGAGCACGGGATCGCCGTCGCCGAGTGCGGTCAGGGCCTGCTCGGCCACCGCGCTGGTTCGCTGGTAGGGGGCGTTCATCTCTGTGAGCTCGAGGGCGCCGCGAGCCATCTGGACGCCGGAGCCTCGCTCGGCACCGAGGTCGAAAGCGCGACGGAGCTCGCGCCAGGCGGGGCGCCAGTCGGCGGCGTTGCGCAGGCAGACACCCCGAGCGAGCCGGAGCTCGAACTCATCGAGGATCTGCGGCCGGGACTCCGCCTCCCAGGCGATCAGGCATGCGCCGTAGTGCGAGGCCGGCTCTTTCCACAGCGAGCGGGCCTCGGCGCGACGAGCCAGCCTGAGCTCGGTTTCGACGCGCTCCGCATTGCCCTGCCCCGAGATCGTTCCCGCGCGCGGCGGCCGCGGCTCGGTCGACCGACTCTCGCCGCGCTGGCCCAGATCGAGATCGAGTACGAGTCGCGTGAAGGCGTGGGCGCGAGGCTCGGAGGCGCGACTCGGGGGGCGTGCAGCGATCAGTGGAAGCTCCGCCACCTGGACGCCGCGCGCGTACTCCATCTTCCGCCCTCCGTCGCTCTCGGCGACGGCGGGCGGCAGCACACTCCAGCCAAAGCCAAGCGATACGAGTTGCCGCAGCACCTCCGGGTTGTTGCTTTCGATCGAGACGCGCGGGCTGATGCCGAGTCGGGCGAGACCCTCGTCGATGATCCGCCTCGTCCGCGACCCGGCCGGGTAGAGGATCCATTCTGCCTCGTCGAGCTCCTGCCACGGGCCTGGAGGCGCGTAGATGTGCAGGGGGTCGCGGCGTATCTCGGTCGGCGCTAGCTCCTCCTCCACCGGTCCGATCACGAAGGCGAGATCGAGCTCGAAGGCGCGGAGCCGGCGCAGCAGCACCGAGCTGCTCTCGACCGCCAGCGTCAGTTGCACGCCGGGGTGAGCGCGCCGGTAGGCGCGTACGGCCTCGGGTAGCACGTGGAGGGCCGCGGCGTCGACGGCGCCCACGACCAGGCGGCCGCGCGTGCCGCTGAGTCCGCCGCGCAGGCGCTCGTCGAGGTCGGCGGCTTCGGCGAGCACACGCTCGGCAAAACGCAGCACCTCGCGCCCGTCCTGGCTGAGCGCGCGCCCGCGGCCCGCACCGTCGAAGAGGGTCACGCCGAGCCGGCGCTCGAGCTGACGGAGGGAGTGCGAGAGCGCGGACTGGGTCATCTCGAGCTGCTCTGCTGCGCGTGTGAGGCTGCCGTGCCGGTCCACCTCCCGGAGGTAGAGCAGCTGTTGCAGGTCGAGGGAGGACGGGCGTGGCCGCGACGACTCCTCTGGGTGCGTCACCGGGTCTCGTGTATGAGCGTCTCTCATGGCCAGCATGAGGATTATTAGATTGTGTATCGCTCCAACGTCACTCTAGGGTGATTGCCAGGCCGGTGACCAGCGTTGGGTGGATATCGTGTCCGTGTTGGCCCGAGGAGTGGCGCCACCGACCAGGCACGCTCGCGTCTTCCTGATCGCACTGGTCTCACAGTCGCTCGTGATGCAGAGTCGCTCGGCGTTCGTCTCCACGTTCTTCAACCGCGTCCCGCGCTTCGCGGTGCTCGCGTGGATTGCCGCGCAGAGTGACGACTCGACCGTCGTGGCAACCGTCTCGGTCGGCATCGTGCTGCTCGTGATCTGGACTGCGGCGGTCTTCCGTGTCGGTTTCGCGCTGCGCACCGAAGCCGTGCTCGGCACGCTCGACCTGAACATGCTGTCGCGCTCGCCGCTGGCCCTGATCACCCTCGGGAAGGCCGCGGCCGTCACGCTCTCGTTCGTTCCGAACGCCGTCGTCGCGTTGCTCGTCGTGCTGGCTGTGACCGGGGAACCGGTCGCCGTCGCGATGCTCCCCGCGTTCGTCGTGGCGATGACGCTCGCGCTCGCGGCGCTGCTCTCCGTCGCGTTCATCTTCGTGCCGACGACGTTCATGGTCGGGAGCCGTGCGGGCTCGTTCAATGCGATCACGCCGTTCGGCGCGGTGCTGTCGGGGTTTGTCTATCCGCTCGACGTGCTGCCCGGCTGGCTCGAGCTCGCAGCGCGTGCGCTCCCGACTTCCTGGGCGATGGAGACGGTGCGCTGGGCGATCTTCGGCGGCCACTCCGCTGCCGACTTCGCAACTCACTGGGCGGTTGCCGCGGCGCTGACGGCGCTCTACGTCGCAGCAGCGGTGTGGCTCTTTGGTGTCGCCGAGACCCGGATCCGCCGCACGGGCAGCGTCGAGGGGGGTTTCTAGAGATGCGCTCCCTCGCCCTGCAATCGCGCTTTGCCTATGTGGCGCTTCTACTGGCTCCACCCGTGGGGCTACGTCTCGAACGTCTTTATCGCGCCGCTCTTCCAACTCCTCGTCTTCGCGCTCGTCGCTACGTATGCGACCGGCGAGGCATCGGCGCAGCGATTCATGGTCGGGATGGTTGCGTACGCCGTGGCCGTGATCGTGCCCTCGGGCATCGTCCAATCGTTTGCCTACGACCGAGAGCTCGGCACGCTCTCCTTCCTCTTCGCCACCCGTGTCTCGCGACTGGGCGCCCTCGTCAGTCGTGGCACGCTGCACTTCCCGAACGGGGTCATCAGCGGCCTGGCGACGATTGCGCTGGCGGCGCTGTTCGTCGACCTCGATGTCTCGCGGCTCGAGTGGGGAGCGGCCATCGTTGCGCTGGTGGTGATGTCGCTCGCGTGCACGACCTTGTCCCTGCTGGTGGGGTGCTGGGCGGCCATGATGCAAGACTGGTTCATCCCCAACGCCACGGCGCAGGCGCTGCTGGTGGCGTTCACGGGCATCCTCGTGCCGACAGGCGATCTGCCGCCCATCGCATCGGAGGTCGGGACCCTGCTGCCGCTCACCCACGGGGTCGAGGCGCTGCGGCAGGCGTTCGCCGGCGCCTCCGTCGCGGACGGCGCGGGCCAACTCGCGCGCGAAGGTCTCGTCGCGCTGGGCTACGGCATTGCCGGCTACGTTGCGTTTCGCCTCATGGAGCGGCACGCGCGACGCTCCGGCGCCTTCGAACTGGGAATCTAACGTGAGCAGCACCGCGATGCCCGAGACCGCGATCGAATGCTGGGACCTCGGGCGCCGTTACGAGTCGCGCGGGCTGCTCGGGCGGCGCAGCGAGACGGTCGCGCTCGACGGGCTCACGCTCGAGATCCCGCGCGGCGTGGTCTTCCGGCTCCTCGGACCCAACGGCGCCGGCAAGACAACCACGGTGCGTATCCTCTCGACGCTGCTGCTGCCCAGTTCGGGCTCCGCGCGCGTCCTGGGCCACGACGTGGAGCGCGAGGCGGGCGAGGTGCGGAAGCACATCGGGCTCGCCCTCGGTGGGGAGCGCGGCCTCTACGGCCGTCTCTCCGGCCGCGACAACCTGCGCTACTTCGGTGCGCTCCAGCACCTGGCCCGTCGTGACGCCGGGCGTCGCATCGAAGAAGTGTTGGCACTGGTGGGGCTGACGGAGGCGGGCGGCACGCTCGTCGAACGCTACTCGCGCGGGATGCGACAGCGGCTGCAGATCGGCCGCGCACTGCTTGCCGAGCCCGAGGTGATCTTCCTCGACGAGCCGACGATCGGGCTGGACCCGCAGGGCGCGCACGAATTCCGCACACTCGTACTGGAGCTCGCCGCGGCGGGGGCGACCGTGCTGCTCACCTCGCACTACATGCTGGAGGTCGACCAGCTCTGCGACACGATCTGCGTGATCAGCGACGGTCGCGAGGTGGCGCGCGGCAGCCCCGCGGCGATCAAGCGCCGCTTCGGCCGCTCGTCGGTGATCGACGTGCTCCTCGGTGAGCTGCGGGACGGGCTGGCCGAGGAGCTGGAGCGGCTTCCGGCCGTGCAGCGCGCCGAGGTCACGAGTGATGGCGGCACCCACCGCGCGACGGTCCACCACGCCCCGGAGACGAACGTCGGCGCCGAGGTGACGCGCATCATCGGCTCAGCGCACGTGCTGCACATGACCACGCGCGAGCCCACGCTCGAGGAGGCGTACCTCGAACTCATCAGCCGCGAGAGTTGAGCAGGGTGGCGCTGTCCCGGGACTCCGCTCCGGACAGGCTCGCTCAGCACGATGACCGTCGTCGCGCTCCCGGTGCTCGCGCCCACTCGCGGTCGGTCGCCGCCAGGCGGCCGCGTGCCGAGCCGCCGAACCACGTCTCGGCGCTAGATTCCCAGTTCGACTAGACTGTAGACAGGCGGGTCCTGAAGCTGGTCAACATCGTTGACGAGCACACGCGCGAGGCGCTGGCGATGGTGGCCGTGCAGGCGCATCGGCGCCGACGCCACCGCCTCAACGCTCGAGCGGATCGTGGCCTGGCGCGGGACGGCGCCTAGCAGGGTGCTGAAAAAGGCGCGGCCATCTGGCAGGATGGGGCTGGCGGCGGGGGCATAGCCTGGGAGGCAGCCCCGTGCGAGGTGACGCCGAGCGCCAGACCAACATGTTGCTGGCGGTGACGCCGGACTCGTTTGTCCCGGCCGAGCACCCGATCCGCCGCATCAAGCCGATCGTCGACGCAGCGCTGGCCCGGCTCTCGCCGCTGTTCGACACGATGTACGCCAGGGGCGGCCGGCCCTCGATCCCGCCCGAGCACCTGCTCAAGGCGAGCCTGCTGATCGCGCTCTACTCGATCCGCAGCGAGCGCCAGTTCTGCGAGCGGCTGCGCTACGACCTGCTGTTCAAGTGGTTCTTGGACCTCAACATCTCAGACGAACCGTTCGATGCCTCGAGCTTCTCGAAGAACCGCGAGCGCCTGCTCGCAGCGGACGCCGCGCATGCCTTCTTCGCCGAGGTGGTGGCCGAGGCAAAGCGCCGCCGGCTGCTCTCCGCCGAGCACTGCACGGTGGACGGGACGCTGCTCGAGGCCTGGGCCTCACTCAAGAGATGGCATGAGGGCCGGTCTCTTCCTCAAGGGGGATACTCGCCCCCGAAACAGCGGCCTCGATGGGCCAGAACGGCTCTTTGCGGAGCTTTGACGAGGTAGGAGACCGGCCGTGCAGCAGGATACCGCAACGACGTGGAGCATTGAGGGCAAGGAAGGGTCAGGGGTCACCATCGGCCTCGACGTGGGCGACCGCTACACCCACGTCCACGCCCTCGGCGCCGGCGGGGAGGTGGTACGTGAGAGGCGCGTCCGCACCACGACGGCAGCGCTGGGCATGGTGCTGACCGGCCTCCCCCCATCGCGGGTCGTGATCGAGGCGGGGCCGCGCTCGCCGTGGCTGAGCCGCCTCATGGCGGACCTCGGCCACGAGGTGGTCGTCGCCAACCCGCGCCAGGTCGCGCTGATCGCCCGCAGCCAGCGCAAGACCGACCGGCTCGACGCCGAGTGGCTGGCGCGGCTGGGGCGCTTCGACCCCCAGTTGCTCGCCCCGATCCGCCACCGCAGCGAGGCGAGCCAGCACGACCTCGCCGTGGTGCGCGCCCGCGACGCGCTGGTGCGCTCGCGGACGCTGCTCATCAACCACGTGCGCGGGGCCGTCAAGGCCTGCGGAGCCGCGTTGCCGTCGTGCACGGCCGAGGCGTTCCACCGCAAGACGGCGGACCACATCCCCGACGGGCTGCGCCCGGCGCTGCTGCCGCTGGTGGAGGCGATCGGCGAGCTGACCGCGCGCATCGCGGCGGCCGGCCGCGAGATCGAGGCGTTGTGCGAGGCTCACTCCGAGACCGCGGCGCTGCGCCAGGTCACGGGCGTCGGGCCGATCACCGCGCTCACGTTCGTGCTGACGATCGAGGATCCTGGGCGCTTCCCGAAGAACCGCGAGGTCGGCGCCTACCTCGGGCTCGTGCCGAGGCAGCGCGACTCGGGCGAGCGCACGCCGCAACTCGGCATCGGCAAGAGCGGCGATCCGCACCTGCGGCGGCTGCTGGTGCAGGCCGCGCACTACATCCTCGGCCCCTTCGGGCCCGACACCGACCTCCGCCGCTGGGGTGAGCGCTACACCGCTACGGGGGCCGGTAACGCGAAGAAGCGCGCCGTCGTGGGCGTCGCGAGGCGGCTGGCGGTGCTGCTGCTCGCGCTGTGGAAGACCGGCGAGGTCTACGAGCCGTTGCGCGACGCCGCGGCGCAGGAGGCCGCGTAGCAAGGCGCGGCGCCGAAGCAACCGACCAGGAGAGCGAGACTGAGACGGACCTGGGAGGAGGCCCAGCAAACCAACCACTGCACGTGATGCCGGGCAACGGGCGACTGCGAGGCGGTAGCGGTCCAACAAGGACGTTCAAGAGTTGGCAGCGCCCCCTGGAAGCAGGATGTGCCTTCATGCACCGGGCCCGATACGTGGCCCATCAAAGAGTGCGGATAGAAGCTCGGCACAGGCTCCGTCAGGGGACATCACGAGCGGATCGGCCCCGATGTCGAGGAGCGCCACGCCCCGAGGAGGAAGCCGCCACGTCGGCCTTGCAGAAAGGTCGGGTAAGGGGCTGGCGCGGTACGAGCCGTAGGCAGTGGCGCTTATCCCGCCGGTTTCCCGCCGGTGCTCACTTCCACGTGCCGTAGCCAACGCCCGTTTCCAGCCCCTCCCCTTCGAACCGTGCATGCGGTTCTCCCGCACACGGCTCACCGACGTCCTTCACCGGATGGCATTCGGCCCCGCCCGCCACGCACGCTCCACAACGTCCCTGCGGTGGACTTTGTCGTAGAGCGCGTGAAAACGTCGCTCGGCTCGGCCTTGGCCGCCCGGTAGAGCGTGTGCTGTAGTTCTCGGACCTTTTGCTCGGCGGTTCTAGCCACGACGGGCACTCGCCAATCCTTCCCCAAGCTACACGCGCAGACGAAGTAGCGGCCCTTCCCTCACCGGCGGTTCTGTTGTCCGCTCGGCTCAATCGGTACTATGGCCGCCTCCGACTCCCTCCCGGCCGGCTACCCACTTCCCGGTTCGTCACCGGTTATAGGGCACCTCGCTCCGGCACCAATCCGCAGGCGCCGGACCGGGGAGGGCCTCCCCAGTTCCCGCCGTCACCTTCCACACGTTCCGCGCCCTCTACGCCGGGAGGTTCTTCGGGGTTGCGCCTCCAGGCTCTTCACCCCTTCCATGGCCTTCGCCCTGACGGCCGGGGCTCGGCTCCTCCTTGTTCCCACCATGCGGTGGGTATGTTCACGACGCGGCAGACTTCGCTTCATGCTGCGGACCGCGTGGTCGCTCCCCCTCAAGGGCTTTCGACATCGGGCTCCGGCCCGGCCCGTTTCCAGACCCGACCGCCGATCTGCTACCGGGCCCCCTGGCAGTTACCCGGACCGGACTTTCACCGGTAGGCGACGACGAGCATGTCTCCGGACTGATCAGATCATTCTGCACCGTCCTTCGACTTCAGGGCGCACACCGTCCCTCATAGAAGCTACCGCCCGCGCGACGAGCAGGAGCCACCCCCGGGCGGACGCAACCCGGATGTCGACTTCCGCGGGCGGCGGCGCAGCCGCGATACGCATAGCTCCGGCACCGACCCGCAGGCGCGGCTGTACACAAAGGGAGCGGGGCAGACGGCGAAACTCAGCTACATGGGCCATCTGCTGACCGAGAACCGTCACGGTCTGGTGCTGGACGTGGAGTTGACCGAGGCGAACGGGTACGCCGAGCGCGAGGCGGCGGTCACGATGCTGGAGCGCAGCGTGAGCGGCTGCGGGACGCTGGGCGCCGACCGCGGCTACGACACGCGCGACTTCGTGGCGGAACTGCGCGCGCGCGGCGTGACGCCGCACGTGGCGCAAAACGACCGCGGCCGCCGCAGCGCCGTGGACGGGCGCACCACGCGGCATCGCGGCTACAGGCAGAGTCAGAAGCGACGCAAGATCGTGGAGCAGGTCTTCGGCTGGATGAAGACCGTGGGCGGCGGGCGCAAGCTGCGTTTCGTGGGCCGCGAGCGCAACCGCGGCTGGCTGGAGCTCACCGCCGCCGCCTACAACCTCGTGCGCATGGCCAGGCTCGAACTCGCCCCTGCGTAGGCGCAGTGCGCCCTCCGGCCGGTCCGGGAGCCCTCAGAGGCCCCCGGGGGCAGGTCAGGAGGCCACCATCACGAACCCGGAGGCGGCCTCAAGCCGCCTCTCGCCACTCCGAGACCCCGGAAGGGCGCTTCTTCAGCACCCTGCTAGGTACATCCGTTGCGACAACGGGCCAGAGCTCGCGGCGAACCCGCTACGCGACCTGGTGCCGGTTCTCCAGCACTGGCAGCAACTACACCGAGCCCGGTGCGCCGTGGGAGAACCCGTATGTCGAATCGTTCAACGGCCCGCTGCGCGACGAGTTCCTGGCTGTCAAGCACTTCGACAGCCTGCTCGATGCGCAGGTACTGATCGAGGGCTGGCGGATCGAGTACGGCACGAGTCGCCCGCATCGTAGCCTGGGCTGGCTCACCCCGGCGGCCTACGTCGAGCGCTGGGAGGCTCCGCAACATGCTCGACTCTCATAAGTGGTGGTCTCGCGAGGAGGGTCCGGTCATCGGCATGCGAAGAGGTGGATCGGGGCCACAAGGAAGTCGTGTGGAACTCGCCGTCGGACCCGAACTTACCGAGTGGAACGTTCGAGGTTCGGCGTGAGATCCACCGCTGTAGCCGTGAGCGCCGAGTACTCGCACCCATCACTACAGGGAGTGGTTCTCTGCACCTCCATGGTGCCAGGATAGCCATCGTAGGTCTGCGGGCCGATGCCGCCGATGCGAGGAGAGCCCGTCACGAGCCCGACAAGTTGGAGCACCTCGTGGGCGGCGACGCTCATGCTGAATGGGAAGACGTTCCGGCCCGAGAGCGCGGCCTTCTCCTCGTCGCTGAGTCCTTCGATGTAGTCAGGGTCGTCGAGTTTCCCTTCACGATCGAGGGCGACATCGCTGCGTCGCAATTGGCCGAGGCAGACCATGCAAGCGCGGCCCGGACCGACAGTGTGGATCCGCCAGGCGACGTGCTGCGGGATCCCATCGGACTTCACCCGTGCCATGATCCCGCCATCGATGATGGGGATGAGGTGGCTGTAGGCGAGAGCGTTGAGCAGGTGCCGCGGCCACGGCCGGTCGACGCAGGAGATGAGGACGTCGCAGTCGAGTGCGGCCGCCAGTCCTGCTGGCGAAAGCAAGCTCTGTGGGAACGGGCGCAGCTCGAGTTCGGTGGCGGTCGAACTCAGAACGGCGTTGCGCGCCGCCAATTGGACCTTGAGGAGACCCGCTTCGACATCGGCCCCTGTGGCACCGACCGTTCGATCGAGGTTCCGAAGTTCGAGCTTGTCGAAATCGATGTACGTCAGGCGCCGCACACCCATGCGGGCCAGCGCCTCGGCGACGAGGCTCCCCACGCTTCCGAGCCCGACGATGCCGACGCGCGTGCGTACGAGTTGCTGCTGTGCAACCTCGCCCCACACGCTCACCGTCGCGACTTGACTGGCGGTCACGGTCGCACGGGCCTCATCAGGGTGGTACGAGGTGGAGAGTTCTGAGCCCACTACGCGGACCGACCGGGCCCCCCGGCGCTCGAAAGTGCGTGGCGCCCGGCGGATCCAGAACCGGCCGCTCCATGCCCCATCCAGCGCCCGTGTGAGCCCGACGAGCGGCAAGCCCGTGCGGCCGAACACGGCACCTGCAATCCGGTCGCGCTCGGCTACCACATCGTCGTGGCTCATCCCCTGCCAGCCGGCGTGAGGGTGCCCGTGCAGGAAGGCGACACCGCAGCCCTCGGGGATGTCGGACAGCACTCGCCGCAGGTACTGAGAATGGAACGACACGTTGCCGTGGAGGACTCGGTCCCCAGCTTCGGGGAAGACCAGTTCTGTAATGACGGCCGTGTGGCGGTGCTGCCCGACACTCGGCTTCCAGTATGCGAAGGCCAGGTCTTCCTGGCGCGCATCCTCGTGGAGGTGCCCCCTGAGCACCTGGTCGTGGTCGGCCGTCATCGCCACCGAGAGATCGAGCGCGGTGGCGTCGATCATGCCACTGGCCACCGGTCGTCGCAGAGGACAGTGAGAATGTGTGCCCAGAGGCCGCGCGGCGTCGGGCGGTGGTCGTAGCGCCGGCTCCAGTACAGTCAGTCGGGGCCGATCCCGCTCTCCATGGTCTTCAGCGGCTCGCTCCCGTCCATGGGGACTAGGTGAGGGCGGGTGTGGATGGCCGGCGGCACCACGTAGGGGGCCGCGTCGACACGCTGGATGGCGACATCGCAGCGCCGACCGCGCAAGGCACCGCTCGGCAGTTCGAAGTCGCGAACCACCGAGTAGTTGTTCCCGTCGTCGCCGCTGAGAACCTCAGCGGTGAGACCGAGGCCCCGGACGTATTCCTCGAAGTCGTCGGCGGTCATCGTCACGAGACGGGTGTCGCGCCCTTGAACGTGGCCGTGAACTCCTCGCCGGACTCGACGGGGACGGGCTTGTCTGCGGACTCGAAGTGGTGCTGATCGGAGTCGCGGGTGAGTTCGTACTCCTCGACGGGGGTGAAGCCGGCGCTCGCGAGGATCTCACCCACCGTCAGGGTGAACGGCTCGCGATCGGGGGGCTTCTGGTAGGCGTGCGTGACCTCCTCGCCGTTCACGAAGTACTTGATGACTTCCTCCCCGGCACCCGGCCGGGCCACAACTTCCTGCGTCACGGGTATGCTCCTCGTGAACTGCTCTACCGCGCGCCAGAGATGTAGCGTGCTGCCGTAGGTGACAAGCGTTGATCGAACCTGATACTTTGTCAACTGTGGGTTGACCACGAGGCGTCAGGCCTCGCAGTTGGCAAGAGGGCAACATCGGGAGGTGCCGCGATGCTGGGCGAACGGCTACGCCAGGCAAGACTGGCGGCAGGGCTATCGCTGGAGGGCCTCGCCGAACGGCTGGAGCGACCGCTTACCAAGCAGGCGCTGTCGAAGTACGAACGCGGCCTGTCGCAGCCGCCCCCGAGCCGAATCGCAGACCTCGCAGCGGCGCTCAACGTGCGGACATCGTCGCTGCTCGCGGAAGCTGATGTCGAGATCAAGTGGGTCGCCTACCGGAAGCTCCAGCGGCTGAGCAAGTCCCGACAAACGCAGGTCACGGCCGTCGCGACGCAACGACTCGAGAGCGAGGTCAGGCTCCGAGAGCTGTTCCATCTCGCCGACCGCCACGACCTGCCGGGCCCGATTGAGGTCCGCCACATCCACGACTGCGACGCCGCGGCAGCGCACTTACGGATGCTCTGGAACCTCGGGGACCGCCCCGTCGATAGCCTTATCGAACAGATCGAGGAGCACGGGTGTGCGGTCGTGACCTGGCCGGAGGAGTGGGGCTTCGACGGGCTCTCGGGGTGGGCGAACCAGACGCCTGTGCTCGTGCTCAACGAGGCAGCGCCACCGGATCGCTTCCGCTTCAACGCGGCGCATGAGATAGGCCATCTCGTCATGAAGAGCACAGGCGATGCGAAGATCGATGAGGCGTTCGCACACCGCTTCGCAGCTTCCTTTCTCGTGCCGGCCGAGGCGGCTCGCCGTGAACTTGGTCAGCGGCGCCGGGGACTCGACATGGACGAACTGGGCCTCCTCAAGCAGCGGTGGGGCCTGAGCATGCAGGCTTGGATTCGCCGCGCGCACGACCTCGAGATCATCAGCGCTCAGCTGTACCGTCGACTGAACATGCGGTTCCGTCGGGAGGGATGGCACCGCAAGGAACCGGTCGAGTACGCGGGAACTGAGTCGCCAACACTGCTTAGGCGACTCGTGCTGCGCGCGCTGACCGAGCGGATGATCACATCCGAGGAGGCAGATCGCTTCTACCCGGGCTCCTCAAGGGATGCCCCGCAGGGGCCGTCCGGTCGTTCCTCGCTGCGAGACCTCGCCAAGCGGCCGATTGAGGAACGCCACCAAGCGATTCGCGCAGCTCGGATCACAGTCGACGCCGATGAGACCGAGGCGTGGGACGAGACTGTGGGCGACGGTCTCGAGGAGTGAGCGGATCGGAGTCGGCAACCGTGCCGCCGACGCGCGGCGAGGTCTGGCTGGTCCGCCTGCCGCGTGCGGTGGGTGCTGAGCTTCAACGGGTGCGTCCAGCGGTGATCGTGAACTCCCCTGCGTTTGATGCGGTGCCGGTCCGCATCGTCGTGCCGCTCACGACGTGGCTCGCCGAGTTCACCGGGAGCAGCAACAAACTCCTGATCGAGGCGAGCGAACGAAGTGGCTTGGACGCGGACTCTGCAGCCGACTTCCTGCAGGTCCGCAGCGTGTCGGTGGAGCGACTCGTGCAACGGCTTGGGGGGCTGGATGCGGATCTCGTCGAGGAGATCGTCGCCGGCATCGCGATCGCCCTCGACTACCAGCCGTGAACAGGCCAGCAAGGTCAGACGTCAGCTCACCGTTCCCACCGCAGAACACCGTCTGGCCCAGGCTCACCTCAGGCTCTTACGTCGCGGCAGTTGCGCCGTCACGACCAGCGGCACACGCTCGATTTGGTCGGTTCTGAACAGTGATACCCATGTTCGTGCAATGGTGAGAAAAATCCTCACCAAATCTACCTATTTCGTGCGGGATCATGCCCTCAAGCGCGCCTGACGCTCCGTCGTCGGTTTTCTCGATCGTGACGGAGATCTGCATCGCCTCGGCGACATTCTTGAGCCGACCCGCCTCGATTTCCTCCTCGACGCGCTCCCGGAGCGCCTCGCACGTGGCGGCGAACTCGTCGGGGTTCGCGGGAGTGCGGGGCGCCGAACCAGAGCCGTTCAGTCGAGCGATGGTTACCTCGGCCGGCGAGCGGCGGGTGCGAATGACCTCGAGTTCCTTCTGCAGGTACGCCTCATCGATCTCGCCCATCTGGAAGAGCTTGAGCACCCGCTGTCGCTGATTGTCGAGCGACGCGAGGAGTTGCTGAGCCGCGGTCAGGTCGTCATCGCGCGCGTCGTCTGACGACGCATGCTCAAGCTCTGCCAGCACGACCTCCGGCGATGCAAGAACCGTTGTGAGCTCGCGCGCCACCGCGCGCTCGGGGTCACCCGCGCGGACGTAGCGCGTCGGACAGCGGTCGTGACGCGGACCGGCGTAGGCCCGGCGGCAGAGGTAGTAGCGGTACTTGCCCATCGATGTCTGGCCAACCATCGCCCCGTTGCAGCGGGCGCAGCGCATGAAGCTGCCAAGCGGGTAGTCGTTCTTGCGCTGCGCCTGGCGTCGCCGCTCGGGGTCCAGGAGCCGCGTCTGCGCCGCGTTGAACAGCTCCTCGGAGATGACCGCCGGCGTCGCGTCGGGTACCTCGATCCACTCGGACTCGTCCCTCAGTTCGACGATACGGCGGCGCTTCCCCGCTGACGGGGTCTCGCCGGTGCCGGGTCTTCGTGCGCTTGAAGATGGTGCGCCGGGCGTCCCCCGGGTTGCGCAGCATGTTCAGCACGGATGCGTCGAGGCGGGCGAGCGCGGCCTCGACCGTGGCGACATCCGCGGCGACGTCGCCCGAGAGCCCGAACTCGCGGCCCGCGAGCGGGTCCGGCAGGTATGCGTCGTAGTTGCAGGGCTGCCGGTCGCGGTAGGTTTGCCCGGTCGGGCTCCCGCGCCACTGGCGGCGGTCGTAACCGGCCATCTTCACCCTCCCCTGCGGCGTAACCTCCTACATGTGACGATGTTGTTGGCGGTTCGGGTAGTGCGGGCGACCTCCGCCGGGTACCCGCAGTGCGAGGTCGAGCGCCCGCCAGGCGCGGTGCGGGAGTTGGACTGCTCGCCCCTGAGGGATGACGCGGCGTATTGGCAACATCTGCCAAACCTGCGAGCGCAGCAACATGAGCACGATGACCGTATCGCTCCCCGAGGCCCTCAAGTCCTTCGTGGACCAGCAGGTCAGCGCCCGCGGCTACAGCTCGTCAAGCGAGTACGTCCGCGAGTTGATCCGCAAGGACCAGGATCGCCAGCGCCTGCGCGGTCTGCTCCTCGAAGGCGCGTCGTCGTCGCCGGCGGTCACCGCCGGTGCGGACTACTTCGGACGGCTTCGCGATCGCGTCCGTGAAGCCCGACAGCGGTGAGCGAGAACCAATCGTCCTTCGCGAGCGGGCGGGGCGGGATGTCGACGAGGCCGTCAATAACTGTCTGGCCGAGGCGCCAGCGGCGGTTGCGGTGGCCTTCATCGACGCCTCAGAACGAGAGCTCCAGATACAACCTGGCGGGAGATATCGTCAAGAGTTGTGGATCGCTGATCGGAGAGATCAGGCGGCGTACCTCCCGTGAGTTGCTTCGTTGCTCCCGTCCGGGCTGACCGGTCGCTCGTGTAGCACCCCGCCGGCGAAGACGCCGCCGGCCCGGACGACGGCGACGAGCTGGGGTGCGTTCACCCGCCGCCAGCGCTGTTGCGCCGCGTCGAGCAGCTTGTAGGCCATCGCCAGCCCCGCTGACCGCGAGCCCGCGCCCTTCGTGACACGCTGGCGCAGCCGCACCGTGGCGAAGGTGGACTCGATCGGGTTCGTCGTGCGCAGGTGCACGTGGTGCTCGGCGGGGAAGTCGCGGAACGCCAGCAGCCGTTCGAGGTCGTCTGTGACCTTCGCCGTCGCCTTCGGCCACTGCGCGAACTGCTCGCCGAAGGCGCGCGCCGCAGCGAGCGCCTCGGCGCGCGTCGCCGCGCCAGACACCGCGTGCAGCTTCCGCTTCGCCTCCCCCTGCACGCGTTCGGGCAGCGCCGCCAGTACGTTCTGGGTCTTGTGCACCCAGCAGCGCTGCTCGCGCGTGCGGGGGAAGACCTCCCTGAGCGCCGCCCAGAAGCCGAGCGCCCCCTCCGCCGATGGCCAGCTCGGGGTCGCGCATGCCGCGCTCGCGCAGCTCCCGCAGCAGGTCGAGCCAGGACTGCGTGTCCTCGCGGTAGCCGTCCTGCACGGCCACGAGTTCCGTGCGGCCGTCGGGCCGTACGCCCACCAGCACCAGGCAGCAGAGCCGGTCCTCCTCGAGGCGCACGTTGAAGTGCACGCCGTCCGACCAGAGGTAGACGTAGTCGACCGCGGCGAGGCTGCACCGCCGCCAGCACTCGTGCTCCGCCTGCCACGCCTCGCTGAGCCTGCTCACGGTCGAGGCGGAGAGGCCCGCCTCCGAGCCGAAGCAGGCCGACAGCGCCGGCACGAAGTCGCCCGTCGAGAGCCCGCGCAGGTAGAGCAGCGGCAGCACCTCGGTCACCTTCGGCGAGCGCCGCATGTAGGGCGGCAGGAGCGCCGAGATGTAGCGCTCCCCGTCGCGGCGGTCATCGATGCGCGGCGCCTGCACGGCGATGCGGCCCGCGGCGGTCGTGATCTCTCTCGCGCGGGCGTGGCCGTTGCCCACGACGAGCCGCCGCCCTTCCTCATCGACGGCGGCGGCGTAACGCTCGAGGTAGGCCTGGCGCTCGGCCTCCAGCGCCACCGCGAGCATCTCCAGGGCGGCCAGGCGGCAGAGCTCGTCCAGGCCGACCTGCGGCCCGGGTCTCCCTTCGCGCTCGCCTCCCTCATGCACTACCCTCAACATCCGGCGTACTCCTCCCGGCCGGCTTCCTCCGGCCACCTGCTACTGGACTCAGGGAGGGTACGCCTCCTCTCGCTCCTGGCTCATCCACAACTTTCGGGTATACCTCCTGACATGCGGCTGATGGTGGTGCGTGTGTCAACGAACTTGCAATCCGGGACACTAGATGACCGTCGGCGGCCGGTACTTCCCGAAGAGGCCTCGCTCCCTACTCGCAGACCCCCGCGATGGCATCCTCGAGGATCGCCGCTGCCTCGTCGATCTGGTCCTCGGTCGTGCTCGCCGGCGGCACGAAGCGCAGGACCGAACCCTCCCGTCTGAGGCTGAAGATCAGACCATCCTCCAGGCAACGCTCTGCAATGGCTCGCCCCTCTGAGGTCGCCGGCTCCTTCGTCCCGCGATCGCGGACAAGCTCCACCCCCAGCAGCAACCCCCGTCCGCGCACATCGCCGATCATCTCGAAGCGCTCCGCCAGCGCCCGCAGCTTTGACTTCAGGCGGCCGCCAAGCCGCCTCGCGACGTTTGTCAGGCCGTCCCCTTCCAACACATCCAGGGTCGCCCGTCCGGCCGCGCAGGCAAGCGGATCGTTCGAGTGCGAGTGGGTGACGATGAACTCGTCCGCGACGACGCGCTCCTCGATCTCCGCCGACGTGCTGACCGACGAAAGGCAGACGCCGCCGCCGAAGTGCTTTGCCAGCGTGAGGATGTCCGGTACGACCCCTTCCTGCTCAAACGCGAAGGTGTCGCCCGTCTTGCCCAGACCCGTCTGTTCCTCGTCGAGGATCAGCAGCATGTCGCGCTCGCGGCAACGCGCCTTGAGCTCGGGCAGCCAGCCCCGTGGCGGCTCGATGACCCCGCCGGCGGAGAAGATCGGCTCGGTCAGCACGGCCGCCGGCCGTGACGTGGTCTGGGCGTCGATTAACTCGAACGACGCGTCCAGGCAGGCGAGGCCGCATGAATCGGGCTCGAGACCGATCGGACAGCGGTAGCAGTACGGCGCAAGCATCGCCATCAGGCCCGGCTGCGGAGGGCCGTATCCCCGATGCCACCCGGCGAAGGTGAGCGCGCGCGTCGTGTCCGACATCCCGTGGAAGGACACATGCGGACTGGCCACTTCGAACCCGCCCGTGTACTTCCGCGCGATAGCGATCGCCGCCTCGTTGGCTTCCGCTCCCGACTGCAGGAACAGGCTCTTGCGCAGGGAATCCGGGAGTAGCCGCGCCAGCCGTTCGGCCAGCCGTATCTCCTGGTCGTTGTAGTAGCTGCTGTGCGCGTGGATCAGCCGGCTGCACGCCTCGGTCACGGCGTCGACGATCGCGGGATGGTTGTGCCCCAGCCAGGCGCACATCTGCCCGGAGTTGAAGTCCAGGTAGCGCTTGCCGTTGACATCCTCGACCTCGGAGCCTGATCCGCGTACGAAGATCGGCCCCGAACCCGAGGCGTCCATCCGCCCGCCGAAGCTGAACCGCCGTGCGGCCTCAAGGAGGCTCTGCTCTGAGTCGTTCATGTCCGCCCTCCTCCTGGTGTGGGGTACGACCGGGTGGTCGCTGCGCGACACCGGTCGTCGTTCGGTTCCGCCGTCATGCCTGACCCCCTTCGCTATCGCGCTGGGGCCAGCGTACTAGCAGGGTGCTAAAAACCCCCGAAGGCGCGGAAACGGAGCGCTTGGAGCGCTGCGGAGCTACAAGAACCCCTTGAGAACAAAGGGTTTCGCGTGAGCCGCAATCAGCCGATTCAGGGCCGAGACCGCTCGGGAAGACTTTTTCAGCAGCCTGCTAGAAGGCGCTAGAGGTCTCGACCGCCTCGCCGCCGGCAGGGTTCACCCGCCTGACTCCCCGACGTCGCGCTTCCGTCGCTCAAGGTGGTCGAACCGGACATCGATCCCGACGATCCGTGGTCCGACGACGTGCTCGATCGCGAGGAGATCGCGGACCGCCTGACTAGCATCTCGTGAGGGCAGGAAGCGCCGTTCGTCATCAGCGTGGATGGCCGCTGGGGCACAGGGAAGACGTTCCTGCAGTGGTGAGAAAGCCCCCTGGCGGGCGGAGTTCGTGGCGAGGGGGATGCCCCTACTTCTTCAGGGGAAGGCTCACAGTCACGGTTACGCCCTGCCCAGGCCCGCCACTTGTTGCGGTGGTTGTCCCCCCGTGCGCTTCGACTATTGCTCGCGTGATGGCCAGGCCCAGACCCGTGCCGCCGCTCCTGCGACTGCGGGACTCGTCAGTACGGTAGAAGCGGTCGAAGACGTGGGGCAGGTCCGCGGCATGGATGCCGATCCCGTCATCGACGATCGAGATGGCCAGCGCCTCGTCGCCTTCCAACCCCGCCCTCAGCGCGATGTTGCCGCCGGCGTCGGTGTAGTGAAGCGCGTTGCTCAGGACGTTTCCCAACGCCCGGCTCATGTGCGCCCGGTCGAGGTCCATGTCCGGGAGGTCAGCGGATACGTGCAGCGACAAGTCAACCTGTCGATTCCGGGCTTGTGGCTGCCAGCGACCCACCTCCGCGGCGAGGAACTCGTGCATCGAAGTGGCTTCGAGCGTGAGCCTCAACTCGCCATAGTCGGTCTCCGCCAGGGAGTTCAGATCAATGACGAGGCCGCGTAGCCTGTCGACTTCCTGGATGATCTGCTCGGACGCACGCTCAGGCGTCTGAAGTCCATCGCGTAGCCCCGTTGCCTCCAGCTGGATGACGCTCAGTGGCGTGTTCAGCTCATGGGAGACATCGCTAATCAGCCGTCTACGCAGGTCGCGCTGAGTCGTCAGTGTGGCCGCCATCCTGTTGAAGGCAGCACTCATCCGCCCCAACTCATCCGAGGATGTGACCGGGAGCGGGGTCAGGTCCCCCTCCGCAATCGCCTGGGTGGCCTCCGTCAACGCCGTGACGGGCGCCGTGATGCGCCTCGACAACCAGGCGGCCAGCAGCACGGCAACGCCAATGGTGAGGACCCCGCCAATGAGCGTGATGAACAGAAGCGCGTTGAGGAATCCATGCGACTCGGTCGACAGGAACTCACTATTCACATCCACGTAGACGTGGCCCACGGGCTGATTCGTGGTCAGGTCGAACACCGTTTCGCGATGCCCGTCCAGATCGGGTGCGGCTGTTCCGGGTAACAGTTCGGATAGGTTGTCCGTCACCACACGCCCATCGATGCCGGTGACGACGACCCGCACCGGATCCTCGTGGAAGAGCTCGAAGGATTCCCCCTCACCTTCTTCGTGCCGCTCCCCCTCCGGTGCTCCATCGTAGATGTATCCGGCCTCGGACAGCGGTCTGTGCACGGTCTCCCAGCCGCCGGCAGTGGTGTACTCGAGGCTCAGCCTCCTGGCCAGGTGGCTCGCCTCGTCATCGCCGATCTCGCTCACGAACGCACTCAGGCGGGACTGCGTGGTCCAATAGCCGACTGCAACGCTGACCGAGACGGTCAGGGCGATGGCAAGGACGATCGCACCCATGATCCGCCAGCGCAGCGACATCACTCGTCCTCGACCACGAACTTGTAGCCCGCACCGTAGACGGTCTGAATGGGCTGGCTGCCATGGCGGCCGATCTGCTTGCGCAGTCGAGCGACCTGGCTGTCGATGGCGCGGTCGAACCCGTGGAATCGGCGGTTGGAGGTCAGCGAGATGAGCTGATCACGGCTGAGCACCTGGTTGGGGTGACGCATGAACGTTGAGAGCAGCGCGATCTGCGCTTGGCTCAACGTCACGGGTTCGTCATTGACCGTCACGCTCCGCGTGGTCTCGTTCAGCGTGATGTGGTCGCACGTGAGGACCTGCTGCACCCTGCCCTTGACGCGACGAAGCACGGCGTTCGCGCGCGCAACGACCTCCTCCGGATCGAAGGGCTTGACGATGTAGTCGTCGGCGCCGCTATCCAGCCCGATGACGCGCTCGGCGTGGCCATCTCTGGCCGTCAGCATGATGATTGGAACGTCCGACTCGCGGCGCAGGATCCTGCATAGCTCCACGCCGTCGAGACCAGGAAGCATGAGATCGAGGACTATCAGGTCGGGAGCGAGCTGACGTGCCAGGGCCAGACCGGACTCGCCGTCATGGGTAACGTCGGCGGAGAACCCGGCGCGCTCGAGGTACACCTTCACCCAGTTCGCGATCCTCGGATCGTCTTCGACGATCAATACGGTGCCGCTCACAGCGAGTCCTCCGCGGGGCCATCCTCGACGCGATGCCTCATGGAGCCACCGCGGATTCCTGCCGGATGCGCCCACGGTCGGATGATCTCACGTGCAGTCTCGACGTCGCCCTCGGGTGAGTCCGATCGGCTCTAGTCGCCACCCGAGCGCTCGCCGCCACTACCGTGTTCGCCGCCAGACTCCCCGTCGCTCCCATGCTCGCCGCCCGACTCGCCGCCCTCACCTCCCCCGCCGACCTCGGCATGTGCCGTCCATCCAGTGAAGGATGCCGACGTCGCAGGCAGGTTGATCGAGACCACCTCGCCCGGAGCCATGTCCGTCGGAGTCGTCGGACCGAGTTCCGTTCCGTTCGAGAGGTGGACTTCGACCCTGACCCGGTTCAGGACGCCGTTGGTCGTGTTCTCGACCGTGCCCTTGAAGGAGTTGCTCGGAGCGTCGTACTTCAGGATCAGTCGGGCGCCGCTGCGGACCTCGTCGTGGGTTTCATCGAGTGCCAGGGCATCGGCGCCGCTGTCTTCTTCCTCATCAGAGCCGTGTTCATCGCCGCCTTCGGTACCTTCTTCGCCACCGGCGCCACCTTCTTCGCCACCGGCGCCGCCACCCTCTTCGCCACCGGCGCCGTGTTCACCGCTGCCTTCGGTACCTTCTTCTCCCGCGTGGGCCGCTGGGCCGGGACCGTCGCAGTCGAACACCTCCATGTGAACGACGTAGCTATCGAAGGAGACTCCCGCAAGCTTCGGTTCGCTCGCGACTGTCAGGCTTGACCTTACGTCCTGTCCCGGGCTCAGGTGTCCCAGCTTGTCGGGGCCGAGCTCTCCCACGGTCTTCGTTCCCGACTTCAGGTGAGGTTCTGCCTGTACGTAGCACAGGGTGCTTGCGAGCGTGTTCCGCACCGTTCCGTGGACGGACCGGGTTGCTGCGTCGTACCGCATGGAGACGGCCAACCCGCCGAGGACACCGCTCCACGCCTGTCCGAGGGGCGTGATCGGGCTCGACATGGCGGCTTCTCGGCTCTCTTCATCGCCCTCGGAACCAGAGCCGTGTTCACCGTTGCCTCCGCTCCCTTCTCCACCGCCGTGCTCATCTCCAGGGTCGCCACCCCCTCGCTCGGAGCTGGCCTGGCTTGCGGTGGAGCGGTCGGAATCCCCGCTGTCCCCGGGTCCGGCGCCGGCGGTACAGCCGCTGATGATCACCGCAGCGAGCATAGCCGCCAGGACCGGCCCGGCCAGGTGCTTGTTCGTCAGCGGATTCCTCCAGCTCATCTCGTTTCGCCTCTTTCGTGAGGTATCCCGATTCCTACTCACGATAGCGATGAAATGTCGCGGGAATATGTCTTCGCAGCCGGTGAGCACACGCCTGGCCGTGCTCCAGGGCCACCGGAGTCGAAAAGCAGGACGCTATGGGCCAGCGCGCGCCGGGCCCAGTCACCTCGCCCACCGCAGCGCGCCATTACCTATGATGGCCGCGCCGTCGAGGGGGTGGCGATGCCCGAGTTCGAGACGATTCGCTTCGAGGTCGAGGGGCCGCGCGCGACGATCACGCTCAACCGCCCGGAGCGCATCAACGCCTTCAACGGCGCCATGGAGCGCGAGATGCGCGACGCCTGGACGATCGTGCGCGACAGCGACGCGATCCGCGTCGTGGTGCTGACCGGCGCAGGCGATCGCGGCTTCTGCTCCGGCGTCGACCGCCGCGCCGAGGACGGCGAGCGCCTCTCCCAGCAGTTGGCGACGAACCTGTGGAACCGCGAGGATGCCGGCGCGTTCCTCGGGCCGAAGAGCAACCGCGTCTACAAGCCGGTCATCAGCGCCGTCCACGGCATCGCCTGCGGCGGCGCGTTCTACATGCTCGGCGAGTCCGACATCATCGTCGCCTCCGAGGACGCCACCTTCTTCGACCCCCACACGACGTACGGTCTGACCGCGGTCTTCGAACCAATCCTCGCGCGGCAGTGGCTCCCCTACGGCGAGGTGATGCGCATGGTGCTGCTCGGCAACGACGAGCGGATCAGCGCACGGCGCGCGCTCGAACTCGGGTTCGTGACCGATGTCGTGACCCGCGAGCAGTTGCTGCCGGCCGCCTACGGACTCGCCGAGCGCATCGCCGCGAAGCCACCGGCCGCCGTGCAGGGCAGCATCTACGCGCTCTGGCAGAGCCTCTCGCTGCCGCTCGGCGCCGCGATCCAGCAAGGCATGCCACTCACCGACATCGGCAACGCGGCGGTGCGTCCCGAGGAGGTCACGGCCACCTTCGGGGCGGGCGCGGACCGTACGTTCCGCGTGCGCTGAGGACAGCGTGATTCGGCAGGCCGGCGGCGACGGCTCGCTGCGTCGCCGCACATCGATGTGAGTTCGCGGCTGTCGCGAAGGGCGGACACCGTCCGCGGGTACGCAGGGGGACGCGGTGGTCACGATCGGCGACATGTTCCACGTCATCCACATCTACGACGAGCTCCAGCCGCTCGACGACTGGTACGACAGGATCTTCGCGCCCAGGCGCTCGATGCTGGGCAACTACAGCGCGACCGAGAAGCGCGACGCCTCGCTCTGCTACATCAGCGACTTCTGCATGGAGACGATGGCCCCGGCGCACCGGGTCGCGGGCGCGGGGGACATGCCGGTCGGCCGGTTCCACCGGCGCTTCGGCAACCACCTGCACTCGATCGCGTGGTTCGTCAGCGACGGCATGCCCGAGCTCTTCGGGCGGTTGCAGGACGCCGGCGTGCGGCTCTTCACCGACGGGGGCGGCGCCGCGACCGACATCTCGGTGCCCTGATCACCGGTCCTGCCGCGCGAGCACAGCTCCCGAAGACACCGCGAGGGAGCTCCCGATGATCGCCCAGGCCAGGGCTGTCCGATGACCCACGAGATCGCCCTGGTCGTGATCGCGGTCTTCCTCGCCTCGGTCGTCGAGGCAGTGGAGGCGCTGACCATCGTGCTGGCGGTCGCTCACCACCGGCTGGCGGACCGCGCTGCTCGGGGCGGGCCTGGCCGTGCTCGCGCTCGTGCTCGTCGTGTTCGCGCTGGGGCCGGCGCTCGTGCGCGTGATCCCGATCGACAGCCCGCAGGTGACGATCGGCGTGCTGCTGCTCATCTTCGGGCTGCAGTGGCTCCGCAAGGCGATCCTGCGGGCGTCCGGCATGCGGGCTCAGCACGACGAGGCGGCGATCTTCGAGGAGGAGGTCGCGCTCCTCAGCAGCGCCGCCGCAACGCCTTCCCGGCGCGACATCGACTGGACCGGCTTGGTCGTGTCGTTCAAGGGCGTCTTCCTCGAAGGACTCGAGGTGGCGTTCATCGTGCTGACGTTCGCCGCCAACCGGGAGCACACGCTGGGCTGGAGCGCCCTCGGCTCCGTGCTCGCGTTCGTGCTCGTGGCGACGATCGGCGTCGCGGTGCACCGGCCGCTCACGCGCGTACCCGAGAACACGATCAAGTTCACGGTCGGGCTGATGCTCGTGGCCTTCGGCACGTTCTGGGGCGGCGAGGGCATCGGCATCGAATGGACGCTCGGCGACTGGACGATCCTGCTGCTCACGGGCCTCTACACGCTGGTCGCGTGGTTGATGGTCATCACCCTCACGCGCGGCGGCTCCGCCGTCGCCGCACGCTCCGTCGAGGCGGCATCGTGAGCGGCGCCGCGAAGTACGCCGTGGCGTTCGCCCGGTTCTGGTACGACTTCATCGTCGGTGACTCGGTCGTGCTGGCGATCGGCGGGGCGGGGGCGATCGGAATCGGGGCGTTGCTCGCGCACAACAACGCGGCCGCCATCGCCGAGCCCTTGCTCCCGGCCGTGGTCATCGCCACGCTCGCGATCAGCCTGCGCGGTCTTCGCCGCCAGGACGCCTCTGTCCGGGGAACCGAGCGCCGGCCGAGCGCCGCCATCGACGAGTCCGAGTCCCCCTACGAGGTTGCTGAAGTAACGTCCTCGGAGGCAGGAGCGGCGCAGGGTGGCGTGAAGCCGCGCCCGGGTCGACGGAGACTGTCGTGGCGGCCGAGCCTCCACGTACCGTGGTGAGAACTCCCTACTCGAGCACCATGGGCGTCTCCGAGTCGACGACGCCCTGCTCGCGCAGTTCGGCGATCTCCGCCTCGGAGCACCCGATCTCGGCCAGAATCGAGTCGGTGTCCTGCCCGGCGTAGGTGCCGCCGCCGAAGCGGTCGGGCGCGGCGGAGAAGCGCACGGTCGGGCCCCAGCGCTGCGCGCGGCCGAAGACGGGGTGCTCGGCCTCGACGACGAGACCGCTGGCGCGCATCTGCTCGTCGCTGCGGTAGAACTCGCCCGGCGTGTCCGCGCTCGCCTCCACGCACCCTACCCCGCGCGGCACCAGCAACTGCTCCCATTCGAGGACCTTGCGGGTCGCGAACAGCTCCGCGAGCGCCCCGGAGAGGGCAGCGTCGTGTTCGCGGCGTCCGGCCGCGCTGGCGAAGCGCTCGTCGCCGCCGAGGTCGGACCGCTCGGTCGCCGCGCAGAGCTCGGCCCACGCCGCGTCGTCGCGCACGGCGAGGAACACCCAGCCGTCGGACGCGCGGTACAACCGATAACAGGCGTCGGTGCCGTACAACTCGGCGTCGAGGGTGGGTCGATCGGGCTTCCCCGCGTAGCTCACGAAGTCGTCGAAGTTCGCGTAGGCGTTGGCCCCGAGCATACTCAGGAACGCCTGCTGACCGCGTCCCGTTCGGCGTCTGGCTTGCAGACCGAGCAGTACCGACGACGCGACCGCCATCGAGGTGTTCGGGTCGGGATTCGCCTCGTTTGCCCGGTAGAACTGGCGCGCGGCCTCACGGAGTCCGTCGAGCGAGTCGGTGTCCGGTGGCCAGTCTCGACCCGCCTGCATGAGCGCGCCACCATCGACGGCGCCGGGGATGGGGTGCGCTGCGGGCCGCCGCGCTGCCGGTCCAAGCGGGCCGTAGCCGTTCACGGAGAGGTGCACGATGCCCGGCTGCAGCTCGCGCGCCCGCTCAAACCCGATGCCAAGGCGCTCGGGCACGCCGGGGCGGTAGTTGTGCACCACCGCGTCACTGCGTTCGATCAGCCGCGCGACGATCTCCTGACCGCGCGGGTTCTTGAGGTCGATGCAGATGCTCTCCTTGCCCGCCGTGGTCTTCGAGGAAACCAGGTACATGCCGAGGCCCACGCCCATCGTGCGCATCGGGTCGCCGCCGTTCGTCGGCTCGATCTTGATGACGCGGGCGCCCATGTCCGCGAGCAGCGCGGTGCCGAGCGGCGCGGCGATGATCGTCGCGAACTCGAGGATCGTGATGCCGGCCAGCGGATGCTGTGCCTCGCTGTGCGCGCCGTTCACGCTCGGCGGAGCCGCGGGCGCCTCTGCGAGCACCTGATCGGTGTGCTGGCCGGGCTCGGCGACGACGCCTGTCGGCTCGGCCGGCGTTTCGAGCAGCCGCACGACGGGGCCGAGTTGGCGGACGGAGCCGAGTGTTGGATGGTCGAGATCGACGACCTCGCCGTTCGCGACCATGTCGGGGTTGGACAGCGCCTCCTGCGCGGTCCCCACCCAGTCCGCGGCGACGTTGCCGTTGTCGTGGAAGCGCTGCATCCACTCGGCCGCCGGCCGCTCGCGGGCGCGCTCCAGCATGAGGTTGCGCACCTCTTCCGTCGCCTCCGGGTCGAGGCCGCGGGGGGCGGCGGAGTAGCGCGGATTGGCGTGCACCTCATCGGTCAGTTCGAGCGCCACGATCGAAGCGTGGAAGAGGTGCTCGAGCAGGTTTGCGAACTGAATCCAGCGCCCGTCCGACGCCATGATCGGCTGGTAGCCGAGCGTCGGCATGGAGGTCGCCGTGAGCGCACCGAACGGGTCGCCCTCGAACTGATCGGGATAGCGCTCGATGAGCTGCGAGCGCACCAGCGTGGCGAGGTCGTACGGGAACATGCCCTGCAGCAGGCTTGTCTCCACCAGCTGCCCTCGCCCGGTGCGGTCGCGCGCGAGCACGGCGGCGAGGATCCCGCTGAGCGCGGACTGGGCGGCGGCGTGTGTCTCAGCGCGGACGGCCGGGAACGCCGGTCCCTCGCGGTCCTGGATGCCGGTGAACTGCTGCATGCGGCCGGACTTCGCGGCAACGAGCGCAGCATCAGCGGGGTAGTCGGCGTACGGTCCGCGCGGGCCCCAGGCGGTAACCCAGCAGTAGATGAGCGCCGGGTTGATGGCCTCCAGCGTCGCGTAGTCGATCCCCAGCCGCGCAACCTCGGCCGGGCTGTGCGAGACCACGACGGCGTCCACCCCGCCCAGGAGTGCGAAGAGGCGCTGGCGGTCCTCGGTGCGCTCCAGGTCCAGCGTCACGCTGCGCTTGCCGCGCAGCCACATGGGGGCCGCCGCATCGGTGCGGTGCGGGTCGCCCCCGGGGGGCTCGATCTTGATGACGTCGGCGCCGTAGTCGGCGAGCACCATCGTCGCGAGTCCGCCGGCGGGCCCGGAGGAAAGGTCGAGGATTCGCAGGTCGTCGCATGGGCCGGGCATGAGGTGTCCTTCCGCGCACGCTGCATCATAAGCGAGTGTGGTATAGCTTAATCCGCACTGGAGATGGAATTACGCTCCGGTACTGGCCTATGGCAATAGAACCGCTCGACCAGCGATCGGCGCCCAGAGGCCACGAGAGGCACGGGGGACCACACCATGGATGACCTGCTTTCCATTAGCGCTTTCAGCCGCAGGCGGCTCCTGCAGACGGGATTCCTGGCCGGTACCGGGCTGGCCATCGCAGCCCTCGTCGGGTGCGGCGGCGATGACGACGACGACGACGACGATGACACGACGACAGCCGTCACGACCGAGGTGGAGGAAGACGAGGATCAGGCGGCCGCGCCAGCGACGACCGCCGCGCCGGACGAATCGGGCGAGCGCTTCACCACGGTGATCCCGTGGCCGGACAAGACCCCGGTCAAGGGCGGCGCCCTCACCCTCTCCGAGGGCCAGCAGATCGGCTCGTTCGACCCGACGAAGTCGGGCGCCATCGGCAACCTCAGGCACACCGGCACGGCGATGGAGACGCTGCTCGGCTGGCGCCTCACCCACGACCAGGCCGAGCTCAACCAGCGCGACATCAACCGCGATATCGAGGGCAACCTCGCCGAGTCCTGGGAACTGCAGCCCGACGGGCTGACCTACACGTTCTCGATCCGCCCGGGCGTGAAGTGGCACAACAAGCCGCCGGTCGACGGCCGGGCCTTCGTCGCCCAGGACGTGCGCTTCGCGTACGAGCGCTACGCCGAGACCGGCGTGTGGCAGCAGCTGTTCGCCTTCGTCGACGCGTGGGACACGCCGGACGACCACTCGCTCACGCTGCGCATGCGGCGGCCGTCGCCGGACATCGTCGTGCCGTTCGGCGAGCAGAACCTCGCGATCTACCCGCGCGAGGTCGTCGACGACGGATCGATCGACACGGTGCTTGTCGGCACCGGCCCGCTGATCCAGGACGAGTACTCGCAGTCCGAGTTCGCGCGCTACTCGCCGAACCCGGACCACTGGGGGCCCGGGACGTACCTCGACGGCTACGAGGTGCTCGTCACGCCGGACGCGGCGACGCGGCTCAGCCAGTTCCGCGCGGGACAGGCGGCGGTCGGACGGGCCGGCTCGCTGGCCCAGCTCGAGGACGTGCGCGGTACGAACCCGGGAGTGCAAGTCGGGCAGAGCGCGTGGACGAAGTCGATCTTCGGGATGGTGTTCAACCAGAAGGAAGAGAAGTGGCAGGACGTGCGCGTCCGCCAGGCCCTGCACCTCGGCATCGACCGCGACGAGATCAACGTGCTGCTCTACGACGGGATCTCCGACACGCTGCCGATCATCCCGTGGAACCACGTCTTCGATGAGAAGCCGAGCGCCGACCGCGGCGAGCTCGGACCGTGGTGGCGCTACGACCCCGACGAGGCGATGAAGCTCCTCCAGGCTGCCGGCGCCGAGGGCCTGGAGATCGACTTCCTGATCTTCCGCGGCTACGTGCGCGACCAGAACGACGTGTGGGTGGACCAGCTGCGGCGCATCGGGGTCAACCTCAACCCGCGTGATGCGGATTACGTCGAGTTCAACTCGCAGCTCGCGGGTGTGTCCTACCCCGACGCCATCGGAGCCTGGGACATCCACGGCACGCAGGCGGACAACTACTTCCGCGACCAGCTCCTGTCGACGTCGCCGGGGAACTGGCACAACATCAACGACCCGCAACTCGACGAATGGGCCGAGCAGCAAAGCGTCGAGCTCGATCCCGACGCGCGCCGCGAGATCCTTCGCCTCATCTGGGACAAGGTCCTGGCGGATGTGCACCGCGTCGAGCACACGAACTTCCTGAGCTTCGTCCTGTACCAGCCGTGGCTGCACGGCATGCAGTGGCGCGTCGGAAGCGACGGCCTCGGCGGAAGCGTGTTCGGCTACAACAACTCGCGGTTCATCTCGTCGGTCTGGATCGAGAAGTAGCGGTCCAGGGGGGAACCACACACGGCGGGGCTGGGGAGCGCGCAAGCGCTGCCCTCAGCCCCGGCGCGCCCTGTGAGGCGCCGGGCGGCACAATGAGGATCCGGAGCGGCGGATCGTGACGACGTACATCATCAAGCGGCTGCTGCTCTCGATTCCCACACTGCTGCTGGTCTCGTTCGTGATCTTCTCGCTGCTGCGCATCGTGCCGGGGGATGTCGTGATCGCCCGGATCGCCGAGAGTGGGTACTTCTCCCAGGAAGACCTCGACGAGATGCGCGCGGAGCTGGGCCTCGATCGACCCTTCGCCCAGCAATACGTGACCTGGCTCCTGGACGCGGCCAGCGGGGATCTCGGGCGGTCGCTGTGGAGCGATGAGCCCGTGCTGCCGGGCATCATCAAACGGCTGCGCGTCTCCGCACAGCTTGCGCTGTTCGGAATGGCGATGGCAGTGGTCTTATCCGTCCCGCTCGGCGTCATATCGGCGATCAGCCGGGATTCACCCACCGACTACGGAGCGCGGCTCTTCGCGATCCTCGGGCTCTCGCTGCCCGACTTCTGGATCGCGACGATCCTGATGCTCGTGCTGGTGCTCTACGTCGGTTGGTTACCACAGTTCGGCTACTTCTCGCCGTTCACGGACCCCTGGAAGAACTTCCAGGCGATGGTCTTCCCGACGCTCATCATCGGCTACCGGCTGTCTGCGATCAGCGCGCGCATGATGCGCTCCACCATGCTCGAGGTGCTGCGGAACGACTACGTACGCACCGCGCGCGCGAAGGGGCTCGCCGAGCGATCCGTGCTCTACCGCCACGCGCTCCCCAACGCCGTGCTGCCGGTGATCACGATCATGGGGGCTCAGCTCACGCAATTGCTCGGCGGGCTCGTGGTGATTGAGTCGATCTTCTCCCTACCCGGCGTCGGCCGCCTGACGTTCGACGCGGTGACGCTGCGCGACTACACCGTCGTGCAGGGCACCGTGATGATGTTCGCGATCGCCTTCGTCCTTGCGAATCTCGTTGTCGACCTGTCGTACGCCTTGATCGACCCACGGATCAGGTACCAGTAGGCGTGGCGACACTCAGCCGCGCCGGCGGGAGCGTATGAGCACTGCACAGCCAGGCGGGTCGGACGCGGTAACGGAGCTGCAGGCGGCCGGCTTGAGCCTGGAATCGCGTGCTCCCGCCGTAGACATCAGCTTGCGGATCCTGCGCTCCCCCGTGGGTTCCTCGTCGTCGGTTGTGATCGCCATGCTCGCGCTCTCGGCGATCTTCGCGCCGCTGATCGCGCCGTACGACCCGATTGCAATCTCGCTCGACAGCTTCCAGAGTCCAAGCCTCACGCACCCCATGGGCACGGATAACCTCGGACGTGATGTGTTCTCGAGGGTCCTGTACGGCTCGCGCATCTCGCTCTACGTTGCGGCGCTGGCGGCCACCTCCGGAACGCTCGTGGGTTGCTGCCTGGGCCTGCTCAGCGGGTTCTTCGGCGGGTGGTTTGACCTGGTCGCACAGCGCGTCGTCGACGCGATGCTGGCGTTCCCCGCGCTCGTACTGGCGATGGCGCTCGTGGCCGTCCTCGGTCCGAGCACGACGAACGGCCTGCTGGCGATCTCAATCGTCATCATCCCCGGCAACTCGCGGGTTATCCGCAGCGCTGTGCTCTCCGTCAAGGAGAGCACCTACGTGGAGGCGGCCTACTCGATCGGCGCTTCGCCGCTGCGGGTGATGCTCCGTCACATCCTGCCGCAGGTGTTCGCACCAATCCTCATCCTGGTCTCGACGGTGCTCGGCGCGGCCATCCTGATCGAGACCGCGCTGAGCTTCCTCGGGCTCGGCACGCAGCCGCCCGATCCATCCTGGGGCCAGATGCTGAGCGGGTCCGGACGCGAGTACATGGAGCAGGCCCCGTGGCTCGCGATCTTCCCCGGCCTCGCCATCAGCGTCACCGTCCTGGCGTTCAACATGCTCGGCGACGTGGTCCGGGATGTGCTCGACCCGAGGCTGCGCGGTTCGCAGTAGCGACATGCCCCCGACGCGGTTTCGGCGCCGCCGTGTCCCGGGGGCGACCGAGGCCACCTACGAGGTGCAGGCCGCGGACGTGGGCTACAGGCCGGTGGCGAGGGTCTCGTACACGGACGACGATGGCTTCCGCGACAACCTGGGAGAGACGCGAGCGGGCGACACCTCGGCCTCCGGTGAGAAATGTCGCCCGCACACCTTGCAGAATCTATGCGGAATCACCCTCAACGCTCGCGATCAGACGGCCTCGGTCTGACCCGGAAGACCGAGGTCCGCCCCGCCGCCCACGATGCGACGAAGCGCAAGACGCCAGGCTACAAGGGCGAGGACGAGGATGACGGCACCCTCCAGGATGGCGACGGCACGGAGGCCGACCAGATCGGCGAGGGCGCCCGCGAAGATGGCGCCCACCGGGAAGAGTCCGAATATCGTGAAGGCGAGGCCCATCACGCGGCCTCGCATCTCGTCGGGGACGCGTATCAGCAGAAAGGTATCGTAGGCCACGAAGAGCGCGCTCTGAGCTGCGCCCGCAACACCGAGCGCGGCTGCCGTCAGCAGGATCCACTGGGAGAAGCCGTAGATGATTGCGGCTGCGCCGGTTCCGACGATGCCGAGGAACATGAGGTAGCCGATCTGCCTCGGCCGTCCCACCGCCGCGACGGCCATCGCCCCAATCACGCCGCCGGCGCCGAGCGACGCGCTGAGGAACCCAAACATCGCGGCGCCACCGCCAAGTTCCTCCTCGACGAACAGCGCAAGCAGGAGTATGTACGACGCGCCGAGTACGAACGGCGTGACGACCACGGCGGTGAGCCTCAGCAGGTGGGGGTCGGCTCTCAGGTAGTCGATCGCCTGTCGCAAGTCGGCGGTCACGGAGCGGGAGTCAGCGCGCTCGATCGAACCGAACGAAGCCGCGACGCCGATCAGCAATATCATGGCGGCCGCCAGATGCGCGCCGGATGTGGCGAAGTAGGCGACGCCGACGCCCACCCCGCCGACGAGCAACCCGCCGATGGCCGGGCCGACCACGCTCGGCACGCTGTGACTGGCAGTGTTCAGCGACGTGGCGTTCATGAAGTGCTCCTGAGGCACCAGGCGGCCCGTCATGGCCTGGCTCGCCGGGAAGCGCACTGCACCCAGCAGGCCGCTAATGAGCGAGGCGACGAGCACATGCCAGACAGCCACGAGGTCGGCGACAACCAGGACGCCGAGCGTCACAGCCACGAGCACGGCCATCAGGTTGTCGATCAGCAGCAGATTGCGTCGATTGAACCGGTCGGCAATGAGGCCCATCGGGATCGACCCCAGTGCGAAGGTGACCGCCCACGCTGCCTCGACCGCACCCAGGACCAGAGCGGAGTCGGTGAGTTGGACGACCAGCCAGGCGCGAGCAGTGAACTGCACCATCAGGCCCATCGACACGATGAAGTTGCTCGCCCAGAAGTAGCGGAACTGCCGGAACTTCAGCGAGCGCAGGGCGCGGTGGACGACACCTCCGCGCTCAACGATGGGCAGCTCGGTGGGGTCATTCACGATGGCTGCCCGGCGGCGGCCATGAAGAGCTTACGCACGCGTCCGGGGTCTTCCTCGCCGAGTCGATCCGGGACGCGGTCACAGCTTCGAGCAACCACGGCTAACCGACGACGCCCGCCCCGCGCAGCCGCTCGATCCCCGCATCATCTCGCTCGAGGTCTCTCAGCACCTCGGTCGTGTGCTCGCCAGGCGCAGGAGCGGCCAGGCGAACGTTGCCCGGCGTCCCGGAGTACTTCGGGCCGATGCCTACCTGGTGCACGGCGCCGACCTTCGGGTCGTCGACTTCAATCAGCATCTGGCGCGCGATCGCATGCTCGTTCTTGAACACCTCGTCAAGGGCGTGTCGACCCGGCGCGTACCCGGACAGGTCGAGGACTCTGACTCCGGCCGGCGGACCGGTCGCGACAGTGGGATTCGTCATGCGATACATCCTCCCCGGATCACGCGGGCTGCGCGAGCGGGATCATGGTAACGCGAAGGCGTGACCGGCTTCCCGGCGTTCTTCGTGGTTGACGGCGGACTGAGCCGGCCCTCAGCCAGCGCGGGAGCCCTGCCGCGAGCGACGTGAGCGACGCGGGGATGCCGGCGGGCTCATGCGTCGCGTGGCTCGCCTGGCCGGTGGAGGCAACGTTCGGCAGGTGAGTATCCGATCCATGCGCCGGCCTTGAGTCCCGGCATGGTCGATGTCATCGTGTGAAGCGACGCCACGATGCATCAGCTACTGCATCGTGAATGTAGCTTGCACTAATGTCTGTGCGTAGGTTCTACTGGTGTCCAGGTGCAGTGCTAACGCGGCAACGCGTATGTGCGCGGCGACTTCCGGAGGGTAGCAGTGGCGTTACCTGGATTTGGTGCGGACCTACCGCGCAGAGCGAGTCCGCGCGCATCCGGCCGTGCGTGCCTCGCGCTGGTCGTCGCGGTGGCGGTGGCGGCCGTGGCGGTGCTGGCTGCGAGCTGCGGGGACGACGAGGAGCAGCGGCTCACGATCTACTCGGGCCGCAGCCCGGAGCTGGTCGGGCCACTGCTGGAGCGCTTCACCGAGGAGACGGGCATCAACGTCGGCGTCCGCTACGGCGGCACCGCACAACTCGCGGCCCTGCTCATCGAAGAGGGCGACCAGAGCCCGGCGGACATCTTCATCGCCCAGGACGCGGGCGCGCTCGGCGCCGTGCAGGCGGCCGGCCTCTTCACCACCATCGACGACGATATCCTCGAACGCGTCGCGCCGGCGTACCGCTCACGAGAGGGCGTCTGGGTCGGGCTCTCCGGGCGTGCGCGCGCGATCGTCTACAACACCGACGCGCTCGACCCTTCCGAGCTCCCCGACTCGATCCTCGAGTTCACCGACCCCAAGTGGCGCGGCCGGGTGGCGTGGGCGCCGACCAACGGCTCGTTCCAGGCCTGGGTCACCGCGCTGCGCGTCAGCGAGGGCGAAGACGGCGCGCGCGCGTGGCTCGAGGGGATGCTCGCGAACGACTCGCCCGAGTTCCCGAACAACGTCTCGATCGTCGCGGCGGTGGGTCGCGGTGAGGTCGACGCCGGCCTCGTCAACCACTACTACCTGAACCGCTTCCTCGCGGAGCAGGGCGAGGACTTCCCCGCCCGCAACCACCACACGGGCCCCGGCGACATCGGGACGCTGGTCAACGTCGCGGGCGCGGGCGTGCTCCGCAGTTCGGAGGCGACCGACGAGGCGCGCCGGTTCATCGAGTTCATGCTGAGCGAGGAGGCCCAGCGCTACTACGCCGAAACGAACGCCGAGCACCCACTCGTGGCCGGGGTGGCCGGTGCTCCCGGGCTGCGATCGATCGCCGATCTGCAGCCGCCCGCGATCGACCTGAGCGACCTCTCGGATCTCGAGGGCACGCTCCGGCTGCTGCGCTCTACCGGCGTGCTGCCGTAGGCCAACTCCGGGTGTCCTGGCTGCACGGTCGCGCGTGGGGGCGCTCCCGTCTGGAGGCGCCGCGGCGCGAGCGGGCTGCGGTGAGATGACGAGTTCCAGTTGGCCCATCTATATGCTGGTCGCGCGCACGCGATGCTGGCCCCGGCCAGAGAGGACCGCATGACGCTCGACTTTGCGACTGCCCGGCTGCTGATGCAGATGGCGGAAGCCGGCGGCACGCCGCTGCACGAGAGCACGCCCGCGGAGGCGCGCGCGCTCGGGCGCGCGCTCATGGAGCTCAACGGCCCGGCGCCACCGATGCTTCGCGTCGACGAGCACAGCCTCGCCAGGCCGGACGGCACGGTCCCGATCCGCGTGTTGGCGCCGCTGGAGCAGCCGGCCGGCGTGATCGTCTACTACCACGGTGGCGGCTGGGTCATCGGTTCGATCGACGAGTCAGACACCGTGGCGCGCAAGCTCGCCGAGCGCACGTCGTGCACGGTGGTGCTCGTCGGCTACCGGCTCGCGCCCGAGCACCGCTACCCAGTGGCGGTCGACGACTCGTACGCGGCGCTGGAGTGGGTCGGCGAGCACGTCGATGAGCTGGCAAGGCCGGGCGCTCCACTGTTTGTCGCTGGTGACAGCGCCGGCGGCAACCTCGCGGCCGTGATGGCGCTGCGAGCGCGCGATCGCCGAGGCCCGCCGATCGCGGCGCAGATCCTGATCTACCCGGTCACCGACGCCGACTTCGAGCGTCCGTCGTACACCGATCCCGGGAACCAGCTACTGCTGACGCGCGAGGCCATGGCCTGGTTCTGGGATCACTACGTCCCGGACGCCGCGCGACGCGTCGAGCCCGACGCCTCGCCGCTGCGCGCCGCCGACCTCGCCGGGCTGCCACCGGCGGTCGTGCTGACCGCCGAGCACGACGTGCTGCGCGACGAGGGCGAAGCCTACGCCGAGCGGCTCGAGGCGGCCGGAGTGCCGGTCAACCTCCAGCGCCACGAGGGTCAGACACACGGCTTCTTCACGCTGCTGATGCTACCGGGCAGCGAGCGCGGCTTTCAGCAGGTGGTAAAGGCCGTGCGCGCGACGATCGCCGAGCGTGCGAGGGAGGCCGCGAACGCGACGCCGTAACCCACGCTTCGCGCGCGAGGCGATAGAGTGTGGCGGGCGCGGCCTCGCGGGCGCCGCTCGACGCGGGAGGATTGAGATGACGACCAACACCAGCCAGTCAGAACTCGACGCCGTCGTGGTGGGGGCGGGATTCTCCGGCATGTACATGCTCTACCGGCTGCGCGAAGTGCTCGGCCTGTCCGCGCGCGTGTTCGAGGCGGGGGACAACGTCGGCGGTACCTGGTACTGGAACCGCTACCCCGGCGCGCGCTGCGACTCCGAGTCGTACGTCTACTGCTTCTCGTTCGACAAGGACCTCGCCCAGGAGTGGAACTGGAGCGGCAAGTACCCCGAGCAGCCCGAGATCCTGCGCTACCTCAACCACGTCGCCGATCGGTTCGGCCTCCGCCCCGATATCCAGTTCGAGACGCGCGTCACCGCCGCGCACTTCCGCGAGGACCTCAACCGCTGGGAGATCGAGACCGACCAGGGCGACCGCGTGCTCGCGCGCTACTTCATCACCGGGATCGGCTGCCTCTCGGCGGGCCAGATCCCCGACATCGAGGGGCTCGATGGCTTCGAGGGCGACTGGTACCACACCGGCGCGTGGCCCCACGAAGGCGTCGACCTCGCGGGCAAGCGCGTAGGGGTGGTCGGCACTGGTTCGAGTGGTGTTCAGTCGATCCCGGTGATCGCGAAGCAGGCAGGGCACGTGACTGTCTTCCAGCGCACGCCGCAGTACATGATCCCGGCCCGCCACGGCACGGTCACGCCCGAGTTCCTCGATGACATCAAGGGCCGCTACGACCAGATCTTCGAGAAGATCAAATGGTCGGGCGGTGGCGGCCCCTACGACGTCGTCGACCGCTCGGCCCTCGATGTCGGGGACGAGGAGCGGCGCGCGATCTACGAGGCGGCGTGGGAACAGGGCGGGCACCGCTTCCTCAGCGCCACCTTCCACGACATCGCCGCCGACCGGCGGGCCAACGACACGGCCTCCGAGTTCATCCGCTCGAAGATCCGCGAAATCGTCCGCGACCCCGAGACCGCCGAGAAGCTGGTCCCGCGCGACCACCCGTTCGCGTCGAAGCGCGCGCTGATCGACACCGACTACTACGACACCTACAACCGTGACAACGTCGACCTGGTCGACATTCGCCACGACCCGATCGAGGAGATCACGCCGCGCGGCATCCGCACCCAGGATGGCGAGTACGAGCTCGACATCATCGTCTTCGCCACCGGCTACGACGCGATGACCGGCGCGTTCAACCGCATCGACATCCGCGGCCGCGGCGGCGAGCTGCTCCGGGAGAAATGGGCGGAGGGCCCGAAGACCTACTTGGGGCTGTCCTCGGCGGGCTTCCCCAACATGTTCATGATCACCGGCCCCGGCAGCCCCTCGGTGCTGAGCAACATGCCCGTCTCGATCGAGCAGCACGTCGAGTGGATCTCGGACTTCGTCGACCACATGCTCGAGCACGGTGTCGAGATCGCCGAGGCGGACGCCGATGCCGAGGCGGACTGGGTCGACCACGTCAACGACGCGGCGAGCAAGACGCTCTACCCGCTGGCGGACTCGTGGTACCTGGGCGCCAACATCCCCGGCAAGCCGCGCGTGTTCATGCCCTACACGGGCGGGGTCGGCAACTACCGCAAGAAGTGCGACGAGGTCGC
Source organism: Dehalococcoidia bacterium (assembly GCA_965219085.1). Classification (GTDB taxonomy): domain Bacteria; phylum Chloroflexota; class Dehalococcoidia; order UBA2979; family UBA2979; genus VXMT01. The sequence continues at coordinate 2,002,681 of OZ244720.1, forward strand.
CGAGGCCGGCTACGAGGGTTACGTGCTCCACAGCGAGGCGCCCCTCGGCGTCCGCTGAGCCGCCGGGCGCGCTCGCCTGAAGGGGATGCGGGACTCGATATCGAGGGTCCGAAGGCGTTCCCCGAGCATCGCCGCCCGGACGTCATCGACGCGTAGCCTCCTGCGCGAGAGTCGGCACGACGACGGCACAGCCTGTTACCGCAGCGAAAGATTTGCGAAACGCGAACGTCACGCCCCTGACACCCGTCGGTACCCCACGCGTTCAAGCTAGCGCCTGCTTGCCCCGCCTGAGCACAGGCGGGTGCACGGCGCGATAACTGCCGGGGAAACCGAGGCCTCCTCGGCCTTCTTGTAGGTGGCGCAACGCGCCCCGCCCGCAACGCGGAACCGGAGGAGAGACCCTTGATGTTGACCTGGCCCCACCTGGCGGACCTGCGATTGGTGGCGATGCTCGTCGCCGCCGTCGCGCTCTTCGCGGTCGCATGCGGCGGCGACGACGACGACACCACGCCGGCTCCGATCAGGTGATCGTGCTGGTGAAAGACAACTCCACCGGCAACGACCAGATCATCGCCACCGCGGACATCCAGTCGATCGAGGATCTCGGCGGCACGACGATCGGCGTTGAGGTCGGCGTTGTCGACCACTTCCTCCTGCTGCTCGGCCTCGAGTCCGTCGGGCTCACCGCCGCCGACGTCAACATCGTCAACCTCGAGACCGGCGCGGGGGTGCCGCATTCGCGTCGGGCCAGCTCGACGCGGTCGGCGTCTTCGCACCGTTTACGGTGCAGGCGCTGATCCGCGAGGGTTCGCACACGCTCTTCACGTCCGCCCTGTTCCCCGGCGCGATTCCCGACCAACTCGTGCTCTCGCGCGAGATCGTCGACTCGCGACCGGAGGACGTGCAGAAGATCATCGAGGCCTGGTTCAAGACCCTCGAATGCATCGAGGCGAATCCGGCGGACGCGGTCGCCATCATGGCCAGGCGCGCGGGCGTCACGGCCGAGGAATACGCAGAGTACGACTGACCTGACCCCTTGAAACGGGACCACCGTTGATGAGAGTCCTTTGGCCCATGAAAGTGGGTGGAGGAGGACATCACGGTGAAACGACGCAGGCACACGCCTGAGCAGATCGTGCGCAAGCTGCGCGAGGTGGAGCGGCTGCTCGGCGAAGGGCAGACGATCGCCGAGGCGGCGAAGCGGGTCGAGGTCTCGGAGCAGACCTACCACCGCTGGCGCAACCAGTACGGCGGGATGAAGGCCGACGACGCCAAACGGCTGCGCGAGCTGGAGCGCGAGAACGTCCGGCTGAAGCGGATCGTCGCCGACAAGGAACTCGAGATCGACGCGCTCAAGGAGATCGCCCGGGGAAACTGGTAAGCCCGTCGCGCCGGCGCGAGGCAGTCTGCATGTTGCAGGACCGCCTCGAGTTGTCGGAACGGCGGGCATGCCGGGTCACCGGCCAGCACCGCTCCACACAGCGCCGCCTCCCGGTGCGCGGCCGCGGCGACGACGCGCTGCGCGCGGAACTCCACGCCTTCTCGCGTGGCCACCCCCGCTGGGGGTACCGCCGGGCCTGGGCGACCTTACGCGAGGAGGGCTGGGGCGTGAATCGCAAGCGGGTGCAACGGCTCTGGCGTGAGGAAGGGCTGCGCGTCCCGGTGAAACGGCGCAAGCGTCAGCGCCTGGGGGACTCGGCGGTGCCCGCCGCCAGGCTGCGCGCTGAGCGGCCGAACCACGTCTGGGCGCTGGACTTCCAGTTCGACCAGACCGCGGACGGGCGGGTCCTGAAGCTGCTCAACATCGTCGACGAGCACACACGGGAGGCGCTGGCGATCGTGGCCGCCAGGCGCATCAACGCCGACGCCACGGCCTCAACGCTCGACGGGATCGTCGCCCGGCGCGGGACGGCGCCTGGGTACATCCGTTGCGACAATGGGCCCGAGCTCACGGCCAACGCGCTGCGCGACTGGTGCCGGTTCAGCGGTACGGGCAGCAGCTACATCGAGCCCGGTGCGCCGTGGGAGAACCCGTACGTCGAGTCGTTCAACGGCCGGTTGCGCGACGAGTTCCTGGCGGTCGAGCAGTTCGACAGCCTGCTCGAGGCGCAGGTGCTGCTCGAGGACTGGCGGATCGAGTACAACACGAAGCGCCCGCATAGCAGCCTGGGCTGGCTCGCCCCGGCTGCCTACGCCGAGCGCTGGGAGACTCAGCTACACGCTGGACTCTCATAAGCGGTGGACTCGCGAAGGGGGTCCGGTCACGACGCCGGCGCCACGATCTTCACGGCTGCGCAGAACCTCACGGCGTTCGAGGCCGGCGACGACTTCACGAGCCTGCAGTTCGTGGCCGACCAGATCGTCCCGTTCCTGATCGATGCCGAGTTCATCGAGGCGGAGCCGGATCTGTCGGGGCTCTTCGATCCGTCGTTCGTCGAGACCTACGTGTCGGCGAACTAACGGGTCTCGCAGGAAGTGGCTAAACCCGAATACACCGATCGAGGCTTGAGGGGGCGGGATGCCGGTATGCCGGAGAGTTCGGCAGGTGTGTCGGTGTTCGCCGGGCGGTGCCGGAGCGAGCAGGCGCAGCTCGGGGGCGCTGAGGGCGCGGGCGCAAGGCGTGCGCGGGCATGCTGGCGCGAGCCTCGGAGGGGGGCCGGCGCTGTGAGCGGTCGTCAGGCCGGGAGCGGTAACGCCCGTAGTCGCGCGAGCGCGGCTGCCAGCTGCCCGGCCCAGGGCCAGCGCCTGGGGAGGTGCAGGGTCCAGCGCCGGGCCGAGTGGGTGAGCCGTCCGGCGAGGGCGAAATAGCGCCGCCTGAGCGTCCTGGTGGTGACGATTCCCTCGCCGAGCCCGAGCCGTGCCGTCCAGCGGGCGAGGTTGTGCGCGATCACCTGCACCGCGAGCCATGCCGCGTTCGCGGCGAAGCGGCCCGAGGGGAGATGGTTGAGCCCGACGCCGTACTTGAGATCGCGGATCGCGTTCTCGATCTCGGCGTGGCGACGATGGTCGGTCTCGAGCTCCATCATCTCCCCCGAGCGGTCGGTGATGAAGGCGTGGTAGCTGTACGTCGCGAAGAGCGCCAGCTGTGAGCCGGGCGCCGGCTTCACGCGCCGCACGATGAGCCGCACCGCGCTGGCGTCCCTCGTGTGCCGGAACGGGGTGTAGGTCGTCTCGGCGACATCGGCGCCGCCCGGCAGCCAGTACGGGATCGGCGTCCAGTCCTCTTGCGGTATCGCCTCGATCAGCCTACGCACGCTCGGCTGCTGGCGGATCGTGACCGAGAAGCGGACATCCTGCTTGCGGCAGACGGCGACGACCGCGTGGTTGTAGAAGCCGCTGTCGGCGCGCACCGTGAGCTGCCCGCTCGCCCCGGCGTCGCGGACCCGCGCCACCGTCTCACGCAGGAAGTGTGCGGCGCCGCGGGCGGTGTTGGCGCGGCCCTCGCGCAGCCGCGCCATCAGCACGTCACCCGTCCCGGCCGCAACGGCGAGCAGCGGGTGGTAGCCGCGCGCGCCCGTGTAGCCGTGGTGCCGGGCGCCCTCCTTCGCCAAGCCGTAGGTCTCGCAGATCGTCGAGTCGAGGTCGATCGTGAACGGCGCGTCGCCGGGTCCCGCCCCGGCCGCCCAGCCGCGAGCGAGCAACTCGCGGCTGACGCGGTCGAGCTGGCGGACGTGGCCCCAGCGGAAGCTGCGCAGGAACGTGCCCAGGGTGGACGGCGCCTTGACCGTGCAAGCCAGCACGCTCGCCGTCCCGCCGGCGCGCAACGCATCGGCGTCGTCGATGCAGTCACCGCCCGCGAGCGCCGAGGCGATGAGGGTCAGCAGCTTGTCGCCGGCGTTCGCCCGGCCCGGCGCGTCACCGAGGTCGACGCAGCTGTCGGCGAGCTCTTGCAGACCGAGATGCTGGGCGAGCGTGGCCGGGAGCAGCAGGCCCGCGTGGTCCACGAGGCGGTCGTCATCGAAGGCGATGTCTATCCGGTCGGGGTCGCTCGTTGGTAGCATCGAATGGGTGCTCCCTGTGGCTGTGACGTGATTCGGCAAAACCCATTGTCCCAGCTACAGCGGAGCACCCAACCGCAGCCCCTAGCGCGCTCTTCTTCGGTGGATCAGGGCTAAAGCAGGCAAGGGGGCGGCCATGCGCGACAGCACCGGCGCGCCCCAGGCGGAGTTGCCGCCCGTCGCCTGTGGACCACGCCGCCACGGGCCGGCACGCCCGGCGGCCGGCTCATGGTCGGCCGCCGGCCGAGCTGGTTCTGGCGCATCCGCGAGGACATCTCGCCCACGCTCCGGATCGCGCTCGCATCGGCCTCGGTGACGGCGCCGCTGGCGGTCTGGATCATCCTCGTCGCGAACCACGCGGTGAACCCGATCTTCCTGCCGAATCCGCTCGACGTGCTGGGCTCGCTGCGAGACCTGTTTACCGAGGGGCTGCCGCTCTCGGACGCTCGAGCCAGCCTCCAGCGCGTCGCGATCGGCTTCGGGATCTCGCTGCCACTCGGCCTCGCGATGGGGACGTTCAAGAGCATGGAGGCGCTGTTCGAGCCGGTGATCGGCCTGTTGCGCTACATGCCCGCGCCGGCATTCGTGCCGCTGCTCATCATCTGGTTCGGCTTCGCCGAGACGCCGAAGGTCGCGCTGATCCTCATCGGCACGATGTTCTTCAACACCCTGATGATCGCGAACGTCGTCTGGCAGGTACCGACCGATCTGATCCGGGTGGCGCTGACGCTGGGCGCGAGCAACGTGGCGGTCTTCACGAAGGTGATCTTCCCGCACAGCGTGCCCGGTGCGATCGATGCGGCGCGTGTGAACCTCGCCGCGGCGTGGAACCTGATCGTCGTGGCCGAGCTCTTCGCCGCCGACGAAGGCCTCGGTTACCGCATCGTCCGCTCCCAGAAGTTCCTGCACATCGACACCATCTTCGCGGTGCTGATCGTGATCGGGATTCTCGGCCTCACCAGCGATCTGCTGCTTCGCACCGCGCGCAACCGCCTCGCGCCGTGGTCACAGGAGTAGACGGCCATGGTCGCTCGGCACACAGCGTTGCAGACCCGAGGGCTCACCAAGCCGTTCCCCGGCCGCGGCGGCGAATCGACCGTCGCGCTCGAGGACATCGACCTCCACGTGGAACGGGGCGAGTTCGTATGCCTCGACGGCGCCTCCGGCTGCGGCAAGTCCACGCTGCTGAATATCATCGCCGGTCTGATTGAGCCCTCCGAGGGCGAGGCGCTGCTCGATGGCCTGCCGATTGGCGGACCCAGCCCGAACCGCGGGCTGGTCTCGCAGGGCTACTCGCTGCTTCCCTGGCGGACCGTCGCCAAGAACGTCGCGTTCGGCCTCGAGCTCTCGGGCTGGAGCAAGGCGGAGCGAGCGGAGCGCGTCGACTACCTCCTTGGGGTCATGCAACTCACGAAATGGGCCGACTCCCGGCCCAGCGCGCTCTCGGGCGGGATGCGGCAGCGTGTCGCCATCGCGCGTTCGCTCGCCCCCCAACCCGAGGTGCTGCTGCTGGACGAGCCGTTCGGCGCGCTGGACGCGCACACGCGGATGCTGATGCAGGAGTTCCTGCCGGACATCTGGCGCGAGACCGGCACCACCGTGCTGATGGTCACGCACGATGTCGAAGAGGCATTGTTCCTCGCGCAGCGGATCTACGTGCTGTCCTCGCACCCCGGTCGCGTGAAGCGCGAGATCGTGCTGCCCTTCGGCGATAACCGTTCGCAGCAGTTGCGACGGCAAGAGGACTTCCTGGACCTGCGCGACGAGGTGCATGCGTTGCTCTTCGCCGAGGTCTCCGAGGTCTAGGCGTCATGCCCGGTATCGAACCCCGCTGAAAGGACCCTCGTGACCCAGCCGCCGTTCCCACTCGCACGAATACCGCGGTGAAGTGCCGCTCCACGACCATTACGGCCCCGAGGCGCGCTACGCTGCCGAGGCCGAGGCGCTGATTCCGCAGACCGCCTGCGAGCGCGAGATCGCGTGCGGCCTCGAGCTCGGCCCGCAGGGCGCCGGCTCGATCGTCGATCGGTCGATCCCGACGTTCAGCCGCGGCGAGCTGCCCCACTTCGCGGGTATCAACACCTTCCTCAAGGCCCCCTACCGCGAGGATGTGCGCGAGTGCCGCGCGTACGACGTATCGATCCTCGGCGCCCCGTACGACGGCGGCGCCACGTACCGCCCGGGCACGCGTTTCGGCCCCCAGGGTATCCGCAAGATCTCCGCGCTCTACGGTCCGTACTCGTTCGAACTCGGCGTCGACCTGCGCGAGTCGATCACGATCTGCGACGTCGGCGACATCTTCACCATCCCGGCGAACATCGAGAAGACGTTCGACCAGATCAGCAAGGCCGTCGGTCACGTCTACGCGAGCGGCTCCTTCCCGATCGTGCCCGGCGGCGATCACTCGATCGGCTACCCGACGGTGCGCGCCGTCGCGGAGCACCTCGACGGCGGCAACCTCGGGATCATCCACTTCGACCGCCACGTTGACACGCAGGAGACCGACCTCGACGAGCGGATGCACACCACACCCTGGTTCCAGGCGACGGACATCCCGAACGTGCCGGCGAAGAACCTCGTCCAGATCGGCATCGGCGGCTGGCAGGCGCCGCGCCCCGGCGTGAAGGTCGGCCGCGAGCGCGGCACGACGATCATGACCGTCACCGACTGCGTCGAGATGGGCATCGAGGACGCCGCCGCGCGCGCCCTTGAGGTGGCATGGGACGGCGCCGACGCCGTCTGGCTCTCCTTCGATGTCGACTGCCTGGACGCGGCCTTCGTGCCCGGCACGGGCTGGCCCGAGCCGGGAGGCTTCCTGCCTCGCGAGGTGCTGAAGTTCATCCAGCTGATCTCGGAGCGCCCGCTCGCCGGGATGGAGGTTGTGGAGTGCTCGCCCCCCTACGACACCGCCGAGATCACCGCACTGATCGCCACGCGCGTGATCTGCGACACGCTGGGCCGCCAGGTGCGCGCGGGGCACCTGCCGCGGCGGGGGGCGTAGCGCCATGCGACTGACACCTCGCGAGCAGGATGCGCTGATGATCTACGTCGCCGCCGACCTCGCCCGGAAGCGGCGCGCGCGGCCTGCGCCTCAACTACCCCGAGTCCGTGGCGCTGATCAGCGAGGCCATGATGGAGGCCGCACGCGACGGCACGGCGGTCACCGAGGCCGCCGTGCGGGGCGCCCAGGTGCTCGGCATCGAGGACGTGATGGAAGGCATCCCCGAGATGGTCACCCTCGTACAGGTGGAGGCGACGTTCCCGGACGGAACGAAGCTCGTCTCCTGCCACGATCCGATCCGCTGATGGCGGACCACGCACGCTACCTCGTCGAGGACGGCGACCTCGAGATCAACGCCGGACGCCCGACGGTCACGCTGGCGGTCGCGAACTCCGGCGACCGCCCGATCCAGGTGGGATCGCACGCGCACTTCTTCGAGGTGAACCGCGCACTCCGCCTCGACCGCGCCGCCGCATTCGGGATGCGACTCGACATTCCCGCCGGCACGGCGGTTCGGTTCGAGCCGGGTCAGCAGCAGACCGTCACGCTCGTCGCCTTCGGCGGCGCACGACGGGCGCACGGCATGAACGCGCTTGTCGAAGGCTCCACCGACAGCGCCGACGTGCGCGCCGCCGCGCTCGCCCGCCTCGAGGAGCGCGGATTCAGCTCGGAGGCCCCGCGATGAGCCGCATCTCCCGCGAGCGCTACGCCGCGCTCTACGGCCCCACGACCGGCGACCGCTTCCGCCCCGCCGACACGCAGCTGATCTGGCGCGTCGAGCATGACCACGCCGTACTCGGCGAGGAGGCCGTGTTCGGCGGGGGCAAGACGATCCGCGATGGCATGGCGCAGGCGCCACGCATGACCGCCGCGGGCGGCAGTCCCGACCTCGTGATCACGAGTGCGCTGATCCTCGATCCCGTGCTCGGCGTGATCAAGGGCGACATCGTCGTCAAGGATGGGCGGATCGCGGCCATCGGCAAGGCCGGAAAACCCCGACATCATGGACGGCGTCGACCCCGCGCTCGTGATCGGGCCGGGTACCGAGGTCATCGCCGGCGAGCACATGATCGCGACGCCCGGCGGCGTCGACAGCCACATCCACATGATCGCGCCGCAGCAGGCGTGGGCCGCCCTCTCGAACGGCATCACGACGATGCTCGGCGGCGCCGCCGGCCCCGCCGACGGCACGCGCGCCACCACCACCACGCCCGGCCCGTGGAACATCGCGCGCATGCTCGAGGCCGCCGAGACCATGCCCGTGAACTGGGGCCTCTTCGCGAAGGCGAACGCCTCGGACGTGGCGGCGATCGCCGAGCAGGTCGCGGCCTGCGCGCTCAAGGTCCACGAGGACTGGGGCTCGTCCCCCGCCGTGATCGACGCCGCGCTCCGCGCCGCGGATGAGTACGACGTGCAGCTGGCGATCCACACCGACACCCTCAACGAGAGGGGCTTCGTCGAGGACACCATCGCCGCGATCGCGGGCCGCACGATCCACACGTTCCACACCGAGGGCGCGGGCGGCGGTCACGCTCCGGACATCCTCCGCCTCGCCGGCGAGCCGAACGTGCTCCCTTTGAGCACCAACCCGACTCGCCCCTACACGGTGAACACGCTGGCCGAGCACATGGACATGCTCATGGTCTGCCATCACCTCAACCCGCAGGTCCCCGAGGACGTCGCCTTCGCCGACAGCCGCATCCGCCCCGAGACGATGGCCGCCGAGGATGTCGTCCACGACGTGGGCGTACTGAGCATGTACTCGTCGGACTCGCAGGCGATGGGCCGCGCCGGCGAGAACTTCACGCGCCTGATCCAGACCGCCGACAAGATGAAGCAGGTGCGCGGCCCGCTGCCCGAGGACGCCGCGGGCGACGACAACGCCCGCGTCCTCCGCTACATCGCCAAGCTCACCATCAACCCCGCCCGCACCCACGGCATCGCGCACGAGGTTGGCAGCCTCGAGACCGGCAAGCTCGCCGACATCGTGCTGTGGCCGACGCAGTTCTTCGGTGCGAAGCCCGCGCTCGTCGTCAAGGGCGGCATGATCGCGTGGTTCGTGATGGGCGAGCCGAACGCCTCGATCCCGACGGTCGAGCCGGTCATCTACCGCCCGATGTTCGGCGCACACCCCTCCGTGATCCCGGCGACCAGCGTCACCTTCCTCAGCTAGGCCACGCTGGATCGCGGCGTGGCCGGGGCGCTCGGCCTGCGGTGTCGCATCGCCGTCAGCAGGAACAATCGTGCGCTCACCAAGGCCGACATGCTCCGCAATGACGCCCTCCGGGCGATCGATGTCGATCCCGAGACCTACGAGGTGCGCGACGATGGCGAGGTCGTCACCTCGCCCCCCGCAGAGACCCTCGCGCTGTCCCAGCGCTACTTCCCTGGTCTAGCGATGCCCGCCTCGACCCGCTCGCTGATCGCGCTGCTCCAACTCGCGGATTCCTCGTTCCCGATGGGCGCGTTCGCCCACTCCTACGGGCTGGAGCAGCTCGTCCGCGACGGCATGGTGCGGGACGCCGCATCGCTCGAGGCCTTCGTCGACTCGATCGTCTCGCTCCAGCTCGCGCCCGCCGAGGCCCGCGCCGCCGCCTCGGCGTGCCACGCCGCCGCGCTGGGCGGCCTCGAGACTGGTGCTCGCGATCGACCACTGCCTCCACGTCACGCGCGCCCCTCGTGAGCTGCGCGACGCGGCGGTCGCCGCCGGCCGCCGGCTGCTCGAGGAGGTCGCCGCGCACGCCGCCGGCCGCCGCGGCCTTGTGCCCGCGTTCCGCGACGCCGTGCTCGAAGACCGCGCGCCCGGCGCCCACGCCGTCGCGCTCGGCGTGGCGGGCGCGGCCTTCGGCGTGCCGCCCGAGGACGTTGCCGCCGCCCCGCTCTTCAGCACGGCGAACGCGCTCGTGCAGGCGGCGATGCGCCTGCTCCCGATCTCGCACCGCGACGCGCAGTCCGTGCTGCACCGCGTTCGCGACGCGATCGCCGACGCCGCGCGCGCGGCCGCCGCGGACGGAACCGCTCGCGTTCACATCGTTCCACCCACTCCGGGAGATCGCGTCGATGCGCCACGCGAGCGCACCGGTCCGCTTCTTCGCGTCGTAACGCAAGCAATCGGGGCACGCAGCCGAGGCATGCAGCCGAGGCATCGAGGTCAGACCATGAGCCAGCCCATCACCATCGGCGTCGGCGGCCCCGTCGGCTCCGGCACGTCGCTGCTCGTCGAGCGCATCGTCCCGCCGATGATCGAACGTGGCTTCTCGCCGGGCGTCGTGGCCAACGACGTCGTCACCGAGGAGGACGCACTGATCATCCGCCGCGGCCTCGATGGCATCCTCGACCCGGCGCGCATCGTCGGCGTCGCGACCGGCGCCTGTCCGCATCAGGCGGTGCGCGAGGACCCATCGCTCAATCTCGCCGCGATCGAGCGTCTCGCGGAGGAGCACCCGGACATCGACCTCGTGTTCATCGAGAGCGGCGGCGACAACCTCACGCTGACCTTCAGCGCGCTGCTGGCGCGGCTCTCGATCTACGTGATGGATGTCGCCGGCGGCGACAAGACCCCTCGCAAGCGGGGGGCGGGCATGATCCAGTCGGACCTGCTGGTCATCAACAAGACCGATCTCGCGCCATACGTCGGGGTCGACGTCATGGAGCGCGACGCCGCGACGTACCGCAGCGGCCCGCTGCTGTTCACCGACTGCCGCCACGGCAGCGGTCTCGTCGAGGTCGCCGACTGGCTTGCCACTTCGATCAGCGCGCTCGCCGCTCCGGCTGCCGCCCCGGCGTGACGCGCGCCTGATGCCCGTCCGCAGCCGGCTGGTCGCGCGCTTCGCTCCGTCGCCGGGTGGAGCGCCCCGCGCGGTGCGCGCCGACGTTGCGGCGACCACCCCGCTCGAGCTGCGCGGCCCCTTCCCCGCCTCGATCCCCGGTACGCCCCGCGCTACCTCTTGCTCAACGTCACCGCCGGCATCCTCGACGGCGACGACTACGCGATCGAGGTCTGCGCGGCGCCGGGCACGCGAGTCGGCGTGGAGCCCACATTCGCCGCGAAGGTGTTCCGCTCACGCGGCGGCGGCGCGGCCTTGCGCACGCGCATCGAGGTCATGCCGGGCGCGGAGCTCCGCTACGACTCGGGCCTGCTGATCCCGCATGCGGGAGCGGTCCTCCGTCAGCAAACCGAGATCGTGCTGCACGAATCGGCGCGGGCAAGCTGGAGCGAGTCGCTGTCGTTCGGCCGCCTCTCGCACGACGAGCGGTTCCAGTTCAAGCGGATCGAGAACGAGCTGCGAGTCGTCGATCCCGCGGGGCGTGTGCGCTACGAGCGCCGCTCCGACCTCGTCCCGCAACGCGACCGTGCCGCCCTCGAATCAGCCGTCGGCTGCTTCGGCGCGGTCGGCTCGATGGTCCTGCTGGGCAGGCAGCCCGGCGAGGAGCCCGAACTCCCCGATCTCTCCGCGCTGCCCGGCGTCTACGCCGGTGCGACGACACTTCCCGACGACCTCGGCACGATCGTCCACGTGCTCGCTGAGTGGCCCGAGCAGATCGAGGCGGTATTCAGCCTCGCGCGAGCGGCGCGGTGCGCGCAGGTATGAGCGTCGCTGCCCCTCGAGGACCGGGTAGTGACTCCATCAGGAGACGGCGCTGCGGCCGCGGGCCGAGACTCACAACTCGGACACTGGTATCCGGCCCTCTGGAACCCTTCTGGACCCGGCCGCCATCCAACACCGCCCTGCATGGGGTAGATGTCCCGCGGCAGCAGGTCTCCAGGCAGAGGATGACACCGGCGCGATTATCTCCCCGCCGCGCTTGCTTCCAGTTGCTACTGATCCAGGCGGGCGGATGCTGTTCAGCGCTGGATGAGTTGCTGAGCCGATCGGCCACGCCCCAGGCGATTTCGCTACCGAGGCTCGCGGTTCCGCCTTGGGCCGTGCGAGGATCGCCGTATGCCACTCGTCGGAGGCAAGGAGCTGCTCGATCGCGCCGAGCGCGGCGGCTACGCCGTAGCCGGGTTCAACGTCTCCAACATCGAGCTCGCCCTCGGCGTCATTGACGCCGCCGAGGCGCGGCGCGCGCCGATCCTGCTCCAGTTCAACCCCTCCAACATCGAGCACTTTGGGGGGATCGAGGTCGCCGCGGCAACGGCCCGTGCCCTCGCCCGGCGCGCCGAGGCACCGATCGCGGTCCACCTCGACCACGGCCCCGACATCACGCTGCTGCGCGCGGCGGGCCACGCCGGCTTTACCTCGCTCATGTTCGACGGGTCGACCACGCCCATCGACCGCAATATCACCGACACGCGCGCTGCGGGCGCGCTCGCCATCGAGTACGGCGTGGCGCTCGAAGCCGAGCTCGGCCACGTCGGCGGCCGCGAACCCGGTGTCGTCAGCTCCGAGTCGATCCTGACCGACCCGACCGCGGCCCGCCGCTTCGTCGACGAGACACAGGTCGACTCGCTCGCGATCTCGGTCGGCACCGCGCACGGGCTCGCCGGCATCGTCGACGTGGCGCTCGTGCGCGAGCTGCGCGCGGCGACGCGCGGGTTGCCGCTCGTGCTGCACGGCGGCTCCGGCGTCGCGCCCAACGCGCTGCGCGACTGCGTGCGAGCAGGGGTGCGCAAGCTCAACGTCAGCACCGAGATCCATGCGGCCTTCGCACAGGCAGTCGCGGGCGCCGGCGGCTCCGACCCACGCCCGGCGCTGCGCGCCGCCCGCAATGCAGTGGCCGCCGCCGCGTCGCTCCGCATCGACGCGCTCGGCTCGGCGCTGCGCGGCTGAGGCTTGCCCGTCGCCGCTGCCGCGGGTTTCGGCGCCGGGGTGCGCGGCTATACTCGACGGGATGGCCAGCTCGTACCGACCCCAGCGCGGCTTTGCCGACGCATCGGAACGCGATCGCGCCGCCGGGGTCCCCCCGGCGGCCCGACGCCTCGTTCCGCCCATCTACGACCTCTCCCATGTCGGGCTCGAGGACGTCGACCCCTGGATCCCGCGCCCCGAAGACCGCGCGGCCGGCCGCCCATCGGTCGCTGCCGCGATCTGGCCGTGGGGACTGCGCGGGCTCGCCGACACCCTCGAGGTGGTCGCGCTCGCGCTGCTCATGTTCATCCTCGTGCGCGGAGTCGCGCAGAACTTCGTTGTCGACGGCGGCTCGATGGAGCCCACGTTCAGCAGCGGCCAGATGCTGATCGTCAACAAGCTGGCCTACTCCGAGTTCGACCTTGCCTGGCTGCCGGCCGTCGGCTCCGACGATTGGCGTCCCTTCGGCGCGCTCGAGATCGGTGACGTGATCGTCTTCGAGTTCCCCGCACGGCCAGGACCGCGACTTCATCAAGCGTGTCGTGGCGCTGCCCGGCCAGACCGTCGAGGTGCGCGACGCGTTGGTGCTGGTCGACGGGGTCGCGCTGGTGGAGCCGTACCTCAGCGACCTCGCCCGTTACGCGTACGGCCCGGAGACCGTGCCGCCCGGCCACGTCTTCGTACTGGGCGACGCGCGCAACAACTCCTACGACTCGCACTCCTGGGGGATGCTCGACCAGGCGTTCATCATCGGCCGCGTCGAGCTGCGCTACTGGCCGGTGGACCGCGCCGGCATGGTGGGCGGCGAGACGCCCTCGACCGAGGGGGGCGGGCAGGGAGACGATGACCGCCGTGAACGACACGCCGAACCCGTCCGTGCTCGATGCCGTGCGCGAGACCGGCGCGCTCCTCGAGGGCCACTTCCAGCTCGCCTCCGGCGTGCATTCGGACCGCTACCTGGAGAAGTTCAACCTGCTCCAGTGGCCCGGCCATACCGAGGACGCCTGCCGGGCGCTCGCCGAGGCCGGCGCGCCCGCTCGCACCGAGCACCATCGTCGGCCCGACCACGGGCGGCGTGATCATCGCGTACGAGGTGGCGCGCCAGCTCGGCCTGCGCGGGATCATCGCCGAACGCAACGCGGACGGCCCCGGACGCCGTATCCAGCGCGACTTCCGCCTCGAGTCCGGCGAGCGGGTGCTGGTCGTCGACGATGTGCTGACGAGTGGCGGGTCGGTGTTTCGCGACACGATCGAGGCGGTCCGCATCGCCGGCGGCGATCCGATCGCCGTCGGCGTGCTCGTCGACCGCTCGGCAGGCCGCGTCGCGTTCGAAGGACTACCCCTGTACGCCTCGATGGTGCTCGACCTCGACACGTACCAGCCGGACGACTGCCCGCTGTGCCGCGACGGCCACCTCACCGTGCCGCTGACAGTGACGTAGCGGCCTCGATTCCCTCGACGCCGGGCAACGCAAAGCCGCTGCCGTATTGGCAGCGGCTTCGTCGGTGATGACCCCGGCTGCAGCCGGGGCGGGTTGCCGATGTACCCTGGCTCTAGATCCCCATGAACTCGCTTTGCGCGCTCAGCATCATCACGTCGATCTTCGCCTGGAACTCGTCCACGTCCAGGCTCATGATCAGCAGGTCGTGCAGGACCGAGTCGCGGTCCATGACCTGGTTGCGCAGGCGCGCCTCGCGCTGGAACCCCATGCGCGTGAACACCTTGATGGCGGCGCCTTGGTCCGTGGTCATCTGCGCGAGCATCTTCTTCACGTCGCGCTCGCGCGCGATCACGAATGCCTGCTCGACCAGCAGCCGTCCGAGCCGCTTCGTGCGCATCGACGAGTCGACGAGTACGCGCAGTTCGGCGATGTGCCGGGTCCAGCTCATGCGGTCCGAGTTGACGCCGGCGTAACCGACGATCTCGTCTTCGTGCGTCGCGACGATGGTGGTGTTGAAGCCGTCCTCGATGTCCTGCAGCCAGGCGTCGACCACGAGCGGCTGCGTGATGTCGCGGCGCAGGAACAACAGGTCGTGCACGGGTTGGGCCCGCGCGAACGTGACCATCGCGTCCCTGTCGGCGCGCTCGAACAGCCGCAGCGTGATTTCGGTGCCGTCGAGGTTGAGAACGGCCGGGTATTCGAGCTTCTGTGCGGCCTGCGCGGCCGCCTGGTCAGCGACCTTCCAGCCGTGACCCCCCAACGCCCGACCTACCGACTGGAGCACTCCCATGATCGTCCTCCCTCGTCCCGAACCCAAGGGACCGAGGGGAACCCGGCCCCGATGGCGTCAAGTATGGTGCGCGCGGCAAGCCATCACAACTCTGACGCGCACGCGAGCATGCGCACGCTGGCGGACGGGGGACATCCCGCCGCGCCCCGCGGATCCCGGTACCCTAGCCTCCGCACACCTCGAGGGAGGCATGCGCCGTGGAGTGGTGGCCGGTCGCGGGCGGCGAGACGTGGGCGTGGGCGTGGCGCGCCTACCCCGGTGTCTGGCTCTTCATCGCAGCGCTCGGCGCCGCCTACGTACTGCTCCTGCGAGCCGAGTCCCGGGGCGCGCGGCGGCGCGGCGAAGCGGGCGTCGAGGCCTGGCGCATCGGCCTGTTCGCCGGCGGGCTCGTGCTGCTGTGGGTCTCGCTCGACTGGCCGCTGGGCGCCATGGCCGCTGGCTACCTCGCGACCGCGAACGCCGCGCAGGACCTGCTCGTCACGCTCGGCGCCGCGCCGCTGATGCTGCTCGGCCTGCCGCCGTCGAGGGACCGGCAGCGGCAGCCCGCGAGCTTACTGGTGCGCGCGCGAGGGATGCTCGGCCAGCCGATCATCGCGGCAGCGGTGTTCGGTGTGGTGCTGATGGTCACGCACCTGCCGGACGTCGTCGACGCGCTGCGGCCGCACGCGGTGGGGTCGTTCGCGATCACATCGGCGTGGCTGCTCTCGGCGGTCGTGCTGTGGACGCCGCTGGCGGGGCCGCTCGCGGGGCGGCACCGCCTGCCGTACTTCGGCGCGCTCCTGTACCTCGATCGTGCCGTTCGTCTTCCCGAAGATCGCCGGCGCGTTCTTCGTCTTCGCCGACAGGCCGCTGTACGAGGTCTATACCTCCGCCCCTCGCGTCTTCGACGACGTCTCGGCTATGCAGGACCAGCACGTCGCGGGCTTCGTGCTGTGGGTGATCGGCAGCCTCATGGTCGTCGCCGCGCTCGGCGCGCTGTTCCGCCGCTGGTACACCGAGGACCGTCGCATGGCCGCGCCGCCGAGCCTCGAGATCCCCGCCGACCCGCGTGCCGTCGACCTGCTGTTCGAGGTGCAAGGTGGCTGGGCCGCGCTCGAGCAGCTCGTCGCGAGCGTTGAGCAGGCGCTGCCCCGCGACCGCACCGGCACCGCGCTGGCGTTCGGCTACCGCGCGCGCGCCGAGGATGCAGCGGGTGACGACGATGTCCCACCGACGCAGGTCATACTCGAACTGCACATCGCGCTCGGGGCGGCCGTGGAGGCGGGCGTCGCGCAGCGCATCGAGGCGGACTACGGGGACTACCTGGGTCGCCAGCCGCGCCGCCGCCGTGATGCGATCGCGCGGGCGCTGGCGTTCCGCGTCGTCGGCTACGGCTCGCGCGTGACATAACCCGTCGCACCGGCGGGGCGGTGGTACGATCGGCGCCCGGACCAGGAGTGCGCGGTGCTCTACTTCCTCGCGATGGTGCTGCCCCCGCTTGCCGTGCTGTTCACGGGCCGCAAGACGGCGGCCATCCTCAACATCCCGCTCACGCTCGCGGGCTGGCTGCCCGGCGTGCTCCACGCCGTGCTCGTCGTCAACGAGCACAAGGCCGACCAGCGCGCTAGGCGCGACTTCTTCGCCGAGCTCCCGGCCCACATCGCCGAACGCCTGTCGGAACACGTGGACGAGGAAGAAGAAGACACCGAGCAGTACGAGGACGACGAGCAGTGAGAGCGATGGACGGCCCGTAGCCCTCGCCACGGTCGGCGACCAGGTACACGCCCCGGCCTCGGACAGCGGGGCCGAGCCCCCTCGGCCCCGCGGTCCACCAGGGGTCGAGACGCGAGGCAACAGGGGCGTCCGCCCTCGCATCCGTGCACAGGGCCGCGCCGGGGGAGGCGCCGAGTGCACGTGCCCGGCGTGGTGTCCGCTCCGGACACACGCAGCGTGATCGCCGCGCGTTAACGGCTCGTTAGACGGCGTGCGCGTCTTCGCACGTTTTCTGGCCCCTCCTCGCCCGCCAACCGCTGCTCCCGGCTTGACAGGCCTTGCCCGTGCGGTCGAGGCTCCGGCGAGGCGCGATCCTGCGCGCGAGGAGGGGCCAGATGACGATCTCGACCGGGCGAAGCTCGGCGCTCCCGACCACCACGGCCGACGGGCGGCCGTTGCCGCTTGCCGGCGTACGCGTCGTGGACTTCACGTGGATCGTCGCCGGGCCGCAGGCGACGCGGATCCTCGCCGACCTCGGCGCCGACGTGATCCGGGTGGAGAACGAGAGCCACCTTGACTCCCTGCGGATGGGCGGGGGCCGCCCCGCGGACGAACGGGCCCGCCACAACAGCTCCGGGCTGTTCAACAACCTCAACCGCAACAAGCGCAGCATGACCGTCAATCTCTTCCACCCGCGCGGACGCGAACTCGTCGAGGAGCTCATCACGGGCGCCGACGTGGTCACGGAGAACTTCAGCCCCGGCGCCTTCGAGCGGATGGGCTTCGGCTGGGACCGCCTGCGTGAGCTCAACCCCAACATCATCTACATGTCGCTGTCCGGGTACGGACACTTCGGGCGCGACGCCTCGTTCGTGACGTGGGGGCCGACGGCACAGGCCATCTCCGGCCTCACGTACCTGTCCGGGCTGCCGGACCAGCCGCCGGCCGGCTGGGGCTACTCCTACCTCGACCACTCGGCCGGCTACTACGGCGCGATCGGCTTGCTGCTCGCCCTGCGCAAGCGTGCGCGCGAGGGCGGCCCGCTGCGCGTCGACCTCTCGCAGGCCGAGACGGGCATGGTGATGACCGGCGCGCAGATGCTCGACGCGCAGGTGAACAACCGCCCCTCGCGTCGCTCCGGAAACTTGCTGCCGTACCCCGAGATCGCCCCGCACAACACCTACCGTTGCGCCGGCGACGACCGCTGGATCGCGCTCGCCGTCGAGACCGACGCCCACTGGGCCGCGCTCTGCGACGTGCTCGGCGCGGACGCGCTCGCCTCCGACCCACGCTTCGGCACGAACGGCGGCCGCGTCGAGGCCCGCGAGGAGCTGGACGCGGCCATCGACGCACTGACGCGGGGCTGGGACACGCGCGAGCTGATGTACGCGCTGCAGGCGCGCGGCGTCCCCGCGGGCGTGGCCCAGACCACCCAGGACAAGATGGAGCTCGACCCGCAGCTCGCCGCGCGCGGCTTCTACCCGCGCGCCGACCACCCCATCCTCGGCGAACACCGCTACGAGGCGCTCCCGTTCCTCCTCGAACGCTTCGGCTGGCAGGTGCGCCGCGGCGCGCCGCTGCTCAGCGAGCACAGCGACGAGGTGCTCGCCGAACTCGGCTGCGACGAGGACGAGATCGCGCGGCTGCACGAGGAGTTGGCGATATGAGTACCGGCGCCGAAGGACTCCGCATCATCGAGATCGGTGACCTGGGCGAGGTCGCCGGGAAGCTGCTGGCCGACGCCGGCGCCGACGTGATCCGCGTCGAGCCGCCCGCCGGCGCGCCCGCGCGGCGTATTGGGCCGTTCCCGGGCGACCGCCCGGACACGAACAGCTCGCTGCACTGGGCGCACTTCAACACGAGCAAGCGCGGCATCACCCTCGACGTCCATACCGCCGACGGCCTCGCGCTGTGGTGGAAGCTCGTCGAGGGCGCCGATGCAGTCATCGACGCCGCCGGGCACGGCGTGCTCGATGCCGCGGGCGCCGGCTGGGAAGAGGCTGCGCGTCGCTGCGACGGCAAGCCGCTCGTGTGGTGCTCCGTGACGCCGTTCGGCCGCGAAGGGCCGTGGTCGGACTGGGCCTCGAACGACCTCGTGCAGGTCGCCCTCGGCGGGCCGATGATGAGCACCGGCTACGACGACCACGAGCTGCCGCCGATCCGCGGTGGGTACGACCACTCGCTGTGGATGGCCGGCGAATACGCGACGATCGCCATCCTGGGCGCGACCGCGGGCTTCGAGGCCGGACTCGCCGACGGACCGGAGCTCGCCGACCTCTCGATCCACGAGTGCGTGAGCTGCACCGTCGAGGGGGCGTTCCCGAACTGGGAGTACGACGGCCGGCTGGTGCAGCGCCAGACCGGCCGGCACTCCTCGCCCGACCGCACACCCGAGTGGCAGTTCCCGAGCGCCGACGGGCAGTTCATGAACGTCATCGGCGGCGGGATGCCTCGCTCGGAGCAGGGGCTGGCCGACGTGCTCGACTGGATGGAGTCGCACGGCGCGGTCGAGGACCTGCGCGACCCGAAGTACCGCGACGCGATCCACTCGCCGCAGATGCCACCGAGCCCGGAGCGCCGCCACTTCTCGGAGGTGATCGAGCGCTTCATCGCCTCGCTCGACGCGCAGGACCTCTACCGGGGCGGGCAGGGCCTGCACCAGCCGTGGGCCGTGGTCCGCGCGCCCGAGGACAACCTCGACGACCCGCACTGGGCCGACCGCGGCACGTTCGCGGAGGTCGAGGTGCCCGGCCACCCCGAGCCCGTGCGCGTGCCGACCGCGCCATACCGCTTCGAGGGCGTGACGCGCCAGGTGCGCCGTCGCGCGCCGCTGCTCGCCGAACATAACCACGAGGTCTACGTCGGTGAACTCGGCCTCGATGACGCCGATATCCTGCGGCTGGCGCAGATCGGCGTGATCTAGCATTGACGGAACGTATGGCGACGCAGGGACTTCGGACTCCCCTGTCGACTGAGAGCGACCGTCACTGCGCCCATACCGGCGGTGGCTCTGGCGCGGCTGTGCCGCGCCGTCAGTTCCTCGGCAGCCCGAGCCCGCGCGTCGCGATGATGTTGCGCTGGATCTCCGAGGTGCCCCCGGCGATGGTCTGCGGCACCGAGAACACGTACTCGCGCGTCGCCCGGGCCGCCATCGGCGCCCGCGGGTCGTCCTCGTCCCAGAGGTTCGAGTAGAGGCCGAACGCGCTCACGGCCGTGCGGGCGATGCGCTGCGTCAGCTCGGTGCCGAAGACCTTGCCCATCGAGGCCTCGTAGTTCGGGATGCGCCCCGCATCCTGCATCGAGGCGATCCGCAGGCAGAGGTTGTAGTGCACGTCGGCGGCGATCGCCGCGTCCGCGACGTCGCGGCGCAGCGCCGGCGAGCTCGCCACGCGCGAGCGGGCCCGGCCCTCGGCGCTCCCGAGGTAGTCGGCCAGCTCGCGCACGTCGCGCCTGACCGTCGCCGAGCCGGCGATCCCGGAGCGTTCGAAGTCGAGCGCCGTCGCGCCGACGTACCAGCCACGGTTCTCCTCGCCGATACGGTTCTTGACCGGCACGCGCACGTCCTCGAAGAAGGTCTCGTTGAAGCCGTGCTCTCCGCCCATGTTGATGAGCGGCCGGAACTCCACCCCGGGGAGGTCGGTGGGGATCAGCAGCGCGCTGATCCCGCGGTGCTTGGGCGCTGCGGGGTCCGTCCGTACCGGCACCCAGAGGTAGTCGGCGAGGTGGCCGTTCGAGGTCCAGATCTTCTGACCGTTCACCACGTACTCGTCGCCGTCGCGCACTGCGCGCGTCTGCAGCGAGGCGAGGTCGGAGCCTGCGCCGGGCTCTGAGAGCCCGGAGTGCATCAGGTGTTCGCCGCTCACCATCCGTGGCAGGTGCTCGCGCTTCTGCTCCTCGGTGCCGACGAGGATGATCGTCGGGCCGTACTGCACCACGCCCGGCCCGCCAACGGCAGGCGCGTGCGCCGTTGCCATCTCCTCGCGGAGGATCGTCTGCGCCCAGATGGAGAGGCCGGCGCCGCCGTACTCCTCCGGCCAGTGGGGCGCGAACCAGCTGCGCTCGGCGAGTGCGTCGGTCCAGTCCTGCGCCGCCTGGCGCGCCTCGGAATCGGGCGAGCGGCGGTCCTGCGCCCAGTTGCCGCCGGGCGTGCGGTAGCGCTCGGGAAGCTGCTCGTCGAGGAGCGCGCGCACCTCGGCGCGGAAGGCGGCCTGCTCGGGGCTGTCGCTCCAGTCCATCGCCCGACCTTAGCCCAAATCCACCGAAGGAGAGCGCGCGAGCACCTGCCACGCGTGTCCGGTAAGGCCTCAGTGAGAACCGCCGGTCTCGACGCCGCCAACGGTGCATCAGTGCGACGAGCGCGCCGAGCAACATGGGCCGTGGTCCCCGGCACAGTTCAACTCGCGCCTGTCACGCCCAGAGTGCGGACTCAGTTGCGGCCCGTCGCCACGGATTGGCACGGTCCTGCAATCAGCGGGCGGCGGCGATGGGGCTATGGGTCGCCGTTAGCGGCGTTTAGCCGCGGTGCCTTGCGGCGCGGGTGGCCGAAGCCCACACTGACGCCATGGCGCGATTGCTGGTGGTCGAGGACGACACCGCGATCCTCGAAGCGGTCGCTTACAACCTCGAACGTCAGGGGCACGAGGTCGTGCGCGCCGAGGACGGTGTCTCGGCGCTCGAGCTGTCGCGCTCGATCGAGCCGGATCTGATCGTGCTCGACCTCATGCTGCCGCGCATGTCGGGGCTCGATGTCTGCCGCGTGGTGCGCGAAGAGCGCCCCGTGCCGATCGTGGTGCTCACCGCCCGCGACACCGAGGCCGACACGGTGGCCGGGCTCGACCTCGGCGCCGACGACTACATCACCAAGCCCTTCTCCATGCGCGAGCTGCTCGCGCGTGTCGGCGCGCTGTTGCGCCGCGACGAGCTGTCGCGCGAGGCGGGCGGCGGGCCCGTCCGCGGCGCGGTGCTGAGCGGCGGGGGCATCGAGCTGCGCTCCGGCGCGCGCGAGGTCACCAGGGATGGCACGCCCATCGCGCTCCGCCCCAAGGAGTTCGAGCTGCTCGAGTACCTCATGCGCCACCCCGGCCAGGCGCTGCCCCGCGACACCATCCTCGAACGCGTGTGGGGCTACGAGTTCGGCGGTGGCACGCGCACCGTCGACGTACACATCCGCTGGCTGCGCGAGAAGATCGAGGACCACCCCTCCAGCCCCGAGCGCCTCCAGACCGTGCGGGGGGTCGGCTACAAGTTCGTCGCGTGAGCACCGCGCGCTGGCTGGCCCTGACGTTCGCGACGGTGGCCGTCGTGGGGACGTTCGCGCTGCCGCAGGGCTGGGCCGCCGTGATCGCCCTCGTCGCCGTGCTCGCGCTGCTAGGGGTCGCGCTGCGGACCGGAGCCCGCCGGCCTCCGACGCCCACAGTCCGGGCGAGCCCCGAACCCACCGAGCCGCCCGAGCCGCCCTCGTTGGACTCGTGGCGCGACGTACTCGACATGCTCCCGCTCGGCGTCGCGCTGCTCGACGAGGAGCTGACGGTGCTCGACGCGACCCCGGCGTTCGCGGAGCTCGTCGGCCACCCGGTGGGCGGCATGATCGAAGCCTCGCTGATCCGCGCCACGCGCGAGTACGACCTCACCGCCACCGTCCGCGAGCGACCGGCCGAAGCGCGTGACGTGCACCTCACCGGCGGCCGCCAGGTGCGCGTCCGCGTCGCGCCGCTGTCGCCTCCGCTCCTCGGCGGACGAGCCACGCTGCTGCTCTGCATCGAGGACGTGACCGCGCTGCACGACGCCCAGCGCGCCCGTACGGACCTCGTTGCGAACCTCTCGCACGAGCTGCGCACCCCGATCGCCGGCGCGCGCGCCATCGCCGAGACGCTGCAGTCCGCCTCCGAGGACCCGGCGGACCGTGAACGCTTCCTCGGGCTGCTCACCGATGAGCTGGAGCGTATGACCGACATGGTGCAGCGCATGCTCCGGCTCGCGCAGCTCGAGTCGGAGCTTGAGCCGCTCGACCTCGAGGCTGTCACGCCTGGCTCGCTGCTCGAAGCGGCCGCGGAGCGCTTTGGCCCGGTTGCCGGACGCCAGGACGTGCGCATCGAGGTCGAGCAGGCGGCGCCGGACGCCGTCCGCGCCAACCCGGGTCGTGCCGGCGAGGTGCTCGCCAATCTCCTCGACAACGCCCTGCGGCACAGCCCGCCCGGCTCGCGCATCACCCTCGCCGCCGTGGCCGACGACGCCGACTCCGTGCGGTTCGAGGTGCGGGACGAGGGTCCGGGCATCCTCCTGCAGGAGCGCGACCGCGTCTTCGAGCGCTTCTACACCGGGGACATCGCGCGCGAGGCGGGCTCGCACACCGGGCTGGGGCTCGCGATCGCGCGGCGGTTGGTGCAGCAGCAGGGCGGACGCATCTGGGTCGCCGATCGCTCGCCGGGCGCGACGCTGTGCTTCACGCTCGCGCGCGCCGACGGGACGGCGGACGCGAGTGTCGGCGCCGCTGGTGACGGGGCTTCAGGCTAGGCCTCGGCGGCGACGGCCACCGGCTCGGGGCGCTCACGGAAGTTGCCGGTGCGCACCAGCGAGCGGACCTCGGGCAGCAGCATCGACGCCGCGATGAACCCCACGGTCCACATGATGCCCGGCACGATCAGCAACAGCCGCACCCCGATGCCGTCGGAGAGCCAGCCGAAGCCGAAGTTCACGAACGCCATGTGTCCGGCGGCGAGCACGACGTACAGCGACATCACCCGCCCCCGGAACGCGTCGGGCGTGATGCGCTGCACGAACGTCGCCGCCATCGCCATGTAGCTCGCCTGCGTCGCCCCTGCGAGGACGCCGCCGGTGACGGCCATGTAGGGCGTGGTGGCGAAGCCGACGACGAACATCGAGAGGCCGCTGCCCACGCCGATGATGAAGAACATGCGCCCCAGCGCCGCGTCGCTCTGGAGCATCGAGACGATCAGCGTCCCGATGATCGAGCCCGCGCCGATACCCACGATGATGCTGCTGAAGGTGATGTCGGCGCCGCCGACAACGGTCGCGAGTGTGGGCATCATCGAGTCGAACGCCATCGTCGCACCGCAGTGGAAGCCGACGAGCACGAGCATCACGAGCACGCGTGGGTCACGCTCGACGTAGGAGATGCCCTCGCGCATGTCGCGGAACACGGGGCCGATCGCGAAGACGGGCTCGGCATCGTTCGGCCGCGCCGCGCTGCGGTACTCGAGCCGGAGGAGCTGGTAGAGTGCGAGCGCGAGGAACACGCCAGACAGCACGAAGACCGACCCCGCGCCGAGCTGATTCAGGAGCCCCGCGCCGATGAGCGGCCCGGCGATGCGCGAGCCGTGCCGGGTGATCCCGGAGAGCGCCACCGCGTTGAGCAGGTGCTCCTTCGGGACGACGTTGGGGATGATCGCCTGCTCTGCGGGCGTCCCGAACGCTCGCGCCATACCGCCGATCACCGCGAAGACGAGCACGTGCCAGGCTTCGACCCAACCCGCGAACGTGATCGCCGCAAGCGCGAGCGCTGCCACGATCCCGGCAGCGTCCGCGGCGATCGCCATCAGCCGCCGGTCGGCGCGGTCGGCGAGCGCGCCGCCGATGGGGCCCGCGAGGGTCATCTGGATCATGCCGGCGAACGTGACCGCGCCGACCCACGCCCCCTGCCCGGTCAGCTCGTAGACGAGCCAGCCGCGCGCGAGCAGCATCGTCCAGAACGACGCCGACGCGAAGAACGCGTTCCAGAAGACGCGGCGGAAGTCCGGGAAGAGCAGCGACGGGTGGCGCTCGGCGATGTACGTCCGCATGCGCGCAGTGTACCGCTCCCTCACCCTCCCGTGAGCGTCGAGGCGCGTTCGAGGATCGCCTGCGCCCGCTCGCCGTGGTCGAGCGCGCGCGCTGCCTCGTGGCCACGCTCGCTCATCTTGCGCCACGTGCGGGCGATGATCCGCGCCATCTTCTCGTCGTCGTCGATGCGCGCGGCCACCTCGGCGAACTGCGTCTCGAGGAAGACGAGGCTGAGCCCGTCCTCGAACGTCTGCACGTCCGGGTCCGTCGTCGCCGCGTCACGCGTGAGGCCCTGCTTGAGCACGATCTGGCGGACGCGCTCGATCGTCGCGTCGTCGTAGCCGGCATCGCGCAGCAGGCGCTCGGCCTCGTCGGCGTGGAACGCGCGGAGATGCGCGCGCCAGCGCAGGTAGCCGCTGCGCCCCGGCGGGAACGAGTCTCGCGGGATCGTCCAGCGCCGCACGTGGTGCGCGCGTGCCGCGAGCAGCAGCGCCTCGCTCGCCGCGGGGTCGAGGCGGCGCACCCACGCGCCGAGCATGCGCGCGTGCGTGAGCTCCTTCGGCTGCGCCTCGCCGTCTACCTCGATGCGGTTCGGGTCGCCGGCGTTGGCGGCGTCGATGGCCGCGACGGCGCGCTCGAAGCGTTCGTGCGGTGTCGTGGCGGGCGCGGTTGTGGGATGGTTGGTCATGTCGAGCCCATTATGTGCCAACGGCTGCCGGTGCGAGGGGCCGGGCGCGTTGACACGACGGCCATCGGTGCTACGATCCCTGCATTGTCGAGAAACTTGACCAGGTTTATCGACATTAGCCGGACAGGGCCCGGCCGACGCTGATGCTCGGGTGAGAAGCCCCGCGACCGCCCGCTGAGGATGGAGTGCCCTATGACCACCGCCACACGTACCGACCGCCCCGGCCGCGTGATCGCGATCCTCGAGGAGGAGTTCGAGGACTTCCGCACGGAGGCCACCGAGTTCCTCGCCGAGAACCCCGAGGGCGACGACTTCACGAGGTTCCGCCTCCGCCAGGGCGTCTACGGCCAGCGCCAGCCGGACCGCCAGATGATGCGCGTGAAGCTGCCCTTCGGCGGCACCACGTCGGAGCAACTCGACGCATTCGCGGTCATCGCCGAGGACTACACGCCGCTGCGCAAGGGCCACCTCACGACGCGCGAGGCGATCCAGCTCCACCACATCCCGCTCGAACGCACCCTCGACATCATGCAGATCCTCGGTGACGCCGGACTCTCGACCCGCGAGGCCTGCGGCAACACGGTGCGCAACGTCACCGGCGACGCGTGGGCGGGCATCCGCTCCGATGAGCCCTTCGACGTGTCGCCTTACGCGGGCGCCTTCGTGCGCTACTTCGTGCGCAGCGAGCTCACGCAGCTGCTGCCGCGCAAGTTCAAGGTCGCCTTCTCCGGCAGCGACGAGGACGCCGCCCTCACGCAGATCCACGACATCGGCTTCATCCCCGAGATCCGCGAGGTCGACGGCGTGCCTACCAAGGGCTTCAAGATGGTCGCCGGCGGCGGCCTCTCGATCATGGCCCGCCACGCCGTCGTGCTGCGCGAGTGGGTCTCCGTCGACGACTACCTGAAGGTCTCCGAGGCGGTCCTGCGCATCTTCGACGCCGCCGACGAGCTGCGGAAGAACATCGCCAAGGCGCGCATCAAGTTCCTGGTCCACCGCGTGGGCGAGGAGGAGTTCCGGCGCATGGTCGACGAGGAGCTGGCGAAGGACTGGGCCGCCGACCGTGACGCCTCGCCCGACCCGCTGCTGTTCCTCGACGACGAGGAGGCGGACGCCCCGCCCGCACCCACGAATCCCGAGCAGCCGACCGACGCCGACCGTGCGGCGTTCGAGGAGTGGGCGCGCACCGCGGTGCGCGCGCAGCGCCAGGCCGGTTACTCGGCGATCGAGGTGAAGGTGCCGGAGGGCGACCTCAACCCCGGGCAGTTCCGTGGCCTCGCGGCGCTGCTGCGCGAGTATGGCTCGGGCCGCGCGCGCACCACGCCGTGGCAGAACATCGTGCTGCGCTGGATCCCCGACGGCAGCGTCTACACCGTCTGGAAGGGGCTGTCTGAACTCGGCCTCGGTGATGCGGGCACCCTCGAGATCGAGGACGTGGTGAGCTGCCCCGGCACCGACAGCTGCAAGCTCGGCATCACCAGCTCGATGGGGCTGAACCGCGCGATCGCGGACCGCGTGCGCGAGATGGCGGTCACCGACCCGCTGACGCGGCGCATCCTCATCAACGCCAGCGGCTGCCCCAACTCGTGCGGGCAGCACCACATCGCGAACATCGGGTTCCACGGCGCCGCCATCAAGTCCGGCGCGCGCCAGGTGCCCGCCTACCACGTCTTCGTCGGCGGCAACCGCCGCCCCGGCGCGGACCTCGAGCTCGGCACGCTGCTCAAGGTGCGGCTCCCCGCCAAGCGGGTCCCCGACGCCGTCGAGCGCTTCGTCCGGCTCTATGAGGCCGAGCGCGAGGACGGCGAGGAGTTCAACGAGTACTTCGGGCGCGTCGGCAAGCTGCACTTCGAGGACTCGGTGCGGGATCTGACCCTGCCGCCGGAGTTCTCGCTCGACACCATGAACGAGTTCATCGACTGGGAGCGCGAGAGCATTTACGTCCTCGAACGTGGCGAGGGCGAATGCGCGGTCTAGCGCGATCACTACGCAGCATCGGAAAGGCGGCGGCGTGACGACATCAACGGGCGGGCACCAGGTGGTACGAGGCAGCAGGGGCGATGAGACGCCGACCGGCCGCCTGGCCGTGCCCATCGACTATGCCGAGGCGGAGATCATCCGCGTCGCCAACGAGGAGCTCGATCGCGCCGGCCCCGGCGACATCCTCAGCTGGGCCGTCGACCGCTACGGCGAGGGCCTGACGCTGGCGTGCTCCTTCGGCGGCACGTCCGGGATGGCGCTGGTCGACATGGTGCAGCGCCTCCAGCCCTCGACCGAGGTGTTCTACATCGACACCGACTACCTGTTCCCGGAGACGCACGACACGATCCGGGCGGCACGGCTGCACTGGCCCAAGGTCAACATCGTCGGCTACGGTCCGGAGCTGACCACGGAGGGGCAGATCGAGCTGCACGGCCCCGCGCTGTGGGATCGCGACCCGGACCTCTGCTGCGACATCCGCAAGGTCGAGCCGAACCGCGAGGCCCTGCGCGGCAAGCGCGCATGGGTCTCCGGCCTCCGCCGCGACCAGACCGGCCGCGAGGAGACCCCGGCGGTGCAGTGGGATGAGAAGTTCGGGCTGGTCAAGGTCAACCCGCTCATCAACTGGAGCGAGAAGTTGCTCTGGTCGTACATCTTCGAGCGCGGGCTGCCCTACAACCTGCTCCTCGACCGCGGCTTCCCGAGCATCGGCTGCACGAACTGCACGCGCGCCATCCAGCCGGGCGAGGACCCGCGCGCCGGCCGCTGGTCGGGCTTCGACAAGCTGGAGTGCGGACTGCACACGACCTCCTGACGCCCGCTCGTGCTACCTCAACAGCCCGCTTCGGCGGGCTGTTGTGCGTTCGGCGGGTGCATACGTAACGTGATAATCAGACAAGGAAGTATAGTTGTCGCAGACGTGTATACTGGTGCCCGAATGGCGGCGGGAAGCTGGGCGAGCGACGTGACCACCGAGGCATTCGACGCACGCGATGTCTTCGCCACGAAGGCCGACCTCTTCGCAACGAGGGCCGAGCTCAAGGACGAGATCGCCGCGCTGCGTGTCGAGGTCAAGGAGGAGATTGCGGCGCTGCGTGTCGAGGTCAAGGACGAGATCGCCGCGCTGCGTGTCGAGGTCAAGGAGGAGATCGGCGCACTCCGGGCGGAGATGCAAGCGGAGATCGGCGCGCTCCGCGCGGAGATGCATCAGATGGAAGCACGCCTGATTCGCTGGATGGCCGGTGCCCTCATCGGCGGGATGGTTGCTGCTGCCACCATCTCGCGCCTCGTCGCCTGACGCCCGCTCCCCCCGCTAAGCTTGGGGCGTGACGAAGCTGCTGCCCGGCACCGCATCCTGGACCGACAAGCCCCTCATCGAGGGCGGGCGCTTCTATCCGCCCGAGGCGAAGTCCGCCGAGGCGCGACTGCGCTACTACGCCACGCAGTTCCCGCTCGTCGAGGTCGACGCGCCCTACTACGGCCTGCCGACCGTCGCGCAGGCCGAGCGCTGGGTGGAGCGAACGCCGCCGGGTTTCACGTTCGACGTGAAGGCGTACTCGCTGTTCAGCGAGCACCCGACGCCCGTCGCGCGGCTCCCGAAGGCGATCCAGGCTGAACTCCCGCCCGACCTGCGCATGAAGCGCCAGTTCTACCGCCGCGACGCCCCCGGGGACCTGTGCTGGTCGACTTACCTCGACGCGCTGCTGCCGCTGCACGATGCCGGCAAGCTCGGCGTGATCGTGCTGCAGTTCCCGCGCTGGGTGACGCCCAACCGCCGCAGCCACGCGTACCTCGAGGAGGTGCGCGAGCGGCTCGGCCACTACCGCGGCGCCGTCGAGTTCCGCAACCACCGCTGGCTCGACGCCGAGCACCGCGAGTCGACGCTTGCGCTGCTCGGCGACCTCGAGCTGGCGTTCATCTGCGTCGACGAGCCGCAGGGGTTCGACAGCTCCGTCCCGCCGGTCGCGGCGGCCACGACCGAGCTCGCGTTCGTGCGCTTCCACGGCCGCAACGCCGCGATGTGGGAGGCGAGTACGCGCACGTCCTCGGAGCGCTTCGACTACTACTACGAAGCGGCCGAGCTGGACGAGTGGACGCCCCGCATCCGCTCGCTCGCCGAGGAGGCAAACGAGGTGCACCTGGTGGTCAACACCAACAACTTCGACCAGGGGCCGGTCAACGCACGCCTGCTCGCCGAGCGCCTCTCCGAGGTCGGCCTCGACACGGCGCCCGGCTTCGACCCCACACCCGCCGAGCCACCCGCCCCCTCCGGGCAGGGCCGCCTCCTGTAAGATCGCCGAGGCGCTCCCACGGCGCGCACGGGATGCTTGCGATGATTGAGCATCGGGTCCGGCTGCACTCACGGCGCGAGGCGCTGCGCCTCGTCGCGCTGAGCGGCGTCGCGCTCCTCGCCGCCTGCTCGCGATCGGCTGCGCCACCAGGTGACGACGGGCGCCCCAGCGAGCCGGCGCCGCCCGTGGTCGCCTCGGCGCCCTCGCCGGCTCCGACCCCGCCAGCGACCGCGACGCCGACACTCACTCCGACGCCTACCGTCACTCCGCCGCCGCCTCGCGGCCGCGACGAAGTCGCTCTCATGGCCGGCACGGAGTGGGAGACGCCGCTGGTGGTGACACACAGCGGCGTCGAGGGCCCGACGCTGCTTGTCCTCGGTGGCGTGCACGGCAACGAGCCCGGCGGCTGGTTCGCCGCCGACGGCATCGCCGGGTGGGAGCCCGCGCGCGGCAGCCTGCTCGTGGCCCCTCGCGCGAACGTCGTCGCCATCGGGCTGTTCCAGCGCACCACGGAGGCGCTCGGCGACCTCAACCGCCTCTACCCGGGCTCACTCGACGCCGAACTACCGATGGCGCGCATGGCCGCGCACATCGTCGACGTCGCACGGCGCTACGAGGTCGACGTGGTGCTCGACCTCCACGAGTCGTGGGGGTTCTACGCCGAGCGCGGCGAGAACCAGGGGACGGCGTTCCTCGGCCAGACGATCACGACCGGGCCGGCGCGCGACCGAGTCCCCTTCGCGCGGCTCATCGCCGGGCGCGTCAACCGGGAGATCGAGGTGGAGCGCGAGCTGATGGTGCCGCGCGATTGGACGCAATGGCCCACGTCCGTCACCGACGAGGAGTTGGCCGCCGGCGCCCCCGAGGCCGCCATGGCGTCCGCGCTCGCGCGCACGCGCTGGCGGCCGGGCCGTTGGAGCAGCTCGCTGTCCCTCGGACGTATCGTGCCGGGGGTGCTCCCTGTGCTCGTCGAGATGGGGCAGGACCACCAGGCCGTCGAGCGCCGCGTCGAACTGCACCAACTCGTCGTTCAGAACACGATGGAGCTGCTGCGCATGGCGTAGCGTTTACGACACGACTGGAAGCGCCCTTAACAGCCCCTCGACGCCTTCACGCAGCTCGCCGATCCCGTCGTCGCCGAGCACCGCCCACGGCGCGAAGAACCACTCGTCCGTCTGCCCCTCGACGGCGTCGCGCAGGGCTTGCCCCTCAGGCGTGGTGCGGTACGCGCCACCCTCGGCGGCCACGAGCCAGCCCCGCGCCTCGAGGTCGGCGAGGGCACGCGCGTAGAACGCCGCGTCGTACCCACGGAACGCGGCGGCCGAAGCGATCGCCTCCGCCGTCCGCGCCTCGCCGGCCCAGACGTGCGAGAAGGCGTTCCACAGCCCGCCCTCCGTCGATGGATCGACGTGGGCGCTCCACGCCGCGAGGTGCACGTCGTCGCGGTAGGCGAGGCAGTCCAGCGCCGCCTCGCGGATCCGGCCGGGGAGCGGTGTGTGGGCGCTCGCGGTGCGGAAGCGGCGCTCGGCGCCCCAGCGCGCCGGCGGTTCGGGCGCGGCGAGGTTCGCCGCGGCGATCGCCGCGAGCAGCTCGTGGGTGCGCGCGAGGTCGGCGTCCGGCATCGCCACGACCGCGCCGAGGCGCGCGTCGCCGGCCTCGCCGAGCGCGCGCACCGCCTCCCGCGCGTGCGGCAACACGACGTAACGAGTGGCCATGGGGTCGCCGCCGCGTTCGACCTCCTTGAGCCAACCCCCGGCGGCGAGGCGGGCGAACTCCGCGGCGAAGCCCTCGGGCCGCGTGTACGGGTCGCGGCCCTGGGCCTCGTCGACGGACAGCGTGTCGAGGCCGATCTCGGCGTAGTCGTACAGCGCGAGCGGGATGGCGCGCTCCGCGGCGAGGGCGTCGATGGCCGGGCGCGCGACGCGCCACAGCTCGAAGACAGCCGTCTCGACGAGCGACCATGTGCCGGCGAGGGGGTGCGGGTCGTGGGTGGGTGAGGTGGTCAGCCGGGCCGTCCTACGTGCTGACGCGGCGGACGATCTCGTACGTCAGCTCGGTGCCCATCTCCATGTTGTCGAGGGTGAGGAACTCGTTGTGGGCGTGGAGACCCGCGAGCTCCTCGGCGCTGAGCAGGCAGGGGATGAAGCCGTACGCCGGGATGCCGAACTCGCGCAGGAAGCGGTTGTCGGTGGCGAACGTGGCGAGGCCCGGCACGACGATGGCGTCCTCGACGGCCGAGGTCATGGTGTCACGGATGGCGTGGAACAACTCGCTGTCCCAGTCCGACGGGTTGGCGCCGTAGACATCACGCGCCTCGGGCTCAACCTCGACGAGCGGGTCACCGATCTGCTCGCGCACCGCTTCCATCCAGCCCTCGATGTTCTCGCCGGGCAGGAGCCGGCAGTCGAGGACGGCCTCGGCGCGCGGCGGGATCACGTTCGCCTTGATGCCCGCCTCCACCATCGTGACGTTGAGCGTGTGCATGAACATCGCGTGCGAGCCGGGATTGGAGCGCAGCGCGGCCTCGAGGGCGCCCCGGTCGGCGGGATCGGGCAGAATGCCGGCCTCGGCGAGCCGTTCGACGAGCGCCGTCGTGCCGGGCGTGAACGTGAGGCCGCGGTCCCACTCCGCGAGGCGCAGCAATGCGCTCAGCAGGCGCACCGCCGGGTTCTCGGTCGTAGGCAGGCTGCCGTGGCCGCCGGGGCCGGTGGCGCGCAGCCGCAGCCAGGCGACGCCCTTCTCGTCGATGGTCGGCATGAAGATGCGGCCTTCACGGCCCGCGAACTCGGTGATGCCGCCGACACCCTCGTTGAGTGCGAATTCGATGCCGTCAAGGAGCTCGGGGCGGCGGCGGATGACCCAGCGGATGCCGCGGATGCTGCCGGCCTCCTCGTCCGGCACGCCGAGGAACACCACGTCACGTCGCAGCGGGACGCCGAGGCGATGCAGCAGCAGCACCGTCATCAGCTGCATCACCGCGGCGCCCTTCATGTCGAGCGCGCCGCGGCCGTAGATGCGGCCGTCCCGCACGACGCCCTCGAAGGGCGGCATGTCCCAGGACTCCTCCTCGACCGGCACGACGTCGAGATGGTTCCCGAGCAGCAACGCGCCGCCCTTGCTGCCGTCGCCGCGCAGGCGCGTCATCACCAGCTCGCGGTTGGGGTGCGTCTCGATGTAGTCGCACTCCAGGCCCTCGGCTTCGAGGATGGCGCCGAGGAAGCGCGCCGCGGGGGCCTCGTTGCCCGGCGGGTTCGAGGTGTCGATCCGGATGTAGCGCTGGAGGATGTCGAGCGCCTCGGCGTGGACCGCTCGCCAGTCGATCGCGCCCGCAGCCTGTTCCGCCATCGTGTCCCGCCCGCCCGTGCTGCCGAGGTGTGCCGTCGAGGCGGCGCTAGAAGATGACGTTCATCAGCCGGCCGCGGTAGCGCGCCGCGAGTTCGTGCGTGTCGCCGAGCACCGCGAAGGCGTCGAGCATACGTAGCCGCCCGCCGTCCTCGTCGAGCTCGCGGTCGAGGCGCACCGTCGCGAGCAGGTGCTCGAGCGCGTCCTGCCACTCGCCCGCGACGGCGAGCACCGCGCCGAGGTGGTAGCGCGCCTCGGCGTCGTTCTCGTCGGCGGCAACGCGCGCCTCAAGGGCGGCGCGGTCCTTGCCGGCCGCCAGCTCGGCCAGGCCGATGCGGCCGAGTGCTCGCCGGGCGCGGGGGTCGTGCTCGTAGGGCGCGGCCAGCTCGCGCGCGCGCGCGGTGTCAGCCGCGTCGCCGCTCGCGGAGAGGATGTCGGCGAGTTCGAGCGCGGCATCCAGATGGTTCGGGTCGCCGGCGATCACCAACTCGAGCTGCTCGCGCGCGGCCGCGTCGTCGCCGAGGGCGCGGAAGCGCTGCGCCGCGGTCATGGCATGGTCGGCTTGCGAGGGCACGAGGATGTCGAAGAACGCCCGCACGTGCTCCTCGGGCTGTACCCCGGCGAACTCGCTGGTGACGCCGCCGCCCTCGAAGGCCTTCACCGCGGGGATGCTCTGGATGCCGTACTGCTGGGTCACCATCGGGTTCTGGTCGATGTTGACCTTCACGAGCTGTACGCGACCGGCGTACTCGTTCGCGATCTTCTCGAGCGTCGGGCTGAGGATGTGGCACGGCTCGCACCACGCCGCCCAGAAGTCGACGATGACGGGCATCTGGTGCGAGCGCTGAATGACGACGTCGGTGAAGTTCGCGTCGGTGGCTTCGAGCACGGCTCCGGTGGTCATCGTTCTCCTCCCTCGCGCACCGCTCAGGGTAGCGCGCGCCGGGCGCTGGATCAGTCCGCCCGCCCTCAGTCCGCCTGCAGCTCCGCGAGGTAGTCCGCGGCGAAGCGCTGTGCCAGTTCCGGGGCATCCTCGAGCTGGCGCGGATGCAGCCCGATGATCGCGTGATTCACCCCCGACTCGCGCGCGGCGTGTAGGCGCTCGGCGGTCTGCTCCAGCCGGTCGGCCGCGAGCGCGCCGACGTTGTTCATCGCGATCATCAGCGCGGCCGGGTCGCGGCCGGCGCGCGAGGCCGCCTCGCGCGCTGGCGTCATCGCCTCCTCGGCGCGGTTGAGGTAGCCGGCGTGGGCGAGCCAGCCGTCGCCGAGCTCGCCGATGCGGCGCATCTGCTGGGGGCTGTCGCCGCCGATCCAGATCGGCAGGTGCCGCGGCGGCAGCGGGCGCGCGGTCCAGCCGTCGACGGTGTGGAACTCGGTCTCGAGGCCGTCCACCCACTCCTCGTCGAGCAGCGCGCGGATGACGCGCACGCTCGCCTCGAAGCGGTCACCGCGGCGGTTCGTGGGCATGCCGAGGACTTCCATCTCCTCGCGCGCCCAGCCCATGCCGGCGCCGAGCAGGAAGCGCCCGCCCGCGAGGTGGTCGATGCTCGCGACCATCTTCGCCGTGTAGGCGGCGCTGCGGTAGTTGAGCACCAGCACGGAAGTGCCGAGCCCGATCGTGCTCGTCACGCCCGCGACGAACGTCAGCTCCGTCAGCGGCTCGATGATCGAGTGGTCGACGTACGTGCGGGGCGGCACGACGCCGTCGGGCGCGTACGGGTACGGCGAGCGCCACTCGCGCGGGAACATGACGTGGTCGTTGACCCACAGCGCGTCGTAGCCGGCGTCCTCCGCCGCGCGCGCATGCCGCAGCACGAGGTCGCGCGAAGCCGCTTCGCCGAGCTGTGGCAGTTGCACTCCTACCTGCATCACGCCTCCGTTCGCGTCGCGAGGAACGTATGGAGCGCGCGCGCCCGGCGTCAAGGCGTCCCCGCGAGCAATGCAAGCCCGAGCGCACGCCGCTACGATGCGCTCAGGCCGCACCCCGCGCTGTGGCTTCGGGCGCGCCGCGCGCACGGACCTCGCACGCGGGCGGCAGCGCGCGGCCACCTGGGGAAGGACGGATAGCGATGCACGAGGCGCTCACGGTGGAGAAGACTGGTGGGATCGCGACCTTCACGATCACGAGGCCGCGCGTCAACGCGCTCAGCCTCGACCTCCTCGAATCGTTCGCCGAGGAGTTGCACAGCGCCGCCGACGATCCCGACATCATGGTCGCGGTGTGGCGCAGCGGCCTGCCGAACATCTTCTGCGCCGGCTTCGACCTCAACGACAGCGGCCCCAGTTCGGCGCACCACATGCCCGGCGAGCGCACCGTGCGCGTGCGCAACGCGCAGACGGCGCTGCTCGACATCCCGATCCCGATCATCGTGGCCGTGAACGGGCCGGCGGTCGGGCTCGGCCTGCTCATGCCGGCGCTGTGCGACATCGTGGTGGCCGGGCGCAGTGCGCGCTTCGGGCTGCCCGAGATCCAGATCGGCGCCATCGGCGGCGCCGGCCATGCGCGCCGCATCCTGCCCGAGCCCGTCCTGCGCTACATGATGCTGACCGGCCGCCGCGTCACGCCCGAGTACCTCCAGCAGTGCGGCGCGATCGCGCTCGTCGTCGACGACGACCAGCTCGAGGCGGAGACGATGGCGATCGCGCGCGAGATCACGACCTACGACCCGGTGGTCGTCCGCAACAACAAGATCGCGCTGGAGATGCTGCGAGGCGTCGACGACGTCGCCACCGTGTACGCGATCGAGCACAAGTGGGGCGCGGCGATCCGCGCCTCCCGCGAGTAACGAGGAGCCTCGATGCCGAAGGCCCTCGCGGGCTACCGCATCTGCGACTTCACCGGCCAGCTGGCGGGCGCCGGGGCGACGCGCCACCTCGCCGCGTTCGGCGCCGAGGTGATCCGTATCGAGGACCCCGTGAATGAGGGGCGCTGGGACATCCTCCGCGGCCAGCCGCCGTACGTGGATGAGCGCCGCGGGATCAACCTCGGCGGTTCGTTCAACAACCACAACGTGGGGAAGCTCGGCATCACGCTCAACCTCCGCACCGAGCGCGGCAAGGAGCTGCTGACCGAGCTGGTCAAGGCGTCCGACGTGGTATCGGAGAACTTCTCGGCAGGCGTGATGGACCGGCTCGGATTCGGCTACGAGCAGTTGCAGGCCATCAAGTCCGACGTCATCTACGTCTCGAACAGCGGCTTCGGGAAGCAGGGGCCGTACGGCACGTACAAGACGTGGGGCCCGATCGTGCAGGCGGTGGCCGGGCTCACGTGGACCTCGAAGCTGCGCGACCAGCCGCCGGCCGGGTGGGGTTACTCCTACATGGACCACACCGGCGGCTACTACATGTGCATCGCCATCCTCGCCGCGCTGCATCACCGCAACGTCACCGGCGAGGGCCAGTGGGTCGACATGTCCTGCACCGACGCGGGCGCGACGCTGACCGGCCCCGCGATCCTCGACTACACCGTCAATGGCCGCCCGACGCGCCGTGACGGCCTGCCCGACTCGAACCACAACCGCTGGCCCGCGATGGCCCCGCACGCCGTCTACCCAGCCGAGGGGGAGGACAACTGGATCGCCATCGCCTGCCGCGACGAGGCGGACTGGCACGCGCTGACCGCCGAGGTCGCCGAGCCGTGGACCGCCGACCCGCGTTTCGCGACCCTCGACGACCGTATCGAGCACGAGGCGGCGCTCGACGAGGCATTGGGCGGCTGGACTGCGTCGCGCGAGGCGTTCGCCACGGCTGAGCGCCTCCGCGCGGCGGGCGTGCCCACCTCGGCGGTCGCGCGCCCCGAGGACCGCATCGACCACGACGAGAACACGAGCGCGTGGGGGCTGTGGCCGGAGGTGCGGCAGACCGACATGGGCGCGGTGCGCGTCGATGGCGTGCCCGCGCACCTGAGCGAGACCGAATGGGAGCTCGGACGCGGCGCACCGAACCTCGGCGAGCACAACGAGGAGGTCTACGGCGGACTGCTCGGCCTCGACGTCGGCGAGATCGCGAGCCTGCGCGAAGAGGGCGTGATTTGACCGGCCCGAACGCTCCGATGGGACCGATGCACGGCCTGCGCGTGATCGAGCTGTGCGAGGAGATCGGCGAGTTCGCCGGCAAGCTCCTCGCCGACATGGGCGCCGACGTCGTCAAGATCGAGCCGCCCGGCGGCTCGCGCACGCGCTCCTACGCGCCATTCCTCGACGACGTTCCGCACCCCGACCGCAGCCTCTTCTTCTGGCACTACAACACCAGCAAGCGCTCCGTCGCGCTCGACCTCGACGGCGAGGTGGGGCGCGAGGCGTTCCGCAAGCTCGTGGCCGGCGCCGACGTGCTCGTCGAGGACCGCGCGCCCGGCTGGCTGGCGGAGCGTGGCCTCGACTACGAGGACCTGCGCGGCGGCAACCCCGGCCTGATCCACTGCGCGATCACGCCCTTCGGGCGCTCCGGCCCGCGCGCAGGCGACCCCGCGACGGACCTCACGATCCTCGCGGGGGCCGGGCCTGCCTGGTCATGCGGCTACGACGACCACTCGATCCCGCCCGTGCGCGGCGGCGGCAACCAGGGCTACCAGACAGGCTGCCACTGGGCGCTGATCAGCATCCTCACCGCCGTGCTCTACCGCGACGGCGGCGGCGCGGGCCAGTTCATCGACGTGAGCCTGCACGCCGCCTCGAACGTCACGACCGAGGCGGGCAGCTACCAGTGGCTCGTCGCGCGTGAGACCGTGCAGCGCCAGACCGGACGCCACGCCGGCGTGACGCCCTCGGGGCCGACGCAGGTACAGGCGAAGGACGGCGTATGGATGAACACCGGGCTGTTCCCGCGCCGCCCGCACGAGTTCCGCATCCTCATCGACTGGATGCAGGAGCTCGGCCTGTTCGACGAGTACGAGCAGTCGCCGCTGCTCGAGACGGCCGCCGGCATGGATCGCATGCTCGATATGGCCCGCGCCGCCGAGGACGAGGAAGAAGCAGCGCTCCTGAGCGCGGGCCGTGAGGCGATGATCTTCCTCGTGCAGCGCCTCGACGCCTACGAGTTCTTCTCGGGCGCGCAGGAGCGCGGCTTCCAGGTCGGCATCATCTACGCACCCGAGGACGTGATCGAAGACCCGCACTTCGTCGCACGAGGCTTCCCGACGGAGGTCGAGCACCCGGAACTGGGCCGCTCGTTCGTCTACCCCGGCGCGCCGTACGCCTTCCGCGGCTCGCCGTGGGCGATCACGCGCCGCCCACCACTGCCCGGCGAGCACACCGCGGAGGTGCTCGCCCAACTCGACAGCGCCTGAGGACAGCACCATGACCGCATCACCCACGACCAACGGACAGGCCAGGCCCCTCGCGGGCATTCGCGTGCTCGACCTCGCCACCGGCTACTGCGAGATCACCGGTCGGCTGCTCGCCGACATGGGCGCCGAGGTGATCAAGATCGAGCCGCCCGGCGGACACCCCTCGCGCCGTCATCCGCCGTTCGTCGACGGCCGCGAGGGCGAGCTCGCCGGCTCGCTGCACTGGGCCGCCTACGCCATCGGCAAGCGCAGCATCGTGCTCGACCTCGACGACGAGGTCGACCGCGCGCGGCTGCGCGAGCTCGCGCGCGG
Organism: Dehalococcoidia bacterium; assembly: GCA_965219085.1. GTDB lineage: Bacteria > Chloroflexota > Dehalococcoidia > UBA2979 > UBA2979 > VXMT01. Next base: position 2,041,071 of record OZ244720.1, read on the forward strand.
CGCCGACGTGCTCGTGGAGTCGCTCGAGCCGGGCGCGCTCGACGCGCTGGGGCTCGGCTACGCGGACCTGGGCGCGCTCAACCCCGCGTTGGTCTACGCCTCGATCAGCCCGTTCGGGCAGAGCGGCCCGCACGCGCACCGGCCGGCCACCGACCTCACGTTGCAGGCAGCGGGTGGGCTCGTCTCGATGCAGGGCGACCGCGACCGGCCGCCGATCCCCGTCGGCTTCCCGCAGGCTGGCCTGCACGCGGGCGTGCAGGCCGCCGCCGACATCGTCGTCGCGCTGAATGAGCGCGACCACTCCGGGCTCGGCCAGCACCTCGACACCTCGATGCAGGCGTGCATCGTGTGGACGCTGCTCGACGCGACCGGCTACCCGCCGAACGAGGGCGGCGACAAGCCCGGCTACGGCGACGACCGCTCCAACCCCGTCCCGCGTCGGACGCCCGGGCTCGACTTGCCGACCATGCTCGAGGTGGCCGACGGGTACACGACGAGCTCGATGGGCGCCGGCCCGCAGATGACGAACACCGTGAACCAGGCCGTTGCCTGGATGCTGCGAGACGGCCCCGGGTTCCCCGAACACCTCCGCGGCATCGACTGGCAGCACTGGCACGAGGACTGGGCAGAGCCCGGCGTTGCGCCCGAGAGCGCGCCGCTGGTGAACGAGGCGCTCCAGCACGTCCTCGCCTTCCTGCGCTCCAGGACAAAGGCCGAGCTGCACCCGTGGTCGCTCGAGAGCAAGGCGCTCGTCGCGAAGATCGCGACGGCCAGGGACCTGCTCGAAGACCCGCAGCTCGAGGCGCGCGACTACTGGCAGCAAGTCGGCGGGCACACCGTGCCCGGCCCCTTCGTGCGCCTCTCGCGCACGCCGATCGGCTCGGTCGAGCCTGCTCCGGCGCTCGGCGACGGCGCTGCGCTCCTCGACACGCCGCGCGCGCTGGCCGTCAACGGCGCGCGATCCTCGAACGGCTCGACCACCCCGGACGGCTCGACCACCTCGGACGGCCGGGGCGGGCGGCGCCCGCGGACGTTCGAGGGGCTGAAGGTCGCCGACTTCTCGTGGTACGGCGTGGGGCCGCTCATCGCCAAGGCGCTCGCGGATCACGGGGCGACGGTGGTGCACGTGGAGTCCGAGCGGCACTTCGACGGCCTGCGCCTGGGGCCGCCATTCAAGGACGGCGAGTTCGACATCAACAAGGCGCAGTTCTTCGCCGACTACAACTCCTCGAAGCTCGGCATGTCGATCGACCTCTCGCACGAGGTCGGCCGTGAGATCGCGCGCGACCTCACGCAGTGGGCTGACGTCATGGTGGAGAGCTTCACGCCCGACACGATGGAGCGTCACGGCCTCGACTGGGCCGTGCTCGGCCCCGACCACCCCGACCTCATCATGGTCCGCACCTGCCTCCGAGGGCAGACCGGGCCGGAGCGCCGCTACACGGGCTTCGGCATGCAGGGCGCGGCACTGGCCGGGCTCCACGCCGTCACCGGCTGGGCGGACCGCCCGCCCGCCGGCCCGTACGGCGCGTACACCGACTTCATCAACCCGCGCTTCGGGCTCCTCGCCGTCGCGTCCGCGATCTACGAGCGGCGTCGCAGCGGCAGGGGACAGCTCATCGACCTCTCGCAGGGCGAGGCGGCGATCCACTTCGCCGCGCCGCTCGTGCTCGACTACGCCGCGAACGGCCGCGTCGCCGGACCCGCCGGTCACGACTCGATGACCGACGCGCCGAACGGCGTCTACGCCTGCCGCGGCGTCGAGCGCTACGTCGCCATCTCGTGCGCGACGACCGGGCAGTGGCGCGCACTGCGCGACCTCGCCGGCCTCGAGGGCTTCGATGGGGTGGAGTACGAGACGTACGCGGGCCGGCAGGCCGACCGTGCGCGCATCGACGCCGCACTCGCGGCGTGGTGCGCGGACCAGGACGGGCACGAGCTGGCGGCGCGGCTCGCCGACGCGGGCGTGCCCGCCTCGGCGGTGCTGCGCGCGACGGACCTCTACGAGGACGCGCAGCTCGCGCACCGCGGCTTCTTCGTGACGCTCGACCACCCGGCGATGGGCCCGACGCCGTACGACGGCCTCGCGACGCAGTACTCGGGATCGCCCGGCAGGCTCAGCAAGGCCGCGCCGATGTTCGGCGAAGACACGCACTACGTGCTGACCGAGCTGCTCGGCGCGAGCCCCGAGGACGCGGCGCGCTTCGCTGAGAGCGGCGCGCTCACGTAGCAGGCCGCCCATGGACGCCCTGTCTACAATCGGGGCGGCCGGACGCGTCGCGCCGCAGCGGACGCGGCGGGCAGGCGAAGGAGGACCCGTGGCGGAGACGATGCGAGGGAAGACGGCGATCGTCGGTCTCGCCGAGACCACCTACTACAGGCGCGGTGGCGCCGAGGACGCCGAGTTCAAGCTCGGCCTCCAGGCCGTGCAGGCGGCCGCCGAGGACGCCGGCATCGACGTCCGCGACATCGACGGCTTCTGTTCCTACAGCAATGACCGCAACGACCCGACGCGCTTCCATTCCGCGCTCGGCCTGCGGGACCTCAAGTGGTCCTCGATGGTCTGGGGCGGTGGTGGCGGCGGCTGCGCGGGCGCCGTCGCGATGGCCGCCGCGGCGGTACACGCCGGGATCGCGACGAACGTCGTGGTCTTCCGCGCGCTCGCGCAGGGCCAGTTCGGGCGCTTCGGCGCCGCGAGCGCGTCCGGGCCGCTGGAGGGCGCGCCCGCGTACACGCAGCCGTTCGGGCAGATGTCGCCGGCGCAGTCGTACGCGATGAAGGTCACGCGCTTCATGCACGACCACGGCGTGCAGCAGAGCGCGCTGCGCGCCGTCTCGCTCGCGAGCTACTACCACGCCCAGCGCAACCCGCGCGCCGTCATGTACGGCCGCCCGCTCGACGAGGAGCGCTACGACAACTCGCGCTGGATCGTCGAGCCGTTCCACCTCTACGACTGCTGCCAGGAGAACGACGGCGCCGCCGCGGTCATCGTGACCACGGCCGAGCGCGCCCGAGACATGAAGAATAAGCCCGTCTACATCCTCGCCGGTGGGCAGGGCTCGCAGTACCGGCAGTCGGCGTGGGCGCACAACGCACCCGACTACGGCACCTCGAACTTCAAGAACAACGCGGCCTCGCTGTTCGACATGGCGCAGGTCAAGCCCGAGGAGGTCGACGTCGCGCAGGTCTACGAGAACTTCACCGGCGGCGTCGTGATGAGCATCGTCGAGCACGGCCTCATCCCCGTGGAGCAGGCCAACGAGGAGTTCACGCTCGACAACTTCCGGTTCGACGGCGGCAAGCTGCCGCTCAACACCTCGGGCGGCAACCTCGCCGAGTGCTACATGCACGGCTTCGAGCTGGTGATCGAGGCGGCGCGGCAGGTCCGCGGCGAGTCGACCGCGCAGGTCGACGACCCGGAGATCTCGCTCGTCGCGGGCGGGCCGATGGTCGAGCCGACGAGCAACCTGCTGCTCGGCGCGCAGGTCTAGGGCGGGAGCGAACCATGGCGAACGCAACCAAAGCCGACGTCGAGGCGGGCGGCAGCTACTTCCCGACGGCCGTCGCCCTCCCGGTGGCGATGGTGGATGGCCTCGACGCGCCGCACTACGAGGGCAAGGAGCGCGGCGAGCTGTGGGTGCAGTACTGCACCGCCTGCGAGGCGCACCAGTGGGGCCCCGAGTGGATTTGCCACCGCTGCCTCGGCTACGACCTTGAGTGGCGGCAGGTGGCGGCCGAGGGCCGGATCTTCTCGTGGGAGCGGATCTGGCACCCCGTCCACCCCGACCTCGCCGAGGCGGTGCCGTACGTCGTGGTGCTGATCGAGCTCCCGCACGCGGACGACATCCGCATGGTCGGCAACCTCCTCGGCGACCCCGAGGAGGAGATCGTCATTGGTTCGGAGGTCGAGGCGGTGTTCGAGCACCACCCTGATCACGATCCGGCCTACACTCTCGTGCAGTGGTCCCGGACGTAGGGGACGAACGCAGCAAGATGGACGCGCCGGCCGAGGCCTGAGCGCGGCGACCGCCCCCGGCACACCCCGGGGCGGGAAAGGATGGGGACATGGACTTCGAGATGCCGGCGGAGGTGCTCGACTTCCGCAAGCAGGTGCAGGACTTCATCGCCTCGCACCGCACACCCGAACTCGACGCCGAGATCGCCGAGAGCCACATCCACGGCTACGGCCCCGCGTCGCAGGGCTTCATGCGCGCGATGGCGCAGGAAGGCCTCGCCGCCGTCGCATGGCCCGAGGAGTACGGCGGCCAGGGCAAGGGCGCGCTCTTCCTGTGGACCCTCGCCGAGGAGTGCGCGCGTGAGGACGTGCCGTTCGACAACCTCACCTTCATCTCCGTCGGCCCGAGCATCATGCGCAACGGCACGGAGGAGCAGAAGCAGGAGATCCTCCCCAAGGTGCTCAGGGGCGAGATCAACTTCGCCCTCGGATACACCGAGCCGAACGCCGGCACCGACCTCGCCTCGCTACAGACGCGCGCCGTCCGCGACGGCGACGAGTGGGTGATCAACGGGCAGAAGATCTACACCTCGTCTGCCCACCTCGCGACGCACGTCTGGCTCGCGGCGCGGACCGAGCCGGATGCGCCGAAGCATCGCGGCATCTCGACCTTCGTGCTGCCGCTCAACACCCCCGGCATCACCGTTCGCCCGCTGTGGATCATGGGCGAGGGCCGCACCAACGAGACCTTCTGGGAGGACGTGCGTATCCCCGCCGACTCGCTGATCGGCGAGGAGAACCGCGGCTGGTACATCGTCAGCGGCGCTCTCGACCTCGAGCGTGTGGCCATCGGCACCTACCGCCCGCTCGAGAAGACGGTCGAGGACATGGTGGCGCACATCAAGGAGGCGCGGCCCGAGCTCCAGGACGACGCCTTCGCCCGCCAGGCGGTGGCCGACGCGCTCATGCGCGTCGAGGTCGCCCGCGCGCTCGCGACGAACAACGCCGCGATGGTGCACAGCGACCTGATCCCGACGATGGAAGCCTCGATGGGCAAGGTCTGGACGACGGACTCCCGCGAGCGCGTGAACGACGCCTTCATGGACATCCTCGGCCGCACCGGCGGGATGCAGGCCGGCGTCGAGGACGCCCCGCTCGACGGCGCGCTCGATGCGGCGTGGCGCGGTTCCCCGGTGGGACGTTTCGGCGGAGGCACCAACGACATCCAGCGGCGCATCATCGCGACCCGCGGCCTCGGGCTGCCTCGCTAGGAGGACGACATGGATATCCGTCTCAGCGAGCTGCAGGAGTTGCTCCGCACCAACGCGCAGGAGTTCTTCGAGCGCGAGGTCACCTTCGAGCGCATCCGCGAGATCGAGGCAGCCGACACGCCCGACATGCAACTGTGGGACCAGATGGTCGAGCTCGGCTGGACCTCGCTGCCCATCGCCGAGGAGTACGGCGGTCAGGGCGGCACCCTGCTCGACACCTCGATCCTCGTCAACGAGGCCTGCCGCGCCGCCTTGCCGAGCCCCTTCACCTCGACGCTGATCGCGGCCGTTGCCGTGCAGCGCCACGGCTCCGAGGACCTCAAGCAAGCTCTGCTGCCGCGCCTCGCCGACGGCCTCGCGATCTCCTCGGCGGTGCTCGAGGCCGACGACGCCATCTACGGCGAACCGCAGACGACGTCCGACGGCTCGACCGTCAGCGGCGAGAAGCGCTTCGTCGAGTTCGGCGCGACGAGCGACGTGCACCTGGTCACGGCGACGCGTAACGGCTCGCAGGGCATCGCGGTGGTGTCGCGCGACCAGGCCGGCGTGGAGCTGTCGCCCGTCCAGACGATCGGCGCGATTCCCCAGGCCCACGTCCGCTACGACGGCGCCGCCGTCGACGGCTGGATCGAGGGCGCGGAGGCCGTCGATGGCCTGCGCGACCTCGGCACGGCGCTCACGGCGTTCGAGGCCTACGCGTACGCGCAGAAGGCGCTCGACCTCACCATCGACTACGTGCAGCTGCGCGTCCAGTTCGGCCAGCCGCTCGGCGCGTTCCAGGCGGTGCAGATGCACTGCGCCGACATGGCGACGCTCGTCGAAGGCTCGCGCTTCCTCGCGCAGGAGCTGCTATGGAACCTCGACCAGGGCGAGGTGACGCGCCGCGACGTGGCGATCGTGAAGGCGATCACCTCGAAGATGGCGCCGCAGGTGCTGCAGGACTGCCACATGCTGCACGGCGGCATCGGCTACATGCAGGAGTACGACCTGCACTTCTTCACGCGGCGCGGCAAGGAAGCCTCGCTGCGCTGGGGCTCCGCCCGCGAGGCGATGAACGTCGTCGTGGACGCCGCCTTCGCGTAGCGACTGGCAGCACGGACGGCGGTGGGCAGCGTCGAGCTATTGCGGGAGCGTGGTGCTGCCGTGTCTGTTGATCGGATGACCAACTGGCAGATCGCTGCCCTCGCCCTCTACTCGCTGGGTGGAGCAACCTCGCGGCAACACCAAGAGGATGTCGCCGTGAAGTGCTATGAGTTTGCCCCTCGGAGATTTCGGTGGGAGAAGTACGAGTACCCGAACCTCGATATCGTCGGCAAGGCGCTGCGTGACGCGAAGCACGTCAAGAATGGCAGCCTTGTCAGTGGCGATAAGCGCCTTGGCTGGCTCCTGAGTCCTGCTGGTGTCGACTGGGCATCCCGGAATGGGCCAGCTGGTCGGGACATGGACGACGGCGGCTCGTCTGTACTGCCTGCGGCCGAGGGCAGAGAGTTGCGGCTACTGAAGTCACACCAACTGTTCGGGGGGTGGGAGGCCGGGAGCGAAGCGGTGTCCGTCTTCCTGGTAGCCGACGCAGTCGGCCTCACGGCAGACGCGCCGATTCAATCGATCGCGCGGCGCATCACGGAGCTGCAAAGCGCCGCCCGAGCCGGGCGGCAACGCGATGTGGAAGGATTCTTGAGATGGCTCATGGACAGCCTGAACGCGTCAAGCTCGTAACGACTCAACGCGCCCATCAGCAGGATGCCGCAAACGCGATGGGCTCGGATCCTATCAAGGCGATTATTGAGTTGGTGACCAATGCTGACGATGCCTACGACGGCGTTACAACGAACCGCAAGGGGAAGATTCGGATCGAATGGGAGCGACACCGCAAGACCCCGACGGTCCTCCGTGTCCTCGACCGCGCCCGCGGGATGACAAGGGATGAGATGCTTGAGCGACTCGGCAGGCTCGGCGAACGCACAAGCGGATTTGAGCATGGCGCACAACGCCGGGGCTTCTTCGGCCGGGGCGGGAAGGACGTGGCGCACTTCGGGCCAGTGCGGTGGGAATCGAAGCGGAGCGGCGAGCACACCGGATTCGAGATCGAGTACAAATCCGGGGCCTCGGTTGACGCCCTCGTATACGAGCTCCCGGCAGTCGAGTCCCGCGACACGGGCACAACAGTCACTCTTGAGATTCAGCCTCGCTTCCAAAGTCCGCTGGAGTCGACCCTCATGGACAGACTCAAGCGGCACTATGCCCTGCGGCCGATACTTGACGACCGTCGCAACCGCGAGATTACCCTGAACGATCAGAAGGTCGTGTTCGAGCCACCTCGGGGCAGATTGCTCCTCGATCGCGAGAAGCACTCGATCCGGGGCTACGATGGTTTCGAGTGCGTCATCACGATTACGGAGTGCGCTGAGTCTCTCGACGATGACCAGTCCCCAGATTACTGGCGGCACTCGCTCCTGATCACGTCGGGGCGTGCAGCGTATGAGGTCTTTCAGGGCGGCAAGTTCTCACGCGGCCCGCATGCTCAATACCTGGGAAGGCTCTTCGGCACTGTTGACGTACCCGGCATCAACGAACTCATCCGCGAGCATGATGACCGTGTCGAGGCCGGGCTCGACCCGACCGAAACGCGATGCTGGCCGAAATCCTTGCCTCGACAGTAGTGCGGAGTAGGCTGCAGGAGAAGTATCAGGAGCGCCACGACGTAGCACGGCTATTCTTCGAGTACCAGAACGACCTCGCGAAACTGTTGCCGCGCGTGCATGCCGCGCTCGTTCCCGCAGCCGAGCGCCGCAGCGTTGAGCCATGGCGACAAGGCTGAGTGCTGAGGCGCCCACAGCCCCTGGTCAGGCGACGACGCCCCTCGCCTTGAGCGCCGCGATCGACTCGGCGGACTCGCCGAGCTCGGCGAGCACCTCGTCGGTGTGCCGGCCGAGGTGCGCAGGGGCGCTGCGCACGTTGCCCGGTGTGCCCAGCAGCTTCGGCGCGACGCCGACGTGGCGCACGGTCCCCGCGCCCACGCCCTCGCCCTCCACCTCGATCGCCATCTCGCGCTCCCGCTGGTGGGGGTCGTCGAGCATCTCGTCGAGGTCGAGCACGGGCGTCAGGCATGCGTCGAGGTGGCCGAAGTCGGCGAACCACTCGTCGCGCGGGCGTTCGCGGAAGCGTGCTGCGAAGGCGGCCTGCATCCCGGCCTGGCGGTCGGGATCGTTCTGGTGCGGGACGAACTCCTCGAAGCCGAGCGCCTTGCACAGCTCCTCGAAGAAGTAGGGCTCGATCGCGCCGACGCTGATCCAGCGGCCGTCGGCGCACTCGTAGACCTGGTAGTAGCAGCGCGCGCCGGCGAGCGTGTGGTCGCCGCGGCGCGGCGGCCCGGCCCCGGCGAGCATCGTCGCGACGTGCGAGATCATGAGCGAGGCGACGCCGTCCGACATCGCGGCGTCGACGTCCTGGCCGTGGCCGGTGCGCTCGCGCGCCTGTAGCGCGAGCACGATGCCGAACGCGGCCATCAGCCCGCCGCCGGCGAAGTCGGCGATGATGTTGAGCGGGATCACCGGGTCGCCCTGCACGTTCCCGATCGACCCGAGCGCGCCGCCGATCGAGATGTAGTTGATGTCGTGCCCGGCGCGCGGCTCATATGGTCCGGTGCGCCCGAAGCCCGACACCGAGCACGTGATGATGCGCGGGTTGATAGCCTCGAGGCTCGCGTAGTCGATGCCGAGGCGGTTCGTGACGCCCGGCCGGAAGCCGTCGATGACCACGTCGGAGCGCTCGACCAGGGCCCGGAAGATGCGCTGGCCGTCCTCGTCGCGGAGGTTGATGGCTGTGCCGCGCTTGTTGCGCCGGATCGCGTCGTGGGCGAGCGCGCGCGCCGCCTCCTCGGTCTCGGGCGCGCCGGCGCGCACGTTGAAGCGGGCGACGGCGCCCGGCGGCACCTCGACCATGAACACGTCGGCGCCGAAGTCGGCGAGAAGCATGGAGGCGTACTGGCCGGGCGGGGTGCGGGACAGGTCGAGGACGCGAACGCCCTCCAGCGCCATGGTCATGGGGTGCCTCCTCGGTGCGCTACGGGTCGTTGCAGGCCCGTGTCGCGAGGAGGGTAGCTCGTGGCGCTGTGCGGGACGAGGGGCGCGAGGCGCCTGGAGGCTCGGGCTTATTTGCGTTGGATGGCCGAAACGAAAATCACAGCACTCGCTATTTTCGTCGGCGCTAACACACGGCGCCGAGGCTGGCCCCGGAGGAGGTTACAGTCGTTCCCGAAGAGTCGCGGCTTCCAGCCGCCGTGACTGCTCGGCACGCCCGTCGACAACGGCCACGCCTTCCTGTCGAAGCAGCTCGACCGGATCACGAGAGTCGACCGGGTCGCTCCAGTGGAAGCCTTCGGCGACCGAGCCGCCCGCCGTCAGTACACGGTGGGCAGCGGAGCATTGGTTGCAGGCGGTGATGTGTCCGCCCACGGCACGAGCCGAACTGCCAATCGCATCCGCGAGGTCCCCGTAGGTCGTCCACTCACCCGACTGTACTTGATCCAGCAGACGGTGAAGGCCGGATCAATCCCGAGGTTCAGCGCTGCGTCCGCGCACTTCGCCCGCCAAGGCAGACAAAGTTTGGCCGTCCGCCCATCCATGCTCTCGGTCCCTGAATGACCCTCGGGCGCTCACCAGTCGCTCGCTCCACGATCTCCTTCGCCAGTCCGGTGGGGCTCCAATGTTCCCCGTCGACCATCTAGGTAAGTGGCGTTGAAGGATGGTTTCGCCAGGTCACATGAGAGCGCTGGGGATCGGCCTTGAGCCATTCCGCAACCCGCTCACGCCATAGAGGCCGAATGCCGCGGGGCGCAAGCTCGACCAACGCCCCGTCTTCAATGAGCCCGGCGTCGACTAGCCTTGCGACGGCGCGTGTTTCACGGCGCGTGTGTGATCGCTCGTCCGTTGCTCGTTGCTCCATTTCGCGAGGCGAGACGGTGAAGTCCTCGACCTCCTGCAATGGCCAGACCTGCGAGACCGAGAGCACGACGTCGTGCTCGGTGCGGTAAGCGTTGAACTCGATCAACGAGACCTCAACGCCCATCTCGGTCAGCCAGACGGCGCTCGCGGTGACTTGCGGCGGGAAGCTCGCCGCCACCAGAGCGATGCGTGGCCGCCGGAGCAAGTCCGGGTCGAGCTCACCGCCGGCGTGCTCCTCGAGTTGGACAAGGGCGTTCTCGGCTGACACCAACTCCGTACCCTCCCGCGACAGGTAGTCGGCGTGCCGTTCGCTGAGTGTCTCCGGCGTGAAGCGGCTCGCGAAGGCCGCGTACTTGACTGCCTGCATCCCGACAGTGTCGGGCGCCGGCCCGCGTTTCAACTCGGCCACGAGGAGCCGCCCCTCGCCGTCGAGGCCGAGCAGATCGAGGCGGTCTGCCGCGCGTCCGTCGCGCGCCTGCCATGCGGCGAACTCGAACGTCACGATGCGGATGTCGTCGCCGAGGATCTCCGGGTTGTTGCGTACCCACTCTTGCAGGTCGGACCGCTCGCGCAGTCCCGCTTCGGCAAGGCTGATCGGTTGCGCGGGCTGCGCCGCGCCGGGCTGGACGGTGAAGATCAGCTCACTGGGCATGCGCACCTCCCGCGCTGATGCAGGCTACGCAACGAGCGTGATGATGTCACGGTGCGGGGTGGGTGAAGATGTAGCGCAGGTTCTCGCGCTTGGATGGCGAAGTTCGCGCGCGTCTGCTCCCTGGTGAGCCGGCCCCCGTAATCGGATTGGCGCGAGCTGCGACGCCGATATGTGTAGCCACTCACAGGACGGCACAGCAAGACGCCCGCCTGAGGGCGGGTGTCCCTGTGCGTTGCGGCTGGAGCGTTGGCTGCTAGCGCGAGCCTCGCAGGCGCGTTGTGGGTGGTGACTCGTTCGCAAATAGCGATGGGCGCTGGTTGCGCTATCGCTAACAACGGCCACGGCAGGCATGCTCAGGTAGTGTTTGATGGGGTATTCGAAGATAACGGCGCTGACTCTTCTCGCTACCGCTAACAACAGACGCCTCCCTCGATCGTTATTTGTGATAAGGACCATGTGCGATAATAATGGACTCGGAGTGCGTGTACGTTCACGAGGAAGAGCCTGTGACATCGCTGACCGAGCAGACCCGCGAGCCGCATGGCCGCATGGTGAACGGCCCCGGCGGCTATCGCGCCTACGTGCCCGCCCCGGCTCCGCCGCCCCTGACGTGGGATGTCGACCTCGTCCTGAGCCTCTCGGCCGCCGATCTGGCTGTTGGCAGACTCGCCGGCGAGGGACGACGTCTCCCGAATCCGCACATCCTGATCCGGCCATTCGTCCGCAAGGAGGCCGTCCTGTCCAGCCGTATCGAGGGGACCCAGGCCACGCTCGGCGAGTTGCTCGCCGCCGAGGCGGGCGCGTTCGTTGAGCGCAGCCGGGACGACTTGCGCGAGGTGGGGAACTATGTGGTCGCCCTCGAATACGGCGTCGCTCGTCTCGAGTCGTTGCCCGTATCGCTGCGTCTGGTGCGCGAGCTGCACGAGCGCCTCATGCGCGGCGTGCGGGGCGAGGTCGCCACCCCCGGCGAGTTTCGGCGCAGCCAGAACTGGATCGGGCCGCCGGGTAGCACGTTGAACAATGCGACCTACGTCCCGCCGCCGCCTCTGGAGTTGATGGCGTGCCTGGATGCATGGGAGCGGTTCATGCACGACGAGACGTTGCCGCCGCTGGCGCACGCCGCCATCGCACACGCCCAGTTCGAGGCAATCCACCCGTTCCTCGACGGTAACGGGCGCGTCGGGCGGCTGCTCATCACGCTGTTACTCGTCGCGCGAGGGGTGATTCCCTCTCCGCTGCTCTACCTCAGCGCGTGGTTCGAGGCCACGCGCGACGAGTACTACAGGCACCTCCTGGGCGTGACGCAGCGGGGTGAATGGGAGGAGTGGCTGACCTACTTCCTGCGAGGCGTCGTGCGCCTGTCCGAGGATGCGCTCGGCCGGATCCAGCGTCTCGACGACCTCCTCGCCGGATGGAAGGGCGCGTTGGCGGGCGGCAGGTCGCGACAACCGGAGCAGGCGCTCGACCTCTTTGCCGAGAACCCCTTCTGGACGGTCGGGGGCGCGGCCGAACGGCTGGGGGTGGCGTTCACGACTGCCCAGCGAGCCATCGACCGACTGGTGGCAGCCGAAATGGTCGCCCAGGTGGGGGACGCTCAGCGCAACCGCGTGTATTGCGCGGGCGCCATCCTCCAACTGTTGGAGGAAGAACCGCGCTTCGCCGACGGCACGGTCTCGTGAGGTAATCGGCACGCCTCGCGCCGGTGCAGGCTAGGCAACGCCGGGGGCGATGTCACGGCGGAGGCAGCGCTACGTGAGCGCGTCGACCCCGCTGGGACCGTCCGTCACCCCAACTCCTCGGCTATCCGTTCGCCGGCGTCGAAGTCCTCGAAGGTCTTCAGCCCGGTGACACTTACCGGAGGGCACAGCAAGACGCCCGCCTGAGGGCGGGCGTCTTGTGCGTTGCGGCTGAAAGCGTGGCTGCTAGCGCGAGCCTCGCAGGCGCGGGTCGAGCACGTCGCGGACGACGTCGCCGAGCAGGTTGAAGCTCAGCACCGTGACGGCGATCGCGAGGCCGGGGAACAGCGCCAGCCACGGCGACGTCTCGATCGACTCACGGCCACGGCTCAGCATCAGGCCCCACGAGGCGTCGGGCGGCTGCGTGGCCAGGCCGAGGAAGCTGAGCGCGCCCTCGATCAGGATGGCCGAGCCGAACCCCGCCGAGACGAGGATGAGGATCGGCGCCACCACGTTGGGCAGGATGTGCTGCATCAGCACCCGCGTCGGACTCGCGCCGATCGCTCGTGCCGCCTCGATGTAGGTGTTCTCCTTCACCGATAGCACGGCACTGCGCACCACGCGCGAGTTGTTCACCGCCACAATGAGGGCGATGGCAAGCACTCCATTCGTCGTCGAGGGCCCGATCACGCTGACGATGGCCATTGCCAGCAGGATGGCCGGGAACGACTGGATGGCGTCCACAATACGCTGGACCAGCAGGTCGACCCAGCCGCCGGCGAACCCGGAGACCAGCCCGACGAACGCGCCGGCCAGGGTGCCGAACCCGACGGTCAGGAACCCCACGTACAGCGAGATCCGCGCGCCGTACATGACGCGCGTCAGGATGTCGCGGCCGATGCCGTCCGACCCGAGCCAGTGGCCATCGACGCCCGGCGCGACGAACTTCTCGCGCGAGATCGCCTGTGGGTCGAAGGGCGACACATAGGGCGCCGCCAGCGCGACCGCGATCAGGATCAGGATGATGAGCCCGGACCCCGCACCCACCGGAGTGCGTGCGATCTTGATGGTCGCGTCTACCGCTGGGTGACGTTGCCTTGCGGCAAGGTCCTGGAAAGTAGTGTCTTCAACTTGCGCTGCTGAAGCCATCGTTTGCTCCGCTCTCTACGCCTGTATGCGCCTGTGCCTACGAGTACCGGATCCGCGGGTCGATGATCGCGTACGACAGGTCGATCAGCAGGTTCGACGTGATGAACAGGATGGCGGTGAAGAACACCACACCCTGCACCACCGGGTAGTCGCGCACCTGGATCGCCTCGAAGCCCAGCGTCCCCACGCCCGGCAGCGAGAACACGACCTCGACGATGACGAGACCACCGAGGAGGAAGGTGAGCTGGCTGCCCATGATCGTGATCACGGGGATCAGCGCATTCCGCAGCGCGTGCTTGAGGATGATGACGCGCTCCATCAGCCCCTTCGCGCGGGCGGTGCGCACGTAGTCCTGTCGCAGCACCTCGAGCATCGCCGAGCGCGTCATGCGGGCGTTAATCGCGCTGGAGCGGTAGCCGACGATGAGCGCGGGGAAGATGAAGGCCTGCATGTTGGCCCACGGGTTCTCCCACGGCGGTGTGTAGCCGAAGTCTGGTAACCACCCGACCCACACGGACAGGATGTACAGGAGCATCGTCGCCAGGAAGAAGTCCGGGACGGATAACCCCGTGATGGAGAACATCCGTGCGGCGTAATCCATCCAGCTATCCTGTCTGATCGCGGATACGATGCCTAATGGGATGGCCGTCACCACCGCAACGAACATCGCCATCATCGCGAGTTGGATCGAGACGCGCGATCGCGTCACGAGCGTCTCCAGGACATCGCGGCCAGTCCACAGCGATACACCCATGTCGCCCCGGAGCACGCCGCTGACCCACTCGACGTATTGGACCGGGAAGCTCTTGTCGAGCCCCAGCTCCCTTCGCATCGCGTCGACGTCCTCCTGGGTGAGGTAGCCCGACTCGGAGAGCCGCGCCATGACGACGTCGCCGGGCTGCAGTCGTAGCAAGCCGGCGATGAGAATGGTCACGATGAGGAGCGAGGGCATCGCGACCACGAGCCTTCGTACGATGTAACGACCCATAGGTCAGAACCTTCCCCTGGTGCCCGCCCCGAAGCGACGGGACACCATCATAGGCGAGGCTGAATCATAGTGTGCAACCACGCCTCGCGTCTCCCTCATGTGTAGCGAATCCGGGGATCCATCGCCGCATACGACAAATCAATCACTCATGGCCGGCTCCATCACGGTCGGGCGCTCGTACTGGAGGTACGCTCGCGACCGAGCTTGGGATCCTCGTTCCTGTCTCCTGCGGCGAACCGGGCGCGCGCCGAGGGTGTCCCGGCGCGCGCCCCGTACCTGCCTACGAGTAGCGGATCCGCGGGTCGATCACCGCGTACGAGAGGTCGACCAGCAGGTTCGCACCGACGAACAGCAGCGCCGTGAACAGCACCACGCCCTGCACCATCGGGTAGTCGCGCACCTGGATCGCCTCGAACCCCAGCGTCCCCACGCCCGGCAGCGAGAACACCACCTCGATGATGACGAGGCCGCCGAGGAGGAAGCTGAGCTGGCTGCCCATGATCGTGATCACGGGGATGAGCGCGTTCCGCAGCGCGTGCTTGACGATGATCGCGCGCTCCATCAGTCCCTTGGACCGCGCGGTGCGCACGTAGTCCTGGCGCAGCACCTCGAGCATGGCCGAGCGCGTCATGCGCGCACTGATGGCGCTGAAGCGGTAGCCGACGATCAGCGACGGGAAAATGAACGCCTGCACGTTGGCCCACGGGTCTTCCCACGGCGGGATGTATCCGAAGGCCGGCAGCCAGCCGACCCACACCGACAGCACGTAGAGCAGCATGGTGGCGAGGAAGAAGTCCGGGACGGACAGCCCCGTGATGGAGAACATCCTCGCCGCGTAGTCCATCCAGGTGTTCTGTTTCACTGCCGAGAGGATCCCGAGCGGGACCGCTGCCATCACCGCGACCGTCATTGCCATCACGGCGAGCTGCACCGAGACGCGTGAGCGCGTCGCGATGGTTTCCAGGACCTCCCGGCCGCTCCACAGCGATTCCCCGAGGTCGCCGCGCAGCACGCCGGCCATCCACGAGGCGTACTGCTCCGGGAAGCTTCGGTCGAGCCCGAGTTCCTCGCGCATCTTCGCGATGTCCTCGGGAGTGGGGTAGCCGGCTTCTGCCAGTCGCGCCATGACGACGTCGCCGGGCTGCAGCCGGATGAGGCCGGCGATGAGGATGGTGACGATGATCAGCGACGGTATCGCGATCAGCAGCCTGCGAATGATGTATCGACCCATGGTGAGGCCCCTATCCCGGGCGCCCGCGGCATCGGCGCCGCGCTCACGGCCGGCGCCTCGGCGGCGGTGCGTCCGTGCTCCCGGCGGGGCCGTCGGTCCCGCCGTCCCCGGCGACCTGTGCGCCGAGGGGAAAACGGGGACTCTAGCGATCTGGCACAATTTGTCAAGGCCCCTACGCGCTTGAGCAGATTCGAGGCGCGCTGAAACCGCGGCCGTGGATCGGGGCATCGATCCGGGCGTCCGCCGATCCCGTCCCGCGCGGGCGCCGAGGCGCCCTGCGGAGGGAAAACGGGGATTCTGACGATCTGGCAGGATTTGTCAAGCTCTTGCCCGCCTCGCGCTCGCCGAGGAAGGCGTTGCAGCGCAAGGGATCGGCAGGGTTCGCCGGTGCTCGGAACCCCGTGCTACTCGGGCCAGACGTGCTGCGTGAACGCCCAGTCGAGCAGTGCGGCGGCCGCGCTGGCGCGCTCCGGGGCGCTCAGCAGCACCGCGAAGACGCGCCGGCCGTCGCGGGTCGCCGACGCCACGAGCGTGAGCCCGGCCTCCTCGGTGTAGCCCGTCTTCACGCCGTCGGCGTCGGCGTAGCTCGTGAGGAACGTATTGAGCGTGCGCATCCCGATCACGGTGGAGCCGGAGGTCGTCCACGAGTGCGAGCCGACGATCTCCGCGAACGCCGGCAGCGTCATCGCGTGGCGCGCCAGCATCGCGAGGTCGTACGCGCTGCTGTACTGCGCCTCGTCGTGCAGCCCGTGCGGGTTCGCGAAGTGCGTGTCGGCGAGCCCGAAGCGCTCGACGAGCGCGTTCATCGACGCTACGAACGCCTCGTCGGAACCGGACAGGTGGCGGCCGATCGCCAGCGCCGCGTCGTTGCCCGAGCGCAGCATCAGCCCGTACAGCAGGTCGAGGGTGGTGAAGCAGTCGCCGGCCACCAGGCCCATGAAGCTGCTGTCCTCGTCGAGGGTGCGGTAGTCGACATCCGTCCTGACCCAGGAGCCGAGGTCGCTGCCCTCGATGGCGAGGATGGCGGTGACGATCTTGGTGAGGCTCGCCTGCGGGAGCCGGGTCTGGGCGTTGTGGCCGTACAACACCGCGCCCGAGGCCGCGTCGACGACGATCGCACTGACCGCCTCGATCTCCGGTGCGGGCCCGCCGACGTGCAAGGGCGCCACAGCGGTAGAGGGCAGGGGCGGCAGGCCGGTGCTGGCGGGCGTGGCGGATCCGCCGCCGGCCGGAGGCGCCGTCACCGCGAGCAGCGCGGTGGGCGAGGGCATCCGTCCGCCGGGGAAGTGATCGTTCCACCGCTGGTTCACGAACGCCGGCGCGCCGACCACGTAGGGGATCCAGCGGCCCGCGTCGTTCATGACCCACAGCGACCGCAGCGTGACGTCGCGAGCGGCGGCCGCGTGGATGATCCCGGCGGCCGTGCCGCCGCCCCAAACGACGAGCGAAGGCCCGCCCTCGGCTCGCAGGTGGCCGAAGAGCCCGGGCGGGGTGGTTCGCGTGTCGCAGATCGGTTCGGGTTCGGTCGGCACGAGGTACAGGTCGGCCGCCCACCCGATGACCGAGTCGAGCCGGATCTGCTGCCACGTGTAGCCGTCCGCTTCGGCGACGCCGTCCAGCACGACCACGCTCGAGCCGTCCTCGGCGCAGGCGAGTTCCACGCCCTCGATCGTCGGCTCGGCGCGGATGCGCAGACAGTCGCCCGCCGTCTGGACGATCGCGGTCGAGCCCTGCTTGAGGCGGGCGGGGAGGGGCGAGCGAGCGTCGATGAGCGGCGCGGAGGCGGCGTGCGCGTCGGAGCGCGGCCCCGCGGCGAGCGGCGCGATCGCGAGCACGATCAGGGTCAGAGCAAGGACGAGGCGACTCACGCCGGAGCGTCTCCAACGAACTAACCCCGCCGCGATCGAGGATACAGGATCGCCCGCTCGCGGTCGGCGCTTCGGCCGCGACGTTGCGGAACTCGCGCCGATCGGGTACCTGAGAGGCCATGCTGGAATGGATCGGCGAGGCCATCGAGGACGGCGAGGTCCTCGAGCGGCGCTTCGACATCGTGCACGACGCGGGCGCCGGCGGAGCCGGGACCCGCGTGCCCGGCGTGCTCTGGACGCCCGCCGCGGCGCCCGGCCCCGTGCCGCTGGTCCTGCTCGGCCACGGCGGCGCCGGCCACAAGCGCGACGACAGCCGTCTCGACTACGCCCACAGCTACGTCGCGAGCGGGCTCGCGGCGGCTGCCATCGACGGGCCGTTCCACGGCGACCGCGCGCCCGCGGAGCCCGGTGATCGGGCCTACGACGAGGCCCTCGTGGACTCGATGGTCGCCGACTGGCGCGCGACCCTCGACGCGCTCACCGCGCTCGAGGAGATCGATGGCGACCGCGTCGCCTACGGCGGCGTCTCGATGGGGACGATGTTCGGGCTGCCGTTCCTCGTCGCCGACGGCCGCGTGGGCGCGGCCGTGCTCGGCCTCTGCGGGCTGCGCGGCGACGGCGAGGTGGACGGCGGGCTGTATGGACGCCTCTCCGCGGACGCACCGCGGCTCGGCTGCCCCGTGCTGTTCGTCATGCAGTGGGATGACGAGTTGTTCGAGCGCGACTCGGTGCTCGCGCTGTACGACGCGCTCGGCTCCGCCGACAAGCGGCTGGTGGCGAACCCCGGCGGCCACGCGGAGACCCCGCCGCATGTGCGCCTGACCACACACGCGTTCCTCGTCGAGGCGCTCACGGAGGCGGCGCCGTAGCGCGAACCTCGCCGCGGGCGGCTGCCGCGGGGCTCCCCTAGAATGGGTCGTATGGAAGTAGCAAACGAACTCATGGTGCGCGGCATCGTCGTCGGCGTGTTCATGGAGAACTGCTGGGTGATCGGCAACCGCCGCAGCGGCGAGGCGATCTGCATCGACCCCGGCGGCGACCACGACGAGGTGCTCGCGCTGGCGCGCGACATGGGCGTGACCATCAAGACCATCGCCAATTCGCACGCGCACGTGGACCACATCATGGGCGTCCACGGCGTCCAGAGCGCCACGGACGCGCGGTTCCTGCTCCACCAGGACGAGCTCGACCTGCTCCGCAACGGCTGGCCCGACGGCGCGCGTCAGCTGGGCTTCGACCTCGAGCAGGGGGCGCCCGAGCCGCACGGCTACGTCGCCGAGGACGACGTCGTCGAGGTGGACGGCCTGCGGCTGCGCGTCATGGTGACGCCCGGCCACACCACGGGCTCGGTGAGCTACTACGAGGAGAGCGCCGGGCTGCTGTTCAGCGGCGACACGCTCTTCCGCGGCTCGATCGGCCGCACGGACTTCCCCGGCGGGTCGTACGACGAGGAGATGCGCAGCATCACCGAGAAGCTGCTCGCCCTCCCGGACGAGACGCTCGTGCTGCCGGGCCACATGCAGGAGACACAGATCGGGTTCGAGCGCGAGCACAACCCGTTCGTGCTGGACTGGCAGCGCCGCCAGGCCGCAGCCGAACGCTAGCCCCGGCCGGCGGGCCTCGAGGCCCCTCGACCGCTACTCGCCCCTACTCGCCCGATGGCGACGCGCTACCGGCGTGGCGCGTCTCCACCTTGTGCATGCGCCCGAACAGCGACCGCGTACCGACGATCTCGACGTCGGCGTGGTCGGTGAGCGTGGTGAGGTAGCGCTGCACGATACGCCCGCCCGGCTGCCCGGCGACGGCGCACGCCATCGCGGCCATGAAGGCGTTCGGCAGGCGCTGGCTGCCGTGACCGAACGCCAGCATCAGCGTCGCGCCGAGGGCCGCGAGCGCGGCCGTGACGACGATGTTCGTGCCGCACAGCGGCGAGATGGCGAGGCTCGCCTGGCCGGCCTGCAGGCGTCGCAGCGCCTCCTGCGCGGCCCGGTCGAGGGCCGTGGTGTCGACCTCGCCGACGATGACGAAACCGTCGACGGCGGCGCGTCCCGCGAGGCGCTGCGGCCCGGTCTGCGCGAGCAGCACCGCGACGGTCGCGTGTTCGAGCGCGTGATTGCGCCGGATCGCGTCGAGCCATCCACGAATCACTGGCTGTTCCTTCCGCCCGAGGCGTGCATGCAGTTGGGCAGCTCCGAGTATAGGCGTGCGCACTACCGCGTCTCCCCGTGGGAGGTGTCAGTATGCGCGGCTCGTGCCCGGCACGCCGACCTCGAAGTCGGCCTGCACCTCGACGCGGATGTTGACGGGCGGCCCGCTCGCGTTCGGGGAGGTGATGCGCACCGTGCCGGTCGCGGCGGCGGATGGCAGCAGCGTGGGGTTGATGGTGATCGTGATCTCGGCGATGCGTGAGCACGGGTCGGTGCACGGCAGCTCGGAACCGAGCGCCACCCCGGCGGGCGGATCGACGATCAGCCACCCGCCCGGAGGCTGCACCACCCAGGACAGGATGCCCGTACCCGCGTTGCGCACCCGGATGGTCGCGCGCGCCGCGGTGGGCGGGCCGTCGGTGCGCAGCACGATCCTCGGCGCTTCGACGTGCAGGGCCGGGGAACCGAGCGTGCGCGAGCGGTAGTCCGACGCGATCCGCGGCACGGCGTCCTCGTGCGCCGGTTGCGGCGTCGGGATGTCCATGCCGGCGTAGGGGAACTGGAACGTCGAGGGCGACAGGGCCGCGAAGTAGCGCGGGTCGGTGAGGTCGGGGAGCGCGGCGGGGACGGCGTCCCACAGCGGTTCGCCCGACACAAGGGGCGGCAAGGCCATGCAGCCCCAGACCAGCTCCTGGTACGGGTAGCGGTTGCGCGCCTGCCGCCCGTCACAGCGGTAGGCCGTGCGAGGCCAGCTCCCGAAGCCGGGGTCGGCGGGGTGGTTCGACATCCGGGTCCCCGGCCCGGTGAAGCCGTTGTAAGACCAGACGGCGTAGTACCAGTTCTCGATGAACGCCGGGTCGGCGTTCGTGTCGGTACCGGCGATGGGCCGCTCCTCGGGGGCACGGTTCCACTTGTCCGCGAGGATCGCCGCGCCGCGCGCGACGTTGTGCACGTAGTGCGTCGCGACGCTGACCTGTCCCGCCGTCGGCTGCTGCGCGGCGCCGAGCGGCACGGTCATCCCCGTGGTGACCTGCATGATGCCGTGCCCACAATCGAACGAGAGGAGCGCGTCCCCTTCGGACTGGAACGTCACGGATCGCGACGCCATCGTCATGTTCGACTCGATCCAGGCGACGGCCTTGAGCAGTGTGGCCGGGATCCGGCGCTCCGCCGCGGCGGCGCGGTTCGAGCGCGTCCCCACCTCGATCTCCGGCAGCCCGAACAGCGGATTCCCCGCGAACAGCGCGTCGACCGAGGCCGCCTCGATCGCGGCGAGGTAGCTTGCGCGCGCGCGGTCGGCCTCGTACGTATGCGGGTGGCGCAGGAACGCGCAGCCGAGCGCGTCACGCGCTCCGGGCCCGAGCCACATCCATGCGACGGCAAGCCCGAGCAGCGCCAGCCCGCCGATGCGCAGCACTCGCCCGCGGCTAGGCATCGCGCAGCCACCCGATGAAGATCAGCTCGGAGTCGGCCGCCACGGCGAACCGCTCACCGCCGGGAGCGATCACCACGAGCGACTCACGCCCCGGCTCGGACGCATCGCGTCCGTCGAAGCTGCGCGCCGCCAGGTAGCGCCCGTCCGGGCTCCAGCCGAGGGGCGCGTCGAACCCCTGCTCCGGCGCCGGCAACGCTCGAGGGACGTCGTCGCCACCGGCGGAGCCGTCGATGCCGAGCGTGACCGCGGCCGCGCTGATGTCCGGGAACGCCTCGACGCCGACGGTCAGGCTCCGGCCGTCCGCAGTCCAGGCGGGCGAGAACTGCTCGGACAGCACCGTGCCCGGCTGCTCGGGCGACGCGGCCTGTGCCTCGCCACCGGACTCGAGGGCTACGACCTGCGCGCGATGCACGACCCGCTCGGCCGAGACCTCGGGTGCGAGGTAGGCGAGGGACGCGCCGTCCGGGGACACCTGCCAGTCGCGCGCGATGTGGTCCGAGGCGTGCGCGATGAACTGCGGTTCGGCGCCCTCGCGCACGCGGTACAGGTCCGTGCCCCGCGTCGACAACTCGGCGTACAGCGCTGCCCCGCCCGCCTCGAGCGCGACCGGGTACACGCCGAACTGCGTCGACGTGCTGTAGAGCGCGCGGCGCGCCTGCGTCGCGATCTCGACGCGGACGAGCTGCTGGGAGCCGTCGGCCTGCGTGCGGCGGTAGAGCAGCGCCGTCCCGTCGGGGTCGAAGACCGGCGCGGCCAGGAGGTCGGCGTCGCCGGCGAGGCGCGTGAGCTTGCCGCTGCGCACGTCCAGCAGCCACAGCTCGGCCGGCGAGTCGCGTCGCGGCTGCGCCTCCGGGGGCAGCACCGTGAACGCGGTCAGGTCGCCGGCCATCGCGGGCGAGGGTGTGATCGCCCAGCCGCGCGCGTGTGGCACGCTCGCCACCAGCTCGCGCTCCTCGGGTGCATCGGGCCGGGCAACGTAGACGCGGTCGGCCAGCAGGCCGAACTCGGCGAAGACCAGGCGGTACGTTGCTTCGGGAGACTCGTCGCCGTCGCGGTCGGAGAGCAGCAGCCACGCGGCGGCGGCGGCCACGCCGAACGCGGCGAGGATGGCGATGGCCCTGGCCACGCGGCGGGATGCTGTCATGGTGGCTCACCGGCCCGCTCCCCGCCACGGCAAGCCGCCCGGCTTCCACGATGGAACGCCCGCAAAGACGTGTCAACGCACGCCGCCGCCACGGGCCTCCCGGCGGAGGCGCACACGAGGCCCTTTGCTAAGCTGGAAGCGTGATCTTCCGCTATCTGGCCGTCCTGACCGAGTCGCCGCTCGCCTTCGCGATCCTGATCGCCGCCTTCACCGCCTCGCTGCTCGTGGGGCTCGTGCTGCACGAGGTGGCGCACGCCTACGTCGCCGACTCGCTCGGCGACGGCACGCCGAGGCGCTACGGGCGGCTCTCGCTCAACCCGTTGCGCCACCTCGACCCGCTCGGCTCCTCGCTCATCTTCATCGTCGGCTTCGGGTGGGCGAAGCCCGTGCCGATCGGCCCGAACTCCGGCCGCAACACCGCGCTGATCGCGCTCGCGGGGCCCGCGACGAACCTCGTGGTCGCGGCGACGGCTGGTCTGGCCATCAAGCTCGGCTACGTGCCGTTCTTCCACCCGTTTGTCGCGCCCTCGGCGGCCGACTACTGGGCGCGCGTCTGGACCGATTCGCCGGACCACCTGGTCGGGCTGTTCCTCGGCACCGTCGTGCTGCTGAACGTGATCCTGGCGGTGTTCAACCTCATCCCGCTCGCGCCGCTCGATGGCTTCCGCGTCGCGGTGGGCGTGCTCCCCTCCAGCATCGCGAGGCCGGTGGCGCGCCTCGAGCCGTGGATGCCGGGCGCGTTGCTGGTGCTGATCCTGCTGCCCTTCATCGGCGGGCCGTCGCTGCTGTTCGACGTCATGGGGCCGGCCATCGAGTTCCTGCTGCGCGTGTTCGTCGAGAGCGCTGACCTGCGTGTGGTCTGACCTCGGCGCGCATGTCCGGC
Organism: Dehalococcoidia bacterium; assembly: GCA_965219085.1. GTDB lineage: Bacteria > Chloroflexota > Dehalococcoidia > UBA2979 > UBA2979 > VXMT01. Next base: position 2,064,413 of record OZ244720.1, read on the forward strand.
GGTTCTTCCGAGGCTTCCGCGGCGCCCTCACGCCCGAGGAGACGCGGACCGTGGAGGCGCTCCTCGGCCGCGAGGAGCTCAGGTGCTTCCGCGCGCTGGAGGGCCGCGAGCAGCGCCACGCGGTCGACGTGCTGGCGCACCTGCAGACACACGGGTCGCCCTCGCACGACCTGCTGGTGGCTGCGCTGCTGCACAACGCCGGCAAGGGGCCGCTGCACCTGTACGAGCGTGTCGCCTACACGCTGCTCGCGATGTTCACGCCGCCGCTCCTCGATCGCGTCGCGGACCCGCGGGGCCGCGGGTTCCGGCTCGCGATGGCGTCGCAGCGCGACCACCCCGCGAGAGGCGCCGAGGTCCTCGCGGCGATCGGCGTGCGCCCGCGCGTGCTTCAGCTGGTGCGCGGGCACCACGACGCGCCGGCGGGCGAGGACGCCGAACTCGCCGCGCTGATCGAGGCGGACCAGCGGCGATAGACGACGTGGAGACACGGCGCGAGACGACAACGTGGCGCTTTGAGCATGGGGTCCTCCCCGACCGGCTCTGCCGTCGGATCATCGCCGCGCCGATTCACTCACCGGCGCCGCGAGACGGACGGATTCGCTCCTGGGGGGAGGTGGTCGCGCCCCGTCTGACGGTGCGCCTCCACCAGCAGTCGCCGCTCCCGTCTCCCCCACGGTGGTACGATGAAAAGCCCACGGCCAGCGCCGACGGAGATGACATATGACGCGCGTTGCGATCATCGGGACCGGGCTCATCGGGGCCTCGATTGGCCTTGGGCTGCGTGAGCAGGCCGACGAGAAGACGATCGAAATCGTCGGCCACGACCGCAATACCCAGCGTGCACGCACGGCCGAGCGCCGGAAGGCGATCGACAAGCGCGAGAACAGCGCCCTCGCTGCTGTGCGCGACGCCTCGCTCGTCATCATCAGCACGCCCATCCTCGCCATGCGCGAGGTGATGCGGGAGATTGCGAACGCGCTCATGCCGGGGGCCGTCGTCACCGACACGGGTTCCACCAAGGGCGAGGTGATGCGCTGGGCGCGGGATCTGCTGCCCACGAGCATCAACTTCGTCGGCGGCCACCCCATGGCCGGCAAGACCGAGGTCGGCGCCGACCACGCCGACCCCAGGCTGTTCGAGGGCGCCCGCTGGGTGGTCGTGCCGACCCGCAACGCCTCGCAGGCCGCGGTCGAGACGGTCACGGGCTTCGCCGCGGGCCTCGGCGCGAAGCCGATGTTCATGGATCCCGACGAGCACGACGCCTACGCCGCCGCCGTCTCGCACCTGCCGATGCTGGCCGCGGCGGCGCTGTTCCGCCTCACCCGCGACTCCGAGGCCTGGCCGGAACTCTCGATGCTCGCATCGAGCGGGTTCCGCGACACGACGCGCCTCGCCGGTACCGACGAGCAGATGGCGCACGACATCGCGCTCACCAACCGCGATCAGGTCGTGCACTGGCTGCAGCGCTACCGCGGAGCGATCTACGACCTCGAGGACCAACTGAGCAACCTCGAGGGCGACGAGGAACTCCTCGCGTGGTTCGCGAAGCTCAACTTCGACTACCTCGGCTTCAAGGAGGGCCAGATCGGCCGCGTCGAGCTCGACCAGCAGCGCAGCCTGCCCGACATCTCGGTCACCGACATGTTCATGGGCGGCGCGCTCGCCGACCGCCTGCGTCAGCTCACCGATCGCGCGAACGAGACCGGCCGCCGGCGGTAGCCGCCGCGCCCTCGGCGATCCGAGCCCGCGCCATCCCGCCCACGCCGACCTGCGGGTAGAGTGCGCACATGGTCAGCCGTACCGCCGCCGCCGACCGCATGACCGTCTCGCCGCCCGCGCTCCTGCGCGGGACTGTCGAGGTGCCCGGCGACAAGTCGATCACCCACCGCGCGTTGCTCTTCAACGCCATCGCGGTGGGCGACGCCGTCATCGACGGCTTCCTCGACGCCGCCGACACGCGCTCGACCCTCGAAGCGATACGCGCCCTCGGCGCGGACATCGAGGAGCTGGGTGGTGGGGGCCGGCTCGTCGTGCACGGTCGCGGTCGCGCGGGCCTCGTCGAGGCTGCCGACGTGCTCGATTGCGGCAACTCGGGCACAACGATCCGGCTGCTGAGCGGGCTGCTTGCCGGGTTCCCGTTCCTGTCGGTGCTGACCGGCGACGGCTCGCTCCGACGTCGCCCAATGGGCCGCGTCGTGTCGCCGCTGCGCGCCCTCGGAGCCCGCATCACGGCCCGCGCGGACGGGACACTGCCGCCGGTCGTGATCGAGGGCGGCCCGCTCGCCGGCGGGCAGCGCATCGAGACGCCGGTCGCGTCGGCGCAGGTGAAGTCGGCGCTGCTGCTCGCAGGCCTCGCTGCCGCTGGCCCGACGACCGTCGTCGAGCCGTCGCGGTCGCGCGACCACACCGAGCGCATGCTCGGCGCGATGGGCGCGGGCGTCCGCACGGAGGGCACGGCCGTGACGCTCACGCCGCCCGTCGGCGACCTCGCGGCCGTCGATGTGCGCGTGCCGGGTGACATCAGCACCGCAGCGGCGTGGATCGTCGCGGCGACGCTGCACCCCGACGCCGATCTCGTGCTCGCGGGCGTCGGCCTCAACCCCACGCGTGCGGGCATCCTCGACGTGCTGCGCGCGATGGGCGCGGACATCGAGGAACTCGATCCGCGCGATGTGGGCGGCGAGCCGGTGGCGGACCTGCGCGTGCGCAGCGCCGCGCTGCGCGGCGTGCGCATCGACGGCGACGTGGTGCCGCGCGCGATCGACGAACTGCCGCTACTCGCCCTCGCCGGCGCGCTCGCCGAGGGCGATACGGTCATTGCCGATGCCGCCGAGCTGCGCGTGAAGGAGTCGGACCGCGTCGCCACCACTGCCGCCACGCTGCGAGCGCTCGGTGCGGAGGTCGAGGAGCGCGACGACGGCCTCGCCGTCGCCGGCGGAGCACGGCTGCGCGGCGCGGCCGTCGAGGCCGCGGGCGACCACCGGCTGGCGATGCTCGGTGCGGTTGCGGGCCTGCTTGCCGACGGCGAGACGATGGTGGCGGGAGCCGGCGCCGTGTCGATCTCCTACCCGGACTTCTGGGCCGACCTCGCCCGCGTCGGCGCCTCCCCGGCAGCCGCGCGGGCGTAGCGCAAGCGGGCGAGGACTCGTGCCGGACCTCGAACGAACAGGCCTCGAACGAACAGGCGGCGAGCCGCCGCTGCTGACCGTCATCTCGGGACCCTCGGGCGTAGGCAAGGACGCGCTCATGACGCGCCTGCTGGCCGATGGCGACTTCCGCCGCCCCGTCACGATGACCGCCCGCCGGCCGCGCCCCGGCGAGGTCGACGGCGTCCACTACCACTTCGCCACGCACGACCAGTTCGAGGCGGCGATCGCGGCCGGCGAGCTGCTCGAACACGCCCTGGTCTACGGCACGTACTACGGCACGCCGCGCAGCTCGCTGCGCGACGCCCTCGCGAGCGGACTCGACCTGCTGCTCCAGGTCGACGTGCAGGGCGCCCGCTCGCTCCGCGAGGTGCTGGACGGCGCGTTCTTCGTCTTCATCGCCCCGGAGAGCCTCGACCAACTCGAAGGCCGCCTGCGCGAGCGTCCCGGCACGGACGACGGGGAGATCGCGCGCCGTCTCGCCTCGGCGCGCGCGGAGCTCGAGTTGCAGCACGCCTTCGACGCCGTGGTCGTCAACATCGAGGGCGACCTCGACGGCACGGTCGAGCGCGTCCGCGAGCTGGTCACGCGCGAGCGTGGGCGGCCAGGCCGGCGAGCGGTGGAGGTGTAGGGGGCGACGCGTGGTGGAGGGGTGAGGCGAGTCGGCTGCGGCGTACGCCTGGACTGGCGTTCTGGCTACTGCACCCGCAGGGGTGGGATACGGGAATAAACGTCGGCTGGCTGGCGCGATGGTCCGGCGCCAGCAGGACGGAGATGAGAGACGCCGGGCTACAGACGCTTGTCGAGGGCTTCGAAATGAACACCGAGATGGCCCTCAACGCGGCGAACGCCTGGTGTGGCTGCTGAGAGCTGTGGCTGTGCAGACATTCTTCGTTGTGCTCGTGCAGGTCGCTGCAGCAGTCGACGGTGCGGCAGCGGCGGGCGGTCTCGTGTAGGCCGTCCGAGCGACGGGGTGGGCTGGCGTCAGCCGATCCCCTTCTTCAACCGGGTATTCGGCTTGCGTTCTTCGTCGTTGCTCATGTGCGATCCTGCTCCTGCCAGTACCCACTATCCACCGGTGACCTTCGATCGGCTACTCGCTCCTGCGAGGCAGCTTCGGCGGTGCTGCTCAGTAGCGCTGCTCGTACCACCCCTCGCCCGCAGGCTGCGTGTCGTCGTGGAACAGCGTCAACGAGGCGCCGTCCGCGGTCGTGACGCGGTAGTAGCTGCGTCGCAGCGACGTCTCGCGCCACCACTCGTCGGCGATGCGCCACGCCTCCTCGACGCGCTCGACGGCGAGCGAAGTGGCGGGCGCGCCGCGACGCGCCTGCCGCTGCACCTCGACCGGCTCGCCGCCGGGGCTAGTGCGCACTGTGAGCGGTCGCGGCAGGCCCAGCGGGCTGAGCGCGCCGGCGGTCACGGCTCGTAGTCCGCGAGGGCGTAGCGACGCTCCGGGATGCGGCTGAGCGGCGCGAGCGTAACGACGCGCTGTAGCGCCGCCCGCCCGTAGCGCAGCTGGAGGTGGCGCGCCATCTCGTCCAGTTGCTCGCGCCGGCGACCGCCGCGCTCGCGCAGCAGCCGCCCCTGGCGGCCGCGCTCGGCGGTCAGCCCACCGAGCTCCAGCGCCAGCTCCGCGACCGGCCCGCCGAGCTCGGCCGCCTCGATCGAGGGGCGGAGCGCCGTCCACAGCCGATCGCGGTCGCCGGTCGGCTCGTTGAGCACGCGCGTGCGCTCCCAGACGTGCTCGTCCTCGGTCACCGCGGTGAGGCGGGCGGTGCGTACGAGGCGGCCCCGCACCGACGGCCGCGCGAGCGCGCGCCCCAGCAACTGGCCGAAGGTATGCAGCACCGCCTCGCGGGCGATGAGGGGCGGCTCGGCCTGCGCGCGCTCCACCACGCGCTCGCCGCGCACCATCGGCGTGAGCGGGGTGGCGTCCTCGCCGCGCGCGGCGAGCCACGCCCGGCCGCCGTTCGCGCCGAGCTGGGCCTCGACGGCGTGGCGCGGCAGCGCCGCGAGGTCGCCGAGCGTGGCGATGCCGAACAGCCCCAGCCATTCTTCTCGCGATGCGGGGATACCCCGCAGGTCTTCCCGGGACGCGGGGATACCCCGCAGGTCCCTCGACGCCGCGTCCAGCGGCAGCAGCGCGGTCGGCAGCGGCGCCAGCCACTCGCGAGCCTCGGCGTCGCTCACGCGCAGCCACGCCCCCGGCTGGGCGACGGCAGCGGCGGCACGCGCCGTGAAGCGGCTGCCGGCCAGCCCCAGCCGCACGCCGAGTGCGCCCGGCGCGGCGTCGAGCAGGGCCTGTGCGATCGTGTCCTCGTGCGGGTAGAGGCCATCGAGGCCGCGCAGGTCGGCGTACACCTCACCGGGCGCCGCCTCCTCGACTAGTGGGCTTACGGCAGCCGCCGCCTCGACGAGCTGGTCGGCGGCGCGGCGCACGCGCGCCGGGCGCGACTCGAGCACGACGAGCGCCGGGCACCAGCCGACGGCCTCGGCGAGCCGCTGCCCCGTGCGCACGCCACGCTCGGTGGCGGCGTCGGTGGCCTCGGCCACACGCAGCCCCGGGTCGTCGGTGACGGCGACAGGCCGGCCGCGCAGCTGCGGCCGCGCGACGAGCTCCGCGGCGAGCGCGAGCGCCGGTACGAGCAGGCACGCGATGAGTGGACGTCGAGCGGCCATGTTCACCCCCGCCAAGAGGTGGTCTGATGGTATCAGAACTCGTGTTCGATAAACAGGCGCCGTAGCCGAGCGGCGGTTGATCGCTCGTCAGTCGCCGAGCCAGCCGACGAGGAACCGCGGACTCGGCCAGGGCTCGCGCAGCAGCCGGCGGCCGAGTCTCACCGCGTGCGCGCCGGTGGGGCGCGCCGTAGCCGTGCCTCGACGATCTTGCGCTCCGGCACACGCGAGCGTTGTTGAGAAGGCGGTCGAGATCGGCGAAGGCGGCCACAGGCGGTTGACGGGCGACACGCCTTGCGCGCGTTCGACTCGCTAACCGCGACGCTGTACTGTCCGGCCTTGCGGTCGACTGGAACGGTCGCCGCTGTGGCAAGGTCGGGAGTTACGTGATGTGCGCACGCCTGGCGGTTCTGGCGGTGGCGGGCTTGATGGCGGTGCTGGGCGTGACCGCCATCACGGCCTCCGGTACGGGCCACGAGACCGAGGTGCGCATCACGGCCGCGCTGGCTGTTGACGGCCGCACCGAGTTCGCGCTGCAGCAGCGCGAGGCGGACGATGGGTGGAGCGAGCGGCTACTGACGCGGGCCCGGTTCTTCCCCGCCACGGCCACGGTTGGGCGCTGGCTGTCGAGCACGCCGCTGACGGTGCGCGCGCCGGGCGCCGGCGATGACGCCGCGGGGGCCGAGGTGCGCATCACGGCGCAGCGGCTCGCCGACGATCGCATCGAGTTCGCGCTGCAGGAGCGCGAGGCGGACGGGGAGTGGGGTGAGCGGCTGTTGCCGCGGGCGCGGTTCTTCCCGGCCACAGTCACGGTCGGGCGCTGGCTATCGAGCACACCGCTCACGGTGAGTCTGCCGGAGCCGACTCCCACGGCTACTCCGATCGCCACTCCAACGCTGGAGCCGACTCCCGCGCTCGTAGCCACGCCGACCGCAACTCCTGCGCCCACCTCCGCGCCGGAGCCGCAGGTATCGCCGGACACGGCCGAGGACGGCGGGAGCGTGGCGTCGGACCGGGCGGCGTTGGTGGCGGTCTACAACGCCACGGGAGGCGCAAGCTGGACCACCAGCACGAACTGGCTGAGTGACAGGCCCCTCGATGAATGGCTCGGTGTCACCACGAACAGCGACGGCCGTGTCACTGCGCTGCGGCTCGCGTCCAACGAGTTGACGGGGCCGATCCCGGCCGAGCTGGGTGACCTCACCAACCTGCAGAGCCTGTGGCTCAACAACAACGAGTTGACTGGGCCGATCCCCGCCCAGTTGGGCGACCTCTCTAACCTGGAATTGCTGTCGCTCTCCGAGAACGAGTTGACGGGGCCGGTCCCGGCCCGTTTGGGCGACCTCACCAACCTGCGCGAGCTCTGGCTCTCCGGAAACGAGTTGACGGGGCCGATCCCGGCCTGGCTGGGCGAGCTCACCAGCCTGCGATTGCTGCATCTCGGGGGCAGCCAGTTGACGGGGCCGATCCCGACCGAGCTGGGCGCCCTCACCAACCTGGAATCGCTGATTCTCCACAACAACCAGTTGACGGGGCCGGTCCCGGCCGAACTGGGTGCCCTCACCAACCTGTCTGGGCTGATACTCGGGAACAACCAGTTGACGGGGCCGGTCCCGACCGAGCTGGGCGCCCTCACCAACCTGTCTGGGCTGATACTCGGGAACAACCAGTTGACGGGGCCGGTCCCGACCGAGCTGGGCGACCTCTCCAACCTGCGAACGCTGTGGCTCACGGGGAACGAGTTGACAGGGCGGATCCCGGCCGAGCTGGGCGCCCTCACCAACCTGGAATCGCTGATTCTCCAGAGCAACCAGTTGACGGGGCCGATCCCGACCGAGCTGGGCGACCTCCCCAACCTGCGAACGCTGTATCTTGGGGGCAGCCAGTTGACAGGGCGGATCCCGGCCGAGCTGGGCACCCTCGCCAACCTGCGAGAGCTGGGCCTCCAGAACAATCAGTTGACGGGGCCGATCCCGGCCGAGTTGGGCGACCTCTCCAACCTGCGAACGCTGTCCCTCGGGTTGAACGAGTTGGCGGGGCCGATCCCGGCCGAGTTGGGCGACCTTACCAACCTGTGGACGCTGTCGCTCCACAACAACGAGTTGACGGGGCCGATCCCGCCCGAGTTGGGCGGCCTCACCTCCCTGAGATGGCTGTACCTACCGGGCAACCAGTTGACGGGGTCGATCCCGGCCGAGCTGGGCGGCCTCACCTCCCTGGTAGAGCTGGCCCTCGCGGGCAACGAGTTGACAGGGTGCGTGCCAGTAGGCTTGCGAGATGTAGCGATACATGATCTTGGGGATCTCGGCCTGCCCGACTGCGGTTAGACCGTATGAGCGTGTCTGAGGAGGCTGGGCGAGTTCTGCGGCCGGCTCTCGGAGGGGCGGGGAGGTCCCCGCCCCACTCGGTAGAGTCGTGAGCGAGGCGCCGCGACTCAGCGGAGCCGCCTCGCGACGACCCTGCGCGGCCACTGTCATTCGTGATGCTCGCGCATGAACTGGCGGGGCTCGTCACGCCCGACCCGTTGGGCGCTGTAGGTGCGAGCGCCGACGCTCCTGCTCAGGCCGACGCCATGCAGCACCGCAGCCCTCATCCAGGCCCTCAGCGCCCGTGCGGAACGTCGTGGACGCGGCGTGAGAGCCTCTCCAGTAGGGCATTCCCAGTATAGATACTCAGTACCAATCCTTCGCCAGGGGCATCAGGCGGCGGATGGTATCAGAACGTGAGTTCTGATACCATCGCACCGCGGCGAGGGGGTGACGCCGTGGCACGTGGGCGCCGCGACCAGCAGCCCGGCTACATGGAGCGCTGGGACGAGTTCGAGGCCCGGCAGGCGCGCGCCCAGAAGGACACGCCGCGCTCGCGCGCGCCTCGCGACCCCGTGGGGACCCTCGGCGCCGACGTGCTCGACGCCGTCCCCTACGTCGAGCTGCACCTGCACAGCCACTACTCGCTGCTCGACGGTGCCTCGAGCCCCGATGAGCTCGTGCGGACGGCCGTCGAGCAGGGCCACGCGGCGCTCGCCCTCACCGACCACGACGGCATGTTCGGGGCGATGGAGTTCGCCCGCGCCGCCCGCGCCGAGGGGCTGCGCCCCATCACCGGCCTCGAACTGACCGTCTCCGAGCCCGCGACCGAACACGACGCTGTCAGCGTCGTTGGCAAGGGGGACGAGGCCGGCGAGGTGCGCTCGCACCTCACGCTGCTGGCCGAGACGCGTGAGGGCTACGCCAACCTCTGCCGCCTCTCCAGCCTCGCGTTCGGGCTGGGCGAGACCGACCGCCGCGCGCGGGAGGCGCGTCGCGTCGACCCCGTGGTGCCGCTGGCCGCGCTCGAACGCCACGCGGCCGGGCTGATCGTGCTCACCGGCTGCCGCGAGGGGCGCATCCCGGCCCTCGTGCAGGCCGGGCGCGGGACCGAGGCGTCCGACGCGCTGGGGCGCCTCGTCGGCTGGTTCGGGGCGGAGCAGGTCTTCGTCGAGCTACAGGACAACGACGTCCACGGCGACCGCCCGCGCAACGAGGCGCTCGTGCGGCTCGCCGAGCGGGCCGGCGTGGGCGTTGTCGGCACCGGCAACGTGCACTACCACGCGCGCGAGCGGCACCGGCTGCAGGACGTGCTGGTCGCGATCCGCCACCGCTCGACCCTCGACGAATCTCACGCCGAGCGCCGTCCCAACGCCGAGTTCTGGCTGCGCAGTCCCGAGGAGCAGGCCGAGCGCTTCGCTCGCTACCACCCCGAGGCGGCGGCGAACAGCGTGCGCATCGCGCGGCGCTGCGGCTTCGACCTCACCGGCGACCTCGGCTACCGGCTGCCCGCGCCCCCGCTGCCCGAGGGCGCCACGCCGCTCGGCGAGCTCGAGCGCATCTGTCGCGAACGCCTGGGCGATCGCTACCGCTCGCCGTCGGAGCGCGCGAAGGCCGAGGCGCAACTCGTCGAGGAGCTGCGGCTGATCGAGCTGCACGACCTCGCCGGCTTCTTCCTCATCTATCACGAGGTATTCGAGCTGGCGCAGGAGGTGGCCCACGACGTGCGCGCGGCCGGCATCGCGCGCGGGCTCACCGACCTGCCGCCCGGCCGCGGCCGCGGCTCCTCGGTCTCCTCGATCGTCTGCTACCTGATCGGGCTCTCGCACATCGACCCGATCCACCACGGGCTCTTCATCGGGCGCTTCCTCAACGAGGAGATGGACTCGCTGCCCGACATCGACCTCGACTTCCCGCGCGACATCCGCGCCGAGCTGATCGAGCGCGTGCACGCGCGCTGGGGCCGCGAGCACGCCGCGCTCGTCGCCAGCTTCGCCACCTACCGCACGCGCGGCGCGATCCGCGACGCCGGCAAGGCGCTCGGCCTGCCCGTCGCCGAGCTCGACCGCCTTGCCCGCCGCGCCGGGCCGTTCGAGGGCCCCGAGCAGATCCTCGAGGTGCTCGGGAAGGATCCGCAGTTCGGCGGCCCTCAGTCTGGGAGCCCACGGTCCGGGGGCGGGGCCGTCGCCCGCGGCTGGCGCGAGCTGGCCGAGATCGTGCCGCAGCTGATCGGCGTCCCGCGCCACCTCTCGCAGCACCCCGGGGGCATGGTGATCGCCTCGGAGCCGCTCATCGACTGCGTGCCGTGCCAGCCGGCGGCGATGCCGAACCGCTACCTCTGCCACTGGGACAAGGACTCGATCGGCGACGCGCGGATGGTGAAGATCGACTTCCTCGGGCTCGGCATGCTCTCCGTCGTCGAGGAGACCGTCGACCTCATCGCCGCCGGGCGCGGCCGCGTCGTCGACCTCACGCGCATCGACTTCGAGGACGAGGCGGTGTTCGACACGATCTGCCAGGGCGACACTGTCGGCGTCTTCCAGATCGAGTCGCGCGCGCAGATCGCCATGCTGCCGCGTACGCAGCCCCGCAGCCTCGAGGACCTCACCGTGCAGGTCTCGATCGTGCGGCCGGGGCCGATCGTCGGCGGCGCGGTGAACCCCTACGTGCGCCGACGCGAGCAGCAGCGCCGTAACCCTCGCTACCGCCCGGCGATGCCGCACGAGTGTGTGCGCGAGGTGCTGGACGAGACGCTAGGCGTGGTGATCTTCCAGGAGCAGGTGCTGCAGGTCGCGCGCCACATGGGCGGTTTCACCGCCGGCGAAGCCGACCGCTTCCGCCGCTCGCTCGGGCGTCGACGCGCGCACGAGGAGCTCGACGCCTGGCACGAGCGCTTCCTCGACGGCGCCGAGGAGCGCGGCGTGGGGCGCGCGGTGGCGGAGCGCGTCTTCGGCAACCTGGCGGGGTTCGCGGAATTTGGCTTCCCGAAGAGCCACGGCGCGGCCTTCGGCCTGCTCGCCTACCAGTCGACCTGGCTCAAGCAGTACTACGCCCCCGAGTTCATGTGCGCGCTGTTCAACCAGCAGCCGATGGGCTTCTACCCGCCGCACGTGCTCACCAACGACGCGAAGCGCCACGGCGTCCCCGTCGAGCGGCCCGACATCAACGCGAGCGGCGCGCGCTGCACCGTCGAGCTGCCCGAGGGCGCGATCCGCGTCGGCCTCGGCTACGTGCGCGGCGTCGGCCCCGCGCTGGCCGAGCGCGTCGAGGCGGAGCGCGAGCGCGGCGGCGAGTACCAATCGCTGTTCGGCTTCGTGCAGCGCACGGGGCTGGGCCGGCGGGCGACCTCGCGCCTCATCCGCGCCGGGGCGTTCGACGGCCTCGGGCTGCAGCGCCGCGAGCTGCTGTGGCAGCTCGGGCTGTTCACGGGGGATCCGACCGGGAAGGCCGCGATTGCGCCGGCGGTGGCAGCGTCGGAGGCCGAGGGGCGCCAGTTGCGGCTCGAGCTGCCGACCGGGCAGGACATGGTGGCCCTGCCCGACCTCGGCGAACGCGAGCGCATGGCCGCCGACTACGACCTGCTCGGCCTCTCGCCCGACCGCCACCCGATGCAGTTCCTGCGCCGCTCGCTCGGCGAGGGCGTCGCGTCCAGCCGCCACCTGCACACGCTGCCGGCGGGCCGCACGGTCGAGGTGGCGGGGTTGGTGGTCTGCCGCCAGCGCCCGCTCACCGCGCGCGGCATCATCTTCCTGCTGCTCGAGGACGAGTACGGCCTGATGAACATCCTGATCCCGCGCGAGCTCACCGAGTCGCGTCGCGACGTGGTGCGCATGGCCCCCTTCGTGCGCGCTCGCGGCACCCTCGACGAGCGTACGGGCGTGCAGCGCACGCTCGTCGCCGAGGGCGTCGAGGAGGTGGCGCCGGCGGAGCCGTGGCGGATGCCGTCGGGGAAGTCGTGGGCGTGATCCGGCGGCGGTGGGGCGAGTCTCCAACTGGTTGATGCGGGCGTACGGCCGTGCCGCCCCCTGTATGCTCTCGCTCCGATGGGCGTCGCCGCCCCTGCCACCTCGGGAGACCCCGTGCGCGACCGACGTTGTCAGAGCCTTCTACTCATAGCCCTCGTGGCGCTCGTGCTGTGCGCCGGGCTCGCGCCCGCGCGCGCCGGTGCGACCGAGGAGTCGGCTGACACAGCCGACGACGGCACGATCACGACGGTGCTACACCCCGGCTGGAACATGGTGGGCTGGGTTGGCCCGGAGACGCCAACCTCCGAGCTCTTCGATCAGATCCCCGCGCTCGAACGCATCTACGCGTGGGACACCGAGGCCGACCGCTACCAGCGCTGGACGCGCACGCGCGACTCCGGGAACGTTCGGCATCTGCTCACCGGCGACGGGCTCTGGCTGTACCTGGCAGGGGCTTCGCCCGTCGAGTGGGCACGCGAGGCTTCCGAGGACAGCGTGCTCCTCGACCTCCGCGCTGGTCGGAACCTTGTCGCCTGGGCTGGCCGCGACGGCACGCGGATCGAGGAGGCCACGGTTCGCTTCGGTGAGCGGCTGGTTCGCGCGTGGCGCTGGGACGCGGGGTCGCAGGCGTACGGCCTGTATCACCCGCACGCAGCCTCGAACTCGCTCACCGAACTCAATCATGGTGACGCGCTCCTGGTCGAGTTGACCGAGGACTCTCGATGGTGGCAATCGGGCACCGCTCCGCCCCCAATCGTGTTCGTTGGTGATGTGGCCGAGGATGACCAGGCTCAAGGTCGCTCGTTCGAGGACAGGGTCAGGGCTGTCTTTGCCGAACGCTGGTCTGTCGAGGCTCCTTCCACGACCTATGTCGGTGAAAGGAGCGACCTGACGGTAACGTACCAGTCGATCCGTGGTCGGCCGTTCCCGCAAGTTTGTGGGACCTACGGTCTCGGTATGATCTTCATCAGGCACGAATGCTTCGATGCGTACGTGCACGCTCACGAGTACTTTCATGCGATACAAGACCACTTGAGCGGGGGGACGTTCCTAACGACTCCACCATGGCTCTTCGAAGGAACCGCAACGTACGCTGAGCAACTCTACGTGGGAATCCATTCCGATACCGGGACCATCGGCGAGCAGCTCGATCGCTACCGGGATTGGGCCTGGTACGTGGTCGTCCGTAGCGGTCACCCTTCACTGTCCGAAATTGGCTGGGCTGCGGCTCACCAAAGGGGCTTCCTGGCCGTCGATTGGCTTGTCAAACATTCCACCGAAGAATCCCCGATCGCGTTCTTCAGGCTGCTGCCTGACTCGGCGAACTGGGAGGAGGCATTCGAGGGCGCGTTCAGCATTGCGGTCGACGACTTCTACGAGGCGTTCGAGAAGCACCGCGCCGAGGTCGCTCCACCCCACCCTCACCTGACGGATGGCCTCGAGGAGCCGGTGCTCGTGTTCGTGGGCGATGTTCCCGCCGACACCGAGGCTGCCATCCGAGCAGAGTTTGATGCACTGCAGGCGTTCTTCATCGAGCGGCTCGGGGCAGGGACGGCCGACTACACCCTGTATGTCGGTGCCGACAGGGAGTCGGTGGTGGACACCCATGTACGGGTCTTCGGTACCGAACCGCACGAGAGATTCTGTTATCGCTCGATCGCCGGGATCGCGGCAGTCATCAACGTAGGCTGCCGCTCGCTAAATCCGTACGCGCTCGACTGGACGCACTTCCTCGACTGGACGCACTTCAGGGCCGTTCGCGAGGAGCTAGCGCCCCGGACTTCACTCCCACCGGTCCCAGAGGGGTTCGGCGGTCGAGGCCCCCATTGGCTCACAGGAGCGGCCGAGCCCTACGTGCAGCACGCGTACCGCGTTGCAAGGGGCCACGAGGAGCTCGGAGCCAGCCGGAGCGGGAACGTGGCCCAAGCCTCGCACACGGCGCGGCTACTCAGCAGCATGGCGACGCGCGACGGGTTCAACGAGGGCTTCTCGCAGTCGCGGGCGGTGGCGTTCCTCGCCGTCGAGTGGCTCGCCGAGCGTGCGGGCGACTCGTCCATTTTCGAGTACTACCGGCTGCTAGCCGACTCCGCGACCTGGCAGGACGCGTTCGAGGCCGCCTTCGGCCTCTCAGTCGACGAGTTCTACGAGGCGTTCGAGGCGCACCGCGCCGAGGTCGCACCACCGAGCGAGGGGGCCAGCTCGCCATAACACGTCGAGCGAGGCGCGTTGACGGCCGCCGCGCCCGCACGTAGCCTCGATCGCGACCGCTGGCGTATAGACGCACAGACGGAGATCGGGAGGAGTACGCCGCCACGCGGGGCCCAGAGAGCCGGGGCAAGGTGGAAGCCCGGCGCCTGTCAGCAGCGGCGGAATGGACCCGTGAGTCTCGGCCCGAACGCCCTCCATCGAACCGATCGAGGGGGCCAGTAGGCACCGACGGTGTGGGCGCCGTTATCCATGCCCAGGGCATCGCCCCCGGCCTCGAGGGCTGTCGGCCGTGCCCCGAACGAGCGCGCACCGCCGTCTCCCATCCACGGGCTTGGGGCGGCGCGCGAAACTGGGTGGCACCGCGAGGACCATCGCCCCAGGGCGGTGGTCCCCTTTTTTTGGGAGCTACGCGGTGCTGGAGCCACGCGCTGCGGACCGGGCGCACCGGCCGCGGGGAGGAACTGACGTGCATCACCAATACACCGCGTCGACGCGCCGTGTTTCGACGACGGGCCGCGCGTGGTGGTGGCGCACCACCTCGCACCGCCTACCCCTCGCCTGCACACGGGCCGCAGGCCCCCATGCCAGCCATACCTCGGGAGCCACGCGATGACCTCCGCCACCGTCAGCATCACCACGCCCAGCCTCGACGAGGTCCGCGCCCTCGCCGCATCGGGTGAGGGCAACATCGTCGCGATCTACCGCGAGGTCCGCGCCGACCTCGAGACGCCCGTCTCGGCGTACCTCAAGGTCGCGCGCGGGCCCTACTCGTTCCTGCTCGAGTCCGTCGAGGGCGGCGAGCAGGTCGGCCGCTACTCGTTCATCGGCACCGAGCCGTACCGCGTCGAGGCGCTCGCCCACGAGGACGGCGACCCGCTGCTCGTGATCGAGGAGGAACTGGGCCGCTACCACTCGATCCCCGTGCCGGGGCTGCCGCTCTTCCACGGCGGCGCCGTCGGCTACCTCGGCTACGAGTCGGTCGCGCACTTCGAGCGCCTGCCGACCGTCGATCACGACGACCTCGGGCTGCCGGAGTCGTGGCTGATGTTCGCCGACACGCTGCTCGTGTTCGACCACGTCCGCCACGACATCAAGGTGGTCTCCCACGTCCGCCTCGACGGTCACGAGGGGGCGCTGGAGGCGGAGTACGCACGCGCCGTCGACCGCATCGAGGCGCTCGTGCAGCGGCTGGAGGCGCCGCTGGCGGCGCTGCCGTACGTGCCGCTCGACGGGCCGGTCGGGCGCGCGGTCGAGTCGAACTGGCCGCGCGAGGACTACCTGCTCGCCGTCGAGCGCACGAAGCAGTACATCGTCGACGGCGACGTCATCCAGGCGGTGATCTCGCAGCGCTTCGGCCGCGAGACGGGCGCGCACCCGTTCGAGGTGTACCGCTCGCTGCGCGCCATCAACCCCTCGCCGTACATGTACTACCTGCAGTACGGCGACCTCACGATCGTCGGCGCCTCGCCTGAGCTGCTCGTGAAGGTCGAGAACGGCAAGGTGGACGTGCACCCCATCGCCGGCACGCGACCGCGCACCGGCGACGCCGACGAGGACGCGCGCCTCGCCGCCGAGCTCGAGACCGACCCCAAGGAGGTCGCCGAGCACGTGATGCTGCTCGACCTCGGGCGCAACGACGTCGGGCGCGTCGCCACCGCCGGCACCGTCGAGGTGACGCAGCGCCTGGACCTCGAGTTCTACTCGCACGTCATGCACCTCGTGAGCCACGTGCAGGGGCAACTGCGCGAGGGCATGAGCGCGTACGACGCGTTGCGCTCGGCGTTCCCGGCGGGGACGGTCTCCGGCGCGCCGAAGATCCGCGCGATGGAGATCGTCGCCGAGCTCGAGCCGGTCCGGCGCGGGCCATACGCGGGGGCGGTCGGCTTCTTCGACCTCTCGGGCAACGTCGAGACGTGCATCACGATCCGCACGCTGGTGATGCGAGACGGGATGGCGTACGTGCAGGCCGGCGGCGGCATCGTCTACGACTCGGACCCCGTGCGGGAGTTCGAGGAGACGCAGCACAAGGCCCGTGCGCTCCTCGCCGCCATCGACGACGCCGAGGAGCGCGGCGTACGCGACAGCGTGCCCGGGAGCCTGGGCTACTGATGGTCGCCGACGAGCAGGGGCTGCCGATCGTGGCCGCGGTCGCGCTGCTGCGCGCCGACGGCCGAGTGCTGCTCGTGCGCCACACCGACAGCGCGCACCCCGGGGCCGCCGAGGGCCGCTGGACGCTCCCGGCCGAGCCGGTCGCCGACGACGAGGTGGTCGAGACGGCGCTGGCGCGGCTGCTCCAGCGGCGGCTGCACCTCGCCTCGGACGCTACTGAGTTCAGCGAGAGCGTCGGGCTGCCCGGCGCGATCGCCAACGTCTTCACCTGCGCAGAGTGGTCGGGCGACCCCGCCTACTCGGCGGACGACTACGCCGACGCAGCGTGGGCGGCGCCCCACGCGCCCGGCGGCGTCGACCTGCCCGAGGGCGTGCGCGCGTACCTCGCGAGCGCGTTCCCTGCGCCGCAGCTTCCAGGACGCGGGGATACCCCGCAGGTTCCGGCACGCGGGGATACCCCGCAGGCTCCTGCACGCGGGGATACCCCGCAGGCTCCTGCACGCGGGAATACCCCGCAGGCTCCTGCACGCGGGGATACCCCGCAGGCTCCTGCACGCGGGGATACCCCGCAGGTTGCTGGACGCGTCGTACCGGCCGTGAGCACGCCCACGACCGGCGCGCCGAAGAACCTCATCCGGCGGGAGGCGGCTCCGCCGACGGCCCCTCCACTGTGGTCGATGACCCCGGACAGCCTCGTCGCGGAACTCGAGGAGGCACGCGAGGCGCTCACGGACGCCTACGCGCGCTTCGACGAGGCGTGGCTCGACGTCACCCTCGACGGCGACTGGGCGCCCGTCGATCTCCTCGACCACTGCGCCACCGTCGAGGCGTACTACGCCTCGGAGGCGCGACGGCTCGCGGACGAGCCCGGCTACACATGGCAGGGCTTCAACCCGGACCAGGGCGCCGCTGAGCGCGCAGGGCTCGCGAGGCCCGAGGACCGCGCGACGCGGGCCCGGCTGCAGTCGATCCGTGTCGACACCCTGGCGTGGATCGAGGCGCTCGACAGCGAAGACCTCGCCGCCTACGGCAACCACGCCGAGCGCGGCGCGGTGCGGATCGGCGACCGGATCCAGGAGATCGCGAGACACGATCGCGAACACGCCGAACAACTCGCGGCGATGCTCGCCGCGACCGAAGCCGACGACGAGGACGGCGAGTGATGCGCTCGCACCTCGAACGCATCATCACGAGGGGAGCACCATGCTGCTGCTGATCGATAACTACGACTCGTTCACGTACAACCTCTACCAGTACCTGAGCGAGCTAGGCGAGGACGTCGAGGTGGTCCGCAACGACGAGACCACCCCGAAGGACTGCCTGGCGATGGAGCCGGAGCGCATCGTCATCTCGCCCGGGCCGTGCACGCCCGCCGAGGCGGGGGTCTCCGTGGACCTCATCCTCGAGGCTGCGGGCAAGGTGCCGCTGCTCGGCGTGTGCCTCGGCCACCAGAGCATCGGCGCGGCGTTCGGGGCGCGCGTCGAGTCGGCGGGCGAGATCATGCACGGCAAGCTGTCGACCATCTCGCACGACGGGCAGGGCGTGTTCGAGGGCCTGCCCGAGCCGTTCGAGGCGATTCGATATCATTCGCTGGCGATCGCGCCGGACTCGCTGCCGGACGAGCTCGAGGTGACGGCGCGCGCGGAGAGCGGCGTGATCATGGGAGTGCGCCACCGCACGCTGGCGATCGAGGGCGTGCAGTTCCACCCGGAGTCGATCATGACGGAGACCGGCCACGACCTGCTGCGCAACTTCCTCGCGATGGACGGGCCGCTGCGCGCGGCCCCGCCGGCGTAGGGCGAGAGGCGGATCGAGTGGGCACGTTCAACGTCACCATCGAGGTCGCAGCCGGGCCGGAGGGCCCGTTCGAACCGATCGACGCGATGGTCGATACGGGTGCGACGTTCACTGTTGCGCCAGGCTCGACCCTACGCAGGCTGGGCGTGGAACCGACCCGGCGTGTCGGGTTCGTCCTCGCCGACGGTAGTCGCAAAGAGCTAGACGCAGGGTGGGTGGTGATCCGTGTAGACGGGCAGGAGTCGCCTTCGCCCGTGGTCTTCGGCGAAGAGGGAGCTCCGCCGCTCCTTGGCGCGGTCACGCTGGAGGTGCTCCTGCTCAGTGTGGATCCGGTGAACCAGCGGCTTGTACCCGTCGATGCCTACATGCTCGGTCTGCAACCAGGGAGCGGCTCATGATTCGCGAGGCGATTGCGGCGCTGGTCGACGAGGGGCGCGACCTCAGCGAGGACGAGGCCGCCGCGGTCATGGACGAGATCATGCAGGCCGAGGCGACGCCCGCGCAGTTCGGCGCGTTCGTCCTCGCGCTGCGACAGAAGGGCGAGACCGTCGACGAGGTCGTCGGCATGGCGCGCGTCATGCGCGAGCACTCCCTCCACGTCCCCTTCGAGGGCCGCCCGCTGCTCGACACCTGCGGCACCGGCGGCTCCGGCCTCGGCACCTTCAACGTCTCGACGTCGGCGGCGTTCGTCGCCGCGGCGGCCGGGGCGAACGTTGCCAAGCACGGCAACCGAGCGATGACCTCGCAGTCCGGTTCGGCGGACCTGCTCGAGGCGCTCGGTGCGCAGATCGCGCTTGAGCCGGACCAGGTGGCGCGCTGCATCGAGCGCACGGGCGTGGGGTTCATGTTCGCGCAGTCGTTCCACCCCGCGATGGCCTTCGCGGCGCCGCTGCGACGCGAGATCGGCGTGCGCACCGTCTTCAACATCCTCGGTCCGCTCACCAACCCCGCCTCCGCCAACTGCCACGTGCTCGGCACGCCCAGCGAGGCGGTCGCCGAGTTGCTGGCGGGCGCGCTCGCCCGCCTCGGCGTGCGCCACGCGCTCGTGGCGAGCAGCGACGAGGGGATGGACGAGATCTCGGTCTCGGCCCCCTCCACGCTGTTCGAGGTGCGCGGTGACGCGGTCACGCGCAGGCGCGTCACCGTCCGCGACTTCGGCGTCGCCGAGCACGCGCTCGACGACGTGCTGGGCGGCGACGCCGAGACCAACGCCGAGGCGCTGCGCGGGGTGCTGCGCGGCGACGGCTCCGCCGCGCTGCGTGACTTCATCGCCGTCAACGCGGGCGCCGGGCTGTACGTCTGCGGGCTCGCCGCCAATCTGCAGCAGGGGGCCGAGCAGGCGCTCGCGGCCATCGACGACGGCGGGGCGGCGGCGCGGGTCGGCGCGTTCGTCGAGGCGACGCGGCGCAGTGACTGAACCAGCGGCCGACGCCGCGCGCGAGACCGGCACGGTCCTCGACCGCATCGTCGCCGACCGGCGGCTGCGGCTCGCGGAGGACCGGCAGGCCCGGCCGGAGGCCGCGCTCGCCGCACTGGCTGCGGCGCGGGCCGCGCCGGTAGGCTTCGCGAAACGGCTGCGTGAGGGCCGCGCGGCCTCGCCAGACGGGGCGCAACTGCGGCTCATCGCCGAGATCAAGCGCGCGTCGCCTTCGCGGGGCGTGATCAACGCCGACCTCGACGCAGCCGTGCAGGCTCGCGAGTACGCCGACGCAGGCGCGTCGGCGGTGTCGGTGCTCACGGAGCCGTCGTTCTTCGGTGGAAGCATCGAGGACCTCGCAGCTGCCGCGGACGTGGTGGCCGGTGACGCGGACCGCCCCGCGCTGCTACGCAAGGACTTCGTCTTCGACCCCTACCAGGTCGCCGAGGCGTGTGCGCACGGCGCGGACGCCGTGCTGCTCATCGTGATGATGCTCGACCCCTCGGCGCTCGCCGACCTCCTCGCCCTCACGCGCGAGCACGGCATGGAGGCGCTCGTCGAGGTGCACGACGCCGACGAGCTGGCCGCCGCGCTCGACGCGGGCGCGCGGGTGCTCGGCGTCAACAACCGCGACCTGCGCACGTTCGACGAGGACCTCGGCACATTCGAGCGGCTCGCGCCGCTCGCGCTGGACGCCGCCGCGGACGTGACGCTCGTGGCGGAGTCGGCGATCGCCACCGCCACCGACGCCGGGCGCATGGCGAACGCGGGCGCGCACGCGCTGCTCGTCGGCGAGGCGCTGGTGCGGTCGGGTGACGTGGCCGGCAAGGCGCACGAGCTGATGCTCGTGCCGACGCCGCAGCGGGCGCGCGCGCCGTGACCTTCGTCAAGATCTGCGGCAACCGCCAACCGGCCGACGTCGTCGCAGCCGCCGAGGCGGGGGCGGACTTCGTCGGGATCATCTTCGCCGACGCCCCTCGCCGCGTGGAGGTCGAGACCGCGCAGGCGATGGTGCGCGCGCTCGGCGGCCCCCTCGCTGCGCACGAGATCGCGATGCCGCCGCCCGCGCGGGGCCGCGCGCGCGAGGACGAGCGCGAGTGGTTCCAGCATGGCGCGCGCGTGCTGGAGGCGTACCTGGAGGCGAAGCGGCCGCTCACCGTGGGCGTCTTCGCCGATCAGCCGATCGATGAGGTCAACGAGATTGCACAGGAGACCGGTATCGACCTCGTGCAGCTCTCAGGCGACGAGACCTGGGAGGACTGCCTGCGCGTGATCAAGCAGACGATCCAGGTCGTCCACGTCTCGCCGCTCGATTCGCCCTCGGACCCGCTCGCGCGCGTCGAGCCGGGGTTTGCCATCGCGCTCATGCTCGACTCGGCGCACGGGCCGTACCGCGGCGGCAGCGGGCAGCCGTTCGACTGGGAGGTGGCGCGCGCCGTGGCGGCGGAGCTCCCGATGTTCCTCGCGGGCGGGCTCAACCCGGAGAACGTCGCGCGCGCGATCGACCAGGTCCACCCCTGGGCCGTCGACGTGTCGAGCGGGACGGAGCGCGATGGACGCAAGGACCACGACCTCGTCCGTGCATTCGTCGAGGCGGTGCGCAGGCACGACGCCGGCGGGTAGCGCGTCCTCGCGCGTTACGCTCGAGCGCCGTCGGTGGTGGGTGGGCTACCGGGTAATCAGGGATCGCAGGGATCGCAGGGACCGGGGATCCTGCTCGTCGCGTGAGCGATGCATCAGATGGCCCACGTGATGATCCTCGAGGCAGCCGGTCAGCGACTGCTCGACCTGGACCGTGGCGTGACCGATGCCGTAGCGGTCGTGGGCGATCTCCTGGACATCGTTGATGAGCTTGTCGATGTCTCCTGCGTAGTCGGGGTCGACGAGGACGTGGGCCGTGAAGGCTTCGCTCTGCGACGTGATCGTCCAGACATGCACATCGTGGATGAGGGTGACGCCCTCGATCTCCTCGATGTCGTGGCAGAGCTCATACACGTCGATGTGCTCGGGCGTGCCTTCGAGCAGCACGTGGACGACCTGCAGGAGCAGGCCTCGCGACGCGAACAGGATCAGCAGCCCGATCAGCACACTCAGGATCGGGTCGGCGAGGCGCCAACCGAAGGCCAGAATCAGCACTGCGGAGATGATGACGCCGACAGACCCCATGAGGTCGGCGAACACATGCTGGAACGCACCCTCGGCGTTCAGGCTGTATTGCGAGGAGCGGCGCAGGATGAAGGCGGCGGCGATGTTCACGAGGAGACCGCCGGTGCCGACGATGAGCACCGGCCATCCGTCGACGTGGGTCTCCTCGATCGTGAACCGGTGATAGGCCTCGAAGAAGATCCACGCGACGATCAGCCAGAGCGCGACGACATTCGCCATCGCGGCGAGGACCTCGACTCGGTAGAAGCCGAACGTGCGCTCCGGCGAAGCCTCGCGCTGCGCGAGCCACATTGCGACGAGCGCGATCGCGATCGCGGCGGCGTCCGTGGCCATGTGCCCGGCGTCGGCGAGGAGGGCGAGGCTGCCCGACAGCCAGCCGCCGATCACCTCGGCCATCATGTAGCCGCTGATCAACACCAGGCCGATCGTCAGGTTGCGGCGGCTGGCCTCTCTCAGGTCGTGCGTGTGGCTGCGTCCGCTGGGCGCGTGGTCGTCGTGGTCATGGCTGGCGTCGTCGTGCCCGGTGTGGTCGTCGTGGTCGTCAGCGTCGTCGTGGTCGTGAGCGTCGGGCATGGCCGCTTCCTGTGTCTCTCGACGGCGCCGTGTACGCCCCCCGCACCCTCTGGCTCGACGTTCGCTCAGTCTACAAGGCTCGCCCCGCTGCACGTTTGTGTTCGGCGCTTGGTAGTGCATCTCGGAAAGCGCGCAACGGACACCGCCGCCGCCGCTCTGCGTCTCGCCCGGCTATGATCACGTTGCCTCGTCCCGCAGCGAAGAGGTACCCGGCGAGCCGTTCGAGGAGGCCGCATGACCACGACCACGGGCCCCACCGCGCTCCCCGACGGCCGCGGCTACTTCGGCGACTTCGGCGGCCGCTACGTCCCTGAGACGCTCATGCCCGCGCTCGCCGAACTCGAGGCTGCGTACGACGAGGCCCGCGCCGACGAGGCCTTCGCCGCGGAGCTCGACGACCTGCTCGCCACGTACGCTGGCCGCCCGACGGCGCTGACCCGCGCTCGCCGCCTCGAGGAGCGCCTCGGCGGCGATCAGCCGCCGCACATCTACCTCAAGCGCGAGGACCTCGCCCACACCGGCGCGCACAAGATCAACGCCGCGCTCGCGCAGGGGCTGCTCGCGAGGCGCATGGGCAAGCGCCGCATCGTCGCCGAGACCGGCGCCGGCCAGCACGGTGTCGCGACGGCGACGACGTGCGCGCTGCTCGGCCTCGAATGCATCGTCTACATGGGCGCCGAGGACGTGCGGCGACAGGCGCTCAACGTCTTCCGCATGAAGCTGCTCGGCGCCGAGGTGCGCACCGTCGAGACCGGCTCGCGCACGCTCAAGGACGCCATCAACGAGGCGATCCGCGACTGGGTCACGAACGTCCGCACCACGCACTACCTGCTCGGCTCGGTCGTCGGGCCGCACCCCTACCCGATGCTCGTGCGCGACTTCCAGTCCGTGATCGGCAACGAGGCGCGAGCGCAGGTCCTCGCGGTCGAGGGACGGCTGCCCACCATCGCGCTTGCCTGCGTCGGGGGCGGCTCGAACGCGATGGGCATGTTCCACCCGCTGCTCGACGACGACGTACGGTTGATCGGCGTCGAGGCTGCGGGCGAAGGCCTGGAGGCGCGGCACGCCGCCACGCTCAGCGGCGGCCGGCCCGGCGTGCTGCACGGCGCGCGCTCCTACCTGCTGCAGGACGAGCACGGCCAGGTCGTCGAGGCGCACTCGATCTCAGCAGGGCTCGACTACCCGGGCGTCGGCCCGGAGCACGCCTGGCTCAAGGTGAGCGAACGCGCGCAGTACGTCTCCGTGACCGACACCGACGCGCTCGAGGCATTCCAGCTGCTCAGCGAGACCGAGGGCATCATCCCGGCCCTCGAGACCTCGCACGCGATCGCCCACCTCGCGAAGCTTGTCCCCGAACTCGGCGCCGACGACATCGTGCTCGTCAGCCTGAGCGGGCGCGGGGACAAGGACATGGGCACGGTCGCGGGCGCCCTCGGCGTCACGCTCTGACGGGCGGCGCTACGCGCCGACCGAGGATCGCAACTCCCGCAGGATCTTCACGGTGTGCGCCGGCATCGCTTCATTGCGTTCCTCGAGCGCGGCGATGCGGCTGCGCAGCCACTCAAGGTCGGCGGGCGAGTTGATGTCGCGTTCCATCGCGAGCTTCTGGAATCGGGTACCGCGCGCGAGCGCGATGCGCTCGATGGAGGAGAACACCCGGGTGCCACCCCACTCCAGCGTGCGGTTCTCGAACAGCTCGGGCCACGGCTCCCACATCGCAGCGAGGTAGAAGCCGCCGTGGGCGGCCGGGCCGAACACGACGTCCGCCTCGGTCAGCGCGGCGCGGGCCCCGTCGAGGTGTTCGGCGGTCAGCAGCGGCACGTCGGCGCTGAGCACTGCGATAGGCGAGTAGCCGTCGTCGGCGAGAGCGCGCAGCGCGGCAAGAGTGCGTCGCCCGAGACCGCCCGCGCCCTGCGCGCGTGCATCCTCGACGCCGGTCAACTCTGCGAGGGCGGCCGGAGACGCCAATGGCTCCGCGAACAGCACGGGCTGCCACCCGCGCGAGGAGCGCACGGCTGCCACGGCGTCGAGGAGCATCGCCGAGGTCAGCCGCGCGGCGCCCTCGTGACCGACGGCGGTGGCGAGCCGTGGCTTCGCGCGTCCCGGCGAGAGGGCGCGCGCCAGCAGGCCGACGGCCGGGCCGCGGTTCGGGCTACGGCCGTGAGCCACGGTGCCCCTCGCGGTGTTGCGCATGGGCGGGAGCATACCGAGGTTCGCGCCTGCGGGCGTCCCGGCGCCGGCGCAGCAGGTGTGGGTGTCGCAGGGCCGGGCGCCTTGTTAGGCTCCGCGCATGGTCGGATCGCACTTCGCTACGCCGCTCGCCGTTCCCGCGCCCGTGGGGCCCGGATTGCGCCCACCGCTGTGGCAGTGGCGCGACCTCGGGGTTGCGGTCGCGATCACCCTGGCCGGGTTCGCGGCGCTCGCCACCGCACTCGCACTCACGCGCAGCGGCGGCGGTGTCAGCGCCGCGGTTGCGGGCGCGCTGCTGCTGTTCGAGTTGACCCTCGTCGCGACCGTGCTCGTGCTCGCGGCACGGCGAGGTCTTACGTTCGCGGACCTCGGGTTCGTGGCGCCTCGGCGCTGGCGGCCGCTCGCCGTCGCGTGGGCGGGCGCATACGTGATCCTGTTCCTGTACCAGGCGGTGCTGCTCGCTCTCCAGGCCCTGGGGTTCCCGGTCCAGGGGTTTGCCGAGGGCAACACCATCCCGTTGCACGCCGCGCTGGGGCCGCTGGTGATCGTCGTGATCGGCCTGGCCGTTGTGGTGGCGGCTCCGTTCGGCGAGGAGTTGCTGTTCCGGGCGCTGTTCTTCCGCGGGATGCGCGGGTACTGGCGGTTCATGCCGGCCGCGTGGGCGAGCGGACTGCTGTTCGCGCTGTTCCACGTCAACCTCAGCGTGGTGGTGCCGTTCGCGTTGATCGGCGCGCTGTTCGCGTGGGCGTACGAGGAGTCGGGGTCGTTGTGGGTCACCATCGTGGCGCACGGCGGGCTCAACGGCGTCTCCTTCGTCGTCACGCTGCTGTTGCTCGAATGAGCCGCCTCGCCGCGCTGTTCGCGAGCACGCGGGCCGAGGGCCGCCCGGCGCTGATCGCGTTCGTGCCCGGCGGCTGGCCCGAATCCGACTCGACGCCCGAACTCGTGCAGGCCCTCCTCGATGGCGGCGCCGACGCCGTCGAGATCGGCGTCCCGTTTAGCGACCCCCTCGCCGACGGCCCGACGAACCAGGCCGCCTACCAGCAGGCGCTCGATCAGGGCGTGACGCCGGACGATGTGCTCGACGCAGTGCGGGCCTGCCGCGCTGCGGGCGTTTCCGAGCCGTTACTGCTTATGGGATACTTCAACCCGCTGCTCGCCATGGGGATCGACGCATTCGCGGCGGCAGCGGAGAGTGCGGGCGTTGACGGCCTCATCATCGTCGATCTACCCGTCGAGGAAGCCGCCGAGCTGGCGGGTCCGGCCCGCGCGCACGGCCTCGACGTCATCTACCTGCTCGCGCCGACCTCGACCGACGAGCGCATCGCAGCCGTCGCCGAACGCGGCGAGGGCTTCATCTACTGTGTCAGCGTGACCGGCGTGACGAGCGCGCGGGCGCAGGTCTCGGCGGAGTTGCCGGACTTCATCGGGCGAGTGCGGGAGCGCACGGACCTCCCGCTGGCCGTGGGGTTTGGCATCTCGCGCCGCGAGCACGTGGTCCAGGTGGGGCGCGTCGCGGATGGCGTGGTGGTGGGCAGCGCGCTCGTCGACGCGATCAGCGCCGCGCCGCCCGAGGGCCGGGCGCAGGCCGCGCGCACGCTGATGGAAACACTGACCGGGCGAACGGGAGCGGGGTCGCAACCATGATGGTGCGAGGCATCCGGGGCGCAACGACCGTGTCGGAGAACACGCGCGAAGCCATCCTCGAGGCGACCGCAGAACTCCTCGAAGCCGTCGTGCGCGCGAACGACATCGAACGCGAGCACGTCGCCTCGGCGTTCTTCACGACCACGCCGGACCTCAACGCCGAGTTCCCCGCCGTCGCCGCCCGCAACGCCGGATGGACGGACGTCGCGCTGATGTGCGGGCATGAGATGGGCGTGCCGGGCGGCCTGCCGCGCTGCGTGCGGCTGCTCATGCACGTCAACACGGACCGCTCGCTCGCCGAGATCAACCACGTCTATCTGCGCGAGGCCGTCCGCCTCCGGCCCGACCTCGCCGCGCCCGAGGACTCGGAGGGCGCTTCGTCGTGACCGAGTCCAGTCACCGCGTACCTCCCCGTACCGCCCGGTCCGGGGAGCGATGAACGAAACCACCACTTCGGGCGAACCGCCCGCCGAGACCACCGCGACCGACACGCCGCGCGGGGAGGACTTCGCGCTCGAGTTGCCCGTGTTCCACGGCCCCCTCGAGCTCCTGCTGCACCTCATCGAGCGCGAGGAGCTCGACATCACCGAGGTGTCGCTCGTGGCCGTCACGGAGCAGTACCTCGGCCACCTCGATCGACGCGACCACATCGACCTCGGCTCGATCGCCGCGTTCATCTCGGTCGGCGCGCGGCTGCTGCTGCTGAAGTCGCGCGCGCTGCTCCCGCGCGACGAGGACGAGCAGGCCGGGGACGAAGACGAGGAGCGCGACCCCGAGGCGCTCCTGGAAGCGCTGCGCGAGTACCGCCGCTACCGCGCGGCCGCCGAGCACCTGCGCGACCTCGAGGACGAGCACCGCACGGCGTACCGCCGCGAGGTGGCGCCGCCGCAGGCGCCGCCGGGCCCCGGCCTCGACGGCGTGACGTCGGAGATGCTGCTCACGCTGTTCCGCGAGGTGATGGAGCGGTTGCCGGCGGAGGAGCCGACACCCGAACTGGCGCGCGATCCGATCCGGCTCACGGATCGGGTGCAGCGCCTGGTCACGCGGCTCGAGGGCGGGCGTCCGGTCAGCTTCCGCGACGTCATCATCGGCGCCGCCTCGCGCGTCGTCGTCATCGTCGACTTCCTCGCGGTGCTGGAGCTGATGCGGACGGGGTACGTCGAAGCGAGGCAGGCGGACTTGTTCGGCGAGATCGAGCTCGTGGCGATCGAGGGGGCCGCGCCGCCGCCGGCGACCCGCGTCGCCGAGGAGCTGCCTGGGCTGTAGCCACTGCTGACGGCCCGTCATGTTCGGTATCATGGACGGGCCAACTGGCGTGGAAGGGCACGGTCAGGATGATGTCGTGGGAGCAGCGCATCGAGCGGAACCCTGACGTGCTGGTCGGGAAGCCCGTCGTGGCGGGCACACGCATCTCGGTGGAGCTCGTGCTCGAGTTGCTCGCCGACGGGTGGGACGAGAACCAGCTGCTCGACGGGTACCCGAGCCTGAAGCGCGAAGACATTCGGGCCTGCCTGCACTACGCGGCGGCTACCCTCCGCGCCGAGGGCGCGCGCCCGATCAGCGTATAGCGCCGAGTGCGCTTCCTGGCCGACGAGAACCTCGACGTCCCTCTGGTCGATGCGCTCATCCGCGACGGCCATGACGTTGAACGCATCACCGCCGCGTCCCCGGAGCGCACAGACTTGCAGGTCCTCTCCCGGGCCACTGCCGACGACCGTACGCTCATCACCCAGGACACGGACTTCGGCGATCTGGTGTTCCGGGAGGGTCAGCCCGCCGACAGCGGTGTCATCCTGCTCCGGGCACGCGGGTTGCCGGCGGAGCGCGCCGCGGCGCTCCTCGCTGCCGTCGGCGGACGGGACGATTGGCGTGGGCTGTTCGCGGTCGTGACAGAGCGCCGCGTACGGGTCGTCCCGCTGCCTGCTACGGAATAGATGCGACCGCGGCGTGCGCTTGCCGTGAACCGCGATCGGCACGATGCTCTACGGGCCGAGCGACCCTCGAAGGGACGATCTCATCGCGCTGCTGATCCGGGAAGAACTGCGGGCCGCCGTCACGCCGGGCGAGCATGCGATCACCATCGGCGTGTTCGACGGCGTCCACCGCGGGCACCAGATGCTCGTGGGCATGCTGCGCGAGGAGGCCGCCGCGCGCGGGCTCGGCGCCGGCCTCGTCACCTTCCACCCGCACCCCGTCTCCGTGCTCCGGCCCGACGTCCAGCTCTCCTACCTCACCTCGCTCGAGACACGTGTCGAGCGGCTGCGCGCGACCGGGCTCGACTTCGTCTCGGTCGTGCAGTTCACCTCGGAGCTGGCCCAGGTCTCGGCCGAGGACTTCGCGCGCGTGCTGCACGAGGAAGCGGGCATGCGCCTGCTCATGGTCGGCCAGGACTTTGTGCTCGGCCGCAACCGCGAGGGCACCGTCGAGCGCCTCGCGGAGATCGGCAAGGCCGTCGGCTTCGAGGTGCAGCCGATCGAGTTGCTCCCGCTCGAAGACGGCGCGGTCTCCTCCACGCGCGTCCGCAACGCGCTCGCCGACGGCAAGATGCAGGAGGCGACGCAACTACTCGGGCGTCCCTACTCGCTGCGCGGGCCGGTCGTGCAAGGCGACCAGCGCGGCCGCACCATCGGCTTCCCGACGCTCAACCTCGGCTTCAGCCCGGACCTCGCGCTGCCTGCGTACGGCGTCTACGTGTCTCGCACGGACGTCGGTGGCGTCGCGTACGAGGGCTGCACCAACATCGGCGTGCGCCCGACGTTCGACGGCGTGCGGCTGATGGTGGAGACGCACCTGCTGGACTTCGACCAGGACGTCTATGGCAGCGTCATCACCGTCGAGCTGCTCGAACGGCTGCGGCCCGAGCAGCGCTTCGACGGCCCCGACGCGTTAGTCGCGCAGATCGGCCGTGACCTCGAAGCCACACGGGCGTACTTCGCATGAGGCTGACGCAACGATGAGCCCAGCCACGCCCTCGATCGACGAGCAGGTCACCGCGATCATGCGCGGCACCGACTTCGGCGATGACACGACGCGCCAGACGATGGAGCACGAGTTGCGCGAGCGCCTGGCCGAGGGCCGCCCGCTGCGCGTCTACTGCGGCTACGACCCCACGTCGGTCGACCTCCACCTTGGCCACACCCTGACGATGCGCAAGCTGCGCACGTTCCAGGACCTCGGACACGAGGTGACGTTCCTCATCGGCAACTTCACTGGCCTCGTCGGCGACCCCTCGGACAAGGACAAGACGCGGCCGATGCTCACGCCCCAGCAGCTCGACGACAACGCCGAGACCTACGCCGACCAGGCGTTCCGCATCCTCGACCGCGACCGCACCGCCATCCGCTACAACGCCGACTGGCTCGGCGAACTCGGCTTCGACGAGGTGGTGCGGCTCGCCTCGAACTTCACGGTGGCGCAGTTCCTCGAACGCGACAATTTCGCGCGACGCCGCGAGCGCGGCGACCCGATCTACGTCAGCGAGTTCATGTACGCGCTGATGCAGGCCTACGACGCCGTCGCCCTCGAGACCGACGTGCAGGTGGGGGGCTCCGAGCAGCTCTTCAACCTCATGGCCGGGCGGGTGCTCCAGCGCGAGCATGACCAGCGCCCGCAGATCGTCGTCACGCTGCCCATCCTCGTGGGTACCGACGGGCGGCTGCGCATGTCGAAGTCGACGGGCAACTACATCGGCATCGACGATGCGCCGAACGAGATGTTCGGCAAGGTCATGTCGGTGCCCGACAGCGCCATGCGCGACTACTTCACGCTGCTCACGGACCTCGACCCCGCCGAGATCGGCGCGCTCCACGATGCCGTCGAGGCCGGCTCGGTGGCGCCCATCGACGCGAAGAAACGCCTCGCCCTCGAAGTCACGGCGGGCCTCTACGCCCGCGCCGAGGCCGAGGACGCCCAGCGCTACTTCGAGTCGACGTTCCAGCGCCGCCAGACGCCGACGGAGATGCAGGAGTACGCGCTCCCCGAAGGCGCCGAGGGCCGACTCGACCGCGTACTCGTGGACGCGCAACTCGTGCAGAGCAACGCGGAGGCGCGGCGGATGGTGCAGCAGGGCGCGGTCCAGATCAATGGCGAGCGCGTCGACGCGTTCGCCGCGCCCGTCCAGCCCGGCGACGAGGTGCGCGTGGGGCGTCGGCGGTTCCTGCGGGTGACGGCCGGCTAGGTTCGGATCAGGCTCGACGATCGTTTTGACAGCGGCTCCGTATTCCACGTAGGCTCGCGCCGCCTGCTCGACGCGATCGAGCGGCCGCTGCATACCGGGCGGAAGTCGCCCCGGGAGGACGCTGAGAGGAAGAGCATGGTCTCAAAGACATTTGAGCTGGTGAGCTACGAGAAGAACAACCGCATCGCGTGGATCACCATCAACAACGAGGAGCGGATGAACGCCCTGAGCACGGGCGTGCAGAACGGCCTCTACGACTCGTTCGACGAGGTCATCAACGACGACGACGTGCTCGTCGCCATCCTCACTGGGGCCGGTGGCCGCGCGTTCTGCGCCGGCGCCGACCTCAAGGAGATGACCGAGCGCGACCAGGCGCAGGGGCAGGGCGCCGCGCAGGAGGCGAAGAACGGCATGTTCCACGTCACCGAGTGCAAGAAGCCGATCATCGCGGCCGTCGACGGCTTCGCGCTGGCCGGCGGCATGCAGCTCTCGGCGCGCTGCGACGTCCGCATCGCCACCGAGACCTCGCGTTTCGGTATGCCGGAGCCGCTGCGCAGCCTGACGCCGGTCAACCTGATGGACACGCTGGAGATGGGCTTCGTGCCCCTCGGCGAGGCCATGTGGATCATCCTCTCGGGTGCCCACATCACCGCGCAGCGCGCCCACGAGATCGGCTTCGTGCAGTGGCTGGCCGCGGACCGCGACGCCATGATGGCCGAGGCGGAAGAGCGGGCCGAGACGCTGAAGCTCTGCGCGCCGCTGGCGGTGCAGGCGCTGAAGAATGGCGTCCACCTCAACATGAACCCGCCGGCGCCGCAGCCGGAGGGCGTTGCGTACCTCGACCACCTGCGGAACCTCAACTCGGAGCTGCAGGAGACGGTCGCCAACAGCGAGGACCGGATGGAGGGCCCGAAGGCCTTCGCCGAGAAGCGCGCCCCGAACTGGCTGGGCCGCTAAGCCTCACGCAGACCGCCACGGGCCGTCGGCCGGCCTCACGGGCCGGGCGGCAAGCTCCGTCGGAACAACCGGAAGCCCTCGCAATCGCGAGGGCTTTCGGGCGCCCGTGACCCGACGCCGCCCGCGAGGAGCTCCGGTACTCGATCTCGTCCTTTGACCCGGCGGCGGTCAACAACGTAGTCTCGCCTCGCCTGCTTGACTCGATCGGGCGGCCGTTGCATAGCGGGCGGGAGTCGCCCGCGACGACGCTGAAAGGAAGAGGGATGGTCTCAAAGACATTTGAGCTGGTGAGCTACGAGAAGAACAACCGCATCGCGTGGATCACCATCAACAACGAGGAGCGGATGAACGCCCTCAGCACGGGCGTGCAGAACGGCCTCTACGACTCGTTCGACGAGGTCATCAACGACGACGACGTGCTCGTCGCTATCCTCACTGGGGCCGGTGGCCGCGCGTTCTGCGCCGGCGCCGACCTCAAGGAGATGACCGAGCGCGACCAGACGCAGGGGCAGGGCGCCGCGCAGGAGGCGAAGAGCGGCCTCAGCCACGCCACCAACTGCAAGAAGCCGATCATCGCGGCCATCGACGGCTTCGCGCTGGCCGGCGGCATGCAGCTCTCGGCGCGCTGCGACGTCCGCATCGCCACCGAGAAGTCGCGCTTCGGCATGCCGGAGCCGCTGCGCAGCCTGACGCCGATCAACACGATGGACACGCTCGAGATGGGCTTCGTGCCCCTCGGCGAGGCCATGTGGATCATCCTCTCGGGTGCCCACATCACCGCGCAGCGCGCTCACGAGATCGGCTTCGTCCAGTGGCTGGCCGCGGACCGCGACGCCATGATGGCCGAGGCGGAAGAGCGGGCCGAAACGCTGAAGCTCTGCGCGCCGCTGGCGGTGCAGGCGCTGAAGAATGGCGTCCACCTCAACATGAACCCGCCGACGCCGCAGCCGGAGGGCGTTGCGTACCTCGACCACCTGCGGAACCTCAACTCGGAGCTGCAGGAGACGGTCGCCAACAGCGAGGACCGGATGGAGGGCCCGAAGGCCTTCGCCGAGAAGCGCGCCCCGAACTGGCTGGGCCGCTAAGCCTCACGCGCACGGAACGGGCCGCCGACGAGCCTCGCGAGGCCGTCGGCGCGCTCCGTCGCAAGAACCGGGAGCCCTCGCAATCCGCGAGGGCTCTCGTGCGTCCGGGAAGGGGAGGCGCGGCCGGGGCTACGCCTCGGCGGTGCGTGGGCTACCGGTGCGTGTGTCTGTGGACTATCGAAGGCACTGACCGCCCCCGGTCATGCTCACCGACGTGTGCTCGCTTAATCTGGCGAGGTGATCGGGGTTGAGGTACTGAAAGCTCTGAGGCGCCCGCTCGACCCCGAGCACGGACAGATCCATGCTGCGCGCGAATGGCTGGAAGCGCTGCAGGATGAGTGCCGTCCCAGCGGTCACGCCTTCCAAGTAACCGAGCAGCGTTTCTCGTTCGATTCCGCCCTCAGGGCCGTGGTTACGCCATAGCTCCATCGGCGTGTCGCGAACTATCCCGGCTACCTCACATAGGCCCACTAGCCTTCTGATCGGGCTGGTCGAGTAGAGTACAGCGTGGGTGATGTCCCGCCTGAAGTTGTGACGACGGAACTCCACGCGCTTTCTTCCGCTCGAGACGAGATCGGCGTATTCGGGCCGAATCGAAAGAAGTACTACTGCTCCGACAGGTCGATGTGGGTTCTCAGCCACTCCGCCCCCTCTCGTTGCGCCATCATGATGGACTGCGGGGGCGACTGCCAGACACCTGCCTCCCTGAGTTCCGCATCGGTCGGTCCGGACTTCACCACGCGAGATTGCCGGAAGAGTATGGCAAGGATCGGCCGTGCCCCTGAGTCAGTCATGCCTCTGATCTGATTCGGGGTGTATGCGGTTCGCTTCCCGAGATAGGCTGAAACCGTTTCTGGCGACTCTGACACGAGCGTG
Source organism: Dehalococcoidia bacterium (assembly GCA_965219085.1). Lineage (GTDB taxonomy): Bacteria > Chloroflexota > Dehalococcoidia > UBA2979 > UBA2979 > VXMT01. Next base: position 2,097,708 of record OZ244720.1, read on the forward strand.
CTCTCTGCGATTCCGATCACTCCGACGGAGCGTCGGTCGTGGGACCTGTAGAAGTAGAGAATTGCCCCGGGGCGGATGCTCCGGATGCCGCTCCTAGACAGGTACGCCTTCAGGATGCCGTTCCCTGCCGCAACAGAAGTTGCGAGCCCGGGAAGCTGCTGCTGATCGTCAGCCTCGGGAAACAGGAGTGTGTGATAGCGAGGTGCGATCGGTACGAGGAATCTGTCAACGTCCAGTCTGTAATGGAGCGGGCCGAACTCCAGGTGGTACGCCAGAGCATCCGCCGGATGTTGGTCCGCGCGCGGCCGTAGGGCCTTCAGCATCACGATCTCGCCCAGAGTCGTCCTCGTGTCGATTTGCCGGAATCCGAACTGCTCCAGGAAGGAGACCACATTCTGATGCTTCGGGAGTGTGGTGACGTACGCGTATTCGTATGAGTTCTCGTACGCATAGGCGAATACCGACTTCAGGAGGAGCTCTCCGTATCGGAGCCCGGGAGAATCCGCCGCAACCTTGAATGTTGAAATCTTGAGCAACTTTGTATCCAGGGGGATTTCTTCACTCACGAGCTCGGCGGGATCTTCGTTGTCCTTCACGATGGCGAGCGCCGCCAGCGAACCGTTCCTGCGAAGCGTCCAGCACCGTCTGTGTTCGCGCTTGCACTTCCGTAGCCAGTCGTCGAACCCGGGGTAGTCTTCTCTCAAGGATTCGAATATCGGGTCGGTCTCGTTCAGCTCGTATGCGCTCGCATATCTGGGCAGGAGAGCGACATCTGGAGGTCTGGGCGCTCGCGCGCTGATCGCTGCTAGAGCGTCGTCAATAGGGACCACTCGCTCGCCGAGCTCTAGGCAGGACGCGGTCCGCAGGATCCCCCTGTCCTCGGTGACGAGGATGTCCACTGCGTCGCCTACGACCGCGGCGAGCATGTGCTGGTCGACCCAATCGCTCGTACCACGCGCGGGCCGGCCTGCGCAATGAACTATCTCTGGTTGTATGGCGGGCGGATCCTGCAGTTCGGGTATTACCGAGGCTGTGTTCTTCCGCCATTCCCGAACCTTGCGATCGCGCACGTTGTCGAAGTCCCACGCGAGCGAGGCGGGATGGCGGAATGTCGTGTGGCCGTGTTCGTTAGCAAGCCGCAGGAGCCGACGCGCCGCTTCTGACGAATACTCGTCGGCCTCACCGGTTACGGGGTAGGCAGCGATCATCACGTTAGAGTCCAGGAGGATCTTCATAGTCGCGCTACGGCGCCCGCGCGTCGCTCCTCGCCAGAAGTCTGCTCAACGTGGAGGGGTGATCTCCGAACTAGGCGCGGCCGGGGCTACGCCTCGGCGGCGGCGATCGCCTCGAGCTGCTTCAGCACCTGGTCCTGCACGTGCGCCGGCACCTCGGCGTAGCGGTCCACCTCGACGGTGAACGTGCCGCGGCCGTTGGTCATTGCGCGCAGGTCGGGACCGTAGCGCTGGATCTCGGCCAGCGGCGCCTCCGCCTGGATCAGGCTGGTCTCGCCCGCCGGCTCGACGCCGTGGACCTGGCCGCGACGGCCGTTCAGGTCGCCCATCACGTCGCCCACGCGGTCGCCGGGGACGCGGATGTTCAGCTTCACGATCGGCTCCAGCAGGATCGGCCGCGCATCGAGGAAGCCCTGCCTCAGCGCCTGCGACGCCGCCAGCTTGAATGCCATCTCCGAGGAGTCCACGGAGTGCGATGACCCGTCCACCAGCGTCACCCGCATATCCACGATCGGCGAGTGGGCGAGCGGGCCGTCCGGCAACTGCTCGACGAGCCCCTTCTCGACCGCGGGGATGAACTGCTTCGGGACGTTCCCGCCCACGACCTTCTGCTCGAAGCTGAAGCCCGCGCCGCGCTCCATCGGCTCGATCTGGATGACGACGTGGCCGTACTGGCCGTGGCCGCCGGTCTGCTTGCGGTGACGATACTCGGCGCTCGCCTTCGTCGTGACCGTCTCGCGGTACGCCACGAGGGGCACCGAGACGTCGACCTCGACGCTGTAGTTCGCCTCGAGGCGCGCCGCGGCGATGTTCGCCTGCGCGTCGCCGATCGTCGACAAGATCGTCTCGCCCGTGTCCTGCGTGCGCATGACCTCGATCGTCGGGTCCTGCTCCACGAGACGCTGCAACGCGGTCGAGAGCTTGTCGACGTCGGCCTTCGTGCGCGGGTGCAGCGCCGAGCGGAACGTCGCCTCCGGGAACGGCAGCGGGGGCGCCTCGACGGTCGAGTCGGCCGAGGCGACGAAGGTGTCGCCGGTCATCGTCGCGGCGAGCTTGGCAGCGACGCCGATGTCGCCGGCGACGAGCTCGGGCACCTCGATCTGGTCCTTGCCGCGCTGGAGGTAGAGGTGGCCCAGGCGCTCGGTGGTGCGGCGCTGGACGTTGTAGGGGTTCGAGGTCGGCGTGAGCGTGCCGCGCAGCACCTTCATGAACGTCAGCCGGCCGACGAACGGGTCGGCGGTCGTCTTGAAGACGTGCGCCACCACGTCGCCCTCACCGGTGGTGAGCGAGCCCTCCGCGAGGTCGTGCTCGCGGCCGAGCGGCGAGGGCAGCAGCCGCGTGATCTCGTTCAGGAGCGGGCGCAGCCCCGCGCCCGTCACGCTGCAGACCGCGAGCACGGGCACGACGTCGCCGGAGGCCACGGCCGCGGCGAGCGCCTCGGCGACGCGCTCACCAGGCAACTCCTCGCCCTCGAGGTAGAGCTCGAGCAGCTCGTCGTCGGTCTCCGCGATGGACTCGATCAGCTGCTCGCGTGCCGCCTCGATGGCGTCGGCGAGGTCGGCCGGGGCGTCGCCCGGCGTGCCGTCTGCGCCCATGCGGGCCTGCCCGCTGACGAGGTCGACGACGCCCTCGAAGGAGTCGCCGGCGCCGATCGGGATGGTGAGGGGCACGACGCCCATGCCGAAGCGGTCGCGCAGCGAGCCGAGCACTCGGTCGAAGTCGGCGAACTCGCGGTCCATGCGGGCGACGGCGACAAAGCGGGCGAGGGAGTTGGTGTCGGCCATCTCCCATGCGACCTCGGTGCCACCCTCGATGCCGGAGGCGGCGTCGACGGTGACGATGGCGGCGTCGGCGGCGGCGGCGCCGCTGACCATCTCGCCGACGAAGTCGACGTAGCCGGGGGTGTCGATGAGGTTGATGCGGTGGCCGTTCCACTCGACCGGGAGCATGGAGAGGGAGATGGAGTAGGTGCGGCGGCGCTCTTCGTCGTCGAAGTCGGCGACGGTGTTGCCGTCCTCGACGCGGCCGAGGCGGTTGATGGCGCCGGAGGCGAAGAGCGCGGCCTCGCCCAGGATCGTCTTGCCCGACCCGCTATGTCCCATCAGGACGACGTTGCGGAGTTGGTCAGACGTGTAGGCGTTCATCGTGCGTGGCACCCCCGTGCGTGTGTTGGTGCGGGGGATAGTACCGCGTGGGGGGCGCGCGGGACTAGGCGGCGATCGAGCTGGGATGGCTCCGGTACGCTGACTGAGGGTTTGGCGGTACCATCGGCGCCCGTAAGCGGTACTTGCGTCGGGCGGTTCACGTGGAGTGTGCGGTTGTTATTGGGGAACTGAGATTCGGAACTCCGATGAGGGCGTTTCAGGTCACACGGCGCTTTCATGAACTCTTCGCTGGCAAGCCTCCCGACGAGGAGCCTCCTATGGTGGAGCAGCGGATGGTGTTCAACGCTGCCGACGACGGCATTCGCGTCATCATCCAGCCTTCTCTCGTAGCAGTGATTCGACAAGGCGAAATCGATGGTGCTGTAGACGCCATCATTGGTCGACTCGTGCGGGTGCAACGCGAGTTTGCCGATCTCGGGGTCGCTCGCGTTGGGGTGCGGTCCGCGTGGTTGCAAGCTGTCGAAGACGACAGTTGGGACGATCTGGTCGAACGCTTCCGGCGCGGATTCATTGCGCCCGGGCCGTCTTACGAGCGGGGCACGGACCTCAGCCTGGCCTTCTCGTCGCATGGGGAGGATCCTGGCTATCACGTGCAGTGCGGTCCGATGGATCGGGAGCAGCTTCATGACCAATTCCTCCCATTCCCGGAGAAGTACGAGTCGCCGGAACGTCTCCTCTTCGCCGATGTAGACTATTGGGTGAGCACCGTCTCACCGTTCAATCGGCGACGGGTTGTGGACGTGATGCGGGAGGCGCTAACCTTCGCGTCCGGCTTCGCTGACATCCTGAGCACGCAGTTCGATCGAAACAGCCAATGACCGTCACAGCTTCGACCATCACTGTTGGCAAGGCGGGCAAGCGGCCGCTTCTGGACTTCGGCGCAGAGGACGAGTCCAGCCGCGCGGCCTTGCACTATGAAGCCTCGGTCCCCGCGGCTGCCTCGTTACGCGGTACGCGACTCTCGGCTGCGCGCTGGTTGATGAACATTTTTGCCGGCGGGCTGATAATCTCGGTGTTCTCAGCAGTCGGCTTCGAGATAGCCGGGTCGGATGACGGCGTGTTCATCTCGGCATTGGCATCGGGTGGGTTCTTGTCCCTCACGGCCACGGCTGCGCTCCGCTGGTTCTCGCGAGGACGCCTCTAGAAGTTGCGAAGTGTCATGGTTCGCGGTCGTCCGCTGTCACGACGATGAAGGTCATGCAGACTAGGATGAACACAACCAAAACTAGCACTGGAGCGAAGTTCTCGACCCTCGGATTGGGGTCGATCGGGAGCTTGAGTACGGCGAACACGACTCCGCACGTCCCGACCACGTTAACTACAGATATGGGCCGCCAGCCAGCCTGAACCAGTGCCTTCACTAAGTCCGTGAGCGCTTCCAGGGTGGCCCTTCATCCATCATTGCAGCACTATCCTTGTACACAGTTCACCCCGCCGCCCGCAAGTCCAACACCTCCAGCTGCAACGTCCCCCGCATCCCGTCTCGCCGGAACCGGTACACGATGTCTGCGAGGTCGCCGTCCGGCACCGCGTTGGAGGCCCCCTCGCGTCCGCGAGGATCCCGGCCAAGGAGTCCGAACGCGATCGCGCGCCACGTCACGCGGCCCTCGCGCAGTGTGAACTGGAGGTGCGAGCCGTCCTGGCCGACGGCGCGTGAGTTCTCGATGCGCACGCCGCGGGCGAGGAACGTCGGGACGGGGTTGCCCTGACCGTGCGGGCCGAGGCGGTGCAGCCAGCGCAGCAACTCGCCGTTGACCGCGTGCAGCGGCAGTTCGGCCTCGATGTCGAGTGTCGGGGTGAGGTCGTCGGGGGTGAGGCGCGTGGCGGCGTCGGCGACGAGGCGCTCCCGTAGCTCGGGCAGGCGCGACGCGTCGATGCTGAAGCCGGCGGCGGCGCGGTGGCCGCCGTAGCGCAGGAAGAGGTCGCCGTGGCGGCGCAGCAGCGCCGTGATGTCGAACGTCTCGATCGAGCGGCACGAGCCGCGGCCCTCGCCGTCGGCGATCTGCATGGCGATCGCCGGCCGGTGGTGCGCCTCGACGAGCCGTCCGGCGACGAGCCCGACGATCCCCGACGAGATCGCCTCGCTCGCGACGATGAGCAGCGGGTCTTCGCGATGCTTGGGCGTGAGCAGCTCATCGGCGAGGGCGAGCGCGTCCAGGGTGTCCTGGCGGCGCTGGCGGTTGAGCGCGTCGAGCCTGCCGGCGAGGCGCGCGGCCTCGGCATCGGAGTCCGTGAGCAGCAGCTGGAGCGCGGTGTTGGCGTGCTCCATGCGGCCCGCGGCGTTGATGCGCGGGCCGAGCGTCCAGCCGCACAGCTCCGGGTCGGCGTCGGCGAGGTCGACCCTCGAGGCCTCGGCGAGCGCACGTAACCCCGGCCGCTGCGAGCGCGCGAGCGCGTCGAGGCCGATGCGTACAAGGTCGCGGTTCTCGCCCACGAGCGGTGCGAGGTCGCAGACGGTGCCGAGCGCGACGAGCGCGCGGTGCTCGGACGGGTCGTAGTCGCGTCCGAGGCGCGCGTAGAGGTCGTGCGCGACCTTGTGCGCGACGCCGCAGGCGGCGGGTTCCGAGCCGTACTGCGAGTCGGTGAGCTTCGGGTTGACGAGCGCGAGCGCGTCCGGGAGGGCGTCGGGCACGGTGTGGTGGTCGATGATGATCACGTCCATGCCGAGCTCGTTCGCCAGGTCCACCTCGGCGACCGCCGAGGTGCCGCAGTCCGCCGTCACGAACACGCTCGCGCCGCGTGCGTGGAGCGCGCGCACGGCGCCAGGGTTCGGGCCGTAGCCCTCGGCGAAGCGGTCGGGGATGTACGGCAGGGCGTGCGCGCCGAGGTCGTCGAGGGCCTCGGTGAGGATCGTGGTCGCGGTGATGCCGTCGACGTCGAAGTCGCCGAAGACGGCGACGGTCTCCCCCTCGGTGCACGCGCGCTCGAGCCGGTCGACGGCCACGTCGAGGTTCGGCATGAGCGCGGGATCGGTCAGCTCGCCGGGCTTACCGAGGTGGTGTGACGCCTCGGCGACGTTGCGCACGCCGCGCCGCGCCAGCAGCAGCGAGATCAGCAGCGGCCAGCTCGCCCCCGTGAACGCGTCGAGGTCGGGTGGGGCGGCGAGTCGCCACAGGCGCCCGCCGGAGCCTTCGAGCACGCGACCGGCAGGGTATCCCTGCGTCCCGGGCACACCGGCCGAATCCGCGCGTGCGCGCTGGAGGGTGGTGGATCCGCTGACGGGGGGAGCAGCGCCGGGGTCCTGCGGGTCTGGCCCGCCGTGGAAGGTGCTCGCGCTACTCGTGGTACCTCCGGAACAGCAGGGCCGAGTTGTGGCCGCCGAAGCCGAGCGAGTTGGACATCGCGTACTCGATGTCGACGTCGCGGGCGCCCTCGGGCACGTAGTCGAGGTCGCAGTCGGGGTCGGGCACCTCGATGTTGCGGGTCATGTGGATGCGCTGGTCGCGCAGCGACAGGACGGTCGCCACCGACTCGATCGCGCCCGCCGCGCCGAGCGTGTGGCCGAGCATCGACTTACTCGAGCTGATCGGGATGGTGAGGGCGGACTCGCCGAAGACGGTCTTGATCGACATGGTCTCGAACTTGTCGTTGAGCGGGGTGCTGGTGCCGTGGGCGTTGATGTAGCCCACGTCGCTGGCGGCGACGCCGCCTTTGCGCAACGCGATGTTGATCGCGCGCGCCGCGCCCTCGCCGTTCTCGGACGGCTGGGTGACGTGGAAGGCGTCGGCCGACTGGCCGTAGGAGACGGCTTCGCACAGGATGGGCGCGCCGCGCTCCAGCGCGAACTCGAGGTCCTCGAGGATGAGCGTGCCGGCGCCCTCGGCGAGCACGAAGCCGTCGCGGTCCATGTCGAACGGGCGCGAGGCGTGCTCGGGGTCGTCGTTGCGCTTGGTGGAGAGTGCGCGCGAGGCGTGGAAGGCGGCGAGACCCATGCGCGTGACGCAGGCGTCGCTGCCGCCGGTGATCATCGCGCGCGCGTCGCCGCGGCGGATCGTCTCGAGCGCGGTGCCGATCGCATCGGCGCCGGAGGCGCAGGCGGAGACGGTGTTGTAGTTCGGGCCGCGCGCGCCGAAGCGGATCGAGACCTGCCCGGCCGCCATGTCGGAGATGAAGGCCGGCACCAGGAACGGCGAGATGCGCCCCGGGCCCTTCTCGAACAGCACCTGGAACTGGTCCTCCAGCCAGGCGAGCCCGCCCATGCCGGAGCCGATCATCGCCCCGATCTCGTCGGCCGCCGAGGAGACGTCGAGCCCGGAATGGTCGAGCGCGTCCTGCGTGGCCGCGATCGAGAGCTGCACGAAGCGGTCCATGCGGCGCGCTTCCTTGCGGTCGATGAAGTCGCGCGGGTCGAAGTCCGTGACCTCGCCCGCGATGCGCGCCTCGAGGTCGGCGGATTCGCAGAGCGTGACCGGCCCGATCCCGTTCTCGCCCGCGAGCAGCGCATCCCAGGTGGCCTCCCGGCCGACGCCGAGTGCGGTCATCATGCCGACGCCGGTCACGACGACGCGGCGCTGCGTGGTGTCCTCGCTCATGGTCCGCCCTCCCAGCGTCCGAATATCAGGGCCGAATTATGCCCCCCAAGCCCCACCGACGTACTCATCGCGTGGCGTATCTCCATCGAGCGGGCCTCGTTCGGCACGTAGTCGAGGTCGCAGTCGGGGTCCGGCGTGCGGTAGTTGATCGTGGGCGGCGCCATCTGCTGGTCGCAGGTCATCACCGTGATCGCCGCTTCCACGGCCCCGGCCGCGCCCATCATGTGGCCCAGCATCGACTTCGTCGAGGAGACCGCGAGGCGGTCCGCCTGGTCTCCGAAGACCTCGCGGATCGCGTGCGTCTCGACGCGGTCGTTCATCGGCGTGCTCGTGCCGTGCGCGTTGATGTAGTCGACCTCGCCAACGTCGACGCCTCCGCCGGCAAGCGCCCGCCGCATCGCGTGGGTGATGCCGCGGCCGTCGTCGGCCGAGGCGACCATGTCGAAGGCGTCGCTCGCCGTGGCTGCGCCCTTCCACTCGGCGTAGATGTGGGCGTCGCGCGCGAGCGCGTGGTCGAGGTCCTCGAGGATGAGCACGCCGACGCCTTCGGAGATCACGAAGCCGTTGCGGTCGGCGTCGAAGGGGCGCGAAGCGAGCTTCGGGTCGTCGTGCTCGGCGAGGGCGCGCATGGCGGTGAATCCGGCGTAGTAGAGCGGGCGCAGTGGCGCCTCGAAGCCGCCGGCGATGATGACCTCGGCCTCGCCGCGGCGGATCAGCTCGGCCGCCTCGCCGACGGCCGCGCCGCCGGTGGCGCATGCGGCGGTGACCGCGAGGTTCGGACCCTGCGCGCCGAGCGCGATGGCGACGAGGCCCGACGCGGTGTCGGGCAGCGAGTTGGTGATCATGAACGGGCTTACGCGGCGCGCGCCCCGCTCGTCCATCACCTGCTGGCTTTCGACCAGCATGTAGGCGCCACCAATGCCGGTGCCGAGCACGATCCCGACGCTGCCCGGCTGCTGCCGCTCGAGGTCGAGCTGTGCGTCCTCGACGGCCTGCCGGGACGCAGCCATCGCCAGCACCGAGGATCGGTCGATGCGGCGCAGCAGCTTGGCGTCGACGTAGTTCGCGGGCTCGAAGCCCTTGATCTCCCCGGCGATCGGGCACGCGAAGTCCGAGGCGTCGAAGGCGGTGATGGGGGCGATGCCGGAGCGGCCCTCGACGAGCCCCTCCCACGTCGACTCCATGTCGAGGCCGAGGGGCGTGAGCGCCCCGAGCCCGGTCACCACCACGCGCCGGTCGGAACGCTCCGTCATCAGGAAGGCGCCGCCTGTGTCGACCCCGGGGGCAGCACGGAGATCGGGATCGGCTCGACCTCGGCGTCGTTGAGGGACACCGCGGTCACGCTCTGGTCAGTCCGTCGCACGAGCCGCGCCAGCACGTGGCCGGGCCCGCTCTCGACGAAGGTGCGCACGCCCTGGTTGGTCATCTCGCGCACGTTGTCGGACCAGTACACCGGGGCGTGCAGCTGTTCGGAGAACTCCTCGCGGAGGTCGTCGGCGGTGTGCAGCAGCTTCGAGGTGCGGTTGGAGACGATCGGCCGGACAGGGTCGCTGATCGGGATCTCGCGGATGAGGTACGCAAACTCCTGGGCCTGCCCGTCGTGCAGCGGGGTGTGGCTGGACACCTTCACCTTGAGGCGGATCACCCGCCCCTGCAGCTCGCGCGCGCGGTCCATCGCGCGCTCGAGCGCGGTCACATCGCCGCTGATCACGGTCTGGGTGTCGAGGTTGTGGTTGGCGATGTCGACACGGCTCTCCGGCGAGAGCGTCGCCTCCTCGCAGAGCTGCTGCACGAGCTCGCCGTTGAGCCCGATGATCGAGGCCATCCCGACCGGGCGGCCCTCGTTGAAGCGGCTCATGAGCTTCGAGCGTTCGAGCACGATGAGCATCGCGTCGCGGAACGTGAGCGCCTCGGCGGCGACGGCGGCGCTGAAGAGCCCGAGCGAGTGGCCGCCGAAGAGTCGCGGGCGGATCGAGCGCCCGACCTCGGCCAGCTTCTCGTGCATCGCGCCGAGGAACGCCACGGAGGTGGTGAGCACGGCCGGCTGCGTGAAGGTGGTCTCGGAGAGCGCTTCGGCGTCTTCTTCGATGCAGATCTCGGCGACGTCCATACCGGCGATGTCGCTCGCCTCCTGGTAGACGCGGCGGGCGACCTCGGAGTGTTCGTACACGAGGCGACCCATGCCAGGCTGCTGCGAGCCCTGACCTGGGAAGAGGATGGCGACTGGATCGCTCTCGGGAGTGGGAGTGCCTTCGCTCACGGCGCTGGGTCTCCGGGGGAGGTGGGGTTTCGCGCGCAGGTGGTTGTGGGGCGCAATGGAAGCCCGCTCGTCCCCCCTGCGGCGGCCTCCCCTGCAGCGGCACTCTGGCGTGCGCGCCTGCCCGGTAATGGTACGGGACGGCGGCCCTGCAATGCTACGGCCCCCCGGCGCGCTTGCTTGTTCGCCGTCGCTCGATGGCCATAATGGGTCTGCAAGCTACCCGTCGAGCGCCTTGCGCACCTCGGGCAGCGCGCGCAGCAGGTCACTGGCGGCAGCCGTCGCCGACCCCATCGCGCCTTCCAGCGCCCGGCCACACTCGCTGTGCAGGTAGACGGCCGCCGACGCCGCGTCGAACGGGTCCATGCCCTGCCCGATCAGCGAGGCGATGAACCCTGCCAGCACGTCGCCCGTCCCGGCTGTCGCCAGTACCGCGCTCGAGAACTCCGAGAGCCGCGCGCGGCCATCGGGCGCGGCGACCACGGTGTTCGCGCCCTTGAGCACCACGACGCTGCCGGTGCGCCGCGCGTAGTCGACGGCGAGTCGCAGCCGGTCCCGCTGCACCTCTTCGACCGGGATGCCGAGCAGGCGCGCCATCTCGCCGGGATGCGGCGTCAGCACGCGCGCGACGGCCAGCCCCTCGTGCCAGCCGGGCCGCTCGGCAACCGCGTTCAGCGCGTCGGCGTCGATCACCGCGGCGCGCAGGCCCTCGACCCCGTCGAGGCCGGCTAACACGTTCGCGACGAACGCCGCGGTCTCAGGCGTATGCGACAGTCCGGGGCCGATCAGTAATGCTTCGCAGCCCTCGAGCCCGCGCAGCAGCTCCGCTGCGGCGTCGGCGCTGACTGCGCCCCCGGCGTCGGGCAGCGGGTGGTGCGCGACCTCGGGCGTGCCGGCAGCCACGAGCGCCTGCGCCGACTCGGGCGCCGCGAGCACCACGAGCCCGGCGCCAGCGCGCAACGCGGCCTCCGAGGCGAGCCGCGCGGCGCCGGGGTAGCGACGCGAGCCGGCCGCGACAACCGTCGTGCCGAAGGTGCCCTTGTGCGAGTCGTCGGAGCGGAAGGGCATCCGTTCCTGCAGGTTGCGCTGGCGGATGTCCTCGAACGGCAGGTCGTCGCCGAGGCCTTCCGGGAGGCCGATGTCGGTCTCCACCACGTCCCCGGCGATCGCGCGGCCGGGCATGGCGAACAGGCCCACCTTCGCGAACCCGAGCGCCACCGTCGTGTCCGCGCGCACCACGGCCGGGTCGGCGTGGCCGGTGTCGGGATCGACGCCCGTGGGCACATCGATGGATAGCAGGTGCGGGCGGAAGATGCGCTGCGCGCGCCGTTCGGCGAGCTTGTCGAGCACGAGTTCGAGCAGCCCGTCGATGGGCCGGGAGAGCCCGGTCCCGAGCAAGGCGTCAACGACGCCGTGGGTCTCGGCAAGCCTCGCCTCCAGGCGCTCCAGGCCGGGATCCTCCTCGGCGCTCCATGCCTCGATGCCCTCTGCCTGCAGCGCCTGCCACTGCGGATCGTCGTCGGGGCGGGGGCGCAGCAGGAACACGGAGACCTCGGCGCCCCACTCCTTGAGGTTGCGCGCGGCGGCGAGGCCGTCACCGCCGTTGTTGCCGGGGCCGACCAGCACGACGGCGTTGCGGCCCTCGGCGGCGCCCATGTTGATCCACGACTCCTGCGCCACGGCGACGCCGGCGTTCTCCATGAGTTGCGCCTCGGTCACGCCTTGCTCGGCGGCGACGGCTTCGAGGGCTCGCATCTGCTCAGCGGTGACGAGTTTCATGACGGTTTCACCCCAATAGGCCCCGGAGCCGCAGGAAGTCGACGAGGCGCCTGCGCGCTGCCTCCGGCTCTTGCTCGCGGCGTTCCTGCGTGCAGACCACGACGGCGATCGCGAACTCGTCGAGGTGGCTCAACGACACGTCGATGGCATCGAGGCCGATCACCTCGGCGCGCCGGGCGGCCCCGCCGCTGAGATACACCAGCGGTTTGCCGCGTTGGTCTGGCAGCACCTCGATGTCGCGCCACGCCACCGAGCGCGCGCCGGTGCCGAGCGCCTTCATCACGGCCTCCTTGGCCGCGAACCGCGCCGCAAGCTCGCGCACCCGCCCGCGGCAGAACGCAACTTCCTCGGGCGTGAAGACGCGGCGCAGGAAGCGTTCCGGGTGGCGCTGTAGCACACGCGCCACGCGAGGAAGCTCGATCATGTCGACGCCAACCGCATGCGTGCTCACGGCGCGCGATTCTAGCACGCGCGCGCCGCTATACTCCGCCCGTGCCCGCCAGCATCATCGACGGCAACGCGATCGCGGCCGAGATCCGCGGCGAAGTGGCAGCGCGCGTGCGCGCCCACGTCGACGCCGGAGGCGCCGTCCCGCAGCTCACCGCCGTGCTCGTCGGCGACGACGCGGCGTCCGCTACCTACGTCCGCAACAAGGCCCGCGCCTGCGCCGAGGCGGGCATCGACGCGCGCACCTTGACGCCCTCGGCCGACATAACGCAAGACGAGCTGCTCGACATCGTGCGCGGGCTCAACGCCGACCCGGTGGTCTCCGGCATCCTGGTCCAGCTCCCGCTCCCCCCGCACATCGACGAGCGCGTGATCACCGAGGCGGTCGACCCCGACAAGGACGTCGACGGCCTGCACCCCGTGAACCTCGGGCGGCTCGTGCAGGGGCAGCCGCACCTCGTGCCGGCCACGCCGGCAGGCGTGCAGCAGATCCTGCTCCGCACCGGCAACGACCCCGACGGCAAGCGCGTCGTCGTGGTGGGGCGCTCGACGCTCGTCGGGAAGCCGCTCGCGCTGCTGCTCGGCCAGAAGGCCGAGGGAGCGAACGCCACGGTCACGCTCGCCCACACCGGCACCACAGACCTCGCCGCCATCACCCGCGAGGCGGACATCCTCGTCGTCGCGGCAGGCCGCACGAACACGGTGACCGCCGGGATGGTGCGCCCGGGCGCCGTCGTCATCGACGTCGGCACGAACCGCGTCGACGACGCGACGCGCAAGCGCGGGTGGCGGCTGACGGGCGACGTGGAGTTCGAGGGCGTCTCGCAGGTCGCGGGCGCGATCACGCCGGTCCCCGGCGGCGTCGGCCCGATGACCATCGCCATGTTGTTGGCGAATACGTTGCGGGCGGCGGGGGTGGCGTAGGGCGTCGCTGTCCAGCTCAGACTTCAGGACGGTGTGCCGAGGGCTTCGCGCGGGCTGACGGCACGGATCGGCGAGCCCTCGTAGTCCCGGAGATTCCTCGTCACGATGTGCCGCGCGTCGCACGCGCGTGCGGCCGCGACTTGCAGTGCATCCTCGAAGTCCGTCATCCGCAGCGAGGCGGCGTACCGCACCGACTCCGCGTTGGTCGGGGCGATGTCGACCGATTCGAGCAGGCCGAGAAGGAAACCGCGCGCGTCCACTCCCTTCCGATCCGCGACGTAGTACACGTTCGAGACGGTATGCCACGCGATGCAGGCCGGCTCGGGGCCATGCTCGGCCCGCTCGATGAATGTGGCGGAGATGTCGAAGTACGGTGGCCTCTGGAGGACGACATCGAGCAAAACATCGCTGTCGATAAGAATCAGAGGTCGTACTTCCGCGCCAGGTAGTCGTATCGTGGATCCTCGCCGGGGGGCGGCCCAGGCTTGTCTTTCAGGATGCCGGCCCACCGTTGCGCCCAGGATGTCGCGCCCTCGCGCGGGGGATCACCCGGCGGCAGTTCGAACCCCGAGAGGTCGCCCGAGTCGTTTTCGGGGGGCGCGCCGTTTTCCGGCTCCTGTAGCTTGGACTTCTTGGCCAGGTAGCCGTCGTCGTGGTCCCCATCGATCAGGGCTTCCTCGGTCTCGTCCGTTGCGTTCGGCTCGACCGACAACTCGCGCAGCGATTGCTCGACGAGCGAGGACAGCGAGACGCCGCGCGAGCGCGCGTGGCGCTTCGCCGACGCGATCAGCTCGGCGTCCACGTTGACCGTCAGCCGCTTCTTCATCGCCCGCCCGCTCCTGCCGCCCGTGAGGGTGCGGACCCAGTGTATACGCGCCGAGGAGCGATCCCGGCCCCTTGCTCAGTATCCGGATCCTGCTATCACGCGCGCCTCACCCCCGTCGCGTTCTGCCCCCGCTCGTGCGAACATCGATGCATGGACGATCTGCGACAGCGCCTCGCCGAACTCCTCGAACGCGTCCGCGACGTGCAGGTGCGGCTTTGACCTGCCCGCGCGGGAGCGCGAGCTGAGCGAAGCTCGCGCGCAGTCCGCCGCCCCCGACCTCTGGGACGACTCCGAGCGCGCGCAGGCGCTGATGCGCCGCGTCTCGCGCCTCGAGCGGCAGGTCGAGTCGTGGCGCGGCCTCGAGCGGCGCTCCGCCGACCTCGGCGAGCTGGCCGAGCTCGCCGACGAGACCGAGGGCGAAGAGCGCGACGCGCTCGCCGCGGACATCGAGGGCGAGCTCTCGGGACTGGAAGCGCAGTTCGCGGAGATCGAGGTCGCGCTCATGCTCGGCGGCCCCTACGACGGCCACGACGCCGTGCTCGCCATCCACGCCGGCGCCGGGGGTACCGACGCACAGGACTGGACCGAGATCCTGCTGCGCATGTACCTGCGCTGGGCTGAGCGCCACAAGTTCTCGACGCAGGTGGTCTCGATCTCCTCGGGCGAGGAGGCGGGGGTCAAGTCCGTCTCGATCCGCATCGGTGGCGACGACGCCTACGGGCTGCTGCGCTCTGAGCGCGGCGTGCACCGGTTGGTGCGGATCTCGCCGTTCGACGCCTCGAACTCCCGCCACACGAGCTTCGCGCTCGTCGAGGTGATGCCGGAGGCGCAGGACGACGAGATCGAGATCGAGGTGCGTCCAGAGGACCTCCGCGTCGACACCTACCGCGCGAGCGGGCACGGCGGGCAGAACGTGCAGAAGAACGATACCGCCGTGCGGCTCACGCACCTGCCCACTGGTATGGTGGTGACCTGCCAGAACGAGCGCTCCCAGCTCCGGAACCGTGAGTCCGCGATGCTCGTCCTGAAGTCACGGCTGCTCGAAATCGAGCTCGAGCGGCGCGAGGCCGAGATGGCGGAACTCAAGGGCGTACACGTCGCAGCCGGCTGGGGGAACCAGATCCGCTCCTACGTCTTGCACCCCTACCGCATGGTCAAGGACCTCCGCACGAGCCACGAGACCAGCGACACGGGCGCCGTCCTCGACGGTGAGTTCGACGACTTCGTGTACGCGTGGCTGCGCAGCCAGGTCGGTGTCGCCGCCGCGGAGATGGCGAGTTGAACGCCGCGAGGTTCGCGTCCGCGCTCGCCGCGGTAGCGGCGCTCGCCCTCGGCGCGTTCGTCGCGCTGGGGTCCGCGCCCGCGTTCGCGGACAACGCCGTGACGAACGTGGAGGCCACCACGAGCGACCCGAGGGCGGTCGTCTTCACAGCGCGCGTGACCGCCCCTGCCGGGCTGGAGAGCGCCACGCTCGTCTACCGCGTGCTCAACCCGAAGGAGGGCGATGTCGGCGGCCGCGGCGACGCGACGTTCGGGCCGGGTCCCGAGAACGACGTCAGCTTCACCCTCGAGACCCGCAACAGCGAGCGCTACATCCCGGTCGGCTCGCAGTTCCGCTTCCAATGGGAGTTCACCGACACCGAGGGCCAGACGTTCCAGAGCGAGGAGCAGGGGTACCTGTTCCTCGACGGCCGCTACCGGTGGAATGAGAAGCAACTCGGCAGCGTCACCGTCTACTGGTACGGCGGTAACGAGGACTTCGCCGACCGCGTGCTCAACGCTGGCGAGTCCGCGCTCGAGGAGACCGAGGCCCTGTTGCAGGTCACCGTGCCGTACGACGTGCGGATCATGGTCTGGGAGTCTGAGGACGACGGCGATCTCGCGATGCGGCCGCGCAGCCTGGCGTTCGATCGGCTCGTGCGCACCGGCGGCCAGCGCACCGGCTCCGACCTGCTCTTCGTCTTCACCGCGACCTCGGACGTCGTGCGGCACGAGATGGCGCACGTGGTCACCGCGGTGGCCGGTGACGGCCCGTTCACGCGTATCCCGTCGTGGCTGGACGAGGGCACCGCGGTCTACATGCAGCGCAGCCCGCGGCCGTACGACTCCGCGATCGCGTTCCGCCTGCAGACCGACAGCACGCTGCGGCTGCGCAACATGGATTCGCCCTCGAACGACCCGGGCCAGGTCGACCTGTTCTACGGGCAGTCGTGGTCCACGGTGACGTACCTGATCGAGAACTGGGGCGAGGATTCCTTCGCCGCGCTGTACCGTCACGTCCGCGAAGGCTCCCGCACGGACACCGCGCTCGAGCGCGTCTACGGCTTCGACCAGGACCAGCTCTACAACATGTGGCGCGAGGACAACGGCCTCGACCCCATCGACTTCACGCCGCGCATCGACGCCACCGCGCCGCCACAGACCGAGGCGACGCGCGCCCCGCTGCAGCTCCCCACCGGCGGCTCCTCGGGGATGTCCGGCTCCGGCAGGAGCGACGCCGCCGACAGCGAGGACGGCGAGGACGACTCGGACGAGGCGCCCGCCGCAACGGCGACCGCGCCCTCAGCCGGGCCGGCCGACGACGACGCGGCGACGGAGACCGCCGGGAGCGGTTCGACGACGACGGCGGCGATCATCGTGGGTGTGCTCGCGCTCTTGGTCGGCGGCGGGCTCGGTGTGACGGCGCTCGTGGTCGCGAGGCGGTCGCGAACCAGCTAGTCCCCTCGGCCCTGCGCAGGCGGACGTCCTACCGAGGCAGCACCAGGCCGCCCGGGGATATCGGCGGCTGCTGATCGGGCGGCTGGCCCTCGCCGGTGGACATGGCCTGTGCCTGCTCGATGGTGAGGAACGGCGAAACCAGGACGCGGTCGCGGATCACGTTCTCCGGTTCGCCCGTCGCACACCGTCGGAGTTGCTCGGCGAAGTCCGCTTCGCTCCACCCGCCCGTGAAGCGGCGGCCGCCGATGGTCAGCACCGGCAGCTCCGCCACCATGCGCGCCTCTGCGAGGAGCGGAAACTCGGACATCTCGATCGCCTCGAAGCGCACGCGGCGCATCACCATCGCGAACGCTGCAGCGAGACGCAGGGTCACCGCCGACTGCGGGTCATACGGCGCGACGAGGAGCTCGACGTCGAGGTCCTCATCGAGGGCGGCGTCGATTTCCTCGAGCGTCTCGAGGGTGCTGGCCTCGAGCGGCGGCGCGCCCGAGCCGGCGTAGAGCACGGCCTCCATGAAGGCGGGGAACAGTACCCCGGACCACAGCCCGACGATGCGCATCTCCCGGCCGCGCCCGCGGATCACCGTCACGGGCGGACGGTCGATGCCCGCCTCGCGCGCGCGGTCGGCGTGGCGATCGAGGTCGTAGAAGGTGAGCGAGAGCGCCGGGTGGAGCGAGGCGAACTGCCGCGCGGCGGTGGCGATCTGGTCGCAGAACGTGCATGGGTCGCGGTCGGTGCGGACGAGCACCGAGTCCTCCTGCGTCCACACGTCGAGGCCGACAGGCCCCACAAGCCGCTGCGTGAGGTAGTCGGCGATGGCCGGCCGCTGGTCTCGGGGGATCGGGGACTCGCTGACCATGTTCAATCGCCTTCCGCCGCCTCGGCGCGCAGCATGCGCATCGCGAGATAGAGTCGCTGGATTGCGGTGAGTACCGTCAGCACCGCGAGCGCCCACAGCACGGGCCGCACGAGCACGCCCGTGATCAGCGCCACGCCGAGCAGCACGATGCGCTCGGCGCGCCGCAGCCAGCCCGAGGTGAGCGCCACACCCAGCCCCTCGGCCCGCGCCCGCACGTACGAGACGAGGAGCGAGCCCGCGAGCACCGCGAACACGAGCGCTGACTCCTCGTTCCGGCCCTCGCCGAGTTCGTACAGCAGCAGGCCGAACAGCACCACCGCCTCGGAGAAGCGGTCGAAGACGGAGTCGAGCATCGCGCCGGCCTTGCTCGCGCGTCCCGTCGTGCGCGCCAGCTCGCCGTCGAGGAAGTCGAGGGCGCTGAACACCAGCATGACGATGCCGCCCGCGGTCAGTGAGCCCGTCGCGATGACGGCGGCGGCGGCGATGTTCCCCGCGAGCGCCGCGAACGAGAGCATGTCGGGCGTCACACCGATCCGCGCGAGGACGCGCACGATCGGGCTGATGATCATGGCGGGGGCGCGGTTTGGCAGCAGGCTGGAAGGCAGCGCCATCAGCGGCGCTCCCGCCCGGGGCGGCTAGTCACGCCGCCGCGCCGAAGCCAGGAGCGTGCGCGCGTGCGCAGCGCGGTCGTCGCGCAGCCGCTCGTAGTAGGAGAGCACGCGGCTGGTCACGCGGGGCCACGAGTATTCGTCGGCGCGCTTGCGCCCCGCGGCGGCCAGGCGGGCGCGCCGCTGCGGGCTGCGCACCAGCGCCGTGAGCGCCTCGGCGATGGCGAGCGGGTCGCGCGGCCGCGCGAGCAGGCCGTCGACGTCGTCGGTGATGACCGAGGCGTAGCCGTCGATGTTCGATGCGACGATGGGAGTGCCCGCGGAGAGTGATTCGAGGAGCACGTAGCCCTGCGACTCGTGGCCGGTGGCGGGCGAGCAGAAGATGTCCGCCGTGCGGTAATAGCGCGGCAGGTCGGCGTCGGAGACATCGTCCACGAACACGATGCCGCGACGCCCCTCGCGCTCCACCGAGGTGCGGTAGCGGCGCTTTCGCCGTGAGTCGGGGCCCACCACGATGAGCCGCGTGTTGGGGTCGCGCGCATTGACGATCCCGAACGCGCGCAGCAGGTGGCCGAGGCCCTTCCGCTTCTCGGCGCGGCCGACGTAGAGGATGTTGAGTACGCCGTCCTCGAACTCCCGCAGCGGTTCGAGCGTCGGGTCGGCGAAGCGGCCGACCTCGATGCCGTTGGGGATGACGTTGTAGTAGCCGGGGAAGTAACGGCTGACGTAGCGCTGCGCGGGCGGCGAGACGGTGATCTTGCCGTCGATCTCGCGGAACCAGCGCTTGAGCAGGAGCCGGCCGTACGAGTAGAGCCGGTTCCCCCCGTCCTTCGTCGCGTGGAACGTGCCGACGTTGACGACGTTCGGGTTGACCGAGCGCGAGGCGCGCAGCACCTGGATCGGCAGCGTCGGCATCAGCGGCTCGTGGACGTGGACCACGTCGAACTGGTGGTGTTCGAGGGTGCTCCGCACCTGCCGCCCGAGCCGCGGGCTGAGCGCGATGCGCGCCGTCGAGCCCGAGGCCGGGACGGGGACCGGGTGCCCGATCGAGATCAGCCGCTCGTTGTCGTGCTCGCCGGTGGCCGGCGCGAGGATGGCGACCTCGTGGCCGCCGGCCTCGAAGCGCTCGGTGAGCTGCTGGATGTGGCGGTTCACGCCGCCGGGGGTCAGCCAGTCGTAGGGGGAGACGAAGGCGATCTTCACCGCACGCCTCCGATCGGAGGGATCGCGGGCGACCGAAGTTTCTGGATCTGCGCCCCGATCAGCTTGCGAGGCGTCACCGAGAGGCCGCGCACCTGCTGCAACGCCAGCTGCCGGAAGCCCAGTCTGCGCATGCTCGGCGCGCGGCCGGCCTGCGCCATCGTCGTGCGCGCCTCGATGGCTTCGCGCAACTCGGCGGCCGTGCGGCCGCGGAAGAGCGTCGCTGCCGTGCCGACGCCTTCGAGGAAGTGGGCGTCGCTGCCGCCGGTCTCGGCGAGGCCGTAGCGCTCGCGGTTGCGGCGCAGCGCCCGCGCGCCGGTGACGCGCCCCGCCAGCGTGGTGTTGGCGACCTCGATGCCGTCGGGGTGCGTGGCCGGGTCGCCGTTATCGAGCAGGCGGTCCAGCGTGCGGCGTCCGATGGACCGCGTGAGCCAGGAGAACGGGTGCGGCACGACGGCCAGCCCGCCCGCGCGGTGCACCAACTCGATCGACTCGGCGAGTGAGCGCAGCGAGGGCAGTGGCTCGTCGACCCACAGCGCGAGCAGGTGCCCGGCGCGCGTCGTCAGCTCGATGCCCGGCACGAACTCGAAGGGGTAGTTGCCGCGGGCGTGCAGCTCGCGCGCGAGCAGCGCGCCCCCCACGTCCTCGTGGTCGGTGACGGCGATGACGTCGAGGTCCGTGCAGGTCTCGACGTAGTCGAGCAGCGTCTGCGCATCGGCCATGCCGTCGCCGAAGGCTGTGTGCGTCTGGAGGTCGGCGCGACCGAAGCGCTGGATGGCGGGCCCGTCGTCCGTCGAGGCCGTGTCCATCATGGGCCGCATTGTACCCCCGCCCCCATGAGTATCGCGGCCGTAACCACGCGGCTCGCTACGTGGCGAGGCCGCGCCACACCGGGTGCAACGCGAACCACTGCTCCGGCGACGCACTGATGCCCGCCTCGAGCGCGCGCGTCACGCGCCGCATGCCGCCCTCGACATCCGCCTCGCGCTCGCCGCTGCGTTCGAGGTACAGCGGGGGGTCGAGCGAGACATGCATGCCCGCGCCGCTCGTGCGGCGCGCGAATCCGGTCACGATGGGCGAGTTGGTGCGCAGCGCCAGCTCGACGGCGCCGCGCGGCATCCGCGCGCGCTCGCCGAAGAACGGCTGCGGGCGACCCGTGCCCAGCACGTCACGGTCCGCCAGCACCCCGAGGATCTTGCCGTCGCGCAGTTGCTGGATCGCGAGCCGCACGCCGGCGCGGTCGGCCGGGACGAAGCGCACCCCCGGCGCCTGGCGCAGCGCGTGTACGAGCTCGTGCAGGGCCGGCGGCGACAGCGGCTCGGTCAGCACCAGCACGTCGAAGCCGAGCGCTCCCATCACACGGATCAGCGTCTCGGGGTTCCCCAGGTGAGCGGACACGAACATCACGCCGCATCCGCGGTCGTAGGCCTCGAGGAACCCGTCGATGCCGTCGACGGCCTCGATGCGGTCGATGGCGGCGGCGGGCGGGAGGTGGGCCGAGTGCGCCATGTCCGCCCAGTAGCGCATCGCCGTGCGGACGTTGCCGCGGGCCGCGCGCGCGAGGTCGGCGTGCCGCGCCTCGCCCGCGTGGACGTGGCGCATGTGGTCGATGGTGACGACGCGCAGGCGCTGCGAGGCGAACCAGGCGAGGGTGCCGGCGACGTCGCTGATGGCGTAGAGCACCGACAGCGGCAGCCGTCCGAAGACCTCGATCCACACGCGCAGCGCGGTGGCGGCGACCATCCGTCAGGCAGCCTGCCCGGCGTCGCCGTCGTCGAGCCACAGCGAGCGGAAGATGTACCACTGCTCCGGGCGACGCCGCACCATCGCCTCGAGCGCCGTGAAGATCGCCTGCGTCAGCGCGTGGACGTCGCGCTCCATGTCGCCTGTCGGCTCATAGCGCACGTGCTCCAGGTCCGGCGTCGCGTGGTCGCTCCACGTCCCGAGCCGCGGCACCGTCGCCGCCATCACCGAGGCCTGTGTGCGCAGCGCGACGCGGGCGGGCCCGTCCGGCACGGCGACCGTGCCGCCAAAGAACTCCACCTCGACGCCGCGCCCCGGCTGGGGCACGTCGATCAGCGCCGCGACGATCTCGTTGCGCCGCAGCGAGCGCAGCAGGCGCGGGCCGATCCGGTCGGCAGGCAGCACCTGCACCCCGAGGTTGCGCCGCGAGCCGAGCACGAGCTCGTCGAGCCGCGGGTCGGCGAACGTGTCGGCGATGACGGAGACACGGTAGCCGTGCTCGCTGAGCGCGACCGCGCCGAGATCCCACACGCCGAAGTGGACCGTGACCAACACGAGGCCGTTCCCCGTGAGCGCCCCGTCGATGTACTCCCAGTTGTCGAAGGGGACGCGGTCGCGCAGTTCGTCGCGGGGGCGCGAGCCGAAGCGCACGAAGTCCACGAGGTAGATGCCGTAGTTGCCGAAGGACGTGCGCGCGTAGCGCCTCGCCGCGGCCCTGTCGCCGCCGGCCACGCGCAGCATATTGCCCACGCAGCGGCGGCGACCTCCCGTCCACACGTAGTAGGCGAGGATGCCCGCGGCGTAGCTGCAAGCGTACGCGACCCGCAGCGGGACGAGCCGCGCGAGCAGCGAGCCGATCCGGAAGCCCCAGTACGCCGCCATCGCGCGGCAGTCTACTCGCGCGCCGCGCTAGCCGCGCGATCGCCTCTAGCTGCCCGCCGCGGCTTCCACCTCGCCGGCGATGAACGTCTCGAGGCGGTCGCGCGCCACGTCGTCGTGCCACTGCTCTGGCGGCGACTTCATGAAGTACGCCGAGGGCTCCAGCAGCGGCCCGCCGATGCCGCGGTCGAGGCCGATCTTGGCGCAGCGGACCGCGTCGATCACCACGCCGGCCGAGTTCGGGCTGTCCCACACCTCCAGCTTGCACTCGAGGTTGAGCGGCACCTCGCCGAACGTCGTGCCCTCCATGCGGATGTGGCACCACTTGCGGTCCTCCAGCCACGGCACGTGGTCCGAGGGGCCGACGTGGACGTCGGCGTACGGCATCTCGTAGTCGATCTGCGAGGTGACGGCGTTGGTCTTCGAGATCTTCTTTGACTCCAGCCGCTCGCGCTCCAGCATGTTCAGGAAGTCCGTGTTGCCGCCGAAGTTGAGCTGGTACGTGCGGTCGACGCGTACGCCACGGTCCTGGAAGAGCCGCGCGAGGAGGCGGTGCAGGATGGTCGCGCCGACCTGCGACTTGATGTCGTCGCCGATGATCGGCAGCCCCTTCTCGCGGAAGCGCTCGGCCCAGTAGTCCTCGCGCGCGATGAAGACCGGGATGCAGTTGACGAACGCGCAGCCCGCGGTCAGTACCTGCTCGACGTACCACTTCGTCGCCTCCTCGGAGCCGACGGGCAGGTAGCTGATGACGACGTCCGTGTTGGTGTCGCGCAGCGCGGACACGATGTCGGCGGTCGAGCCTGGCGCCTTCGTGATCACCTCGGAGAGGTACTTGCCGAGGCCGTCGTGGGTCATCCCGCGGATCACGGGCACGCCCAGGTGCGGCACGTCGGCGAAGCGGTAGGTGTTGTTCGGCTGCGTGTAGATCGCCTCGGAGAGGTCGCGGCCGACCTTGTTGGCGTCGATGTCGATGGCGACGGTGAAGTTGATGTCGCTGATGTGGTAGTCGCCGAGGACCGGGTGCATCAGCCCCGGGATCGTCTGGTCGGGGCTGGCGTCCTTGTAGAACTCGACGCCCTGCACCAGCGAGGACGCGCAGTTCCCCACCCCGATAATTGCTACGTTGATCGGCTCACCCACGGTGTGTTGCCCCTTTCGCGGCGCGCGCTCGTCATCGGCGCGCAGCCCCATACAGCATCGAGCGTAGGCACGTGCCGTAGCTGTGAGCTAGTGGAAGTTTCTTCCGGATAGCATAAGATACACTTACCGATAGACCGGGAGGCCCCATGACCACCCCCGCCACACCCAGCCTCGACACGATCGAGGAGGCCTCACCGAGGCTTGCCCCGCAGCCCCCCGGCTTCGACGAGACGCCGCTCAACCTCCACCTCCAGCAGCTCGCCTACGTGCGTGCGCTCGAGCGCTGGGGCACGCTCACCGAGGCGGCGCGACGCCTCCAGGTCAGCCAGTCGGCGCTTTCGCAGTCACTCTCGCAGCTCGAGCGGCGGCTCGGCGTGCCGCTCCTCGAGCGCGACGGGCGCCGCCGCCAGCTCACGGAGGCGGGCCGCGAGGTCGCGCGCTTCGCCGGCGAGACGCTCGCCCGCGCGGGCGCACTGCGCGACTGGCTCGCCGCCTACTCCGAGGGGCGTGCCGGCACGCTCCGCGTCGGCATGATCGACGCTGCCAGCCTGTACGCGCTGCCCTCGGCCATCCGCGCCTTCCGCGACACCCACCCCGAGGTGCAGCTCGAACTCGTCGTCGACCGGTCCGGGCTGCTGCTCGAACGGCTCGCCCGCTTCGAGCTCGACCTCGCGTTCGTCGTCGGCCCGGCGCCGCCGGAGTTCGACGCGACCGAGGTGTTGAGTGAGCCGCTGTACCTCTACGCCCCGCCCGGCACGACCGAGGCGCCTGCCGACGGCGAGTGGGTGCTCTACCCGCCCGGCCGCCAGACGCGGCGCATCATCGACGCCGGGCTCGCGGCGCGCGGCATCTGGCCGCGCATCTCCCTCGAAAGCGACAATCCGGCAGTGCTCGGGCAAATGGTCGCGCTCGGCCTCGGCTGGAGCGTGTTGCCCGAGGGCGTTGTCGAGGGCGTCTCGCGCGAGCTGGCCGCCTCGCGCCGCGAGCAGATCGCGGAGCGCACCCTCCTCGCCGCGCGACGCGCTCAGTCTCCGCCGGACGCACGCGCCGAGGCGTTCCTGCGCCTCGTCATGGACCGCGAGGGCGCGGGATAGCGCTCGCTGCCACCGCTCAGTCGAGGCGCAGCGCGACGATCGCCGGCTCCTCGGCCAGGCCGACGGGCACGACGATGGTGTCGCCTTCAACGGCCGGCCAGCCGTTGATGACGCCCGCGAGCTGTAGCGACCAGACCTCGACGCCGGTGGCGCGGTCGAGGGCGATCACCCGGCCGTGGACGAGGGAGACGAACACGAGGTCGTTGACGACCGTCGCGCCGCCGAAGGAGTCGCCCCTGAGCTCGACGTCCCACAGCACCTCGCCGCTCGCCGCGTCGAGGGCGACGACCTGCGAGGGGATCTCGCCGAGTGCGGTCGCGAAGCCCGCCGAGAACTCCTCGGGCGAGCTGTAGTAGGTGGCGGCGTTGACGACGGCGACGTACACGACGCCTTCGGCCGTTGCTATTGGGGTGATGACGCCGCCGAGCACGCCCGGCAGCACCCACAGCTCGCCCTCGAAGGCGGCTACATCGTCGTTCCAGTGCACCCCCACCGGGGTGTCCCACAGCGGCGTGCCAGCAGCGGGATCGAAGGCGGCGACGCGACCGTGCTTACCGCTGTTGATGACGATGGGCCGCGGGCCGTCCGGCCCCTCGACCGTCGCGAGCGCCGTCAGCACGCTGTCACGGTCGAAGAGGTCGTGCGGCACGAGTTGGTGGCCCCAGCGCAGCGCGCCTCCCGCGAGGTCGAGCGCGAGCACCGAGTTGGTCCAGCGGTTGTCGCCGGGCCGGCTGCTGGCGTTGGGGAAGCCCCGGGCGCCGGGGAACGGGTAGGGGCTGGACGTGCCCCAGAACACGAGGCCGGCCTCGACGTCGACGGCCGGCGGGTACCACGCGCCGCCCCCGCTGTTGATGTCGGGGCGCCCCCACATGTCGGGCGACTCGATCGTATTGAATTCCCACACCACGTCGCCCGTCCCGGCGTCGAGGGCGTAGAGGAAGCCTCGGCTGCCGGGGATCGAGAGCGACGAGGTGGCGGCAAGCACGAGCTCCCCGGCCACGACGGGCTGGATGTTGATCACGCCGCGGCCCTCGTCGGAAAGCTTCGTGGCCCAGAGCTGATCACTGCACGCCGCGTCGTACGCCTGGATGGTCGCGCCACCGACGGAGGCGAAGACGCGCCCCCAGCCGACCGCGACGCCGTTCGGCCCGAACACGGGTGCGTCGTTGCGGATGCGCCAGCGCCGCTCGCCCGTCCGCAGGTCGATGGCGTGGATGTTGCTGTCGAGGTCTGCCAAGTAGACCGTGTCGCCGACGATGAGGGTTCGTCGCCGCGGCGCCGTTCGAGCTGCCCGTCGGCTCCAGCGCGTACGACCACGCGATGCCGAGCCGCCCCACGCTGCTCGTGTCGATGCCGCTGTCGAACGTCGCACGTGTGCCGGCGAGGTTGCGGTTCGCGCTCGGCCAGTCGCCAGCCGCCGAGGTGAGCTCCGGCGCCGCACCGCTGACCTCGGTCGCCGCCGGCTCGCATTCGCCGTCGGGGATGATCAGCTCGGCGACCTTGAAGCACGCAGCGGCGAACAGCGCTACACACGCCAGCAGGAGCGCCGCCGCGAGCCGATACGAGATGCGGGACACGGCGTGCCCCGTCAGACCGGGAAGACGCGGTAGGGGTGCCACACGCTCGGGATCGGGCCGCACTCCAGCAGTGCGACGAGGCGGCCATCAGGCCCATAGCCGCGCGCCTTCACGCCCACGCGCGCCAGCGGCGCGCTCGGCAGCTGGGGCGGACGCGTGTCGCGGCCCTGCCGCGCCAGCGCCACCGAGCGCTTGTTGAGGATCACGGCCGGCCAGTCCGACAGTACCGCGTCGGGGGCGTGCACGAGGTCCTCGACGGCGTTCGCCTCCAGTAGCCGCACCACGTCGTCGAGCGGCGTCGCGTCGGCGATGTCGAACGGGCCGACGGCCGTGCGCCGCAGCTGCGCGAGGTGCGCGCCGACGCCGAGTGCCTGCCCGAGGTCGTGCGCGAGCGAGCGCATGTAGAAGCCCTTGGCGCACTCGACCTCGATATCGAGGTTCGGGAGCGCCACGTCGAGCACGGCGAGGGAGTAGACGTGCGCGGGGCGCGGCTCGAGCTGCGGCTGCTCGCCGCGTCGTGCGGCGCGGTGCGCGCGCTCACCGTCGAGCTTGACGGCGCTGAAGGCCGGCGGCGTCTGCATGAAGTCGCCGCGGAACGCCGGCAGCGCGGCCTCGACGTCATCGAGGGTCACGCCGCCCGGGTCGCGCGTCTCGCGCACCTCGCCCGCGGCGTCGTAGGTGTCGGTCTCGACGCCGAGCGTGACGGTGGCGCGGTAGCGCTTGCGCGCCTCGATGAGCGAGTCGATCAGGCGAGTGGCGTTGCCGATCGCGACGGGCAGCACGCCCGTCGCGGGGCGATCGAGCGTGCCGGCGTGGCCGACCTTGCGGACGCCCGAGGCGCGCCGGATGGCGCGCACGACGTCGAATGATCCCATGTCCGCGGGCTTGTCGATGTTGATGAAGCCGACGAGCGGCGGCTCGGCGGGACTCACGGCAAGGCGTCCGGCTCGCCGCCCTCGCTGTCCCTCACCTCGCGGAGGAGCGAGGCCATGCGCTGGCCCTCGGCGATCGAGTCGTCGAGTTCGAAGTGCAGCCGCGGGACGCGGCGGAGCTGGATGCGGCGCACGAGTTCACGCTGCAGGAAGCGTGCGCTGCGGCCGAGTGCGTCCATGACCGCGCGCTGCTCCAGGTCGTCGGCCATGACGCTGACGTGGACGCGCGCGTGGGCGAGGTCGGGAGTGATGTCGATGTGGGTGACGGAGATCAACACGCCTTCGAGGCTCGGATCGCGGACGCGGCGTTGCAGCAGGTCCGCGATCTCCCCCTGCAGGAGGTCCGCGACTTTCTCCATGCGACGTGACATCGTGCGGTCCTCGCAGCGCGAGCCGGGCAGGCTCAGGAGCGGCTAGCGCACCTGCTCCATGTGGTAGGCGATGATCTCATCGTTCTCCTGGAAGTCCTCGAAGCCATCGACGGTGATGCCGCACTCCTGGCCGGCCGTGACTTCGTTCACGCGGTCCTGGAAGCGTTGCAGCGAGTCGATGCGCGACTCGTGGATGACCTCGCTGCCGCGGCGCACACGCACCAGCGAGCGGGTGTTCACGGCGCCGTCGCGCACCACGCACCCGGCGATCGAGTTGCGCCGGCCGCGGCGGAACACTGCGCGCACCTCGATGGCGGCGTCCTGGCGCTCCTCGAAGATCGGCTCGAGGAGGCCCTGCACGGCCTGTTCGACGTCCGAGACCACGTCGTAGATCACGCGGTAGTCGCGGACCTCGACGTGCTCGGAGTCGGCGAGGCGCTGAGCGCCGGTCTCGGTCTTGGTGTTGAAGGCAACGATCACGCCCTGCGCCGCGACGGCGAGGTTCACGTCGGACTCGTTCACCGTACCCGCCGCCGCGTGGATTACCTTCACGCTGATCTCGTCCATCGCGAGGCTCTCGATCGCGCGCACGAGCGGCTCGATCGAGCCCTGCACGTCGGTCTTGAGGACGATGTTGAAGTCCTTGACTGCGCCGCGGTGGATCTCGCCGAACAGCGAGTCGAGGGTCACGCCCTGTTGCGGCGTGCCCGTGCTCTCCATCGCGCGCCGGTCGGCGGTGACCTCGGCGCGGGCGGTCTTCTCGTTCTTGACTGTCACGACGCGTTCGCCGGCGGGCGGCACCTCGCTCAGCCCGAGGACGGTGACGGGCGTGGAGGGGCCGGCCTGCTTTACACGCTGGCCCGTGTGATCCGTCATCGCCTTGACCTTGCCGTAGGCGAGTCCGGCGCGAATCACATCGCCGGTGTGCAGCGTCCCCGTCTGGATGAGGAGCGTCGTGGCGATGCCGCGCCGCGGGTCGGTCGACGCCTCGATCACCACACCCACCGCGTCGCGGTCCGGGTTCGCGCGCGGATCGTCGAGATCCGCCACCAGCATTACGTTCTCGAGCAGGTCGTTGATGCCTTCGCCCTGGAGCGCGGAGATCTCGACGACGGGCGTTTCGCCGCCGTACTCCTCCGGCACCACCTGCACCTCCATGAGCTGCTGCTTCGCGCGGTCCGGGTTGGCGTTGGGGAGGTCAGACTTGTTCATGGCGACGACGATCGGCACCTCGGCCGCGCGTGCGTGGTCGATCGCCTCGCGCGTCTGCGGCATTACGCCGTCGTCGGCGGCGACAACGATGATCGCGACGTCGGTGATCTGCGCACCGCGCGCCCGCATCTCGGTGAACGCCTCGTGGCCGGGGGTGTCGATGAAGGTCAACGGGCGGCCGTCGGGTCCGCTGGCCTGGTAGGCGCCGATGTGCTGTGTGATGCCGCCCGCTTCGCTGTCCACGACGCTGGCCCGGCGGATCGTGTCGAGCAGCGTCGTCTTGCCGTGGTCGACGTGTCCGAGCACGGTGACCACCGGCGGCCGTGGCGCGAGGTCCTCGCCTTCCTCGACGACGCGGAGCGAGATCGACGCAGGGCGTTCGTCCTCGCCGGCTGCGGCGTCCTCCGAGCCCTCCTCTTCGGGAAGGAACCCGAGGTCGGCAGCGACGACGGCGGCGGTGTCGAAGTCGACGACCTGGTTGATCGTCGCCATCACGCCGTTCTTCATGAGCTCCTTGATCACGTCGACGGGCGTGACCTCGAGGAGGTCGGCAAGGTCGTTGACGACGACCGCCTGCGGGATCGCGACTCTCGGTCCTGTGCCGGGCGCCGATGTCTGCGTCATCGTGCGTGCTCCACGGAGAAGCGCTGACCGGCGAAGGCGCGCAGCGCGTCGCGCTCGGCGGCGGTCAGGGCGCCGCGCAACGCGCGAGCGAGGCCCGGGCCGTCGACGGCGCCCGTCCAGCAGGCGGGCTCGGCGCACAGGTAGGCGCCCCGGCCCCCGGCGAGCGCAGTCTCGTCGACGACGAGGCGCGTCTCGCCAGCCTCGCCGCCGGGGATCCGCGCGAGGCGGATCAGGTCGCGCTTGTCGCGCTGGGCGCCGCAGGCCACGCAGCTGCGTTGCGGCTGCCGTCGCGTGCGGCTGGCGGGCGGGCTAGCTGAAGTCGTCATGTTCCTCGTCTTCTTCGTCCTCAAGGTCGTCGAACATCTCGCCCAGACCCGCCTCGATGTCGTCATCGTCGACCTCGAAGCGGCGGGAGCCGCCCCGCGCCGGGCGCTCGGGCTGTGTAGGGCCGCGCCGGCGGCCGCGCGTGCGCCGCGCGGGCTGGCGGCGCTGGTCGTCCTCTTCGTCGATGTCGCGCAGGCCGCCGATCTCTTCGGCGAAGCGCAGGCCGCCGGGCGCCGATCGTCGTGTCGATGCCGCCACGCGCTCGGGTTGGGGCTCGGGCTCCGCCTCGACGACCTCGGGCTCGGCCACCTCCGCGGGGGCTTCCGCCACGGCAGCTTCCTCGGCCTCGGCGGCAGCGGGCTCGGCGAACTCCGCGAGCACCTCCTGCTCCGGGGTGAGCGGCGCCGGCTCCTCGACCGCCGCGGGCGCGATCGGCTCGACGCGCTCGCCGGGCAGGCCCGGCTGCACGTAGTCCGGCCGCGCCGGGGTGATGTCGACGGTGGGCATGCCGACGGGCTCGGCGATCGGCATTGCGTCCATGTTCGGCTCGGGCGGCGGGTAGAGGTCCTCACCGTTGTGGATGAGCACGCCCTCGGCCGTGATCTCGATGCGGCGGCCGGTCAGCTTCGCGGCGAGTCGCGCGTTCTGGCCTTCCTTGCCAATCGCGAGGCTGAGTTGCTTGTCCGGCACGGCGATGAAGGCCGTGTTCTCCGCGTCGTCGAGGCGGATCGAGACCACCTCGGCGGGGCTCAGCGCGTTCGCGACGAAGGCCGTCTCGTTGGGGTCCCAGCGGATGATGTCGACGCGCTCACCGCCGAGCTCGTTCACGACGTTCTGGATGCGTGCTCCGCGCATGCCCACGACGGCCCCGATGGGGTCGACGCCGTCCTGGCGCGAGATGACGGCGATCTTGCTGCGGAACCCCGGCTCACGCGACATCCCCATGATCTCGACGACGCCCTTGGCGATCTCTGGTACCTCGAGTTCGAGGAGGCGGCGCAGCAGCTCCGGGTGCGCGCGCGATGCGACAACCTGCGGCCCCTTCGAGGCGCGGTACACCTCCTTGATGTAGACCCGCAGCCGCTGGCCCACGCGGTAGTGCTCGGGCCGGACCTGCTCGGACGCAGGCAGCACGGCCTCGGCGCGGCCGAGGTCGAGGATGACCTGCCGCCGCCCGGGCTCGACGCGGAGCACGGTGCCGGAGACGAGCTCGCCCTGCTTGGTGGTGAACTCGCCGTAGACGGCCTCACGCTCGGCCTCGCGGAGGCGCTGCAGCACGACCTGCTTGGCGGTCTGCGCGGCGATGCGTCCGGCGTCCATTGAGGCTTCGAGGGGCTCGCGCAGCATCGCGCCGGGCTCCTGGCCCGGCCAGCCCATCTCCGAGGCGCGCTCCGGGGTGACCTGGAGCTCGTCGTCCTCGATCGTTTCGTCGTCTCGTACCTCCCAGACGCGCCAGACATCGATGTCGCCGCTATCGACGTCGATCTTGACCTCGACCTCGGCGTAGAGCAGTTCGTCCTTCTTGAAGGCCGACGCCATGGCCGCCTCGACGGCCTCGAACACCTTGGTCTGGTCGAGGTTCTTCTCCGCCGAGAGCTGGGAGATTGCGAGCACGAAATCGTTCTTCATGGGGCCGTGTGCCTTCGGATGACAGCCGGTTCGGAACCTCGCATCGGCCTGCGGTGGTGGGCTAAGAAAAAGACGTGGGACTGGCCCACGTCTGTCGAAGACAGGACGCCGAGGTCCCATCGATAGTACCACACGCGGGCAGATCGCCCCTCAACGGGCGGGGGAACTACGAGCCCCCCTCGTTCGCGCGGGCGGCGGCGGCTGACAGTTCGGCCAGGGCATCCCGACGCAGCACCTGCACGCGCTCGACGACCTCGCCGCGCGGCGCCAGCTCGGTCTCGCCGCTGTCGCGGCGGCGCAGTTCGACGGCGTCCTGGCGGTGGTTGCGCTCGGAGACGGTGAGCCGCAGCGGCAGCCCGATCAGGTCGGCGTCCTTGAACTTCACGCCGGGCGACTCGATGCGGTCGTCGAACAGCACCTCGAGGCCGGCTGCCCGCAGCTCGCCGTAGAGCGCCTCGGCGTCCGCGGCGACGTCCTCGTCGCGGTCGAGGCGCAGCGCGACGATGGCGACGTCGTACGGGGCGATCGAGGCCGGCCACATGATGCCGTCGTCGTCGTGCCCCGCCTCCACGGCGGCGGCAACGATGCGGTCGACGCCAATGCCGTAGCAGCCCATCGTCGGCACTACGCCGACGCCGTCGGGGCCCAGCACGTCGACGTCGAACGCCTCCGAGTAGATCTGGCCGAGCCGGAAGACGTGACCCATCTCGATGCCGCGATGCAGCCCGATCGTGCCCGTGCCGCAGGCGCCACAGGTGTGGCCCGCCTCGGCGAGCGCGATGTCGGCGACCTCGGTCGCCGTCCAGTCGCGGCCGTGGTTGACGTTGACGAGGTGGTAGTCGGGCCGGTTCGCGCCCGCGACGAGGTTCGGGGAGTCCTCGATCGACACGTCGGCGATGACCTTCATGCGGTCGCCGAGACCGACCGGCGAGGCGGAGCCGGCGACGAGGCCGAACTCCCCGACCTCGGCGTCACTCATCGCGCGCAGCGTGCGGCCGTCGAGGGCGTTCGAGAGCTTGACCTCGTTGATCTGCAGGTCGCCGCGCACCACGGCGAAGATCGGCTCGTCCGGCTCGCCGCCGCGCTCGGCCATGTAGAAGACGGCCTTGGCAGTCTGCGCCCGGGAGATGTCGAGGAACGTCGCGAGTTCGTCGATCGTGGTGGCGCCCGGCGTGGCGACCTCCTCGAGGGGGAGCAGGTCGACGGGAGCGGCGGGCGGACGGACGAAGGCGGCCTTCTCGGTGTTGGCGGCGTAGCCGCACGCGTCGCAGAGCGCGATCACGTCCTCGCCGGTCTCGGTGAGGAAGATGAACTCCTGCGAGCCCTTCCCGCCGATCGCGCCCGAGTCGGCCTCGACCGGCACGGTCGGCACGCCGCAGCGCGCGAAGATGCGCCCGTACGCCTCGAACATCGCCTGGTACGAGACGTCGAGCCCCGACTCGTCGAGGTCGAAGGAGTAGGCGTCCTTCATCGTGAACTCGCGCACGCGCACCAGGCCGCCTCGGGGACGGGACTCGTCGCGGAACTTGGTCTGGATCTGGTAGAGCGTCACCGGCACGTCGCGATAGGAGCTGGTGTGGTCCGCGAAGAGGCGCGTGATCACTTCCTCGTGGGTTGGGCCGAGCACGAGCGCGCGGTCGCGCTTGTCGCGAAGCGTGAACAGTACCGATCCCATCGACTCGTCGCGCCCGCTCTGCTCCCACAGCTCGGCGGGGTGGATGGCGGGGAGGAGCACCTCCTGGCCGCCGGCGGCGTCCATCTCCTCACGCACGACCTGCTCGACCTTGAGCTTGGTGCGACGTCCGAGGGGCATGTAGCTGTAGACGCCGGCCATGAGCTGGTCGATGAACCCCGCGCGCAGCAGCAGGCGATGACTCGCGGTCTCCGCGTCGGCTGGCGCCTCGCGGAATGTGTGTCCGAATGCCCTCGACATGCGCATGGGACGAGGGTACGCAGGGGCGGCGGCGCGGGCAAAGCAGCGAGGCGGGTACGGTCCACAACTCCGACCGGTGCTAGAGTGCCCCTCGCCGTCGGCTTGCCGGCGCCCGCTCCCATCGCCGCCCGGGACTGGCCGTGGCGCGCGTCCACCTGTTCGCCGACGAGGCGGGCAACTTCGACTTCAGCCGCAGGGCGGGCGCGAGCCGGTTCTTCATCCTCACGACCGTCGCGTTCCCCGAGGGCCACGACGCCCTCGCCACGTCGCTGCGCGCGCTGCGCTTCGAGCTGGCGTGGGAGGGCGTGGACTTCCGGCGCGAGTTCCACGCCACGGACGACACGCAGGCCGTCCGCGACCGCGTCTTCGAGGTCCTCGCTGCCCACGACTTCCGCGTCGACGCGACGATCCTGGAGAAGCCCAAGGCCCGTCCGAGCTTGCGGAGTTCGGAAGCACGCTTCTACCGGACGGCCTGGGTGTTCCACCTTCGCAATGTGCTGCCGGATCTGCTCGTCGGCGATGACGAAGTACACGTGATCGCTGCATCGGTCGGAACCGGGCGTAAGAGGGGCGACTTCATGAAGGCGGTGGAGGGCGCGGTGCAGGAGGCTACGACTGCGACCGCCCGGCTCGGCTTCTGGCCGGCAGCCGCCGATCCCTGCCTGCAGGCCGCCGATTACTGTGCGTGGGCCGTCCAGCGCAAGTGGGAACACGGGGATGGGCGAGCGTACGCTCTCATTGCGAACCGGATCGCGTGGGAACACGATCTCTTCCACGAGGGGCGGCGCACGTACTATTGAGGAGAGCGACGCTCACGGCACCGGCCAGCTATCCGGTCTGCGCCGGAAGAGCCCGTGGGCTCTTGTCACTGGCCTGATTAGGGGCGAGGGACGATGGCCCAACGCCTTGTTGGGCATCGTATCGATCCCAACCGTGTGCTGGCAACTGGCAATACGCATTGCGAATTGCAACGGGCCTTTGGGCGTGAAAGTAGGCCAGCTATCCGACTGCTGCCGGAAGAGCCCAGGGGCTCTTATCACTGGCCTGTACAGAACTGCGGGGCTGCGCCTCGCAGCATGGTGAGATCGTACAGATAGCGGACCTCTCGCCGCAATACGCGTTCCGAATCGCTGGAGACGTGTTGCGCTACGGCTCGGGACTCGCGAGGGCGCCCGCCGCCCGCAGCACCTCGAGCGCCCCGCCAACCGCCTCATCCGGCTCCCGCTGGTCGATCTCCAGCGTCCGCGCGGCCGAGGGCGGCAGGCGGTCAGCCAGCCACGCGAAGTCCACGTCGCCGTTGCCGGGCGCGCGGTGGTCGCGCAGGCCGGCCACGTCGTGGAGGTGGGCGCCGATCAGGCGGTCGCCGAGGAGGTCGAACCACGCCTCGAGGTCTACGAGGCCGAGGCGATGCAGCACCTCGGCGTGGCCGACATCGTGCCAGTAGCCGGCGACGTGCGGCGGGTACGGGGCGAGCAGGTCCACGGCGTCTTCCGGCAGCGGGATCTCGTGGAACCACAGCCGGCACTCGAGGCCGATCGCGACGCCTTGCGGCTCGGCGTATGCCACGAGCTCGGCCAGCGAGCGCCGTGCCTGCTCGAGGTGCTCCGGGGCGCGCTCGGCCCGCTCGCGGTGCGCCTCGGCGACCGTCGCGGCCCGCGCCGCCGGGTCGGTGTCGCCGCGGTTGTAGGCGTCGCGCAGCCGCCGGTCGGCGGTGATCCCGCGGTTCCCCGCCGCGCCGAGGTGCACGACCACCGCGCTCGCGCCTGCCTCGGCGGCGGCGTCGACGGAGCGCAGCGTGTAGCGCACGGCCGCCTCGCGCTCACCGTCATCGGTGGATGCGAGGTTGAGGTTGCGGTTCCAGCCGCGCGCGGGGTCGCGCTCAAGCGGCGCGGGGGCGTGGACGGCGGTCACCGGGAGCACGTCGGCCGCGAGGATCGCGCCGATCTGCGCCGCGTCCATCGAGTGGTTGACCTCGATCGCGTCGTAGCCGAGCTCGGCGGCCCGCTCCATGAACGCGCGCAGGTCGCGCTCAAAGCGCGGCTGCACCGCCCACATGGTGCTGAGCGCGACGGGCATCGCGCCCGCGGGGTCGGCGGTGGTCAACCGCGCTGCGTGATGAGCGCGTCCAGCTCGATCCGCAGCCGCCCGAGCACCTCGTCGTACGGGAACGCGCCGACGGTCTCCGAGCCGCGCTTGAGGTTCACGGCGGCCGGGCCGCACCAGAGCCCGAGGTCGGCGTCGTCGGTCTCGCCGGGGCCGTTCACGCGACAGCCCATGATGGCGATCGTCAGGTCATGCTCCCGTGCGTACTCGGTCATCTCGCGCACGTCGCGCGCGAGGTCGATGAACGCCTCGTTCTCGACCCGCGAGCAGGAGGGGCAGGAGATGATGTTCAGCCCCTCGGGGAGGATGGTCGGGAGGCTGCGGAAACGGCCGGACTCGATGTCGGCGAGGATGCGCCGCCCCGTGTCGATCTCCGTGCCCTTCTCCTCGAACGGCAGGGTGAGCGAGACGCGCAGCGTGTCGCCGATGCCCTCGGGGATGAGCTGCTCGAAGGCGAGCCGCGTCTTGATCTCGCCCTCCGGCAGCATCCCCGCCTCGGTCACGCCGAGGTGCAGGGGCACGTCGGGGCGCTGCATCGAGAAGCGGCGGTTGCCCTCGA
The DNA here is from genome assembly GCA_965219085.1 of Dehalococcoidia bacterium. GTDB lineage: Bacteria > Chloroflexota > Dehalococcoidia > UBA2979 > UBA2979 > VXMT01. The sequence continues at coordinate 2,133,378 of OZ244720.1, forward strand.
CGACCTTGAGCCAGTCGGAGTCCTTGAGCGAGACGACGTAACGGGTGAAGCCGAGGTCGTCGAGCATCGCGCAGTGTTCGAGCGCGCTCTCGACCATCGCGCCGACGTCGTCGTCGCCGAAGCGCTCGATCATGACGGGGTCGACGGAGCCGCAGTTCACGCCGACGCGGATGGCGCAGTCGTTGCGCTCGGCGATCTCGGCGAGGAAGGCGACCTTGTCGCGCGTCGGCTTCTCGCGTTCGTGGTGGTAGAGGTGGCCGGGGTTGTAGCGCACCTTGTCGACGTGCGGCGCGACGATCTCGGCGAGTCGGTAGTTCTCCTGCAGGTCCACCGAGAGCGTGGCCGAGGTGCGGCCCCGCACCTCCGCGAGAGCCTCGACGTCCTTGCGGGAGTCGACGGCGATGCGAACGATGTCGGCGCCGGCGGCCTCCAGCAGTTCGACCTGGCGCACGGTGGCCTCGACGTTCTGTGTCTTGGTCGCGGCCATCGACTGCACGGCGATGGGCGAGCCCGCGCCGACGGTGATGGGTCCGATGCGTACTGTACGGGTGGGATTGCGAGCCATCGGCCGTCCTCCTGATGCCACGTCTCGATCTTGCCACGTGGGACGGCGCGCCACCACCATCCCGCGGCGAAGCTGGTGACACGGACGATTCCTCGCGGAGGGCGAGTAGTCAGATGTACGGTGTGGGCGTACAATCGACGCATGAGGATTCGCTCGGTTCGGCATCAAGGCTTGCGGCGATTCGTCGAGAACGACGACCCGCGGCTTCTCGGCCCCCAGTTGGTGGATCGGATCCGCAAAATCCTCACGGCCCTGCTTCTGGCACAGGACGCGGATCGCTTTCGTGCCGATGCACCGGGAGGCTGGCGAGTTCACAAGCTCTTGGGCGACCGAAGGGACGAGTGGAGCGTTTCGGTCTCCGCGAATTGGCGGATTACATTCGAGGAGGAGAACGGGTACATTGCTCGCCTCAACCTTGAGGACTACCACTGATGGTGATGACACTTGCGAGGGCGAGCTACTTGCGTGGTCTTTCATGTCTTGGAAGTAGGACATTCGCTAGAAGGACTCGTGATCATGGATTCGAGCGAAGTACAGGTGAAGATGACCCCCTCGCACCCGGGGGAGTTCATCCGAACCGAGATCGTCGAGGAGTATGGCCTGAGCGTGACGGAGGCGGCCGAGATCCTGGGCGTGCGGCGGGCGACTCTGTCGGATTTGCTGCACGGCAAGGCCGCACTCTCACCGGAAATGGCCCTGCGCATCGAGAAGGCGTTCGACGTCAGCATGGACATGCTGCTTCGGATGCAAGCCTGGTACGACGCGTCCCGAATGCGCGCTCGCGCTGATGAGGTCACCGTCCGTCGTTACCAGCCCGCCTGAGCCCCCGAGTCGTACCGACCGGAGCCGCCTGAGAACACGACTACCGGAAGAGCGACTCGCCGTTGGCGATGCGGGTGATGTCGAAGAACGTCACGATCGCCGCGAGGGCGATGAACAGCACGAAGCCCACGAGGTGGACCATCGCCTCCTTCTCCGGCGCGATCCGCCGCCCGCCCCGCACCACCTCGATCAGCAGGAACATCACGCGCCCGCCATCGAGCATCGGCAGCGGGAGCAGGTTCAGCACGCCGAGGTTGATCGAGAGGATCGCGGCGAGCTGTAAGACCACGGTAAAGCCGCCCGCGCGCGCGACCTCCCCCGTCGTCTGCGCGAGGCCGACCGGGCCCGTCACCGCGGGGCTCGAGCCGCCCTTGATCCAGGACAGCACCTCGTTGCGTGCGAGGATCATCGTGTCGACCGTCGACTGGAAGCCGCGCGGCACGGACACCCACGGCGGGTCGGCCCTCCGCTCGGTGAACGGCACGCAGCCGTAGCCGCCGACGAGGGTGCACTGGGGGCGGATCGTGATGCCCGTGGGACCTTGCCCCTCGGGAGGCGACCAGCGTGGCACGACGGTGAGCGTGACGAAGTCCTGGCCGCGGCGCACGCGCACGTCGATCTCGTTGCCGAGGTTGAGGCGGATCAGCCGGCCCGCGTCGATGGCGTTGCGCGTCTCGCGGCCGGCGACGTCGTAGATCACGTCGTCGGTCAGGAAGCCGGCGGCCTCGGCCGGTGCGCCCGGGATGACCGTCATGATCACCGCGCGCCCGATCGGCTCGTCGTGGGGGATGCTGTACGCCGCCGCGAACAACACGACCGGCAGCGCGAGGTTCATCAGTGACCCCGACACGAGCACGATGAAGCGATGCATCCGCGGGGCGGCGGCCAGCGACCGGGGATTGTTCGGGTCCTCCTCGCCGAGCAGCCGCACGAAGCCGCCGAGGGGCAGCCAGTTGATGGTGTACTCGGTCTCGCCGCGCCGGAAGCCGGCGATGCGCGGCGGGAAGCCGACGCCGAACTCGAGCACCTTGATGCCGAAGAGCTTCGCCGTCAGGAAGTGCGCGAACTCGTGCGCGACAACGAGGAAGATGAGGATCCCGCCGAACAGCAGCGCCGCGCTCGTTGCGTCGCGCTTCAGCATGAACGCGAGCACGATCGCGACGATGACCGTCGAGGCGAGGCTCAGCCGCCGCAGGTTCGAGGTGCGCGGCTTGCCCTCGGGCTCCGGGGCGGGTTCCGGCGGCGGGTCGTGAAAGCTCATGACGCGCCCGCGGGCCACTGCCCGCTCATGACGCACCGGCGCCGACGCGCTCGTCGACGAAGTGGCGACCCCACGCCTCGGCGGCGATCAGCGCGTCGAGGTCCGGGTCGGCCGTCGCGGGGTGCGCCTCGAGGGCCTCGCCGAGCAGCCGCGCGATGTCCGTGAAGCGGCAGCGCCCGGCGAGGAAGTGCTCGACTGCGGAGTCGTCGGCGCCGGAGAGCGCTGCCGCGGAGGTGTCGTCGCGTCGTCCGGCCTCCAGCACGAGCGGCAGCGCCGGGAAGCGCTCCTCGTCGATCGCGCCGAAGTGCAGCGCGCCGCGTGCGGCAAGGTCGAGCGGTGGCGCGGGCTGCTGGCGGGCGCGCTCCGGGTAGGTGAGCGCGCACTGGATGGGCAGCCGCATGTCGGGCTCGCCGAGCTGCGCCTTGATGGAGCCGTCGGCGTACGTTACCAGCGAATGCACGACGCTTTCGCGGTGCTGGACGATGTCGATGCGGTCGATGCCGATGTCGAAGAGCCAGCGCGCCTCGATAGCCTCGAGGCCCTTGTTGAACAGCGTGGCGCTGTCGATGGTGACCTTCGGGCCCATCTCCCACGTCGGATGGCGCAACGCCTGCTCCGGCGTGACCTGTTCGAGCGCGGCGAGGTCGTAGTCGCGGAAGGCGCCGCCGGAGGCGGTGAGCGTGAGGCGGTCGACGGTCTCCATCGGCTCGCCCCACAGGCATTGCCAGATCGCGGAGTGCTCCGAGTCGATCGGCCGCAGCTCGGCGCCACGGTGGGCGTTGGCCTCGAGCGCGGCGCGCACGACGTGCCCGCCGACGACGAGCACTTCCTTGTTGGCGAGCGCGACGACCTTGGCGGCTTCGAGCCCTCGCAGCGTCGGCTCCAGCCCGTGCCGCCCCGAGGTGGCGACGACGACGATGTCGAGGTCGGGCCGCGCGGCGAGCACGTCGAGTGGTTGCCAGTTGTCGCGGCCGAACTCGGAGGCGAGAGCGTCGGCCTCGGGGCCGGGGCGCGCCCACGCGGCCTGCGGGCGGAACTCGTCGATCTGCTCGCGCAGCAGCGAGACGTTCCCGCCGGCGGCGAGCGCGACCACGCGGAAGCGATCGGAGAGGCCACGCACCACGTCGAGCGTCTGCGTGCCGATGGAGCCGGTCGATCCGAGGATCGCGAGGCCGATCACAGTCGTGCCGATCCCGGGGTGGGAGCTACAGCCATTGCACGATCCAGTATAGACACGGCCCGGCGAAGAGCAGGGAATCCATGCGGTCGAGGAGACCGCCGTGGCCGGGCAGCAAGCTGGAGGTGTCCTTTATCCCGATCCGGCGCTTGAGCGCGGACTCGGCGAGGTCGCCGACCACGGCCGCGACGGGCAGCGTCGCGGCTGTCAGCGCGAGCACCACCGGGCCCGGGTCGATGCCGAGCGCGAGTGGGGTCCCGATCGCGGCGGCGATACCGGCGACGTACCCGCCGGCGAAGCCCTCCCACGTCTTGCCCGGCGAGATGCCCGGCGCCATCAGGTGCGAGCCGAGGAGCCGCCCGACCGCGTACGCGCCGGTGTCCGTCGCGAACGTCACGGCGAGCAGCACGAGGATCCACGCGCGACCATCGTCGATGTCGCGCAGCAGCACCCAGTGCGTGCCGAGTATGCCGACGTACATGACCGAGCCGAGCCACCACGCCTCGCGGAAGTGTCGCGGGCCGGGGCCGGGGCGCAGCAGCCCGTAGAGCGCGATGGCCGGGAGCAGGAGCAGCGCCCATACGGGGAAGTCGTCGAGTTGCCGCGTCCACGCGACGAGCATCGCCGTGGCGACGGCAGCGCTGAGCGGCACGTAGCGCGGACGCTCGGGCGTCGCGGCGCGCACCAGCTCGTACGTCGCGGCGGCGAGGAGGACGGTGACGGCCGCGGCAAAGACGGTGGCGGGCGCGGCGACCAGCAGCGCGAGGAGCGGCAGCCCCACGGCCGCCACGGCCAGCCGCGCGCGCAGCACGGAGTCGCCCGCTGCCTGCGCTACGAGCCGCCGTCCGCGCCGTTGCCGGGGACGAGGCCGAAGCGACGGCGGCGGTGGCTGAACTCGACGAGCGCGGTGTCCACGTCGGCCGGCCCGAAGTCTGGCCAGAGCGTGGGCGTGAAGTAGTACTCGGCGTAGGCGGCCTGCCACACGAGGAAGTTGGAGATGCGGTGCTCGCCGCCGGTGCGCACGAGCAGGTCCGGGCTCGGCATGTCGGCCGTGGCGAGGCGGCAGGCGATTGCTTCCTCGGTCACGTCGGCGGGCTCCACGCCCTCCGCGATCAGTCGGCGCACGGCCTGCACGACGTCGGCGCGCCCGCCGTAGTTGAAGGCGAGGTTGACGGTCATGCGGTCGTTGCCGGCGGTGAGCTTCACTGCTGCCTCGACCTTGCGGCGCAGCGCATCCGGCACCGCCGCCAGGTCGCCGATGTGCTGGAGGCGGATGTGCGAGTCATGCAGCGCCTCGAGCTCGCGGTCGATCGTGCGTCCGGCCAGCCGCAGCAGGTAGTCGGTCTCCGTGCGGGGGCGCCCCCAGTTCTCGGTCGAGAAGGCGAAGAGCGTCAGCACGGGAATCTCGTGCTCGGCGAAGCGTTCGAGCACGCCCCGGATGCGCTCGGCGCCGGCGCGGTGGCCCTGCTGGCGGCTCAGGCCGCGTTCGCTCGCCCAGCGGCCGTTGCCGTCCATGATGATCGCGACGTGCTGGGGCCGGTTCGCGAGGTGGGGGCGCGGAAGGGCTGGCGCGGCCGGTTCAACGACCATGCGGCGTCACCATCGCGCGTGCTCTTTCCGTGCGAGCGTTGCCGGGGGTCTTCGAGGCGTCCCGGGCGGCTCTGCTGGCAGTCTTGCCGCCCCGGCGCTTACGCGCATGCGCGATCAAGCCCGATCACGCTAGATCTCGAGGAGTTCCTGCTCCTTCTGCTCGCTCACCTCGTCGATGAGCCCCGTGTGGAGCTGGGTGAGCTCGTCGACGTCGGACTGCGCGCGGCGCTCGTCGTCCTCCGACAGATCGCCCGCGCGCAGGGACTTCCGCAACTCGTCGATCGCGCTGCGGCGGACGTTGCGCACCGCGACCTTGCCGTCCTCGGAGCGGGCGTGGACCTGCCGCACGAGTTCGCGGCGGCGCTCCTCGGTCAGCGGCGGGATCGGCAGGCGGATGATCGTGCCGTCGTTACTCGGCGTGATGCCCAGGTCGCTCGCCTGGATGGCCCGCATGATCGGCTGCAGGGCGGACTTGTCCCACGGCTGCACCGTGAGCAGCGTCGGGTCCGGCGCGGCCAGCGTCGCGAGCTGGTTGAGCGGCATCGTCTGGTCGTAGTGCGAGACCTGCATGTGCTCGACCAGCGCGGTGTTCGCGCGGCCCGTGCGCACGGTGGCGAGCGCCTGACGCAGCGAGGCGACCGCCTTGTCCATGCGGTCCTCGGCGTCCAGGAGGACCTCGTCGACCTCCACGCCGCTCTCCCGTTCCGGGCCGTCCGGGACTCGTCCCCGGCTACTCGCCCAATTCGAAGCGCACGAAGCGCGTCACGCGAATGTTCTCGCCCGTCGAGGCGATGGTCTCCTCGATGCGCTGTTGCACCGTCTGGGAGGCGTCCTTCACGAACGCCTGCGTGAGCAGTGCCGACTGCTCGCGCTCGCCTTCCGGCACCTCATCGTCGACGTCCTCGGGTGCGAGCGCGGCCGGGTTCATCGCCGCCACCTGCATCGCGACGTCGCGCGCGAGCGCGCGGAAGTCGTCCGTGCGCGCGACGAAGTCCGTCTCGCAGTTGATCTCGACGAGGACGCCGATGCGGCCCTCGCCGTGGATGTAGGACTCGACGACGCCCTGCGACGTCGCGCGGTCGGATCGCCTGGCGGCCTGGGCGATGCCGCGCTCGCGCAGCAATGCACGGGCGCGCTCGAAGTCGCCCTCGGCGTCGTCGAGGGCGCGCTTGGAGTCCATCACGCCTGCGCCGGTCTCTTCGCGCAGGCGTCTCACATCGTCAACGGTGACCACGTCGCTCCCTTGTCCTTGCTGTAGGTGCGGCGCGCGTGCGCCCGGTGGATGCTGTTTGAGCCTGCCGGCGGCAGGGCTAGGTCGCGGGGTTGTCCTCGGGTGCGGCCGCGCTCGGCGCTGGCGCCGCTCCGGCAGCCTCGACGGCGGCGACAGCCTCGGTAGCCGGGTCCACCACCGAGCCCGCAGCGGCCGCTTCCTGCTCCACCTCGCCGTACGCCACGCCCTCCAGCACCGCGTCCGCGATGCGGGTGGTGAGCAGCTGGATCGAGCGGATCGCGTCGTCGTTGGCGGGAACCGGGAAGTCGATCAGGTCCGGGTCGGCGTCGGTGTCGCAGAGCGCGACGATCGGCGTCTTCGTCCGGTTCGCCTCGCGCACGGCGATGTCCTCGAGCCGCGGGTCAATGACGAAGACCATGCCGGGCGGGCGGTCCATCTGGGCGAGGCCGCCGAAGGCGCGCTGCATGCGGTTGTACTGCTTGACCATGCGCAGCCGCTCGCGCTTGGTGAGCGCCTCGTGCTCGCCGGCCGCCATGCGCGCCTCAAGGTCCCGCAGGTACTCGATGCGGCGCGAGATGGTGGACCAGTTGGTGAGGGTGCCGCCCAGCCAGCGGTTGGTGACGTACGGCATGCCGCAGCGGTCGGCCTGCGTGCGGATCACGTCGCGGGCCTGCTTCTTCGTCGCGACGAAGAGCACGGTGCGGCCAGCGGACACGGTGTCGCGCACGGACTGCAGCGCGACGTCGAGGCGACGCACGGTCTGGGCGAGGTCGAGGATGTGGATGCCGTGGCGCTCGGTGAAGATGAAGCCGCGCATGCGCGGGTTCCATCGCCGGGTCTGATGCCCGAAATGGACGCCCGCTTCGAGCATTTGCTTCATCGTCACGCCAGCAGCCAAGTGGGCCTCCTCGTGGTTGTCCTCGGTCTGGTGCGCCGGGGGCTCAACGGCCACGCGTCAAGGCGCGCGCTTACGCCGCGCACGGTCAACGAGTATAGCCCCGGCCCGAGTTACCGCGCCAACGCGATTGGCACGCGCTGGCCGTCGCACCTACACTTGGCGGGCGCCGCAGCGGGGGCTGCGGCGTTGTGGCGATCGGCGGAGGTCCGCGATTCGTGCCTGCGTACGACTACCTGTGTGAAGCCGGCCACCACTACGAGAAGCGCGAGCCGTTCGGCTCGCCGCCGCAACAGCCGTGCGAGGAATGCGGCCAGCCCGCACGCCGCCAGTTCAGCACGCCGACCGTCGTGTTCAAGGGCGCCGGTTGGTACAAGACCGACAGCCGCGGCAAGGCCCAACCCGAGGAGTCCAAGGAAGCCTCCGACACCAAGAGGGAAGCCGCGTCCTCCAAGAAGGACCGGGAGAGCAAGTCCTCCTCCAGCAACGGCAGCAGCTCGTCGGGCTCGACCTCCAGCGCTTCCAAGAGCAGCAGCAACTAGGCCCCATCCGCCATGCGCGCCGTGCTGCAGCGCGTGCGCTCCGCGCGCGTCCTCGTCGACGGCGAGGTCGTCGGCGCGATCGGGCGCGGCGTGCTCGTCTACGTCGGGGTCGCCGAGGGTGACTCGACCGCCGAGGCGGAGTGGTTGGCCGACAAGATCGCCGGTCTGCGCATCTTCCCCGGCGATGAGCGCCCCATCGACCGCTCGCTGCTCGACGTGGGCGGGGCGGCGCTCGTGGTCTCGCAGTTCACGCTGCTCGCGGACACTCGCCGCGGGCGTCGCCCCTCGTTCACCGGCGCGGCGCCGCCCGGGGTCGCGGAGCCGCTCGTCGATGCCGTCGCGGAGGCGCTGCGCGCGAGCGGCGTCGAGGTGGCGACGGGGCGCTTCGGGGCGATGATGCAGGTCGAAAGCACGAACGACGGCCCGGTGACCATCGTCCTCGACAGCGCGGACCGGGAGCGGCCGCGGCGAGGGTAGGGACGGCTCAGGTCTGGAAGCCGAGCGCCGCGGCCACCTCGGCTTGCCGGCGGTCGAGTGTGACGAAGGTCACCATCTCTGGATCCGGCGCAGCGTAGAGAGCCGCCGCGACGTGCCAAAGGTCAGCACCACGCAGATACCCAGCACCGAGCACCGTGACGAGTTCCGGCGTCAGAGGACGGTCGGGTAGCACCCAGGTGACGCCTCTCGTGAGTTGGGGATCGAGCACGCGGCCCTCGCGGCTCAGTCCGGCTCGGAGCTCGGCTTCGAGAAGATTCGACGAGGCGACCGAGGTGAATTGCCTGAGCCGTTGCTCGACCGCTGGCCTCGTCGATTCGCTGAAAGCGACTGCCAACAGGGCGGAGGTGTCGACGTAAGCGATGCTCACTCGTTGCGGTCGGCGAGGAAGCGGTCGAGTGCCCCTGGAATGGGCTCGGCCGGAGGGGGCGGGCGCCACGGCTCGGTGGCGCGAATCACGGCGCCGCGGCGCGCGAGTTCGTCAAGATGCGCTTCAGCGGAGTCTTGATTCCTACGGATCGGGTGGATCTCGGCCACCGGCTTCCCGCGGTAGGTCACGGTGACGGTCTCACCGGCCCGTACCTGGCGGAGAACCTCGGAGAAGCGCGCCTTCGCTTCGTACGTGGAGTACGTGGTTGCCATGGCTCTATTCTAACTAGTCAGACTAGTCTGATCCAGCGGAGAGGTCATCGAAATCGCGGTTGCGGTCCGCGAGGAACCGCTCAAGGGCGCCGGGGGAATGTGTGATCGGACGCAGGGGCTTCATCGGCCCGGTGGGCGGAACCAGAACCCCGCGCCGCTCGAGTTCGGCGATACGCTCTTCGAAGCGATCGGCCCCGGACGAACCTCGAGGGTCGCCGGGCGTGTCTTCATTGCTCATCCAACCAGCGTACGCCGCGCGGCGCACGGCACCAATGCCGCTCAACCGGACGGCTCCAGCAGCACGGCGGCCCCCGTCGCCAGGAGGTCCATCAACCGCTCCGCCGTCGCGTACGCATCCACGTCGCCGGAGGTGTCGAGGACCGCGCCCGGCAGGGCGCCCGCCTCGGCCTCCGCGACGAAGCGGGCGTGCACCTCGCGCACGCGAGCGGCGTCGTTGCGGCCCGCGTCGCGCGTGAGTGTCGTCTCCACGTCGGGGAGCAGCGTCACCACCTGCACGAGCGCGTCGACGCCCGTGAGGGCGTCGTGGTACGCGGCGAGGTCGTCGGCGAACGCCACGTCGTCGATCACGACGGCGTAGCGAGCGGCGATGGTCTCGCGTGTGATGACGGAGGCGTTGCGGGTGGCGAGGAGGCGCTGCTCGTCCCACTGCGCGTCGCCCGCCCACGGGTGGCGGTAGCCCGCGCACACCCACTGGCGCAGCGTGTCCACCTCGATGCGCAGCATGCGGTCGTAGCGCTCGGCGACCGCGAACGTGAGCGAGGTCTTGCCCGCGCCCGGCGGCCCGTTGATGACGAGGACCTGGTTCACGCCTCGCCTCCCACCGGCTCGATCCGCAGCGAGATGTCGAGCGCGGGCGCGGAGTGCGTGAGCGCCCCGACCGAGATGAGATGCACGCCTGTCGCGGCCACCTCGCGCACCGTGTCGAGCGTGATGCCGCCCGATGCCTCGAGGATCACGCGGTCGCCGATCTCGGCCGCGACGGCCGCCATCTCCGCCGACGTCATGTTGTCCAGCAAGATCGCGTCCACGCTGGCGTCGAGGGCCGCCCGTGCCATCTCGGCATCCGGCACCTCGACCTCGATGCGCTGCGTGTGCGGCGCGGCGCGCCGCGCCTCGGCGACGAGCTGCGCGAGGCCGAGGCCGCGCTGCGCGCCCGCCTCGAGGTGGTTGTCCTTGATCAGGATGCCGTCGGCGAGCGTGTCGCGGTGGTTGCGCGCGCCGCCGACACGCACCGCGTAGCGCTCCAGCTCGCGCAGCCCCGGGGTGGTCTTGCGGGTGTCCGTGATCTCCGCCGCGCCGCCCTCGGCGGCCCGTTCGACGAACGCGCGGGTCATCGTGGCCGTGCCGCTCATCCGCTGCAGCAGGTTCAGGGCCACGCGCTCGCCCGAGAGCAGCGCCGCGAGGGGCCCGGCCACCTCGGCGACCACGTCGCCGGCCTCGATCGATGCGCCGTCTGCGGCATGCGCCGTGAGCGCGAGGTCGGCGCTCATCTGCGCGAACGTCTCACGCACGATGTCGAGCCCGCACACCACACCGCGCTGCTTGGCGAGGAAGGTGCCGCGCCCGCGCTGGCCGGGGGCCACCGTGATGCGCGTCGTCACATCCTGGCGGGCGCGGTCCTCCGCGAGCGCCATCTGCACGACGCGCCGCACAGCGTCCGGGTCGGGGGGTGCGATGTGCAGCTCCATGTCTCGCCTCGCTACTCGTCCTACTCCCCGGTGCGGAACACGAGGTGGCGACGCCACGCCTCGAGCGGTTCCGGGAAGTCGCGCCGGTAGTGCGCGCCGCGCGACTCCTCGCGCAGCAGCGCGGCCGACGCCGCCAGTCGCCCGCACGTGATGAACGAGCGCAACTCGTGGTCCTCGCGCGTGCGCTCAGCGGGCAGCGCCGCGTCGAACGCCGCGAGCCGCGCCGCGGCGTCGGCGAGCCCTTCGGCGTCGCGCTCGATGCCGACCTGCGCCCACATCAGGCGCTGTACGGCCTCGCGCGTCGGCGGCTCCGTCGACGCCCCCGCGGTGGGGGCCAGCGTGCGCGCATCGGGCGAGGGCGCGGGCGGTCCCTCGCCGCCGTGACCGGCGAACAGCATGTCGGAGAGGCGGCGCGCGAAGACGACGGACTCAAGCAGGGAGTTGCTGGCGAGACGGTTCGCGCCGTGTACGCCCGTCGAGGTCACCTCGCCGACGGCGTACAGCCCCGGCAGCGTGGTCTCGCCCCACGTGTTCGTGCGCACGCCGCCCATGGTGTAGTGCGCGGCGGGCGAGACGGGGATCGGGTCGCGCGCCATGTCGATGCCCGACTCCATGCACGTGCGATAGATGTTCGGGAAGCGCGCAGCGAGCCAGTCGGCGTCGTGTGCGGTCGCGTCGAGGTAGACGCAGTCGGCGGCCGTCGCTCGCATCCGCGCCACCGCCGCGCGCGCAACCACGTTGCGCGGCGCGAGTTCGGCCTGCGGGTGTATCGCGCGCATGAACCGCTCGCCGTTGGCGTCGAGGAGCAGCGCGCCCTCGCCGCGCACGGCCTCCGAGATGAGGAACACGGGCGCGTCCGGGCGGTGCATCGCCGTCGGGTGGAACTGCGTGAATTCCATGTCACGCACCTCGGCCCCCGCGCGGAACGCGAGGGCCACGCCGTCGCCGGTTGCGGACTCGATGTTCGTGGTGAAGCGGTAGAGGCGGCCCGCGCCGCCCGTGGCGAGCACGACGTTCGGCGACTCGCAGCGCAAGGCTGCGCCGTCACCGAGCATCGCCTCGACGCCCATTGCCCGGCCGTCCTCGACGAGGATGCGCTCGACGGGCGCGTGCTCGATCACGGTGATGCCGTGGCGCTGCACGAGCGAGGACAGCGACAGCTCGATCTCGAGGCCCGTCTGGTCGCCGCGCGCGCGCAGCACGCGGCGGCCGGCGTGTGCCCCCTCGCGGCCGAGCGAGATGCTCCCGCCGTCGGTATCGAAGCGCACGCCGTAGCGCACGAGGTCTGCGACGCGGCCAGGCGCCTCGGTGCAGAGCACGCGCGCGGCCGCCTCGTCGACGAGGCCGGCGCCAGCCTCGATGGTGTCGCGGAGGTGCTGCTCGGGGGAGTCGTGCTCGTCGATGGCGGCGGCGATGCCGCCCTGGGCGTAGCGCGTGTTCGCCTCGTCGATCGCGCCCTTGGTGACGATCACCGCGCTCGCGCCGCGCTCGCTCGCCTGCAGCGCGACGAAGAGCCCGGCGATGCCGGACCCCACGATGAGCACGTCGGCGCTCAGCGTGCGGGCGGCGGGCGTCTCCGGGTCGGGCACGTCACTACTCGCCGATCTCGACGGCGGGTTCGTAGGCGCGGATCGCCTCGACGATGGCGGGCCAGTCGGCGGGCGTTTCGGCGCGGCCGCTCTGGGCGTTCACGTAAGCGTAGCGGTGCGTCATGCGCGCGACGGTCTGCCCGCTGGACGCGGCGGCGACCTCGCACTCGAACGTCAGGCGGCCCGGGCGCAGCTCCGAGCAGCGCATGCGCACGATCGCGGCGTCGTCCCAGCGCAGCGGCGCGAGGTAGCGCACCTCGCTGCTCGCCTGGAAGCGCAGCACGTCGCGGTGGCTCGGGATGCCGGCCTCGCGGTCGTACGCCTCGAGGGCGATCTCGGTGAGGGCGAGCAGCACCCCTCCGTGCACGAACGGCGTGCCGCCGAAGCTGTCGGTGTGCCGCAGCGGGAGGCGTGTCTCGAAGCGGTAGCCGGGCTCAGGCACCGGCCCGGCGCAGCGCCAGCATGCGCTCGAGGGCGACCCGCGCCATCGCGCTGTCCTCCTCGGGCACCACGAGCCGGTTCACGACCCGCCCCTCGGCCAGCGACTCCGTCACCCACGCGAGGTACGCCGGGTGCACGCGGTACATCGTGCTGCACGGGCAGACCACGGGGTCGAGGCAGAACACCGTCTTGTCGGGGTGCTCCTTCGCGAGCCGCGAGACGAGGTTGATCTCGGTGCCGATGCCGATCACCGCGCCCGCGGGCGCCTCGGCGACGTAACGCGCGATGTACGCCGTCGAGCCGGTCGCGTCGGCCGCCTCGACGACCTCGTAGCGGCACTCGGGGTGGACGACGATACGCGCGTCCGGGTACTGCTCACGCGCGGCGTCGATCTGCGTCGTGCTGAAGCGCTGGTGCACCGAGCAGTGGCCCTGCCAGAGGATGATGCGCGAGCGTTCGAGGGCCTCCTCGGTGGCGCCGCCGAGGTTGCCGGCGGGCAGCCGCCAGTTCCACAGCGTCATCTCCTCGAGCGGCACGCCCATCGCGTGGCCCGTGTTGCGGCCGAGGTGCTGGTCGGGGAAGAAGAAGACGCGCTTGCCCTGCGTGAACGCCCACTCGAGCACCTCGACGGCGTTCGACGAGGTGCAGACGACGCCGCCGTGCTCGCCGCAGAACGCCTTCAGCGAGGCGGCCGAGTTCATGTAGGTGACGGGGATGATGTCGTCGCCGCTGCCGAAGAGGTCCTCGAGCTCGCGCCAGGCGGCGCGCACGTCGCCGGGCGCGGCCATGTCGGCCATCGAGCAGCCGGCCTCCATGTTGGGCAGCACGACCTGCTGGTGTGGCGCCGAGAGGATGTCGGCGGCCTCGGCCATGAAGTGCACTCCGCAGAAGATGATGAATTCGGACTCCGGCCGCTCCGCCGCGTACTGCGCGAGCATGAACGAGTCGCCGCGCTCGTCGGCGAACCGGATGATGTCCTCGCGCTGGTAGTGGTGCCCGAGCACGACCGCGCGATCGCCGAGGGCCGCACGGGCGGCCTCGATGCGCGCGACGAGCTCCTCGGAGCCGAGCGCGTGGTACGCGTCGGGGATGTCGAGCTGCCAGGAGCCGAACGAGACCTCGCTGGTCAGCGGGATCGTGTCGATGCCGACGTCGGACTCGCACTGGAGCTGCGCGATGAGGGGGGTTCCGGGGGCGATGGTGGTCACCATAACGAGGTCCTATCGCCGGTACGGCGATGGCGCGACCCGGGCGCGGCAGCCATCCGGCATACTTAGTGTACTGAGTACGCTAAGACTTCGTGTACATCGTACGCCTACACGCGCAGGGGCGTCAACGATCCGGGGAGCGCGACGGGTCGAGCCAGCGCTACGCGCGCGCGGCAGCGGTGGGTAGCTCGCGGACGGCCGCGCCCACCGACCGGTCAGCGGCGGCGAGGTCGAACTGAGTCTGGAGATTCAGCCAGAACTGGGGATCGACGCCGAACCAGTGCCCGAACCGCAGGGCGGTGTCGCCGGTCACGGTGCGCTTGCCGGCGATGATCTGGCTGATGCGGTTGGGAGGCACATCGATCTGGCGGGCGAACTCCGTGGGGGTTACGTCGAACTCCGCGAGTTCGCCCTTGAGTACCTCGCCCGGGTGTACGGCTCTCCTGAACACCGATTCACCTCTTCCCTAATGGTAGTCGACGATCTCGACATCCGCCGGACCCGGTTGCCCATCGGGCCACGTGAAGCAGATGCGCCACTGCTGGTTGATCCGAATCGAGTACTGCCCTGCCCTTGTGCCCCGCAGCGCCTCAAGGCGATTGCTCGGCAGGCCCCGCAACGTGTCCAACGAGGGTGCGGCATTCAGGATGGAGAGGCGCCTCGCTGCTTGTTCGTTGAATCCCTGGAATGCCGCGACGAACGCACCACCGGCAAACGATTCGGTCCGCCTGTTCCGGTAGCCGAGAATCATGCTGGGTTAGCGTAGGAGCGACTGACGATGTACGTCAAGCGTACATGAGTCGACTGGAGCCCTTTACCTTTTCTCTGCAGCCTGGGTAGCTTCCCGCGCAACGTGAAGCGTTCGGGCAGCGAGTTCGAGTCTGGTAGACTTAGCCCACTGGATCGGACTAATGCAGGAGACGGCCGTGCGCGTAGTCAATATGCATGAAGCCAAGTCGCAACTCTCCAAGCTCGTACAGGCCGCAGTCGACGGCGAGCCCTTCGTCATCGCGCGCGCCGGCGAGCCGCTCGTCAAGGTCGTCGCACTTGATGCCCCGACGACCGGCGGACGCCGAACCGGGTTCCTGCGCGGCTTCCTGGTGCCGGACGACTTCGACCGGATGGGCGCCGACGAGATCCAGGCGACGTTCGAGGGGCGCTCGTGAGGCTTCTGCTCGACACGCACCTCCTGCTCTGGGCTGCCGCCGCGTCGCTATGGGAGGTCGCCATCAAGTTCGGGCTGACGCGCGACGACTTCACCGTCGACCCGCGACTGCTGCGCCGGGCGCTGCTGGAGCACGGGTATACCGAATTGGCCGTCACGGGCGCTCACGCCGTGGCCGTCGACCTGCTGCCGCCCATTCACGGCGACCCGTTCGACCGGCTCCTCGTCGCGCAGGCACAGATCGAGGCGATCACGCTGCTCACTGCGGATGGAATCGTCGGGCGCTATCCGGGTCCTATCCGAATGGTCTGAACGCCGGGCCCCCGGCGGAGCCACTCCCTACAGGAAGACCGGCTCGCGCGTGGTGAAGCGGTAGAGCCGCGCCGGCCGGTGCGCGCCCTCGCGACGCACCTCGTCGGTGGGCTCGATCATGACGTTGCCGAGCATGCGCTTGCGGAAGTTGCGACGGTCGAGGCCCTCCCCGCCGAGGATCGCCTCGTACGTCGCCTGCAGCTCGCGCAGCGTGAAGCGCTCGGGCAGCAGCCCGTAGGCGATGTTCGTGTAGTCCAGCTTCGCGCGGACGCGCTCGACGGCCTGTTCGATCACGCGGTTGTTCTCGAACGCCAGTCGCGGCAGCTCGCCGACGGGGCGCCAGTCGGGACGCCACGCGTCGCCCGGCTCGGCGCGCAGCCGCACGGCGCTCGCGTCGACGAGGGCGAAGTAGGCGATCGCCACGCTCGGCTGGGTGGGGTCGAGCCCGGACTGCGTGAAGAGCTGCTCGAGGTACACGTCGCTTGCGCCGGTCTCCTCGACGAGCTTGGCCGCCGCGGCCGCGTCGAGCGACTGGCTGCCATCCCAGTGCCCGCCGGGGAGCGCCCACGTGCCCGCCTCGGGATCCGCGTCGCGGTGCACGAGCAGCACCTGCAGGCGACCCTCGATGATCGCGAAGATCACGACGATCGTGGCCACGGCCGGCGTGTCGGGCGGCGTCGGATGCTGGGGGGCGGGCACGGTGCGTCTACCCGCTAGAGCACCGTGAGCGGCACGTCGCCGAAGCGGTGCGCCGCCGCGCGGCTGCCGCGCAGCGACCACGGCGTGGCCTCGGCGATGGCCACGTCGACGAGCGAGCCGACGAGGTCCTGCCCCGCGAAGTGCACGAGCTGCCCGCCGCGCGCGCGGCCCGTGGCGACCATCACGCCGTCGCGGTCCTGCTCGCGCTCCACGAGCACATCGAGGGTGCGGCCGATGAGGCGGTCGTGCTTCGCGGCGGCACTCCGGGCGTGGATCGCCTCGACGACCTTGAGGCGCTCCTTCTTGACCTCGCGCGGCACGTCGTCCTCGAGCTTGCGGTACGCGTACGTGCCCGGCCGCGGCGAGTAGGCAGCGGCGTGGATCACGTCGAACTGCAGCCGCTCGAGCAGGTCGACGGTGCTCTGGAACTCGCCCGCGGTCTCGCCGGGGCAGCCGACGATCACGTCCGTGGCGATCGAGGCCTCCGGCATGCGCGAGCGAATGCGATCAAGGCGCTCCTCGTACTCGGCGACGGTGTAGCCGCGCCGCATCCGCTCGAGCATGCGGTCGTCGCCGGACTGCACGGGGATGTTGAAGTGCTCGCAGACCTTCGGCAGGTCCGCGACGGCGTCGATGATGCGGTCGGTCATGTCCTTCGGGTACGAGGTCAGGAAGCGCACGCGCTCGATGCCGTCGACCTCCTCGATGCCCTCGAACAGCGTGGCGAGGTCGGCGTCGGCGTCGAGGTCGTGGCCGTAGGCCTCGACGGTCTGCCCGAGCAGGGTCACCTCGCGCACGCCGAGCATGGCAAGGTGCCGCACCTCGGCGAGCACGTCGCCCGGCTCGCGCGACTCCTCGCGGCCCCGGCGCAGCGGGACGATGCAGTAGGTGCAGAACTTGTCGCAGCCGTGGATCACGGGCACGAACGCGGTCGGGCCCGTCGGCGCGCCGTAGGTCTCGACCCAGAACTCGCCCTCGGAGACGTCACGCTCGCCGCCGCCGCGTTCCAGCGCCGCGTCGAGCACGGGCTCGAACTGCTGGGGCCGCGCCCACACGTCGACCCACGGGAAGCGTCGTTCGAGGGCTGCGCGTTGCGAGTCGCCCTCGGGGCCGACCATGCAGCCCATGACGGCGATCTGCAGCTCCTCGCCGCGGTCGCGGCGCTGCCGGAGGTGGTGGAGCCGCCCGTAGGCGCGGTCCTCGGCGTGCTGGCGCACGGAGCACGTGTTGACGACGGCGAGGTCGGCGCGGTCGGGGTCGTCGGCGGCGGCGTACCCGATCTTCTCGAGCCCGGCGATGAGCTTGAGGGAGTCGGCCTGGTTCATCTGGCAGCCGAGGGTCCACACATGGTAGGTCGGCACGGGTCGCCCCTCGATTGGCCCTCGATGGTAGTGCGGGTTGTTGCTGGCGGAGGGGGCGGGATTCGAACCCGCGATCCCGAGAAGGGATAAGCGCTTAGCAGGCGCCCGCACTAGGCCACTATGCGACCCCTCCGGAGAGATCGTAGGGGGGTGGGGGTCAGGCGGGCAAGCGGGGCAGTCGTGCGGTCACTCCTCCTCCGAAGCGACCTGGTCCCACTCCAGGCAACCGCGGGTGCTATAGAAGCCTGCGTCCGACGGCAAGATCTCGACGATGACCGGGCTCTCCGAATCATCCGGGTGGTGAGCCCTTCCGGTGGAGATGCTCCCAACGTACTCGCCGTAGCGCTCACCGGTGAATGCGCCGATCCGGATCCATTCGCACGAGCGTTCCGGATGCAATGCCGCTCGGTAGTTCCCTGGTGCAATGTCCACCCCCACGATGTACATGCCCGTACCGAAGGACTGAGCCGGAGTCGCTACCCACGTGAGCTTGCTGGTCCACTCTCCGCACCCGTACGTCTGGAACCCAGCGTCAGTGGGGTGGATGTCGACGATCGCCAGATAGGGGTTGCTGTACCGGGCGATGTGCGAACCGATGGGGCCGTGGGCGATGATGTCGAAGGGGATCCCTTCATAGGTGTCACCTCCGCCGAACCCATCGAGGCGCGCCCATCCACAGGTCCGCGACGGGGCGTACGCCCGGTAGCGTCCAGGTTCGATATCGATGCCCACGATGTAGACGCCGTCCCCTAACGGTTCGCCCGGCGTAGTGACCGGTGTCAGTTCGTTCGACCACGTACCGCAGCCGCGGCTCGTGAAGCCCACGTCGGAACGGTCGATGTCAGCGATCGGGTCCCACCCCCTCGACGTGGCGTACAACCCCTCGTAGGCGCCTCTGGTCCCGCCAAAGTCGTAGAGCCGCAACCAGAAGCATTCCTCGGTCCCATGGGTCGAATCGGTCGCGCGGTAGCGGCCCGGCTCAATGTCGACACCGACGATGTACGTGCCGTCCGGGAAGGGCTGGCCGGGGGTCACGATGGGCGAGAGGTCGTCGGACCACGTGCCGCAGCCGCTTGAGTAGAACCCGGCGTCCTCAGCGTCGATGTCCACGATCGAGGTGCGGTCGCTTCTCCGGCCGACCCACCCGTGGCGGGTCTCGCCGTACTCGCCGAGGAAGTCACTGAGCCGGAACCAGTAGCACGAGTCGGACGGCGTTTGCGCCCGGTAGCGGCCGGGCGCGACCTCGGCGCCCACGATGAAGGTCCCATCGCCGAAGGGCTGACCCGGCGCGACGGTCGGCCCCAGGTCATCGGACCACATTCCGCAACCCTCGCTATAGAAGCCAGCATCCCCCGGTTGGATGTCGACGACGGTGCTGATGTCCCCACCGAGCACGGTCGACCCCCAAACGCTGCCCAGAGTGCTCCTGATGTCACGGGGGCCGTACCTGTTGTACTCCCGGAAGATTCGGAAGTCCGACAGCCGAAGCCAGAGGCAGGAGGCAGATGGATCGCTCGCCCGGTACCGGCCCGGCGCGATGTCCATTCCGACGATGTACGTTCCGTCTCCGAAAGGTTCGCCGAGGGTTGCAACGGGTGCCAGCTCCTCCGACCACGTGCCACAACCATCGCTGGTGAAACGCGTTTCGGATGGGTCGATGTCCGCGACCGTGAGCGGCAGCCTGATCGGTACACGGTCGGCGTCGCGCTCCTTCCCCGAAGCAACCGGCTCGGGTTCGAGCGTACTGACGCTCCACGAGCACTCCGCAGAGGGTGCGCTCGCGCGGTAGCGGCCCGGAAAAACGTCGATGCCGACACGGTGGTCGCCGTCCCCGAACGACATGAGCGTCCATGGCCGCCACTCGCCGCAACCACTGGAGACGAAGCCAGTGTCGGTTGGCTCGATCTCGACGATGAGCGTGTGGCTGTCGGTGACGAGATCTTCATAGGCGCCGCTGAAGCCACTCAAGCGGCTCCACTCGCAGCCGTCCGTGTAAGTGGTCGTCCGGTAGCGCCCCGCCTCGACGTCCAGGCCGACGATGTACGTGCCGTCTCTGAACTCACGCACCGGCGTGGTCTCCGGCGCCAGTTCGCCCGACCAGGTTCCGCATCCAACGCTGAAGAAAACGGTGTCTGTTGGTAGGATATCCACCACGGTCATTGCCGAACGGCCGGACTCGGAGCCACGGAAATCGCTGAAGCGCGCCCACACACATGACTCCCACGCCCCCTCAGCCCGATAGCGGCCCGGCGCTATCTCCTCCCCGACCACGAACGTGCCACGACCGAAAGGCTCTCCCGGTGACACGACCGGCGCGTAGGGCTCCCAGAGCCCGCATGCGCTGCTCCGGAAGTCCTTGTCAGAGGGATCGAGGTCGACGATCGTGACCCCGCTGCCCTCTCTGTAGTTCCACTTGGAGTCTGTGATTCTCCAACTGCATTCGCCACCGTCCGTCAGCGCGCGATAACGGCCCGGTGCAACATCGGAGCCGATGCCATGCTCACCGTCATCGAAGCGCGTCAGCGGCCCGGGGATAGCTGTGGGGGTCGGTGCCGGCGTGGCTGTCGGCGACGCGGTAGACGCTGGCGTCGGCGTTGTCGGGATGGGAGTGGTTGTGGGGTCGGAGGTCGGAGTGGCCGTCTTCGGCGATGGCGTCTCGGCGTCTGCCGGTTCACCTACAGGAGTCGCTGTCGCTGTCGCAACGCTCGGCGGCGGGGTGGCCAGAGGTTCGTCGTCGTCCCCGCCGCCAAGACAGCTCGCGAGCAGCATGACACCGGCACCGATGGCGAACAGCCGCAGCCACATCGGGGAACCCCTGCGCTTATGCCAGCCGACGCTGCGTCGCCCTCAACCATGTATACGACGGGAACGGTCGCGTGGATCCCTCGGAGACGGGGCGAGGCAGCGCACGGCGCAGCCGCGCGCCGCAGAGCACTGGTGTTCGCGGACGGATGTCCGGCCCGTGGTGCCGGGGTGAACGCTGCGGCTAGCAGGGTGCTGAAAAAGGCGCGGCCATCTGGCAGGATAGCGAAGGCGGCGGGGGCGTAGCCTGGGAGGCAGCCCCGTGCGAGGCGACGCCGAGCGCCAGACCAACATGTTGCTGGCGGTGACGCCGGACTCCTTCATCCCGGACGACCACCCGATCCGACGCATCAAGCCGATCGTCGATGCAGCGCTGCAGCGGCTCTCGCCGCTCTTCGGCACGATGTACGCAACGAGCGGGCGGCCCTCGATCCCGCCCGAGCACCTGCTCAAGGCGAGCCTGCTGATCGCGCTCTACTCGATCCGCAGCGAGCGCCAGTTCTGCGAGCGGCTGCGCTACGACCTGCTCTTCAAGTGGTTCTTGGACCTCAACATCTCAGACGCGCCGTTCGACGCCTCGAGCTTCTCGAAGAACCGCGAGCGCCTGCTCGCAGCCGATGTCGCGCGCGCCTTCTTCGCCGAGGTGGTGGCCGAGGCAAAGCGCCGCCGGCTGCTCTCCGCCGAGCACTTCACCGTGGACGGGACGCTGCTGGAGGCCTGGGCCTCGCTCAAGAGCTACCGCCCGCGCGACGGGCAGGAGCCACCCCCGGGCGGACGCAACCCGGACGTGGACTTCCGCGGGCGGCGGCGCAGCCGCGATACGCATAGCTCCGGCACCGACCCGCAGGCGCAGCTGTACACAAAGGGAGCGGGGCAGACGGCGAAACTGAGCTACATGGGCCATCTGCTCACCGAGAACCGTCACGGCCTGGTGCTGGACGTGGAGTTGACCGAGGCGAACGGGTACGCCGAGCGCGAGGCCGCGGTCACGATGCTGGAGCGCAGCGTGAGCGGCTGCGGGACGCTGGGCGCCGACCGCGGCTACGACACGCGCGACTTCGTGGCGGAACTGCGCGCGCGCGGCGTGACGCCGCACGTGGCGCAAAACGACCGCGGCCGCCGCAGCGCCGTGGACGGGCGCACCACGCGGCATCGCGGCTACAGGCAGAGTCAGCAGCGGCGCAAGATCGTGGAGCAGGTCTTCGGCTGGATGAAGACCGTGGGCGGCGGGCGCAAGCTGCGTTTCGTGGGCCGCGAGCGCAACCGCGGCTGGCTGGAGCTCACCGCCGCCGCCTACAACCTCGTGCGCATGGCCAGGCTCGAACTCGCCCCTGCGTAGGCGCAGTGCGCCCTCCGGCCGGTCCGGGAGCCCTCAGAGGCCCCCGGGGGCAGGTCAGGAGGCCACCATCACGAAGCCGGAGGCGGCTTCAAGCCGCCTCTCGCCACTCCGAGACCCCGGAAGGCGCTTCTTCAGCACCCTGCTAGAGCAGGCCGGCGTCGCGGAGCTGCTGCTGCATCGTCGCGCCGATGGCCGAGGGGGACTCGGCGACGGCGGCGCCGGCGGCGCGCAGCGCCTCCTTCTTCGCGTCGGCCGTCCCCGCACGCCCCGCGATGATCGCGCCGGCGTGGCCCATGCGGCGGCCGGGAGGGGCCGTCGCGCCGGCGATGAACGCCGTCACCGGCTTCGACATCTGTGTGATGTAGTCCGCGGCCTCCTGCTCGGCCGTGCCGCCGATCTCGCCGATGAGCACGACGGCCGCCGTGTCCGGGTCGGCCTCGAACAGCGCGAGCGCCTCGGCCTGCGTGGTGCCGATGATCGGGTCGCCGCCCACCCCCACGCTCGATGACTGGCCGATGCCGAGCCGGGTGAGCTGGTCGACCGTCTCGTAGACGAGCGTGCCGGAGCGCGAGATCACGCCGACGTTGCCGGGGAGGTAGACGTCGGTGGGCATGATGCCGGCGCGCGCCAGCGCCATGGGCGTGATGACACCAGGGCAGTTCGGCCCGATGAGCGTGGTGCCGGAGCCGGCGAGCGCGCGCTTCACCATCACCATGTCGTGCACCGGGATGCCCTCGGTGATGCAGATCGCGACGGGCACGCCCGCGTCGACCGTTTCGAGGATGGCGTCGGCGGCGAAGGGCGCCGGGACGAAGATCAGCGAGACGTTCGCGCCGAACTCGTCGACGGCCTCGCGCACGGTGTTACGGACGGGGGTGTCCTCGATGACCTGGCCGCCGCGGCCGGGTGTGACGCCGCAGACGATCCGGGTGCCGTAGGCGCGGCTGTTGCGCGCCTCGCGCTGCCCGGCGCCGCCGAAGCCCTGGATGACGACTCGCGTGTTCTCGTCCAGCAGTACGCCCACGTTAGCGCTCCCTCGCGTGTTCTGGTGCGTGTATCAGTCGTTCGATGTCTGCGGCGGACCCAACGTCGCCATCACGAGCCCCCGGCCGCCTCGACGGCCTTCTGTGCCCCGTCGGCGAACCCGTCGGCGCGGATCAGGTCGATGCCCGACTCGTCGAGGATGCGGTTGCCGTCGTCGACGTTCGTGCCGGCCAGCCGGATGACCGTCGGCTGTGGGATCAGGCCCTGGTTGCGGGCCGAGACCACGCCTTCCGCGATCACGTCCGTGCGCGCGAGGCCGCCGAAGATGTTGACGAACACCGCCTTCACGTCCGGGTCGGCGCCGATGATGCGCAGCGCGGCCACGATCGCCTCCGGGTCGTTCGCGGTCCCGATGTCGAGGAAGTTCGCGGGGTCGCCGCCCTCGAACTTGATGGCGTCCATCGTCGCCATCGCGAGCCCGGCGCCGTTGACCATGCAGCCGATGTCGCCCTCGAGCTTGATGTAGTTCTGGATGCCCGCCTCGTCGGCCTCGACCTCCAGCGCCTCCTCCTGCGCGCGGTCGCGCAGCTCGGCGAGGTCGCGGTGGCGGAACTCGGCGTCGTCGTCGATCGAGAACTTCGCGTCGACGGCGAGCAGGCGGCCGTCGTCGGTGACGACCAGCGGGTTGATCTCGGCGAGCGAGCCGTCGTTCTCCTGGAATGCGCGGGCGAGGCCCTGGATGAGGGCGACGGCCGGGCGGTTGAGGTCGCCGTCGAGGCCGGTCGCGAAGGCGAGTGCGCGGGCCTGGAAGCCCTGGAAGCCGGTCACGGGGTCGATGGCCTGGCGGTGGATCTGCTCGGGGTGCTCCTCGGCGACCTCCTCGATCTCCATCCCGCCGGCCGCCGACGCGATCATCACGGGCTTGCCTTCGGAGTTGTCGATGACCGCGCCGAGGTAGAGCTCGCGAGCGATCTCGATCTGCTCCTCGACCAGCACCGCGTCGATGGGCTGGCCACCCGGGCTCTGGAACGTGACGAGCCGCGTGCCGAGGAGCTCCTCGGCGGCGGCGCGTGCCTCGTCGGCGGAGTCGGCGAGCTTGATACCGCCGGCGCGGCCACGGCCGCCGGCGTGAACCTGCGCCTTGACGACGACCTTGCCGCCGAGGGCTTCAGCGGCCTCGGCCGCCTCGTCGGCGGTGCGGGCGACGCGGCCCTCGGGGGTAGGCACGCCGTAGCGCGCCAGCAGTTCCTTGGCCTGGTACTCGTGCAGTTTCATGTGGGGCTCCCGATGCGGGCGTGACAGGTGGGCGCCTCGCGGATCGGAGGCGGCGCGGCGGATGGTAGCACCTCGGGCGGGGTGCTCAAGGCGAGGTTCGACGGATAAAAAGAAGAGGGGTACACTAATCCAGTAATGCAAAGGAAGGGACAGGTGGGCGGCTATGGCCCGGTACGCGGACCTCGACGCCGTGGCGGACGATGTGTACGAGCGTGGCGTCGTAACGATTTCCGCGAGGGAGATCCGCAACGCTTACGGCGCCGAACGGCTCGGCGTGAACGTACGTTCGGCCATTCGTCAGGAACTCAGGGCGAGGGGTCTGACCCTCTACCCGCCACGAATTCCCGATAGTCAAGGTGACATGGTCAGAATTTATCAGAGCGATGGCCCCGTTGGAGATCTGATTCAAGCCGTCATGCGTCCGGATCCGTCGAACGACTTTCTCCTGCGGGAAGCCGCTCTGGGTGAAGCGCGGGTGCTCTTGGAGACGATCCGGAACCTGCTGGAGGAGCACGATGAATAGACATGAGCAGCATCGAAGGGTACGGAGGAAGGACCGCCTCGACGACCTTGGGACCGCTGGCCGCGCTCAGCGGCTGATGTGCCGCGGTGGCCTTGTGATTGATGCAGGTGTATCGATTTGTGGCGCCTACATCATGCAGTTCGCTATAGGTGTTGCAGCTGTAGTCGTCGGAGGGCTCATTCTCATCCATCTGTCCGGCTGACTTCATGCGACTGCCTGGCGCGCGCGTGGGCAGGGGTTCGGCCTATTGGCTGGCCTCTACCCTGCCGATCGCCGCCCAGAGATCGTTGCCCACGGCATCCCAGTCAGATGCAATCGCTTCCGCGTCGGAATCCGGGGGCGTGGTGACGCTGACTCGGGGAGCGAAGACCCCAGCGAAGTCGAAGAGGCTGGCGACGCCTTCCAGCAGCGAGGGGCGAGTGCGGCGGCTCTGACGAAACAACTGCCGGTAGCGCCGCATGGCGCCCCATCGGCCCGAGGTCGAACGCCCGGGCGTGGAACGGCTTCAGGTCGAACGAGGCGCCGTCGCGGCGGCGGGCGGCCCGCGGGTGCTCACGGGAGCGGGATCGGGTTAGCGCAGGCCTGGCTCGTGGGTGAAGGGGTTCATCACGGTGACGGTGTCAATGCGCTGCCCGTCGTTGAGATCCTCGGTCAGGAGATAGGTGCATCGGGCCCTGCGGGCGGCCGCCACGATCAGCGCATCCCAGTGGGAGAGTTGGGCGGATTCCGTGATCTCGAACGCCTGCTGAATGAGGGCTGCGTCGATGGGCTGCGGATCCCATGAGATGAGGTCGTCGATGTCGGCGCGGGCCTCGACGTGCGACAGACCGGGGGTGAGCCGGCGGGTCACCGTGACGTAGTACTCGTTGAGCACCTGGGCGCTGATACGGCCCTCACCGGACGCCCACAGATGGCCCATCCATGCCAGCGCACGCTCCTGCTTCTCGGCGTGATCGGGGTCGCGCGCGTACACGAGGACATTGGTGTCGACGAAGACGCTCACCGCTCGTGCAGTTCATCACGTGATGGGTAGGGTTCGCCACCGCTCAGTGAAGCGGGCCGACGTCCAAGGTAGGAACGACGAGCCTCTTCGTAGCGGTCGCCGCGCTGCATGTGCTCCCGTAGCAAACGCCCGACGAAGCGTGAGACGCTCGTGTCGTGCCGGGCCGCCTCGATGCGCGCCCAGCGGGCCGTCTCATCGTCAAGGGTGATGGTTACGTTTCGCACGATCCTAGTGTAGCACGAACTTCGTGGCCCTACCCGCCCAGCTCCCGCCGCATCTGATCCAACCCCATCGGCCCCAGGTCGAACGCCTGCGCGTGGAACGCCTTGAGGTCGAACGAGGCGCCGTCGCGGCGGCGGGCCGCCTCGCGCGCGTCGAGCCAGGCGCGCTCGCCTACCTTGTAGCTGATCGCCTGCCCCGGCACGCCGAGGTAGCGATCGACCTCGCTCGCCATGAAGTCGGCCGGGAAGTGGGCGCGCTGCAGCACGAACTCCAGGCCCAGCTCCGGCGTCCACGTCTCCCCCGGGTGGAAGTGGTCGTGCTCCGCGATCGGCAGCTCGAGGTGCATGCCGATGTCCACCACCACGCGGGCGCAACGCAGCGCCTGCGCGCGCAGCATCCCGAGGTAGTAGTCGGGGTTCTCGAGGTAGCCGAGCTCGCCCATGAGCCGCTCGGCGTAGAGGCCCCAGCCCTCCGAGTAGCCGGACGAGCCGCCCATCAGCCGCTGCCAGCGCGAGAGCGCCTCGCGCAGGTAGACGGTCATGCCGATCTGCAGGTGGTGGCCGGGGACGCCCTCGTGGTACGCGATCGAGACCTCGCCCCACAGCGGGAAGCGCGTCTTGCCGCCCGTCGGGTACCACGTGCGGCCCGGCCGGCTGAAGTCCTCCGAGGGGCCCGTGTAGTACATCGCGAGCGTGCCGCCGGGCGGCGCGATCAGCGCCTCGATGCGCTGCACCTCCGCGGGCAGGTCGAAGTGCGTGCCGTTGAGCTCGGCGATGGTCGTCTCCTGGAGCGACTGCATCCACTCGCGGAACGCGTCGACGCCGTCGATGGCGCGCTCCGGGTCGGTCTCGAGGAGTTCCTTGGCGCCCTCAACGCCGACGCCGGGGGCGATGCGCTCCGCGGTCGCCGCCATCTCGGCCTCGATGCGGTGCAGCTCGGACCAGCCCCACGCGTACGTCTCGTCGAGGTCCGGCGAGGCGCCGGTGTAGACCTGCACGCCCAGCGCGTAGCGGTCGCGCCCGACGGGATCATGCGGCTCGGCAGCGGGCACGTAGGTCTCCTCGAGGTAACGGCCGAAGCCGGCGAACGCCTCGTTGGCGGCGGCAGCGCCGGCGCGCAGCTCGGCGGTCAGCCCATCGCTCACCACGTCCGACGCCTCGAAGTCCGCCACGAGCCCGTCGAAGAACGAGGGCGCCCCGCTCGCCCCGCTCCACGTCGCCGCCTGCATCGCGCACGCGGCAGCCTGGCGCTGCGTGCCCGGCGTGCCGCGCTCGATGCTGGCATCGAGGGTGCGGCGGTAGCCCGCCATCGCCGCGGGCATGGCGGCGAGGCGGGCGGCGATGTTGCTCCAGTGCTCCTCGGTCTCGCGCGGCATGAGGTCGAAGACGCGCCGCAGCGACTGCGACGGGCTCGCGAGCACGTTGATCGAGCGGTAGTGCTGCCCCGCCGCGTCGAGCTCGAGCGAGAGCCGCAGTCGCTCCGCCATCGCGTCGCGGGCTACACGGTCGCGGTCGTCCTCGACGGTCGCGGCCTCGAGCGCGGCGAGGGTGTCGCGTTCGAGCTGCGTGCGGGCCTCGTGGCCGTCGGGCGAGAAGTCGGTCAGCTCGTGCTCGTGGCCGGGGATGCCCATGCTGGTGGCGGCGTTGGGCGAGAGCGCGGCGGAGCGCACGACGTAGTCATCGGCGAGGTCGTAGATGGCGGACATGGGCGTGGTGGCCTCCGGCCCGCGGGGTATCCCCGCGCTTGTGCTCCCGCGGGGTATCCCCGCGCTTGTGCTCCCGCGGGGTATCCCCGCGCTTGTGCTCCCGCGGGGTATCCCCGCGCTTGTGCTCCTGCGGGGTATCCCCGTGTCTGTGCTGCTGCGATGGCGTCGCGGTGCGTACCGCGTCGGTCGTGGGTGGATGGCGGAGGGGGTGGGATTCGAACCCACGGTGACGCAAGCGCCACGACGGTGTTCAAGACCGCTCCCATAAACCGCTCGGGCACCCCTCCATGCACCAGTGTGCGGCGAGATCGGGCGCGCTGGCTACCCGGACGATCGGATGCGCTGACGCAACGGCGTTGACGCGTTAACATCTCCGGGATGGCGGAGTTCAAGCCCAATACTCTCTACTACGGCGACAACCTTGAGGTGCTGCCCGATTTTCCGTCGGAATGCGTCGACCTCGTCTACCTCGACCCGCCGTTCAACTCGAACCGCTCATACAATGTGCTCTTCCGCGAATCGGCCGGAACCGAGGCTGAGGCGCAGATCGAAGCGTTCGAGGACACTTGGCAGTGGACGACAGTGACCGCTGAGGTCTTCGATGAGGTCGCGTCACGCGGCGATGACGTGGGCCGACTACTCCAGGCCTTCGTGAGCGCCCTCGGCCACAATGACATGACGGCCTACCTGACGATGATGGCCCCACGCCTCATCGAGCTACGGCGCGTGATGAAGCCGACCGCCTCGATCTACCTCCATTGCGACCCGACGGCGAGCCACTACCTGAAGACCCTGATGGATTCGGTCTTCGGTGCAAGAAACTACCGTAACGAGATCGTGTGGAGGCGTTCTCTGCCGCATGGGAATGTTTCGCGATCCTTCGGCCGGATTCACGACACACTCTTCTTCTACGTGTCGTCGGATCGCGACGCCGTGTGGAACCAACCCGCCGTGCCGTATACGGAACCGGACGAGCGTACGCGTCAGCAGTACCGCAACTGGGATCCGAAGCGTGAGGATTGGTGGCAGCCCACCTCGCTGCTCAATCCGAACCCAGACCGGCCGAACCTTACATATGAATTCCACGGCCACACTCGTGTGTGGCGGTGGACGCGGGAGCGCATGGAGGAGGAGGACGCTGCGGGTAACATCTACATCCCTCCCGGTGGCGGCGTCCCGCGTTACAAGCGATACCTCAGCGAGCAGCGCGGTCGTCTGGTGCAGGACATTTGGGATGACATCCCGCTGATGCCTCGAGAGGAACAGCTCCCCTACCCCACGCAGAAGCCTGAGGCGCTCCTCAAGCGCATCATCGAGGCCTCCTCGAATCCAGGCGACCTCGTCCTCGATCCCTTCTGCGGATGTGGAACCGCTACCGTCGCCGCCCAACGGCTGGGACGGCGGTGGGTCGGCATCGATATCACTTACCTTGCCGTGGACCTGATGCAGCAGCGGCTCAGCGATACCTTCCCCGACGACTTCGCCGATGGCGTGCCCGTCGATGGCGAACCCGCCGACGAAGCCGCCGCTCTCGCGCTCGCTGAGCGCGGCAAGTTCCAGTTCCAGTTCTGGGCCGTCGCCAGGCTCGGCGGGACCGCGCGCAGCGGCACCCCGCGCATGGGCCCTGATCAGGGCATCGACGGCGTGACTACGTTCCCGGAGCATGACCCGAACGACCCCGACAGCCCCACGCTACAGCACAAGCAAGTCATCATCTCCGTGAAGGGCGGCGGCACGGGCGTGCGAGACGTACGCGACCTTCGCGGCGTCGTCGAGCGCGAAGACGCCGCGATTGGCGTACTCGTTACCGCCCGACAGCCTACGCGCGCGATGATCAACGAGGCCAACGCTGCCGGACTCTACCGATCCGCATGGGACGACACCACGTGGCCGCGCATCCAGCTTCTGACCGCAGGAGACATCGTCCGCGGGGCGGGAATCGAGATGCCCTCGCGGCGAGGGATGCGCCAGTATCCGCGCGCCCCGCGCGCCACCGAGCAGGCTGATCAGGGCGAACTGATCTAACTCGCCTATCACGTCGCGAGATCACCGGGGCCGGGGACGTGCCCCGGCCTCGTGTGTCTCGCGACAGGTGACCCGACGCTAGGAGCGAGGCAGCCCCAGCCCGCGGGTGGCGATGATGTTGCGCTGCACCTCGGAGCTGCCGGCTGCGATCGTGCCGGGGATGTCGAGGACGTAGCGACGCGTGAAGAACGCCCGCGCCGGTGAGCGCTCGTCGTCCTCGTCCCACAGGTTCGCGTACAGCCCGAAACAGTGGACCGCGGTGCGCGCCACGTCCTCCGTCACCTCCGACAGGAACAGCTTCGTCATCGACGCTTCGTAGTTCGGGATCAGCCCGCGGTCCTGCATCGAGATGATGCGGAACGAGAGGTTGAACCCCACGTCGGACTCGATGTAGCGGTCGGCGATCTCGGTACGGGTGACGTCCGAGACGCGCGTCGTCGCCTCGCCCTCTCGCTGTGCAGGAAGTCGGTGAGGATGTCGAGCCGCCGCTTCGCGCTGATCGCGCCGGCGATGTTCGAGCGCTCGAAGTCGAGCAGCGTCGTGCCGACGTACCAGCCGCGGTTGACCTCGCCGAGCACGTTGTCGGCGGGGATGCGGACATCTTCGAAGAAGGTCTCGTTGAAGCCGTGCTCCCAGCCCATGTTGATCAGCGGGCGCACGCTCAGGCCGGGCGTGTGGATGTCCTCGATCAGCACGAACGAGATGCCGCGGTGCTTCGGCGCGTCCGGGTCGGTGCGCACCAGCGCGAACAGCGAGTCGGCGACGTGCGCGCTCGAGGTCCAGATCTTCTGGCCGTTGATCACCCACTCGTCGCCGTCGCGCGTGGCGCGCGTCTGCAGCGAGGCGAGGTCGGAGCCGGCGCCCGGCTCGGAGTAGCCCTGCGCCCACAGCTTCTCGCCGTTGAGGATGCCGGGCAGGTACTGCGCCTTCTGCTCCTCGGTGCCGTGCACGATCAGCGTCGGGGCGAGCAGCGCGAGCCCGTTCGCGCCGACCTGCGGCGCGCCGGCCGCGGCCCGCTCCTGCGTGAAGATGAACTGCTCCATGGGGGACATGCCCGCGCCGCCGTATTCCGTCGGGAGGTGCGGCGCGAACCAGCCGTGCGCGAAGAGCGCGTCGGTCCGCGCGTTGGCCGCGCCCTCGCGCTCCGGGTCACCGGAGCGGCGGTCCTGGCCCCAGTCGGAGTCGAGCCCGCGTGCGGCGCGCTCGCGGTAGTACGCGGGAATGCCATCAGCCTACGCCGAGCGCACCTCGGCGCGGAATGCCGCCTGTTCGGCGGTGTCTGACCAATCCATGCGTTCCTGCCTTCCGGTCGGCGCCTCGCGCGCCGCGTCTCGCGCCCATCATAACGACGCCCGCCGGAGACGCCACGACCTGCCGGGTTGCGCCGAGGGCTACCCGGCGGCGAGTGCGGCTTCGCCCTCGAACACGAACCCCGAGGCGTGCCACCGGCAGTAGCGGCCGTGCTCGGTGACGTGCTGGTAGGCGGCCAGCGCGGCGATCGCGCCCTGCGCCGCCGCCGTTACCGTCTGCTTGAGCGCGCCCGAGCCGTCGGTCAAGTCGCCCGCCGCGAACAGTCCCGGCACGTTCGTCCGCATCTCGCGGTCGACGTGCACCTCGTCGGTCTCGGCGTTGAGCTCGACGCCGAGCGCGCGGGCGAGGTCGACGCGTGGGTCGGCGCCCGCCTCGATGAACAGCACGTCGAGGTCGAGCGTGTCGCTGCCGTCGTGCGAGCGGGTGAGCCGCACGCCCGTGAGGCCTGCGTCGTCGCTGCCGAGCAGCTCGGCCACCTCGGTCTCCATCAGCACGTCGACGTTGTCCGCCTGGCCGAGCAGCTCGACGAGGACGGGCTCGGGCCGCCACAGCCGGTCGCCACGGTAGATGAGGTAGGTGCGGGCGGCGTGGCGAGCGTTGAGCAGGGCGCCCTCGACGGCGGCGTTGCCGCCGCCCACGACCGCCGCAACCTTGTCGCGGTAGAGCGGCGCGTCGCACGTCGAGCAGTACGAGACGCCGTGGCCTGTCCACTCCGCCTCGTTCGGGAGGCCGAGCGTCCGCCGCTCGCGGCCGATGGCGAGGATGACGGCGCTCGACTCGATCTCCGTGTCGTCGGAGAGCGTGGCGCGGAAGTGGTCGCCGTCGCTGGCGAGGGCGGTGACGTCGGCGTTGCGGATCGGGACGTCGTAGCGCGTGACCTGCTCCTGGAAGCGGAGCATGAGGTCGAAGCCGTCGATCTCCGCGTGGCCGGGGTAGTTCTCGATGGCGCCGCCGATGGCCGTCTCGCCGCCGAAGCGCTCCCCGGCGACGAGCGTCTTCACGCGGTAACGCGCGGTGTACAGCGCTGCCGCGTAGGCGGCGGCGCCCTGGCCCGCGATCAGTACATCGAAGTGTTCGGAGTCGGACATGGCGCGCCTCCTTCGTGCGGTGCATTCCCCGGATCGAGGATATGCCTGCCGGGGAGCCACTCCAAATGCGGCGCTGTTACGTCGGCGTGCCGTCCTCCGGCAGCGCACGGATCTCGCGCAGGCCGCGGTACAGCTCGGCGTAGTCGAGGCCGTAGCCGACGACGAACCCCGGCCCGAGTTGCAGGCCGGCGTAGTCCGGCTCGTCGTCAGCTGCGGGCCCGCCCTCGCGCACGAGCAGCGCGCAGCGATGCAGCGAGGCCGGCCGGCCGGCGGCGATGCGCGCGCAGATGGTGCGCATCGTGCGGCCCGTGTCGGCGATGTCCTCGACCACGATCACGTCGCGCCCCGTCACGTCGGTCTCGAGGTCCTTGGTGATCTCGACTGCGCCCGTGGAGCTCGTCCCGGCGCCGTAGGATCGCGCGCGCACGAAGTCGACCTCGGCGGGGACGGTGAGCTCCCGCAGGAGGTCGGCGAGGAACACGAACGAGCCCTTGAGCACGCCCACGAGCAACAGCGGCTGCGCGCTGCGCCGCCTCACCGCGTCCGCCTCGATGGCGCGGGCGAGGCGTGCGACGGCCTCGCGAATCTCGTCTTCGGTGAAGCGCGGCTCGAGGTCCACGCCCGTCCTCCTCGTGCGCCGGCGGGCATCGTACCGTGACGGGCGGCTCTGGTACGTTCGCCCCAGCCAGGGACGCCTCGCGACGACCGCGGAACGGGAAGGGCGGTTCGCATGGACGAGTGGATCCGGGCGCTGCCCAAGGCCGAGTTGCACATCCACATCGAGGGCTCGCTCGAGCCCGAGATGATGTTCGAACTCGCGGCCCGCAACGGGGTGGAACTCCGCTACGGCAGCGTCGAGGAGGTGCACGCCGCGTACGCCTTCACCGACCTCCAGTCGTTCCTCGACATCTACTACGAGGGCATGGCCGTGCTGCAGACGGAGCGCGACTTCCACGACCTCGCGCGCGCGTACTTCGAGCGCGCGCACGCCGACGGAGTCCGGCACGCCGAGCTGTTCTTCGACCCGCAGGCCCACACCGCGCGTGGCGTGCCGTTCGAGACCGTGGTCAACGGCCTGCACGCGGCGATCGAGGAGGCGCGCCGGGCCCTCGGGATTAGCGCGTCGCTGATCCTGTGCTTCTTGCGCCACCTCCCCGCGGCCGAGGCGATGACGACACTGGAGGAGGCGCTGCCGTTCCGCGACCGCATCGTGGGGGTCGGCCTCGACTCCTCCGAGGCGGGGTTTCCGCCCCAGGACTTCGCCGCGGTGTACGAGCGCGCACGCGCCGCAGGCCTGCGTGCGGTCGCGCACGCGGGCGAGGAGGGGCCGCCGGACTACGTCTGGCAGGCTCTGGACCTGCTCGGCGTCGAGCGCATCGACCACGGTGTGCGCAGCGAGGAGGACCCGGCGCTCCTCGAACGGCTCGTCCGCGACGGCGTGCCGCTCACGATGTGCCCGCTCTCCAATGTGAAGCTGCGCGTCGTCGACCGCATCGAGGACCACAACCTCGGGCGGCTGCTCGACCGCGGCGTCCGCGTCACGATCAACTCGGACGACCCGGCCTACTTCGGCGGTTACATCGGCGACAACTACATCGCCGCCGCGGAAGCGCTCGCACTCAGCCGCGAGGAGGTCGTGGCGATCGCCCACAACTCGATCGAGGCGACGTTCCTCGACGACGCGGCGAAGGCGGAGCTGCTGGCCGAGCTGGAGCGGGTCGCCTCGTCGTAGCCTCTACACGCTGAGCACACCGTCGACGATCAGCCCGATCGCCACGACGACGAGCAGCGCGCCGGTGAGGCGCGCGAGCGCCTCGTCGAGTGGCTGGCGGTGTCGCCACCGCAGCAGCGGGCCTACCACCATCGCGAGCACCGCCACGCCCGACACCGCCACGGCGACGGCGATCGTCGGCGCCGCGCCGGCGCGCTCGCCGTAGGCGATCGCGGCGGCCAGCGCCGCGGGGCTCGCCAGCAGGGGCACCGCGAGCGGCACGACGGCCCCCCGTGGGCTCGCGTCGAGGAGCGACGCCGTCGCCTCCTCGATCGCGCGGCCGCGCAGGAGCGGGCGGGCAGCGCCGGCGAGCATGACGATGCCCGCGGCGATGTCGAAGCTCGACGCAGAGACGTCGAGCAGGTCGAGGAACGGGCCGTGCAGGAGCGCGGCGAGCGCCAGCAGCACCGCGGCTGCCCCCCAGCCGGCAAGCACCAGCCTGACGCGGCGACCGCGCTCGATCGCTCTGAACGTCTCGGGCAATGAGGCGACGGACGCGGGCGGGTTGATCGCGGCCCAGAACACGGCGAGCAGCAGTGGTACTTCGCTCATGGCGTGCTCACGGTAGCGCGCGCGGGATGGTCAGGGGCTCGGCGGGGGAGCGCAGCGTGCGGCCCTCGAGCGCGTCGGCGGCGAAGAGCAGGCCGGACAGCGCGTGCTGCTGGTCGTCCATGCGCGTCTCGCCGCGCGTCACCCACGAGCCCTCGACGAATCCGGGCCGTGGGTAGGCGACGGCCTCGACGGCGTCCGTCTGACGCTTCGCGAGGAGGCTCGCGCCGGTCGCGAGGCGCTCCTCGATCGCGGGCTTGAGATCGGCCATGCGCGGGTCGGCCGCGGCGATGCGCCACAGCGCGCCCATCGCCTCCACCCACGTCCCGAACGCGGCGGCGCGCACGTGCACGCGGATCAGCGAGCCGGGGCCGCCGAACAGCCCGTGCTCGCGCTGCGACTCTGCGCGGATCAGGAACCCGAACCGGCCCGCGAGGCGGCGCGCGTAGTCGATCTCCTCGTCGCTCAGCCCCCACTCCACCATCTCGGCCATCGAGTACGACGCCCAGTGGTCGGGGAGGGGGCGGAAGCGCACCTGCTCGACCTCGTCGCGGCGCGTGGCGAGGAAGATCGAGCCCGCGCGGGCGTGCGCGTCCCAGCCCTCGCCGGGCAGCGCCTCGTGCAGCAGCGCGAGGCCCCACGTCGCCTCGCCCGGGAAGTAGCGCGACGTCCCCACGTAGTCCGGCTCGCCGGCCCCGACGATCCACGCCACGTGGAAGCCGCCGTCCGGGCGCTGCATCGCGGCGAGGAAGCGGCCCAACTCGCGCATCACCTCGTCGTGGCGAGTGTCGCCTGTCGCCAGGCGCCGCTCGGCCAGCGCGACGAGCATGAGCGCGCTCGCGCCGAGCTTTGCGCGGTGGCCCTCGGGCGTGGTCAGCGCCGCCCAGCCGTCGCGCCGGTGCAGGCGGCCGAGCATCCACTCGACCGCGACGTCGCCCCTGCGGAACGCCTCGGCGTCCCCGTCGCGCCCGGCGGACTGGAAGAGCGCCATCGTCACACCGGCGTGCCGCACCTCGTTGTAGTCGTCGGGGACGGTGTCGAGGTCGGCGTCGTAGACGTACGTGTAGCGGCCGTCCGGCTGCAGGTTGCGCTCGATCCACTCGCGCGCGGCCGTCGAGGAGGCCCGCAGCTCGTCGGGCGGCCGCAGGTCGCGCGACTCGGCCGGCACGACCGCGAGCCGCAGCACGAGGAGCAGCACGGCCCAGCCCGCGAGCCGGATCGCCACGCGCCGCCAGGCGTGCCCTCGGGTCGTCGCAGCTACTCGATCGGCCACCGCAGCACCCCCACGCCGTCCTCGATGGCGATGTCAGAATGCACCGTGCGCAGCACCTCGTCAGCCTGCGCGAGTGTGCAGGGCCGGGGCTGGAAGCCGACCTCGGCGTTATTGGTGCGGATGCAGTGCAGCCGCAGCTCCTCGAGGCCGTCGGGGCCGAACGCCGCCGTCGCCATCAGGCCGACGCCCGGGGCGTCGGTCGTGAACCGGCCGGGCGTGCCGAACACGAAGTTGCCGAGCGAGTAGACGGTGGGCATCCCGCCGACGACCTCGACGGGCTGGGCGACGTGCGGCCCGTGCCCGATGGCGAGGTCGTACCCCGCCTCGGCGAGCAGCGCCGCCTGCCTGCGCTGGGCGTGCACCACGTCGGCGTAGTTCACGCCCCAGTGCACGAACGCGACGACCCACCTCGCGCCGGCCTCGCGGGCGCGTCGTGCGCCCTCGGCGGCGTTGCAGCGCGTCAGCACGGCGATGCCGGGGCGGCTCGCGCCCGCGTTCCTGCGCACGCCGCCGCCCTGCCCGAACGCCACCACCCCGACGCGCCCGTGCGGCGTCTCGATGGTGAGCGGGCGCAGCGCAGCGTCGAGGTCCGAGCCCGCGCCGAACGTCGCCACGCCAGCGGCGTCGAGGTGCGCGACGGTGTCGGCGAGGCCGACCGGGCCGCGGTCGAGCGCGTGGTTGTTCGCGAGGCCAGCCGCCGAGACGCCCTCGGTCGCCAGCGCCTGCGCGGCCTCGGGGCGGGCGGCGTAGCTCCAGCGTTGTGACGGGTCGTAGACGGTGGTCCCAGTGGTGAGGGGGCCCTCGGCGTTGGCGATCACGTAGTCGGCCTCGGGGAGCGGGCGCAGCCCGTCGAACGCCCACGCGTAGCCGTTCGTGACGAGGCGCGACTCGGCCGCGTCGGCGAGCAGCGTGTCGCCCAGCCAGAGGACGCGGAACGCGGGCGCGTCCGAGCGCGGGGCCGGTGACGCCACGGCTGCCTCGAGGCTCCCGCCGCAGACGTGATCTGCTTCGCCCGCGCAGCCCGCCGCGGCGAAGGCAAGCGCGAGCGCTGCGGCGAGCGCGAGGGGGCGCACGACGTTCGCCCTCAGGCGCTCGGGGGCGTCGCCGCGTGGGTGCGGATGCGCCGCACTTCGGGCTGCGTGACCGCGACGATGAGCGCGACGCAGGCCAACACGCAGGCGCCGACCGCGATCGCCACTCGGACGTCGAATGCGTTGGCGATGGCCCCGCCGACGAGCCCGCCGAGGCTGATCAGGCTGAACGTGATCGCGTGGATGCCCATCACGCGGCCTCGCAACTCCTCGGGCACGCGCAGCTGCATCACGGTCATCGAGGTGATGAGGAATATCGAGTTGGTCACCCCGGCGCAGAACGTCAGCGCGACGGAGAGCGGGTACACCGGTGACCAGGCGAACAGGAACACGAACAGGCTCGAGCCGAGGCTGGCGGCGAGCATCATCGGCCCCAGCCCCGCGACGCGCTGCAGGCGGAACGAGAGCACCGTCCCGCTCACTGCCCCTATCCCGATCGCCGAGAGCATGAAGCCGTAGCCCGTCGGCCCAATCCCGAGCTCGTCCGCCATCAGCGGCATCAGGAAGATGTACGACATCGCGAAGAACGTCGTCGTGTACGTCAGCAGCATCAGCGCCGCGAAGAGCCGCTCCCGCGCAATGAACACGACACCCCCGACCAGGTCGCGCACCACGGCGCGGCGCGGCCCCGTCACGGCTCGCTCGACGCGGAGCGCGAGCAGCACGACGAGCATCACGACGAAGCCGATAGCGGCGGCAGCGAACACGAACGCCGTCCCGAACGCCGCGATCGCAATCCCGGCGATGGCAGGCGACACGATCCGCGTCGCCTGCCACATCACGGAGTTGAGCGCGACGGCGCTGATCATGTGCTCCTCGTCGATGAGTTGCGGGAAGAACGCGTTGCGCACCGGCCAGTCGACCCCGTAGACGAGGCCGAGCGCGGCGGAGATCGCGACGACGTGCCAGATGGCGACCGAGCCGGTCGCGTCGAGGACGGCGAGCATGCCGATCAGCACGGCCGTGACGATCGAGGTGCCGATCAGCAGCTTGCGCCGGTCCATGCGGTCGGCGAGTACGCCGCCGAAGAGGTTGACGGCGATCGTCGGTACGGCGGTTGCGGCGCCGACGTACCCGAGGTCGAGCGGCGAGCCGCCGAGTCCGTCGACGACGAGCCAGCCCGTCGCGAGGATGACGAACTGCGTGCCCCCCACGGCGCCGAGCGAGCCGAACCAGAACCGCCGGTAGAGCGGATTTCGCAACGCACCGACGTCGTCGAGCATCGCGCGCATGCGCGAGGCGGGACGGGCGTCGTCCGGCGCGGCGGGTGCGGCCGGGGTCGGTGGAGCGGCGGTCTCTCGGCTCACGGTGCGGGCGTCCTCCGTGCGGTAGTCGTGCAAGCGTACTGCCGAACCGGCGCGGACGCGCGCATGCCTGAGCACCGGCGCCGAGGCGCGCCCGTGTGCTTCAGTCGGGTGGCGACTACGCTCGATTGCATGGCCGAGACGGCGATTCCCCCACCCGGCATCGAGCGCAGCCTGCGGCTGCTGCCGTGGTGGTGGGTGTTGCGCTGGGCCTGGCTCGGTGAGGGGATCTGGGTCATCTACCTGATCGAGGACCGTGGCCTCACCCTCGGCCAGATTCTGCTCCTCGAAGCCGTGGTGTTCGGCGTGACGGTGCTCGCCGAGGTGCCCACGGGTATGGTCGCCGACCGCTACACACGACGATTGAGCATGCTCCTCGGTTCGGTCGTCGCCGCGGGGGGGTTCGTGGTGTTCGGACTGGCGAGCTCCATCGCGATGCTGATGGGCGCCTACGTGCTGTTTGCCGTCGGCGGCGCGCTGATGAGCGGCGCCGACGAGGCGTTCCTCTACGACTCGTTGCGCGCGGTGGGACGATCGAACGAGTTCGCCGGGGTCTTCGGCCGCTTCAACGCGCGGATGACGGTCGGCATCGCGTTTTTCACGGTGGCCGGTGGCCTCATGGTCATCTGGACGCCACTGTCGTGGCCGATTGTGGTGAGTGGCGTGCTGTCGTTGTTCGCCGCGGGATTCGCGCTGCTGCTCGTCGAGCCGCCGCGAGAACGGTCGGAGCGCTCGTTCCTGCGCATCGGCCGCAGCGCGGCCGGGCGCGTGCTGCAGACGCGCGCGCTGCGCTGGATCATCGTCGTCTCGGCGACGGTGCAGGGCATCGAGTTGGTGGCGTTCACGACGTTCCAGCCGATCCTCGTGGGCGAGGGCGTTCCGGTGTGGGCGCTTGGCTGGGTGGCGGCGGCAATGATGCTGGTCGCAGCGGCCGGCGGGTGGTCGTCGTGGCGGGTGCGGCAGGGCCTCGGCCTGAGCCGCTCGTTGGGCCTGCTGCCGGCGCTCGCCGCGCTCGGTATCCTCGGCGGCGCGAGCGGACTGCTCTGGCTGTTCCCCGTGTTCGCGTGCGCGATGTTCGTGCGCGAGGCGCTGCACCCGCTTGTCGTCGAGTACCTCTCGAGGCGCGTGCCGGACGGGGAGCGGGCGACCATGCTGTCGGTGCACCAGCTCGCGGCGTGGTGCGCGACGATCGGCATCTCACTCGGTCTCGGGCTTGCCGTCGACCGCGTCGGGCTCGGGCTGTCGCTCGGCGCGGCGAGCGTGGTGCTGCTCGTGATCGTGATCGCCGGCTACGCGCTGTGGCGCGCCGCGGGTGACCGCGAGCCGTTCCCCGCCGGGAGCGAGGAGAGCGCCGGCGGCGAGGTAGTCGAGGCACCCTAAAGCTCCAACAACTCACCGCGCTCACTCACCTCTATCTGGCTGACAATTAGCTGACGGACTGTGTGCCGCCCTCCCTGCGAAACGTGAGCAACAACGACCTTGCCTCGCTGGGGCTGTCCGACTGCGGGACACCGACCGATGTCTCGTACGGCGAGCACACACTCAGCGAGGGTAGCTATCAGTTCACCCTCGTCGATGCGCCCCTGCACTTTGAGGTGCCCGCAGGCCTCCGGCTTGAAGTCGTGGGCTTCGTGGTCTCCGACGCTGCAGAAGGGGGTTCATCCAGCGTTGGGCTTATCCTGCGCAACACGGCGGGCAGGTCGTGGATCTGCCTGGACGTGGAGGAAGCGGAGGAGTGCAACCGCTGGGTGTCCGTCTCGAACGCAGGGACGGTCGAGCCGCTGCTCGACCGCCTCGCCGAATCCGCCTGGATGGGTGAAGCACCATGAAGTTGAGCCTCCTGGCCGCGACGCTCGTGCTGGCCGCCATGCTGCTCGGCGTGTCCGCAGGCGAGGGACTTCCCCGTGCCGACGCTGCCGACGACGCCGGCGGGGAGGTCATCGTCGAGCTCCGTATCTGGCAGGACGTGAACGACGAGCAGAACCTGCACGTGAGCGCCCGCCTGCAAGGGGGCAGGTGGGACGCACACGGGACGCGGGCGGTCCAGTTGCAGTATGGGCTGGGCGGCCTGGGGAGGTACAACTACGACACGCTATCGATCGGCGGTGTGGAGCTGGGTATCTGGCAGCGGAAGCCGCAGGCTCCGGGTGCGTACCGCATTGACGTGGTGCGAGACCCGTACTACGGCTACCGGTTTGTCCAGGTGGAAGATGAGGAGCGGGATTCGGGTCCCCTCCCTGTCTTCGTGCGGGCCTGCGGCAAGGAGTGTGCCGTGGGTTGGTGGGAGTTTCGCGCGGCTTGGCAGGAGTTGGGGGCCGTGCGGCTCCTGCTCGATGACGGCCACAGCCCGAGCGGCCGGTACCGCTACGGCGACATGACTATCGCAGTGTTGCCCACTTCCGGACTCCTCGCGGATCGCGAGTACCTGCTGGCGCTGCGCGACCCGCTCGCGGGTACCGGCGCGCTGAATTGGAGCGCGGGAACCCCGGTTGCGCAGTGGGAAGGGGTCGTGGTCGAGGGGGCTCCGCCGCGCGTTACGGCGTTGCGGCTGACAGGCCTCGGGCTGGCCGGCGAGATGTGGGGCTGGCTGGCCGACCTTACCGAGCTGCGAGAGCTCTGGCTGGACGACAACCCCCTCCTCAGGGGCGGGATTCCATCGAAGCTGATGAACCTGGAAAAGCTCACGCATCTGTACCTCGGTGGTGACCGCCTGTCGGGGTGCGTCCCGCCGCCACTGCTGGCCGTGCCCAACAACAACCTCGACCGGGTGGACTTGCGGCCGTGCCCTCCTGTGGCACAGGTGAGCAGAGCGTGGGGTCGCGACGGGTTCGTGTTCAGAGGGGGCAACTACGACGGTGGCGGAGTGGGCGGCTTTGACGTTGGTGGGGCGGGCACCTACTTGTTCAGGACCCGGGGTATGGTCTTCGACATGCCCGTGCGCGCCTGGCTGACGGTGGCCTGGTCGGAAGCCCTGGCTACCCCGACGATGGGTGACATCGACCCAGGGCCTCCAGGCGAGTCCTACAACTGCCTCCAGGTCTACGGGGGCTTAGGCGGGCCATTTCTGGTCGACTATGTCACCGGGGCCTGGATCGCCTATTACGACACCGGCGAGGAGTGTGAGCGGCACGTTCCACCGCAACTCCCGCAGTACGAGGCAATCTTCGATCAACTCAGCGCGTCGCTCTGGGTACCCCGGAGGGCTCCATGGTGAGTACCCCGGAGGGCTCCATGGTGAGTACCCCGGAGGGCTCCATGGTGAGTACCCCGGAGGGCTCCATGGTGAGTACCCCGGAGGGCTCCATGGTGATGAAGCGCTTGCCCTGGTGGTCGGTCGGGAACGAACGAGTCCGGCGTGAGCGCGAGCATGATGTCGGCCTGACGCTCGGCGTCGCCTCGCATGGGGCAGCCTCCAGGCTACGCTCCCGCCGCCCCCACCCTCCTGCCAGACGGCCTCGCCTTTTTCAGCAGCCTGTTAGGTGCCCTCAAATGCCCTGAAGTGCCCTGAAGTGCCCTTAAGTGCCGAGCCCCGGGGCGGGGGATCCCCGGGGCTGGCGAGTCGATCGTCCGCGCCGTTAGCTGGTGCGGATCTCGATCTGGCGGGGCTGCGGCTGCTCCTGCAGCGGCAGGCTCAGCGTCAGCACGCCGTCGGTGAGCTCCGCGTCCACCTCGGCGTCCTGCACGACGTCCGGCAGGGCGATGCGACGGCTCACGGAGCTGATGTGACGCTCACGCCGGTACCAGCGCCCCTCGCTGGTCTCGTCCGCGGCGGCGTGCTTCGCGTTGATCGAGAGCACGCCCTCGTGGACCTGGATGTCGATGTCGTCCTTGTCGAAGCCGGGCAGCGACGCCCGCACCTGGAGCTTGCCGTCGCGCTCGTAGATGTCGACGGGCAGGGCGCCCTCGTCCCACGAGTGGGTGTGGATGGGCTTGAAGAACGACTCGTCGAAGAGCCGGTCCATCACCTGGCGCATCCCCACGAACGGGTCGCGACGAACCATGATGTCTGCCATTGCTGTGTCCTTTCCTTCGTTCCTGTCCCGTGGCCGGCTCCGCCGGCCGAGCGTCCGATGTGTCCTCGGAACGCCGCTTGCTGAGGATTGCCGGGGCACAGCGCGCGGTCGGATCAGCGCGCTTGACCCGGTGACGTGCGGGCCTAGTTGAAGCCGAACGGCGGGCTCTGCACCGCCGCGCCCACGCGCACGAGCGCTACCTGCAGGTCGGCGGGCGAAAGCTGGCTGGGCTGTGCCGAGCCGTCCGCGCGCCGTACTGCCTCGATGTAGCTGGTCAGGTTCAAACGGTTCCTCCTGTGCGTGCCCGACTGGGGTGTCGGGCGGCCACTCGCTCACTTCCGGTGTGCTCTTCGGTCCGCGTGTTCGTTACCTGATCGTGTCCTTCTTGTGCATGAACAGGATGATATGTGCTGGCTCTTGCGATGTCAATACTCCTGAGTGGGAGACGCTCAAGTAATCTAGTGACCGCACGGCCCCTTCTGCTATAGTACAGCCATGGCACGAGACTTCTACGAGGTCCTCGGGGTGCCGCGTGGCGCCAGCGACAAGGAGATCCGCTCCGCGTTCCGCAAGCTCGCGCGCCAGTACCACCCCGACGTCAATCCCGGCGACACCGACGCCGAGGAGCGCTTCAAGGCAATCTCGGAGGCCAACTCGGTGCTCTCCAACCCCGAGACGCGCGCCGCCTACGACCGCTACGGCGATCGCTGGCGCGACGCCGGGCAGATCGAGGAGATGCGACGCCGCGGCGCGGGCGGCCCCTTCGGCGGCAGCCCGTTCGGGTTTGGCGGCGAGGGCGCCCGGACCTTCGAGTTCAACGTCGGCGACCTCGGCGGCGACGGGCCAGGTGGGCCGGGTGGCTTCGGCGGGATCTTCGACGGCCTCTTCGGCCGCGGCGCCGACGCCCCACGCGCCCCTCGCGCGCCGCGGCGAGGCCGCGACATCGACCACCCCGTCGAGGTCTCGCTCCAGGAGGCATACGAGGGCACGAAGCGCACGATCGAGCTGGTCGACGGCGCCGCCCCGTGCACCATCTGCGGCGGCTCCGGCAGCCTTGCCGGAGCGACCTGCCACAGTTGCCGCGGCAGCGGGAGCGCCGGCGCCACCCGGCGACTCGAGGTGACGATCCCCGCCGGCATCCGCAGCGACCAGCGCGTGCGCGTGCGCGGCAAGGGCGAGCCGAGCCCGCGCGGCGCGGAACCGGGTGACCTGTTCCTCGTGGTCACCGTGCGCCGCGATCCGCGCTTCGAGCGCCGCGGCGACGACCTGCACGTCGACGTCGATGTCCCCGTGACGGTCGCCGCGCTCGGCGGCGAGGTGCGGGTGCCGACGCTCAAGGGGCGGGCGCTCGCGCTCACGATCCCCGCCGGCACACGCAGCGGCCGCACGTTCCGCCTCGCCGGGCAGGGCATGCCGCGGCGCGACGGCGCCGGCTTCGGCGACCTGCACGCCCGCGCGCTGCTCCAGCTCCCCGAGCGCCTCAGCGCGGAGCAACTCGAACTGCTTGAGCGCCTGCGCGCGACCGAGGGCGCCACCGAGGCACCGATGGAGGACGGCGACGCGGACGCCCCCACGCCCGACGAGGAGGCCGGGGTCGCGTCGTAAGGCGGGCCAGGGCCTCCCGTATCGAACGGAACGAATGAAGGCGAACGATGACGAACTTCCCGCAGGACGAGCCGGTCTTCCAGATCTCGATCGTGGCGCGCATGGTCGGCGTCCACCAGCAGACGCTGCGCACCTACGAGCGCATGGGGCTCGTCGCGCCGGCGCGCAGCCGCGGCAACCGGCGGCTCTACTCGCAGCGCGACGTCGAGGTGCTGCTGCGTTTGCGCCAGTACGTCGAGGACCTCGGCGTGAACCTA
Source organism: Dehalococcoidia bacterium (assembly GCA_965219085.1). Classification (GTDB taxonomy): domain Bacteria; phylum Chloroflexota; class Dehalococcoidia; order UBA2979; family UBA2979; genus VXMT01. The sequence goes on from OZ244720.1 coordinate 2,177,222, forward strand.
GCGGGCGCCGAGGTGCTGCTGCGGCTCAACCGCCGCGTCGAAGAGCTGCAGCAGGAGCTCGACGCGACGCGCAGGGAGCTCGCGCGGGTACACGCGCTGCTGGAAGAGCGCACCGCGAGCCGGACTGATGACGCGACACCGACATAACCATGGCCAGGACGAGACGAAGCACGCAGAGGCGGTGCAGCGATGATGAGACAGGACCGGTTCACGGAGCAGGCGCAGGCGGTACTCCAGTCCTCGCAGCAGCTCGTGCGCGACCAGCGCCACGCACAGTGGGACGTCGAGCACGTCTTCCTCGCGATCGCGACGATGCCGGACGGCGTCGCGCGCGACGTGCTGGACGACCTCGGCGTCAACGCCGCGGCGCTCGTGGCGCGCATCCAGCGCCACCTCGACCAGTCGCCCAGGCTCAGCCACGACGTGGTGCAGATCTACACGACGCCGCGCATCGTGCGGCTGCTCGAGGCCGCCAACACCGAGGCCGACCGGCTCAAGGATCAGTTCGTCGGCGTCGAGCACCTGCTCATCGCCATCGCCGACATCCGCGACGGCGAGGCGGCGGCGATCTTCGAGGAGTACCAGGTCTCCAGGGAGCGCATCTACGCGTCTCTCCAGAAGATCCGCGGCAGCGCGCGCGTCGACTCCCCGACGGCCGACTCGCAGTACCAGGCGCTCAGCCGCTACTCGACGGACCTCACGCAGCTCGCCCGCGACGACGAGCTCGACCCCGTGATCGGCCGCGAGGTGGAGTGCGAGCGCGTGATGCAGGTGCTCAACCGCCGCACGAAGAACAACCCCGTGCTGATCGGCGAGGCCGGCGTCGGCAAGACGGCCATCGTCGAGGGCCTCGCGCAGCGCATCGCCGCCGGCGAGGCGCCCGAGCGGCTGCGCGACAAGTCCGTGCTCGCCCTCGACATGGGCGCGCTGGTGGCCGGCTCGAAGTTCCGCGGCGAGTTCGAGGAGCGCCTACAGTCCGTGATGCGCGAGGTGCGCGAGTCGAAGGGCGAGATCATCCTCTTCCTCGACGAGATCCACCAGCTCGTCGGGGCCGGCGGCGCCGAGGGCGCCATCGACGCCTCGAACATGATGAAGCCCGCGCTCGCGCGCGGTGAGCTGCACGTGATCGGCGCGACCACGCTCGACGAGTACCGCAAGATCGAGGCCGACCCGGCGCTCGAGCGGCGCTTCTCGCCCGTCTACGTCGACGAGCCGAGCGTCGAGGAGGCCGTCGAGATCCTGCGCGGGCTGCGCGCTCGCTACGAGGAGCACCACGGCCTGCGCATCACCGACGAGGCGCTCGACGCCGCAGTGCAACTGAGCGCGCGCTACCTGACCGAGCGCCAGCTCCCCGACAAGGCGATCGACCTCATCGACGAGGCGGCCTCGCGCCATGTGATCCTCGCCGAGTCGCTGCCCGGCGACGTGCGCGACCTCAAGCAGCGGCTGCAGGAGGCGTCGGACCGCCTCGACGCGGCAGCGGCGCGCGAGGACTTCGAGGAGGCGGCGCGTATCAAGCAGGAGGTCCTGCACATCCAGGACGAGTACCGCTCCAGCGAGACGGAGTGGCGCTCCGAGGCGGGCGTCTCCGACGAGGTGACCGAGTCCGACATCGCCGCGCTGATCGCGCAGATGACCGGCATCCCCGTCGACCGCATGCTCGAGGGCGAGGCCGAGAAGCTGCTGCACATGGAGGAGGCGCTGCACGGCCGCGTCGTGGGCCAGGACCAGGCGATCGTGACCCTCGCCGACGCGATCCGGCGGGCGCGCTCCGGCCTCAAGGACCCGCGGCGGCCGATCGGCTCCTTCATCTTCCTCGGGCCCACCGGGGTGGGGAAGACGGAGCTGGCGAAGGCGCTGGCCGAGTACATGTTCAACGACGAGGACGCGCTGCTGCGCCTCGATATGTCCGAGTACCAGGAGCGCCACACCGTCTCGCGGCTCGTCGGCGCCCCTCCGGGCTACATCGGCTTCGACCAGGCCGGCGGCCTCACCGAGGCCGTGCGGCGTCGGCCGTACCAGGTGGTGCTGTTCGACGAGATCGAGAAGGCCCACCCCGACGTATTCAACGCGCTGCTCCAGATCCTCGAGGACGGCAGGCTCACGGATACCCACGGCCGCACGGTCGACTTCCGCAACACGGTGGTCATCCTCACCTCGAACCTCGGTACGACGGGGCCGAGGGGGACGATCGGGTTCGGGCGGACGCGCAGCGACGACGAGCGTGAGACGCGCCGCCGCAACGTCGACGAGGCGCTCAAGCAGGCGTTCCGGCCCGAGTTCCTCAACCGCCTCGACGAGATCATCGTGTTCGAGGCGCTGACGGCAGCGGAGATCGCGCAGGTCGCCGACCTGCTGCTCGCCGAGGTGAGCGAGCGGCTGGCCGAGCGGCGCATCGACTTCCGGGTGACCGAGGCGGCGAAGGCGGCGCTGGTGGAAGAGGGCTTCGACCCCGACTTCGGGGCGCGGCCGCTGCGCCGCACGATCCAGCGCCGGATCGAGAACGAGCTGGCGCGGCGTGTCCTCGCCGGCGAGTTCGCCGAGGGCGACGTGGTCGTCGTCGGCCGCGACGAGGGCGGCGCGGAGTACACGTTCAGCGCGGAGCGGGCGCGCGCGGAGGTGGCCGTATAACACGTCGGCGCGGCGCCAGGTTCGGCTTGACAGCCTGCCGGACACGTAGCATGATTTGGTCAATCTTCCCCGCCCTGCTCCGAAAGGCGCCGTGGCGGGGTTGTTGCGTTAAGGGGAGAGTGCGGAAAGGGGACAGAGCACATCCAGCGTGTAATCGTTCTCTTTGACGCCCAGAACTTCTACCGGGGCGCACGTCGTGCTTTCTTCGACGACCGTTTAGATCCTGCGCGGCTCGGCCAGTTCTGGCCTCGGGCGGCGGCTGACCTGATCGTGACACGGGACGAAGGTCGTTCACTGAGAGAAGTTCGGGCCTACACCGGTCGCCCGGACCGCGCCAGGGATGCCCGTGGTAACGCTGCGCACATGCGCCAGTCCGCGGCATGGGCGCACTCAGGCGTCGACGTGCGCTGGCGACTGTTGAGCTACCCGCGCGACTGGCCCAGGTCCCCACCGCGAGAGAAGGGTGTCGATGTCGCCATCGCGACTGACATCGTGGCGCTGTCCTTGCGACGCGTGTGTGACGTCATCGTTGTGGCGTCCGCTGACACTGACTTGCGGCCAGCTATTGAAGAGGCGCGACTCCGCACGGACGTCACAATCGAGGTCGCCGCGTGGTGGGGTGAGCGCTCGAGGCAGCGGCTCGCCGTGCCTGGCTCCAACCTCTGGTGTCACTGGTTGAGGCGCGACGACTACGACCGGGTGCGGGACGACACGCCCTACAGGGTCGGCCGCAGATAACCCGTCGACCCGCCGGTGTTCGGCGCGAGCCGTTGCCTGCCCCCGCCCGCCCTCCGATAATCGATCCGCACACCACCAACCCGCTCCCGCACACCGCACGGAGACCATCGTGGGCAGTAACCGCCGACGCCGCCGACGCCGCCGAGGCGGGAACAGGGGGCGGCAGGACACCCAACAGGATCAGCAGCAGGCGCAGCCCGACGAGCAGCCCGCCGAGCGGCCGTCGCAGCCACGCCGTGGCGCCAGTAGTTCGCGGCGACGGGAGCGCTCGAGCACCTCGCGCTCGCCGGGGGTGCAGCGCATCCGCGCCTCCGTGGACTCGTTCGGGGGCTTCCTCACCATCGGGGCCGTGGTCATCGCCGTCGGCGCCGTCATCGTGCTCATCATCCTCAACCGGCCAGGCGGCGGCGCCGAGGTCGGTGAAGGCGAGTTCGTCGCCCCCGCGACGGAGGCGCCGGTGGACGGGCGGCTCCTCGGGAACCCCGACGCGCCGGTGCGCATCGTCGCGTTCGAGGATTTCAGTTGCTCGCACTGCGGCACGTTCTCGCGCGAGACCAAGCCGCTGATCGAGGAGGAGTACATCAACGCCGGGCTCGTCTCGATCGAGTACCGGCACCTGGCGCTCCTCGGCCCGGACTCCGAGCGGGCGGGCGCGGCGTCGGAGTGCGCTGCCGACCAGAACCTGTTCTGGCCGTACCACGACATCCTGTTCGCACGGCAGGGCGGCCCGGGCTGGGCCTCCAACGGCAACCTCAAGAACTTCGCTCGCGAGATGAACGACGCGCTGGGAGGCGGCGGGCTCGACCTCGATGCGTTCGATGACTGCGTCGACGCGGGCGTGAAAGAGTTCACGGTGCAGGTCGCCACCGAGGAGGCCGTCGACCTGATCATCGGCATCGGCGATCAGCCTTCGACGCCGAAGTTCTTCATCAACGGCGCGCTCCGCATCCGTGGCGCACAGCCGATCGAGGCCTTCCGCGCCGAGATCGACCGCGTGCTGGCCGCCGCCGGCGTGGCGGGGGACGAGGAGTCCGCCGCTCCCGAGAGCGGGCCGCCCGTCGACGGCCGCCTGCTCGGCAACCCGGACGCTCCAGTGCGGCTCGTCGCGTTCGAGGACTTCAGTTGCTCGCACTGCGCTGACTTCTCGGGCGACACGAAGTCACTGATCGAGGAGGAGTACATCAACGATGGACTCGTTTCGATCGAGTTCAGGCACTTCGCCATCCTCGGCGCGGACTCGGAGCGGGCCGCCGCGGCGTCCGAGTGCGCCGCGGACCAGAACCTGTTCTGGCCGTACCACGACGTGCTCTTCGCCCGCCAGGGCGGCCAGGGCTGGGCGTCCGATGACAACCTCAGGGGCTTCGCGCGCGAGATGAACGAGGCGCTCGGCGGTGAGGGGCTCGAGCTCGATGCATTCGACGCGTGCGTGGACTCGGGCGCGAAGGTGCAAACGGTGCGCGACGCGACCGACGAGGCGGGGCAGTCGATCGTCGGTGCGGGCGGGCAGCCCTCGACGCCGACGTTCTTCATCAACGACGCGCCCGCCGTCCAGGGCGCCAGGCCGATCGAGGTCTTCCGCGAGGCGATCGAGGCCGCGCTGGACGCCGCGGGCGCAGGCGGCGGGTAGACGCACGACCGTGGGAGCACTGCTCGCGCGCCGACGTGACGCGCTGTTCGCCCTCGTCGTGCTCGGGACTGGCGTCGCCGCGTACCTCAGCTGGGTCGCCCTCGATAGCGAGCAGGAGCCCTTCTGCTCCGGTGTGGGCGACTGCCACACGGTGCAGAGCTCCGAGTTCGCCGAGATCGGTGGTGTGCCGATCGCGCTGCTCGGCCTCGGCATGTACGTCACGCTGCTCGTGCTGGTGGCGGCGCGCCGCTTCTGGTCCCGGGCCGCCGAGGCGGGACTCGATCGCCCGCTGGCGAGCGCGACCTTCGGGATCGCGTTGAGCGGTGCGCTCTACTCGGCGTACCTGACGTACCTCGAGCTGTTCGAGATCGACGCGATCTGCGCGTGGTGTGTGACCTCGGCGGTGATCGTGACGCTGATCACCGTGCTCAGCGCGCCGGACCTGCGCGTCGCGGGTGGCTCCGGGGCGCGACCGCCACTATGATCCGACACAGCATGATCCGGCATAACGTCGCCGCGTGGAGACTCTCGAGGGGGCTGTGTGTCCGAGCTTGACGTCACATTCGATGACATGACCGTACTCACCGAGGGCGGCGCCGACGTGTTCGTCGTCAACCTCAACGACTCGGACGAGCCGCCGCCGTACTACGTCGCCGTCTCCGGGCGGCGCTTTAGCTTCGAGGGCGCGACATTCCTCATCCACGGCCACAGCGCCCTGATGCCCGAGTGGGTGCGCGAGCACGCGGCCGAGGGCCGGCTCGTCCTCCTCGGCGAGCGCGAGGACCGCTACCTGCGCTACGTCCACGATCCCGCCGAGGAGATGGAGGACGACGAAGAGGAGTAGTCCTCGCTTCGTCCCGCGCTCCGCGCAGACTCGAACGCCCCGCTGATGCGGGACGTTGTGCCGCTTACCGCAGGAACACGATCCCCGAGCCGACGAAGTACGCGCCCAGTCCCACCAGGAACACGCCGCACACCGCGAGCAGCCCTCGGTAGGCGCGGCGGCCGAACCAGCGCCGCCCGGAGTGGACGAGCCACGCCATGAGCGTGAGCCAGGCCAGGTCGGACACGATGTGTCCGGCGAAGACCGCGCCCGGCCCGGCGATGCCCGCGTCGAGCGAGTCGGCGGTGAGCTTCGTGCCGACACTCGCCCACCAGATCACCCAGTACGGGTTGCCGACCGAGACGAGGATGCCGAGCAGCACCACGCGCCGCGCGGAGGCGGCCGACGGCGCGCCCGCGGTGACGAAAGCGGGCGTGAGTTCCGCCCGCGGCAGGCTGCGCACGAGGTCGATGCCGAGGTAGACGAGGATGCCCCCACCCACGAGCGCGATCGCCGCCGCCAGCGGGCTCTCGTCGTCGAGAGCGGCGCTCAGGCCGAGGGCGAGCACCACCACCGTCACCGCCTCGGCGATCGCGTGCCCGAGGGTGGCGAGCGGCCCCGCGCGCACCCCGAACACCGTCGCCTCGCGGATCGCCAGCACGGTCAGCGGCCCGGGCGTGAGCGCGCCCGACAGTCCGACCGTGAACGCGACGCCGGCGATGGTGGCCAGCTCGAACGCGGTGTCCATGCGCGCAGCGTGGGCTACTCCGCCGTGAGCCGCCAGATCGCGCCGCCGTGGTCGACAACCAGCACTTCGCCGTCCGCGTCGAGGCCGAACGACACGAGGCTGCCCGCGCCTCCGACGAGCACGACCGGCTCCGTGCGCTCACCCGCCGGCTCGGCGTCAGCGGCCGGCGGGCGGAGCGCGAACACCTCGCCGCTGCAGAAGTCGCCGAACAGGTAGACGCCTCGCAGCGCGGGGATCGCGTCGCCGCGGTACACGACGCCGCCAGTCACCGAGCAGCGCCCGGCGTCGTGACCGTAGACCAGGACCGGCGGCGCCATGCCCTCGGCGTCGCAAGCCTGGGCCGGTGTGAGGCACCCGAACCCTTCGAGGACGTTCCAGCCGTGGTTCGCGCCGCGCCCGACCCGGTTGACCTCCTCGTTGTCGATGAAGCCGACGTCGCCCGCCCACAGCGTGCCGTCCTCGGGGTCGAACGCCATGCGCCACGGGTTGCGGAAGCCGTACGCCCAGATCTCGTCACGCGCGCCCGCGACGCCGGCGAACGGGTTGTCGGACGGGATGGCGTAGGGCTGCGCCGCCGAGGACGCGCGCACGTCGATGCGGATCACGGCGCCGAGCAGCGTGCCGAGGTCCTGCCCGTTCTCGAACGGGTCGGTCGAGGCGCTGCCGTCGCCGAGGCTGAGGTAGAGCATGCCGTCCGCCCCGAAGCGGATCGCGCCGCCGTTCTGGTTGTAGCCGGGCTGCGGCAGCACGAGCACCTCGACGCCACTTGCGGCGTCGGCCGTGTCACCGGCGACCTCGAAGCGCGCGAGCACGCTGCGCGGCGGCTCACCGGTGGCGAAGTAGTACGCCCAGAGGCGTCCGTTGCTGCCGAAGTCCGGGTCGAGCGCGACGGAGAGCAGGCCCTCGCCGAGCTGCACGTCGACGTGCTCGCGCAGGTCGAGGAGCATACGGCGCTCGCTGCCGTCATCGCGGAGCACGAAGACGCGCCCGCCCTGCTCGGCGACCAAGACTCGACCGCCCGGGTAGACGCCGATCTCGAGCGGCCGCTCGAAGCGCGCCCCGCCGAGCGCGGGCTCAAGCGTGACGGTCGGCAACTCCGGCGGGTCGTAGTCGCCGCAGGCCACGAGGAGCGCGAGCGTGGCAACGAGCGACGCGAGGCTGGCGTGGCGGAGCAGCCGACTGACGCGGTTCCGGGTCGGGTTGCTGGTCACACCGGGCGCCCCTCGGTCGATCGTGGACGGGTGGACGGTACAGGGAGTGTAGCGGCGGCCCCGCCAGGGGCCGTCGCGGCGCGTACGATAGCCGTCGCGATGGCGTTACCCCCCCAGTTCGACGAGCCCCCGTTCCGCTCCCTGGAGCGCATCGACGACGCCATCGATCGTGGGCAGGAGCGCGCGTTCCGCGTGCTGTGGTTCTGGACGCCGCCCGGATCTGTGGCGCGCAACCCGCAGTTCCAGGCGCTGCTCGCCTCGCGCTTCCTCGCCGACATGGCGCAGCAGGCGCTGCTCTTCGGTGCGCTGATCGCGATCGCCCGTGGCGGCGGCGGCGCGTTCGAGGCGGGCCTGCTCGGCTGTGCCTTCCTGCTCCCGGGCGTCGCGCTTGGGATGTACGGCGGCGCCGTCGCCGACGCGCTCCCGAAGCGCGTCGCCCTCGCCGGCGCCTACGTCGGGATGGGCGCACTCACGCTCGCGATCCCGCTGGCGCTCGGGACCGAGTTCGGCGCGCTGCTGCTCGTGCTGTTCCTGGTCCGCGTGCTGTTCCAGGTCTCGCAGCCGAGCGAGGCCTCGACGGTGCCGCTCGTCGCGACCACCGACGAGCTCGCCGGCGCCACCTCGATGCTCGGGCTGGTCTCGTCGGCGGGCGAGCTGATCGGCAAGGCGCTGCTGGCGCCGGTGATCGTGCGCGCGTTCGGGGTGAACCCCGTGACGATCATGGCGGGGCTGCTGTTCCTGCTCTCCGCCACCCGCGTCTTCGACCTCCGCCCCCCGGCGCCCGCAGGCGCGGACCCCAACGCCCCGCCCGTGCCCCCGCCCTCGACGCGCGAGGCGCTGCAGTGGCTGCTCGACGAACGAAGCGTGCTGATCATGCTCGTGCTCGCCGGTCTCGCGAGCACGGTCAACGTCGTGCTCGGCATCCTCGGGCCGCAGTACGTGAGCGAGGTGCTCGACGTCGATCCGGCGAACGCGCTCTACGTGTTCGCGCCCGCGCCTATTGGGCTGCTGCTCGCGCTCGCGATCACCCCGTTGCTCATCGGGCGCGCCGGCGAGCGGCCGGTGGCGGTCACGGGATTCGCGCTGGTCGCCGCCGTCATGACGGCGCTTGGTCTCGTCGCGCCGCTGAGCGAGGCCGTGGCTTTCCTGTTCGTGGTGGACATCCCCGGTGTCGGGCCGAGGGTCGAAACCGCGGCGGTGCTCTCGATCTTCCTCGGCTTCGGCGTCACCCTCGCGGCCGTCGCGACACAGACCTACGTCAGCCGCACGGTGCCGCTGCGGATCCAGGGGCGGGCGTTCGCGCTGCTCGGGGTGCTCAAGGACGGACTCGCGATCTTCCCGCTGCTCGTGCTGGGCGCGATCGCCAGCAAGGTCGGCGTCGACGTGGTGATCACCGTCTCACCGGTGTTCCTGCTCGCCATCGCCGTCGGCCTCGACCGCCTCGTGTCGCGCTGGCGCACGCCGGTGCCTGACGCCGGTGGCGGGTCCGGCGAGGGGCCAACGGACGAGCCCTCCTCGGGAGCGCCGCCGGCGACTTCGGACGCTGCTCAGTAGCCCGCGCTACGGGTAGAGCGGCGTCCGTTCGAGGCCGAGTCTCTGGTCGTAGCCGAACATCAGGTTGAGGTTCTGTAGCGCGTTCCCGCTCTGCCCCTTGAGCAGGTTGTCGATCGACGACATCACCACCACGCGGCTCTCATCGGGCGAGGTCACGAGCGAGATGTCGCAGAAGTTCGACCCGGCCGTGCCCTTGAGCGTCGGCGGCGTGTCGAGCACGCGCACGAACGGCGCGTCGTCGTAGTACTCGCGGTAGCGCTCGAGCAGCGCCTCGCGCGACGCGGAGCGCGTGAGCGACATGTGCATCGTGCTGAGGATGCCGCGCGTCATGCCGAGCAGGTGCGGGACGAAATGCACGCTCGCGTCACCGCCAGCGAGCCCTCCGAGCGTGTGCTGGGCCTCGACGACGTGCTGGTGGCTGAAGACGCGGTACGGGACGACATTGTCGTTGAGGTGCGAGAAGTGCTGCGCGGCCGCCGGCTTCTTGCCCGCGCCCGAGGAGCCCGTGAGCCCGTCGACCGTCACCGTGTTGCCCTCGACGAGTCCGTCGGCGAAGAGCGGCGCGAGGCCGAGGATGATGCCGACGGCGAAGCAGCCGGGGTTGCCGACGATCGGCGACGCGGCGACTGCGTCGCCGGTCAGCTCCGGCACGCCGTAGCTCGCGCGCTCCAGCAGCGCCTCGGCGCCGTGCCCGTCACTGCCGATCGAGGGGTGCGCGGCGGCGTAGCGCGCGTAGGAGGCGGCGTCGGGGAAGCGGAAGTCGCCGGAGTAGTCGAGGAAGCGCACGCCGGCGTCGGCGAGCGCGGGCGCGTAGCCCATCGACACGCGGTCGGGCGTGGCGAAGACGACGACGTCGCAGTCGCTGCCGATCGAGGCCTCGTCGGGCCCTTGCACGACGAGGTCGGTGCGGCCGTGGAGGTGCGGGTAGACATCGGCGATGCGTCGGCCTGCGTCGTCACGCGCGACGAGGGCGGTCGCTTCGAGTTCGGGATGCTGCAGCAACATCTCGATCATGCCGAGACCGCCGTAGCCGGTTGCCCCGACGAGTTGCACGCGCGGCATGGTGTCTTCCTCCGGTCCGCATCGAGTGGCGGCGTGTGCCGTAGACAGCATAGGGGGCGCGCCGAAGTGCCGGAAGATCGGCGCGCCGGGCGATCAGTGCCCCGCCTGGTCGCCTCACAGCGCGCACGGGAACTCCTCAGCCGGCAGGGGACCAGCCGTCGTCCAGAATCGGACGGTAGCCGAGCATGAACATCGCGGACTGGAGGGCGAGCAGGCGTCGGGGCTGGGGCAGTTCCCCGAACGGCCCGTATGCGGCGAGGTCCCCGAGCAGCCACGCGGCGATCACGTTTGAACTCGCATACTGCTTGGCGTCGCGCCACCGCATGTGCCTGAAGCGCAGGCTGCCACACGACGGATTCCGCTTGGTTCGTCCTTGGGACGGCGGAATGCTGAAGGCGAGTTGCCACGGGACGGTGCCGCGGCCGTTCTCCTCGCAGTAGCGCCTCACCATGCTCGCGAGCGCGCAGGCGACTCTGCTGTCGTAGATGGGGAAGCCGTCGAGGAGGAGCGCGTGGATCTTGCTGAAGCCGGAGTTCAAATGGTTGATCTCGTTCAACCGGTCCAGGTCTGCGCGCGCCGGATCGAGTCGAGCGGCATCCTCGCAAACGACCCTGAGCGTGTCCGTCCCCAGCTGCTCCAACGTGACGCGGTTCCGCCGCACCCCCGCGCCTCCCCACTCGACCACGGCGGTGGCCGCTGTCAGGAACGCCTGCGCTTCCCTATCCTTGGCCGCCTGCCGAAGCCCCCTGGACAGGCGATCGAGTGCGGCGAAGTTGTCCTCACGCGACCGCCTGCGGGTCGGAGTCGACTCACCGGGGAGCTGCTCGCTGAATGGCCAATCGAACTTGAGGTATGCCTCGAACACGGACTCACAGCGAAACGAGCCCAGGCGGTGGCTATCCCACTCGTGCCTGACCGCGCGCTCGCCGGTGACGTACGGGCGAGCCCAACCCAGGAATGCACACACTTCGGCGTCGGCGAGATAGGTGTCACGGTTCACCGGCAGCTCCCATCGAGAACCAGCGCTCATCGACGATGGTAGTCAAGCACAGAACCTCGTTCTTGAATCGGCGCGTTCCCCGCGCCCCTACTAAAGGCAATGCGCGAGAACTTGAATAAGGATGCGGCGTGGTATACCGCGCTTGAATAGCGTGAGCTGATGCGCAGTTCCGGGATCACACCCCGGCCGCCCGTGCTACGGTCAGAGGTGTGACCACCGACCAGCCCACCTGGCGCGACTTCCTCACCCTCGATGACCCTGCGCTGTTCGCGCAGTGCAACTTCGACCGCTTCCGCGCGAGCGGGCCCGGCGGGCAGAAACGCAACGTCACCGACTCGGCAGTGCGGCTGCGGCACCGCCCCTCCGGCGTCAGCGCCGAGTCCAACGAGTCGCGGTCGCAGCACGAGAACCGCGCGCGGGCCCTGCGTCGGCTGCGGCGCGCGATGGCCGTCGGCCTGCGCGCGCCCGCGACTCTCGACGGCTACAAGCGGCCGCCGGAGTTGGAGGCGGTGCGCACGACGAACGGCCGCCTCTCGGTCGGCCGGCGCGACGCGCGCTTCCTGCCCGCCGTTGCAGCGGTCTTCGACCTGCTTGAGGCGGCCGGTTGGCGGCTCGGCGACGCCGCACGGGCGGCGGGTGTCTCGACGGCGTCCCTCGGGCGGGTGCTGGCGCAGGATCCGGCCGTGTGGCGGGCGGCGAACGAGCGCCGCCGCGCGCACGGGCTGTCGGGGCTGCGCGCAAGGTAGCGCGCGGCTAACGCAGGTCGAACGGGCGCGACTCGATCGGCACGATCTTGCCGCCGCGGTACTCCCAGATCTCGACGAACCCTGTCGCGAGGTCGCCGGTCGCGTTCCAGTCGAGAGGCGAGGCCGCCCCGTCGTAGTCGATCTCCTCGCCGTTGCGGACGGCCTCGAGGGCCTCAGCGACGCCTTCGGGTCCCGCGATAACGGTGCGGCCCGGCGGCTGCACGACGTTGCGCAACTGGTCGCGGATCGCCGCGCTGTCCGTGGAGCCGGCGGCCTCGGCGGCGAGGGCGATCGCGATCACCGCGTCGTAGCCCTCGCGCACGTACGCGCGGGCGGGCTCCTCGCCGAACTGCGCGACGTAGGCGCGGTTCCACGCCGCCGTCGAGGGCTCGTCGTCGCTGTTGCCGGGCGCAGTGCCCTTCGTGCCGTCGAGGTGTTCGGGGCCGATCTTCGCGGCGAGGTCCTCGCTGCGGGTGGCGTCGGCGAAGACGAACTTCGTGAAGACGCCGTTCTCGATCGACTCGCGCAGGAAGACCTCGGCCTCGCCGGGGAAGGCGATCACCACGAGCAACTCGGCGCCGCCGCTCGCCGCCTGCTGCAGCTCCGCGAGGTACGAGGTCTGCCCGAGCGCCGAGTACGAGGCGGCAGTGACCGTGCCGGAGAAGTGGTCCGTGAACACCTCGGCCGACCCCTGGCCGTACGCGTCGTCGCGGTACAGCAGCCCGACGTTGTCGAGCCCCTCCTCCTCGGCGAGCGCGGCGAGCACTACGCCCTTCGCGACGTCGGAGGGGGCGCTGCGGAACAGGAAGTCGTTGTCGTTCGACGTCGACAGCGCGGGCGAGGACGCCGACGGCGTGATCATCACCACACCTGACGGGCCGATCACGCTCTCGGTGACGGCGAGCGTCACCGTGCTGGAGATCGCTCCGACGATCGCCTGCACGCCCGCGATCTCGACCAGCCGACGGGCCTCCTCGACGCCCTGCGTCGGGTTCACCTTCGTGTCCCCGAAGAACAGTTCGACGTCGCGGCCGTTGACGCCGCCGGCCTCGTTGACGTGCTGCACGGCCAGCTCGACGCCGACGCTGACGACATCGCCGAGCTCGGCGATAGAGCCGGAGCGGTCGGCGAGGTAGCCGATGCGCAGCGGCTCACCCTCGAAGTCCCCGCCGTCCCCGCCGTCGTCGCCCTCGCAGGCGACGAGGAGGGCAAGGGCAGCGAGCAGCGGGGCGAGCCTTCGGCGAATCACGTTGCGCATACGCGGAGCCTACCAGCGCGACGGCGTATCAGACACGCTCGATGGTGGCTGTCAGCCCGAACGATTCGAGGCGGTCGCGGTACAGCTCGGCGCGTTCGAGCGGACAGGCGATGACCTCGGCGCGGCCGCGCAGGTGCGTCTCGATCATGATCTCCATCGCGCGTTCCGTGCTGAGTTCCGGCACCGAGGCGAGCAGGGCCCGCACAACGTGGCCCATCTCGTTGACGTCGTCGTTGTGCAGCAACACGCGGTAGGGCGGCAGCGTCTCGCTCAGCGAGCGCTCACGCACCTCGGGGTCGCGCGTGGGCGCGGACGGCGTCGGGGTGGGCGGCGAGGTCACCGGCGGACGGGCGTCAGTTGTAGCGCCAGGTGGTCGTGCGCTTCGGGTGCAGGCGCAGGATCACCTCGCCGGGGCGGGGCTCCGAGGGCAAGTCGTCCTCGGGGGCGCCGCGCTGGCGCCGTCCCTCGCGCTCCAGCGCCAGGCGCTCGTCCGCATCGCGCACGACCTCGAGGTCGCCCTGCAGCAGCACGCCGCTCCAGTCGCCACTCGCCTTCGAGCCGGTGACGACGATCGAGGCGCGCGGGTCGCGCTCGGCGTTGCGGACCTTGCGCGTGCCGTCCGGCGTGCCGACGCAGATGTCGTCCCCGACGCGGTAGTAGCCGAGCGGGACCACGTGCGGGTAGCCGTCCTCGTCGACCGTGGCGAGTAGCGCCCACTCCTCGCGCGCGTCGAAGTAGTCGTGGAGTTCGTCGCCTTCGATCCGGCGTTGTCCGGTCGTCATGTCGTGCCTCCGTCCCCGCCGTCGAACACGAGGTCCATCCAGCGGTGCTCGATGCCGGCGTCGAGGAATACGTCGCCGCGCGCGACGTAGCCGAGCTTCGCGTAGAACCCGACGGCGTACTCCTGCGCGGCGAGCGTCACGCCGGCGTAGCCGCGCCGTCGCGCCTCGTCGTGCAGCGCCTCCATCACGCCGACGCCCCAGTAGCGCCCTCGCTCCGCTCTGAGCACGGCGACGCGGCCGATGTGTGGGTACTCCCCTGAGGCCCCGCGGGGTATCCCCGCGTCGGGATGAGCCATGTCCAGCAATAGCCGGGCCGTGGCCACGGGCCGGCCGTCGAGGCGGCCGAGGACGTGGACGGCGTCGGTCACGGTCGCGGGGTCGCCGTCGTAGCGGTCGATCTCCTCGTCCTCGTCGATGCGCTGCTCCTCGATGAAGACGGCGCGCCGCACGCTCAGCGCCGCCCGCATCTCCCCGGGCGTCGTGACGACGGAGACGCGGTAGCCCGGCGCGACGCGCGCCTCGAACTCCACGGCGGACTGCAGCGTGAGCTGCATCTCGATGATGTCGACCCAGCGCCCGAACTTGTAGCCGAACTCACGCCGCAGCGCCGTGCGCTCGAAGCCGAGCGACTCGAAGAGCGCGATGCTGGCCGCGTTCCCCGAGGTGATGCGCGCGATGAGCACGTGCAGGTCGCGCTCGTGCGCGCCCGCGATCAGCGCCTCGATGAGCTGCCGGCCGACGCCGCCGCGATGGTGGCGAGGGTCGACGTAGACGGTGACCTCGCGCGTGAAACGGAAGCCGAACTTCTGCATCGGCGTGAAGTGCGCGAAACCGATTACCGTCCCCTCACCCTGCGCGACGATCACCATCTCGTCGCGGTACGTCTCCAGCCACCTACGACGCCGCGCGTCGGTCCACGGCCACTCGTCGAGCGTGGCGACGCCTTCGAGGATCTCGCGGTTGTAGATGCGCTGGATCGCGGGCACATCGTGTGCGCCGGCGGGTCGGATCGTGATGGGCTGCCCCACGCGCTACTCGCTTTCGCTGATCTGTGGCGGGTGGCCGCGATTCTACCGGCCCGCTCCGCGGCATCGCGTATCCTGCCCTGAGTCCGAGGGGAGGGCGAGATGGCGACGACCGACACAACGACCGCGGCGCAACTCGACGGGTGGTTCGAGTCGCTCTCCAACTGGGGGCGCTGGGGCGACGACGACCAGCGAGGCGCGCTCAACCTCATCACCGACGCCAAGCGCGCCGAGGCAGCCTCGCTGGTGCGCGAGGGCGCCATCGTGAGTTGCGCCCAGGAGCTCCCGAAGCGCCCCGCCCCCGACAACCCGACGCCCGTCGTACACGCGATGCAGGGCGGGGGTGACGTGACCAGGGGCGGGATGGGCGGCGCGAGCGACTTCTTCGCGATCAACCCGCACGGCTACGCGACCACGCACCTCGACGCGCTCTGCCATATCTTCCACAAGGACCAGATGTACAACGGCTACCCCGCTTCGATGGTCACGAGCCTCGGCGCGCGCCTCAACAGCATCATGGCCGGCCAGGACGGCATCGTGAGCCGTGGCGTGCTGCTCGACATCCCCGCCTTGCGGGGCGTCGACTACCTCGAACCCGGCGAGCGCATCCTCGTCTCCGACCTCGAGGCCGCGGAGGAGCGCGAGGGCGTGCGCGTCACGCCCGGCGACATCCTGCTCGTGCGCACCGGCCGCGACGAGCGCAACGCCGCCGAGGGCCGTTGGGATCCCATGACGGGCGGCCTCGCGGGGCTCTCGGGCGAGACGGCGCCATGGCTGCGCGAACGCGACATCGCGGTGCTGGGGGGCGACGGCGTCTCGGACGCGCTGCCGACGCTGACGCCGGAGTGGGCGATGCCGATTCACACGCTCGCCCTCGTCGCGCTGGGCGTGCATCTCATCGACAACATGCAGCTCTCCCGCCTCGCCGAGGCGTGCGGGGCGCTCGGGCGGTGGGAGTTCCAGCTGATGCTGGCGCCGCTGCGGCTGGCGCAGGGCACCGGGTCGCCGGTGAACCCGATCGCCCTGTTCTGACCTCGACCCGTCGAGGCGGCGTGATGCGATACGCTGCCGCCTCGACACCAGCGACGACTCGCGAAGGGCGGAGGGCCTGATGATCTACGAACTGCGGACGTACGAGGCGGCGCCGGGCAAAATGGCCGCACTGAATGCGCGCTTCCGCGACCACACGATGCGCATCTTCGGCAACCACGGTCTGGAGGTCGTCGGGTTCTGGACGTACGCCCACGGCGGCTGGTCCGACCAGCTCGTCTACCTCATGCGCTTCGACGACATGGACGACCGCGCGGCCAAGTGGGCCGCCTTCGCGGCCGACGAGGAGTGGCGCCAGGTCGCCGCGGAGTCGCAGCGCGACGGCACCCTGACGACGCGCATCCGTTCCGACATCCTCGCCGCCACCGACTACTCGCCGATGCAGTAGCCTCCCGGGCGCCCTTGGCGGCACACACTCCTCGACGGCCCGCGCCGGGTCCGGGCCGCGCTGTGCGCGGCGATATGATGCCCGCACCCGCGGACGATTCGACACGAGGAGGGAAGCGACCATGACGCAGCCACGAGACGGCGCACCGCAGGCGCGGAGCGCACTGGCGGAGATCACACCAAGGCTCGCCGAGATCACGAACGACCTCGTCTTTGGCGAGATCTGGGAGCGCCCGGGGCTGTCGAAGCGCGACCGCAGCCTGATCGTGGTTGCCGCGCTCACGGCGCTCTACCGCACCGACCAGCTGCGCGGGCATGTCGGGCGCGCGCTCGACAATGGCGTCACGCGCGACGAGATCTCGGAGATCATCACGCACATGGCGTTCTACACCGGCTGGCCGTGCGCCGTGAACGCCGCTGCCGTGACGAAGCAGGTCTACGACGAGCGCGACTAGCCGACCTCGGCGCGACCGGTCGGGACCGGCCGCGCGGTAGCCGACGGCACCGTCGGCTGCGCTCGCCGCCAGCCTGCTGCCCCGACACTCCAGCCTCGGACCGGACTGGCGCGGACTATCATGCCCGTGCGACACGATTCGACACGAGGAGCAGGAGGCGGCCATGACACAGCCACAAGACGACGGATCCCAGGTGAGGGACATGCTGGGGGAAGTCGCGCCGAGGCTCGCCGAGATCACGAATAGCGTGGTACTCGACCAGCTCTGGGACTACCCCGACGGCCTCTCGCCGCGCGACCGCAGCATGATCACGGTCGCCACGCTCACGGCGCTGTACCGCACCGACCAGCTGCGGGCGCACATCGGGCGTGCGCTCGACAACGGCGTGACGCGCGACGAGATCGCCGAGATCATCACGCACCTGGCCGCCTACGCCGGCTGGCCCACGGCGGTGAACGCGGTCACCGTCGCGAAAGAGGTCTACGACGAACGCGACGGCTAGGCGATCCCGTCGCGATGGATCGGGACCGGCCTGACCAGCCGGAGTGACAACGCGCCCTCCGCGGCGCGGCGAGGAGGCAACGATGCGCGCTGCATTCCATGAGACCGAGGGCGGACTCGATGTGCTCCAGTACGGCGAGCTGCCGGACCCTGAGCCGGGACCGAACGACGTGCTGCTGCGCGTCCACGCCACCTCGATGGACCGGCTCGACGTGTTTACCCGCGAGGGTTCGCACGGCCAGGGCGTGGTCGGTGACCGCTACATCGGCGGCCGCGACTTCGCCGGCGTGGTCGAGGGCCTCGGGAGCGAGGTCCGGGGCTTCGAGGTGGGGCAGCGAGTCTTCGGATCGGCCTCGGCGACGCACGCCGAGCTGGCTCTCGCATCCACAGCGGGCACGTTCCCCATCCCCGACAACCTCTCGTTCGACGAGGCCGGCTCGGCGCCGACGTCGGGCCGCAGCGCGCACGGTGCGCTCATCCAGAAGGCGCGCATCGAGGCCGGTGAGACGGTGCTCGTGATCGCGGCGGGGAGCGGCGTCGGCAGCTTCGCGCTGCAGATCGCGAAGGCGTCGGGCTGCCAGGTCATCGCCACGGCGGGCTCCGCCGAGAAGTGCCAGCAGGCGCTCGACCTCGGCGCCGACGCGGCCATCAACCACTACGACGAGGACATCGCCGCGCGCGTCCGCGAGCTGACGGGCGGCCGTGGTGTCGAGGTGGTGTGCGATTCGGTCGGCACGCCCGTCTGGCGTGCGTCGACGGACTCGATGGCCCCCGAGGGGCGCTTCGTGACGTGCGGGGTGACGGCGGGCCACCTGGCGAGCATCCACCTCGGACGGCTGTTCACGATGGGGCATGCCTACATGGGCATCGGGCGGCCGGGGCCGTCCGAGACCCGCCGCACGCTGACGGGCCTGCTGCACATGCTCGAGCAGGGCTCGATCCGCTCGATCGTCCACGCGCGGTTCCCGCTGAGCGAGATCGCGCAGGCACACGAGCTGATGGAGGCGTCCACCTTCTTCGGCAAGATCGTCCTCAACCCGTAAAGAGACGCGGGGGCGCCAGGCATGTAGTCAGTACAGCTAGGCCTGGTCGTTAAGTGCTTCGACGTCCCGGCGGAGGTCGGGGAGACCGTCCTGGACCACGCCCGAGACGGTCGTGTCACGGATCCGCTGGTACTCGTGGATGAGAACGTTACGGAAGTCGATGATCGCCCGGTTGTCTCTGATCCGTGCAGCCAGGTCGGGGTCGCGCCTCCGCACTTGCGCCAGCGCCTCGCCAATGATCCCGAACTGGCGCTCGACCGCGCTGCGCAACATGAGGTCTTCCTCGTACTCCGCGAACGAGCGGCCCGGCGTGAACTCTTCAATTGCCGAGATGGCGGCCTCGATGTCGTAGAGGTACATGCGAACCTCATCCTGCATAGAACAGCTCGCGGGTCTCATCTACGCTCTCGCGGAAGTATGGATTCTTGATCGCCGAGTCCTCGACGAGGTCGATAGGTCGGCCGAACAGGTCCTGGAGCCTGTGGAGGAGGTCGAAGTACCTCTTCCAGGAATCACCCTGGGCCGGGGGGTGGAACTCGACGAGGAAGTCGAGGTCGCTCTCGTCGGGACGGAAGTTTCCGCGCACGGCCGAGCCGAACACGTCGAGCCGCCTCACCCGGTACTCCCGGCAGAGTTGTTCGACCTCAGACCGATGCTCCTCGACGATCGCGTGCATCGGAGCGCCTCCCCATACACGATACCCCGAGGAGCCTGACACGTCCGCCGATGCGATGATAGGCAGCGCCCCACCCCGAGAAAGGTCACCCCATGCCCGAAGCACCGACGAAGATTGAGCCGCAGGGCCTCGGCGATTACCTGGACGTGATGAGCAAGGCCGTGTTCCAGAGCGGCATGTCATGGAAGGTCGTCGAGGGCAAGTGGGACACGACCCGCGAGGCGTTCCACGACTTCGACGCCGAGCGCGTCGCCTCGATGAGCGAACCGGAGATCGACGCCCTCGCCAACGACACGCGCGTCATTCGCAACCGCCGCAAGCTCAACGCCATCGTCAGCAACGCAGGCCGCATGTTGGAGCTCGAGGACGAGCACGGCTCGTTCGAGGGCTACCTGCGATCTCGGGACGACTTCTGGGACACGCTCAAGATGGTGCGCAAGGACTTCAAGTTCCTCGGCGACTTCGGGGCGTACTACTTCCTCTTCGTCGTCGGCGAGGACGTGCCGCCGCACGATGAGTTCCGCGCGCAGATCCCCGAGGCGGCCCGCAGCCGGCGCTAACCGGCTACCCGCGTCCCGAGGCGACTGCGGCGCACGCCTCGCCGAGGCGTGCAATGGCCTCGCGCAGCACGTCGGGCGTGAGGGTTGGGTAGGCGAGGCGGATGTGGCGCTCGTCGGCGCCTTCGGGCGCGTAGAGCGTGCCCGTCGTGACCGCCACGTCGCGCTCGGCGGCGGCCGCCTGCAACGCGCTCGCGTCGATACCGTCGGCGAGGCGAATCCACAGGTAGAAGCCACCCGAGGGCGTCACGAACGTCGCGAGTTCGCCGAACGCGGCGCGCACCGCCTCGGCGGCTGCGTCGCGGCGCTCGCGGTACAGGTCCTGAATGCGTTCGAGGTGCGCCGCGTGTGTGCCGCCCTCGTAGTAGGCGAGCAGCGTGCGCAGCACGAGCGGCGAGCTGCCGTTGTCGAGGCGTGTGAACACCACCTGCCGGATCGCCTCGGCCGCGCCGACGACCCAGCCGACGCGCAGCCCGGTCGCGACCGTCTTCGACGCCGTGCCGACATGCAGCACGCCGCGCCCGCGCGCGACCGAGAACAGCGAGTCCGGCGCCGGCCCGTCGAAGTCGAGCCCGGCGTATGCGTCGTCCTCGACGATGAGCACGCCGTGGCGGGCCGCGATCTCGACCAGCGCCTCGCGGCGTTCGAGGGTCACCGTCGCGCCGCTCGGGTTGTCGTAGGTGGCGACGAGGTAGATGAGCTTGACCACGGCGCCCTGGGCGGCGAGGCGGCCGAGCACCGCTTCGAGCGCGTCGGCGCGCATGCCGGCGTCGTCCTGCGGGACGGCGGCGATGCGCGCGCCGCGCGCGCGGAACGAGCGGATCGCGCCGGGGTAGGCGGGCGCGCTGATCACGGCGATGTCGCCGGGCCCGAGGAACGTAGCGGCGATGTTGTCGATCGCGTGCGCGCTACCGGAGCAGAGCGTGACGTTGCCCGGGGCGAGCGCGAGGCCGCTCGCCTCCGACTCGCGGCCGGCGATCCACGCGCGCAGCGGCTCGTAGCCCTGCGCCCCGCCGTAGGTGAGCGCGCCGGCGGGGTCGTCGCGCAGTGCGCGATGGATCGCGTCGGCGACGGCGTCGACGGGCAACGAGGTCGGGTCGGGCACGCCGGCGTTGAGGTCGTAGGCGAGGGGGGAAAGCGAAGTCGGCTGCGCGAGGCCCGCCACGAACGGCCCAAGCAGCCGTTCGTAGTCGGCCCCGCTGGCAAATGCAGGCTCGTCGGTACTCACGGTCGCGCAGCGTACGGGCCCGCGCGTGAGACGACAATGCACTGGCCGTGATGGGCCCGCACACGCGGCGCTGTGACCCCTCGTGGCAGGCGGTACACTTGCCCGGTGACGAGCCCGCGAGGCTGCTCGTGGGCCATCCGAAGCGGCGGTCCCCTACCCCACAGCGAGGAGACGCGATGACCACCGGACCTGCGCAGCAACCACAGCAACCACAGGTCGTCGACGCCCCCAACTTCGACGGCGGGGAATGGCTGCAGGGCGGCCCGGTCAACGTCCGGGGTCTCGGCAAGCCGCTGCTCGTCGAGTTCTGGGACTACACCTCCGTCAACTGCCTGCGCACCATCCCGTACCTCGCTGAGTGGCACCGGCGCTACGAGCAGCACGGGCTCACCATCGTTGGCGTGCACACGCCTGAGTTCGACTTCGCGCGCAACCCCGAGCGCGTGCGCCAGGCGATCGCTGACCTCGAGGTGCCGTACCCGGTGGTGCTCGACTCGCAGTTCGAGATCTGGCGGGCGTACGCGAACCGCTTCTGGCCCTCCAAGTACTTCGTCGACGGGCAGGGCAAGGTCCGCGCACAGCACGCCGGCGAGGGCGCCTACGACGAGTCGGAGCAGGTGATCCAGGCGCTGCTGCGCGAGCAGGAGGGGTTCGACGCCGAGCTGCCGGACCTCATGGAGCCGCTGCGCCCCGAGGACGGCCCCGGCGCGGTCTCCTACCGCGTTACGCCGGAGCTGTACTGCGGCTACTCGCGCGGCGTCATCGGCAACCTCGGCGGACCGCAGCCGGACCGCCCGCACCGCTACGCCGACCCCGGCAAGCACGTCGAGGGCACGCTGTACCTCGACGGCCACTGGATGGTCTCCGGAGAGAACGCGGCGCGGCCATTCGGAGCACAGGGCGCGAGCCGTATGACGCTCACCTACATGGCCGCCGACGTGAACCTCGTGCTGCACCCGCCGATCATGGGCGGCGTGGGCGAGGCGCGCGTGCTGCTCGACGGCGAGCCCGTCGCGGGTGACGCGGCCGGCGAGGACGTCGAGGGCGGCGCGATCAACGTCGACAGGCCCCGCATGTACCGCCTCGTGCGAGGCATCGACGTGGAGCGGCACACGGTCACGGTGGAGACCGAGTCGGACGGGCTCGCCGCGTTCGCCTTCACGTTCACGTCGTGCGTCGCGCCCCCGCCGGAGTAGCGCGGGGCACGGGGCGATCCAGGCTGCGCCACATGGGTGAGATAACCATCCCTTTGGACGACCAGACCGCCCGCTGGGCGCCGGGCCGAGGCGGCCCGGCGGCGTATCAGCGTGTCGCGATTCGTGGCCGGTCTGCTCCGCGACGAGATGGCTCGTGACGACCGTTACGAGCAGGCTCAACAGTCATACCTCACACAGTCGCCCGGGGATCTGAGCTCTGGATCGAGGGCATACCCATCCCGCGATGAGTTGCACCATTGGTGACGTGAAGGTCTCGTTTAGACCGCCCAGCGCGCAGGCTGCACCTTCCTGCTGACAGAAGACCTCAGTGACGGCCAGCGTGTGAGCGCCGTCACCGTGATCAACCCCTTCACCCACGATCCACCCTCCAGCTGAGAGCGGCTTGTCGAACGTTCACATCGTGCGTCGCGCCGCCGCCGCGGTAGCGGTGGGGACGAGCGGCGAGGCGCCAACTGGTACGTCATAACCTCGCGCGCTGCTACGCTGCCTGCCGTCCGGCCTGCGTGGCCGGTTCGCAACGCCCGCCGGGCACGGCGCCGCGGGCGCCCGAGGGTGCGATCGTGGTCGAGCAGCGTCGCCTCAACGTCTTTTTCGACGTCGACTACACGCTGATCATGGCCGACGGGCGGCTGCGCAATCACACCGAGGAGGTGTTCCAGCGCCTCAAGGATGCCGGCCACTCCATCTACATCTGGTCCGGTGTTGGCATTCGCCGCTTCGACATGCGCCTCCACGGCCTCGACGGCTACGTCGACGACTACTTCGTGAAGCCGCTCTACCGCTACCGCGAACGGCTCGATGAGATGGACGTCACGGTCGTCCCGGACTACGTGATCGACGACCACCCGCAGGTCGTGCGCGCCTTTGACGCCGGCTACCACATCCCCGACATCGCCCGCCGCGACGACCGCGAGCTGCTCAACGTGCTCGAGGAGATCGAGGCGCTCGCCGACGGCCGCGCGGCCGGCGGCGACGGGGCGAGCGAGGACGCATAGCGAGGCCGCCGTGGAACTCACCGACGAACAGTGCGCGTACCTCGACCGCAACCTCCTCGCCATCCTCGCCACGTCGAGGCGCGACGGGACGCCGCAGGTGTCGACCGTCCACTACTCGGTGCAGGACGACGGCATCTACGTCGGCGTTGGGCGCGGTAGCGCGAAGTGGTTCAACGCCGGGCGGCAGCCGCGCGTCGCGCTGCTCGTCAACGAGGGCCGCGCGCAGGTCGTCATCTACGGCGCCGCCGAGCAGGTCGGCGACGACCCGGAGCGTGTCGACCGCTACCGCGCGCACCGCACGCAGACGCACGGCAAGGGCGGCGAACTCGGCCTGCCGCCCGAAGGCGACGCCTTCCGCGAGCTGCTCGACGCGGGCAACCGCGCGCTGCTGCGCATCACCCCGGACCGCGTGCTCAAGAACGACTAGCCCGCGAGGTATCGAGCACGCCTCGGCCGCTACGCCTCCGGCGCGGGACGCGCGCCGCCCTGGCCACCCGCCTCCGTCATCTGCACGTGCGCTTGCACGAGCGCCGCGATGCGGCCCCGCTCCAGGCTCGCCGTCGCTCGTAGCGGCTCGGCGTCCGCGGCCTGCGCGCCCGTGGCGAGCATCGGCAGGGCGATGCCCGTTCGTGAGTCGTCACCGAGCCGCAGCAGCGGCTCGGCGATCGTCCAGCCCGAGCACCCCGAGTGCCGCGAGGGTTCGCGCGACACGCGTGCTGCCCAGTCGAGCGCTCGCTCGAGCACGTCGTAGTGCGAGAACAGGCGGTAGTCCGGGTCCCACCAATCGCGCTCGAAGCAGCCTGGTGACCAGTCGATGGGCAATGGCCGGTCGTCGTCCGCGAGCGGGTCGAGCGCGACGAGCCAGAGCGAGGCGCCGAGGGCGAGCGGCGTCGTGTGGTAGTTGTCGCCGCCCTCGGTGGTCCACGTCAGGGCGTGCGTCGTGGCCATCGCCTGCGAGACGCGCGCGTCGACGCCGAGCCCTGCGGCCATCAGCGTGCGCGTGACGATGATGTGCCCGATCAGCCGCGCCTCCTCGTCTGAGGCGGTGACCTCGCCGGTGGGGAGGGTCAGCGACGCCTCGCCATCCCGCGGGAAGCACGCGAAGGTCGAGGTGATGCCGCAGCCGTGACCGAGCGCGCCCGGCTGCCCGAAGGCATCGAGGAGCGCGTCGAGCTCGTTGGGGTCGTCGACGGCGCCGCGGTCGCGGGCGGCCGGCCAGAGCCTGAGGGCGATATCGAGGACTGGACTGTCTGACACCCTCGCGACGCTACGAACGGCCCCCGGCAGTGTCAACGTGGCAGTGACTCCAGGGGAGCTCGACGATCTCGCATTCCGGCACACGCGAGCGTTGTTGGGCAGGCGGTCGAGATCAACGGCGGCAGCCACGGGCGGTTGACGGGCGACACGCCTTGCTCGCGTTCGACTCGCTAACCGCGACACTGTAGCGTCCACCCCTGCGGTCGACTAGAACAGTCGCCGCTGTGGCAGGGCCGGGAGTTACGTGATGCGCGCACGTCTGGCGGTCCTGGTGGTCGCGGGGTTGATCGCGGTCCTGGGCGTGACGGCCATCACCGCCTCCGGTGCGGGCCACGAGACCGAGGTGCGCGTCACCGCGCAGCGCCTCGCCGACGGCCGGACCGAGTTCGCGCTGCAGCAGCGCGAGGCGGACGGGGAGTGGGGTGAGCGGCTGCTGACGCGGGCACGGTTCTTCCCCGCCACGGCCACGGTCGGGCGCTGGCTGTCGAGCACGCCGCTCACGGTGCGCGCGCCGGGCGCCGGCGACGATGCCGAAGGCGCCGAGGTGCGCATCACGGCGCAACGCCTCGCCGACGATCGCATCGAGTTCGCGCTGCAAGAGCGCGAGGCGGACGGGGAGTGGGGTGAGCGGCTGCTGACGCGGGCGCGGTTCTTCCCCGCCACGGTCACGGTCGGGCGCTGGCTGTCGAGCACGCCGTTGACGGTGAGTCTGCCGGAGCCAGCGGCATCGCCGGACACGGCCGAAGACGGGGGGAGCGTGGCGTCGGACCGGGCGGCGCTGGTCGCGCTCTACAACGCCACGGAAGGCGCAAGCTGGTGGACCAGCACGAACTGGCTGAGTGACAGGCCCCTCGATGAGTGGCACGGCGTCACCACGAACAGCGACGGCCGTGTCGCTGGGCTGGACCTCTCGCTCAACCTGTTGACGGGGCCGATCCCGGCCGAGTTGGGTGGCCTTAGCAAGCTCGTATCGCTGTACCTCGACAACAACGAGTTGACGGGGCCGATCCCGGCCTGGCTGGGCGACCTCACCAATCTGCAAGTGCTGTGGCTGTCCGGCAACGAGCTGACAGGGTGCGTGCCCTTCGGTTTGCAAGATGCATGGCCGAATGCCCTTT
Organism: Dehalococcoidia bacterium; assembly: GCA_965219085.1. Lineage (GTDB taxonomy): Bacteria > Chloroflexota > Dehalococcoidia > UBA2979 > UBA2979 > VXMT01. The sequence continues at coordinate 2,202,911 of OZ244720.1, forward strand.
TGGCACTCGACCTGCCTGACTGCGGCGAGGACCGGGCGGCGCTAGTCGCGTTCTACGAGGCCACAGACGGCACAAACTGGACCCACGACTGGAACTGGCTGAGCGACAGGCCCCTCGATGAGTGGCACGGCGTCACCACGAACAGCGACGGCCGTGTCGCTGAGTTGTGGCTGTTGAGCAACGAGTTGACAGGTCCGATCCCGGCCGCGCTGGGCGACCTCACCAACCTGGAGTTGCTGGATCTCTGGGGCAACGAGTTGACGGGGCCGATCCCGGCCGAGTTGGGTGATCTCTCCAACCTGCACACGCTGTCCCTCGCGTTCAACGAGTTGACGGGGCCGATCCCGGCCGAGCTGGGCGACCTGAGCAATCTGGAACGGCTGGACCTCCGGTTCAACGAGTTGACGGGTCCGATCCCGGCCGCGCTGGGCGACCTCACCAACCTGGAACGGCTGATCCTCTGGGACAACCGGTTGACGGGGCCGATCCCGGCTGAGCTGGGCGACCTCTTCAACCTGGAGGCACTGGTCCTCCGGTCCAACGAGTTGACGGGGCCGATCCCGGCCGAGCTGGGTGACCTCACCAACCTGGAATCGCTGGACCTCCAGTCCAACCAGTTGACGGGGCCGATCCCGGCCGAGTTGCGTGGCCTCAGCAACCTGGTACGGCTGTACCTCGAGAACAACGAGTTGACGGGGCCGATCCCGGCCGAGCTTGGCGACCTCGCCAACCTGGCAAGGCTGGACCTCTCAGGCAACCAGTTGACGGGGCCGATCCCGGCCGAGCTGGGTAACCTCACCAACCTGATTCGGCTGATCCTCGGGTTGAACGAGTTGACGGGGCTGATTCCGGCCTGGCTGGGCGACCTCACCAACCTGACTCGGCTGAGCCTCTCGGGCAACGGCTTGAGGGGGCCGATCCCCGCCGAGCTTGGTGGCCTTACGAACCTGTCTTGGCTGTCCCTCAGCGACAACCAGTTGACGGGGCCGGTCCCGGCCGAGCTGGGCGCCCTCACCGACCTGCAAGCGCTGTGGCTGTCGGGCAACGAGTTGACAGGGTGTGTGCCCGTCGGCTTGCGGGATGTAGCGTCGAACGATCTCGGGGCCCTCGACCTGCCCGACTGCGGCTAGACCGTATGAGCCCGTCTCAGCAGGCCACCGGGGAGTGCCGGTGAATGCGCTGCCCGGTCTGAACGGAGGGCATTGAGGCCGGGCGGAAGGGTGCAGGCCGAGGGGCAGAGACAGTAGCTGGGTACACCCCCTCTTGATGCACTATGCGCGGCCCGTGGCCCGGTCGCCCACCGCCGCCTACGATCGCCGCATGCGCCAGGTCTCGAGGATCGCCGCCGGCTGGTCGTCGCGAAGAGCCCTCGCGAGGGTTGTCGTGTTCGCGCTGTTGGCGGCTGCGTGTGGTGGGGGCTCCTCCGATTCCGGCGATGTCGTCATCGAGCTCATCACGCCGACCGCCACACCGTCCGCCCTGCCAACCGTGCCAGTCAGCGAAACGGCGGCGGTCGTGCCCTCCGCCGCGGCGACCGTCACCCCGACGGCGACGCCCACCTCTCAGCCGACCACCACCCCGACCCCGGTCGTCGTCGAGGTCACCGCGCCCGCGTCGCCGACGCCGGTGGCAACGGCGATGGCGACCGACACCGCAGTCGCGACGCCGACGCCCGCTCCCACGCCCACCGCGACCGCACCGCCGCCGCCCGTTCCCGCCCCGGCCCCCACTCCGACGCCGACTCCGCCCCCAACACCCACACCACCCCCGGTCGAGCCGACGGCGACGACCGGCGCCCTCGCGGTCGAGGAACTGCCGGTGATCGAGTTCGTGCGCGCCGACGGGTCCGTGGTGGCGTTGCCGGTGGAGGCGCCGCCGCTCTCCGAGTACGGCATCGGGCTGTCGGGCCGCTACGAGCTCGGCGAGCGCGGCATGCTGTTCTACTACGCGAACGACGACCGCTCGCGCCCGTTCTGGATGCGCAACACGCACATCGACCTCGATATCGCCTTCGCCACGTCGGACTTCGTGATCATCGCGATCCTTCGCATGACGGCGGATACCGAGAACCTCCACCGGCCTGACCGCGGCTACATGTACGCTGTCGAAGCCGCTGCCGGCTGGTACGCCGAGCACGGCATCGCAGCCGGAGACACCATGCGGCTGACGTTCGAGTTGCCCGAGGAGTGAGCGGCGTTCATCGTGCCTGCAACGGGGCGTCGTATACTGCCGTCCGCGCATCAGGATGAGGAGCAGCGATGACCGGCGATCTGACCTTCGACCACAACGGCCAGCACGTGGAGGGCTACCTGTCCGAACCCGAGGGCACACCGCGCGCGGGCGTGGTCGTGATCCAGGAGTGGTGGGGCCTCAACGATGACATCAAGGGCATCGCGGACCGCTTCGCCGCCCAGGGCTACCTCGCGTTCGCGCCCGACCTCTACGACGGCGTGGTCTCGACCGAGCCCGACGAGGCGCTGAAGCTGGCGATGGCGCTGGAGCAGGACATCGCGAGCCAGCTCGTCGACGCCGCCCTGAACTGGCTCAAGGCCGAGCACGGCGTCGAGAAGACGGGCTGCATCGGGTTCTGCATGGGCGGCGGCCTGACACTCGCCGCGGCGATGCGCCCGACGTCGAACGTGGACGCGGTGCACGTCTTCTACGGCGGCGGGATGCCCTCGGTGGAGGAGCTCTCGACGATCACGGCCCCCGTCATGGGGTCGTACGGCGCGGAGGACGAGAGCATTCCGGCCGCCGACGTCGACATGCTGCGCAGCACCCTTGAGGGCCGCGGCCTGGCGACGGACGTGAAGCTCTACGACGGCGCGGGCCACTCGTTCTTCAACGCGGGCGAGGCGCACCACGCCTCCTCGGCGGCGGACGCCTGGGAGCGCACGCTCCAGTGGTTCGGCGAGCACCTGGGGTAGCGCGGGCCTGAACGCCGCCGGCGGGGCGTCGTAGCACGGCGTCCCGCTAGTACCACTCGCGCTCGATCACCGTCGAGGCGTGGCGTGTGCCCACGCGCCACACGTCCCGTGCTTATTACAAATGAGAACTAGCCATAGCAGTATGGCCGAGGTAGTGTGCGGGTGGCAGATGGTCGCGTTGGACGGAAGCAGGTCACGACGCGCACGAAGGCAACATTCCGGCTGCGGGGCCGAGTCACGCCCGGGATGTTCTCGCACGAGCGCGTGTTCAGCGTCGAAGGCGCCGACGGGCAGACGATCTACATGATCGTCCCTGACGCCGACATCGAGGAACGGGATGGAGAGCCAACGACACAGGTCGTGGTTGTGGGGCGCTCCGGGGAGTTCTCACTCGTGAGTGTCCCAGGCGAACCAGTGGAGACGGGCCAGACGGTGTGGGTGCCCGAGCGGGATCTCATCCCCGCGTGATTCTGAGCAACAACGCGATCTTCGCCGCGCTCGACGGCCGCCTCATCATGTAACCGGAGCCCGAACCCCGGTCGGACGTGGGGTCGCCGTTCGGCACGTCGGCTATCGATCTGCGCCTCGGGCCCGTGATCGCGAGGCCGAGGGGCGCACCCCACGCCGTGGTAGACCTTGGGCGGTCAGGGAAGCGTTACCGACACACTCGCTGCCTTCACCGACGAGTTCGAGATCGGCGACGGCGGCTACGTGCTGGAGCCTGGGCCTGAGAACCTCGTGCTTGGTCACACCCTGGAAACGGTGCGACTGCCGCTGCCCGAGCATCTGGATGAGCGCGCGGAGGGGAAGCCGGTGCTCGCCGCCCGTGTCGAGGGGAAGAGCGCGCGCGCTTCGGCCTGCTGGTGCACTTCACTGCGCCGACCATCCATGCTGGTTGGGCAGGGCGTCACGATCGAGATGATGTGCCTCGGACGGTATCCGCTGCGGCTCTACTCGGGCCTCCCGATCTGCCAGTTGATCCTCGAGGAAGTCCGGGGGCGGCCCACGGCTGCCGCAAGCCAATTCCAGGGTCCCAATTCCAGGGTCAGAGTCGACCCACCGGCGCCTCGTGACGGCGTCCCGCTAGTACCACTCTCGCTCGATCACCGTCGACGCGTGGCGTGCGAGGGTGATGAGGATCCGTTCGTCGTTGTCGCCGAACGGCTTGCCGTCCTCGCGGTCGGTGACGTAGAGCGAGCCGCGGACGTGTCCCGCGCTCCAGATCGGCACGCCGATCAGCGCCCGCATCTCCGGGTGGTGCGGCGGGAAGCCGAACGCGCGCGGCGCGGTCTGGACGTTGTCGAAGCGCACAGGACGCCCGTCGGCGCGCAGCGAGCTGAGCGGGCCGTGGGCCTGGGGCGGCGTCCTGAGCCCCCGCAGGTCCTCCTTCGACAGCCCCGAGGTGACGAAGCCCTGGGTCATGTCGTGCTCGTCGGTGACGGCGAGGGCGCCGTACTTCGCGTGCGTCATCTGGCGCGCGAGGTCGACCACGAGCTGCAGCGACTCATCGGGGCGGCGGCGTTCCGGGAGCCGCCGCACGCCGCGCGCGAGGGCGCGCAGGGCTCGCCGTTCCGGGTCGCGTCGCAGTAGCCGGTCGGTCAGCTTCATGGCGCCTCGGCGGCAGCGTACCGCGCGCTCGTGGTGGCGTGCCAGCGCGACGGCACCGGCGCGCTCACCGCTCGTAGTAACGCAAGGTCGCGGGATCGACTGCGATCGCAACGCGGTCCCCGGGCGCGGGCGGCTCGGTCGGGTCGTCCCAGCGTACGTCGACATAACGCGTCTCAGGGCCTGTGCCGAGAGCTACCTCAAGGACGCGCAGGGGCCCGTCCGGCCGCGCGCCCACAACGGCGCCGTGCGCACCCGAATCCCGGCCGTCACCCGGCGGCACGGCCGCTATTGCTGCGGGATGCGCCATGACGAGCACCGGCCCGTCGCCGGGCTCGGGCACGGCGATCGAGCCGACACCGTCCTCGGTGGCGCGGCCATCCGCCGCTTCGCCGTCGACGAGTCGCACCCAACCGACCATCGAGGCGACCTCGGGGCTCGCCGGCTCGGCCAGCACGGTGTGCAGCGGTGCGGCCTGCAGGACGCGGCCGGCGTCCATCACGATCAGGTCGTCGGCCAGCGCCTGCGCGTCGCGCAGGTCGTGGCTGACCAGCAGGGCGGTGGTCCGGAGGCGTTCGAGGAGGCCGCGCAGCTCCCGGCGTAACTCGCGCTTGCGTGCCTCGTCGAGCGCGCCGAGCGGCTCGTCGAGCAGCAGCACCGCAGGCTCCGGCGCGAGCGCGCGCGCGAGCCCCACGCGCTGACGCTCGCCCCCCGAGAGCGCGTCGACGCGACGCTGGCCGAGGGCCTCGATGCCCACGAGCGCGAGCAGCTCGTCCACGCGCCGTTCGCGGCGGTCGCGCGGCCACCTCGCCATGCGCAGCCCGAAGGCGACGTTGGCGCGCACGTCGAGGTGCGGGAACAGCGCCAGTTCCTGGAACATCAACCCCACGCCGCGCCGATGCGGCGCGCGGCCCAGCACGGAGGCGCCGTCGAGCAGCACGTCGCCGCCCTCGGGGCGGTCGAGGCCGGCGATGAGCCGCAGGACGGTGGTCTTGCCGCTGCCCGAGGGGCCGAGGAGCGCCGCCACGCGCCCGTCGGCGACCTCGAAGCTCACGCCGTCGACGACGCGGCGGTCGGCTTCGTAGGCGTGGGTGAGGTCGCGGACGGTGAGGGTCGCCACGGGTGCCTCAAAACTCGCCGATGTCGCGGTAGCGCACGCGCTCGATGAGCAGCAGGGCGGCCGCCGTGACGGTCATGAGGATCGTGGCCATCGCCAGCGCCTGCCCGAGGTTCGCCGGGCCCGGGCGGCCGAGGGACGTGTAGATGGCGACGGGCAATGTGGCGAACTCGCGGCGCTGCAGCACCGCCGTCGCGCCGAACTCGCCGAGCGAGATGACGAACGCGAACCCCGCGCCGACGAGGAGCGCGCGCCACGCCAGCGGCAACTCGACGTAACGCCACGCGGCGAGCGGCGACGCGCCGAGCACGCGGGCTGCCTCGGGCAGCCGCGGGTCGAGCGTGCGCAGCACGGCGAGCACGGCGCGCAGCACGAACGGGTAGGCGATGAGCGCGTGGGCGATCACGATCAGCCACGGGGAGCCTCGGAGGTCCGTGACGCCGCGGTTGAACGTGATCAGGAACCCGAACCCCAGCACCACCGCCGGCGCCGCGAGCGGCGCCATCAGCAGCCCGTCGGCGAGTGCCGCGAGGCGCCCTCGCGAGCGCGCGATCGCCGTCGCCGCGAGCGTGCCGAGCACGACCGCGAGTAGCGCCGCGCCGCCGGCGAAGGTCACGCTCCAGCGCATCGCGTTCACGGGCTCGACGAACGACAGCCGGCCCGAGTCCTCGAACGCGCGGGCGAAGTTGGCGGCAGTGACGCCGCCCAGTGTGTCTCCCGATGCGCCGACGGTGAACGCGCCGTGCACGAGCGCCGCGAGCGGCGCGACGATGAGCAACCCGAGCACCACGGCCACCCCCAGCGCGAGCGCGCGCTCGGCCCACGAGGTCTCGCGCAGCGGTCGCGAGCGCTCGCTGCGCTGGGTCAGCGGCCGGGCGGTGCGGCGCTGCAGCAGCGAGTAGGCGCCGAGCACGGCGACCGTAGCCGCGATCTGCACGGTCGACAGCACCGCCGCCGCCGGCAGCTCGACCAGGCGGATCGCGAGGCGGTAGATGACCACCTCGAGCGTGTCGAGCCCTGGCCCGCCCAGCACGAGTACGACGCCGAACGAGGTGAACGAGAACACGAAGACGAGCGCCGCCGCCGAGGCGATCGCGGGCGCGAGCGCGGGCAACGTGACCTCGCGCAGCGTCGCCCAGCGCCCCGCGCCGAGCAGGCGCGCGGCCTCCTCGGTGCGCGGGTCGAGGTTCGCCCAGACGCCGGCGACGAGGCGGATCACGATCGAGACGTTGTAGAAGACGTGTGCCGCGAGGATCGCCCAGATCGTGCCCACCACCTCGACCGGCCCGAGGCCGAACCACGCGAGCGCGTCGTTGAGCAGCCCCTCGGGCCCCGCGAGCTGCTGGAATGCGAGCGCGACGACGAGTGTCGGGAGCACGAAGGGCACCGTGACGAGCGCCCTCGTCACCGCGCGGCCGGGAAAGCGGATGTGCGCGAACACGTACGCGGCGGGCAGCCCGACAACAAGCGCAACGGCCGTCGAGGCGACGGCCTGGGCGGTCGTGAAGACGAGCCGCTCCCAGTAGTAGCCGTCGCCGAGCACGTCGCCGATGGCGGCGGCGTCCGGGACCCCCTCCGGGGCGAGGCCGCGCCAGAGGATCGTGGCGAGCGGCCAGAGCAGCAGCGGGACGAGCAGCACGAGCACCGGCAGCGCCCACGGCCAGGCCCTCGGCCCGCCCGCGGGCGCGTCGGCGCCGCTCGCCCGTCGCGCCAGCACTCGCAAACGCGGGGATACCCCGCGGGGCTCGATCATCGGAGCATGATCTCCGTCCACTCGCGGATCCAGCGGTCGATGTCCTCGGCCGTGAACTCGATCGAGGCGGTCTCGACCTCGACGTCCGCCCAGCTCCACCACTCGGGCAGTTCGAGTCCGCCGATCACCGGGTAGACGAACATCGTCTCCGGGATCTGCTGCTGGAACGCGTCGCTCAGCATGAAGTCGATGAACTTGCCTGCGAGGTCGGCGTTCTCGGCGCCGTCGAGGACGGCGGCGGCCTCGACCTGGCGGAACAGCGGGCTGGGGATGACGTTGCGCGTCGGCGGCTCCGTCAGTGGCTCCTCGGAGAAGAAGAACTCCGCCGCCGGGCTCGAGGTGTACGAGACGACGAGCGGCCGGTCGCCGCCGTAGATGCTGAAGTGCGTGTAGTAGGCGTCGCTCCAGCCCTGCTCGACGCGCACCTCGTTCGCGCGCAGGTCACGCCAGAACTGCTGCCACCGGCCCTCGCCGAAGTAGGCGATGGTGGTGGCGAGGAACTGCAGCCCGGGCGACGAGGTCGCCGGGTCCTCGACCACGAGCTTGCCGCGCCACCGCCGCTCGGTCAGTTCCTCGAGCGTCGAGGGTGGCTCGCCGGCCTCCGGGTCGAAGTTGAGGTCGACCCATCCGTAGTCGATGGGCGTCAGCAGCAGCGAGTCGCCGAACGGTGCGCGCAGGTCGGCGGGGATGTCGCCGCGGCGCGCCGACTCGTACGCGCGGAACACGCCCGCGGCGACCGCGCGCTGGTAGCTGAGGTTGTCGACGCCGTAGAGCACGTCGCCCTCGGGGTTACCGGCGTTGAGGATGGCGCGGTTCACCACCTCGTTGGCGTCTCCGCCAGCGATCAGCTCGACCGTGGCGTTGTGCTCCTGCTCGAACTGCTCGATGAGCCCATCGCTCACGTCGAACGAATCGTGCGTGATCACGACGAGCGTCGTGGGTCCTGCGGGCGTGGGCGTCGCCGTCGGCGCCGGTGGCTCGGCGGGCTCGTCAGGTTCGTCGCCGGTACATGCCACGGCGAACGCGGCGAGCAGCGCGGCGACGAGCAGTGCGAGGCTGCGGGCTAGCGGCAGGCGTCTTGCAGGCATCGGGCTCCTCCCATGCTGGGGAGACCGCTGCCTGAGTCCGTGAAGGTAGGTACTGGCAACTGAACCGCATCCCTACGCACGAATGAACGTGATCAGGTTCCAGGGGTTGGCGCGCTCGACGCCTCTCAGCCCGTATGGGCACCCCCAGCGGCCTCGGTGGGTTGCGTGGAGGCTCGCACCGCTGCGCCGATCGGTCAAGCGCGCTTGCGTTCAGTGGGACGGCGTTACAGGCGTTCGTAGAGCCCGGTGGGCCCGGCGGCGACGTCGACGAGGTGCGGATCTATCGACGGCTCGATGAGACGCGCTGAACTGAGCGTACTCCCTTTGAAGTGGGCTAATACCGGTACGCTAGTGAAGTGCAGGCATGGGCGGAGGCTCGCGACCCTCATCCCTGGCCAGCCGGCTCTCGCGCTCCCAGGCCTCCCAGCGCTCCTGCTGCTCCTGCCGACCCCTCGCAAGACCCTCGGCGCGAGCCTCTTCCTGTAACAACCGACGGTACCTGGCTGCCAGCACGATGATCTCTACCCCTTCCAGCGCAACGTAGACGACCGCAGCGCTGACGACGACCCACGCCTCCAGCCCGATCACTGTGCTGTTCAGCCCCGAGCCTGGATGCTCAAGGACAGTGAACAGCCCTGCTACCAGCAGCGCAACAAACAGCATCAGCGCAAGAACAGGTCGCTGTGTTGGGAAGCTGATGGGCTGGATGTCCTTCCGCTCCCGCGTGCCCCAGTGTACCGGAACGGGACAGTTATCGTAACGTGTCTGTGTCACTATGAGCGTGTTGCGAACGAATCAATGCGAACGTACCAGCGCCTCCGCGATCTCCCGCGCCAGCGCCCCCGGCGACCGCGACGCATCGAGGGTGACCGACGCGCCCTCGCCGTCTTCGACCGGCTCGAAGCGCTCGCGCTGCGACGCGTACACGTTCTCCGTCGCGTCCGAGGTGCGTAGCGGGTCGTCATCGCGCCCCGCGATGCGCGCGCGGGCGTCAGCCTCGTCGAGCCGTAGCTCGACGATGAGGCACGGCGCGCCGTGCTCGGCGGCGAGTGCGCGCGCCTCGTCGCGCTCCGATGCGCGCCCGTGCATCGCGTCGATCACGACCGCTCGCCCGGCTTCGAGGTGCTCGCCGGTGCGGCGGCGCAGCTCCTCGTATGTGCGCTCGGTCATCTGCGGCGCGTAGAGGCCGGCGCCGAACGCGTCGCCGGCCCGCTCGCGCGGGTCGATGCCCGCGATCTGCTTGCGCACGATGTCCGAGGAGACGTAGGCCGCGCCGATGCGGCCCGCGAGCGTCCCCGCCACGGTCGACTTGCCCGTCGCCGGCAGGCCGCACATCACTACCACCGCCGGTTCGGCGTGCCGCTGCCCGTAGCTCACGGCCAGGCGGAAGAACCGCGCCGCCGAATCGGCGAGGGCGCGGCGCTGCTCCTCGTCCACCTCGGGCGCGTGCGCGCCGATCGACTCAACCTTGCCACGCACGAACGCGCGGAAGGTGCGGTGCAGCGGCTGCAGCACGCCCATCGTCTCATCGCCCGCGGCGGCGATGTAGCGCCCGGCGATCTCGTCGCCGAGTTCGGGGTAGCCCACCGCCGCAAGGTCCATCGCGAGGAAGGCGATGTCGTACCCGGCGTCGAGGTAGCGGAAGTGGTACCACTCGCTGAACTCGATGCAGTCCACGATCGCGAGCTCCTCGGCGTCGTCGTCGAGGACGTAGACGTGGTCGGCCCGAAGATCGCCGTGGCCCTCGATCACGCGCCCGGCAGCGAGTCGCGCGTCGAAGAGCGCCGCCTCGCGCTCGAGCTGCGATGCGACGAAGGCGCGCGTGGCGGCGGCGTCCTCGGGTGTCCACGTGTCGCCGATGAAGCCCTCGGTCTCGGCGTACTCGCGCGACCACCACGCGGCCTCGCCCGCCGCGCCCGCGAAGTCCGGGTCGTTCGCGACCACCTCGGCGCGTTCGTGGTAGGAGATGAGCCGACGCACGACGTGCTCGGCGATGCGAGGCGGCGCTCCGCCGGCCGGCAGCAGTTCACGCAGCGTGCGGTCGTCCGGCAGCCGCCGCATCTGCACGCACCACTCGACGACCTCGCTGCCCGCGGGCACGGGCGAGCCGGCGGGGAGCACGGCGATGCGGCCGCCGGGGTAGCGCACGATGGGGCCGACGCCGAGGTAGACGTCGGGCGCGAGACGGCGATTCAGTCGCACCTCCGCGTGGCAGAACGCCTCGCGGCGCTCGGGCGCGACCTGGTCGATGAAGCCGAAGTCGACGGGCTTCTTCGTCTTGTAAACCACGTCGCCCGCGAGGAAGACGTACGAGACGTGCGTCTGCCGCAGCTCGACGTCAGGTGGCGGCGAGGGGTAGGCGTCGGGCCGCAGCAGGGCGCGGACGTACTCCGGGAGCACCTCGGCGGCGGGGGCGTCCCCGGGCATGGGCTCAGGCGTAGATGTCGAGGCGGTCGCGCGTGAGCCGTTCGCCGAAGGTCTCGCGCAGCACGTCGAAGCGGTCGATGTCGACCTCGCTGACGAAGGAGATCGCCTTGCCATCGCGGCCGGCGCGACCCGTGCGGCCGGTGCGGTGCACGTACTCCTCGGCGTTGTCCGCGGCGTCGAAGTTCACGACGTGCGTGATCTCGGGGATGTCGAGCCCGCGCGCGGCGACGTTGGTGGCGATCAGCAGGTCGAGCTCGCCGGAGCGGAAGCTCTGCACGACGCGGTCGCGCTTGCGCTGATCCATGTCGCCGTGCAGTGCGCCGACCTTTACGCCGAGCCCGTACAGTCGCTCGGCGAGGCGGTCCACACCGCGCTTGGTGCGGGAGAACACCAGGGTGCGTCCACGCAACTCGCGGTCGATGAGCTCGCGCAGGCCGCGCACCTTGTCGCGCTCCGCGACCTCGAAGTAGACGTGGTCGATGGACTCGACGGTCTCGAGTTCGGAGGCAACGGCGATGGTCTCGGGCTGGTCCATGTACCGCCGCACGAGGCGCATCACGTTGTGGGGCATGGTGGCGGAGAAGAGCGCGGTCTGCCGGCTGCGCGGCGTGCGGCCGAGGATATGCGTGATGTCGGGCAGGAACCCGATGTCGAGCATCTGGTCCGCCTCGTCCAGTACCGCGTAGCGGATGCCGCTCAGCGAGAGCGTGCGACGCCGCAGGTGGTCCTTGATGCGCCCCGGTGTGCCGACGATGACGTGCGGGTTGGCGTCGAGTGCGCGGAAGTCGCCCTGCAGGGCGTGCCCGCCGAGCAGCCCGACGGTGCGCAGCCCGAACGGCCGCCCGATGTCGGTGAGCACCGCGAGCACCTGCTGCGCGAGCTCCCGCGTGGGCACGAGCACGAGCGCCTGCGCCTCGGCGCGCGAGGGGTCGAGCCGTTCGGCCATGGGGAGCCCGAAGGCGAGCGTCTTGCCGGTGCCGGTCTGAGCGATACCAACGACATCAAGACCCTCGAGCAGCACGGGAATGGAGCGCGCCTGTACCGGCGTCGGCTCGGTGAAGCCCATCTCCATCACCGCGGCGAGCGAGCGGTCGGAGAGGCCGAGCGCCCGGAACGCCTCTGGCGCTACCGCGGGGTCGACGTGGAGTTCGGGCGGGCTGTCCTCGATGGGATCGTCGGCGACGTCGGCATCCGTCTCGTCTGGCGCCGGGTCGGGCGCGGCGCCGTTGTCGTCGCCGTTCGAAGAGCGGTTGCGGCCGCGTCCGCCGCGGCGTCCGCGCCGCCGCCGACTCGCCGGTGTGGGCTCCGATGTCGGGTCGGCGACGGCTTCATCCGTGGCGGCCGTAGCCGTGGGAGATTCGTCGGCCCGATCGGGCGGCTCCTCCGGAGCGCTGGGGGCGGGGGGCGCATCGCCGTTGCCGAGTACGGGCAGGTTGCGCTGGCCGCCGACCCACACGCGGGGCGTGGTACGCGGGCCGGGAGGCCGCCGGCGGCGGCCGGGCAGGATCGTGTCGTCGCCGCCCTCTGCGGCCGGGCGGAACGCCACGTCCTCCGGCAATGGCTCATCGAGGTTGCGTCGCTGCGGGCGGCCGCGTCTACGGTCATCGCGACCACGGCGGTCGTCGCGGCCACGGCGGTTGTCGCGACCACGGCCGTCGTCCCGGCCACGGCCGTCGTCGCGGCCACGGCGGCGGTCCTGGCTGGTCGAGCGGGTCGAGGTCTGGTCGTTGGTTCGAGGTCGTGAGTCGGTCAGGGTTTGCGTGGTCGTGGTTCCTTCGTGTTGCTGGGCGTCGTTGCGCCGTCCGCGGCCGCGTCCGCCGCGTTTGCCGCGCCGGCGCTTGCGGCCGGGCTCGGGGGGCGCCGAAGCGCGCTCAGCCGTGATGCGGGGTGGTGCGAGCAGATCACGGATGCGGCCGAACAGGCTCACCGGCATTCCTCAAAGTCACGGGCATGCGAGGGGGCACAAGTGCTCGCCGGAGTGGAGCCCGGCCGTCGAACCCGTAGCGGTGTGCGAACAGTGCGGAACCCGACGCTCTGGGGGCCGGGCGACGCCGTGTGCTGCGTCATCGAGCCTGAGTATAACAAGTCTTGCGCTGCGCGATAGAGAGCCATTCGCTCCGGGCCCGCCTAGCGGAACACGATCGTCTTGTTGTCGTGCACGAGGATGCGGTCCTCGATGTGCCAGCGCACCGCGCGCGCCAGCACTACGCGCTCGATCTCACGCCCGAGCCGGGCGAGGTCGTCGAGCGTGTTGCGGTGCGTTACCCGCACCACGTCCTGCTCGATGATCGGGCCCTCGTCGAGCTCCGCGGTGGCGTAGTGCGCGGTCGCGCCGATGATCTTGACCCCGCGTCGCCACGCCTGCGCGCGGGGGTTCCCGCCGGCGAACGCCGGCAGGAACGAGTGGTGGATGTTGATGATCGACTGCGGGAACTCCTCGAGGAACGCTGGCGTCAGGATCTGCATGTAGCGCGCGAGCACCACGAGGTCCACTCGCTCGCGCAGCCGTTCGACGATCGCCTGCTCCTGCTGTGGCTTCGTCTCGGACGTGACCGGCAGATGCTCGTACGGCACCTGGTAGCGGTCCGCGAGGTACCGCAGGTCCTCGTGGTTCGAGATCACGACCGCGATGTCGGCGGGGAGTTCCCCGGACTGACAGCGCCACAGCAGGTCGAGCACGCAGTGCGGCTCGCGGGTGCCCAGCAGCGCGATGCGCGGCCGCGCGGCGCTATACGAGATGTGCCACTCCATGTCGAAGCGCGGCGCGACCGCGGCGCCGAACGCCTCGGCGATCTCGGAGGCAGGGACTTCGAGGCCGGCGAGGTCGAACTCGATGCGCAGGAAGAAGCGGGGATCGGGGCCGCCCGTGGAGTGCTGGTCACCTTGCACGATGTTCGCGCCGTGCCGGTAGAGGTGGTCGGACACGGCGGCGACGATGCCGGGTCGGTCCGGGCACTGCACGAGCAAGCGCGCCGTGCCCTCGGTAGGCAAATCGTTCACGGCGCGATGATAGGGCGGCGCACGGCGTGCGCCCAGCCGCCCCGGAGCTAGTCGCGCTCCGGCCGCAGGTGCCCGCCGAGGGGTGCATCGAGGGTGAGGCGCTCCTCCACCGGGAGGAAGCACACCAGCTCGTCACACGCCTGGTAACGCACCTCGATGCCGATCGGGACGCTGTCGTCGCCGTCGGGCGCTTCGCCGTTGCGGTAGGAAAGCGGCACGCGGATGTGGATGTCACCCTCGAAGACCTGCAGCTCCTCGCCGACACCCTCCACGAACAGCGGGCGCGTCGCCGGCATGATGGGCGTGTCTGCCCGTAGCCCCTCGGGGCCCGTCACGGTCACGCTCGTCGCGACGAGGCCGTCGGGCACGGGTTCGCCGTACGCATGCTGCCCCGCGGGCAGGTCGATGCGCACGAGCAGGTCGACGCGGCGGAACGGCTTGAGTTCGCGGCTGCCGAGCGAGGCGCTGACCGCGCCGCCGCCGTCGGCCGACGGGTAGCCCTCGAGGTCGTACCACTCACCGAGGTCGCCGCGGATGATCATCTCGGCGCTCTCGCGCACCCGGTAGTTGGTGTTGAAGTGCTTCTGCGCGATGCGGCCTTCGGCGTCGGTGAGGTAGGCCCCGGGGAACGGCATGCCGTAGAGGCGATGGTCCTCGGGCACATCGGTGTTGAGGATGCCGTACTGGTTGATCACCGCGGCGCCGGCGTCCGACAGCACCGGGAAGGTGACGCCGTAGCGCTCGGTGAAGCGCGCGATCACCTCGGTCGGCTCGGGCGAGACGGCGATCACGCGCACGCCCGCCTCGGCGAACGCATCGACGTGGTCCTGCAGCTCCACGAGCTGCGTGCGGCAGTACGGTCACCAACTGGTGCCGCGCACGAAGACGAGGAAGGCTCGACCGCCCCCGCGCGCCTCGTGCACGTCGACCTCGTTGCCGTGCTGGTCGGTCAGGGTGAAGCCGGGCAGCGGCTCGCCGATGTCCGGCCCGCTCGCGAAGGGCCTCACCGGATCGGGCGAGGCAGCCTGGGATGTCGTCATGGGTGTGGGTCCTTCACGCGCGGATGAACGCTTCGCACATATGATCCTAGATGATCCTGGCAGCGCCCGTTCTCGTTGCGGCGGATACTGGCAAGCGGAACGGATCGGACACCGATGGACGAGATCCCGCTGGAGAGGCCCGGGCGCCCGGCGACGCCGTTCGAACGCCTCGGCGGCCGTGACGCCCTCCACCGCATCATCGACGACTTCTACGGGCGGATCGGCGCCGACCCCGAGCTGCGCCCGATCTTCCCGGCGGACCTCGTGCCGGGGCGCGAGAAGCAGAAGCTGTTCCTGGAGCAGTGGCTGGGCGGCGAGCCGCTGTACGAGCGAGCGCACGGCCCCCCGATGATGCGACGCCGCCACCTGCCCTTCGCCATCACCGTGCCCGCCGCAGAGCGCTGGCTCGTCCACTTCGGCGCCGCCCTCGGCGCGGACGGGACGGACGCGAACCTGGCGGGGGAGATCATGACCGCGCTGCGCCCGGTGGCGATGCGGATGGTGAACACGCAGGAGGTGGAGGGACCGCCTGCGGCGGGCGGGTAGGGCTTTCTATCAAGTTGATAGAAGTTGAGAGGTGATTGATACTTGTGCGGCCCTGGCCGTGCTGGCCCGCGGCAGGCGTGGCGGGGCATGGCGAAAGGCACTGTGATAGACTGGTATCAACCCGATAGATGCTGATAGGTGATTGATAGTCGCCATGAAGTTCCCGCGGACGCCTCCATCGATCCCGGGCCTGCTGGCCCGGTTCGCCGACAGTACGGACGATCTACTCACGCTGTTCGGCCCAGGCCAGCCCGTCGACAGCCGAGGCCGCTACCTGCACTGGGACGAGCTACGCCGGCGCACCCCGCCGGCGGGCCTGACGCACGAGATGTGGTGGCTCCGCACCGCTGTTGCGCGGCGGACGATGGCGCGCGTCCTCCCGTTCTCGGACGTCGACGCCCGGCCGTTCACGTTCTGCAACATCGACCGGATCCAGGAGCTTGTGCACGGCATCGACCAGCAGGCGAGCGGTCAGATCGTCACTGACGAGGTGGTCATGAACCTGCAGTCGAGCGACCGCTACCTCGTGAGCTCGCTCCACGAGGAGGCCATCACGTCGAGCCAGCTCGAGGGCGCGAGCACGACGCGGAGCGTCGCTAAGGAGATGCTGCAGAGCGGACGCCAACCGCGCGACCGCAGCGAGCAGATGATCCTGAACAACTTCCACGCCATGCAGGCCGCAGCCGCCCTTGCGGCGCGCGGTGGTCCGCTCACGCCCGGCGACGTCCTCGACCTCCATCGCACCGTCACGCACGACACGCTCGACCACGAGCCCGACGCGGGACGGCTGCAGGGACCGGACGACGAGCGCATCGCCGTCGTGTGGCAGGACGGCACGGTGCTCCACTGGCCGCCGCCGGCCGAGGAGCTGCCCGGCCGCCTCGAGCTGCTGTGCGAGTTCGCCAACGGGCTGAGCGGCGAGGGGTTCATCCACCCCGTGGTGCGCGCGATCCTGCTGCACTTCGCGCTCGCGTATGACCACCCGTTCGCCGACGGCAACGGGCGGACTGCGCGCGCGCTCTTCTACTGGTCGATGCTGCGCTCGGGCTACTGGCTCACGCAGTACCTCACGATCTCGAGCATCCTGCGCGGCGCGCCTACCCAGTACGCGCGGTCCTACCTGCACGTCGAGACCGACAGCGGCGACGTCACGTACTTCGTGCTGCACCAGCTCCACGTCATCGAGCGGGCGATCGCGAGCCTCGGCGAATACCTCGCGCGGAAGATGGACGAGCAGCAACGGGCCGAGCGGCTGCTGCGCGACCGCCACGACCTGAACCACCGCCAGCACGTGCTGATCAGCGACGCGCTGCGCAACCCCGATGCGTGGTTCACGATCCAGGCGCACGAGCGGCGGCACCGCGTCGCCTACGCGACGGCGCGCGCGGACCTGCTCGGCCTTGAGACGGCCGGGCTCTTCGCACGGCAGCTCGTCGGCAAACAGTTCGTGTTCCGGCCCTCCGGGGACCTCGCGGCGCAGCTCGACGGCGACGATTGACGGCCCGCCGGGCACGGGCGGGACGCCGGGCCGTGCAAGGCGGGCGCGAGGCTTCTATCGTTACGGCGCGCGACCGGGCGGGCCGCGCAAGGGGGGCCTCGATATGACCGGGCTGATGCCGCTTGACGACGTGCGTGTGATCGACCTCACCCACACCAGCGCGGGACCGTACTGCACCCGCATCCTCGGCGACTACGGCGCCGACGTGATCAAGGTCGAACGGCCCGGCGGTGATCCGGCGCGCGGGCTCCCGCCCTTCCCGGACGACGAGCCCCATCCGGAGCGGTCGGGCACGTTCCTGTTCCTCAACACCAACAAGCGCAGCGTCGTGCTCGACCTCAAGACCGACGAGGGGCGCGACACGCTGCTACGCCTCGTCGCCGGCGCCGACGTGGTCGTCGAGAACTTCAAGCCGGGCACGATGGACCGCCTCGGCATCGGCTACGACGTGCTGCGCGGGGTGAACCCGAAGATCGTGCTGACCTCGATCTCCAACTTCGGGCAGGACGGGCCGTACCGCGACTACGAGGCCATCGACCTCACGCTGTTCGCAATGGGCGGGGCGATGTTCGCGCAGGGCGACGTCGACCATGAGCCGCTGAAGACGGCGGGCCGCATCACGAGCTACCACGGCGGCTACGTCGGCGCCCTCGCGACGGCCGTCGCGCTGCGCGCCGCCGCCGACCGCGGCGAGGGTGAACACCTCGACATCAGCATCTTCGAGACGGCGACGCACTCGATCGACATCCGGCTCGGGCGCTTGCTGGGGTTCCAGTACTCGGGACGCGTCGCTCCGCGGGCAGGGCGCACCTCCGGCGTCGGCACGGGCGTCTTCCCGTGCGCCGACGGCTTCTTCCTGTTGACGGGCGGACCAGCCTACATGCCGCGCATGCTGCGCATGGTCGGCCGCGAGGACCTCCTCGAACACCCCGATTGGTCGACGCCCGCGGCGCTGGCCGCGCCCGAGCGCATCGAGGAGTTCATCCCGATCCTGCTGCCGTGGGTGATCGAGCGCACGCGCGCCGAGGTCCGCGATGCCTGCCAGGAGGCGGGCGTCCTCGGCGGGCCGCTCAACACCATCGCCGACACCTTCGAGGACCCCAACTTCACGCACCGCCAGTTCTTCCAGAGCATCGACCACCCGGAGACCGGCCCGCTCACCTACCCCGGCTTCCACGCCCGTCTCCACCGCGAGGACGAGCCGATGCCGGAGCGTCGGCGCGCCCCGCTGCTCGGCGAGCACACCGAGGAGGTGCTGGCGGAACTCGAGACGTCGGCGCCCGCCGCGGCTTCGACGCCGCGCGTGTCGTCGTCCCAGAAGCGGCTGCCGCTCGAGGGGATGCGCATCCTCGACTTCACGGTGGTGTGGGCCGGGCCGTACTCGACGATGCAGCTCGCCGACTGGGGCGCCGAGGTGATCCGCGTCGAGTCGATCATGCACCTCGCGCCCGCGACCCGAGGGCAGCTGGCGCGGCCGCCGCGCGACGCGGTGATCGCGCAGGGCAACGGCGGCATGGGCTTCCCCGACAACGACGCGGGCCCGCGCCCGTGGAACATGGCAGCCGCCTTCAACTGCCACGCCCGCAACAAGCTCTCGATGACCGTCGACATCACGCGGCCCGAGGGGCAGGAGGTGCTCGACCGCCTGCTCGCGATCTCGGACGGCGTGATCGAGAACAACCTGCCGCCCAACATCGAGAAGCAGGGCGTCACCTGGGAGCGGCTGTCGAGCGTGAACCCGAACCTCGTGATGCTGCGCATCCCCGGCTTCGGCATCGACGGCCCTTACCGTGGCTACCGCACGATGGGCCACCACATGGAGGCGCTGTCCGGACACCCGGCGATCCGCAGCTACCCCGGCCTGAGCCTGGAGTACGCACCGACCGCCGTGCCGTCCGACGCCGCCTCGGGCATCGGCTCCGCGCTCGCCTTCCTCATGGGCATCCGCTACCGCGAACGCACCGGGCGAGGGCTCATGGTCGAGCTCGCCACGGCCGAGAACTTCATGCCGATGCTCGGCGAGTTCGTGCTCGACTACTCGATGAACGGCCGCCTCTGGGACCGCATGGGCAACGACCACTGGTGGCTGGCCCCGCACAACGTCTACCGCACGTACGGCGAAGACGCGTGGGTGACCATCGCCGTCCGCAACGAGGACGAGTGGCGGCGGCTCTGCGACGTGATGCGCCGCGACGACCTGGTCGCCGACCCGCGCTTCGCCGACATGGCGAGCCGTCACGCCAACCGCCGCGAGCTCGACGCCGAGATCTCCGCGTGGACCTCGAACATCGACGCGCACTGGGTGATGCAGCGGCTGCAGCAGGTGGGGGTCCCCGCGGGCGTGGTGATGGACGAGGCTATTGCGTTCGAGGACCGCCAGCACGCTGCGCGCGGCTTCTTCCAGCAGATCGCGCACCCCGACGCGGGGACGCACATGAACGTCGGCCGCGCGTGGCGCGCGAGCGGCGCGCCGATGACGCCCGCCCGGCACGCGCCGTTGCTCGGCCAGGACAACGAATACGTCTACCGTGAGCTGCTCGGCTTCACGGACGAGGAGTACGCGCGGTTCGAGGAGCTGAACCACATCGGGACGGAGTACCACCCCTCGATCCCGTGACCGGCCGGCGCCCCAACGGGTGCGGCGAATCGCTCGTTCGTGCCGTAGAGTGGCGGCGCGCGCGAGAGGAGCGAGATGGCCCAGCAGTCGCAGCCACGGCTGTTCATCGAGTCGTGTTACGCGCCCGATCAGCTCCAGACCGCGACGCAGGGACGGCGGCTCGCGGGCTATGTCGTGGACTCGATCATCGTATTGCTTACGTTCGGCTTCGGGTGGTTGGTGTGGCTCTTGCTCGTCGCGCCAAGGGGACAGTCGCCCGGCAAGCAGCTGCTCGGCATGTACATCGTGCGCGCGGACGGCACCCGCGCTGGCGGCGCGTACACGTGGGTCCGCGAACTGATCGTCAAGGTCCTGCTCTTCGGCGGCGTCTTCGCCGTCCTCGGCGCCGCCACGGGCGGCTTCGGGCAACTGCTGTGGGTGGTGCCGGCGCTGTGGTGCGTCTGGGACGCCCAGCGGCAGTGTCTCTGGGACAAGGTGGCCTCGACGTACATCGCGCACTCGCCACAGGGTTTCCGCCCGTTCACCGCCAATGAGATGCGCGTGCGAGGTGAGCAACCACCGGCGGCGGACGGGATCCCGACGGGCCGCGTCGAGCCCTCGGCGCCGCCTCCGCCGTCGGGACTGATGGACTACCCGCGCGACGCCGCGTCGATCCGGGAGCAGTCGACCGCGGACCGCTTGCGCGAGCTACAGCGTCTCCACAGCGAAGGCTCAATCACCGACGAGCAGTATGAGGAGCAGCGCGCGCAGATCATGGACCAGTTGTAGCGGCAGCTACCGCGCCTCCGTTCACCCCAGCATTGACGCATTCACCCCTAGACTGTACGCTACCTGAGTGGAGATTCGCTTCCGTACCCGGCGGTTGCAGCGAGCCTTCGAGCAGCCGAATCGCGCAGTCCGCGAGTGGGGCGCGGTCACTGGGCAGCGATACATCGACCGGGTGGAGACGCTGGAGACCACCGAGCGCGTGCAGGACCTGTTCGCGATCCGGCCGCTGGACTTTCACCCACTGACCGGCGATCGGCGCGGTCAGTATGCGCTACGGTTGACTGGACAGATGCGCATGATCGTCACGATCGAGGACGGGCGGACGGTCATCGTCGAGGAAGTGGTGGACTACCATGGCTGACGAGACATTCCCCTACGTCGAATCGAGCGTCGCCGTCTCCCATCCGGGCTCGCTGCTCGCCGAGGAACTCGAGGTGCGCGGCATGTCACAGCGTGAGCTCGCGCGGCGCATCGGTCGCCCGTTCCAGGTGGTCAACGAGATCGTACGGGGGCGCAAGGCCATCACCGCCGAGACCGCACTGCAACTCGAAGGCGAGTTCGGGACAAGGGCGTACATCTGGCTCGGCTTGCAGGCCAAGTACGACCTCGCGGTCGCTCGCCGCAAGCGTGAGGCGTCCGCACGCGCGTCGTAGCTCTCGTCGCGCCCCCTCGCGCACCTCCCCATCCGCCCTCCGCGTGCCGTAGCCTGCGCACGGGCGCCGCGGCGCCGCGCGAGGGGAGACCATCATGGGCAGGCTCGAAGGCAAGGTCGCGCTGATCACCGGTGGCGCGCGCGGACAGGGCGCCGAGGAGGCCCGGCTGTTCGCCAGGGAAGGCGCGGAGGTCGTGCTCACCGACGTGCTCGACGAGGACGGCGAGCGGGTCGCGGCCGAGGTCGGCGGGACGTACATCCACCACGATGTCACGAGCGAGGACCAGTGGGCGGCGGTCGTCGCGCGCACGGTCGAGCTGCACGGCGGCCTCGACGTGCTCATCAACAACGCCGGCATCTACGTCGCCACGCCGCTCATCGGCGGCAATCTCGACGACTACCGGCGCGTGATCGAGGTCAACCAGGTCGGCGTGTTCCTCGGGATGCGCGACGCCGCGCCGGCGATGATCCCGCGCGGCGGCGGCTCGATCGTGAACATCTCCTCCGTCGCCGGGCTGCGCGGCGGCGGCGGCGCGTTCGGCTACACGGCGAGCAAGTGGGCCGTGCGAGGGATGACGAAGGCCGCCGCGGTCGCGCTCGGCCCGCACAACATCCGCGTCAACTCGATCCACCCCGGCCTCATCGACACGGCGATGCTGCAGCAGCTCCCGAACGTCGAGGCGGGCAACCTGGACCAGATGGTGCAGCGCATCCCGCTCGGCCGCATCGCCGAGGCCGAGGAGGTCGCGAAGCTCGCGCTGTACCTCGCCTCGGATGACAGCGAGTACAGCACCGGCTCCGAGTTCATCATCGACGGCGGCCTGACGGCCTGACGCGCGAGGAGGTCGAACAATGGCCGACTACCAGTCCACCGTGCTGCTTGGCGGCCTGCGGTTCAGCGAGGGGCCGCGCTGGCGCGACGGCAAGCTGTGGTTCTCCGACATGTGGGGCTACCAGGTGATGACCGTCGACCCCGACGGCAACGCCGAGACCATCGTCGAGGTGCCCGGGCGCCCCTCGGGCCTCGGCTGGCGGCCTGATGGGACGCTGCTCATCGTCTCGATGCAGGATCGCAAGCTGCTGCGCCACGTCCCGCCGGCTGGCCTCGAGGAGGTCGCGGACCTGTCCTCGGTGGCGACGTGGCACACCAACGACATGGTCGTCGACGCGAGGGGGCGCGCCTACGTCGGGAACTTCGGCTCGGACATCCTCGCCGACGGCGCGGTGAGCACCGCCACGATCGCGCTCGTCACCGAGGACAACGACGTGCGCATGGCCGCCGACGGCCTCGAGTTCCCCAACGGCACGGTCATCACGCCCGACGGCCGCACGCTGATCGTGGCGGAGAGCCGCGGGCGTCGCCTCACGGCGTTCGACGTCCACGACGACGGTGGGCTCTCAGGCCGGCGCGTCTTCGCGGACCTCGGCGAGGTGGTGCCGGACGGGATCTGCCTCGATACCGAGGGCGGGGTGTGGGTCAGCAACCCGCGCGCGCCCGAGTGCGTGCGCGTGCTCGACGGCGGCGAGGTCACAGACCGCGTGACGACCGAGCACAACACGTACGCGTGCATGCTCGGCGGCGAGGACGGACGGACGCTCTATATCTGCTCCGCGGACGGCGAGGAGGTGGACCGCGTCGCGGGCCGCTCCTCGGCCTACATCGAGGTCGTGGAGGTGGCGGCGCCGCACGCCGGGCTGCCGTAGGGGTGACGCGCCGGAGGGCGGCCCCGGCCGCCCTCCAGTACCCGGTGCGCTGCTGCGCGCGCCGCTACTCGTACCAGCCCGAGGCGAAGAGCAAGCCGTCGTAGCGGATGGCCCACGTGTGCTTCGTCTGTACCTGCCCGATGGCGGGGTTGAGGAAGCGGTAGGTCACCCACCGTCCCAGCTCCGAGGCGTCCGCCAGCACCGGCCCGTAGAAGAACCCGGTGATGTCCGTCCGTGTCGCAGGATCGCGGAGGTAACCACCGCGACGCCCGGGCACGGTGGGATGCGCGATGACGATGTCGTTCTCGTCGGCGATGAAGACGTACCACTCCCCGTCCACGCTCGCGCGCGAGTTGTAGTACGCAATCGCCGCTTCGCGTCCGTTCGAGTTGTAGAGGTCGATTGCCTGCTGGACGGCGTGCTTGGTGTAGATGTCCGGCTGGGACGTCGAGGGCACCAGCGCGGTCACATCCGTGACCTCGTACCAGCCGGAGCCGAACAGCAGGCCGTCGCGGCGGAGCACCCACGAGTGCTTCGTCTCCTCCTGCCCGCTCGCGGGGTTCAGGTAGACGTAGCTGACCCAGCGGCCGTTCTCGCCCGCCGCCGCCATGACCGGCCCCCACGCGAAGCCGGTCTTGTCGATGCCGAGGTCGTTGACCAGCGACAGCCCAATGTTCTCCGGGATGGTGGCGTGCGAGACGAAGAGGTTCTCCTCGTCGACGATGAAGACGTACCACTCGCCGTCGACGCTCTCCTCGGTGTTGTAGAACGCGATAGTCGCGTCGCGCCCGGTTACGTCGTGGAGGTTGATCGCCTGCTGGACCACGTACTTCGTGTAGGCGTCGACGTCCTCGCGCGGCGGCTCCACGATCTCTGCCACCTCGGGCGTCTCGTACCAGCCGGAGGTGAAGATCAGGCCGTCGCGTCGCACGGCCCAGATGTGCTTCGTCTGCTCCAGGCCCGTCGCCGGGTTGAGCAACGTGGCGGTGACCCACCGCCCCTGCGTCGAGGCGGCCGCGAGGATCTCGCCGAAGAAGTACCCGGTCGAGTCCGAGGCCTCTTCGGGATTGAGCAGGTTGTCTCCGACGAGCTCCGGGCGTGTCGGGTGCGAGATCAGGTTGTGCATCTCGTCCGAGATCACGACGTACCACTCCCCGTCGGTGCTCTCGGCGCGGTTGTAGTAGCCGACCGTGGGCTGACGCCCCTCCTCGTCGTAGAAGGCGAGGGCCTGGCGGACCACGTACTTGGTGTAGGCGTCGGGCTCATCCCTCGCGGGGGCGGCGCCCTCGGCGGCGGCCCCTTCCTCGTCGGCCATCGCGGTGGGCACCGGGAGGACCGGGTTGGAATCGGCGTCGTCGTCGTACCAGCCGGAGCCGAAGATCTGCCCCTTGTAGCGGATGACCCACACGTTCTTGGTCTGTGCCCGTCCGCTCCGCGCGGGGTTCTTGTCCTTGTACGTCACCCAGCGTCCGGTCTCGGAGGCCGAGGCGATCACGGGGCCGTAGGGGTAGCCGTTGCTGTCGACCAGCTCCCGGACGTCCTGGCCGATGAGGTCCTTCTGGTCCGGGTGCGTCGCCCGGATCGTGTTGTCCTCGCCGATGATGAAGACGAACCACTGGCCATCGACGCCTTCTTCGGTGTTGTAGTACCGCAGCGCGCGCGCCTGGCCGTCCGTGTCGTAGCGTTCGATGGCTTGCTGGACGAAGTCCTTCGTGAAGGCGTCCGGGTCGTCCTGCGAGGCCCCGCCCAGCCCTCCGCAAGCGACGGAGGTGGCCAGCACCAGCGCCGCCACGACCAGCGCAAGGGCCCTGACGATCGGCCTGGCTGGCGCACGCATACTCTTCACGGTACTCAAGGTCACCCTGCTCCCCCACTTCCGGCTGTCCCCGCGCACAACCACAGGCTGTTTCCGGCGCCCGCCGCGACGCAGCGCGTACCGAAAGCGAAGCGCGACCGTCGGGCGAGTATACTCCCGCCGGAGTAGCGCGCCCTCGTGCCACTCAGGGCGTACATGGAACGGGTCAGGTGGAATGGCTGCAACAATCAATGCAGACGGGCTGCTGGCGGGCAAGACCGCCATCGTGACCGGCGCCTCGCGCGGCATCGGTGAGGCGATCGCGATTCGCTACGCCATGGAGGGCGCGCGGGTGGCCGTCGCCGCGAGGACCGTCAACGAGGGCGACCACCGTCTGCTCGCCGGCAGCATCACCGGTGTCGCGGGCCGCATCCGCGACGCAGGCGGCGAGGCACTCGCCATCCAGTGCAACCTTGGCGACGCCGAGGACCGCGCCAACCTTGTGGCCACGACCGAGCGCGAGCTCGGCCCCGTCGACATCCTCGTGAACAACGGGGCGGTCACGTACTACATCTCCGTCGACGAGTTCCCGGAGAGTCGCTTCAAGATCATGATGGAGGTGCAGGTCTATGCCGCCATGCACCTCGCCCAGCTCGTGCTGCCCGACATGCGCGAACGCAAGTCCGGTTGGATCGTGAACATGTCGTCCGGGTCGGCCATCCTTCCCGACCTCGACGCCCGCATCAACAACGGCACGATCTACGGGATGTGCAAGGCGGCGCTGGAGCGCTTCAGCACGGGCCTCGCCACCGAGGCGCGCGACGACGGTATCGCCGTCAACGCGATCCGGCCCGGCCTGGTCGCCACCCCGGGGGTCGAGTATTTCGGCATGATCACCGACGAGAACAGGGAGATGGTCACCCCGGTCGAGGACGTCGCCGAAGCTTCGCTCCGGCTCGCCCTCGGCGACCCGTCGACGCTCTCGGGCCGCGTGGTCACCGCCGCCGGGATGCTCGAGGAGTTCGGCCTGACGTCCGCGGACCTCGACCTCTAGCCACGGCTAGCACAGCCGGGGCTTCGCTCCGAAGAATGGCGCTCTACACGATCGCGCCCGCTGCGCGCAGATCGGCGATTTCCTCGTCGCCCACGCCGACCTCATGCAGCACCTCGTCGGTGTGCTGCCCGAGTGGAGGTGAGGCGAGGGTGTTGTCGGCGGGCGTCCCGGCCATCGTCACCGCCGGCCCGACCATCAACTCCGGCCCCGTGGTCGCGTGCTCGACCTCCATCATGTAGCCCATGGCCTGCACCTGCGGATCCTCGGACATCATGTCGGGGATGTTCACCTTCGAGACCGGGGCGCCCTCGGCGTCGAACCGCTCGATCCACTCGTCCATCGTTCGGGTGAGCATGATGGCGCGGATCCGCTCGTACACCTCGTCGACCTGCGCGTTGGCGTCCGGGGCGAACGCGTCGAAGTTCTCGTCGGCGGTGGGATCCTCGTCGATGCCGATGGCGCGCCGCATCTGGTCGCGGTTCGCGGGGGTGAGCGCGCCGAGGACGATGCCGCCGTCCTCGACGACGTACCCGCCGTAGTACAGGCGGCCTGCGCTGTAGCCGAGCGCCGAGAACAGGTCGCCGCGTGCCTGCAGCACGTCCTGGTACGAGCCGCCAGCCTCCTGCACGTCGCGGATCCGTTGGCGCACCTGGTCACCGACCATCGCCTCGTAGACCGGCACGCGGCTCACGACGTAGTTCTGCACGGCGAGGGCGACCTGCAGCAGCGAGCTCTCGAGGTACTGGCCCTCGCCGGTGCGCTCACGGTGGAACAGCGCCGCGCAGATCCCCATCGCCCCGGCCATGCCCGCCGTGAAGTCGCCCGGCGCGGTCGCCGAGATCGCGTCTGGCGCGCCGAATTCGTTGACCTTCGCATCGCCGGCCATTAGCCCGGAGTACGCTTGCGCGACGATATCGGAGCCCGAGCGCTGCGCGCTGGGCCCGGAGCGTCCGAAGCCGCTGTTCTCGAAGTAGACGAGGTCCGGCCGGTACTGCCGCAGCGTGTCGTAGTCCACGCCGAGCCGCTCGGGGACGCCGGGCCGCGAGTTGATGACGAATACGTCGAATGACGGGATGATGCGATGCACCAGTTCCCGCCCGCGCTCGTGCGCGAGGTCGATCACCAGGCTGCGCTTGCCGCGGTTGAGCGTGTGGAAGAACTTGCTCTCGCCCGGGGCGAACGCGGCCGAGAGGCGCGTGCCGTCGCCCGAGGGCGGTTCGACCTTGATCACGTCGGCCCCGAGGTCGGCGAGATTGAGGCCGCAGAAGGGCCCGGCGAGAATTTGCGTGACCTCGAATACCCTGATGCCGTCGAGCGCTCCGCCCATGATCCCTCTCTCCCGGCGACTGGCGCGCCGCTTCCATCGATGTGGGGCAGCGTGTCTGACGCTGGCCCCGCCTCCGGTTCAGCGCGAGCCTAACGGAGACCGATGAGCGTGCGCATCCACCAGGGCGTCGTCATTGCGTTCGTCGTCTTCCTGGCGTTCACGCTCACCGTCGGGATCACGCAGTACTCGTTCGGCGTGTTCGTCACCGAGATCGAGGCCGACCTGGGGTGGAGCCGCGCGGAGATCACGGCCGCCGTCTCGTTCTTCGCGCTGGCGGGCATTGCCGCACTGCCGGCGGGTTGGCTCCTCGATCGCTACGGCGCGCGGCCGGTGATGGCGGTCTCGATCGCCGCGCTCGCCGTCAGCCAGATCCTGCGGCCCTGGATGACCGAGGTGTGGCAGTTCTACGCGCTCAGCGCGCTCCAGTTCGCGGCCATGCCCGGCGCCGTCATCATCACCGCGGGCCGCGTCGTCGGTGAGTGGTTCGAGGAGAACCGCGGGCGGGCAATGGGGCTGACCGCGATGGGCGCGAACTTCGGCGGCATCATCTTCGCCTCGCTCACGGCCACGCTCATCACCACCATCGGCTGGCGCGCCTCCTACTTCGTGTACGGCCTGCTCTTCGCCGCGCTCGTCCCGGTCGTGCTCATCGTCGTGCGCGACCGGCCGCGCGCAGCACCCGCGGCAGGCGAACCGGCCGGTGACCGCAACGCCATGATCGCGGGCGCGACGGTCCGCGAGGCGCTGCGCAGCCGCACGTTCTGGCTGGTGACGCTGGCGCTGGTGCTGGTCACCATGACCTACGGCGCCGTGCTGCCGCAGGTCGTCCCGCACCTCGAGAACGAGGGCGTGCCCAAGGCCGAGGCGGCCGCGGCGCTGAGCCTGTTCGCGCTGTTCGGGATGTGCGGCAAGGTCTCGTTCGGCTGGATGACCGAGCGCCTGCCGTCACGCTACGTGATGACCGCTTGCATCGGCTGCCAGGTGACGGGCCTGTGGGTGCTGCTCGCGGCGGGTTCGGCGTCGTGGTTCTGGGCGGCCGTGCCGGTGTTCGGACTCGGTTTCGGCGCGCTCGGCGCGGTGATGCCGCTGCTGGTGCAGGAGACGTTCGGGCTGCGCGCCTTCGGGACGATCTTCGGGCTCATCAACTTCGCGACGCTCGGCTCCGCGCTCGCGGGCCCGTTGTTCGTCGGCGCCTCGTTCGAGGCGACGGGGTCGTACCGGTTCGCCTTCATGACGCTCTCGGTGATCTTCGTCTTCGCGGCCGTGACCGTCGCCTTCGCGGGGCCGTACACCGGCGCCTCGATGCGCCCCTCGGCCGCGTCGGCCGCCGCCGAGCGCGCCGCCGCCGACGCGTCGTAGCCCGGCGTCCACGCGAAGGGGCGGCGCCTCACGACGCCGCCCCTCGTGGTGTCTGCCGTGGTTCGCTCCCTACTTGTCGATCCAGGTGTTGTACGCCTCGTACCCGGTGTCGAGGTACATGTGTCCGCTGCCGGGCGAACGCGCGTAGCGGAGGCCGCGCACCCACGGCTGTTGCAGCTGCGCGCTGTATCCGCTGGCCTTCGTGATGCGGTAGACCTGATCGAGCACGCGGTGCCAGACGTTGCGGGCGAGCTCCGTCCGCGTCTCGGGGTCGTTCTCGACCTGGTGCTGCTCGGCCCACGCGTCGATCTGCGGGTCGTTGATGCGGTTTCGGTTGCCCGACGACTCCGAGTGATTGATCCCGTAGACGTAGTGGTCGGGATACGCCAGCTGGGCGACCCAGCCGTCGTACGTGTCTGTGGTGCCCGACCGCGTGGTCCACTGCGAGTTGTACTCGTTGTAGTCGCGGCTGCTCAGGTTGAGCTTGATGCCGACCCTGCTGAACTGGTCGAGCCAGACCTCGTTGGGGAGGCTGTTCGAGGTGTTGCTGTAGTTGTAGTACATCATCTCGAACTCGAGGTCGCTGGCGCCCGCGGCGTCGAGCAACTTCTTGGCCTCGGCGGGGTCGTAGCGCCACCAGTTGCCGAGCACCCCGGACTCCGGCGTCGGCTCATCCTCCCAGAAGAACCGCCAGTCCATCTGCGGCAGGATGACGCCCGCGCCCGAGTAGATGATGTCCAGCATCTCATCGCGGTCGTAGGCGAGCGAGAGCGCACGCCGGATCCGCACGTCCTCCCAGCGCGGCAGGTCCATGTTGAACGTCAGCGCGAGCGTCGACGAGAACAGCGGGTTCCCGAAGTACTGCGTGTCGGGATTGGTGTCGAGGATCTTCTCAAGGTCGTCGGAGGTCGCGGCGGAGAGCCCGAAGTCGTGCCTCCCGACGCGGAACTGCGCCTCCGCGGCGGCGAGATCGAGTACGAAGGGCAGCTCAAAGCGGTCGATCTTGACGGGGCCCCGGAAGTAGTCGGGGTTCTTGTTGAAGGCCCCGCCGACGCCTCCGGTCCAGTCCTCGACGATCATCGGGCCGGTGCCGATCCCCTTCGTCAGAATCTCCCCGCTATCGACGAGCTCCGGTCCGTGGACCGTGCTGAACGGGGTGGAGAGCGGGAAGATGAAGTCCGGGGTCGGCTGCCTCAGCTTGATCACGATCGTCGCATTGTCTGGAGCTTCGATCGACGTGACGTGCGCGAAGTTCGAGCGGTGCGGGCTTCCCGTTTCCGAGTAGCGATCAAACGAGTACTTCACGTCCTGCGCTGTCAGCTCACGCCCGTTCACCGGCGCGACGTTCTGGAACTTGACGCCCGGCTGCATGTGGAAGGTGTATGTGAGCCCGTCCTCGGAGATCTCCCAGGCCTCCGCCAGCTCCGGTACGAGGTCGTTGCGGGCGTACGGATCGGAGTCCCAGCCGCTGTAGACGCCGATCAGGCGGTTGTAGATGAGGTTGACGCCCGTCATCGTCCCACCGGCCGCGGCAATCGCAGGATCGAGTGGGCCGGGGTCGAAAGTGAAGCGCTGCACGAGCGTGCCGCCGAACTTCACGGGCTTGTCGGGCTCCTCGATCTGCCACGGCACGAAGCGCCCTGCGGCAGTCGTGAAGCCGGTGGCTCGCTTGATCGTCGCGACCGTGTCCTCGGCTTCTACGTCCTCTTCGGTCTCGGCCACCTTCGCGACGCCTTCTTCCGCATCGTCGGCATCGTCGCTGTCCGTCGTCGTGTCCTGGGTGGTGGTGGTGGTCGTCGTCGTCGTGGCGCCGGTGTCGTCATCGTCGTCGTCGTCACCGCCGCAGCCGATGAGGGCGGCGGCGGCAAGGCCGAGGCCGCCGAGGAGCCCTCCCCGTAGCAGTACTCGCCGGTCGACGGTGATGCCGAATGGATCGTGACGCGTCGCGTCGTGGTCGTCTGACACTGCCTGTCCTCCCTGGCGGGAGTCATCGAAGCTGACCCCGCCGGTTGTGTGCGAGCGATACCGGCTACCGATCCTCAGCCAACACGGCATCGGAATGGCCGGATCGCAGCGGCATCATAACAGGCGCGCACAGACGGAACGCCGGACACGGGCCGGGAGCATGCGTGCAAGCCCGTGGCGAGCCCACCGCAGCGCCCACGGGACGAGCGAAAGGAACGTTCGAGGGTCAACGGGCGGGGGGCGGCGCCTCGCGACGCCGCCCCTCGTCGTGGTGTCTGCGCTACTCCCTCACTACTTGTCGATCCAGCTGTTGTACGCCTCGTATCCGGTGTCGAGGTAGTGGTGTCCGCTGCCGGCCCCGCGAGAATAGCGAAGGCCGCGTACCCAGGGCTGCATCAGGTTCGCCCTGTACCCGATCGACTTTGTGATGCGGTAGACCTGGTCCAGCACGCGGTCCCAGACGTTGCGGGCGAGTTCCAACCGCACATCCGGGTCGAGTTCGACCTGGTGTTGCGCGGCCCAGGTGTCGATCTGCGGGTCGTTGATGCGGTTGCGGTTGCCCGACGACGCCGAGTGGTTCAGGCCGTAGACGAAGTGGTCGGCGAACGCGGCGTTGGAAGCCCAGCCGTCGTACGTGTCGACGGTGCCCGAGCGCGTGGTCCACTGCGAGTTGTACTCGTTGTAGTCTCGGCTGCTCAGGTTGAGCTTGACCCCGATCCTGCTGAACTGGTCGAGCCAGACCTCGTTCGGGAGGCTGTTCAAGACGTTGCTGTAGTTGTAGTACATCATCTCGAACTCGAGGTCGGAGGCGCCGGCCGCGTCGAGCAGCTTCTTGGCCTCGTCGGGGTCGTAGCGCCACCAGTTGCCGAGCACCCCGGATTCCGCCGTGGGCTCCTCCTCCCAGAAGAACCGCCAGTCCATCTGCGGCAGGACCACGCCAGCGCCCGAGTAGATGATGTCGAGCATCTCCTCGCGGTCGTAGGCCAGCGAGAGCGCACGCCGGATGCGCACGTCCTCCCAGCGCGGCAGGTCCATGTTGAACGTCAGCGCGAGCCCCCCGACGAACAAGGGGTTCGCGAAGTACTGCGTGTCCGGG
This sequence comes from Dehalococcoidia bacterium, assembly GCA_965219085.1. Lineage (GTDB taxonomy): Bacteria > Chloroflexota > Dehalococcoidia > UBA2979 > UBA2979 > VXMT01. Next base: position 2,234,249 of record OZ244720.1, read on the forward strand.
TTCGTGTCCAGGATCTTCTCGAGGTCGTCGGACGTTTCCGCTGTGAGCCCGTAGTCGTGCCTCCCGACGCGGAACTGCGCCTGCGCGGCCGCCAGGTCGAGCGCGAAGGGCACGTCCCAGCGGTCGATCTTGACCGGGCCCCGGAAGTAGTCGGGGTTCTTGTCGAAAGCCCCGCCGTCGCCGCCCCTCCAGAAGTCGAGGATCATCGGGCCGGTGCCCACCGCCTTTGTCAGGATCTCCCCGCTGTCGACGAGTTCCGGCCCGTGGACCGTGCTGTAGGCGGTCGCGAGCGGGAAGATGAAGTCCGGCGTCGGCTGCTGGAGCGTGACTACCACCGTCGCAGCGTCTACCGCCTCGATCGAGCTGACCAGCAGGAAGTTCGAGCGGTGCGGGCTCCCCGTCTCCGAGTAGCGATCGAACGAGAACTTCGCGTCGTGCGCGGTCAACTCGCGACCGTTCATCGGCTCGACGTTCTGGAACTTGACTCCCGGCTGCACGTGGAAGGTGTAGGTGAGCCCGTCTTCTGAGATCTCCCAGCTCTCCGCCAGCTCGGGCACGAGTTCGTTGCGGGCGTACGGGTCAGAATCCGCTCCGCTGTAGACGCCGAGCAGGCGGTTGTAGACCGCGTTCACCCCCGTCATCGTTCCCCCCGCGGCAGCGATGGCTGGGTCCAGCGGGCCGGGATCAAACGTGAAGCGCTGGGTGAGCGTGCCTCCGAACTTCGGTGGCGTGGCGGGCTCCTCGATCTGGAACGGCACGAAGCGCCCGGCTGCGGTGGTGAAGCCGCTCGCCCGCTCGATCGTGGCGACGGTGTCCTCGGCCTCGACGGTCTCCGCCGGCGCGGCCGCCTCGTCGTCGGCGACTTGCGTGGCCGGGGCGACGGCTGCCGCCTCGTCGTCGTCATCGTCGTCGTCGCCGCCGCAGCCGATGAGGGCCGCGGCAGCAAGGCCGAGGCCGCCGAGGAGCCCTCCCCGTAGCAGTACTCGCCGGTGGACGGTGATGCCGAATGGATCGTGACGCGTCGCGTCGTGGTCGTCTGTCACTGCGTGTCCTCCCTGGCGGGAGTCCTCGCTGTCTGCCCCCGCCGGTGTGTAGCGATGCCGGCCACCGATCCTCAGCCAACACGGCATCGGGATGGCCAGATCGCAGCCGCATCATAACAGTCGCGTATAGACAGAACGCTGAATCCCACTGCCCGGGAGCATGCGTGCAAGCCCGTGGCGAGCCCACCGGAGCACCCACGGGACGAGCGCGAGGAACGTTCGGGGGTCAACGAGCGGGGGGCGGCGCCTCGCGACGCCGCCCCCTCGTGATGCCTGCCCTGACCCCTCGCTACTTGTCGAGCCAGGTGTTGTAGGCCTCGTACCCCGTGTCGAGGTACGAGTGTCCGCTGCCGGGCCCGCGAGAGTAGCGGAGGGCGCGCACCCACGGCTGCTGCAGCTGCGCGGTGTACCCGCTCCCCTTCGTGATGCGCCACACCTGGTCCAGCACCCGGTGCCAGACGTTGCGGGCGAGCTCCAAACGCACCTCGGGGTCGAGCTCGACCTGATGCTTCGCGGCCCACGCGTCGATCTCGGGGTCGTTGATGCGGTTGCGGTTGCCCGATGACTCGGAGTGGTTCAGGCCGTACACGAAGTGATCGGCGAACGCCGCCTGTGAGGCCCATCCGTCGTACGTATCGACGGTGCCCGAGCGCGTGGTCCACTGCGAGTTGTACTCGTTGTAGTCGCGGCTGCTCAGCTTGAGCTTGATCCCGATCCTGCTGAACTGGTCGAGCCAGACCTCGTTGGGGAGGCTGTTCGAGACGTTGCTGTAGTTGTAGTACATCATCTCGAACTCGAGGTCGGATGCGCCCGCCGCGTCGAGCAGCTTCTTGGCCTCGGCGGGGTCGTGGCGCCACCAGTTGCCGAGCACCCCGGACTCCGCCGTCGGCTCCTCCTCCCAGAAGAACCGCCAGTCCATCTGCGGCAGGACGACGCCCGCGCCTGAGTAGATGATGTCGATCATCTCTTCGCGGTCATAGGCGAGCGAGAGCGCGCGCCGGATGCGCACGTCGTCCCAGCGCGGCAGGTCCATGTTGAACGTCAACGCGAGGCCCCCGACGAACAGCGGGTTCGCGAAGTACTGCGTGTCCGGGTTGGTCTCCACGATCTTCTCGATGTCGTCGGACGTCTGCGCGTAGATCCCGTAGTCGTGCCTGCCGACCCTGAACTGCGCCTCCGCGGCGGCCAGGTCGAGCACGAAGGGCAGCTCCCAGCGGTCGATCTTGACCGGGCCCCGGAAGTAGTCGGGGTTCTTGTCGAAGGCCCCACCGTCCCCACCCCTCCAGAAGTCGAGGATCATGGGGCCGGTGCCGATCGCCTTCGTCAGAATCTCTCCGCTATCAACGAGCTCCGGCCCGTGGACGGTGCTGTATGCGGCCGCGAGCGGGAAGATGAAGTCCGGCGTCGGCTGCTTGAGCCTGGTCACCAGCGTCGCGTCGTCTGGTGCCTCGATCGAGGTCACGTGCAGGAAGTTCGAGCGGTGCGGGCTCCCCGTCTTCGCGTAGCGATCGAACGAGAACTTCGCGTCGCGTGCGGTCAGCTCACGCCCGTTCACCGGCGCGACGTTCTGGAACTTGACCCCCGGACGGAAGTGGAAGGTGTACGCCAGCCCGTCCTCGGAGGTCTCCCAGGACTCCGCCAGCTCGGGCACGAGCTCGTTGCGGGCGTACGGGTCAGAGTCCCATCCGCTGTAGACGCCGAGCACGCGGTTGTAGACCGCGTTCACCCCCGTCATCGTCCCGCCCGCCGCGGCGATGGCCGGGTCGAGCGGACCGGGGTCGAACGTGAAGCGCTGGACCAGGGTGCCGCCGAACTTCGGCGGCGTGTCGGGCTCCTCGATCTGCCATGGCACGAAGCGCCCTGCTGTCGTGGTGAAGCCCGTTGCCCGTTTGATCGTCGCGACCGTGTCCTCGGCCTCGACCGTCGCCTCCGTCTCGGCCACCTTCGCGGCGCCGTCGCTGTCCGTCGTCGCGGCCTGGGTGGTGGTGGTCGTCGTGCTGGTGTCGTCATCGTCGTCGTCGCCGCCGCAGCCGATGAGGGCCGCGGCGGCAAGGCCGAGGCCGCCGAGGAGCCCTCCCCGTAGCAGTACTCGCCGGTCGATGGTGATGCCGAATGGATCGTGACGCGTCGCGTCGTGGTCGTCTGTCACTGCGTGTCCTCCCCCGGCGCGAGTCCACGTAACTGCCCCCGCCGGTGTACCGCGATGCCAGCCCCGATCCTCAGCCAACACGGCATCGGGATGGCCGGATCGCAGTCGCATCATAACAGTCGCGTATAGACAGAACGCTGAATCCCACTGCCCGGGAGCATGCGTGCAAGCCCGTGGCGAGCCCGCCGGAGCACCCACGGGACGAGCGCGAGGAACGTTTGGGGGTCAACGAGCGGGGGGCGGCGCCTCGCGACGCCGCCCCTCGTGATGCCTGCCCTGACCCCTCGCTACTTGTCGAGCCAGACGTTGAACGCCTCGTACCCCGTGTCGAGGTAGAAGTGTCCGCTGGCGGGCCCGCGGATGTAGCGGAGGGCGCGCACCCACGGCTGCTGCAGTATCGCGCTGTACCCGCTGGCCTTCTCGATGCGGTACATCTGGTCCAGCACCTTGTTCCAGACGTTACGGGCGAGCTCCGTCCGCGCCTCGGGGTCGAGTTCGACCTGGTGCTGCGAGGCCCAGACGTCGATCTCCGGGTCGTTGATGCGGTTGCGGTTGCCGCTCGACTCCGAGTGGTTCAGGCCGTACACGAAATGATCGGCGAACGCGGCCTGACTGGCCCAGCCGTCGTACGCGTCGGTGGTGCCCGAACGCGTGGTCCACTGCGAGTTGTACTCGTTGTAGTCGCGGCTGAGCAGGTTGAGCGTGACACCGATCCTGCTGAACTGGTCCAGCAGCACCTCGTCCGGAAGGGTGTTCCCGACATTGCTGTAGTTGTAGTACATCATGTCGAACTCGAGGTCGGAGGCGCCGGCCGCGTCGAGCAGCTTCTTCGCCTCGTCGGGGTCGTAGCGCCACCACTTGCCGAGCACCCCGGACTCGGGTGTCGGCTCGTCCTCCCAGAAGAACCGCCAGTCCATCTGCGGCAGGATCACGCCCCCGCCCGAGTAGATGATGTCGAGCATCTCCTCGCGGTCGTAGGCGAGCGAGAGCGCACGCCGGATGCGCACGTCCTCCCAGCGCGACAGGTCCATGTTGAAGTTGATCGCGAACGTCGACGCGAACAGCGGGTACGAGAAGTACTGCGTGTCCGGGTTCGTCTCCAGGATCTTCTCGAGGTCGTCGGAGGTAGCTGCCGAGAGCCCATAGTCGTGCCGCCCGACCCGGAACTGCGCCTCGGCGGCGGCCAGGTCGAGCACGAACGGCAGCTCCCAGCGGTCGATCTTGACCGGGCCCCGGAAGTAGTCCGGGTTCTTGTCGAAGGCGCCGCCGACGCCTCCCGTCCAGTCGTCGAGGATCATCGGGCCGGTGCCGATCGCCCTCGTTATGATCTCCCCGCTATCGACCAGTTCCGGCCCGTGGACCGTGCTGAACGCGGTCGCGAGCGGGAAGATGAAGTCCGGCGTTGGCTGCTTGAGCGTGATCACCAGCGTCGCGGCGTCGGGCGCTTCGATCGAGGTGACGTGCAGGAAGTTCGAGCGGTGCGGGCTTCCCTTCTCGGAGTAGCGGTCGAACGAGAACTTCGCGTCCTGTGCGGTCAGTTCACGCCCGTTCACCGGGGGGATGTTCTGGAACTTGACGCCCGGCTGTATGTGGAAGGTGTACGTGAGCCCGTCCTCGGAGACCTCCCAGGACTCGGCGAGTTCCGGCACGAGGTCGTTGCGGGCGTATGGATCGGAGTCCCATCCGCTGTAGACGCCGATCACGCGGTTGTAGACCGCGTTGACTCCCGTCATCGTCCCGCCGGCCGCGGCAATGGCCGGGTCGAGCGGGCCGGGGTCGAAGGTGAAGCGCTGCACGAGCGTGCCGCCGAACTTCGGTTCCTTGTCGGGCTCCTCGATCTGCCACGGCACGAAGCGCCCGGCTGCGGTGGTGAAGCCCGTCGCCCGCTCGATCGTGGCGACGGTGTCCTCGGCCGCCACCGTCGCGGCCGGCTCCGCCGTGTCGTCCGTGGCGTCATCGTCGGCGTCCGAAGCCGCCTCGCTCGTGGTAGTCGTGGTCGTAGTGGTCGTCGTCGTGGTGCTGCTGCCCGCGTCGTCATCATCGTCGCCACGGCAGCCGACGAGCGCCGCGGCGGCCAGGCCAAGGCCGCCGAGGATCCCGCCGCGCAGCAGCGCCCGCCGATGGAGTGTGAACGCGAACGGTTCCCGGAGTGTTGGGTCTGAGTGGTCTGTCACTGCGCGTCCTCCCCTGGCGGGAGTCGTCGCACCGGCCCCCACCCGTGTGTGCAAGCGTCGCCAGCCACCACTGCTCTGCCAACGCATCGGTCGCGACGGCCGGATCGCGGTCGGAGAATAACACAGGCCCATGGTGACAACGGCGGGACCGCGAAGGCGCGTGCGCACGCCGCGTGCGGCAGTGGACCGCCGCCCCGCAGCCGAGGTGGGCGTCGAAGGCGAACGAAGGGGCGGCGCCTCGCGACGCCGCCCCTCGTGGTATCTGCCCTGGTTCGCTCGCTACTTGTCGATCCAGGCGTTGAACGCTTCGTAGCCGGTGTCGAGGTACTGGTGGCCGCTGCCGACCTGGCGGCTGGCGCGCACGGCGCGCACCCACGGCTGCTGCAGGTACGCGCTGTACCCGCTCGTCTTCTCGATGCGGTACATCTGGTCGAGCACCTTGTTCCAGACGTTGCGCGCCAACTCGGTGCGCGTTTCCGGATCGAGCTCGACCTGGTGCTGCGCCGCCCAGGCGTCGATCTCGGGGTCGTTGATGCGGTTGCGGTTGCCGCCCGACTCCGAGTGGTTGAGCCCGTACACGTAGTGGTCGGCCGTCGGGTTGAACGAGGCCCAGCCGTCGAAGGACTCGGACTCGCCGGAGCGGGTCGTCCACTGCGAGTTGTACTCGGTGTAGTCGACGGCCTTCGGGTGGAGGGTCACGCCGATCCGGCGGAACTGGTCGAGCAGCACCTCGTTCTGGAGGCTGTTCGCGACGTTGCTGTAGTTGAAGTAGACGAGGTCGAACTCGAGCTCCTCCTCGCCCGCCGCGGCGAGCAGCTTCTTCGCCTCGTCCGGGTCGTAGCGCCACCACTTGCCGAGCGTGCCGCTGTCCGGCGACGGCTCCTCCTCCCAGAAGAAGCGCCAGTCCATCTGCGGCAGCACGATGCCCGCGCCCGAGTAGATGATGTCGAGCAGTTCCTGGCGGTCGTACGCCAGGGAGAGCCCGCGCCGGATGCGCTCGTCCTGCCACCTCGGCAAGTCGAGGTTGAAGTTCAGCGCGAACGTCGAGGCGAAGATCGGGGTCGAGAAGAACTGCGCGTCCGGGTTCGTCTCGAGGATGTTCTCCAGCTCCTGGGACGTCTGGGCCGACAGTCCGTAGTCGTGGTTGCCGACGCGGAACTGAGCCTGGGCCGCAGCGGCGTCGAGCACCAGCGGCAGGTCAAAGCGGTCGATCTTGACCGGGCCGCGGAAGTAGTCGGGGTTCTTGTCGAACGCGCCGCCCTCGCCGGAGGTCCAGTGGTCGAGGATCATCGGCCCAGTGCCGATCGCCCTCGTCAGGATCTCCCCGCTATCGACCAGTTCCGGCCCGTGGACGGTGGTGTACGCCGTCGCGAGCGGGAAGATGAAGTCCGGCGTCGGCTGCTTCAACGTGATCACGACCGTCGCGTCGTCGACCGCCTCGGTCGAGGCCACCTGCAGGAAGTACGAGCGGTGCGGGCTGCCGGTCTCCGAGTAGCGATCGAACGAGAACTTGACGTCGCTGGCGACGAGGTTGCGGCCGTTCAGCGGCGGGATGTTCTGGAACTTCACGTCCGGGTGGAGGTGGAACGTGTACGCCAGCCCGTCCTCGGATATCTCCCAGGACTCCGCCAGCTCGGGCACGAGGTCGTTGCGGGCGTACGGGTCGGAGTCCCATCCGCTGTAGACGCCGAGCACGTGGTTGTAGACCGCGTTCACACCCGACAGCGTCCCGCCCGCCGAGGCGATCGCCGGGTCGAGCGGGCCGGGGTTGAGCGTGAACCGATGCGTCAGCGTGCCGCCGAACTTCGGCGGCTTGTCCGGCTCCGGGATCTGGAACGGGACGAAGCGCCCGGCCTCGGTGGTGAAGCCCTGCGCGCGCTCGATCGTGGCGACCGTGTCCTCGTCCTCGACCGTCGCGGCCGGCGCCGCCTCTTCATCGTCGTCTTCCGTCGTGTCAGCGGCTGCCGCCGCCTGTGTGGCCGTGGCCGCCGGAGTCGTGGCGGTGGTCTCCTCCCCGTCGTCGTCGTCGTCGTCATCGCCGCCGCGGCAGCCGATCAGTGCGGCAGCCGCCAGGCCGAGGCCGCCGACGAGTCCGCCTCGCAGCAGCGTTCGGCGGGTGACGAGGTTCGCGAAGCGATCCTCCAGGTTCGCGTCTGAGTGTTCTGGCATGTTCGGTCCTTCCTGGCCGGGGCATGCGCGTGCCCCCGCCCGGTGTCTTACCAGCGATACGTGCAGGGTCGCCGTGAGGTTTGGTGACATGGCGGCCGCCAGGGTCGCATCGCCTTGGCGGCATCATAGCAGCGCATGTAAGGGTCAATCGGCGATCGTTGTGCCCAGCCCCTCCGCGGGACTGGGGGATCGACCCCCGGAGGGGAGGTACTACGCGACGAACGCGCGGACCAGTGCGGCCACCTCCGACGACCGCTCGACCTCGACCATGTGCCCGGCGCCCTCGACCACCTCGAGGCGGGCGTTGGGGAGGGCTTCGGCGTACTGGCGGCCGACGCTCGTCGGGACCACGCCGTCCTCGCCGCCCCACACAAGCAGCGTCGGCGTGTCCACCTCGGCGAGGAGGTATGGGAGGCGCCAGTCCCACATGTACGGCTTCCACGTCAGGCGCGCGGTCATCTCGCGGCTGAAGTCCCACAGCTCGCGCGTCGCGGCGTCCGGCTGCTCGCCGAACTCCGCCTCGAACGCCGCCTGGTCCGCGAAGCAGGCACGCACGTAGACCGCGTGGGCCAGCATCATCTGGTCGAGGATCTCACCCTCGTCGGGCTTGATCCCCGGCGCGCCGATGAGCACGAGCCGCTCGAAGCGCTGCTGTTGCAGCACGGCCAACTCGGCCGCAACCCACCCGCCGAACCCAAGCCCCACGACGGTGACACGGTCGAGGCCGAGCCGGTCGAGGGCGCGGTGCAGCAGGATCGCGAGGTCACGCGGCTCACGCGCCCACTCCGGGCGGTCGGACTGCCCGTAGCCCGGCAGGTCGGGGACGATCACGCGCCCACCGCCGCTCAGCGCCTCGTGGAAGGGTAGCCAGCCGGGGTTGCCCGTCGAGCGGTGCAGCACCAGCAGCGGGGTTGCCGCGCCGGCGCCGGCTTCCAGGTACTGCACGCGCAGCCCTGCCACCTCGACGGCGGCTTCCGTCCATGTTGTGTTCGAGGTCGTCATTGGCGCGCCCCGCCCGTGCTAGTCGACGCTGCCGCGCGGCGGGTCGAAGTCGTACGGGCCGGGCAGGTTGAGGTCCTCGCCGATCTTGCGCATCGGCGGGAGCACGCGTTCGCCCATGAGGGTGAGGCTGCTCATCGCGTCCTCGTGCGACATCGCGCCGTCGCCGTCCCACAGGAACACGGTGCCAAGCTGCAGCGTCTCGACCACGTGGCGCAGGCGCTCGATCACCGTCTCCGGGGAGCCGACGATGATGTTGTAGCGCTCGATCTGCTTGTCGTAGCTGCCGGAGAAGTCACGCTCGGCCTCGGGCACGCGTGGCTGGACCGGCTTCGGCTCGGCTTCGGCGACGCCGCGCGCCTTTGCCTGGGCGCGGTCGCGGCGCATCGGCAGCATGTCGCCCTTGCGGGGGCTGAGCCCGGGCAGGCTCTGGAGGTGCTGGCGAACTTCGCCCTGGTTGCCCTCGATGAACGGGTTCGACGGCCCCTGTAGGTACTTCCGCCCGATCTCGTAGGCCTGCTGGTCGGATTCCTCGACGTGGACCTTGAGGACGTAGCCGAAGTGCTCGGGGCCGGCCTCGTAGCCGACGTTCGAGGCGCACTCGCGGTAGTAGTCGAAGGATTCGCTGACGGCCTCGAGTTCGCCGCCGAGCATGATGTACGGGTAGCGGTGCTCGGCGGCCCAGCGCAGCGTGTTCTTGCTGAGCGTGCCGGGGATCCAGATCGGCGGGTGCGGCCGCTGCATCGGTCGCGACCATGGGTTTACGTAACGGTACTGGAAGTGCTTGCCCTCCCAGCGGAACGGGCCGTCGGTCGTCCAGGTCTTGATCACGAAGTCGTGCGCCTCCTGGAAGCGCTCCCAGTTGAACGGCGACTGCGCGTTGTGGGCCACGCTCTCGCGGCCCGTGCCTCGCACCCAGCCGGGCACGAGGCGGCCGCCGGAGATGAGGTCGATCTCCGCGAGCTCCTCGGCGAGCCACATCGGGTCCTCCCAGATCGGGAGGACGTTGCCGAGCAGCACGATCTTCGCCTTCTTCGTGATGCGGGCGAGTATGGCGGCCTCGACGTTAATGGCGCCGCCCATGCAGAACAGGCTGGCGTGGTGCTCGTTGAGCATCAGCCCGTCGAAGCCCATCTCCTCGGCGTAGACCTTCTCGTCCAGGTAGCGGTTGTAGAGCTGGTGGGCGACGCGCGGGTTGTAGAGCCCGTTGCTCGTCCCGAGGTCGATCACGCCGGGCCCGCTGCCGGGTGCGAAGAGCTGACCGCCCTCGGTGAGGAACGCGCCGGAGATACCGGCGTCGGCATCCTGGTAGGGGCGTTCGGTGAAGTAGCCAAAGAACACGGTGGCCTCCTCGAGGGCTGCGTCCGGGATGCGCGGAGTCTACTCCAGCGGAGCTGTGGTGCGGATGCACTCGGCGCGTCTGGCGCGGCCCCACGCCGTCCGCAACTCCGCCCGGTGCAGCGAAGCCCACTCGATCACAAGTCCGCGTGCCCGGAGTGGAAGGCGCCCGGATAGCAGATCCAGGCTCTCGATCTCAATGGTGGCCGGGTGCTCGCCATAGCGGGCATGGAAGTGTGGCGGGGCGTGGTCGTTGAAGTACATCCGGACGACAATCCCGTAGAAGTGGCAGAGTTCAGGCATCGTCCACCGGGCCATGGACGCCCGGCATGATTTGCTCGACGGTCTTTCCGGTGAGCTGGAGGTAGAGCGCGTCGGGACAGAGTTCGATGTCCTCGCCCCAGGCGATGGCATCGTGCGGGGCGATGCGCACTGCTTCGAAGAAGGCGCGGTCACTCCACGCCTGGAACACACCCCGACCCGCGAGGTCGGACAGGTCGACTTCGCCGTTGGACCCGTCCTCGTACCGCATCCAGATGCGGTACCCCTGGCGGGGTTCCACCGTGGTAGGCCGGACTACTGCCATGCTGCCCCCAGGATCCGTCGCCGCTGGCAATGAGTCTAGCTGGGTGCTGAAAAAGGCGCGGCCATCTGGCAGGATAGCGAAGGCGGCGGGGGCGTAGCCTGGGAGGCAGCCCCGTGCGAGGCGACGCTGAGCGTCAGACCAACATGTTGCTGGCGGTGACGCCGGACTCCTTCATCCCGGACGACCACCCGATCCGACGCATCAAACCGATCGTCGATGCCGCGCTGCAGCGGCTCTCGCCGCTGTTCGGCACGATGTACGCAACGAGCGGGCGGCCCTCGATCCCGCCCGAGCACCTGCTCAAGGCGAGCCTGCTGATCGCGCTCTACTCGGTGCGCAGCGAGCGCCAGTTCTGCGAGCGGCTGCGCTACGACCTGCTCTTCAAGTGGTTCTTGGACCTCAACATCTCAGACGCGCCGTTCGACGCCTCGAGCTTCTCGAAGAACCGCGAGCGCCTGCTCGCAGCCGATGTCGCGCGCGCCTTCTTCGCCGAGGTGGTGGCCGAGGCAAAGCGCCGCCGGCTGCTCTCCGCCGAGCACTTCACGGTGGACGGGACGCTGCTCGAGGCCTGGGCCTCGCTCAAGAGCTACCGCCCGCGCGACGAGCAGGAGCCACCCCTGGGCGGACGCAACCCGGATGTCGACTTCCGCGGGCGGCGGCGCAGCCGCGATACGCATGTTTCTGCGACCGACCCGGAGGCGCGGCTGTACACGAAGACACCCCAGGACGCTAAGGGGTCAAGCAGCGAGGTCCTCGTGGGTGTAACGGTGTCCCCAGGCGGTCGTCTCGTCGTAGGGCAAGCGGCGCTTCAGGCAGCCATGTAGGTAGCCGACGAGACGGTTGCCGAGGGCGCGGAGCGCCTGGTGGTGGAGGTCGCCCGCGGCGCGCCGCCGATCGTAGAACTCGCGGCAGCCGGGGCTGGCCTGCAGGGAGCACAGCGCCCACTGGTCGACTGCGTCGTAGAGGCGCCGGTTGCGGACGAAGCGGGCTTTCACGGTGTGCTTGCGGCCGGATGCTACCGTCAGCGGCGACGTGCCGGCGTAGTTCCTGCGGGACTTCGCCGACTCGTAGCGTTCGGGGTCATCCCCGAACTCGCCAAGCACCCGGGCGCCGAGGACCACGCCGAGACCGGGCAGGGAACGGTAGATACCGGCGTCCGGGTGCTGCTCAAAATGGCTCGCGAGCTCGGCCTCGAGCTCCTTGATCTGACGGTTGATCTCGCCGATCACCCTCATTGCCGCACTGGTGCTCGCGGCGAATGCCTTGCTCACCGCGGGCGGAGCCTCGAGCTGCGGTGAGCGCAGCGCGTCGCGGACCTCGGCGGCGCGCCGCTCGATGTTGCGCCGGCGGCCGCCGCGGCGCAGCGCGGAGCGGATCTGGGTGATGCTCAGCCGCGCCGCCTCGCGCGGGCCAGGCGCTGTCGCCAGCACGCCCACCGCGTCGTCGTGCGCGAGGTCGGGGAAGGCCTCCAGCGCACCCGGAAAGTACTCCCTGAGCGCGTTGCGCAGCCGGTTGGTCTGGCGGACGCGGTCCCAGATCAACTGCTGGTGGGCGCGGGCGAGGATGCGCACCGCGGCGGCTTCGTCGCTGTCGCCGGCGACCTCCCGGTGGTTGTGCCGGTCGGTGCGGACGAGGTCGGCGAGCAGCTTCGCGTCGCCGGCGTCGGACTTGGCGCCGCCGACGTGGTGGCGGTCGCGGTAACGCGACGCCGAGCGCGGGTTGATGGCGTAGACGTGGTAGCCGGCCGCGAGCAGTGCCGCGACCCAGGGGCCGCGGTCCGTCTCGATGCCGACGATCACCTCACCCGGCCCTGAGGCGTACCCGGCGACCAGTCCGTGCAGGGCAGTGATGCCCTCCACCCCTTCGGGCAGACGCCGGGCGGCGAGCCGCTCGCCCGCGTCGTTCATGAGATGGACGTCGTGGTGGTCTTCGGACCAGTCATCGCCCAGGTACAAGGCCATCGTGTTTCAGTTCCTCTCCCGCTTCGCGCTGCTCGGTGCGACCCGGCGGGTTGGTTCCTGCGACGGCCTAATGGATCAGTGCTCGATGGCACGACACCCCATGAGTGCTGCAGAACAACCCGGAATACCAGCAGGGGCTCGGTCTTCGTGAAGCGGTCCAGAAGCCGCAGGGATCAGCTGAGAGCTCACCGGCTGGCAGGGTCCAGAACCAGTCTGCCAGAGAACCTCTGGCCGCTGGTCGGGCCCCATTAGGGGTCGGGGCAGACGGCGAAGCTCAGCTACATGGGCCATCTGCTCACCGAGAACCGTCACGGTCTGGTGCTGGACGTGGAGTTGGCCGAGGCGAACGGGTACGCCGAGCGCGAGGCGGCGGTCACGATGCTGGAGCGCAGCGTGAGCGGCTGCGGGACGCTGGGCGCCGACCGCGGCTACGACACGCGCGGCTTCGTGGCGGCGCTGCGCGCTCGCGGCGTGACGCCGCACGTGGCGCAAAACGACCGCCGCCGCCGCAGCGCCGTGGATGGGCGCACCACGCGGCATCGCGGCTACAGGCAGAGTCAGAAGCGGCGCAAGATCGTGGAGCAGGTCTTCGGCTGGATGAAGACCGTGGGCGGCGGGCGCAAGCTGCGCTTCGTGGGCCGCGAGCGCAACCGCTGTTGGCTGGAGCTCACCGCCGCCGCCTACAACCTCGTGCGCATGGCCACGCTCGAGACCGCCGCGGCGTAGGCGCAGTGCGCCCTCCGCCCCGCCAGGGAGCCCTCAGAGGCGCCCGGGGGCAGGTCAGGAGGCCACGATCACGAACCCGGAGGCGGCTTCAAGCCGCCTCTCGCCACTCCGAGACCCCGGAAGGCGCTTCTTCAGCAGCCTGCTAGCATGGCTCCATGGACCGCAACCGTGGTGGCCGGCCGCGCCATCCCGACGTGCTGACGCCGGCCGAGTGGCGCGTGCTCGAGGCGCTGCGCGACGGCGGGACGAACGCCGAGATCGGCGCTCGCCTCGGCCTCAGCCTCGACACGGTGAAGTACCACATCTCGAACATGCTCGCGAAGCTCGAGCTGCGCGACCGGCGCGCCCTCGCCGCCTGGCGTCCCGACGCACAGCGAGGCCGCCTCGGCGCGGTGCTCGCCGTCCCGGCTGTCTTGTGGGCGGTCGTAGGGCGGCCGCTCGTGTGGGTCGGGGTGGGAGTAGCGGCACTGGCCGGGGTGGCCGTCGTGGTGGCGGCGCTCGTGGCCCTCGAGGCAGTCGTGGAGCGGGACAGCGACGCGCCCGCTGCGGTCGCCCCGCCGCCCGCGACCGCCACGCCCACACCGGCCGTGGCGCCGACGGCGACGCCGAGCGTCTTTGCCGCCGGGCCGGCGCTGGCGCCTTCGGCGACTCCGCCAGCCGCGCCTTCGCCGACCCCGGCCGGGACACCCGAGCCGCGCGCCAGCCGGACACCCGCAGCGCCGGCCCCCGCGCCCGGCTCTTGCGCGACACCGACCGACCCGACGTGCATCCACGCGGTATACCGGGGGGCGCCGGCCGACCACGCGCAGGTGCCCGACATCCCCGCCGACGCGCTGCTCACGCCGGCGAGTGATGGGCGCTACTACGTGGGGCGCGGGCAGCAGGTGACGGTGGTGACGGCTGCACCGCTGCCCGCCGGCTGGACGCGCTTCTGGCTGGACCGCAGCCCGCTCAAGGTCGGGGTGCCGTCGCCGACGTCGTTCGAGCAGCTGGTCCAGCCCGTTGGGACGACCTACACGTTCACCGTCACCGACGACGAGGCTGGCGCCACGCTCATCACGTTCGACCTGACGGCGGCGCGGCCGCATCCGGTGCGGCCCACCCACAAGCCGGTGCTGGGCGACGTGGTGGTGACGACCGAGTTCGCGGTGCCAAAGTTGCGCTACAACCTCCTCGACACGGCCGGCGCAGCGGCGACCCCGGGGAGCTACGCCTTCCTGCAGGCGGCTGGCGATGTGTCGAGCGCAATCGAAAATTTCGGATTGCGCCCTGCAAAGGGCGTCGAGTTGCGCATCCATCCGACCGACGCCTCTGGAGTGTCGCGCGCGGCCCTCTACGACACCTTGAAGGTCGGAGACGCATTCGAGTACCGCACAAATGGCCTCGACTGCTCCTTCCGCTTCAGAGTCACGAGTGTTTCTACACCCGCGTCCGTCCCGCGGAGCTACGGCCTTCACTTCGTTTCTGAGGATGGAGGGCGATGCGGAGACGCTATCGACGACCCAGCAGCAGCGAAGGATGTTGATTTCGCGTGGCTCGTTCCGCCCGGACGCGTTGGAGCGGATGGCATACGAGAGCTCATTCCCTGGGAGCCGGCAGGGAACGGTACGTATCGGATTGGGTCCGGGGGTCGGTACGTTATCGATGTGCCTCTGGGAATGCGGATTGTGGCTAGTCCCGAGTTCTCCACTTACGGCTCTTCCATTACGAGCGCCGTGACCCTCACAGACGAGGAAACAGGAGCCCGACTCCAGATCGATCCCGCGACAGGCGAGGTACTCGGACGTGACGCGAGTACACGGCTTGATCCAATTGTGGATTCCATACGTCTAGCTGACTAAGAGCGAGGAGCAGATGCGGATGTATGGACGACCGCTCTTGCCGTCATTGGCATCGTGATGCCGTTCCCGCAGCCGCGAAAAGGCTAGCGGGCGATCGCGTCGACCTCGGCCATCTCCTCGGGCGTGAGCCGCCAGTCGCCGGCGGCGACGTTCGCCTCGACCTGCTCGGGCTTCGTCGCGCCGGCGATCACGCTGCCGACGAACGGCTTCGAGGAGAGCCACGCGAACGCGAGGTCGAGCAGCGTGTGGTCGTGCTCCACCGCCCACGCGTCGAGGCGCTCGACGATGTCCCAGTTGCGGTCGCTCGCGATGCGCCCGCCCCTGGCCCTGCCGGCGAGGCGCGTGCCCTCGGGCGCCGCTTCGTTGCGGCTGTACTTGCCGGTGAGCAGGCCGCTCGCGAGGGGGAAGAACGGCAGCATGCCGAGGCCGAACGCCTCGCAGGCCGGGCCGATCTCCGCCTCGACGCCGCGCTCGAGCAGGCTGTAGTCGTTCTGCGCGGAGATGAACGGCGTGAGGTGGTCGCGCTGCGCGATGTAGTGCCCGCTCGCGATCTCCCACCCGTCGTAGTTCGAGTTGCCGAGGTAGCGCACCTTGCCGTCGCGCACGAGGTCGTCGAGGGCGCGCATGGTCTCCTCGAGCGGCGTGTCGTGGTCCGGCTGGTGGATCTGGTAGAGGTCGATGTAGTCCGTGCGGAGCCGCCGCAGGCTGTCCTCGACGGCCGTCATGATGTAGCGCCGCGAGCCGCCCGACGTGAACGGCCCCTCGCCCATCGACATGCCGAACTTGGTGGCGATGATGATGCCGTGGCGGTCCGCGCCGAGCGCGCGTCCGAGGTACTCCTCGGAGAGTGCGCCGCCGTAGATGTCGGCGGTGTCGAAGAGTGTGATGCCGAGGTCGATGGACCGGCGGACGACGGCCGTGGTCGCCTCCTGGTCCATCCGCCCGCCGAAGTTGTTGGTACCGAGTCCGACGACCGAGACCTCAAGCCCCGAGTTGCCCAGGTGGCGCGTGTCCAATGTGCCCTCCAGCCGCGCGCGGCGCAGCGTCGCTTGCCCGATCGCATGGCGAGTTGTGTGCCGCGCGGAGTATAGAGCAGGCGCTCCCAAACGAACCCGTTGCGGGCGGCTCAGGCGGGCAGCGTCACCGCCGCTCCCGTCTCCGAGGAGCGCTCGATCGCCGCGAGCAGGCGGTGGCGCGTGACGGCGAGGTCGAAGCCCGGCGTGTACGCTTCGCCCGCCCCGAGCGCGTCAGCCATCCGGGCGTAGCCGTGCGCGACGTTTCGCGGCGGGCCGGACGGCGTCCCCTCGGGAGCGAGCATGTAGGCATCGGGCGGCTGCAGCTCGTCCAGCGCCTCGCCGCCGCGCGCGCCGAGCAGCCGGTTCGGCCCGATGTTCGAGGAGGGCGCGGTGAGGAAGAGCGCGCCCTCGCGGCCGAAGATCTCGAGTCGCGTACCGGTCGCGTGCGCGGGCACGCTCGCCACCTGGATCGCCGCCTCGGCGCCGCTCGCGAAGCGGCCCGCGACGGCGATGCTGTCCGGTGCGTCGACGGGGACATCCAGCCCGGTCTCCTCGTCGCGCCACTCCGTGATGCGCGTGGTCACGCGCGCGGAGACCTCGGTCATCTCGCCGAGGATCGCGCAGAGCGCGTCGATCGCGTGCCCGCCCGCGATCGTGAGCGGGTTCGCTCCGTTCGCGCGCTCGGCCTGCCAGATCCGGCCCGCGCCACGCTCGAGCACCGCCTGCGTCATCACGCTCAGGTTCGCTGTCAGCACCTCGCCCACGTACCCCTGCGCGACGAGGTCGCGGGCGTAGCGGATGCTGGGGTCACTGCGTCCCTGGAGCCCGACGGCCGTGCGCAGCGACTGCTCGCGCGCGAGGTCCGCCATCTCCTCGGCCTCCGCGAGCGTGGCCCCCAGCGGCCACTCGCAGAACACGTCCTTGCCCGCGCGCAGCGCCGCCATCACGAGCTGGTGATGCAGCGGCACGCGCACCGACACGACGACGAGGTCGATGTCCGGGTGAGCCACTATCGCGTCGATGTCGTGGAACGCGAGGGGCGCACCGAAGCGCTCGGCGGAGGCCTTCGCCGTGTCCTCGTGCGCTGTGCAGATCGCCACGAGCTCGTAGTCGGGCAGCGCGTCGAGGGCGGGCACATGGGCGTTGGCGCCCCAGCCGCTGCCCCCGGTCGTCACGGTCGCGCCCACGATGCCAACGCGGATGGGGCCTGCCATCGCTCACTCCGTTCCCTGTCCTGATCACATCGTGCAACTCTCAGCCGATCATCGCATAGCCGTGACGCGCGCTTACAGGCCGCTGGAAGCGGCGTCGCCGGTTGGCTGCGCTTCTATACTCGACCCGTACTCACCCACGGAGGCATCTCATGACGACCACCACTCCCCACACCGAGACCAGCGGCACGAGCGTCCACGTCGGGCCGCTCGCCGACCTCGAAGGCGGTGCGCCACGCGTGGTGTCGGCCGGCGGACACACCATCGTCGTCTTCGTCGTGGACGGCGAGGTCTACGCGCTCGACAACCGCTGCCCGCACATGGGCTTCCCGCTCAGCCAGGGCACCATCCGCGACGGCATCCTCACCTGCCACTGGCACCACGCCCGCTTCGACCTCGCGGGCGGCTCGACGTTCGACCCCTTCGCCGACGACGTAACCTCGTTCGACGTCGAGGTGCGCGACGGCGAGGTGTGGGTCGACCCCGAGCCGCACGAGTCGGACCGCGAGACGCACTGGCTGCGCAAGCTCGACGAGGGCCTGGAGCAGAACATCCGGCTCGTACTCGCCAAGTCCGTGATCGGCCTCGACGAGCTCGACGCCACCGGCCCGCTGCTCGAACGCGCGGCGCTGTTCGGCACGCGCAACCGCGCGAACGGCTGGAGCACCGGCCTCTCGATCCTGACAGCGATGGCGAACACGCTCCCCGTGCTCGACGAGGAGGACCGCACGCGCGGCCTCTACCAGGGGCTCATGCACGTCGCGCGCTCGACCGCCGGCGAGCCGCCCGACTTCGACCTCGATCCGCTCGACACCTCGGAGCAGCGGCCGGAGATGTACCGCGCGTGGTTCCGGCGCTTCATGGAGACACGCTCGCAGGACCCGGCGGAGCGCACGCTGCGCACGGCCGTGGCGATCGGCCTCGCCCCGCAACAGGTCGCCGATATGGTGTTCGCGGCGAGCACGGACCACGTCTTCATGGACGTGGGCCACACGCTCGACTTCGCGAACAAGGCGTTCGAGCTCGTCGACCACGTCGGATGGGAGCACGCCGAGGCGATCCTGCCGAGCATCATCCCGCTCATCGCGAGCGCCGAGCGCATGGAGGAGGCCGCGAGCTGGCAGCACCCGGTCGACCTGCCGGGGCTGATCGCCGAGTCCGACGCAGCGCTCGACGCAGCGCTCGCCGAGGGCGGCGAGCGCAACGCGGGCTGGGACGGCCACATCCCGCTCGCCGAGTCGATCCTGGACGACGAGCCACGCGTGTCGCTGCACGGGGTCGTCGAGGCGGCGCGCGCGGGAGCGCCGCTGGTCGAGCTGTCGGCGGCGATCGCGTACGCCGCAGCGAGGCGCGCCGTGCACTTCAACGTGGCCAACGAGTTCGGCGACTGGGACACGGTGCACCACACGTTCACGTACGCCCACGCGCTGTTCCAGGCGATGCTGCGCGCGCCCTCGAGGGAGCTCGCGCGGGGCGTCCTGCACGGCGCGGCGGCGGTCTACCTCGACCGCTTCCTCAACGTGCCGAAGCAGCCGATCCCCCATCTGGCGTCGAACGGCAACGGCGGGGGCGACCTCGGCCCGCTGCTGGCGGAGTTCGACCGTCAGCAGCGCGTCGATGAGACCGCGGGCCATGCGGCCGACCTGCTGGCGGCGGGCCGCAGCGACGAGCTCGTCGCGGGCCTCGGGACGGCGCTGCTGCGGGAGGACTCGGGGTTCCACGAGTTCCAGATCTTCGAGGCGGCGGTGCGGCTCGCGGAGCACTTCGGGGAGCGGCCCGAGGGCGGGCACGTGCTGATCGGCGCCGCGCGGTTCCTGACGGCGCATTCGCCGACGGTGCGCTCGGCCGAGCAGACCTACGACACGGCGTACCGCCTGCACCGCGGGGACGTGATCTACGAGTAGTTCGCGCGGTTGTCCGGGTGGTCTGCCCGGGATGCTACCCTCAGTACGCATTACCTTGTCGGAATTTCATACTGGACTCAGCCGATGCGGATCTCCGAACGAGGCCAGATCACGATCCCGAAGGCGCTGCGCGACCGGGTCGGGATGAACCACAACGTCGAGGTCGAGATAACCCCCACTGATGAGGGGCTGCTCATTCGCAAGCGGGTGGTTGCGGAGCACCCGGTCGATCGTGTCGCGGGGATCCTCGATGGCGTGTTCGACGCCGACATCGACGCGTACATCGAGGAGATTCGCGGCCGGTGATCACGGCAGTTGACACCAGCGTGCTGTTTGACTTGTTCCGGTCAGACTCGCCCTTTCATGCCGAGTCAACGGAGCGGATCGCACCACAACCCCTGTTACCGAACATCGCGGCGCGCGCATCACGGGCCTGTTACCGAAATGACAGTGCCAGGAGACACCCTGCCGCGTGCGCGAGCAGCGACGGCGAAGAAGCACTGCTGGGTAACACGTTGCCGGAGTTCGCGCCCGACCCCACGCCGCCCTGGCGCGTCGGCTTGCCGCCGTGCACCGAGGGCTCCTCGCACCACTGTAGTCGCAGCGCCGCCAGCGGCTCGAGGATCGACTCGGGAGGCCGAGTAGTCCGCACAGCACGGCGCGGTCGAGCGCATGGCGCGTCTCGTCACGGTAGTCCTCGTTGGCCGGCAGGAAGTCGCGCTCCGCGAACTCGGCGAACAGGCTCTCAGCCTGATCGAGCTGCCGCTCGTTGAGCGCCCGCACGTCAAGGGCGGTGAGGCGCGGAGCGCAGCAACGAGGAACGTGAGCATTACCGCCGTCAGTAGGTTCGCGGCCGAGCACGCAGTGCCGCTTGCGGCGCGCGCCGGCACAGGTAGGGCGAAGGCAGATTAGCCGGGAGTGGTAGCGCACAGGATCACAATCCGATTGTGCCTGCATCAACGACGCGTTGACTCCGTCTCATCTGCGGCTCCTCGCCTCGCGCGGTCACGTCCCTGCAAGTGGTGTAGCAGTGCACCATCCTGATCATTTGCTAGCTGGCAGCTTGCAGCAGCACCTCCTCGCCTGAGGCGACCTCGGCCACGGCCGCCGGCAGCGACTGCAGCATCGTCATGTAGCGCCTCCCCTCCGCCCACTCGTCGTGCTGCTCGGCGAGCACGGCGCCGACCAGCCGCACGACCGCGGCGCGGTTGGGGAAGATGCCGACGACGTTGGTGCGCCGCCGGATCTCCTTGTTGAGGCGTTCCAGCGGGTTGTTCGACCAGACCTGCCGCCAGTGCTGGGACGGGAAGGCCGTGAACGCCAGGATCTCGGGTCCGGCGTCGGCGAGCAGCGCCGCGGCCTCGGGGAAGCGCTCGGCGAGCTGCTCCACCACACGGGCGTGCTGGGCCTGCACCTCGGCCGCAGAGGACTGCTCGTAGATCGTCCGCACCGTCGTCGCCACCAGCTTCTCGGCGCTCTTCGGCACCCGGGTGAGCAGGTTGCGCATGAAGTGCGTCCTGCAGCGCTGCCAGGAGGCGCCGGCGAAGACGGTCGCGATCGCGTCTCTGAGCCCCTGGTGGGCGTCCGAGGTCACCAGCTCGACCCCGGACAGACCGCGCGCCACGAGCCCGCGCAGGAAGCTCAGCCAGAACGCCCCGTCCTCGGAGGTACCGACGTCGATGCCCAGCAGCTCGCGCTTGCCTGTCGCGTTGACGGCGGTGGCGACGACCACGCTCACCTGGACGACGCGGCCCTCCTCGCGCACGAGCTGGGTGAGCGCGTCGAGCCAGAGGTAGCGGTAGGGGCCCGAGTCGAGCGGCCGCTCGAGGAAGCTCTCCACGACCTCGTCGAGCTCGGCGCAGATGCGCGAGACCTGGCTCTTCGAGATGCCATCACAGCCGAGCGAGCGCACGAGGTCGTCGACGCGGCGCGTCGAGACGCCCTCGACGTAGGCCTGCGTGACCACGGAGAGGAGGGCGCGCTCCGAGCGCCGCCGCGGCTCGAGCAGCGAGGGGAAGTAGCTGCCCTCGCGCAGCTTCGGGATGCCCAGTTCGATCGTGCCCACGCGCGTGTCCCAGCGCCTGGGCCGGTAGCCGTTACGCCGGGTGAGGCGCGTCTCGCTGCGCTCGCCGTGGGCGGCGCCGATCTGCGCCGAGACCTCGGCGTCCATCACCGCCTGGGCGAGCACCGCGACCGCCTCGCGCAGGAAGTCAATGTCAGCTCCGTCCGCCTGCTTGCGAAGCAACTCCAACAAGTCCACGCTCTCCTTGACCACCGTAGTCCTCCTTCACGTGACTGTTTCCTGTGTGAAGGATGGCGCGGTGGTCTCCTACGTCCACCTCTGTGACACCACTTCCTGGGACGCTACCCCTCGCGCGCGTCGTGGTCGAGATGTGTCCTCGCCCCAAGCACTCTATCTTCGGCCAGTCAATGGCCACGGCTAGCCCCAGCCTCGCCTCACGGAATCCATCGACGGCCTGGCTGCGGTCCCGTCTTGGTCGGGAGGATATGACAATCGCAGTCTGCGGATAGCTCCTGTAGTCTGTGCCCACATTGCACTGCTAGCGGAGAGGCCGATGGGATGGTGGGACGGGGTTTTGCCTTGACTCCCTGCCTTATCCCATCCGGATGCGGTCGCGGATCCAGCGCGCGGCGGTGAGCGTGCGCCACTCCTCCTCGGCGATCTGGCCGGGCAGCAGCTCCGCCTCCACCTCGATCCCCGGATCGCTGGTGGTAACGCGGAAGACGAAGCGTTCGACGCGAACGCCGTCGGCGCCGAGGGCGGGCGTGGGCCCAAAGATCAGCTCGAGCGCCGTTGCGTGGGGGTCGAGGCCCTGATCGCGCATCGCGGCCATCGCCGGCGAGAAGTCGAAGCGCCGCGAGGGCCGCACGCCGCTGCGCTGCGTGCGTCGCTGCTCGGCCTCCAGCCGCATCAGCGTCATCACGGCGGTCGCCACCCTTCGCGTCGCCCCCAATGTTACGCGCCTCGGGAGGCGTGGACGGGTACTCGCCGCGGCCGTGCGGCGGTACGCTCACGGAGCAGGCGAGGAGGAGAGCGATGCCGCGCTACGTCGTGCTCTACCGGTTCACCGACGAGGGTCGGAAGCGACTGAAGGAGACGGTGCACCGCGCCGAGGAGATCCGCGAGCTCAACGAGGCCGCGGGCTTCGAGGTGCTCGGCCACTACTGGACGCAGGGCCACTACGACCTTGTCACGGTCGTCAACGCGCCGAGCGAGGAGGCGATGATGAACGGCGCGTTCAACATCGCCGCCACCGGCAACGTGACCAGCGAGACGCTGCGCGCGTTCACGGACGACGAGATGCAGCGCATCATCGGCCCCGCGTAGGTCGTCCCTACCGCCGGGCGACCACCATCGCACGGCCGGGCCGGCGGCCGGCCGCGGCGCCGATCGCCGTCGTCAGCGCCTCGAAGTGCGGGGCCACGGCGTCCATGTCGCCGCGCGCGATGAGTTCGCGCGCGACGTGGCGGGCGATGTCGCCGGGGTGGGCCGTGGGGCGCACCTCGCGGAAGCCGGCTGCCTCCAGCGACGCGACGAGCCATTCCGTCGTCCACCGTCCCATCTCGACGACCGTGCATCGACGCGCCAGCGGCGCGAGGCGCTCCAGCAGCGGCACCCCAAGGTCTCGCGCAAGCGTGGGCGTGAGCAGGGTCTCGCCGTAGGCGCGGCGGCCCGTAGCTGAAGCCTCCAGCGCGCGCTGGTGCAGCGCGGCCGCATCGCCCTCGTCGGGGAGTTCGAGGGTCCAGCGCCGCTCCATGGCGGGGTGCTGGAGGCGGCGGACGTAGGTGTAGAGCCGCACGGGAGTCGCGTCGGACCCGCCCTGGCGGGCGACGCCATCCCACAGCAGCACGCTCTCGATCTCGGGCGCGGGCAGCCGCCAGTCCTGGTACGAGGCACGCAGCACGCCGCCCTCGCGCAGCACGCGGCGCAGTTCGGCGAACACGGCCTCCGGCTCGGCCGCCTCCTCGAGCGCGGACGCCGCGGTGATGAGATCGAGCGAAGCGTCGGCGAACGGCAGCGCCGCGGCGTCGCCGGTCACGAACGAGGCGTTCGCGAGGCCGAGCCGCGCTGCGTTCGCCGCGCACACGCGCGTCCGCCGAGCTGCAGGGTCGACTCCGACGACCTCGACGTCCGGCAGCGCCGCGGCGACGGGCAGCGCCGGCCAGCCGTCGCCCGGCCCAACGTCGAGGACGCGACGCGTGCCCTGCGGAGCGTGCGCGACGTAGTCGGCGACGCGCGCGGCGTCGGCCCAGTGCTCCTCGCGTCGAGCGTCGTAGGGCACGTCGACGAACGGGAGCTGGCCGCCGCGCTGGCGTGGCATGAGCTCATAGAGCGCGCGGGCGGAGTCGAGGGGCTCGGGCGAGGCGTGGTCGAGCAGCCAGCGCTCGATGGCAGAGGGGTGCGCCAGGTCCATGTGAGGGGTCGCGCCTGGGAGCTGCGGGCGGGCTAGAACAGCACGCCGGTGCGGACGGACCGCTCAATGGCGTAGACGACGAGCAGGCCGACGGCGATGACGATCCACTTCCAGTGGAAGCGGCCGGGGTCTTCGAGGAGGTTCATCGGGGTAGCGTACGGAGTCCGCGCCGTGGCGTCATGCACTGCACGGCTGTCAGGCGGGCTCCCACGGGTTGACCACCTCGATGTCGAGGGCTTCGAAGTCCTGGACGTTGCGGGTGGCGACCGCAAGGTCGTTCGCCTTCGCAGTGCCGGCGATGAGTGCGTCACCGAGGTCGATCACACGGCCGGACATGCGGGCATCGGCACGGAATCGGGCAGCCCACTCCGCACCTGCCCGGTCGAGTGAGAGGATTCGCTCACCGTACTGGGCAAGGATGCGCTCGTGAGCCTCAATGAGCCGATCGCGCCTCTGGCCGGGAGGGAGCAGCCGGAGTCCGAATTCAAGCTCATGTATGACCACCGACGGTAGCCACGCGTCGTCGGATTGAGTGAGGAACGCTACAACCCGAGCGTCCGGGAGTTCACGTGTCGTCTCTGAGACAACGTTGGTGTCGAGGACGTAGCCGCTCATTCGTCATCATCGTCGACGAACGGGATGGGCCTATTGGAGTGGCGCTCCCGCGGGATTTCGAGGTTCGTGCCCCGAGGCATGTTCTCGACGAGCCACCGCCCCAATGGGATCTTTGGTTCCTCTTCGCGATCCAGCCACACTCGTTCCGGTACGACGACGAACGAGTTGCGGACGCCGATACGTTGCGGTCCCTCCTCCTCGGCGAGCCGCAGGATCTCGGACAGTCGCGCCTTGGCCTCGGCGACTGTCCAGGCGGGGCGCGGTTCCGTGCGTTCAGTCGTCATCGTCTCTCCACCTAGACTAGTGCGCACTAGTCTAGACTAGTCCATGTTCGGAGACCAGCCGCCGACATGTGAAGGCGCGATGCCGATCCATCGGGTTCGCCACGGCCCTCCCGCCGACCGCGTAGAATCCGGCGGGCCACCAATGACCACACTCATGCCGCTGGACGACGTGCGCGTGATCGACCTGACGCAACACGCGGCGGGCCCGTTCTGCACGCGCGTCCTCGCCGACTCCGGCGCCGAGGTGATCAAGGTCGAGCGGCCCGGCGGCGACCCCGCGCGGGCGCTGCCCCCGTTCTTCGGCGACGTGCCCGGGCTCGACCGCTCCGGCATGTTCCTGTTCCTCAACACCAACAAGCACAGCGTCATCCTCGACCTCCGCACGGACGAGGGCCGCGAGCGCCTGCTCGACCTCGTCGCGACGGCCGACGTGCTCGTCGAGAACTACCGGCCCGGCGTCATGGAGCGGCTCGGGCTCGGCTACGAGGTGCTGCGCGAGGTGCAGCCGAAGCTCGTCATGACCTCGATCACCAACTTCGGGCAGACCGGCCCGTACCGCGACTTCGAGGGCACCGACCTGACGCTCTACGCCATGGGCGGGCCGATGGCGAGCTCCGGCAACGCCGACCACTACCCGCTCAAGACCGCCGGACGCGTGACCCTCTACCACGCCGGATACTCCGGCGCGCTCGCCACGGCCGTCGCGCTGCGCGCCGCCGAGGCGACCGGCCACGGCGAACACCTCGACGTGAGCGTCTATGAGACGGCGGCGCACTCCATCGACATGCGGCTCTCCAGGCTGATCGGGTACCAGTACGCGGGACGCGTCCTCGGCCGTATGCCGCTCGGATGGTCCGTCGGCGCCGGAACGCTCCCCTCCAGGGACGGCTTCTACATGATGGGCGGCAGCGCCGACCGGCTGGATCGCACACTGCGCATGATCGGCCGCGAAGACCTCCTCGACACCGAGGAGTGGGGCACACTCGCGGAGCGCTCGAAACCGGGGCGCTACGAGCAGTTCATGGACTACCTGCTGCCGTGGATGGCCGAGCGCACGAAGCGCGAGATCCGCGACATCTCGCAGGAGTTCGGCGTGATGGGCGGACCGATCAACACCATCGCAGACCTGCTCGAAGACGAGAACTTCACGTACCGGCGCTTCTTCCAGACCATCGACCACCCCGAAACCGGGCCGATCCAGTACCCCGGCTACCACCACACGCTCTACCGCGAGGACGAACCGATGCCGAAGCGGCGTCGCGCACCACGCCTCGGCGAGCACACTCGCGAGGTCCTCGACGGGCTGCCCGGACGGCAGGCACGGACGGGCTCGCCACCACCGGCGCGGCGCGAGCGGCTGCCGCTGGAGGGCGTGCGCATCATCGATTTCACGGTGGTGTTCGCCGGCCCGTACTCGACGATGCACCTCGCCGAGTGGGGCGCCGAGGTGATCCGCGTCGAGTCACTCCAGCACTTCGCCTCGAACACGCGCGGCACAGTCGCCCGCCCGCCCGCCTCGCTGGTCGAGGCGCAGTCGAACATTGCGGCGCCGTACCCGGACAACGAGCCGGGAGAGCGGCCGTGGAACCGCGCCGGCACCTTCAACCACCACGCCCGCAACAAGCTCTCGATGACCCTCGACCTCACCCGCCCCGAAGGGCAGGAGGTCCTGCACCGGCTCGTCGAGGTCTCGGACGGGCTGATGGAGAACAACCTGCCGCCCAACATCGAGAAGCACGGCGTCAGCTGGGAGCAGCTCGGGCGGGTGAACCCGCGCCTCGTAATGGTGCGCATCCCGGCATTCGGCGTCGAGGGTCCGTACCGCGGCTACCGCACGTTCGGGAACCACATGGAGGCGCTCACCGGCCACCCGGCGATCCGCTCGTACCCGGAGCTGAGCTACGAGTACGCCCCGACGGGTGTGCCCTCGGACGCTGCGTCCGGGGTGGGCTCCGCCTACGCGTTCCTGATGGGGCTGCGCTACCGCGAGCGCACCGGCAAGGGGCTGTTCGTCGAGCTCGCGACAGCGGAGAACTTCGTGCCGCTGCTCGGCGAGTTCGTCATGGACTACACGATGAACGGGCGGCTCTGGGAGAAGATGGGCAACGACCACTTCTGGCTGGCCCCGCACAACGTCTACCCCGCGCATGGCCTCGACTGCTGGGTCACCATCGCCGTGCGTAACGAGGAGGCCTGGCGACGACTCTGCGATGCGATGCGCCGCGAGGACCTCGTCGACGACCCGCGCTTCCGCGACATGGCGAGCCGGCACGCGAACCGCGGCGAACTCGACGCGATCATCGCCGAGTGGACGTCGATCCGCGATGCGCGATGGGTGATGCATCGCCTCCAGTACCAGGGCGTCCCGGCGGGTGCCGTGATGAACGACGCCGACGCCTACGAGGACCGACACCACGAGGCGCGAGGCTTCTTCCAGACCATATCCACGCCGGAGGCCGGGACGCATCGGTACGTTGGGCGGGCCTGGAAGGCGAGCGCTACGCCGGAGCCACCCGCGCGTCACGCGCCGCTCCTCGGCGAGCACAACGAGTACGTCTACCGCGAGGTGCTGGGCTTCAGCGAGGCGGAGTACCGGCGCTTCGAGGAGCTCGGCCACATCGGCACGGAGTACGACCCGAGCGTGCGCTGAGCCCACGTCGAGGGGTCGGCAAGGACGCCAGATTCCAGCGCGAGCGGCCTCGAAATACATCCCGTTACGAACGTAACGGATAGAGAATTCAGGTACCCTGCGCATGCGGTGGGCACGGTTCCGCTCCCACGGTGCCCATAGACAGGATGCACACGCACGTGGCTCGGATCATTCCACAGGAAGAGCTCGAAGAACTTCTCGAGCCCTTCGGGGGCATCGAGAGCGCGATGGAGGGCTTGCGCGAGTCCGAGGCCAACCGGCGGCACCTTGAAGCGCACCGTGAAGAGTTGGAGCAGCAGTATCCGGACGAGTGGATCGGAATGCTGCATCAGCGTGTCGTTGCGCACGGGGATAACGCCCAGGAGGTTCGGCAGGCCGTCGTCGACGCTGGGGGAGACCCGCACAGTGTGTTCCTGGAACACTTGACGACCGAAGAACAGACCTGGTTGCTGTAGGCTTCCGTGCCACACGTTATTTCCAGGGGACCCGGAGGCGGCCCTACATTCGCGCGAGGGTGATACTGCCCGGTCTCGGTGTCGCCGGCGAGGTTCAGCTTCTCGTGGACACAGGTGCAGACACGACGACGATCCACTGGGGCGACCGGCACTTTCTGACCACTCGGGAGGGCGCTCCGTTGGCTCCCGACACGGTGCTCCTCGAACGCGCTCATGCTCTCGGGATCGCCAGCACGCCAGTCGAATACGGGCGCGAGGATGCGGTGCTCATGTTCACGACCGAGGACGGCACGCCGTGGGTCTGCGACGCGCGCGTGCACATCGAGCTCACTCCATCGGCTACCGACGTGCCCTCGCTGCTCGGGCGCGACGTACTGAGTGAGGCGCGGTTGGACTTCAACATGCCCGCCGACGGCCTCGTCCTCGACTGGGCCCTCGCGTAGCGGCCGGTCGCACTCAGTTCAGGGCGGTGGGCCCTCAGCCCAGCAGGTCCGCGACGAGGTTCGCGAGCGGAATGGCGCAGGTCAGACCGGGCGACTCGATGCCGCCGAGGTGGACGTAACCAGCGTCGTGCCAGACGAGGAAGTCGGCCTGCGGCTCGCCCGCGTCGTGGAGCTTCGGGCGGTAGCCGACCTGGCCGGGGGCCAGGTCCTCGTCGGTCAGCGCCGGCAGGAGGCGTTGGCCGGCCGCGAGGAACGCGGCGCGCGCCGCGTCGTCGTTGCGGTAGTCGAGCGCCGTGTCATCGTCGAGCCACGTCGCGTCGGGGCCGAGGTGCAGTGCGCCATCGGTGTCGATGGTGAGGTGCACGCCGAGCGCCGCGCCCGCGTGGTCGGGCAGCGGGTAGATGAGCCGCGTCACGGCTTGCGCGAAGCCGGGGCCGACGACGTCGTAGTAGCGGCCGCGGCTCGCCGTCTGGCGCAGCCGGGGCGCCTCGCCCTCGCCGTCGAGGGGGTAGCCGAGCGCGTCCGCGATGTGCGGCGCGCCGTGGCCCGCGGCGTTGACGAGCGCCGCGGTGCGCAACTCGGAACGCTGCCCGTCGGCGTCACGCAGTTCGAGGCGGAAGGCCGCGCCGTCGCGCGACGCGGCCAGTACCTCGTGCTGGTAGGCGAAGAGCGCGCCGCCCTCGATCGCTGCCCCCTCGAACGAGCGCACGAGCCCGGCCTGATCGACGACGCCCGTGCTTGCGGAGAGCAGCGCGCCGGCAGCCGGGACGGCCGGTTCCAACGCGCGTGCCTCGGCGCCCGTGAGCCGCGAGATGCCCGGCACCCCGTTCGCGCCGGCCTGCTCCACGACGGCGTCGAGGCCGTCGAGATCGTCTCCGGCGAGCGCGACGATGAGCTTGCCGCAGCGGCGATGCACGACGTTGCGCTGCTCGCACCACTCGTACAGCAGCGCGTTGCCCTCGATGCATGCGCGGTGCTTGAGCGAGCCGGTCGGGTAGTAGATCCCGGCGTGGATCACGCCGCTGTTGTGGGAGCTCGTCTCGCGCCCGCTGCCCTCGTGGCGCTCGACGACGAGGACCGAGTGGTCGGGGGCGAGCGTGGCGGCGACGGCCGTGCCGAGGGCGCCCGCGCCGATGACGGCGACTTCGACGTCGTAGCCGGGCTGCCTGGTCATCGCGCACCTCGCGGCACGAGTGTACGGCCCGGCGGGGCCCGTCGGCGCGGCCCGGATCTGCGATGCGTCGCGCGCACATCGCGGGAGCGACGGTGCAAGCGTCGATTGGTGCGCAGCTTTGGCAAGAAATCGACGTACGGCGGGGGCGCGTTGCCCGGAATGCTGTTACGATACGACACCGTTAGCCGAGGCTAACATCCCACGTATGCTGCCACGCGCCCCGGGACCCTACGAGGAGCGTCGATGACTGTTCGTGAAGCCGCGCTGCCGCTGCGGCGCGCCATGCGCGCGCGGCTGCCCGGTGAACGAGGCCCCTCCGCCGCCCTGTGGATACCCGCCATCCTGGTGGGGATCGCGTGCGTCATCCCGCCCGCCTACCTGCTCGTGCGGGCCGGACAGTCGCCCGAGGCGGCGTGGGACGCGCTGCTGGCCGGCTCGACGCTGCGGCTGGTGTGGAACACCGCTGCGCTCGCCTTCGCCGCCACGGCCCTCGCCGCCGCGCTCGCACTCCCGATCGCATGGCTCACGGTGCGCACGGACTTGCCGGCGAGGCGGCTGATGGCCGTGCTCGCCGCGCTGCCGCTCGCGATCCCCTCGTACATCGCGGCGTGGCTCGCGGTGTCCGCGTTCGGGCCGCGCGGGCTGTTGCAGGACGCGCTGGCGCCCCTCGGCGTCGAGCGACTGCCGTCGATCTACGGCTTCTGGGGCGCGACGGCCGTGATCGCGCTGTGCACGTACCCGTACCTGCTGCTCACCCTGCGCCCGGCCATCGCCGGGCTCGACCCGCGGCTCGAGGAGCTCTCGCGCGGGTTCGGTCATGGGCGCATCCACACGTTCCGCTACGTGGTGCTGCCGCAGCTGCGGCCCGCCCTCGCCGCGGGCGGGCTGCTTGTCGCGCTGTACGCGATCTCCGACTTCGGCGCGGTCGCGCTGCTGCGCTACGACTCGCTCACGCGTGCGCTCTTCGTGCGCTACGAGGCCGGCTTCGACCTCAGTGGCGCCGCGGCGCTCGCGCTCGTGCTCGTGAGTCTCGCGCTCACGCTCGTCGTGTTCGAGATGTGGACGCGTGGGCGCACGCGCTACCACGCGGCCCACGGCGCCGGGCGGGCCGCCCGCACGGCGAGGCCCCACGGGCTGGGGCGCTGGCGCTGGCCGGCATTCGCGTTTGTCGCCGGGGTGCTGACGCTCGCGCTGGCGATGCCCGTCGCGCTGCTCGGCTACTGGCTCGTACGAGGGCTCTCAGCCGGTGAGGCAGTGCGAGGCGTCGTGATCGCGGCGATGGACTCGCTGCTCGCCTCGGGGCTGGCAGCGGCGGCAGCGGCGCTCGCCGCCTTCCCGATCGCGATGCTCGCGTCGCGCCACCGCGGCTTTGCGCTCACGCGGCCGCTGGAGGCGCTGAGCTACACCGGCTTCGCGCTGCCGGGGCTCGTCGTGGCGCTCGCGCTGGTGTTCGCCGCACTGGGTACGGGGCTGCTCTACCAGTCGCTGACGCTGCTCGTGCTCGCGTACGCGCTGCTGTTCCTCCCGCAGGCAGTGGGCGCGACGCGCGTCTCGATGCTGCAGTTGCGCCCCTCGATGGAGGAGGCAGCGCGCGGGCTCGGGCGACGGCCGTGGGAGGTGCTGCACTCGATCACGCTGCCGCTGACGGCTCGCGGCATCCTCGCGGGGTCCGTGCTCGTCTTCCTCACGGCGATGAAGGAGCTGCCCGCCACGCTGCTGCTGAGCCCGATCGGGTTCGAAACGCTCGCGGCCCGTGTGTGGACGGCGTCGAGCGAGGCGTTCTTCGCGCAGGCGGCGCTGCCCGCGCTCGCGCTGATCGCGCTCTCCGCGCTCCCGCTCGCCGTGCTCGCCGTGACGAGACGCGATGCCTGACGGCCCGCCCGCGCTGCGCGCCGCCGGGCTCTCGCGTCACTACGGCAGTGTCACGGCCGTCGACGACTTCAGCCTCGAGGTCGAGGCCGGCGAGTTCTGCGCCATCCTCGGGCCAAGCGGATCGGGGAAGACCACCGCGCTGCGGCTGATCGCGGGCTTCGAGCGGCCCGACGGCGGCACGCTCGAGCTGTTCGGGGAGCCCGCCGCGGGCGGCTCGACGTTTGTGCCGCCCGACCGCCGCGACGTCGGGATGGTGTTCCAGGACTACGCGCTGTTCCCGCACATGAACGTCGCGGAGAACGTCGCGTACGGCCTGCGCGGCGGCGTCCGCAGCGGCCGCGAGCGTCGCGAGCGCGTGAGCGAGGTCCTCGACCTCACGGGCCTCACCGGCCTCGCGGAGCGCAGCGTGCACGAGCTGTCGGGCGGCGAACAGCAGCGCGCCGCGCTCGCGCGCGCGCTCGCGCCCGGCCCACGCATGTTGCTGCTCGACGAGCCGTTCTCGAACCTCGACGCGAGCCTGCGCGAGCGGCTGCGCCTCGAGGTGCGCGAGATCGTGCGGCGCGCGGGTGCGACGGCGATCCTCGTCACGCACGAGCAGGAGGAGGCGCTGTCGCTGGCCGACCGCGTCGCGTTCATGTGGCAGGGGCGCATCGAGCAGAGCGGGACGCCCGAGGCGATCTACCGCGAGCCGCGCACCCTGCACATCGCGACGAGCATCGGCGACGCGATCGTGCTGTCGGCGCCCGTTCGCGACGGGCGCGTGCGGAGTCCGTTCGGCGAGCATCCGGCGCCCGCGGACGCCGCCGAATGCGCCGTCGTGATCCGGCCCGAGGACGTGGTGATCAGCCCGGCGGGCGAGCCGGGCGTGCCCGGCGAGGTGCTGGGCCGCACCTTCTACGGCCACGACCAGATGCTGCGCGTGCGCACCGATGCCGGAGACGAGCTACAGGTGCGCGTCGGCTCCGACGAGGCGTACGAGCGCCTCGGCAGCGTCGCGCTGAGCCTGCGGCGGGAGCCGCGAGTCTTCGCGCGGGACCTCGACGCCGGGTAGCTCCGCCCTCCCCGTTTGACGCGCAGCGTGGAGCGCCGACAATACCGCCGTGACTACCGTCGGACCCGGATCCGTTCCCGCGCCCGTCGAGGCGCCTCGTGAGGCCGGAGAGCCCGAGTCGGCGCTCGAGCCGCTCTACCACCTCGTGCTGCTCGACGACGACCACCACACGTACGCATACGTGATCGAGATGCTGGGCAAGATCTTCGGCTACGGCCGCGAGAAGTCGTACGCCCTCGCGAGCATCGTCGACAGCGCCGGCCGCGTCGTGGTCGAGACCGCCGACCACGACCGGGTGACGCTCGACCAGGGCAAGGTCCACGGCCATGGCGCCGACCCGCGCATCCCCGACTGCAAGGGCTCGATGTCGGCGATCGTCGAAGCGGCGGAGCGGTCGTGAGCGGCGCCGGGCCGGCCATCGCGCCCGGAACGGTGGCGCGCGCACCCGTCGACGGCTCGCTGAACCTCGCACGTGCGTGCATCGAGGGCTGGGCGAGCGACCCCGACCACGCGGACCGGCCGGCGTTCACGTTCCTGTCTGGCCCGGGGCCCGGCGACGCCGAGTCGTGGACGTACGCCGAGGTGTGGGAGCGCGTGCAGCGCGTCGCGCGAGGACTCCTCGCGCGCGGGTTGGAGCCGGGCGACCGTGTGCTCGTGCGGCTGCCGCACTCGCCGGCCTACGCGTTCGCGTTCTTCGGCGCGAACGCGGCCGGGCTCGTGCCGATCCCGGCGTCGCCGCAGCTCACGGAGGGCGAGGCGACGTTCCTGGTCGACGACGCGGAGCCGCGCGCCGCCTTCACCACCCGCGAGCTCGCCGTGCCGGGCTTCGACGGCCTCGAGCTCCACGCCGAGGACCTCGACACGCTCGACGGCGGCGGCGCGCTGCCGGAGACGGCGGCCGAGGATCCTGCGTTCCTCATCTACACCTCGGGCACGCAGGCGCGACCGAAGGGCGTCCTGCACGCGCAGCGCACGCTGTACGGGCGCGCGCTGATGTGGGGAGCGTGGCAGGGCTTCGGCCCCACCGATGTGGCCCTCCACGCGGGCACGCTGAACTGGTCGTACACCCTCGGCGTCGGTCTGATGGACGTGTGGGCCTCGGGTGGGCACGCGATGCTCTACGGCGGGCCGCCCGACCCGGCCGTCTGGGCGTCGCTCATCGCGCACCATCGCATCACCGTCTTCACCGCCGTGCCGACGGTGCACCGGCAGCTCCTCAAGTACGGCGCGCCCGAGGAGCACGACTTCTCGTCGCTGCGGCACTGCCTGTGCGCCGGCGAGCCGCTGCTCCCCGCGCTGCGGGGCGAGTGGCTCGAGCGCATCGGCGTGGAGATGTACGAGGCGCTCGGCATGACCGAGGTGAGCACGTACGTCTCCTCGGGGCCGGCCGCGCCGGTGCGGGCCGGCTCGCCGGGGCAGCCGCAGCCCGGCCGCCGGGTCGCGATCCTGCCGGAGGACGGCGGCGCGGAGCCGCTGCCGCCGGGCGAGGTCGGCCTGCTGGCGGTGCATCGCTCCGACCCCGGCCTGATGCTCGGCTACTGGCGGCGGCCCGACGAGGCGGCGTCGGTGTACCGCGGCGAGTGGTTCGCCGGAGGCGACCTTGCCGCGCTCGACGAGGACGGCTACGTCTGGTTCCAGGGCCGCGCCGACGACGTGATCAAGTCGTTCGGCTACCGCCTCTCGCCGGTCGAGATAGAGGCGGCGCTGGAGTCGGCGCCCGGCGTCGCCGAGGTGGCGGTCGTGGGATTGGAGATCGACGCCGCGAAGACACTGGTCACCGCGTGCGTGGTGCCCGAGGAGGGCGTGGCCCTCGAGGAGCAGGCGCTGCGCGCCCACGCCGAGGCGCGCCTCGCGGGCTACAAACAGCCGCACCAGTACGTGCCGGTCGCGGAGTTGCCGCGCACCCGCAACGGCAAGCTGCAGCGCAGCGCCCTCGTCGAGCGGCTCACCGCGGACCTCGCCGGGTAGCGGCGGCCGCGCGGCCCACGTCGCTCAGTCCGTTCGCGTCACGAACGCCTCGCCGTACTGACGGGCGTGCTCCGCGCGCCGCACGTCGAGGGCGGCGCGCCCCTCTGGTGTATCGAGGCCGTCGAGGAGCATCACGAGCGCATCCTCGTCGTTGTCTTTGTAGTAGCGGCGCAGCCGGCCGTGGCTGCGGAACCCGTAGCGCGCGTAGAGGTTGACCGCGCGCGCGTTCGTCGTGCGCACCTCGAGCGCGACGCTGTCGAGGTCGGCCGCGACGGCGAGGTCGCACACGGCCAGCAGCAGCGCCTGGCCGATGCCGAGCCCGTGGTACTGCGGCGCAACGGCGATGGTCACGAGGTGCAGTTGGTCGTGGGTGAACCATGCGCCGGCGTAGCCGCCGATCGGCGCGCCGGCCGGGCCGAACGGCAGGCGGTCGGGGAGGAACTGCACCATCCGCGCCCACCAGCCGCGCACCTGCGGCGGCGCCGCGGCCGACTCCCCGACATCGGCCACGAGGAACTGCGCGAGCCCGTTCAGCAGCTCGCGCCGGAATCCCGAGCGAGGACTCTGCGATCCGTAGGCGTCGCGCTCGACGCGCACCGCGGCGCGCACGTCGCCGGGACGCATCGGGCGAATGGTGACGGTGCTCGGGCGAGCGAGGGCGCACATGTGGCGATCGTATCGCGTATGCGACGAACGTACCGCGCCATCACCACCTCGGCCCTCCCGCGCGCAGCGTCTACCGTCCGCCGCACGCAGACCCGAGTACCGAGGAGGACCACGATGGAAGACCACAACGAACTGACGCTGAGCGACGCCGAAGGCGAAGACCTGCCCGACGAGGCGCTCGCCGAACTTGCCGCGATCGGGGACGACGAGCCCAACGCCGAGGCCACCGCCGAGCACACCTCGGAGGAGATCGCGAGCCTGCGCGCGGACCTCGACGCCGAGCGCGCCGCCCGGCGGACCGCCGTCGCGCGTTACCGCGATGCGGTGCTGGCGGCGGAGCCGGCGCTGCCGCCGGAGCTCATCGCCGGCGACAGCCTCGCCGAGGTCGACGCCTCGGTGGAGGCGGCGCGGCGCGCCGTGGCGCAGATCCGCGAGCGCCTCGCGACCGAGGCGGACGAGGCCGCCGCGCGCGGCTTCCCCGTCGGCGCACCCGGCCGCCGGGAGCCGAGCGCCGAGGGGATGTCGGCGACCGAGAAGATCGCGTTCGGACTGGAGCGACGCGCCGCAAGCTGAGCCCTCGTGCCCTGGCGCCCTGGCGCCCTGGTGCCTTCGCGCCCTCGCCCGGCCGCAGGTGGCCGGGCGGGGGCCGTCCGGAGCATCCGATTCGTCGATGCGTGCCACTTTGACCTTCGGACAGAACACACGTTCCCATAGGCTCCCTCCCACAACGCATCGAAGCAGGCGCGCGGCACGAAACCGCGCGCGGGGAGGGACGCAATGGCGCTGACACTGACCGAGGGGGCCAAGCTCTCCAACGACGTACTCCAGCAGGGCGTGATCGAGACCGTGATCAAGGACAGCCCCATCCTGCAACGGCTCCCGTTCATCGAGATCGTCGGGAACGGGCTCACCTACAACCGCGAGAACGCCGCGGCCACCGCTGCCTTCTACGCCGTCGGGGACACGTGGGCGGAGAGCACGCCGACGTTCACGCAGGTGACCGCCTCGCTCACCATCCTCGGCGGCGACGCGGACATCGATAACTACATCGCGCGCACCCGCAACAACGTCCAGGACATCGAGGCGGCCGTCGTCGAGCTCAAGGCGAAGGCCGTCCAGCAGCAGTTCGACGAGACCTTCATCGACGGCGACGCCGACACCAACTCGAAGGCCTTCAACGGCATCGACGAGCTGTGCGCCGCCGGCCAGACCACCTCGATGGGCAACAACGGCGCGAAGCTCACCCTCGACAAGCTCGACGAGCTGGTGGACCTCGTGCGTGGCGGGAAGCCGGAGATGCTGCTCATGTCGCGTCGCTCGCGGCGCACGCTGAACAGCCTCGCGCGCGCCGCGGGCTCGGGCGTGGTGGAGCACGACCGCGACGAGTTCGGCCGCATGGTCGCGTACTACGACGGCATCCCGATCGGGGTGAGCGACTACATCAAGGACACCCAGAGCCGGGGCACGGCGCGCAACACTTCGGTGATCTACGCGCTGCAGTTCGGCGAGGGCGCCGTCGCGGGGCTCACCGCGCCCGGCGGCGTGACCATCGAGCGCGTCGGCGCGCTGGAGACGAAGGACGCCACGCGCGTGCGCGTGAAGTGGTACGTCTCCGTCGCGCTCTTCAACGAACTCAAGCTCGCGAAGCTCACCGGCGTGCAGGCCTAAGCGGTCCGCACGCCCCATCGACACGCCCGGGAGGCGACCATGCACCTGACCGAGATGCGGACCCGCGTCCGCCGCGACCTTCGAGACACGGACCCCGCGGACGAGCGCTGGTCCGACGACGAGCTCGACCGGCACATCGAGCGCGCCGTGCGCGAGCTCTCGCTCGGCGCGCCCGTCGAGGCGGTCGCGACGCTCACGACGGCTGCCGGCAGCCGCGACCTCGACGTGTCGGCGCTCGCCAGCCGCGTCTCGATCGACGCGGTCGAGTATCCGGCGGGGCAATACCCGCCGGCGTTCGCGGTGTTCTCGTCATGGGGCGACACGCTCACGCTGGTCGTCGACCGGGCGCCGCACGCGGGCGAGCGCGCGACCGTCTCCTACTCGAAGCTCCACACCCTGACCGACGACGCCTCGACGCTGCCTGCGGCCCTCGAGGAGATCGTCGCGACGGGCGCGGGTGGGTACGCCGCGCTGGAGTGGGCCTCGTTCGCCACGAACCGCGTCAACGCGGGCGGGACGGACACCTGGCGGCACTATCACATCTGGGCGCAGGAGCGCCTCGCCGCCTTCGCACGCGCGCTCGCCAAGCACGGGCGCGAGCGGCGGGTGCGGTCGCGCCAGCTCTACCGGCCCGCGGGCGACGCCGTTGGCGCGCCCGCCCCGGGCGGGTAGCCCGCGATGCGCGGGCTCACACCCACGCTCGACGCGGCTCGGCGCTCGCCGAGCGTGCAGCCGTACCTGCGCGTGCAGCTCCACGACCGCGACGTCGGCTCGCTGCGGCTGCGCTGGCGACGCGTCTACTCGGGCCCCGAGCCCGACGGCCCGTGCGCCGCGGCGGTCGCCGCTGACGGCGCGCTGCTGCGGGTGCGCATCGACCCCTCGACGGGCGCGCTCACGCGCCAGCGCGTCGCGTCGCCGGGCGCGGTGAGCGACTACGGGGCGTGGACGCCCGTGGCGACCGTCGCCGTCGGCCCGCGCGTCGGCCTCGCCGCGCGCGGCACGCGCGGCATGATCGCCTCGGTGCGGGCCGATGGCGTGACCGTCGACGTGCGCGAGAGCACCGACGGCGGCGCGACATTCGGGGCGGCCAGCGTGCTCGCGGTCGCGTCGGGAGTGGTCACCGCGGTTGCATGCTCGATGGCCCCGGACGGGACTGCCGCGGTGATCTACGCCGTTGGCGGCGTCGTCTACGCGGTCCGCCGCTTCGGCACCGGGCGCTGGCTCGCGCCGGCTGCGTGGTCGCGCTCGCTCGCGACGGTGAACGCGCTCGCCGCGTCATTCGAGGTGGACCACAACGTGCTGATCTCCGGCACGAATGCCGCCGGCGACACCGGCGTGTGGTCGACGATCTACGGCGCGGGCGGCGCGTACCCCCCGGGGAGGTGGCGGCCGCTGGCCGAGGTGGTCTCGGCCGCCCCGGGCACCCGCACCACGTACCTCGCGAGCGGGACGGCGAACGTCGACGCGCCGCAGAACGTGTTCGTAGAGTCGTACGCCGGTGGCGGGGCGTACGACCGCGTGCACATCGGGGCGGGCGTGGGAGGCACCGCGTACCGGGACCAGCTGTGGCGGAACCCGAGGCCATTCGGTCACGAGTCGCCCCACGGGCTCGCGATCGCGTCCGGGCGCGGCGGCGCCTGGCTGGTCTCGCCCAGCGCTGTGTGGCACGCGCCGTACCCGGAGCCCGCGGCCGACCTCGGCGCTGACGTGCTCGAGGCGACGCTCATCGAGGGGCTGCGCGGGGGACGGATGCGCCTGGTGCTGCGCAACGACGACGGGCGGTACGGCCCGGATGCCGCACCGGTCGCCCTCGCGGCGGGTGGCGAACTGCGGCCGGGCCCCGGCTACCTCACGAGCGCGGGCGAGGAGTCCTCGGACGGGCGCGCGTTCTGGATCACCACCGTGCGGCGCCGCTACGAGCCCGGCGGCTCGACCGTCGAGATCGAGGCAGTCGACGGCTGGGGGTTGCTCGACGCGTGGACCGCTCCGCGCCAGTTCGTGTGGGCGGCGGGCGAGGCGAGCGCGTCGAGGGTGCTCACGGGGGTCATGCAGCATGCAGGCGTACGGCTCGCAAGCGGCAGCTCGAGCGTCGAGTCCGCGACGTTGCGGCCGGCGTTCACGATGCGCGCAGGCGAGCGCGGCTCGACCGCGGTCCGGCGGCTCCTCGCGATGCTGCCCGACGAGGTGATCATGCGTGACCACTGGGCGTTCCTGGCCGAACCAGCCGCGAACGACGCGCCCGTGGCCAGTTTTGGAGACGACGACCCCCTCGTCCGCATCACCGTGGAGTCGGGCGCCCCTGCCACCGGATGGGCGCGCATCTTTGGCGCGGGCGTGCTGGCCGAGGCCGTCCACGACGACGCGCTCGCCGAGGGTGGCGGCACGGCCATCGTCGTCGACGGGAACGTCGACGCGCAGGCGCGCGCCGACGCCCGCGCGGACGCAGTGCTGCGCCGTTCGCAGCTGGCTCTCGGGCGCGGGGAGGTGGTCGTGCGGCCGCACCCGGGCCTCGAGGTCGGCGACGTGGTCGCGATCGCCTCGAAGCGCGCGGGACTCGTCGAGGCGCGGTTCCGCGCGTCCGGGCTGCACCTTCGCTACGTGCGCGGCGGCCGGCGCGCGGTCTACGAGCAGCGCATCGCGCTCAGCGACGTGTAGGAGGCCCCGATGATCGAACGCGCCACCCTCGAAGCCTTCGACGCGGCGACGCACCTAGCGACCGTGCGGTTCGCCGGCTCACTCACCTCGGTGGTGCGCGGCGTCCCCGTCTCGCGCGCCATCCCGGCCGCCGAGCTGGTCACGGGCCGGCGGGTGGCGGTGGCCCTGTTCGACCCCGGCCACCCCCTCGATGCGATGGTCGTGGGGGTGCACTGACCGACCTGGCTACGGCGCGGTGTCACCCTCAAACAGCGTGGGCTGCGCGCCATTCGACCCGGCCGAGGGCTCCTCGGCGGCGT
Organism: Dehalococcoidia bacterium; assembly: GCA_965219085.1. GTDB lineage: Bacteria > Chloroflexota > Dehalococcoidia > UBA2979 > UBA2979 > VXMT01. The sequence goes on from OZ244720.1 coordinate 2,273,602, forward strand.
GGTTGTAGGCCATACCGAGGTGGTCGTAGGCGAAGCGGGACGCCACGCGCCCGCGCGGGGTGCGCTGCAGGAAGCCGATCTTGAGCAGGTACGGCTCGTACACGTCCATGATCGTGTCGGGCTCCTCGGACACCGCCGCGGCCAGCGTCTCGAGGCCGGCCGGCCCGCCCCCGAAGCGGTCCACGAGCACACGCAGCAACTCGCGGTCCATCGCATCCAGCCCCAACTCGTCGATCTCCAACTGCGCCAGCGCCTCGTCGGCGACCGCGGCGGTGATGACGCCGTCCGCGCGCACCTCGGCGTAGTCACGCACGCGCCGCAGCAGGCGGTTGGCGACACGCGCAGTCCCGCGCGAGCGCCGCGCGATGCCCTCCACGCCGCCGTCGTCGATGGCGCAGCCGATCACGGCCGCCGAGCGCTCGACGATGCGCGCGAGCGCCTGCTCATCGTAGAAGTCGAGCCGCCACGTCGCGCCGAAGCGCTCGCGCAGGGGCTGGGAGACGAGGGCGTAGCGCGTCGTGGCGCCGATCAGCGTGAAGCGGTTGAGCTTGAGCCGCACATCGCGCGCCTTCGGCCCGGAGCCGAGGATGATGTCGAGCGCCCAGTCCTCCATCGCCGGGTACAGGATCTCCTCGACGGGCCGCGGGAGCCGATGCACCTCGTCGATGAACAGCACGTCGCCGGACTGCAGGCTCGTGAGCACCGCGGCGAGGTCGCCGGCGCGCTCGATGGCGGGGCCCGAGGTGACGCGGATCGAGACGCCCATCTCGGAGGCGATGATCATCGCGAGCGTCGTCTTGCCGAGGCCCGGCGGCCCGTGGATGAGGACGTGGTCGAGCGGCTCGCCACGCGCGAGCGCCGCCTCGATGCCGATCCGCAGCGACGCCTTGACGGTGTCCTGGCCGAAGTACTCGTCGAGCCGCCGTGGACGCAGCGAGGGTTCGACCGTCACGTCGCCCGGAGTTTGCGTTCGCGCCAGCGGACCGCGTTGCGTGTCGTTCACGCCTGTCCTCGATCGCACGGCTCTCTGCCGCGCTCCCCACCGAGGCGTCAGTATAGCGAACGTGCGTTCGTCGCGCGACCCGGGGGGATCAGGTCAGTCTTGCTGAGGATTGCTATGGACGCTCTCGAGGGTCGTCGTGGAGGGAAGGGACATCGTCTCGATGATCAGTTGGCAGATTCTTTGGCCTGGATACAATCTCAGCGTGAATGGCCCGGCATTAGTGAGTTCGAGTTGCAGGCGCTCGTGGAACGTCGGATGCACAGTGGGAGCCGACTGATGGACGGAGAGGCCGAGCCGTGCTGGCGTACTCCGTCCCTCAACACGAGCAGCCAGGAAGTTCGGGAGGCCAATAGTTTCGCGTGTCCAAGCGAGCGCGAATTCGCCGGGCCGCAACGGAAAGGAGTCTCCCTCCTCGATCTCCGTGACCACACTGAAGTCTCGCAGGGCGTCCATCACGGCTCGCGAATCACGCGTGTCAATCGATGTCTCTGCTGCCTTCCCACCAGGGACGACCACCGTCTGGAAGTCGTTGGCAAGCGTCAGATCGATGGTCGAGGGCGATACAGCCTCAAGTGCGGGAACTGGGTCGATGATCAGACGCTCTGACCTGATCAGCGACCAAATCTCTTGATCGGACAGGATCGCCATGCTAGGCCTGTATCAAGTCCTGGGAGACGAGCAGTCGCTCACCGGATGGGAAATCAACGAGCCAATTCGCATCATTGTCGTCCGCAGTGCCTACTTTCATTGCCCGTACAAGCTGTTCTGGTACTCGGAAGTGCCTGGAGGAAGCGATAATGATCCGCGTCCCTTCCACTCCTCTGACGACGCAGGCGGCCTCACCTCCCGGCAAGCTGCTGGCTTCCTCACACCTTACCCACGTACGTTCCGGCCTTGGGAGGAATCGCGGAATCGTGATTTCTGGCATTGCTACCTCGTCCCTCACTGCGGTGCGGTAAACATAGAGGTGTGGGCTAATGGCATCAACACAAAGCGATCTAGCGATTCAGCATTTACTCCGATGCCCACTGGACGATGGTAGCATACATGTTCTGATACGCAGAAGCCCTCTCCCCCGGCCGCCGCGAGAATGCAGCCAGCAAGAAGAATCGCGCCGCTACGGCCCGCAGGTCGCTATCCTCGGACGGTGGGAACCGAGCGCGACCAGGCGATGCTGACGGAGATGACCGCGGGGCTGCACACCTCGTTCGTGCCGGCCGTCGTGCGACAGCTCGGGGACATCGATGGCTTCCTGAGCGCCGTCTGGCCGCAGCTCGCGCCGTCCGTAGACACCGCTGGGTTCCTCGGGAGCGCCCTGTACATGGCCGATATGGCGCTCGACGCTGTCGAGGAGGTCTACGACGAGCCCACGCTGTCGCGGGAGTCGCTGCTGGCCGGTGCGCTGAGCGAGGCCGACCTCGATCAGGTCATCGCCGTGCTCGACGTGTTCCACTGGCTGCAGCCGCAACTGCTGCTCCTGCTCGCGGCGCTCGCCGAATCGCAGGACGCACCCTCCGTGGGCGGCGAGGGGCGGCCCGAGCCGCGCGAGCCGTCGGAGCGCGAGCAGGCACATGTCGACACGTGGGTGGAGCTGGCCTCGCCCGAGGTGGGGCCGCTGCCGGAGGTTGTGAAAGAACTCCAGCTCGATGCGCCGCCCGACCTCTACCGAGCCGCCGGCGTTTGGCCCGGATACCTCGAGGCTGTGTGGGACGAGTTGCAGCACCTGGTGGCGTACCCGCTGTTCCGGCGCCGCGGGCGCGCGCTGTACTTCTATGCACGCTCCTCGTCACGCTTCCTCGCAGTCCCGCTGCATGCGGACGACACGGCCCTGCGCGAGGCAGGCGTGCGTCCCTACGCCATCGCCGAGGCGCGCGACATCGTCGAGCGCGCGCTCCCGGCCGTCTCCACGATGATGATGCACTGCACCGCGATGCGCGTCGGTCTGGGCCTGCGCGAGCGCGAGGTCGTGCTCGACGCATGAGACCCGGCAGGGCGCGCCATGGCTGAGCGCATCGGCGACCTCACGAACGCGTGGTCGCCGGACGACCCGGACGTCCTCGATGCGCTGCGCGAGGCGACCATGGGGCAGCTGCGGCTGCTGTACGACTCCTCGAACTACGTGTTCCTCGCCGACCTCGAGCATCCCGAGCACGGCGCCGGGCTGGGCGTCTACAAACCGCAGCGCGGCGAGCAGCCGCTCTCGGACTTCACGTACGGCACGCTGCACCGCCGCGAGGTCGCCACGTACGAGCTGTCGCGCCTCCTCGGGTGGCCGATGGTGCCGCCGACCGTGGAGCGCGAGGGGCCCGAGGGGCTGGGCTCCATGCAGCTCTTCGTCGAGCACGACCCGGCCGAGCACTTCTTCGCGCTGCGCGACCGCGAGGACCTGCGGGAGCAGTTCATGCGGATGGCCGCGTTCGACCTCGTGGCCAACAACGCGGACCGCAAGGGCGGGCACATCCTCCTCGACGCCCGCGGCCGTGTGTGGGGCATCGACCAGGCGCTGTGCTTCCATCACCACGAGAAGCTGCGCACGGTGATCTGGGACTTCGCCGGCGAGGAGCTCCCCCAGCGCTGGCACGCGGACCTGGAGCGCGCGCACGACGCGATGCGCGACCGGGACTCCTCGACGGAGCCGCTGCGGGCGTTCCTCACGGATGCCGAGACGGATGCGTTCGTCGAGCGTACCGCGCGTCTGTTGGCCTACCCGGTGTTGCCGGAGATGTACCCGTGGCGCTGCGTGCCCTGGCCGATGATCTAGGCTGGCTCGCGCCGTCCAGTCACTCGAGCCGGATCCCGAGGCGGGGCGCTACCCCTCGTAGCGGCGGAACGCGACGCAGGCGTTCTGCCCGCCGAGCCCGAACGAGTTGGAGAGCACCACACGCAGGTCGGCGGCGCGAGCCTCGTTCGGGACGATGTCGAGGTCGCAGTCCGGGTCGGGCTCCCCGTAGTTGATGGTCGGCGGGATCACGCCGTGGTGCATCGCCAGCACCGCCGCGATCGCCTCGATGCCGCCCGCGCCCGCGGCGAGGTGGCCCGTCATCGACTTGGTCGAGGAGATGGCGATGTTGCGCGCGTTCTCGGAGCCCAGCGCGAGCTTCACCGCGCGGGTCTCGCTGCGGTCGTTGTACTGCGTGCTCGTGCCGTGGGCGTTGATGTACTCGACCTCGGCGGGGTCGATCTCGGCGTCATTGAGGGCACGGCGTATGGCGAGCGCCTCGCCCTCCGGGTCGGGGGCAGTGTCGTCGGTGGCGTCGAAGGACCAGCCGGCCCCGGCGATCTCGCAGTAGATGCGCGCGCCGCGCGCGCGGGCCGACTCCTCGGACTCGAGGACGAGCACGCCGGCACCCTCGCCCAGCACGAAGCCGTCGCGGCGTGCGTCGAACGGGCGGCACGCGTGTTCTGGGTCCTCGTTGTTGCGCGACAGCGCGCCGAGCCGGCCCATCGAGGCGAGCGCGAGGCGGGTGATGATCGCCTCGGTGCCGCCGGAGGCGATCATCGGCGCGTGGCCGAGCCGGATCAGGTTCAGCGCGTGGCCGAGCGCGTCGGTGCCCGAGGCGCAGGCCGTGTTGATCGTCGTGTTGGGGCCGCGCAGGCCGAGCTCGCGCGCCACGCGCGCCGCACCCATGTGCTGGCCGGAGCGCGTGATGATCATCGGGTCTGCGCGGTGCGGGCCCTTCTGCACCATGTCCATGTAGGGCGCGCCGAGGTCGAACGCGTCGCCCGAGGTCGCCATCACGACGCCGATCTGCTCTCGCAGCTCGGGGTCCGCGAGGTCCACGTCGGCGTCGGCGAGCGCCTCCTTGCCGGCGGCGACGGAGAACTGCACGAAGCGCGCACTGCGGCGCGCCGTCTTGCGGTCCAGGTAGTCGGTGGGGTCGAAGTCCTTGACCTCGCCGGCGATCTGCACGGGCAGGTCGGTGGGGTCGCAGAGCGTGACGGGGGTGATGCCGTTGCGGCCGGTGCTCAGCCCCTCCCAGTAGCTCGGCAGGTCGTTGCCGATGGGGGTGACGGCGCCAAGGCCGGTGATGAGTACACGGTGCAGTTCGCGTGGCATCAGGATGGTCCCGTGGTCAGACTCTGGAGGAACTCGCGGATGTGCTGCCCGAGGGCGGCCGGTTGGTCAGATGGTACAGCGTGCCCGGCCTCCTCGATCAAGGAGACGCGGGAACCGGGGATGCGGCGGTGGAGGCGCTGGATCGCCTCGGGCGTGAGCATGTCGGTCTCCGCGCCGCGCACGATCATCACCGGGCACTGGATGCGCTCGACGCAGTCCCAGAGGTTCACCATGCGACGCTGGCCGGGGTCGGGCTCCGGCGGGCGCGCGGTGGCGTCGCGGAAGATCGGGTCGAAGTTCCACGCGAACGCGCCATCGTCGGTGGCGGCCACCGTGGCTCGCACGCGGCGGGCGAGTTGCTCCTCGGTCGCGTAGGGATAGAAGTTGGCGAAGATCTCGATCGCCTCGTCGTGGCTCGTGAACTCGTCGGCCGACGCGAAGAGCCGCCGCAGGTTCTCGATGCCCGTGCGCAGCACCTCCGGCGCCGCCTCGATGACGACGAGGGCGGTGACGATCTCGGGGTGCTCGGCGGCGAAGCAGAGCGCGTTCGCGCCCCCCATACCGTGGCCGATGAGCGTAACGGTGCGGAGCCCGAGGCTGTCCACGAACGCCTCGAGATCCTCGACCTGGCTGGTGCGGGAGTAGTTGTGGTCGCTGGCGCGCTGGCTGCCGCCGTGGCCGCGCTGGTCGAGCGCGATCACGCGGTACTCGCGCGCGAGTTCGGTGCCCGTCTCCTGCCAGATGCCGGAGGTCTCACCGTAGCCGTGGAGCAGGATCAGCGCGTGACGCGTACGCGATTCGCCCCACTCGTGGTACTGGAGGTTGAGGCCGTTGATCTCGACGGTCTGGGCCGTGTTGCGGTTGGCCAAGGCAAGCGCCTCTCGGGGTCAGCGTGAACGTGCTGCGGTGGGCCATCGTAGCATCGCGGTGCGCTGCGCGCTGCGACGATGAGCTGAACGGCGATGTCGCGCCGCCTGCCAAGTCGTGCTGTCCAGACGAGGTTGCCGGAGGGCGCGAGGAAGAGAATGGTCCTGACGCTACAGCAGTGCTGGACGCTCAACGGGAGAAGTACATGAAGCGCCACGCGTGGCTCCTCGTGTCATGCACGCTCTCTCTAATGCTGATCCTCGCCGGCTGCTCTGGCGAGTCGTCAAAGTCGGAAGAAGAGGAGTACTGCGAGTCCCTCGGGACGGCCGGGAAGCACGAGTATGCGCTAAGGGGGCACTGCTTGAACGCCGCCGATGCCGAACAAGCGAGGATCGAGCGCGAGAATTGCCAACGCAACAGCGCCACGTGTCCCCCGACACCCCGTCCAACGGTGACGCCTGCCGCGTCTGACGTTTTTCGCCTCTGGTACGCCGCAAATGGATACCCGGCTTCCGCGTTCGACAAGGCGCGAAGCATCGTCGACCAGGCTTGCCGGTCGCTCCGCGATGGTCTCTCGGGGGAGTCGGTGGTGATTGCGATCATGGCGGCAGCCGAGCCGAGCGAGACTGGTGACATCCTCTACATTGTCGGTGCCGGAGTACAGGCGCTCTGCCCGGATCAATCGCACAAGTTCCGGTGAGACCCATGCTCACGATCGCCAGACGCAAGAGCGGAGCTTGGCGTCAGAGCGGCGCTACGCGCCCTGCCCAACCCCATCTCGGTGACGGCCAACCTGCGACGCTGGCAAAATGACAGCCTGAGGATCGGACCCGGCCGCAGTTCCGCTCCATGGTCGGATCGTAGGCTCGGGCAACAGGCCGACCTCAAGTGAGGCCCGCTGGGTCGCCTCGGCTACAGCGAGACGGCGAGGGAGCTGGCGGGGGGCAGGCTGGCCGTGTCGCCGTCGTCGGTGAGCGGGAGCCAGTTGGTGCCGCGGTCGTGCGAGGCCCACAGCCGCGCACCGGCCAGCACGAACGTCGTGTCGAGGCTGCCCGCCATGCGCGTCACCACGGGCGCGGCCGGCCACTCATCCTCGTCGCCGACGATGATCCGCATCCACCGCATGCCGCCGTCGATCGACCGGAACAGCGCGCCCTGTCCCGAGCGGCGGCGCGCCGCGCTCATCACCAGCGTGTCCAACGTGTCGGGCAGCACGGACACGGTGCGCGCGATCGAGCGGTCGAGGCCCGTGAGCGACTGCAGCCACGTGTAGCCGCCGTCCTCGGAGCGGAAGAGTCCGCTGCTCGTCGTGGCGTAGACGCGGTCCTTGTGCTCGGGGTGCTCGTAGAGCCCGGTCACGGCGGGATCGATGCCCTCGGAGCGCGGCATCCAGCCGCGGCCCTCGTCCATCGAGAGCCACACCCCCGCGCCGCGCACACCGACGAGGATGCCGTCGGGCGGGAACGCGATCGCCGTCAGCGCCCACTCGGCGTTGCTGACCGTGACCGTGCTGCGCGTGCGCTGGTAGCGCACCACGCTTTCGAGCGTGACCGAAGGCTGCCACGTCGCTCCGCCGTCGGTCGAGCGCAGCAGCTTCGGGGGCGCGGCGCCGACGAGCAGGTCGCCGTCCGGCGTGATGCGCGCCGACCGCGCATCGCCCTCCCACACCTGCCGCCAGTCCGACGGCGGCCCGCCGTCGTGCAACCACACGCCGTGGCCGGGTGACGTGACGACGGCGACACCCTCGTGCGCGTCGACGCTCGCGATCGGCAGGTCGGGGATGAGGGGGCGCGGACGCTCGCCGGGGAAGAACCCGTAGAGCCCGCGTTCGGTGCCGATGAGGATCCCGAGGCTCACGTTACGGCCGGCTGTCCGCGGTCAGGCCGGGCGGCGTGCGCGCACGGCGTCGACGAGCCGCGGCAGCAACTCCCCGGCCGGGCCGCGCAGGATCACGGTCGCGATGGCCGTGAGCGCGGTGGGGTCGGGGTCGATCTCGATGAGCGGCACGCCGCGGCGCACGGCGATCTGCGGGAACTCCGCCGCCGGGTACACCTGCGCGGTGGTGCCGATGATCATGAACAGGTCGCACTGCAGCGACTCGAGCTGCGAGCGCTGGAGCGCGTACGGCGGGATCGGCTCGCCGAACATCACGCCGTCGCTCTTCACGACGCCGTTGCAATCTGGCTGGGAGCAGCGAGGCGGCAGGTTCTCGGGGTCGATGGTGACCTCGGCGGCTGGCCAGCGGGAGTGGCAGGCCATGCAGCGCATCCAGTTCGTGTTGCCGTGGATCTCGGTGAGCGACTCGGTGCCGCCCTGGCGGTGCAGGTCGTCGACGTTCTGCGTGATGACGTGCTGCACCACGCCGATGCGTTCCAGCTCTGCGAGCGCACGGTGCCCGTCGTTGGGCTGGGCGGCCTCGAGCTTCACGCGGAAGTCGTCCATGTCGGGATCGGGCTGGGCGTCCCGCGCGATCTGCTCTTCCCACCAGCTGCGGGGGTCCTCCATGAACTTCTGGTAGCCGTCCATGGCGGGCTCGCCGAGCTTCGTCCACAGGCCGTCCGGCCCGCGGAAGGTGGGGATGCCGGACTCCTTGGAGATGCCGGCGCCGGTCAGCACGACGTTGTGCGTGGATCCCGCGAGCAGGTCCGCGGCGCGCTCAAGTTCGAGGTCGAGGTTCGCTGGATCGGCCACGGCCCGCCCCCCTGTTGGCTCGCCTGCATCGTAGTAGGCGTTGATCACACTCACAACGCCGGGGGCTCACAACATCGAGGGCTCGCTGCGCGGACGTGACCTATGCTGGATATGGCGCTCCCGCGATGAAGGAGAGGCGATGCACCTGCGGACCATCCTGTTGGCGATCGGCCTTGTGGCCGCGGCGCTCCTCGTCGCTTGCAGCGGCGATGACGACGACGCCACCATGATGGAGGAGGACGCCCCGGCTACGGCCTCGCCGGCCGCCTCGCAGGCGGCGGCAACGGCGACCGCATCGCCGACCGCATCGCTGACGGCGGAGGCCAGCCCGGAGGCGACGCCGGCCGCGACCGCGACGCCCAACCCCTCGGCCGAGGCGGCGAAGGAGGCGCAGCGCGAGTTGATCGCGCGCCGGCTGCAGGAGGACTTCCCGCTCCTCGACACCACCAGGACGACGATCGACCTCGCGGACATCATCGGCCTGCTGCCACCCGACGCGATCCCCTCGATCGACGAGCCGAACTTCGACACCGTCGCGGCGGCCGGCGCGTGGCTGCAGGCGCAGGAGCCGGTGATCGCGTTCGAGCACAACGCCGACGCGCGCGCCTACCCGCTGCACATCCTGACGTGGCACGAGATCGTCAACGACGTCGTCGGCGGCGAGCCGGTGATCGTGACGTACTGCCCGCTCTGCAACTCCGCGATCGTGTTCTCGCGCAGCGTGGACGGCGGGGTCCGCGAGTTCGGCACGTCCGGCAAGCTACGCCGCAGCGACTTGATCATGTACGACCGCACCAACGAGTCGCTGTGGCAGCAGCTCACGGGCGAGGCCATCGTCGGCGTCGACGCCGGGACCGTGCTCGACTTCCTGCCGGCGCAGATCGTGTCGTTCGAGGAGTTCGGCGCGGCCTACCCCGGCGGCATGGTGCTCAACCAGGAGACGGGCCACTTCCGCAACTACGGCCAGAACCCCTACGTCTACTACGACACCGGCGACCGCTTCATCGTCGCCGTCCCGGAGTTCGACGATGCACGCCTCGACGCCAAGGAACGCGTGCTGACCGTCGAGGTCAACGGCGAGGCCGCCGCGTTCGCGTGGCGGGCGCTCAGCGAGCTCGTGGTCATCGAGGCGGCGATCGGCGGCGAGCCGGTCGTGGCGTTCTGGCAGCCGGGCGCGGTCTCCGCGCTCGACGACGCGTTCATCGTCGGCAGTCGCAACGTCGGCTCGGCCGGCGCGTTCGTGCCGGTGCTCGACGGCGAACGGCTGACGTTCGAGGAGCGCGACGGCGCCATCGTCGACGTCGGGACGGGCAGCACGTGGAACGTGCTCGGGCAGGCGGTCGAGGGGCCACTGGCCGGATCGCAGCTCGAGCCGGTGGTGTCGGGCAGCCACTTCTGGTTCGCATGGTCGGTCTTCAAGCCGGAAACGCGCGTGATCCTGACCAGCGGTTAACGCTTCGCTGACGCATGGCGAGCATCGAACGATAATGATGGTAGTGGCGAAGGGGCACGAGGCATGGAAGAGTCGCAGACGCGGAGGCTGATCCGCTACACCATCGTCGTGGCGATCGTCGTCGTGCTCGGCGCGCTCTACGTGCAGCGCGAGATCCTCACCGACGACGAGGTCATGGTTGCCGTTCCCCCTCCCGCCCCCACCCAGGCCGCCGACGCGACGGACGACGGATCGACGGACGACGATGCGACCGGGGACGGCTCGACTGAGGACAGCGCACGCGGCTCGACGATGGTGGCCGTCGGACTGCTCGACGACCGCCCCGTCGAGCTGGACGAGTTGGCGCCGGACTTCCGCCTGACGGACCTCGACGGCAGGGTCGTGATGCTCTCCGACTTCCGCGGCAAGACCGTCGTGCTCAACTTCTGGGCGAGCTGGTGCCCGCCGTGCCGCGAGGAGATGCCGGAGTTCCAGGCGCTCTGGGACGAGCGCGGCGCCGAGGGCTCCGACGACCTCGTGGTGCTTGCCGTGAACTTCCTCCGCGACGACAGCGTGAGCGCGGCGACGAACTTCATTCAGGCCAACGACTTCACGTTCCCCGTCATCTTCGACACGACACGCGGCGAGGTCGCCCAGCGCTACGGCGTGCGAGGACTCCCCGCGACGTTCTTCATCGACCGCAACGGCATCGTGCGCACCACGGCACTCGGCCCGGTCTTCGGCAACCTGCTCGAGACGGGCATCGCGGACGCCGACACCGAGGGGGGCACGGTCCAGTGATCGGTCGTCCGGCGCGCCGGCTGGGCGCGTTCGCGGCCCTGCTCGCGCTTGGCGCACTCCTCGCCGTCGCGTGCGGTGACAGCGCATCGGACGGGCAGCTGGCGGAGCGCGCCGGCTCGACGTCCGGCTTCCCCACCGGCCCCGCGGTGACGGTGCCCGAGGGCTTCCAGGGGCCCGCCGAGGGCGTCGGGTCCACCGGCGCCTGGCTCCCGGACAACGAGCAGCCCACGCTCGTGTTCGTCGATGCGATTTGGTGACCGTTCTGCGCTCCGGCGCGGTCCGTCGTGCACGGACTCCGCAATGAGTACCAGGACCGGGTGAACTTCGTCATCCTCGACTACGATGAGGGCGACGAGCGCTCGCTTGCCGAGCGTCTCGGCGCCGGCTCGCACCCGGCGTACGCGACGGTCACGCCCGGCGCCGGCGAGGTGGTGAGCAGCTTCTTCGGGCCGGCGCCCGAGGCTCAGTTGCGCGAGGTGCTCGATACACTCATCGCCGAGCACGGCGGATAGCGTGACGGTGGCGACGGGGGTCGCATGTTGAGCGTGTGGTCGAGGCGGATCCGGTCGTGGGGCGCGCTCGCCGCGCTCGGCCTCGCCGTGGCCGCGCTCGCCGCCTGCACGGGCGACGACGAGGAGCCGGCCGAGCCGCCGGCCGTCGCCACGCCTGTTGTGACGGCAACGCCCACGACCCCGCCCGCAGCCACACCGTCGCCCACGGCGACGCAGGCGCCTCGGACGACTGCTCCGGCGACCGCGACCGCGACGGCCACAGCGACGGCGACGGCTACTGAGACCGCGACGGCGACTGCGACAGCCACAGCGCCCAGCGCACCTCCGCCCACCGCGACCGCGACTCCGGCCGCGAGGGCCGCCGCACAGCCCTCGCCGACCGCCACGGCCGCGCCGGCCGCGGCGGCGTCGACGGCAACCGCGACGCCCGAGGCGACACCCCGACCGCAGCCAACGGCGACCGCCACCCCGGCTCCGACACCCACGCCGCGGCCCACGGCGACTCCACACCCGACAGCGACCGCGACACCGCGGCCCACAGCGACTCCACGCCCGACAGCGACCGCTGCGCCCACGCCGACCGCGACCTCGACGCCTGCACCTACGCCTCCGCCGACACCCGATCCCACGCCCGAGCCGACGCCTGACCCCACCCCGGAGCCGACTCCGCAGCCGACGCCTGAACCCACTCCAGAGCCAGAGCCCGAGTACGACTTCCCTACCGGCGAGGCCGTGCTCGTGGCGGACGACTACGAACCACCGAGCAACTCCCTCGGTTCGACGGGAGCGTGGTTGCCCGCCAACGGGAAGCCGACGTTCGTCGTCGTCGGAGCACAGTGGTGACCGCACTGCCGCCGTGCAAAGCCCGTCGTGAACGGGCTCCGACTAGAGTTCCAGGACCGGGTGAACTTCGTCATCCTCGATTTGGACCGCGGGGCCGACCGAAGGTTGGCGCGCACCCTCGGGCTGGCGGGTCACCCGAACTTCGGCACGCTCGCGCCCAACTCGAACGAGGTGGTGCAGGGGCTCTTCTCCGCACCGCGCAGCGGCGAGTTGCGCGCGATGATCGAGGCGCTCCTGGAGGAGCCCGGCGGGTAGCGCTCGCCACCCTCGCCACCGCGCGCTGCCGGAGGGCCGCCGACCTGGCGGAGTGCTAGCGTGACGCCGTGACTGCCTCGCTCGCACCGATACGCACACGCATGCAGGTACGCGAGTGGGTCGCGCTGCTCGTCGGCGTGTCGGCGGTGTCCTGGGCGGCGCCGCTCATCCGTCTCGCCGACGCGCCCGCGCTCACGGTCGCGGCCCTGCGCCTCACGTTCGCGGCGATCCCGCTGCTCGTGCTGGCGCTGCTGCTGCGGCGCGGCGAGTTGCGGACGCTGCGTCGAGGAGATCTGGCGCTGCTCGTGCTGGCGGGACTGTGCATCGGGGCGCACTTCGGCTTCTGGGTCGCGTCGGTGCAGGACACCTCGCTCGTGGCGAGCACGGCGATCGTCGCGACGCAGCCGCTCTTCGCCGGGGTCGGCGGCTGGCTGCTGCTCGGCGAGCGGCTCACGAGGTCGCTCATGCTGGGCATCGCGATCGCGGCGGCGGGCGCGCTGCTGCTGGCCGCCGAGGACCTGGGCGAGGCGACCTCGCTGCGCGGCGACTTCTTCGCACTCCTCGGAGCGGCGTTCGTCGCGGCCTACTTCCTCGCCGGGCGGCGGGCGCGGGCTGGACTCTCGAACGTGAGCTACGCGGCGATCGTGAACAGCGTCGGCGCCTGCGCGCTGCTGCTGACGCTGACGCTGAGTGGCGGCTCGCCGGTGGGGCACGAGGGCGACGCGTACGTGTTCATCGTGCTGCTGGCGCTCGTGCCGCAGCTGATCGGGCACGGCTCGCTGACGTGGGCGCTCGGGTCGCTGCCCGCCGTGGTGGTGACCGTGGCCGCGCTCGGCGAGCCCGTCGGGGCGGCCGCGATCGGCGCCACGCTGCTCGATGAGCCGCCTACACTCGTGGAACTGATCGGGGCAGCCGTGCTGCTCTGCGGCGTATATGTGGCGCTGCGTGGCGGGCCGGGCGTCGCGCTCGGCGCAGCGCCGCCACGTGGAAGCGAGGGGACGCAATGACCGAGGACACGACGGGCCCGAACGCCGCGAACGGCGGCCCGCTCGCGGGCGTGCGCGTGCTCGACCTCAGCTGGGTGCTCGCCGGGCCGTACTGCACGATGGTCCTCGCGGACCTCGGCGCCGACGTGGTGAAGTGCGAGCGCCCGCCATTCGGCGACGTCGCGCGCACCACGGGCCCGCTCGTCGACGGCGAGTCCGGCTACTTCTTCAGCATCAACCGCGGCAAGCGCAGCATCGCCATCGACCTCAAGCTCGAGGCCGGCCGCGACCTGTTCCTGCGGCTCGTGCCAGAGTTCGACGTGATCGTCGAGAACTTTCGCCCGGGCACCCTCGAACGGCTCGGGCTCGGCTACGAGCAGCTCGCCGAGGTGCACCCGAAGCTCGTCTACCTCGCCATCTCCGGTTACGGGCAGACTGGGCCGATGCGCGACCGGCCGGCCCTCGACGTGGTCGTGCAGGGCGCGGGTGGCGTGATGTCGATCACCGGCGAGCCGGGCGGTCCGCCGATCCGGCCGGGGCTCTCGCTGGGCGACATCGCCGGCGGGCTGTTCGGCGCGATCGGCGTGCTGTCCGCGCTGCGTGAGCGCGACCAGTCCGGCCTCGGCCAGTTCGTCGACGTCTCGATGCTCGACTGCCAGCTCGCGGTCCTCGAGAACGCGTTCCTGCGCTACCACCTCACGGGTGAGACGCCGCAGCCGATGGGCACGAGGCACTCGTGGGCGGTGCCGTTCCAGGCGTTCCCGACGGCCGACGGGCATCTCGTGATCGCGCTCGCGTGGGGCGTCCCCAACCAGTGGGCATTGCTGTGCTCCGAGCTCGGCCTCGTCGAGCTCATCGACGACCCCCGGTTCGCCGCGAGCCACCAGCGCTCCGCCAACCACGCTGAGCTGGAACCGCTGCTCAACGAGGCGTTCCGCACGCGCACCACGGCGGACTGGCTGGAACGCCTCGAGCCCTACGGCATCCCGTGCGGGCCGGTGAACAACATCGCCGAGGCGGCCGCGCACCCGCAGGTGGCGGCGCGCGAGATGCTGGTGCCAGTCGAGCACCCGGAGCTCGGCACGCTGCCGCTGGTCAGCACGCCGGTGAAGCTCTCACGCACGCCGGGTGGCATCCGCGGGGCATCGCCGGACATGGGTGAGCACTCGCGCGAAGTGCTCGCCGAGCGACTCGGGCTGGATGCCGGGGAGGTCGACGCACTGATCGCGGGGCAGATCGTGTGGGAGGAGCGCCCGCCGGTCGATCTGGGATGACGAGCGGCCCCGTAGGGGCCGCGCCGATCCAAATCATGAGTAGGTAGCGCGTTCGGCGTGCGCATCGTTGACTATCACGCGTAGGAGCTATCGACATGTTGCCGGAGCAGCGGATCCCGACCCACCCTGGCGAGATTCTGGCGGAGGAGTTCCTGAAGCCGCTCGATCTCACGCAGGTCGCGCTTGCGCATCATATCAGCGTGCCGGTGCAGCGGGTGAACGAGATCGTGCGCGGGAAGCGCGGGATCACGGCGGAGACGGCCTGGCTCCTATCCGGCGCGTTTGGGACCACACCGGACTTCTGGATCAATCTCCAGACGAGCTACGACCTTGCCACGAAGCGGCCCGACCGGCAGGTGGAACGGCTGGGCGTGACCGGGTAACGCCACCGAGCTACATCTACCTGTACCTGCCCGATCAACCCCAACGCCTACGTCGGCCAGCCTCAGTGACACGAGGTTCTGACTTCGGACCCGCAGCACACCGACAATCCTGCTGACACTGATTGCCACGCTTTACACCACGCGCGCGAAGCGCCGACAATGTGCTCGCGCCTTGGGCTCTCATGTGCCGTGGGCTAAGATGGATCGTCGGAAGCTCCACGGGCCGGGGCGTGCCCAGTTCAGGAGGCAGATCGCGGTGAATGCCGCACACGCGCGCTCTGCGCAGCAATCAGTTCTGCACTCGCCGCATCCCCTACGCGGGGATGCCGCGCTGCACCTCCAACGCGGGGATGCCCCGAGGGGCGGGCTCTACAACCCCGCGCTCGAGCATGACGCCTGCGGCACCGGCTTCGTCGCCGAGGTGAGCGGCGAGCGCACGCGGCGCGTCGTCGAACTGGCCGTCGAGGCCGTCATCAACCTCACGCACCGCGGCGCCGTATCTGCCGACGCGGCCTCGGGCGACGGCGCCGGGGTCACGATCCAGGTCCCCTTCGAGCTGCTGCAGGACGACATCGCCGCCCTCGGCCACGAACTGACCGACCGCGCCGACCTCGCCGTGGCCATGTGCTTCCTCCCGCAGGACGCGGACGCCCAGGCTACGGCGCGTGCCGCGCTCGAGGAGACCTCCACGAGCGTCGGCCTCGACGTAATCGGGTGGCGGCCCGTCCCGCACGACCCGTCGGTGCTCGGCGGACTCGCGCTCGCCTCGCTACCCGGCATCGAGCAGTTGCTGCTGCGTCGGCCGGAGGGGCTGGACGCCCGCGAGTTCGAGCGGCAGCTCTACCGCGCGCGCCGGCTCGCCGAGCGTGTCTACCGCGAGCAGGAGATCGACTGCTACGTCGTGTCGATGTCCTCGCAGACCGTTGTCTACAAGGGGCTGATGGTCGCGCCGCAGTTGCCGGCCTTCTACCCCGACCTCTCGGACGAGCGCACCGTCTCGTCCGTCGCGCTGTTCCACCAGCGCTTCGCCACCAACACACTGCCGAACTGGCCGCTCGCGCAGCCGTTCCGGTACGTCGCGCACAACGGCGAGATCAACACGCTGCTCGGCAACCGCAACTGGATGACGGCGCGCGAGCCCGAGCTGACCTCGAACGTCTGGGGCGACGACATCGGCGAGTTGCTGCCGGTGATCCTGCCCATCGGATCCGACACTGCCTCGCTCGACGAGGCGCTCGAGTTGCTGACCGCCTCCGGCCGCGACCTGCTGCACGCGATGATGATGCTGATCCCGGAGGCGTGGGAGAACATGCCGCGGATGAACCCGGAGCTGAAGGCGTTCTACCAGTACCACGCCTGCCTGCAGGAGCCGTGGGACGGCCCCGCCGCCGTCGCCTTCACCGACGGCGAGATGGCCGCCGCGATCATGGACCGCAACGGCCTCCGCCCCGCTCGCTACCAGCGCACGCGTGACGGCCTGGTCGTGATGGGCTCCGAGGTCGGCCTCGTCGACCTGCCCTTCAGCGAGATCATCGAATCGGGGCGCATCGGCCCGGGCCAGATGATCGCGGTCGACACGAAGCGGCGGCGCTTCCTCCACAACGACGAGATCAAGCGCGAGATCGCCGGCAGGCACCCGTATCGCAGCTGGGTCGAGGAGCACCTCTACACCCTCGACCGCTACCTCGACACCGCCAACGGCCACCACCGCGAGCAGCCCGATGTCGAGCTCCGCACGCAGCAGGTGATGCACGGCTACACCCACGAGGAGATCGAGTACGTCATCAAGCCGATGGTGCGCGAAGGCAAGGAGCCGACCGGCTCCATGGGCGAGGACACGCCGCTCTCGACGCTCTTCGAGCCCAGCCGCCTGCTCTACACCTACTTCAAGCAGAAGTTCGCGCAGGTCACGAACCCCGCGATCGACTCGATCCGCGAGGAGATCGTGATGTCGCTCGACACGCTGCTCGGGCGGCGGCACTCGCTACTCGAGGCCGAACCCGAGGCTGCGCGCCTCGTGAACCTCAACAGCCCGCTGCTCGTCGACGAGGAGCTGGCGGCGCTGCGCAACGTGCCGATGAACGACTTCGCGCTGACCACGCTGCACGCGCGCTTCGCGGTCTCGGGCGGTCCCGACGCGCTGCGCGCTTCGCTCGATGACCTGTGCGCCGACGCCGAACGCGCCGTCGAAGAGGGCAAGTCGGTGATCGTCATCAGCGACCGGCTGACGAGCGCGGAGTGGGCGCCGATCCCGATGCTGCTTGCGGTGTCGACCGTGCACCACCACCTGATCCGCTCGGGCCACCGCATGAAGGTGAGCCTGGTCGCCGAGTCAGGCGACGCCCGCGACGTGCATCACTTCGGCACGCTCATCAGCTTCGGCGCGAGCGCGGTGAACCCGTACCTCGCGTTCGATACGCTGCGCGACCTCTACCAGGAGGGCGAGTTCGGCGAAGTCGAACTCGACGAGGTGATGCGCAAGTACCACCAGGCAGTGGACGCGGGAATCCTCAAGGTGATGTCCAAGATGGGCATCTCCGCGGTCTCCTCGTACCACGGCGCGCAGATCTTCGAGGCGCTCGGCATCTCCGACGAGGTGATCGAGTTCTCGTTCCCCGGCACCACCTCGCGCATCGGCGGCGTCACCTACGACGACCTCGCGCGTGACGTGCTGGACCGCCACGCGCGCGCCTTCCCGGAGACGGCGATGCCGCACGGCGGCTGGTACAAATACCGCCGCGACGGCGACTACCACGCCTACGAGCCCAAGGTCTGGCGCGCGCTCCACAAGGCGGCGCAGGACGGCACATACGAGGACTACAAGGCCTACGCCGAGATCGTCGAGAACCGCCCGACGACCGCGCTGCGTGACCTCCTCGAGTTCCGCCCCGACCGCGAACCCATCGACATCTCACGCGTCGAGCCGGTCGAGAACATCACCCGCCGCTTCAACACCGGCGCGATGTCGCTGGGGGCGCTCAGCCGTGAGGCCCACGAGGACATCGCCCGCGCGATGAACATCCTCGGCGGGCGCTCCAACACCGGCGAGGGCGGCGAGGACCCGCGGCGCTACAGCCCCGACGGCGACCTCCGTGACGCGAACTCGAAGGTGAAGCAGGTGGCCTCGGGCCGCTTCGGTGTGACGCCGGCGTACCTCGCCGCCGCCGAGGAGCTCGAGATCAAGATCGCGCAGGGCTCGAAGCCCGGCGAAGGCGGGCAGCTGCCCGGCCACAAGGTCTCCGAGTACATCGGTGAGATGCGGCACGTCATGCCCGGCACGCCGCTGATCTCGCCGCCGCCACACCACGACATCTACTCGATCGAGGATCTCTCGCAGCTGATCTTCGACCTCAAGGCGGCGAACCCGCGCGCCCGCGTGTGCGTGAAGCTCGTCGCCGCCGAGGGCGTCGGCACGATCGCTGCCGGCGTGGCCAAGGGCTACGCCGACATCATCCAGATCAGCGGCCACGACGGCGGCACCGGCGCCTCGCCGTGGTCGTCCATCAAGTACGCCGGCGCGCCGTGGGAGCTCGGCCTGGCCGAGACCCAGCAGGTGCTCGTCATGAACAGCCTGCGCGGCCGCGTACGGCTGCGCGTCGACGGCGGCTTCCACACCGCGCGCGACGTGCTGGTCGCCGCGATGCTCGGGGCCGAGGAGTACGGCTTCGGCACCGCCGCGATGGTCGCGGTCGGGTGCAAGATGGCGCGCCAGTGCCACCTCAACACGTGCCCCGTCGGCGTCGCGACCCAGCGCGAAGACCTGCGCGCGAAGTACTTCGGCACCCCCGAGATGGTGATCCGGTACCTCACGCACCTCGCGCACCACGTGCGCGAGCTGCTCGCCGAACTCGGCTACGAGCGCGTCGAGGACCTCATCGGGCGCGCCGACCTGCTCGACCAGATCGAGCCGGTCAACGGCCACCGCGCCGCCGGCATCGACCTCGAAAAGGTGATCGCACCCGTCGACCGCGAGGGCGCCGAGCCGCACCGCAGGGTGCTGGATCGCAACGACCGCGGTGAAGCGCTGCTCGACGACCGCATCATCGCGGACGTGCGCACGGCCATCGAAGGCGGCGCCCCGTTGCAGCGCTCGTACACGATCCGCAACACGGATCGGACCGTGGGTGCGCGGCTCTCCGGCGAGATTGCGCGTCGCTACGGCGACCGCGGCCTGCCGGACAGCTCCATCGACCTGTCGTTCCGGGGTTCGGCCGGGCAGTCGTTCGGTGCGTTCCTCACGTCGGGTGTGCGGTTGCACCTCGTCGGCGAGGCCAACGACTACGTCGCGAAGGGGATGAGCGGCGGCGAGATCACGATCCGGCCGCCGCGCGATGCGGGGTTCCGCGGCAAGGATGCGGTGCTGGTCGGCAACACCGTCCTCTACGGCGCGACGGGCGGCCACCTCTTCGTGGCCGGCAGCGCCGGCGAACGCTTCGGGGTGCGGAACTCCGGCGCGCGGGCCGTTGTCGAGGGCGTGGGTGACCACGGCTGCGAATACATGACGGACGGCGTGGTCGTGATTCTCGGACCCGCGGGCCGGAACTTCGGCGCGGGCATGTCGGACGGCGTTGCCTTCGTGCTGGACGAGGAAGGCGACTTCCGCACGCGCGTGAACCAGGAGCTCGTCGGCCTCGAGCAGGTCACGACGCCCGACAGCATCGAGTTGCTCGAGGCGATGATCCGCCGTCACTACGAGCTGACGGATTCGCACCGCGCGAAGCGCGTCCTGGACGAATGGCGGCTCTCCCTGCCGAAGTTCTGGAAGGTCATGCCGAAGTTCGCGCTCACCGAGGAAGGCCCGATGACCGTCGTCCGGCGCCACCTCGAAGGCCTGCGCGCGACCAGCGTCTGAACCGGCTCTGTAGTCGCCAACCCGCAGCAGTCGCCAACCCGCAGCGGCCGCCAACCCACAGCAGCCGCCAACCCACAGCAGCCGCCAACCCACAGCAGCCGCCAACCCAGAGCAGCCGACGGCGTGAACGCCTCGGCGGCTACTCGTATCTGAGCGCCTCGGCGACCGCCACGCGCGAGGCGGCGCGGGCGGGGAGCAGCGTCATCAGCGCGCTCGCTCCGTAGGCGATGGCGAGGATCACGGCCAGCCGCACCCACGGCACCTGGAAGTCGATGTCGGTCCCGCCCGTGAACTCCGGGCTCGACAGCAGGTTGTACGAGACCGCCAGCCCGAGCACGACCCCGATCGCGACGCCCGCGATCGCGATGAACGACGACTCAAGGAAATAGGACACCGCCACGAGCCTGCGGCTGTAGCCGATGGCGCGCAGCATCCCGATCTGCTGCCGGCGCTCCACCACCGTGCGGAACGCGATCACGCCGAGCGCGGCGATGCCGACGATCAGCCCCAGCCCCATGAAGCCCTCGAACAGGTACTGGAACGAGCGCGACGTGCCCGCCTGGTCGTCGATCAGCTTGTCGATCGAGTTGGCCTGCACGCCGAGCTCCAGCAGCGTCGACTCGATGTCCCGTGCGGCCTCGATCGCCGCCTCGTCCGAGGTGTCGGCGGTGACGACGTAGTACTGCTCGAAGTCCCCGCCCGCGAAGCCCTCATCGATGGTCGCGGCCTGCGTGAAGATGGCGAAGAAGGAGAGGATGACGGAGGTCGCCTGCGACTCAAGCACGCCGATGATCCTGATCTCCCTAGTGAGGCCGCTCGATGGGTCGCGGACGGTGAGCGGGATCGGGTCCCACGGCTGATTCCGGAGGTCGCTGTCCGAGACGCCGAGGTAGAAGTTGCTCTGCTGTCCCGGGCCACCGCCGAAATCGTCCGCCGCCTGCAGGCGCGAGGCGTCGATGACGGCGACGGTGGGATCGGTACGGACCGCCTCCCAGACAGCCTCGTTGCTGTCGTAGCCGGCCGCGCGATGCTCGACGGGCAGGCGCTGGAGGTCGATGAACTCGTCGTCCGTGCCGGCGAGGTGGTAGGTCTCGTACGCGTCGTCGCCTGCGGGGTCATCGCTGCGGCGCACTTGCGGGAAGGCGGAGACGAGGCGCCCGACGCCCCCGATGGTGGAGTCGGGCGCGTATCCCGCGGAGCCGAGTGCGTCGCGCAGGTCGCCGATACGGTTGCTCGGGTTGACGTCGACGGCGACGTCGAAGCCGGCGTTGGCGCTGTCGCTCAGGAACGCCTGCGTGAAGTTCGAGTTGAGCGTGGCCATCACCACGACGCTGAAGACGACCAGCCCGAACATCGCGAGGGTCATGCCGGTGCGGAACTTCGCGGCGACCGGGTAGGCGATGGCCGTCTTGATCGCGGGCGCGATCCCGCCGAGCAGCGTGCCAAGCCAGCGCACCGGGGCGAGCGCCAGTTCAGCGTTGAGGATGATGACCAGCACCGCCGCCGCCGTGACGGCGATGCCGGAGACGAAGAACATCTCGATGTTGCCCTCGATGTCCCCCGGACGCGGCAGCCCGAGGATCCGCAGCACTCCGTCGACCGGGTCGAGGTCGCCGCCCACGACGCTATTGAGGTCGGTGAAGAGCGAGAACGGGAGCGGGAGGATCCAGTACCAGACCAGTCCGAGCCCGGCGGCCGTGAAGGCGAGGCGCTGGTTCAGCCCGAAGTAGACGGCGAGCATGGCGATGCCGAGGAGGGCGAGGTTGAAGCCGGACGTGTAGGAGAACGCCTGGCCCTGCAGCCCGCTCAGCGCGTCGAAGCCCCAGCCCGACAGCCAGACCAGCAGCGAGCCGAGGATGAGCATGATCACGGCCCAGCCGCCCGCGTTGCGGTGGCGGCCCGCCCACGCCCGCGAGAGCTGCAATAGCCATACGACGCCCGCAACCACGTTGAAGACGACGAGCCAGAGTGCCCAGAGTAGCCAGTGGCGCCAGTTCCACTGATTGCGGAAGGCTCCTCGGCGGACGGTCCGCGCGCCGAAGAACATCAGCGTGCTGACGGCCATCAGGGCTGCGCCGCCGAAGAGGCCGGACAGGATCGTCGGCAGGTCCCCGAACGCCGCACCAATCACGGCCGCGGTGATGAACAGCGTCGCGAACCCGGCCACCGCCAGCGCGACGATCCAGCCGACCAGCCAGAGTGCGCCGACCGCGGACTTGAGCAGCGCGCCGATCGTTCGGTCCGCTCCCGCCAGCGCCTGCGGCTCGGGCAGGTCGCGGATGGCGCGCACGATGTTGAGGTTCGCGATGCGGAACGAGGCGAACGTGACGGTGGCGAAGGTGAGCACCACGCCCAGGCTGTAGGCGATGAGGAAGCCCTGCCAGTTGAAGTGGAAGGTGATCCCGAAGCCGAACGCCTCGCTGAAGATCCGGCCCAACACCAGCACGAGCACGAAGGCGACCCCGAGGCCGAGCAGCGCGCCCACCGCGGCCGAGCCGAGGTTGTACGCCATCCCCTCGGCGAGGAACGTCTCGGTGAGGTGCAGGCGCTGCATCCCGATCGCGCGCGCCATCCCCATCTCGGAGCGTCGCTCGGCCGCGAGCATCACGAAGATCATGAAGATCAGCAGCACACCCGACGCGATCGCGAACAGCCCGAAGATCAGGAAGAACGTGACGAAGATCGAGCCGACCGTCTCGGCCAGCGCGACGCCCTGCTTCTTCGTGAAGAGCATCGTCGCCCGGCTCTCCGGGTGCTCCTCGATGAACGTATCGAGCCGTTCCTCGACGGTGTCGCTGAGGTCGAGTGTGTCTCGCACGCCGCCGGTGATGGACACGACGACCACGGATAGCTTGCCGTCGAGTCCGGTCAGCTCGCGGGCGACATCGAGGCTCGTGACGAGCCCGCCTCCGCTGGCATTGGCCCCGGTGAGCGAGGTGTCCTGGACGATGTCGATGACCTCGAACGCGGTCGGCCGGCCGTCGTGGAAGATCTGCACGCTGTCCCCGGGCCGCACGTCCAGCTGGTCGGCGAGATCCTCGGACACGTAGGCGCGCATGCCGCCGAGGGTAGAGCCGGGGATCAGCGCACCGTCGAGCGTCTTCAGGCCCTTGAACGCGTCGACGGTGGCGGGGTCGACGCCGACGAAGCCCGCCGCGGCTTCCGCAAGCCGGCGCTCGGCATTGAGCGCGGGCAGCACCTCGACCAGCAGGCCGGAGACGCCGTCGATGTCGGGGTCGCCGGCGAACTCGTCCGCGAGCGCGCCGAGGAACACGTCGGTGAGGTAGCGGTCGTCGCGCTCGGCGGCGGCGGCGCCGTCGAATCCGATGAGGAAGTCGACTTCCTCGAAGCTGTCGTACACCTCGTTCGTGATCGAGTAGCCGACGGTGTCGCCGGTGGCGAAGGCGGCGCTGATGATCAGCGTGGAGAGCATCAGCCCGATCACGATCAGCGAGGTCTGTGCCTTGCGCCGCCCGATGTTGCGCAGCCCCATGCGCACGAGCAGGGGCTGACGCCAGGCGATCACGCCGAGGACCCCGAAGATCGCGCCGAGCGCGAGTAGCAGCGCGACCAGGATGCTCGTCAGCGGGATCCCGAAAAGGCTATCCAACGAGCTGCTCCTCGCGCTCGATCAGCCCGTCGCGCATATGCACGATGCGGTGGCAGCGGTCGGCGATCTCACGGCCGTGCGTGACGATCACGAAGGTCTGGTCCTGCTCGCGGTTGAGTCCGATGAGCAAGTCCATGATCTGCCCGGCGGTCACGGAGTCGAGGTCGCCCGTCGGCTCATCGGCCCAGACGATCGTGGGGTCGTTGACGAGTGCGCGCGCGATGGTCACGCGCTGGCGCTGGCCGCCGGAGAGCTGGCCGGGGCGGTGCTCCGCCCAGTCGGTGAGCCCCACGTGGTCGAGCTGACCGAGGGCCAGCCGCCGCGCCTCGGCGGGCGGGGTGCCGGAAACGAGCAGCGGCAACTCGACGTTCTCGACCGCGCTGAGCACGGGCAGCAGGTTGTAGAACTGGAAGATGAACCCCATCTGCTGTGCGCGGTACGAGGTCTTGGTGTTGTCGTCGAGGCTGCCAAGGTCGGTGCCCTCGATGGTGATGCTGCCCTCGGTGGGGTCGTCGAGGCCGGACGCGGTGTTGAGCAGGGTCGTCTTGCCACAGCCCGAGGGCCCCATGATGGCGACCATCTCGCCGCGTTCGACGGTGAGGTCGACGCCCCTGAGCGCCTGCACCTGCACCTCGCCGGTGTCGTAGGTCTTGACCAGACTGTTCAGTTCGATGATCGCTTCGGGCATCGGCCCTCCGAGCGTCGCGTCACGGTGTCCGCGATCGATGCTCCGCGATAGCACCACAAGGGGCTACCGGGTGCGTGCCATCGGTGGGAGCGGGGCGCGCGTTTTCGGCGGCGCGGGTATCGTAGCATCGAGCCGCGTGTGCGGCGCGCGCGCCGCGCGCACGACGGCTCACCGGGGGGAACGATGGCGTTCGGGGTCCTGCTCGTGATCGTCGGGGGGATATTCCTCGCCGAGTCGCTTGGGCTCACCGAGTTCGGCATCCTCGAGCTGTGGCCGCTGCTGCTGATCGGCGGCGGCTGCGTCATCCTCTACGAGCGCGTGCGCCGCGCCTATCGCCGCCGGTGAGGTTCCCGGCGATGACGAGCCGCGCCCGCGATGTCGTACCGCTCACGATCGGTCTCTACCTCATCGCGCTCGGCGCAGTCCTGCTGCTCGACAGCACGAACGTGCACGCCATCGGCGTCGAGGGAGCGATCGGGAGCGCGTTCGGCCTTGGGTTCGTCGCGCTCGGCGTGCTCGCGTTCCTGGCGGCGTGGCGGGTGCGGCGCTTCTCACGGCGGATGCGCCGCGCCGTGGGGCACCTGCGCTCCGCCTCCGGCGGCTGGACGGTCGAGGACGACGCGGTCATCTCCACCGTCGTCGGCGACATCTCGCTCGACCTGCGCGACGCGGACCTGCCCGAGGGCGAGACCGAGCTCGCGGTGCTGTGCTGGCTCGGCACCATCCAGGTGCGCGTCCCGCGCGCGTTCGGCGTCGACGTGACCGCGCAGGCCATTGTCGGCAGCGTCGACGTGCTCGGTGAGCGCGAGGAGGGCGTCGTACGCGACATCCATGTGCGCAGCGAGGGCTACGAGGGCCAGACGCGGCGCGTCCGGCTCCGCCTCTCGACCTTCGTCGGCGAGCTCATGGTGGTGCAGGTCTAGCCCGACTCGACGCCCTCGCGATGCGGGCAGCCGACGCAGTCGGGCAGGGCGGGCCGGTCTCCCTCGACACCCGCGACATCGCGCAGCAGCCGCCGCAGCGTCCACAGCGGCAACCCGATCACCGCGCAGCGGCATCCCTCAACCGCGGCCGCCGGGGCGAGTTCCGTGTCCTGCACGGCGTAGCCTCCTGCCTTGTCGAACGGCTCGCCGCGCGCGATGTAGCGAGCGACCTCGACGTCGGCGTACTCGCGCATCGTGACCGCGGTCGTCACGGCCTCGGTCGCCTCGGCACCGCCGCCGATGACCGCGACGCCCGTCACGACGTGGTGTGTGCGGCCGCGCAGCGCCTCCAGCATCGCCCGCGCCTCCGTGTCGTCGCGCGGCTTGCCGAGCTGGCGGCCGTCGAGGACCACGATCGTGTCCGCGCCGATCACGGTGTCGCCGGGCCGCGCGACGGCGATGGCGCGCGCCTTGCGCCGCGCAAGCGTGCAGGCCAGCCGCGCCGCGTCGTCGTCCTCGCCGGACTCGTCGACGCCGGCCGGGACCACCTCGAAGGTGACGCCGAGGGCGGGTAGCAACTCGCGGCGGCGCGGTGAGGCGGACGCGAGGACGATCGCCACGGCTGCCTGACCCCGGCTACTCGGTCCGGTCGAGCGTGGTGATGCACTCGATGTGCTGGGTGTGCGGGAACATGTCGATGGGCTGCACCTCGCCGATGGTGAAGCCGCCGTCGACGAAGCGGCGCAGGTCGCGGGCGAGCGTCGCCGGCTCGCACGAGACGTAGACCATGCGCCGCACGTCCGAGTCGATCACCGTCTCGATGATTGACGCGTCGAGGCCGGCGCGCGGCGGGTCGACGACGACCACGTCGGGCTGTGGGTTGAGGAGCGGCAGCTGCTCCTCGACGGCGCCGGTGATGCGCCGCACGTTCGGGTAGGGCGCGAGGTTCACCGCGGCGTCGTCCCCGGCGGCGCTGGACGCCTCGATGGTGACGACATCCGGAACCACCTGCGCGAGCGCGACGGCGAAGGTACCGACGCCGGAGTAGGCGTCGGCAACGAGCCGCGGCCCGACGGCGCGTGCGCGCGCGACGACCAGCTCGATCAGCCGCTCCGCCTGCCGCGAGTTGACCTGGAAGAACGCCGGCGAGGAGACCTGGTAGCGCGCGCCGCGCAGCAGCTCGTGGTATTGCTTTTGGCCGCTGCGCACGTTGCCGTGGCGGCCCGGCCGCCAGCGCAGCTTCGGCTGCACGAGCACTTCGCCGGTGTGCTCGCCCGCTCGGACCGTGAGCTGCTTCGTCTGCATCGTGCGGCCCTGCGCGTTGCGGAGGACGCGGTTGGCCTGGGGCAGCGCGATCTCGCAGTGGTCGACGCGCAGGAAGCGGTGCGTGCCGTGCTCCATGAAGCCGATGTCGCCGTCGCGGCGCACGGTGAAGCGCATGTGGTTGCGGTATGCCCACGGATCGGTCATGCCGATCATCTCGCGCAGCACGCCGTCGATCTCGGAGTCCTCGAAGCGCCCGATGCGCCGCATCTGCTCGCGCACGACGCCCGCCTTCA
This sequence comes from Dehalococcoidia bacterium, assembly GCA_965219085.1. GTDB lineage: Bacteria > Chloroflexota > Dehalococcoidia > UBA2979 > UBA2979 > VXMT01. The sequence continues at coordinate 2,300,338 of OZ244720.1, forward strand.
GCCGTAGCTGCTCGCCGTAGGCGATGTGCTGCATCTGGCAGCCGCCGCAGCGCCCGTAGTACGCGCAGCGCGGCTCCACGCGCTCAGGCGACGCCTCCTGCACCATCACCGTGCGCGCCTCGATGTACGAGGACTCCTCGGAGGTGATCTCGGCGATCACGCGCTCGCCCGGGATGCCGAACTCGACGAAGGCGATGCGGCCGTCGGGCGCGCGGCCCATCGCGACGCCACCCGCCGCGAACCCGGTGAGCTCGAGCTCGACGGGCGTGCGGGGGCGGTCGACGAGGTGCCCGCGACGGCGCCGCCGCCGCTGCCGCTTGCGCGGCGGCCGCTCGGGTGCGACGTCCTCGATGTCGGGTCCCATCTCCGGGGTCATACGTCGATGGTACGGGCCGCCGCCGTGCGAGCGCGAGCGGCACTCGCGCACGATGGCGGGTAGCATCGGCGGCGAGGAGGCTGGCGTGGAGCCCACACCACTGCGCGACATCGTCCGCGAGGTTGTCTCGATCCCGACCGCGCCGTTCCTCGAGCGCGGCGTGCGCGAGTACATCCGCGCCTTCGCCGAGGCGCGCGGCCTGGCCCACGAGGAGGACGCGTTCGGCAACGCCTACGTGACCTACCGCCGCGGGCGGCGTCGGCGCCCACTCGTGCTCGGCGCGCACGTGGACCACCCCGCGCTCGTCGTGGCCGGCGTCGACGGCGACCACCTCGACCTCGAGTTCCGGGGCGGCATCGACGCCTCCTACGGCGATGGCGAGCCGCTCGTGCTCTACCGCGAGGGCGCGCACGAGCCTCACGCGCGGGCGGTCGTGACCTCGGTGCGCGCCGACGAGCGCGGCCGGCTCGCGGGAGCCGAGGCCACGGTCGACGGGGACGCGAGCGGCGTCGCCATCGAGGACCTCGCGCTGTGGGACGTGACGCCGTGCCGGTTCCGCGGCGAGATCGTGCATGCGCGCGCGTGCGACGACCTCGCCGGGGCCGCCGCCGTCCTCGCCACGCTCGACCGCATCGCCGCGGAGCGGCCCAACGGGCACGTCGTGGGGCTGTTCACGCGCGCCGAGGAAGTGGGGCTGCTCGGCGCGTCGGTCGCCGCGCGCGAGCGGCTGCTGCCGGAAGACGCGCTCGTCGTGGCCGTCGAGACCTCCTCGATGGCCGCGGGGCGCGCCGAGCAGGGCGGCGGGCCGATCGTGCGCCTCGGCGACGCGATGCACGTCTTCTCACCACGCATGTCGCAGTGGATGACCGCGCTCGGCGGCGAGCTGCGCGCCGAGGACGAGACGTTCGCCTTCCAGCGCAAGCTCATGGACGGCGGCACGACCGAGGCGACCTCGTACGACCTGTACGGGTACGAGACCGGGGCCGCGTGCATCGCACTCGGCAACTACCACAACGCCGGGCCGCGCGGCCGGGTGCGCGCGGAGACGGTGCACCTCGGCGACCTCGAAGGCCTCGTGCGGCTGTTCGTGCGGATGCACGAGACGACGCTGCGCTACCAGCGCTACCTGCCTGCGCTGCTGCGGCGGTACGACGTGCTGGGGCGTGAGGCGCGCCGCCGGCTGCGCACCAGCGCGGGCGGGCGGGGCAGGGGCCGCTAGCGTTCGAGGTGCTTCCAGACCGCCTCTTCGGTCTCCGTGCCGACGTGGCCCTCGCGCATGAGCCGGATCAGCAGGCGGCCGTCGTGGCCCTGGGCGCGGAGATGGTCCCCGATCGCCGTCGCGCGCTCGGGGTTGCCGAGCACCACGGCGAGCAGCAGTTCCCACTCGACGGGCGTGGCGAGGACGATCGCGCCGTTCACGTCGACCTGCGCGCGCGCGTCCCACAGCGAGGGGATGTCGACCGGGCTGAGCGAGACGTAGGCGCCGTGGAACGTCGGGCTGCCGTGCACGAAGACCGGCACGCGGCTGCGCATGAACTGCAACCGCGCCGCCGCCACGTGGGCGCCGCGCTGCCAGGTCACGGGGACGTCGAGCATGTCGGCGAGCTGGCGCAGGGCTGCGTCGGTCGTCGCGAACTCGAGGTTCGGGGCGGGCGTGTCGATGCCCTGCAACTGCAATGCCGAGGCGCCCACGAGCGCCCACGGCTGATCGCCCGCCGCCTCTTCGATGACGCGCACGAGCGGGCCGAGTACCGCGTCGGATTCGGCGTCGAGTCGAGTCGGTTCGAGGATCGTCATGCGCCCACGGCTCCTCGGCCTCCAGCGGGCGGTTGGCAGGAATCGTAACGCGTTGCCATGTAACGGTCTGCCGCCCGGTGGCGCCCCGGGCGGGGCCACAGGGCGAGGCCGCCGGGCGGCGGGTGATGTGCGCTCAAGCGTTTATTGGTTTCGGATGATGGCGGTGGGTGGATCCGGCGAGTGGGCGTAGGCTCACCAGACTCCGAGGGCCGCTTGCGCCGTCGGACATACTGCGGGCGGGTGATGCATGCAGGCGACATCGGATGTGGCTGCACAGCGCGAACCGACCAGCGACCCCGAAGGCGCCCGGGGCGCGGCGCAGCGCGCCGCCGGCGGGCGCGGCGTGCTCCCGGCACAGGCGCTGCGACGCGCCATCTCCGACGGCGTCATCAAGGCTGCCCGCAAGATCGAGGACAGCCAGATCCAGCCGGCCAGCCTCGACTTGCGACTCGGCAGCAAGGCCTACCGACTCCGCAGCAGCTTCCTCCCCGGAGCGGCTCGCATCCGCGACCGGCTCAGCGATCTGCAGGTGGGGCCGGCGCTCGACCTCGACAACCCCGACGGCGCCGTGCTCAACCCGGGCCACCCGTACCTCATCGAGCTCATGGAGCGCGTGCGGCTGCCCGAGGGCACGAGGGCGGTCGCCAATCCGCGCAGCTCAACGGGCCGCCTCGACATCTTCACGCGCGTGATCGCGGAGCGAGCCACGCAGTTCGATGCGATCGAGCCGGGCTACGAGGGCGCGCTGTGGCTGGAGATCTACTCGAACACCTTCACCATCGGCGTGCGGTCCGGACTCTCGCTCGCGCAGCTGCGGCTTTCGACCTCGGATGCGGCGCTGACGGCGGCGGAGATCGAGGGCCTCCACGCTACGCAAGGATTGGTGTTCGCGCCGGGCACGGAACCGCGGGAGCCGGTCGCGACGCCGGCGATCGGGAACCGCGGGCTGCTCATCAACGTCGGGCTCCCGAACGGCAACGAATACGTCGGGTGGCGCGCGAAGCACCACACACCCCTCCTCGACCTCTCCAAGACGGCGGCGTACGACGCACTCGACTTCTGGGAGCCGGTGCGCGCGGAGCGGGGCGGCCGGCTGGTGCTCAACCCGGACGCGTTCTACCTGCTGATCTCGAGGGAGTTCGTGCGCATCCCGCCGAACGTGGCGGCCGAAATGGTGGCGTACGACCCGACGAACGGGGAGCTGCGCACGCACTACGCCGGTTTCTTCGACCCGGGCTTCGGCTACGGCGACCAGGTGTCCGGCACCCGCGCCGTCCTCGAGGTCCGCGCGCACGACGTGCCGTTCATGCTGGAGGACGGCCAGCCGATCGCGCGCCTCGCGTACGAGTACATGGCGGAACCCCCCGACCGCCTCTACGGCGACGCGGCGCTCACGTCGCACTTCCAGCGGCAGGCGATCAACCTCAGCCGCCAGTTCCGACCCGTCGAGAGCGCGATCACGTTCCAGTTCCTCGGTAGCGAGTAGCCAAATCGCCCGTCGAGCCGTCGCGCGCGTGGTGGAACGATTGGTGAGGTGGCTGCGTAGTATTGATTGACGCCTTCCGCGCGAAATGAGGCCCTCGTGAGCACATGGCGCATCGCTACCCTGACCCTGCTTGCCGCGATCATTGGCCTCGTCGCCGCCGCGATGCCGCCGACGGCCCAGGCACAGCGTCCGCCCATCGACCCGTGCACCGACTGCTGGTGGGTCGGGCCGGGCAACGCACGCCTCACCCACGCAGAGGCCGACGTGACCGTCGCCGACGGGCGCTACCGCACGCGCTGGACGCTCACCTTCGAGCACCCCGGCAGGGGCGGCCTCGCCGAGGGGCGCGTGATCGCCCCGCTGCCCCCGGACAGCGTCGTGACCGATCTCACGCTGGCCGGCGGCCCGCAGACCCTCGAGGGGCGGCTGCTCGGGGCGGGCGACGCCTCGCGCATCTACCAGGAGATCGTGAGCCGCCTCATCGACCCGGCGCTGCTGCGCTCGCTCGGCGATGACCTCTACGAGATCCGCGCCTTCCCCGTGCCGGCCGGCGAGACACGCCGGGTGCGCTACACCGTGACGACCCCCCTCGCGGCCGAGTCCAACGAGGTGGTGGTCGAGGCGCCGTGGTCGCGGATGTCGCCGCGACCGGCCGCGGCCAGGATCACCGCGGCCATCGACGTGCCGTGGGAGGTGCGAACCGCGATCGCGCCGGGGCACGTGCCCACTATCGAGCGGAGCGGACCGGGCACGCTCGACGTGTCCTGGGAGTCGCCCGCCGACTGGACGGCGGCTCGCGACTTCCGCCTGCACCTCGCCGGCGGCGACGGCCTCGTTGCCGCACGCCTGCTCGCGCATAGGGAGGGCGATGAAGACGGCTACTTCGCGCTGCTACTCGCACCCTCGCTGGACACGGGCGACCGCGTCGCGCGCGACATCGTGATCGTGGTTGACCGCAGCGGCTCGATGTATGGCGAGAAGATCAAGCAGGCCCGCGCCGCGGCTGCCGCTATCCTCGACGACCTCGGGAGCGAGGATCGCTTCGGCATCGTCAGCTTCGCCGACAGCGCGACCTCCTTCGCCGACGCACTGCAGCCCGCGTCCGCGGCGACTGCAGGCAAGGCCTGGATCGAACGCATCGAGGACAGCGGGGGCACCAACATCGCCGCAGCGCTGACCGAGGCGATGGATCTGTTGGGGAGCGACCGGCCCGCGACGGTGGTGTTCCTCACCGACGGCCTGCCCACGGTCGGCATCGGCGACACCGACGGCATCGTCGCTGTCGCCCAGTCGGCCGCGCCCGCGAACGTGCAGCTCTTCGCGTTCGGCGTGGGCTTCGACGTCGATGCGGTGCTGCTCGACGCGCTGACCTCGCGCTTCACCGGCTCCAGCCACTACGTTACGCCGGACGAGCGCATCGACACCGAGGTGGGCAAGCTCAGCGAGCGCATCTCGACCCCCGTACTGCTCTCCACCGCGATCACGTTCGAGCTGCCCGAGGGCGTCGAGGCGCCGACGGTGCGCGCGCTCGCGCCCGCCAGTCCCGGCGGCATCTTCGTCGGCGAGCAGGTGCTCATCGCGGGCCGCTACGAGGGCTCGGGCGATGTCACCGCAGTGCTGACCGGGCAGAGCGCCGAGGGCAAGCAGCGCTTCGAGTACGAACTGGCGCTGCCGGAGACCTCGGACGACCCGGGTATCGCCTTGCTGTGGGCGCAGCGCCGCATCGCCGACCTGCTGCGCGAGCTACGCATCGAGGGTGCGCGCGAGGGCCTCATCGAGTCCATCGTCGGCATCGCCAACCAGTTCGGCATCGTCACGCCGTACACGTCCTACCTCGCCGAGGAGCCCGAAGCGGTCTTCGAGGCGGAGGATGCAATGGCCGCCATGGCCGACGGCATGGCGGACGACGACTCGTTCGGCGAGGCGGCCGTGCGAACGTCGGAGAGCGTGTCGGAGCTTGCCGAGGGGCAGGTCGAGCACTCGACGCCGTCGGCCGCGCGCCTCGTCGGCACCCGCACCTACTACCTGATCGGCGACACGTGGACCGAGGAGGGCTTCGACCGCTCCGGTCCGGAGCCCGACGAGGTGACGCTCGACGCTGCGAAGCTCGCTGAGCTGCAGTCCGGCGACCCGCAGCTCGTGGCTGCCTCGGCGCTCGGCCCGCGCGTGATCACCCTCGGCGCGACCGGCTGGGCGCTGCTCGTCTGGCCGGAGCCAACCGTCGAGGACACGACCACCGATACGGGGACGCCGACCGCGACAGAGACGCCGACCGCGACGGAGACGCCGACCGCGACTGAGACGCCGACCGACACTGAGACGCCGACCGACACGGAGACGCTGACCGACACGGAGACGCCGACCGACACGGAGACGCCGACCGCGACGGAGACGCCGACCCCGGACACCGACTACGTAGTGCAGTCGGGTGACACGCTGTGGCGGATCGCCGCGGACTGCTACGGCGAGGGACGGCGCTGGCCGGAGATCTGGGACGCCAACCGCGACCGAGTCATGGACGACGGCCGCACGTTCAGCAACGCGAATCTCATCCGCATCGGGTGGACGCTGACCATCCCCGGCGGGTGCGAGGGTGAGTAGGCCGGGCGCGTCGGTTGCCGACGGGGGTACGCACATGTGAGGATTCGAGGCGAGGACGCCGATGCCGAAGCAGGTCACCAACGTCGCCGCCGACGACGCGCTCACGACGATCTACCGGATCTCGCACGACGAGCAGGAAGAGGTCATCGCCGCGCGCGTCGCGGAGCGGCTCGGCATCAAGCCGGCCTCGGTGGCCGGCATGCTCACGCGGCTCCGCCGCGACCGCCTCGTCAACATCGATGGCCGCAAGCGCATCTCGCTCAGCAAGGCAGGATTCGAGCGCGCCGAGCACATGGTCCGCAGGCACCGCCTGGCCGAGTGCCTGCTCGTCGAGACGCTGGGCCTGGAGTGGTGGCGCGCCTACGAAGAGGCGCACCTCATGGAGCACGCCATCTCCGACGTGACCGAGCCGCTGATCGTCGAGCGCCTCGGCGAGCCGACGGTGTCGCCGTTCGGCTACCCGATCCCCGGCACCGATCACCAACACCCGCTGTCCGGGCGGCGTCTCTCCTCCATCGAGGCCGGCGCGCGCGCCACCATCGAGCGGGTATACGAGGAGGAAGAGGAGCTGCTCCGCTTCTTCCACGAGGAGGGCATTCGGCCCAACGTCGAGTTCACCGTGCAGGATGTCGCCCCGTACCGCGGCACCGTCACCATCGCCCTCGACGGCCGCGAACTGGTGCTCGGCCTTGAGGCCGCGCACCGCATCTGGGTGTGGGACGAGGACTGAACCACCTTTCGGGTAACATAGTTGTGCCAGTAAGGTAGTCGTATGAGCAGCGCGACGAGGATCATCAACGCGGTGCGTGGCTTGCGCGACGAAGCCGGCTTCGAGCCTGAGGAAGCCGACGCCATCGGCGTCGCCGCTGCTGAGGTAGCAGAGGCTGCGGCGGATCGGATGCTGATTCGGCTCGGTGCGTGGGTCCTCGGCGTAGTGGGCGTTGCCACTGCGATCATCATCGCGGTGATCCGGTTGAGCTTTTCCTAGCCCCGACTCCGGTGACGAATCCCGGTCGGCGCTATGCGCCGCGCATGACCTGCGCCGCCTCCACCATGTGCTACATCGGCCTCGCGACAGTCGAGGCGGCGGAGGCAGCAGCGGATCGCATCGCAGATCGGCTGCTGATCTGGCTCGGTGCGTGGACGCTGGGGGTCGTGCTGGGCGTCGTCAGCATTGCCACCGCGATCATCACCGCGGTGATCCGATTGAGCCTGTCCTAACGCCCCTACTGCCTCGATCCCCGGCGCCGTACTCGCGCTGGTGCGCTATGCGCCGCGCATCACCTGCGCCGCCTCCACCATGTGCTCCAGCGCCGGCACCGTCTCCTCGTAGCGACGCGTCTTGAGGCCGCAGTCCGGGTTCACCCACAGCAGCCCGGGATCGAGCACCGACGCCGCCTCCTCGAGGCGGCCGACCATCTCGGCCGCCGACGGTACGCGCGGTGAGTGGATGTCGTACACGCCGAGCCCGAGGTCCTTGTCGTAGCCGCGGTCGCGGAAGCCGTCGAGGCTCTCCGCGTCGGAGCGCGCGTTGAACAGCAGCATCACGTCGGCCTCCATCTCGGAGACCGCGTCCAGCACATCGCCGAGGTGCACGTAGCACATGTGCGACTGGATCTGCGTGTCGTCGCGCACCCCCGCCGTCGCCAGGCGGAAGCACGGCACGGCCCAGCCGAGGTACGCCGGCCAGTCCGCGCGTCGCAGCGGCACGCCCTCGCGCAGCGCAGGCTCGTCGACCTGGATCACGCGGATGCCGGCTGCCTCGAGGTCCACGACCTCGTCGCGGATCGCGAGGGCGATCTGGCGGCACGTCTCCGCGCGGGGCTGGTCGTCGCGCACGAACGACCAGTTGAGGATCGTCACCGGCCCGGTGAGCATGCCCTTCACGGGGCGGTCGGTCAGCGACTGCGCGTACGTCGCCCAGCGCACCGTCATCGGGCCCGGGCGCGCCACGTCGCCGTACACGATCGGCGGCTTCACGTTGCGCGACCCGTACGACTGCACCCACCCGAAGCGCGTGAACGCGAAACCGTCGAGTTGCTCGCCGAAGTACTCGACCATGTCGTTGCGCTCCGACTCGCCGTGCACGAGCACGTCGAGGCCGATGCGCTCCTGGAGCCGGATCACCTGCTCGATCTCGGCCTCGAGGAAGCCCTCGTACTCCTCGGCGGTGATGCGGCCGTTGGCGAAGCGGCGGCGCTCGCGCCGGATCTCCGGCGTCTGCGGGAACGAGCCGATCGTGGTGGTCGGGAACGGCGGCAGGCCGAGGCGCATGCGCTGCGCAGCACGGCGCTCCTCGACGCCCCCGTCGCGGTCGTAGTCGTCCGACGTGGTCGATGCGACCCGCTCGCGCACGGCGGGGTTGTGCGTCCGAGGCGAGTTGCGGCGCGACTCGAGCGCCGAGCGGTTCGCGGCGAGCTCATCGGGTGCGGCGTTCGGGTCGACGAGCGCGCGGCCGAGGACGGCGACCTCCTCGATCTTCTGGTTCGCGAACGCGAGCCACGAGCGCAGCTCGGGGTCGAGGTCGGTTTCGAGGCCGAGCTCGATCGGCACGTGCAGCAGCGAGCACGACGCGCCGACGATGACGCGGTCCTCGCCGACGGCCGCGCCGATGTCGCGCAGCGTCGCGAGCGAGGCGTCGAGGTCGTTGGCCCAGACGTTGCGGCCATCGACGACGCCTGCGACGACGTGCTTGCCGCCCGGCAGGCCGTGGCGCTGCAGCAGCCCGAGGTTGCGCCGCCCGCGCACGAGGTCGAGGCCGATCGCCGCCACGGGCAGCTCGGTGAGCGTGCGGTACGCCTCGTCGACATTGCCGAAGTAGGTCTGCACCAGCAGCTTCGTCGAGCCGGCCGCCGTGGCCAGGCGCTCGTAGGCGCGGGTGAGCGCGGCCAGCTCCTCGGGTGTGCGGTCCTGCACGAGCACCGGCTCGTCGAGCTGCACCCACTGCGCGCCCGCCTCGTGCAGCAGCGCGAGCACCTCGGCGTAGACATCGAGCAGGCCCGGCAGCAGCGAGAGCAGGTCGAACCCGTCGTCGTGGTTGCCGTCGGCGTCGAAGCCGCGCGCGAGCAGCAGGAACGACACCGGCCCGAGCAGCACGGGCATCGTCTCGATGCCCGCCGCGCGCGCCTCGAGGTACTCGTCGAGCGGCTTGCGGTTGGCCAGCCGGAAGCGCGTGGCTGGCGACAGCTCGGGCACGAGGTAGTGGTAGTTGGTGTCGAACCACTTCACCATCTCGAGCGCGGTCACGTCGATGCCAGCGTCCTGCGCGCCGCGCGCCATGGCGAAGTAGGTGTCGAGGCCCCCGTCGCCGCCGTTGCGGTAGCGCGGCGGCGCCGCGTCGACCATCGCGATCGTGTCGAGCACGTGGTCGTAGTACGAGAAGGCGTTCGAGGGGATGAGGTCGATCCCCGCGTCGCGCATGCGCGTCCACGCCTCCAGGCGCAGCGAGCGAGCGGTCGCCTCAAGGTCCTCGCGGCCCACTTCCCCGTCCCAGTAACCCTCGACGGCGCGCTTGAGCTCGCGCCGCGCGCCGATGCGCGGATAGCCGGAGAGGGCGGACAGGGCCATGGGAGGGCTCCTCGGGGCGTGGGGATTCGGGGCTCGCCGGGTGGGTACGACGATCGTAGCGCGGGCGGTCGTGGCGGGCTACGCGGAAGCGCGCCGCATTGCGAGGCACTCACGCGTTGTGGTGTCTATAATGGCGTCATGCCGGGAACGCCGCTCCCGCAGCTACGTGCACGAGCCGGGAGCCTGACGGCACGCGACCTCGTGCGCGAGTTGCGGGCGCGAGGATGGGTCGAAATGGAGCGGAGGCGCGGCAAGGGCAGCCACCGAGTGTTCCGGAAGCCAGGCAGGCGCCGGGTTGTGGTTCCCCGAAGGCCCGCGCGAGGGACGGTGTTCGGCATCCTCGGGAGCATCGAGGCGGATGAGGAGGCGGATCATGACTGAAGAGGCGACGATCGAAGCGGGGGTACGGGCAGCGGTCGCTGCTCCGTACACGCGGCTCTTCACGCGCGAGGAAGACGGCAGGTACTCGACGAGCGTCCTTGAGCTGCCGGGCTGCTTCTCGTCCGGGGACACGCCCGAAGACGCGATGGAGATGCTGGACGAGGCGATCGAGTTGTGGGTCGAGGCGGAACTCGAAGATGGCCACGACATCCCGCCGCCGTCGCGGGCGGTAGAGTACTCGGGCCGCCTCACACTGCGCCTGCTCCCCTCGATCCACGAGCGGGCGGCGCTCCTCGCGCAACACGAGCGCGTGAGCCTCAACCGCTACCTCGCCAACGCGATCAGCTACTACGTCGGGCTTGGCAGCCCGCAGGCTACGCCCGCGACCGCCGCGAGCGGGCAGCCCGCGCTGATGGTGCGGGAGGAGCCAGGGAGGTGGGGTGTTACGAACGAGGGGTAGCAGGCTCGTCGAGCCGTGCTTCTCTTGTCAGGCACACTCGGCGATGAGGTATAGCATGCCTGCGGCGGCGCTGTGGATCGCGAATTTCGCAATCGACTCCGAGCCCGAAGCCGCACCATGCGCCGCGCCTTCCGAGCCCCCACGGAGGTGATAGAGCTTCTTGAGTGCCTCCACCACGTTCGGGTCAAGGTCATGCTTGGTGCGCAGTGTGTCGAGGGCGTGATCGAGTAGGATCTTCGAGTCGTTCAGGAGCTCTCGGCAGACTTCCTCGACGGCGCTCGCCGCAGCGTGAACGGCCTCCGGATAATCCGCTCCTCTCGCCGACGTAGACTTGGTCAGCGCGGAAACGAACTTCTCTTCAGCGTCGGCGAAGCGAGGATCACGAAGAAGCGCGTCGCGCGCCTCGTCGACGGCTTGGTTCTCGATATCTGTGCCCGCCTCAACAATGTCGTCGCCAGCGAACCGATAGGCGAAGCGTGACAATGTGAACGCTTCGTCACACCCGACCTTGAGGATGATGTACCCCACAGGCCACTGCGCGTTGGCAGCCTTGACGAGCAACTCCACGATCTCGAGGAACTCGCCGACGCTGTGTTGGCTGGTGAGCAGCCTTTGAATCAGATTTCGCCGGTTACTCCAGCTTGCATCCAAGAGTGACGGGTCGAGCGCTAGGGAGCCCCACACCACACGAAAGAAGTTCTGCGAATGAGAGCCATCGACTTCCCACATCTCGTGGATCACCGCCGCTAGTTGGTTCGCTAGCCCTGCGGGGATGGAATCACGGATGAGGCCAGCTTCTCCTCTTGCGAGGCGCGCCGACCTGCGCTCGATGAACGTTGTTCCTCCCGGGGTCATGTCAGCTCCAGCCTGACCACCGTTGTCGGGGGATCGTCGCCAGGCCCAACTCGGCTGCCGCCAAAGCTAGCTACACCCGGACGTGGCGCCGCACGACACGCACTTCAGGCACGTGCCACTGCGCACCATCATCATCTGCCCGCAGTCCGTGCACGGATCACCCTCGAAGCCCATCTGGCGCGCGCGCAGCGTGCGGGCCGCCGTGTCGCTCAGCTCCAGGTTGACGGCCGTCGAGGTGGCCTTGGGAGCCTCGACGTTCGTCGAGGTGCCCGAGGAGGCGTCGGGGCTCGGCTCGGGCGCCGGGGTGCTCGGGGCGTCGGCGGCCGGGGTCGGCGATCCTGCGGGTGGCGCCTCGGCGACGTCGGAGCCGCCGGCGATCGGGACGACGAGGTCGGCGGGGTTCGGGGCGGGGAGTGCCGGGGGCGCCTCGATGCCTGTGCCGTTCGTGGCCGGAGCATCTGCGTCGGCGTAGACGGCCGCCTCGTACTCCTCCTCCGCGGTCGAGGTGCTGGACAGGTCGACCTGGCCCATGTGCGCGACCTCGGTGCGGTCGAGGTAGGTGATGGCCAGTTCGCGGAACACGTAGTCGATGATCGAGGTCGCCATGTGGATGCGGTCGTTGCCCGTCACCATCCCGTTCGGCTCGAACTTGGTGAACAGGAACGAGTCCACGTACGCCTCGAGCGGCACGCCGTGCTGCAGTCCGATCGAGACGGCGATCGCGAAGCAGTTCATGAGCGAGCGGAACGCCGCCCCGTCCTTCGACATCGAGATGAACAGCTCGCCGAGCGATCCGTCCTCGAACTCCCCGGTGTGCAGGTAGATCGTGTGGCCGCCGACGCGCGCCTTCTGCGCGAAGCCGTTGCGCCGCGAGGGCAGCGAGACGCGCTCCCCGCGCAGCAGCCCGACCGCCCGGCGCACCACCTCGCGTGCATCGCGGGTCGGCAGCGCGCGCAGGATGCGCTCCGCCTCCTCGACGGCGTGCTCAGGTGACAGCGCGGCAGCGTCGGCGCCGGAGCCCTCGTCGTCGAAGTCCTCGGACTCGTCGTCGGCCCAGTCGTCGAAGACGGTCGCGGCGAGGGGCTGCGAGAGCTTGGAGCCGTCGCGGTAGAGCGCGAGGGCCTTGAGCATCATGTCGGCGCCCGCGTCGTAGACGGCCGCGACGTCCTGCACGGTGGCGTCGGCGGGCATGTTGATGGTCTTGCTGATCGCGCCCGACAGGAACGGCTGCGCCGCCGCCATCGCGCGCACGTGCGCCATCGCCTCGATGAAGCGCGTGCCGTAGCGGCCGCAGCGGTTGGCGCAGTCGAAGACCGCGTAGTGCTCCTCGCGGAGGTGCGGGGCGCCCTCGATGGTCATGCGGCCGGTGATGACGTCGTTGGCCTCCTCGATCTGCGCGCGCGTGAAGCCGAGCGCCTCGAGGAGCGAGAACGACGGGTCGGCGAGCTGCTCGTCGGTGAGTTCGAGCACGTCGCGGCAGAAGTCGTCGCCCAGCACCCAGCGGTTGAAGGCGAAGGTGATGTCGAAGGCCGAGCCGAGCGCTTCGTCGATGGTGTCGAGGACGCGGCGCGTGAAGCCCAGCTCGGCGAGCGTGTGGCGGTTGACGTGCGGAGCGCCCTCGAGGCCGCCGGTACCCGCGCAGTAGGTCACGATCGCCTCGACCTCGCGGTCGTTGTAGCCGAGCGCGCGCAGCGCGGACGGCACGGACTGGTTGATGATGCGGAAGTAGCCGCCGCCGGCGAGCTTCTTGAACTTCACGAGCGCGAAGTCCGGCTCGACGCCCGTGGTGTCGCAGTCCATGAGCAGCCCGATGGTGCCCGTGGGGGCGATGAGCGTGGTCTGCGCGTTGCGGAAGCCGTGCGCCTCGCCGAGCGCGAGCGCGTCGTCCCAGGCCTTGCGGGCCGCCTCGACCAGCGGGGCGGGGCAGTGCGCGGCGTCGAGGCTGCGCGGGAGCACGGTCAGGCCCTCGTAGGCGCCCTCGGCGGCGTCGTGGGCGGCGCGGCGGTGGTTGCGGATCACGCGCAGCATCGCCTCGCGGTTCGCCGCGTACTCGGGGAACGGGCCGAGCTCGCGCGCCATCTCCGCCGAGGTGGCGTAGGAGACGCCGGTGAGCAGCGCGGTGTAGGCGCCGGTCTGTGCGAGCGCCTCGGGCGAGTCGTAGGGGATGCCCTGCACCATGAGCAGCGCGCCGAGGTTCGCGTAGCCGAGGCCGAGCGTGCGGTAGTCGTGCGAGAGCTGCGCGATGGCGGGGCTGGGGTACTGCGCCATCAGCACCGAGATCTCGAGCACGATGGTCCACAGCCGGGACGCGTGCGCGTACGCCTCGGTGTCGAACTTCGGGGTCTCCTCATTGAAGAAGCGGAGCAGGTTGAGCGAGGCGAGGTTGCACGCGGTGTCGTCGAGGAACATGTACTCCGAGCACGGGTTCGAGCCACGGATGCGGCCGCCGGCCGGGGTGGTGTGCCACTCGTTGATCGTCGTGTCGTACTGCACGCCGGGGTCGGCGGACTGCCACGCGGCGAGGGCGACGCGGTCCCACAGCGCTCGCGCCGGGAGCGTCTTCGCCACGGCGCCGTCGGTGCGGCGCACGAGGTCCCAATCGCGGTCCTCGCGGACGGCGTCGAGGAAGTCGGCGGTCACGCGCACGGAGTTGTTGGCGTTCTGGCCGGAGACGGTCTGGTAGGCCTCGCCCTGCCAGTCGGTGTCGAACTCGGTGAAGTCGATGATCTCCTCGCCGTGCTCGACGAGCTGCAGCACGCGCTGCACGTAGGCCTCGGGCACCGCGTCGCGGCGCGCGCGGCCGATCGCCCGCCGGAGCTGGCGGTTCGAGGCGGGGTCTGGGCCGAGCCCGCGGGGTATCCCCGCATCAGTGGACCCGCGGGGTATCCCCGCATCAGTGGACCCGCGGGGTATCCCCGCATCAGGGGAAACCGCCGCTTCGACGATGGCGCGCAGGCGCCTGCGGATCGTGCGGCTGCCCGTGACGAGGGCGGCGACCTTCTGCTCCTCGCTGGCCTTCCAGTCGATGAACGCCTCGATGTCGGGGTGGTCGGCGTCGACGATCACCATCTTGGCGGCGCGGCGCGTGGTGCCGCCGGACTTGATGGCGCCCGCGGCGCGGTCGCCGATCTTGAGGAACGACATTAGCCCCGACGACTTCCCGCCGCCCGAGAGCGGCTCGTTCTCGCCGCGGATGTCCGAGAAGTTCGAGCCGGTGCCGGAGCCGTACTTGAAGATGCGCGCCTCGCGCGTCCACAGGTCCATGATTCCGCCGTCGCCGACGAGGTCGTCGGCGACCGACTGGATGAAGCACGCGTGCGGCTGCGGGCGCTCGTACGCGCTGGTGGAGCGCGCGAGCTCGCCGGTGTCGGGGTCGACGTAGGAGTGGCCCTGTGGGGGGCCGGCGATGCCGTAGGCCCAGTGCAGGCCGGTGTTGAACCACTGCGGCGAGTTGGGGGCGGCGCGCTGCGTCGCCATCATGTAGACGAGCTCGTCGTAGAAGGCGCGGGCGTCGGCCTCGCCGTCGAAGTAGCCGTGCTTCCAGCCCCAGTACGCCCAGGCGCCGGCGAGTCGGTGGAAGACCTGGCGGGCGTCGGTCTCGCCGTCCCTGCGGGGTATCCCCGCGTCTTCAGACGAGGGGCCGTCCTCGCTCCCGGCCTCGCCCGAGGCGGGCACGGAGCGCCACAGCCACGAGGGGACACCGTCCTCCTCGACGGGCGCGAGGTCGGCGGTGACGCCGGTCTTGCGGAAGTACTTCTGCGCCATGATGTCGGCGGCGACCTGCGACCACTCGGCGGGCATGGTGACGCCGGCCGCCTCGAAGACGGCCGACCCGTCAGGGTTGACGATGCGCGAATCCCTCGATGCGAACCGGACGCCGTCGTACGGGTCCTGGCCGGCGGTGGTGAAGCGTCGTTCGATGCGCATGGGAGCCCCCGGATACGGCGGGGGTCAGACGGATCGCAATGCGTGCCCGGCCCCCGGCGGCGAAGTCACTGCGAGAACTGATGAGGCGCGTATGCGCGCGAACCCGCAGGGGAGCAAACGTTACCGAGATCGACTATCAGTTGTCAACGTGAGGAGACGCCTTAGCAATAAGGATAACGCGTCGGCCGAGGGGGCCTACCCGCTCCCCACGATCGCCTCGAGGTCATCCGGCTGCTTCGGGATCGCGCCCGACAGCCGGCTCAGCGGATCTGCCGCACCCGGCCCGCCGACCCCCATGCCGTGTCCGCCGTCAGCACATCGGCGTCGAGGCGCTCGCCGAGAGCCATGCAGAGACGGTCCGCCAGCGACAGGTTCTCGCCGCGTCGCCAGCGGCGCGCGGCCCACTCGGCGTCCGCTTCCAGTACCGGCTCGACGCGGACCCCGTAGCCCGCCAGCAGCGCCCCGCGGGCCATAGGCCAGTCCCGGCCCGCTGCCAGCACCCACTGCGCTACCTCGGACCAGTTCGCGGCGCCGCACCTGGCGTCGCTGGCGAGCGCCGACTCGACCACGTCGGCGCCTTCCTCGCCATGCACGAAGGCGAGCACCGCCGACGCGTCAAGCACGACCGTCACCCGGCGTCCTCGAGCTCAGCAGCGCGCCGCCGCTCCGCGAGCAGCTCGCCCACGAGGTCGAGACCGGCGAGGTCGGCGCGGACGCGGTCGAGTAGCTGCTCGCGCGTCAGCAGGAGCAGACCGTCCGGCGTCTCGAGCAGCATGAGTTGCGTGCCCTCAACCAGCCCTCTGCGCGCGCGGACCTCGGCGGGCACGACGACCCTGCCCCGGTCTCCCACAACGACGCTATACGTCCCATCCATGGTGCGAGCGTACCACATCGTGATCGTTGGTGGGATCCGGGACGTGGTGGTGCGCAGGGCAGTCCGATGACTACCCGCTCCCGACGATCGCTTCGAGGTCTTCCGGGGCCTTCGGAATCGCACCGGACAGCACGCGGTAGCCGTCGCGCGTGACCAGCACGTCGTCCTCGATGCGCACGCCGATGCCGCGCAGCCGCCGAGGCACGCCACGGATGCCGGGCGCGAAGTAGAGGCCCGGTTCCACCGTCAGCACCATGCCCGGCCGCAGCTCGACCGACTCCTCGCCCTCGCGGTAGCGGCCGACGTCGTGCACGTCCATGCCGAGCCAGTGCGAGGTGCCGTGCATGAAGAACGGCCCGAACGCGCGCTGCTCGATGAGCCCCGCGATGTCGCCGGACAGCACGCCGAGGTCGACGAGGCCCTCGGTGAGTACCTCGGCGGCCTTGTTATGCACGTCGTGGAAGCGCACGCCTGGCTTGATGAGCGCGGTCGCCTGCTCCTGTGCCTCCAGCACCAGTTCGTACACGTCGCGGGCGGCGGCGCGGAAGCGGCCGTCGACGGGGTAGGTGCGCGTAACGTCGGCGCCGTAGAAGTCGACCTCGGCGCCGGTGTCGACGAGCAGCAGCTCGTTGCGCGCCATCTCGGCGCGGTTGGCGGTGTAGTGCAGCGTGCAGGCGTTCGCGCCGGCCGCGACGATCGAGGGGAAGCCGTCGCGCGGCGAGCCGAGCCGGCGGTACTCGGCCTCGAGGATCGCTTGCACCTCGTACTCATGCATGCCGGGCCGCGTCGCGCGCATCGCGGCCTCGATGCCGGCGCCGGTGATGTCGATCGCGCGCTGCAGGGCGGCGATCTCATCGCGCGACTTGATGACGCGCTGCGCCGCCACGAGCGGCGCGGGATCCATGATCGCCTCGATCGGGCGTGCGCCGCCCTGCGCGGCGGCGCGGCGCTGCGCCACGATCCGCGAGCACAGCCGCTCGACGCGCTCGTCGCTGCCGAGCGAGTAGTAGACGGTCCCCGCGCCCGCGAGCAGCTGCGGCAGCCGCCGTTCGAGCTCCTCGATCGGGTAGGCGGCGTCCGCGCCGAGCTCCTCGACGGCGCCGTCGACGCCGAGGCGGGCGCCCACCCAGACGGCCATCGCCGGGTCGTAGGGGCGCACGAAGAGCACGAACGGCTCGTCGTGGCCGGGCCTGAGCACGGCGACCGCGTCGGGCTCGTCGAAGCCGGTGAGGTAGTAGAACGTCGAGGGCTGTCTGAACGGGTGCTCGACATCGCCGTTGCGCAGCGCGTCGTGCCCGGCCGCGAAGATCGCGGCGCTGCCCGGGCGGAGGCGTCGCACCAGCCGCGACCGGCGTCGCGCGAAGGTCTCGGAGGGGAAGGCGTCGGAGGTCATCGCTCGCTGAGGCGCCCGCTGGCGGCGTACAGCATGACGAGGCCGATGACGCCCGCCAGGACGGAGGCCACGAAGATCCCGACCTTTGCCTGTGTCAGCAGCAGCTCCGCCTCGAACGACAGCTCGGTCACGAACAGCGCCACGGTGAAGCCAATGCCGGCGATGAGGCCGACGGCGAACACGCCGAGCCAGGTCACGCCGGCGGGCAACTCGGCGCCGAGGCGCACCGCGATCCACGTCGCGAGCGTCACGCCGATCGGCTTCCCGACCAGCAGGCCGAGGCCGACCCCGAGCGCCAGCGAGGACGACGCTGCCTCCTCGAGCGCGCCGCCGCGCAGGTCAACGCCCGCGTTGGTGAAGGCGAAGAGCGGCACCACGAGGAACGCGGACCACGGCAGCAGGCGGTGCTCGATGCGGTCGAGGGGGGAGATCGCCCGCTCGCTGAGGTCGGTGAGCGTCAGCAACGCGCCCACCCGGTCCTGGCGTCTGCGCTCCTCGTCCTCCTCGCGTTCGGTGTCGCGGATGCGCCGCACCAGCGCCTCGATGAGGTCGGGCAGGGCGGCGCTGCGATACCACGGCTGCAGCGGCGTCATGATGCCGAGTGCGACGCCGAGGATCGTCGGATGGATGCCCGAATCGTGTGTCGTGATCCAGGCGAAGAGGCCGACCACGACATACAGCGGCAACAGCGTGATGCCGTTGACGTTCATCAGGAACATGAGCGCGAGCAGCCCGACCGTGAGCCCCAGCGCCGTGAGGTCGATGGTCTCCGTGTAGAAGACGGCGATCACGGCGATCGCCCCGATGTCGTCGACGATCGCGAGCGCGAGCAGCAGCACCTTGAGGCCCGCGGGCACCCTCGAGCCGACGATGGTGATGACGCCGACGGCGATGGCGATGTCGGTGGCCATCGGGATGGCCCAGCCGTCACGGGCGATGGGGTCCTGGACGATGGCGAAGAAGATGATGACCGGGACGACCATTCCGCCGGCCGCCGCCGCGATCGGCGCCCACACCTTGCGCCCGCCCGCCAACTCCCCGGCGACGACCTCGCGCTTGATCTCGAGGCCGACGACGAAGAAGAAGATCACCATCAGGCCGTCGTTGACCCAGTGCTTCAGCCCGGTGTCGAGGTGGAAGAAGCCGAGGTCAATGGCGATGTGGTAGTCGATGAAGTCGCCGTAGAGGTCTGACAGCGGCGTGTTCGCCGCGATCATCGCGAAGATCACGGCGATGACGATGGCGATGCCGCTGCTCGCCTCGGTCTGACCGAACTCCTGGAACGGTCGCACCAGCCGGTGGATACGCTCGCGACGCGCGGCGCGGGCGGCGTTCAGCATCGTTTCGTCGATCGGTGTGGTCATGGCGCCCGCCTCACGCCGGTGGGACCGGCCGCGCGGGCGTGCTCGCCACCGCGGGGCCGACGGTCGAGGCGCGCAATGCTAGCCGCGCGGTGCGCCCGGCAGGCGGTAGACCCGCTTGCTGCCGTCGCTCCCGACGATGACGCGGCCCTCGCGCTTCAGCACGCGCAGCGCCGAGGCGAGGTGCGCGCCGCTCAGGTCCGGGATCTGCTTGGCGAGCTGCGGCTTGGTCTTCTGCTCGCCGTCAGCCAGCGCCTCCATGATCTGCTCCTGGAGCTCCGCGACGACCGCCATGCCATGTCTCCCGTGTACGCCGTGCTTGTTTCGCGGCTCACAGTCTGCCGGAGCCGCGCCGGGCGATCCACTGCCTCAGCGCCACCCCGCGGCTCTCGTGCAGCGTGGTGCCCCCGGGAGGATTCGAACCTCCGCACAGGGATTAGGAATCCCTTGCTCTATCCCCTGAGCTACGGGGGCGCGGTGCGCTGCGATCGACTCACGGCGGACGTGGCGGCCTCGAGCGGGTGGCCGGCACGCCCGTCTGCAGGGCAACCGGGGTTCAGCCCGTCGCGCTGCCGCTCTCGGCCTGCGACACCGGGACGAAGCGCATCGACAGCGAGTTGACGCAGTGGCGCGTGTTCTTCGCCGTGAGCCGCTCGCCCATGAAGACGTGGCCGAGGTGGCCGCCGCAGCTCACGCACTCGATCTCGATGCGGGAGCCGTCCGGGTCGGGCAGCTGCCGCACGGCGCCGGGCACCTCGTCGTCGAAGGCGGGCCAGCCACAGTGCGCGTTGAACTTGTCCTCGGAGCGGTAGAGCGCGGCGTTGCAGCGGCGACAGATGTACGTGCCGGACTCGTAGAAGTCGTCGTACTCCCCGCTGAAGGGCGGCTCCGTGCCCTTGCTCTCGATGACGTATCGCTCCATCGGGTTGAGCTCGTTGTGCTTCGTCGTCGTCATGCCCTCGGTCCCTCCATGGATCTCTGGATCCAGTGTACGGCTGCGCGGTCTCCGCGGCGCACATCGAGGACTCCTGCGGGCCGATCGTCAGCGCGGCTGCAGCTCGATGCCGCCGGGCGAGTCGGGGTCGACGACGAGCGCGGCGTCGCCGCGCAGCCAGCTCACGATCGCGTGGCCGACGAGGTCGCCGCGCCAGCCGCTCAGCAGCGGCAGGTCGGGCGGCGCGTCGCGGTCGCCCTCGAGCCACCAGCGCACGACCGCCTCGATGTCGCTGCGCGGCCCGACGAAGCGCGGCGCGACGTTCGCGGAGAGCGCGCGCGCCCGCACGAGCCCGTGGAGGGCCGCCGCCCAGACCTCGCCCTGGGGCGGCAGCGGCTTGCGCGCCTGGTCACGCTCCGGCGGGTCGTCGCGGCCATCGCGGATGGCGCGGATCAGCGCGGCGCCGTGGCGGCGCACCAGCCCCGCTTCGACACCGCGCACCGAGCGCAGGCCATCCTCGGAGCCGGGCGCGGCGCGCGCCAGTTCGATCAGCGAGCGGTCGTTGAGCACGCGCGAGGGCGGCCGGTTGGCGCGCAGCGCCTCGCGCTCACGCCAGGCGGCGAGTTGCCGCAGGGCGCCGAGGGGTCGCGAGCGCAGCCCGGACCAGCCCTTGACGCGCCGGTACGCCTCCTCGGGCGGTGGCCGGTTCCATGCCGTCTCGGCGAGGCGGTCGCACTCCTCGAACACCGGCTGCAGCCGGCCGTCGGCGGTGAGCGCGGCGCGCTGCCGCTCCCAGATCGTGCCGAGGTAGCGCACGTCGTCGAGCGCGTATGTAAGCTGCTCGTCGGTGAGCGGGCGCCGCAGCCATTCGGTGTACTGCGAGCCCTTCTCGAGGTGCACGCCGATGGTGCTCTCGACGAGCGGCGCGTACCCGATCTGGTCGCCGTAGCCGAGGAACGCCGCGGCGATCTGCGTGTCGCGGAGGCTGCGCGCACGCACCGAGAAGCGGTGCGCGAGGATCGCGAGGTCGCCCTGCGCCGCGTGCGTGACCGTCTCGATCTCTTCGACGCCCACGAGCGTGAGCACGGGCGAGGGGTCGACCGCGAGCGGGTCGATGGCCGCGACCTCGAGGGCGTCGGTCCCGCCGCCGCCGTCCCACCCGACCTGCACAAGGCCGAGTTCCGGCACGTAGCGGTTCTCCGGCACGAATTCGAGGTCGAGCGTGAAGGCGCCGGCGGCGCGGATCGCCTCGGCGACCGCGGCGACGCCGTCCTCGGTGGTGACGAGCGCGCCGTCAGGCAGGCCGGATGCGTGTGTGGAGTGGGTGGTGGAGGCGAGGGGACTCGAACCCCTGACCTCGGCATTGCGAACGCCGCGCTCTCCCAACTGAGCTACGCCCCCACGACCAGCAGTACGCCGAGACGCCCAGGTGGCGTCGCGGTGTACGCCAATCGAGTATGGAACGCGCGACCCGGAGCGGCAACGCGGCGGGCTCGAACGCGGCGCGCCTTCGGGCGTACGCTGGGTAGTGCAGCCGAGAGCCTGAGCATGGTTACCGTCAATGTCCGCGACGCCAGCACTCACCTGTCACACGTGATCGCGCGAGCCGAAGCGGGCGAAGAGATCGTCATTACCCGCAATGGCGCCCCGGTCGTGCGCCTGACACCCGTTTCGCCGCGCGGACAGCGCGGACCCCGCGAGCCAGGTTCGTGGAAGGGCCGCATCTTCATCGATGACAGCTTCTTCGACCCGTTGCCGGACGAGGAGCTGGCGGCGTGGGACGGGCGTGCCGCAGGTGACGCACCGTCGCGCTGACGAACTGCGCTTGCTCGCGGCCGCGAGCCCCGGCTCACTCCTCCGAGTCGCCGTCGAGGAGCCCCGGCAGCAGTTCCACCACCATGCGCCCGCCCTCGGGATCGACCTCGACGACCACGTCGGCGATCGCGGGCAGCAGCAGGTCGCGCTCGCCGCGTCGGCGCACGATGTAGACGTCGTTCGCGCCGGTGCGCAGCACCTCCGCGAGCGCGCCGATGCGGTCCCCGCCGGTGTTCACCACTTCGAGGCCGATGAGGTCGTGGACGTAGAACTCGCCCTCGGCGAGCTTGGGGAGCTCCGCTTCCTCGATCTCGATCAGCGTGCCCCGTAGCGCATTGGCGGCGTGCGGATCCTCGTACCCCTCGAACATGACGCACGGGTAGCCCTTCGGGTAGCGGACATCGAGGACCGTGCGCGGCTCACCGCGGACCAGCAGGATCGCGCCCGGCTGGATGCGAGTGGGGTTCTGGGTGAGTGGTGTGACCTTGACGTGGCCGCGCAGGCCCCACGGCGAGTTGATGAGGCCGACGGCGACGCGGCCATGCCGCGGGGCGCGCTCCAGCGGGACGCGCCGCCGGGGAGGCGTGCGCGTGCGAGGTTTTGGCGGGCGCGCCGGCCTGGCGCGTCTGCGGCGGGCTGCCTGCCCGGCCATGGCGGGCTACTCGATGTTGAGGGAGGCGCGCACGCCCGCGCGGGTGCTGGCGACGTAGAGCAGCGAGCGCATGGCGTTGGCGACGCGCCCGTCGCGGCCGATGATGCGGCCCTTGTCGTCGTCGGCGCACTGCACGTGGATCACGATGTGATCGCCGCGGTCCTCCTCCTCGACGACGACTTCCTCGGGCTGCGAGGCGATCGCGCGCACGAGGTACTCGATCAGTGAGACCACGGGTTAGTCCTCGCTCTCGGCGGCCGCGGCCGCCTCGCGCTCGGCGCGGCTGGGGTGCGTGAAGCGTTGCACCGGGGGTTCCTCGATCAGCCCCTGCTTGTGCAGCAGCCGATGGACCGTCTCGCTGGGCTTCGCGCCCTGCTCGAGCCAGTGGCGGACGCGCTCTTCCTTGAGCACGAGCTCCTTCTCGGCCGAGCGCGGGTTGTAGTGCCCGATGATCTCGACGAAGTCGCCGTCGCGCGGAGCGCGCTGGTCGGCGACGACGACGCGGTAGTAGGGGGCCTTCGATCGGCCGGTGCGGCGAAGCCGGATGCGGAGCACGGAACCTCCAGGTGACGCTCGGCTGACGGCCCGCCGGGCGGGCAGGACGCCTGCGACAGGCTACCGCGCGCGCCTGCTAACGTCAGCAACGACGCCGCGCGACACTCGGGCGGGCGCGCGTCCCGTGGTCGGCGGCGTCAGAAGCGGAGCGCGGCCTGCCGCGCCGCTCCCGGCGGCTGACGCTCGTCGTCAGACGGGCTGGGCAGTTCGTCGGCGGTGAAGAGCGCCGAGCCGCAGACTTCGTCGAGCAGCACCGCGCCCCCGGCTGGAGCCGCACCGTCTCCTCCAACACCCAGAGCAGTTCGAGCAGTTCGCCGGCGAACTCCCAGCGATCAGGGCGGATCTCGTCAAGGTCCGAAGACTTCCGGCCCGAGCGATCGCGCTTGCGCCGGTCCAGCCACGACTTGACGACGTGCAGACCGGAGACGGAGTAGTCATAGACCTCCGGGCTGACGGGCGCGAACTCGCCGTCGCCGACGCGCAGCACGCGCTCGGCCTCGTCGTAGGAGTGGCCCTCCGGCAGCGGCGTCGGAGGCACCTCCTTCGTGTTGCGGGCCTCGCCGTGCGGGACGCCCGGCGGGCGACCGGGGCCGATGAAGCGCTCGCCGTAGGTGTGGAGGTGCAACAAGCGCTCGCCGAGGTCGGCGACGCGCGCGAACAGCGCGCCGTCCTTTGTGATCGGAAGCCGCGGCGGCGGCTGCTCCAGCTCGTCCCAGAAGCGCTCGACATACGAGGGTTGGGCGAGGATGCCGTAGGCGTATACGAACAGGCGCTCCGCCGTGGGGGGCCGCCCGTGCGCCTCGCCGATGCGCTCAAGGAGGCTCCCGGTGACGTTGGGCTCTGTCGCGTCCGCGTCGCGGTACAGGGGAATGACGTCCTTCGCTCCGCGGCCGCAAAAGTGGTCGAGGTCCGGGATGGCAGCCGATGCGGTCGCCGCCGGACCTGTGCCGAGGACTTTGGTCAGTAAGCTAGTGACATAAACCTGTCGTTCGCTATGGGCGCGATGCAAGGCTGGGCGACAGAAGTCGCCCAGCCTTGCATCGCGCAAGATGTGCTGACGGTCCAAGGACCTGTAGGCGTACGGTGCTAGACCGGGCGGCGGTGAATCGCGACGAAGTGACGCGATGGACGGTTCAGTACGGTCGCCCACGAGTGGTGGGTACTCGCGGCGAATCGTACGGTCCCGTGTCTCGCGGAATAGATCCGCTCGCCCATCCGTGGAGTGTTCGAGCAGTGCCCGCCACCGGTCTGTAAGCGCCTGTGGCGTCTCGGCTATCGGCCACGTTCGTTTGAACTGCATGCCCGAGTGCTGCCACGGGAAGACATCGATGATCGCGGGCCAGTCGAAGTAGCCGCCGGGTTCGGCTGGCATGAACGGCGCATCCCACCCTTCCGCGCAGTCGCGCCAGTCGAGGTCGTCGAGCGATTCGGCGGCGTCGAGCGCGCCGAGCTTCTGCTGCTCGCTGCCGGTGAGCCGCACCCTGTGGATCTTCGCGGGCTCTGCAGGTTCGGGCTTGCCGTTGCGGACGCCGATGGCGATGGCGACGGGCGTTCGGATGGCGAAGACGTTCTCCGTCTTGCGCGCCCCGAGGCTGTCGCCCTCGAGATCGATGATCCACAACTCGTCGAATACCTCGCGCATCTTACGGCGCATCCCGGCGAAGGCCGGGCCGCGCAGGTACGACGAGGCAGTGATGAACGTGACGATACCGGCGTCGTTCGTCGAATCGAGCACCTTCCAGAGCGCCCAGCGCCAGAAGTAGACGTAGTCGTTGTAGAGGTTCTTGAGGTGGACGCCGCCGCCAGCCTCGCGCACGGGGGCCAGGAAGTCCTCAAGCAGTGGGTCGGCGTCCTCGTCCTCGTCGCCGTAGCGTACCCATCCGCCTTTGCGGCGATCGGGGTCATCGTCCGGGCCGCGCTGCTCGCGGTCATACGGCGGATTGCCGAGGCAGACGAAGATGCGTGTCTCCCGCTTCACATCCCTCGCACGCTCGCGCTCGTCAGTGAGGGCCTTGTAGAGCACGCCTTCCGCCAGCCGCGACTGGACGTTCGGGGACTCCAGTGTGTCGGCGAGGTAGACGAGCGGGTTACGGTCGGTCACGCCCAGTTCGCGCAGCCGCTGGGTGAGGCGCAACTGTGCGACCGCGTAGGGCCCGACGAGGATCTCGAAGGCGTGCAGCCGCCCCGCCAGGTCGCGCAGCCGCCCCGGCACGCCGCCCTCGCCAAGCCGGTCGCGCGCCGCCTCCGCCGCGCGCTGGAGCACCGCGAGGGGGTACGTGCCCGTGCCGCAGGCCGGGTCGAGCACCTCGACGCCGTCGTCGGCGAACCCCATCGGCTTGTTGAAGCGGGTGCGCAGCAGCTCCTCCGCGAAGCGCACCTGCGCGCGCACGACCTCGACGGGCGTGAAGTAAACTCCTCGGTTCTTGCGCAGCTCCGCGTCGTACGCGCCAAGAAAGTGTTCGTAGAAATACAACCACGGGTCGCGGTCGATCTCCTCCGAGGGGTTGAATGCGCCTTGCCATCCGCGCCCGGCGAGCAAGGCGCGGGCCTCGACGACGCCGACGGCCCGCTCCAGCAGGTCGATCGGCATCGACAGCTCTTCGCGGGCCTCGCGGTTCTCCAGCAGGTCCAGGGCGGTCGCCAGCAGGTCGTGCTGCCGCTCCCGTAGCCGGTCCGAGGCGAGCGCCTGGCGGAGGTTCTCCGCGCCCTCGAAGCGCGCCAGCAGCAGCGCGTACGTCACCGTCTGAGCATAGGCGTCCGCGAATTGTGCCGCGTTCGCGTCCGCGAAGAGCACGCCGCGCCACTCGCCGGCGATCTGGCTGACCGCGCTGCCCTCGCGGTCGAGCGCCTCGTGCACCTCGTCGCGGAGCAGGCGGGCGAGCGGGGCGAGGAACTCGGCGAGCCCGCGCGCCGTTCGTGGCGTAATCGGCTCGTGCATCAGGAAGTCGCGCAGCAACCGTTCGAGCTTCGTCAGCGCCGCCGCGTTGAGGCCCATCGCGCCCTCAGCGCTCACGTCGTCGGCGATGCGCACACGCTCGCCGACGGGCTCGCCGCTGCGGAACAGGCTCCACTCGGAGCCGTCGGTGTAGATCAGGTTGGGCAGCGCCTGGAATCGCACCCACTGCCGGTGATCGCGTCCGCGCAAGCGCTCCGGCCTCGCGCCGCGTCCCGGCGGCTTGAGTTCGACGTGGCCGCAAAGCAGGCCGTCGGCGGTGACGCCGAGGTCGGGCCGCCCGATGTGGCCCTCGGCGCGAGCCTCCGTGCGCGAGGCGACCTCGATGGCCCACGCGTCGCCGCAAGCGCGCAGTAACTCGCCGACGGGCGCCTTGAGCTGGTCCTCGGGTTGCGCCGTGACGGGCAGCGCGAAGTTCGCCGCTACGGCTGCAGCGAAGTCCCGGACGGCGTCCTCGAACGGCTGGCCGACTGTCATGCGGGCAGTCTAGCGCGGCGGCTGGCCGCTTGACGCTCCGGCCGCCGCGCGTTGGCGAACCCGCCCGAGGCGCGGTCTACAGCCCGAGCAGCTTGCCGAGGCCTCCGGGCCCCTTGCCGCTGGTCATGACCTGCATCAGTTTCTTCGCCTCGCGGTACTGGTTCAAGAGACGGTTCACGTCGGCCGGCTGCATCCCGCATCCAGCGGCGATGCGACGACGCCTCGATCCGTCGATGATCTCCGGCCGCCGGCGCTCCGAGGGGGTCATCGAGAGGATGATCGCCTCGCTGCGCTTCCAGAACCGTTCGTCGATGTCGGGGATCTGCATCTGCTGCTTCATCTGCCCCGCGCCCGGCAGCATGTCGAGCAGGCCCGAGAGCGGGCCCATCTGCTGCACCTGCTGCATCTGCTGCAGGAAGTCCTCGAGGTCGAACTCGCCGCGCTGCATGCGCCGCGCGACATCGCGGGCCTCGGTCTCCCCGATCGTCTCCTTCGCCTTCTCGACCAGCGACACCACGTCGCCCATGCCGAGGATGCGCGAGGCGAAGCGGTCCGGGTGGAACACCTCGAGCGCCTCGAGGCGCTCGCCGGTGGTGATGAACTTGATGGGCAGCCCGGTCACCTCGCGCACCGACAGCACGGCGCCGCCGCGCGTGTCGGAGTCGACCTTGGTGACGACGATGCCCGTGCCCTCGACGGCGTCGTCGAAGTCGCGGGCGAGGGTGACGGCCTCCTGGCCGGTCATCGCGTCGACGACGATCAGCACCTCGGTCGGGTCGATCTCGTCGGCCAGCGCGGCCAGTTCGTCGGCGAAGTCATCGTCGAGGGCGACCGCGCCACGGGTGTCGATGACCATCGCGGTCGCGCCGCTGCGCCGCGCCTCGGCCAGCGCGCGTTTGGCGATCACCGGCGCGGGCGCCTCGGTCTCCTCGGTGTAGACGGGCACGCCGATCTGCTCGCCGAGCACGCGCAGCTGCTCGGAGGCGGCCGCTCGCTGGAAGTCGGTCGCGACGAGGAGCGGGCGCAGGCCGTCCTGCTGCAGGTGCAGCGCGAGGCGCCCGGCAAGTGTCGTCTTGCCCGAGCCCTGCACGCCGCACACGAGGATCTTCGTCGGCCCCTTCTCGGCGCGCAGCATCGGCTCCTCGTTGCCGCCGAGGATCTCGACCAGCTGGTCGTGGACGATGCCGATGACCTGCTGCCCGGGCGTGATCGATTGCAGCACCTCGGCGCCGTTCGCCCGCTCGCGCACGCGCGCGATGAAGTCGCGCACGACGCGGAAGTTGACGTCGGCCTCCAGCAGCGCGACGCGCACCTCGCGCATCGCGGTGTCGAGGTCGGCCTCGGTAATGCGACCGCCGCGGCCGAGGCGGGCGAAGGTGGACTGGAGTCGTTCGCTGAGGGTTTCGAGCATCGTGGGGGAGTGTAGCAGCGCGAGCGATCCTCGAGCCCCGCAGGCGGCTGCAGTGCGTTGGCGAGGAGTGGGCGAGCGGCGCGCGTTGCTAGCGCTGCCGGGGCGGTATAACGTTTGTTGCTGCCATGCTGCGTGCTGCGAACCTCTGGATCTGCTGCCTGCTCGGGGCGCTCGTGGTCGCGGCGTGCGGCGGGGGCCTCAGCGTGTTCTCGATGGAGGTTGGGGACTGCTTCGACGATCCGTCCGCCCAGTCCACCGAGTTGTCGGAGGTCGACGAAGTCCCGTGCTCGGAGAGCCACGACAACGAGGTCTACGCGATCGCCGACCACCCCGCGGGAGATGACGCGGCGTTTCCCGGCGAGGACGCGCTGGATTTCTACGGCTGGGGCTACTGTCTCAGCGAGTTCGAGAGCTACGTCGGAATCGCCTACGAGGACTCTCGCCTGGACTTGAGCTACATCTTCCCGCTGCGAGACGGATGGGAACGCGACGGCGATCGCGAGTTCGTCTGCTTCCTCTACGACCTGAACCTCGAGAAATTGTCCGGGTCGATGCAGGGGAGCGGCGAGTAACCCCCACGCTCCGGGTCCTGGCGCATTGCCCCAGCCCCACCCCGCTGTGCCACCCGCGCATCCAGAACCCGGCGAGGCAGTCCAAGTCGCGAAGCTGCCTCTCCGCGGAGGGTCTAAGCTAGCGCCCGCTCCCACCGCAGTGCCCGCGTATGCGCCGCGGCCCGCTTGGCCGACCATCGTGCCGCGCGTGGGACAGGTGCGTCGCTGGTGGATGTCGAGTTCCGCACGCGCCGACTTGAGCGCTGCTTCGAGCACCTCAACCTCGCCATACGGGAGTGGGGCCCGGAGGTAGGCCCGCGCTACGTCGAGCGCGTCAGGGCACTGTATCGGGCGCGCGGCTTCGAGTTCCTGTACGGATTCAGAGTGCTCGGGCTCCATCCCTCAGGGGCGATCGACGCGGTCAGTACGCGCTGCGACTGACTGGCCGGGTGCGGCTGATCATCGAACGGGGAGACGACCCTGATACTGTGATCGTCGTCGAGGTGGTGGACTATCATGACTAGCGTGACAAGCACAGCACGGCGCCTGGTCGTCTCGGATGCCGTGATCCACCCCGGCGAGCTCCTCGCCGAGGAGCTTGAGGTACGCGGCATGACTCAGCGCGAGCTCGCGCTCGCGATGGGGCGGCCGCCGCAGCTCATCAGCGAGATCGTCCGTGGCCGTAGGGGTATCTCGGCGGAGACGGCGCTCCAGCTCGAGGCCACGCTCGGCACTGCGGCTCACATCTGGGTCGGGCTCGACGCCGACTACCGCCTCGCCCTCGCGCAGCAGCGGTCACGTAGCCGCCCCGACGCGTCGGGTCTAAGCTAGCTCTCCGCTCCCACCTCAGCCTGCACAGATCCGCGAGTCGGCGCCCGGCTGACTGCAGCGGCTTGTGCGCGAGGGGTGTGCGCCGGTGGAGGTACGGTTCCGCACGCGAACGCCTCGAGCGGTGTGCCGGACACGTGGGAGCGGCGGTGCGCGCATGGGGCCCCGAGGTTGGTCCGCGCTACATCGAGCGGGTCCAGCTCCTCCAGGAGGTTCCGTCTGTGGAGACACTGTTCCGTTTCCGCGCGGTGGGCTTCCACCCCCTCCGTGCCGACCGTCGAGGACAGTTCGCTCTCCGGCTCACCGGTCGGATGCGGCTGATCATCGAGCGTGGGCCGGACGACCGCTCGCTGACGGTGGTCGAGGTGGTTGACTATCATGACTAGCGTGACTCAGACAAAGATCGTTCCCGACATCGCGATCCCGCCAGGCGAACTCCTCGCCGAGGAGCTTGAGGCGCGCGGCATGACGCAGCGCGACCTCGCAACGCTCATGGGGCGCCCACCGAAGGTGATTAGCGAGATCGTCCGGGGCCGGAAGGCGATTACGCCGCGCACGGCCATCCAGATCGAGGAAGCTCTCGGTACACCCGCGAGCGTATGGGTCGGCCTTGAGGCGCAGTACCGCCTCGTGCTCGCCCGCCAAGAAGTCGCGTAGCGACCCTCGACGCCAACTCGGGCAGGTCGAGGGCTGCGCAAGGGGGCTACTCCAGCCCACGCTCCGCCATCAGCGCGCACACATCCGCCAGCCGGCACGCGTAGCCGTACTCGTTGTCGTACCACGCCATCGTCTTCACCATCCGGCCGCCGTCGACGACCATCGTCGCCGGCAGGTCGAAGATCGAGGAGCCGGGGTGGCTCTTGAAGTCCGTCGACACCAGTTCCTCGCGCTCCACGTAGAGCACGCCCTCCATGGGGCCTGACGCCGCCGACTGGAAGGCCTCGTTGATCTCGCCCACCGAGGCGCGCTGCGCCAGGTCCGTCGCGAGGTCGACGACCGAGACGGTCGGCGTCGGCACGCGGTAGGCGAGGCCCGTCAGCTTGCCCTCGAGCTCCGGCATGATCTTTGACACCGCGCTCGCCGCGCCCGTCGAGGTCGGGATGATGTTGAGCCCGGCGGCGCGCGCGCGCCGCAAGTCCTTGTGCTTCGAGTCCATCAGGTTCTGGTCGCGCGTGTAGGAGTGGATCGTGGTCATCAGCCCGCGCTCCACGCCGAAGGCGTCGTGCAGCACCTTCACGACGGGCACGACGCAGTTCGTCGTGCACGAGCCGGCGCTGATCACGTGGTGGCTGGCGGGGTCGTACTCGTCGTGGTTGACGCCGTAGATGACCATCCAGTCCTCGCCGCGGCCGGGGGCCGAGATGAGCACCTTCTTCACGCCGTCGCGGAGGTGCAGCGCCGCGCTGTCGCGGTCGCGGAACGCCCCGCTCGACTCGACGACCACGTCGACGCCGGCGGACGCCCAGTCGATGGTGGCGGGGTCGGAGCCCTCGAAGACGCGCACCTCGTGGCCGTCGATCGAGAAGCAGCCGTCGCCGTCGACGACCTCGGCGGGGAAGCGGCCGTAGTCGGAGTCATAACGCAGCAGGTGGGTGTGCATGTCGACGGGCGAGCGCCCGTTGATCGCGACGATCTCGAAGTCCTCGCGGTTGCGTTCCCACCAGGCGCGCAGGAACTGGCGCCCGGTGCGGCCGAAGCCGTTGATCCCCACCCGCATGGCCATGGCGTCGACATCCTCTCGGTCCGGGGAGGCTGTGATCTGATTCTACCGCGCCAAGGCCTCTCGGCGATGGCGTATCAACGCCCGATCGCCTACAGGAGCACGCGTTTCGTCGCGTCGCCCGGGCGGCGGCGGAAGTCCGTGAGCAGGTGTCGGCGCCGCCCCGACTCGTCGATGTGCTCCTCGAGCCGGCAGCGCTGGCCCTCGAGCAGGTGGACGTCGACCTCCCGCACGTGCGCGACGACCTCGTCGCGCAGCTCGCGCGAGGCCGGGAAGTGCCCGGCGGCGTGCATGGCGATGTGCAGCTGGCGCGTCCCGATGCGCAGCAGCCAGCCGAGCAGCAGCTCGGCCCAGCCGAGGTGGAACGCCTCGTCGCCGAAGATCAGCGGGTAGCGACGCTCGGACGCCTCGTTCGCCGTAAAGAGCGCCGTCGGCCCGAAGTTGGGGCGGCCGAGGTCGCTGGCGGCGCGGTAGATGGCGCGCAGGTGCTCGTCGCCGGCGATGGCCTCGCCGCCGAAGTAGTGCCCGAGCCCCACGTCCTCGGCGCGCGCCTGCTCGTGGCGGGCGTAGGCCTGGTGCGCCCACTCCAGGAACGACTCGATCTCCCCGGGCAGGGCGGACTGCGCGGCGACGTGCTCGATCGCCTGGCGGACGAGCGGGACGGCGCTCTGGTATGCGCCGCGCCGCACCAGCGACGCGGCGTCCGAGGTGCATAGGAACGCCCGGCTCCACAGCGAGGCGAGCGCGGCCATCGTCATCGTGCGCGCGCTGGGCGTGTAGCCGCTGGCGGCGAAGCGCGCCTGCACGTCGAGGCCCGCTTCGAGCAGGCGCAGGTCGTCGCCGAGCACGAAGCCGGTCTGCCGCCACGCGTCCTCGGCGGCGTCGGAGAGCGCATCGGGCTTGCCGGGCAGCGTCCACGAGTCGGGGACGCGCATGCCGGAGACGCGCTGCGGAGCGCCGAGGGGCGAGAGGTCGCCGTTGAAGGTCATGCCCTCATTCTGGCCGATCGGACAGCTGCGGGGCAGGTTCTCGGTGTGCGTGCATGGTGGGTCCGAGGTGTACTCGCTGATGGCGCAGGCGCCCCCGCCCATGCCATGATGTCCTGCGGACGGAGAGCCAGCAGCGAGTGTCGAGTGAACGTCATGGCGCTGCCAAGAGCTATCTGGTGCCGGGGGCCGGGCTTGAACCGGCGACGCGCGGTTTTCAAGACCGCCGCTCTACCCACTGAGCTACCCCGGCTTCGGTAGGCGGTGCGAGGCGGGCTCCTCTTTACACGGCGAGCCCGCCTCCACCGAATCCGCTAGAATGGTAGGTCGTCCACCTCCGGCTTCTTAAATTGGTACAGCGCTGGCTCTTCCTCACCGACACGCTCGATGCTGGCATGGCCTTGGAGCACCGCGTTGAGCGTCCGCAGCGGCACATTCAGGTGGGCGTCCCGCAGCGTGGTCGCGATTGTGGCGCGTGTGAGTGGCTTTCCAGCTTCGAGGAGGACTTCCACGATTGCCTTGGCGGGATCCGCTCGTACGAACCGGAATTCGCCGGTGGCGCCGGTCCCGGGTGGCCACCCTGCGATGCGGTGCGGTCCGCCCCCGAGTCGCTCCCACGCAGCGTCTCTGAGGGCTGCGTACTTGATGGCGGCCACATTGAAATTGATCCGGGCCTGACTCAACTGCGTATTCGCGTCAGCCAATTGTTCTTCGGCGTCTGCGATGGATCGGAGAATTGCATCTGTGTAGTCGTCGTTCACTCGTATACACCTCTCTGAGAGATCGAGTATATGACGGATGTCAACCACCGATCTATCTAATATCGCTAGTGGGTTACGAATGATGGAACAGAGTGCTCTTGTGCTGCGCGTACGTCCCCACAGAAGCCGCGCGCCATGTGGGGCACTGCTGGTAGATCCTGTCCCTCCGGTGCCCCAGTGCATCGGGCCGTGGGAGCGAGCGGTCTAGCCCCGAACGGGGCTGAACTCAGGGTCACGTCCCTGCAAGTGGTGTAACAGTGCACCATCCTGATCATTTGCTAGCTGGCGGTCTGCAGTAGCACCTCCTCGCCTGAGGCGACCTCGGCCACGGCCGCCGGCAGCGGCTGCAGCATCGTCATGTAGCGCCGCCCCTCCGCCCACTCGTCGTGCTGCTCGGCGAGCACGGCGCCGACCAGCCGCACGACGGCGGCACGGTTGGGGAAGATGCCGACCACGTTGGTGCGCCGCCGGATCTCCTTGTTGAGGCGTTCCAGCGGGTTGTTCGACCAGACCTGCCGCCAGTGGACCGGGAAGGCCGTAAACGCCAGGATCTCCGGCCCGGCGTCGGCGAGCAGCGCCGCGGCCTCGGGGAAGCGCTCGGCGAGCTGCTCCACCACGCGGGCGTGTTGGGCCTGCACCTCGGCCGCCGAGGACTGCTCGTAGATCGTCCGCACCGTCGTCGCCACCAGCTTCTCGGCGCTCTTCGGCACCCGGGTCAGCAGGTTGCGCATGAAGTGCGTGCGGCAGCGCTGCCAGGAGGCGCCGGCGAAGACCGTCGCGATCGCCTCCCTGAGGCCCTGGTGCGCGTCCGAGGTGACGAGCTCGACGCCGGACAGGCCGCGCGCCACGAGCCCGCGCAGGAAGCTCAGCCAGAACGCCCCGTCCTCGGAGGTGCCGACGTCGATGCCCAGCAGCTCGCGCTTGCCGGAGGCGTTGACGGCGGTGGCGACGACCACGGCCACCTGCACGACGCGGCCCTCCTCGCGCACGAGCTGGGTGAGCGCGTCGAGCCAGAGGTAGCGGTAGGGGCCCGAGTCGAGGGGCCGCTCGAGGAAGCTCGAGACGACCTCGTCGAGTTCAGCGCAGATGCGCGAGACCTGGCTCTTGGAGATGCCGTCGCAGCCGAGCGAGCGCACGAGGTCGTCGACGCGACGGGTCGAGACGCCCTCGACGTAGGCCTGCGTGACCACGGAGACCAGGGCGCGCTCCGAGCGCCGCCGCGGCTC
This sequence comes from Dehalococcoidia bacterium, assembly GCA_965219085.1. Lineage (GTDB taxonomy): Bacteria > Chloroflexota > Dehalococcoidia > UBA2979 > UBA2979 > VXMT01. Next base: position 2,334,285 of record OZ244720.1, read on the forward strand.
GAGCAGCGAGGGGAAGTAGCTGCCCTCGCGCAGCTTCGGGATGCCCAGTTCGATCGTGCCCACACGCGTGTCCCAGCGCCGCGGCCGGTAGCCGTTGCGCCGGGTCAGGCGCGTCTCGCTGCGCTCGCCGTGGGCGGCGCCGATCTGCTCGGAGACCTCGGCGTCCATCACCGCCTGGGCGAGCACCGCGACCGCCTCGCGCAGAAAGTCGAGGTCCGCTCCGTCCGCCTGCTTGCGCAGCAGTTCCAACAAGTCCACGCTCTCCTTGACCACAGTCGTCCTCCTCCACGTGACTCTTCTTCTTGTGAAGGATGGCGCTGTGGTCTCCTACGTCTACCTCCTGTGACACCACTTCCTGGGACGCTACTGAACTCAGTGCGTGGGCGGCTGCTTCACGCTCTGACGTACGCCGATCGGCGCGGCAGGTTCTCGGTGTGCGTGCACGGCGGATCCGAGGTGTACTCGGTGCACCCAAGGAACTGGCCGTAGCGCCCGTACCGCGTGACCAGCACGCCGACGCCGCACGTCCGGCACACCGTCGGCGGGCGGGCGCACGAGGCGTTGGTGCACCTCGCGCGGCCGTCGGCGGGGATGGCGTAGCCGGCGTTGCAGTTGGCGCACCTCGGGGCGAGGTGCCTGCACATCGGGTGGTTCGAGCAGCGCAGGTTCCTGCCGCTCTGCGAGGCGACCAACTTGCCGCCGAGACACCGAGGGCACTCGGGCGCGTCGTCTCCGGGGAGCTCGCCGAGCTGGCGCAGATCGGCGCCGTCGCGCCGTAGCTCGGTGACGAACGCCGACGGAAGCTGCGGGTCGGTGACGAGGTAGGCGCCGCGCCGCGCGCGCGTCATCGCGACGTAGAACAGGCGGCGCTCCTCGGCGTGCGGGAACCCCGTCGCCGCGCCCGAGGGGAGCACGAGGTCCAGCAGCGGGTCGTCCTCGACCTGTGACGGGAAGCCGCGACGCTCGTTCTTGAGGTCGAGCACCACGGCGTAGTCGGCCTCGCGGCCCTTCGCGCGGTGCACGGTGCTGAACTCGACGCGGAGAGGCGCGACGCCCGCCGGGGGGCGCGCGCTGTTCCGGTAGCGGCCGAGGACGAGCACGGAGGGCGAGTCGTGGCGGTCGGCCGCGGCGCGCTCCTTGATGTCCTGCAGCGCGCGCCAGAGGCCGCGGCCGGGATCGCCGTCGGCGACGATGGTGACACCGTCGTCGCGGTTCTCGCGAGCCGACCGCAGCGGGCGCTGCGTCTGCGCGGGGTTGCGCTGCACGAAGGCCGTCGAGGGCCGGAGGATGCCGTCGGCGAAGCGGAAGGTCTGGCTGAGCGTGCGCTGCCGCACGTGGCCGAGGTAGTCGCCGCAGTTGCGCACCAGCCCCACGTCGCTCCCGGCGAAGCGGTAGATCGACTGCCAGTCGTCGCCGACGAGGAAGTACGCGGTGTCCGGCCCCTTCAGCGCTTCGATCAGTCGCATCCGTCCCGCGGAGATGTCCTGGAACTCGTCGACGAGGATGTGGCGGTACGACGCCCGCCACGCACCCTCGCGTATGAGCGCGGCGGCGCGGTTGATGAGGTCGTGGAAGTCGACCGCGTTCTCCTCGGCGAGCATCGCCTCGTAGCGCTCGCGCACCTGCTCGAAGACGGCGAGGAAGCTCTCGCTGCGCCGCCGGTCCGAGGAGGCGCGGGCGCGCTCGCGCAACTCGGCGGGCGAGGCGCCGCTGGTCTTCACGTGGTGGAGGAACGTGGTGAGCAGGCGCGCCAGCCACGAGATCAGCCAGCGGCCGAGCCGTGCGATGACGGAGCGCATCGGGATCGGCTCGAACGCGACGCCCGCCGCCTCGAGCTGCTGCTGCAGCACGTCGCGGAGCACGCCATTGCGATGCTGCCAGCTGTACGTCTCGATGAGTCGCGTTCCGAGTTCCGCGTGGATGCGGCGCTTCCATTCGACCCCCTCGGTGTAGCGCTTCCACGTCGGGGGCGGCCGGCCGTTCTCGTCGAGCGCGAAGTGCTCGATGTAGATGTCGTGGGCAGGGAGGTAGAAGTCCGGCCGGTACTGGCTGTACTCCTGGGTCGCCGTCCGCTCCGGGAACTGCTGCTCGTAGCGGAACGCGACGCCGTGCAGGGTCAGGAAGTTCGCGATCTCCAGCTCCTCGACGCTCTTCACGAGGTCGCCGCTGAGCGTGCGCAACTCCGAGTTGCGCACGTACTCGTAGTACTCGCCGGCGCTATTGAAGCTGAACGGTGACCGGTACGGCGCGCGGTGATGCGCGACGAAGTCCGTGACGACGCCCGACTGCCGCGGGTCGCCCAGGAGGTCCCGGAGCGCCTCGTCGACGGCGCGTTGGAAGGCCGCGTCGTCCTGAGCGAGCCGGGAGATGGTCGGGGCCACGCTGGTGTCGGCGATGACGCGGCGGCCGAAGGCGTGGAACGTGAACACGTTGGTCGCCTTGAGGTCGGCGGGGAGCCGCTGGCGCACCTCTGCCGCGGCGGCGGCGTTGAACGCCAGCACGAGGATCTCGTCGGGTGGCACGCCCTCGTTGCGCACGAGGTGCGCGACCTTGCCGATGATTACCGCGGTCTTGCCCGTGCCGGCGCCCGCGAGGACGAGCGTGGCGTCCTCGTCGGTCGCGATGGCGAGCGCCTGCTCGTCGGTGAGCGCGACGCGGAGCGCCGTGCGGGCGGCGGCCTGCACGGCTGGGACTCGCTCCGCCGCGAAGCGCTCGTTCGCACGCTCGCGCGCGGCCTCGAACGCCCCGGCGGGTTCGAGCGGCGCGAGCCGGCGGAGGGCGTCGGCGGCGTGCGGCGGCAAGTGGTCGCGTGCGAACGCCCCGTGGCACTCCCGCACCACCGAGGCGAGCTCCTCGTCGAGCGTGCCGACCGCGGATCGACGCGCGTAGCGGCCGCCGTCGAGGAACCGACGCAGCGCGGTGTCGACCCGCACCAACTCGGGACCGACGGTCGAGGCGCGGTGGGCGGCCGCCGCGCGCGCGGCTTCGACCACCGCCAGGGCCGACGGCTCATCGAGGCCCCCGATCGTGTGCCGGGCGCCGTCGGCGGTGCGGATCGTGAGCCTGTGCCAGAACCAGGAGCGGCGCACCTCGATCGCGTCGACAGAGCCGACGGGGATCGCCGTCGGGGTGCTCGCACCTGCGTTGACGCGCAGGGTCTCGCTGCTGATCGAGATGGCCGAGGGGCCGGGCTGCCAGAGGCGATAGAGCGAGGCACTGCGGGCGCTCGCGCGTGGAGTCATTTCCATGCGCGTGATTATTCCAGAGATCGCGCATGTGATTGAGTGCCGACCGCACGACACACGGCCCCGGGGCGCGGGGGCCTCGGGCTGCTCGGGAGACGGGAGCGAGGCGTCAGGCGCGGGCGAAGGCCGATGCGCCGGCATAGCGCGCCGAGGCGCCGAGGTCCTCCTCGATCCGCAGCAGCTCGTTGTACTTCGCCGTGCGGTCCGACCGGGCGGGCGCGCCGGTCTTGATCTGGCCCGAGTTCGTCGCCACCGCGAGGTGCGCGATCGTCGTGTCCTCGGTCTCGCCCGAGCGGTGCGAGATCACCGTCGCGAAGCCCGCGGACTGCGCGAGGCGGATAGCGTCGAGGGTCTCGGTGAGCGTCCCGATCTGGTTCAGCTTGATCAGGATCGCGTTCGCCGCGCGCTCGTCGATGCCGCGCTGGAGGCGCTCGATGTTCGTCACGAACACGTCGTCGCCGACGAGCTGCACGCGATCGCCGAGGCGCGCCTGGAGGCCGCTCCAGCCGGCCCAGTCGTCCTCGGCCATCCCGTCCTCGATCGAGACGATGGGGTAGCGGTCGGCCCACCCGGCCCACATCTCGGCGAGGTCGTCCGAGCTGAGCGAGCGGCCCTCGCGCGCGAGCTCGTAGCGCCCGGCCTCGTACAGCTCGGTGGTGGCGGGGTCGAGCGCGATGGCGATCTCGTCGCCGGGGCGGCGACCGGCCAGCTCGATCGCCTCGACGAGCAACTCGACGGCGGCGTCGTTGGTGGCGAGCGAGGGCGCGAAACCGCCCTCGTCGCCGACGTTGGTGGAGAGCCCGCGCTCGCTGAGCAGGCCGCGCAGGGCGTGGTAGACCTCGGACGACCAGCGCAGCCCCTCGCGGAAGGTGGGCGCGCCGGTGGGGACGATCATGAACTCCTGGAAGTCGGTCGAGTGCTCGGCGTGGGCGCCGCCGTTGAGCACGTTGCACATCGGCGTGGGCAGCAGGCGCGCGTCGGCGTCGCCGAGGTAGCTGCCGAGGTAGCGGTAGAGCGGGAGCCCCGCCGAGACGGCCGCGGCCTTCGCGGTGGCGAGCGAGACGGCGAGGACGGCGTTGGCCCCGAGGCTGGCCTTGTTGGGCGTTCCGTCGGCCTCGATCAGCGCCTGGTCGACCGCGGACTGCGCCGACGCGTCCATGCCGCGCACGGCGACCTGCAAGGCGCCCTCGACGTGCCCGACGGCGCGCAGGACGCCGCGGCCGCGGTAGCGGTCGGCGTCGCCATCGCGCAGCTCGACGGCTTCGTGCGCGCCGGTGCTGGCGCCGGACGGCACGGCGGCGCGGCCGAGCGAGCCGTCGGCGAGCACGACGTCTGCCTCGACCGTGGGGTTGCCTCGCGAGTCGAGGATCTCGCGCGCCCGCACCTGCTCGATCGCCGTGTTCACAGGCCCGCCCTTCGTTGGTCGATGTCTCACGATCGATCATCGGCCGACGGCATGCCGCGGACAAGGCGGGCGGCGAGGGCTCGGCGCGAGGCTAGTTGGCGCGCGGGTGGGCCTGTTCGAAGACCTCGCGGAGGTGGCTGTCGGCGAGGCGCGTGTAGATCTGCGTCGTCGAGACGTTGGCGTGGCCGAGCAGCTCTTGCACGTCGCGGACGGAAGCGCCGCCCCGCAGCATGTGGGTGGCGAAGGAGTGGCGGAGGGTATGCGGCGTGACGCGGCTGCCGATCTCGGCGGCTTTCGCGTAGTTCTTGAGGATCATCCAGAAGCCTTGCCGCGTGAGCCGCTCCCCGCGCCGGTTCACGAACAGCGCCTCCTGCGGCCGGGCCTTGAGCAGCCTCGGGCGTGACTCGTCCAGATAGCGCTCCACGGCGTCCATCGCCTTGTCGTAGACGGGGATGGTGCGCTCGCGGTCGCCCTTGCCGATGCAGCGCACCGAACCGGGCCGCGGCGTGAGGTGCAGGCTGTCGAGGTTGAGCGAGACGAGCTCGGTGACGCGCATCCCGGTGGCGTACATCAACTCGAGCATGCTGGAGTCGCGGATCGCCTCGGGGGTGTCGGAGGTGAGGGGCTGCCGCAGGAGCGCGTCGATCTCCTGGGTGCTGAGCGGCTTGGGCGTGGCCTTGGGCGCGCGCGGCGAGTCGATCGAGGCGGTGGGGTTCTCGGTAAGGTCGCCGTGGTCGAGCAGATAGCCGCAAAACGACTTCACGGCCGCGACCTTGCGGGCGATGGTGGCCGGCGCGTAGCCGCGCTCGCCGAGCCAGCCGACGTAGCCGGTGATCAGGTCACGGTCGATGGAACTGGCCTTGGGGACCTCGCCGTTGTCGGCGCGCTCGGTGGCGAAGGAGGCGAAGCGGGTCAGGTCGTTCCGGTAGGCGTCGATGGTGTTCCGGGAAGATCCGCGCTCGGCGGACATGTAGTGCAGGAACGCGTCGATCCGATCCTCCACCCGGGGCCCCCCACCACGCTCACCGGCTCGATCCTGCGCGGCGCGAGTATACAGGGACGTGATCTCGGCTGGGGAAAATCGCGTCTGCCGCAAATCGGTTATTTCTCGATTGTCAAGCGGGTTTGCCGCCCTCGTCGGGAAATGCGCCCTCTCCAATCAGCGGCACGAAGCGGCAGCCGCCCAGCGATCTCCGCCGCAGCCGCTCGCCGCGCTTTGTGATCACGAGCAGCTCCTGCTCCGCCCGACGCCCCACCGGGATCACGAGGCGCCCGCCCTCCGCGAGCTGGTCGACGAGGGTCGTGGGCACCTCGGGCGCGGCGGCCGTCACCACGATCGCGTCGAACGGTCCGTCGTCCGGCGCGCCGAGGGCCGTACCGGCCGGCCGACAGCGCACGTTGCGAATCCCGAGGCGGCGCAGCGTCGCCCGCGCGCGGCGGAGCAGCGCGCCGACGCGCTCGACGGTGACGACCTCGCGCGCGAGGCGCGCGAGCACGGCCGCCTGGTAGCCGGATCCGGTACCGAGCTCGAGCACGCGCTCCTCGCCGTCGAGGGCGGCGGCCTCGGACATCATGGCCACGATCAGCGGCTGCGAGATCGTCTGCCCGCTACCGATCGGCAGCGCGCCGTCGTCGAAGGCGTGGCGTCGCAGGCCCGCCGGGACGAACTCGTCCCGTGGTACGGCGCGCATCGCGTTCAAGACGCGCCGGTCGCGGACGTGGCGGCGGATGAAGCGCAGCATGCGCTCCTCGGCGCGGTCGCGCCCAGCGTCTGCCGGGCTGGGTCCTGCGCCGTTGCCGCCGCGCGTGCCGGGGGCCATCGAGTCGGGTCCGGCGCCGCTACAGCGAGCGCTTGACGGTCTCCGCCAAGCGCGTGCTGAAGCCCTCGACCGCCGCGATGTCGTCGACGCTCGCCTGGCGCAGCGCCTTCACCGAGCCGAACGTGCGCAGCAGCGCGCGCTTGCGCTTCGGGCCGACGCCGGGGATGGCGTCTAGGGCCGAGCGGCGCGTCTGCTTGCCGCGCAGCGTGCGGTGGTAGGTGATGGCGAAGCGGTGCGCCTCGTCGCGCACGCGCTGGAGCAGGTAGAGCGCCTGTGACGTGCGAGGCAGCACGATCGGCTCGTCGACGTCGGCGACGAAGACCTCCTCCTCGCGCTTCGCCAGCCCGCACACCGGCACGTCCCCGAGCGCGAGGTCGCGCATCACGTCGAGCGCCGCGCCGAGCTGCCCCTTGCCGCCGTCGATGACGACGAGGTCGGGCGTGACGTCCCACGGGCTCGGCTCGTCCGGCTCCGGCGGCTCGTCTGCGGCAGGCGTGGCGTCCGCGGGCAGCGCCTTTGTCTCCTCGCGCGAGCGGGCGAGACGCCCGAAGCGCCGCGTCAGAACCTCGCGCATCGAGGCGAAGTCGTCCTGGCCCTCTACGGTCTTGATGCGAAAGCGCCGGTACTCCTGGTTGCGCGGGCTGCCGTCCTCGAACACCACCATCGACGCCACCGTGTTGGTGCCCTGGATGGTCGAGATGTCATAACACTCGATGCGTCGAGGCGGCTCCGGCAGGTCGAGCTCGTCCTGCAGCAGCGAGATCGCCGCAGCGGTCTTGTCGCGGTTGGCGAGCCAGCGCACGCGCTGCATCGCCAGCGCCTCGCGCGCGTTCTCCTCGGCGGTCGCCACCAGCGCGCGCAGCTCGCCGCGCTCCGGCACCGCGATGTCGACCGCGCGCCCGCGGCGCTCGCGCAGCGCCGCCCGCAGCTCCTCGCGGTCGGCGGGGGCGTGCGACAGCAGCACGGTGCGCGGGATGTACGTTGCCGACTCGAAGAACTGCGCGAGGAACGCGCCCAGCACCTCGGCGTCGGTCGCGTCGGTCGCGCCATCGAGGGTGAACGAGTCGGTGTCCGCGACCACGGTGCCACGCACGAAGAAGACGTGGACACACGCCTCGTCGCCCTCGCGCGCGAGCGCGAAGATGTCGGCGTCGAGCGACGAGGTGGTGGCCATGCGCTGGCGCTCGGTGACGCTGCGGATCGCGTCGGCCTGGTCGCGCAGGCGGGCGGCGCGCTCGAACTCGAGGGTGTCGGCGGCCGCGCGCATCTCCCCCTCGACGCCCTGCAGCACCTCGCTACTGCGGCCCTCGAGGAAGAGCAGCGTCTGGTCGATGACGCCTCGGTACTCGTCCTCGGTGCAGTAGCTCGTGCACGGCGCGATGCAGCGCTTGATGTAGTAGTCGAGGCAGGGGCGGGGGTCGGTGCCGGTGATCTCCTTCGAGCACGACCGCCACGGGAACAGCTTCTTGACCACGTCGAGCGTGCGCCGCACCGAGCCCGCCGAGGCGTACGGCCCGAAGTAGCGCGCACCATCCTGCTCGACGCGGCGGGTGATGGTGACGCGCGGCCAGTCGTGCTGGACATCGACCCTGAGGTATGGGTAGTGCTTGTCGTCCTTGAGCCGGACGTTGAAGACGGGCTGGTGGCGCTTGACGAGCGTCGCTTCGAGCATCAGCGCCTCGGCCTCGTTGGCGGTCACGACGTGGTCGAGCGTCTCGATCTGCTCGACGAGCGTGCGCACCTTCGGCTCGAGGCTGCGGCCGGAGCCGAAGTAGGAGCGGACGCGCGCGCGCAGGCGCTTGGCCTTGCCGACGTAGATCACCTCGGCGCGGGCGTTCTTCATAATGTAGACGCCTGGGCGCTCGGGGAGGGCGCGCGCCTGGTGGAGCACGGTGGAGGAGGTCATGCGTCCAGTGTAGCGCCGCGTGGAAGTAACCCCGCCGCTGCCGATGGCGGTGCGAGCCTGCTAGGCTGTCTTGTGTAGTGGGGCTGGCATGACGGACAACGCCGCCGAGCGACCGTGGCTGCGGTTCCGCATCACGGGGAACGATCCCGGCGGAGTGGATGTCCGCGCACTGGCGGACATCCTCGAGGAGTTGGCCCGCGCGACCCGCTTCATCGCGGACGAGCTGATCGGGCTCGGTCGCCCGCGCGGCGCGCTGAGCCAACTCGAGCGCTCTCTCGCCGCGTTTCGGGTGGTCTCGGTCTCGCTCGGGAGCCTCGATATGGCACTGGCGGCACCGCCGCTGGCGGCGACAGGAGACGAGGCCGGGCAAGAGGCCGACTCGCTCACGCCCGACATGGTGGCCGGGGCGCTCATCGAGGAGATCGAGGCGGTGTCGCGGGTCGAACTCAGCCCTCTGGGCGGGTACGAGCGAAGGCACGCCGTCGAACGCCTGATGTGCTCCGCAGCCCGAATCGGCGACTCAGTCGATGTGGCGCACTGCCCGGCTGAGGGCCGCGACATGCGAGCGCAGGTGCAGTTGACCCGGGCGGTATTGGTGACTGCCGGACTCACGTCGGCGCCGCGCGCCGACTCGAACCGGAACGCGGGGAAGCAAGTGGTGTGGCTGCGGCGGCAGTTGCACGTGCGCGACATCGAACGGCAGGGCGGCCTCGCCCACCCCCCCCAATCCATTGAGGAGTTGGCCCGCGAGCAGGGCTTGCTCGACAGGCCGCCCGCCGACTACCCGACGCTGCTCGCTGATCTGTGGGAGACCGAGGAGGAGGCGGCAGCTTTTCGCGAGGAGATCCGGAGAGGGCGTAGCGCCTCGCAGTGACCACGGGACAGCCCCGCGACTTCGTGGTTGCTGACACATCGGTGCTTTCGTACTTCACACGCCGGGTGCCACCCGAGCCTGCGTATCGTGAGATGTTGGCGGGCCGGACCATCGGGCTCTCGTACTTCGTCCGCGCCGAATTAGAAGGCGCGACCTGGGATCCGCCGCAGCGTGACCGTCTGAATGCCGTGTACGAGGAGTGCATCAATCTTGCTCCGGGCACCGCGACTACGATCTGGTACAACAGGGGTCACGCCATGCGCAGCCAACTCAAACTGGCCCGGGACGTCGGTGACATGGATCTCTGGATCATCGCCTACGCGGCCGAGTACGCAGTCCCGTACATGTCGCACGATCGCAGGGCGTGTGAGATAGCCCGCGCCCTCGGCGTTGAGGTGCTCACAGCGCTCGGCCAGGCCTGATCCCGCGCGCGAGTAGCGCGCGCGGTGACGTCGCGGCTCACACGTACGGAGGCACGAGCCGAGCGTGCGCGCCGTAGCACCGCCGTCGCCGCACGGGGTATCCTCGGTGTGCGACCCCGCGACTTCGCCGGAGGAATCGGATGCCGGAGCAGTACAAGCTGCCGTACACCCTGAGAGCGCCATCCGAGGAGACCGAGGATATGTACCTGGCGGAGGTGCCCGTGCTCCCGGGTTGCCGGGCGTGGGGCGCGACCGCCGAAGAGGCTCTGCATAACCTCGAAGGCGTGGCTGCGGACTTCATCGCCTCCTGCGAGCAGCACGGTGATCCCCTTCCCGCAGCCATTGCCGAAGCCGGGGAGCTCGTAGTCGCCGTGTGACCTATCGGGATCTGGCCCGCAAGCTGAGAGCCCTCGGCTGCGAGTTCGATCGCCAGTCGCGCGGCTCTCACGAAATCTGGCGTAATCCCGCCAACGGCGCGCGGACGACTGTCCCGAATTGGGGAGGCAAGGACCTGCGTACCGGGACGATCCGAGCGATCGTGCGGGATCTTCGCGTGGACACGAGGGCCTTCGACGAGGCCTGATCCCGCCCACCGCATCGCATTGACCGCGGCCGCGCCCCTCCATACGCTCGCCGGGCACGAGGAGGCCCCAGCGTGGACTTCGAGCCGGCATACACGCCCGAACAACGAGGCTTCCGCACCGAGGTGCGCGACTGGCTCGACGATCACGTCCCTCAGATCGAGGGCGATCAGGACTCGGACGAGAACTACCCGAAGTAGCGCCAGCTCGGCCGCGACCTCGGCGAGAAGGGCTGGCTCCGGCCCACCGCACCCACGGAGTACGGCGGCGGCGGACTGACCATCGACCACGCCATCGTCCTCGCCGAGGAGATGGACCGGCACAACCTCAGCATGCCGCCGTACTACGACAGCGGCGGCAGCCTCGGCGGCGCCAGCATCCTCGTCTGGGGCAGCGAGGAGCAGAAGCGCCGGCTCCTGCCCCCGATCTTCCGCGGCGAGACCGTCACCTGGCAGCTCCTGACCGGCCCCGAGGCAGGCTCCGACCTCGCCTCGACACAGACCGACGCCGTCCGCGACGCCGACGAGTACGTCATCAACGGCACCAAGATCTTCATCGGCGGCTCGCACGATGCCGACTCGTTCTGGACTATCGCGCGCACCGACCGCGATGCGCCGCGCCACCAGAACGTGAGCTGGTTCATGATCCCCGCCGACCTGCCCGGCATCACCGTCGATCGCATGTACCTGCTCGGCGATGGCGGCGAGGGCATCGGCAGCGGCTACAAGAACACGATCTACTTCGACAACGTGCGCGTCCCCATCGAGAACCTCGTCGGCGGCGAGAACAACGGGTGGGCAGTCGCCAGGACGCACCTCGAACTCGAGCACGGCTCCGCGGGCGCATCGGCCGCAACGTGATGTTCGAGCGCACGCGTGAGCGGCTGCGCTCGCTGCCCTCGAACGGCTCGCACCCGCTCGACGATGCGGAGTCGCGCGGCCTCCTCGCCGACGTGTTCATGGAGACCGGAGTGCAGCGGCTGCTCGACCTGCGCAACTTCTGGATGAACCGCTCGCACGAGGAGATGAGCTACGAGGGCCCGCAGGCCTCGTACTTCCGCAAGATGAGCAACCTCCGCGTCGCGCAGACACTGATGGAGCTGCTCGGCCCCTACACGCTGCTCGACGACACCGGGGAGTTCGACGACGCGCAGGGCTGGTTCGCCTCGTTCCAGCGCAACGCGATCGTGCAGCTGCACCCGGCGGGACGGCGGACATCCAGAAGGTGATCATGGCCCGCCGCATCGGCATCGGCCGCGAGGTGCGCGAGCGCGCCGGCAAGACCGTCGAGTAGCCGGCCGTGGACCTCTCACTCACCGAGGAACAGCAGCTCCTCAAGCAGGGCGTCGAGGATTTCGTGGCACGTGAGGCGACGCGCGAGGAGGTCGTCGGCTCGCCGACAGCGACCTCGGCTTCTCGCCGGAGCACTACACGCGCATCGCCGAACTCGGCTGGCTCGGCGCGGCCATGCCGGAGCGCTACGGCGGCGCGGGCATGGGACTGACCGACGCTGCCGTGCTGTTCGAGGCCTTCGGCTACGCGGCGCTGCCCGGCCCGTTCGTCTCCTCGGCCGTCGTCTCGGCGCTCATCGTCGAGGAGGCGGGGAGCGAGGAGCAGCGCGCGGCGCTGCTGCCGCGCATCGCCAGCGGGCAGGCGATCGCCGTGCTCGCGCTCACCGAGGCCGCCTACGGCTGGGGCCCCGAGGGCGTGCACATGCGCGCCCACGTGAGCGGCGGCGACTACGTCCTCGACGGCGTCAAGCTGTTCGTACACGACGCGATGGGCGCGACGCACTTCATCGTGGCCGTCCGTACCAGCGACGCCGCAGGGCTCTCCCTGCTGCTCGTCGACGCCTCGGCGCCGGGCGTCTCCGTACGCCGCCTCGATAGCTTCACGGGCTCGGAGTGCGTCGTGCGCTTCGAGGGCGTGCGCGTGCCGGTCTCGGCCGTGCTCGGCGAGGTCGGAGGGGCCGAGGCACCGTTGGAGCGTGCGCAGGCGCGCGCGACGCCGGTGCTCTGCGCCTACCAGGTCGGTGGCGGCCAGGCAGCGTTCGACATGGCCGTCGCCTACAGCCGCGAGCGGCGGCAGTTCGGCCAGCCGATCGGCCGCTTCCAGCACGTCCAGCACCACATCATCCAGCTCGTGAACCACGTCGACGCGTCACGCTGGACGACCTACGAGGCGCTGTGGCGGCTCGACGAAGGCAAGCCGGGAGGCGAGGTCGCCTCGCACCTCGCGAAGGCGGTGACGAGCGAGGGGTTCGTGCAGGCCGTGAACTTCTCGCACGAGGTGCACGCGGGCGCGGGCGTGATGCACGAGTACGGGCTGACGCTCTACACGCAGCTCTCGCGCTCGTTGTACCACCACCTCGGCAGCCCGCGTTGGCGCCGCCGCCGGCTCGGCGACCTCCTCGTCGGCCACGACCTTGGCCCCGACCCACTCGACTGACCGTGTGCCGGTCGAGTGGTTCGGCGTCGGTGCCTGATCCCGGCGCTGTAGAATGCAGGTGCGCCGGAGCGACCAGAGATGACGACCACCGAGACCAAGCTCCTGACGGCCGACGACTTGCTGCGGCTCTACAGCCAGGGCGTGCGCGGCGAACTGATCCGGGGGGTGCTCGCCGAGACCATGTCGACGGGACAGTTGCACGGCAGGATCGTCGCAAAGCTGGTCGCGGCGCTGGTCAACTTCGTCGACGCGGCGGAGCTTGGCACCGTCGTCACTTCCGACTCGGGTGTGCGGCTCGAGCGCGACCCGGACACGGTGCGCGAGCCGGACATCGGCTTCACGTCAGTAGCGCGGCTGCCGCTCGACGAGGTCGTCGGAGGCTACGCGGAGGTGGTGCCGGACCTCGTGGTCGAAGTCTCGTCGCCGGGCGACACCCGGCGCGCGGTCAACGACAAGGCGCGGATGTGGCTGAGCTACGGTGCGCGCCTCGTCTGGGTGGTGCACCCGGACACGCGCACGGTCGATGTGCACAGGCCGGATCAGGCCGCCTCGACCCTCAGCGAGGACGAGACCCTCGACGGCATGGACGTGCTGCCCGGCTTCACCTGCGCGGTGAGCACCGTCTTCGGGGCGTAGCGCGCCTACTCCTCACCCGCCTCCGCCATCTGCTGCGCCAGTTCGTCCATGTCGATGTCCTCGATGTGGGTGGCGATGGACCAGCGGTTGCCGGACGGCTCGAGGATGCGGGTGATACGGGTGCCGTAGACCTGATCCTCGGGGTCGGCGACGGCCGTGGCGCCGGCCTTGACGGCCATGACGTACGTGCTGTCGACGTCCTCGACGTAGAGGTGGATCTGCGCGTCGGTCGCGGGGAAGTCGGGCGGTGTCACGTCCGCGACCATTACCACCGAGTCACTGATCTCGACCTCGGCGTGACCGATCTCACCGCCGGGCATGGTCATGCGCATGCGCTCGACCGCCCCGAATGCAGTCGCGAGGAAGTCGAGGAACGCCGCGGCGTCTTCGACGACGCAGTAGGGGTAATCGCGGCGTAGCCGTCCGGGATCGGCTTGGCGGCGGGCATGGCGCCTCCCTCGATAGATGGGCCGACGAGGTCGTGGCACGCGCACGCATTCGGTGCGCGCAAGGTGGCGAGTGAACCGCTGAGGCAACCGGAGACGCGCCGCGCCCGCCCGCCGTGAGGCGGGCGGGCGCGAATCTGCGCTACGTGCGCGGAGGGTCGGCGGCTACGCGCCGATGGGCTGGCCGCTGAAGCGCTCGGCCGCCTCCTGCGCCTCCTCCATCAGGTCGAAGATGACCTGCCGCGCGGGCTTGATCGACGTGATGTGACCCACGCCCTGCCCGGCCGGCGGGCCGCTCCAGTCCTCGAGGTGGTGGTCGTCGATGGCCTGCTTGATCTCCGCCACCAGCATCGGCTGGAGCGGCATCGGCAGCGGGTCCGGGGCTTCCGGCGTGTCCCACGCCTCGGTCCACTTCGAGCGCACCTGGCGCACCGGCTTGCCGGTGGTCGCGCGCGACTGCACGGCGTCCTCGATGACGGCGTTCAGCAGCTTCTGCTTGGCGTACATCTCCGTCTCGGACTCGTTCGTGGCCTGCCAGATCGTGCCGCACCAGACGCCGTCGGCGCCCATCGCGACCGCGGCCGCAATGTGCGTGCCGGTGGTGACGCCGCCGGCGGCGAGGATCAGGCTGTCCGGGTTCAGTTCGTTGCGCGCCTTCACGACCTCGGGCACCAGCGAGAAGGTGCCGATGCGGCCACTGTGGCCGCCGGAGTCGCCGCCCTGCGCGATGATCGTGTCGACCTTCGCGTCGAGCTCACGCACCGCCTGACGCCGCAGCCCGATCAGGCCCCACACCTTCGTCCCCGCGGCGTGCGCGCGGTCGAGGATGAACGCGGGGCTGCCGAGGCCGGAGGCGAAGATCGGCACGTGGTTGTCCAGCACGACCTCGAGCTGGCGCTGCGCCTTCTCCATCAGGCCGGCGTCGATGCCGCCCTCGGGCTCCTGCTTCGGAGGCGGGATGTCGTTGTCGCGCATCAGCCCCGTGACGAAGTCGCGGTGCTCCTGCGGGATCATCTCCTCCAGGTCTTCCATGTTGCCCTGCACGAACGAGGCCGGAACCAGCAGGTCGACGCCGAACGGCTTGTCGCCGACGCGCTCGCGAATCCAGCGCACGTCGCTCTCGATCTCCTCGGGCGTCGAGCCGGTCGCGCCGAGTACGCCGATGCCGCCGGCGTTGACGACCGCGGCGATGACATCCTTGGTGTGCGCGAACGCGACGATCGGGAACTCGGCCCCGTACTCCTCGCACAGTCGCGTGCGGAGTGGGTCTGCCATAGCTGTACCTCCCATGTGGTGTGCTGCGGCCGGCGCCCCGGCCGGGCGGCGGCTTCCTGTACCGCCGCGAACATAGAACGCCGTTACTGCCCTTGCAATGCACGAGGCGCCTACGGCGCGTGCGCGCCTCGCGCGCTACGCTGCGCAGCGCGGCGGCCGCTGATGGAACTGCGACTCTTCCCGCTGCATACCGTGCTCTTCCCCGGCATGGCCTTGCCGCTCAACGTCTTCGAGCCGCGCTACCTGCAACTCGTCGACGAGTGCACGCGCGACGACGAACCGTTTGGCGTCGCGCTCATCCGTGAGGGCCCCGAGGTCGGCGGCTTCGCCGCCCCGGTCGACGTCGGCACGACGGCGCGCATCGAGCGCGCCGAGCCGGGCATGCTCAACGCGGTCTCGCTCCTCGCGCGCGGCGAGCAGCGCTTCCGCATCACGGAGCTGCATCACGACCGCCCGTACCTGTGGGCCGATGCCGAGCTCATCGAGGAACCCTCGCGCGACGCGCCCGCGGAGCTGCGCGAGCGGGCCCGCGAGCAACTCATCGCCTTCGCGCGGCTACGCTCGCAGGCCCGCGGCGAGTACGAGCGCGACCCGGGTTCCGACCCGCCCGAGGGCGCCGGGGCGCTCGCCGACGCCATCTGCGCGACCGGCGCCGGCGCGGCCGACGAGCGCCAGCGGCTCCTCGAAACGCTTGACCCCGTCGATCGCCTCACGCGCGCGGTCGAGATGTTCGAGGAGATCCTCGAACTGCTGCGCCGCCGCGTCGGCGAGGCGGCGGTGCAACGCTGGAACGAGCCGGGGGGCCTCAACTGACGCGGCGCAGGTGCGCGCTGCGCCCCGCGCGGTACGCTGTCCCGGTGCGCGCGCCGGCCGTGCGGCGGGGGGTGTGGCGGTGAGCCTGACATTCGGCGTCCTCGACCAATCCCCGATCCGCGAGGGCGGTACCGCCGCCGAGGCGCTGGCCGAGACGATCGAGCTCGCGAAGGCGACCGAGCGGCTCGGCTACAGCCGCTACTGGCTCGCCGAGCACCACAACAGCCGCGGCCTCGCGAGCTCAGCGCCCGAGGTGCTGATCGCGCGCGTCGCCGCGGAGACCTCGACGATGCGTATCGGCTCCGGCGGCGTGATGCTCTCGCACTACGCGCCGCTCAAGGTCGCCGAGAACTTCCGCACGCTCGAGACGCTCTACCCCGGCCGCATCGACCTCGGCGTCGGGCGCGCGCCGGGCTCCGATGGCCGCACGGCGCAGGCGCTGACGCACGGGCCGGGCGCGCTCGGCATCCAGCACTACCCGCATCAGGTCGCCGACCTGCTGCGCTTCGTCTCCAACCAGCTGCCGGAGGGCCACTACTTCACCGGCATCCAGGCCACCCCGCTCGGCCCCACGGTGCCGCAGCCGTGGATGCTTGGCTCCTCGCTCGAGAGCGCGAGCATGGCGGCCGAGTTCGGGGTGCCGTACTCGTTCGCGCACTTCATCAACGAGGCGTGGGCGGGCGAGGCGATCACGCTCTACCGCCGCATCTTCCGCCCCTCGCCGTGGCTCGACGAACCGCGAGTGAGCGTCGGCGTCTCGGTGATCTGCGCCGACACCGACGAGCGCGCCGAGGAGCTGGCGATGAGCCGTTGGATGTGGCGGCTGCGCAACCGGCAGGGCCGCTCTTACGGCGTCCCGTCGGTCGAGTCCTCCATGGCCGAGGAGCTGAACGAGGCTGAGCGCGAGTACATCGACTTCCAGCGCAAGCACGCGCTCGTCGGCGGGCCGGAGCGCGTGAAGGAGCGCATGGAAGCCCTCGCCGCCGAACTCACCGCCGACGAGTTCATCGTCGTCACCATCACCTACGACTTCGCGGACCGCCTCCGGTCGTACGAGTTGCTGGCGGACGTGTTCGGGTTGGAGGGGCGAGCGAGCGAGTAGCCCGGCGTCGCCGCCTCACCGTCGCGCCGCGCGCCCGCCGTCAGTCGTACCTACCGTTGGCGTACGTCGGCCGGTCGAGCCGCTCGAAGATGTGCGGCCAGAGGACGTCCCGGCCCGGTTCGACCGGGCCGATGCGATCCTCGACGAGATCCTCATCAGACGCGGTCTCGCACATCCAGACTCGACAAGTGGGCGGCTCCTCCCGCGTCTCGGGGCGGAAGGCGAACATCGCGAGAGCGCCGGTCGATTCGTCGTCAGCCAACACCGAGGGCGCGTCGAAGCCGAGCAACCGCGTCTCGTTGTGGCGGCCTCCGTGGTACTCGCTGTTGTACCAGACGGCCCGGATCGTCTGGACGTAGGGGTGGCTGTCGATCGCCATCTCGATCGGTACCGCCGGGTTCGTCCTGCCAGCCCAGAACAGCTTCGAGCTCACCCGGAGCATGACCTGCCTCGGGACGAAGAGGCCGGCGGGGTCATCCTCGACAGCGATGGCCGGGTGCGGCAGACGCGTCGCGTACAGCGGGTCGCCGGTGAGCATGATCTCGTCGAGCCACGCGACCACGTTTCGCACGAGCCGTATCCCTTCCGCACTTCCCTCGAACGGTCCAGATCATACGACGCGTGGTCGCCTCCACCCCTGGATCGATTGCGTTCGTTATCCTGGCGAACCGGAGCGCGTGCCCGCGAGGCTGAGGGGGATCGTGTGGAGCTCGGCAACCTCGAACCCGGGGCCATCATCAGCTACCACCAGATGTGCACCGAGGAACACGAGGTGCGGCTACAGCGCGGGATGAACTTCCGCCTCGACCCTCGGTACAGCGTCATGCTGATGAGCCGTCGTGAGGGCGCGCCGTACGCGGATAGCGTCGAAGACGGGGGCGAGACCCTCATCTACGAGGGGCACGACGCTTCCCGGACGCGAGGTGGACCCGACCCCGCGAGCATGGACCAACCTCTCGCCTATGCGTCAGGCCGAGCCACGCAGAATGGCCTATTTCGCGGGGCGGCTCTCGCGTACAAGGAGGGTCGCGCCGAAGCGGAGCACGTGAAGGTCTACGAGAAGCTCCTGCGGGGGACGTGGGTCTTCAACGGCGTGTTCCGGCTCACCGACTGCTGGAGCGAGGAGCGCGCGGGTCGCGCGGTGTTCAAGTTCCGTCTCGAGCCTGCGGAAGAAGACGCTGAACCGGCCCGCCCGGCACTGAGGGAGCGTAGTCGCATGATCCCCTCGGCGGTGAAACGCGAAGTGTGGGAGCGCGACCGTGGCCGGTGTGTGATCTGCGGCGCGACCGACGAGCTCCATTTCGACCATGACATCCCGTACTCCGCCGGCGGCTCCTCGATCGCCGCGGAGAACATTCGCATCCTCTGCGCGCGCCACAATCTCGAGAAGAGTGACCGCATCGAGTGATATACCCGCGTCGGCTTGGTGCGTGGGCTGCTTAAGGGCGGCGCCGCAACGCGTGGTCGAGGCGATCAGCGAGGGCGTGGTCGCCGATATCGCGGAGTTGGCCGGGGAGTTCTGGGCGCGAATACGGGAAGACGCCCGCCTCGCTCAGCGCGGCGCGGGCGAGGTGTGTGAGCATCGATATCTCCAGCTCAGCGGCGGCGTCATGGTCGCCGACCGCGAACATGTCGTCGCGGAGGCGCTGCACCTTCTGTGCGCGCACGCGCGCTTCGTCGGCCGACGGCAGAGCGAGGCGATCGTTCCAGTTCGCACGCAACGCGGTCCACCTACCGTCGCGCTCGAAGAGCGGTCGGCCGAACCGTACGGTCCACGAAAGGTAGTCGTGGCCCGACTTGAGCAGTCGGGGCACATCGGCTTGCTCGTATTGCCGTAAGTCCACATCCATCGGCGGCCGACGTAATGCGGGGCGAAGCTTCCGGTACACCAGCACGAGGTCGAGGTCGTCGATACGTTCCACGTCACGCACTGCCGAACCGGTGGCGACGATCGCATCGATCGCGACATCGCGGCGAGCGGCGGCTGCGGCGTCGCGTGTCCATTCCCACGCGGCCTTGCTCGGCCACGACCGCACGGTGGCGAGCGCGCCGTCCGACGTCGGTACCGTCACGCCTCGCGGTGTCAGTTGGTTCGTCATCGCGCCAGCAACTCCGCCACGTAGCCAACATACTCTTCGATGGCAGCAGCGATCTCTTCGGGGTTGAGGTCGTCGGGGCGATCAGTGTCCCCGTATGCCTCATGCTTCCGCGTCTGGTTCAGGGCAACGAGCAGATCAGCCATGTCTGGAAGGCCGTGCTCTTCATGGAGCCGCTGCGCGGCCTCTTCCTTGGCCCAGTGGGAACGGGGCCGTCGCCAGCCGAGGTGTAATGCAGCGGCTACTACGCTCGCCTCCAAGCAATAGAAGCCATACGTGGAGAGGTCCGCCCAGTCCGTAGGCTCATCCCAAGAGTCCCACACCCGTTGAAGGTGCGAGTTGGCCAGTTGAAGGGAGTGCTCGGCTGTCTGTTCCGTGCTCAAGACGCCGCCTCTTCTTGCCCGTTGATTGTATCTAATCGCAGTCGGTAGCCAAGACTAACTCTCATACCCCCTCGCCGCCCCCACCAACCGCAGCGCGTGCGCGTGCGCGGCGACGTCGTGGACGCGGACGACGTGGACGCCGTGCGAGGCGGCGAGGACGTTGAAGGCGAGGGTCGCCTCGAACTGGCCCGGGGCGTCCTGACGCTTCTCGTAGCCGAGCGCCTCGGCGAGGAAGCCCTTGCGGGAGGCGGAGATGAGCACCGGGTAACCCGTCGCGACGAGGTCGGGCAGGCCGCCGAGGAGGCGCAGGTTGTCGTCCAGCGACTTGCCGAACTCGAAGCCCGGGTCCAGCCACGGGCGCGGCGCGCCCGCGGCATCGAGGGCGGACGCGCGGTCGAGCAGGAAGTCGCGCACCTCGGCCACGATGTCGTCATAACGCTGGTCGGCGTCGTAGTGGCGCTGCGGGCGGCCGCGCATGTGCATCACGATCGGCGTCGCGCCGTACTCCGCGGCGACCCCAGCCATCTCGGGGTCGACGAAACCCGTCACGTCGTTGAGGCCGTCGACGCCGGCGGCGGCTGCGGCGCGCGCGACCTCGGCCGTCCAGCTGTCGACGGTGACGGGGATGCCGTCGGTCACGAGCGCCTCGATGACCGGGCAGACGCGCTCGATCTCCTCTTGCGGCGCGATCGGTGCGGCGCGCGAGGAGGTGGAGTGCGCGCCGACGTCGATGATCGCGGCACCCTCGGCGACGAGCGCGCGCGCCCGCGCGAGCGCCTTCGAGGGGTCGACGACTGAGCCGGCGACGGGCGAGTCGGGGGAGAGGTTGAGGATCGCCATGATCGCGGTGCGATCGGTGGTGTCGATGCGGTGCTTGCCAAGTTCGAGCAGCACGCCCTCGTCCCTCGTCGGCGGCGGGGGTGCGCCCCCCTGCCTCGGTCCTCAGTCTACGTGCGGCGAGGGCTACGGGCGGCGGGCTGTCGCAGCGCGGGGCGGCGTCGTAGAGTCTCCGCGGAGCTCGGATGAAGCCGTGCAGTACACCGTCGTAATCGAAGAGACCGAGAACGGCTACTCGGCGTACGCGCCCGACGTGCCGGGCTGCGTTGCCGCAGGCGACACCGTGTCGGAAGTCGAGGATCTCATCCGGGAGGCGCTCGCCTTCCACATCGAATCGCTCGGGGAACACGGGGAGCCGGTGCCGGAACCGCGGGCCTCCGCCGTACTGGTCGAGGTCTAGCTCGGGCATTGGTCTGACGGCGGGTCGTAGAGTCGCCGGGAACACGGACGGGAGCAGCGAGGCGTCATGGTGGGCGAAGACATCACGGAGGCTGTGGGCGAGCCCGTCCTCGTCGCACTCGACTTCACCGCCGTCGAGCTGCGCGTGCTCTTCACCGACATGCAGGGCGCGCCCCTCGAACGTGGCGCGTGGCCGCTGCCGCCCCTGCCCGACGAGGACGCGTGGGCGTGGCAGGTCGGCGGGCGCATCGCGACGCTGTTCGCCACCGAGGGGTCGCGGCGCTCGGCGCTCGCCATCGCCGTCGCCGCGCCCGGCGTCGTCGACCCGCTTTCCGGGACGCTCGCCCACTCGACCGGGCAGGACACGTGGGACGGACTCGCGGTCGTCGAGGCGCTGCGACGCCACATCGACACGCCCATCGCGTGCGAGAGCCGCACCAACGCGGCGCTGATCGGCGAGCGCTGGCATGGCGCAGCCTCGGGCGCCGACGACGTGCTTTACGTCTCGCTGCGCGGGACGCCCGAGGCGGCTCTGATGGCCGGTGGGCGGCCGGTGCGCGGCGCTCGCTTCTCCGCCGGCAACCTGCCGGCGATGCCCGAGCTCGAGCCGGGCCAGCCCATCGGCGACGAGGACCTCGAGACCGCCTCGGGGCTGCTCGCGGACGCCTCGGCGCTGCTGGGCCCGGAGCTCGTCGTGATCGACGGTGAGGACGGGCACACGCGGCGGCTGATCCCGCTGCTCCAGCGCGTGCTGGACGAGGTGGCGCCGGGACCGCGCGTCGTCGCCTCGGAGCTGGGGGACACCGCCGCGCTGCTCGGTGCGGCACGCCTCGCCTCCCGCCTCGCG
Source organism: Dehalococcoidia bacterium (assembly GCA_965219085.1). Lineage (GTDB taxonomy): Bacteria > Chloroflexota > Dehalococcoidia > UBA2979 > UBA2979 > VXMT01. Next base: position 2,355,819 of record OZ244720.1, read on the forward strand.
TACGAGGGCGACCGCAAGCCGTGAGCGTGCCGCCGCCGGAGCCACGAAGTGTGCGCGGGCAGCCCGCGCGGCCGTACCAACTGCGGCTCGACGCCGAGCGCGTTGGCACGCTGCTCGGCGCGGTGGCGTGGGTGCTCGGGGCGCTCGAGATCATGCGCGACCGCGGCCACGCCGAGGCGAGCGAGGAGTTCCACGAGCTGCAGGAGCAGCTCAAGCCGCGGCTGGAGTTGATGCTCATGAACGTCGCGGCGGCGCGGCAGGCGGTCGAAGACGAGGCGGACCCGGAGCTCGCCCAGCGCGTCGAGGCGGCCTACGCGCAGGTCCGCGAGGCGTTCGAGCGCTGGATCACCCTCACCGCTTCGGACACCGCGAGCGTGGCCATCGGCCAGCGGCTGGCGGAGCTCGTCGATGACGCCGATGACGCCGGCGAGGCGGACGCGCAGACGTAGCGCCCGGCCGCACGAGTTCCTCGATAGCCTGTGTCAGTGGCCGACGTAGCGTGAGGCGAGCGGGTAGCGGCGGTCGCGGCCGAAGGCGCGCGGCGTGATCTTTACCCCCGGCGGCGACTGCCGCCGCTTGTACTCGTTGCGGTTGATGAGGTCGATCACGCGGCGCACGATCGCCGGCTCGTAGCCGCCGCCCACGATCTCCTCGAACGACGCGTCATCCTCGACGTACGCCTCGATGATCGGGTCGAGCACCTCGTACGGCGGCAGCGAGTCGGTGTCGAGCTGGTCGGGGCGGAGCTCGGCCGAGGGCGGCTTGTCGATGACGACCTGCGGGATCACCTCGCCGCGGGTGTTGCGGTGGCGCGAGAGCGCGTAGGCGAGGGTCTTCGGCACGTCCTTGATGACCGCGAAGCCGCCGGCCATGTCGCCGTAGAGCGTTGCGTAGCCGCAGGCGTACTCGGACTTGTTGCCCGTGGTGAACACGAGCGTCCCGAACTTGTTCGACAGCGCCATGACGAGCATGCCGCGCAGCCGCGACTGCAGGTTCTCCTCCGCCGTGCCCTCGGCCGTCCCCTCGAACGGCCGCGCGAGCGTATCGAGGGCGGCCTGGTGCAGCGCCTCGATCGGCATCGTGATCAACTCGATGCCGAGCCGGTCCGCGAGGTCCTGCGCGTCGGCGATCGAGCCCTCCGAGGAGTAGCGCGATGGCAGCGAGACGCCGCGCACGTGCTCCGGCCCGAGCGCGTCGACCGCCACGGCAGCCACGAGCGAGGAGTCGATGCCGCCGGAGAGCGCGACGATCGCGTCCTCAAACCCGCTCTTGCGGGTGTAGTCGCGGGTGCCGACGACGAGCGCGTCGTAGGTCTCGGCAAGGGGATCCGGCGGTTCGAGTTCCGTCGGCGGCGCCGGCAGTCGGTCGGCGTCGGAGGCGCCGGTGATGTGCAGTGGCGGGGCGGGCTCGACGGCGTGGCGCTCGCGGCGCAGCCGCGACTCGTGGAGCCGCACCTGCCGCACCTCGTCGACCGGGATGTCGGCGACCACGAGGTCCTCGCGCATGGAGGCGCCGCGGGCGAGCACCGACCCACGCGCGTCGATGACGAGCGAGTTGCCGTCGAACACCAGCTCATCCTGCCCGCCGACCTGGTTCACGTAGGCGATCGCGATGTGGTCGTCGGTGGCGCGGGTGGCGAGCATGCGCTCGCGCTCGCGCGTCTTGCCGGCGTGGAACGGCGAGGCGTTGATGTTCACGATCACCTCGGCGCCGTCGAGCGCGGCGTCGTGGGCGGGGCCGTCGGCGTACCAGATGTCCTCGCACACCGTCACGGCCACCTCGACGCCGCCGATGAGGAAGCGAGGCGTCTCGCGGCCGGGGTGGAAGTAGCGCTGCTCGTCGAACACGCCGTAGTTGGGGAGGCGGTGCTTGCGGTAGCGCGCGGCGATCGCCCCTTCGTGGACGATGGCGGCGCTGTTATAGAGCACGCCGTCGAACTCCACGCACCCGACGACGAGCGGCGGCAGCCCCTCGGCGTCGCGCGCGAGGGCGGCGAGCGCGGCCTCGGCCTCGTCGATGAACGGCGCGCGTACCAGCAGGTCCTCGGGCGGGTAGCCGGTCACGGCCAGCTCCGGGAAGGCGACGAGGTCGGTGTCGAGCGCCGCGGCGCGGCGCGCGGCGTCGAGGATGCGTGCGCGGTTGCCGTCGAAGTCGCCGACGGTGGTGTTGATCTGCGCGAGTCCCACCCGCATGTGCCGCATCGCCGCTCCGTCCGTCGAGAAAGCGTACGAGGTACGCGAACTCCACGCGCCTGATCGTACGCGATGCCGTCGCGCTGCCGCAACGCGCCCCCGCACGCCCCGCGTTGCCGTCGGCGACCCTCCGAGGGGGACGCGCTATCCTCGTGGCGCGCATGCTGGCGGTCTCGTGGCGGCCTCGCGCGGAAGGCGGGTGCAGGCGTGCACATCGACGTGACCGGATGGCTCCTCGAGGCTTCGGTGGTCGCGCACGAGGGCACCCACGCCGGGCAGAGCATCTGGGAGCGCTGGCACTTCGACCCCGAGCTGGTCATCCCGGTCGTGCTGCTCACCGGCCTCTACCTGCGAGGGCTCTGGGTGTGGCGTAACCGCACCCGTCAGCACCCGCGCTGGCGCACCGCTTGCTACCTGCTGGGCATGTTCGGGCTCCTCGCGTCCGTCGAGTCGCCCCTCGACGCCGCTGCCGAGCACCACTTCTCGATGCACATGATCCAGCACGAGATCCTCATGATGCTCGTGGCGCCGCTGATCCTGCTCGGAGCGCCGACGACCCCGGTGCTGCGAGGCATCCCGCGCGGCGTGCGGCGTCGCTTCGTCCGTCCGGTCGTGCGCCGGCGCGAGGTCTATGTCCTGTACCGCCTCGTCACGCACCCGGTCGTGGCGCTCGCGACCTTCACCGCCGTGCTGGGGCTGTGGCACTTCGCGCCCGGCTGGTACGACGCCGCGATCCGGGACGACTTCGTCCACGACGTGCAGCACTTCTCCTTCACGCTCGTCGGCGTGCTGATCTGGTGGAACGTCATCGACCCGAAGCCGCTGCGGTCGCGGCTCGGCTACGTGGGGCGGATGGGGTTCCTGGTGGTGGCGAGCACGCCGAAGTCGTTCCTCGGCGCGGTCATCGTCTTCGCCGAGGCCCCGCTGTACCAATTCTGGTCCGAGGTCGAACCGCTGTTCGCGCTCACGCCGCTCGAGGACCAGGAGCTGGGTGGCCTGCTGATGTGGGTACCGAGCCAGATGATGTTCCTGCTCGCCCTGGGCGTGGTGTTCGCGGTGTGGGCGCAGAAGTCCGAGGAGCGCCAGCGCATCGAGGACGAAGCGCGCCTCGCCGCCACACAGGCCGCCTCGTCGGGCTCGGGCGGCTAAGCCCCGCGCACTCGCAGTCTTTCCGTCATCACGTCGTCCAGGCGCCAACGAGGCGCGACGACTCGAGCGCCGTCGCGCGCCGGCCGCCCGCAGACACGTATCTCGTTCAGCCTCTCGGGGCATCGGATGGCCCGGGGCAGCCAAGAGGCCCGCTTGCGCGGGCCTCGAGCGTGGGTGAGCCGTCCCCCCGTGGGGGAGTGGACTAGATGATGTCGGTGATGTCCGTCCAGAAGAGCGCGATCAGCGCGATGAGGACGCCGCCGGCGAGCACGAACGATCCGGTGAACACCTGGCTGAGCAGCCGGTGCTCGAACCGCAGGTGCATGTAGAACGCCACCACGATCACGAACTTGACCGCCGAAAGGATGATCAGGAGCGGGATCAGGGCGTTGCCGAGGTCCACCCAGAGCGAGGCGGCCAACTCGGCGACGGTGATGGCGGTGAGGAGGACGCCGATCCAGACGTACTGCATCGGCTGGAGGCCATGTTCCTCCTCGACGCCTTGATCGCTATGCATGCTCATCGAGCGCTCCCGTCCCTGCTCGGCGCGCTTACGCCGGGATGAGGTACAGGACCGTGAAGATCACGATCCAGACGATGTCGACGAAGTGCCAGTACAGCCCCGCGATCTCCACCTGGAAGCCCGGCTCGGAGCCCAGCCCCCGGCGGCGGAATGAACCCAGCAGCAGCGAGCCGAGGATGATCACGCCGACCGCGACGTGGGTGCCGTGGAATCCCGTCAGCACGAAGAACGAGGCTCCGAACTGGCTTGTTTCGAGCGTCAGCCCTTCCTGCCCGAACGTGCGGAACTCGAAGACCTGGTAGCCGAGGAACATCACGCCCAGCAGCATCGTGACGAGCAGCCAGAACTTCATCATCATCGGCCGGTTGTGCTGCGCCCCGTAGACCGCGAGCACCATGGCGACACTGCTCATGAGCAGGACGAACGTGCTCTGCGAGGTCAGCGGGATGTCGAAGATGCCCTCGCAGACCGAGATGCCGGCCTCGGCTGCCGGGTGGCAGAAGTGCGAAGCCACCTCGCTGACATCGCCGCTGGCGATGGCCGCCTCGAGGGTCGCGGTGACGACGTGGGTCTCGCTCGGGAAGGGCGGGAGGGTGATCTCGCCCTTGAAGATCAGGTAGGTCGCGATTAGCGAGCCGAAGAAGAGGCACTCCGAGCCGAGGAAGATCCACATCAGGAGCTTCCGGCTGTCGATGCCAGTGGTGGTGTGGTGCTCTACTTGGTGTTCGGCTGCTGCCACGAGGTGTTCCGTTCCCGGTTCTATTCGGTGGGTTCCAGGACCCAGCCCCAGACCCCATAGATGATGACCGGCACGCCCAGTGCCGTGACGGCGAGGTGCGAGAGCGGCCCGAGGCCGAGCAGTAGCAGCCCGAAGGCGACGATGATCGGGTAGTACGACGGCGGCGGCATGTGGATGTGCAGGCCCGGTTCCGGCTCGGGCGGCGTGATGTTGTGGTCACGGTCGTACCACAGCGGCTCGCGTGAGCGGACCGCGGGGATGACGTCGAAGTCGTGCTCCGGCGGCGGCGAGGTCGTCGCCCACTCGAGGGTCGGCGCGTCCCACGGGTTGTTCCCTGCGTCCGGCGGGCGCTGCCAGGCGCGGAACACGTTGATGATGAAGCACAGCACCCCGAGCGCGAGGATGAACGCGCCGACGGTGGCGACGAGGTTCCAGAACTCCCAGCCGAGCCCGGCGTCGTACGTGTAGATGCGCCGCGGCATCCCGCCCACGCCGAGGAAGTGCATCGGGAAGAACGCGAGGTTCATGCCGGCGAACATCAGCCAGAAGTTCCACTTGCCGAGCGTCTCGCCGAGCAGCCGGCCGGTCATCTTCGGCCACCAGTAGTAGAGGCCGGAGAAGATGCCGAACAGCGCGCCGCCGACGAGCACGTAGTGGATGTGCGCCACGATGAAGTACGTGTCCTGCTGCTGCTGGTCGATGGGCGGCGAGGCGTGCATGACGCCGGAGATACCGCCGATGGTGAACAGCGCGACGAACGCCACCGCGAAGTACATCGAGGTGGTGAAGCGGATGTTGCCGCCCCACATCGTCGCCAGCCAGTTGAAGACCTTGATGCCCGTCGGGATGCCGATCGCCATCGTGCTGGCCGAGAAGACGGCCTGCTGCACGGCGCCGAGGCCGGTGGTGAACATGTGGTGGCTCCACACGGCCCAGCCGAGGAAGCCGATGGCGATGCCGGCGAAGACGATCGTCGCGTAGCCGAACAGCGGCTTGCGGGAGAACGTCGGGAGCACCTCGGAGACCACGCCCATGGCGGGGAGGATGAGGATGTAGACCTCGGGGTGGCCGAACACCCAGAAGAGGTGCTGCCACAGGATCGGGTCGCCGCCGCCATCGGGCAGGAAGAAGCTCGTCGTGAACTGGCGGTCGAAGAGCATCTGCACCAGCGCCACGGTCAGGACCGGCAGCGCGAGGATGAGCAGGAACATCACGACGAAGGTCATCCAGATGAAGACCGGGAGCCGCATCATCGTCATGCCGGGTGCGCGCAGGTTGATGATCGTGACCGCGAAGTTCAGCGCCGCGGCCAGCGAGGAGATCCCAAGGATCATCAGCCCGATGACGTAGAAGTCCATGCCGGAGCCGGAGAACTGGCTGCTGCTGATCGGCTGGTACGCGAACCAGCCCGTGTTCGGCGCGCCGCCGAAGAAGAAGCTGCTCACCAGCACCAGCCCACCGGACAGGAAGATCCAGTACGAGAGGGCGTTGAGCCGGGGGAACGCGACGTCGCGCGCGCCGATCATGAGCGGGACCATGTAGTTGAAGAACGCGGCTCCCAGCGGCATGATCGCCAGGAAGATCATCGTCAGCGCGTGCATCGTGAAGAGCTGGTTGAACAGCTCGGCGTCGATGACAGCCCCGTTGGGGACCGCCAGCTGCGTGCGGATCAGCAGCGCCTCGATGCCGCCGATCAGGAAGAAGATGAAGGCGCTCACTCCGTAAAGGGCGCCGATGCGCTTGTGGTCGACGGTCGTGATCCACGACCAGACCACGCTTTCGGTGGTGGGGGTGGCAATGGTGCCTGCTGCGGTCGCCATCTTCGGTGCCTTCCGCTACGGCCGCCTGGTGCGGCGCGCGGCTACTTCAGCTCGCTGAGGTACTGGGCGATAGCCCGGATGTCCTCGGCTGAGATCTCTTCCTCGAACGGCCGCATGAACCGGAGCGGCTGGTCCTTGTCGGTGATGTCGTTCTCGGGGTTGATGCCCGGCTTGACCTCACCAGGGTTGCTGATCCACTTCACGAGGTTCTCGATGTTGTTGTCGAGGATACCCGCGGCGATGGTCTGGCGGCTGCCGACGTGCGTCAGGTCCGGGCCGAAGTCGGCGATGCTCGCCGCCGTGCCGCGGACAGTGTGGCACTCCGCGCAGCGCACCACGAACAGGGTCGCGCCGAGTTGGCCAAGCTCCGAGGTGGGCTCCACGGCGTCGGCGAGCTCGTTCGCTGCCCACGCGTCGAACTCCTCGGCGGTGTGCACGAAGACGCGGAAGCGCATGTTGGCATGCGAGGCGCCGCAGAACTCGAAGCACTGCCCGAGGAAGGCGCCCTCCTGCACGGTGTTCGGTGTGAACCACAGGTCGTTCTCGTGGCCGGGGACCATGTCCACCTTGCCGACCAGCTGCGGAATCCAGAACGAGTGGATGACGTCGTCGGAGTAGAGCTTCACGTGGACCGGCTGGTCCACCTCGAGGTGCAGCTCGTTGGCGGTGGTGATGCCGAGCTCGGGGTACTTGAACTCGAACCACCACTGCTTGCCGGTCGCCTCGACCACCATCGAGCCCTCGGGCGGAGAGTCTGTGGTGTCGGCGATGACTTGCCAGGTGGGGACGAGCATCACGAGCACGATGGCGACGGGGATGATCGTCCACAGCACCTCGAGCCGGGTGTTGCCGTGGATCTGGTTCGCCACACGGCCAGGGCGCTCGCGGTAGCGCACGGCGAGCCAGAGCGTGATGAGCATGATCGCGACGAACACGAACATGGAGAGCCAGAAGACGATCTCGTAGACGCCCTGGATGGCCTCCGCGACGTCAGACTTCGGCTCGATGGTGGTCAGTGGGTCGGAGCAGGAGGCGAGCAGCACCATCGGTGCCGCCGCTACGAGGATCAGTAGTCGACGCGCCCAACGTTGGGAGATGCGCAACAGGGCCTCCTCGCTCACTCGGCACGCGCCCCGATACCCGTGCGCCGGTGCGCCGGTGCGCCGGTATCGTAACGCCGCGTGGCGGGCTCCGCACGGCGCAGTCCCCCTGCGCCTCGGTACGATTATCATCGGGCCGATCAGTGGTCAAGGCCGCCGACCCCCTGATCCGGGGATCCGAGCCCCTCCCGACCGCCCTGATCGTTGATCGCCGCACCCGCGGCGACTAGCCTCAATGACGGCTTATGGCAACGATCCTCCGCGCAATCCAGGGCCGTCTGCTCGTGATCGCCACCGGCGCGGGCCTGCTCGCGCTCCTCGCGACGCTCGTCATCGCCATGACCCGGGATGTCGGCCAGGAACGCCTCGGCGACGTGGACCCCGGCATCGAGCGGGTCCGCGCGTTCACGCTCCCCACCCTCGACGGCGAGCGCGTGGCCATCGCCGACTACGCCGACGGGCCGGTCTTCGTCTACTTCTGGGCGTCGTGGTGCGCCCCGTGCGCGAGCGAGGCGCCGCTGATCGAGCGGCTCTGGGCCGAGTACGAACCGCAGGGCTACACCTTCATCGGGATCAACATCCTCGACAGCGAGCGTGGCGCGCGGGAGTTCGTCGAACGGCACGGGCTGACCTTCCCGATGATGATCGATGGGGACGGCGACGTGTATTTTGACTTCGGCGTGAACGGCGTCCCCGAAGCCTACTTCCTCCAGCCGGGCCTCGACGTGACGCGCAAGTACATCGGCGAGCTCCGAGAGCAGGACTTCCGCGACATGCTCGAAGATATCCGGCCGGTCTCGTGAACCGCGCAGCGCTCGGACGGCTGCTCGGGAGCACGCGCGCGCGGCTCGTCGCCGTGCTCGCCCTCGCGACGATCGTGATCGGCGTGCTCGCCGTGCAGGCCGCGGACTCGTCGCTGTCCTACTACGTCACGCCCGAGGAGTTCGCGCAGGAGATCGACACCGAGGGTCGGCGCTGGCGCGTCGGCGGGCGCGTGGTCGACGGCTCGATCGTCGAGGACGAGCGCGGCCGCCCCATCGCGTGGGTGGTCGAGGGCGAGCAGGGTGACCGGATGGAGATCACCATCGCCGACGCCGGCGTGGTGATCCCCGACCTGTTCAGCCCGCGCGCCTTCGTCGTCGTGGAGGGCGTGGCGGCCGCGGCGGGCCGCCTCGAGGCGTCGAGCGTGATCGTGCGGCACGAGCCGGAGTTCGTGACGGACCCCGACGACGCCTCGATCGCCGCGCCCGATTCCTCCGAGGAGTGATGAACCTCGTCGCCACGCTCGGCGCGTCGGCGCTGCTGACGGCGCTGGCAGCGTCGTTGTTCGCCGTCGGCGCAGCGGTGTTGGGCCAGCGACTCGCGCGACCATCGCTGATCGCGGCGGCGCGGCGCGCCATCGTCGTCACCGCGGCGCTGACGACGCTCGCGATTGGTGTGGTCGCGTACGCGCTGCTGACGGACGACTTCTCGATCGCCCACGTCGTGGCGGTGTCGTCGCGCGACATGCTGCCGCACATGAAGTGGGCCGCGCTCTACAGCGGGCAGCCCGGCTCGTTGCTGTTCTGGACGTGGCTGCTCTCGCTCATGCTCGCGGCGTTTGCGCTGCTCACTGTGCCGCGCATCCCCTGGGGGGCCGCACACGCCACGGCGGCAAGCGGCGCGATCCTCGCGGCGTTCCTCGTGCCGGCCGTCTTCCTCGCCTCACCGTTCGAGGTGAGCGCGGTCACACCCGAGGATGGGGTGGGGCTCAACCCGCTGCTCGTCGACCCGGCGATGCTGGTGCACCCGCCGTTCATGCTCGCCGGGCTCGTGAGCACCGCCGTGCCGTTCGCGCTGGGCGCGGCGGCGCTGCTCTCCGGGCGCATCGACGGACGCTGGATCCGCGCCGTGCGCCCGTGGGCGCTCTGGTCGTGGCTGCTGCTCAGCGTCGGTAACATCCTCGGCGCGTGGTGGGCGTACACGACGCTCGGGTGGGGCGGCTTCTGGGGCTGGGACCCGGTCGAGAACTCGGCGATCCTGCCGCTCCTGCCGATGACCGCCTTCGTGCACTCGCTCATGGTCCAGGAGCGCCGGGGGATGCTGAAGCTGTGGAACCTCGCGCTCGTCTTCGCCGCCTTCGCGCTCGCCGTGTTCGGCACCTTCAACGTCCGCAGCGGCCTCGTGGCCTCCGTGCATTCGTTCGCGCTGTCCGACGTGGGCCCGTACTTCCTCGTGGTGTTGGCGGCCACGCTCGTGGCGTCGATCGTGCTGCTGGGCTGGCGCAGCGGGCGGCTGCGCGCGGACCACGACTTCGATTCGCTCGCGTCACGGGAGAGCTCACTCATCGTCAACAACTACCTGTTCACGATCGGAGCGCTCGTCATCCTCGGCGCGACGCTCTTCCCGGTGTTCTCGGAACTCGTCGAGGGCGCCCGCATCACGGTCTCCGCGCCGTTCTACAACGACGTCATCGGGCCGCTCGTGATCGCGCTGCTCGCGCTCATCGCCGTCGGGACCGTGCTGCCGTGGCGGCGCGCGGCGGGCACGACGCTGATCCGTCGCTTCCGCGTCCCGCTCGCCGTGCTCGCCGGCAGCGCCGCGGTGCTCGCCGCACTCGGCATGCACGACCGCTTCGCGCTCGCCGCGGTCAGCGTCTCGATCGCGCTCGGCTACGTCACGCTGCGCGAGTTCGCGATCGGCGCGCGCGGGCGGCGCGCGGCTGGGGGGCGCAGTTGGCCCGCGGCGCTGCTCGCGCTGTTCAGGCGCGACCGACGCCGCTACGGCGGGTACCTCGTGCACCTCGGGGTGGCGATGATGGCGGTCGCCGCCGTCAGCGCGAACGTCTACCAGGCGCAGTCGCGCGGCATCGTCGCGCCGGGCGCGTCGTTCGAGGTCGGCGGCTACAGCGTGGAGTTCGAGGGCCTGCGCGAGCGCGCGGGCACGGCGAACGGCATCGAGACCGAGGTGCTCGCGTCGCTCACCGTGCGCCGCGACGGCGAGACGGTCACCACGCTCGCGCCTGGTCGGCGCTTCTTCCGCAACTTCCCCGACCAGCCGATGGCGATGGTCGATGTCGACACGGGGTGGCGTGAGGACATCTACGTGTTCCTGCAGGGATGGGACGAGGAGGGCGTGGCGGAGATCAACGCATTCGTGAACCCGCTCATGGCGTGGCTGTGGATCGGTGCGGGTGTCTACGTCCTCGGCGGCATCGTCGTGTTCGCCCCGCAGCCCGCGCGCGAGCGGGCGCCCGTGCCGGCCGTGCCCCCCTCGGGCGCGACGCGGAGTGCGTGACGATGCACGTGGCGCTCCGCGTCGTCCTCGGAGCGCTTGCCGCGGCGGTCGTCGCTGCCCTCGCTGCCACATGGGCGACCGGCTCCCTCGACACGCTCAGGCGCGCGGATGCGCAGGACTTCGAGGCGCAGGCGCTGCAGATCGAGCAGCAGCTGATGTGCCCGCGCTGCATCAACGTCCGCCTCGACCACTGCGAGCTGACGATCTGCCAGGACATGCGGGCCGAGATCCGCGACCAGCTCGCGGCCGGGCGCGGCGGCGACGACATCCTGCTCTACTTCTCGGACCGCTTCGGCGACGTGGTGCTCGCCGAATTGCCGCGCGAGGGCTTCAATCTCTGGCTCTTCGGCTGGGTGGGCGGCTCGATCCTGCTCGTCGCGGTCCTCGGCGCAGCGGCCCTGTGGCGGATGCGGCGCGGCGCGACGCTCGCACCGGCGGGAGCGGGCGGCGCCCTCGACGCGTCCGAGGAGCGCTGGCTGGACGAGCAGCTGCGCAGGACGGCGGAGAGGCGCGACTGATGGAGTGGCTGGTGCTCGCGCTGTTCGCCGCCCTCGCCGCGGCGGTCATCGGCCTGCCGCTCCTGCGCCCCCGCGAGGCCGCGCTCGAGGGCGTTGACGGCGCCGAGCTGGTCGAGGAGCGCCGCACCCTGGTCGCCGAACTGCGCGAGCTCGACGACGACGTGGCGAGCGGCCGCATCTCCGCCGACGAGCGGCGCGATGGCCGGCGCGCCCTCGCGCCACGTCTGCGCGCCGTCACCGAGGCGCTGCGCGACGCGGGCCTCGATCCGCGCGGCGGCGCGTGACCCTGTTCGCGCGCGCCCTCGTCGCATGCGCCGCCGCGGTGTGCGCGCTGTCCGGCGGGCTCGCCTCGGCGCAGCAGCCCGAGGGGCGCATCACGGGCGTCGTGCGCGTCGGCGACTCGGGGCCCGCGACCGAGCCGGTCACGGTGCAGCTCTTCGTGCTCGGCGATGCTGGCGTGCAGTCGGCTCAGGAGACGACCACCGAGGCGGGACGGTTCGCGTTTGACGTGGGGCCCGACATCGCGCTCTCGTACGTCGTGCGCGCGGTGTATGACGGCGTGCAGTACCTCGCGCCGCCCGTACTGCTGTCGCGCGAGCTCCCGACCGCCGAGGTCGAGATCGTGGTGTACGCGAAGACGACCGAGCCGCCTCCGCTGACCATCGAGCGCACGACGGTGACCGTGCTGGGCCTCGACCGGACGGACGCGCGGATCACGTTCGTGCGAGCGGACGAGGTGCGCAATCCGTCGGACCGCATCTTCGTCGGAGACGCCGAAGGCGTGACGCTGCGCATCCCACTCCCCGACGGCGCGGTCGTCGCCGAGAGCGGCGTCGAGGGCGACACGCGTGTCGAGGGCGGCACGCTGGTGGTCGGCACGGCGCTCCGCCCGGGCGTGACGACGGTCGTCAGCCGGTACGTCGTCGGCTACGATCGGGCGCGCGACGCGTACGCGCTGCGCGTCACCGCGCCGCTGCCCACCGATCACATGGAGGTCGCCGTGCCGACGCGATTCGCGGACGACATCCGCCCGCTCGCCGGCTCCATCGACGCCGGCACGCGCGACGACGGCGGCGAGCCCACCACGCTCGTCGCGCGCGAGGGCGCTGCGGGGCCCGGGGAGTCGGTGAGTGTGCTCCTCGATGGCCTCGCGGGGCGCAACGCGCCGAACCCGCTCACCGGCAGGGGCGGCGCGGCGGTCGCCGTCGCGCTGGCGCTCGCGATCATCGGCGGAGGCGCGGCGGTACTGCACCTCGCCGGCCGCCGCGACGGGGCGACGGCGTGATCGAGGCGCGCGGGCTCACCCGGCGCTTCGGCGGCGCCGTCGCGCTGGACCGCGCGAGCTTCGAGGTGCCCGACGGCGCGAAGGCCGCGCTCTTCGGCGCGAACGGCGCGGGCAAGACCACGCTCCTCGCCGTGCTCTCGACGCTCCTCGCGCCGACCGAGGGCGACGCCACCGTCGCGGGCCACGACCTGCGCAACGCGCCCGGCGATGTGCGCGCCTCGATCGGCGTGCTGACGCATCGCCCGATGCTCTACGAGGAGCTGACGCCGCGCGAGAACCTCGAGTTCTTCGCGCGCCTCTACGGCGTCGAGGGCGCGGCCGCACGCGTCGAGGAGCTGCTGCGGCGGGTGGGGCTGTGGACGCGCCGCGACGAGCAGGTCGCCGTGCTGTCGCACGGCTTCCACCAGCGACTCGCGATCGCCCGCGTGGTGCTGCACCGCCCTCACGTGCTGCTGCTCGACGAGCCGGAGACGGGCCTCGACCGCGACGGGCTGGCGCTGCTCGACGAGCTCGTACTGCGCGCGCCCGGCGTCACCGTGCTCGCCGCCACCCACCAGCGCGAGCGCGCCGAGGACTGGGCGGAACTGGTCATCGAGCTCGACCGCGGGCGCGTCCTCGAATCCGCCCCGGAGCCGGCGAGGGTGGGCGTGTGAGCGCCGCCGGTGCCGTGCTCGCCAAGGATCTGCGCCTGCTGTGGCGGCAGCGCGCCGGGTGGCTCTCGGCCGGCGTCTTCGCCGCGATCAGCGTGCTCACCTACTCGTTCGCGCTCGACCTCGCGACGGGCGAGGTGCGGCCGCTGCTGCCGGGCGTGCTGTGGGTGACGTTCCTGTTCGCCGGGATCATCGCGAGCGGGCGCTCGTTCGCCGCTGAGATGGAGCAAGGCACGTTCGACGCGCTGATGGTCGCGCCGGTGTCGCGCACGGCGCTCTACGCGGCGAAGGTGGCGAGCAACCTGCTGGCCCTGCTGCTGATCGAACTGGCCGTACTGGTGCTGGCGACTATCCTCTTCAATACCTCGCTGCTCACCCTGGAGTTGATCGCGATCATGGCCCTCGGCACCGTCGGCTACGTCAGCCTCACGACGCTGCTCTCCACGCTCGGCAGCCGCGTGCGCTCGCGCGAGGTGCTGATGCCGGTCCTGGCGCTGCCGCTCCTCGTGCCGCTGCTCATCGCCGCCGTGCGCGCGACGGGCGGTGCGCTCGACCTGCCGACGGGCGGCTACTCGTGGATCCTGCTGCTCGCGGGCTTCACCGTCTGGAGCGCGCTGGGCAGCGCGCTGCTGTTCCCGCTGGTGGCCGAGCAATGAGCACCGGCGCCCCCTCGGTCACCTCCGTGGCCGCAGGCGGCCCCTCGGGCCTCCTGGGCGCCCTGTGGGCGGTCGTGGGGCCGGTGTACAGAGCGCGCTGGACGGTGCTGCCTCCGCTCACCGGCGTCGCGATGCTGGCGATGCTCGTCGGCGCGGTCGTGGTCGCGCCGCGCGAGGCGATCGAGGGCGAGGTGCAGCGCATCTTCTACATCCACGTGCCCTCCGCGATCGCGGCCTACCTCGCGTACTCCGTCGTCTTCGTATGCTCGATCCTCGTGCTCTGGCGCAGCGACCTGCGCTTCGACGCGGTCGCGCGGGCGGCGGCGACCGTCGGGGTGCTGTTCACGGCGCTGACGCTGGCGACGGGCGCGATCTGGGGCAAGCCGGTCTGGGGCACGTGGTGGGCGTGGGACGCGCGCCTCACGAGCACCCTCGTGCTGCTGCTCATCTACAGCGGCTACCTGCTCGCGCGCAGCCTCTCCGACGCGACGGACGTGCGCGCCGCGCGCTACGCGGCGGTGTTCGCGATCATAGGCGGCGCCGACATCCCGATCATCAACATGTCGGTGCGCTGGTGGCGCACCCTCCACCCCGATCCCATCGTCACGAGGGTCCTCGGCGACCAGGCGTTGCCGACCTCGATGCTGCTGGTGCTGATGCTGGGCATGGCGGCGGTCATGCTGCTCACGCTCTGGCTGCTCTCGCTGCGCGCGGAGACCGAGCGCATCGGCGTCGAGGCCGCCGAGCTGCGCGCCCACGTCGACCGCATCGAGGCGGGATCGACGGGTCGTGCGCCGGCGCTGCCGGGGACGGGCGGGACGTAGTGGACTACCTCGAGTTCCTGTTCGCGGGGTTCGCGGTGTTCTGGGCGGGCCTGTTCATCTACCTGCTGTGGCTACAGGCGCGGCTGCGCAGCGTGCAGCGCGAGCTGGAGACGCTCAAGGAGCGCCTCGACGAGCAGGAGGCCGAGCAGCGGGCGGGATCGGTCGCACCGCCGGCCACGTGAGCGTGTGCCGCGAGGCGTCTGCCACAGCGCGTGACGAGGCTGAGCGGTACGATGCATGGAACCTCGCCGGCACACAGGAGCAGCGAGTGACGCGTTACCAGGCACTGGCCGTGACGACCGTCGGCGCGACGCTCGTGCTGATCACCATCGGCGCGATCGTGCGCACGACAGGCTCCGGTCTCGGCTGCCCGGACTGGCCGCTGTGCCACGGCCAGCTCCTGCCGCCCGCCGAGCGCACCGCGATCATCGAATACACGCACCGCTCGGCCGCCGCCATCGTGGGGCTGCTGATCGTCGCCACCGCGGCCGTCGCGCTGCTGCAGCGGCGAGGCGACGCGGTCGTGCGCAACCTCGCGATTGCGTCCGTCGTGCTGCTCGCCGTGCAGGCGTGGCTCGGCAAGGAGACCGTGGAGCGCGAGCTGCCGCCCGAGATCGTGACGGTGCACCTCGGGGCGGCGCTGACGCTGCTGGCCATGCTCAGCGCGCTCACCGTGTTCGCGTTCTACGGCCCGGAGCGGCGTCGCATCGAGAGCCGTGAGCGCGCGTCGTTCGTGCGATTGGCGACGGTGACGTCTGCGATCCTGCTGGTCATCCTCCTCGGCGGCTCCTACGTGGTCGGCTCCGACTCCACGACCGCATGCACGACGTGGCCCGGCTGCCTGCAGGCGCCGATACCGTTCGTCGAGGGCGTGCTGGAGCAGCACATCCACTGGGCGCACCGCCTGAGCACGCTCGTCGGCCTCGGCGCCGTGGGGTTCGTCGCGCTGAGCGCGACAGAGCTGCGAGGGCCGCTTGCAGAGCGGCTACAGGCCGCGTCGATGGGGCTGCTGGGGCTCTACGGCCTCCAGATGCTGATCGGCGCGGCGAACATCTGGACCACGTTCTCCGACGTCGTGCGCGCCTCGCACCTCGCCCTGGGTGCGTCGATCTGGGCGCTCGCGGTGCTCATCGTCGTCGCCGCGGCCTACCAGCCCGGTGAGGCGACGCAAGAGGCCGAGTCGCCGCGGCCGGCGGGCGATCGACGGGAGCCGGCGCGTGCGTAACGAAGCCCTCCTGCTGCGCCCCGTGGCGTCGACGCTGCGCGCGTACATCGCGCTCACGAAGCCACGCATCATCTGGCTGCTGCTCGTTACCACGGTGCCCGCGATGGTGCTTGCCGCGGAGGGCTGGCCGTCGCCGTGGCTCATCGCCGCCACGCTCATCGGCGGTATGCTGGCCGCCGGCGGCGCCAACGCGATCAACCAGTACGCGGACCGCGACATCGACGCGCTCATGGAGCGCACACGCGAGCGCCCACTCCCGATGGGCGTCCTCGAGCCGGCGCAGGCGCTGTGGTTCGGGCTCGTGCTCGGCGCCGCAGCCGGAGTGTGGCTGACGATCACGGTGAACATCCTCGCGGCCGCGCTGGCCGTTGGGGCGTTCGCGTTCTACGTCGGCGTCTACACGTACTACCTGAAGCGCTCGACGGTGCAGAACATCGTGCTGGGCGGGGCTGCGGGCGCGGCGCCGCCGATGATCGGCTGGGCCGCCGTGACCGGCGATCTCAGCATCGTCGCGGTGTTCATGTTCCTCATCGTCTTCTACTGGACGCCGCCGCACTTCTGGGCGCTCGCGCTCGTGCTCGCCGACGACTACCGGCGCGCTGGCGTGCCGATGATGCCCGTGGTGCGGGGCGAGGCGGAGACGAAGCGGCAGATCGGGCTCTACTCGCTCATGCTCGTGCCGTTGGCGCTGGCGTTCACGGTCATCGCGGACCTGTCGGCGATCTACTTCGGGACGGCCGCGGTGGGCGGGGCGATCTTCCTCTGGCTCGCGTGGCGGCTCTATCGCGGGGAGGGCACGAAGGGAGCGCTGGCGCTGTTCCACTACTCGATCAGCTACCTGACGTTGCTGTTCGGCGCGGTCGCCGTCGACCAGCTCGCGCTCGGTTAGGCGCTAGCCTTCGACCTCGAGCACGCGCAGGAGGACGGACCCAGCGGGGGCCCGCACCTCCACCTCGTCGCCCGGCACGTGGTCGATGACCGCGCTGCCGACGGGCGACTCGACCGAGATCTTGCCGTCGGCCGGGTCGACCTCGCTGGGGCTCACGAGCTGGAACGTCTGCTCGCGGTCCATGCTGAGGTTCAACACCTTCACGGTGGAGCCGACGTTGGCGCGTCCGTGCTTGGTCTCCGGGTCGATGATCACGGCATGGCGCAGCTGGTCCTCGATCGAGCGGATCCGCGCCTCGAGATGGGCCTGCTGATCGCGGGCGGCGTCGAGAGGCGCGTTCTCGCGGAAGTCCTTGTCGGCCATGGCCGCGCGGAGCTCACTGGCGATCTGAGGGCGGCGCGCCTTCAGCCCCTCGAGCTCCTGTTCGAGGGCGGCGACGCCCTCGATCGTCACGTAGTAGGCCTTTCCGCCGAGCTCGGCCGCCGCGCCGGCGCCGCCGCGTGCTCCGCCCGCGCGCTCTCCGAGGCGCAGGTGAGGCACGAGGTTCTCCTCCGTGAAGGCCAGGCGTGACGCATAGGCGAGGAACGCGCGGAGCGGTTCGATCTGGGCTGCGGCCGCCTCGTCGAGCTCGCTGCTCTCAGTATCGTCGTCGGCGCCGCCGAGCGCGTCGGGGAAGCGCTCACGCAGGTACGCGTCGATCTCCTCGCCAGTGAGCTTGCCCATCTCACGCTCGGCACCGACCCACTCCACGAAGCGCTCAATCTCGGGGCGCTCGTCACGGGCCTTCTCGGGCTCGATTGCGTTAAGGAAGTGTGCGCTGGCGTTGCCGGCGCTGATAGCCTCGGCCATCGGCGATCAATCCCTGCTCCATCGGAGGCCGTGCTGCCGGAGTCGCGGGGCGCTTGCCCGTATGTGCGCAGCCGCCCCACGTTCGGTCGTGAGGCGCGCGAAACTCGAGTGACCGAGCGCCCCTGGTCAGCTTTCGGGTACGGTTCAGTCTAGAAGATAGACGGGACACGGTGTCAACGGGTCACCACCCTCACGCGGGCGAACTCGCGAGCCTCACGACGCTCGAGGAGGAGGCCACGCGGCTCGGAGTGCCGCTCGACGCAGCCGCCCTGACGCGTTTTGAGCGCTACCTCAGGCTCATGGAGGCCTGGCGCGACCGCGCCGGCCTCACCTCGGTCACCGATCCCGCGGCCGTGCAGCGACGCCACTTCGGCGAGTCGCTCGCGCTGCTGGTCGCGCTGCGCGCGGCGGGCGTCTTGCCGGCCGGCGAGCCCGCCGGGGTCGTCGACGTGGGGGCGGGCGCGGGGTTCCCGGGCGTGCCGTTGCGCATCGTCGAGCCCGCGCTGCGGCTGACGCTCATCGAGTCCCACGGGCGGCGAGCGCGCTTCCTGGAGACCCTGGTGGACGAACTGGAACTCGGCGACGTCGAGGTGGTCACGGCGCGTGCCGAGGAGGCGGGCCGCGATCCGGCGTGCCGCGAGCGCTTCGACGTCGCGGTCGCGCGCGCGCTCGCGCCGCTGCCCGTGCTGGTCGAGTATCTGCTGCCGTTGCTGCGCCCCGGCGGCGTCATGGCCGCACCCAAGGGGAGCGGCGCCGCGCGTGAGCTCGGCGCGGCAGCGGCCGCCATCGAGGCGCTCGGGGGATGTGCCGAGGATCCCGTGCCGCTATCGCTACCGGAGGGGGCGGGCCCGCAACAGGTGGTGATCGTGCGCCGCTGCGGCGAGCTGCCGGAGCGCTTCCCGCGCCGTCCGGGCATTCCCGCCAAGCGCCCGCTAAGCTAGCAGGGCTTGCCGCTCCCACACGTGCTTGAGGGGGCCGACGGTGGCACAACTCGGACTGACATTCGCGCGCCTCGCGCGCCTCGCGCGCTTCGACCTCGACGTGCTGGACGAGTTGCGGCGCGACTCCGGCGCGACCGCCCCGGCGCTCGTGGTGGCGATCTGCTCGATGCTGCTCTACGGCGTCGGCGGCTGGCTGTGGTGGGTGCGCGACGACTTCAGCGAAGCCGGGACGCTGCTCCTCAAAAGCGTCGCGATCGGCACGTTGTTCGCGCTCGTGCTGTGGCTCGCGTGGCTACTCGTGGTGTACCTGGTGCTGCTGCGGGTGGCGCGCGTGATGGCGCCTGTCGATCAGCTGCTGCGAGCCGCCGGATTCGCCGCGACGCCCCTGGTGGTGGGCCTGCTCATGGTGGTGCCCGGGGTCTCCGTGGGGGTCGGTGTGCTGGCGCTTGGCGGTTGGCTGGTGTTCACGCAGAGCGCGGTCGAGCGCTGCGCGCCGCGCGCCGGTGGCATCGCGGCGCTCGCGAACCTCGCCGGGTTCGCCGTATGGCTCGTGGTCATGTCGCTGCTCGCCCTCGGCGACGAGCCCCTTGTCCCCGGCGCGTTCCTCATCGAAGTGCTCTCAGGCGGCCGCTGAGCGGCGCTGGGCCTACTCCAACAGCTCGCCGACGACGTGCTCGTAGACCTCGGCGGTCGCTGCGTCGAAGCACACGAACGTCACCTGCTCAGGCATCGAGTCGGCCTCGAGAGCCGCCACGACCTCGCGCACCGCGATGCGCGTCGCGCGCTCCAGCGGGAACCCATAGGCGCCGGTGCTGATCGCGGGGAAGGCGACCGTGGCCGCGTCGTGCGTGCGGGCGAGTTCCAGGCTCGATCGGTAGGCGCTGGCAAGGAGGTCGTCCTCGCCCTCGTCGCCGCCGGCCCAGACGGGGCCGACGGTGTGGATGACATACATAGCCGCCAGGTCGTACCCCATCGTGATGCGCGCCTCGCCCGTGGGGCAGCCGCCCAGGGGGCGGCACGCCTCGAGCAGCTCAGGGCCGGCGGCGCGGTGGATCGCGCCGTCGACGCCCCCGCCGCCGAGCAGGGTGCTGTTGGCGGCGTTCACGATCGCATCGACGGGCTGCTGCGTGATGTCGCCCTGCTCGACGTGGATGCGGTTGGGCACCATCGAGACCTCCCCGGGGCATTCTAGCGGCGGCGCCGGGCGCGCTTCGTGGGCGCAAGCGCCGGGGCGCGCTAGACTGTCCGGCGCGGGCCTGTAGCTCAGCTGGGAGAGCGCCACACTGGCAGTGTGGAGGTCAGGGGTTCGAGCCCCCTCAGGTCCACCACGACCCTGTCGGACGCCCTCCCCGACGCAAGGTGGAGCGTCTCCGTGACCGATGCACTCGCCCGAATCAGCTCGCGTAGACCGTGGGTCACCATCGGGCTGTGGGTGGCCGCGGTCGTCATCGCCCTCGCTGTGAGCGGGCAGCTCCTCGAGAGCGCGACCACGACCGAGCTGCGACTGTCCCGCGGCTTCGAGTCGGAGGACACGAGGCTGCTGCTGGAGCGGCGGTTCCCGAGCACCCAGCAGGTCCAGGAAGTCGTGATCGTCCAGTCGGACTCGCTGACCGTGGACGACCCGGCCTTCCGCGAGCAGGTCAGCGAGGTCTTCGCCGCCATGAGCGGGCTGGGCGAAGACATCGTGGCCGGCGGGGTGCACTACTTCCTGCTGCCCGACGAGCGCCTCGTGTCCGCCGATCGCAAGACCACGATCATCCCGTTGGCGATGACCGGGTCGCTGGCCGAGGCCGAACGCAACGTCGAGCACGTCTTCGACACCATCGACGAGGTGAACACCACCGACGAGTTCCGCGTGCTGATCGTGGGCGCCGCGAGCATCTCCTACGAAAACAACGAGTTCGCGCTGCGGGACCTGGAGCAGGGAGAACGGTTCGGGGTCCCCGTCGCGCTCCTCATCCTGCTCGTGCTCTTCGGGGCCGTGGTGGCGGCTCTGGTGCCCATCGGCCTGGCGATCGTGGCGATCATCATCGCGCTGGGCCTGGTCGCGATCATCGGGCAGGTCTACGAGCTGGTGTTCTTTGTCACCCTGATGATCACGATGATCGGACTGGCGGTCGGCATCGACTACTCGCTGATCATGATCTCTCGCTTCCGCGACGAGATGGGCCGAGGCCTGTCCGTCGCAGAGGCCGTCGAGCGCACGGGCGCCACAGCCGGGCGCACGGTGCTGTTCAGCGGCGTGACCGTGGTGATCGCGCTGTTCGGGCTGTTCATCGTGCCGATGGCGTTCTTCCGCTCGCTCGGGCTTGGGGCGGTGCTCGTGGTGATCGTCGAGTTGGTGGCGACGCTGACGCTGTTGCCGGCCGTGCTCATGCTCCTCGGCCCCAACGTGAACCGGCTGTCGCTCCCGTTCATCGGGAAGGGCCGCACACGAGGTTCGCGGCAAGGCGCCGCGTCTGGCGGCGGGTTCTGGGACTTCACGACGCGACTCGTCATCCGGTTCCCGGTGATCGGGCTCCTCGCCGTCGGCATCCCGATGGTGGCCGTGACCTCGTTCTACTTCGACATCCGCACGGGCCTGAACGGCGTGGACACCTTCCCGGAGGGCTCGAGGACGCGGGAAGCCTTCCTCGCACTCGAGGCCGACCCCACGCTCTCGTTCGGCGTCGCCAACCCGGTCGAGATCGCCATCGACGGCGATCCGGAAGACCCGCGGGTGCAGGCCGCGGTTGAGCGCCTGATCGTGTCGCTCGCGCCGATCTCTCCGGCGACGCCGCTGATCGACGTGAATCCCGAAGGCGACCTCGCGCTGATGCGCGTCGTACTCCCCGGTGAGCCGAGCAGCCCCGCCACGGTGGAGGCGGTCAACACCATTCGCGACGAACTTGTACCTGCCGCGTTCGCCGGTACTCCCGCCACGGCCATGGTGGGGGGCCTCAGCTCCGAGGCGAGCGACGTGTTCTCGATCATCGACCGCTACACGCCGATCGTGTTCGCGTTCGTGCTGGGCTTCAGCTTCATCGTGCTGATGCTGGTGTTCCGCTCGATCGTGATCCCGGTCAAGGCCGTGTTCATGAACCTGCTCTCGGTGGGCGCGGCGTACGGGATCCTCGTGCTCGTGTTCCAGAAGGGCGTGGCGAGGGAGTTACTGGGCTTCCAGCAAGCCGAAGTGATCGACGTGTGGATCCCGATCTTCCTGTTCACGATCCTGTTTGGGCTCTCCATGGACTACCACGTCTTCCTGCTCAGCCGCGTGCGCGAGCGCTACGACGCGACGGGCGACAACGCCGAGGCGGTGGCCTACGGGCTGCGCGAGACGGCGGGCATGATCACCGGGGCCGCGCTGATCATGGTCGCGGTCTTCGGCGCGTTCGCGTCCGGGCAGACGATCATCAACCAGCAGGTGGGGTTCGGACTCGCCCTCGCGGTGTTCCTCGACGCGACGCTGGTGCGGTCGGTGCTCGTGCCGGCGAGCATGGAGCTGCTGGGCAGCCGTAACTGGTACCTGCCGTCGTGGCTGGAGTGGCTGCCCGATCTGCGCGTCGAGCCGGTCGAGTCATAGAGCGGCCTGGAGCAGGGCGCGGGCCCTGTACATCTTCGCGACACCGGGTGAAGCGGTGGCGCGCGCTCGGGGCCCCCGCACGGGGGTCCGTCGAGCGATGCCGGTTGACCCCGGCGGGCCTCTCGCCGCGACTGTCCCGGCGAAACCCGGGTTCGCTTGACGGGCCGCCTCTGCGGTATGATCGCTTCGGATTGGGCTCTGGAGCACAGGCGGCGCGGAGGTGCAGCGACGTATGATGTCTCTGCTGGCTTATGAGCCACGCGACATCGCCATCGCACTCCCACGAGCGCACTCCCACACACCCGCCGTGTCAGCCGCGTCTCGCATCGCACTGCCCGAAGCGAGAGCGTGCCCGGAATGGATGTGGGAGTAGGCGCAATGCGGGACACCGCGGCGAGTGACGCACAAAACGGCCAGGCGCCTGACTCCCGGTACGTTCACGAGGGTCTCGAAGGCATCGTCCTGCCGACCGATTACCGGATCAACGCCGAACGGGCGCTGGCCGCTGAGCCCGCAGGCGCGTCCAACTACCTCAGGCACACGCTGATCGGCGATCCCGAGATGGACGCGATCATCGGGGAGATGTCCTACCTGCCCGCCGGTGATGTCGGGTTGTTCATCCACGCCGGGATGGAACAAGACGAGGATACGCTGCGTTCGGCGCCCGAAGCGCTGCGCGAGTTCTTCCTGTCGCCGCCCCCCGACCCGCCCTGGCTCGATCGCGAAGCCTTCGGGCCGGGTATCCGTGCGTTCCATCGGGACAGCGGGATGATCCTGGTCGGCTTCGTAACCGGGGTGCTCGTCGACGGTTTCACGACGTACATCGCGAAGTCATTCGTGCTGACGGGCCGCATTTTCGATCGCGGCGTCAGGCGGCTCCAGCAGAACAACCGCCACTTCCTGGAGATCTTCTTCCCCGGGGGCCTGGAACGGTACGGCGACGGATGGAAGCTCTCCGTCCGGATCCGGCTCATTCACGCACAGCTGAGGAGACTGCTGAGGGCCGCCGACGACTGGGACGAGGAGGCCTGGGGCGCCCCCATCAGCGCGGCGCACACGGGCTACGCCGCAGCCTGCTTCTCCGCCCGAACCATGAAGCACGCCGAGGCGCTGGGCGTTCGCTTCACGCGGGAAGAGCGCGACAGCATCATGGCGATCTGGCGGTACACGGCGTGGCTCATGGGTATCCCGGAGTCCATCCTGGCCTCAACCGAGGAAGAGGCGCTGGACCTGTACCGGATTACCTCGCTCTGCGAGCCGCCTATGTCCGACGAGTCCATCATCATGTCCAACGCGCTCGTCAACTCCGCTCCCCTGGTCGCGGGCGTGACGGAGTCAGCTGAACGCAGAACCATGGTGAGTAAGCAGATATTCCCGCTGTCGCGGGCGCTCATCGGCAATGAGATGGCCGACGCGCTGCGCTTCCCGAGGTCCAGAAACGTCGGAGTGCTCTTCCAGTTCAGGATGCTGCAGCGCTGGCAGCGGCTGATGGCGAAGCTACAACGCAAGGAGGTGACTGCCGACAACTTCGGCCAGCTCCTCGCGATCTCGGCGTACGACGACGAGGGAATCAGCTACCGGATCCCCGACCATGAGCACTCGGAGCGATCCAGCCAGTGGTAGGCGCTCCCTGATCGCCCTGTAGTCACACTCCAGTGTTCCAGCGGGCCCAGCCGGAGCCCGTCCAGGCGGAGATGCCTCCGCCAAGCCTCGGCACGCGTCGCAGGGAGTGGCCGGGTCAGACCTCGGCTCGCCGGGGACCGCAGGCGCGCGGCCGCGCGAGGACTGAACCCTCGCTCGCCCGGTGCTACCCTCGGCGTGCCGCCCACCGAGCGCCGGGGTCCCCACATGCACCACGCCCGCCGCGTCCGCACGCTCCCGGCGCTGATCGTCGCCGTCGCGCTCGCACTATCTGTGGCCGCGTGCTCGGGTGACGACGGCAGCCCCGTGCCCGTGCGGCCCCCCGCCACCTCGCCCACAGCGGTCTCGACGCCCACCGCCACGCCGGCGACCACCGCGACCGCCACGGCCGAAGCGACTCCCGACGCGACCGCCACCGTGACCGCTGTACCCGAGGCGGGCTCGGGTACGCCCTCGCCGACTCCCACACCCTCGGCCACCGTCGCCACCGTCACCGCGACGCCGGCGCCGGCCGAAGCGCCGCTGGCCGTGGGGTTCGCCGAGGCGTTCGGTGGCCGGGAGTTCGACCGGCCGATCGAGATCGGCGTCTATCCGGTCGGGCCTGAGCCTGGCTCGGCTCCCGGCATGTTCCTCGCCGAGCAGGACGGCCGCATCCTCGTGCTGCACCCGGACGCCGACGCCGCGGCCGAGCTGCTCGACATCAGCGATCAGGTCTCGCGTCGAGGCAACGAGGAGGGACTGCTCAGCGTCGCCCTCGACCCGCGGTTCGATGAGAGCGGGCGCCTCTGGGTCTACTACTCGGCGAGCGGCGTGCCGCGCATGTCGCGGCTCGCGCGGTTCACGGTCGACCCCGCCGACCCGCTGCGCGTGGTTCCCGATTCCGAGCTCGTGATCATCGAGGTGGAGCAGCCGTACTCGAACCACAACGGCGGCGCGATCCGCTTCGGGCCGGACGGGATGCTCTACCTCGGCTACGGCGACGGCGGATCGGGCGGCGACCCGAGGGGTCACGGGCAGAACCTCGCGACGCTGCTTGGCAGCGTCATCCGCATCGATGTCCGTGACGCCTCGAGGGCCGCTCCGTATGCGGTCCCGCCCGACAACCCGTTCGTGGGCGTCGAGGGCGCACGAACGGAGATCTGGGCGTACGGGCTGCGCAACCCGTGGCGCATGGCGTTTGACCCGGAGACGGGCGCGCTGTGGGCCGGCGACGTCGGCCAGGGCGAGATCGAGGAGATCGACCGCGTCGAGGCCGGAGGCAACTACGGGTGGAACCGTCTCGAGGGCACCCGCTGCTTCTCCCCTCGCGAGGGCTGCGACCCTGAGGGGACGGTGCTGCCGGTGGCCGAGTACGAGCACAACCTCGGCTGCTCGGTGACGGGTGGTGTGGTGTACCGCGGCGAGGCGATCCCCGCGCTCGCCGGCCACTACCTGTTCAGCGACTTCTGCAGCGGGCGGCTGTGGGCCCTCCCGCTCGACGGCGGCGAGGTGGTCGAGATCGCGGTGAGCCCGCGGCCCGTCTCGTCGTTCGGCACGGACGCGGACGGCGAGGTGTACGTGCTGACGTTCGGCGGGGCGGTGCTGCGGATCGTGCCCCGCTGATGGTGACAGGCCGTATCGGGCGCGGCACACGGGCCGTAGCATGACGCCGTGACGATACCCGCGCTGATCGCGCTCTTCGCCGTATACGTGGTGCTCACGCTGTGGCAGATGCGGGTTGCGCTCGCCGCGCGCGAGCCGCACGCCCGCCTGGCCCACGCGCGGCGGTTGCTCGTGCTCGTCTCGGCGGGCGTGCCGCTGCTGGTCGTGCTCATCCTCGTGGCGCTGTAGCGCGCGCGATACGTCGAGGTGGCGTGCGTGGTTGACGGCCGCGCGAGCGTTCGTACGATCGAGTGCGCGCGTATCGCCCGGGCGGGCCGGCGTGTGACGGGAACCAGGCAGTACCCATGACGACCCAGGAGCAGGCAGCACCCCAGGCCTCCGGCGACGGACGCGACTCGGCCGATCGCTACGATCCGCTCGCCGTTGAGGCGCGCTGGCAGCAGCGCTGGACCGAGAGCGGCCTCTACCACACGCCCGACCGCATGGAGGGCCGGGACAACTGGTACCACCTCACGATGCTGCCCTACACCTCGGGCGACCTGCACATCGGGCACTGGTTCGCGATGGCGCCCTCCGACACCATCGCGCGCTTCCGCCGCATGAACGGCGCCAACGTGCTGTTCCCGATGGGCTTCGACGCCTTCGGGCTCCCCGCCGAGAACGCCGCGATCGCGCGCGGCACGCACCCCAAGGACTGGACCGACGGCAACATCGAGCGCATGCGCGGCCAGCTCCAGCGCATGGGCGCGATGTTCGACTGGGAGCGCGAGGTCAACACGAGCGCGCCCGAGTACTACCGCTGGACGCAGTGGTGGTTCCTCAAGCTCTTCGAGCAGGGCCTCGCCTACCGCGACGGCGCGGCCGTGAACTGGTGCCCGTCCTGCAACACCGTGCTCGCCAACGAGCAGGTCCTCGACGGCCGCTGCGAGCGCTCGGGCGACCTCGTCGAGCAGCGCACGATGGAGCAGTGGTTCTTCCGCATCACCGCCTACGCCGACGAGCTGCTCGACAACGCCGGCATGGCGTGGCCCGAGCACGTGAAGCTCATGCAGCGCAACTGGATCGGCCGCTCCGAGGGCGTCGAGGCGTCCTTCGCGCTCGAGTCGCCGACCTCGGACGGCACGGACGAGATGCGCGTCTTCACCACGCGCCCGGACACGCTCCACGGCGTGACCTTCATGGTGCTCGCCCCCGAGCACCGGCTCGTCGCCGAGTTCACCACCGACGAGCATCGCGAGGAGGTCGAGGCGTACGTGCAGGCCGCAACCCACGCCTCGGATCTGGAGCGCCAGTCGACCGATCGCGACAAGACGGGCGTCTTCACCGGCTCGTACTGCATCAACCACCTCACCAGCGAGCGCGTCCCGATCTGGATCGCCGACTACGTGCTCGCCTCGTACGGCACGGGCGCGGTCATGGGCGTGCCCGCGCACGACGATCGCGACTTCGAGTTCGCCGAGCTGTTCGGGCTGCCGATCCCGGTCGTGATCGCGCCCGAGGAATGGGAGGGCGTGCCGCTCACGCAGGCCTACCTCGAGCCGGGCGTGCTCGTGAACTCCGGCCAGTTCGACGGGACGCCGTCCGAGGAGGCGAAGGCCGCCATCACCGCGCACCTCGACGCCAACGGCTGGGGCGGCCCGACGGTGCAGTACCGTCTGCGCGACTGGCTGATCTCGCGCCAGCGCTACTGGGGCGCGCCGATCCCCATCGTCTACTGCGACGCCTGCGGCATCGTGCCCGTGCCCGAGGACCAGCTCCCGATCGAGCTCCCGTACGACGTCGAGTTCCTGCCGACTGGCCAGTCGCCACTCGCGCTGTCCGAGGAGTTCGTGAGCACCTCGTGCCCGGACTGCGGCGAGCCGGCGCGCCGTGAGACCGACACGATGGATACCTTCATGTGCTCGTCGTGGTACTTCATGCGCTACGCCGACCCGCGGGACGCGGACTACGCCGTCGCGCGCGACATCGCGGACATGTGGCTCCCGGTCGACCAGTACACGGGCGGCAGCGAGCACGCGACGATGCACCTGCTGTACGCGCGCTTCTTCTACAAGGCGGCACGCGACGCCGGCCTCGTCCCGGACGATGAGCCGTTCACGCGCTACTTCGCGCAGGGCCAGATCCTGGGCCCCGACGGACGCCGCATGTCGAAGTCGCGCGGCAACGTCGTCCCGCCCGACGACCAGGTGGAGCGCTGGGGCGCCGACGCGTTCCGCGCCTACCTCATCTTCCTCGGCCCGTGGGACCAGGGCGGGCCGTACGACGTCGACGGCATCGTGGGCGTCGCGCGCTGGCTGCGCCGCGCGTGGTCGCTCTTCGTCACGCCGCCCGACACGACCGCTGCCGCCGACGCCGCGAACGCGCGCGCGCCGCTGCAGGAGGCGCACCGCACACTCGAGCGCGTGACCGCGGACCTCGACCGCTTCCAGATGAACACCGCCGTGGCCGCGCTCATGGAGCTCACGAACAGCCTCGCGCGGCTGCGCGACGAGGGCCCCGTGCACGACGAGTCGTGGAACGGCGCGCTGCGCATGTTCACGCTCATGCTCGGGCCGATCTGCCCGCATGTCGCCGAGGAGCTGTGGGAGCGCCTGGGGCAGCCCTACTCGGTGCACGAGCAGGCGTGGCCGGACGTCGACGCCGCGCTCACCGCGCGCGAGACCGTCGAGCTGGTCGTGCAGGTCAACGGACGGCTGCGTGACCGCCTCCAGGTCTCGCCCGACGCCGACGAGGCCGAGGTGCGCGCGCTCGCCGACGCCAGCGAGCGTGTCGCCGCCGCGCTGGGCGGCAAGGAGCCGAGGCGCGTGATCTACGTCCCGGGACGGCTCATCAACCTGGTGGCGGGATAGCCGCGCGCGTCCGCATGCGGCTCACGGCGGTACTGGTCGCGCTCGCGGGCTGCGCCCTGCTGCTGACCGCGTGTCCCGGCGACGACGAGCCGGCGACCACGTCGGCGCACCACGCGGCCGCGCGCGTTGAGACCCTCGAAACCACCGATGGGGTGCGTCTCGACGCGCGGCACTTCCCGGCGACGGGCGAGCGGCTCGTGATCCTGCTGCACATGTACCCGGCCGATCAGAGCTCGTGGTTCGGCTTCGCCGAGGAGCTGCAGACCCGAGACGTCGACGCGCTCACCTTCGATTTCCGTGGATACGGGGAGTCCGGCGGGGAGAAGGATCCGGGTGTCGCCGACCTCGACGCGCGCGCCGCGCTCGCCTTCGCGCGCGAGCGGGGCTTCGAGCGTGTGGTGCTGATCGGGGCCTCGATGGGCGGGACGGCCGCGATCGTGGTGGCCGCCGGTGAGCCGGTGGACGGGGTGGTGGCGCTGTCCGCACCGGCCGCCATGGCCGAGCTGGACGCGGCGACCGTGATCGCGGATGTGCGGGCGCCCATCACGCTGGTCGCGGCCGGCGAGGATCTCTCCGGCGCCGAGTCGCTGCGCGACCTCGCCGCGCGCGCGGACCTCGGCGACCACGACGTGCTGCTGATGGCCGGGCGCGCGCACGGCACCGAGCTGCTGGAGGAACCCGGCCGCGAGACCGTGCGCGGCTGGCTGCTGGACTTCCTCGACCGCGTCTGGGCGCCGTAGGGCTCTCGCTGCCCTCGCCGTTCAGTTCGCCGGGCTCTGTGCGATCGTTCCGAGGCGCGGAGTTGCCGCTTCGGGCTCTTCGAGCGGTTCCGGCTCGGCGGCCGGGGGTTGCTCGCCCGTCTGCCCGAGCACCTCGAGCCGGGCGCGCTCGTCGTCGAGGGGCGGCATCGCGAAATCGTCGATGACGTCCTCCTCTGGCGGCGAGAGGTTCGGGCCGGGCTCGGCGCGCGCCTCGGGATCCTCGGCGCGAGCGAAGTGGATCGGCCCGGCGCCGCCTACGCCCGTGTCCCCGTTCGAACGTTGCTCGGCCTCGTTGAGCGAGCGTGGCGCCGCGCCCGCGTCCGCGAGGAGCGCGTCCATCTGGTCGGCCGTGACAGTGGGACGCATGGCCTCCTCGGGAGGGGCCCCCGCGAGCTGTTCGAGCCCGGACTGCACGGAGCGCTGGAACGAGCCGAGCTGGTGGTCCAGCTTCGAGAGCAGGTGGCGCGCGTACTCGTCCGCGGCCGCCATCTGCTGCCGGGCCACGAGGCGCGACTCCTCGATCCGGCCCGCCATCTCGGCGTTGGCCCCGGCATCGCGCTCTTCGGCGCGCGCGTCGGCCTCCGCGACGATCTTCGCGGCGTGCTCGCGCGCCGCGCGCGTGAGCTTGTGGTCGTCGATGAGCGCGGCGGCCTGCTCCTCGGCGCGCGCGAGCATGAGCCGCGCCTCCTCCCCGGTATTGCGGCGGATGGCGTCCATCTCGGCCACGATCTCGCGCGCCTCGCGCACCTCGGCGGGAATGGCGACCCGGAGCTGGTCGATCGTGTCGAGCAGCTCGCGGCGGTCGACGACCGCGCGGTTGCCGATGGGCATGCGCTGCGCGCCCGCCACCTGCTCCTCGAGACGGTCGATGAGGTAGAGCAGATCCATCGGGAGCCTCCTGCTAGCGGTTCCGGAACTTCTCTTGCAACGCCGCCACCACGTGCGGCGGCGTCATGTCGCTCACGTCGCGTCCGAAGCCGGCGAGCTCGCGGACGCGTGATGCGCTGATGAAGAGGTGGTCGAGTGAGGTCATGAGGAACGTCGTGTCGACGTCGGGCGCCATCTTGCGGTTCATGAACGCCTGGTCAATCTCGTCCGTGAAGTCATTGATGTCGCGCAGCCCCTTGACCAGCACGATCGCGCCCTCGTCGCGCGCGCTCTCGACGGTGAGCCCGCTATTGGCGATCACGCGCGCGTTCGGCACGTCCGCGACGGCCTCGGCGAAGAGCTGCACGCGCTCCTCGGTGGTGAAGAGCGCGGAGCGGCTCTCGGCGACCGCGACGATCACCGTCTCGTAGAGCAGGGCGGCGCGTCGCAGGATGTCGATATGGCCGAAGGTCACCGGGTCGAAGCGGCCGGGGTACATCGCAGTGGTCACGTCAGCTCTCCTCGCGTTGCGCGTGTGGGGTGTCGTTGCTCCGGTAGAGCGCGATCGCGCCGTCGCCTTGCCGCCGCTCACGCCAGCGGGGACGGCCGGCGAGCGACGGTGGCGCATCCGTGCGTGCGGAGTGTTCGACGGCGATCACGGCCCCCTCGCCGAGGGCGCTCGCGATCGCGCTGTCGATGTCGGTCCACGCGGCATCGTCGCCGTACGGAGGATCGGCCAGCACGAGGCTGAACGCCACGCCGTCCGCGGGGCGCCAGCGCCCGACGCGCGCCGTCGTCACCTCGGCGCGGTCGGCGAAGTGCGTGCGCTCCAGGTTCTCGCGTATCACCCGGCACGCCCGGCGGCTCGAATCGACGAAGATGCAGCGCTCCGCGCCGCGTGAGAGCGCCTCGATGCCGAGCGCGCCGCTGCCGGCGTAGAGGTCGACGACGCTGTCGAGGGGCGTCCCGGCGGCTTCAAGCATGCCGAACAGCGACTCTCGCAGGCGTGCGGACGTCGGCCGCGTATCGCTGCCCGGAGGCGTGCGCAGCAGCAGGCCGCGCGCGGAACCGCCGATGACGCGAAGTGGCATGCGCTACCCCTGATCGTTTCCGGCCGGCCCCGGCGGTCCCGTCGGCGTCGGCTCGGGCGTTGGTTCTGGGGTAGGCTCGGGCGTCGGCTCCGGGGTTGGTTCCGGCGTCGGCTCAGGGGTCGGCTCGGGCGTTGGCTCCGGGGTGGGCTCGGGTGTCGGCTCAGGGGTGGGCTCGGGCGTCGGCTCCGGTGTTGCCTCGGGAGTGGGCTCGGGGGTCGGCTCGGGCGTCGGTTCCGGAGTGGGCTCAGGGGTCGCCTCGGGAGTCGGTTCCGGGGTCGCCGCGGCCTCTGATGTCGTGTCGTCCAAGGGTTCAGGTGTCGGCGTCGGCTCAGGGGTCGGCTCGGGCGTCGGTTCCGGCGTAGGTTCCGGCGTCGGACTCGTGGGAGCCGCGGCCGTGGGTTCGGGGTCGGCCACGCGCTGCGCGATCTGCTGGCCGACGAACACCACGCCGTCCGAGACGATCAGCGTCACGTCGTACGTGCCGGCGCGCTGCGGCGCCCGCCACGCAACCAGGCCGCCAGTCCCCTCGATCTGGCCGCCGGACGCCGCCCACTTCGGGCGCAGGTACGGTCCGTGGGGCAGCAGCAGGTGCACTGCGTCGTCCTCGACGTAGTTGAGCACCACGTCCCACAGGTCGGGCAGCCCCGGGTCGGTCTGCGCCGCGCTGATCACGACACCGCCGAGGCCGTAGCGGCTGGCGAGGTCGAGCCGGAACGCGGCCGAGTAGCGATTCTCGATCCAGACCGTGCGCGGGCCGCCGCGCGCCTCGTAGGCGAAGGTCACGACGCGTGCCCCGTTGTCCCAGTAGAGGCCGCTGTTGCCGGCGTCGCGGTCGAGGTTGACTGCGGCAACGGACACCACCTCGCCGGGTCCGATGGTCTCCGCCGCGCGGCTCTCCACCGTGCTCGCGAACGACAGCGCTTCGTGCAGCGTCAGCGAGCGCACGCCCTCGGCGGAGCGCTCCCGCGAGCGGCGGTCGAGCACGAGCGAGACGCGCCCGAGGTCCGTGCCGGCCGCCCGCTGCGCGCTGAGCGCTACCCCGACCTGGTCGTAGAAGAGGGTGCGGTTGGTCGGCGGCATCAGCCACACCTCGGTGGCCGCGGTGAGCGCATCCCAGTCGTAAGCGCCGAAGTCCGTGCCCGACGGCGTCGGCACGGTGACGACGAGGCCAAGGCCGCGCTCCTCGGCGCGCTCGGCGAGGGTGGCGACGAAGTCGCTGAACGCCTGGCGGCGCGCGCTGTCGAGCGCGAGGTACTCGATGTGGAGGCCGTCGGCCGCGGCATCCTCCGCGGCTGTGATGAGCGCGTCGGCGTGGTCTTCGGCGATGTCGGGGATCGTGAAGATCGCGTCGATGGTGGCTGCGTCGGAGGGCTCGGCGAGGTAGACGCCCAGGTAGACGTCCGCGCGGGTCGTGGCGCCCCGGGCGACGGTGAGCGCGCCGTCCGGGACATCGACGCCTCCCAGGGCTTCGCCGCCGGAGGGTGTCGCCGCGCGCACGCTGATGATGCCGGCGGCTGAGAGCGCCCCCACGTCGGGGGCCTCGCCCGGCTCGACGATGAGCGCCAGCGATCGCGCGAACGTCGTGCGCGCCAGCACGGCGATGTTGGCCGGTACCTGGTCGACCTGCCCCTGCGCGGCGTTCCCGTCGTCGGTCAGCGCGATCGAGGCCAGGCGCGCCCAGTCGCCGTCCTCGTAGGTGTAGAACGCGAGGTGCTCGCTGCTGTCGGCCTGTTCGCTGAGCCGCACCGTGAGTGCGGCGGAGCCGGTGAACTCGCCGTCGGTGGAGATGTCGTACAGCGCGCTGCGCGCGGTGAGGCCGGACGGCAGCGGCGGCAGATCGTCGCGGGCCTTCGTGCTGATGGAGGGCATCGAGTCGCCGTCGTCGCCGCGGTCGAGCAGCGAGATCGGGGGCAGCAAGAGCGCGGCAAGGATGATCCCGAGGACGGCGATGACGCCGACCACGCGCAGCAGGCCGCGGTCGCTCTCACCCTCGTAGCCGTCGTAGGGGTCGTATCCAAACTCGTCGTCGTCGCCGTCGAGGGGCTCGAACGGTTCGGAACCCGGGCGTGGGGACAGGGGATCCTGGTCCGACATGGCTTACTCCAGCCTCGGCGTTACGGGGATGACGAGTTGCTGGCCGCCCCGGAGCACGGTCAGTTCGGCGACCTGCCCCGGCGCGAGCACCTTCAACCGGTTGACGAACGGGTTTGCGAGGTCGACGGGCATCGAGTTCACCGCCACGATCAGGTCGCCCGTCTGCACTCCGGCGGCCTCCGCCGAGCTGCCGGGCTCGACGTTGGTCACGAGCGCGCCGGATAGCCGCGGGAGGCCCTCGGCCTCGGCCAGCTCCGGGGTCAACTCCATGTGCTGCACGAACGGGTACTCGATGCCGAGCCGCGGCCGGGGATGCACGCCCAGCGTGATGATGTTCTCGATGACGGGCCGCAGGCTGTCCGACGACTGCGCGAACGCCACGCCCTCGACCGCCATACCCGTCGGCGTCTCGCGGACGACCGTGGTGAGCAGGCCGATGAGTTCGCCTGTGGCGCTGATCAGCGCGCCGCCCGAGTCGCCGAGGTTTACCGCGGCATCGGTCTGCACGAGGTCCTCGAGGACGACGCCGTTGCGCACCCACGATTGCTCCAGGCCGGAGACGACGCCGACCTTGACGGAGTTGCCGCGGGTGAAGCCGGCCCCGGCGATGGCGATCACCGGCTGGCCGAGCCGCAGCACGCCGGAGTCCCCGAGGCGCAGGCTGCGCAGGCCCTGGCTGGGGATCGCCAGCACCGCGAGGTCGGTGTAGGGCGCGTCGTGCGCGACGAGGCGGGCGGGGCGCCGCTCGCCGTTGCTGAGCACGACGCTCATCTCGGATGCGCCGCTGACGACGTGGAAGTTCGTGATCACGTACCCGGCGGTGTCGATCACCACGCCGGAGCCGACCGCGCGCTCCTGCGACATGCGGCCGCTTGCGTCGCGGCTGGCCGGTGTGTCGGCCACCACCGTGACCACGGCTTGCAGCGCGCGCTGGATGGCGGCGTCGAGGGCTGAAGCGGCGGCAGCACTCGCAGGTGCTTCGGTGGCAGGCACGATCGGCGTGGCCGTGGTCTCCGGCGGCTGCGGGGCGCCGTCGTCGAGCAGCAGCACGGTGACGCCGCCGGCGACGCCGCCGACCGCGCCCGCGGCCACGGCGATCATCAGCGCGACGAGCACCGCGCCGGAGCTCCGGCTCTGCACTGGAGAGGGATTCGGCGAAACGATGGTGTGGCGTGCCCCCGGCCCGGGCCCCTGTCGTCCCGGTACCCCGCCGAGCGAGATTCTATCATCTGCTAACGCACTCTCGCAGGCTAGGGGGCGGGTGGTCCGCGAAAGCGGGCGGCGATCCTCACGTTGCAACGGGCAGGGGCGAGCGTTAACATAGACATAAGTTCTATCGGGCCGCGTCGGCGGGGGTCATCGCCCTGACTCGTCCCGGTCCTCCCGCCGGCTGCCCACGCGGCCGGCGGTCACGTTGCGATGGGAAGACGCGGACTGTTGCGGGAGTCTCGGTGATGGAAGAGCACGTACTCGTCACACGCGAAGGCATCGAAAAGCTCAAGCAGGAGTTGACCGTGCTGCGCACCAACGGCCGCGCCGAGGTGGCCGCGGCCATCCACGAGGCGCAGGAACTCGGCACCGCCCAGATCGACGGCCAATACGAAGACGCCAAGAACCGCCAGGCGTTCCTCGAGGGCCGCATCCTCGAGATCGAGAACATGCTCGAACGAGCCGAGGTGATCGACGAGGAGGCGGCGCACCGCTCGCGCGAGGTGCGCATCGGCTCGACAGTGACGGTGAAGATGCCGAGCGGCGCCGAGCAGGACTTCCAGCTCGTCGGCCCCGCCGAGGCGAATCCCTCCGAGGGCCGCATCAGCCACGAGTCGCCGGTGGGCCGGGCGTTGCTCGGCAAGAGGCGGAATGACAAAGTGGACGTAAGCACGCCCGGCGGCAACGCCACCATGACCGTCGTTTCCGTCCGCTAGCGACCGCTCGCGGACGCCGGCCGGGACACGCGGCGGCAACGAGAGCCGCCGTCGCTCCCACGATCCGCCGTCGACCCGGCGCAGCCCGAGGTGGCCACATGCCCAGCGAGCAGGAGCTGGTCGAACTGCGCCGCAGGAAGCGCGAGGCGCTCCTCGCCGAGGGTGACCCGTACCCCGCCACCATCAAGCGCAGCCACGAGATCGCGAAGGCGCGCGCGCTCTTCGAACGCAACGAGCGCGAGGGCCTCGAGGAGACCCGGCGCGCGCTCACCGTCGCCGGCCGCGTGATCGCGATCCGCGATATGGGACGCGCCGCGTTCATCGACGTGCGCGACGGCACCGGGTCGGTCCAGCTGCACTTGCGCCGCAACGTCCTCGGCGACGACTTCGCTCTGCTACCGCTCATCGACCTCGGCGACTTCGTCGAGGCGCGCGGGCGGGTGTTCCGCACGCGCCACGGCGAGATCACGGTCGCTGTGCGGAGCTGGCGCGTGATCGCCAAGGCGCTGCGCCCGCCACCCGAGAAGTGGCACGGCCTCAGCGACGTGGAGACGCGCTACCGGCAGCGTGAGCTGGACCTGATCGCCAACGAGCGATCGCGCGAGATCGCGCGCACCCGCGCGCGCGTCGTCAACGCGGTGCGGCGCTTCTTCGACGGCCGCGGCTTCATGGAGGTGGAGACGCCGGTGCTCCAGGAGCGCGCCGGCGGCGCCGCCGCCCGGCCGTTCTCGACGCACCACAACGCCCTCGACCGCCAGCTCGCGCTGCGCATCGCCCTCGAGCTGCACCTCAAGCGGCTCATGATCGGCGGCTTTGACAAGGTCTACGAGATCGGCCGCGTCTTCCGCAACGAGGGCATCTCGCACCGCCACAACCCCGAGTTCACGCTCCTCGAGTCCTACGAGGCCTACGCCGACTACCACGACGTGGCGCGCATGGTGGAGCACCTGATCCGCACCGTCGTGAGCGATGTCACCGGCACGCTCGAGGTCGCGCACGGCGACCAGGTCGTGGACCTCGGCGCGCAGTGGGGGCGCACCACGTACCGCGAGGTGTTGCTGGAGCACACGGGCATCGACTACCTCGCGCACCCGGAGCCCGAACAGATGCGCACGCTCGCGCGCGACCGCGGCGTCGCGGTCGACGAGGGCGCCTCGTGGGGGACGGCGCTGGACGGGCTCATGTCGGCGTACGTCGAGCCGAAGCTCGTGCAGCCGACGTTCATCTTCGACTACCCCGCCGAGCTGTCGCCGCTCGCCAAGCGCAGGCGCGACGACCCCCGGCTCGTCGAGCGCTTCGAGCTGTTCGCGCTCGGCTACGAGCTGGCGAACGCCTACTCGGAGCAGAACGACCCGGTCGAGCAGCGCCAGCGGCTGCAAGAGCAGGCGGCGATGGCGAGCGAGGGTGACGAGGAGGTCGAGGTGGCCGACGAGGCGTTCGTACGGGCGCTGGAGTACGGCATGCCGCCCGCGGGCGGGCTCGGCATCGGCATCGAGCGGCTGGTCATGCTCGTGACCGGCGAGCACTCGATCCGCGAGGTCATCCTCTTCCCCACCATGCGCGAGCCGGGCGGCTAGCGCGTGGGCCGGCTCATCGAGGACATCCACATCCACGCCGCGGCCGACGAGGTCTTCGCACGCATCGCGGCAACCGGGAGTTACGGGGAGTGGCTGCCTCGCTGCTTCCACGAGTTCGACGGCGACGCCGGCGGCGCACTCGCGTGCAGGCTCGCGCTGCCGCTGCGCAGCGAGGCGGTGCGGCTCGAGCCCGCACAGGTCGAGGCGCCGGCGTTGCTGCACTTCCGCTCGGCCGAGGGCGGCGAGGCGTTCGACTCGCTGACGTGGCACGTCAATGCCGAGGGGCCGCGCGAGGTGCACCTGGAGCTGCAGGCCGTTTACACGCCCTCGGGTGGCTTCCCTGGCGCTCTGCTCGACATGCTGCTGCTGCGCTCCTACCGCCGGCAGGCGCTGCGCGACGCGCTGTGGCGGCTCAAGTACGTGCTGGAGGGCAATGCCCCGCCGAGCGAAGGCGACCAGGCGTGAGCCGAGCCACCGAGGCGCTGATCTTCGACCTCGACGGCGTGCTCGTGGACTCCGAGCCCGTGCACTGGCGCGCCTCGCACCGCCTCTTCGCGCCGCACCAGCTGACGATGGAGGAGTACGAGCCCTTCGTCGGGCTCGCCATCGCGCCATACATGACGTGGGCGCGCGAGCACTTCGACCTCGACGCGTCGGTCGCCGAGTTGATCGAGCGCTACGCCGCCGCCGTGACCGCCGAGATCGAGTCCGGCCCGATCCCACCCCTCGACGGCGCACGCGAGCTCATCGAGGCCGCGCGCGAGCGCGGGCTGCGCGTCGGGCTCGCCTCGCAGTCGATCGCGAGCTGGGTGCACCCCACGCTGCGCGCCGCGAGCCTGGACGGCTCGTTCGACGTGGTCGTCACCGGGGGCGAGGTCGACCGCGCCAAGCCGGCGCCCGACATCTACCTGCACACCGCGCGCCTGCTCGGCGTCGCGCCCGCGGCGTGCCTCGCGATCGAGGACTCGCCGGCGGGGGTGCAATCGGCAGCCGCCGCCGGGATGCTCGTCGTGCAGTCGCGGCAGGCGTCGAGCGCGGCGCCGCCGCAGCCCGCCGCACACGTGGTCGTCGGCTCGCTGCGCGAGGTGGACCTCGACCGGCTGCCGGAGGCGTCGGTCGCGTCGTTTGCCCGCCCCGAGGGGTCACGCTAGGCTCAACCCGTGGACCGTCACTTCACCGTCTCCGGCTTCCTCTCGCACGGCGGGCGCACGGCCCTGCACTGGCATCGCCTTGGCCTGTGGCTGCCGCCGGGCGGGCACGTCCAGCCCAACGAGGACCCGATCGAGGCCGTGCTGCGCGAGGTCGAGGAGGAGACGGGCGTCGTCGCCGCCGTCGTGCCCACCGCGCGCCCCTACCCGCACGAGCTGCCTCGCCAGTTGCCGGCCCCCGCCACCATCGGCGTGTACGACATCGACGAGCCCGGAAACCCGCACCAGCACATCGACTTTGTCTACTTCACGCGCCCGGCGTCGAGCGATGTCCCCGCGCTGCCCGACACCGCCGAGGGCTGGCGCTGGGTGGACGCCGATACGCTGCGCGCGCCGGGCGTGGTGCTGGAGGGTCCCGGCGGCGCGGCCGAGGTCCAGGAGGACGTGCGCCGCCTCGCCCTCGACGCCATCGCGGCGGTCGAAATGCTCGCCGCCGGCGTCGCCTGACGGACCGGGCGCCGTGCTCTCGATCCGCACCATCCGCGAGCAGACCGACGAACTCCGCACCGTGTTCGCGCGGCGCGGCGTGGACGCACCCCTCGACGCCATCGTGGAACTCGACCGCAGCCGCCGCGAGCTGCTCACCGAGGTCGAGTCGATGCGCGCCGACCGCAACCAGGCGGGGCGGCGCATCGGCCAGACCCGCGACCCCGAGGAGCGCCAGCGCCTCATCGACGAGCAGCGCGCCGTCGCCGACCGCCTCGACACGCTTGAGGAGCGCCTGCGCGAGCAGGAGTCGGAGCTGCGCGCACGGTCGCTCGAGTTGCCGAACACGCTGCACGAGGACGTGCAGGACGGCGGCGAAGAGGCCGGCGACGTCATCCTCGAAGGCGTCGGCGCGGCGGAGCCGTCGCGCATCGAGCCGCCCGTGCCCGTCGGCGGGGCGTCGGAGCCCGAGGCAGTCGACGACCGTCGGCCGCACTGGGAGATCGGCGAGGCCATGGGGCTGATCGACTTCGAGCGCGGGGCGAAGATCGCTGGCTCGCGCTTCTACGTGCTGCGCGGCCAGGCGGCGCGGCTGCAGCGCGCGCTCATCGCGTGGATGCTCGATCTCCACGGCGAGCGGGGCTTCGACGAGGTCTATGTCCCGTTCGTCGTGAAGGAGGAGATGCTCGTCGGCACGGGCCAACTGCCGAAGTTCGGCGAAACGATGTACCACGACGCCGAGGACGACGTGTGGCTCGTGCCGACCGCCGAGGTCCCCGTCACAAACCTCTACCGCGACGAGATCCTCGACGGCGACGTGCTGCCGATCCGCCACGTCGCCTACACGCCGTGCTTCCGCCGCGAGCGCATGAGCGCGGGGCGCGACATCCGCGGCATCAAGCGCGGCCACCAGTTCGACAAGGTCGAGATCGTCATCTTCAGCGAGCCCGACCACTCGTGGGCCGAGCACGACCTGCTCCTCAACGAAGCGCTCGAAGTCGTGCGCCAGCTCGGCCTGACCTACCGCGTGGTGCGCCTGGCCGCGGCCGACGTCACACAGTCCTCGGCGATGACGTACGACATCGAGGTGTGGGCGCCCGGCTCCGGCGAGTGGCTCGAGGTCTCCTCGGTGTCCAACTTCCTCGACTACCAGGCGCGCCGGGCGAACCTGCGCTACCGCGACGCAGACGGGCGCGTGCAGCACATGCACACGCTCAACGGCTCCGGCGTCGCGCTCCCGCGCACGCTCGCGGCCGTGCTGGAGCAGTACGACCGCGGTGGGTACATCGAGGTGCCGGAGGTGCTGCGCCCGTACCTCGGCGGCGCCGAGCAGATCGAGGCCGAGTCCGTCCCCTGACGCACCTGTCCCCGCCCAGTCGGTCGGGTTGACAACTCAGTACGCACGTTCTATATTCCGAACACTCGTACGGGACAAGTGTTCTGTGTCTCGTCGGGTTGGCGACGGGGGGTGTGGAATGCTGTTCGGGATGATGCTCGGACTCGTCCTGGGCGCCGCGGCGGTGCTGCTCATCGAGCAGTGGCTGCGCGCCGAGTTGGTCGACTGGCCCGGCGCGCCGAGGCGGCTGAGTGGCGGGAGTCACCTCGGTGGCCGCGGCCGGGCCGTTGGGTCGCTGCACCGGCGGTGGTGGTCGTAGCGCGCGCGAGACAGGAGGTCGCTAGACTGGCCGCGTGACGAGCGACGCCAGTACCACCGGCACCGCGGACGACGCGCTGAGCGCGCGCCCGACGAGGCTCGTGCGGCTGCTCTGGGACGCCTTCGACGAACTCGAACGCGTCGCCGGGGCGCTGCCGACGCCCGGCCAGGGCCGTGCGATCGGGCGGCTCAACGCCGGCAGCTGGATCGTCGCGCACGTGGCGCAGCAGCAGGACGCGTACTGGTGCACCGGCGCGCAGGGTCTCGAGCCCGACGCGTGGCTCGCAGGCCTCGAGGTCGGCTTCGGCTCGGAGCCCTCGGTGCCGGACTACCGCGAGGCACTCGACGCGTTCGCACATATCCGCGCCCGCGCGATCCCGTACCTGCGCACGCTCCGCGACGAGGACCTCGACGCGGTCACGGAGGCCTCGGACGGGTCGGGGCGCGCGCAGACGGTGGGCGACCTGCTGGTGCGCGCCGTCGCGCACGTCTTCGTGCACACGGGCGAGCTCGCGACGATCGCCTCGCTCGTCGGAGCGCCTGACCTCGGGGCGCCTGGTCGGCTCACGCACTCGACAGCGCCACCGCCTGGCGCGGCGGGCAACGAATAGCCCGGGGGGTATCGCCCGGGCTTCGCTGTCGGTCGACCGAGGTAGCTCGGTCTAGACTTCCCGGACGAGCATCCCCGTGGGCTGGCGACGCCAACTGCGGAACTTCGCGTTCTTGATGCCGGCCGCCATCGCATAGTCGCGTGCGCGACGGATGAGGCCGGACGGCACGTAGATGTAGAGCGGCGCTTCGCCGTTCTCCAGGGGCGCCCACACCAGCTCTGCCTGCTGCCGCGTGACCGTCTCGCGGGTCTCGACCTGCGCGACGATGACCGGACGGTTGCGCGGGTGCTCGACGACGACGATGTCGGGGAAGACCTGCGAGGTGGAGGCGCCGCCCGCCGTGAACTCCAGCGCCATCGTCGGCGTCGGCAGGTTCGTATACGTGCGGTACTCCGGGTGCGCCTCGTTCGGGTACTCGAAGCGGTCACGCGCGAGCTGGCGCACGACGACCTCGATCTCGAACTGGCGGGACTCCTCGCTGCGCCGCCACGGGGTACCCGCCTCGCGCCAGTCCATGACCGCGCGCTCGTGCTTGGCCGCGAACAGCCGCATGTCCTTGCCCTGCCCGTACAGGAACAGCAGCAGAGCGAGCGGGGCGACGAGGATGGCGATCACGACGCCGAACGTGGAGGGACCGTCGACGCCCTCGAGGAGGAACTGGAGGTTCCCGACGTTGACGTCGCCGAAGCGGATGTTGTCGAGGACATCCCAGACCCCGGCGCCGCTGAAGGTCGGGCCCGGCGTGATGAAGATCGCCGCCAGCGAAACCATCAGCGCGATGAAGGCGACGAAGCTGACGGGCGACGGCAACTTGTACTGGTTCACGGCTGGGCCCGACATGTGCGGCGCCACGGCCTCGACCTGTCCGCCCCCGGCGGGAACGGGCGGGGGCGCTGCGGCGGCTGCCACCGCGGGAGCCTCCTCGGCGGGCTCGGCTTCGGCTTCGGCGGGCGCCTCAGCTTCAGCGGGGGCCTCGGCGGCCGCGGGCTCCGGCTCCGGCGCCGCCTCCTCGGCGGGCTCGGGCGCCGGCGGCGCGGCTGCGGGCGCTCCGCCGCCACCGACCTGCGAGCGGGCCGCCGTGGGGTCGTCGAACCACAGCTCGTTGATGGCGGTGAAGTGTGCCTGGTCGTCCGGCAGGTCGGGCTCGTCGAAGATCGCGTCGACGGGGCATGCGGGTTCGCACGCGCCGCAGTCGATGCAGGCCACCGGGTCGATGTAGAGCATCCGGTCTTCGCCTTCTTCGAAGTGGATGCAGTCGACCGGGCAGACCTCGACGCAGGACTGGTCCTGCACGTCGATGCACGGTTGGGTGATGACGAACGTCACGCGCTGCTCTCCCTCCAGTGAGGGGATGGCTCTCGCCTGCTTCGCGCGCAATCGTATCCGCGCGCTTCGCGAGCGTCTACGCCACCCGGGCTGCGATGTGCCTCGTCGTCGGTGAGGAGACGCCGCGAGGTGCTCGCGACGGCTCCCCGCCGGAGCCCGAATCCGTGTTTTCGTCTCCGCATCGGGCTCCTCGCCGGCCCCCGATGCGCCGATCGACGCGCCCGGCCGGGCGATTGCGCAGGCCCCCCACTACAGGTCGAGGGCTACAGGTGGTAGAACATGTGCGACCGCGCTCGCGGGAGCGCGGTACTACGGGAGGCACGCTGCAGTGACATTCGTCATCACCCAACCCTGCATCGAGGTCCGCGATCAGTCCTGTGTCGAGGTGTGTCCCGTCGACTGCATCCACTTCGAAGAAGGCGAAGACCGGATGCTCTACATCGAGCCCGTCGTCTGCATCGACTGCGGCGCGTGCGAGCCCGCATGCCCGGTCAGCGCCATCTACGACGAGGCTGACGTACCCGATGACCAGGCGTTCTTCACGGAGCTCAACGTGCTCTGGTACACCGAGCCCGGTACCGTCCGCGCGCAGGTCGCCGACATCCCCGCCCTCGAGGGCGCCGAGGAGGCACGCGCCGCCGCGGAGGCGCGCGCGGCCGCGGAGGCCGCGGTGGCGGAGGCCGAGGCCGCAGCCGCCGATGAGCCCTCGCGCGGGCTCTACAAGTACGGCGAGGGCGGTGGTATCGAGGGCAAGTGCGTGCTCTGCGGCCAGTACGTCACCAAGGGCGGCGTCATGTTCCGCGCCAAGTCCGTCGCCTGCGCCGACTGCGCTGCCAGGGCCGAGCGCATCCGCGACCCGTACCGCCAGGTCGCCGGTCGCCGCTAGGCCGCCGCGTGCGGCG
Organism: Dehalococcoidia bacterium; assembly: GCA_965219085.1. GTDB lineage: Bacteria > Chloroflexota > Dehalococcoidia > UBA2979 > UBA2979 > VXMT01. Next base: position 2,398,554 of record OZ244720.1, read on the forward strand.
CCGAGTCCGACGGTGAACCGCTACGTCGACGAGATGTCGCGTGAAGACCTCGTCGAGGAGGTCAAGGATCTGCTGGTGCGCGGCGTGTTCCGCCACGACGAGGTCGCCGACCCGACGATCCTCGGGAGGGACGCGCTGCGCGCGCTCGTGAAACGCATCCGCCTCCGCATGCTGGTCGAGGGCCGTACGGCCGGCTAGACGGACGTCGCGGCGCCCCCGGGCGGCGGGTTCGGCCTCCGGATCTCGATGTACTGCCAACGCTCGTCCTCGCGGACACGGTACGAGTGCTCGCGCACACCGAGGTACGCGCGCAGGGTGGCGCGCTCGTAGTCGGCGCGCGTGAGCGTGGCCCAAACGTCGAGTGCGTCGCGGAGGGCATCGAGGATGCGGTCGCGCGGCCACGTCGGGCCGGGGTCGGCCGCGCGCGAGGCGGGCGCGGTCATGCAGTGGCCGATCACGGTCTCCTCGGACGCCACGAGCCCGAGCTCGGCGAACAGCCAGCGGTGCACGCGAATCGTTGCCTGCACCTGCGGCTCCGGCCACGGCTCGCCGCTGAAGCCCTCGTGCTCGATGCCGATCGCGTAGTCGTTCGGGTTGGCGCCATGCGGCAGCAGTGACCATCGCGGCGGCGTGTCGGGGTCGAGGCGTCCCGCGTGCCAGGCCTGCCGCCGGATCGGCACGTGCTGCACGATGCGGCCGTCGCGGCCGATCGTGAAGTGCGCGGACTTGTGTGTGACCCGAGGGCGCTCGCGCGCCCAGCGGATCATCGTCGCCTGCCAGCCCTGCATGACGTGCGACATCACGCCGCGCGGCGCGATCGCGCCGCCCACCGCCGCCGTCTCGATGCGCTCGACGCCCGGCATCCACTCCGCCACCTGTACCGCCTTCCCGTGCGACCGGCAGTCACCGTACTGGCGCGGGCGCGGGCATCCGAGGGGCGGTTGGCACTGTGACTCTGTCGCGCGGGAGCGCTGCTACGTCGTCGGGGTCGGGGCGGCGGACTCCTCCTCGAGGTAGGGCAGGATCGCGTCCATGAGGTCCGTCTCCGAGTCGAGCGTGCGCCCGATGCCGGAGAGCAGGCCCATCACGCGCGCGATCAGCACCACGTCGCCGGGCACCTCGACGAGCGGGTTGGCGCGCAGCACGCGGCCGAGCCGCAGGTTGACCTCGGCGAACAGTTGCTGGTCCGCGTAGGCCCGGCCGGAGCGCAGCACGTCGCCGAGGAACGCCTCGCCGAGCTCGTAGTAGGTCTCGTCGTCGCGGACTCGGGTGCGGAAGCCCATGTCCTCCATCGCGGTGGAGATCTCCGCGCGGTGCTGCGCGATGATCGCGCTCGTGAGCACCACCACCTGCTGCCGGAACTCGTCCGGCAGCCGCTTCGTCAGCCCGAAGTCGACGAGGCCGATGCGCGCCGGCTCGCCGTTGCGCGGCGGCAGCACGAACAGGTTGCCGGGGTGCGGGTCGGCGTGGAACACGCCGTACCGCAGGATCGTCACGTTGTAGATGTCGATCAGCGCTGCGGCGATGGCCGCGGTGTCGATGCCCAGCTCGCGCAGCTCCTCGACGTTCGTGATCTTGATGCCGTCGAGGTAGTCCATCGTCAGCACGCGGAGGCTCGAGCGCTCCCAGTAGATGCGCGGCACGAGCACGTCGTCGCGGTCGGCGAGCAGCGCCGCGATCTCCTCGGCGGCCCGTCCCTCGTGCTCGAAGTCGATCTCATCGGGCGCGTTGCGCTCGAGCTCCTGGGCGAGCGGGCGGAAGTCGATCACGGTCTCGATGCGCGCCCAGATCGACGTCAGCCAGCGGATCGTCTCGATGTCCCACGCGACGATGCGGTCGATGCCGGGGTACTGGACCTTCACGGCCACGTCGGTGCCGTCGTGCAGCCGCGCGCGGTAGACCTGCGCGAGCGAGGCGGCGGCGACCGGCTCGCGGTCGAACTCCGCGTACAGCTCGTCGACGGGTCCGCCCAGTTCGCGCTCGATGAGCGGCTGCATCTCCTCCCACGGCCGCGGCGGGACGCCGTCGTGGACCAGCGACATCGTCTCCACGTACTCCTCGCGGAGGATGTCGGCGCGGCTGCCGAGGAACTGCACGGCCTTGATGATCAGCCCCTGTTGCTTCACCGAGCGGCGCACGACGGCGCGCGCGGCGCCGAGGTGGAAGCGCGCGGTCTGCTCGGGCAGGTCGGAGCGGCGCAGCCGCCGCATGATGCGCAGCCAGCGCCAGCGCAGCCACAGCAGCACCACCGTGACGGCCATCAGCACGAAGCGCCGCCATCGGCCCGAGGGCGGCCGGGGCGGATCGGCGATTGGTGCGTGCGTCATCACGCTATCCCCTCGACGCGCCCCTCGACGCGTGGGCGGGGCGTTGCGTTACGATCGTAGCGATGGCGATCTTCAATCCGTTCCTGCCCTCGTACCAGGCCAACCCGTATCCGGCCTACGCGGCGCTGCGCGCCGAGGACCCGGTGCACTTTAGCGCCGCCATCCAGGCCTGGGTGCTCACGGCCTACGAGGACTGCGAGCGCGTGCTCCGCGACGTGGAGACGTTCTCGTCGAGCTCGTACACCGCCTCGGGCCAGCTCGCGACGGCGCTGCAACAGCAGCGGCGCGAGTTCCCGCTGGGCGAGGCGCCGACCGTGCTCAACTCGGACCCGCCCGTGCACACTCGCCTCCGCACGCTGCTCAACCGCGCGTTCACCCCGCGCGCCATCGAGGGCCTGCGCGCGCACATCGAGGAGATCGCCGCCTCGCTGCTCGCCGGCGCGGACCGCGCGGGCGGGCGCTTCGACGCCGTGACAGGCTTCGCGCAACCCCTCCCAATCATCGTAATCGCGGAGCTCCTCGGAGTCCCACCGGGTGATCGCGATCAACTCAAGGAGTGGTCGACGGCCATCGCGAACACGACGAACGTGCTCAACACCGAGGGGGCGCTCGAAGCCGCGCGTCAGGCCACCGTCGAGCTCATCGCCTACATGGACGAGGTGGTCGCCCAGCGCCGCACCGCTCCGGGCGCCGACATCATGACCGCGCTCGTGCAGGCCGAGGAGGGCGGCGACCGCCTCTCACACGACGAGCTGCTGGCGTTCTCGATCCTGCTCCTCCTCGCTGGCCACGAGACGACGACGAACCTCATCGGCAACGGCCTGCTCGCCCTGACCGAGCACCCGGAGCAGGCTGCGCGCCTCCGTGCGGACCCAGACCTGCTGCCCTCGGCCGTCGAGGAGTTCCTGCGCTACGACAGCAGTGTGCAGGGCGCGGTGCGCTTCGCGCGCCAGACCGCCGAGGTCGGCGGCCGCACCATCGAGCAGGGCTCCACGCTGCTGCTGCTCGTGGGCGCCGCAAACCGCGACCCGGCGCAGTTCCCCGATCCCGACGCGCTCGATGTCGCGCGTTCGCCGAACCGCCACCTCGCGTTCGGTCGAGGCATCCACTTCTGCCTCGGCGCGCCGCTCGCCCGGCTCGAGGGCGATGTCGCGTTCAGGGCGCTCCTCGAACGCTTCCCGGAGCTGCGGGTCGCCGAGGGAGGCGCGGAGCGCAGCGGCACGCTGGTGTTGCGGGGCATAGGCAAGCTCGAACTCGAGGTCTGAGGTCCCGCCTCGGTCCCGGCGAAGCGCGACAGGGGGCAGTCCATCGTGAGCGACGAGGCGACCGGCTACGACCGCGACAACGTGTTCGCACGCATCCTGCGCGACGAGATCCCGAGCGACCGCGTCCATGAGGACGATGAGTTTGTCGCGTTCCGCGACATCAACCCCGCCGCCCCGACGCACATCGTGCTGATCCCGCGCGGCGAGCCCCCCGCAGGCCCGGCGGACCTCGTGGACGGCGACGCGGGCTGGGTGGGTCGCATGCTCGTGGTCGCGTCACGCATCGCCGCGCAGGAAGGGCTCGCCGAGGGCGGCTACCGGCTGGTCGTGAACAACGGCCCGGACGCCGGCCAGGAGGTGCAACACCTCCACATGCACATCCTCGGCGGCGGCGAGCTCGGGCCGATCGCCTGACCTCGGCTCGACATCGGGACGCCCTCGAGGTTGGGTGGCGCGTCGCGGCGTGGGCGCGTTGTACCCTACGGTCGCCGCGAGGGGGCCCGTAGCTCAGCGGCCTAGAGCAGTCGGCTCATAACCGATCGGTCCCAGGTTCGAATCCTGGCGGGCCTACCACAGTCCACTCGACACAGGGAGTCGGCATTCCGGCCCGTTGGGGTCGCGAGGATTCCGTTCTTCAAACCCTGCACACCCCCACGGCCTCCACGCTATGCTTGGTTTGCTCAGCTACCGGCTGCGCGAGGAGGTAGGGCTGCACTCTGCCATGGCCGACAACAGATTCGTCGGGATTGCTCTCATCCTCCTGGGGTTGTGGTTCCTGTTGCCACTGGTGAGCGGCGTCGAACTCCCGCTGGCGCAGTGGTGGCCGGTATTCCTTGTGGGCGCCGGACTCGCCGCCGCCTTCAGCGGAAATTGGAGGGGCGGCGTTACGGTGATTGCGGTAGGGGCCGCATTTCTCCTGTCTCACCTGGGCATTCTCAGCTTCGACGCCTCATCTCTCTGGCCAGTAGCGCTCATCGTTATCGGTGCGGCCATCATCGTCAGTTACCGGCGCCCCGGCGCCGGCACAGTTCCTGGGGCAGGCGATGCGCTCAACGTGGCCAGCCTCTTCTCCAGTAGCAACCAGGTCCGTGGCGGCGAGCACTTCCGCGGCGGCAACGTCTCCGCCACGTTCGGGAGTGCGGAGATAGATCTCCGCGCTGCTACTGTGGTTGACGGCGTGGCCGCAGTCAACGCGAGCGTGCTCTTCGGCCGCATCGACCTCCGGGTTCCAGCCGACTGGGCGGTCGATGTGCGCTCATCCGCCACCTTCGGAAGTATTGAATCACGGCGGGCGGAACCCTCCGAACCACGAGCCAGGCTCACTGTCACAGGCTCCTGTCTGTTCGGCGCGATACTCATCACGTCCTGAACGGCAGCCAGTCCACCGGCTGCACGAGCGAGGAGCAGTTGGCGACGTGGATCCGTCAGGCGGCCGCCCTGCCCGGCTGGCGAGGCTTCTGACAACGCAGGGCCCGCCAGCTCGGACGGGAGGTTCGCTGGGCCTGCTTCGCTCGAGCGGCGGTACAGCCTACCCACCTGCCCGGGCCCGGACCTCGCACTCCAGGCATTCGTCCATGACCACCATCAGGCCGGCGTCCCGCGCCGCCGATGCACCCTCGTGGTTCACCACACCCCGCTGCATCCAGACCGCGCGTGCCCCGACTCGTATGGCTTCGGCGACGATCGCCGGAACCTCCTCGGAGCGTCTGAAGATGTCGACGGCGTCCACGGGCTCCGGAATCGAGGCAAGGTCGGGGTAGCACTGCTCGCCGAGGATCTCCGTTGCCGCGGGGTTCACCGGAATGATGCGGAGGCCCTGTTCCTGGAGGTATTGCGCTACTCCGTAGCTGTCCCGCTCGGGGCGGGGTGACAGGCCGACGACCGCAACGGTCCTGCATGATTCGAGCACCCGGTCGATATCATTCATGCCACGCCTCCGTAGTCGAACTCCACCCTCCAGCGCACGACTATACGCGCGCAGGACACGGCCACCCGGGCAGGCGCTACCGACGCGCCCCGGCGAGTTGCCTCCGCACCAGCCGCGCGTACAGCCCGTCCCGCGCGGCGAGCTCCTCGTGCTGCCCGATCTCGACCACTCGCCCCTCGTCCAGCACGACGATCTGGTCGGCGTCGCGGACCGTCGACAGGCGATGCGCGATCACCAGCGTCGTGCGGTCCGACATCAGTTCGTCCAGCGCATCGCGGACCAGTCGCTCGTTCAGTCCGTCGAGGTGTGACGTGGCCTCGTCCAGGATCAGGACGGGGGCGTCCTTCAGCAGCGCGCGCCCGATGGCGACCCGCTGTCGCTGCCCGCCGGAGAGCTGCGCCCCGCGCTCGCCCACCGGCGTGCCGAGCCCGTCCGGCAGCGACTCGATGAAGTCGGCGAGGCCGGCGCGCTCGATCGCGAGCATGAGCTCGTCCTCGCCCGCGTCGGGTTTGGCGACGCGGAGGTTGTCGCGGATCGAGGCGTTGAACAGGTACGTGTCCTGCGCTACGAGCGCCACCTGGCCGCGCAGCTCGTCGAGGCGGTAGCTGCGCAAGTCCGCGTCCTCGAGCGTGATCGTGCCGTCCTGCGGGTCCCAGAAGCGCAGCATGAGATGCGCCGCCGTCGTCTTGCCCGCGCCCGAGGGGCCGACGAGCGCCACCGTGCCGCCCGGCTTGAGGTCGAACGACACCGCATCGAGCGCCGCGCGCGGTGTGTCCTCGTAGGCGAAACCGACGCGAGCAAACGCGCCTTCCGAGACCCCGCCACCGACACCGCCATCGCCGCGCACCGCTGCTCCGGGCCCGTCGAGGACGGCCACGTGCTCGCTGTGTACCGCGGTGAGGCGTCGCGTCGCGCCGAGGGTGTCGCCGAGGCGACGCCCCACCTGCGCCAGCTCCGCGACGGGCATGAACGCGCCCATCGCGAGCAGCGTCAGCATCGGGGCGAGCGACGAGTCGACCTCGCCGCGTACGGCGAGCGCCCCGCCGATCGTGAGCACGGCCAGGCCGCCGAACCCGGTGAGGCCCTCGAGCAGCGTCCGCTGCGTGGAGATCTGGCGGTTGAACCCGGCCCGCACCGGCCGGTAGGCGCGCATCAACCCCTCGAACTCGGTCTTGCGCTCGGGCTCGCGCTGGAACGCGGTGACCTCGCGCAGTCCCTGCAGCGTGTCGACCATGTGCGCGTTCAGTGCGCCGAGGTGGTCCCTCGAACGCGAGCCGAGCCGGTCCACGATGCGGCGCGTGAACAGCGGGCTCAGTCCCGCCACCACCAGCAGCGGCGCGAGACCCAGCCCGAGCCGCCAGTCGACGACGAACAGGGTGATCAGCGCCGCGCCGGGCACGACGAGGCTCACGAACGCGTTGGCGATGGTGTGCGCGAAGAAGTACTCGACCGTCTCCACGTCCTGCGTCGCCATCGACACCAGGTCGCCTGTGCGCCGTCGCAGCAGGTAGGCCGGCGCAAGTTGGTCGAGCTTGCGGTAGAGGTCGATGCGCATGTCGGCGAGCAGGCGGAACGCCATGTCGTGCGAGACCCAGTTCTCGAGGAACCGGAATACGCCGGTCAGCGCCGCGACGAGCATCAGCAGCACGGCGAGCAGGCCGATCGATTCTCCGTCGCGCACGTTCGCGACCATGAGCGCACCGATCACGCCCACGGCGATCGACCCCAGGAAGTACGCCACGCCCGTCACGAAGGTGAGGGTCGTCTTCAGCCAGTAGGGGGCGGCGAGGCCGAGCAGTCGCGCCAAGGTCTCGCGCCATCCCATGCCCTCGGCGCGGATGATCGCCTCCGTCGGCCCGCCGGCGTCCTCGCGCGTGGTCAGCGCGCTCGTCTCGCCGATGGCCGCGGCAGGCTCCGGCGCGGGAGCGCCCGCGGCCCACTCGTCTAGGCTGGAGTCGGTCATCTGGCCCGCCATCAGCCAGTCGTAGACCCCGCCCTGCTGCAGCAACGTGTCGTGATCGCCGCGCTCCACGAGCCGGCCGTCGTCCAGCACGAGGATCTCGTCGCAGGCGCGCACGCTGGACAGGCGATGCGCCATGATCAGCGTCGTCCGCCCCTGCATGAGCGCGTCGAGCGCCGTCTGGATCGTCGCCTCGTTCTCCGCGTCCACGCTCGACAGCGCCTCGTCCAGGATCAGGATCGGCGCGTCCCGCAGCAGCGCGCGGGCGATCGCGATACGCTGCCGCTCGCCGCCCGACAGGCGGTGGCCGCGTTCGCCGATCACCGTCGAGTAGCCCTCGGGCAGGTTGGTGATGAACTCGTGCGCGTTCGCCGCGCGCGCCGCCCCGCGGATCTCGTCGTCCGCCGCGTCGGGCTTCGCGAAGCGCAGGTTCGCGAGCACCGAGCCGTGGAACAGGTACGTGTCCTGCAGCACGACCGCCATCTGCGCGCGGATATCCTCGAACCGCAGGTCGTTGAGGTCGTGGCCGCCGAGGCGGATCGTACCCTCCTGCGGCGTGTAGAGCCGCTGCAACAGCCACACCAGCGTCGACTTGCCGGAGCCGGAGCGCCCGACCACGCCGATGCGGCGGCCGGGCTCGACGGTGAACGAGACCCCGCTCAGCGCCGGACGCCGCCCGGTCGGGTAGCTGAACGTGACGTTGTCGAACTCGATGCCCGGCTCGAGGTCGGGGACCGGTGGGGCGTCGGTGTCCGGCGTCAGCGGCTTCGCCCGGTCGATGTCGAGCACGCTCTCGGCCGCGGCCACGCCGAGCAGTCCCTGGTGGAATAGCTGGCTCAGCTCGCGCAGCGGACGGAACACCTCGACGCCGAGCATGAGCACGACGAGCAGCTCGGCCAGCTCCATCGCGCCGCTCTCGACCCGCAGCGCCCCCACGAGCAGCGCCACGGCCGCTCCCACGGTGATGGCGAGGATGGTGAGGCCCTGCGCGATGGCGTTGTTCACCAGCACGCCCATCGTCGAGCGGAACACCTCGTGCGCCCGCTGCGCCAGCGCCTCCCCGCGTCGGCCGCTCTGGCCGAACGCCTTGAGCGTGGCCAGCCCCTGCACGGAGTCGAGGAAGTCCGCCGCGAAGGAGCCGTAGGCGTCGCGCCGCCGCAGTGACGCCTCGGCGTTGCGCTGCTTCAGCAGCGACGGGACGAACAGCGTGGCGAGTGCGAAGGCGAGGTAGACCGCCGCCACCGGCAGGTCGAGCCAGCCCATGAAGACGAAGATCCCCAGCGGCGCGACCGTCGCGACGATCAGCTGCGGCAGGTACTGCCCGAAGAATGTCTCGAGTAGCTCGACACCCTCGATGACCCCGACGGTCACGTCGCCGGTGCGCTGACGGTCGAAGTGCGCCGGTCCCAGTCGCGCCACCTGGTCGAAGAGCCGCTGGCGCAGCGCGAACTGCACCTCGAGCGCGGTGCCGTTGGCGATCTCCTCTTTGACGTAGTGCGCCACAGACGTCGCCACGACGGCCGCCGCCGCGGCGACGATCAGCGGCGTCAGCTCGGCGAGACCGTCGCCCTCGAAGATGCGTGCGCCGATCCAGCCCAGCAGGGCCAGCCGCGCGACCCCCGCGGCAACCGCGAAGAGCCCCACCGCAACCGCGAGGGCGATCCGCCCGCGCACACCCTGCGTGAAGCGCCACAGCTCCCGGGAGAAGGTCATCGAATCATCCTTGTCGCCACCGAGGGCGTCTCGGCGCAGGTGCCATGCGGGGGGTGCCCACGCGAACGGGTGCACTGTGTCACAGACGTTTCAGTCGTCCCAGAGCCCCGCGCCGCGATGCCGACCCGGATGAGCGTCAGGGGCGCGCTTCCCGAGCCTGATCGGAGCGTGGCGTCGCGCTATCGTGTGCGCGCGGTCGCACGGGCCGCGGCGACCCGGCTCCAGCACGCGACCACCAGACGGGATGGCCCCATGGCGCTCAGCATCTACCTGAACTTCAACGGCAACTGCCACGAGGCGTTCGACTTCTACCGCTCCGTGTTCGGCGGGGAGTTCGACAACATCCGGACCTTTGGCGACGGGCCTGACGACTTCCTCGTCCCGGAGGACGAGCGCGACCATGTCATGCACGTCTCGCTGCCCGTCGGCGGGAGCGTGTTGATGGGGAGCGACACCCCGTCGTGGTCTCCGGAGCCCACGGAGGCCGGGAACAACTTCGCGATCTCCTACGCCCCGAGCACCCGCGACGAGGCGGACCGCCTGTTCGCCCGCATCTCGGAGGGCGGGACGGTGACGATGCCGCTCGAGGACATGTTCTGGGGCGCGTACTTCGGCAGCTGCACCGATCGCTTCGGCATCAACTGGCAGCTCAACTGCGAGCCCGAGTAGCCCGCCGGTGCCCACGCCCGGACGAGTTGCGACCGGGTCCGTGGCGTCGCCGCGAACAGCCCGGCGTGGAGGATCTGGCGTCGCTTCCACGTATTCTACACGTGGTAGCCGACGGATTTAGCGAGACCCGAACTCGCTGAGCGGGTAGACTGCCGTGACAGACGCGCAACGCGCGCGATCGGGAGAGGGCAAGCGCATGCTGCGGTTCGCGGAAGAGATCATCCTGCTCTTGCTCGGTGACGAAGACGGCAGGTTCGCGCACACGCGCAGCTGGACGCTGGACTACGCCCTGGCCGGCGCGGTCCTGATGGATCTCGCGATGGAGGATCGTATCGACACGGACCTCGAGAACCTGATCATGCTCGACGCCACCCCCCTCGGCGACGATCTGCTCGACCCGACGCTACGGGTTATCTCGGCGGGCGGACAGCAGGACATCCGCTACTGGGTGGAGCAGACCGCGCAGCGCTCGGCCGACATCCGCGAGGTCTCGCTGGCGCGGCTGGTTGAGCGCGGCATCCTGGAGGCCCGCGACGACCGCCACCTCTGGGTGTTCCGCTCGCGGCGCTACCCGGCCGTCGACGGTACGGCGGAGCGCGAGGTGAAGCTGCGCATCATGGGCGTGCTGTTCAGCGACGAGATCCCGAGCCCGCGCGACGTGATGATCATCGCCCTTGCCGAGGCGTGCGGCATCTTCAGCGACCTGCTCTCCCGGCAGGAGCTGGAGCGCGCGGCCCCGCGCATCGAGCAGGTTCGCAAGCTGGATCTCATCGGGCAGGCCATGACGCGGGCGATCCTGGACATCGAGCTGTCCGTGGCGGCCTCCGTCCAGGCCCGGATGTACTACTAGGCGCCCCTACCACTAGGCACCACGCTCGCTCCACGCCGCCACAGCTCGGAGGCACCGACGGCTACCGTCGACGCCCCTCTTGTTGGCACGACTGTCTGTGCACGACGTACGGCGGCAGCGCCGAAGCGTGCTGCCGCCGTCGAGCCGTGCAGTCGGCGCGTGACTAGGCCGGTGCAGGCTCCTTGCCGGCCACGATCGCCTTGAGCTTCGAACTCGCCGTGAACTTCGGCGCGCTCGACGGCGGTACGACCACCGACTCGCCGGTGCGCGGGTTGCGCGCCATGCGCTCGCCACGCTCCACGCGGCTGAACTTACCGAGGCCCGGGTAGGACACTTCGGTACCCTCGCTCACGGATGCGGCGACGACATCGCGAAACCCGTTGAGGACGCGCTCGGTCTCAGCGTTGCTCGCCCCTGACTTCGCGGCGACCTCCGCGATCAAGTCTGCTTTGTTCACTGGTCATCCCTTCTAGCCACGCCGGGCTACCCCGGACAGGAAAAGATTACGCGCATATGCGCATTGATGGCTAGTCCCCCCAACGAAAAAAGTAGTGGCGCCCCACCGGCGATCCCCGGGGACGTCGCTGGCCGGCTCGCGGACCGGCCCGGCTCGGCGGCCGGGTACAGCAAACGGCCCCGGCATGGGCCGGGGCCGTTGTGCGTGCTGCGAGCGCCGTGCGGCGTCGGGCTAGCTGCGAGGCAGCCCGAGGCCGCGCGTGGCGATGATGTTGCGCTGGATCTCGCTGCTGCCGCCGGCGATCGTCATCGGGATCGCGTCGACGTAGCCGTGCGTGAAGCGCGCCCGCATCGGCGCCAGCTCGGCCTCCGGGTCCCAGAGGTTGGCGTAGAGCCCGAAGACGCGGGTGCCGGTACGCTGCAGCTTCTGCATCGTCTCGGTGCCGAACATCTTCACCATCGAGGACTCGTAGTTCGGGATCAGGCCCGCGCCCTGCATCGAGGCGACGCGCAGCGAGAGGTTCGCCGCGACCTCGGTGGCGACCCACGCGTCAGCCAGGTCGCCGCGCACGGTCGGGATCTCGAGCCGGTGGCGGCCCGCGCCCTCGTCGGTCTTGACGTACGCCATCAGCCGCTCCATCGACTCGCGGTCGTTGACCGCGCTGTCGACCGAGGAGCGCTCGTAGTCGAGCAGGGTCATGCCGACGTACCAGCCGCGGTTTTCCTCGCCCACGACGTTCTGGGCGGGGACGCGCACGTCCTCGAAGAAGGTCTCGTTGAAGATGTGCTTCCACGACATGCTGATCAGCGGCCGCACCGTCAGGCCCGGCGAGTGGATGTCGTCGAACAGCAGGAACGAGATGCCGCGGTGCTTCGGTGCGTCCGGGTCGGTGCGCACGAGCGCGAACAGCTTGTCCGCGAACTGCGCGCCGGAGGTCCAGATCTTCTGGCCGTTGACGACGAACTCGTCGCCGTCGCGCATGGCGCGGGTCTGCAGGCCGGCGAGGTCGGAGCCGGCGCCCGGCTCGGAGTAGCCCTGCGCCCACGACACCTCACCGGAGAGGATGCCCGGCAGGTACGACGCCTTCTGCTCATCGGTGCCATGCACGATCAGCGTCGGGCCGAGCAGCGAGACGCCACCGCCACCGACGGACGGGGCCGCGGCCTTCGCCAGCTCCTCCTTGAAGATGTACTGCTCCCACGTGCTCAGGCCCGCGCCGCCGTACTCCTTGGGCCAGTGCGGAGCGACCCAGCCGCGGTCGGCGAGGGCGCGCGACCAGTCCTGGGCGGCGTTGCGGCGCGTGGGGTCGTCCGACTTGCGGTCGGCCGACCAGCCCTCCTCGAACATCGCGCCGCCCTTGGCGGCGACTTCCTGGTAGTGGGGCGGGAGGCCGTCACGGATGACTGCCTGCACCTCGGCGCGGAAGGCGGCTTGCTCTGTGCTGTCTGCCCAGTCCATCGTTCTTCCTCGGTTTCTCATCAGCGTCCCGGCGATCCGGCCGGGACGCGCCCTATTCTACGTGTTACGTCGCGCCTCGTGGGCGCGGCCTAGTCGGTGCCGCCCGCGGCGCGCAACTCCGCGATCTCCTCGTCGTTGTATGCGGTCCGCCGTCGCGCCTCGTGGGCGCGGCCTAGTCGGTGCCGCCCGCGGCGCGCAACTCCGCGATCTCCTCGTCGTTGTAGCCGTGCTCGCGCAGGATCTCGTCCGTGTGCCGAGGGTCGGCGAGGGCATGTTGGAGCCCGTCGGCGTCTTCGACATCTGGACGATCGGCCCGACCATGCGCTCCGGCCCCGTCAGCTCGTGGTCCAGGTCCACCATGTAGCCCATGGCCTCGACCTGCGGGTCGTCCGCCATCTCCTCGGGGTGGTTGACCTTCGAGGCCGGCGCGCCGACGGTGTCGAACGCCGCGATCCACTCGTCCATCGTCTTCGTGAGCATGACGTTGCGGACGCGCTCCAGCATCTCCTCGGCGACGGCGTTGTTCGCGGGGTCGAGCGCGTTGAACTCGGGGTCGGCGGTCGGGTCGTCCTCGACGCCGAGCGCGCGCCGGAACTGGTCGCGGTTGGCCGGCGTCAGCGCGCCGAGGATGACGGCGCCGTCCTTGACGCTGTAGCCGCCGTAGTAGAGCCGGAAGGCCTTGCCCAGCATGTCGAATATGCTGCCCTTGGCGGCGAGCTGCTCCTGGTAGCTGGCGCCGGCCTCACGCGCGTCGCTCAGGCGCGCCATGGCGGGGTCGGTCACCATCGCGTCGAACACCGGCAGCTGGCTCACGGAGCCGCTGGCGAGGTTGAGCCCCGCCGCGAGCAACGAGCTCGCGATGTGCTGCCCCTCGCCGGTGCGCTCCCGGTGGAAGAGCGCCGCCACCACGCCGAGCGCCGCTCCCAGCCCGGCGTGGTAGTCGCCCGGCGCCGTCGCGGTGATCATCTCCGGCGCGCCGTACTCGTCGACCTTGCCGTCGGCCGCCATCAACCCGCTGTACGCCTGCGCGATGATGTCCGAACCGGAGCGCGCCGCGCCCGGCCCCCGGTCGCCGTAGCCGCTGTTCTCGATGTAGACGAGGTCCGGACGGTATTGCGTGAGCGTGTCGTAGTCGACGTTTAGCCGCTGCGGCACGCCCGGCCGCGAGTTGATCAGGAACACGTCGAAGTCCGCGATGAGGCGGTGGACGGCGGCCTGGCCGGCCGCGTTGCCGAGGTCCAGCACCAGGCTGCGCTTGCCGCGGTTGAGCGTGTGGTAGGCCTTGCTCTCGCCTGGCACGAACTCGCCCAGCACCCGTAGGCCCTCGCCCCCCGGCGGCTCGCACTTCACCACGTCGGCGCCGAGGTCCGCGAGCGTCTGGCCGGCGTACGGCCCGGCCACGATCTGCGATACCTCGAACACCTTGACCCCCGCGAGCGGTCCCGGCATGCCACACCTCGATTCTTCGGGCGTTCGTTGTCCCGAAGGATGTATAGCCCGGATTGATCCGCGCGTGAAGGGCTGCGGGTCGTTCCCGGGGCCGGGTGACCCTGGTTTCTCTCGACGGGATGCGCCGATGCGCTATGTCGTTCGCTATATTGCAGGTGGCAGGACGGATACGCCTGCCGCACAGAGGGGGAAGCGATGACGAAGGCGGTAAACAACCTCCGGGGCAAGTACGCGGTCGTCGGCGTCGGCGAGACCGAGTTCTCGCGCAACTCGGGACGCACGACGCGGCGCATGGGCGTCGAGGCGATCCGCAACGCGGTCCACGACTCGGGGCTGGACTGGGACTCCACCAGCTGGGGGATGATGGCGTACGGCAGTAACGACCGCGCCTTCTCGGACCAGATCGCGCAGGACCTCGGCATCCAGCTCGACTACCACGTCGACATCTTCGGCGGCGGCAACTCCACCGAGACGATGATCGGTGCGGCGATTGGCGCGCTCGAGGGGGGCCTCGCTGACGCGTTCATCCTCTACCGCACCATGAATGGCTACACCGAGGCGCGCATCGGCGGCACGCCCGTCGGCGAGGCGCCTCCGCCGATGTTCCCGACGGTGCACGCCAACAGCATGATCCACCAGGGCATCTACGGCGTGGGCAGTGCGCTGCAGATGTTCGGGCTCTCGTTCGTGCGCCACATGTGGGAGTACGGCACGACGCTCGAGCAGCTCGCGCACGTCAAGGTGGCGCACAGCATCGGCGCGTCGAACAACCCGAAGGCCTACTACAAGACCCGCTACACGGTGGACGACGTGCTCAACAGCCGCCTCATCGTGTGGCCGTTCGGGCTGCTGCACTGCTGCGTCGAGACCGACAACGCCACGGCGATCGTCATCACCGACATCGAGCGGGCGCGATCGCTGCAACATGCGCCGGCGACGATCCTCGGCACGGCCGGACGCACTCACAAGTACGGGCCGGAGTACCACTGGGGCTACGGGCCGATCAACCGCCACGCGGGCATCTTCGGCCGCGAGATCCTGTGGCCGAACTCCGGGGTGCAGCCGCAAGAGGTCGACATCACCGGGTCGTACGACGCGTTCACGTTCACCGCGCTCTTCCAGCTGGAGGCCTACGGCTTCTGCGACTTCGGGGAGGGTGGCGACTACGTCTCGAACGGCACGATCGAGCTCGGCGGCGCAAGACCCAACAACCCGTCGGGCGGCCACCTCTGCGAGGGCTATACGCACGGCATGAACATGGTCGTCGAGAACGTGCGCCAGCTGCGCGGCACCGTCGACGACTACTGCCCGAACTGGGCGGACGGCGAGCACTCTCACGACTACAGCGAGGGGCATTGCCGCCAGGTCGAGAACGCGCAGATCACGGCCAACCTCGGCTGGGGCATGCCGTCGCAGGGCTCCGCGCTCGTGATGACCAACCAGGTCTAGCGAGCCTCGAAGCGAACACCGCGCGAAGGAGAGACGGAGACCAACGATGGCTTCATACCTGGGCGCCGGCGTATTCGTGCCGGAGAACGACCAGCCACACCGCGAGTACCTGGAGATGCAGGCGACGGGCCAGCTCCACGTGCAGAAGTGCTCGGATTGCGGGCACCTGCGCTACCCGGTGATGACCGCCTGCCCCGACTGCCGCTCGCTCGACTCGGAGTGGGAGGCGCTGTCGGGCAAGGGCGCGATCTACTCGTACTACATGGTGCCGCACCCGATTAACCCGGCATTCCGCGAGTTCGTGCCGTATATCGTCGCGCTCATCGAGCTCGACGAGGCGCGCGAGGAGTACGGCGCGGGGCGAGCGCTGCGGCTGATCGGCAACGTGGTCACGGCGGACGGTAGCTCCGAGGACCTCAACAACATCGCGATCGGCAAGCGCGTGCAGGTCACGATGGTGGACCTCGGCGACGGCTGGGCGCTGCCGCAGTGGCAGCTCTCGGACGAGCCGCCGGAGCACGAGCCCTGGCAAGCGCCGGGGCCGGCGTTCCCGTAGGCCGGGGCATCGGCAACACAGCAACGGCCCACCGTCACGGTGGGCCGTTTGCCTGTGTTGCGCCGGGGGCCTACTTGTCGGCCGACGGGAGCGTTGCAATCTGTCGCACAATACCTTCAACGCGACCGGTGAGGGCCTCGATATTCTGCGCGACGTCATCGGGCGCCACCCACCGTGCGATAACGCCCTTGCTGGGCGCGTCGTGCGACCACGAGTCACCCTCGAACAACCCCGCGTACCGAAGCAGAGCATCCCGGAGTGCCCGCGGGGGCGGCGGGTCGTCGTAGCCTTCAAAGATGTTGCCGCCGAAGGAGAAGTCGCGTCTGCCCCCAAAGCCGGTTGCGCCTGGAGCGTATATCCATGCGACGGTCACACGGTATTTCCAGGCCGGGCAGGGTACCCGGACGCTCACACGATTCGGACCCCAGTTGAACACTGCTCCGGCCGCAGTGGCGCGGTCGAGGAGTTGTCGCGTCGCTTCGCGGATCCGACCCTCCGGGAACTCAGCAAGCAGCGTCTCTCTCGTGTGCCGCGAGCGGGCGGCCGCCGAGCGCGACCGATCTGAACGTCCGGCGACGCGCGGGACGAGAGTCCTGACCCCTTCCCCACGAAACTGTTTGAGCTCCACAGCGAGCACCTCGACGCGGGGGCCCATGTGGCGATTCAGGAACTCGACGACATGCTCCAGGTCCGGCGGGATGCGGTCGGCCACGAAGAGCAACCGGATGCGCTCGTCTGCGAGGTTCCGGTCGACACGCTCCCAGAACTCCTCGTAGGCACCATCGCCCGACTCGCCGCTGCTTTGAAGCCGCGCAATGCGGTCGCGGGCGGCGTCCTCGCCGCCTGACTCGGCTTCGAGGCGCTCGCGGATGGTGTCGGCGGTCCAGTACAGCGTCGCGTGCGCGGCGTAGTCGAGCATCTGGCCCACGACGCGGCGCCTGATCTCCGAGTTGTCGCCGCGTTTCACCTCGACCAGCGTCGGGCGCGCGTCCTGATCCAGCAGCAGGTGGTCGACAGCCCAGCGGTCGCCGGAATCCGGGCTGTCGGGGATGCCCATCTCGCGGCTGATCAGCAACCACCGTCGAGGCTCCTCGGGCGTCATGCGCTCGCCGGCGAGCACCTCGGGGTGCTCCGCGATCAGCTCCTGGAGCGCTGCCTCGTCGTCGTAATCGGCTTCGGTCAGGGGTGTCGGGTCGCCCCCTGCGTCGAGCCGCCAGATGCGCTCCTTCGTCATGACGCCCCGCCGCTGACGGCTACAGCCGCCCGGCGTCGAACTCGAGGATGCCGCGCGCGACGTTGATGCGGAGCAGGTCCGAGGCGCCCTCGCCCAGTCGCATCGCGCGCACGCGCCGGTAGAGCTGCTCCAGCGGGTGCCCCACGATCAGCGCCTGCCCGCCGGCGAGTTGGACCGCCGTGTCCACGTGGCGGCCGACGGCCTCCGCGGCGAACATCTTCGTGGCCGCGATCTCGTTGATCGCGTCGTCGCCAGACTCGCGCAGCCGCGCGCTGCGGTACAGCATGCTGCGCGCCGCGTACGTCTCGATGCGCATGTCGGCGTAGCGCAGCCGCACGCCCTCGCGCTCGCCGAGCGGCGTGCCGCTGCGGTGGGGCGCCTTGAGGTGGTTCGTCGTGAACTCCGTGGTCCACATCGACAGGCCCGTGCACTCGGCGGCCACGCCGAGGCGCATGTCGTTGATGTTCCCGAGCGCGCGAGGCATCCCCTCGCCGATCGCGCCGATCACGTTCGCCACGGGCACGCGTGCCTGGTCGAACGACAGCGAGACGTGCCCGCCTCCGTCCATCGAGACGAAGGAGTGGTCGATCGAGACACCCGGCGTGCCGGCCTCAATGACGAGCATCGCGGTGCCGCCGGGGCCCGCGTCGCCGTCCTCGACGTTGATGAGCGCCGAGTAGAAGTTGGCCGTCGCGCCGCCGCTGACGTAGGCCTTGCGGCCGGTGACGAGCAGGTCGTCGCCGTCGCGGATGGCCCACGTCGGCTTGAGCGCGTCGCCGGGCTCCGTGAAGGCGAACGAGCCCTGCGCGGCGCCGCGGAGCAGCGGCTCGAGGAAGCGCGCGCGCGCCTCACCCTCGGCGGTGCGCAGCACGCCCGGGCCCGGCCCGAAGATGGCGCGTCCGAGGCGCAGGTTGCCGGACGCGACGGTCTCGCGCGCGACGGTCAATTCGAGCGGCCCGGCGTTCGTGCCGCCGAACTCGGCGGGCTGGGTCATGCCGAACAGGCCCGCGGCCTGCGACCGCTCGCGCGCCTGCGCGGCGATCTCCGGAGGGATGGGCGCTTCGAGGTCGCCGGGCAGGTCGGCTTCGAGCGCGCTCAGGTCGTCGACGACCGCCTGCGTGCGGTCGCGGAGCTCGATCAGTTCGGGGGTCAGGGATTCGGGCATTGCGGGCACCTCCGTGCGTACGGCGCGCAGGCTATCAGTCGCGGGCCGCCGGGGCAGCCCATCGCCACGATTCGGGGCGGCCGAGGGTTTGCCTCGGCGCGCCGTGAGGCGCATCATCGGCCCACTACACCGCATCGAAGCGAGGAGCTCTCCATGAACTGGAACGACGACGCCGAACAGGCGGCCTTCCGCAACCGGGTTACCACCTTCATCGAGGAGCGGCTGCCGGATCTCTACCGACGCCGCATCGAGACCGGCGAGGACGCCGCCCTCGAGGGCTTCTTCGCGTGGTACGCCGACCGGCAGAACCCGGACGAGGACGTACAGGCCGCCGCGCAGGAGTGGGCGGGCGCGCTCGCCGAGAACGGCTGGGTCGCCCCGCACTGGCCCGAGGAGTATGGGGGCGCCGGGCTCACGGCGATGGAGCAGGTGATCTTCAACGAGGAGATGGCCCGCGCCCAGGCGCCTGCGGTCGGCGGCTCCGGTGTCATGCTGCTCGGGCCCACCGTGCTGGTACACGGCACCCAGGAGCAGAAACAGAAGTACGTCGGCGACATCCTCTCCGGCAAGGTCGCGTGGGCGCAGGGCTACTCCGAGCCGGGCGCAGGCTCCGACCTCGGCGGGCTACAGACCCGCGCCATGCGCGACGGCGACGAGTACGTCGTGAACGGCCAGAAGATCTGGACCTCGGCGGCCCACATGGCGGATGCGATCTTCGCGCTCGTCCGCACCAACCCGGACGCGCCGAAGCACCGCGGCATCTCGTTCATCATGATCGACAACATCCGCCAGCCCGGCATCAACGTCCGGCCACTGATCGACGCGGCCTGGGGCCACGTCATCAACGAGGTCTTCTTCGAGGATGTCCGGGTCCCGGTCGCTAACGTGCTGGGCGAGGAGAACCGCGGCTGGTACGTCGGCATGACGCTGCTCGACTTCGAGCGCTCCGGCATCGCCGGCCCCGTTGACCAGCAGCTACAGCTGACCGAACTCCTCGACGCCGTCGTGAACGACGAGCGCTCGCTGCTGAGCCGCAGCGACTCGCTCCGCGACCGCATCGTGGACCGCTACATCTCGACCGAGATCTCGTACAACCTCTCGCTCCGTGTTGCCTCGATGCAGGCGGCGGGCCTCGTCCCGAACTACGAGGCCTCGATGGGCAAGATGTTCGCGAGCGAGCAGGGCCAGGAGCTGCACCGCGTGGGCGTGCGCGCCTTCGGCCTGCACTCGCAGATCTGGCCCGGCGACGGCCGCGAGGTCCTCAAGGGCGATCACATCCGCGGCTACATCCGCTCGATCCCGTCGACGATCGCCGGCGGTAGCTCCGAGGTGCAGCGCAACATCATCGCCACGCGCGGGCTGGGGCTGCCTCGCGGTTAGTCCCGACCCGTCTGGCAACGCACACACGCCGGCCCGCTCCAAGCGGGCCGGCGCCTTTCCCGGAGGCGTATGCATGGCCCCCGCCGATCACATGCGCGAGCTCGCGCTCTCGCGGCTGCGCGCCGCGACGTCGTACTGGCTCGCCACGACTCGCCCGGATGGCCGGCCGCACTCGATGCCCGTGTGGGGCGTGCTCGTGGGCGACGAGTTCTGGTTCGGCACCGCCGGGCAGAAGGTCCACAACCTCCGCCACCAGCCGTACGCGATCGTGCACCACGAGAGCGCCGACGACGTCGCCATCATCGAGGGCGTCGTCGAGCGGCGGCCGCTCGCGGACGCCCCGGACGCGGTCGTGGCCGCCTTTCGCGACAAGTACATCAACCCGGAGACCGGCGCGCCGTTCGACCTGTCGGACGGGGACCCGTCGGAGGGCGAGGCGTGGCTCTACGCCCTGCGCATCGAGGTGGGTCACGCCTGGCTCGAGGGCGCATTCATCGAGACGCAGACGCGCTGGGAGGCGGAGCCGCGGCGGTAGGCCGCCGCGCATGGCCGCGCACGAGACGCCGTGCTACGGTGACGCTCGCGCAGCAGCTGGGGAAGCCGGTGTAAGTCCGGCGCTGTCCCGCAACTGTGAGCCTCGCGGCGCGGCACAAGCCGACGCCGGGGCAAGCCAGAACACCGGCCTGCGCGCTGTCGCGAACCTGCGAGGACAGGCGACGGCATGCCGCGCTCGGCCTCCGCCGGACTGGCATCGCTTCCACCCTGCCCCTCGCACCGGAGGGGCGTTTCTGTGGCCCGTGAATCCCTCGGCGCACGCGTCGGCGAGGCGGTCGCTGCGCCGCCCGCGGCTCGCGCCGCGTGGCTCCCTCGAGTCGTCCCTCGCGCGCCCGGCCCAGCGTTCGCGGCCGCCGCGCTGCTCATCGTCGTCGCGCTGGTCGCGCTCACGCAGGGGGCGGCCGACATCCCGCCGGCGACCGTGCTCCGCATCCTGCTCGACCGCCTGCCGATGGTGAGCGTCGACGTCGCCGTGCCGGCCACGCAGGAGACGATCGTGCTCGACATCCGGCTGCCGAGGGTGATCGCGGCGGGCGCCGTCGGTGCGGCGCTCGCGTTGTCCGGGGCCTCGTACCAGGGGGTGTTCCGCAACCCGCTCGCCGGGCCGTTCCTGCTCGGCGTCGCCTCGGGCGCTGCGCTCGGGGCGGCGATCGCGATCATCTCGCCGCTGTCGACCGACGCCTACGGCTTTGGCTGGGTCCCCGTCTTCGCCTTCGCGGGCGCGCTCGCCACGGTCGTGCTCGTCTACCTGCTCGCGACGGGCGGAGGCGGTGTCGACGGCACGACGCTCATCCTCGCGGGGGTGGCGCTCTCTGCCGTGTTCGGCGCCGCGACGGCGTTCATCCTGCTCACCGGCGGCGAGCAGGCGCGGCCGATCTTTTCGTTCCTCTTCGGCGGCTTCAACACCTCGAACTGGGAGCGCGTCGCGTGGGCGGCGCCCTACCTCGTGGTTGGCACGGTCATCGTCGCCATGCACGCGCGGGTGCTGAACGTGCTCCAACTCGACGAGGAACAGGCAGCGCAGCTCGGCGTCCCGGTGACGCGCACGAAGCTCATCGTGCTCGCGGCGGCCTCGCTGACCGCCGCGACAGCGGTCGCGATGGCTGGCGTGATCGGGTTCGTCGGGCTGATCGTGCCGCACGCCGTGCGGCTCGCGTTTGGCGGCGACCACCGGCGGCTGCTGCCGCTGGCCGCGCTGTTCGGCGCGTCGTTCCTCATCCTCGTCGACCTGCTGGCGAGGACCATGCTGTCGCCGCAGGAGGTGCCGGTTGGGGTGCTCACGGCGCTGCTCGGCGGGCCGTTCTTCCTCTGGCTGCTCCGCACGCGACGGGCAGTGGCCCTGTGACCGCGCTGACGACACGCTCCCCCGCCGACGCGACGGCCGCCGCGGCACCCTCGACGGCCCCGCTCCTCGAAGCGTCCGGCATCCACGTCGAGCTGGGCGGGCAGGCGATCCTACGTGACGTCGAGGTCACCGTCCGACGCGGCGAGGTGGTCGGCCTCGTCGGCCCGAACGGAGCCGGCAAGAGCACGCTGCTCCGCGTCGTCACCGGCATGCTCCGGCCGTCGGCGGGCACGGTCGCGATCGAGGGGGACGCGCTCGGCGCGCTCTCGCGTCGCGATCTCGCGATGCGGGTGGCCGTCGTGCAACAGTTGCCCGAGGCGCCGGCGACGATGCGTGTGCGCGACCTCGTCGTGTTGGGGCGGCACCCGCACCTCGGGCTGCTCGCCCGGGAGTCGCGGCACGACTTCGAGATCGTGGCGGAAGCGATGCGACGCGCGGGCTGCGACCGCTTCGCCGACCGTGAGCTGGGATCGCTGTCCGGCGGGGAGCGGCGGCGCGCGTTCATCGCGCGCGCGCTCGCGCAGGAGGCGCCGCTGCTGCTGCTCGACGAGCCGACCTCGAACCTCGACGCGCACGCGCAGGTCGAGATCCTCGAGTTGGTCGCGGAGCTGGCGGCGAGCGGGTCGGGCGTGCTGCTGATCGTCCACGACCTCACGCTGGCCGCCGCGTACTGCAACCGCGTCGTGCTGCTCGACCGCGGCGAGGTCGTCGCCGACGGCCCGCCGTCCGAAGTGGTCACGCCGGAGCACGTGCGGCGCGTCTACGGCGGCGGCGTGACGGTGCTGCGGCATCCCGCGTCGGGCGCGCCGCTGGTCATCCCCTCGCGCCTGGAGGTCTGAGATGACGCAGAAGTGGAGCGAGCCCTCGGACGAGGCCGTGACGAACGCCGAGGACGGCGAGGACGCCCTGTTCCGCAAGTCGCATCCGCTGGTGCTGCTCTACACGGGCGACGGCAAGGGCAAGACCTCCTCGGCGCTCGGCGTCACGATGCGCGCGTGGGGGCGGGGCTGGAAGATCTGCTGGCTGCAGTTCATCAAGTCGAAGACCGCGAACTACGGCGAGACGCGCGCCGCCCGCCAGATGGGCATCGAGATGATCCCGCTGGGCGACGGCTTCACATGGCTCTCGAAGGACATCAACAAGGACATCGCCCTCGCCCGCGAGTGCTGGGCGCTGGCGCGCGAGAAGATCGAGTCGGCCGCGTACGACCTCGTCGTGCTCGACGAGATCACGTACCCCATCACGTACGGCTGGCTCGACGCCGACGAGGTGATCCCGGTGTTGCGTGACCGGCCCGCCGACATGCACATCATCATGACCGGACGCAACGCCGCGCCCGAGCTGGTCGAGTTCGCCGACCTCGTGTCGGAGATGACCGAGGTGAAGCACCCGTACCAGCAGGGCATCAAGGCGCAGCGCGGCATCGACTTCTGAGATGCGGCGCGCGCTGACCCTCGCACTCGCCGTGGCCATCGACGGCGTCACCGGTGACCCGCCGACGCGGCTCCATCCCGTCGGCGCGCTGGGCACGCTCGCCCGGACCTTCGAGGCGTTCGCGCCGGACGGCGCTGCGGAGCGTCGCCGCTACGGCCGAGGTGTGGCGGCTGCGATGCCCCTCATCGCGGCGCTCGCCGCGTGGCAGCTCTCCGCACGCCTCGGCGGCTCCGGGCCGCGTCGCGTCGTCGTCGACGCGGTCGCGCTCTCGCTCGGCTTCGCGCTGCGCACGCTCCTCGGCCGTGCGGGGGGAACCCGAGGCCGCGGCTCCGCGACGGCGACCTCGACGGCGCGCGGACGCTGCTCGGCACACACCTCGTGAGCCGCGACGTGCGTGAGCTCGACGCGTCCGAGGTGGCTGCGGCGACGATCGAGTCGGTGGCGGAGAACCTCAGCGACGGGGTGATCGCGCCGTGGCTGTGGTACGCCGTCGGCGGCCTCCCCGCCGCGTGGGCGTACCGCGCCGCGAATACCCTCGACGCGATGTGGGGCTACCGCGACGAGCGGTGGATCGACCTCGGCGCGGCCGCTGCCCGCACCGACGACGTGCTCAACCTCGCGCCCGCGCGCCTGACCGCGCTCGCGCTCTGCGCCGCCGCCGCGAGCCGCGGCGACGGGGCGCGCGCCGTGCGGCAGTGGCGCCTCGACGCCGGGCGCACGGCGAGCCCGAACGCCGGCCATTCGATGGCCGCGATGGCCGGCGCGCTCGGCGTCCGGCTCGGCAAGCGCGGCGAGTACACCCTCGGCGCGAGTCTGCGCGAACCGACGCACCAGGACATCGGGCGGGCCTGCGTCCTCGCGACCGAGGCGGCGCTGATCGCCAGCGCAGCCCTCGGAGCCGTGCTCGTGGGCGTGGGGAGCCGATCGTGAGCAGCGAGCAGCCGCGCGTCCTCGACCTCACCTCGAACCTGCACCCGCACGGGCCGCACCCGGCGGTGGTCGAGGCGGCGCGGAGCGCTGCGCTCGACCGCTACCCGGAGCCCGAGCCCGCGGTGCTCCGCGGGGAGGTCGCGCTATCGATCGGGGTGTCGAGGGACCAGGTGCTGATCACCGCGGGCGCAACCGAGGTGATCCACCTCGCGCTGCGCGCCGTCCTCGGGCCCGGCGACGCCTGCACGGTCTTCACCCCTGCGTTCGGCGAGTACGAGTCGGCGGCCCTCGCAGGCGGCTTCCACGTCGAGCGCCACGAGGCGTTCCCGCCCGACTTCGCGCCGCCCAACGACCCGCCGCGCGCGCTGCTCACGGTCGTCGCGAACCCGAGCAGTCCGGCGGGCGTGTACCTCGAGGAAGCCACGTTCCGGCGGGTGCTGCGCGTCGCGCGCGGCGTGCTGCTGATCGATGCGGTCTACGAGCCATTCGTCGAGGACGCGTGGGACGCGAACAAGCTGGTGCGCGACGGGCTGCCGGTGCTCGTCGTCCACTCGTTCACCAAGCTCCACGCGATCCCCGGCCTGCGCGTCGGCTACGTCGCCGGCCCCGCGCCGCTGATCGCGCGGCTGGCGGCGCTGCAGCCCACGTGGGCCGTGAGCGCGCCAGCCATCGAGGCCGCGCACGCCGCGCTGCCCCTCGATGCCGAGCGCCGCGAAGTGGCGCGCGAGGTGGCCGAAACGCGCGCGGCGATGCACGACTTCTTCGCGGCGCGCGGCATCACCGTGAGCCCTGCGCGGGCGAACTTCGTGCTCGCGCGCACCGGCGACGCGCACGAGATGCGCGCCGCCCTGCTGCAGCGCGGCGTCGAGGTCCGCGACTGCACCTCGTTCGGCCTGCCGGAGTGGGTGCGCATCGCGACGCCGCCCGCGGCCGAGCTGTCGCGCCTCCTCGACGCCCTCACGGCGGCGCTGGGCGAGCTCGCGTGACGCACGAGGCGGGCCTCGCGCCGGTGCTGATGGTCGTCGGGACGGCGTCCTCGGTCGGCAAGTCGGTGGTCGTGGCGGCGCTGTGCCGCATCTTCCGGCAGGACGGCGTGCGCGTCGCGCCGTTCAAGGCGCAGAACATGTCCAACAACGCCGCCGTCACCGCCGATGGCCTCGAGATCGGTCGCGTGCACGCCGAGCAGGCGGCGGCTGCCGGCCTCGAACCGCACGTCGACATGAACCCGGTGCTCAAGCCGCAGGGCGACCGCACCTCGCAGCTCGTGCTGCGCGGCCGCCCCGCGGGGCTGCTGCACAGCCGCGACTTCGTCGACCGCAAGCGCGACCTCTGGCCCGACGCCGCCGAGGCCCTCGACCCGCTGCGCGCGCGCTTCGACCTCGTCGTCGCCGAGGGGGCGGGGAGCCCCGCCGAGTCGAACCTGCGCGCGGGCGACATCACCAACATGCGCGTCGCGACGCCACGGACGGGACCGGCGAGGCAGCCGAGGTTGACGTGGCGGTGGTGCGGCTGCCGCGGATCGCGAACTTCGACGACTTCGGTCCACTGGCGCGAGAGCCCGGCGTGCACGTTCGCTGGGTGCGGGACACCGCCGAGTTCGGCCGCCCCGACCTCGCCGTGCTGCCGGGCACGAAATCGACCGCTGCCGACCTCGAATGGCTGCGCGGGCAGGGCCTCGACGGGGCGATCGGGGCGCACGCTGCGGCCGGTGGCGCGGTGCTCGGCATCTGCGGCGGCTCCCAGATGCTCGGTGCGCGGCTCGTCGACGGGGAGGGCGTCGAGGCGGCGCCAGGCACGTCGATGCCCGGGCTCGGACTGCTGCCCGTCGAGACGCGCTTCGTCGCGACCAAGACGACACGGCAAGCATCAGGCGATGTGCGGGCGGCTGCCGGGCCGTGGGCCGGTGCGACGGGTCTGCCCGTGACCGGGTACGAGATCCACATGGGCCAGCACGCCGGGGAAGGCGAGGCGCGCCCGCTGCTCAGCCTCGACGGCCGGCCGGACGGCGCCGTGTCACCCGACGGCCGCATCGCCGGCACGTACCTCCACGGGCTGCTGCACAACGACGGTGTGCGCGCCGCGCTGCTGCGCGCCCTCGGCCGTCGCGAGGGGGCCACCGAGGCCGTCGCGTTCGCCGAGCGGCGCGGGGCGGCGTTCGACCGGCTCGCAGCGGTCGTGCGGGAGCACCTCGACATAGCGTGCGTCGAGGCGCTGGCCGGAGGCTAGGTCGTGTTTACATTCGCCGGAGGAACACGGCCACAACCGGGTTATGGGTTCGTAGCCGAGATGGGTCTCGGCCCTTGTCCCCTCAATGCCACCGGCATCCTGATTGGGATCCTGCTGACGGTGGTGCTCCGTCGCGGAGCGCTTCTACCCGAAGATCCTTGTCCACAGGTCCGGCAGTAGGTCGATGCGGGCTGCCCACGATCCCGCTATGAGCCCGAAGACGAACCCGGTCAGGTGGTCTCCAAGGTCTCGACCGGGGGTATCACCGCGGCGAATGAACTCCACTGTCTGGCGGAGTCCAACCATCGCGGACAGTCCCGCGAATGGGATGACGAGCACGGCCTCTCCGGTCGCAAGGGGAGCCACGATCATCCCGAAGGCCGCGACGAATCCCGTCCCGCCGTGCAGTAGGTAGGCCCACCACCACTCCCTGAGACTTCGACCCGGTAGGTCGGTCGAAGTCCCGAACGTGAGAACTACTCGCTGCTCATCGGACATGCGTCTATCCCCTTTATCAGCACCAGCTGTCAGCGTAGCACAAGTGTCCGGAAGCTTCTGGTGCCGGGGGTTGTGTTGAACCCCCGACCTGTGCCCGCCTATGTTCCATCCAGTCACAGATGGGAAGGCATGCGAGGCACAGGTAGAGGGCCGTGGGATGATCTAGTACAACTCGCCCGCAGTGTCTCGGCTACCGCCCGGGAGGGCCGCTACGACCGCCCTGCCACCCACCACGGAGTTCTCGCTCGCGCTGGGTGAGTCACTACCTGAGGGAGTGGAACGCGTCGCGGCGATGCACGAGGGACTAGGCGTCCTTGTCCTGCGCTCCCGGTCGGGGAGTTGCTCAGGCTGACGTCCCGAGGTCAGGCACGTCGAGGCCGTTACGGGATGTCCGGGTCGTACTCCGTGCCGATGTGGCCGCGCTCCTCGAAGCCCCGGTACTCGGCGTCCGAGTAGCCCATGACTTCCTTGTAGACGTACTCGTTGTCCTGTCCGAGGTGCGGCGCGTGCCGCGTGACGCGCTGCGGCGACTTGCTCGCCTGCCACGCGCGCCCGACCTGGCGCTGGATGCCGGTCTCCGAGTTCTCGATGGTCTGGAAGAAGTCGCGCGCCGAGTGCTGGCGGTCGGCGTACGCATCGGCCTCGGTCATCACCACGCCCGCCGGAATCCCGACGCCCTGCAGGCGGTGCATGATCCAGTACGGGTCGAGGGGTCGCGTCCACGCCGCGATGATCGCGTCGAGCTCCGCGCGGTTGGCGTGGCGGTCCGCCATCGTCGCGAAGCGCGGGTCGTCGGCGAGCTCCGGCATGCGCATCGAGTCGCACAGCGCGCGCCACTCACGCTCGTCGCGGACGGCGATGGTGACCCAGCGGTCCTCGCCGTGGACCGGGTAGACGTTGTGCGGGGCGAGGAAGAAGTGGCTGTTCGCCATGTACTCCCACTGCCGGCCGTTCATCGAGTAGTCCATGATGAACTCGCCGATGTAGCCGACGAAGTTCTCGGCGGTGGCGAGTTCGATCATCAGCCCCTTGCCCGTCTGCTCGCGGTAGCGCAGCCCGTTCATGAACGCGAACGCGGAGCCGACGCCCGAGGCGGCATCGGACGGCACGCCGCTCGGCGCGCGCTCGATGCTGTAGCCGGGGTAGGCGCGAATCACGGGGTGCCCGCAGAGCGCCTCCATGTGGTTGCCGAAGGTGCGGTAGCGCTGGTACGGACCCGTGATGCCGAAGCCCGGCGCGCGCACCATGATGATCCGCGGGTTCACGCTCGATAGGCGCTCCCACGTGATGTTGTTGCGCGCGACGTTCGGGGGCAGGTTGTTCTCGATCAGCCCGTCGGAGACCGCGATCAGGCGGTCGAGGATCTCCTGGCCCTCGGGTGAGGCGTAGTCGAAGGTGACCGACTTCTTGTTGCGGGCGTGGTGGGTGAAGCCGCCCCAGCGGTTCCATGGCCGCTCGCCCGGCTCGTTGTTGGGGTAGGTAATGTTGGTCGCGCTCATGGCCTGCACCATCTCCAGCGGCGGCCGCACGAGGAACCCTCGGGACGTCGAGGGCGCGAACTGGGTCGACTCGACGCGGATCACCTCGGCGCCCCACTCGGCGAGGTGCATCGTCGAGTACGGACCCGCCCACACCACCGTGAAGTCGATGACGCGCAGGCCCTCGAGGGGCAGCCGCCCGGTGGTCGGCGTGAGCGTCGGCGTGGGCTCCGAGTTCGAGCGGACGACCGGCGCACGTCGGGCAGGCGCCGCGTCGAGCACCTCCTGCGTGTGCGCGCCGAGGAGCGGGGCGTGCCGCCGCTCCGGCATCGGGCCTTCTTCGCGGTGCAGCGTGAAGTGGTAGCCGGGGTAGGTGAGCGGGCCGGTCTCCGGGTGGTCGATGGTGTGGAAGAACTCCCGCTCGACGAAGCTCGGATCCTTGAGCAGGTCCTCGATCGTGTTGATGGGGCCGGCGAGGACCCCGAAGTCCTCGCACGCCTGGCGCAGCTCCGCCTTGGTGCGCTCCAGCGTCCACGGCAGGAGGTGGACGGTGAACTCCTCGACGCGCTCGGGCGCGGAGCGCGCGGCGACGGTGGACCAGTCAGGGTGCTCGAGGAGGTCCTCGCGGCCGATCATGCGCATCACGCCGGGCAGGCGTGAGGGGCCCGAGCTGATGATGAAGAACCCGTCGACGCACGGGAACACGCCGGAGCCCACCTGCGAGACCACGCCCGCCCGTCCGGCGATGTGCCCCGTGTACTGGTGCCCCATGAGCTGCGCGAGCCGCGCGTCAATCGAGTGCGTCGCCGTCTCGAAGAGCGCGAGGTCGACGTGCTCGCCCTCGCCGCGCTCCTTCGAGCCGTGCAGCGCGACCATCGTCGCGAGCGCGCCGACGAAGCCGCCGTGGTAGCCGGTCATGCGGCCAGCGGTCTTCACCGGCTCCAGCTCGGCGTCCCCGGCAGTCTGGAGGTTGCCGCCCATGCCGAAGATCGTGAGGTCCGTCGCCTCGTAGTCGCGGTACGGGCCGTCCTGCCCGAAGTTCGTCAGTGAGGTCAGCACCACCATCGGGTTGACCTCGCTCAGCACGTCGTAGCCGATGCCGAGCCGTTCGAGGGTGCCCGGCTTAAAGTTCTCGATGACCGAGTCGGCGTCCTGCACGAGCCGCAGCAGGTCCTCGCGGCCCCCGTCGGTCTTGAGGTCGAGCACGACGCTGCGCTTGTTGGTGTTGAGGAACAGGAACAGGCCGGACCGCTCCGGGCCGGGCTCGTCCTGGTAGAACGGCGGGATGTGGCGTGACGGGTCGCCGTCCGGCGGCTCGATCTTGACCACGTCGGCGCCGTAGTCGCCGAGCAGCCGCGTGCAGAACGGTCCGACCGTTCCCCGCGTCAGGTCAATCACGCGCATCCCGTCGAGCGGCATCGTTCCGGTCATCGCTGTACCTCGTCCTGTGTTCGCGCCCCGCACTGCCGTGCGGCGCGATGATACAGGCGAAGCCACCGCGCGCGGCGCGTAGAATCGGTTGATGGCATCCAGCGCGTCCGCAGCGCAGCCCCGCGTCTTCTACGGCTGGTACATGGTCGGCGGCGGAGTCATCGGCTCCTTCGTCGCCGTGGGCGCCGGCTTCGCCTCGATGAGCGTCTTCCTGACCCCGGTCACCGAGGACCTCGGGTGGACCGTCGCGGCGTTCACGATTGCGACGGCGGGGGCGAACGCCGTCAACGGGATGTCCGGCATCATCGTCGGACCGCTCGTCGACCGCCACGGCCCCAGGGTGCTCATGGTGTTCGGGGCGTGCGCCCTCTCCGCGGCCATGTACATGACCTCGCACGTCACGGAGCTGTGGCAGTTCATCCTGTTACAGGCGTTCGGCGCCGGCCTCGGGCTCTCGCTGGTCGGGCCGCTCGTGGTCAACATCGCGCTCTCGAAGTGGTTCGTGATCGGGCGCGGGTGGGCGATCGCACTCGGCTCCACCGGCATCTCGTTCGCCGGGATGTTCGTGCCGTTCGCGATGACCCGCGTCGTCGACTCGCTCGGTTGGCGCGACGGCTACGTGATCCTCTCGATCGTCGTGCTCGCGCTCGCGCTGCCGACTGCCTTCATCATGCGCCGCCAGCCGGAGGACTACGGCCTGCTGCCGGACGGGCACCGCGAGGACGGCGTCGGCGTCTCGCTGGCCGACACCGAGACGCTGCACCTCGACCGCCTCAACTCGTACACGCGCCGCGAGGCGCTGCGCACCAAGCCGATCTACTTGCTGACGCTGTCGTTCGCGTGCTTCGGAGCGGCGGCTACCGCACTGCTCATCCACGGCATCCCGTTCGTGACCGAGGCCGGATTCACGCGCACCGAGGCCGCCCTGGCGGTCGGCGTCGCGGGCGTCGGGAACCTCGCCGCGAAGATCCTGTGGGGGTGGGCGCTCGGCCGCTGGCACCCGCGCTACCTGTGGGCCACGTGCTTCGGGCTGCTGTGCATCGGCACGGCGCTGCAGCTCACCGCCGATGCGATGAACACGCTGCCGCTGATGCACGTCGCGTTCTTCCTGTGGGGGCTCGGCTTCGGCGGCGGGGTGCCCCTCGGCGAGTTCATCTGGGCGAAGTACTACGGCCGGGTACACATCGGCGCGGTGCGCAGCGTGGGAATGCCGGCCGGCATCCTGTTCGGCGCGCTCGGGCCGATCAGCGCCTCGCTGCTGTTCGACGCGAGCGGCACGTACGTCTCGGCGTGGATCCTGATGATCGCCGTCTACTGCGTCGGGGCGGCCTCGGTGCTGATCTCGCGCGAGCCGGCGCAGAAGGTCACCGCCGCCCAACTCGCCGCGATGCCCTCGACCCCGCCCGCGCGGGCGGCCGCAGCCGTACCAGCGTCGCCCATCGCAACTGCTGTCCCTGCGGCCGCCACGATGCCGGTCGCGATCCTCACCCACGACGGCCTCGGCTTGCTGGACGGGAACCTCGACGGCGTCGACGGCGTCGACGGCGTCGATGGAGCGTCAGCCGTCAGCGCGGCTGCGGCGCCGGTCCAGAGCGCTGCGCGGTGACTGCGCGGAAGGCGCCGTGTCCGGGCGACTCCTTGTAGCACTGACGCTGGCCGTGGCCGCCCTCGCAGCCGCGGCGTGCGAGCGCGGCGGCGAGCCGCCGGCGCCCACGCCTACGGCGACAACGCAGTTCGACGTGACGGCTACAGCCGAGCCGACGGCAACACCTACCGCGACCGCCGAGCCGACGCCGACCGTGACGCCTTCGCCGACACCAACTGTCGCGCCTTCGCCTGCAGCCACGCCGACCGCTTCACGTAAACCAACGGCCACACCCACGCCGGTGCCGACGCCTGCCGCGACGCCCACACCGAAGCCGACTCCCGCGCCCAAGCCGACACCGCCTGCCTCGCAGTGCCCCGAGCCGTCGACGCCGGTGGCCGTGGAGCCCGTGGCGACCGGGGCGCGCGAGGTGGCAACGCCGTCCGGTCGCTGGCAGCCCGCGATCCGCGAGATCGTGACCGACCACGAGGCCCTCGGCCGCGTGTACTTCGAGCGCGACGACGCGATGGAACTGGAGCTCTGCGACGCGTTCGGCCTGTTCTTCCTGGATGTCGAGACAGGCGGCGTCGAGGGGTGGACGTGGGACGCTCCCATCCTCCCTTCGCCCGGCAACCGGTTCGTGTACTTCTCGTCCGACGTGACCCCCGTGTTGTACGACCGGATGACCGAACGGTCGTACACGTGGGACGCGGGAGAGGTTTCGCTGGTTCCCGAGCGCCCCGAGCTACAGGCGGGGCACTGGCGCTCGCGTACCTTCACCGATGGCCTGCTGGGATGGAATACAGGTCAAGACGAGCGCCTCGTGTTCCGCAGCGGCACTCGCTACGCAGTCGTCAATGCCTCGCTCGGGGCGGACGCGTGGTTCGAGCTCGACGATGCTGCAGCGCCACTCAGGTGGTGGGTTCACCCGGACGGCACACACCTCCTGATGCGTTCCGTGACTGATGAGGAGTCCGAAGCGCGGCTCCACGCGATCGACCTGTCAGACGGGAGTCGAGCGACGGTTCGGGTTCCCGTGCCGTACGCCTACGCTCTGTATTCGCAGGTCCGCGTTTCCCGGTCAAGGGTCACGACGCTTTCCTTCCGCGAGGGCGGTACCTCTGACCGGACCCCCTTCGCGAGTCCACCGCTTATGAGAGTCCAGCGTGTAGCTGAGTCTCCCAGCGCTCGGCGTAGGCAGCCGGGGCGAGCCAGCCCAGGCTGCTATGCGGGCGCTTCGTGTTGTACTCGATCCGCCAGTCCTCGAGCAGCATCTGCGCCTCGAGCAGGCTGTCGAACTGCTCGACCGCCAGGAACTCGTCGCGCAGCCGGCCGTTGAACGACTCGGCGTACGGGTTCTCCCACGGCGCGCCGGGCTCGATGTAGCTGCTGCCCGTGCCGGAGAACCGGCACCAGTCGCGCAGCGCGTTGGCCGTGAGCTCGGGCCCATTGTCGCAACGGATGTACCCAGGCGCCGTCCCGCGCCGGGCGACGATCCCCTCGAGCGTTGAGGCCGTGGCGTCGGCGTTGATGCGCCTGGCGGCCACGATCGCCAGCGCCTCCCGTGTGTGCTCGTCGACGATGTTGAGCAGCTTCAGGACCCGCCCGTCCGCGGTCTGGTCGAACTGGAAGTCCAGCGCCCAGACGTGGTTCGGCCGCTCAGCGCGCAGCCTGGCGGCGGGCACCGCCGAGTCCCCCAGGCGCTGACGCTTGCGCCGTTTCACCGGGACGCGCAGCCCTTCTTCACGCCAGAGCCGTTGCACCCGCTTGCGATTCACGCCCCATCCCTCCTCGCGTAAGGTCGCCCAGGCCCGGCGGTACCCCCAGCGGGGGTGGCCACGCGAGAAGGCGTGGAGTTCCGCGCGCAGCGCGTCGTCGCCGCGGCCGCGCGTCGGGAGGCGGCGCTGTGTGGAGCGGTGCTGGCCGGTGACCCGGCATGCCCGCCGTTCCGACAACTCGAGGCGGTCCTGCAACATGCAGACTGCCTCGCGCCGGCGCGACGGGCTTACCAGTTTCCCCGGGCGATCTCCTTGAGCGCGTCGATCTCGAGTTCCTTGTCGGCGACGATCCGCTTCAGCCGGACGTTCTCGCGCTCCAGCTCGCGCAGCCGTTTGGCGTCGTCGGCCTTCATCGCGCCGTACTGGTTGCGCCAGCGGTGGTAGGTCTGCTCCGAGATCTCGACCTGCTTCGCCGCCTCGGCGATCGTCTGCCCTTCGCCGAGCAGCCGCTCCACCTCGCGCAGCTTCCGCACGATCTGCTCGGGCGTGTGCCTGCGTCGTTTCACCGTGATGTCCTCCTCTGCCCACTTTCATGGGCCAAAGGACTCTCATCAACGGTGGTCCCGTTTCAAGGGGTCAGGTCACCTCTGTCACGCACTATGACTGGGCACTCACGGCTCTGTCATCGATCACGTTCCCTTTTGGTGAACTCTCGCAAGACGGGTCGCTGCTGGTAGGCGCGCTGTTTACCCCGGGCTTTGAACTTGGGGTGACCTTCGGATTGAGTGTCACGTCGATCTTCGACACGGTCACTGGCGTCGAACTGCTTCGCGTTAAGGGTGCCCTTCCGTCAAGGAGTCTCTATGGCGTCCACGAAGGGCGAAGCGTCTGGCTCCCAGGCGGCTCGGGGCTGGTCCTCGGCACACGCGACGGTTCGAGCATCGTGAGAATGGATGACCCACGGGTCAGCGTGTTTCCAGCAGAAACGCGCTCGTGGGAGGGCCTGCTGATCCCGAGCCCGGACCGCGTCGACCGCCTAGATCGGCCGTTCCAGTACTCCCTCCCGTACTGCGACGGGGCCGACAGCGAGGATGGCCGGGGTGAACAGTGCCGCGCGCTGAGCGCCAGAGTTGTGCGCGACACCGGACTGGAACTGATGTCGGCCCGGGTGACGCTCCGAATCTTGCCCGGAAGCTTCTGGGACCTTCTGCGATGGTCTGGCCTTGCCGGGGCGTACAACCGGACCTCGTGGGGTCTCACGAGTGATGAGCTTCGCATGCACCTCAGCCTGGGTGGGCAGTACGAGGATGGCTGGGCCCGTCCTGTGCTGCCGCTCGCTGTCGACCGTCCGCCATTCGCCCCGCTGATGGCGCTAGAGGTTTCGGGTGGTGATACGTGCACACACCTGCGCGTAGCCCCGGAATTCGAGGCTGAGAGTCTCGCGTGCCTCCCGGACAGGGTGTCTGTGGCGGCGGCCACCGACCGGTTCAGCTACATGCTGGACCTTACCTCGAGCGATTCCGGCGATTGGGTGCACGTCCGCACCGAGGACGGCATCGCGGGCTGGCTGCCCCTCGGAAACGTGCGCTGGGCGGAGTAGCGTCTCGATCCGGCCTCGGTCAGCGCGGCTGTGGCACCGGCCCGAAGCGCTGCTCGATAACCCCTCGGCGGAAGTCGAAGATCGCTTGCACGCGCGGGGCGATCACGCGCTCGTTCAAGAGGCCGCCGAGGGGGCCGAACGGCAGCGCGTAGTGCACGATGTCCCGCATCTCCGTGCCGCCCGCCACCTCGCGGAAGTGGTGCTGGTGGTGCCAGAAGCGGTACGGCCCGATGCGCTGGTCGTCGACGAACAACTCCTCCTCGACGACCGCGGTGATCTCCGTCACCCACGTCACCGGGATCCCGAGCAGCGGTCGCACGCGGTAGACCACGATCAGGCCCGGGTGCGCGCGCTCCGGGATGTCCCCGGTGATCTCGAAGCCCATGTCGGGCGGCGTGATCACCGAGAGGTTGCGGGGATTCGAGAAGAACGCCCACGCCTCCGCGCGGTCGACCGGCAGTACCTGCACCGCTTCGAATCGGTGGAGGCTCATCGGGGACTCCCTTCCGTCGGTGAGAGGTGGTTCGCTACTCGGGGTCGTCGAGGGCAGCGCTCGCGATGGTCTCCAGCGCGCGCGCCTCGATCGGTGGGTTGATGAGCCCGCTGCGCACGTCGCGGAAGTAGCGTTCGAGGGGCTCCGAGCGGTGCATCGCGACGCCGCCGACAATCCGCATCGCGATCTCGACGACCTCGACCGCGGTGTTCGTCGCGAGGCGCTTCGAGGCCGCGACCTGAGGGCCGAGACGCGGACGCTCCTCCGGCGTGCGCTCCCACGCTTCCGAGGTCTGCATCAGCAGGGCGGACGCGGCCATGAGCGCGGCGTCCATGCGCCCGACCTGCTCGCGCACGTGCGGCACGGCGGCGACGGGGCCGGGCGCGCCAATGGGCCGGCGCTCGCGCGCGAAGCGCACGGCGTAGTCGCGTGCAGCCTCGGCCACACCGAGGCTCGTCGCGCCAACGAGGATGGCGAACCACGCGGCGGGCCGCTCGCGCTGGCGGGCGGGGTCGGAGCGCGTGACGAAGTCCTCGTCCGTCACGAGCACGTCGTCGAAGCAGACGTCGTCGGAGCCGCTGGCGCGCATGCCGAGCGCGTCCCACGTCCCCTCGATGCGCACACCGGGCAGGTCGCGGCCGATGGCGATGCGGCCGACCTCGCCGCTGCCGTCCTCGACGGCGACGTAGGTGACGAAGTGGGTGAGGACGGGCGCGGCGGTGGTGTAGGTCTTGCGCCCGCTCACGCGCCAGCGGCCGGGGCCGTCAGGCGTGGCTGTGGTCTCGGGGCGGCCGCCGCCTTGCGGTGAGCCGAGGTTGCGCTCGGCGGCGGCGTTGTTGATCAGCGCGCCCTCGTGCACGACGGCGCGGAAGATGCGCTCGCGTGCTGCCTCGGGCCACTGGCGCGCCTGCCCCTCGGCGCCGCACAGCATGAGATGCATCGCAAGCCCGAGTGCGGTCGAGCCGTCGCCCTTCGCGAGCTCGATCTGCGCGCGCGCGACGTCGTCGAGGCCGTACCCGCCGCCGCTGTACTCGGTCGGGACCGAGGCGGCGGTGTAGCCGGAGCGGCGGGCTGCCTCGAAGTGCTCGTGGGGGAAGGAGCCCGCGCGGTCGTGCTCGGCGGCGCGCACCGCGAACCGGGCCGCGAGGCGCCGCGCCTGGGCTACCAGTTCGGCCTGTCGTTCAGTCTTCGGCTCCACCATTCGAGCGTAGCACCGGCACACCGCAAGCGGACGTGACGAGGGGCCGGCGGAAGCCGGCCCCTCGGTGTGGTCGCGACTGCGTCGGGGCCTAGTACATGCCCCCCGCGGCAGCCTGCGCGGCCGCTAGCGCCGCCGCGTCATTCGCGTCGGGCTTGTCGGTCACGAGGCAGTTCGTGGTGAGCACCATGCCGGCGATCGAGACCGCGTTTTCGAGAGCGGCCTTCGTCACGAGCGCGGGGTCGATGATCCCGAAGTCGATCATGTTGCCGTAGCGCTGGCCGGCGGCGTCGTAGCCATGGCCCGTCTCGAGGCGGCTGATCTCGCGCACGATCACCGAGCCGTCCTCGCCGGCGTTGGCGGCGATGCGGCGCAGCGGCTCCTCCAGCGCGCGGCGCAGGATGCGCACACCCGTCGCCTCGTCGCCCTCGAGCTCGACGCCGTCGAGCACGTAGAGGGTGTTGAGGAACGCGACGCCGCCGCCGGGGACGATGCCCTCCTGGACGGCTGCGCGCGTGGCCGACAGCGCGTCCTCGACGCGGTGCTTCTTCTCGGTCAGCTCGACCTCGGTGGCCGCGCCGACCTTGATGACGGCGACGGAGCCGGCGAGCTTGCCCATGCGCTCCTGCAGCTTCTCGCGGTCCCAGTCGGAGGTGGCGCTGTCGAGCGCCGCCTTGACCATGGTGATCCGCTCTTCGATCTGCTCAGGCGTGCCGTAGCCCTCGATGATCGTCGTCTCGTCCTTGGTGGAGACGATGCGGCGCGCGCGGCCGAGGTCCTCGGGCTGCGTCGAC
The DNA here is from genome assembly GCA_965219085.1 of Dehalococcoidia bacterium. Taxonomy (GTDB): domain Bacteria; phylum Chloroflexota; class Dehalococcoidia; order UBA2979; family UBA2979; genus VXMT01. Next base: position 2,435,698 of record OZ244720.1, read on the forward strand.
TCGAGGGAGCGGCCGAGCTCGGGGCTGATCAGCTGGGCGCCGGTGATGGCGGCGATGTCGCCGAGGTTGTCCTTGCGGCGGTCGCCGAAGCCCGGCGCCTTGACCGCGAGGGCGTTCATCGTGCCGCGCAGGCGGTTGAGCGCCAGCGTCGCGAGCGCCTCGCCGTCGATGTCCTCGCCGATGACCACGATCTCCTTGGAGCGCTGGAGCTGCCGCTCGAGCAGCGGGAGGATGTCGTTGATGGCCGAGATCTTCTGGTCGGTGACCAGGATGTACGGCTCGTCGATGACGGACTCCATGCGCTCGGGGTTGGTCACGAAGTACGGCGAGATGTAGCCGCGGTCGAAGGCCATGCCTTCGACGTACTCGATCTCGGTCTGGATGCCCTTGGACTCCTCGACCGTGATCACGCCGTCCTTGCCGGCGGCCTCCATGACGTCACCGATGAGCTCGCCGATCTCGCCGGAAGCGGCGGAGATCGACGCTACCTGCGCCATCTGCTCGCGCGTGGTGACCGTTACCGAGGTCTTGCCGATCTGGTCGACGATGGCGCGGGCGCCAGCCTCGATACCGCGCTTGAGCGCCATGGGGTCGGCGCCGGCGGCGACGTTCTTGAGGCCCTCGTGCACGATCGCCTGGCCGAGGACCGTGGCGGTCGTCGTGCCGTCACCGGCGATGTCGTTGGTCTTGGAGGCGATCTCCTTGGCCAGCTGCGCGCCGATGTTCTGGAACTCGTCGCCGAGCTCGATCTCCTTGGCGATGGTCACACCGTCGTTGGTGATCGTCGGGGGGCCGAACTTCTTGTCGAGCACGACGTTGCGGCCGCGCGGCCCGAGCGTGATGCGGACGGCGTCCGCGAGCTGGTCGATGCCGGTCCGCAGTGCGTGACGCGCCTGCTCGTCGAACAGTAGATGCTTAGCCATGCGCTTCAACTCCTTCTCAGTCGCTGCATCGAGGGCCGTACAAGAACGCCGCGGACCGCCCTCTCAGTCCCGCGACGCCGGTTTGCTTCCGTCAGTACGCACTCGTTAGCACTCTCACTTGCCGAGTGCTAAACGTTTGTACCCAATCGAGCCCCACTGCGCAAGTACCCGCGCCGGAAGCGCGGGTACATCGAACGCAACGCGGAGCGGCTGTTAGCGCTGGAGCAGCGGCACGCCGCCGCTGCGCCGCATCGGGTCGTCGAGGCCCCGGTGAGGTGTCAGCGGTCAGCATGACGCCCCGAAAGGGCTTCGGTCGCGCGCGCCATAGCGGGCGTGCACGCCGAGCACCAGCCACTGCCTGACTCGCGCCTCCCACACCCGAGGCACACGCCGCATTCAGGGCATTGCCGGGTGCCGATCGCGGGGCCGTTGCGTTCCAGGTGCGTCCAGCCCGCAGAGCCGCAGCTTGGGCAGGGGATATGCACAAGATCTGCGTCCACCACGACTCGGACCTCACGCAGAGCGTCGTCGAATCCCGCCATCTGGAACATCAGCCCTTGCATCATCGTGGCCAACGTGGCCTGAGCCAGCTTGTTAATGGGCTCCGGGTCGGTGACCACGGTTTCGGCTGGGGTGCTGGTGTGGCGAGCCATTGCGGCCGTGCATGTCGAGCACCACGCGTCGGTCACGGATCCACTACAACCAAGACATACTCCGCAGCCATCGCAAGGCTCTACGCCGATCACTCGACCGTGACCGTCGACATGAGCCCAACCGACAGATCCGCACGCAGGACACGGGACACGTCTGTAGTCGACGTCAAGTAGTGTCCGCAACTCTCGGGCCACTTCGGCAAGACCGGCCTGGCTGAGGAGGTCTTCATGGCGAATTGTGGCTCCAATGGGTATCGGTTCTGTTCTGGCCCCGGTTCGTCCTGCCCCCTCGTCCTCGCGGACAAGTTCCAAGTCGGCGAAGTCGGGCAGTCCGATGTCTGGGTGCTCGCCGAGGATCCGCTCCGCAATGGATATGGCGGGCGTGCAGATAGTGCACCAACCGGCAACCTGTTCGTCGTCCCCGCAAGAAGGGCACGAGTGGCAGCTAAAGCAGACCCGGGCGCCAAGCAATCCGGGGTGGGGCCCGACGAGTGTGTAGCGCTGGAATCCGAAGAGCGGCTGGGAGTGCTCGCGCACTCCCGCTTCGGGACTGTCGCTCTCCACGTGGAGGTATCCGTCCACAGAACAGTGCCAGCAGCGTACTCGCTTGAGATTCGCGTTCTCCAAAGTTCGCAGATCCGCAACCGCGCGTTCGAAACCGGCATGATGGAGAGCGGTCGCCCTCAGAAGGAGCGCCTCCGAGGCCTCTCGAAACACAACTGCGGGATTCGGGCCGCCGACCCCATGGTCGCAAAGAATCGCGAGACGACCTGCATAGACCGCCTCGCCTGCGAGCAGTCCGGCCACGCTGTAGTGCCGCTCCCCAGTCGCGATGGTGGCGCGGGACGCGGCAGCGGCTGCGTACGAGTGGCGACGTAGTATGTGGCCGAGAGATCCGCGGGCCCCATTGCCTGCAGACGCGAGTACGGGGCTTAGCACTTCCTCGACGTACGCCGCTTTGGGACGCCCATGGAGCACAGTTTCGGCGCAGGTTCGCAGCCTGCCGGCGACCGTAGAGGCGAGCGCTCGGGCCTCGCTCAGATCGGAGCGCATCGCCTGACGTTGACGGGATATGCGTGACCGCGCAGGTTCGGCAGTGCGCTCCGGCGAATCCTCGGCCGCGCGCCAATCAGCAGCGACGTCGTCCAGAGCGTCAGCGAGGGCGCGGAAGATCGTCGCCGTGCCCGCCGAGGCGTGTGCAGCTTCAGAACGACGCGAAGCTCTGTCGCCCCCTCCGCCCACCCAGCGCCTGATTCTGTTCAGCATGACGAAGAATCTACAGCGAGGTGGCGAGCCTAGCTACTGACCCTCAAGGTCACTACGCCCTCTGTGGAAGCGTCTCAGGCCGAACGCAACGCGGAGCGGCTGTTAGCGCTGGAGCAGCGGGACGCCGCCGCTGCGCCGCATCGGGTCGTCGAGGCCCGCGTACGGTGGGAACAGCGACTCCAGCTCGGCGCGGATCGGGTCGCCCTCGGGCAGGTACGGCGAGAAGTCGCCGTCGGGCTCGAGGCGCTCCCGGACGCCGTGGGTGCCGAACTCGCGGATCTTGTCCTGCAGCATCATCAGGCCCTGCAGCAGCGACTCGGGCCGCGGCGGGCAGCCGGGCACGTAGACATCGACGGGCGAGACGAGGTTCACGCCGGGCAGGACGGAGTAACCGTAGGCGAAGGGGCCGCCCATGATCGCGCAGCCACCCATGGAGATGACCCACTTCGGCTCGGCCATCTGCACGTACACGCGCCGCACGGCCGGGGCCATCTTCCAGGTCACGGTGCCTGCGACGATCATCAGGTCCGCCTGGCGCGGCGAGGCGCGGAACACCTCGGAGCCGAAGCGCGCGATGTCATACCGCGAGGTCGCGCTGGCGATCATCTCGATGGCGCAACAGGCGAGGCCGAACATCGCCGGCCACAGCGAGGAGGAGCGCGCCCAGTTCATCACCTGGTCGACGGAGGTGAGGAGGACGTTCTTGCGCAGTTCTTCTTCGAGGTCGGCCGGAGCGACATCCGTCGACGAGTCGAAGAGTTGCAGACGTTGCCGGGTCTCAGGGCTCATGCCCCCGCTGCTCACCACGGCGTCACTCCTCGCTCCCCGGCTACCTTCGATCGGGCTAACGCCCCCGGGTGCCGGATCGCGGCGATCGTAGCCGAACGCGCCGAGGGCGTCGAGGCGCGGGCAGCGCGCGCACCTCGGGCTTCGCCGTCGCGTGCTGATGCCGACGCAGTCGTGGCGCGGCCAGGCGGCCCATGAGCATCAGCTTGGCGACTTTCGGCGCACGTATACGAGGTAGATCGCAATTGCGACCACGACCTGGTACGCAACGACAGCCGCGATCGTGGCTTCGGAGGGGCCGGGCGCAAGCTTGGCGATAAACATGCCACCGCCCATGCCGATGGCAGCATGGAGCGTGCTGAGCCTGGCAGCAGTCAGCATCTGGCGCCCGCTCTTCGGTGGGGGGTACATCGCTCTCCGGGCTCCCGGCGTTCCCGAAGGACTCCTAGGCCCCGTTCGCCAGCCACGGCTCCCACTCCGCCGGCGCCTCGCTCACCGGGATCGGCGACAGCGCGCGCATGCGCTCGACGATGCCGGGCAGCACCTCGAGCAGGCGGTCCACGTCGGCGTCGGTGTTGTCGCGGCCGAGCGTGAAGCGCAGCGATCCGCGCGCCAGGTCGTCCGGCACGCCCATCGCCACCAGCACGTGGCTCGGCTCGACGGCTCCCGTCGTGCATGCCGACCCCGAGGACGCTGCGACGCCCGCGAGGTCGAGCGCGAGCAGGATCGACTCGCCCTCGACGTAGCCGACGACGGCCGAGACGTTGCCGGGGAGCCGCTGGTCGAGGTCCGCGGGGCCGGTGATGCCGAGCATCGGTACGCGCTTCGGCAGCTCCTCGATGAGCCGCTGCTGGAGGGCGCGCTCGTGCGAGAGGTCGGCCTCGCGGCGTTCCTGCGCGACCTGCACCGCGCACGCGAGCCCGACGATGGCCGGCGTGTTCTCGGTGCCGGCGCGCAGGTTGGACTCCTGCCCGCCGCCGAGGATCAGCGGGGCGAGCGGCGTGCCGGAGCGCTGGTAGAGCACCCCCGCGCCCCTCGGCCCGTAGAACTTGTGCGCCGTCAGCGTCAGCAGGTCCACGCCCAGGCGGTCGACATTGACGCTCATGTGCGCTGCCGACTGCACGGCGTCGGTGTGGACCACGGTGCGCGGGTTGCGCTCGTGCACCGCGCGGCTGATGGCCGCGATGTCGTTGAGCGCGCCGACCTCGTTGTTGGCGTGCATGATCGAGACGAGCACCGTGTCGTCGCGCACGGCGTCGGCGACGGCCGCCGGGTCGACGCGCCCGTCGGGCCCGACGTCGACGAGCGTGACGTTGGCGCCCTCGCGCTCAAGCTGCTCGGCGGTGTCGAGGACGGCGTGGTGCTCGGCGCCGTTCGTGATCATGTGCTGGCCGCGAGCGCGGCTGGCGGCGAGCACGCCGCGCAGCGCGAGGTTGTCGGACTCCGAGCCGCCCGAGGTGAAGATGATCTCCTCGGGCTGCGCGCCGATCCACGCCGCGACGGTGGCGCGCGCCTCGTCGATGGCCTGGGCGGCGCGCTGCGCCTCCACGTAGATCGACGAGGGGTTGTGCCACACCTCGCCGAGGTAGGGCAGCATCGCCTCGACGACCTCCGGTGCGGGAGGCGTCGTGGCGGCGTGGTCGAGGTAGACACGCGGTTCGGTCATCGCTCCCAGCATACCGCGTGCGCGCGCGGCCCTGTGCGCGAGGCGCATGGCGAGCTCCAAGTAAGTGGGAACCCTCCCCGCGTCTGTAGGATGGCCCCATGCGGAGCCGCCTCGCCTTACTACTCGCCGTGGTGACCGCGTTGCTGGCGTTGTCGTGCGAGCACGGCGGGCACGAAGGTCCTGCCGCAACGTCGACGCCGACGACATCGGCGCGTGCCCCGACCACCGTTTCCATCGCGGGCCCTGTGCTCGTCTTCTCCAGCCCGCCCGGGAACCTCGACATCACCCCGTTCACTGAACAGGCGCGGTGGCATTGGGTGCGCGCTCTCGATACGGCCACCGGGGCGCGGTGGACCATCCTGGAACACCCGGTCAGGGCGAGAGTGGCCGACACGAGTCTCGTCGCCTACGACGGCAAACGGGTTCGCAGGGTGTCCATCGATGGGTCGACGGAGGCGATCCTCTGGGAGAAACCGACCCAGGATCTGTCGGTCTCAGCAGACGGGACGAAGGTAGCGATTATGCTCGGCCACAGGCGGCAGGGCGTGGTCGTGCTCGATGCGGTGACGGGCGACGAGATCCGGTCGTTCACACGCGATGATCTCCGGCTCGATCGGCTCCATGCGCCGCTTGCGATCCTGGGCGAGTGGAGTACCGGCAACGACGCCTTCTCAATAGACCTCGATTGGCAGAGGCTCAACCGCAGTATTCGAGAACTCTGGCACATTAGCTCGCCAATCCCGCCCTCGCGGAACACCATCCTCACGCTCGACGGCGATATCCGCGAGCCCGAATCGTGGCTCCTGTCGCCAGACTTCCGCCACGCGCTCGAACCCAGATTCGGAATGGGCTCTGACCCTGCTACCGCCTTCTGGTACCGCTTCGAGGTGATCCATGCGGAGACGGGCGAGATCGTCGCGACGGTAAGGCCGGAAGGTGATGCGGACATCACCCCCTATGACTGGCTGACCTGGGATGCGGGGCTGCGAGAGCGTCAGCACGTCGTGTGGCCCTCGAATGCTAACAGTTATGTGTACTTCGAATATCACCCGCCTTACGATGTACGGCGATCCAAGTCGCGCGCGCTCGATGACTGGTTGGCATGGGTTGAGGGGCGAGAACCACCGGACCTGAGAGCTCGGGTCTTGGACCTTGAAACAGGCGAGAGCAGGCCGCTCTCCTACGCTGAGTGGATTGGCGACCTCGACCAGCGCGTGGAGGAGGTGTGCCGTTTTGGCGAGCTGCCTCGATCGACGTGCGTGCTCCTGCTCAAGGGGGGCACTGTTTCCGAGAGCGCCACGAACTTTGTCGCGCTTGTCGAGCTCGACGAGCCGCTGACACTGTCCGCCGCGCTGTTTCGCGAGCCGTGCAGGTTCCCGGGAGACTGCTAGGGATGGTCTGAACAACTCGCCTGAGCGGGTGAGCAGATGCGATCATGGGGCGACCCGGAGAGGGGCGCCCCATGCAGCAGCGTTCGTTCGGCAGCGTCGAGTACGAGCACAAGAAGGTCAAGACGAGGCGGCAGGCGTTCCTCGAGCGCATGGACAGGCTCGTCCCCTGGGCTGAGCTCGAGCAGCGCATCGCGCCCGTCTACCCGAAGCGCGGCCGCGGACGCCGCCCCTACGCGCTGCGCGTGATGCTGCGCATCCACTGCCTGCAGCTCTGGTTCAACCTCAGCGACCCCGGCATGGAGCAGGAACTCTATGACTCCCGTTCGATGCTCGAGTTCGCCGGTCTCAGCCTCTCCGAGCCGATTCCCGATGAGACGACGATCCTCAACTTCCGCCATCTGCTGGAGCGTCATCAGCTGGGAACGGCGCTGTTCGCGACGATCAACGCGCACCTGGCACGGCAGGGTCTGCAGGTGCGCGAGGGCACGATCGTGGACTCCACGATCATCAGCGCGCCGTCATCGACGAAGAACCGCGAGCGTGCGCGCGACCCCGAGATGCATCAGACCAGCAAGGGCCGGCAGTGGTACTTCGGGATGAAGCTGCACACCGGCACGGACGCGCGGACGGGGCTGGTCCACAGCGTGAGCACGACGGCGGCGAACGTCTCCGACGTGACCGAGGCGCATCGCCTCTTGCACGGGGGTGAGACGGAGGCGTGGGGCGACGCCGGCTACCAGGGAGTGGAGAAGCGCCCGGAGCACGCGGGGTCGGAGGTGAGCTGGCAGGTGGCGCTGCGCCCGGGTCTCAGGCGGCAGCTGGCGCCGGGGGGCGAGGAGGCGCAGGCGGAGCGGCGCAAGGCCTCGGTGCGCGCCAAGGCTGAGCATCCGTTTCTCTACGTGAAGCGGCACTTCGGGTACGCGACGGTCCGCTACCGGGGTCTTGAGAAGAACCGCCAGCGTCTCATGCTGCTGCTCGGTTTCACGAACCTGTTGCGAGCCGAGCCTCAGCTCGCCTGATCGCGGGAGCCGTGCGTCCCGAATCGCCCGCCGGAGCGCTTCCGGAGCGACATGGAGGCGAGACCACCCATGGACCGCGGTATCGGGCCCCCACAGCGCGGCTCGGCACGCTGATCGATACGCACCGCGCCCGACACGCCACCTGATCAGACCATCCCTAGCCGCGCCGAGGTGTCAGCGTGCATGGCCGGGACGTTGCCGCGTGCGTTAACGTGGGAGTGATGACGCTGCAGCGCCGGACCGGCAATACGCGCGAGGCGATCCTCGAGATCCTGCGGCATTACGACGCGCGCTCCGTCGAGGAGCTTGCGGGCGAGCTGGAGCTCGCGGGCGCGACCGTGCGCCGCCATCTCGACGTGCTCATCCGCGATGGCTACGTCTCCGTGTCGCAGGTGCGGGGCCGCACCGGGCGGCCGCGCTACGCGTTCTCGCTCACCGAGGCCGGCGCGGACTTCTTCGGCCATCACTACGTGCGCATCACGCGGCGGTTGCTGCACGAGATCGCCTCGATGACCGCCGATGACACGGCCGGCCTCGACGGCGCCGGGCTCGCCGACCTCGTCTTCGACCGCATCAGCGACCGCCTCGCGGGCGAGTACGCACCGCTCGTCGACGGCGCCACCGCGGCCGAGCGCGCGCGCGACACCGCGCGTCTGCTCGAGGAGGAGGGGTTCGACCTCGAGGTGGTCGAAGAGGACGGTGACGTGCGCGTGTTCTGTCGCGACTGTCCGTGCAAGCGGCTGCGGCTGACCGCGAACAGCCTCCCGTTCGATCGCGCGCACGCGGATGGCTGCGACCATGATCGACGCCTCCTCGAGACGTTGATCGGCGCCAGCATGGAGCCGTACGAGGGCGGCGAAGTGCCGGCCGAGTTTGCGTGCGCGTACGTGGTGCAGGGCGCGTGAGCGCCGCCCGGCGTTAGACGCGCCGGGCGCGACCCACTATCATGAGAGCCGGAGCGGCGCTGCCTCGCCTCAAATGCGCGCGCCGTCTGAGGGGATTGCGATGACCACCACATTTGAGCCGCTCACCGGGCTCGTTACCATCACCGACCGCGCAGCCGAGAAGGCTCGCGAGCTACTCGTCGAGAAGGAGCTGCCCGAGGGCGCGCTGCGCGTCTTCGTCGTCGGCGGCGGCTGCTCGGGCTACCAGTACGGCATGGCGCTCGCGCGCAAGCCCGAGGTCGACGACACGCAGATCGAGGCCGCCTCAGGCGTGCGCATCCTCGTGGACCCGGAGTCGGTCCCGCTGCTGCGCGGCGCCGAGGTCGACTACGTCGACGAACTGATGAAGTCGGGCTTCACGATCTACAACCCGAACGCGGCCGCCTCGTGCGCGTGCGGCTCCTCGTTCCAGGCGTCCCACGAGCAGCCGCAGGGCACGCCGAGGGCTTGCACCTAGGCGGCGCGAGTCTGGCACACACCGCCGGGGCCCCGCTTGCGGGGCCTCTTGGCTTCCCGCACCATCGATAGCAGCCTCGGCGCCCGCGGAAGGAGCACGCGATGCAGGCATGGATCGTCGTCGGCTCGGCCGACAACTTCGAGTTGCTGCGCGAGCGCGGCTTCGACGTCGCTGCCTTCAAGGCGTCGCGCACGAAGCAGGCCTCCGAGATGCAGCCCGGCGACCGCATCGTCTTCTACCTGACGAAGGTGGTGGAGTTCGGCGGCGTGGTCGAGGTCACCTCCGAGGCGTTCGAGGACGACTCGGACATCGGCCTGCGCTCCGACTCGAAGGAGAACGAGGCCTTCCCGAACCGCATCCACACCCGCCCGCACGTGATCGCCGAAGAGGGCGACTACGTCGATGTGCGCGAGATCACGGACCTGCTCGACAAGACGCGCCGGTTCGGGCCGAAGAAGCTCGGCATGGCGTTCCGCGGCAACCTCCACAAGATCTCGCAGGACGACTACGAGACCATCGAGGGGCTGCTGAGCGAGCGGGCGCCCGTCGCCTGACGGCCATGCTGACGCGGCCGCGGATCTCGCCTCGCGTTCCACCGGAGCAGCCATGACACGGCCGCGCCACCCCTTCCTCGACGCGCTCGACCGCGGCGTCATCCTCGCCGACGGCGCGACGGGCACCGAGCTGCTCGCGCGCGGCTGGACCGGTCAGCCCGCCGCGGCAGTGCTGGAGGCGCGCGACCTCGTACGCCAACTCCACGAGGACTACATCAAGGCGGGCGTGGACCTCATCCTCACCAACAGCTTCGCCGCCAACCCGGTCCACCTCGAAGCGGTCGGCCTCGCCGACCGCACGCGCGACGTCAACTTCAACGCCGCGCGGGTCGCGCGCGACGCCCGCGAGATCCACGGCGTCGACGTGCTCGTCGGCGGCTCGGTCGGGCCGATCGGCCGCGACTTCGCCGTCGGCACGGTCACGCCGGAGCAGGCGCACGACGCCTTCGCGGAGCAGATCGGCGCGCTGATCGAGGGCGGCGTCGATGTCCTCGTGTTCGAGACGTTCCTGTCGCTGGCGGAGGCGCGGGTGGCGCTCTCCGCGGCGCGCGAGCTGACCGACATGCCGGTGGTCGCCGCGCTCAACTTCGTCTCCGCGCTCACCACCTCGGCCGGCGAACCGTTCGCCGAGGTGCTCGCGACGCTCGCCGATGAGGGCGCCGACGTCGTCGGCGTGAACTGCGGGGTGGGGCCTCGAGCCGCGCTCGACATCCTCGAGCAGGTCGCGGCCGCCGACCCGGCGGCGCGGCTCTTCGTGACGCCTAACGCGGGGCTGCCGCGGATCTCGGGTGGTCGGCCCTTCTACCCCTCGTCGCCCGAGTACTTCGCGGACTTCGCGCTGCGGGCAAAGGACCTGAGCGCCGCGATCGTGGGCGGTTGCTGCGGGACGGGGCCTGAGCACATCCGCGCCATGCGGGCCGCGCTCGACTCCGCCGAACAGGCCCCCGCCGCCGCGGGCGCGTCGGCCGGCGCATACGAGTTGGCAGTCAGCGACACGCGCGGCGGCGTGGATGGCACCGCGCCGCCGCCGGCCGACGAGCCGCCCGAGCCGGGCGCCCCCTCGCGGCTGCGCGACAAGCTTGCTGCCGGCCAGTACGTCGTTTCGGTGGAGATCGACCCGCCGCGTGGGCATAACCCGCGCAAAGCCGTCGAGGGCGCGCGGACGCTTCGTGACGCGGGCGCCGACGCCATCAACATCGGCGATTCGCCGATGGCGCGCGTGCGCATGAGCGCCCTCGCGCTCGCGCTCCGCATCGAGCGCGACGTGGGCATCGAGACGATCATTCACCAGACCACGCGCGACCGGAACCTGATGGCGCTGCAGGCCGACCTGCTCGGCGCGCACTCGCTCGGAGTGCGCAACATCATCGCGCTCACCGGCGACCCGCTGCCGGAGGCGTCGCAGTCCTCGGCCGTGTGGGACGTCGACTCGATCGGGTTCGTGCGCATCCTCAAGCGACTCAACGAGGGCGTCGACTTCGCCGGCAACTCGCTCGGGCGGCCCACGGACTTCTTCGTCGCCTGCGCGGCCAACCCCACAGCCGACGACATCGACATCGAGCTGCGACGCGTGCGCGCCAAGCTCGACGAGGGCGGCGACATGCTGATGACGCAGCCCGTCTATGACCTCGCGACGCTCACCGGGTTCTTCGAGCGCCTCGGGCCGGTCGACGTGCCGGTGCTGCTCGGCATCCTGCCGCTGATGTCCTCGCGCCACACGGAGTTCATCCACAACGAACTCGCCGGCGTGGTCATCCCGGACGACGTGCGCGAGCGCATGCGGGCGGCGGGCGACGCCGGCGCCGCGGCCGGCCTCGAGATTGCGTACGAGCAGATCGAGGAGACGCGCGACTTCGAGTGGGTGTCCGGCATCTACGTCATGCCCTCGTTCGGCCGCTACGAGGTGGCGGCGGAGCTGATCGAGCGCGTGCGCGCGGCGGCGCCGCCGGTGCGGGCGGTGTAGGGCCCGACGCGTGACGGCGATCCTGACGGTGGGCCACGGCAACCTGCCGCAGGACACGCTCATTCGCCACCTGCTCGACGCGGGCGTCGAACGCCTCGTCGACGTGCGGTCGACGCCGTACAGCCGCTGGCACCCGCACTTCAACCGGCGTCGCATCGCCGAGGCGGCAGCCGCGGCTGGCATCGCCTACGAGTGGGAGCCGGCGCTGGGCGGGCGCCCCGACGACCCGGCGCTGCTGACCGCCGACGGCGCGCCCGACTACACGCTCATGGCGCAGCACCCGCCGTTCCTCGACGCCATCGACCGCCTCGTCGCCACGTCGGCGGAGGCGAGCACGGCGATCATGTGCTCCGAGGGCGACCCGGCGCGCTGCCACCGCACGCTGCTCATCGCGCCGCTGCTGGTCGAGCGAGGCGTGCGGGTGCGGCGCCTGCTCAAGGACGGGTCGGTGATCGAGGATGCACCGGCGACCGGGCGTCTGCTGTAACCTCGCGCGTGCGACGGCTCCTTCACGCCGGGCGTCATGTTTGCCGCGCGGATCAGTGGAAGCAGACACTTGTGGCCACGATGAGCGGCGGCGAAGCGCTGGTGCAGTCCCTCGTGCGCGAGGGCGTCGAGGTGGTCTTCGGGATACCCGGCATCCAGCTGTACGGGATCGTCGCCGCGCTGCGCGACGAGCCCGGGATCCGCATGATCTCGACCCGCCACGAGCAGGCGACCACGTACATGGCAGACGGCTACGCACGCACCTCGAGCAAGCCGGGGGTAGCGCTCGTGGTGCCGGGGGTAGGGCTCTACGACGCCGCCTCCGGCCTCGCCACGGCCTACGCGCGCTCCTCGCCCGTGCTGGTCATCGCAGGCCAGGTGCCGCGTCCACAGATCGGTAAGAACATCGGCGCGGTCGGCATGCGCACGGGCGATCCGATGGAACTCGAGACGCTGATCCCGGAGGCGCTGGCGCTCGACTCGCCCGTGGTCATCGACGTGCCGTTTGGAGACCTGCCGATCCTGCGCGCCCCGCAGATCGCGGCGGTCTACAACCAGCCGTGGACGCAGCCGCAGGACGGCCTGATCGAGGGCTGATCGGCCCTTCAGGGTTAGGTTTGACTGGGCAAGCGATAGGTGTACGCGAGCGGCGTCAAGTCGTCGTCGTCTGGCTGCCACGCGTCACCGTAGACGACGCAGTCACCGCCCGACGCAGCGGGAGTGCCGTCCTTCTCGCTGGACACCGTGATGTTGGATACGACGAAGAGTTCAGTCCGGTGATTGCGGTCACGGGCGTGCTCGACCTCGTTGTGCGTGAGTATGACCGTGGCGGCTTCTGTCGAGCGGCCCTTCACCTCCACGTGCAGCTCTTCGCCGCCGCGAGTGCATAGGAGGTCGAACGACTCGGTCGCCGATACGTCGTCGACGTTCCAACCTGCGTCTCTGTACCAGCTCATGGCCACATCCATGGCGTTCTCTTCCACGGCCCGTCGGCGCGCGGTATCTGTCCCTCGGCGGATAGCTTCTTCTACTTCCTTGACTTCCTGTGCTTCAATTTCCGAAGCCCGCGCAGAGTGCGGAGGGCCGTCACCGTTGTCTGATTTCGGCGACTCGGCCGGAAGCGCCGCAAGAAGTTCGATGATCTGCTCGATGCTCGGAGTCGCGTCGATATCGGCGTCGCTGTAGCCCGCCTTGAGCAGATCCAGTCTCACCGCTCCCAGCCGCGCCTTCGCGGAACTGGGAATATCACAGTCTTCAATCTCTTGGACGCCGTCGTGTCGCCAACAGCAGGAGTCGTCGCCCAAGCTGATGGTGGTGGCCCCACAATAAGAGCCTCCACCGTTGTGGCCTCCGAAGCAGCGAATCTGGTTTCCGGCCGGACCAGTGTGCTCGAATCTATGAACACCCCGCTTGCGTCTCACATGCTCAAAGTCGTCCCGCACCAGCTTCAGTTCTTTGTGAGTGCAGCCGCGGGGAGGCACGCCGAGAGCCCAACACCGTAGGACGAGCTGGTCTAACGTGTAGCCGGGGTGAGCATTGCGCACGGACTCAGACCCGATCGGCGCAGCAGCAAGCGCGCATGCCTCGGACAGATCCCTGCGGCCGGGGGAGATCGCATGGCCGGGGAGCCCCGCTCTGCCAGGGATCGGAGTACCGATAGGACGGTCCAGATCGTGAGAGACTGTCATCCTTGGCTCCTAAAGTTCGCTAGCCCTGCCCCCTGAACCACCCCACGGTCGCCGCCAACCCCGCCTCGAGGCTCGTCGTCGCCTCCCACCCCCACCGCTGACGTGCGCGCGAGGGGTCGAGGTAGATGGCCTGGGGGTCGCCGGGGCGCTCCGGGGCGAAGATCGGTTCGTGGCCGTAGCCGGTGAGGCGGGCGAGCTCGCGGAAGATCTCGAGGGTCGACGTGCCGCGGCCTGAGCCGACCTCGCATGTCGCGGGCTCGGCGCTGGCGGCGAGGAGCGCCGCGTCGACGATGTCAGCGACGTAGACGTAGTCACGCTGCTGGCTGCCGTTGCCGAAGATCGTCGCCTCAATGCCGGCGAGCATGCGGGTCGCGAAGATGGCGACGACGCCCGATTCGCCGGCGGCGTCCTGGCCGGGGCCGTAGATGTTGCCGGGCCGCAGCACCGACAGCTCGAGGCCGAGGTGGCGGCAGAGCGCGCCCAGCTCGTGCTCCGCGGCGATCTTCGAGGCGCCGTAGACAGACTGTGGCTCCACCGGCGTGTGCTCGCCCGCGGGCAGCACGTCGGGCTGGCCGAAGAGCGCGCCGCCCGTCGAGAAGAACACGAGGCGTCTTGCGCCCGCGGCGGCTGCGGCCTGGGCCACGTGCACGCTACCGATCACGTTCGTCTCGATGTCCGCGACCGGGTTGCGCATCGAGACCGGCACCGAGGCCTGCGCGGCGAGGTGGAAGACCACCTCGGGCTGCGCCCCGGCGACCACGCGGGCGACCGCCTCGGCGTCGCGGATGTCGGCGAGGTGCTCCGTGACGCCCTCGGGTGACGGTTGCCGGGGCGGCGTGTTCGACAGGCCGGTGACCGCGCAGCCGTCCGCGGCGAGCCGCGCGGCGAGGTGGCTGCCGACGAAGCCCGATGAACCCGTGACCACCGCTCGCGCGATGGCGCTCACGCGCGTGACCGGTCCTCGGCGCCCGCCGCGTACGAGCGGTCGAGCAGCTCGATGAGGTGCAGCACCTCGCCGTCGCGGTGAGCGCGCCGCAGTCCCGTCTCGATCTGCATCGTGCAGCCAGGGTTCGAGGTGACGACGACCGACGCGCCGGTGCTCGCGATGTCGGCGAGCTTCGCATCGAGCACCTCCCGCGACATGGCGCGCTGCACGGTGGCGTAGAGCCCGGCCGCGCCGCAGCAGCGGTCGGGTGTCGCCTGCTCGCGCAGGCTGACCCCCGGGATGGCCTCGAGGATCGTGCGTGGCGCGTCGCGGATGCCCTGCGCGTGCGCCAGGTGGCAGGCGTCCTGCAGCGTCACGTTGGCCTCGACCTGCCCGAGGCCCCGCTCGAAGTCCTGCGAGGCGACGAACTCGAGCACGTCGCGCACCGTCGACGCGAAGTGTTCGGCGCGCTTGGCCCATGCCTCGTCGTTGCGGAGCAGTCGGCCGTACTCCTTCATCGCCGCGCCGCAGCCGGCGGCGTTCACGATCACGGCGTCGACCCCGGCGTCCTCGAATGCCGCGATGTTGCGGCGCGCGAGGGAGCGTGCAGCCTCGACGTCGCCGGCGTGTGCGTGCAGCGCGCCGCAGCATCCCTGCGCGGGCGGCGCGACGACCTCGCAGCCGAGCCACGCGAGCACGCGCAGGGTGGCCTCGTGCGTCTGCGGGTAGAGCTCGCCGTGGATGCAGCCGGTGAGGAGCGCGACGCGCGGGCCGTAGCGACGGTTGACGAGGTGGCCGGAGCGCCGGAACGGCCTGCGGTTGAGAACGGGCGCCTGCGCCTCGAGGGCGGCGAGCGGCTCGGGCAGCAGCCGCGCGAGGGGGCCTCGCAGCAGGCGTTGCAGACCTGAGCGCGTGTAGAGCCGGCCCAGCGAGAGCGCCGCCCGCAGTACCTTCGGCCGCGCGACGACGTGCCGCAACACACGCGCACGCATCGACCACGCGCGCGGGCGTGTCTCGGGGTCAGCCATGATCGAGGCGCGGGCGTCCTCCATGATGCGGCCGTACGGCACCGACGACGGGCACGCCGTCTCGCAGGCGCGGCACTGCAGGCACAGGTCGAGGTGCGAGAGCAGCCGCTCGGTCGGCTCGACCTTGCCCTCGACCACGCCGCGGATCAGGTGCAGCCGTCCGCGCGGCGACTCGAGTTCCTGGCCCGTCGCGATATACGTAGGGCAGGCGGGCAGGCAGAAGCCGCAGTGGATGCAGTTCTGGAGGTCGCTGAGCGCGGGCGCGTCGGGGCCGACGAACCCCCTCGCGCGCGGCACCTCGGGCGACGCCGCGGCGCTCACAGCCCCGGCTCCCAGCGCCCCGGACTGAGCGTGCCCGTCGGGTCGAACTGCCGCTTGAGCGCACCCACGAGGTCGCGTGTGGCGGCGCCGAGCGGGTCGATGACCGCGCGCAGCGCGGGCGGCCCCGACTCGACGATGAGGAAGCCGCCCTCGGCCTCGACGTTGCGGCGCAGCACGCGCACCGACATCACGTCGATCGCCGGCGCCTGGACCACCACGCTGCCCGCGGCGACGTGTCCCCACGCCGTGGCGCCGAGCCCTCGCGCCGCCTCGATCGTCGCGGCGATGCGCGTGGCGGGGACACCGGCCCGCAGCACGACGCCGTCCCGCGCGCCTCCGAGGGCGCGCAGCCGCTCCCACGCGCCCGGCGGGGCGTCGTCCAGCCTGCCGCCCGACCCCTCGGCGAGCTCCCTGATACGCAGCGTCGCAGCATCGATCGCGGACTCGTAGCCGGCCAGTTCGAGCAGCACGTAGGGGTGCTCGGGCAGGCCGAGTCGCGTCGCGGCCTCGGGTGCGAGGACGGAGAGCGCGCGCGCCGGCAGCACCGCGTCGCGCAGCTCGGTCGCGAGCCGGGCGGCGTCGCGCACGCTCGCGCGACGCACCACGAACGAGCGGGTGGCGGGTGGGAGCGGGACGAGCTTGAACGAGGCGTCGACGATCACACCGAGGGTGCCGAGCGCGCCCGTGTGCAGGCGGTGCAGGTCGTAGCCACTCACGTTCTTGACCACGCGCCCGCCGGAGCGCACGAGGGAGCCGTCGGCAAGCGCGACCTCCATGCCGATCACGAGGTCGCGCGCCGCCGGCATGTGCCCGCGCCACGCGCCGGGCCGCGCCGTCGCGAGCAGGCCGCCGATGGTCACGTCGTCGCCGGGCGGGGGGTCGGCGGGCAGGTACTGCCCATGCTCGGCGAGGTGCGTCCGCAACGCCCGCAGCGTCATCCCCGCCTCGACCTGCACCGTCATATCCGCCGGCTCGTAGTCCACGATGCCGTCCAGCCCGCGCATGTCGAGCGCGATGTCATAACGATCGATGGGCCGGCCCAGGTCCAGCGCGGTGCGGCTGCCCTGCGGCACGACGGCGAGCCCGGCATCGCTGGCCGAGGCGAGGAGCTTCGCGACCTCCTCGCGCGTGCGGGGCTGCTGCGCGAGCTGGGGGGCGGCGCCGTCGATGGCGTAGTCGGGGGCCGCGCGTTCGCCCTCGGCGGGCAGCGCCTCGCGCAGGTCGGCGGTCGCGGAGGTCATGGCGGCTAGATGTACACGCCGGGCGCGGCGAGGTGGTGGCGCATCTCGGCGGCGTGCCCGGAGGCGCAGCCGTGCCCGGTCGGCAGCACTTTGCACGGGTTGAAGAGCTCGTCGGCGCCGAAGGCGAGGCGGAGCCGCCCCATCGCGTCGAGGTCGGCGTCGCTGAAGATCCACTCCATGTAGGAGCGCTTCTCAAGGCCCACGCCGTGCTCGCCGGTGATCGAGCCGCCGGCCTCGACGCAGACGCGCATGATCTCGCCGCCGAGTTCGAGCACGCGCGCGGTCGCGCCGGGGTCGAGCTCGTTGAACATGATGTTGGGGTGCAGGTTGCCGTCGCCGGCGTGGAAGATGTTCGCGCAGCGGAACCCGTACTCGTCGGCGAGGGCGTTCACCTTCGACATCACCTCGGGCAGCCGCGTGCGCGGCACCACGCCGTCGAGGATGTAGAAGTTCGGCGAGCTCGCGCCGATAGCGCCGATGCCGCCCTTGCGGCCCTCCCACAGACGCTCGCGCTCCTCCGCCGACTCGGCCACGCGCACCTCGCGCGCCGCGGCGCCCTCGCACGCCGCGACGACACGTTCCGCGTCGGCCGCGACGGTCTCGGGCAAGCCCTCGACCTCGATGAGCAGTACCGCACCCGCGTCGAGCGGGTAGCCGACGTGCATCTGCGGCTCGACGATCTGGATGATCTCCTGGTCCAGCATCTCGACCGCGACGGGCACGACGCCCCCGCTGATGATCGCGGAGACCGCCTCCGAGGCCACCTCGACGCTGTCGAAGATGGCGAGCATCGTGCGCACGTCGTGCGGCAGGGGCGTCAGCGAGACGCAGATCTGCGTGACGATGCCGAGCGTGCCCTCGGAGCCGCAGAAGACGCCGCGCAGGTCGGGCCCCGGCACGTCCGGCTGGCGGCCCCCGAGCCACGTCGCCGTGCCGTCGGCGAGCACCACCTCGACGCCCAGCACGTGGTTGACGGTGCTGCCGTGGGCGAGGGTGTGCGGCCCGCCGGCGTTGGTGCCGATGTTGCCGCCGATGGTGCAGATGCGCTGCGACGACGGGTCGGGCGCGTAGCGCAGCCCGTGCGGCTCGCACGCCGCCTGCAGGTCGAGGTTTATCACGCCCGGCTCGACGACGGCGATGCGGTTCGCCGCATTCAACTCGACGATGCGCCGCATGCGCGTCATGGCGACGACGACGCCGCCCACCACCGGGATCGCGCCCCCGGCGAGCCCCGTCCCGGAGCCGCGCGGCACGACGGGCATGTCGTGCGCGTTCGCGATGCGCACCGCCGCCGACACGTCGGCGGTTGAGCCGGGGAAGACCACCGCATCGGGCCGCGCGCGGTCGATCGTCGCGTCGTACTCGTACGCGATCAGGTCCTCGGGGAGGTGCAGCACGTGCATGTCGCCGAGGGCGTCGCGAAGGTCGCGGATCAGCGCTTCGTTCGTCATGGCGTCGAGTGTAGCAGCGGGAGCGGCGGCCGGTTGTGGTGACCGCTACGCCTCAGCACCCGGCCCGCAGACCTCGCCGGCGGGCGTGACGACGACGTCCGCGTAGTCGCCGGCGCTGAGCGTCGCGCCCGACGCGACGAGTGCTCGGCGGAGCGTCACACCCTCGAGCGTGGCGCCGTCGCCGACCACGACTTCGTCGAGGTTGCTCGCCTCGATGCGCGCACCCGCGCCAACGAGCGCCGGGCCGTGCAGCGTCGAGCCGGACAGGACGGCGTCGACGGCAAGCTCGACGTCCCCGATGCGCCGCAGCAGCCGCGATTGCGCGTGCAGCAGGCCTTCGAGCGTGCCCCCGTCGAGCCACTCGCCGTCGAGGAGCCAGCCGCGCACGTCGCTGCCCTCGGCGAGCATGGCGGAGACCGTCGCAGTCAGGTCGGACTCGCCTTTCGCGTTGATGAACGGGTTCGTGCGCACCCGTTCGACCGCGGCGGGGGCGAGCGCCCACAGCCCCACCAGCGCGAGGTCGGAGCGCGGGTGCTCCGGCTTCTCCTCGAGGTCCACGACGCGGTCGCCGTCGAGCACGGCCACGCCGAACGCGCGCGGGTCCTCGACTGCTTGCAAGAGCAGCCCGGCAGCGGCGCCGCTGGCTTCGAAGCCGTCGAGGAGTCGTGGGTCGACGCCGGTGAGCACCGTGTCGACGGCCAGCACGATGACCGTGCGGCCGTCGAGGGCGTCGCCGACGGCGGCAACGGCGTCGCCGGGGCCGCGCGGCTCTCGCTGCACGGCGATCGAGACGCGCAGGTCGGGCGGTGCGTGGCTCGCGACGTAACGGCGCGTCTGGTCGTCGGCGGGGCCGGTGACGACGGCGACCTCGTGCAGGCCGAGGTCGCGCATGAGGTCGAGCGCGTAGGCGACGAGCGGGCGGTTGAGCAGCGGCACGAGCGGCTTCGGCGTGGCGGGTGTGAGCGGCCGCAGCCGCGTACCGAGCCCCGCCGTCAGCACCACCCCGAGCGGTTCCATCGAGGCTCCCTCGCGTCGCCGCGACAGCATCGCACCGCCCATCCACCGGCGTCGACGCGCGACGGCCGGTCGCTCGCCCCGCTGGTATGCTGGCGACGATGACGAATGTCGCGCAGCAGGTGACCTCGGACCTCGAGAACCCGGCGCTCAAGGAGTGGGCGGCGGTCAACCGCGCCCTGCTCGAGGGCCGGCAGGTCATCGACCTGCGCAAGGGCGGCATCCGCGAGGAGGGCCACCGCTTCCGCATCCGCGCGCTGCGCTTCTGGCTCTACGACAGCTTCGAGCACCAGCGCCCCGAGCTGCTGCTCCCCGCCGCCTCGGACCTCCTCGACGCGGCCGTGGCCGCCTCGCCGCCGGCGGGCTCGCTGCGGTTCGACGGGTGGGCGGAGATCGTCGAGAGCGCCGCGCTGACCGAACCCGAGCAGGTCGAGGCGCTCGAGGGGCTGCATGTCTGGACGCCGGACTACGCGGTACAGCGTTTCCGCTGGCGTCCGAAGGCGCCGCTGCTCGTCCTCGTGCTGCGCGTGCACCGCCTGCACGACACGATCGAGGCACCCGTCCGCAAGGAGTACGCGAGCTGCACCTCGTGGGTGCCGATGCTCGACCTGCCGCGCGACCCGAGCACGATCGCGTCCACGCCCGTGCTCGGTGACGAGGCGTTTGCGAGCCGCGTCGAGGCGCTACACGCGGCGCTCCCGAGTGTCGCGTTCGCGCCCCCGGCGGTCGCGGTCGAGGCTGGCTGAGGCCGGTGACGGCCGACCCGGACGAGGCGGTCCTCGCGGCCAACGAGGCCTTCTATCGGGCCTTCGCCGAGCGCGACGTGACGGCCATGCATGAGCTGTGGGCGAAGGACGCCCCGCTCGCCTGCACCCACCCCGGCTGGCCGGTGTTGCTCGGCCGCGACGAGGTACTCACGAGTTGGCGCGGCATCCTCGAGAACCCGGCCGCGCCCAACATCCGCGTCGGCGACGCCGTGGTGCACCGCCTGGGCGACACGGCGCTCGTGTTCGTCAGCGAGGTCGTCGACGGCACCCCGCTCGCGGCGACCAACGTGTTCGTGCTGGAGGACGGCGCGTGGCGTATGACCCACCACCACGCGGGCCCGGTGACCCTGCTGCGCACCCGCTTCGCCGGCAGCGTCGACCCGATGCCCGGCCGCCAGAACTAGCGAGTCGTCCCGACGCTTGTCGCTAGCCGATCGGCTGGGCGAGGTCTGTGATGACCTCGGCGTTGGGGAGGCGCGCCAGCGCCTGCGGCGACACCTGCAGCTTCGTCGAGCGGTCGCCGCCCCCGACGATGACCGATTCGAGCTCCATCACGCGCTCGTCGATGTAGAGCGGGAGGCCGTCGGGGAGGCCGAACGGTGTGACACCGCCGATGAGCATGCCGGTCAGCTCCGCCGTCTCCTCGGCCGATGCGAACGACGCCTTGCGCGTTTCCAGCAGTGGCCGCACGGCGTGGTTGACGTCGAGCCGTGTGTTCGCGAGCACCACGCACGCGCAGAACCGCCGCTCGCCGCGCTTCGTGACGACGACGATGGTGTTGCCGGAAACCTCGAGCGGGTAGCCGTAGTGCTCGGAGAAGGCAGCGGTGTCGGCGAGGTCGGGGTCCACCTCGATCACCTCGTACGGCTCGCCGGCGGCGTCGAGGGCGGCACGGGCGCGTGCGCCGGGGTCGGCAGACGTGAGGGAGGCGGCGTCGCTCATCCGGTGTAGTCCCTGTGCGGGAACTCGGTGTCGTGCCGCTCCTGGCAGTCGTGGCACACGGGGTGGGCGCAGCGCATGCACGCGCCGGGTGTCATCGTCCGGCAGTGGTAGCAGCGGTCCTCGCGTGGGGTGTCTCGGTACGGCACGCGCGTCACGATAGCAGAGCGCCCTCGCGCCACTCCAACACTCGATGCCGACCACCGGTCCCCACTCGATACAGGGCGCGAGCGCGGATAAGATGTGCGGCGAGAGGAGGCGCCTCGATGGTCATTCACGCAGGCAAGGCCGATTACCGCTCCGCATTCGGGGGTCTCGAGTTCCCCGCGTCGAAGATCGAGGTCGTTCGCCGCTCACGCATGCACGGTGGCATCGACCGCGAGGTCTTCGCAGTGCTCGACTCGATCCCGAACCGCTCGTACCGCGGCATGGAGGAGCTCGAGGACGCCGTGCGCTCGGTCTACGTCGCCCGCGGCGAGTCGCCCGAGGAACTCCCTGTCTAGCGCCGTCTCCGGCCGGCGGGTCGTCCCGTGAGTGAGCAAGCGCCACGCGACATCGGCGCCGTGATCGGCGTCATCCTCGGCGTCGACCCCGAGCGCTTCGACGCGATCCGCAGCTTCTACGTCGAGACGCTCGGTCTGCCGCCTCGCACCGACCGGCCGGGCCACGTCAACTTCCAGTGGGGCGACATCCGCCTCACCATCAGCGCCCACAGCGAGGTGCACGGTCTCAGCGACGAGTCGCGTCGCACGATGCTCAACCTCGCCGTCGACGACATCGAGGCAGTCGCGTCGCGGCTCCGCGCCGCCGGGGTGACGTTCATCCGCGAGCCGAGCGCCGAACCGTGGGGTGGCAGCATCGCAACGTTCGAGGATCCCGACGGCAACACGCTGCAACTCATGCAGCGCCCGCCCGGCATGGGGTAGCACCCACCTTCGCAGTCCTTCGGCACTCAGCGCACGAGGGTGATCAGCACCGTCAGGGTCAGCACGCTGATCAGCGTCGAGGTGACCACCGAGCGCGTCACGAACTGCGGTCGCGCCGCGAACTCCGTCGCGAGGATCGTCGCGAACACCGCGGTCGGCATCCCGCCCAGCACGATCAGGACGCGCTGTGTCAGTCCGTCGATGCCGAGCAGGTATGTCGCTCCGAGGGCGAGCGCCGGGCCGGCCGCGAGGCGGAGTGCCATCGCCGCGCCGGTGTCGACGAGGTCGCCTCGCCCGCCGAGGCCGCGCCCCAGCTGTAGCCCGAGCACGACGAGCATCACGGGCACCGCCGCCCCCGCGAGCGACTCGATCGGCGCGGCAAGGGTGACGGGCAACTCGGTGTCGAAGCGGCTGACCGCGAGGCCCGCGGCCGCGGCGTACAGCACGGGGTAGCGGAACGGCGCGGTCAGCGCGTCGCGCGCGGACCCCCCGGCCATAGAGGCCACCACGACACTGGCCGAGGCGGCGAGGGTGGCGACGCTGATGAAGTGCACCACGGCCACCTCGAGCCCGACGTCGCCGAAGGCGAGCAGTGTGACCGGCAGGCCCATGTTCCCGGCGTTGACCGAGGTCACCGAGAGCGCGAGGCCCGCTCGCAGCGATGGGTCGTGCCTGCGCGCGACGGACCAGGCGACCGAGAGCGCGTAGCCCGCGAGGAACGCGATGATCGCGACGCCGACGATGCGGACCGAGAGCGCGGCCGGCAGCTCCGTGCCCGAGAGCGAGTGGAAGACGAGCGCGGGCGTGAACAGGAAGAAGACGATCGTGGAGATCGGCTCCACGGGGATGGGGCGGTAACGGTCGAGCGCCGCGGCTGCGACCGCCACCAGCACCACTGGGAGGATCACGTCGAGGAATACTTCGACCATCGTGCCGAGCGTCAACGCCTCGGGCGCTTCGGGCAAGCGGAGGGCGCGAGCGTGCGCCGGGTGGGTGCTATGGTGGCGTCCGAGGCGAGCGCGAACCCACTCTGGGGAAGGGGCCGACGATGGAAGTCAGCGTGCGCGACAACGGGCCGTACGTGATCCGCGGCGAGGATGTGAAGATCCTCGACGCCGAGGGCAACGAGTTGCCGTGGGAGGGTCGCGGCGTTGCGCTGTGCCGCTGTGGCCAGTCCAGCACGAAGCCGTTCTGCGACGGCACACACAGCCAGGTCGGCTTCGAGAGCACCCCGCGACCCTCGTAGCGTTCGAGGGGCGGTGACCTCCCGGTGACCGACGACAGCGGGCCGATCGAGACGATCAGCGCCGTCACGCTCGCCGTGACCGACATGGCGCGTTCGTTCGCGTTCTACGAGTCGCTGGGCTTCCGCCTGCGCTACGGCGGCCCGGACGCCACGTTCACGAGCTTCGAGCTGCACGACGGCTACGTGAACCTCGGCGCCCGCGACGAGCCGGTCGAGAGCGGGTGGGGCCGCATCGTCCTCTACGTCGACGATGTCGACGCCGTGTACGCGCGCGCCACGGAGTTGGGGTACGAGCCGGAGGCCGCGCCTCGCGATGCGCCGTGGGGCGAGCGGTTCTTCCACCTCCACGACCCGGACGGCCACGAACTGAGCTTCGCGCGGCTGCTGGCCGCGGCGGACGAGGAGTAGCGAGCGGCGCTACGCCTCGTGCGCGACGACAAGGCGCGCGAGTTCGTCGGGGCGCTCCAGCTCCAGCCAGTGGCCCGCGCCGTCGACGACCTCGAGTCGTGCGCTCGGCAGGGCGTCCGCGTACATGCGGCCCGCCTCGAGCGGCACGATGCGGTCCTCGGAGCCCCAGACCAGTAGCGTGGGCGTCTCCACCGTCGGGAGCAGGTGCGGCAGCGCCGCGTTGTGCATGTATGGCTTCCACGTCACGCGCGTCGTCATCTCGCGGTTGAGGTCCCAGGCCAGCAGCTGTTCCAGCTCCGGCTCCTCGCCGAAGTGCGCCTCGAACCCCTCGTCGCTGGCGAAACCCTGCCGCACGTAGTCCTGGTGGTTCACGAGGAACTGGTCCAGGATCTCGCCCTCGGCGGGCTTGACGCCCATCGCCCCGGCGAGCGTGAGTCGGTGGATGCGCGACTGCGCGACCGTGGCGAGCTCGGCGGCGACATAACCGCCGAACCCGAGCCCGAGGATGCTCGCGCGGTCCAGGTCCAGCGCGTCGAGCAGCGCGCCGGCGAGGACGGCGATGTCGCGGACGTTGCGCGCCCACTCGGGCCGCCCGGATGCGCCCCAGCCCGGCAGGTCGGGCACATGGACGGTGAAGCGCTCGGCGAGGCGGTCGTAGCACGGAGTCCACGCGTGGACGCCGATGTCATGGTGCAAGACGACGAGCGGGTCGCCGGAGCCTGCGCTGCGGACATGCACGTCGCCGCCGGCAACGGTCACGGTGCGTTCGTCGTGCGTGGTCGCGGTCGTCATGATCGTGCCTTCCGTCGGCAGCAACTTCTAGTTGGTGAGGGCACGAGCGGCTGCCCCGATGGCGGCGGCCATGACCATCCCGGCGAGCATGCTCGCGACCGTCCAGCGCGTCAGTCGAGTTTCCATGCGCGCGACCTGGTCGCCACCTGTCGGAGGGTGGACTCGATCCGCTCGAAGCGATCGCTCATGAGGTTGGTCTGGGCGGTCACGCGGCCATGCTACTCCAGGACGCGCGCCGGGTGCCCCCGTTCGCGTAGACTCGATTGGGCGGAGGCTCACCATGACCACTGGCGACGTGACACGGCAGACGACGGCGGCGCACGCGAGCGAGGTGATGGCGGAGACCGGCGGCGCGGTCACCGCGGCCGTCGTGCATTCCGGACCGGACTGGGAGACGGCCACCAGGGCCGTCCTCGCGTCGCTCGCTGGAGCGGCGACGCCGGACCTCGGCCTCGTCTTCATCGACTCGCGGTTCGCCGACCACTACGGCGATGTGCTGACCCGCCTGCGCAAGGGCACAGGCGTCGCCAACCTGGTCGGCGCGAGCGGCGAGGCCGTGATCGGCCCCGGCGTGGAGGCGCAGATCGAGCCCGCGGTCTCGTTCCTCGGCGTCTCGCTGCCCGGCCTCCAGGCGACGACGATCGCGATGCCCGCCGACACGCCGCTGGAGCCCGCACTCGAGCGCGTTGCCGCCGCGGGCGCGCGGGCGTGGCTGCTCTTCGCCGACCCGTTCAGCGTCGACAGCGAGGCGCTCGTGCGCGCCATCGAGGCGCGCGCACCCGACCAGCCGATCCTCGGCGGGCTCGCCTCCTCGCACGACATGCGCGGTGGGGCGGCCGTGTTCGCCGGCGGCGCGGTGCAGGCCGGCGGCGCCGTGCTCGTGGGGCTGAAGGGCGACTTCAACCTCCACTCGATCGTCGCGCAGGGCGCCGAGCCGATCGGCCAGCCGTGGACGGTCACCGCCTGCGAGGGCAACATCGTGCGCGAGTTGGGGTCGAGGCGGGCGCTCGACGTGCTGCAGGACACCCTCGCCTCACTCGATCCCGATACGCGCGCGCGGGCGCAGCGCAACCTCCTCGTCGGCCTCGCGATGGACGAGTACCGCTACCAGCACGGCCGCGGCGACTATCTGATCCGCAACATCATGGGGGGCGACCGCGAGACCGGGGCGATCTCCGTCAACGCCGTCCCCCGCGTCGGCCAGACGTTCCAGTTCCAGTTCCGCGACGCCGGCGCGGCCGACGAGGACCTCCGTCAGCACCTCGCGATCCTGAAGCAGCGGCTGCTGCCCGGCGAGACGGTGGTAGGCGCCGTGCTGTGCTCCTGCAACGGCCGCGGGCAGGGCCTGTTCGGCCTGCCGAACCACGACGCGCAGGCCCTCGTGGACGCGCTCGGGCCGGTGCCGGTCGCAGGCATCTTCTGCAGCGGCGAGATCGGCCCCGTGGCGGGCACGACGTTCCTGCACGGCTTCACGGCGAGCATCGCGCTCCTGACCGCGCGCTCCCGCTAGCCGCACGCGGCGAGGGCG
The DNA here is from genome assembly GCA_965219085.1 of Dehalococcoidia bacterium. GTDB lineage: Bacteria > Chloroflexota > Dehalococcoidia > UBA2979 > UBA2979 > VXMT01. The sequence continues at coordinate 2,462,080 of OZ244720.1, forward strand.
TCGGGGCGCGCGATGCCGCAGGTCACGGTCACGTTCGCCCTCGAACCGGAGCTCGCCGACCGCATCCGCGCCGTCGACCCCTCGGTCCGGGTGCGCGTGCTGAACCCGCGCGGGCTCGACGCGCTACAGGGGGCGGGCCGCTTCCCGAGCCAGCGCCAGGCCGTGACCCCACCCGCCGAGATCGAGGCCGCGCTCGCGGACTCCGAGGTGCTGTTCGCCTACTGGGGCGACGCGCTGGAGCGACTCGTGCGGCCCGACGCGTTTCCCGCCTCGCTGCGCTGGGTGCAGCTCTTCACGGCCGGCGCCGAACGCGTCGATTCGGCGCTGGTCAACGACTGCGGCATGATGGTCACGACCGTGACGGGCATGCACGCCGTACCGATCTCGGAGTTCGTGCTGACCTACATGCTGATGTTCGCCAAGGGCTGGCCCGCGCTCTGGCGCAACCAGATGTCCGGCGCGTACGACCGCTCGGTCGTGCCCGAGGACCTCGAGGGCAAGACGGTCGGCATCATCGGCATGGGCGCCATCGGCGCGGCCGTCGCCACGCGCTCCCGCGCGCTCGGTTGCCGCGTGCTTGGGATGCGGCGCTCGTTCACCGCGCGCGGCCCCGACGACGTGGCCGACGAGGCGGTCCCGCCGAGCGACCTCGACTACCTGCTGGCGGAGAGCGACTTCGTCGTGCTCGCCGCGCCGCTGACCGAGGAGACGCGCGGGATGATCGGCGCGGAGCAGTTGCGGACCATGGGCCCGCGGTCGTACCTGCTGAACATCGCGCGCGGTGAACTCGTCGACGAGGCGGCCATGGTCGCCGCGTTGCGCGAGGGCGTCATCGGCGGCGCAGCCCTCGACGTGTTCCACCGCGAGCCGCTGCCGCCCGACAGCGCGCTGTGGCAGCTCGACAACGTGATCCTGACGCCCCACCTGACCGGTGGCCCCGCCGACTACGCCGCGCGCGCCACCTCGATGTTCTGCGACAACCTCGCGCGCTACCTGGCCGGCGAGCCGCTCCGCAACGTCTACGACCCGTCGCGGGGGTATTAGCAGGGTGTTTGGGGCTGTATTCGATGCAGGTACCGGATTCGTAAGGAGCCGTGATTGAGGCGATACGCCAGACTGCTTGATCGCCTCGGGGTGGCCGTCGCTCAAGATCGGGCGCTCAAGATCGGGCGCTGTCAGCACTCTGCCGGTAGGATGCCGAGATGCAGACCGACCAGTCGGGCGAGGGCCGATTCGGGAGGTGGTTGCGCGAGCACCTGACGATTCGCCTTGCCCTGACACCGCTGACCGCATCGGCGATTCTGATTCTGTTCTATCTCTACTGGGACGTGTTGTGGATCGCGAGCGACTACAACGGGCGCTCCCACTCGTGGCAACTCTGGGCAGCTTCCATCGCGCCTGCGGTGTTCGCGACCGCATACCTGCGCCATAATAAAGACCGTTTGAGGTCCGTACGGATAGGGCTCGCCTGGGCCCTCGTGGGAACCGTGCTTCTACTCGCGGCAGGAGCAGCCGTCTACAACGAGTGGCAGTTGCACGTGTTCACACGTGAGGACGAAGGGTTCATTGGACTCCTGGGCTGGGGCGCCACGCTGGCGGCGTTTTCAGTGCCGGTCGCCGTTGGCGCCACATTTGTGCACCGGCGACTCATGATCACCCTGGCCGGGATCTTGCTGGCCCAGGCGCTGTTCATCGCCCTGACCCTCGGCTTCTCGGAGGAACTTTTTGACTTCCCGCAGCCCTGCGAGGACGGGACGGAGGCAGTGGAAGAAGCCTCAGCGCCTGCCGCCAGGATCGAAATGCCGTACACAGCGATCGAGCCAAACGATGAGCAGGGCGACACCGACTCGGTACGCGTCACACACGGCGTCGACGTCCTTTGTGCCGTCCGCAGCGCGCCCCTTGACCACGGCTTCATCCCCACTGATGAACGTCTTGTGCTCGCGCTCGGAGCGGCCGGGGCGATCGCGCTGATCGTGGCCGGAGCGCTGCTCAGGCGGCGCGTGCCACTCTACGTAATCGTGCCCGCGGCACTCATGTTCATGCAGGCGGCGGCCTTCTATCTGCACCCGCCTCAGACCGATTTTGGGCGCTGACACGCCGACGCGCGCTTGAGCGCGCCTGAAGGTAGGCTGGCCGTCATGGACCCCGAACTGCTCGCTCGCCTCGCCGCCGCCGACTCGCTGCACATCGGGCTGGTGTCTGACACGCACATCCCCGAGGCTGGGCCGACGCTGCACCCGCAGGTCTTCGAGGCGTTCCGGGACGTCGACTGCATCCTCCACGCGGGGGACATCCACGACATCTCGCTCATCGACCTCTTCTCCGAGGTCGCGCCGACGTTCGTCGCGCGTGGCAACGGCGATGACGGCTCGGGCGGGCGGCCCGTCCAGCCCGAGGATCCGAGGCTGCGCGAGGGCTGGTTCCTGGAGCTGGCCGGGCTGCGCGTCGGCATCGCCCACACGGTGCCCGTGCCGGACATCGGGGGGTGGACGCTGGAGCGGGCGATGGAGCGCTACTGCGGCCGCACCGACCTCGACGTGATGGTCTTCGGCGACACCCACACCGAGTGGTGCGAGGAGGTCCGCGGCGTGCTGTGCGTGAACCCGGGCTCGCCGACGCTGCCGCGCAACTACGAGCAGCGCCTCGGGACCATCGCCTTCCTCGATATCGCCGGCGGCACGGCGACCGTGGACATGCGGCAACTGACCGAGGATGGCCACGAGCCGTTCGACTGGTCGACGTGGAAGAGCCCGCTGTAGCCCAATGTAGCCCGAGCCCTCGACCCGACCGTGCCGACGCTGGTGCGCGCGGTATACCCTGCACGCCGTGGCGAGCGGGGAGGCGCACGATGGTGGACTACGACGCACGTACGGCGCTCGTCGTCGTCGACGTGCAGAACGACTTCGCGCACCCGGACGGCGCGCTCTACGTGAGCGAGGCCGGCGAGGCCATCGTCACCGTCAACGAGGAGATCGAGCGCGCCTCGGCGGCCGGCGCGCTCGTCGCGTACACGCAGGACTGGCACCCGGAGCACACGCCGCACTTCGCGCCGGACGGCGGCATCTGGCCCGTCCACTGCGTCGGCGACTCGTGGGGCGCGCAACTCCACGACGACCTGACCGCGCTCGATGACGCCGCGCGCGTCCGCAAGGGCGTCGATGGCGAGGACGGCTACTCCGGCTTCACCGTCCACGACGTCGAGCGCGACGAGGACGCGCCGACGGAGCTTGAGGGCCTGCTCCGCGAGCGCGACGTGGAGCGGGTGGTCGTGGTCGGCCTCGCGACGGACTACTGCGTGCGCGACACGGCGCTCGATGCCGCCCGGCTCGGCTTCGAGACGACCGTGCTTGCGCGCGCGATCCGCGCCGTGAACCTCGAACCCGGCGACGGCGAGCGTGCGCTCGAGGCGATGCGCCTGGCCGGCGCGCGCATCGAGTGAGCCCGCCACACAACCGCGAGGCGGCCGCGGGCGTCGACCTCGCGCTGTTCACCGACCTCTACGAGCTGACGATGCTCCAGTCGTACTGGGAGCACGACCTCCGCGCGCCTGCCACGTTCGAGCTGTTCGCGCGCACGCTCCCTGAGGGCCGCAACTACCTGCTCGCCTGCGGTCTCGATTCCGCACTGACGTACCTCGAACGGCTCAGCTTCGGGGCCGAGGCGCTCGCGGCGCTGGAGCGGGTGGGCTTCCCCGCGGGCTTCCTCGACTGGCTCGGCGAGCTGCGGTTCACGGGCGACGTGTGGGCGATGCCGGAGGGGACGCCCGCCTTCGGCAACGAGCCGCTGCTGGTCGTCGAGGCGCCGATGCCGGAGGCGCAGGTGGTAGAGACGTACCTCATCAACCAGGTGCACTTCCAGACGCTCGTCGCCTCGAAGGGCGCGCGCGTCGTCACCGCCGCGGCAGGGCGTCCTGTCGCCGACTTCGGCGGGCGCCGTGCCCACGGGACCGACGCCGGACTGACGGCCGCACGCGCGCTCTACCTCGCCGGCATGGCGTCGACGTCGAACGTGGCGGCCGGCGCGCGCTACGGCATCCCCGTGACCGGCACCATGGCGCACAGCTACGTGCAGGCGCACGGCGAGGACTACTCGGCGTTCCGCGACTTCGTCGCCACGCACCCCGAGACCACGCTGCTCGTCGACACGTTCGACACGCTCGAGGGGGTGCGCACGGTCGTCGCCCTCGCCGAGGAGCTCGGCGACGCGTTCCGCGTGCGCAACATCCGGCTCGACTCGGAGCCGCTCCGGGAACTGGCCGTCGAGGCGCGGCGCATCCTCGACGCGGCCGGGCTCACCTCCGTGCGCATCATCGCGAGCGGCGGCCTCGACGAACACGGCGTCGCCGACCTCGTCGCCGCGGGTGCGCCGATCGACGCCTTCGGCGTCGGCACGCGCGCGGTCACGTCCGCCGACGCGCCGACGTTCGACGCGGTCTACAAGCTCGTCGCGTACGACGGCGAGGGGCGGATCAAGCACTCGACGGGCAAGGCGACGCTCCCCGGCCGCAAGCAAGTGTTCCGCCAGCGCGCCGCCTCGGGCGTTGCGAGGCGCGACATCCTCGCCCGCGCCGACGAGCGCCACGCGGGCGAGCCGCTCCTCGTGCAGGTCATGCGCGGCGGGGAGCGCCTACCCGCGGGCGAGGACTCGCTGGAGCGTGCGCGCGAGCGGGCTGCCTCGGAGATCGCACGCCTCCCCGAGCGGCTGCGAGGACTCGATGAGGCCTCGCCGCCGTACGAGGTGGTGGTCAGCGAGGCGCTGCGCGCGGACGCGGCCCGCCTCGGGCGGGCGTGGGACGATTAGGCCTCGGTCTCGTCGCCTCCGCACAGTTCCACGCGCGCCTCGACGCCCGGGATGGCTCGCAGCCGTCCGTCAAGCTCGCGGAACGCCGGCGAGGCGCGCCAGGCCAGGGCGGCCTCACGCGATTCCCACAAACTCGTCAGCAACAGCGAGCGCCGCGAGATCCATCGGTGCATCCGCACGCAGCCGGGCGCCGTGCGGCCATCGCGTTCGAGGCGGCGTGCGAGCCAGAACGCGCGCGGCATCGAGCGCATGCGCCGCAGGTGCCAGGCGGTCAGCAGCAGGACGGGGGCCGTTGGCGGTTGCATGCGCCGACGGTAGCACTCAACCGAACTCGCCGAGGATGTGCGCGAGCAGGCGCAGCATCCGCCACCCGTCGCGCGCCGCGTGGCGCAGGTTCCCCGGCTGCGGCTCGACGTGGTCGAAGAGGTCGAGGCGATGGTAGAGGGCGGGCTCGTGCGCTGCGGCGAGCGCCTCGGACTCCACCCACGGCACGAACGCGTCGGCGCGGTCATGCAGCAGGTAGAGTGGGGCGCGCAGGCCGTCGATGTGGCGGCTCGGGCTCACCCCATCGAGGTTCGCGCGCGGCACCGGCCCGAGACCATCCAGGAACGCCTCGGCCTCCTCGATCGTCGCCCCGTCGGCCAGCGCCTCGAAGACGGCACGCCCCGGCTCATCGAGCGACGCGAGGAGGGTGTTGCGGACGGCGCGCTCGGAGATGCCCGCTGGGTCCCACGCCTCGACGCCCTCGGGGCCGCGGAAGCTCCGCGAGAGCACCGAGGCGGCGAGGCTCGCGGCGTCGTAGTACGGCCCGATCGCGACGACGAAGGCGACGTCCCCGGCGACCTCCGGCTGCGCGGCGGCGACTATAGTCAGCGATCCGCCGGCCGACAGCCCGACGTAGCCGACTCGGTCCTCGCGCACGCGCGGGTGCGCCGCGAGCGCCTCGAACGCGGCGGTGAGGCGTCCGATCTCGACGGGCAGCACCACCGCGCCATCGAGCTCGTCGGAGTGGGAGAGCAGCACCGCGAAGCCGATGCGCGCGAGACCCTCGGTGAAGCGCACGACGCGCTCGTCGTCGGCCTCGGCGGGGTCCGCGCCGAGCACGACGATGAGGCCCGGCGCCTCCCCGTCGCCGGCGGGGAGGGTGAGCACGCCGCTACCGCCCTCGGCGTAGTCGAGCGTGTGCGTCGAGGGGTCGCCGGTGAACCACGTGATGGGGCGGCCGGGGAGGCGGAACACGACGTCTGCGGTGAATGCGGTGGCGCGCAGCCAGTCGTGCGCGGTCGGGAGCGCCGCGCCGACGGCCATGAGCGCCACGAGCATGGTGAGGAAGCGCAGGCGGCGCCGGATGGCCCACGCGTCCATGCGTCGAGGGGCGAGTCGGCGGGGGTCGAGGCGGCGCATGGCCAGATGGTACGTCCGGGGCCGAGGGGAGGGGGGCGTTTACCAGGGTAGAACGGGCGTTCGTAGACCGGCTATACTCGGCCACGGCGGGGTTGGTGGGGGGAACCACGATGGCGCGACATGTCTTCCTCAGCTTCGCGGCTGAGGATCAGTGGCTGGCCAACGCCTTGCGCAGGCAGGCCGAGAGCAGGAGCTGCGGCCTCGAACTCCGCGACTACGCAGCGTCGGAGCCGTTCGAGCGCGCGCGCCGGATGAACGTCGAACGGCTGATCCGCACGTGCTCCGCGACGATCTGCCTCGTCGGCAAGACGACGTGGCGCAGCGACGCGGTGAACTGGGAGATCCGCAAGAGCAGGGAGCTCGGGAAGCGGGTCATCGCCGTGCGGCTCTCGTCCGACGTCTCGCGCTACCCGGAAGCGCTGATCAAGCCGGGCGTGACGATCGTCCCTCGGGACATCGAGGAGGTCGCCCGCGCGCTCGGCGTCGCGGCGTGACCGCATGAGCGACCATCACGGGCCTCATGGGGCGCTCGGCAAGCCGGGAGATGTCGCTAGAACGCGCGTTCGGCGTAGACTGTACTTCGCTGGCGGGCTGGAACCGGGCAAAGGCGGTCATCGATGGCGCGAAACGTCTTCCTCAGCTTCGCGATGGAGGATCAGCGGCTTGCCAACGCGTTTCGGGTGCAGGCGACGAACAGCCGCTCCGACCTGGAGTTCCGTGACTACTCCGTGAAAGAGGCGTTCGAGCACGCGTGGAAGACGAACGTTGAGCGTCTGATCCGGATGTGCTCCGCGACGGTCTGTCTTGTCGGTGAGTCCACGTGGCGCAGTGATGCGGTCGACTGGGAGATACGCAAGAGCAATCAGCTGGGGAAGCGGCTGATTGCGGTGCGGCTGGGACCCGACGTTCGACTTCCAACGGCCCTGGGCGAGTTGGGCGTCACAGTCGTTCCATGGGATATCGAGGCGATCATGCGGGAACTCGGTGGCGTGGCCGCGTGACCACGGATGGGGCAGCCCTCGAGCGCCGATTGTTCCCCGCGGGTCCGCCACCCGCGGACGATGGAACCGCGCGGTCCTTGCTCGACCAGTACCGGCTGCTGGTGGAGTCGTCCGAACGGGTGGTGGCTCGGCGTCAGACCGCCAACACGTTCTTCCTCTCCATCAACTCGGGTCTCTTGATCGTCGCGGGCGTCCTGCTTCGCGAAGGCGACTTGGTCTCCACACTGGGCGGAGGTGTGAGCGCGGGTGTGAGCTTGATGGGGTTCTTCATCTGCTTCGTGTGGTGGCGCATGGTGACGTCCTTCCGCCAGTTGAACACGGCGAAGTTCAGGATCATTCACCTGCTGGAGGGTCATCTCCCGGCTGCCGTCTTTGCGGCCGAGTGGGATGCGCTCGGCGAAGGACACGACCCGTCGCTCTATCGCCCCTTCACGCGCCTCGAGACACAGATCCCCATGGGACTCATGGCCCTCTATGGAAGCGCGGCTGTGGCCGGGGTCGTGTTGGCGGCACTCAGCGGGATTCGCTGACCCGCCGTTCGCAGCTACCCGCCCAGCATCGCGTCCAGCGACAGCGGCCCCGCGCCGCCGAGGATGAGCGCGACGAGGGCCGCGACCATGAGGATGTCGAGTTCGTAGCCCTGCGCGTTCTCGTTGCCCGCGAACGGCAGGTGCAGCTTCGCCGCGTTCGTGTACGTCGCCACCGCCATGCTCACGGCGAGCGGGATCGCGACCCACGACGTGAACAGGCCCGCGAGCAGCGCGAGACCGCCGATGACCTCGAGCGCCACGACGAGGGGACCGAGCAGCCGCGGGATTGGATAGCCGAGTTCACCGAGCCACGAGCTGAAGCCGCCGACGCCGCGCCGGAACTTGCCGTAGCCGGCGTGCACAAGGATGACGCCGAGGGCGACGCGTAGCGGCAGCATCGCCCATCCGGGCTCGCAGGCGCAGAGGGGCTCGGTCAGCACGTCCACGGGTCGACTCGCACTACGCGGCGGGCGCCTGCATCGAGGAGCCCGGCAAGGAGGAGCACTTGCGCGCCGGTGCGGGCGAGGCCCGTCACCGGCGCGTCGGGCCCGGCGCTAGCGTTTTGGCAACTGCACCACCGCGGTGCCCTGCAGTGGCCGCTCGCCTCGCTCGTTCTCGAGGTAGATGTCGAGCTTCACCGTGCCGCCGCCGTCGCCTTCCTCGGTGTCGGTGATGAGGCCGAGCACCTTGAGTGCGTCGTCGTGCAGCACGGGACGGCGGAAGTTGACGTCGACGAACTCGAGCGTGCCCGCCGTGCCGACCCAGTCGGTGACGAGCTTCGTCAGCTTCGAGAGGCTGAACGCGCCGGGGACGATCGGCTTGGGGAAGCCGAGCTTCTTCGCGCCCTCGGGGTCCGTAAAGCGCCCGTCGCCGGGGCCGCCGGAGCCGAGCGCGTCACCCTCGAGCCCGAGGTAGCCGAGCACCTGGTCCATGGTCGGGGTCCACGCGTCCTCGAACTCGTCGCCGAGGTCGACGTCGTCGAAGTAGTTCTGCGTGGTGGGGTCGACGGTGGGTGTCATTCGCCGACCTGCCTGCGGACCATGAGCTGGTCGGAGTGGGCGACTTCCTCGCCGGCCTCGTCCCGGTAGGTGAGGCGGCTGACCTGGAAGACCATGGTGCCCGTGCGGCCGGTCTTGGCGTAGACCTCCTTGGCCTGCGCCCAGCCGGTGAGGGTCTGGCCGACCTTGACGGGCTTCAGCAGCTCCATCCGCGATCCGGCGTGGAAGCCGGTGTTGCCGAACTTCACCTTCGGGTCCGGGCCGCCGCGGAAGCGCAAGCGCTGCAGGACGCTCGGAGGCACGAAGCCCTGCTCCGTGTAGCGCGGGTTGGTCTCACCCATGAGCTCGCAGTAGCGCGCCACGGTCTCTGCGTCGACGGTGATGGTGCCGACTTCCTCCTCGATGCCGATGACGCTCGCGTCGTATTCGAATACTGCTTCTTCGGTCATACCGCCTCTTCCTCGAGCGTTTGCTCGATAGTCACTGGATAATAGTCGCCCGTGGCCAGTTGCTCCACGAGGTCCTCGAGGGTGGCTATAGGCTGGGCGAACGCCGTCAGGCAGCGCCCGATCGCGCTGACATAGTGGGCGTCGCTGCCGCCGACCTGACCGAGCCCGTGCTGCTCGGCGAACTCCGCGCCGATGCCGTTCTCGTGGTCCGAACTGCCGCCGTTGAGCGCCTCGACTGCTTCGACGAACTCAAGGCTGTGCCCGTTCGCCACGTGCTCCGCGATGCCGATGCTCGGCCGGCCGGCGTGCGCGGCCACGGCGAAGCCGCCGGTCTCGCGGGCGATGCGGAACACGTCGGCCGGCGGCAGCCGCGTCGAGGAGAGGTCGAAGTGGCGCGCGAAGTCGTCGGTGATGCCGTAGACCAACACGTGCCCGACGGTCGTCTCGACCTCCGCGCCGCGCAGCACGACTGCCTCGTACTGCTCGGAGATCGCCGCGTAGTCGACGTCCGGGTCGAACTGGCGGTGTTCGGTCAGCACGAAGCCGTCGATGTGGTAGCCGCGCCTGCGGCGGGAGGCGATCCACTTGAGATAGCCCTCGACGGTCCCGCCGGCGTCGTCCGACGCGTCGGTCGAGTGGGAGTGGAGATCGACGTAGAAACGGCGTCCGGCGATGAGATCGTCCTTCCGGCGGGCAGGCGCGGGCTCGCCATTCTCGGCAGCGCGCGGCGCGGGCGTCAATCGGACGCCGCCGCTCACCCCTCGATGGCGATCCAGGGCCCCGTCGCCGCCGCGTCGAGCGCGGCTGCGTCGAGCGCGACGCCGAGACCGGGGTGAGCGGGCACGGGCAACACACCCCCGATCGGTCGCGGCGGCTCGGCGACGATGTCGGCGGCGAGGTGGTCTGCAGTCCCCAGGCCGTGCGCCGCATCGGGCAGCGCGTCGAAGGCCGGGATTGCAGCGGCGAGGTGGAGCGCCGCTGCCACGCCGATGCCGGCGTCGAACGTCGTCGTGACGATGCACGGGACGCCTCGCTCCGCGGCCTCGCGGGCGAGGGCGAGCGCGGGCCGGATGCCACCGAGCCGCATCGGCTTGAGCACCAGCGCCCCGACCGCGCCTGCGGCGAGCAGGCGGCGGCCATCCTCGATCGAGGTGACGCCCTCGTCCGCCGCGATGCGAGTCGAGGACTCCCGGTGGATCCGCGCCAGCGCCTTGTCGGCGCCGACGGGGACCGGCTGCTCGACGAGTTCGACATCGCAGGCGGCGAGCCGCGCGAGCGTGGCGGCGGCGGTCGGCTCATCCCAGCCGCCGTTGGCGTCCAGGCGCAGGCGAGCCTCGGGCAGCGCTTCGCGGACGGCCTGCACGCGGCGCACGTCGTCGTCGGGGGGCCTGGCGGCGACCTTGAGCTTGAACGTGCGGAAGCCCGCCGCCCACGCCTCGCGCACCTGCGCGAGCGCCAGCTCCGGCGGCCCGTCACTGATGACCGCGTTGGCCGCCACGGTCGCGCGAGGGTGCTCCGTGAGCAGCGCTGCCACGGATAGGCCGCGCTGCTTCCCTTCCAGGTCGAGCTGCGCCACGTCGAGCGCGCAGCGCAGCGCGGCGACGCCGAGGCCGCCGAGGTCGTCCGGGATGCCGCCGAGGAGGTCGCGCGCGTGCACCTCAAGCAGCCGCAGCACGTCGTCCGCGTCGCCCTCGCCGAACTCGGGGAGCGGCGAGGCTTCGCCGACCCCTCGCAGGCCCGAGCCGTCGATGAGTTCGACGACGACGCCGGCGCGGTACGCGATCGCAGCGCGTGCGGTCTGCATCGGCGCGCGCATCGGGAGGCGGAACGGGCGGTAGCGGACGCCGACGAGGGTCACGACGACCGTCCCGCTTAGACGGCGAGGCCGACGGCGAGCAGCACGCCGAGCACGAGGTGCAGGCGCGCCGTCGCGCGCAGCGCCGCGTTGAGCGTCGGGCCGTCGGTGCTGGTCATGACCGCGCGCACGGGCGAAACGGCGAGGGGGATGCTCAGCCACGCGAGCAGCGTCCACGCGCCGAAGCCGTCGATTGGCGCGAGCGCGGCGGCGGTGAGGTACGCGGCCGCCACGGTCGCGACGAAGAGCCAGCGCGCGGGCTGGCGGCCGACGATCACGGCGAGCGTGCGCTTGCCCGCGGCCTCGTCGGTCTCGATGTCGCGGATGTTGTTGACCATGAGGATCGCCGTGACCGTGCAGCCGACCGGCACCGCGGCGGCAACGGCCGCGGCCGTGATCGCCTCGGCCTGCACGTAGTACGTGCCGACCACCGCGACGAGGCCGAAGAAGATGAACACGAAGACGTCGCCGAGGCCGTGGTAGCCGAACGGCCACGGTCCACCCGTGTAGGCGAGCGCGGCCAGCATCGAGGCGACACCCGCGGCGACCACCGGCCAGCCGGCCACCGCGACGAGGTAGAGCCCCGCCAGCGTCGCGATGCCGAACGCGACCACCAGGCCGCCGATGACCTGTCGTTCGCTGAGGATCCCGAGCTGCGTGACGCGCGGCGGGCCGATGCGGTCGGCGGTGTCCGCCCCTCGGCGGAAGTCCGAGACGTCGTTGGCGAGGTTCGCACCGACCTGGATGGCGAGCGCGCCGAGCATGGCGGCGGCCGCCGGGCCGGCCTGAGCCTCGCCCGCGTGGAGGGCCACGGCCGTGCCGACCACGACGGGCGTGGCGGCGGCGGTGAGCGTCGGCGGGCGGGCGGCCAGCACCCACGCGCCGAGCCGCGAGGGGCGGCCGTCGGCGTCCGGCTGCGAGGCCTCCTGCATCGCGTCGTCCTCGATGGGCGCGCTCAGGGCAGGCGCGGGAACTGCGAGAAGTCCGGTGAGCGCTTCTCGAGGAAGGCGTTGCGGCCCTCCTTGCCCTCGTCGGTGCGGTAGAACAGCGAGGTCGCGTCGCCGGCGAGTTGCTGGAGGCCGGCGATGCCGTCGGTGTCCGCGAGGAACCCCATCTTCATGAAGCGGAGCGCGGTCGGGCTATGGACGAGGATCTCGCGCGCCCACTGCACGCCCTCGGCCTCGAGGTCGTCGGCGGGGACGACGGCGTTGACGAGCCCCATCTCCATGGCCTCCTGCGCGCTGTACTGGCGGCACAGGTACCAGATCTCGCGCGCCTTCTTGTGGCCGACGATGCGCGCGAGCTGCGCCGCGCCGAGGCCCGCGTCGAACGAGCCGACGCGCGGGCCGACCTGGCCCAGGCGTGCCGTGTCCGAAGCGATGGAGAGGTCGCAGACGACGTGCAGGACGTGCCCGCCGCCGATCGCGTAGCCGTTGACGAGGGCGATCACCGGCTTCGGCATCGAGCGAATGTAGCGCTGCAGCGGCAGCACGTTGAGCGTGGGGACGCCGTCATCGCCGATGTAGCCGCCCTCGCCGCGCACGCGCTGGTCGCCGCCGGTGCAGAACGCGCGCTGCCCCGAGCCGGTCAGCAGCACGACGCCGATGTCGGCGTCCATGTGCGCGTCCTCGAACGCCCACTGCATCTGGTCGAGGGTCTGCGGGCGGAAGGCGTTGAGCACCTCGGGCCGGTTCATCGTGATCTTCGCGATGCCCTCGGCCTTGTGGTAGAAGATGTCGCTGTGGTCGCCCACCTGGGTCCACTCGATTGCTTCACTCGCCGTCGTCGTCATGGTCGTCCCCAATCCGTCGTCGTCTGTCAGGCGTCGGCGCCGACGCGTGCACCCGGATAGGCGCGCCGCAGGAACTCGAGCAGCGGGCGTTGGAACGCCTCGGGACGCTCGAGGTGCGCGGCGTGCCCGGCGCCCTCGATCGCATGCATCGTAGCGTCCGGCATCGTGCGCGCCATATCCCGCGCGATTTCCGCGTACTTCGTGTCGAGCGCGCCCGCGATCAACAGCGTGGGGACGGTGATGCCGACGATGCGATCCAGCAGCGGATCCTGCGCGCCCGCGCCCATGCCGCGCAGCGAGTTCGCGAGCCCCGTCGCCGTGTTCGCGGTGCGCGTCGCGCGGATCGCCGCGCGCGTCCCGGCCTGGAGCGAAAGCTGCGAGGCGAACAGCGGGACGCGCTCCCACGTGTCGACGAACGCCTCCACGCCGTCGCGCTCGATGCGCTCGGCCATCGCCTCGTCGTTGCGGACGCGTGCCGCGCGCTCATCGTCGCCGGCGATGCCGGGCGAGGCGCCTTCGAGGATGAGCGCCTCGACGGCCTCGGGGTGGTCCGTGACGAGCTGGAGCGCCGTGCGACCGCCCAGCGAGTAGCCGAGCCAGGCGGCGCGCTCGTGCCCGAGCCGTCGCACCAGCGCGACGAGGTCGGCGGCGGCGCGCGGCATCCGGTAGCGCTCGACGTCTTCGGGGGCGTCGGATCGGCCGTGGCCGATGAGGTCGGGCGCGATCACGGTGTAGTCGGCGGCGAGGGCGGCCGTGAGGCCGGCCCAGGTGTCGGCGGAGCCGGTGAAGCCGTGCACCAGCACGAGCGGCGGGCCCGATCCGGCGACCTCGGCGTGCAGTTCCAGCCCGTCGACGTCGAAGCGCGGCATCAGCCCTGCCGGGCGCTGGCCGGGGCCGGCGAGGTGGATTCCGCCGCGGCGTCGCGCAGCGCCGAGTCGACGCGCGCCCACGCCTCGCGGTGCAGCGCCACATTGCGCTCGCGGTCCGTGCGCAACTCGACGACGGTCAGGCCGGGCATGCTCGCGGCGCCTCGCAGTGCCGGCAGCCACTCGGTCGGCTCCGGCCGTACGAGGCGCCCGCCGAACGTGCCGATGGCGCCGGAGAAGTCGAGCCCATGCGGCGTGCCGAACCACTCCTCGAACTCCGCGGAGGCGAGATCGGCCTGCGGGAGGAAGTGGAAGATGCCGCCGCCGTCGTTGTTGACCAGCGCCACGAGGAGCGAGAGGTGGTGGCGGCGCAACGCCCACAGCCCGTTGAGGTCGTGCAGGAAGGAGAGGTCGCCGACCAGCGCGGCAACGGGACCCATGCCCGCCGCCGCGGCCCCGACGGCCGTCGACACGACGCCGTCGATACCCGACGCGCCGCGTGTGCCGAGATAGCGCAGCGCGCGCCCCTGGGACGGCAAGAAGGAGTCGGCGTCGCGGATGATCATCGAGTTGCCGAGGATGACGGTGGTGACGTCCCGGATCGCGCTCGCGAGCGCGACGGGCGCGTAGCCCTCGAACGGCTCGGACTGCTCGCGCAGCATCTCGTCGAGGGCCGCCCGCGCGGTGTGACTCGCGTTCGTCCAGAACTGCAGCCAGCCCGGGTCGGCGTGGTACGGCGCGCCGACCCGCGCGGGATCGTTGGCCGCGCCCGTGAACGCCGAGGGTCGGCGCGCGCCCAGCGCGTCGACCGCGGCGTCGCAGAGCGCGTGCGGCTCGGCGCGCAGCATCAGCGAGGCGACGGCGTCGGGGTCGCGCCAGCCGCCGGCCACGTCGACAACGAGTTGCGGCACGCCCCGCAGCGAGGCGAGGAACTGGCCGAGCACCTTCGAGGTCGGCGCGGCGCCGAAGCGCACGACCACCTCGGGCGCGGCCTGCGCGGCGAAGCGGGGCGAGCGCAGCAGCGCGTCGTACGTGTCGATCACGCGCACCATGCTGTGGCGGCCGGCGCGCACGCCGGAGAGCGGGTCGGCGAGGATCGGCCAGTCGAGCGTGCGCGCGAGGTTGTCGATCGCCTCGGCCGGCAGCCCCTCGGAATCGGGCCCGCAGACGATGATCCCGCGGCGGCCGAGGACCAGCTCGACGAGGCGCGCCGCGGCGGGGCGCGCGTGTTCGTGGGGGCGGCCGACCTTCGGGGTCAGCACCGGCGCGTACGGCCGCCTCGGCGACGGCCGCGCGTGTGGCGTGATCGGGTTGGGCGCCACGTCCAGATGCGCGGTCGCGGCGCCCTCGTCGAGCGCCTGCTGCCAACCCGCCTCGATCAGCGGCTCGCGGAGCGGCACGTTGACATGCACCGGCCCGGCGGGCGCCTCGGCGGCCGTCACCACGGCGCGCGCGGCGATGCCGCGAGCGTAGCCTTCGAGCGCGGTGCTGCCGTCGGTGGTCGGCAGCTCGACGGCCCAGCGCGCGTGGCTGCCGAAGAGCCCCGTCTGGTCGATGGTCTGGTTCGCGCCGATGTCGCGCAGCTCGGGCGGCCGGTCGGCGGTGAGCGCGACGAGGGGGATCCGCGACAGTGACGCCTCGACGATGGACGGCAGGAGGTTCGCGGCTGCCGTGCCGGACGAGGTCACGATCGCGACCGGCTCGTTGAGCTGCCGCGCGAGGCCGAGCGCGAAGTAGCCCGCGGCACGCTCGTCGAGGTGCAGCCACGTCCGGATCGAGGCGTGGCGATCGAGCGCCAGCGTGAGCGGCGTCGAGCGCGAGCCGGGCGCGATCACGGCGTGGTGCACGCCGCCGCGCGCGAGCTGCGCGATGAACGCGCCGATGTAGCGGTAGAGCGCGCTGGTGTCGCTGGTCACAGCTGGCCTCCGCCGAGGGCGGTGGTGAGCGGGCGGAACTTCAGCTCGATCTCGGCCAGCTCGGCCTCCGGGTCTGAGTCGCCCATGATGCCCGCGCCTGCGAACAGCCACGCCCTCGCACCGCGCACGAGCGCCGACCGCAGCCCGACCGCGAACTCGCCGTCGCCGGCCGCGTCGATCCACCCGACGGGTCCGGCGTACCAGCCGCGGTCGAAGCGCTCGTAGCGGCCGATGACGGAGCGAGCGGTGGGGGTCGGCCAGCCGCAGACGGCGGGCGTCGGATGCAACCGCTCGACCACGTCGAGCACGTCGATACCCGGCCGCGCGTCGGCGGTCACCTCGGTTGCGAGGTGCTGGATGTTGCTCAGGCGGCGCAGGACGGGCTGGTTGGGGGCGTGCAGGCCACTGCCGAGGTCGGCGAGGCCTTCACGCAGCGCGCGCACGACGATGGTGTGCTCGATGCGGTCCTTCACGCTGTTCAGGAGCGCGTCGCCCAGCTCCTCGTCCTCCTCGGGCGTCTGGCCGCGGCGGATGGAGCCCGCGAGGCCGAGCGTGGTGATGCGCCCGTCGCGGAGCCCGGCGAGCTGCTCGGGGCTGGCCCCCAGGAAGATGCCGTCGCCGGCGCGGTAGCTGAAGAGGTGGCAGTTCGAGTAGCCCTCGCGCAGGCGGGCGAGCGCGACACCCGGCTCGATGGGGCGCTCCGCCTCGAGCTCGCGCGTCGCGGCGAGCACGGCCTTTTCGTAGGCGCCCGATCGGATGTCGGTCGCGACGCTGGCGACGCCGCTCAGCAGGGCGGGGCGGTTCACGTCCCAGAGCACCCGCAGCGAGGTCGTGTCGGCGTCCGGATCGGCGCGGTCGGCCGGATCGCGTGCCGCGAGGTCGGCGAGCACGCTGTAGAGCTCCTCGCGGTCGATGTCGGGGGCGATCACGACGCCGCAGACGCCGCCCTCGCGGACGAACAGCAGGCGAGGCAGGAGCAGCCAGCCCGCGTCGAAGCCCGTCCACGGCGCGCCGCTCGGCGCTGCGTCGTCGAACGCGAACCCGCCGAGCAGCCGCGGTCGCAGCGCCTGCCGATTCGAGCCGTCCCACGCGCCGAGAAGCTGCCGCGCGGGCTCGCGGAGCGCGGTCGCGCCACGCCCCGCGGGCGCCATGATGCGCTCCGCGACGCCGATCCCGGCGAGCACGAAGTCCTGGTCGGGGCGCTCGTAGTACGCGCTCACCATCGACGCCGTCGCGCCGCTGAGCAGCACGCGCGGGTCGAACCGCTCCGGCAGCTCGACGACGTGGAAGCGGCCCATCGAGGCTGTCTCGCGCTCGAATCCCGGCCGAGGTGCGCCGTGGGGATCGCGTGGCCGGGTCATGGCGCCCTCGGCCCGCGGCGACTCGCTGCGCGACGTGATGACGCGTCGGGCCGAGCCCCTCGAGGCGCGCTGCGAGCCATCGTCCGTTCCCATTCCTGTCACGGCCCCAGTATAGGTCGGTGCGGGATTATCAGCCGCGCGTACCGGGGGCATCGAAGGCGCTCGCGGTGGCATACTGCCGGGGTGTTGGACCGCCAAATCCTGCTGATGACCGTGGTGCTCTCGCTCCTGGCGGGCGTGATTGCATTCGTGTCGAGTGGGGGCGACTGGCTGACGGTCGTGATCTCGATGCCGCTGTTCGTGACCGCGAGTTTCTGGTCGCTGCAGCTCTCCCGCTGGATCTCGCGCAAGATCGTCGGCGAGCCCGAGCCCGTGCTACCGCCGACGCCGACTGAGGCGACGACCGCGCGACCCGAGCACGTGCAGCGCAGGCGCCGCCGCCGCAGGCAGCGCGGCCGGCGCTGACGACCATCAACCGCCTCGATCGGCCTCGTCGCAGGCGGCGACGAGCGCGAGCGCCACGTCGGCGTAGCGCATCTGCAACTCGAGCGGGCCGTGCAGGCCGTTGGTGAGGTAGGCGACGGCGAGCCCTCGCGCCGGGTCGGCGTAGCCGATCGCGCACTGCTGGCCGGTGTGGCCGAAGACGCCGCGCTCGTTGTACGGCTCCATCACCCCGCCCACGAGGAATCCGAGGCCGTACGACGCGGGCAGCATGAACGTGCGGTCGAAGCCCGCGCGCCACTGCACCGTCGTCGCCTCTGTGGCCGTCGCGGGGCTCAGCAGGCGCGGGCGGTCCGAGTCGTCTCGCGGGCTCCGGGCGTGGAGCAGCGCGTCGTAGAACCGCGCGAGTGCCTCGGCGGTCCCGATGGCGTTCGCCGCAGGCATCTGGCCCCGTAGCGTCGAGGCGAGGCGGAACCGCCGCACGATGTCCGAGGTGCGCCGCTCGCTCCCCGTGGGGTCGAGCATGGTGATCTCCGACATCGCCTCGACCGGGACGACGTCCGGGAGCCTCGCCTCCTCGACGCCGAGCGAGGCGTCCATGCCGAGCGGCTCGAAGACCTCGTCGCGCAGGAAGTCGCGCGGTGCGCGGCCGTCGGCGCGGCGGATGACCTCACCGAGCGCGAAGCCGTAGGTCACCGGGTGGTAGCCGGTGTCCGTGCCCGGCTCCCACTCGGCCTCGATCGCCGCGGTCACGGCGCAGACTGCCTCCCAGTCGTCGATGTGCTCCCAGTCGTACTCGCGTGGGAAGACGGGGAAGCCGCCGCGGTGGGTGAGCACGTGGCGGACGGTGCATGGCGCCTTCCCGCCCGCGCCGAACTCGGGCCACAGCTCCGCGATCGGGCGGTCGAGGTCGAGGACGCCACGCTCGGCGAGGATGAGCACGGCCACGGCGGCGAGGGGCTTCGTGGCGGAGAACCACAGCAGCCGGGACTGCAGCTCGGATGCCGTGCCGATGCGCAGGTCTACTTGCAACTCACCGTCGCGGTACACGGCGAGCTGCGCGCCGGAGTGCAGTCCGAGGTCGAGGTGACGCCGCGCGGCGGCCTCGACGCTCGCGCGCCCAGCGGGCGTGAGGCCGCGCGAGGTGGTCACGGCTCAGTCGGCGATGTGGAGGACGATCTTGCCGAAGTTCGCGTTGCTCTCCATGTAGCGATGCGCCTCCGCCACCTCCTCGAGCGGGTAGACGCGGTCGACCACGGAGACGAGGCGGCCGGAGGCGAAGTGGTCGAGGTGGCGGCGCGCAAAGATCTGCGTGAGCGCCGCCTTCTCCTCGAGTGGCCGGGCGCGGAGCACGGTGCCGTGCACGCGCAGGCGCTTGCCCATGAGCAGGCCGAGGTTCGTCTCGAGCCTGCCGCCGCCCATCGTCCCGACGAGCACGAGGCGGCCGCGCACGGCGAGCGAGGCGAGGTTGCGCTCCCAGTAGGGCGCGCCGATGACATCGAGGATCACGTTGACGCCCGCGCCACCCGTGTCTTCGGCGATGACCTCGGCGAAGTCGCTCTCGTGGTAGTTCACGCCGACGTCGAGGCCGAGGTCGGCGGCGCGCGCGAGCTTCTCCTCGCTGCCGGCGGTGCCGTAGACGCGGCACCCGGAGACCGAGGCGAGTTGCGTCGCGGCCGTGCCGACGCCCGAGCCGGCGGCGTGCACGAGCATGGACTCGCCGGGCAGTAGCTCGCAGTGCTGGAAGAGGGCGTCGAAGGCCGTCAGGTACACCTCGGGGATGGCCGCGGCCTCGTCGAAGCTGAGGCCCTCCGGTATCGCCATCACCTGTCGTTCGTGGACGGTGACCTTCGAGGCGTAACCGGCGCCGCCGAGCAGCGCCATCACGCGGTCGCCGACCTGCCATGCGGTGACGCGGTCGCCGATGGCCTCGACGACGCCGGCCATCTCGAGGCCGGGCACGTCGCCGCGGATGCCGGGCGGGGCCGGGTAGCCGCCGCGGCGCTGCATGAGGTCGGCGCGGTTGAGCGCGCTGGCGTGCACGGCGACGAGGATCTCCTCGGGGCCGGGCTCCGGGTCGGGGAGCTCACGAATCTCGAAGACATCGGGATCGCCGGGCTCGCTGATGACGGCCGCTCGCATGCCTCGATCCTTTCGTGATCGCATGAGTCGTCGCGACCGCGGGATGCTAGCACGGCGCGCAGTGGGCAGCGTGCTACGCTCGATCCGCCGCACGGGGCACGGCGCAGCGCTGGAGAGGGAACGCACGATGGATGAGCGTCTGGACGCCCTCGAAGTCGCCACGGAGGACCTCACGGCGCGCTGCGATCCCGAGACACTGCCGTTCGCCAGCACCGAGGAACTGCACGCCCTCGAAGCCGTCTTCGGGCAGGAACGTGCGGTGCGCGCCATCGAGTTCGCGCTGGGGATGAAGGCGCCCGGCTACAACCTCTACGCGTCCGGCCCCGACGGCATCGGCAAGGCCTCGATCATCGAGGCACTGCTGCACCACCGGGCGGAGACCGAACCGGCGCCTTCGGACCGGGTCTACGTCCACAACTTCGAGGATCCCGACCGCCCGGTCGGCATCGAACTGCCCGCAGGCGCGGCGCCGGGCTTCGCTTCCCAGGCGCGACTCACCGTCGAGCGGGCGATCGAGGACGTGCGCGAGGCGTTCGAGGGCGACTCCTACGTGCGCCAGCGCGCCGACGTCGGTGGTGGCTCCGACCAGCGCCGCGGCGAGCTCATCCAGGGGCTGCAGCGCCGCGCCGCGGAGATGGGGTTCGCGCTGCAGATGACGCCCCAGGGCATCATGTCGTCGCCCCTCATCGACGGACAGCCTGCCTCGGACGAGGAGTTCGCCGCGCTGCCTCAGAACCAGCGAGACGAGACGATGCGACTCGCTCGCGAGGAGCTCGAACCCGTCGTGCAGGACACGCTGCTGCAGATCCGCGGCCTCGAGCGCGAGGCCCGCGAGGCGCTCGGACGCCTCGACGAGGAGGTCGCGGGCGAGGCGATCGAGGAGCGCTTCGGCCCGCTGCGCGGGCTCCACCCCGACAACGACGACGTGACGGCGTTCCTCGGCGCCGTGCAGGCCGACATCGTGCGCGAGCGCGACCGCCTGCGCGCGCCAGCGCAGGGCCAGGGGCCCGCGGGCGCCGACCCCGAGCAGCCGCGGCAGGCGCTGCTGCGTCGCTACGAGGTGAACGCGCTGATCACCAACGACACGAATGGCGGCGCGCCGGTCATCGTCGAGACGAACCCGACCTATCAGAACCTGCTCGGACGCATCGAGTACATCGGGCAGGCGGGGATGGTCGTCACCGACCACACGATGATCCGCAACGGCTCGCTGGGGCGGGCCAATGGCGGCTACCTGATGCTGCGGATGCGCGACCTGCTCACCAACGGCGCGGCGTACGACGGCCTCAAGCGCGCGCTCCACTCCGCCGAGCTGACCATCGAGAGCCTGCAGCAGGCCCTCGGGCTCATCCCCACCGCCGGGCTACGCCCCGAGCCGATGCCGCTGGACGTGAAGGTCGTGATCATCGGCGACGCCTCGATGTACCCGTACCTCTACCGCCTCGACCCCGACTTCCGGGAGCTGTTCCGCGTGAAGGCGGACTTCGAGGTCGACTTCGAGCGCAACCGCGAGAACATCCTCGGGCTCTCCTCGGTGATCCACGGCCAGTGCGACCGCGCCGGCATGGCCTGCTTCTCCGACCGCGCCGTCGCGCGGCTGATCGAGCACTCCTCGCGGCTCGTCGAGGACCAGCGACGGCTCTCCGGCAACATGGGTGCGCTGCTCGACCTCGTGCGCCAGGCCGACTACTGGGCCAACCAGGACGGCTCCGGCGTCGCGCATCTCCAGCACGTCGAGCGTGCGCTCGAGGAGGGTGTGTACCGTTCCTCGCTCGTGCGCGACCGCATGCAGCAGCTCATCGACGAGGGCACGGTCTTCATCGACACCGAGGGCGAGCAGGTGGGGCAGATCAACGCGCTGTCCGTCTACAACCTCGGCGACATCACGTTCGGGCGGCCGTCGCGCATCACCTGCGTGGTCTCGGCCGGCCGCGGCACGATCGTGAACATCGAGCGCGAGAGCGACATGGCCGGGCGTACCCATAACAAGGGGTTCCTGATCCTGCGAGGCCTCCTCGCCGACCGGCTCGGGCAGGACATGGCGATGGCGCTCCACGCCAGCCTGACGTTCGAGCAGCTCTACAACGACATCGACGGCGACTCGGCGTCCTCGACGGAGCTGTACGCGCTCCTGTCGGCGCTCGCCGAGGCGCCCATTCGCCAGTCGATCGCCGTGACCGGCTCGCTCAACCAGCGCGGCGAAGTGCAGCCCATCGGCGGCGCCACCGCCAAGATCGAGGGCTTCTTCGAGGTATGCCGCGCCCGCGGCCTCGACGGCACGCAGGGCGTGATGATCCCGGCGTCCAACGTCCCGAACGTCGTGCTGCGCCCCGACGTCGCGGATGCCGTTGCGCGCGGCGAGTTCCACGTCTGGGCCATCGAGCGCATCGAGCAGGGCATCGAGGTGCTCACGGGGGTCCCCGCCGGCGAGCCCGGCGAGGACGGGGCCTACCCACCGGACACAATCTTCGGCCGGGTGCAGGCGCGGCTGCGCCGGTTCGCCGAGGCGCTGCGCGGTGGCGCCGCGCCCGGCATCGACCTGGCGCTCGTGCCCGCGCCGCGCATGGCGGCGCTGCCCACTCCGGGCGTCCCGCCGCAGCCGCCGCCCGATCCGCCGGTACAGGTCTGAGTCCGGCTTGGGCATCGCGCGGGCATGACCACCGACGAGCGCGACGACCTGCCGCTGCTCACCCTCGACCTCGACGGGGTGATCTGCGGCCCGCCCTTCGGGGGTGAGCGCGGGCTCAACCTCGGGATCAGCCGCCGCTTCGTCGACCCGCACGAACGCCCGCACCGCGCTGTCGTCCCGCCTCGCTGGCTGTCGTGGCCCATCGACCACGCGCGGTTCGACCTGCGCCGCCCGTTGCCGGGCGTCGCGGAGGCGCTGGAGCGGTTGCGCGAGGTGCGCCGCCTCATCGTCGTGACTGGCCGCCGCAGCCCCCCGGACCACTGGCTGCGCTGGCACGGCCTGGACGAGTACCTCGACGGTGTCATCGTGAACACCACGTGGCTGCCGAGCCCCCACTTCAAGTGGGGAGCCCTCGTTGTCCTCGAAGCCGCCGAACACATCGACGACGACGGCCGCACCACGCAGCTGATCGCCGAGCGCACCGAGGCGCGGCCGTTCCTGCGCGACTGGCCGCGCAACCGCGACCTGCCGTACCACGAGCGCGTCGAGCGCGTCGCGGACCTCGGCGCCCTGGCGGACCTGCTCGTGGGTGGCGAGGCGGCCCAGCCCTAGCAGGGTGCTGAAAAAGGCGCGGCCATCTGGCAGGATAGCGAAGGCGGCGGGGGCGTAGCCTGGGAGGCAGCCCCGTGCGAGGCGACGCCGAGCGCCAGACCAACATGTTGCTGGCGGTGACGCCGGACTCCTTCATCCCGGACGACCACCCGATCCGACGCATCAAGCCGATCGTCGATGCAGCGCTGCAGCGGCTCTCGCCGCTCTTCGGCACGATGTACGCAACGAGCGGGCGGCCCTCGATCCCGCCCGAGCACCTGCTCAAGGCGAGCCTGCTGATCGCGCTCTACTCGATCCGCAGCGAGCGCCAGTTCTGCGAGCGGCTGCGCTACGACCTGCTCTTCAAGTGGTTCTTGGACCTCAACATCTCAGACGCGCCGTTCGACGCCTCGAGCTTCTCGAAGAACCGCGAGCGCCTGCTCGCAGCCGATGTCGCGCGCGCCTTCTTCGCCGAGGTGGTGGCCGAGGCAAAGCGCCGCCGGCTGCTCTCCGCCGAGCACTTCACCGTGGACGGGACGCTGCTGGAGGCCTGGGCCTCGCTCAAGAGCTACCGCCCGCGCGACGGGCAGGAGCCACCCCCGGGCGGACGCAACCCGGACGTGGACTTCCGCGGGCGGCGGCGCAGCCGCGATACGCATAGCTCCGGCACCGACCCGCAGGCGCAGCTGTACACAAAGGGAGCGGGGCAGACGGCGAAACTGAGCTACATGGGCCATCTGCTCACCGAGAACCGTCACGGCCTGGTGCTGGACGTGGAGTTGACCGAGGCGAACGGGTACGCCGAGCGCGAGGCCGCGGTCACGATGCTGGAGCGCAGCGTGAGCGGCTGCGGGACGCTGGGCGCCGACCGCGGCTACGACACGCGCGACTTCGTGGCGGAACTGCGCGCGCGCGGCGTGACGCCGCACGTGGCGCAAAACGACCGCGGCCGCCGCAGCGCCGTGGACGGGCGCACCACGCGGCATCGCGGCTACAGGCAGAGTCAGCAGCGGCGCAAGATCGTGGAGCAGGTCTTCGGCTGGATGAAGACCGTGGGCGGCGGGCGCAAGCTGCGTTTCGTGGGCCGCGAGCGCAACCGCGGCTGGCTGGAGCTCACCGCCGCCGCCTACAACCTCGTGCGCATGGCCAGGCTCGAACTCGCCCCTGCGTAGGCGCAGTGCGCCCTCCGGCCGGTCCGGGAGCCCTCAGAGGCCCCCGGGGGCAGGTCAGGAGGCCACCATCACGAAGCCGGAGGCGGCTTCAAGCCGCCTCTCGCCACTCCGAGACCCCGGAAGGCGCTTCTTCAGCACCCTGCTAGACGCCAGTCTCACGCGCACGTTAGGTTCGTGGTTCGAGCGCCCTCGGCGAACGGGTGGAGGCGAGCATGGCCGCAGCGCGCGCGAGCATGTTCTCGTCGCTCTACATCCGTGACTTTCGCCTGCTCTGGCTCGGCGTGTCGAGTCACTCCGCCGCGCTGTGGACGGAGAACATCGCCCGCCCGTACCTCGTCTACGAGCTGACGGGGTCGCCGGCACAGCTCGGCCTGGTCATCGTCGCGCGCACGCTGCCGCAGTTCGCGTTCGGCATCTTCGCCGGCGTCGCCATCGACTGGTTCGACCGCAAGCGCGTGCTCCAACTCTCGCAGATCGGCGCGTTCGTGCTGAATGTGAGCTTCGCCATGCTGCTTGTTGCGGGGCTGCTCGAGCTCTGGCACATCTACGCCGCCGCCGCCATCCGAGGGGTCACGATGGCGTTCGACCAGCCCGCCCGGCAGTCGCTCGTGCCCGCCGTGGTGCCCCCGGACCGCGTCACGAACGCGATCGCGCTCTTCTCGGCGACCCAGAACACGATGCGCATCGTCGGCACGGCGGCGTCGGGCTTCCTGATCGCCGCGGTCGGCGTCAATGGCGCCTTCGTCGCCATCGCCATCATCTACGCCGGGACCGTCACCGCCACCTCGATGCTGCGCGTGCCGCCGCACGTGCCGCCGTCCGCCACGGGCGCTGGGGCGATGCTGAGCGGGCTCGGCGATGCGATGCGCTACGCGTGGCGCACGCCCACCATCCGCGGCGCGATCGGGCTCGCGCTCATCTACTTCGCCTTCGGGCTGTCGTTCATGCAGCTGTTCGCGCCGCTGTTCGCCCTCGAGGTGCTCGACATCGGGCCGTTCGGGTTCGGGGTGATGATGTCGCTCACGGGCGCGGGATCGCTGGTGGGCGCGCTGGCGATCGCGTCGAGGTCGCCTCGGCGGCTCGGGGTGCTGGTGCCGCTGATGATGATCGCCTTCGGGTCGCTGTTGATCCTGTTCGCGCTCAGCACGTACCTGCCGGGCGAGCTGGGCCGGGCGTGGATCGCGCTCTCGCTGGTGCTGGTGTTCGCGGCGGGGCTGTTCCAGTCCGGCGCGTTCGCGCTGGTGCAGGTGATCATGCTCGACGCCGCGCCGGAGCAGATGCGAGGCCGCCTGATGGGCCTCCTCGCGTTCGACCGCGCCACGATGATGATGGGCGCGGCGGCCGGCGGCCTCCTCGCCCAGACGGTCGGCACCCAACCCGCCCAGATCGTCTACGCCCTGCTCGTCATCGTCGGCGCCGTGGCCGTGCTCGTCTTCGCCCCCGGCTTCCGCGCGACGGTGGTGGGGGAGGCGCGGCGGGGGGCGGAGCGCGAGCAGGGCGTGGCGGAGCGTGAGGGTGCGGCTGCGCGCTAGAGGTCGAGCGCCGTCTGTGTTGGTTGGCCGCTCGCTGTGAACATATCCAGTTGTCGGCTGTCCCGAGCCCTCAGCACCTTTACATCCTCGAGCATGATGCCGTGGGGATTGGGGTGCTCAGACTGCAGTCTCGCCTCAGCGTGCTGGCAGAACTCGGGGTTCAGGTCGATACCGATCCAGCGCCGTCCGATCGATTTTGCCGCGAGCGTAGTCGCACCGGTACCGTTGAACATATCCAGGACAAGATCTCCGCCGAAACCGGCCTCCGGCGCTTGCGCGAATGAGTACATCAACGCCAGCCGCTGCGGGAGGACGGTTGGGAACGGTGCGGGATGTCCGCCGGTACGCTTCACATCCTCTGGGTACATAGGCCAGATTTGCATGCTGAGGTTCCTCCACTCAGCTTGTGTGACCTTGCTGGGTTCTTTTGCCGCCTTCGAAATCGGGTGAGGAGGGCCATCCTTGACGTACACGTTGATGAATTCGATGGTATTGTCTTCGTAGATGTTTGGAGGATACGGGTAACTTCCAAACATCTTCGTCGTTGTTTGCTTCTTCCACACGAAGAGGCTGTACCGGTGCAGAGCGGGTAGCTCCCGAAGGATAGTCGCCTCAATGTCGAAGGCGATGTTCTTGAGATGCCGTGTGTGCTGATTACCGATTTGATCCTTCCGAATGGGCATGATCGGTGTCACGATGGCAAGCTTCCCATTTGGTATGAGAACACGCAGCGTCTCACGCCAGACGTTCATTAGCTGGTCAAGGTACCGCTCGTAGCTCGTCTGACCGATTTGGCCTTCAATTCCGTAGTCCACGACGTTCCAGTACGGGGGGCTCGTGACAGCAAGCGCGACGCACTCATCCGGCAGGCCTCGAAGCGTCGTGTGCGCATCAGCGCATACGATGCGATCGACGAGGTCGCCCGGCCAATGGTGCTGATCAGGTATGCGGTATTTCATACGTGTCAGACCTCGACGGTTGCGAACCCGTGCTGCTTGAATCGAAGGAATTGATCCGCGTCCGGCTTGAGCAATCCGATTCTGGAGTATCGCGCCTTGTCGGGGAATTGACTTGCGAGGATGATCCCCCGGACGTTGTCTCTCCCGTTCTGGTAGTTGCCATGGACCCACCCGATATACCGTAGAATCTGCCCGAATACGGAGTCCTCCGCAGCCTTTGCTTTGATTTCGACAACCACGTATTTCCCGTCCGCTCCTCGGCACAGTAGGTCGATGCGCCCGATCGGCGTCTCTACCTGCCTGCCTTCCAGTTGCAGGCCCTGCTCAAGCGTGTGGAGCAAGTCCGGATTGTCCGCGTAGGAGGACTCGATCGCCTTCTCGATCTCGAGGCGGCTGATCTCGGCTGACTCTTCCTCTGACAGTCGCCCCGCATGCTCTTCGATCTCCTCACGAGCGCGCTCACTCGATTCCGCCGACTGGACGGTGAATGCCAGATAGTCGAACCAGGATGGAGTTCGCTCGGGATCCCCGAGGTAGGAAAACCAGTCTTCGCGGCTCGTGAAGCCCGCGACCTTGACGTCCGTGCTCGCCAATTCCTTGGTGTAATCGGGCTCGCGGATGCGAATCGTCTTGTCGTTGCTGTCGACCTCGAGCCAAGAGGGATAGCAGAAGAAGGACCGCTGATAGCTCGCGTCTTGCTGGATGCGCTTGAAACGCTTGCCAGGGTCAGGCTCAGCCTTGGTCGGCATGGTCTGGAAGATATCTTGGAGATGCTCCTGTTCGTCCGTGTTCAGGTTCCGCCAGTGCTCGACATATCGAACCACCCGCTCTAAGTCGTCGTGGTCTCTGGCGAGGTTCAGGAAGAGTTCCTGTTCGTCGAAAGTTAGGTATCCATTCGATTCTTGAAGGACTTGGAGCAGGAAGATGTGTGGAACCAAACCGCCAAACCCTTCTCGATTCGCGCGCGATTGCAGCGGGTTGGGATACTGCAGCTTCGCCACTTGCTGCTCCACAACCGACCGCAAAGGCTCGTCGTTGGCGAGCGCTGCGATCATCGCGAACCCTGCGTCCGTGATGATGATCTCTTGGGCAGGCTCAGCCCATAGGAACCCGAGGGTCCCTAGTAGGGTGCTGACGATGCGAGGCAGCGCTGTACGGTCCGCAACTGTGGCTTTGGGATCCTGTGGATGGAGCAGGTCCCTTTCTGCGAGGCTTGTAAGAAGGCTGTCTTGGGTATCGCGGTTCCATGTTTCATCGAGAAACTCTTCGAATATCAACCGCAGCGTTTGTGCGCAGAAGAGTACGTTGCCATCATTGAGCACACGCGCCTTCGGGATGTACCAGTAGGTGGGGCACTTACGATAGTCGGACAGTGCGTCAGAGAACACGTCCCGGAAGGGAAAGTCGCGCCGAAGTCTCTTCCGCCTCTGCGGCACTACGCCCAACCTCGCTCGTCGCGTGGCTCCAGTCTCCAGAATCCGAGCATACACGCTTGGCGCATGAGTGGCCCCGCCCGCCTACACCTCGACGCCCAGGCTCCGCAGCAACGCCATCGCCCGCCCAGGCTCGCCGGCCACGAACGGCGGGATGCGCTCCTGCTGCGGCGAGAGCTCGAGGGGGGCGCCGTTGACCTGCAGGATCACGCCGCCCGCGCCGGCGAGGACCGCCGCGCCGCCGGCGGCGTCCCAGACGGAGCGGGGGCCGGTCGAGAGGTACACGCCGGCCTCGCCCGTCGCGGCGTGGACGAGCTTCACGACCGCCGAGCCCAGCGGGTAGACCTCGTGCGGGATGCGGTACTGGAGCCGCCGGTGCTCGTAGTCCCAGCGGGAGACGACGATGCGGCCCGGCTCCGCCTCGCCGTCGGCGTCGACGCCCGGAGCGTCGAGCGGGGCGAGCGGCACGCCGTCGACCCGGGCCTCGCGTCGCCCGTCGGCGACGATGCCGCTGTAGATGACGGGCTCGTCTTCCGCGGGGAGCCCCGCCGCGCCGAGCACGAGCTGGTCGCCGGCGAAGAAGCCGACCGAGACGCCGAACTCCGGCAGGCCACGGAGGAACTCGCGTGTGCCGTCGAGCGGGTCGATCACCCACGTCGGCTCGCCCGCGACGATCGGGTGTTCCTGCTCGGACTCCTCGGAGAGCCAGTGGGCGCCGGCGATGAGCGGCGTGAGCCGCCGATGCAGGATCTCGTCGGCGGCGTGGTCGGCCTCGGTGACCGGGCCCTCGCCCCACTTGTGGCCGACGCGCACCGAGCCGCGGCGCATGACCGTGCGGATCGCCTCGCAGGCGTCGTGGACGGCGTCCTCGAGGGCGTCGCGCAGGGCATCGAGGTCGAGCGCGGGCGGGGTGGCGGGCGCGGTCACAGCGCGCCGCCGACCGCGGCCGGGCGTGACGGCTCGCGCGTGGAGCTGGAGCCGACGTGCCAGAGCGGCGCGAGCCCGCGCTCGTTGAAGTCGTACGCATCGTACGCGTAGCCGCCGACGGCGCTCGCGATGGCGATGCGCTCGACCGGCTCGGGGAGCGGGATCATGGCGGGGACGTCGTCGAGCAGCAACTGCTGTGCCGCGCGCGCTCCGCCGGCGCGTTGGCCCGGGTCGATGTTGCCGAGCGTGGCGCGCACGGCGTCGTCGTAGACGGGGTTGGAGTAGCCCCACGGCGAAACGCCGTTGAGCCCGCCCGACATGTGGAGCCGGAGCCCGATGTCGGGCGACCGCACGGGCTCCAGTTCGAAGAGGATCGCCTGGAAGTTCCCCTGCTCGAGGTCGGTCTGGAGGCGGACGTGGTCGACGAGGTCCAGCACCGGGCTGAAGCCGGCCTCGCGCAACTGGCGTGCGACGAGCTGCGCGAGCCCGCGCAGCGGCTGCTTCAGTGGGGCTTCGAAGGTGAACGTGAGGTCTTCGTGGCCGGCTGCCTGCAGCAGCCGTGTCGCCTCGCGGGGGTCGTGCTGGAAGAGCTCGTGCGCGCCGAGCGTGGCCGGATCGAGCGCGTCGGCGCCGAAGGCGGGTCCGACCGGTCCCGCGGCGATCGATTCGTCGTAGGCGGCAAGCGTCTCGCGGTCGAGCGAGAGCGCAAGCGCGCGTCGTACGCGATGGTCCTGGAAGGCGGGATGGAACCGGACGTCCCGCCCACCCTTGGCGCCGACCAGGGAGAGCCCAAGGCCGCGCGCACGACGCGAACTGCGAGCGAGCAGCCTCGCATCGGAGCGCTCGTTGGCGCGGGCCGCGCTATCCGGCGTGCCGAGCGCCAGGATGTCGAGGGCGCCACCGGCGAAGGCGGCGCCAAGCGTGCGTTCGCGCTCGGCGGTCGCCATCTGGATCGATCGGAGTAGCGGCAACCCGAGACGGTGGTAAGCGGCGTGGGGGCGGAGCGTGAGGCTGCCGTCCTCGTGGCGCTCGGGAATGAACGGGCCGCTCCCGAGGGGGATCCCCACCGTCGACGGCGCGTCCGCCCGGATGCCGGCTGCCTCGGCATCGCCGAGGTGCTCGAGCAGGAGCGCGAACGGCGCACGCAGCCGCAGTTGGAGCGTGGTTGGGTCGATGGCGATGGCGTCCTCGACCACCTGGGTGAAGAGGAACTCCGCGGCGCCGCCACGGATGCCGAAGTCGCGCGCGATCTCGTCGGCGTCGATTGGCTCCACCGTGCCCGTACTGCCGTTCGTGACCGCGGGGTGGAAGGCGGCGTGCCGGTTCAGCGTGCACGTGACTGTCAGCGGATCGGGCTGTTCGACGAGGTCGGCGAGGTCACCGTGGATGCGGGCGTCGCGGGGATCGACCGTGACGAGGGTCGAGTAGACGAGCGCCGGGGGCACCGCGGGCTCGCCCACCGCCCCGAGGCGGAGCAGGCCGTTCGCGGCGACGGACGGGATGGCCTGCACGGGCGCGAGGGGCAGTGTCGAGCCGGGGGGCGGCGTGGATGTCGTCTCGACCGCCTCGTCCGGCTCTTCGTCCTCGGGCGAGGTGCATGCGGCGATGAGCGCGGCGGCGAATGCCCCCAGGCCCAGGTGCAGCACGTCGCGGCGGCTGCGAGGCCGCCGCCAGGCGGGTGGTGCGTCAGACGCCATGCGTTGAGCGTGCGCCGGGTGGGCCAGGCCGTGCGCGCGGGCCTACCAGATGCCGAGCTGCATCCGGACCTCTTCGGACGCCATGGTCTTGGGGTCCCACGGCGGGTCCCACACGAGGTTCACCTCGACATCCTCGACGCCTTCGAGCTGCGTGAGCATGTGGTACGCCTGCCCCTGCAGCATCGGCCCGATCGGGCATGCGGGTGTCGTCAGCGTGAGGTCGATGCTGACGAGTCCGTCACCGTCGATCTCGACGTGGTAGATGAGCCCGAGGTCGACGATGCTCATGCGCAACTCCGGGTCCTCGATGTCGCGCAGGACCTCGCGCAGCGTGTCGACGCTGGGGCGCTCAATGGCAGCCGCTTCAGTCATGTCCGGTGCTCCTCTCGTCCGTGGTGATGGGGTCGGCCTGATTATCGCTCGTGGTCAGTGCCTGCTCGAGCGTCTTCCAGGCGAGCGATGCACACTTTACCCGCACGGGGAACTTGCGCACCCCGGCCAGCGCCTCGATGTCGCCGAACGCCTCGTCGAGGGGCTCGCCGTCGACCATCATGCGCTGAAACGCCTCGACGCCGGCCAGGGCCTCCTCGGCGGGTCGTCCCTTCACATACCCGGTCATCATCGAACTCGACGCCTGCGAGATCGAGCAGCCCGAGCCCTCGAACGCCACATCGGCGACGTTGCCGTCGTCGTCGAGCGCGACGTCGAGCGTGATCTGGTCGCCGCAGAGCGGGTTCGCGCCGTCCGCGCTCGCCGTCGGCGCGTCGAGGCGGCCGCGGTTGCGCGGGCTGCGGTAGTGGTCGAGCAGGATCTCGCGATAGAGGTCGTCGAGCGCCGAGGTGGTCATCGCTGGCCCGCCGTCGTGCTCGGGACGACGCCGAAGTAGCTCGCGGTCTCGCGCACCGCGGCCTCGAGGATGTCGACCTCCTCGCGGGTGTTGTAGATGTAGAACGACGCGCGCGCCGTCGCGGGAATGCCGAGGCGCTGCATGACGGGCTGCGCGCAGTGGTGCCCGGCGCGGATCGCCACACCGCGGCTGTCCAGCACCTGCCCCACGTCGTGGGGGTGCACGCCTTCGAGGCCGAACGAGACGACGCCGCCGCGGAGGGCAGCGTCGAGCGGGCCGTAGAGCGTCACGCCGGGCACGTCGACGAGCTTGCCGAGTGCGTAGTCGGTCAGCTCGCGCTCGTGGGCGCGCACGCGCTCCATGCCGAGGGCCTGCAGGTAGTCGATGGCGATGCCGAAGGCGACGACGCCGCCGACGTTGGGGGTGCCCGCCTCGAACTTGTGAGGGACCTCGTTCCATGTCGACTCGGTGAGCGAGACAGTGGCGATCATGTCGCCGCCGCCGAGGAAGGGCCGCATCGCTTCGAGCAGCTCACCGCGCGCCCAGAGCACGCCGACGCCCGTCGGGCCGAGCATCTTGTGGGCGGAGAACGCGAGGAAGTCCGCGCCCAACTCGCCGACATCGACCGGCAGGTGCGGCGCGGCCTGTGCGGCGTCGACGAGTACGCGCGCGCCTCGCGCGTGCGCCAGATCGGCCAGCTCACCGACGGGGACGATCGAGCCGAGCGCGTTCGACATCAGCGTGATCGCGAGCAGCCGCGTGCGCGGGTTGATGACCTCGCGCGCGACATCGAGGTCGAGCGTGCCGTCGTCGCGCATCGGGATGTGGCGCAGCACGATGCCGCGCTCGTCGCGCAGCATCTGCCACGGGACGATGTTCGAGTGGTGCTCGATCTCGGTGATGACGACCTCGTCGCCGGGCTCGAGGAACGCCCGCGCCCAGGCGTGCGCGACGAGGTTGATCGACTCGGTCGTGTTGCGGGTGAAGACGATCTCGGACGCCGACGGGGCGCCGATGAAGCTGCGGACCTTCTCGCGCACCCCCTCGTACAGGTCGGTCGCCTCGACGGAGAGGGTGTGGACGCCGCGATGGATGTTGGCGTTGCTGTCGCGGTAGAAGCGCGTGATCTCCGCCATCACCTGCACGGGCTTTTGCGAAGTCGCGGCGTTGTCGAGGTACACAAGCGGGTGGCCGTTGACCTCGCGCTTGAGGATCGGGAAGTCGCGGCGGATGCGCTCGACGTCGAAGCCGTACGCGGAGCTGCCGACGCCGTCGAACACGCTGGTCACGACGCCTCGCAATCGACGTACACGTCGTCGCCGTCGACGGTGACGGTGTAGGCGCTGACGCCGCGCACGGCGGGCAGGGTCAGCGCGCGGCCGGTGCGCGCGTCGAAGGCCGCGCCGTGGCGTGGGCAGATGATGCGGCCGCGGAGCAGCCGCCCCTCGCCGAGCGGGCCGTCGTCGTGGGTACACACGTTGTCGATGGCGTACAGGTCGCCCTCGATGTTGCTCACCGCGAGCGAGCGGCCCTCGGCACACATCACCACGCGTATCTCGCCCTCGGGGATGTCGGAGACGGAGGCGACGCGCTCAGGCGGCACGGGGGTTGGCCCTTCGGCTCACAGCTCGGCCAGCGCGAGCTTGGCGAAGACCGTCTCCTCGAGCTCCTCGGCGACGCCCTCGAGGCGTACGTCGCGCAGCACCGTCTGGAAGAAGCCGCTCACGAGCAGCTGTAGCGAGGTGCGGCGGTCGAGCCCGCGGCTCTGGAGGTAGAACAGCGCCTCCTCGTCCACTGGCCCCACGGTCGCGCCGTGGCCGCAGCGGATGACGTCGGCGGTCAGGATCTCGAGCACGGGGTCGGAGTCGGCCTTCGAGCGATCGGACAGCAGCAGGTTGCGGTTCTGCTGGTTGGCCTCCGCGCCCGCGGCGCCCTCGCCGACGCGCGTGATGCCGTAGTAGATCGAGCGCGACGCCCCGGCGAGCGCTGCCTTGATCTCGACGTCCGAGGTCGTGCGCGGGCCGGTGTGGTCCTGCAGGGTTACGAAGTCGAAGTGCTGGTCGCTGTCGCCGAGCGCGACGGCGCGGATCGCCGAGTTCGCTCCCTCGCCCTCGAGCGTGACCTCGATGGTCTGCTTGAGCACGCGCCCGCCGATGGCGAGCGAGGCGACCTGCAGGTCGGCGTCGCGGCCGAGGCGCGCACGGACGGTGGTGTAGTCCTGCGTGTCGGCGCCCCAGCGGTCGTCGAGCAGCAGCCGCACGCGCGCGGCCTGCGCAACCTCGATCTCGATGGTGCCCGCGGCGAGCAGCGGCGCGTCGCCGGAGCGCATGCGCAGCACGACGGTTACCTCGGCCTGCTCGCCGGCGACGACGAGCAGGCGCGGGTAGACGGCGGTGTCGCCCTCGGGCACGTCGAGCTCGGCGACGATCGGCTCGGCGAAGACCGCGCGCGCCGGCGCATGCACCAGCACGCCATTGCCCCACAGCGCGGCGTTGGCCGCCTGGAACTTGCCCTCGGTGGCGGGTGTCAGCGAGCCGAGGCGGTCGCGCAGCAGTTCCTCGTGCGTATCGAGGGCGTCGGCGATGGCGCCCGCGTACGCGCCATCCGGCGCGGTCCCCGAGATGCGCATCTCCCCGGCGATCGGGGCGAAGGCGCCGAAGTCGAGCCCCGTGACGTTGGTGTAGCGCCACGGGCGCAGCGCGCGTGTGGGCAGCGGGGTGGCGTCGAAGGCGCGGGCCGCCTCGGCGCGGCGATCGCGCAGCCAGCCGGGCTCGCCGCGCCCATCGGCGGCGGCGAGGACGGCGGGCTCTGCGTAGTGGTCGGTAGTGGTCCGGGCGTCGGTCGTCATAGCCGTCCAGTCGGGCCGGCGCTAGCCGACCGAGCCTTCCATCTGCAGCTCGATCAGGCGGTTGAGCTCGATGGCGTACTCCATCGGCAGCTCCTTGACGATCGGCTCGACGAAGCCGTTGACGACCATCTTGGAGGCTTCCTCCTCGGTCAGCCCGCGCGACATCAGGTAGAAGAGCTGGTCGTCGCCGAGCTTGGAGACCGAGGCCTCGTGGCCGATGTTCACGCGCTCCTCGTCCACCTCCATGGTCGGGTAGGTGTCGGAGCGCGAGTGCTCGTCGAGCAGCAGCGCGTCACAGCGCACCGTCGACGTGGAGCCCTCGGCGCCCTCCTCGACCTTGAGCAGGCCGCGGTAGGAGGTGCGGCCGCTGCCGCGCGAGACGGACTTGGAGACGATCGCCGACGAGGTGTTCGGGGCGACGTGGATGACCTTGCCGCCCGCGTCCTGGTGCTGCCCGTCGCCCGCGAACGCCAGCGAGAGGATCTCGCCGTGCGCGCCTGGCTCCATCAGGTAGACCGAGGGGTACTTCATCGTGAGCTTCGAGCCGATGTTGCCGTCGACCCACTCCATGACTGCGTCCCGGTAGGCGACCGCGCGCTTCGTCACGAGGTTGTAGACGTTGTTCGACCAGTTCTGGATCGTCGTGTAGCGGACGCGCGCGTCCTTCTTGACGATGATCTCGACCACGGCCGAGTGCAGCGAGTCCGTGCTGTAGATCGGCGCGGTACAGCCCTCGACGTAGTGCACGTACGAGCCCTCGTCGGCGATGATCAGCGTCCGCTCGAACTGGCCCATGCTCTCGGTGTTGATGCGGAAGTAGGCCTGCAGCGGCACCTCGACGTGCACGCCCGGCGGCACGTAGATGAACGAGCCGCCGGACCAGACGGCGCTGTTCAGCGCCGCGAACCGGTTGTCGCCGGGCGGGATCACGGTACCGAAGTGCTCGCGCACGAGGTCGCCGTACTCGGCCAGCCCCTGGTCCATGCCCAGGAAGACCACGCCCTGCTCGGTGAGGTCCTCGCGGAGGTTGTGGTAGACGACCTCGGAGTCGTACTGCGCGCCCGCGCCGGCCAGGAACTGGCGCTCGGCCTCGGGAATCCCGAGCTTGTCGAACGTGTCCTTGATGTACTCGGGCACATCTTCCCAGTCGGTCGAGTCGCGGTCGGTCGCGCGCACGTAATAGGTGATGGCGTCGAAGTCGATGGCGGCGAGCAGCTCGGGGCTGCCGGCCCAGGTCGGGTCATCCTTCTCGTAGAAGGTGCGGAGGGCTTCGAGGCGGAACTCGCGCATCCACTCCGGCTCGTCCTTCAACTCCGAGATCTGGCGCACCACGTCCTCGCTGAGGCCCTTGTCGGCGCGGAAGAGCGGGACCTCGTCGTCGTGGAATCCCCACTGGTAGTCGCCGACGGCTTCGCGGGCCTTGGGGTTCACGGTCGTCATCTTGTGCCTCGCTTCTTGCTCGGTTTGTTGCTGCGGACTGCGTAGCCCGCTGTGGCCCTAGAGGGCCGCGGCCCCGGCGGGTTCGTTGATCGCTTGCAGGCTGAGTTCCTGCAAGATCGGGTCGTAGCCCTCGGACTCGATTTGATGCGCCAGCTCCGGGCCGCCGGAGCGGACGATGCGGCCGGTGACCAGCACATGCACGAAGTCCGGGGTGATGTAGTTGAGGATGCGCTGGTAGTGGGTGATGAGCACGATGCCCATGTCGTCGGTGTGGAGCGCGTCCACGCCCTCGGCGACCGTGCGCAGTGCGTCGACGTCGAGGCCGGAGTCGGTCTCGTCGAGGATCGCGAGCTGCGGCTTGAGCATGCCGAGCTGGAGGATCTCGGCGCGCTTCTTCTCGCCGCCGGAGAAGCCGTCGTTGACGTAACGGCGGGCGAAGTCCTCGTCGATGCGGAGCGTGGTGAGCACCTCGCGCAGCTGCTGGAGGAACTCGCGCGCCGAGGGCTCCTCGCCGCTGCGGGCCTTCATGGCCATGCGCAGCAGGTTCACCATCGTCACGCCGGGGATGGGGGTGGGGTACTGGAACGACAGGAACATGCCCATGCGTGCGCGCTTGTCGGCGGAGAGCAGCGTCACGTTCTCGCCCTGGAAGTGCACCTCGCCGGAGTCGATCATGTACTGCGGGCTGCCGGCGATGGCGTTTGCCAGGGTGCTCTTGCCCGAGCCGTTCGGCCCCATCAGCGCGTGCACCTCGCCGGGCCGGACCTTGAGGTCGACGCCCTGGACGATCTTGATCTCCCGGTCCGCGGTCACACTCACGTGGAGGTCGCGGACCTCCAGCAGCGGCTGACCGGGCTCGTTCATCTCGCTCACAGCAACTCCACTCTTGCTTGTGCTTGTCCCGCTGGTTGCGGCCCCGGCATCCCAAACGCCGGTACCGATGTACCGCGCTCGGGGTCGCCGTCCACGGGCTTCTTCACGATGTACTCGCAGCAACTCGAGCCACCCGCGATGGTCGCGACCTGCTCGACCGGTGCGCCCACGAGCAACTCGATGCTGTACCGGTCCGCCTCGCAGGCGGCGCCGGTCTCGAGGGCGGTCGAGCGGCAGGGGCATCCGACGTTGCTGAGCCGGAAGGCGTCGCCTTCGTCGACGGCATCGTTGAGGACGCCGACCTCGCTCATGGCGGCGACGACCTCGGTGATGCGGTCCGGGAGGTCGTCGCTGCGGATGAACGGGGCATGCTCGCTTGCCACGCGCTCCGCGACGGACTCGAAGACGCGCCACAGGATCGCCGCGCCGGGCTGGCCCGCCACCTCGTCGGCGCCGAGGTCGGTGAGGGCGGGGTAGACGTGGTCCAGCAGGCGGGCGTAGTTGGCGGCCGATGAGCGCTCCTCGCCGGCCTCGCTCAGCGAGTAGACGGTGAGCGGGCGGCCGCGCGCGCGGCGCTCCTGGCGGGTCTCGATGAAATCGTCGGCGCCGAGGATGTCGAGGTGGCGCCGCACCGAGCCCTGGGACATGCGCATGGCCTCGGCGAGGCCGGCGACGGAGCTGTCACCGCGCTCGTGGAGGATGCGAATCAGTTCGTCGCGTGCTCGCTCCATGCGCCCTTCAGTCTGCGTCGGGGACTCTCGTCTCGCATCGTGCGCGAGAGCGAGGGTCCGTCGGTGCGTTTCGGTTCGGCCACCCCGCCAGGGGACCGGTGACACGTCCTGCGCTGAGTGTGCGCGGTCCGTGCATCCATTATCGCCGCCCGGCGGGCTGGGTCAATCTTTTTTCACATTTTTTTGTAATCAACGGTTAAATGCTGCGCAACCTGGGTCCGGCGATGGCGACAGGGCGGAGAGGCCGCCCCGGGCATCCCGCGTGGGCGCGATTCCCGCTATGCTCAACACACTTCGCGACGCGCGAGGAGCATACGCGCCCGCGGGCGCGGCAGGCGAGGGGATGACGATGGCTGACGATGTCCAGGGTGTAAGCGTCGGGACGACGGCGAGCTTCGAGAAGACCGTGACCGAGGAAGACATCGCGATGTTCACTCAGGTCTCGGGCGACACGAACCCGCTGCACCGCGACGCCGAGTATGCGGCGCGTACGCGCTTCCGGGCGCCGATCGCCCACGGCATCCTCGCCGCCGGCGTGATTTCGGCAGCGCTCGGCACGCAGCTGGCGCCGGACGCGGTCGTGATCTACCTGGGGCAGAACCTCCAGTTCCGCGCCCCCGTCTCGGCCGGCGACACGCTGACGGCGAGCGTTGAGGCGACGGCCGTGAACACCGAGCGCAGCCAGGTCTCGCTCAACACGAACGTCACCAACCAGGACGGCACCGAGGTGATCCGCGGCGACGCGCTCGTCATGATCGACGCGCTGCGCTAGCCTCGCGCATATCAGAGCACAGCGTCAGGGTCCGAGGAGCAGAACGATGATGAAGCCGGAGCAGGCGACGGCAATCGAAGAGGCGCAGGGCGCGTGGGAAGAGGGCCCGCTGGCCAAGGTGCTGGGCCGCTTCCCCGAGCGCAGGCAGGCGTTCCAGACCTCCTCGGCGGAGGCGGAACGCGTATACACCCCGGCCGATGTCGCCGACGTCGACTACCTCGATGACATCGGGTTCCCCGGCCAGTACCCGTTCACGCGCGGTGTGCAGCCGACCATGTATCGCGGGCGGCTCTGGACCATGCGCCAGTACGCCGGCTTCGGCACGCCCGAGGAGACCAACGAGCGCTTCCGCGAGTTGCTCGCGAACGGCCAGACGGGCCTCTCGACGGCGTTCGACCTGCCGACCCAGACCGGCTACGACTCGGACCACCCGATGGCGGCCGGCGAGGTTGGCCAGGTGGGCGTCGCGATCGACAGCCTCGCCGACATGGAGACGCTGTTCGACGACATCCCGCTGGACGGCATCTCGACGTCGATGACGATCAACGCGCCCGCGCCGATCCTCGTCGCGATGTACATCGTCGCCGCCGAGAAGCAGGGCCATCCGCCGAGCGTGATCATGGGCACCGCGCAGAACGACGTGCTCAAGGAGTATGTCGCGCGCGGCACCTACATCTTCCCGCCCGGTCCCTCGGTGCGGCTGGCCGCCGATCTCATCAACTACTGCGCGCACGAGTCGCCGCGCTTCAACTCGATCTCCGTCTCCGGCTACCACATCCGCGAGGCGGGCTCGACGGCCGCGCAAGAGGTCGCGTTCGCGTTCGCCAACGCCTTCGCGTACCTCGACCGCTGCCTGGAGCAGGGCGCATCGATCGACGACGTGGCGCCGCGCGTGTCGTGGATCTTCAACACGCACAATTACTTCTTCGAGGAGGTCGCGAAGTTCCGCGCGCTGCGGCGGATGTGGGCGCGCGCGATGAAGGAGCGCTACGGCGCAACCAACCCCAACTCGATGATGTTCCGCACCCACACCCAGACCGGCGGCTCGACGCTCACCGCGCAGCAGCCGCTCAACAACCTCACCCGCTCGGCGATCCAGGCGCTCGCCGCCGTCGTCGGTGGCGTGCAGTCGCTCGCGCTGTCGTGCTACGACGAGGCGCTCGCGCTGCCGACCGAGGAGGCGCAGCAGCTCGCGCTGCGCTCGCAGCAGATCATCGCCCACGAGACCGGCGCGGCCGACACCATCGACCCGCTCGCCGGCTCGTACTACGTCGAGTCGCTGACGAACCAGCTCGAGGAGGCCGCGCAGGCGATCATCGACCGCGTCGAGGACATCGGCGGGGCGGTCGCTGCGGTCGAGACCGGGTACGTGCAGTCCGAGATCCAGGAAGCCTCGGTCGTCTACCAGCGTGAGATCGAGGCGGGCGAGCGCGTCGTCGTTGGCGTCAACCAGTACGTCGACGAGGACGAGAACGCGACGCCGATCTTCCGCCCGAACAGGGCGGTCATCGACGCCCAGCTCGCGCGCCTCGCGCGCGTGAAGTCGGAGCGCGACCAGGGCGCCGTCGACGCGGCGCTGGCCGGTCTGCGCCAGGCGGCGCGCGGCGACGACTCGATGATGGAGCCGATCCTCGACGCGGTGCGCAGCTACGCCACGCTCGGCGAGATGTGCGACGTGCTGCGCGGGGAGTGGGGCGAGTACACCCCACCGACGGTCGTCTAACCGCCCGGTGCATCGGTAGTCGCGCCCCCGTTGCAGGGGACGCGGCGGACGCGAGGGGCGCAGGCTTGCGCCCTCGCCGCCGCACGGTCACGATGCGGCCGTCGAACCGTGAACCCATGACACCACAGGAGGCGGAGATGGCTGGAGCACTCGAGGGACAGGTGGCGGTCGTGACCGGCGGCGGTCGCGGCATCGGGCGCGCGTGCGCGATCGAACTGGCGCGCGAGGGCGCGAGCGTGATCGTCAACTACGTGTCGAACGCGGATACGGCTGAGGCCACGCGCGACGCGATCCACGAGTTCGGCGGCACCGTCGTGCTCGTCAAGGCCAACGTGTCCGACCCCGACGAGGCATCCGACGTGGTCGAGACCGCGGTCGAAGAGCTCGGAAAGATCGACATCCTCGTCAACAACGCCGGCGTGAACCGCGACCGCACCATCGCGCGGCTCTCCGTCGAGGAGTGGGACGAGGTCATCAAGACGGACCTGTCGTCGATGTTCTACTGCACGCGCGCGGCGGTGCCGCACATGCGCGAGGCGAACTACGGCCGGATCATCAACATGTCCTCGATCGTCGGGCAGATGGGCAACGTCGGTCAGGCGAACTACGCGGCCGCGAAGGCCGGGATGATCGCCTTCACGAAGACGGCCGCGAAGGAGCTCGCGCGCAACAACATCACCGTCAACGCGGTGTGCCCGGGCTTCGTCTCGACCGACATGGTGACCGCGCTGTCAGACGAGATTCAGGACAACATCAAGTCGCAGATCCCCCTCGGCCGCTTCGGTGAGCCCGAGGAGATCGCGGCGCTGGTGCGCTTCCTGTGCACCGAGGGCGGCTTCTTCACCGGCGCGCAGCTCTCCCCGAACGGCGGCCAGTACATGTAGGGCGCTCCCCCTCGCAGGGAGCGCGGCGCGGGCGAGCCAGCCCGCGCCGCCGACTTCGGAACGCCGCCGCGCAGCACGCGGCGGCGTTTGCGTGTGACGCACGGCTGGACGGGGCGCCCGTGGTGAACGACGAACGCTGGGGGTGAGCCGGGTGCGAGCGCACGCGCACCTCGCGTTCGTGCGGCTGTAATCACCCAGCGAGACCGAGCGCCGGATCGCGACCGTCGAGGCGAGCCCGGCTGCCCCGGTGCGCTGAGCGCTGAGTATCGTGGCGCTCAGGCTTCGGCGGGCTCCATGAGGATCGCCTCGTAGAGCGAGACGTGCGGCGCGTCCTGCATCACGCCTTGCGTAAGCGGCTGTGCGTGCGAGCGGCGGAAGTCGTCGGACTGCGTCCAGGCGACGAACGCGTCGCGCGACTCCCACGTCGAGTGCGAGATGTACTCGCCGGGCTGGTCGCCCTTGAGCAGCGCGAACGCCTGGTAGCCGGGCACCCCGGCCATGTAGCTGTCGCGCTCG
This sequence comes from Dehalococcoidia bacterium, assembly GCA_965219085.1. Classification (GTDB taxonomy): domain Bacteria; phylum Chloroflexota; class Dehalococcoidia; order UBA2979; family UBA2979; genus VXMT01. The sequence goes on from OZ244720.1 coordinate 2,503,212, forward strand.
CGCCAGGTCCGCTCGAACTCCTCCTCGCGTCCCTCGGCGATCTGGAACCGGTTCATCGCGATGAACATGCGTGGGCCTCACTCCCTCTCGCGCGCCGTAGCGGCGCTGCGCGGCGTTGCTCTCAGCATCAGGATACGTCGAGGTGCGGCGGGTCGCTGCGAGGCTTCGGGGGTAGGATGCCTGCATGGCGAACCGGCTGCGCTTCTCCGCTCGCGCCGCCTACGCGCACCTGCGCGAGGCCGACCCTGTCGTCGGCGCACTGATCGAGGAGCACGGGCCGTACCAGCCGCGACCGGGCGGCGACCCCTACGCCTCGGTGGTGCGCTCGATCATGTTCCAGCAGCTCGCGGGCGCTGCCGCGCGCGCGATCCAGCGCCGCTTCTTCGCCCTCCACGGCAACGAGGAGCGCACACCCGACCCGCTCGACATCCTCGCGACCACCGACGAGGCGTTCCGCGGCGCGGGCGTCTCGCGCCAAAAGGCGGGCTACCTGCGCGACCTCGCGCAGCACTGCGTGGACGGCACGCTCGACTTCGACGCCATGCCCGCCCTCGATGACGACGAGGTCATCGAACGGCTGACGGCGGTCAAGGGCGTGGGTGAGTGGACTGCGCACATGTTCCTGATGTTCGAGCTCGGCCGCCCGGACGTTCTGCCTATCGGCGACCTCGGCGTGCGCAAGGGCATGCAGGCCGCCTACGGCCTGCCCGAGACGCCGACGCCGGGACGCGCGCGCGAAATCGGCGCTCCGTGGGCGCCGTACCGCACGGTGGCGTCGTGGTACATGTGGAGGGCGGTGGAGACCATCACGCCGGAGGCGTAAGGCAGCGACACCTCAGTTGGGTATACTCGTCGAGCCGACTGCTCCCACCCATGCAGTTGGAAGTGACGTAAGCAGACCATGGGACCCGAAGATCACCCTCGCGACCCTGAGGCGCCCAAAGTGAGCCACCCGAACGTGGAGGAGCTCACTGAAGCTGAAATCGAAGCTCTCGAAGACGCCGAGGACCTCCGGATCGCGCGCCAACGGTCCCGCCTCGCGAAGATCGAAGGCACCGTCTCGTGGGAGTCCGTCAAGGAGAAGTACGGCCTGTAGCCTCCCTGGACGCTTCGCCCACATCGAGCAGCAGGTATCGGAACTCGCCGCCCGGACCTTCAGCCGGCTGCGAGTAGTGCTCCCATCGAGTGACGTAGCGGCCGCTGAGCTCGATCGGTTGCTCGCGGTTCTTCATCGTCCCCGCGCTCGCCCCGGGACCCCACGCCAGCGCGCCGAGGACTTCGTTGCCCTCGTGCGTGCGGAACGTCCCGTCGATGGCGCCAACTCCACCTTCATTCCAGTAAGACTGTTCGTTGGTCAAGGCCGCCACGTAGCCACCCGTAGCCCACCCGTGCTCGATGAGTCTCTCGATGCGCGCAACGTCCTTCCACAAGTCGTAACGCGAGGGAGGCTGTGCACCTTGCTGCCGCAGCTCGTAGTCCTCGCCAGACACGAAAAGGTGCGCCTCGCGCGTCCAGTACTTCAACTCGAGCACGGTCTCCGTCCCACTACCTCGCAACCAGATGTCCACGTGGCCTCGCTCGCCCTCCAGAGGCACGGGCCGCTCCAAACGCACGTCGATGTCCTGGTGGTGACCGCGCACGGTCCACGCAAGCGCGTGCTGGAAGTCAGCCTCGGAGTGGAACACGGGGCGTTCCTCCGCGAGAGCGGAGAGCGCGGCCGTGAGGTCAGCGCGCCCGATCACGCGTCGCCTAGGGCCACCGATGCAGTCCCGGTAAGCAGCACCGTGCCGTCCGCGGTCTCGCACCGCACCGCGTAGCTCGCCACGCCGTCCGTCACACCTCGAGGTTCCGCCGACGCCGTGACTTCGACGGGCTGGAGGGCCGGGGCGCGCCAGCGCACCTTGAGCGCGCCGCTCTCTGCCCAGCGCTGCCCGAACGTCGCGCTCATCGCCTCGGAGACGAGGGCGAGCACGAGCATGCCGTGGGCGACGGGGCGGCCGAACTCCGTGGTCGCGGCGAAGGCCGCGTCCGTGTGGATAGGATTCGGGTCGCGCGCGGCTGCGGCGTAGCGACTCACGCGGTCATGGTCGATGAGGCGAGTGACCGGGGCGACCTCGGGTGGCGTGGTCACGAGGTGGCCTCCGGGGCGGGCGCTGCGACCGTCGAGCGCCCGCGCAGCACGATGTCGCCGCCGGGCGCGGTGCGCAGCTCGATGTCCAGGGTGAGCAGCAGGGTGCCTCGGCGCTCGGAGCGCTGCGCGACGCTGACTGACGCCTCGACCAGCTCGCCGGGCGTGATGGCGTGCAGGAAGTCGAACTCCTGCCGGACGTGCAGCGCGCCCCAGGGTAGCCCCACGTGCTCCATGAACTGGCCGAGCACCCATGCGCCGGCCGCGAGGGGCGGAACCACACTGGCCCAGCGTTCGGCCGGCTCGCCCGTGGCGTCGAGGTAGGCACGCACGTCCGCTGCGTCGTATGAGATGGGCGGGAGCGGGAACTCGTCGCCCCGGGCGAGGCCGCCGAAGTCGAGTTCGATGGTCACCGCGGGAGCGCGGTCAGGCGGGCGAGGCCGCGGAGAGGTAGCGGGCGCCCCAGTGCTGAATCGGGCGCATCGCCACGTGCAACTCGCGACCGCGCGGGGTGAGGTCGTACTCCACCCAGGGCGGCATCTTGTGCACGATCTTGCGCCGCACGATGCCGAGTTCCTCGAGCTCTTCGAGGCGGTCGCGCAGCGTGCGGGCGTTGCAGCCGCCGATGCGGATGGCGAGCTCGTTGAAGCGGCGCTTCCCGCCGCCGAGCTCGTAGACGATGTGGGGTACCCACTTCTGACCGAGGACGGAGAGCATGGCCCGGATCGGGCAGTACTCGCCTTCCGGCGTATGGACGAGCTTTTCTTCCATCACGAGCGCGTCACCCCCCGCTTCTCGTGACCTCTTCCCGTCGCTCGCACCCCGCCGCTAGGAGCCCTGGATGGCGGCGAGCACGTCCGAGTGGTCGCGCGCCTCCGGGATCGGGTTCTGCTTCGAGTAGGCGACGTTGCCGTTCGCGTCGACGACGACCGTGAGCCGCTCGGCGGCGCCAAGCGCCTCGTTCCAGGTGCCGTATGCCTGCGCCACCTCGCCCTTGAGGTCGGCGAGGAGCGAGTGCGAGAGGTTCTCCGCCTGCTTGAAGGCGGCGTGGGCGAAGCGGCTGTCGCGGCTGATGCCGAAGATGGTGGCGCCGGCGTCGCTCCAGCCTGAGTAGTCGTCGCGGATCTCGCACAGCTCGTTGGTGCAGATGCCGGAGAAGTCGAACGTGTAGAAGACGAGGACGACAGGTGAACCGCGCAACTCGGAGAGCGTCACCTGCTCGTTGTCTTCGTTTACCAACGTGAAGTCAGGTGCTTCCTGGCCGATCTCCATCGCCACGCGCGCCTCCCTTTCAGTACGGGCTCGGCCCCGCGGGCCTCGTCCGATGTTCGCTCCTTCTACTCTACCCGCTCGGCGCATGACCCGACTACCGGGTGCACGCTCCGACCACTCGGCCTACCACTCGCCCGTGGCGAGGTACTCCTCGATCGAGGCGGCGGCGACGTGGCCGTCGGCCAGAGCCGTGACCACAAGGTCCGCGCCGTTGACGTCGTCGCCGCCCGCGAAGATGCCCGGGCGGTTGGTGCGCATCGTGTCCGGGTCGACAGTGAAGCGGCCCCATGGGTCGCGGTTCACCTCGGGGGCGACCTCGCCCCACTCCTCGTCGACGTTGTAGCCGATTGCGAGCACGAGCGCGTCGGCCGCGATCTCGAATTCGGTGTCGGGGACCGGCTCGGGGCGCGCCCGGCCGGACTCGTCGGGCTCGCCGAGCTGCATGCGCTGGCAGCGCACGCCGCTCACGGCGCCGTCGGCGTCGGTCAGGATCGCGAGGGGCGCGGTGACGTAATCGAAGATGACGCCCTCTTCGTAGGCGTGCTGGCGCTCCTCGGCGCGGCCTTGCATCTCCTCCTCGGTGCGGCGGTACACGAGGCGCACCTGCTCCGCGCCGAGGCGGACGGCGGTGCGCACACAGTCCATCGAGGTGTCGCCGCCGCCGATGACCACGACGCGGCGCATCGGTGGCAGGGGCTCGCGGAGGTGCTCCGGCAGTTCCTCCGGCGTCAGGTTGCCGCGCACGAGGAAGTCCGTGGCCGTGTACACGCCCGGCGCATCCTCGTGCTCGAAGCCGAGCCGCGAGCCGGCGATGGCGCCGACGCCGATGAAGACCGCGTCGTGGTCGCGCTCGAGGTCCTCGAACGGGACGTCCTCGCCGATGCGCGTGTTCGTGACGAGCTCGACACCCATGGCGCGCAGGTCGTCGAACTTCTGGGCGACGGTGGCCTTGTTCTGCTTGAAGTTGGGGATGCCGTAGTGGAGCAGCGCACCGGGCAAGGGCCACGCGTCGTACATCGTGACGCCGTGACCGTTGCGCGCGAGCCGTTCGGCGACGCCAATGCCGGCCGGGCCGGCCCCGATCACGGCGACGCGCTTACCGGTCGCGGGCGCGGTGGCCGTCGAGGGACCCTCGCCGTGCGTGCGCTGGTGCTCGGCGACGAACGCCTCGAGCTTGCCGATGGCGACCGGGATGCCCTTCTTGCCGACGACGCAGTCGCCCTCGCAGAGGCGCTCCTGCGGGCAGAGCCGTCCACACATCTCGGGCAACTCGCTGGTCTCGCGGAAGATGTTGGCGGCGCCGTCGAAGTCGCCTTGCTCGAGCAGCCAGAGTGCGCCGGGGATGTCGTTGTCGACGGGGCAGGCGACGATGCAGGGCGCGGCCGGGCACTGGATGCAGCGCACGGCCTCGGCCTTGGCGGTCTCGGGGTCGAAGAGGTGGAAGACCTCATCCCAGTTGTGGACGCGGACATCGGGCGGCTGCTTCTCTGGCGTGTTGGCCGGCAGCGTGAGGCGCGCCTTGCGATCGACCGGCGGGCGTTCGGGCTTGGCGCTGCGCGCAGGCTCGTCCGCGGGTGCGGGCGAGTCGGGCGGTTCGCTGGCGGCGGGGTCGGCGACCATCGCTGCTCTCGTGCCCGGGCGGCCGTCGAGGCGGCCTGATGCGCGTGGCCCGTGCAGTGAAGTCCAGCGTAGGGGTGACGCCGCTCGCGCTCAACCGGGGTCGGGAGACCGGGCCGGCAACCTCGTCCCGGCGCCTACTCGAGGGCGCCCGCGGGGAGGCGCGAGCCGCGGCGTGCCGTAGCCGCGAGGGCGACGCCGAAGGCGAGCGTGGAGGCGAGCACGATGGCCGGGCTGGCGGCGACGTTGGCGTGGAACGAGGCGTAGAGCCCCACCACCGAGGCGGCGACCGAGATCACGAAGCTGATCGCGATGATCCGCGGGATGCGACGAGCGAGCAGACTCGCGGTCGCCGGCGGGATGATCAGCATCGCCGAGACGAGCACGATGCCGATCGCCTGCAGAGCCACGACGACGGCAACGGCGATCAGCACGAGCAGCGCGTACTCGAACACCGACGCCGGCACGCCGGCCGCGGCCGCCATCGCTGGGTCGTAGGCGACCATCACCATCTCGCGGTAGAAGGCGAGCACGAAGCCCACCACGAACACGGCGAGCAGCAGTTCGCCCAACAGGTCGGACTGCGATACGCCGAGGATGTCCCCGAAGATGAACGACAGGAGGTCCGGCGTGTAGCTCGTCCGCCGCGAGATCACGAGGATGCCGAGCGAGAAGGCGGAGACGAAGAAGATGGCGATCGCGGTGTCGTAGCTGACGCGCGAGTTGGTGCGTACGTAGCCGATGCCCACCCCCGCCGCCACGGCAGCCACCAGCGCGCCGACCGCGACGCTCACGCCGTTCACGAAGGCGATCGCCACGCCCGCGAGCGTTGCGTGCGCGAGCCCGCTGCCCGATGCGGCGAGCCCCTTGTGCACGACGAACGTCCCGACAACCGATCCGACGATGCTGACGATGATGAGCGAGGCCAGCGCTCGTCGCATGAACGCGAACTCGAACGGTCCGAACAGCCACTCGGCGAGTTCCGCCATCAGTGGTGGTCTGCGTGGTCGTGGCGCCCGTCGTCATGGACGCCGCTGGCGCCGGCGTCGTCGAAGATCACGCCGTGTTCGCCCACGGTGATGAGCTGGCGATCAAAGGTGCGTGCAAGCACCTCTTCCGTGAGCACGTCGGCGGGTGCGCCATAGCCGTGCACGCGGCGGTTGAGGCAGCATGCCTCGTCGCAGGCGGTGGCGACGCAGGACAGGTCGTGTGTGGCGATGAGGATGCTGCAGCCCTCGTGGGTGAGCTCATCGAGGATCCCCAGCAGATCGTGTTCCACACCCGCGTCGAGGCCCGCGAACGGCTCATCAAGCAGCATGAGCCGCGCGCCGCGGGCGATCGAGCGGGCGATCAGCACGCGCCGCCGCTGGCCGCTGGAGAGCTCGCCTACCTGGCGCTTCGAGAAGTCGGCGAGCTGGACGCGATCCAACGCCTCATGCGCGCTCTCGCGGTCCTCGCGGGACCAACGGCGGAACGGCCGCGTCCCGTTCCAGCGGCCCATCAGGACCACGTCCATGACGCTGACCGGGAAGTCCCAATCGACCTCCTCGGCCTGCGGCGTGTAGGCGACGTCGCGGCGTGTCTCGCCAACCGGCCGGCCGAAGATGCGAACCTCGCCGAGCAGCGGACGCACCACGCCGAGGATGGACTTGAAGAGCGTGGACTTGCCGGCTCCGTTCGGGCCGACGAGACCCACCATCTCACCCTCGGGGACGACGAAGCTGACGTCCTCGAGGGCGGGGGGTTTGCCCGGATAGCCCGCCCAGAGGCCGCTGACCTCGAGCGCGAGCGGACCGTGGGCATGCCCGCTGGCGAGCCTCGCCCGGGCCGGTACGTGTCCGGAGCCGTCAAGGCCCATCTCGTCGTGGAGATGGGCGGGATCCTCGTGACCGACGGGCCCGTGCGCTCCGTGTCCGTGGTCCGCGCCGTGGTCTGCCGTCACGGTCGGGTCCGTTCTCCGCCGCCGCGCACGTTACCCGCCGCCGAGCCCTTCGGCCAGCGCTTCGGCGTTGACTCGCATCAGTTGGACGTAGGTGCTGACGTCACCGGTGAAGGCGGCGGTGTAGAGCACGAGCACCTCCACGCCGGCCTCCTCGGCGATCACTTCCAGGGCGTCCGCGGCGAACTGCGGCTCGCGGTAGACCGCACCCACGTCGCGCCCGGCGACGATCTCGATGATCTCGGCGACCGCGCCCGCGCTCGCCTGCTGCGACGGGCTGGCCGGCAGGACGGCGGCAGCCAGATCGAGGCCGTACTCGGCTGCGAAGTACTGGAACGCGTCGTGGTAGACGATCAGGACGCGGCGCTCGGGCGGGATGCCGCTGATGATCGATCGCACCTCCTCGTCCAGGGCCTGTAGCTCGGCGAGGTATGCCTCGGTGCGCGCCCGGTAGCCAGCCGCGTTGTCCGGGTCGGCCGCGGCGAGACCGTCGCTGATGTTGCGCACGTAGACCATCGCGTTCGGGACGGTCAGCCACATGTGTGGGTCGCCATCGGCGACGGCGAGCTCGGCGCCCGCGGGGCCGTCGGCCGCTGCGCGGTCCGCGTCGCCCTGGTCGTCGCCCTCAGCCTCCTCCTCGTCGTGGTCGCCACCCTTGTGTGGGGTGATGCCGGTGGCGGCGATGACGAGACGTGCGTCGTTCGGGATGTGCTCGAAGATGGTGTCGAGGGCGCCTTCCTCGAGGTTGAAGCCGTTGACGATGACGATGTCGGCGTCCGCGATGTTGCGGATGTCGCGGGTGGAGGCGCTGAACGTGTGCGTGTCCGCGCCGGCGGGGATCACTGCGACCACGGCGGCGTCGTCGCCGGTTATCTGCTCGGCGAAGTGGGCAAGGATGCCGGTGGACGCGACGACGTTCAGCGGTTCGCCCTCGGCGGGTGCGGCATCGTCGTCGTCGCCGCAGGCGAGTATGGCGCCGGCGATGAGCGCTACGGCCAGGAGCGGGATCGGTGCGCGCGTGAAACGGCAGAGTCCGTGTAGCATGAGGCACCCTTAATCGATACTGGGTCGCATGGTGCTGACGGAACGGTACTGGGTATCGCTTGGAGAGTCAAGACCCTGTATCAGTCTGAGTGTCGCGGCGGGGGGCCGCCGCCGGAGTCGCGGAGGGTCGCGCTGCGAGCGCGGCGATCTACGCCGTGGGACTCGCCAGCGGCAGGCGGCAGTCGGAGCAGAGGCCGTAGACCTCCAGGCGGTGCGCCTGGATCTCGTAACCGGTGCGGCGGTGAAGCTCGTCGAGCAGGTCCTGGATGTCGCACGTCGCGAAGTCACTCATGGCGCCGCAGCCAGAGCACACGATGTGGTGGTGGTGTCCCTCGCTGGTGAGCCGGTAGCCGACGGTTCCACTCTCCATCACGACGTGGCACAACGCACCGAGGTCCAGCAGCAGCCGCAGGGTGCGGAAGACCGTCGCGCGACCGACGCCCGGGGTGGCCTGCAGCAGCTCCTCGGCGGTGAAGTGATCGCCGAGGTCGCGCATCGCGTCGATGAGGGCCCGTCGCGGCTCGGTGATGCGGTGACCGGAATCGGCGAGGCGTATTTCGAGCGTTTCGGTGGAGACCATGGATGGTCCTCCTTAGGTCAAGTGAGATCGTGGCGCGTCCGGCGGAACCTGTCAACGAACGGAGGAAATCCGGCACAATGTGCCGCATGCGGGTGCGCGAGCGGGGCGGCGAGCGACGATGACAGCAGCGCGATGGCGGATCGTGCTGTGGGCCGGCATGTTGCTGGTCGTCATCTGGGTCGCCTGGCAGGCCCGGTGGGCGTTGCTGCCATTCTCGATCGGGGCGCTGCTCGCCTATGTGCTGACGCCTGCCGTGGATCGGCTGGTCGGGCTGGTACCGGTGCGGTCGCGTCAGAACAACATCGTCCTCCGCGGATTCGTGGTGTTCTTCGTCTATCTCGTCATCGCGGGCCTGCTCGTGGGCGCGGGCGTTGCCATCGTGCCGGTGGCCGTGGACGAGATTTCGCAGTTCGTCGACCGTCTGCCGGACCTCATCGACGACTCACAGGTGCAGGTCAACCAGTGGCTCGAGGTCTACCGCGAGCGCGTGCCGGAGGACATCCGGGTGCGCATCGACGGGTACGCCGCGGACTTCGGCGACGATCTGGGTGAGCGCATCGCGTCCGCGGGAGCCCCGGTGTTCGAGTCGCTCACGGGTTGGATCGCGGTGATCGCCGGGTTCGTGGTCGTCCCGATCTGGATGTTCTACGCGCTGCGCGACCGCCACAACTTCGAGCGCAACTTCGCCGCCGCCGTCCCGGGGCCGGTGCAGCCCGACGTGCTGAACGCCATTCGCATCGCCGACCAGTTGATCGGGCGCTACCTGCGAGGACAGATCCTGCTCGGCTTCGTGGTGGGTGTCGCGACCTTCATCGGCCTGATGCTGCTGGACGTCAACCTGGCGATCGCGCTGGCGGTATTCGCGGGCGTCGCCGAGTTGATCCCGATTGTCGGGCCGTTCATCGGCGCGCTCCCGGCGGTGGTGATCGTCGCCGCCACTGACCCGGACAAGATCGTCTGGGTGCTGTTGCTGTACCTGCTGGTGCAGCAAGTCGAGAACCACCTGCTGGTGCCGCGGGTGCAGGGGCACGCGGTCGACCTGCATCCGGCGGTGATCATCATGTTGCTGGCGGTCGCCGGCACGGTATTCGGGTTCATCGCACTGATCGTCATCATCCCGCTCGTGGCGCTGCTGCGGGAGCTGTTCTGGTACGCCGACCACCGCCTCAGCGGGCTCGCGCCGGAGGAAGCCATGGCTCGCGCTCACGTCGGGCGACAGTCCGGCCTGGCGCCGGGGCCCGAGGACGAGGATGAGGAGGAGGCACCCGTGGAGGCCGCCGAGCCACCGGAGGGTGAGCAAGCAGCCGATGCCGCTCGTGGCCCTGGCGGAGCAGAGTCGGGCGCGTAGCCCGGTCTGAGCTGCTGCCCGGGGACTACGGCATCGAGCCCGCGAGGACGATCGGCTGCTGCAGGCTTTGCGACCCACCGACCGGCGCGGGCGTGATGGCGACCGAGAACGGGCTGAATTCGAAGTCCAGCTCGATCAGGACCTGCGCATCGCCCTCCGGGGTCGGCACGAACGTGCCGCCCGAGACCTCGTGGAAGCCCTCGATCAGCCACAGCTCGTAGACGGTGCCGATGGGCAGCGGCGGCAGCCGCCGCGCGATCACGACGCCCGCGCCGAGCTCGGCGCTCCAGAGGTAGCGGCCGCTCGCGCCATGGCCGGCGGTCGTGCTTTCGAGTGAGGCCTCCTGCACGTCGGGGTCGGCGAGGATGGCGATGATGCGCTGCTGCGTATCGAGTGCCGTCTGGATCTCAGTGCGGATCGCGTCGTCACCGCCGCCCACGCGCTCGGTCTCGATCGCGTCCAGACGCTGCGTGTCGGCCACAACGGCTGCCGCCAGCGAAGCCGACTCCTGCTCGAGTGTCTCGATGGTGTGTTGGAGCCGCACACCCCACGTGACCGCGACCGCGAGGACGGCGAACGTTGCCGCGACCGCCGCTACGCGGAGTAACGGGAGCCGCCGCCGGCGCGAGGGTCGCATCCGCTGCGCCGATTGCAGCATGCGTTCGCGCAACGCGGGATCCGTGCGGCGCAGTGGGGCCTCGAGGCCGATCAAATCCGCGATCTCGCGGTAGGCCGCGAGCCGCTCGGCGGCGTCGGCATCGGTGCGGATGAGGGCCTCCACCTCGTCCGCTTCCGGGCCGCTCAGCGCATCGAGCGCGTACGCGGCAAGCAGCTCCTCGCGCTCCTCGGACCTCATGGTCTGCTTCCCGGCGCCTCTCCCGCGGCCTGGGGTCTCATCTGATCCAGCGCATCGCGCAGCTTCCGCATCGCGAGCCGGACGCGGGTCTTCACGGTACCGATGGGCGTAGAGGTCTGCTCGGCGATCTCGGCCTGCGTCAGCCCCGCGAAGTACGCGAGCTCGATCACGCGCCGCTGGGCCGGCGGCAGCTGCTCGACGGCGGCGCGGACGGCGGCTCGCTCGTCACCCAGCGCCGCCACGGCCGCGGGATCGTCGAGGCGGTCGGCGCTCTGTAGCGTCTGGATGGTCTCGCCGTCGGCGTCCTCCTCGCGCAGTCGGCGTGCGCGGCGGCGCTGCTCGTCGATCGCGCGGTTGCGCGCGACGGACATCAGCCAGCTCACGAACCGGCCACGCGAGGGGTCGTAGAGGCGCGGACGCCGCCAGAGACGCAGGAAGACTTCCTGCGTCATGTCCTCGGCGAGGCCCTGGTCGTGGAGCACGCGCAGCGCGACGGAGTAGACGAGCGTTGAGTAGCGGTCGTAGAGCTGCTCGAGCGCATCGATCTGCCCTGAGCGGAGATGCCTCAGGAGCTGCTCGTCGGTTGCCGGTATGCGTTGCCGCGACTCGACTGCCTGGCGTTCGGCTCGTGCCGCGGCGAGGGAGGCTGGGATGCGGGCTGCTCGGGAGTGTGCTTCGGCCATACGGCCCCCCGATCCGTGCGGGAAGGCGAGCATATTGTACCTCGCCCGCCATAACGTCTAGCACCCAATACGCGATTGGAGCCGGGAACGTTCCGAGGTCAGACCGCCGCGCCCGTCGCGAACAGGAGCCCGCGCGCCAGGATCTCACCGGTGAACACCGCGCCGACCGTGATGTAGAGGAGGCCGGTGGCCGCCATCATGCCGCGGATCGCGGCCGCTCTCCACGCGAGCCACGCGAGCACGCCGGGGAAGATCAGGCCGACACCGATGCGGAACCAGAACGCCGGGTTCTCGCCTAGCTCGACCCCGAACGCGGTCTGCGTGAGCGGCACCTCGCGCACCGGCGCGGCTGCCGCGACGATGGCGAACGCCGCCTGCGCCACGAGCGCGCCGAGCACCACGAGCGACATCTGCTCGAGCGGCTCCTTCGGCAGCCCGGAGTTCGTCAGGTACCAGTGCCCCCAGCTCATCGCCATCATCGAGCCGCCGAGGGCGATCGCCGCCGCAAGCATGCTCCCCAGTACGCCGGCGTAGGACCACGCCGGACCGGCGACCAGCGCAGCGAGGATCGCGAGCGTGACCGCGCCGGCCACGCCGCCGGCGATGCCCGAGACCCGCGCCGCGTGCATGCGCTCGGCGAACGCGGCGACGAGGTTGACGACGGCGATGGCCGTGAAGACGAGCAGCGCTACCCGCAGCACGTCGATCGCACCCGCGCGCAGCGTGAAGCCGTCGATCACATCGACCGGGGTGATCGTGACGGCAACGACGATGGCGAGCAGCAGCGTGGGGACGACGACCACGCCGCCCATCTGGACGTAGCCGTGCGTGATCTGGCCGCGCCGCTCGAACCAGGTGACGAACACGAGCGATCCGGCGGCGAACTCGACCAGCAGGATGAGGACGGTGTAGGGCAGCGTGTCGGCGCTCACGGGGCGAGCTTGGGCGCATCAGCCGTCCCGGTCAACGCGCCCGCAACCGGCGGCTTGCAGGCGGGGAAGCGGCAGATTGACAGGCCGGGCGCCGCGCGCCAACGATCGCGCCGTGCCACCCTCGACCCGCCGCTACGGCTCGAATCAGCGCTGGCTCATGAAGGCGCTACGCGAGGTCGCCCACGAGGTCGGGCAGCTGGTCTCCGGCCTGCCCGACGACGCGCTGCGGCGCCACCCTCCGGGCGAGGGGCTGCGTGAGCAGTGGTCGATCGTCGAGACCGTCGGCTTCCTGCGCGACTCGGAGCGCGAGGACCTGCGCGCGGTGCAGGCCATGCTGCAGCGCGACGGCGCGCGGCTGCCGGAGCGGCGCGCCCACCTGCTGCCTGCCGAGGGCAGCTATGAGTCGGCCGGGCTGCACGACCTGCTGTGGGACTTCGCAACGCTGCGCGAGCAGCTGCTGTGGGAGCTCGAGTGGGCCGGGCCCGGCTGGGAGCGCCGCGGCGTCCACCCGTACCGCGGCGAGGTGTCGCTCCCGGACTACGTGCACGAGATCAACGAGCGCGACCTCGACGCGATGTGGAACCTGCGGCGGCTGCGCGAGGAGGCCGAGGCGGTGGCCTTGTAGCGGCGTCCGGGGAGCGCGCGTAACGGGCGGCCTCTCTACGCTGTCGCCTGCGCTGGTGAGGGGCCACGGTGGGCGACGACGCAGCACTGGACGACGCCGCGAGGCGTGCCGCGACCGACTCGGGCGCGTTCTGGAAGCTCGTCGCCGGTCTCCCCGAGCAGGCCGCCGAGGCCTGGGACGCCGGCCGTGCCTGGGCAGGCGCGCAGTCCCTGCCGACGCCACGCCGCGTCGTGTTCGCCGGTATGGGCGGCTCCGGTATCGGCGCGGAGATGGTCGCGGCGCTCGGCTCGACCCGTACCACGACGCCCATCGAGGTGGTGCGCGACTACGTCCCGCCCGCCCTCGACGCCGATTCGCTGTTCGTCGCCTGCTCGTTCTCCGGGAACACGGAGGAGGTGCTCGCGGCGTTCGAGGCGGCGGGCGCGCAGGGCGCGACGCGGGTTGCCATCACCACGGGCGGGAAGCTCGCTGAGCATGCCGCTCGTGCGGGTGTGCCGACGTTCACGTTCGCCTTCGACGGTCCGCCGCGCACCGCGCTCGGCTACGGCCTGCTCCCGCTGCTCGCGCTGCTGCGCCGCGCGGGTGTGCTCCGCGTGGAGGACGAGGAAGTCGCAACGGCGATCGAGGTGCTTGCGCGTTGCGGCGAAGCGGCCGCGCCGGACGTGGCCGCGTCCTCGAACCTGTCCAAGCAGATCGCCCAACGGCTGGCCGGGCGCATCCCGGTCATCGTGGGTCCGGGCGTGCTCGGTGTGGCCGCCTCGCGCTGGGCGGGTGTGATCCCCGAGAACGCGAGCCAGTGGGCGCTGTCGGCGGAGCTGCCGGAACTCGACCACAACCTCGTCGCGGGCTTCGCGCTGCCGCCGGCGGCGCGGGAGCAACTGCACGTCGTGCTGCTCGACGGCACGGGTGTGCACCCGCGCAACCGCCGTCGCGTGGACGTCACCGCGACAGAGCTTCAGCGCGCGGGCGTCTCCTGCGAGATCGTGCACGTCGAGGGCTCCGGCGGCCTCGACTCGATGCTGCACGCCGCGTACATCGGCGACTGGGCGTCGTACTACCTCGGCCTGCTCAACGGCGTCGACCCGTTCGAGGTGGCGCCCATCGGCCGCGTGAAGGCCGCGCTTGCCGCGCCCGACGGCCCGATCGCGTAGCGGCAGACTCGACGCCCCCAGTCGTGACCTACGGCTCGAAGATCGCCTCGATGGGTCGATCGAAGAGGGCGGCGATGCGGAAGGCGAGGGGGAGGCTCGGGTCGTACTTGCCGGTCTCGATGGAGTTCACGGTCTGACGGCTGACCTCGAGCTCGCGCGAGAGGTCGGCCTGCGTCCATCCCCGCTCGGCGCGCAGCTCGCGGAGAGTGTTCTTCACAGCCAGCGCTTCCTCGCGAGCCAGCCGCCGAGGATCCAGAGGCTGGCCATGATCGGCCACACCCACCACCAACTGATGCGCGGCAGGCCGGCCTGGTCGAGGAAGCCGTACGCGAGCGTGATGAGCGCCGTGCCACCGAACGCGAACGCGAGCGCCTCGAGGGCTATGCGCTGCTGGAGTTCGTCGCTGCTCCTCAAGAAGCGCACATAGGACACTACGACGAAGGTCGCCGGGATCATGGGGAGTGGGGCGATGGCATACCGCCACCCGGCGTCCTGATTGGTGTTCACGATGAACCCGCAGACCCCGAGCAGAATCGCATACGCAAGAATCGCTACGAGGAATTCGCGGTTGAAGCGTCTCTTCGCAGTGTCGTGCCCGGTAGTCATCTGGTCCCCTTGATCCGTGCATCCTCTCGGCAGTCAAGTCTCCTTTACACGTCGAGCGATTGTCAAGTGGCCTTGACATGCCGACGGAGCGGCCGGGGGTCAGTCGAGGGTGGGCGACGGCGATCGTACCCTGTGCGGCATGGCGTCGAGGACTGACGACGAGGCTCGGCCGTGAGCGTTGATGCGTGGCTGACCCTCGCGGTCATCGCGGTCACGGTCGTGGTGATGCTGCGCGGGCTCGCGCCGCCCTCGCTGGCGCTGCTCGGCGCAGCGGTCGTGCTCATGGCGGCGGGGGTGACCGAGCCCGAGCAGGCCCTCTCCGGGTTCGCCAACCCCGCGCCGTTCACCGTCGGCGCGCTGCTGGTGGTGGCGCGCGCGGTGCACGAGACGGGCGCCCTCGCGCCGGCGCTCTCGACGATGCTTGGCGGCGGGCGCAGCTTCCTGCAGGCAGGCGTGCGCCTGCTGGCGCCGACGGCGGCCGCCTCGGCGTTCCTCAGCAACACCTCGATCGTCGCGATCCTGACGCCGGCCGTCCTGGAGTGGAGCGACCGGCAGGGCATGCCGCCGTCGCGCTACCTGATGCCGCTCTCCTTCGCTGCCGTGCTCGGCGGGACGATGACCGTGCTCGGCACCTCGACGAACGTGGCGGTGGCCGGGCTGGTCGAGAGCGCGGGGATGGCGCCGATCGGGCTCTTCGAGGTGGCGAAGCTCGGACTGCCGCTGACCGTCGTGGGCCTCGTCGTCATCGTCGTGCTGGCGCCGCGCGTGCTGCCACCGCGCGCCGGCCCGCGCGCGAGCCTCGGCGCCGGGTCCCGGGAATACACCATGGAAATGGTGGTCGAGTCCGGCGGCCCGCTCGAGGGCGCCGAGGTCGAGTCGGGCGGCCTGCGCAGCCTGAACGGCGTCTACCTCGTGGAACTTGAGCGCCCCGGCTACACCATCGCGCCGGTGTCGCCGCGGACGGTGCTGCGCGGGGAGGACCGCCTGCGCTTCGTCGGGCGCGTCGACGACGTTGTGGACCTCCACACCATCGACGGGCTGCGGTCGAGCGAGGACGGGCAGCTGGCGCAACTCGGCACCGACACGGGCGCGATCTACGAGGTGGTGCTGGGGCAGTCGTCGCCGGTGGTGGGGCAGACGATTCGCGACTCGGAGTTCCGTGGCCACTACCAGGCTGCCGTGCTGGCCGTGCACCGCGCCGGGCGCCGCATCGACGCGAAGCTTGGCGACGTGCAGATGCGCGTCGGCGATACGTTGCTGCTGATCGGTGACGATGACTTCGAGAGCCAGTGGGGCGAACAGCCCGACTTCTTGCTGGTATCGGGCGTTGGTGAGCTCGCGCGCCGCGGCGTGCAGCGCCGCGCGCTGGTGGTCGCGCCGCTCGTCGCCGCGATGGTGGTGCTGGCCGCGACGGACGTCCTGACGCTGCTCGAGGCGGCCCTGCTGGCAGCGCTGGCGGTGGTCGCGCTGCGCGTGCTGACCCCGATCCAGGCGCGGAACGCGATCGATCTCGACATCGTGGTGACGATCGCCTCGGCGTTCGGGCTCGCTGCGGCTATCCAGCAGTCCGGCCTCGCTGATCAGTTCGCGATGGGCATCGTCGACGTGTTCGATGGCCTCGGGCCGCGCGGCGTGCTGCTCGGCCTCGTGCTCGCCACGATCGTGCTCACGGAGCTGGTCACGAACAGCGCGGCGGCCGTGCTCATGTTCCCGGTCGCAGTCGCCGCCGCGCAGGCGACGGGGCTTGACCCGCGCAGCACGGCGATCGCCATCGCGATCACCGCGTCGGCGTCGTTCCTGACGCCGATCGGCTACCAGACGAACATCATGGTCTACGGGCCGGGGGGCTATCGGTTCCCGGACTACGCGCGGCTCGGCGCACCGTTATCGCTCACGGTGATCATCGTCGTCGTGCTGGCGACGCCTGTGTTCTGGTAGCGGCCAGCGAGGGACGCGCCGCCTACGCGGCGCCCCCGCTGTAAGCCTCGACGAGCACCTCGGCGACCTCTGGCCGTGTGAACTCCGGTGGCGGCGCCTCGCCGGCTTCGAGCATCTGCCGCACGCGCGTGCCCGACAGGAAGACGTGGGCATCGTTGCCGTGCGGGCAGGTGTGCGAGCTGGCCATGCCCTCGCAGCTCACGCAATAGAAGCTGTGCTCGAACTTGAGCGGCTGGATCGCCAGCGCGCCGGGCTCGAGTTCGTCGAAGATCTCCTGCGCTTCGTACGTGCCGTAGTAGTCGCCGACGCCCGCGTGGTCGCGGCCGACGATGAAGTGAGAGCAGCCGTAGTTCTGGCGCATGATTGCGTGGAAGATCGCCTCGCGCGGCCCCGCGTAGCGCATCGAGGCGGGGAGCACGGACAGCACGACGCGGTCCTGGGCGTAGTAGCCGTCGAGCAGCACCTGGTAGCAGCGCATCCGCACGTCGGCCGGTATGTCGCCTTCCTTGGTCTCGCCCACGAGCGGGTGCAGCAGCAGGCCGTCGACGACCTCGAGCGCGACCTTCGTGAGGTACTCGTGCGCGCGGTGCACGGGGTTGCGCGTCTGGAATCCGACGACGGTCTTCCAGCCACGCTCGGCGAACGCGGCGCGAGTCTGCGCCGGCGTCAGCCGGTGCGCGGGGAACTCGGGATCGGGCGGCAGCGCGAAGACGCGCACCGGCCCGCCGAGCAGCATGTCGGCCTGCTCGTTGACCGCCTCTACACCCGGGTGCGCCGGGTCGTTGGTGCGGTAGACCTGCTCCGCCTCGCGCTCACGGTCGTAGGCGTAGGCGTCGCCGGCGTCCATCACGGCGAGCAGCGTGCCGTCCTCGGTGGCGAGGGCGATCTCGCGGCCGGCGAGCTCCGCGGCTTGCCCGGACGTGACGGGGAGCGTGATCGGCACGCTCCACACGGCGCCGTCGGCGAGGCGCATGCCCTCGACGACGGCACGGTAGTCGGCCTCGTCCATGAAGCCGCCGAGGGGGCTGAGCGCGCCCACGGCGAGCAGTTCGAGGTCGGTGACCTGGCGCACGCCGAGCCGCAGCACGGGCAGCTCTTGCGCCATCTCCGCGAGCGCCACGACCTCCTCGTGCGTGACGAGCAGTTCACGGAGCACGCCGCCGTGCGGGGGGACGAGTTGCGATGTGTCGGGGCTCATTGGGCGGCTCCGGTCGGGATCAACTCCTGGGACTCGAGGTAGCTCACGATCGCGCCGAGCGATTGCTCCTCGGTCTGCGACTCGGAGTTGACGCGGACCTCGGGATGCTCGGGCGCCTCGTACGGGTCGGAGATGCCGGTGAAGTTCTGAATCTCGCCGCGCAGGGCCTTCTCGTAGAGGCCCTTGACGTCGCGGCGGGTCAACTCCTCGATGGAGCAATCGACGTGGATCTCGACGAACTCGGCAGGCTCGTCGGCGATGCTGGCGCGCACCTCGTTGCGGATCTGCTCGTACGGGGAGATGGCCGCGGTGATGACGGCCACGCCGTTGCGGGACAGCAGCCGCGCGACGTACCCGATGCGCCGGATGTTGGTGTCGCGGTCCTCCTTGGAGAACCCGAGCCCCCTGGAGAGGTTCGTGCGCACCTCGTCACCGTCGAGGACCTCTACGTTGCGTCCGCGTGCCGTGAGCACGGGCGCGAGGTATTCGGCGAGTGTCGATTTACCGGAGCCGGAGAGGCCCGTGAACCACAGGATGATGCCGCGATCACTCACTGTCTGAAGCTCCTGTCTGCGCCCTGGACGGGCGCGATCCGATCGGCGGCTACTGTACCGTCATTCGCCGCTACGGACGCGCCGAAGGGCGTTGGGATGCCCTCCCGCTGCGGCGGGCTGGACATGTGTGGCAATATGCGGAGAACCGTACCGCGCGGTGGCCGGCAGGCGGCCCGCAAGGGCATCGGTCATGCGCGGCGGATTCGGACGACATCGGCAGAGGGGGTAGACGTGCCAGAGGCTCGCAGCGTGACGACGGGAGATCACGTCCACCACTGGATTCTGTCGGAGCCGTCGGGCGGGGAAGTGCCGGGGCGCTGCAAGGGGTGCGGGGAGACTCGAGAGTTCCCGGCGAACCCCTCGAACCCGTACCTGCGAGGACTGGCGAAGAAGCGCCCGACGCGCCGCGAGTCGTAAGCCTCCGGCGCATCGCTTCTTGCTGCTCGCGAGCGACGCGCCCGGCATCGGCCGGGCTCCGAGTGCGCGTCCGCATTGCATCGCGGACCAGAACGCGAGCCCCGGCACAGTCGCCGGGGCTTCTGCGTGGGCCGGCAGCGCCATGGGACGGCGGTCGTTCGCGCTGTTGAGGTAGCCTCGGTCGGCTCGTGCGTAGCGCTCCGGCGGCGACCAGGGCCCCGGCGCTCGCGGCAACCAGGGCCGGGCGGTCGCCTCGACGGGTCCCCTCGCGGTGACTGCGCGCTAGCGGCCGACCTTCTTCCAGAGCAGGATGCGCCTGGTCTTGTCCTCCCACGAGGAGCGAACCTTGGTCCCGGCTTCCCTTGCTGCTTCGGACAGGAGCCGCTTGATCCTGGTGGGATTCTCACCTCGTCCGAGTTCGATCTTACCGGCATCGGAGGCACTCACGGCCTCGACATACTCAGCCCGCTCTTCGGCTGCCGATCGGGCGCGGCCAATGAGGACCTCGGAGGGCTCCATGGGAGTGAATTTGGGCACCGCTGGCTCCTTCGACTCATCTCATATCAGGCGCGGCTGAGCTTACGCAATACGCGTTGATTGATCCAGTCGATTTGTTGGACAACAGCGCGCCTGAAGCGTACGGCGCTTACTCTTCCTTTTCGTGGTGGTGGTGAGAGCCCGTACCGGGCTCGTCGGAAACCGTTCAGCAACCTGGCTCACCGTGATTGCCGCAACACATCGAGAGCGTTCGTATCTTAGTCCAGTAGTTGCGGGTGAAGAGCCGCAGCTTCGTTGCGAACGGCGCGTCGTAGTCGCGCCAGTTGCGGCCGACGCCACCGAAACGCCCGATCCGGTCCTGTGGTTCCTGCACTACGGTATCGAGGGATCGTAGTCCATGCCGATGTGACCGGCATGCTCGAACTCCTCGTACTCCGCGTCCGTGAAGCCCATGATCTCCTTGTAGACGTACTCGTTGTCCTCGCCGAGCCGAGGGGCGTGCCGCGCAGATCGAGGGTTCTGGCCGGTCGTGCTCCACAACGGGCCGGCGTGGCGTTGGGTTCCGGCCTCGGGGTGGGTGATCGTGCGCCAGAAGCCGCGTGCTTCGTGCTGCCGGTTCTCGAGTACGTCGCGCTCGTGCATGGCGACGCCGGCGGGGATGCCCTCGAGCTGCAGACGCTCCATCACCCAGTAGGCGTCCTTGACCGCCGTCCACTCCGCGATGCGCGCATCGAGGGCGTCACGGTGTTCGTGCCGCGACTCCATGGTTGCGAAGCGCGGATCCGAGTCGAGTTCGAGCTGGTGCATCACCCCGCAGAGGCGGGCCCACTCCTCCTCGGACCGCGCCGCGATCGCGATCCAGCGGTCGGTGCCCCAGCACGGGTACACGTTGTGGGGCGCCATCGTGGGGTGCGTGTTGCCGAGTTGCTCGTGGACGCGCCCGTTCATGGTGTAGTCCATGATGAAGTCGCCGATGAACGGGACGAAGTTCTCCGCTGTCGCTGCCTCGATGAGCAGCCCCTCGCCCGTCTTGCGTCGCTGGCGCAGCCCCATCAGGAACGCCAGGGCGCCTCCCACTCCGGACGCCGCGTCGGACGGCACGCCCGAGGGGGCGTAGTCGAGGCTGAGGTGGGGGTAGGCGCGCAGTACGGGGTGGCCGAGCAGCGCCTCCATGTGGTTGCCCCATGTGCGATAGCCGCGGTACGGGCCGTCGAGGCCGAAGGCCGGCACGCGCAGCATCACGAACTGCGGGTTGATCTTCGACACGCGCTCCCACGTGATGCCCTGCTTCTCGATGTTGGGCGGCAAGTTGTTCTCGACCAGTCCGTCGGACTTCTCGATGAGCCGGTCGAGCACGGCCTGGCCCTCGGCCGTGCCGAGGTTGATGGTCACCGAGCGCTTGTTATGGCCGTGGTCGTTGAAGTTCGGTGCGCGGTTCCACGGCCGATCGCCCAGCAGGTCGTCGGGATACGCGCCCCCCTGGTTCGCGCTGTTGATCGCGAACTCCGGCGGGGGGCGTGCGATCAGCCCGCGCGTCTGCGGCGCGAAGTGGTGCAGGGATTCCACGCGGATGATCTCCGCGCCCCAGTCCGCGAGCTGCATCGTGCCGTACGGGCCGGCCCACACCACCGTGAAGTCGATGATGCGGATGCCGTCCAGGGGGAGCCGCTTGCCGTCGGAAGGTAAGCTCGTCATCGCGCTGGTCTCCTCCCGCTAGATCACGCTGGCGTCGCGCAGCGCGCCGAGCTCGTCGGCGCTGAGGCCAAGCTCCCCGCCGAGCACGTCCTCGGTGTGTTCGCCGAGCAGCGGCGCGCGCTGGCGCTCCGGCATCGGCTCGCCGCGGTGCAGGGTGGAGTGGAAGCCGGGGTAGCGGATCGGGCCGGTCGTTGGGTGGTCGATCTCCTGGAAGAACTCCCGAGCCTGGAAGTTCACGTCCTCGAGCAGGTCGCCGACGGTGTTGAGCGGGCCGCCGAGGACGCCGAAGCGCTCGCACTCCGCGCGCACCTCGGCCTTGGTGCGGGCCAGCAGCCACGGGATGAGGATCGTCGCGAACTCCTGGGCGCGCTCGGTCTTGGCGAGCTCGGCGACGCTCGACCAGTCGGGGTGCGAGAGCAGGTCCTCGCGGCCGACCATGCGGATCATGCGGTTGACGAGGCCGGCCCCCGCGTTGAGTGCGAAGTAGCCGTCGGCGCAGGGGAAGATGCCGCTGCCGATCGCCCCGGCGAGCCCGCCGCGGCCTGCCAGTTGCCCGTTGTACTGGTACGAGAGCGTGCGCCCGAGGCGGAGGTCGATGGAGTGGGTGTGCGCCTCGAAGATGCTGATGTCCAGGTGCTCACCCTCGCCGCTCATCTCCGCGCTCATCAGGCCCATCGAGGTGGCGAGCGCGGCAACGTAGCCGGCGTGGTACGTGGCGTGGTGGCCTGCCGTCTTCAGCGGCTCGTGGTCCGGGTCGCCGAAGCCGATCATGTTGCCCATGGCGAGCAGCGTCAGGTCCGTGCCCTGCCAGTCGCGGTAGGGGCCGTCCTGACCAAAGTTGCTGATCGAGGTCAGCACGACGCCGGGGTTCACCTCGCGCAGCACATCGAAGCCGAGACCCAGGCGGTCGAGCGTGCCGGGCGCGAAGTTCTCGATGACGACCTGCGCGCTCGCGGCGAGTTCGAGTGCGAGTTCGTGTCCTCGCGCGCTCTTGAGGTCGAGTGTGACGCTCCGCTTGTTGGTGTTGAGCATCAGGAAGACGCCGCTGCGCTCCAGTCCGGGCTCGTCCTGGTAGAACGGCGGGAGCGAACGGGCGGGGTCGCCGGTGACGGGCTGCTCGATCTTGATCACATCGGCGCCGTAGTCGCCGAGCACGCGGGTGCAGAACGGCCCGGAGGTGTAGCGCGTCAGGTCCAGTACACGGACGTCGTCGAGCGGCATCACGCCAGGCACGCGCAGCCTCCTCCCGGTGCGCCGGACACTCTAGCAGCAGCCTCCGAGGGCTGCCGTGCGGCGTCTTACGGCACGTCGGTGGTTACTCCCCGATGTCGCCGAGGTAGATGACCTCCGCCTCGGCGCTGTCCTCGGTGATGTCGAGCACCGCGACGTGGCCGAGCAGCATGCTCTGCTTGATCATCGAGGTGCTGCCGGGGTTGACGAACAGCACGTCCTGGAACGTCTCGACCATCGCCTCGTGCGTGTAGCCGAAGATCACGATGTCGACCGGCTCGCCAAAGACTTCCGTGAGTTCGTCCTGGACGTCGAGGCCCTCGGGGTACTTGGCGAGGGCGCCGGGGTAGATCTCGTCGACGATCGGCAGCAGCTCCAGCTTGTGGACGACGCCGACCTTTTGGCCCTCGAGTTCCAGCACCAGCGTGGTGCCGGTGCGCGGGGCTCCCTCGGCGAGGGCCGCGAAGCGCGACTTGGCCGACTCGACCGGCGCGATGCGGGCGAGCCACTCGAGGGCGGAGTCCGCGTAGATGTCCCCGGCGTGGACGATGAGGTCGACGCCCTCGAAGGCCGGGATCACCTGTTCCGGGGGCGCGGGGCCCATGGACGGGATGTGGGTGTCTGAAATCACGCCAATCTTCATGTTGTGTCCCTTCCGCGGGCATCTGCGAGAGTCGTCCGGATGGGAAGATAGCATCTGACGCCGCACCGCGGTTCCACGTCCGCCACAGCCGGCGTTCCCAGGCGTGATCGATCGTCGTCCTGCCGCGTGGCCGGCTGCGTTGCGGCATGCCGTGGCTCGGCCCGTTCGCCCACGCTGTTCGTCATGCAGGCTTTCGCGGTTCACGCCGTGTGTGATACTGCGAATCGCCCATCGATCGAGGTTCGGAGACACCATGAGCGGCGCCTTCCTGCCCACCCGGTCCGTTACACGACTCCTCGCGGCGTTGTGCGCCATGATCGCGCTCACGGCGGTGGCGCTCGTGCTGGACGCGCCCCGCACCGCGTTGGGCGAGGACGAAGCCGCGTGCGAGGTGAACGACCTCGGCATGCTCGACGACGACATGGTGGGGCTCTCGGCGGTGGGCGCCTGGACGACCGGGGACTGCGACTCGCGCTTCCGCATTGACAGCGATGCGCATACCTACCGGTTCCAGCACGCCGAGGGTGACCGGATCAGAGTCGACCTGGTGTCGGCCGACGGTGACCCCTACCTCTACCTGCTGGCTGAGGACGGGACCCGCATCACAGACAACGACGACGGCGGCGCCGGCCTGAACGCACGCATCGAGCGTGACCTGGCGGGGGGCGTCTACCTCGTCGAGGCCACGACGGTCGGCGGGCGCGGACGCGGTCCGGCGGACTTCACGCTTTCCATCAACCACGTCACCGGGTGCGATCCGGTCCACCTGGGCACACTCGAGCCGGGGGTCGATCTGACGGCATCCGGCTCCTGGACGATCGACACCTGCGGCGCACGCGTCGTCCCGGAACACCCCGCCTACGCCTACTCCTTCAGCTTGCCGCGGGACGGTCGTGTGCGCATCGACCTGATGTCGGTAGACGGCGACCCCGTCCTCTCCCTGGCATCGTCCGACGGGCGCTTTATCGGCGCGAACGACGACGGTGGCGGCGTCCGCAACTCACGCATCGAGCAGTACCTGGCGGCCGGCGCCTACCTGATCGAGGCGACAACCTATCGGCAGCGTGACCTCCAGCCTCTGGTGGCTGACTTCGACCTCGTGGTCCATCTGGTGGACGAGGAGGCGGAGCAGCGCCGCTTCCAACTCAAGATCGAGGCGAGCCACACCCCGGACCGCGTGATCGCGGGCGAGCCCTTCGACGTTCACTACCGGGCGGGCAATCCGGGCGGCGGCGACCTGGCTGACGCCGGCGGCAGCGTCGTGTTGTACGTGGTGGCGCCCGGCGTGTTCGAGCGGATCGCCGTAACGCCCGAACGGTGGCCGGCCGGCGTCTCTTACCATTCCGGCGCCCAGATCGCGAGCGCGACGAGCGTCGCGGCCGCCGCGGTGACGCCGTTCGCGGTCACACTCAGGGGACCTGGTCCTTCGTGGGTGTTCGTCGCGATCATCGCGTTCGACGAAGCCGATGAGGAGATCGCATTCCACGGCATCTGGCGGAACCTGGTCGTGCTCACCGGCCCCACGTTCGATCCGGTCACCGTCGAGGTGGACGGCGGGCAGTACGTGGTCGCGCCCAGTGCCGGCGAGGACGGCATCGTGACCTACGCGGTCATCGCGGCCGGGGATCCGGTCACGGACATCGATGCGTCCGTCGAGGCGAAGGCGATCTACGCGGCCGGCGTGCAGGCGCTCACCCTCGACGGCATCCTGGAGCGGCCCTCGATCGTCGCGCTGGGCGACGAACCCCCGGCGCCCGACGCGCCGCAGACGGCGGCGGTCAGCCTCGCGAACCCCTCGTCCACCACGCTGCTCGCGGCGTTCGGCCGGCACTACGCGGACGCGCTCGACGCGTCTGGATTGGCCGACTCGGTGGCTGCGGGCAACGTCATCACCTACGCCGGCATCGACCACCTCGTGCTCGTCGCGGCCGAGGCGGCCTCGGCGCAGTACGGGCCGATGGCGGCCGGATGGGCGGAGCTCAGCGCGGCGCTCGACGGCGGCGGAACGCTGACGTTCCAGCAGGCCTTCGCCGCGCAGCCCGAGCTCGCCTACGCGGAGGCCGTCCTCTCGCCGCTCGTGACCGCGGGCCGGGCCGTACAGCTTGGCGCCGACGGCCCGACCCTCGCCGAAAGCGCCTTGCAAGCCGAGCTCCAGACGCAAGCCAATTGCCTGAACCCGGCTACGCTCCGGGACGCGCTGCTTGCGGCCGGCGTCGAGGACGTCGACGCGATACTCGCGCTGGACGCCGAGTTCCGCGACGAGCATCGCGTCATCGTGTTCGCGACCGACGCAGTGCTGTGCGCCATCGGCGCCATCGACGGGGCGAACTCGGCGTTCCTGCAGCGCCTCACCATCGCGGGCACCGAGGTGCACGCGATGATCGCACCGGAGCCGCCGGCTCCCGCGCCGGCGCCGGCGCCAGAGCCCGCGCCCGAGCCCGTGCAGTTGCGCGTGATCGCGCAGCTCGCCGAGGACGGCCGCATCGAGCACGCGGTCGAGCTCGCCGGTGGCTGGGTGATCCGGCCCGAGCGGCGCTTCTTCGGCGCCCAGCCGGACGACCGCCGCTGGTTCCAGAGCGGCGATGTCGAGGTGGATGGCGGCTCGATCGGTGTCATCCGGGCACGACGCCTGGACGACGGCCGCGTCGAGTTCGGCTTCCGCGACGTCGACGGCAACGTGATCGCGCCCGACGTGCGGTTCCTGCCGGCCGCGATGGAGGAGGGCGTCTGGCTGCGCAGCAGCAAGTTCGAGGCGCCGCCGCCGGCTCCGGCGGACGAGCCCGAAGAGTAGCGGCCGCCAGGCGCAGCAAGGAGTCAGGGGATCCGCGGCTCCTCGCTGTGCCGGCGGCCGCGTGGCTTTGTGACGGCAGGATCGTGCGGGCGACGCCGGATGCGCTCGGCGCACCAAGCCACATGCGTGGGCGAACAACAATCCGCGTGAGCCAGAGCGTGCCGCACCTGCACGAGCACGTCTGGCCGGGCAGCCCGCGGCGCCGGCCTGCCAGGTGCTTCTGGCCGCGCCGCCCCTGCAAGAGCCCGCGGCAGACGCCGCGACGTGCGGGCTCGCCTGCGTGGCGCCATCGATGGGGCCACGGGCAAGGCGTCCTGACTACAGAGCGAGCAGGCCCCGGCGCACCGCTTCAGTGACCGCCTCGGTGCGCGAAGCCACATCGAGTTTGCCCAGGATTGAGCTGACGTGGAACTTCACCGTGTGCTCGCTGATTCCCAGCTGCAGGGCGATGCCTTTGTTCGGGAGGCCGTCTGTGACGAGGCGCAAGACCTCGAGTTCACGGTCAGTGAGCGCGCCGGCGGCCGCGGTCCTCATTGCGCTCGCGCCGAAAGACAGGTCGCCGACGCCGAGCGCCGGATCCACCACCAGCATTCCCGCGGCGACGGCACGGGCGGCTGCCGCCAGCACCTCGCCGGAGGCGTCGCGGTGCACGTACCCCCCAGGTGGCCCTTCGGCGGCGGCGGCGACCGTCCCGGTGAGGTCGTCCGTGAGTATGAGCACGGGCGCGTCTGCCGATTCGAACAGACCGGCCGTCGCATCGCCGGCGTCGGCGACCCACACGTCTGCTGGTTCGAAGCCGCCGCCGCCGAGGTCACGGGGAGCGAACTCGCGGACGACCTCCAGGCCTGCACGCACGAGCAACTCCCTCAGCCCCGCGCGGACGGCGGGGTACTCGGCGACGACCACCACCCTCAGGCACGGCTTGCTCATGTCGTCAGAACCAGCCGGGCCCCCAGTTGGTCATGGCTGGTCCCGCTCCGCGATCGTCACGGACAACTCGTGCACCTCGCCGCCGCGCAGCACTGTCAGCAGCGTGGCGCGGCCCACACGGTCGACCCCGAGCGCCGCGTAGAGCGCGGCATGATCCTCGATGCCCTGGTGGTCGATACGCACCAGGATGTCTCCGATCAGCAGGCCGGCGTCGCCAGCCGGGCTGCGGGTTTCCACTCTCACAAGGAGCAGGCCACGCTCCTGTCCATCGAGCTTCGCGGCCAACGCCTCCGGCAACCGGACGGGCTGGCTTGCGACCCCGAGGTAACCACGGCGGATGCGCCCGTGCGCCAGCAGCGACGCCGCGATGCCATCAACAGCCGCGGCCGGGATGGTGAGCCCCGCGCCACGGCGCAGCCGGGAGCTGTTAATACCGACAACGCGGCCCCCGACATCGATCAGCGGGCCGCCTGAGAACCCGGGGTAGAACGTGACGTCGGGCCGCAGATAGCCGTCCACACGGCCACCCTGGAACGTGCGCCACGCCCCACCGATTGCGCTTACGATGCCCAGCGAAACCTGCACCGCGCCCGGCGTGGGCCGGCCGAGCGCCAGTGCGAGATGCCCCACGCGAATCTCGCCGTCCGGCGCCAACTCGGCGGCATCGAGGCCGGTCGCGTCGACACGCAACACGGCGAGGTCTGAACCGGGGTCGCGCCCCGCGATCGTGGCGGCCGCCTCGGAACCGTCGGGGAGGCCGACCGTGATGTGGTCGTCACGTTCAAGCACGTGGTCGGCGGTGACGACCGCACCATCCGCGCTCCACACCACGCCGCTCGCGGGAATCCGGTTGCGGCCGTTCACGCGCAAGGTCCAGCGTGCCGCACGCTCCACGACGGCGGCGAAGCCGCCGGACAGCGCTGCGAGCGAGTCGAGGTCTTCGGTCATGTTGTGCTCCTCTTCCAGCGCACGCATACAGGATGCCTCATCGGCCTCACGGTCAGGATCACCCGAACGGACAGGCGGGCTGCCTGCCCGTTTGGGTAGTCGGAAGCTTACCTTCGCCCGCCTGGCGTACACTCTGATCTCGCAGCCTTGAGGAGGCGGGACGGATGGCAAGCGAACAGCTGGTGGTGATCGAGCTCGCCGAGGGCGGCAAGCCCCGCATCATCCTCGACCGCGAGGAACTGCCCCTGCTGCGTCGCGACGGCGACACCGAGTACCGCTGCGGCTCCTGTGACGCCGTGCTGGCCGAGCAGGTGTGGCAGTGGGAAGTCCGCAACGTCGTCTTCCGCTGCCCCTCGTGCGGCGCCCACAACGAGGTGTCGAAGTAGCCGCCGACCGCATCCGGGGGGCCATCTGAGCCAACTCGCACCACCCGCCCCGCCTCCGACCGCCGAGGCGCCTCCCCAACAGCAGGCCACGAACGGGGCCGGGCCTCCGCCGCGCGGGCCGGGCGGCCCTCCCCGGTCGCGAGGCTTCTCGATCCGCACCTTCGAGTCGCTCAAGAACCGCGGGTTCCGCTGGTTCTTCCTCTCCTCGCTCGGTGCGATGGCCTCGCTCAACATGCAGATCCTCGTGCGCGGCTATCTGGCGTTCGACCTCACCAACTCGTTCTCGGCGCTCGGCGCGATGGGAATCGCGAGCGCGGTGCCGATGTTCACGCTCTCCGTCTTCGGCGGCGTGCTCGCGGACCGCGTCTCGAAGAAGTGGATCCTGCAGGTCGGTCAGGCGATCTCGGCGCTGCTCGCCATCGGCGTCGGGCTCCTCGTGGCGTCGGGGCAGTTGCGTTACGAACACCTCTTCGCGACGTCGATCGTGCAGGGCGTGGTGCAGGCCATCATGTTGCCGGCCTCGCAGGCGATGGTGCCCGAGGTGATCGGGCGCAAGGGCATGATGAACGCGGTCTCGCTGAACGCCGCGGGCATGAACTTCGTGCGGCTGCTCGCCCCGGCGGCCGGAGGCTTCCTGATCGCGCTGATCGGGGCGGCGTCGGTCTACTTCGTCATGGCGGGCACGTACGGCCTCGCCGTCGCCGCGCTCATCCCGGTCTCTGGCGCGTCGGCGCTGCGGCCGGAGCGCCTCGCCGCGTTGCTGTCGCATGGCGGCATGGCGCCTGCGCCCGAACCGGCGAACGGGGCCGGACCGGCGCCCGGACCGGGGATGCGACGCGCACCCGTCGAGGGTGGCATCCTGGCCGCCGCGCGCTCCGGGTTCGCCGACCTCGGCGACGGCGCGCGCTACATCGTCCACGACCGCAACATCTTCCAACTGCTCACGGTGAACTTCCTCACGGCGATGCTCGGCATGCCGTTCATGGTCATGCTGCCCGGCTACGTGAGCGAGGTGTACGGCGGCGGCGCCGACGCCCTCGGCCTGATCATCGCGATCAGCGGCGGGGGCGCGCTGATCGGCGCGCTCGTGGTGGCGTCGCTACCGGAGAAGCGTCGAGGCGTACTGATGCTGCTGTCCGCGATCCTGATCGGCGCCTCGCTCGTCGCCTTCGCAAGTACCGATCAGTTCTGGATCGGTGCGCTCTTCATGGCGACGGCGGGCGTGGGCACGGCCGGGCGGCAGGCGCTGAGCGCGGTACTCGTGCACACCTACGTCGAGGACGCGTACCGCGGTCGCGTGATGGCCGTCTTCATGACGCAGATCAGCCTCATGCTCGGCGCGGCGTTCTTCGTCGGCCTGCTGGCGGAGGTGATCGGCGTGCGTTCGGCGCTCGCCAGCCTCGGCGCGGCGCTGGTGGTCATGATCCTCGCGTTCATGGCGTTCTCACCGACCCTGCGCAGGATGACCTAGCCGGTCACCAGGGCTGACCGCGTAGCCGGGACAAGCGCGCGCCCCCCGCGCGTGCGAGGGGCGCATGGCGGGGATGACCCCAGGGCGTCCGAACTCCTCGCAACGCCCTGCATGCCGGGCGCCCCATCACCGGCTCAAGCCAGTCGGAGGCGCCCGGCTCGTCGACGACCCGGGCTACTGGCTGTAACCCGTCGAAGGCGCCAGCTCGGCCACAGCCACCGTGAGGTGGTCCAACAGCATGCGGAAGTCGCGGTACGCCTCGGCTGAGCCGAGCCGCTCGTCCAGCGACTCCAGCTCCCACTGCAGCGCCTCGAGGTCGGCGTGGATGCCGCCGGTATCGACGTTGGCGTTCTCGACCTGGGGCGAGAGCGCGCTGTAGCGGTCGGCGGACAGCGCGACGATGGCGCCGAAGCGGAGGTACCGGTCGCCCGCGTCGAACGGCGCGGCGGTGTGGCCCGCCACGTCCAGGCTCTGGCCCAGCGTGTCGCCCGTGCGCGGGTCGACCCAGCGCACCTCGACTTCGCCCAGCGACACCTGGCGGTTACGAGCCTCGTTGTGGAGCGCCAGCTCGTAGAAGACCGTCGTGGCGGCCCCGGACGGGAGCTCGGCGAACTCCTTGCGGTTCTGCTCGAAGGTGTGGTCCGGCGTGACGCGGTTCTCGTAGCCGACGATGCGCCACGCGTGCACGAGCCGCGGATCCCAGGTCACCTGGGCGCGGGTCTGGTCCGCGAACGGCGTGGAGAGCGCGAGCCAGTTCTCGCGGCTGAACGTCGTGCGCGCCTGGTTGGTGTCGTCCAGGTAGCGGTACCAGCCGTTGCCCTGCTGGGCGAGCTGCTCCAGCAGGTAGTCGTTGTAGTTCTCGATCCCGACGCCGATGGTGATCAACCGCAGCGGGTTGAGGTGGTCCGTGTCGCGTGCCGAATCGAGGATGGCGAACGGGCTTGTCGCATCGACGTTCGCGACGCCGTCGGACATCAGGATGATGTAGTTGAAGGCGTCCGGCCGCTGCCGGCGCGCCTCGTCGGCGAGCCGCACGCCGAGGTTGAGACCGGCCTGCACGTTGGTGCTGTCGTGCGGCCTCAACCGCTCGATCGAGCGCGTGACATCCCGGTCGTCGGGACGGGTGTGCCGGACGGTGTAGGCGTCCAGGATGTCGGTCGTGAAGTGCACGACGGCGATGCGGTCGCGCGAACTGAGGCTCTGGCGGATGGTCTCCGCCGCCGTCCGCGCGATGTTGACGCGGTCGCCGCTGGCCATTGACCCGGAAGCGTCGAGCACCAGCGTGACGTTCAGCGGCGTGGTGTCCGGCACCTTCGGCGCCTGCATGGCGACGCGGGCCAGGTGGAGGCCACCGTCGATCGGATGCCCGATCACGTCGCTGGTGATCGAGAAGCTCCGGCCGTCGCGGGGCAGGTCGTAGTCGTAGAAGAAGGCGTTGATCCACTCCTCGGCCCGCACGGAGTTGGGGTCCACCTCGAAGCCGTTCCGCGCCCAGTTGAGCGCGAGGAAGTAGGAGGTGCGGTCCGTGTCGAGACTGAAGGTCGAGACGGCGTCCTGGGATGCATCGACGAACGGGGTGCGCCCGTAGTTCTTGAACGTCGTGGTCGATGGCGCGGCCTGCTGGCCTGCCGGCACCGGGCTCTGGCCTGACGGCGCGGGCGTCGCAGCCGGGCGGGGCGGAGCCAGCTGCGCGATCACCGTTGCCCTGGGGGCTGGCGACGCGGAGTAGGAGCCCCCCGATGAGTCGTCATCCGAGGCGCTGTCGGACGCGCTGGTGGTTGTCGTGGTGGTGCTCGACGAAGTCGTGGAGCCGCTCGACGAGCGGGTCGAGGGCGCAGCCACCGCGGCGGCATCTTCGTCGTCACCAGCGTCATCTCCGCCGCAGGCGGCGACCGCCAGGGTGAAGATCGCGACGGTGAAGAGGATCAGGGAATTCCGCAGTGCGAGTCGCATGTCAGCCTCCCAGGCTAGCGGCATCCGCGTGGAGACCGAGGTCGCGTCGGCGCCGGCGAGCAATGAGCAGGGCTCGTTGCCTCCGCCGCCAGCCGCGCGACCGGGTCGCCATGCCGTTCATGATTAGATATACGCGCCTGAGGCGGGGATGGTTTCCCTGACCCGCGGCCTCGCGAGTACCGATCGGCGGCATCGCCGTCGCACATCCGCTCACCGTGGGGGGTCCGGAGCGCAGGAGGGCGGCGAGTACGCGTCGCGCAGCTTGTCGAATCGGGCACTGACGCAGGCGCCGGCTCACCGGAGATCCGACGGGACCCACTGCGCTCCCCAGCACTCAATGTCACCCGACACCCACACGCCGCAGGTGTGAACCGCACCGGTGCTCACCGAGCGGAACTTCCCCGGAGGCGCGTCTGCCTGGCCGAACCGGTTGTCTCCCCAGCAGACGACCTCGCCCGAATCGCGTACCGCACAGCTATGCCAAAGTAACGTGCTCACCGAGACGAATCTCCCGGGAGGCGCGTCCGTCAAGTTGGATGGCTCGGCGCCCCAACAGGCGAGCTCACCCGAATCCCGGACAGCACATGTGTGGGCCGCCCCCGCGCTGACGGAGAGGTACGTCCCCGGAGGTACGTGCGTTAGGCTGGATTCTCCCCAGCAGAGGATCCCACCCGACCCCGACTCGAGCACGGCGCACGAGTGCCGCTCCCCCGCGCTCACCGAGCGGTATTTCCACCTCCCCTGCGGCGCGTTCGCCTGGCCCCAATCGACCACCCTGATCAAGGAGGTAGACGTGCCCGACTCCTGTCGCGCGCCCGGTCACGTCCCTGCAAGTGGTGTAACAGTGCACCATCCTGATCATTTGCTAGCTGGCGGTCTGCAGTAGCACCTCCTCGCCTGAGGCGACCTCGGCCACGGCCGCCGGCAGCGGCTGCAGCATCGTCATGTAGCGCCGCCCCTCCGCCCACTCGTCGTGCTGCTCGGCGAGCACGGCGCCGACCAGCCGCACGACGGCGGCACGGTTGGGGAAGATGCCGACCACGTTGGTGCGCCGCCGGATCTCCTTGTTGAGGCGTTCCAGCGGGTTGTTCGACCAGACCTGCCGCCAGTAGACGACCGGGAAGGCCGTAAACGCCAGGATCTCCGGCCCGGCGTCGGCGAGCAGCGCCGCGGCCTCGGGGAAGCGCTCGGCGAGCTGCTCCACCACGCGGGCGTGTTGGGCCTGCACCTCGGCCGCCGAGGACTGCTCGTAGATCGTCCGCACCGTCGTCGCCACCAGCTTCTCGGCGCTCTTCGGCACCCGGGTCAGCAGGTTGCGCATGAAGTGCGTGCGGCAGCGCTGCCAGGAGGCGCCGGCGAAGACCGTCGCGATCGCCTCCCTGAGGCCCTGGTGCGCGTCCGAGGTGACGAGCTCGACGCCGGACAGGCCGCGCGCCACGAGCCCGCGCAGGAAGCTCAGCCAGAACGCCCCGTCCTCGGAGGTGCCGACGTCGATGCCCAGCAGCTCGCGCTTGCCGGAGGCGTTGACGGCGGTGGCGACGACCACGGCCACCTGCACGACGCGGCCCTCCTCGCGCACGAGCTGGGTGAGCGCGTCGAGCCAGAGGTAGCGGTAGGGGCCCGAGTCGAGGGGCCGCTCGAGGAAGCTCGAGACGACCTCGTCGAGTTCAGCGCAGATGCGCGAGACCTGGCTCTTGGAGATGCCGTCGCAGCCGAGCGAGCGCACGAGGTCGTCGACGCGACGGGTCGAGACGCCCTCGACGTAGGCCTGCGTGACCACGGAGACCAGGGCGCGCTCCGAGCGCCGCCGCGGCTCGATCAGCGAGGGGAAGTAGCTGCCCTCGCGCAGCTTCGGGATGCCCAGTTCGATCGTGCCCACACGCGTGTCCCAGCGCCGCGGCCGGTAGCCGTTGCGCCGGGTCAGGCGCGTCTCGCTGCGCTCGCCGTGGGCGGCGCCGATCTGCGCCGAGACCTCGGCGTCCATCACCGCCTGGGCGAGCACCGCGACCGCCTCGCGCAGAAAGTCGAGGTCCGCTCCGTCCGCCTGCTTGCGCAGCAGTTCCAACAAGTCCACGCTCTCCTTGACCACAGTCGTCCTCCTCCACGTGACTGTTTCCTGTGTGAAGGATGGCGCGGTGGTCTCCTACGTCCACCTCTGTGACACCACTTCCTGGGACGCTACCTGCTCGCGCGGGGCATTCAACAGGGAGCCGTAGTCAGACGCCCCCCAGCAGACCACCGAACCGGACTCATGGATCGCGCATGTGAACTGTGAGCCCGCACTCACCGCGCTGTACCGTCCCGGCGGTGCCTGGGCCTCGCCGACGTCGTCTGCGCCCCAGCAGGCGATCTCGCCCGACTCGCGTACTGCGCACGCATGCGACTCGCCTGCGCCGACCGAGCGGAACGTCCCGCCGGGGGCGTCCAGCTCGCCCTTCCTGCGGCCTCCCCAGCAAACCAGCTCCGCCGACTCGCGAATCGCGCACGTGAACCCATCGCCCGCGCTGACCAAGCGGTACTTACCGGGGGTGCGGTCGCCTCACCCCTGTCGTTCCTGCCCCAGCAGTCGATCTCGCCAGACTCCCGTATTGCACAGGTGTGGCTGTAGCCAGCACTCACGGACCGGTATGTGCGCACGAACGCACGATGCGCCTCATTCGAAGTGTCCCCCCAGCAGGAAACTGAGCCCGCCTCGCGTACCGCGCACGTGTGAGTACCCCCCGCGCTCACCGAGCGGAACTTCCCCGAAGGCGCGCTGGTCAAGCCATAATTCTCATTCCCCCAGCAGCGAACGGCGCCCGATTCGTCGTGCACGGCGCAGGCATGACCACCCCCCGCGCTGACGGACCGGTAGCTACCCAGGGGGGTGTCCGCTTCAAGCATGTACTCGTTGTCTCCCCAGCACCTGAGCTCACTCGACGCTCTGACAGCGCATGCGAATCCGCGCCCCGCACTGAGCTGCACCGCCGGGTCCGACGGCGGAGGGCCGGACGGGGTGGCGCGAGGTTCGCGAGTGGTAACCGGTGTGCCCGAGGGTGCCTGTACGGAAGTCTGGTCCTGCGGGCCCGCGCAGCCGGCGACAACAGCCGCTGCGACTACCAGTAGAGCCGCGCCCAACACCGCCGGCCACGTCGCCATGTCGCGGATGATAGATATACGCTCCGATCGCCGGGATGGTTTCCCCACCGAGAGCATCGATGGTGGGGATCGGCGATATTGCAGTCGGACAGCCGCCAGCCGGGGATGGGAGAGGCCGCAGGCCACCCCGATAACGCTCGCACGCCATCCCGGAGCGTCGCGCGGGACCATCGTGGAGCCGCGCGCAGTTGCGCTTGGGGTCCAGGCCGTATCCCGAAGTCGCTGGAGGCTGGCTGGCCAAGGAAGACTGTACTGCGAACTTTCGAGCTGGCGGTGTCACTGTAGGTTCGGTGGGCCAGACTCTGCGGGGCCCGCTGCGCCCAGCCTGCGTTCGACTACAGCATAAGTGTCGTGATCGCGCCGCCGGCACGGGTTCGCCGTACGCCGTTGATCATCTCTGACACCGCGACGGGGCAGAGCCTCGCCGGTCCTTGGCGTTGGGGCGGAGGTGGCACCGCGCGGACGTCGGCAGCGCAGCAGTCCTTGAAGCGGCGACCGCTCTCGCACGGGCAAGCCTCGCGTGGCCTCACCTTGAGTCGCTGCATCGCCCGCATCTCGTTCACGTACTCCCTCATGCCGGCCCGGCCGTGACTGTATTCTCCCCAGAGTTCGGCTCTCGCAGCCTGCAATCCGAATGCGTCGACGAACGACAAGCGATAGAAGAAGGGAATGACCAAGTCGTGAATGAACCGGTCGATTCGCAGGTGGGCGTCCAGAGCAAGCCTAATGCTCAGGCAGCACGTCTCGTCCTCGTAGAAATGCAGATCGGCGAGAGTAGCGCCTTCCTTGCGAGCGATTGCGGCGCGCCGCCCCCCGATCTCCCTGACGCTCGGCCAAGGGGGGGAGTTGCCTGATTCGGGCTCAGGGTATTCGAAGGGGTTCAGGTCTGCGGCTGGCGGCCACTGTATCTGGAACGGATCAGGGAAAGAGGGCGCTGGTGTTTGGGGCAGCAAGCGTATCTCGACATCAAACACGTCGGCGATGCAGATTCGGGACGATCCGTTTCCGTCCCCACCTCCCGACATGTCGCAGTCGACGATCAAGTCTCCGTCCGCCTTGTCGTAGCACGCTTGGAAATCCAGCGCCCCGACAATCGTCATGGAGCTAGCGTCGAAGGTGAGGTTGGGGTAGTGGTCGCGGAGCCAGGCGACGTCGGCCTTTGACATCTTCATCTAGCGTACGGCTTTCTCGGCTTGACCACCGTGGGCGCCGACACCTCAGTGCGGCTAGGTTCACCCCCCGTCCATAGCCTGACTCCGAGGCGATCAACGACTACTACGACCGGCTTTGGCGACTGGCGTGTGGGATGTTGCATCGTCACCACGAACTTGCCACGATGTTTAGCGCTGACCGCCCCATAATACGCCGCCGCCTGGCGGTGGGGTGGCTGGTCGGTGTCACTGTCCGGGATCGGGTCGCTCGTAGCGACGGCGATGCTGCGCGTTGCTCCCTGCTGCTCGAACAGCCAAGCCACCTCCGGAACAGGCTCGGTTACGCGCTTCCCCTTCTTGGGCCCGAGCGAGAGGTACGAGCAGTGGTGCGGGAGTTTGAACACGTCCCATTCGAGGCGGTGCTCGTTGCCGTGCATCCTCGTCACCGTCACGACGCGAGTCCAAATCTCGTGGGGGACGTCGCTGCCGAGCATCAACCTCGAGTCGCGCCCGGCCTCGGTGAACGTGGACTGCAGCACGATGGACTCGGAGTTTCGGTCGACGAGCTTCCCGTCCTCGCGGTCTGCGAAGGGCGAGTGCGCGAAGAACTCGACGTGGTGCACATCCTTCTTGAAGCTGGGGACGAGCTGTCCAGCGTCGGTGATCAGGTGCGCGCGCGACTCGATCGTGAGCTTGTGCTCGTCGAGCCACTCCTTGAGCGCCTCCGGCCGGGAGAAGACCCGTACCCCCGCGCCCCGTTCCAAGCGATAGCGCGCCTCGGCTTGGACAACGCGCCCCTCGTCACTCAGGGCACCCTTGCTCTCCGTGATAGCCGCGGCGGGCACCCACAGGTCCGAGATCTTTATCCGGCCGCGTCCCTGGTACTTCTGGGCGTGCTCGAGAACGAAGAAGTCCGATACGCCCTGGATGTGATCTTGATCCAAGTGCGTGAGGGCCAGCACGTCCACATGGTCGCGGCCCAGCTCGTCCAGCCGCTTGCGGATCGCCCGAGGGAGATCGATTCGGCGATCGTTCGGATCGTCTGCGTCGGCCATGGCCGCGTAGTCGAACAGCAGAACCGCCCCTGCGGACGTCTCAACGAGGCACGTGTCGGCGTTGCCCAGCGGGAAGAATGTGAGCTTGTGCATGAGGGGATCTCCTCTGGTCCCGGCTGGCCATGGGTCGCCGTCGAGGCACCCATGAGCCATGCTTTAGGTGAACATGTACAAGACCACGCGTTACAGCGGTAGACTGTAAATCCTGAACGCTAGTAGTATCAGCTATGAGGGTGAGAGACGCAAGTGGACATTCGCTTCGCCGACGAGAATCTCGCGCGGTGTTTCCGGGAGGAGATGCACGCCACCGCGTGCTGGGGGCTGGATGTGGCGCAGCAGTACGTCCACGTGGTGAACTTCCTCACCTGCATCGAAGGGGCGGGGGACGTGAGCAAGTTCGCGTTCCTGCGGGCCGAGACCCGGAATCACTCCGGGCCGACGCGCTGGATCGTTCCGCTGGCTGATGGCTGGCATGTTGCTCTCGACGTCGCAGAGGGTGGGCGGGCCCTTATCGTTGCAGAGGTGGTGACACAGTGACCGATTCCACGGAAGCAAGCTCGATCGGCCGAGCCATCGCGCCAGGAACCTACTTGCGCGAGGAACTAGCCGAGCGCCATATGAGCCAGACCGAGCTCGCACGCCGGATGGGACGGCCCATTCAGGCAATAAACGCGGTCGTGAACGGCAAGAAGGCGCTCACCGAGGTGACGGCTCTCGAGTTGGAACGAGTCTTGGGCACGCCGGCGCAGGTCTGGGTGAATCTCGAGGCACGGTACCGGCTGGCGCTCGCCCGCGCCTTTGAGGATTCGTCGCTACGGGACGAGTTGGATTGGTTGAACTACTTTCCGTTGGGCCAGATGGAGCGCCGCGGCTGGATTCCGGCTGCTACGCAGCCACTAGATCGATTGCGGGCCCTCTTGGAGTTCTTCGGCGTCGCGTCCTTCTCGAATTGGGACGCTGAGCAGCAAGAGGCTCTAGGTTTCCGTGTTACCGGGAACGCGGCAATCGATACAGGGGCACTTGCGGCTTGGGTACGCAGAGGTGAAGCGAACGGCATCGCTCTCGAGACGGAAGACTACGACGAAGCGCGCTTCCGCGAGGCGATCGCCGAAGCACGTGCCCTCACGATGCGCCCGCCGCGTGAGGCTTGGACAGAGCTGAAGGAGATGTGCGCACGAGCGGGCGTAGCAGCGGTAGTTGTGCGTGAGTTCCCCAAGATCGGTGCCAATGGCGTCGCTCGGTGGATCAACCCACGGAAGGCCCTGATTCAACTGAACCTTCGTTACCGGTGGGCGGACATCTTCTGGTTTACGTTCTTCCATGAAGCGGCCCACGTGCTGATGCACGAACCCCGGCGCGTCTTCGTCGAACTGGAGGGCAACCCTCGGAGAAGTCCGCGGGAGGAGGAGGCGAATCGCCTCGCGGAGGAGTTCCTGATCCCGGTGGACGATTGGGAAGAGTTCGTGCTCCGGTCGAGGTTCGATGCTCTGAGCATCAGGGCCGTCGCCTCGGACCTTGGTATCGATCCAGGGATCGTGGTGGGCCGCCTTCAGCACAGGGGCTTGGTTCCATGGGGCTCGAAGCTCAATTCGCTTCGGAGCCGCCTGGAGTGGGCCGAGGCGGATGCCTGATCTTTTGAAGCTCGGAACGCGAGTTCGGCGATCTTCATGTGACCAGACACCTGCGCCGAGCCCTTTGCTGTTCCGATAACGGCTGGAGGGCTCCCGTTCGCTGCTGGTCACCGAGGGTGTCAGGATTCATCTCCATCGCCGAAGAGGGCTGCGACTCTTCGGTCAAGCCAGGCGAGCACTCGCGTCAAGCTGAAGCCTGCGGCAAACGCAATTGCAACGAAGGGCAAGGCTGATTGCTCGTCCATCGGGCCCGGAACCCGCACAGGACTCAGTGCTACGCGTGCGGCTACGTACCCGATTAGCCCCAAGACGCTGCCTGCGATCGGGCGGAGCACGTACCACCATGTCCATGAGGGATCATATGTGAATCGTGGGCTGTCGGCCCGCTGTGGTCCTACGGACCAATAGAAGCCTCGAAGGGCGTACAACGTGGCGCCAAGCCCACCAGCCGCCGCGCAGTGGAACCAGACGCTCACCGCTGTTTCGAGGGGGGCTTGTGCTGGCCACCACCCGAGGGCGACAGCTCCCGCTATGTAGAGGTAGCCGGCGATCGCGACGGTAAACCAAGCGCCTGTCGCCACCTTCAGCCAGAACATCGGGACCCCTCAAAGGCTCGTGTGTAAGGACTCAACTGGCGAGGTCGACTCTAGCGTCTCACGCACTCGGCTCGCCTGCCGATCCCGCGACTGCGTCGTACACCTCGCGGGCGGGCACCTCCGAGGCTGTCATCCGGAGTCCGCGTCGCCGAGGAACCGCGTGACGATGGCGTCATTCTCCCCTATTGCCTGCCGACTGGTGGGGCCGTGTCCTTGTCGGCGTCGCCCGCGCCGACCTCGGTCGTGGTGGTGACGAAGGCTGACCCCTCCTCGTCAGCTTTGAGCCACCAGACTGGACAGAATCGAGAACCTCCATCCTGACATTCCGGCTGGCGATGTAGCCTGCTGTAGGCATCGTCCACCCATTGGAGCCCGACACCGACTAGCAACGGCACAAGCTCAGGCGGTCGGACGTCTGCCGTTCGTTCATGCCTAGCGGCTGTTACATGCGTTCGAGCTCGTCGAGGATGTCCTGAATCACGTCCGCCGCCTCGAGCGCTTCTCGTACTTGGGCTTGTGCCAGTGCGGCCCAGAATGTGGCTGCCCACTGCTCGTAGAGATGCTCGAAGTCGTAGATGCCGTCGACGTGGACGGACTCGATGGTGGTGCCGAACGAGTCCGTCACGCTCACAGCGATCGCAGGCCCGCCTCGAGCGCCGGGCCCCAGGACGAGCGCCACGAGAGCGTCTCGAAACTCGGCGAACAGAGGTGACTTTGGGTAGCTCGGGTAGCCGCCCGGACCAGGATCCTCCACCGTCTCCGACGCCTCACCAGGATTCGCTCACTGACCTGACCCCTTGAAACGGGACCACCGTTGATGAGAGTCCTTTGGCCCATGAAAGTGGGCAGAGGAGGACATCACGGTGAAACGACGCAGGCACACGCCCGAGCAGATCGTGCGGAAGCTGCGGGAGGTGGAGCGGCTGCTCGGTGAGGGGCAGACGATCGCCGAGGCGGCGAAGCAGGTCGAGATCTCGGAGCAGACCTACCACCGCTGGCGCAACCAGTACGGCGGGATGAAGGCCGACGACGCCAAACGGCTGCGCGAGCTGGAGCGCGAGAACGCCCGGCTGAAGCGGATCGTCGCCGACAAGGAACTCGAGATCGACGCGCTCAAGGAGATCGCCCGGGGAAACTGGTAAGCCCGTCGCGCCGGCGCGAGGCAGTCTGCATGTTGCAGGACCGCCTCGAGTTGTCGGAACGGCGGGCATGCCGGGTCACCGGCCAGCACCGCTCCACACAGCGCCGCCTCCCGACGCGCGGCCGCGGCGACGACGCGCTGCGCGCGGAACTCCACGCCTTCTCGCGTGGCCACCCCCGCTGGGGCTACCGCCGGGCCTGGGCGACCTTACGCGAGGAGGGATGGGGCGTGAATCGCAAGCGGGTGCAACGGCTCTGGCGTGAAGAAGGGCTGCGCGTCCCGGTGAAATGGCGCAAGCGTCAGCGCCTGGGGGACTCGGCGGTGCCCGCCGCCAGGCTGCGCGCTGAGCGGCCGAACCACGTCTGGGCGCTGGACTTCCAGTTCGACCAGACCGCGGACGGGCGGGTCCTGAAGCTGCTCAACATCGTCGACGAGCACACACGGGAGGCGCTGGCGATCGTGGCCGCCAGGAGCATCAACGCCGACGCCACGGCCTCAACGCTCGACGGGATCGTCGCCCGGCGCGGGACGGCGCCTGGGTACATCCGTTGCGACAATGGGCCCGAGCTCACGGCCAACGCGCTGCGCGACTGGTGCCGGTTCAGCGGTACGGG
Source organism: Dehalococcoidia bacterium (assembly GCA_965219085.1). Lineage (GTDB taxonomy): Bacteria > Chloroflexota > Dehalococcoidia > UBA2979 > UBA2979 > VXMT01. Next base: position 2,543,971 of record OZ244720.1, read on the forward strand.
CAGCAGCTACATCGAGCCCGGTGCGCCGTGGGAGAACCCGTACGTGGAGTCGTTCAACGGCCGGCTGCGCGACGAGTTCCTGCCGGTCGAGCAGTTCGACAGCCTGCTCGAGGCGCAGGTGCTGCTCGAGGACTGGCGGATCGAGTACAACACGAAGCGCCCGCATAGCAGCCTGGGCTGGCTCGCCCCGGCTGCCTACGCCGAGCGCTGGGAGACTCAGCTACACGCTGGACTCTCATAAGCGGTGGACTCGCGAAGGGGGTCCGGTCACCACCACTCGACACGGCCTTCCCTTGTTCGGTCGTCCAACGCCTCCATCAGACGCTTGATCGCGGTCGGTACCGGGGGAATCTCGGGGAGAGGGATGACAGGGGGTTCGTCAACCATTCCTAACTCCTGAACGCCTTCTATGACGACATTCACTGAAACCTGCAGCTGCCTGATCTCGCGAAGGACGACCTGCCCTGCGGGCAGACGCACACTAAGGATGGTCTGAACAACTCGCCTGAGCGGGTGAGCAGATGCGATCATGGGGCGACCCGGAGAGGGGCGCCCCATGCAGCAGCGTTCGTTCGGCAGCGTCGAGTACGAGCACAAGAAGGTCAAGACGAGGCGGCAGACGTTCCTCGAGCGCATGGACAGGCTCGTCCCCTGGGCTGAGCTGGAGCAGCGCATCGCGCCCGTCTACCCGAAGCGCGGCCGCGGACGCCGCCCCTACGCGCTGCGCGTGATGCTGCGCATCCACTGCCTGCAGCTCTGGTTCAACCTCAGCGACCCCGGCATGGAGCAGGAACTCTACGACTCCCGTTCGATGCTCGAGTTCGCCGGTCTCAGCCTCTCCGAGCCGATTCCCGATGAGACGACGATCCTCAACTTCCGCCACCTGCTGGAGCGCCATCAGCTGGGAACGGAGCTGTTCGCGACGATCAACGCGCACCTGGCACGGCAGGGTCTGCAGGTGCGCGAGGGCACGATCGTGGACTCCACGATCATCAGCGCGCCGTCATCGACGAAGAACCGCGAGCGTGCGCGCGACCCCGAGATGCACCAGACCAGCAAGGGCCGGCAGTAGTTCTTCGGGATGAAGCTGCACACCGGCACGGATGCGCGGACGGGGCTGGTCCACAGCGTGAGCACGACGGCGGCGAACGTCTCCGACGTGACCGAGGCGCATCGCCTCTTGCACGGCGGCGAGACGGAGGCGTGGGGCGACGCCGGCTACCAGGGAGTGGAGAAGCGCCCGGAGCACGCGGGGTCGGAGGTGAGCTGGCAGGTGGCGATGCGTCCGGGTCTCAGGCGGCAGCTGGCGCCGGGGGGCGAGGAGGCGCAGGCGGAGCGGCGCAAGGCCTCGGTGCGCGCCAAGGCTGAGCATCCGTTTCTCTACGTGAAGCGGCACTTCGGGTACGCGCAGGTCCGCTACCGGGGTCTTGAGAAGAACCGCCAGCGTCTCATGCTGCTGCTCGGTTTCACGAACCTGTTGCGAGCCGAGCCTCAGCTCGCCTGATCGCGGGAGCCGTGCGTCCCGAATCGCCCGCCGGAGCGCTTCCGGAGCGACATGGAGGCGAGACCACCCATGGACCGCGGTATCGGGCCCCCACAGCGCGGCTCGGCCCGCTGATCGATACGCACCGCGCCCGACACGCCACCTGATCAGACCATCCCTAAGGATACTCGGCGGAACAGCAGCGCGGGCGCGGACCGTGCCCCTGCCGGCTCCTGCCGCAGTCTGCTCAGCTCCCGAACGAACCTACCGTGCTGTCGCTGCGCGGCGCGCTCGCAAATCATCGAGAAACTCCGACCCCGGAGCCACCCCCGTGACCAGGAGGTGGTCGCGCGCGCGGGTGCAGGCGACGTAGAGGAGATGGCGCTCGGTGTTGTAGACGTCCTCGAGGTCGGCGGTGTCGGCGACAGCCTCGATGCGGGACTGGAGCGGGATGACCTCGTCGTCGCAGGCGGCTACCACGACGGCGCGGAACTCGAGGCCCTTGGCGAGGTGCATCGTGCCGACGGCGGCGTGGCCCAGCTCGGCCTCGGCGCCGCCCTCGAGTCCGCCGGCGGTGAGGCCGGACGCTTCGATCGCAGCGCGGGCGCGCTCCAGCTCTGTCTCTGACCGCACGAAGACACCGATCTCCTCCAGCGGCACGCCCTCCCCCGCCCGCGCCTCGATCCATTCGGCGATGGTCACGGCTTCCTCCTCGACCGTGTCGAGGACAGCGACGGTCGGCTCGGGGCCGTTGAAGGCAGAGACTGTGCCGCGGCGGATATCTGTGTTGCCGTCCACGTCGCTCATCTCGGGCGGGAGCAGACGGTCAGCCTGGCGGCGGATCTGGTGCGAGGTGCGGTAGTTGATGCGGAGCGTGCTCGACCGGCCGCGCACGTCGACGCCGAGCGAGAGCCACGAGAACGGCGTCTGGAAGATGCGCTGCCCGAGGTCGCCAGCGAAGAAGAGGCCGTTCTCGCGCTCGCCCCGCAGGGCCGCGAGGAAGCGGAGTTGCGGGACGCCGATGTCCTGGCTCTCGTCCACGACGATGAAGTCGTAGGGACTCGCGCCGGCCCCAGCCGCGCGCTCGGTCGCCGCGGCGAACACGCTGGCGAGGGTGCGGAGGTCGCGCTCGGCGAGTTCGGAGCGGACGCGCTCGAAGATCGACCAAAGCAGGACGCGCTGGTTCTCGCCGAGGCGCGTCTTGCGGCCGAGGCGGGCGACGTCGCGATACGCCTCCCACGTCGCGAGCTGCCAGGCATCGACCACTTCGCGCCACTCGGCCTCGAGGAACCGCTCGCTGAAGCGATGCTCCTCGGCAGCCGCCGACGCCTCATGGAGCAGCGTCCGCAGCGTCGGTTCGTCCACCAGCCGTGCCGGGCCGAACGCCGCTTCGAATAGCTCGACGCCGACCTGGTCGATGGCGTTCACGGTGATGCGCTCGCGAGCGGCGTCGCCCCCCACGAGTCGGCCAAGCTTCACGCGGAGTGCGGCCGCGAGCGTGTCGCTGAAGGTGGTGAGCAGCACGCGGGCTTCGGGATGCGTGCGCGCGAGGTGTACCGCGCGATGAAGCGCGACGACGGTCTTGCCCGTGCCGGCGGACCCGGCGACGCGCGCCGGCCCACTGTAGTCCCGCTCGACGATGGCGCGCTGGGCCGGGTGAAGGAACACCGTCCACTGCTCCCAGGGGTAGTCGAGGGCGCGCTCCAACTCGGCGGCGTTGTCCATCAGCCGGAACCGGCGCTGCGCGTCGGGGTGCTCGAAGGGGTCCGCGCCCGCGTCCGCGTGCACCGGCTGCGCCGGAGTGCCGCCGGTGGCCAGTTCCAGCAGCGCCTCCGCGGCCTCGGCCGGTAGGTGGTCAGCAAGCTCGAAGAGTGTGTCCTCGGTTGCGGCGCGGGCGTCGGCGAGCCATTCGAGCGGCACCCCGTAGCCGAGCAGCGCATCGTCCGTTACGTGATCGAAGAGGCGCGGCCTGGACCCGAACGTCGCCGGAGCGGGCTCCGCGACGGACTGCTCCGCCGGGACGTAGACCGGGACCTCAACCTCGCGGACGGTCTCGCGCACCTCGACGAGTTGGGCGGCGCCGGTGCGTGGGTGGCGCTCGAGAACTCGTCGCTCAGCCCAGCGGTAAGCGGCGTCGTGGTGGTCGGCGTAGCAGAGCATCAAGCTCGCGTCGGTGCGATGCACGATCAGGCGCAGGTCGCGGCTGATACGTGCGGACCAGAAGCTCTTGTCCTTGCTGCGGTCGATGCGATGGAGTTGGATGCCGGGGTTCGCCGGGTTGAGCTGCAGGTCGAAGGCCGTGGTCTTCGCCGCCTTCTGCTCGTCCGCGGTCAATCGGTCGAGGCTGGCCGTGAACGTGTCGGCTATCCGGAACTCCATCAGCAGCCTCTGCGGACGTAGTTCACTGAACCAGACAGCGAATCGATGGACTCGGTTGGACGAGTGCCCCGGACATACACGCAGCGGTAGCCCGGCCAAGCCTGCTTGAGGGCATCAGCGCCATCAATTCGTACGCTACCAGAAGCGCCACCAAGGTCTGCCTTCTTGTAACGTGGCTGATGGATGACCCGTCCCTTCCGCTGCCCGTTCCTGTCGGATGCGGAGGATCAGGGTGTGAATCGCAGATCGTTCAGTCCTCTCGCTGCACCACCGCGCAAGAGTGAGCGCCAGTTCTCGCGAGTCGCCATCCAGAGTGGTCGACACGAAGTATGCCTGGAGGGCTACGGCGCCCATCGCGCCGCTGAGCTGGGTGTACGTCATTTCTTCGGGCAAGTAGGCGGGAGGCACTGTCCCGGTCTCAACTCCTCCGAATATCCCTGTGAGCTCGTTGAGGTAGAAGTGCGCCAGTTGTACGGAAAGCGGTGCGTCGACGGGATACGGCCGCTGTCGGATGGTCTCGTAGAGGGCTGTACCCAACTCACGACGCGCGTCGCCAGAGGACAGTGGGATGTCCATCGCACGCAGGAAGGCGGGAAGAAAGCCAAGGGAGAGTTGCAATGGGTCATGGTCGAGGTCAGTCATAAAGCCCCTCTCGGGTCTGCCCGGTCGTTCTCAACGCAAGCAAGGCGGTGCGCTCGTCCGCAGTCAGCCGGGCGAGGCTGGCCGTGAACGTGTCGGCGATGCGGAACTCCATCAGTCGACTCGGAACACCTTCATCACTTCGTCGCCGAGGTGGTTGATGACCTTCACCGCGATGCGGCCCGACTCCGGCTTGTCGAAGGGGCGCGACGTGTCGCTGTGCAGCGTCTCCCACGCCTCCTGGTTGATCTCGGCCTTGAGCGTGGTCTTGAGCGCCTTGTACGGGTCGTTCTGGCCGAGGAAGTAGGCGTGACGGACGAAGAAGCTCTCCTGGTTGTAGTCGGTGTCGATGAACCAGCAGGCGATGCCGTCCGGGCCATCGCTGCGCACCTCGCCCGTGTTCGGGTGGAACACGTCGACGCCATTCACGCGCAGCTTGACCTGCCCGGGCTCGGCATCGTCGTCGCCCGACGCGTCGAGGATGTCGATGTCCGGCTCGCCGAAGATGACGAAGAGGTTGCCCTTGCCGGTGTTCTTCAGATCGCCGGCCATGTGCAGGTCGGCGTTCATCCGCGCCTTGAGGACCGGGACACGTCCGAGCTTGTTGAACTCGGTGGCGTGCGCCTCGTAGTTGAAGGCGCAGGCGATAAGCACGTCGAAGCCTGCGTCGGCGGCCTCGCGGGCGGCCTCGACGAGGTCGGGGCGCGAGACGGTGCCGAACTCCGGCCCGATGAAGATGCCGGCGCGCTTCTCGGGGCCCGTGCCGTTGGACCCGGAGCCGCCATCGGCGTAGCGGCCCTCGGCGCAGATCATCTCGCCCGGCCACGGGGAGACCGAGGAGAACTCGATGCGGTCTTCCTTGTGCGCCTGCTGCACGCCGGCGGTGCTGAGGTGAGCGAGGATCGTGGAACCGAAGTCCTGTGGCTCGCCGTACGAGCCCGGCGTCTCTGCCACGCCGTCGATGAGCTCATCGTCCTCGTCGAGGCCGAGGACGCGGTGGGGTGAGAGGCTCTCGACCGTGAACGGCCCGGCCACGCGCACCTTGCGGTTGTCGGTGTACGGCTTGTCGTAGAGATACTCGAAGTCCGCCTTTGCGGCGATGGAGGCGTCGATCTCGCGCTGGCGCGCAATGCGCTGCTGCCACCACTGCTCGTGCAGCGCCCGCGCATCGGCCGGCCACCCGTCCTCAGCCTCACGCGGGATCTCCCACTCTTCCCACGACTCGTCGAGCACTGCATTCAACTCGTCCCGGAGGGGCTCGAGTTTCGTCTGGAACTGCTCCCAGATGACGTCGAGCTCAGCGTTGCTGGCAATGTCGCGAAGCTGGATGTGGGGAACGCGTTCATAAACGAAGCCTTGACGAACGTTGTCGAACGATGGAGCGTCGGACGGCTGCCCGCGTGTGATCTCTGCCTCTTTCTGTTTTCCGTCGGTGCCATCTGTTAGCAAGTAGTAGGGATATCGGGCACCCATGATGCGTACTCGCGCAAGAGCGAGTGCCACACGAGAAGTGTCGACGGTGATCCAGCGGCGCCCCCACTGCTCTGCGACGTATGCGGTGGTCCCGCTGCCACAGGTAGGATCGAGAACCAGGTCGCCCGGGTCGGTGGTCATGAGTAGACATCGCTGGACGACCTTCGCAGAGGTCTCGACTACATACCGCTTCTCCGAGGCGAACCCCGCAATCCCCGTATCGCTCCAGACGTTATCTTCATTGAACGCCCTAAAATCATCGAAGTAACGAACGTAGTAGAGGCCGGAACGGGTCGCGCTCAGGCGATCTGCCTTCTTGAGCCTCGCCATCCCGGTGGCATTGGTCTTCCATCGGACGCGATCCGATGGCTTATAGGTCTTCCCGCGGAAGGCGACCGGGAACCATGACGCGGCCCCTTCGCCCTTCGCCCGACCGACACTCTGGCTTGTGAGGTTGTCCACCCGAAACACAAGCGCATGTTCGGGCAGCCCGGAGGGATCCGTGAGTTCCGCACGCGTGAGGGGGCGATCAGTGCCATCCGGGAAGCGAGCACGCTTGTAGGCCGTACCGCCGACGCCCCCCACTTCTTTCGCTTGGAGCGGCTGGCGATACTTCAGGCGCTCACGGTCCTTTGCATAGAAGAGCAGGACATCATATGTGCCTGCCAAGAATTCGGAAGTTGCGCTGGCAGTCTTCGAGAAGACTATCTGCGATACGAAGTTGTGCGAACCGAACACCTCATCCAAGAGAGCCCGAAGAAGGTGGGAGTTCTCTTCCCCGATCTGCACGAACAGCGAACCTGAATCGTGGAGGAGGTCGCGAGCGATCTCAAGGCGATCGCGCAAGTACGACAGGTACGAGTGGATGCCGTCGCGCCACGTGTCGCGAAACGCTTTCACCTGTTCCGGCTCGCGCGTGATGTGTTCCGTGTTGCCGTCACGCACGTCGCGGCTCGCCGTCGACCACTGGAAGTTCGAGTTGAACTTGATGCCGTACGGCGGGTCGATGTAGATGCACTGCACCTTACCGCGCAGACCCTCGCGCTCCGCCAGCGAGGCCATCACCTGCAGGCTGTCGCCGAGAATCATGCGGTTCGACCAGTTGGCGTCGTGCTCGTAGAAGTCCGTGCGGTCGGCGCCCTCCGGCAGCCCGTTGAAGTCGGCGAACAGGTCCGCTTGGTACCCGTTCTCGGCGATCGCATCGTCCTTCGCCGCCTGCTCACTCCTCCGCCGCAGGTCGTCGATGAGTACCTTGGGGTGCACCTTCTCCTGGATGTAGAGCGGCGGCGCCTGCACGACGAGGTCGGCGAGGTCCTGCTCGTCCTTGCCGCGCCAGACGAGCTGCGGGTCGAGGTCGCGGTTGCGGCGCTCGTATGCCACCTCGATGGGGCTGCGGTCGTCGTCCTCCAGCGCCGCGCTGTACTCGGCGGTGGGGATGTTGGTCCGCTTCGCGTCGTCGTGGACGATCGTCTCGACCTGCTTGCGGCGGCTCTTCTTCCGACGTGGCATGTGCTCAGTCCTGTCGCTCGGCTTGCTGCAGCAAGTCGCGTAGTTGGGGGATCAGGTCGGGGACGCTGCGGGTCACCATCACCCAGATCAGATTGTCATCGACACCGAGGTAGACGTGCATGATCACGTTCCTCGCGCCGACGATGCTGCGCCAGGGGATGTCTGGGTGCGAGTCACGGACGGACTCGGGGATGTGGGTGGCCGCCTCACCGAGGAGTGCGAGGTTGTGCAGGGTCGCGTAGTAGGTGCGCGCGTCCGCCGCGAAAGCAGCCTGATCCATCGCGGCGGTGAACTCAGTGACCCGCTCACAGGCTTCCAGCATGTCGCGCACGTAGAGATCCCACGGCCGGTCCTCAGACACGAACCGCCTCGGCCTCGACGTACGGGCGCAACTCGGAGCGCAGCGCCTTGTCCGTGACGAGGTCGACGGGCCGGCCCAGCAGGTCCTCGATGTAGAACTGGACGCCGAAGTAGCAGTCCGGGTCGGTCGGTCGGTCGAAGCTCACGAGGATGTCGACGTCGCTATCGGGCCCGGCCTCGTCGCGTACGGTGGACCCGAATAGGGCGAGATCGACCACGCCGAAGCGCTCGGCCATGGCGAGCTTGTGCTCGCGCAGCAGGGCCAGCACCTCGGTCTTCCTGATCGCCTGTTCAACCATCCCAGCCCTCCGCGGGTGGACGTGTCCTGTTCTCTATCCTGCCACGACCGGGGCGGTGCCTGCGGCGCTCTCGATCATCTTGTCGAAGTGAGCGTCGATCTCGGCTGCGAGCTCATGCTGCATCGCCCACACATCGGTGAACTCCGCGAACGCCCAGCGGCCATAGGCCCCGAGGTGGTTCACGCCCGGCACCCAGTAGCTCTCCATCGTCGACTTCTTCTCCTTGGCGTCCTCGCGGCGGTAGCCCTTGATCTCGACAACCAAGTGCAGCAGGTCGTCCTCGCCGCGCCCATCATCGACGAGCACGATGAAGTCCGGGATGTACCGGCGAGCCTCCGAGCCCCACTGGTACGGAACCTCGAGTCCGAGTCCTTGGTTCTTGACGTAGGCGCGGACGCGCGGATGCCTCTCGGCGATGCGGCAGAACTCCGCCTCCCAGTCGCTGTCGCAGACGACGTAGTTGACGTGGGACCGGCGCGGATCCGTTCGCCAGCGCGTCCGCTTCGAGGTGGTGAAGCGCACATGCCGCGTCGAGCCTGAGGCGTTGTAGGGGTCGAGCACGGCCTTGATCGGCCGCTCGCCCAGTAACGCACGGTTGATGCCCTGGGTGATCCGCTCGCATGCTGTATCCGCGAGGCTCTGGTACATCAGCTGTGCCGGGTACGTTCCGCCCGTGCAGACGAGGTGCTGCTCAAGCCACTGGCGCGTGATGCGCTTCAGCTGCCCGAAGAGGTGAAGCTTGGGTTCGCCGCCCGGGTCGCGCCACTTCGTCTCCACCAGCCGGCGCGCGAGATGAAACTGGAGCGTCGACGGTCGCATGTCACCCGTGTGGACGAGGTTGAGGTCGACACCCTCGCCGATGATGCCCTCGTTGCGAGTGATGGACGGTCCGATGACTTCGGGCGTCAGCTCGAAGGTGGAGTCATCCGTGAATTCCGCCTCGAGCCGTTCGCTCGGCAGCTCCACCCGGTAGCCCTGGACTCGCGGGAAGCGGATCTCGAGGTCATCGCGCTCGGGCGAGACCGCGCGCACCTGCACGGTCTCGCGCGGTGGCGTCGGCTTGGCGACGACCGGCTTGGCGGTGAAGTCGAACGGGATACCGAGGACGTCGGCGTACTCGACATCGAAGCGACCGTCCTCGTTCAGGTCGTAGGACTGCCGGCGCAGCGCCCGACCGATCACCTGCTCGCAGAGCAGCTGCGTGCCGAAGGCGCGTACGCCGAGCACGTGCGTCACGGTGTTCGTGTCCCACCCCTCGGTCAGCATCGAAACCGACACCACGCAGCGGATCGACCCGCCGAGCTGGCCTGGCTTGCCGACGGTGTTCATCACCTCGCGCAGCAGGTCCTGCTCGCTGATCTTGTCGGCCGCCGCGCGGTCGCCCGTGCGCTGCACCTGCTCGCGGCGGAAGCGCTCGATTTCTTCGGCGGCGGCCTGCCGGAAGTTGCGGTCGAGTCCTTCCCCGGACTCGAGCTGCTGGCTGTCGATCAGCAGCGTGTACGGCCGGGGGTACGGGTTGCCGTGCTCGTCGTAGTTCCGGAAGAGCTCGAGGCGCCCGTTCTCAAGGGTGGTCGAGCCATCCTCGTTCTCCCTGTGGAAGCCGGAGATGTAGTCGTAGACGAGCTTGGATGTCGCCGTGTTGTTGCAGACGACGATGAAGCACGGAGGCGCCTCGGTGTCGGCGTCGTCCCAGAGCTTGAAGACCTCGGCATAGTGGCCGTAGAGGGCCTCCAGCGCGGTCTGAAGCTCGACGGGGATGCTGAGCGGGTCGAGCTCCCCCGCCCGGCCCCGGCCCTTCCTCGGCATCTTCCGCCTGATGTGCTCCCAGAGTTCGCGGAACATCGGCATATCGCCGCCAGGAATGTTGTCGGCTACCGGCACCCGCGGGAGTTTCACGATGCCGCATTCGATGGCGTCAATCAGCGAGAAGTCGCTCATGGTCCACGGAAACAGCGTTCCCTCAGCGTAGCCGGAGCCGCGAAGGAAAAACGGCGTCGCCGACAGGTCGAGGACGCGCCGGAGCCTGAGCTTGCGGTTGACTGCCTCCAGGCCGGAGATCCAGAGCCGCGCGGCCTCGCGGTTCTTCTCGGCCTCCTTCCGGTCGTCGCCCGTGAGCTTCCCCTCGTCGGTCTCGCCGGGCTTCTCGCGGTAGCAGTGATGAGCCTCGTCGTTGAACGCCATGATGCTGCGCATGCCCATCAGCCCGGGCATCACGCGCTGGAGCATCTGTCCCTCGGTCTCGATCGACTGGATCTCAGGCCCGCGGCCCTGGAGCAGGGAGCGCCCGCCCCGCGAGAGGTCGAGCGTCTCGCGCAGCTTGAAGGCGTGGTAGTTGGTGATCACGATCCTCGCCTGCTCGAGGTCGCGGAGCATGTCGCGAGGGACGAGCTCACGGCTCTCGTAGTAGCTGTCGGGGTCGTTCGGTTGAAGGACGCGCAAGCGGTCGCGGATCGTGATGCCGGGCGTGACGACCAGGAACCCTCGCGTGAAGTTGCGACTGCTCGGGTGCCGTACGGCGTTGACCGTTTGCCAGGCGATGAGCATTGCCATCACCGTGGTCTTGCCTGCTCCTGTCGCGAGCTTCAGCCCCAACCGGGCAAGGTCGGGATTAGACTGCTCGTTCGCCCACTCAAGGCGCTCCCGGATCTCGATCACCTCGCGCCGACGGCTCTGCGGCGCAACCTCGGTGAGCCAGATGACGGTCTCCACGGCCTCGACCTGGCAGAAGAATGGCCGGATGTCACTGAAGTCGTGGCGGCGCCAGTGTTTCAGGAGGCGCGCGGTCTCTGGCGTGACGTTCCAGTCGGATTCGGGAGAGGAGCGCCACCGGTCGACTTCGCGCCTGAGCACGTTGATGGTCGACGTAGGGTCGTACTCCTGATCCTCGGTGGAGAGGCCCTCCCCTTCGTCGAGAATCATCCGCTGCTGCTGTGCGCGACCGCGCTGCCTCCGAGGCTGCGGGACAGGCGTGATGTACGCCGCTGGCCGCCTCTGCTCGGCGATCTGGTTCGTCGGCTGGCGCTCGTCGTCGAGCTCCCAGTGCCGCGCCGGGTACTCGTACGGCGAGTTGAGGACTGGCGATTCGAAGAAGCGGTCGGTCATGGATCGCAGTCTATCAGCGGCTGCGAGTACTCGGCGTCTTGCCGCCGCCAGACGCCTCTCCATGAGCAGCATCGGGCCGGCGGTGCGGGCGTTTCTCACGGAGTTCGGAGTCCCGTCGGATCGCTTTGGCGCGACTCCGAAAGATGCTCAGCAGCAGGAGCCGCCTGAGTCGCAAGGCAACCAGTGAGCCATCCTCGCGGGCTCGGCTACCGCCACCACAGTCCGAGCGTGAAGGCGCGCCGTACCCTCGCGCGGCCGAGCGCGCGCTCCGTGTCGCGGAGCGCCGCCTGGCGCCAAGTGGTCTGCCCCCTGCGCGCGAAGCCTCGCAGCGGCTGCGTCTCCGGCGGCAGCGTGAGCCCGTGTCCCTCGAGCATCTCTAGCTCGAGGTCGAGGATGCGCGCCTCGGTCGCCAACCAGCGCACGCCCCAGCCGTCGGCGGCATGGTCAGCGCGCAGCTCGCGCCACTCCTCGACGAGCGGCCACGCCTCGCCGTAGACATCGGGGTCATCGCCGGCGGGCTCGACCGTCACCACGTCCGGGAACGGCCGTCGCAGTGCTGACGCAGTCCGGGGCCGCATCCCCGCGACCGCCGGCGTCGGCTTCGCAACCGGGGGCTCGCCGCCCGGCGCAGGCGTCGACGAGTGATCCTCGTCCCGTTGCTGAGCCTCGTCCCCCGAGGATTCGCTCAGGCTCCCCTGACCCTCGCCCGAAGGCTCCTCCGCCAGCGCGGCCAGTTCGGCCTCCAGTTGCCCGATGCGCCGCTCCAACGCCCCGACGTGCTCGGGGTCCGCCTCCGCGCCGCGCCTGCCCCGCGACGCCTCCAGGCGTTCGAGTGCGTCCCGCACGTGCGGGGTCAGCCGGCCCGACTCAACGACACGCTTGACCGTCTTGTAGTTGACCCCGAGCAGGTCCGCCGCCTGAAGCCGGCCCTGCTCCGCCACGACCTCGCGCAGCAGCGCCATGAGCCGCCGCTCGCGCTCCGCGCCGGCGTGAGGCTTCCCGCCTCCAGTCGCGTGGGTCCCGTCCACGTGCCTGCCTCCCCCATCCTCTCGACGGCCATCACCGGCCTGGTGCTGCGCCCATCAGGTGCCGCACACGGAGCAGGCTGACCGCCCGTAACCGCCCCGAATCCCGGTTCCCTTCGTGGGCACTGCTGTCCGCGTGGCCCGGAACACGGCCGAACACCGCAGTGCTTGCTGCGATGTAGCCGGCAGCCCCCGACACCCGTATTCCCCTTGCGACGCAACACTCACGACCGCCACTTCCCGTTCGGGAACTCACGCCTTTCTCTGTACAGGCCCCGAACATCCGCACGGCTCCGCAGCACCGATCTCAGCACGATCGGCGGCCCGCCGTGGAGGCCCTGTAAGGGGGCTCGTCGAGAGGCCCCCCTACAGGCCATTAGAAAGCGGACGCCCGGCGGCCACACTCGATCGTTGACGCCGCGAGCAACGGGCGCGCGGCGAGGACACCCGGAATGACCCGGTAGGAGAAGGAGCGAAACGATGAGACTCAACCCTTTGCGCCTGTTCAGGCGCCACAACGACCCGCCGACGCTGCTGGCGCTGACGCCGCCGCGCACGGGTGAGCGCACGCTGCTCGCCGTCGAGAACCTGCTCGGCTCGATCGCCGTGCCCGAGCCGTTCTCGCTGGAGCTGGCGGGCGACGCGGATGGCGTCACGCTGCTCGCGCGTTGCGAGAGCGACCAGGTCGTGCGCGGCCAGATCGCCACCCGCTAAAGACCTGCTCGGGCACGTGCCCGAGTCGCTGATCGACCAAGTGCGGCTGGTCGACCTCGCCGACGCGCGCGGCGAGCCCGGCATCAACCTGCTCGACACCCGCGTCTTCACCGACCGCGACCGCACCGCCGACTCGGTCGTGCGCGTGGCCAAGGGCCTGTGGGAGCAGTGGGGGCCGCGCATGCAGTCGATCCTCGAGCAGACCGTGAAGACGCTGCACGAGGCCAACGCTCACCCCGACACGGCGGCGGACGAGCAGCACACGATCCTCGACGGCCTGCCTCTGCTCTCAGACGAGGGGTTCCGCGCGAGGGTGCTGGAGAAGGTGAGCGACGAGTACCTGCTGCCGTGGTGGGGGCGCGACTTCGCTTCCTGGACACGCCAGTACCAGGCCGACGCGCTGGCGCCCGTGCAGACGCGGCTCACCTACTACGCCTCCTCGAAGCGGGCGCGGGCGATCCTCGGCCAGTCCCGCTCCACGATCGACCTCGGGAGGACGATCCTCGACGGCGGCATCCTCTTCGTCTCGACGGCGCAGGGCACGGCCGGGCGGGACGTGGCCGCCCTCGTGGGCTCGTCGATCCTCAACCTCGTGGACGCCGTCATCCGCGAGCAGGGCGGGCTGCCGCCGGAGCAGCGCCGGGGCGCGCTGGTGGTGGTGGACGAGATGCAGGCGATGCCGGGCGTCGACTACGAGGCGATGCTCTCGGAGCTGGGCAAGTTCGGGGCCTCCTTCGTGCTCGCCACGCAGAGCCTCGCCAAGCTGTCCGACCTCTCGCCGACGATGCAGGACACGCTGCTCGCCAACGTCGGCTGCCTCGCCGTCTTCCAGGTGGCGGGCGCGGACGCGCGTCAGCTCGTCTGGGAGCTCGGGAAGGAGCGCGTCACCGAGGAGGACATCGTCTCGTTGCCCGTGCACCACGCCTACGTGCGCGCGAGGGCGAGCGGCGAGCGCATGTCCACGTTCTCGATGGCGGTGCGCAAGCCCGAGGACGGGAACCCGGATACCGCCGAGTGCATCCGCGCGGACGCCGCGGCCTACGTCACGCCGGCTGCCGACATCGCCGAGCGCGACGCCGGGGCGCGGGAACGGGCCGAGCGCTACCGCGCGGGCCTGGGCGAGCTGCGGAAGGACAGGAACGGCGCGCAGGCGGCGGAGGGTCCAGCCGAGTCTCCCGAGCAACCGAGGAAGCGCAAGCAGCGCAGCAGGCGCGACCGCAGGCCCGGCGGCGACGCGCCGGACGCGCCGGGGGATGAGCGGGCCGGATGAGTCCGGCTGCGAGCACCCTGGAGGTGCTGAGCCGGCTGGCCGCGATGCCCTTCCTCGACCGGCTGGAGCTGGTCGCCGTCTCCGGCTGGTCGAGGGGCGCGGTCTACGAGGGCGTCCGTCGCCTCGAGGACGCCGGGCTCGCCGCCTCCGTTCCGCACGCCACGGAGCTGATCGCTCCCACGCGCAGGTTCCACCTCACCGCTGCCGGCGTGCGCGCTCTCGCCCTCGAGGAGGGGATGGTCGAGGAGGAACTGTTGCGCCAGCGCCCCGTCTCCTCGCAGTGGCAGCGCATCCTGCTGGAGCGCCTCGACTCGGTGGCCGCGATCTACCGGCTTGCGTGCGCAGCAGCGCATCCTGCTGGAGCGCCTCGACTCGGTGGCCGCGATCTACCGGCTTGCGTGCGCAGTCTCCGAGGTGGGCTGGCCCATTCGCTTCCGCTGGTACCGCGGCCTGCCGCTGGACGCGGCCATCGCGCTGCCTGGCGGGCGCTACGTCGGCGTCGTGCGGCTCGGCCGCAGCGGAGACCGCACGGGCATCGCCAACCGGCTCTGGCGGCTGCGCGCGGGGTCGCTCCCCGGCGCGGTGCTGCTCCTCGTCCCGGACGAGGTGCACCTCCGTCATGCGCGCGGGTTGCTGGCCGGCTTCCCCGTGCCCGCCGTCCTGGCGTTTGAGCGCGAGGCGGTTGTCGCCCCCAGCGATGCGGTCTGGCGGCTGCCCTCGGTCAACGTTGCCATCCCTCTCGGCACAGTCCTCGACCGGGCGGTTCCGCACGGCGTGCTGCCCGAGGAACGACCGCTCGCACGCGCGGCGCCGCCCACCAAGCTGGCCCTCGATGCGTCGGGGCGTGACGTGCCCAAGTGCCTGTTGCCCGCCCTGCTCAGGCCCGCCGAGAAGCGCGCGCTCGACTTGCTCGCCGACTGGCCATGGCTGAGCCCGGAGCACCTGCGGGCTCTGCTCGGCGTCTCGCGCGCGCGGACGGCGCAGATCACCTCGGCCTTCCGGGACCACCGACTCGCGGCGCGCGTGCCCTCCGCCAACGGCCGTCTCGTCCTCACCGAGCGTGGGCTGACGCTGATCGCCCGGCGCGACCGCACCTCCGTCGGCCTCGCGAGGAAGCGCTGGAGCGCCGCGCCGCTGGACGGCGGCGCCGCGGGCGGCTGGCGCGATGTCGCCGGGCGGCGCAGCCGGCAGTTGCTGCGCAACATCGAACACACCGCCGCGGTGCACGGCTTCATCGCGGCGCTCGCCGCGCAGTCGCGCGCCCTCGGCTGGGATCTCGTCCAGTTCGACCCACCGCACCGCGCCTCGTGCTACTTCCGCCACGACGGACGCCTGCGCTCGGTCCTCCCCGACGCCTTCGCAGTGCTGCGCCGCGAGAATGCGGTGTGGCCGTGCTTCGTCGAGTGGGAGCGGCGCGCGGTGCGCCCGAGCACGATGGCGGCAAAGCTCGCGCCCTACCTGCGCTACTACGCTTCGCCGCGGCCCACCGACGACCACGGCGCCCGGCCCGCCGTGCTCGTCGTCTTCGGCGACGATCTCGCCGCGCACCACTTCCTGCGCGTGGCCCGGCAGGAGATGGACCGCACCGGCGTCGACCTGCCGCTGCGGGTCTCGCACGCGAGCCTCGTTGACGCGGAGGGGCCGCTGGGACCGGCGTGGCTCACGCCTGGGGGCGGCTGGGAGCCCTGCTCGCCCGACCTCCCTATGATGGTTCGTGACGGCAATCGATCGGAGCACGCCACTGGACTGGGCGACCATCGTTGACATCGAGGCTGGCATCGCCAACTGCGAACTCTGCCGCGATCGATCCGCCGGCGAGCGCGTGTCGCCGCAGTCGAGTTGGATCGGACGTGACTACGCGCCTAGAGGCGTCGCGTTTTGTGCTCCAGAACCCCGTTGCGCCCCCGGACCGCGATGCATGGGCCAGGCGCGACGACGCCCTCACGCTCCTGCTACAGCAGTTCAGCGCGGAGCCAACCGCGCCGCAGTACCATCAGCTCGTGGCGGAAGTGCACGCCCAGATGCTGGGCCGCGATGATCGCAGCACCGAGGCGTGGGAGACCTGGACCGATCTGGTCGGCAGGTGCGTCGAGGGTTGCCTCGAGCCAACGCATCTCGCGTGGATGAACGTGGCGAAATACCGCAGACCGCGGCAGCAGAACCTGCTTGGCGAAGAGCGGAATCACGGCGTCTACCATCTGCGCGAGGAGCTTCGAGTACTGCAGCCACGCCTCATCGTGACGGCTGGCCGGGAGGCCCAGCAGGCCGTGCGCCGCATCGAGGGTGAGTGGGCTGAACCGCTCTACGTGCCACTACAGAATCCACAGCCGAGTCAGACGCTCGCAGTGTTGAGTCGGATCCAGCGCGAGCGGCTTTGCCGCCGGGAGCCGACGGGCAAGAAGGCACGCAAGCGCGCCACCCACGCAAACCGAATCGGGCGGTGATGGCTGGACCGAGGAACTGCCGATGTCGACACTGATCGAGCACCTGCGATCCTTCAACCGGAAGGAGCGCTTCATCCTGCTCCGCGAGGCGCTCGGTAGCGACACCGTCGGCGACGCGTTCCGCCGGCGACTCGGGGACTCCATTGGCAAAGCGGTGCCCGACGATGCGTTCGTCGCGATGGACTACCACCTCGACTGGCTGCAGATGGCGCTCTATCTGGCGGCCACTCCCTCCCCGCCGGAGCGAATCCCCAACGACCAGCTCGTCTCCGGCAACCAGGAAGACGCCGACCTGCTCGTCGCGTTCAATGGCGACTCGACGACGCACGTCGTCCTGATTGAAGCCAAGGTGGAGGCGAACTGGACGAACAGGCAGCTCAACTCGAAGGCCGGGCGGCTCAGCCGGATCTTCGGGAAAGCCCGGCCCGGCGTTCACCTCGCAACGCCTCACTGCGTGCTGGCATCACCCGAACCGCCCCCTCCGGGCATCAGCACTGCCGAGTGGCCCGAGTGGATGAAACCGCGTGGCGAGCCGGTCTGGATGGAACTCGAACGACCTGCCGGGCTGAAGAAGCCGACGCGCTGCACGGCGCGCGGCAGGACCTCGAGGCGGGGCCGCTTCGTGCGCATCGACTCGTTGAGCGGCGGAGACCAGCCGGAGGCGCCGGGCGTCGGTCCGCGCGAGATCCCGCACAACGGCCAGACGTACACAGTCGACGCCGCAGGCTTCGTCCTGCTGGCCTCGGGCCGGCGCGACAAGCGCTACAGGTACCCGCTCGGCAAGCGCCCCTGAGGACCGCCGGCGCTGCGCCCGGGTGACCACGGTGGCCCGTCAACACCGGCTCGGCACCTCCGGCTATCCCCGCGCCGCAGTTGATCGACTCGCCTCAGCAGCGCCGTGATGAGTCCAGACTCGATCGCTTGCGCGAGGGAGCCTTCGGCAAAGCGGTCCCGGCGGATCACCACCGTCAGGAGCCGTGCGAGGTCGAGCACGGCCGCCTGTTTGAGCATCCCGCGGTCATCCCGAAGGCACCGAGCCTCCGGCGTCTCCGCCCACGCGGACCAATCGAAGTCGGGGCCCACCCAGCCGTCGCGATAGGCCACCTCAACGAACCGGGAGGTGAGTTCCGTGGGAGAGAACCGGGCATCGTGAAGCTGCCGGGCTCCACCTCGTTCCCACCTTGCCAATTCCCGAAGTCGGCGTCGGGGGCCTCGAAGGCCGGAAGGAGGGCCGCCAAGCCATCAAGCCGCGGTTCGGCCAGCTCGCCGCGTTGATCGGTCAAGGTACGAGTCCTCCCGTGCCGCGCGCCTCGTCGGACCTCGTGGCGAACGCTTGGCGCCGCGACCGCCGCCATCCGCTCCATGCGCCATCAGGTCCATGATCGTGTCGGCGTCGTCGATCACGCTGCGGTCGGGTCCGCGCAGCCGCAGACTATAGCGCGCCTGGGGCAACGACCATCAGGCGCGCGACCCGCCTGGCGGGCGCACTCGCTGGCGACTCCGCTCCGCTATCTACCGGTCGCGTCCAGATCCGCCCCGGCAGGCAGATCCCGGTCGGGGCGCACCAGGATGCCCTGTAGCCCGAGCGCCGCGGCGATCGTGACCAGTGCGTACAGGTGCCCCGAGGCGGGCGCGACGCCCCGTCGCCACTCGCGGAGCCGGTAGGGCCGGACGCCGAGCAACCGCGCTAGCGATCGCACGCCGAGCCCGGACGCCACGCGGAACTCCTCGATCCGCTCCCCGAAGTCGTCCGGGAGGTCGGAGACGACGGGCCGATGCACCAGCGTCCGGGTCGACACGTCAGGAACCCCCGCGTCCGTCCTGCGAGCCGCTGTCGTCGTCCCGCAGGATCGCGGCGCCGCCCGGGATGCGGTCGGCGAGCAGGAACAGCGCGGCCATCGCGAAGCCGTTCGGCAGCGTGCCCTTGCGCCAGCGCTGCAGCTGGCGCGGATCGACGCCCAGGCAGGCCGCCAGCCCATCCCAGGGAAGGCCGAGCGCCTGCTTGAGGCGAGCGAGGCGCGCCGGGAGGTCGTTCACGACGGGCGTCGCGTCGACGAACAGGTGCGACGGGGGGTAGGAGCTGCGCCTCATACCGCGCCATCCTCCTCACCGGCCGGCTTCGTGGCGGTAGCGCTGCAGCGCGTCGACGGCGCCGCGGCCGGATCGCCGTCGGGATGGTCCATGTAGAGGTGAGGATGGGCGAGCGCGTGGCGCGCGATGATGCGGGCCAGCCGGCGCAGGCCGTCGAGGCGCATCCGCTCCCGCTCGTCGTCCATCCGTGGCTGCGTATCCACACTCGTCTCCAGTGGGCGCGCCAACTGCGCCCTCGAATCGCGACCGTTCACGGAACGGCTGTCCCATGCACGTGAGCGTCCGCGATGGACGACCTCGACACCATCCCCTGCAAGGGGATTGCACGCGTGAAATGGTCTCGACCGTCGCTCCGTAGCCATGTCCGTCTCCCGCGCGCGCGGGCGGTGCCGGTGATGGCCAGCCCGCCGCGGCTGGAGTATGCTCGTGGTGAAACATACGTACGTATCGTAGCCCCCGCGCGGCGGCAGGGCAGTCCCTCCGACGGGCGATCGGCGCGATTCCCGGGAATCGCTAGCTGCGATGTAGCTGGAGTGCGACAAACGTTTACAGCGGAGCCGCAGCAGGCCGGGCCGACCGGTAGATTGGCCCCGAGCGAGGAGCACGAATCGATGCCAGAACGAACCGAACCCACCCCCGCCGCCCTCTAGGCGCGCGTCTCCAGCGACCGCCAGGACGTCGACCTCTCCGTCTCCGCGCAGCTCCGCGCGCTGCGCGACTACGCCGAGCGCAACGGCTACGCCGTCGTCCGCGAGTATGTCGACGAGGCGGAGAGCGGCCGCATCGCCGACCGCCCGCAGTTCACGAAGATGCTCGACGCCGCACGCGAGCCCGACGCGCCGTTCCGTGAGATTCTCGTGTGGAAGTTCTCGCGCTTCACCCGCAAGCGCGAGCACGCCGTCGCCTTCAAGTCGATGCTGCGCCGCCGCGGGATCAGGGTGACCTCGATCACCGAGCACGCCGACGACTCCCCGACCGGCAAGCTGATGGAGGCGATCATCGAGAGCGTCGACGACTTCTACTCCGAGAATCTTGCTCAGGAAGTGATGCGCGGTCTCCGCGAGTCCGCCTCGCGCGGCTTCTGGGTCGCACTGCGCCCGCCATACGGTTATCGCAAGGTCAAGGTCCACGACGGCCCGAGGGAGCGCCCGAAGCTCGAGCTGAACCCGCCCGCCGACGGCCTGGTGCGGCGCACCTTCGAGATGGCGCTCGCGGGCCGCAGCGTGCTCGACATCAGCAAGACGTTCAACGCCGAGGGCATTCCCAGTCCCGGGGGCAAGCGCTGGAGCAAGACGACGATCCACCAGATGCTCTCCAATGAGACGTACGCCGGCACGCTGCAGTGGGGCGTCACCGCAAAGGACGGGCTGCCGCCGGTCCGCGTCGAGGACGCCTTCCCCGCCGTCGTCTCGAAGGACGAGTTCCGGCAAGTCGCCGCCCTCCTGCGCGCGAAGGCGCCCGCGCAGGTCCACCCCCGGCGTTCCGGCAGCCCCTATCTGCTGAGCGGGCTGGTGCGGTGCCGGAAGTGCCGCCGCGCGCTCACGGGGGCGGAGGCGAAGAGCGGGAAGTACAGCTACTACGTCTGCCAGTCCCTCTTGAAGCGGGGCAGCGGCACCTGCGAGACGCCACGCCTCAACGCGCAGCGCTTCGAGCGGCTGATCGTCGAGCAGATCCGGGAGCACATCCTCACCGAGTCCAACATCCGCGACCTC
Organism: Dehalococcoidia bacterium; assembly: GCA_965219085.1. Lineage (GTDB taxonomy): Bacteria > Chloroflexota > Dehalococcoidia > UBA2979 > UBA2979 > VXMT01. The sequence goes on from OZ244720.1 coordinate 2,564,471, forward strand.
GTGCGCCTCGTCGACGAGGAGATGGACGGCGTGGCCCGAGAGGAGCGGGCAAGCTGGAGAGCGTCGAGGCCGAGCTGGCCGAGGTGCGCCGCAAGATGGACCGGCTGTGGCACGCGGTCGAGACCCCCGACCTCGAGGTCAACGACATCCTGCCGCGGCTCCGGCAGCACCAGGAGAGTCAGGAGCGCCTCGAGGCTGCGGCCGAGGAGACGCGGAGGAGCTTGGCGGAGCGCCGCGCGGTGCTGGACAGTGCAGAGGTGATCGCAGCGTTCGCGCGCGAGATGAGCGAGTTCCTGAGGACCAGCGAGCTGACCGAATCGAAGGCGTTCATCCGCTCCTTCGTGCAGGAGATCGCGGTGAGGCCCGGGACGGCGACGATCCGCTACACGATCCCGACGCCGCCGGACAGCCCGATCGGCGGGCGGGACGCAGCCGAGGTCGAGTTGCCAGAGGCAGTTCGCAGTACAGTCAGCTTTGGCTGGCCAAAGAAGACTGTACTGCGAACTTTTGAACTGAGCGTGGCGCTGTAACGGGAGCCCTGTGCGCGGCATGCGCTCGCACCGGACGCGGTGCTTCGTTGGCTGGCGCGCCGGAATGTGATGGGCTTGCTGCGCTTCGAATCAGCGAGGCTAGGCGGTCACGGCGCACCCTGCGGGCGTGGGCCAGCGTGCTCGCTGCAGGCGCGGGCCGCCGCTCCGCCGATGAATCGCACAAGGGCTAGAGCAAGGTCCCGCTCGGCCTCGTGCTCGCCGTACGGGTCAGGGTCGGGAGCGGGTTCGCCGAGGTCGCGCGCAACGGCGTCCCCTGTGGCCTGAATGTGTGCGTGCCGGAGGGTGATCGCCACCCTCTCTAGGGCGATCGCCAGCAGGCGCAAGTCTCCCGTGATCTCGACATCCCCCTCACCCCGAGCGTCGATGCTCGTGCCGTCGGTATCGCGATCGAGCACCACGCGCAGCGTCAGTGCCGGTACCATGAGTAACTCCGCTCCTGACGCCAAAGGCGGCGAGCGTCGCGGGCGGCGTCCTCCGCATGGTAACCGCGGCGAACCGCAGCCCCGGCTTCACTTGGAGGCTGCCGGTTGCTCTCCCCCTTCTACAGCGGTTCTCCAACCTCCGTCTTCGCCTGGACCGCGCCAGCTAGACCGGCACGATCGCATCGAAGACCGAACGCACCTCGGCCGCAGCCAGTCCTCCCAGCACGACCAACGCGGTCGCCGCCACCAGCGTGAGAACCGCCATCAATGCTGCGTATGGTCTCTCACCACCTGCGTGGAGCCTGATGGCCGTCGTGAGCCATCACGCGACGCGCAGCACAGCGAACACCGCACCCCCGAAGTACCACGCGAAAGATTCGCTCATTGCTCCTCCTCTTCCCTGCCCCCGCGCGGTGGGGGATCGACCGCGACCGGTTCCACGACCGCCGTACCTGGCCTCAGCCAAGTCGCCACTCACCCCCCGTGCGCGTGGCCACCGCCTCGCGGCAGCGCCCTCATGCCTCGATCCCTCGCGCTGCTTCCCGCGCTTGGTGAGCAGTGCACCCGGACTTCCCCTGAGGTGCGTTACGGCCTGACGGGAACACGTCGCGAATCGCCCTTACGTGCCCGGCGGTTGAAGGGTCCCGCATCATCGTCCGGCTGGCTTGCCCGCGCTCGACCCATCACCCGGGACTTCCGCGAGCGCCGACGTTGCATCCCGGACCCGAGCCAATACATGCATAGGTCCCTGCGTATCGGCGCGAAGGTTGCTGGCCGGGTTTCCCGTGCCCGCCGTTCTGGCCCTCGAGCGGGAGGCGACTCACGCTCCCGATGACGCGATCTGGCGGCTAACGCTGTCATCCCTCTCGGCGCAGTCCTCGACCGAGCAGTCCCGCACGGCGTGCTGCCGGAGGAGCGGGCCGCCCGCACGCCTGACGCCGCCCGCCGTCCTGTCCGTCGATGCATCGAGGTGGGACGTGCCCAAGTGCCTGCTGCCGACGCTGCTCAGGCCCGCTGAGAGGGCGCGCTCGACCTGCTCGCCGATTGGCCGTGGCTCAGCCCCGAGCACCTGCAGGCGCTGCTCAGTGTTTGGCGTGCGCGGACCGCGCAGATCGCCTCGGCCCTCCGGGACCACGGACTCGCGCCGCGCGTGTCGGCGGCCAACGGGTGCCTCGTCCTCACCGAGCGCGGTCGGCCTACCGACAACCATGGCGTTCGGCCCAATATCCTTGTCGTCTTCAGCGACGAACTCGCTGTGCACCACTTCCTGCGCGTGGCGCTGGAAGAAATCGGACGCACGGGCGTTGATCTGCCGCTGCGGGTCTCGCACGCGAACCTCGTTGAGGCCGAGGGGGCTGCTAGGGGCGGCCTGGCTGACGCCTGGGAACCGGGCTTTGCGTTCGGGAGCCGCTGATCCGCCCGGACGGTGTCCGCTCGTTACGCATCCCGCAGCTCCGGCAGCGCGGCGCGGGTACCGACAACGAGGCCGGCATCGCGCACCTGCGCGATGAGCTGTTCCCAGAGCCCGCGCAGCGTCTCGGGATCGAGGCCGCACGTCCGCTTGTGATTCTGCGCCAGCGTCCTGGTGAAGTACCGCTCGTCGAGTTCGATGCTCGGCCGCTCGAAGCCAGCATCGCGCCCGGCGCGCATGGCTGGGAAGAAACTGAACATCCCGTTGACCGGGTCGTCCCGCGTCGCTCCCCGGTAGAGCATGAGCGTCGACTCCTCGCCGTTGTCCACGAGCGGGCCGCCGGTCACATCGAGGAAGGTGCCGGGTACCCAGTCCGCCAGCACGATGCGCGCCTCCGGCGCGGCATAGTCGACGTAGTCGGCGACGACCAGCACGGTGTCGAGCACCCAGCCGCCTCTCTTGCTCCCGAACGCGATCACAGAGCCGCGCCCGAGGCGCCGCAGGCCGGGTCTCGTCGGCTGTAGGCAGTTCGAGTAGAGGAAGCGCTCGCCAAAGATGAACGGGTCGGTGTTGTGCAGGCGCTCATAGCCGCTCCGGGGGATCACGTAGTGCGGCATCCAGAGGTGCCTCGGGAGCCCGGGGGCACCGGACGGGTCGAGATCGCGGATCAGGTCTGATTGGGCCTCCCACTCGCCCCACGCCCACAGGTCGCCCTCGTGGACGCGGCCGTCATCCGCGATCCAGTTGCCCTGGACCTGCATGAACTTCCGCGCGTGCCGGCTGTCGTACGTGTTCCATGGTTTCTCGCCGAGGCGATCCGGCAAGTGTTCACCGCCTGGATGCGGGAACTGCACAAAGCAGGCGCTATCGCTCACGCTGCCACGCCTCCACCACGCTCGCGCCCAGTTCGCGCTTCTGCCCGGCGGTGATCGTAAGCGGCGTCCTCCCCGCAGGACAGAAGACGAACAGCGCCCGGGCGCTGCCGACCTCGTACCAGCGCGACTCCACCTCGTAAGGGCGCCTACGGATCTCACCCCCACCTGTTCGCTCGAAGGTGTGAACGGTCTGCCACTCGCTGATGGCGTCGAATCGGATGCGATCGAGGTGGCGCCTCGCCACCGAGAGGACCACGACATGCGGCCGCAACGTCTCCACCAGCGCGTGCCACAGGGGACCGCCGCCGCCTTCGAGCGTCGCACGCTCGGCCTCTGTGAGGCTGCTCCAGGTCGGGTTGGTGGCTACGGGCGAGCAGATGTCGGTGTGCAGGGCGGTGGAGGCCTCGCCGTCGTAGTAGCTTGCAGACGCGCCATTGAGCAGCGGCTCGAAGTGCCTGAACCAGTTGCGGTAGGGATCGGTTCGGAAGTACGCCGAGAGTGCATCAATGTAGCGACCGTCGTCCTTCGGCGTGACGCCCGCAGCGAGCGGGAACCGCCGGAAAGGGTCCTCGGCAGGAAACTCTTCCAGCGAGGGATTCAGCCCGACGGTCAGCATCCGCAGTGGCGAGGAGCGGTATGCGGCGAGGTCGCCGAAGAAGAGGATGGGGCTGGCCGGGCCCACGCGAGCTGGCAGGGCCGCAGCACGCTCGAACGCGCGCCATGCCTCATCTACCAGTTCACCGACGCTCACCTGCATCCTCACCCCTACCGCCGGCTAATCTCAGCGTCGGCTAGACGAAGTAGGACTCGTCCATGTCGGGATGCGGCTGAAGCGGAGTTCCGAGCAGGCGGATACCACCCGCTTCGAACCGGCGCAGCATCTCGTTCTCGTAGCACTCGTTGACGACGCTGCACTGAGCGTCGTTCAGATAGAAGGCGAAGCTCCTGACCCGATCGTGCGTACGTGCGAATTCCTCACCGTCGACGTACTCAGCCTCGCAGCACTCCTGGAACGCACGGACCGCGGCCTCGACCTCATCCCGGTGCACCTGTGGCCGCAGTCGCGGTAGGAGGTCGACTGTGCCGTCGTCTGAAATGACGACGACGACTGAGCCTTCGGCCATGGTGCTCTGATACCGCACAGCCGAGTTGAAGCGAGAGCCCCGAGCTGGATCGCCGCGCCCGGTTGTTTCGCCGTCGAGAATCACACCAAAGGCGTGGCAGCGACCGTCTGACCCGAGTAGAATAGCCCCGTCTACGCGACCGAAGCGGACGATGTCGGCCGTCTCCAGAAACTCGGGCTCGATCGGCACAGCTTCCGCGCCGAGACGAGCAGTCTCGGCCTCGGGTTCGCCTGACACCACGAGCGTGGTGCCGTGCCCACTACCCTGTACTCCCTGAATGATCTCCCAGATACGGCCGATGTCAGCATGCCCGAGGATCCTTCGAGCGGTATCCACGAACTCGTCGGCATCGAGCAACGGCCGCGGGAGGGTTGGCTGGCCGTAGGAAACCCGCACCAGCGGGGACCCATCGACGCTCAATTCCCACACGGCGTGATCAGTCACCGAGATCTCGACTACGTCTGGAGCGGAAGGGCAGGCTCCGAGGCCGTATACACCTTCATGGTCTGCGAGCACCGCGTTCGATCCGTCGCTCAGTTCCAGCAGCTTTCGGATGCTTCTCGCCTGTCGGAGAGGGACGGGTCGTTGTAGCTGCACGCGGAGCCGGTCGGCGGTCTTCTCCCGGCGAGCGATCACGAGACGCCCGGCGGCAGCGGTGCGTTCGTAACCGAGAGAAGCGAACTCGTTCACCCAGGAGAACAGACCGGTCGGCCAAGTCGTCGCTCGGTATGCCGCTCCCTCCGCCAGTCGCGCAGCAGCGACCCTGACGATGTCCTCCGTCATGCCGAGGGGAGAGAGGTCCGCGCCGGGATCTGGTAGGTACAAGGCTCGGTCCGCACGGTGCAGACACTCCGCGATCAGCTCGTGCTGTAACGATCGCCCAACATGGACGCGGTCAACTACTGAGTCATCAAGGGCGGGAAGGGAATCGAGTGCTGCGGTCGGGATTCCGAGACACGTGTGCACGTGATAGCCGTCGATTGGTGCTCCGCTGCTCGCGAAGAAAGTCATTCCACCGAACGCGCGCGATGCTTCGATGGCTTCGACGAGAGCGTCTCCACGCGATCGTCGGAATAGCTGGCGACGCCGCAAGTCATGAAGGCGGGGATCGGTGTGGAACAAGCGCGAATCCGGGTTCTCCTCGAACAGTTCCTCCGTCCGGGCCGCGACCGCTGTCAGATTGTCGACGGTGAGGGGGCCGCCCTCGGGCTCGACACAGACCTGGTGCGCCAGACCGTCGTCAAGTGCGAAGCCCACCAGCACGACGCGCGGCTTCACCGGAAGCCCGATCGTTGCGAGGGCGCGTTCGATACCTTGTGCGACGATGATTCTGAAGTGCCGCTGGAAGCCCCACATGAACTGATCGATCGTATCGTTCACGCTACACCCTGCGCGCAGACTGGCGATCCAGCATCGGGGGGCCACTCTAGCACGGTGGTGGCGATGAACCGCACGGACGCCGCAGCCCGCGCCACGCCAGCGGAGCCGCCAGCCGCTGTGGAACATGGGACACGCCGGCGCCGTGCACGCTTCATCGCGGCGCTCACCACGCAGTCGCGCGCGCGGATGGGATCTCATCCAGCTCGACCCGCCCCACCGGGCGTGGCGTTACTTCCGCCGCGACAGACGCCTGCGCTCCGTGCTGCCCGACGCCTTCGCCGCCTTGCGCAGCGGGACGACGCTGTGGCCGTGCTTCGTCGAGCGAGCGCCGCGGGGTGCGGCCCTCAACGATGGCGGCGAAGCTCGCACCCTACCAGCGCCATTACGCCACGCCCCGGCCTACCGACAAGCACGGCGCGCGGCCCGCCGTGCTTGTCGTCTTCGGCGACGAACTCGCCTCGCACCACATCCTGCGCGGGGGCGGGAGGAGATGGAGCGCACCGGCGTTGACATGCCGCTCCGGGTCTCCCACGCGAGCCTCGTTGACGCGGGAGTGGCCGCTGGGAGCCCGGCTCGCCCGACCTCCCTATGATGGTCCGTGACGGCAATCGATCGGAGCACGCCATTGGACTGGACAACCATCGTTGACGTCGAGGCGGGCATTGCCAACTGCGGACTCTGCCGCGATCGATCCGCCGGCAAGCGCGTGTCGCCGCAGCCGAGTTGGATCGGACGTGACTACGCGCCCGGAGGCGTCGCGTTCGTGCTCCAGAACGCCGTTGCGCCCCCGGACGGCGATGCATGGGCCAGGCGCGACGAATCCCTCACGCTCCTGCTGCAGCAGTTCAGGGCGGCGCCAACCGCGCCGCACTACCATCAGTTCGTGGCCGAAGTGCACGCCCAAATGCTGGGCCGCGACGATCGCAGTACCGAGAGGTGGGAGACCTGGACCGATCTGGTCGGCAGGTGCGTCGAGGGTTGCCTCGAGCCAACGCATCTCGCGTGGATGAACGTGGCGAAATACCGCAGACCGCGCCGGCAGAACCTGCTCGGCGAAGAACGGAATCACGGCGTTCACCATCTGCGCGAAGAGCTTCGAGTACTGCAGCCACGCCTCATCGTGACGGCTGGCCGGGAGGCGCAGATGGCGGTGCGCCGCATCGAGGGTGAGTGGGCTGAACCGCTCCACGTGCCACTACAGAATCCACAGCCGAGTCAGACGCTCGCAGTATCGGGTCGGATCCAGCGCGAGCGGCTGTGCCGCCGCGAGCCGAGGGGCAAGAAGGCACGCATGCGCGCCTCTCGCTCAAACCGAATCGGGCGGTGATGGATGGACCGAGGAGCGGCCGATGTCGGGACTGATCGAGCACCTGCGATCCTTCAACAGGAAGGAGCGCTTCATCCTGCTCCGCGAGGTGCTCGGTAGCGACACCCTCGGCGACGTCTTCCGCCGGCGACTCGCGGACTGCACCGGCGTCGCGGTCCCTGCAGATGCGTTCGTCGCGATGGACTACCACCTCGACTGGCTGCAGATGGCGCTCTACCTAGCAGCCACTCCCTCGCCGCCGGAGCGAATCTCCAACGACCAACTCGTCTCCGGGAACCAGGAAGACGCCGACCTGCTCGTCGCGTTCGACGTCGACTCGACGACGCACGTCGTCTTGATTGAAGCCAAGGTGGAGACGAACTGGACGAACAGGCAGCTCAACTCGAAGGCCGGGCGGCTGAGCCGGATCTTCGGCGAAGGCCGGCCCGGCGTTCACCTGGCAACGCCACACTACGTGCTCGCATCACCCGAACCACCCCCTCCGGGCATCAGCGCTGCCGAGTGGCCCGAGTGGATGAAGCCGCGTGGCGAGCCGGTCTGGATGGAACTCGAACGGCCGGCCGGGCTGAAGAAGCCGACGCGCTGCACGGCGCGCGGCAGGACCTCGCACCGGGGCCGCTTCGTGCGCATCGACTCGTTGAGCGGCGGAGACCAGCCGGAGGCGCCGGGCTCCGGTCCGTACGAGACCCTGCACAAGGGCCAGACGTACACGGTCGACGCCGAAGGCTTCGTGCTGCTGGCCTCAGGGCGGCGCGACAAGCGCTACAAGTACCCGCTCGGCGAGCACCCCTGAGGACTGCCGGCACTGTGCTGGGGCGATGACGGCGGCCCCGTCGGCTCTGGCTCGGCACTCCCGGCTACCCCTCCCGCCGGAGTTGATCGACTCGCCGCAGCATCGCCGTCATGAGTTCGGACTCGATCGCTTGCGCGAGGGCGCTTTCGGCGAAGCGGTCCCCGCGGATCACCACCGTGAGGAGCCGCGCGAGGTCGAGCACGGCCGCCTGTTCGAGCGCCCCGCCGGTCATCCCGAAGGCGCCGTGCCTCAGGCGTCTCCGCCCACGCGAACCAATCCAAGTCGGGGCGCACCCAGCCGTCGTCGCAGCCGTTCGGCATCGTGCCATTGCGCCAGCGCTGCAGCTGCCGGACACCCACGCCCAGGCATCGCGCCAGCCCGTCCCATGGGACGCTACTCCGCCTTCAGGCGAGCGAGGCGCGCCGGGAGGTCCTTCACGACGTGCGTCGCGTCGACCAACAGGTGCGACGGCGGGTGGGCGCTGCGCCTCACGCCGCGCCGTCGTTCCGGGCTGGCTTCTTGGCGGCAGCGCCGCGGCCTGTCGCCGACACTGCGGACAAGTCGTCGCCGGGAGCGTCCGCGTAGAGGTGGGGGTGAGTGAGGACGTGGCGCGCAATGATGCGGGCCCGCGCGCGCAGGCCGTCGAGGCGCGTCCGCTCGTGCTCGTCGCTCACAGCTTGCTTCTCTACCGCCCGTCCCGCAGCCCGGCGCGCGGTCCGACCCCAATCGCCGCCCGGCTCGCAGAATGCCTGTTCCAGGACTGTAGTTTCGGGCATGGACGACTGCAGGGCAGTCCCTCGGAAGGGATTTCACGAATGAAATGGCCGCCTTCAGGCGAGCGAGGCGCGCCGGGAGCCCCGGAGGGCGATACGGCCTGCGCGGATCCCTCGCGCCCAGTGCCCCAGTGGCCGAGCTGACAGCGGTTGCCCCGTCCCGTCCAAGAAGGCCGGCGGCCGATTTCTCACCACTAGAGAAAGGAAGGCATGACTGCTCGCCTGTCACAAACGGCGGTCCGGAGTTCCTACCCTTCCGCAGGACGTTCGCACGGCAGCCGAAGGCTGGCGGATGAGCATAGCGAGGAATCCGGTCATGGAAACGCGTCCGCCGTCGATGACATCGAGGCACAAGTCCATAACTTCGAGTCAGGAGCAACGATCCACCAGGGGTTCACGCCCGTTGGTTCCAGCTACTGATCGTCGTCAGTTGGGCTCCCGTCATTGGACTTGGCGAACTGGTACACGAGGCTCTTCGCTTCGGCCACACCCGATAGTGTGATGGAGCCGCGTTCCGTCGGTCGGAGTTGGTTCAGGGGATCGACGACAATACGGATGGTCGGCTGTGCATCCGCACCCTCCTCCAGGTTCGAGACAACGACCAAGAAGAAGTCGGCCGTCGTGAGCGCTCGCCGCACCTCGGAGTTCGTTAGCGTCACTTCGTTCGGTTCGGTTCCGGAGCTGACCTTCAGCTCGTAGTACTTCCCCAACTCGTCCACCGCGTCGGCACCAACACCGCGCTGGGCGCGGATGTCGGCGATCTGTTCCTCGTCGCTGCCGAGCAGCATTCTCAGAAGCTCTAGCCCTACATCCTCCTTGTCGATGTCGGAGTACGCCCGCAAAGGGGTCCTATTGCGTGGTCCGCGGGAACCGCGCTTCGGGTCGTTAAGGCTGCCGCCGCGAGCCGTCCTACCGCGACCTCCGCGCGTTCCATCCGGCGATCCCCGATCAGCGCGCCCCCTCGCGTCGACCAGCGTGAGGGACTGAGGGTCTACGAGGGTCCTGAGAGCCGTAGCCGAATAACTGGCCTCCCGGCGGTCGCGGCCATCGCCTCCGAGGCGGGGTGTCTGAGTCTTGCCAGCAGTTCCACCCGCCCTACCTCGAGGCGAGCGCTGCTTGCGGGCGGTCCTTTCCCGAAGCTCGTCTAGACGACGATCGGCATCGAGTTCTGCCTCTTCGCGCTCAGCGCGTTCGCGGGCAAGTTCGAGAGCTCGCGCTTTGATCCCGGCCTCGGCTTGGTCGCACGCAGCCCGCCACGCTTGCGCAACTAGCCTCGCTCCAGTCTTGAAGATCGCCGCGAGCGCTCTCCCGCCTCCATCAACGCGAGCAAGTACCTCGGGGTCAGTTACGAAGACCGTGCCAACGTCCGTGTCGACCGTCGCGTCTACTCCGCATTCATACGTCTGACCGGAATCCACGCTTACGGCGAGCGTGAGCGACGGATGCACCTTCACGGCGTACGTGGCCAAGCGGCTCCAGGGCACGGTGAGGCTCTCAGCGAGTTGCGCATCGTTGCGCTGCAGGTCGTCGCGCAGTAACTCAACGGCCTGTCGAAAAAGCCCGGTCGATTCGGGGGCTTCCGTTGCGAGATCGGGCTCGACTACTACAGTCTCCTTTGTTTGGATCTCCGTAACGCGCAGCGGCGCGAGTATGGAGCGGAACTGATCAAGCCCTCCCCCGGGTTGCCAGATCGGTACACGATCGCCCAGGCCGTCGGCTAGAACCCGGTCGTTGGTCGCGAAGACAGGCCGGTCGCGCCTCCATCCCTGGCTGGTCCACAGAGCCAATCCTGCGAGTTTTCGGCGCTCGACCGTGACTCCCCGTGCGTGGTGTTCGGAGAGTGCGCGCAGTGTCTCGAGGAGGATGACCTCCTCGGTAGCGTCCGGAGCGTGTTTGCGCCGATTAGCCACTTGGCGGAGGACGTCGAGGCAGTCGCTCGGTAACGGTCGTCTGAGCCGAAGCGCGCGCCACAGCGGCTGACATCCCGCGATCGCAGGGGCGAATGCGCGAAGGTCCCGGAAGATTGGTGGTCCGAGGAGCACACTCCGAGGAGGAAGCCAACCCACATTCGTGAGCAAGAGACTGTCACGAGCGAACTCGTCTCGCAATTGATCTGCAGTCAGGTCGGAGTCGGCGACGTCACCATCGAGACCTCGTGCCAGAGCGCGGTAGACACGAGCCGTCTCGTGGCGCTGGTCTTCGGATGAGCCCTCATCATCGTACGAGGCATACCGGAGTTCTCGAAGCCGCGCCACCATCTCGGAACGACTGGGATCACTCGAAACGCCAAGTGCGGTCAAGAGTGCAGGGCGCTTCGCTCGAGCGAGATCCGCATGCAAGTAGTCCGGCGAGTCGACACCGTATATCGCCTCAGTGCCGGGCGTTCGGACGCGCAATTCCGATGGCTTGCGCGGAGACCCGCCCTCATCGTCAAGCCAAGCAACATCGCCGGCTTGCAGGAGCCAGAAGGCTGGGATCTTCCCCGTCGTCACCCAACCATAGTTCGCAGCCGCAGCATCGACCTGTGCGAAGTCGCTCAACCGACGGTTCCACGCTCGCCCGAGTGCCGCGAGCATGGCGCTGGCCCTCTCTCTCCGACGCTTGCCTTGCTGCTCACTTGCAATGTCGCTGATCACCGCCTGGAGGTCAGGACTGTCGTGGTCTTGGAGCGTGTACTCGGCGCCTCGTTCCCGCAGAGCTTGGAAGCGAGTAGACGGCGCACCGGACACCCGAAGGTGTACACCGCGCCGCACATCCCTCTGGTAGCTCTTGGTCCGGTGCGGGTGCGATCGGAGTCGCGGTGCCGTTTCGGCACCCAGCAATCGGAGGAAGCCAAGGGCGCCGAGCCCCTCGCGCCCTGCGTCCGAGCGGAGAGTCCTGGAGTAGCTGTCGCTGAGCCACATGATCCTCCAGGATTCACCTGCTGCAACAGCGAAACTGTCACGTTCTCGATCGATCGTCCGGGGCAGGTAAGCGTCGGCAGGCCGAGCGGAAGCGACCCGTCGCCCGCCGTTACCGTTGTAGTCGTATCTGTACGACTCGAGCCGAACCGCGCGACCGACATCAGGCCCCAGCTTCTCAGCATCGCGGCGATCGAGACGCTCGAAAGCACCCCGAAGCGCCTGCACCTGCTCGTCCGTGAGTTGGCCGCCAAGGGAGCGCCCAGCCCGCCCTGCCTCGGCGAGACGGCGTACCACTTCCCCATCGTCGGAACCGTCGAGCAGAGCGCCGCACTCCTGCAGCCAATCCAGTACCTCCGGAGCGCCGTTCTCTTGGGCCAAGTGGGCAGGGTGAATGAGCGTGGTTACGCCGAGTCGCTCCGCGAGCGGTGTAGTCGATACGGCGACGGCTGACGTGGATGCCCGCGCCGGAGGAACGATCCGGCGTCCGTCATGAGCGATCACGCAAGGGAGTTCGAGCAAGCGTGCTGCGAGACCCTCTCGCAGCGCGGCCGCGACGACCCCGATTGTCGATTCGATTGGGCGCGCCTTATCACTCACGACTTCGAGCGCCTGTTCCACACTGACAGTCGTGGGCAGATCAGCTCGGTGGCTCCGCCAGTCCTCGAGTACCAACCGCCACCTTCCAGCGCGATCCCGGACGTCGCTTGGGAGCGTAGCGGTAAGGCCGGCCAATCTTGCGGTCTCCGCTTCATGCAGGAGTTCTTCTAGCGGCTGTGCCTCCACCGCAAGCCTCGACAAGCGAACATGGCCTTGTCCACGCACCGGGAACGCCAACCGGGATGCCACGACTCTTCTGGCGTTCTCCAGGATGGTGGTCTCAAGCGTCTGGACCACACCCGAAGCAACCTCGCCCTCGGAAGGAAGTGGGAGTGGCATTGCGTGCCAGGCAGCCTGGGGATCACGACCGAATAGATCGAGCACCGCCTCTGTCCAAACCTCCGCGACGAGGCGCGCGAGCGCTTCGTTCCACTTCGAGTCAGCGAAGTCTGTCCGGCTGGTGAGCGGATCGAACTGGGCGTTCGCGAAGAGCGGTGCACGTATCGGGGTGACAGGCAGCCCTGCGTAGACTTGGCCCGCGTCAGTAGGCCCAAGCGGTAACGCCACTGCAACAGGAGTCGTAGGATCTGTTGCCTTCTCTGCACGGTGGAGGCCGGGAGGGCTGGGTACGTCTGCGCTGTAGACGGCCCAAGTACGCCCGTCTGTTGTCTCCGCGTGCCCTCGCGCTATTCGGGACGGGCCCGATGCTAATCCCACGTCACCGTCTTGTTGGCGCGAGAGTGCGAGTTGGCCAATCTGACCACCTTCAAGGTCCAGCAATGTGACGCGACCTACATGGCGAAGGAACAGCAGCGCTGAGTCGTCCCAGCGATCAAGCCACTCCTTGAGTTCCGACGCTTGCAGCGTCCCGGGCTGTAGGGGGATCCGGAGTGTCGTCCAGCCTGGCTGACCGAACTGCGGCGGCAGTTCGCGCATCTCGACGGGTGCCACTGTTGGTTCGCCGATCTGGATGTGATAGGGGGCGCAGTGCACCTCAAGCGTCGTGGACAACGATCGCAAGGTTGCGAGCCCAATGCCGAACCGCCCTATGGTAGCCGCCTCACCGGCCTTAGTGCTCAGCCATGGGGTCGCCAAACTGAGCACGTGCCGGAGCCGTACCGGACTGCCGTTATGGCTCGCCAGCAGATCGGTAGGCCTCAGTTGGAAGCGTACCTCCGAAGCCTCTGCATCGTCGGCGTTCTGAATGATCTCAGCGAGGCCTTGAAGCCGATTCGCTGAGAGGAGGCTCCCGCTACTGCGGGCTGCGCCCAGTGCCTTCGCAATCGAACCGGGAAGTTCCTCGAACAACTTACCAAGGCGCTGGACCGCCGCTCGGGCCTCCGGAACGGTGCTGGGTTCGAAAGAGGGGGCATCAGAGGCGAGCTTCGGGTCGAAGACTTGCTCGGCAGCCTCAACGGCGAGCTTGATCCGGTCGATGTCGCTGCCCGGTGTTTCTAGCATCACACACTCCGGCCGGTTGGGCGACCAACTGACGTTGCGGGCTCAGGGATTCGAGCACCGCCATGGTGGCAAGCCGGAGGCGGTGCTCGGAGTGCACAGTCCTGCGTCATACCTGACCCTACTCGGGGAGCACGTCATCCAAGATCGTGACATCCAAGCCCCGAACACGGCGAAAATCGGCGTCGTTAGTAAGGAATAGCGCACACTCGACCTGCAGGGCAGTCACCGCGTGCAGGGCGTCGGGCGTCTTCAGCCCCGTCTCGGCGCGAAGGCGGGCAGTGGCCTCCCAGAGTTGGCGTGTGACGGGCACGACTTGCACCTCTGGGGCAGCAAACACGCTGCGAAAGGCCGTTTCGAGACCGAGATTGCCCTCCCGAATGGGGCGGACAAGCGTTTCAGCTATCGCCAACTCGCTGCACACCACGACAATCTGCCCCGCCTCGGCTTGCTGCCACGCGGGAGCCAACAACGTGAGGTATGGCTCGTTTCGTTCCACGCTGTAGATGATGGCCGAGGTATCCAAGTAGATGGACCCGCGTGGCGGAAGGGTCAGCGTTCCCACGAGGCCCGCTCCTCTGTGAGGTAGTCGTCGACCTCCTTCGCGCTCTTGAAGAGGCGTTGCCCCGGGCCCTCCGAGATGATCTGCCAGGCGGAACGAGACGAGGGTTCCTGCGCGGGCGAAATCACCACGTCCACGTGTTCCCCGGCCTGAAGGTCTCGGTCCACGATCTCGATCTTCCCTCCGGGCTGTACGGTTGCCTTCTTGTGCAGCACCCTCTGCATTCCTCATCCTTCCTAGCTTGGCGGCTTTCCCAGTGCGGTCAGCCAGCTTCGCGCAGTTCCTCCATCAACTCGAACATCCGCCTGATGTGGCTCGTACCGCCGCCTTGCGGGAACAGCACGTGGCTCTTCTCGAGTTCCGCTCTGGAGAGGCCGGGAACCCAACGCACCTGATCGAACGGCGTCTCAGAGATGACAAAGGCGTCCAGGACAACGCGTTCATCCTGCGCTGAGAGCCTCTTCTGATGTTCCTTGATGGACTCGGCGAGGCCGATCTTCGGGTCAGTCAGGCCCTCGAGGTAGTTGAGGCCCTTTGGGTCGACGAACGCGATATGCTGGTGGTCGCGCTGCATGACCCACAGGATGAAGTCCGGGTAGTACCCGCCCGCCTCGAAGAAGCCGACCCCCTTCCCACGGCTCTGGTTGCGGAGGAGATAGATGTCCCGCCCGCCAAGTTGACTTGCATGCTTCTTGATGAACTCCGCGAGGCTTTCCACGAAGTCTCGCTCCCCGGTGTTGAGAGCAACGGGTGTGGCCTTCACTCCGTCATCGCTGAGGTGTATCAGCGGCGCATACAGGTGCCGATCGAAAGCCAGTGCCTGTAGAGAGTCCGTCTTCAAGTCGCGCGCGCGCCCCTGCGCGATGTCGTCCTGCAGTTCTTTCAGCGTCGCACGGGTCGGGCCGTGGTCTGCTGGCACGCGGAAGGTGTAGTGCTCGAAGAAGTTGCCGTCGTCCGGGCGCAGTTCCTCGTAGTGCAGATGGTCCATCTCGTATTCCGCCTGCCGGAGGCGGTAGAAGCGCTCGACGTACTTCTTTAGCAGCGTGACCGCGATCTCCTGCCACACGCGTACGCGCTCGAACCCGGCGAACTCCAGGTCACTGGCCGGGATGAGCAAGTGGTACCAGTCGTCGTGCTCGAGCAGCGCACGCGGCACATCACGCGGGATGGCAAGATTGTGGAAGGACCGCTCCGCCTTGAATCGCTGCAGCGCGAACCAGATCTCATCGAAGTCGAAGAAAGCGGTGTGGCCGGCAGTCAACTTGTTCGGTGTCTTGCTGACGCCGGCGCTCAGAGGGAGCCCGGTACTGCGGCGCGCTTGGATACGCGGGTACCAGTCGAGGGAAACCGGGCGTCTCTTGATTTGCTCAAGCGGCTCTGCCTCCAATACCGGTTTCGGTCCGGTTGTCCGGAAGTCGACGCCGCGCTCCAAGCGGATGGTGAGCAGGCGGACGCCTTCAAACCTGCCACCCGTGGCGAGGTGGTTGATGACGTCGAGGGTTATCTCCTTTGTGTCGGTATCGCTCGGCAACCCCTCTTCTGCGAGGAACTCCCGGAATTGCTGCATGTAGTCGGCGCGGATGCCCACGACGTTCAGCGTCTCGAGGTGCTTCACGTATTCCGGGTGAGCCTCACCATCGTCCCGGCGAATGAATCCTGAACGCTTGAGCGAGAAGTCGAGGCCGCGCAGGCGAACGCCCCGACCGAAGAGTTGGATGATCTCTGAGCCCTCGGATTTCCCTACGTTCATCAGGCCGATCGTGCTGACTCGCCATGATGACCACCCCTCGGTGAACTTCTTAGCGCCGATGAGGACGTTGATGGCCGACTCCCGGCTGTTGATGCTGCGGAAGAGCGAGTCCTTGAAATCACCGACCTCCGAGACGCCGATCCCGTGGCGTTCCGTCTGGCGCACGACCCTTGAAGCATCACCGACGTTGACGACGCCGAACGCATCATGGGTTCCGACGGTAAGGGCGATCTCTCCCTCTGCGTCTGCGCCGCGCAGCCGCTCCAGATGGAGCGTACCGCCCGCTGGCGCGTTGAAGATAAGTTCGAGTGCTTGGTCATATATCTCGTCGGACATGCGCCCTTCGAACAGTGGGGTCAGGCGGCTGGCAAAGATGTTCCGCCCGTTGCCGTCGACAAGCGCGTTGTTGCCTGTCCGGACTTGGTCAATGCGCTGGATTGCCGCGTCACGGTTTCCCACGAAGTCGTCGAGAAACTCCAGTATCTGCAGGATGTCGCTCAACTCCTGCTTCCCCGTCGAGGCTGTGACACGCGAGCCAACGAAGACCCAGAGCGGCCTCTCGATCAAGTAGGAGGCGAGCTCATCCCCATGCTCACGGTAGAGGTGGAGCTGCTGCAGGAAGACGAGCAAGCCCCCCGTCATGTAGAGGCGGCGCTGCTCCTCGTCGTGGTCTTCCAGGAGATTGAGGATGTGGAACTCCTTGCCGAAACCGTCGGCGTGGAAGTAGCGGTAGGAGTAGTCGAAGAGTATGGCGTGCCCATACTCCTGCAGGAGAGCCTTGCTGCCGGTTGGCTTGATCGCTTGACCGAAGGTCGCCGAGTACTCGAACGAGAAGCCGCCCTCGCTGAGGCGGCGGCGGCGATCCATCCATGCGCCCGCTTCGCTTGCCGATGCACCTCGGTGACCCTCGTCCACCAGCACGAGGTTGTTGCCCTCAAAGGCCTCGACCGCGACCGTCTTCTCCTTCGACTCGTCTGCGAGCTTGTGGATGTCGATCACCTCGACCGTGCGGCCGGTGAACAGGGAAGGGGGTTCCTTCGAGAAGGCTTGAGCGTCAATTCCCGAGCTAGCGAACTCGTACAGATGCTGGTGCGAAAGGCCTTCGTTGGGAGTGAGCAGGATGATGCGATTCAGCTGGTGCTGCCGGCCAGCCGTTTCGAGATAGTGCAGATACTGCTTGATGTTGCGCGGGGCGTCAGACGGATCGATGCCGGCTATGCGGGCCGACTCGGAGGCCTTGCGGATATCGGCTTGGAGCGCTGCAAGCTCATCATCCTGCATTCTGTCGAGCGCCTGGCGCACCCTCGGGAGCAGCTCCTCCCCCAGGAACCGGCGAATCTCGTCGCGCCGCACGTTCATGATCCGGTAGAGGCCAAAGTCGAGGTCGGCCCGGTCGAACATGAACAGTTCGTCCAGTGTCTCCCGCAACCGCTCAATGCTGGCTTCTGGCATCCCGTCCCGCTCCAAGACCGGCAAGACCGCCTGCTGATGTCCCCGATCGGTCCGATGCCACTCCCGCGCGCACCATCGATGCAGACATGGGTCGCGGGGCGCCTTCTCGTTGCTCCCGATCTTCGCAGATTGTAGGGCAGGGCGGCGGGGAAGTCCGAGTATTCATCCCATATCGACCCGTGTCGAGGAGCGTCTTGCGGAGGGCGACCGCTGAGGTTGGCCCGGGGGAGGCGTCCGGCTCCGGTCTTGGAACGCACGAAGGGCAGCACATCTGAGAACCGGCGAGGGCCGCGGTTTCACGCGACGGCCCCCACGGTCCCCGGCTGTCAGCCCGCTCGCACTGGCGAGCGCACCATGCTGCTCCCGCTCCAGTGCCCACTCGAAGAGGGAGAGCATCGGAGCCTCGTCCCGATGTTGGCGCTTCGGCGGCTCCCCTGGCTCCTTCGCCATGAACTCCGCCCACGAGAACAGCGACCGCTGCGGCTCGGGGTTGTCGTCGAGCCGGTCGCCCGCGCCCGTCGCGGCCACGACGACTTCCGCCTCCAACGGCTCCGGCGGACGCCACTCCACGTCCACCAGCAGCGCCTCGGCCTCCGCCGCGACCTGCTGCGCCTGGGCGAAGACCGAGTCGGCGTCCTCCTCGCCGGCGACGATCTTCCTCGCGAGAGCGAGCATGAGGTCCTCACCGTCGTCCCCGTAGGCGTCGAGGCCGTCCCCCGGCAACTCGCCCTCGAGGGCGAGGGAGCTTTGCAGCTTCTTCGCCACGAGCTTGAGGGCGTCGGCCTGCAGGGTGTTCCGGTAGGCCATGAAGACGACCTGCACGGGCTGGGTCTGGCCGATGCACCAGGATCTGCGCGAGGCCTGGCGCATCGTGTAGACGGAGTAGTCGTCTCCGTACAGACGACGGTCGGTCTCCTGCCCGATGGGGCGATCAGACATCGATGGCTACTCCCGACTAAGCGGCGATGCAGCGCGCGGGCCGACGCTGCGAATGCACTCGGAAGAGCCACCGTCACAGGGGGCGCTGCACAGTGAAGCTGCGGCGCGGCAGGACGGGCAACACGGAGTTCAACCACAGGACTTCGGTTTCGCGCGGGCGGCGGCGACAGCCTGAGTAATTGCGAGGCGCTCTGCGTGACCTGCCATCGGATGGCCTCACTCGGCCTCGCTCGGCGGTTTTAACGCTAGACCGGTTGCAATGCCTCCTTTCCCGCTGCGGCCCCGAGCGTGACGAGATACTTCGTCGGCACCGCCTCGAGCCGATTGTCGGCGAGGTGAGCGGCAAGATCGTCGAAGATCAGTGGGAACCCGCGTTCACGCAGCAGACTGAACTCGGACATTGGGTCACGGCTGAGGTCGATGTCACCCCAGAAGTGGACGCCGTAACTCTTGGGCACCCTGTGGGCCACGGTGTGTTCGCGGGCGGACAAGAAGAAGCGCACTTCACTCTGTCGGCTTGCTTTGACTTCGATGCGCTGCACGTCATCTGTGGAGCGATCCTCGATGTCGTATCCGAGAGTCTCATCGTCACGTGCAACCCACAGGACTGAACTCGGATTCTGAGATTCGAGCCTTAGGAGATGCACGCTATAGGCCTCTCCTCGCGAGCCAACGGTCTTGTTGACTGCATCTCCGGGTCGGGGAACCGGGATTAGACTCCACGGCACGTCGATCGCGGCAAAGAGCTCCGAAGGAACCATGACGAACGACGGCCCCACCACCCCAGGCCATGCACGCAGAATCCCGAGGAGCTGCGGAGCCGCCCGCCTAAGCACTCGCAGCTCAGATGTCGCCGACCCATCCTCACCAATGGTCGATGCCTCGATGAGTTGGCGTACCTGGTCGTGAAGGAAACCAGCATGGATTATCAACTCACCAAGTTCCCTTGCACGTCGCGCTCGCGACATTGTGGCGATGCGGCTACCCCGGCGGGAGAGCTGAAAGCGATCGGCAGCCACGTGCAGAAGTCCTACGTCGGCAAGGACACCAACAAGTTCCGGAATCTCGTCACGAGGGCCGTCGATGTTCTCCCTAAGCTCCCTCACGAGCTGGCTTCTCATGATGCCCGGCGCTCGTGTAGGCATCTGGTGAATGACCCGTTCAAGTCGTCGGACCCGAGCGCCGATGAACCAGTCGGACGCTACACTCACGGTTCGTCGTCGACCTCTTCGCCCACGAGATACCGAATTAACTGCTCTAAGTCACCTCGACTTCCTTCCGAGTCACCAGCGTCCTGCTGAAGGGGGTGTACCTCGGCCCCGCCCAACAACTCTTCCATTACCGCCTGCTTGTCGAGGAGAGCCGCGTCAACCAGATGGTCGATCGTTTCCGCGTTATCAAGAGTGGCTTGCAAGATGTGGATGGTGACATCCGCGTCAGCCGGGAGCCCAAGCCGGTGAATCCGATCAATTGACTGGAGGTACAAGGCCGCGTCATACGTCCTATCCAGGTAGATGGCGTGGTGACATGCCCGGTGCAACGAGATGGACTCGGAGCTTGTGGCGGGGTTTGTGACCAGTGCGGCCGGACCGCTGACGCTGAGAAACCGTTCTATCCGGCGCTCCCGCGAGTCGTCCTCAGGCACCTCACCGCCTGCGCGGTCCTGTGCGGGATCGTCAGAGGCAGGGACGCGTCCATCGACTTGGAACACGGGAATTCCCAGGTCGCCACGAATGAGATCGCTGAACGCGTCGAGGTTGCGTACAAAATTGCTCCAGCAAACGACCTTCATCCCGGCACCTGCGAGGTCTTGAACAAGGTCGAGCGCGGCGATGGACTTGGCCGGTCGCTCCCTTTCGCCGAAACGAGCAAGACGCTCCATGAGTGTGGGGTTTCTGCCCGGGATGCGAGGCAGCCGATATCCGTCATCGGGTTGGTTTAGCAAGTCGGGATTCGCCGCCGCCTGAAGCAGCCGAATGGGGCGAGCACGGCGTAACACCTCCAGTTTGTCCTCCCATGTGCCTGCATCCTGCAGTTGGTCGCGGAGACCATGCCGGATGAGCACATATATCTCGGCCTGTGTGCCATCCATCGGTACGCTGTGTCGCTCTACGTGGTAAGGGGGAAGTCCGAGCTCGGATTTGGCCGTGCGGGTCGTAAACGGCTCGATCGACGGTAGGACGCTGGCGAAGCGGCGGTCCACCCGGCTTGCGAATTCAGTTCGGCTTCCGGTCAACATTCCCCTGGGCCACATCACATTGAGCTGGCTGTAGAGGTCACGAGGGCCATTCGGCATTGGGGTGCCCGAGAGAATCATGCGGACGCGAGAGAGCTCGGCGATCTCGGCTAGAGCTGGTGCCCATACCCCCCCCTGGAAGCGTTTGATCCGGTGGGACTCATCGACGATCAGCATGATGTTCAGGCGCTCGCACATCTCGAGGATGGACAAGCGGTCTGCGGCAGCTCCAGCAAAGCTGAGGAGAAGCAAGTCACCCCGAACCGCCTCCGCATACATGCCTTGGCGGACGCGAGCTGATCCCCTGATCCGGATGGGTCGAAATAGCGTCCCCACCGCTGCCGCCGTCTCGGACTCCCATGGCTCGAACGCCGCGAGAGGGCCGACAACCACGACTGTGTCTATCGTCCCGGCGTCATAGTGCACGAGTGCAGCCGCCAGCGCCGTGACGGTCTTCCCTGAGCCCGGAACCGAGAAGTTGGCTTGATTGATCGCTGCCAACGCGTGGCCGACATTACGTAGCTGATGTTGGTGAAGGCGACGCTCCGGCCTCCATCCAAGAGCGTCAAGTTGGTCTGCAACCCGCTCGTCGTCGATGGACGAGTGCCCGTGCTTCCACGAGGCGGCCTCCGCTCCGGCCCGCTCCAAGCTGCGACGCTGTTCTAGGGCAAGCTCAAGGCTCCTGGCGGCCTCTCCGGCATTGGAGGTCTCGAATCCTTGGGAGTCAAGGAAGTTGTTTATCCGGACAACCAGGTCCTGGACTCGACTTCCGCGGGGTGGGATGAGCCAGCCATCGTCGAGCCCTTCGCCTCCCATGATCGCTTGGAAGAACCTGCGCGCCTGCCGCCCATGGAGATCAGTCGACCCTGTAACGGTTATGTGGTCGTCCTCGACTTGAACGAGGGCGCGCAGCTGCCTCATCTCAACGCCGGTCCGTGCCGTTCGAACCACGCGGACATGACGCGGACTGCATCGCGGAGGTCTGACGTCTCAGCATTCTCCAAGGCTGGTCCGAGCCTATCGGCGTCCTCACTGATGAGGGCCTGTAGACGGTTGTTGACTTCCTTCACGATCCTGAGAGCGTCTGCCGTCTGTGCGGCCGCATGCCGATCAAGCGCGTCCTCGAATACGTCTCTTACGGCCTCCTTTGGGTAGTTTGTCACCACTGGCCCTGGAGGGTCATCCCGCTCCTCGGGCATGTCGGGATCGTCAACGTCGTCGTCAGCCAAGTCCGGGACGCCCAGTGCCTCTTCGTCAATAGGCGGGGTCCACTGCTCCTCAGCCTCACCTACATGCTCTGCGAGACGAGCGAACTCGTCCCGATCAGCCTTGAACAGTCGCCGAACCTTCCGGATCTCGAGATGAGTCAAACCCGCACTGACTGCGGCGAAGAGCACGTCCAGCATCGCCGCGGCCCAATCCTCGTCTCCCCCCTCTAGCATCCGCATAGTCCGCCCGACATCGCGGAAACGCTCGATCTGTCCGATCAATCGGTCATAGCGCCCATCTAACCCCAGATCACGCAGATACTCGTCCATGTACCTGATCGCATAGAGCTGCACGATGGCATAGCCAGGATCGTTACCCATCACGTGCTGTAGATTGCCGGCAACATCGGCGATGCTCACTGGGTCATGCCAGTCAATTTCCTGATCGACTGCCGCATCCCTGACCGCCAGGAGTAGGTTGATGTCCGTATACCGGACCTTGTAGTCCTCCGTGAGCTGCTCACGCTGCTCCATCTCGAATATCGCTAGCTCACTGATCTCGAGATCGTCGAGAATGACGGCCTCGACATGCTGATAGCTCCCCACCGCTGGATCTCGGTTCAGGCGGCGCAACATGGCTAGGCGTCGGTTGCCGTTTCTGACCATGCCGTCAGCATGAATCCAGAACGGAGACTCTTGCTGTCTATTCAGCCAGTCTTTGCGGAGTGCCTCATAGTCCTTGTCCGGTTTCCCTACTACCTGGTCCCCGTCAACGTGACGGTTCTGGTCCAGCAGGATTGATTCCACGCTCAGCGCATCGGCTTCGTTGTTCTCTGGATCAAGTGAGCGGCCGAGTTGTTGCTGGAAAAGTTCCCGCTCGGCAGCGAAACGCCGGTTTTCGACATTTAGGATGAGAGCCGCGACGGGCACTAGCTTGACCGGTGCGGTCCTCCACCGCCCCAGCACCCAGAGCTTCGCCTCCCATCCGGCCGACGGTGCCGAGGCAATCAACTCCTCACGTTGTTCAGTATCCATCAGTCCCCCCGTTGCTGGTGCTCTTGCGGGTTGCGCGCTTCGGCGTGCCAAAGCGGGAAGCCGCCATTTCGTGCGCTAGCTTGAAGCTGGTCAGATCAGCATCACCAATCTCGAGACCATCGAGGTTCTCTGACCACAACGCCTTGTGCTCGCCGATGTTGGTAGGGTAGGTCTCCCTCGCTGGACGGCAAACAACCACAACGTCCCACGCGCAGCTCCCTGGACGGCTGTGGTGGCCCATGTGTCCGTCGCTACGAACCGGCCACATCGCCGTGACCCGCAGGTCTAACCGGTCCAACGCCACGCCTATGGCTTCCCAAGCGGGCGGCTTTGCTGAGTGATAGGTGAATGCCACAGGGCGTCCGCCCTTCCGAACCGCCAGCGCCGGCCGTAGGCAGTCAGCGAGGCGTAGGCCGAATGTGGCGGCGTCGTCCGCAGCTGCAGACTGGAGCGTCTCGCCGCTCAGCACATGCGAGGGATCCCAAGCTCGGAACAGCTCGGTCAGCTCGTCGTACTGAATGTAATCGTAGTAGGGCGGATCGAAGACCAGCAGGTCGATCGGGGCCTCTAGGACGGCATCGGCGGCGGAGGAACAGCGCACGTCCACTGAAGGCGCCCTTTGCGGGAGATTGAGCGTCACCTTCTCTGTTGTACGTCTCGTAACATCCCAGGTTGCCCGCCGCGTCGTAGTCGTCGTCGATCGGAGGACGCGGTTCAAGCATTGCCGAAGCGTTCCCCGCCCACCGCTGGAGTGGAGGGGGTTCAGTTCGACCGCCAAGGCCGGGAGAGAATATCCGCGGACACTGTATAATGGCGAGAGTCGCCCATAGTCCGTCGCGTACGAGCACAAGCGATTGTTCGTCATCAGGGCACTCGACAAGACGAGGCGGACTGCTCGTTCCGCGGCCTTGGACATGTCTTCTGCATCAACCCAAGCATGCGCCGCGCCGAGCACCAAGAGTTGGCGAGCCGTGAAGAGATCGCGTACGCCGATAATGCCAAAGCTGCGGGGGCGAGGGTCGCGGCGCACTGGTTCGAATTCGGCGTCTGGCAGCCTAAGAGCCACTGGCGGGTTCCCCAGCAACTCATCAGCTAGGTCGAGGGCAGCTAGGTCTCGATCGCCAGGGCCGAAGAGCTTCCTCCTTCGCCCAGGTGCCGTGCGTTCAATGGCCACCAACTTCCGGGGTGCCGCTCCACTCTGGAGCTCACGGTGGCCGGAGCGCTTCTGGCATGACGGGCATCGATACTTGAGAGCATCGAACGTCGAGTGGTCGACAGCCCACTCGTGACTCGCCCCTTTGAACTGCCTCTGTGTGGCGGCGGTAAGGTAGCTGACCTCGAGTGTCTCAGGATCGAAGACCGTGGCCCCGTCGTCACGGAGCACTGCTCCGGCCTTACCACAATCTCGCGCCAGCACGAGTGAACGGTAGAGCGGGCCAGCCGTGCCGCAATGCGGGCATGTGACGGTCGCGATCCAGAATGAGTGTAGTTGTTCACCTTCGTCATCCGGATAGAGGGAGGAGAAGTGCTTGCGTAAGAAACTCAGCAGCGCATCGCCGATGTCCTGTATCTCTGACTCTTGCGCTGGGTCAAGACTGTGGCCCACTATCAAATGAGC
This sequence comes from Dehalococcoidia bacterium, assembly GCA_965219085.1. Lineage (GTDB taxonomy): Bacteria > Chloroflexota > Dehalococcoidia > UBA2979 > UBA2979 > VXMT01. Next base: position 2,588,885 of record OZ244720.1, read on the forward strand.
CGTGGGATCGACATCGCTACCGCTAACCTCAGCCCCGAGCCTCGAAGCCTCAATCAGTGTGGTGCCCCCTCCCATGAAGGGGTCGTGAACGCTCAGACCTTCCAGGTGCGGCCCATCGTCAGCGTACCGGTGCCAGAAATCCCGTTCCGTCGCCTCTCCGTCCATAGTTGCGGCCAGCAGGATCGCTCGCATGAGCGATGGGGGACGCCGGGCCCACCACCGATGTGCCGCGTACGAAGGGTCCTTCGCCCGACTGTCCGCTGCGACTACCCGCGACACTGCGAGCGCAGGGAATCCGATCTCCAACAGGGAAGCGGCCACCTCGTCCCCGGGCTCATGGTGGCTCGATGTGTGGCCATTTCGGGACCAGTCGGCCGATAGCTGGCCGGGCTCAGAGAGGATTTCGATGCGTGAACGGCTCGCCGCCGTCGGTAGGTGCTCCGGCACTAGTGATCTAGCTCGCTTCTGGCAAGAAGCCCCGCCACAGGGGACATTCCTGATCCGGACCCACGCAGCTATCCGCAGTCGCCCGAGTCACCGCCAAGGGGCCTCCTGAGTCTCTTTGGGATGCTTCCGCCATTCTAGCTGGAGATCACGCTAACCGAGCGGCTCGAGGACCTTCGCGTGTCGTGTCAAGTCGAGTCCTCTCCCTATGGGCAACAAGAAGGGTCGGCACACATCGGGGGCATGGGGAGGCCACCCCACGCTTGGTGGCCTCCCCAGTGTTGACTGGCCTAACGCTCTGCGCCGACCAACTCCCCTTCCCCCTCCCGTTCGAGCGCCCACTCGAAGAGGGAGATGGACGCTGGCGCGGGCCTGCGGCTCCGGCCCTTGGGCTCGGCCGGCTCCTCGGCCATGAACTCCGCCCACGAGAACAGCGTCCGCTGAGGTTCCTGAGCCTGGTCGTCCGTGACGGTGTCGAAGGCCATCGCCGCCTCTGTGACCACCGGCTCGGGCTCGGGCGCGGCCCACTCGGCGTCGACCAGCAGCGCCTCGGCCTCGGCCGCGACCTGCTGCGCCTGGGCAAAGACCGACTCCACCGAGTCGGCGTCCTCGTCGCCCGCGACGATCTTCCTCGCCAGGGCCAGCATCAGGTCGTCGCCCTCGTCCCCGTAGGCGGCGAGGCCGTCCTCGGGGAGTTCGCCCTCGACGGCGAGGGAGCTTTGCAGCTTCTTCGCCACGAGCTTGAGGGCGTCGGCCTGGAGGGTGTTCCGGTAGGCCATGAAGACGACCTGCACGGGCTGCGTCTGGCCGATGCGCCAGGACCTTCGGGAGGCCTGCCGCATCGTGTAGACGGAGTAGTCGGCTCCGGTTTGGCAATCGACACGAACTCCTCGTCGGCCGGGATGGCGAGTGTGAGCGTGACGTTGTTCTCGCCGTCGATCGTCGCCTCCTCCAGCAGCAGGTCCAGCACCTCGCGGCGCTCCGCGTCGGGCAGGCCGTCGAGGCCGCCGCCGGCCCGGCGCGCCCACTCCACCACCTGCTCCACCGCGACGCGCCGGCCGGCCTGGGCCGACGTCCTCGCCCGGTGCTCGTCGAGGCGCGCGCGCAGCCGCTCCAGCCGCTCGCCGATGAAGCGCCGCTGGTGGTCGAGCTGCTCCTCGCTGATCTTCCCGGACACGTAGAGCCGGATCGCACGGTCCTCCTCCGCCTGCACGCCCGCCAGCTCGCGCTCGGTGCGCGCGACCTCCTCGGCACCGGTGTCCTCGTCCGGGTCCAGCGCCGCCAGCCCGGCCGCGATCAGGTCCGGGTCCTGCAGGACGCGCCTGACCTCGCCCCAGACCAACTCCTCGAGCCGCTCGGCGCGGATGAACGGGTGCTCGCGGCAGCGCAGCCGGTAGGGCGCCCCCATCCCGTAGCAGCGGTAGTAGCGGCGAGGCGTCTTGAGCCTGTACGAGTAGGTCTTGCCGCGCCGCCGCGTGCTCTGGCTGCGGACCACCCGGGGACCCATCAGCATCCCGCACTCGCCGCAGTGCACGAGGTGTTGGAGCAGGTGGAAGGTCTTCGTGTTGCGCGGCGAGCGCGTCAGCCGCCGCTCGCGCAGCACGCGCGCCCGCTCCCACGTCTCCTCGTCCACGAGCGGCGGGAAGGGCACGCCGATCCAGGCGTCGCGGGGCTGCGCGTGCCTGAGCGTGCCTGAGTCGGTGGCGGTGTGGCGGGCCTTGCCGTACCACCAGGTGCCCCGGTAGGCCTCGTTGCGGAGGATGCGGTTGATCTGCGTCGCGTGCCAGCGCGCTCCCGGTATCGCCGTGGGAACGCCGTCGTCCGTGAGCGCCGCGGCGATGGCGGGCGCGCCCATGCCGTCTTCGACGTAGTGGCGGAAGATGCGCCGCACGACGGCGGCGCGCTCCTCGTCGACCTCGGGCGTGCGGCCCTCGCCGATGCGGTAGCCGTCGGGGACGTTGCTGACGGGGATGCGGCCCTGCTTCGCGGTGCCGCGCTTGCCCATGGAGGCGCGCTCGCGGAAGTTGTCGAGCTCGATCTTGCCGATCGCGGCCATGAGCCCGAAGGTCTTCATGTCGATCGCGTCCATGACCGCCTCGAGGCCGATGCCGTGCGCCTCGACGACCTCCATGAGGGCGGCGGCGGGGTACATGCCGCGGCTGAGGCGGTCGGACTTCCAGCAGACGATCGTGTCGAAGCGGCCGGAGGCGGCGTCGGCGAGCATGCGCTGGAACTCGGGGCGGCTCTTGGACCAGCCGCGCCCGACCTCCTGGTAGCGGGCGGTAATGGTCAGGCCGCGCTCCGCGCAGTAGGCCTCCATGTCGCTGGTCTGCTCGCCGAGGGAGGTCTTGTCGTCCTCGGCCTGGCTCTTGTCGGAGACGCGCGCGTAGATGGCGGCGCGGCGGTTCCCGGGCTGGCGCTGTGGCTTCGTTCGTGGCATGGCTGGCTCCTCTCAGAAACAGAACGACCCGCCACCTGCCGGGGCGGGTCCGCGAGCGGTAGCATGCTGCTCGCGTCACCTGTACCAGCAGGCGGCGCCACGGCCCGGGGCGTTCTCAGCGCCGCCGGGCCACCTTGTCCCCCTCAGCGTAGCCGGGGCACCGCGAGGCGGTCAAAGCGGCGTCGCCACGGCGGGCTCCCCGCGCTGCGCCTTCCCTATCGGACCTCCGGGCGCTCCCCGTCGCCTGCCTGAGAAGCGCGGGTCGCGTGTTCGAGCAGGATCGCGGCGATGCGGCGCAGGCGCGCCTCAGCGTCGGGAGTGGGCCGGTACTCGACGGCGACCACGCGCGGCTCAGGGCCACCGGGGTGGCTGCTCCTCGTGCGCTCCCGCCGCTTCGCCGATTTCATCTCGTCCGACCTCGTACGCCCGCTCCACGGGCAAAGCGTGATGGGCTGGAGCGCCGGGCGTAATCCCATGAAAGGGACTGCACCGATGACATGTTTCGGCCTTCGCTCGCCCGTCGTACCGCCCGTCGCCTCCCGTTATTGGTGCTGCTGACGGCCATCGAGTGTGCGGGGGCGGGCGTGGCGGCGGAATGCCCTATAGGGGAGGGCGCGCGTGGCCCCGCCCCCATGGAGCGGGCGCAGCCGGGGCCGACGGGTGTCATGGGCGTGTACAGGGAAAAGACGTGAGTTCCGAGAGAGGGAAGTCCCAGAAAACGCAGGCAGGTCAAGGGGAAACGCCTCTACAGGACGCGTCGGGCAGAAATTCGGGAGGAAGCGCGTATTCCACCCGAAGACGCGGAAAGTTCCGTCGGAGGGAAGTCGGAAATGACCATCAGGTGCGCGACATCCATGGCCTCGCCCGAGGATGCGGCGGCGATGGTCGGGGCGTCGCCGTCGGGGTCGCCGAACACACCCGGCGAGGACACGCGCCGCGTCGCTCCCGCCCCGGGCGACCGCCGTGGCGTCGTTCCGTCCCGCCCCAGGCATGGGGCGCAGCCCCTTGCGAGCGGACTTCGCGCGTGAAGCCCCCCTGTGAGGGATGGTCGCGCCGTCCCCCGACTCCGACGCTGGAAGCGGCTAGACACCCACCCTGCGGCCCGCAGGGCGGCAAAACGGGCGGGCGTTGCGCCCGCCGGGAGATGGACCAGCGTGAAGACCCAGCGAGCGCTGAGCGACGAGCAGGAACGGCTCCGCATCGAGGGCCTGCGCATCCTTGCGCGCATCATCGCTCGTCGCGTGCTCGCTCAGCCCCGCCCTCCTGCCGACCCAACGTCAGGGACGCGGACGGACGGGACGCAACGCGAGCGCATCCGCCTCGACCGCGGCGCGTGAGCCTCCCCCACGGCCAGCGGAGGCGCCGTTCCGCGCCAGCGCACGGGGCGAGGCTGGCGGAGCCTGCGATGCGCACCACTCCGTAGCCACTAGCGGGAACGGCTCCGTATCATCTCGCGGAGACTCCAGGGGGCGCTGTGGTGGCCACGGTCGACGGCACAGGCGACGCGAACAGGGACGCTCGCGTGGGGAGCGAGCCCGAAGGCGCGGACGGGACTACCGGCGATCCAATCGCGAGCCGGATCGGCGAGTGGCAGACGCGACTGCTCCAGCTCAACCGTCGGAACAACCTGCTCTATTTCAAGCCCGGGCGTAGCGCGGTCGGGATCACAGGCCTTGGTCCCGACGAACTCTATGATCGGCTCCGCCGGTCGCGGCGCGGCCTCGAGTTCCCATACGCGCCACCGCCGAGACGACGCGGCCGGTTCGCTCAGGAAGACGAGCCCGAAGAGGAGCCCGCCGCCCCTGTCAGTTCCCGAGCTGACCTGGCGACGGACTGCGAAGTGGTCGACTTGCAGCGGAGACTCCGCAATCTCCGCCGCCGCGACCGCGAATGGGAAGAGGAGCAGGGCCTTAACGTACTCTTCCTCGCCGTCGGATTCCTCGATTGGATTGACGCCGACGGCGAGCCGGCGCGCTCGCCGCTGGTGTTGATTCCGTGCGACCTCGAACGTGCATCGCCACGCGACCCGTTCCGCCTGCGAGCCGAGGACGACGATCCGGTAGTGAACCCCACCCTGAGCCACCAGCTTTCGATCCTGGGCGTTGACCTGCCCGCACTCGGCGGCGACTCCTCCGAGGACGAATCGCTCGACGCGTATATCGCCGCGGTCGGCGACCTCATAGGAAGTCGAGCGGACTGGGCGGTCGATGGCGGCATCGCGCTCGGCGCATTCTCGTACTCGAAGCTCGCGATGTACCAGGACCTGGAGCGGATGTTGCGTCACGGCGTCCGGAGTGACCTCACGCAACTGCTCGCCTCCGGTGGCGCCGCCCGAATCGAGCGGGCAACGGCGAGTGGCACGGCACCTGCGGCGGTGCGTGGAGAAGACCTCGCCGGCGGCCGACTGGACGACCTGCTGGATATCCGCGATCAGTACGCAGTGCTCCCGACCGACTTCAGCCAGCTGGGCGCGCTCGATCAGGCGCGCGAGGGCGGACACCTGGTCATCCACGGTCCGCCGGGCACGGGCAAGAGCCAGACGATCGCGAACCTGATCGCGACGCTCCTCGCCGACGGAAAGCGCGTCCTCTTCGTAAGCGAGAAGACGGCCGCCCTCGATGTCGTGAAGCAGCGGCTGGAGGAGTGCGAGCTCGGGGTGTTCTGCTTCGACCTGCACAGTGACCGGGGTAGGAAGAGCGAGGTCTACGCGCAGTTGCGGGAATCCGTCAACAACCCCCGCGCGCGCATCGCCGCCGGTGTGTCCGCAGACGAACTGAAGGAGCAACGGGACCGCCTCAACCGTGTCGTGCGCAGGCTCCACGAGCGCCGGCAACCGCTGGGGCTGTCGGTGTACGAGGTGCAGGGCCGCTTCGCAGGACTCCGTCACCTTCCCCGGTTCGAGGCGCTCAAGGCACCATCGGTCGCGGATCTGGAGCAGGAGTGGATTCGTCAGGCCGAGGCCGATGCTGGCCGGATCGCGCGGCGGCCCGCAGAGTTTCTAAGCCATGACGCCAGCCTGTGGATGCCGCTCCGAACGCCACAGCGCTCGCTACAGCTCGCGGACCTGATCCGGCACGACATGGCGGACGTACTACAAGCCGTTGAGGAGTTCCGAGCGGCCGCCCAGCCGCACGCGGAGTGGCTCGGCGTGCGGGCGATCGGGTCCGCGGAGGATGCGCGAGCCGTGGCGCGACTGTTCGAGCTGCTCGCAGAGGCCCCGGCCGTCCCCGGTGCATGGCTCGAGCCGGGCACTGTGCCGCGTCTGCGCCGGTTGTCGCGAGAGCAGGCCGAGCAGCAGCGCGAACGCCGCCGCCTTGAAGGGGTGCTGTCGGACGCGCTCGGTACTGAACCACCATCTATCGACTACCGCGCCGTACTGAGCCGCATACCTCTCTCGCCTGGAGATCAGGAGGCCCTCGAGGCGACGGCGGGGCGCGGCTGGCGCAGCGCCCTCGCTACCGATCCGTCGGCGCTGTTGGATGAGGCGAGCGACCTTGCCGCGGCACTCGACCGGCTGGCGGCCGGCGCCGCGGCGATCGCCGAGCCGCTCGGGAACCCGGAACTGCGCACCCTGAGCCGGATTGATCATGCAGCCGGCCTGGCGCAGCGCGTCCTCGGCTTTGATCCCGTCCCGCAACACTGGCTCACGGCCGCCGCTATCGATGAGCTGGAGGAGGAAGTCGCACAGGCGCGGTCGCTGCTCGACCAGCTCAGTAGTGAGGAGGATGCGCTCAGGGCGGACTTCTCCGACGGCCTGGTCGAGCTCGTGGATGAGGAGATGCTTGTCCGCTACCGCACGGATCACCAGAGCTTCTGGCGACGTCTCTTCCGTGGGGAGTACCGGAGTGACCAGCGCGTGCTGAGAGGCCAACTCGCGGCCCCGCGCAAGCTCTCGCCCGTCGAGTCGCTCACCGCGGTCGAGCGCGCCCTCAACGTGCAGCGGCTGCGCGCCCGCTGGAGCGAGATCGAGTCGGAGTTGAGCGAGACTCTGGGGGCGCGCTTCCGTGGACGCGAGACGCAGTGGGAGCGAGTTGGCGAGGATTCCCGGTTGCTGCGCGGGGTGCTCACCGACTGGCGCGGAGAACCCTCCATCCTCCGCGAATTGACTGCCGCCGGAACGGACGGCGAACGGCGCCACGAGCTCGAATTGGCAACCGAGCCGCTCAACGATGCCCTCGCTCGGTACCGCAGGGCCGTGGAGGCGATCGGCCATGAGCCACTCGGCGATGCGCAACTGGACGTGGCAGCCACGGGGGAGGCGGTTCGACGGGCGTTGGAGCCGCTGCACCGCATCCGGGACGCAACGGCGGAACTCTTCCGCAGTCTCGTGAAGCCGCTCGCCGACTACTACGCGCTGATGGGACTTGTCGAGAGCGGCGTGAGGCTCATGGCGATACGTGACGAGGACGAACGCCTGGCACCGGCACTTGCGTCTGACTTCGGCACCCTCTTCGCGCACGAGACGACCGACTGGGCAGCTGTGTCGAGAGCGCTCGATTGGACCGAGGGGTTCCTTCGCGCAGCCAACGGGCGGGTGAGCGACACGCTGCGCCAGCACGTCACCGACCCGCAGGGGGATGGGGAGTACACGGCGCGCGCTCACATCCTCATCGAGGCTTGCGGTCACTATGGGGAGGCTCTGCGCAGGCTCGATCAACGCTTCGACATCGCCGCTACGGACTGGGCCTCGTGGGATGCGCCTTCCCTTCGCGACATCGAGGCGTGGGCCGCAGGTCTCCGCGAGAACGCAGGCGACGCACCGGCGTGGGTCGAGTACCGGGACGCAGTGCGTGGGTTCGACGCGCGCTTCGGCGAGGGAGCGGCAACCGCCGTGCGCTCGCTGACCGAGTCAGCGGCGGATGTGCCGGGCATCGTCGCGCGGCGCGTCTACGAAGCGTGGCTGGACGAGTTGTATGCCGCCGCGCCCGAGCTCGGCGAGTTCAACCGGGTCGACCACGAGGAGGTCCGCGCACGCTTCCGGGAGCTGGACGAGCAGTTTCCGACGGCGGCGCGTCAGCGGGTACGCGAGCTCGCATTCGGGAGGTATCCGGAGCAGCACGCGACACCCCTCCAGGCTGGCCAGCTTGGCCTGCTCACCGGCGAACTCTCGAAGCGGCGTCGGCAGATGTCCGTCCGCCGCCTGATAGCGAGAGTCCCGAACGTGCTACAGGCGCTGAAGCCATGCTTCTTGATGAGTCCCCTCGCGGTCAGTCAGTACCTACCCGACGGCCCGCTGGAGAGCGATCATCTCGCCTTCGACGTGGTGATCTTCGACGAGGCGTCTCAGGTGCTGCCCGAGGACGCGATCCCGGCCATCGAGCGCGCGCGCCAGGTGATCGTCGTTGGCGATCGCCTCCAGCTCCCGCCCACGGCGTTCTTCCAAGGTGGCGTCGGTGACGACGACGACAACCTGGACGACGACGATGACAGGCCCGCCGACGCCTTTGAGGGTCGTGAGAGCATCCTCGACGTCATGGTGGGACAGGTTGGCCCGGGCATCGCCGAGCGGTACCTGTCCGTGCACTACCGCAGCCGCTGCGAGAGTCTCATTCGCTTCTCGAACCACGCCTTCTACGACAACCGGCTGCTGACATTCCCCGGTCCGGACCCCGACGCCCCGTGCGTGCGTGATGTCTACCTGCCGGACGCGACCTACGACGCCGGCGGAAGCCGCCAGAACCGCCTTGAGGCCGAGCGTGTCGCCGACATAGTGTTCGAGTTGATGGAGACGCTTCCTGACGGTGACAGCGTCGGGGTTGTCGCTCTCTCGCGCGCGCAGGCCGAGCTGATTGAGAACCTGATCGAGCAGGGTCGGCTGATCCGCCGCCATCTCGACGCACGGTTCAGCGAAGATGTCCGGGAGCGCTTCTTCGTCAAGAACCTGGAGAACGTCCAGGGCGACGAGCGCGACCACATGATCCTGTCGATTGGCTACGGTCGTACCCCTGCGGGTGCCGTACGGAACAATTTCGGACCGATCAACAACGAAGGTGGCGAGCGCAGGCTGAACGTGGCGGTCACGCGCGCCCGCAAGTCGATGACCGTCGTCCATGCCCTCCGCCCCGAGGACATCACGTCCACCACGCCCGGCGCCCAGCAGCTGCGCCGCTACCTTGAATACGCGCGCAACCCGCTCACCGCACTCGACGCCACAGTCACGGGCACGGGCGAACCGGAGAGCCCCTTCGAGGAGGCTGTACTTGCCGCACTGCGCGGCCGCGGGCATCGCGTTCATGCACAGGTAGGTGTCTCCGGGTATCGGATCGACCTTGCGATCCTGTCGCAGGATGGCGCCGGGTACGACCTCGGAATCGAGTGTGACGGAGCCACCTACCACCGCTCGCCCGCCGCTCGGGACCGCGACTGGCTAAGGCAGAAGGTGCTTGAGGGCCTCCACTGGCGCATCCACCGGGTGTGGTCGACCGCATGGATCCGGGACCAGGAGTCCGAGATCGCAGCCATCGAGGAAGCGCTCGAACGAGCGCGGGCGGGCGTAGCTGCCGAGCCTCACCCGCCGCCGGCCGCGGACACTGCGAACGATGTTCCCGAGGAGGCCGCCCCCGCGCGCGGACCTGTCGGCGAGAGGGAACCGGCTATAGAAGCCAGAGCGATCGACGGCCCTGCCCCGATAGAGACCGAGCTGTTCTTCGATGACTATCGCCGCTCCTACGGCGAACTCTGGGACGGCGACGCGCTCGACATCCCGTTGGCCGCGCTGGCGGCACGGGTCCGCCATCTCGTCGAGGTCGAACAGCCCGTCCACATCGATGCGGTCGTCGACGGGCTGCGTGTCGTCCTCGGCGTCAGACGGGTCGGTGCACGAATCCGCGCTCACATTGAGCGCGCGATCTCCACCGCGATCTCGGGCAACGCCCTGTCCCGGGACGGCGAGTTTCTCCAGGTTGCCGAGGAGGCTGGCACTGCGCCGCGTCCGAGGTACGACCCGGACCGCCCCATCGGACGAGTCGCCGACTCCGAGCTCGACGAGGGCCTGCTGCTCGTCGCTCGTCGCACCTTCGGCGCCTCGTCGTCGGACCTCGTTCGCGAGACGGCTCGCCAATTCGGCTGGCGCCGTACCGGGCACGACATCAGGGACCGGCTGAACGAACGGATCGACTCACTCCTTGAGAGCGAGCGGCTGCGTCGGCGAGGTGACACGCTCATCGCTCCGGAGTGAGACGCGGGCGGAGCGACCGTCGCGCGAATGCGAACGTCGAGAACGGCCCTTCCGGCAGTTGCTCGCGGACGGAACGCGCGGCAGCGTCAAGGGTTGTCGGTTTCGACACGGTCCTCTGCGAAGAACGTCGCGGCCTCACTCCGCTACAGGAGGCCCGTGAACCGGCTGAACCGGTTTTGCACCATGTGGCGCGAAACGGGCTGTTTGGGGCAGACAGACGCTGTAGAGAGAAGAACGTAGGTCAGACTGCCCCACGGACACCACGAAAGTACTGCGAACACTGGGCTCTTCATGGGGCAGCGTGCACGACAGGCTGTCGCGGGAGAGCCCCCTACAGGAAGTGCTACGCCCGGCCTTGTGACACTTTGTCACCCCGTGGCGAGGAAGTGCGGGCGACGGCGTTCGGGTGCAGCCGGAGCCGGCAACCGCCAGGCTGCACCGAGGGGACCGTCGAAGCCAATCGACTCGACGGTGGCGCTCGCCAGCGGCGCCTCGGGCATGTCCGAGGCGGTGCGCAGGAAGGCCTCCTCCGCGTGCTCCGTCTCGAACACGAACAACACCATGGGCGGCCGTCCCTCGTGGTCGAGCCGCGCCCGTCCGCTCGCGAAGTAGCGGCGGTACGAAGCCAGCCGCTCGGGCAGCCGCTTCGGCGTCGTCGCCCGCCGTTCGTACTCGAGCAGGTACCACGTCCACTCATCCTTGTAGCCGAGCTGGAACGAGGCGTCGGGATGGATCACGTAGCCCGTGTCGCGATGCGGGTAGGCGATCTGCGAGCGGTGCGTGGGCAGCAGGTCCAGCAACTTATGGTCGCGGGAGGAGGCGGCGTCGAGGGCGAGCAGCGAGACGAGCTCCGCCAGCCCCCGCTGGTGCTCGCCCTGCGAGGCGAGGGCGCGCAGCGCGCTCCCGATGTAGATGCAGCCGTCGCGCTGCGGCGTCCAGCGGTCGAGGACCGGTCCCACGGCCGCCCGGTCGCGCCGCGCGAGGGCGCTCAGGCCCTCGTCCGTGAGCACCAGCGCGTCCCCGTCGCTGCGCACGAGACCGCGCCTGCGCAGCGGGCGCAGCACCTGGTTCACGCGCCGCGCGCTCACCCCGCCCATGAGGTTGGCGAGTTGCTCCGTCGTGCAGAGCGGCCAAGCCGCGAGCAGGTCCAGCGCCTGTTTCCCGGCGGCCGTCAGCTGCAGCGCGAGCGCGTCCCCGAACGCATCGTCGCCGCTGGGCGGTGTCGCCCGCACGCCGCCGGCGGAGAGCCAGGCCCAGTGTCGTTTCGGCAGCACCCCGTGCACGGGGTGCTCCGCCTCGCGTCCGGCCAGGTCGACCAGCCATGCCAGGCTCGTGTCGGGGGCGATGACCGGTGTGTTCCCGCGACCGTAGCGAGCCGGTTGCCAGACGCGCGCCCACGCGCCGCCGCCGACCACGGCGCCCAGCGTCGCCACCGCGCTGTGGTGGAAGCCCGAGGGCTCCCCCAACGCGCGCACGGCGCGGCGCGTGTCCTGGTCGGAGTCGGTCGCGACCAGCGTGACGTGAGGAAGCTCCTGCACGCCCATCCGCTCGATCGTGCGGATGCGGTAGCGCAGGCTGGCGGCGCTCAGGTGCGGCCCCTGCCGCACGACGCCCAGCGTGCGGCCCCCGGAGAGCGTGACGAGCGCGTCGTACGGCCCCCGGCGGCAGTGCTCGACGCGCACGGGGTCCTGCTCGGGGTCGGCGTCTGCGATCATCGCGGCCAGCTCGTAGACGAGCGCCACGCCGTCGAGGCGCTCGGCGAGCAGCCGCAACCACTGGCGGGAGACGGGATAGCGGCGCAGCAGGTCGTCGTCGCCAAGGGCCGCGATGCCCGCCGGGGTCGGGACGTAGCGCCGCAGCGGACGGCCGCTCAGCATCGCCAGGCGGTGCGGATGCGCCTCGGTCAGGCCCAGCCTGCGCAGCTTCGCCAGTCGCTCGCGCAGCGTGGAGGCGGGCACGCGCTTGATGCGCGAGAGGTCCTCTACGCTCGCGAAGGGCGTCTCGCAGACGAGCAGGAGGGTCTCCGACAGGGCGCGCGTCAGGCGCGGCGTGCGGGGGCGCTCACGCGGTGCCGGGCGCGAATCGCCCCTGAGTGCGCGCCGCGCCGCAGCGAGCTTGCCGGGGGTGTCGCCGGCCTTGCTCATCACCGCGCGCGGCAGCGCGCGACCCGGCTGGCCGCGCTCGAGGAAACGCCACAGCGTGTGGCGCGAGACGCCGAACGCCTCAGCCGTGTGGGCGTGCCCGTGCTTCCACGCATGGGCGCGGAGATAGCTCCTGATCTCGCCGGTCAGCTTGCTGTCGGGAGCGCCGCTTGTTGCCACTCGCTGTCCTCTTCGATGGCCGCGGAAGCGTTGCAACACGTCGGGGAAGGCGCGCACGTGTTGATCCGTGGCGGGCGCGTCGGTCGCGGCGCGCAGTCCTCGTCCAGCTTGCGATCAGGACGTACGTTCGTCAACGCACCACGACGGCGAGTTCGTGCCGCTGATCCCGGGCGCGCCCAAGTTCGTGAACCGGCCCTTCCACGAGCTGTTCCCGCACGGCGTTCCGCCCCTCACGCCGCTGGTCGCCGCAAGCGACGGGCGGTAGGCCCCCTCGGAGCGCGACACCGCTGCCACTGCGCGCGGCCGAGTTCGCTCCGCCTTCCGCGCAGAACGCTCTTGCCCGGCAAGCGGCGTGACGGCTGCACTCCGCAGCGCGCCACCGCGTCGCTGGTTCTCAGGCAGTCGCTCATTGCCTGAGAAGAGGCCACACGGCCCTCAATCCATGACATTCACGCTATGTTCACAGAGTAGCATCGCAAGTTCACGTCCCGTGCACTGACACCAAGCCAACGAGCAGGAAGAATTGCCCCGTTGAACCTGGGAGAGCGCAACACGCGCGCGAGGGGGCACTGGTGCGTCGGACGGTCGCGAAGTCGAACGGGAACGCGCGGCAGGCAAGCGCAACGGCGCTGCCTGCGCGCATCGCGCTACTAGAACAAACGTACCCCCCCCCCCCCATTTTTCCGTCGGCGGCCCGTAGCCGGGCCTCGCTCGTTCGCTTCAACCGCCTCCGCCGCAGCGCCGCACGCCCGGAGCACACGCCCGTCCGCCGTCTCTCATCCGAACCGTCGCCGCCCCCGGCGCTCCAGTAGGGGCGCGCCCGTGCGTACCACGCCTCGTCTGCCGGCGTAGGCGCACGCCGCCGCCCCCGTTGGACGGAGGCTTGACGACGGGGCCATGCGCAACACGCACCAGGAGGAGCAACGGTGGCCCACACAGCCAGACCCAGGCTCGCCATCCTCTTCGTCGCCCTGGCCGCGCTGCTCGCGCTGTCCCTCACCGGCGCGCCGGCCCAGGTCCAGGAGGGCTCCGCCCCCGAACGGCCCACGGGCCTGGCCCTCTCGGACGTCAGGCACGACTCGGTGACCCTGACCTGGGACGACCCCGGTGACCCCAGCATCACCCACCACCAGATCTTCCGGCGGGACCTCGCCGTCCACGCCGTCGGCGAGTTCGTCGCCATCGAGGAAGACACCGGCTCGGCGGCCACCAGCTACACCGACGCAACGGTGCAGCCGGAGCAGGGCTACGTCTACCGGGTCAAGGCGGTGAACCGGCACGGGGCCAGCCAGTGGTCGCGGTACGCGGGCGCCGACACCCCGGCGGCGTCCAGCCCGGAGCTTGGGCCCGAACCGACGCCGCAAGGCTCCCCCACGCCCACCCCTACGGCAAAGCCGGTGGTCCTGCCGCTCAAGGACCTGCCCACGACATTCGCCAAGCGCTCAACGACAGGCGGACGGGGAGACGCAAGCTCGGCGCAGGGAGCGGTCTACACCTACGAGGACGGCGACCGGACCATCAGAGTCGTCTTGCAGACCGATCTCGTCGTCCGGCAGACCGGCGCCGACACGTCCACCAACGTTGTGGTGCGCCGCGTGGCCGGGGGCAGCATCGTCCGCAGTCACTTCGCATACGGCGCCGCTGCCCAGCCGGTGTTCCGCTCTGCGTCGGGAGGTCAGCTGATGACGCTGCCCGGCGGCGTGCTGCTCGCCCTGGACCCGGAGTGGGACCGGGACAGGGTCCAGCGCTTCTTCTCGGAGAACAGCATCTCCAAGGCACGAATATCCGAGCGGAACTTCATACCGAACGGCTTCTTCGTGGAGACCGAGCCGGGTTTTCCGTCACTTGATCTGGCCAACGCGTTGGCGGCGCAGGAGGGCGTCGTGTTTGCCAGCCCCAACTGGTGGCAGGAAGCCTCGACGCAATGAGACGCCCACGCCCACCAGCGCATGGCGGCCGCCGCGCATTTCTGCTTGCGCGTCTTGGCCGCAACATTCATGCGTTGTTGCTGCGAAACGCGTGGATGCTGCTTGCGGCGCTCCTGGTGTCCCCGTTGCTCGTCCTGCACGCCACCGGCGTCGCAGGACAGACCATAGAGACTCGCGACGGAGACACTTTCGCCACCGCGACCGATATATCGCTTGGGGCATCAGTGGAAGGAGAAATCGACTCAGCCGACGATCCCGACTACTTCAAGCTGGACCTGTCGGGCCAATCCGGAACCACCGACGTGGTCATATCCACGACCGGCAGCACCGACACCACTGGAAAACTGTATGGCAGCGACGAAATGCTCATCATGGAAGACGACAACAGCGGAACCGATACTAACTTTCACATGGAGGAGACTCTCTCGCCGGGCGTTTACTACGTGCTGGTTGAGGGCTCTGGAAGTGCAACCGGATCCTACACACTGTACGCCAAACCGGTCCTTTCCCCGGGATCCTCGGTGGAGATGAGCATCGACTCCATCGGCGAGGTTGACCACCATATTTTGGACTTGACGGGCGAAACCGGCACCACCGACGTATCGCTCTTTGCGGTCAGCGACAACCTGCGGCTTGTTCGATCTAATGGATCTAAGCCTGATCGACTTACGAATACAGACGCTTTGGGTCAACGAAGGGTGCTTCATCATTGGTACTATACCGACGTTGACGGCGGCACGGCTTACGCTTTTGATGTTAAGAGCGACGATGTTGAGGAGGAGAGTTGGCGCACTGGAGACTATAGGGTGCACTTCGCGACCGTGCCTAGTGGCGCCGGCTCATTTTTTGATCCCACGACTCTGAGCCTCGATGTCCCAACGTCCGGCAAGCTGCGCTCCCTCGATCACTACTTCGGGCTGACGCTCGACGAGCCCAAAGACCTGGTCATCATGACCTTTTTGAGTGCTCGGGCAGTCATCCTTGACTCCGATGGTAACGAGATATCAGTAAACGACACATACGATCATTCCTCAGAGTATCTATACAGCACGATAAGCGACGACTTCGCCGCCGGCAATTACTTCGTCAAGATAAGCGCTCCTGATGCAAACAGTTTCAACCCCGTTTACTACGCGCTCTATGCCTACGAGGACACCGGCTACGGGGAATGGTCCGACGCCTGCGACGTTGCAACAGGGGCACTGACTTTCCAGGTCAGCGACCCCCTGTATGCCTGCCAGTGGCACCTAAACAGCGCCGACAGCGCGGGCATGGACATCGACGTCGAATCGGTCTGGGCGAGCGTCACGGGCGCGGGCGTGAACGTCGCCGTGGTAGACGAAACGATCGATTACAGCCATGAGGACCTCGCCGCCAACGTCGACAGCACGCTCAGTTATGATTACGGGCCGCTCAGCAGCGCCTACCGTTCCATCGACCACCACGGCACGTACGTCGCGGGCGTGATCGCAGCCAGGGACAACGCCATCGGCGTACGCGGGGTGGCCCCCAGGGCCACCATCTACGGGTATAACCTCCTTGGCGATGGCGAAACTCTCTTTTCGCATGATAGGGCGGTAGACGCCATGTCCCGCAACCAGGACGTAACCGGGGTCTCCAACAACAGTTGGGGTTTAAGCGGAGATAGCGCCGGTTTCGTCATGGCGCCCACTCAGTGGTGGACGGTGCTGGACGGCGGCGTCACGCAAGGCTACGGGGGCAAGGGGGTCTTCTATGTCTTCGCCGCCGGCAACGGACACCCGTATGGAGCAAATTCCAACCTTGATGAGATGATCAACCATTACGGCGTCACCGCCGTGTGCGCGGTGGGTGCAGAAGACACCAGGGCTTCATACTCGGAGCAGGGCGTCAACCTGTGGGTCTGCGCCCCGTCGCAGGGAGGCTATGAAGGCGATGCCGCCGCCGACCGGGCCATCGTCACCACGGAGAATTCCGACCGCTACACCAATGCCTTCGTTGGGACCTCCGCGGCGACCCCGATAGTCTCAGGCGTGGCCGCGCTGCTGCGCCAGGTCAACCCGGCGTTGACGTGGCGGGACCTGAAGCTGATCCTGGCCGCCTCGGCGCGCAAGAACGACCCCGGCAACGCCGGCTGGACGGATGGCACCCGCAAGTACGGCTCGTCCAACGCGTCGGACACATATCACTTCAACCGGGAATACGGGTTCGGCATGGTTGACGCCGGCGCCGCAGTGGCCCTGGCGCGGAGCTGGAGCTTGCTCCCGCCGTTTCTGGATGATTCAGAGCAATCGAGCCCGCTCAACGCCGCGATCCCCGATAACAACACCAGTGGTATCACTAGCTCCCTCACCCTGGATACGGATATCGAGTTCACCGAGTTCGTCGAGGTGGAAGTCACAATCGACCACAGCTACTGGCGTGATTTGCAGATAGAGCTGGAGTCTCCGGATGGGGCCGTTTCCACATTGGCCGTAGCAGCACAGGTGAGTCCATCTGCCTCGCCGGGCACGTTCCGATTCGGCTCGGCAAAGCACCTTGGCGAGGACCCGAACGGTGCGTGGAAGCTTCGCGTCTCCGACCAGGTAGCCGTGGACAGCGGCACGTTGGAGAGCTGGAGCATCAAGGTCTATGGCCACGGCTCCACGATACGCGCGGCCAGCACCGGGCCGACGACGGCCACGGCCACGGTGTGGCAGCACAACCCTGACTCGGCGAGCCGGACGGTCCACCTGCGCCACAGTGACAACGATGGGGCTACCTGGTCCACGCCCGCGGTCCAGACGACCACGGGAGCGTCGGTGGAGTTCAGCGTGACAGGTCTTGCGCCCAATGCCGAGTACAAGCTGCAGGCGTCCTTGGACGGCGCCTTCGCGGACAAGGTCCAGGCCGACTTCGTCAACCGGCCGGCGCGCCAAGACATCGGCACCGCGTCCCCGAGCCGCAATCTCAAGGGCCTCTGGTCGGACGGCACGACCATGTGGGTGGCGGATCGGACCAACTTCCGTATCTACGCGTACACGCTGGCCACGGGGGCGCGGGACGCCGACAAGGACATCAGCAACCTGGCGGGGGCCGGGAACACACACCCCGAAGGCATCTGGTCGAACGGCACGACCATGTGGGTGTCGGACTTTTTCGACGAGAAACTCTACGCGTACGCGCTGGATGGCGGGGCACGGGACGCCGACAAGGAGTTCAACTTGGCGGCTGCGAACACCAGCCACTGGGGCCTCTGGTCGGATGGCGCGACCATCTGGGTGGCGGACTCGGGAGACGAGAAACTCTACGCGTACGCGCTGGATGGCGGGGCACGGGAAGCCGACAAGGACATCAACACCCTGGCGGCCGGGAACGCCTACCCCTGGGGCCTCTGGTCGGACAGCACGACCATGTGGGTGTCGGACTTGTCCAACGGCCGGGTGTACGCGTACACGCTGGCCACAGGCGCGGACGAGGGCCGGAAATTCAACACCCTGGCGGCCGGGAACGGCAACCCCTTCGGCATCTGGTCGGATGGCAAGACCATGTGGGTGGCGGACTCGCAGGGCAAGCTCTACGCCTACTACGTGCCCGCCAACACAAATCTGAGCGCTCTGAGCGTGAATGGCACGCCCGTGGCCGACTTCCGCCCGGGCTTCACCACGTACCAGTTGGCCGTGGCCAACTTGGTGACTCAGGCGACGGTGTCGGGCGACGCCGCCGACGGCGATGCCACGGTGGCCTACGGCGGCGCCGCCAACGCCACTGGCCAGGTGGACCTGGTCGAGGGCCGCAACGTCGTGACGGTGACCGTGACCGCCGAGGACGCCGCCATCACGAAGGACTACACCGTCAGCATCAACCGGGCATCGGCCGCCCCCTACGGCTGGAGAGCCGACAAGGACCTCGACACCCTGGCGGCGGCCGGGAACACCTTCCCCTTCGACATCTGGTCGGACAGCACGACCGCGTGGGTAGTGGACTGGCAGGACCAGAAGCTCTACGCCTACACGCTGGCCACGGGGGCGCGGAACGCGGTCAAGGAATTCGACCTGAAGTCCGGAAACACCTCTCCGACCGGCATCTGGTCGGACGGCGCGACCATCTGGGTGGGGGACTCGCAAGACGACATGTTCTACGCATACATGCTCGACACCGGGGCGCGGGTCTCAAATAAGGACCTTGACCCGTCCCTGGTCGCGGTCGGTGATCTTTGGTCGGACGGCACGACCATGTGGATGGCGGACTTTGGCAACCGGAAGCTCTACGCCTACACGGTAGTCACTGGCAGACGTAACCCAGATAAAGACATCGACCTTACGACCACGAACGTTTACGGCCATGGTCTTTGGTCGGACGGCACGACCATGTGGGTGGCGGACCTGCAAGGGAAGCTCTACGCCTACGCGCTGGACGGCGGGGCACGGAAAGCCGGCCAGGACTTCGACACCCTGGCGGCGGCCGGGAACATCTCGTCGAGGGGCATCTGGTCGGACGGCGAGACCATGTGGGTGGCAGACTCGCACGACGCCAAGATCTACGCCTACAACATGCCGCCTCCCAACAGCCCGCCGGAGTTCAGCGACGGGGCGAGCACGACGCGGAGCGTGGCGGAGAACACGGCCCCGGGCGAGAACGTGGGGTCTGCGGTGGCCGCCACCGACGTCGACGGTGACACGCTGACCTACACCTTGGAGGGGACGGATGCGGCGTCCTTCGACATCGTAACGACCAGCGGGCAGATTCTGACCAGCGCGGCCCTGAACTACGAGCAGAAGACGTCATATTCGGTGACGGTGAGCGTCGCCGACGGCGAGGGCGGCACGGACACCATCGGGGTGACCATCAACGTCACCGACGTGAACGAGAAGCCGGCGACGCCCGGCCCGCCCACGGTGACGGCGACCGCGAACATCACCACGAGCCTAGACGTGAGTTGGACGGCGCCGGGGCTCAACGGCGGGCCGGCGCTGACGGGCTACGAGGTGCGCTACCGGATCAGCGGCAGCTGGATCGACTGGACGCACAGCGGCACGGGCACGAGCGCGACGATCACGGGGCTCACGGCGAGCACCACCTACGACGTGCAGGTGCGGGCGCTCAACGGCGAGACGCCCAGCGCCTGGTCTTCTACGGGCACAGGCAGCACCGGGACCCCGGCGAACAACGCGCCGGAGTTCAGCGACGGGGCGAGCACGACGCGGAGTGTGGCGGAGAACACCGCTTCCGGCGCCAACGTGGGGTCTGCGGTGACGGCCACGGACGCCGACGGCGACACCCTGACCTACACGCTGGACGGCACCGACGCGGCGTCCTTCGACATCACCTCGACCAGCGGGCAGATTCTGACCAGCGCGGCCCTGAACTACGAGCAGAAGACGTCATATTCGGTGACGGTGAGCGTCGCCGACGGCGAGGGCGGCACGGACACCATCGGGGTGACCATCAGCGTCACCGACGTGAACGAGAAGCCGACGACGCCCGGCGCGCCGACGGTGACGGCGACCTCGAACACGACCGACAGCCTGGACGTGAGCTGGACGGCGCCGGGGCTCAACGGCGGGCCGGCGCTGACGGGCTACGAGGTGCGCTACCGGATCAGCGGCAGCTGGATCGACTGGACGCACAGCGGCACGGGCACGAGCGCGACGATCACGGGGCTCACGGCGAGCACCACCTACGACGTGCAGGTGCGGGCGCTCAACGGCGAGACGCCCAGCGACTGGTCTTCCACGGGCGCCGGCAGCACCGGGACCCCGGCGAACAACGCGCCGGAGTTCAGCGACGGGACGAGCACGGCGCGGAGCGTGGCGGAGAACACCGCTTCCGGCGCCAACGTGGGGTCTGCGGTGACGGCCACGGACGCCGACGGCGACACCCTGACCTACACCCTGGGGGGCACCGACGCGGCCTCCTTCTCGATAGTGGGGGCCAGCGGGCAGATACAGACCAGCGCGGCCCTGGACCACGAGACGAAGTCCAGCTACTCGGTGACGGTGAGCGTCGCCGACGGCGAGGGCGGCACGGACACCATCGGGGTGACCATCAGCATCACGGACGTGGACGAACCGCCGTCGGCGCCGGCGGCGCCGGCGATCAGCGGCGTGTCGGGCTTCAACGACCGGCTGCTGGTGAGCTGGACGGCGCCGTCGGACACGGACCGGCCGGCGGTCACGGACTACGACGTGCAGTACCGCGAGAGCGGCGTCGGCGCCTGGAGCGACTGGAGTCACACGGGCACGGCCACGACGACGACGATCACGGGGCTCGATGCGGGTGCGACGTACCAGGTGCAGGTGCGGGCCGAGAACGATGAGGGCGAGGGCGCGTGGTCGGCCTCGGGCACGCAGGCGACCAACGCGCCGCCCGCGTTCGCCGGGTCGACGACAACGCGGGCCGTGGAGGAGAACACGGCGGCGGGGATGGGCGTGGGCGCGGTCGTGACGGCCACCGACGCGGACAACGACACCCTGACCTACTCGCTGGAGGGGACCGACGCGAGCAGCTTCGTGATCGTCGCGAACAGCGGGGGGATCCAGACCAAGTCGAACGTGACCTACGACCACGAGGCCAAGTCGACCTACTCGGTGACGGTCCGGGCCAAGGACGGGCAGGGCGGCGACGCCACGATCAGCGTGACGATCACGATCACGGACGTCGACGAGCCGCCCTCGGCGCCGGCGGCGCCGGGGGTCGCGTTCACCTCGGGCACGACCGACGGCCTGGACGTGAGCTGGGACGCGCCGGTCGACACGGGCAAGCCGCCTCTCACGAGCTTCGAGGTGCAGTACCGCAAGACCAGCGCCAGCACCTGGGCCACTTGGCTTTTCGTCGGCCCGGGCGCGACGGCGAAGATCAAGGGCCTGGATGCCGGTACGGAGTACGAGGTCCAGGTGCGGGCCAACAACGACGAAGGCATGAGCGCCTGGTCGGCCTCGGGCATGGCGGAGACGGACGCCGCCCCGGCCTTCGCGTCGGGCGACTGCCAGTACAACAGCTGCACGGTCACGTTCGGCGAGAGCCTCGACAGCACGTCGGGCAACACGCCGCCGGTGGGCGCCTTCACGCTCACGGCCGGTGGCGCCAGCCTGACGATCGGCGGCGTCAGCGTCAGCGGCACGACCGTGACGCTGTCGTCCGTGTCCCCCTTCATCAGGCAGGGCCAAGCGATCACGCTGGCCTACGCCGACCCCAGCACCAACAACGACACCGCGGCTCTGCAGGACGCCCTGGGCAACGATGTCGCCTCGTTCAGCGAGACGCTGACCAACAGCTCCCCCTACGACTTCCCCTCGGAGCCGACGCAGCTGAGTGCGCTCCAGAACGGCCGCAACCAGATCGACGTCGAGTGGACGGCGCCGACCGACAACGGCGGCGATGCGAACTTCAGCTACCGGTTGGAGGTGTCGACCGACGCTGGCGCGAATTGGACCACGCAGGTCGCCAGTCAGACCGCCACCACGTACAACCACACGGGCCTGATGGCGGGCGACACGCGGCACTACCGGGTCTTCACGGTCAACATCATCGGCGACAGCCGGGCCTCCAGCACGGCCAGCGCCACCACCAACCGTCCGCCGACGGGCGCGCTGGTGATCGACGGCACGGCCCAGGTGGCCGAGAAGCTGACGGCGAACACGTCCAACATCTCCGACGCCGACGGCCTGCCCGCGGACGATCAATTCAACTTCCAGTGGCTCCGGGTCGCCGGCGGCAACGAGTTCAGCATCCCCGGGGCCACGCAGTCCAGCTACCGGCCGGTCCCGGCCGACCTGGGCCAGACGCTGCGGGTGCGGCTCGACTACGACGACAACGCCGAGTTCGCCGAGACGCTGACCAGCGCGGCGACGGCGGCGGTGCAAGAGTCCCCCTACGGGGAGATCGTCTGGGCCGCCACGCTCACGGCGGGGCAGGCGGGCACGACCCTCGGCTTCAACAGCACCGGCCCGGTCGGCTCCTTGGAGGCGAAAACGTTCGCGCCCGGCGCCATCACGGTGAGCCAGCTCACCTACGACGGCGGCGCGGGGACGTTCGCCGTCACGGGCTTGGGTTCGGGCGACTACATCCTCTATCTCGGCAGCGGGCCGCAAGGCGCGCACGCGCTGATCGTGGATCCGGCGTCGGACGCCGACGACGTCTTCGACTTCTCCAGCACCGGGCTGAGCTGGAGCGCCGGTCAAGCGGTGGAAGTGCGGCTGACGCTGAACCGCGAGCCCGTGGGCGTGCCCTTGATCAGCGGCGCGGCCGTCGAGGGGACAACCCTGACGGCCGGGATCGAGAACGTCACGGACGCCGACGGCCTGCCCGCCTCCGATCAGTTCCGCTACCAGTGGATCGTGACCGACGGGGGGACCGAGTCCGAGATCACGGGGGCGACCGGCACGACCTATACGCCGGAGCTGACCGACCTCGGCAAGACCTACACGGTGCGGGTCGACTACACCGACAACGCCAACTTCCCCGAGTCGCTGACCAGCGCGCCCACGGATCCGATCGAGGTACGCGGGCAGGTCATCTGGTCGGCGGAGCTGACCGTCGAGGGCTGGGGCGAGCCAAGCCTCAGATCTTTCGGTTTCGATGCATCATCCGCGACCGTCCGTGGGGCGCTGCAGCCGGACACGATCATCCACAACGGCGCCTACGAGGTCGAATCGCTGCTCTACTCCGGCCATCAGAGCTTCGGGACCGGCCCCGTGCTGAACAAGACGATGCTGTTCTCGACGACCACCGAGCTGCCGGCGGGCGACTATGCCCTCTGGGTGGTGGATGACGACGGCGACGCCGATCTGGGCGATCTTCCGTTCATCTTCCCGGCAGCCGATGCGGATGGATTCTTGCAGAATCCCGTCGTGCTGACCTGGGCAGACGATGACACGGTGGACGTGCGGCTCACGGTCAACCGCCTGCCCGGCGGCGCGCTCACGATCAGCGGCCAGGCCAAGGTGGGCACCACGGTGACGGCGGACGTCTCGGGCGTCTCCGACGCCGACGGCCTGCCCGCCAGCGGCGAGTTCCGGTACCAGTGGTTCACCGTTGACAGCGGCTCCAACACGCCGATCGGCGGTGAGACGGATCAGAACTACACGCCGGTGAGCGCCGATCTCGGGAAGTCGATCAGGGTGCGGCTGCGCTACACCGACGACGCCTTCTTCACCAACACCGTGTTCAGCGCCGCGGCGGTGGTGGCGTCGGGCACGGGCAACCACCCGCCGCAGTTTTCCACGACCTCCACGTCGCGGACGTTGACCGAGAACACGGGGGCGGGCGTGAACGTCGGCGCGGCCGTCAGCGCCAGCGACGCCGACAGCGGCGACAGCCTGACCTACACGCTGGAGGGGACGGACGCCGGCTCGTTCGACATCGTCCCGGCGAGCGGGCAGATCCAGACCAAGACGGGCGTGACCTACGACTTCGAGACGCAGACGAGCTACTCCGTGACGGTCAAGGCCGACGACGGCAACGGTGGCACCGACACCGTCGCGGTGACCATCAACGTCGTGAACGTCAACGAGCCGCCGGTGATCAGCGGGGTGTCCAGTGTGAGCTACGCCGAGGGAGGCACGGCAGAGGTCGCCAGCTACAGCGCGACGGACGAGGAGGGGGCCACGATCACGTGGTCGCTCTCGGGCACGGACGCCGGCGACTTCGAGATCGGCGCCAACAGCGGTGTGCTGACCTTCAAGACCTCGCCGGACTACGACAACCCCGCGGATGGGAACGGCGACAACGACTACCTCATCAGGGTGCAGGCCTCGGACGGGACGAACCTGGTCCCGTTCGACGTGACCGTGACCGTCACCGGGGTGGACGAACTCCCGACCATCCCCAGCGGTCCGGCCAGCGTGGACTACGCCGAGAACGGCACGGCGGCGGTCGCGACCTACAGCGCGACGGACCCGGAGGGCGACACGATCACCTGGGCGCTGATAGGCCCCGACGCCGGCGCCTTCGCGATCGACGCCGGCGGCGTGCTGACGTTCGCCGCCACGCCCGACTACGAGAACCCCAGCGACCAGGGCGGCCAGTCCGGCGACAACGTGTACAGCCTGCTCGTCGTGGCCTCGGACGCCGGGAACAACACCGCCTTGCTGGCCGTGACCGTGACCGTCACGCCCGTGGACGAGACTCCCGTGGTCGGCGGCCAGGCGAACGTGAGCTACGCAGAGAACGGCACGGCCGATGTCGAGACCTACAGCGCGGCGGACCCGGAGGGCGACCCGATCACCTGGTCGCTGGCGGGCGCCGACGCCGGCGACCTCGCGATCGACGCCACCGGCGTGCTGACGTTCACCGCCCCGCCCGACTACGAGGACCCCCGCGACCAGGGCGGCGACAACGAGTACGTCGTGACGGTGCAGGCCTTCGACGGGACGAACATGGGCACGCGCGAGGTGACCGTCACGGTCATCGACGTGAACGAGCCGCCGGTCATCAGCGGCGATGCGACCGTCGGCTTCGCCGAGCACGCCACGGGCAGCGTCGCCACCTACACCGCCGACGATCCCGATGACGCCACCATCATCTGGACGCTGGCGGGGACGGACAGCGGGTTCTTCTCCCTCAGCGGCGGCGTGCTGACCTTCGACACGCCGCCCAACTTCGAGCTCCCACAGGACGCGAACTTCAGCAACGACTACGAGATCACGATCGGGGCCTCCGACGGGGCCAACCCGGTGAGCCAGGCGGTGACCGTCACGGTCGTCGACCTCGAGGAGCCGGGGACGATCAGCCTCTCCTCGCCGCAGCCGCAGGTCGGGACCGGGCTGACGTCCACGCTCGATGAGCGGGACGCGATTGTCGTCGCCGCCGTCCGGAAGTGGCATCGCTCGCCCGACGGGAGCACCGCTTGGACCCTCATCCTGGGGGCCACGGCGAGCAGCTACACGCCCGTGCAAGGCGATCTGAACTATTACCTGCGGGTGACGGTGTCGTACACCGACACGCACGGCCCCAAGACGCCGGAGGCCGTCTCGGAGAACGCGGTGCGGCCGGTGCCGGCCGGCGCCAACCATCGTCCCGAGTTCGACGAGGGCTTCAGCACGACCCGCTCCGTCGCCGAGAACTCGGCCGGCGACACGCCCATCGGCGACCCGGTGGAAGCTACCGACGCCGACCCCGCCGACGTCGTCGCACTGACCTACTCGCTCTCGGGCTCGGACCTCTTCACGGTCGACCCCGCCACGGGGCAGATCGCGGTCGCGGAGGGCGCGGTGCTCAACCACGAGGCGCAGGCTTCGCACACGGTCACGCTGACCGTCGCGGATCCCGGCGGCCTGGAAGACACCATCACCGTCACCATCACCATCACCGACGTGAACGAAGCGCCCGAGCCGGTGGGCGACGACGCCACGACCAACGAGGACACGCCTGTCATGATCGAGGTGCTGGACAACGACAGCGACCCCGAGGATGACGACCTCACTGTCTCCTCGTTCAACTCCCCGGCCAACGGCTCGGTGGCGAGAGCCCGCGACGACCCCAACAAGCTCACCTACACCCCCGACCCCGACTTCCACGGCGTGGACACGTTCACCTACCAGGCGACCGACGCTAGGGGCCTCTTCGGGGAGGCCACGGTCGTCGTGATGGTGAACCCGGTGAACGACGCGCCGGAGTTCCCCGCCGGCCCGGTCCAGCGCTCCGTCGTCGAGACCGCGCAGGCAGGGGACAAGGTGGGCGACCCGGTGGAGGCCATCGACCCGGATGTCGGCGACACGCTGACGTACGCACTCTCGGGCATCGACGTGAGCAGCTTCGGGATCGACGGGGACACGGGCCAGATCACCGTGGCCGCCGACGTCGATCTCGAACCGACGACCGAGGATAACCTCGCCCTCAGCGTCACCGTGACTGCCACAGAGGTGCGCACCGATGGGCAGTCTCCCGCCAGCGACAGCATCCAGGTCACCATCACCGTCACGACCGGTTCCACCGGTCCCGTCATCAGCGGCGGCGGCGGGGGTGGTGGCGGCCCGTCGGGGCCCTCGCCGAGCGAGCTGGACTTCGAGTGGAACGTGAAGCGCGACCTCGAAGCGCTGGACGGCGGCCACGACACGCCGACCGGCTCCTGGTCGGACGGCACAACCCTCTGGATACTCGAAAACGGCTCCGGCGCCGACGACGCCATCTACGCCTACGACCTGAACACGGGCGAACGCCTGGAGGAGCGCGAGTTCGAACTCGACGAGCGCAACCGCGCACCGCGCGGCGTCTGGTCCAACGGCACGGTCATCTGGGTCTCCGACAGCGGCCAGGACCGCCTCTTCGTCTACGACCTCGGGACGGGCGAGCGGCTGCCGGAGCGCGACCTCGAGCTCGGCGAGCGCAACGGCGGCGCCCGCGGCATCTGGTCCGACGGCGTCACGATGTGGGTGCTCGACAGCCTCTTCGCCTACGACCTCGGGAGCGGCGAGCTGCTGGCGGAGTACGCCCTCGACGACGCCAACGGGAGTCCCCACGGGATCTGGTCGGACGGCGTCACGATCTGGGTCTCGGACCACGGCGCGAAGCGGCTCTTCGCCTACCGCCTCGAGGATGGGGCGCTCGTACGCAACAGCGAGGAGGAGTTCACGGAGCTGAGCAAGGCCTCCAACAACAGCCCGCGCGGCATCTGGTCGGACGGCGAGGTGATCTACGTGGCCGACGAGAGCGACGACAAGGTCTACAGCTACAACATGCCCGACGCGATCGACGCGCGCCTCGCCTCACTGTCGCTGAGCGGCATCGAGATCGGGGAGTTCTCGGGGGACCGCACGGAGTACGACGGCGTCGCCGCCGAGGGCGTGACGGAGACGACGGTCGAGGCGGAGGCGATGCAGCGCCGTACGGATGTCGCCATCGACCCGCCCGACGGCGACGGGGACGAGGCGAACGGGCACCAGGTGGCGCTGGAGGGCGTCGAAGAGATCACCGTCACCGTCACCTCGGCCGACGACAGCCGCACGAAGGTCTACCGTGTGCGCTTCCCTGAGGTGGCGTGGGACCCGGCCCGCGATCCCTGGCCGCACTGCCTGCGCGGCGCCGTCTCCGAGGGCTTCAGTCTCATCGTCTACGAGGGGGGCAGCGTCGAAGAGCTGCTCGCCTGCGCGGAGAGCCGGGAGATCGTGGCCCTCTACGCCCTGCATGAGGGTGTCTACATTTCCTACATCCTCGGGGCGCCGGACTTCGTCAACCGCGAGTTCACTGAGCTGTTCGCCGGCGGGTTCCCGGTCATGACGCCTCTCGTCGCCGGCAGCAACGGACCGCCCTCGGCGGACCCGTTCGGGGATGACCTTGACGCCGCTGGGCCGCAGCCGTGGCCGGAGTGCCTGCGCGGGGACGTTGTCGAGGGCTTCAGCCTCGTCATCTACGAGGGCGGTAGCGTCGATGATCTCGTGAACTGCGCAGAGAGCTTGCGCGTCACGGCCCTCTACGCGCTCCACGACGGCGAGTTCGTCTCCTACATCCTCGGCGCGCCTGCGTTCGTGAACCGCGAGTTCAGGGAGTTGTTCGCCGACGGCCTGCCCGCCGTCACGCCGCTGGTCGCCAAGAGCGAGGGGCCTCACGAGGCCAACTGATCGCTCTTCGCTGCCTGCGCCAGCTCGTAACGGCAACCGCCTATCGGCCTGGTGGAGGCAACGCCGCCTCCCATGAGTAGCGCAGCGTTTGGTGTGGATTGGAAAACCGAGACCTCCGTCTCGAACCAGACGATCGTCGGGAAGTCGACGAGGTCGAGGCCCGTCTGCACGAGCCGCGGGTGGCAGACGAGCACGTCGGCACCCTCCTCGACGCGCTGCGCCACCCACGCCTCGCGGCGCTCAGGCGGGACGGCGTCGGACTTCATGACGGCCACCCGGAAGCCGTGGCGGCCGAGGAAGTCCTCCATCCGCCCCGTGATGTCGCGCGTCCCGGTGTGGGTCGCGTAGACGAGCACCCGGCGGCCCTGGACCCGCTCGGCGGCGACGAGGTCGACCAGCGCCTGCTCCTTCGGGTAGAGCTTCTCCGCAGGGAGCGGCGGCACCTGTACGAGCAGCTCTTCGCCCTCCGGGTCGAAGACCGCCTCGCCGCGCGTGCAGCCGTCGGGGTAGGCCAGCAGCGTCTGCAGGTAGGTCGCGAGCAGCCGCCGCGAGCCCTTCGAGAGCGCGTCGGCGAGCGCCGCCCGCAGCGTCCCGAAGAGCGTGTCGTAGCCGCTGTGCTGCGAGAGCCCGGCGGCGTCCGCCTCCGCGTCCATCGAGGAGAGCAGCACGCGCTCCTCGTAGGCCGGGAGTCCCGAGGCCACGTCGGCGAGCCGCAGGAAGACGCTGTTGCCGATGAGGTGGAAGAGGGCGGCCGGGGCGAGCCCCGGGCGCTCCCGGATCACCTTCCGGTACTTGCGCCTGCGGCTCGTGCGCCCGTCCTCGAGTGAGTCGCCGTCGTCGCGGCCGATCGTGTGCTCGACGAAGCCGTAGCGCTCGATCCAGCGGCCCTCCTCGGAGCGCCCGAACTCCCCCCGAATCTCCGGGCTGAACCGGTAGAGCAGGTGGAAGAGCGTCGAGGAATAGCCGCCCATGAGCGTGCCGCTCAGGCTGAGCGACTTGCCGCAGACGTCGGCGAGGATGCCGGCGGCGATGCCCTGGGCGGAGCCGCGGCCCTTGTACTCGTGCACCTCGTCGCCGACGAGCAGGTCGAAGAAGCCCTTCAGGCGGTGCTTCACGTAGTCGGCGAGCGGGTAGCGCTTCGGACCGGAGCGGTCGGCCTGCCAGAGGGCGGAGCCGCACTCCGGGCACCAGCGCTTGCGGCGGCCGAGGTCACGGCCGAGCAGGGGCACGCCGTCCTTGTCGACGATCTGGGCGTGGCAGTCCGGGCAGCACGGCACGCGGAACGGCTCGCCCGTCTCCTCGTGGCGGACGAGGCGGCCGCGCACCGTCGCCCAGCGCTCCACCGTGGCGGGCTGCCAGCGGTAGGAGAGCTTGGCGCGCTCGCGCGACATGATCGCGAAGAGCGGGCCGAGGCCGGTCGTGGCGCGCAGCCGCTCGAGGTCGGTGATCGAGGCGACGATGACGGCGCGGGCGCCGGGCACCGTCTCCTCGACCTCGCGCTTCCACTTGCGGGTGAGGTGCGGCGGGCAGAGCACGAGCACCCGCTCGAAGCCGGCCATGTGCGCCGCCGAGGCGGCGATGAAGGTCTTGCCCGTGCCCATCTCGCCGACCACGGTCGTGCCGCGCTGCGCCTCGAGCGAGAGCGCCGCGCCGCGGATCGCGTCGGCCTGCGCCCCCAGGGGAGCGCGCAGCAGGGGCGGGAGTTCGCGGCCCGGCTCGGAGGGCCGGTAGCGGGGTGGGTAGGACTCCACCACCCGCCGGGCGATGGCGTCGCGGTATGCGTCGATGAATCCTGCGAGGTCCATGGTTCCGTTCCTTTCTTGCTTTGGTCGTGACGTGGCGAGGCCCCGCGATCGCATGACCGCGGGGCCTCGTGGATGCGGCCCGGTGTCGAGCCGTCAGGCGGCGATGTCGGTGATCTCGCCGATGTCGAGGTCGAGGGCGACGACGGTGGTGCGCAGCCGCTCTCGGTAGGTCTCCTTCTCCGGCGTGGTCTCGACCAGCACCATCTCCTTGCTGGTGCGGCCCTTGACGAGGATGCGGCTGCCGTCGGCCTCGAGTTGGAGGTTGTCGAGGAAGCCGGCCGCGACCAGCATCGCGAGGTGGCCGCGCCGCAGCGGCATGAGCGGCCGCGTTCGCCCGTCCTCCGCCGGCCAGAGCGCGTCGGTGACCGTGGCGCTGACCCAGAGCCCGGAGCGCCGCGACTCGGCCGCCGCGGCGACCGGGTCGATGGTGCGGGTGGCGAAGAGCACCTCGCCGCCCACGCTCGCCCGCGCGTTGTAGACCGGGTAGCGCTGCCGGCTCAGCTCCTCGACGTTGCCCTCCATGCACTCCTGCAGCCGCACGGCGCTGTACTGGTCGTACTGCACCTCGGCCTTGCGCGTGCCGGTGACGACGACCTGGTCGAAGGCCTCACGCTCCGGGTCGGGGAAGGCCCAGCAGCGCAGCCGCGCGTAGTGCGAGGCGAGGTAGTTGGCGGAGCCCGCCAGCCGCCGCCTCGGCACCACGAACACGAGCAGCCCATGCTCGGCCAGGTAGCGCGTGCAGTGCCGCAGGAACGCGTGCTCGGTCCGCTTCTCCTCGCCCGCGTCGTCGTCGTACGGCGGGTTCAGGTAGAGCAGCCCGAACGCCCCGTTGGCGATCGAGGTCTGGAAGAGGTCCGTGCCGAGCACGTGGTCGAGGCGGCCCTCCGCCTCATGTGCGCGCTCGGCGTGGAGCTCGACCCCGTAGGTCTCGACGGCGGAGCCGTCGGGTCGGCCGATGCGCGCGGCGAGGTCGGCCAGCGCATCCCCGGCCCCGCAGCAGGGGTCGAGGACGCGCAGCGCGGTCTCGCCGCGAGCGGTGCTGCGAGCCTGCATCAGGCTCGCGATCATCTCGGTGACGCGTGGCGGCGTCGGGTAGAACCCGCCCTTCGCCTGTGCGGCCAGTCTCATCTCGTGTCTCCTTCCGGGTGTTCGCTGGTTGACTGCTCACGCGGCAGCGTGAGCGTCCCGGCCGCCACGGCGTGCGAGAGGTCCTCGCGCAGCGCCTCGGCGTCCGGGGTGCAGCGGTAGGCGGCGATGCCGGCCGACTGCAGCGGCACGATCTCGCCCTCCGCCAGTCCCCGCTGCCACAGCCAGTCCGCCCAACTGCGGTGCAGGGGCAGCGGGCTGCGGCGGTCGAGGAAGCGGTGGTGCAGGGCGGGCGCCTCGTCCTCGCCGGGGGCGAGCAAGAGGAACCCGTCCCGCTCGAAGGCGTACTCGGCCATCCGCGTGTAGACGAGGGCATGCCAGCCCCCCGAGACCGGCAGGCGAGCGATCTTCGTCGTCCACGTCCCCAGCGTCTCGTAGGGGATCTCGCAGCGGTGGAAGCCGCCGGAGAGCACCGTCCCGTCCGTGCCGACGAGCAGGTGGGCGGTCTCCGGTGGCCGCTTGAGGAGGGCGGCCCAGATTGCCTTGAGGGCGCTCTGGGCTCCGACCATCGAGAGGAACCAGAGTCCCTCCGAGTCGGGGTCGCGCGCGAACGCGTCGGCCGTGGCCGAGAAGCCGTTCGCGCTGATCGTGTACAGGTCCCGGGTGTCCGGGGCGGCGTGGGCCGCGGTCATGGCCTGTCTCCTTCCGTAGGTGCCTGGTGGTTCGTGCGCGGGCACGGGCCCGCGTCTGCGTCAGCCGCCGAAGAGCCCGCGCTCCCGGAGGCTGACGGCCTCGTCGCCGATCACGATGTGGTCGAGCAGTTCGATGCCGAGCAGCGTCGCCGCCTCCGCCAGCGCCTTCGTGACGTCGACGTCGTTCGTGCTCGGCGTGGCGTCGCCCGACGGGTGGTTGTGGACGACGATCAGGTTGGGAACGGCCTCGACGACCGCCGGGCGCAGCACCTCGGCCAGCCGGACGACTGCCGAGTAGCAGTTGCCGAGGTAGATCACCCGCTGCCCCACGACGCGGTTGCGGCGGTCGAGCAACAGCACGCGCAGTTGCTCCTGCGCGAGCATCCCCATCTCCGGCCCCAGCAGCCGCTGCACGTCCTCCGGCGATCCGATGATCGGAGCGTCCGGCTCGCGCTCAGGCCGCGTCTCGACCTCGTAGCGCACGGCCAGCTCGCCCAGGACGTCCAGGTTGCTGCGCAGCGCCGCGAGCAGCGCGTCCGCGTGCGCGGTGGCGGTCATGCCGTCACCTCCACGGGGATCGCCTGCCCGAGGGGGCAGATGCAGTCCTGGTGGTCGGGCGAGGCGTCGTCGTCGCAGTCGAGGCAGTTGCCGCAGTTGCGGCAGGCCACCCGCTGGTGGGAGGCGTCGCGGGCGTGCCGCCGGGCGACGGTGTCCTCCCAGCAGCAGTTCAGCTCGCAGTTGTCGCCGTGGCCGTCCCCGGCCTCGGCGGCGTCCTGCTCGCAGTCGCGGCAGTGCGTGCGTCCGCGCACGACGGGGTGGCCGCAGCCGGCGCAGTCCCCGCCGTAGTCGCCGCTGCGCTCGAGCTCGGCCCGCACGATCTGGCGGGCGGAGGGGTGGCCCTCGGGCCCGCCGGACTCGGCGACGTAGTGCCAGGCCCACTTCGCCCCGAGGTCGGCCCAGTCGTCGGTGCGGTAGGACCAGCCGTCGCAGGTGCAGTGGCCGTTGAAGTGGTCCGGACCCTCGAGCAGGGTCATGACCAGTGTGTGCGCGCTCCAGGTCGGGAGCGCGTCGCGTTCGGTAGTGCGCGCCATGTTGCTTCTCCTTGGTGGTGGTGCTGATCGGGTGGAACGAGAGCGGGGCCGCCCCCGTGAGGGAGCGGCCCCGTGTGCGCCCGCACGCGGCGGGCGGCGTCTGTGTGCCGTTGGTTGGCTAGAAGGGCTGATCGTCCGCGACCTCGGCGGCGGCCTGCTGGCCACCGTTGCCGTTGCCGTTGGAGCGCCCGTTGCCGTTCGAGTCGAGGAAGATGACCTCCTGCGCGTGCACCTCGCTGCGGTGGCGGCGCTGGCCGTCCTGCGTCTCGTAGCTGTTCTGGGCGAGCGAGCCCGCGACGAAGATGCGGTTGCCCTTCTTCACGTACTCGGCGACGGCCTCGGCCTGCTTACCCCAGCAGACGACCGAGTGCCAGTCGGCGTCGGTCTCGCCGTTCTGGCGGCGGCGATCGGTCGCCAGCCTGAGCTGGCAGATCGCGGTGCCGTTCTGGCTGTACTTCAGTTCGGGGTCCGTGCCCACGCGGCCCAGCAGTTCGATGCGGTTGATCGTGCGCGACATTTCAGTCTCCTTCGTTGATCTGGTGTGGTTGTCATGTGGCGGTGCGGCGTGAGCCGCACCTC
Organism: Dehalococcoidia bacterium; assembly: GCA_965219085.1. Lineage (GTDB taxonomy): Bacteria > Chloroflexota > Dehalococcoidia > UBA2979 > UBA2979 > VXMT01. Next base: position 2,621,965 of record OZ244720.1, read on the forward strand.
GCTGGAACGGAGCGGGGCCGCCCCCGTTGAGGGAGCGGCCCCGTGTGCGCCCGCGCGCGGCGGGCGGCGTCTGTGTGCCGGTGGTTGGCTAGAAGGGCTGGTCGTCCGCGACCTCGGCGGCGGCCTGCTGGCCACCGTTGCCGTTGCCGTTGGAGCGCCCGTTGCCGTTCGAGTCGAGGAAGATGACCTCCTGCGCGTGCACCTCGCTGCGGTGGCGGCGCTGGCCGTCCTGCGTCTCGTAGCTGTTCTGGGCGAGCGAGCCCGCGACGAAGATGCGGTTGCCCTTCTTCACGTACTCGGCGACGGCCTCGGCCTGCTTGCCCCAGCAGACGACGTTGTGCCAGTCGGCGTCGGTCTCGCCGTTCTGGCGGCGGCGGTCGGTCGCCAGCCTGAGCTGGCAGATCGCGGTGCCGTTCTGGCTGTACTTCAGCTCGGGGTCGGTCCCGACGCGGCCCAGCAGCTCGATGCGGTTGATCGTCCGTGACATGTTCAGTCTCCTTCTGGTGATCGTTGCCACCGTGGTGGTGCGGTCTCGCCGCACCTGGGTTCGAAACGAGAGCGGGGCCGCCCCGAAGGACGGCCCCGTGTGCGCTCCCGGGAGGTAGCGTCTCTGCAGTGCTTGTGTCTCAGGCACCTGCGATGGGCACCTCCTTCCGTTCGTTCGCCGGCATTCGGTCGCTCAGGCGGCCCTCGGCGTCTCGCTCGCGCCGTCCTCCTGCAGCTTGCGGGCCGCGGCCTCCACCAGCGGGGTGAGGGCCGCGACCGGGAGCTCGTCGAGGTCACGGCCCGTGCGCTCGCGGACGGCGGATCGCACCTTCGCCTCGTCGAAGCCACGGCAGTTGCCGAGGTCGACGAGGGTCTTGCGCAGCGACGGCGCGAGGTCGCCCGTCGCACCCTCGCCGTAGAGGCTGTTCCCGAACTGGTCGCCGTAGCTCCGCAGCGCCCGCTTGAGCGCGTCGGTCACGGCTCCCTTGTGTGCGGTCTCGTACCCCTCCACTGTCTCGTCGGCGACAGCCTGGAAGCCGACGTCGGTGCGAGACGGCGAGCCGGGAACCGTGACCCGCACGGTCGCGGTGTAGGCGCGCCAGGGCTTGGCCTCGCCCGTCCTCGGGTCGACGCTCTCGCCCTCGCGCAGTTCCACCGGTGCGACGAGTTCGTAGCCCCAGCCGCCGTGCCCGAAGACGCGGTTCGCCTGGTCGATGGCGGTGCGCCCCTCGAGGTAGGCGTAGCTGCGGTTGCCGCGCCCCTTGCGCTGCGAGACGAGGCCCTCGTCGAGGGGCTCGCCCAGCTGCTGCGTGACTGCGGGCGGGAGGCCGTCCCACACGAGGTCGCGCTCGGGAACTGGTTCGGGGTGGACGCCGTTGCGGCTGCCGTTGACGGTCGGTGTTGCGTTCGTCATATCTTGCTCCTTCGTGCTGTGCGTTGCCTGGGTGGACTTCGGACCTCCCCGCGGGAGGCCCGTGCGCGGGGCGGAGCCCCGTCGGTCAGCGGTCATCGCGCCTCCTTCCGGTGGGCGGTTGGCCGGCAGGCACACGGAAGCGGCCCGGCCCTCTGGGGAGCCGGACAGTCGGTGCCCGTCCGATGGGATGGGTTGGTTAGCGGGCGGCCCGGGCCGCCCGCTCGAGCAGGCGCAGGAAGACCCGGCGCCCGTGGTGCACCGTGGCCAGGTCGGCCACGTCCGCGACGCCCCCGGGCAGGGTCACGACGGCGGCGCGGCGGCCGAGCAGGCCGGCGAGCCGCGCCGTGGCCTCGCGCCCGGCGTCGTCGTTGTCGAAGGCGATGAAGATGTTGGGGCAGCCGCGCAGGGTGGCGGCCACCCGCTCCATGCCCTGCGTGCCGAGGGCGGAGCAGGCGGGCAATCCCCACTCGCTTAGGACGAGCCAGTCGAAGACGCCCTCGGTCACGACCGCCCACGGCGGGGCGGGACCGAGCCGCCCCAGCCCGAGCACGGGCTTGGGACCGGGCAACGCCTGGAAGCGCGGCGAGTGCTTCTGGTTGATGCCCCGCCCCGCCAGCCAGCGGGCACGTCCATCGATGATCTCGGGGACGACCACCATGCCGGCGAAACGCTCGCCACGCTCGGTGCACAACCCGCTCTCGCGGACCCGTCCGGCGGCGAAGCCGGCGGATGCGAGCGCCGTCTGCAGCCCGCGCCCCGGCACGTAACCGAGGCCGAGCCGCCGGGCGGTGTCGAGCCCGACGCCCCGTGAGGTGAGGTATGCCCTCGCCTCGGGACTGCGCCGCAACTCCCTGGCGTAGTGGCGCGCCGCCGCCGTCACCAGCGCCGGGTCCGGCGGCGGTGCCGCGGCCGGGGAGCGTGGCCGACGGGAGCTTGCGGAGCGGCCGGGGACAGGCGTCGAGCCGTCGAGCCGCCGGATCGCCTCCCGCAGGCTCAGGCCCTCGGTGCGCTGGAGGAAGTCCAGCACGTCGCCGCCCTCGCCGCAGCCGAAGCAGTACCAGCGCTCGGTGTCGGCGTAGACCGTGAAGCTGCCCTCGGCCTCGTTGTGGAAGGGGCAGACGCCCTGGCGGACGCGGCCCCTGCCGTGCAGCCGAACGCCCGACGCCTCGACCACGTCGCCCAGCGGGTGACGCGACTTCAGCGCCGCGATGTCGACGGGCGCATGGGCGGCGACCATCAAGAGCCGCCCTTCGCCAGGGGCCGGAGCCCCCGCAGGCTGCGCCGCGAGACGACCTTGCCGGGCTGCCAGCGCATCCCGAGAACCGCCAGCACCTCCAGCGCTCCGCCGGGGTGCGGCGCGAGCACGGCGGCTCGCCCGGTGGCGGGGCTGTAGACGACCGCCTCGCGCCCCGCGAAGCGCCGCCGTGCGAGGTCGAGCCACTCGGCGTACGCCCAGCGCACGTCCTGCTCCGTGGCCTGCGTCAGGTCCGCGCTGGCGAGGACCCCCGCCGCGCTGTCGAGGTCGCCCTGCTGCCGGAGCCGCCGCGCCTCGTGGACGCTGCGGGCGATGCTCGGTTCGGGCTCCGGGGCCGCTCCGAGGAGCGCCTCGAATACCCTGTCGACCAACTCTTCGAGGCTGCGCCCGGGGCGGGAGACCGCCTCGGTCGCAGCCGTGTTCATCGTTGCCGTTGCCATCGTCATTTCGATGCTCCTTGTGCTGTGGCTCGTGCCGGTGTCGTGCGCCCTCACGGGCATGAAGAGGGGCCGCCTCCGAAGAGACGGCCCCATGGCTGTGTGGATGCCGGGTGAGGGCCGGGTCGTCAGCGGAGAAGCACCCTCGTGCGGCGGCGGCCGGCGAGCACCCGTGCGACGAGGAGCGTCCCGATGCCGAGGCCGGCCGCGTTGAGCACGGCCAGTTCGCCGCCATGGCCGAACAGCAGCGGCGCCGCGAGCAGCGCCACCAATCCGACGACCACGGCGGGCTTCCGCCCTTGCCGCTTCGGACGAACCGGGGCAGCCTCGGCCACCGGCTCGTAGGCCGTCCAGATCGGCAGCCTAAGGACGCCCTCGAGCGCCGTCACAGCGTGGGCGCGCGTGCATCCGCCGGTGTGACAGCGCACGTCGATGCCGTTGCCGTCGGGCCGCTGCCGGAACGCCAGTCCGTCCGACGCGCCGCCGTGGCAGATGGCGGTGGTCGTCCAGAACCAGCCCCGCTCGAAGCTCACCCGCTGCGGGATGAGATTCGAGATCCGGCCGGCGCTCGGTCCTGTGTACTGCTGTGCCACGGCTCGCATCTCCATGGCGTCCCTCTGCTCTGTGTTCATGTCTCGTGACCTCCTTCGTCACTGCTGCGTTGCTGGTGACCCGTGCCGGCATCCGTGGCGCGGGTCATGGCTGTGTTGCTGCTGGACGCACTCCGCCCACGGTCGGATGCCGGGACCGGGGAACGGAGTGGCTGGGCCGCGCGTATGCGAAGCGGCCGGCCTGCGAGTCAGTCGCGGGCCGGCACGTCTTCAGCGCGGCGGGCATGGGGAACGGGCCGAGCGCAGGACGCACTCCGCCCAGGGACTCCGGGGTCGTGGCGCATAACGCACCTCGCCCGCGGTCTCCCGGCGTTCGAGGCGGCGTCGGGGGAGCAGCGCTCGACCCTTCAGCTGCCTCCCGCTGCGGGAAGGCGGATGTCCCTCACTGGAACGCCGTCGGGAGAGCAGGGCTCGATCCGTCAGGTCGTTCCGGGTCCGGGATGGACCCTCCAGGTTTCTGTGGCAGGAAACGCTGGAAAAGCCGGAAACTGCTTGGCAGTGTCGCCGAACGCCCACCCCCAACGGAAGGGGTTTCGGGGCCTTCCGCCGGAATCACTTGCCGTGGTTCGACAGGAGTTCGACAGGAATGCGACCACGACCGCAGCGCACGGCTACGCCCACCAGATCCCGAGCGTGAGGAGACGGCGCAGGCGGCGCAGCCACTGCGCCCGGCGGCGCTCGCCGCGGACGCGCTCGAGCGTCCGTTCGCGCCAGCGCAGCTGCGCCCGCCGCGTCAACCCGTCCCAGCGGTAACTCTGCGGCGGCAGCGCGAGTTCGTGGTTGCCGATGAGCGCGATCTCCAGCTCGCGCAGGCGCTCCCCGTCGCGCAGCCAGTCCACGCCCCGCCCTGCGGCGGGATGACGTGCGCGTACGGCCCGCCACTCCTCGACGAGCGGCCAGGCCGGGCCGTAGGCGCGCTCGTCGTCCGGCCCGGCCTCCTCCGTCACGACCGTGGGAGACGCCGTCGGCGGGCGAACGGGAGCGGACGTCGGCCTGACGGCGATGCGGGGCGCGCCCCGGTCCGGCGCGGGCGCCCCGCCGGAACGCGGGGTCTCGACCGCCGTGAGCTGCTGCTCGCTGTCCGCCAGCCGTTCCCCATGCTCGTGCCGGAGCTGTTCCACCGTGTCCGCCAGCGCCTGCACGGCGTCCGTGGCGCCGCGCACCTCGCCGGCCGTGCCATCGATGCCGTCCGGAGGAGCCTCGGACCCGGCTCCGCCATCGTCCGACGGGGCCGGCGTCGCCGTGGGCGGCAGGGCCGCGCCGCGTTCCAGCGCCTTTGTGAGCAGGGCCTCTCGCAGCCGCACCTTGAGCGGGCCCGGTTCGTCGAGGGCGCGCGCCAGCGTCTTGTAGTTGACCCCCAGCGCATCCGCCGCCCGCATCCGTCCCTGCTCCGCCACGAGCTCGTGCAGGAACGCCCGCAGCCGCCCCTCGTAGGGCTGTTCCGACTCCTCCGGGGCCTGTTGCCGGCTTGTCTCGTCCATCTCACGGCCTCCCGGCACTTCCCTCGGAGGGAACTCTGCCCCCTGCGGCGTGGAATACGCCCTGACAGCGAAGTTGTTGCTCAGCACGTCCTGTAGGGCCGTTTTCCCTTGGCCCGCCTTGTGTTTCGGCACATTTCCCTCGCTGGGAACCAACGTCCTTCTCCGTACACACCCATCACACCCTTCGGCCCGCCCGATCGCCATGTCCTGTAGGGGAGGGCGCACACGCCCTCCCCTATGAGGCATTACATCGCGGCCCCGATATCCACACACTCGATTGCCGTCACGACCACTCACCTCGAGGAGACGACGGCATGCGACGGCAACCGAGAACCACCACCAATAGAACGAGGAGACTGCGGGCGCTGGCGGCGGCGCTGCTGCTGGCGGCGCTGGCGGCGATCCCCTCGAGCGGCACCGCCCTCGCCCAGGAGCCGCCCGCGGGCGACGGCATCGTGCTCGTCAACGAGGCCGCCGAGGATCTCGTCGAGCGCAAGGACGACGGACGCTTCATCGCCCGTCCCGTCTTCGACCGCGAGGTCCCACTCCTCTACTACGGCGTGCGCGAGGGCGACACGGGCGAGTGGGTCACCGTCGTTTTCCGGGTGCGCGACGACGGCGAGGAGCGGCGCGACGGTCACGAGTACTCCTTCGAGTACCCCTTCGAGAACGGCCAGCCCGAGCTCGACCCGGACCGCCCCTACCTGCTGGTGATGCTCGCGGGCGAGCTGGCGGAGTCGCCACAGCCCTTCTACGCCGTCATCCCGCCTCACCAGCCGGGGGGCCTCTGGAACAAGGTCCTCGGAGCGCTCGAACCCGAGCGCTGGGGCAAGGCCGTCGCCCGCTGGGTGATCGAGGGCGCGCACGGGACGCTCTGCGGCGTCGTCGAGCGCGCCTCCGGCGCAGACGCCGATACCTGCGAGGCCACCCCGTGAGCGACATCTTCACGGGCACTCCGCCCGGCCTCACCTATGATCACGAGATCGTCCGCCAGGCGTGGACGGCGGTCTGGATCATCACCTCGGGTGCGCTCGTCGTGATCATCGGCTGGATGGGGCTGAGCCTCATCGTCGGAGACCACCTCGGCCGCGCACAGGCGGGCTGGCGCGAGTTGGTCCCGCGCCTCGGGCTCGGGCTCGTGGCTGCCGCCGCCTCGCTCTGGTGGTGCGCGCTCGTCATCGACGTGGCCGACGCGGTGTCAGGGTTCGTGGCCGCCGAGCTGGGCGTCACCGCCAGCGACATGCTGCGCTCGACGCTGCGCACGCTGCTGACCGCGGTGGCGGCGGGCAGCGTGGGCATGGCCCTGGTCCTGGCGCTGCTCTACCTCGTCTACGGCTTCTTCGTGCTCTACCTCGTGGTGCAGATGGTGCTGCGCCTCGCGCTGATCGACATCCTGCTCGCGCTCGCGCCGATCGCCCTCGGGCTGTGGATCCTCCCGCACACCGCGGGCTGGGGCCGGCACTGGCTGCGGCTCTTCATGACGACCGTCTTCCAGCAGGCGATCCAGCTCGTCGCGCTGGCGCTGGGCATCTCCTTCCTCAACGAGTTCGCGTCGATCGGCGCCGGCGAACCCGTACAGGAACTCGTCTGGAAGCTGCTGATGTCGCTCGCCTTCATCTACCTGGCGACGCGCGTGCCCTCGATGCTCGGCAACACCGGGACCTTCGACGCCTGGCTGCACACCCTCTACTTCGGCATGTCCCTGCCCGGCTCGATGGTCCGCTCGGCGCGCTCCGTGGGACTGCTCGCGGGCGGCGGTGCGGCGGGCGGCCCGGTGGGCGCGGCGGTTGCCGCCGGGGCAGCAGGCGGCGTGGCCTCGGCGGCCACCTCGGGCGTGCGCTCGGCGGCCGATATGGCAACCCCCTCCTCGGGCGGCGGCGCCGCCGGTGGCGGCGCCCCCCGGAGCAGCAGCGAGTAACCGAACCACAACGAGAACAAGGAGGCGCGGTGTGTCGCGCCGTTCGGAGAGAACACCGGAGGTGAGAGATGTGCCGGTAGGCGAACGAGCAGCAGCACCGAGAGACGAACGAGCACACGCAAACGCGAGAGGAGCGAAACACAAGTGGAAGACCTGACTCAGACCATCTCCAACCTGGTGGGCATCCTGCTGGGCGTCGTCGGCGCGATCGGCGTCGGCTTCTTCATCTACGGGTCCTACCTCTACCTCACCGCCTCGGGCGCACCGCACCAGATGGAGCGCGGCAAGAGCGCGATGATGACCGCTTTGGCCGGCATCGTGCTGGCGATGGTGGCCTTCGGCGTCGTCGAGCTGGTGATGGACGCCGTCGTCAACCCCGTCGTGGATGTCGACGTCCCCGAGCCCACGGGCGCGGGTTCGTCGGAAGGATAGGGGGACGTCATGCGAGAGCACGAGGTTCCAACCCACGTGCAGGCCGAGGACCGCGTCCTGCTGTGGTTCACCTTCCCCCAGATCGTGGCGATGACGGCAGTCTGCGCCCTCGCCTACGGCGTCTACCGCTACGCCCCGCTCGGTCCGTCCGAGGTACGCATGGCCGCGGCCGTGCTCTTCGGACTGGCCGGACTGGCGGTCGTCGCGGGGCGGATCGGAGGCAGGCGGCTGCCGCTGGTGGCGGCCGACCTGCTGCGGTTCGGACTGGGCGCGCGGCGCTACGCCGGGCCTCCAGCCCAGTTGGTGCGGAGCGAACCACCCGCAGCCGCGCAGCCAGCATCGAGCGGCGCCAGGCCACGGCGGCTGCTGGCGCGTCGCATACGGCGCGTCGTGCGCCGCCGCTCAAGGAAGCGGAAGGAGGGTGAGCGCCGCAACGGGCGGATGCCCTTTCGTCCGCACCGCATCTTCGGCAAGCGCCGGCGGCAGGGCGGCGAGGAGCCCGCTGAGGCGCAACGGCCGGCGACGCAGGAGCGCGGCGGGCGGCGTCTCGGACGCTGGCGCGTGCTCCCGGCGGTCGCCGTCCTGGCGGTCGCCCTCGCCGCCACGCCGCTGCTCCCGGCGCTGGCCCAGGAGCCGGGCGGGGAGGGCTGGTTTTCGGAGGAGATCGAGTTCCAGCCTCCGCCGCTGGTCCCCGGACGACGGCTCTTCGTCGAGGGGCTCACGGTCGGCGGCGAACAGGCAGCGGTCACGCTGCGGGCCGCCACGGACCTGGACCTGACGGTGCGGGCCTACGGCGGTCCGGACGGACGGTCGCTCCGCTTCTTCGGGACGGCCGCCCTCGAGCAGGGCGAGCGCAGCGAGTACGACCTGCCGCTGCACGGCCCCTCGCCCTCGCTCGTCTTCTCCTGGGAGGACGAGCTGGGCCAGGCCGGGGCCGTCAGCCTCGGTGGCGAGCGGCTCCCGTGGCCGCTGCCCGCGGTGGCGGGCGAGCTGTGCGTCCTGCGCGTCGTCTCGCTCGGCTGGAGCGCGGGCGCCGTCGAGGGGGCGATCAGCTCGGAGTGCGTGAGCACCACCGAGGAAGCGGTCGTTCTCCAGACGGTCGCCGGGCACGCCGACGTGACCGCGACGGCCCTGCTGGAAGGCGAGGTCGTTGCCGTCACCGGGACCATCACGGTCGCCGGAGACGGCCCTGCGACGAGCGTCACGTTTGTCGCCGGCGGCGAGACCCGCTTCCGGCTCCCGGTCGCGGCGGGCGAGGCCGTCCACGCCCTCGCCATCGAGGCGGACCTGGTGGCGTCCCTCAGCGTCGCCCTGCCGCCGCTCGTGGAGCTCACCCACCACCCGCGGCGCGTCGAGCAACTCACGGAGACGGCGGAGGTGGGCATCCCGGCGTTCGGCGACACCGTGACGGAGACGTTCACGGTCCCCAACGAGGACGGCACCGTCACTGAGCACACCGTGACGGCCAGCTGCCATGTCCCCGCGTCGACCGTCCGCCAGGACGTCGTCTTCAGCGTCGTCCACCCCGAACGCGTCGAGGCCGAGGTGATGGCGCGGCTACCGCTCGCACGCAGCCGGGATGAGTCGCTTGCCCTGGCGCTCAGCGTCGGGGCCGACGACCCCTACGTGGCGCTGGCCGTACCCGAGCCCGAGCCGGAGCCCGATCCCGTGACGCAAACACCCGCCGAAGAGGACGAGCTGAGCGACTGGTTCGAGCAGCTCGGCTGGGAGTGGGTCTGGTGAGGCGGCTCACGACCGCCCTGCTACTCGCCGGGGTCGCGCTGGTCACGACCGGCGCGGCCCCGGCCGAGGAGCGGGCCATGCTCGACGCCTTCGATGAGGCGCTTACCGCGCTGGCCTACGCCGCCGCCGGGGTCTGCGTCTTCGCGATCGCCTGGGCGGGCGTCCTGCTCATGGCCGACGGTGCCGACGAGCGTGGCGGCGGGCGCGCAAAGAGCGCCGTCTTCCTGGCCGTGGCCGGCCTCGCGCTCGTGCTGTCGGCCAAGGGCGTGGCTGCCCTGCTGCGCGCAGGCATCGTCCCCATCCCCGTCCCCTGACACCCAGGAGCAGATCCCGATGAGACCACTACTCGAACTCACGAAGCGCGCGGCGGCGGCCCTGCCAGGCGGGGCCGCCGCCGCGCGGGCGCCCGGAGCCGCCCGCGAGGCCACCTCGCCAGCGACCGAGACCGAAGCGGCCGTTCCGAAGCTCCCGCCCGGGCTGCCGGTCGCCTTCATGCTCTCCCACCTCGAGGAGGACGGGCCGGTGCGCCTCGATGGCGTCAAGCTCGGCGTCTGCGAGGTGCTCGGACTCGAGCTGGACGAGCCGAAGCTGGGGGCCTTCGCCGGCGCGCTCAACGCCTGCGACTTCCCGCTCCAACTGCTCGTGCGCCAGCACCCGCCCGGCCTCGGGAAGCTCCGCGAGGACCTCGAGGAGTCACAGCCGGAGGATCTGCCCCCGCGGACGGAGGCTGCCGCGGGCTCGCTGCGGCGGCTGCTCGCCGAGCTGGAGCGCCGCGACGGCATCCTCGACCGCCGCTTCTACGCCGTCTGCGAGTTCGAGCGGATTGGCGAGCTGCGGGGCCTGCTGGCGCGGGCCGGACTCTCCGTCCACCCGCTCGAGGGCCGCCAGTTGCGCATGCTGCTGCTGGCGTCGGCGCTCGGCGGCTCGCCCCGCGAGATCGACGAGGACACGCCCACCGACGTCACGGTCAACCGCCGTGACATCCGCATCGGCGATCGCCTCGTGCGCTCCCTGCATCTCGGCAAGTGGCCGCGCTCGCTCTCCCCCGGCTTCCTCCAGAACCTGATGTCCACGGGCGCGCCCATGGACCTCTCCCTCCACCTCGGCCCGATCCCCGCCGCGCAGGCAGCGCGCACGCTGGAGTGGCAGAAGGTGCGCTTCGAGTCGGCGCAGAGCCTCTCCTTCAAGCGGGGGCGCTCGATGTCGTCGGAGGCGGAGATCGCCCTCGAGGATGTGATGCGCCTCCGAGACGAGGTGCAGCGTGGCAGGGAGCGGCTCTTCCACGCGTCCCTCTCCGTCACGCTCCATGCTGACGACGAGGAGTCGCTCAAGGAGCTGACGCAGCGCGCGAAGGCGCACTTCGCGGCCTCGCTCGGCAAGCTCGACGCGCTTCCGTTCCGCCAGCGTGAGGGGCTGCTCTCGACGCTCCCGCTCGCGCTCAACGCCGTCGCCGTCTGGCGCACGCTCGACACCTCGTCGCTGGCGCGCCTGTACCCCTTCTCCCCGCCCGACCTCGACACCCGCGGCGGCAGCCTCTACGGCATCGACATGCGGGCCTCGTCGCCCGTCGTCTACGACCCCTGGGACGGCACCCACCTCAACGCCAACACGGCGGTGCTCGCGCGCTCGGGCTCGGGCAAGTCCTTCGCAACCAAGCTGGGCGTGCTGCGCGGCCTCTGCCGCGGTGTCACCGCCTACGTGATCGACCCCGAGGGCGAGTACGCCGACATGGCCCGCGCCGCGGGCGGACGCGTGCTCTCGCCGGGCGTCGCTGGCGAAGGGATGAACCCCTTCGTTATCGACTCGGGCGACCCCGAGGAGCTACTGCTGCGCATCGGCAGCCTCAGGCGGCTGATCGAGGTGATGATCGGGGAGTCCCTCGGCGCCGAGCGGCGCGCCGCCCTCGACCACGCCCTCGCCGCCTACTACGCACAGCCGCGCGAGCGCACCGGCTTCGGCGACTTTTTCACGTTCCTGAAGGGCGACGAGGCCGACGGCGATCCCGGCCTCGCCAGGCTGCTGCGCCCCTTCGCCACGGGCAGCCTGCGCCACCTGCTCACCGACGAGGGTGACGACCTGCTCACCAACGAGGCGCTGGTGACGGTCTTCGACCTGCGGCTGCTGGAGCCGGAGCTGCGCCCCGCCGCGGCGATGGTCTGCACCGAGACGGTCTGGGCCGCTGCCGCGCGCGACCCGAAGCCCCGGCTGCTCGTGGTCGACGAGGTGTGGTCGATCATGCAGCACCCCGAGGGCGCGGCCTTCATGGTCTCGATGGCGAAGCGGGCGCGGAAGCACCGCCTGGGTTTGCAGTTCATCACCCAGGATGTGCAGGACCTGCTCTCCGAGGACCCCTCGCGCGCCATCACCGGCCACAGCGGGCGCGCTCTGCTCCAGAACGCCGCCTTCAAGCTCCTGCTCCAGCAGGACGCCGCCGCCATCTCAACCGTCGGCGACGCCTTCGACCTCCCACAGGACCTGCAGCGCTGGCTGCTCTCGTGCCCTCGTGGTGACGGCCTCCTGCTCGCCCGAGGCAACCGCTTCCCGATCCGCATCGAGGCGACGCCCGAGGAGGCGGAAGTGATCGAGTGGCGGCCGGGCTCGCACCACCGCAAGGGGGCTGCGGCCAGCGAGTGACGACCCCTCGGAACCATCAGCCCCAACCAACACAGCAACCACGAAAGGGACCCCGGCCATGCGATTCAATCCATTCAAGACCATCCCCAATCGCGAGCCCGTGCTGCTGGCGGTGACGCCGCCGCGCACGGGCGAGCGCACGCTGCTCGGCGTCGAGAACCTGCTCGGCTCGATCGCCGTGCCCGAGCCCTTTTCGCTCGAACTCGCGGGCGGCGCCGACGGCGTCACCCTGCTGGCGCGCTGCCTCGGCGAGCAGGTCGTGCGCGGCCAGATCGCCGCCCACTATCCCCAGGCACGCATCCACCAGCTCCAGCCCGAAGAGGATCCGCTCCGGCTCCGCGGGGGCGAGCAGGCCTGGAGCATGACCCTGCGCCCGAGCGGACCCGAGTACCTGCCCCTGCGCCTCTTCCGCGACGACGACCTGCTCGACGCGGGCTCCGACCCGATCCTCGCCCTGCTCGGCGCGCTCTCCGACCTCGAGGAGGACGAGCGCGTCGTCGCGCGGCTGCGGCTGCGCTCGCTCGGTCCCGACTGGTCGCGGCAGCACCAGGTCAGGGCGCACGAGCGGCCCCAGCCGGAGCGGACCGACTCCTACCAGATCAGCGAGTCGCGCCGCCACCGCGTCGAGATCGCGGGGGTGGCCGTCCTCGGTGCCGCCGTCGCCGGCGCTGCCCAGGGCTACCGCTGGTGGCAGGCGGGCGAGCAGTGGAAGACGGTCGCGCTCGGGGCGGGCATCGCCCTCACGCTCGGTGTGGCCGGCTGGGCCTGGGCGCGCTGGCAGCGCGCCCGCAACCGCGTCGTCGACCCCCTCCTGGTCAAGGAGAAGGTCTCGCGCATCGCCTTCGAGGCGGAGATCGAGGCCGTCGCCGTGCTGCCCGCCGGCGGCACCGAGGAGCGCGCGCGCGACCTGCTCGAGCCGGTGGCGGCCGCCTACCGCCACTACGACCACCCCGCGGGCGCGCGCCTGCAGGCGGGCGAGGTGCAGCCGCTGATCCCGGACCCGGCGGCGCTGCATCCCTCCCCGCCCGGCCTCTTCCGGGGGCGCAGCGTGCTCGGCGTGCGCGAGGCGGCGGCGCTCTGGCATCCGCCCGGCGCCGGGGACGAGACGCCGCTCGTCTCCCGTTCCGGGGCGAAGGTGCTGCTCCCCACGGCGCGCAGCGTCAGGGGCGGGGCGCTCGTCGGCGAGACCACGGCGGGGAGCCCCCGCGAGATCCATTTCCCCGACGACCTGCTGCGCCGCCATCACCTCTACGTGGCGCGCACGCGCATGGGCAAGTCGACGCTCATGCAGCACCTCGTTACCCACAGGCTGCGGGAGAAGGCGGCAGGGGTCGGCGGCGACGCGATCGTCGTCGTCGACCCCCACGCCGACCTCGTCGCCGGCATCCTCGAGCACGTCCCCGAGTCCCTGGTTGGCTCCGTGCGCCTCGTCGACCTCGCGGGCAGCGGCGGCTACCCCGGCATCAACCTGCTCGACACGCACGTCTTCGCCGACCGCGACCGCACCGCCGACTCGGTCGTGCGCGTCGCGCGGGGGCTCTGGGAGCAGTGGGGGCCGCGCATGCAGTCGATCCTCGAGCAGACGGTGAAGACGCTGCACGAAGCTAACGCCCACCCCGACACGGCGGCCGAGGAGCAGAGCACCATCCTCGATGGGCTGCGCCTCCTGTCCGACGACGGCTTCCGCAGCCACGTCCTGGAGCGGGTCTCCGACCCCTTCCTGCTCGACTGGTGGGCGCGAGACTTCGGTGGCTGGCGGCGCGAGTACCGCGCCGAGGCGCTGGCGCCGGTCCAGACGCGCCTCTCCTACTACGCCTCCTCGAAGCGGGCGCGAGCGATCCTCGGCCAGGCGCGGTCCACCATCGACCTGCGCCGCACCATCCTCGACGGGGGCGTGCTGCTCGTCTCCACCGCGCAGGGCACCGCCGGGCGCGACGTCGCCGCGCTCGTGGGCGCGTCGATCCTCAACCTCGTCGATGCCGTCATCCGCGAGCAGGGCGAGCTGCCCCCGGAGCGCAGGCGCGGCGCGCTCGTCGTCGTCGACGAGATGCAGTCGATGCCGGGCGTCGACTACGAGTCGATGCTCTCGGAGCTGGGCAAGTTCGGGGCCAGCTTCGTGCTCGCCACGCAGAGCCTCGCCAAGCTCGCCGATCTCTCACCGACGATGCGCGACACGCTGCTCGCCAACGTGGGCTGTCTCGCCATCTTCCAGGTGGCCGGCTCCGACGCGCGCCAGCTCGTCTGGGAGCTCGACCGCGACCGCGTCTCCGAGGAGGATGTCGTCTCCCTGCCCGCGCACCACTGCTACGTGCGCGCGACCGTGGGAACGCAGCGCATGCCCGCCTTCTCCATGGAAGTGCGCAAGCCCGACGGAGGCGACCCGGGGCGGGCCTCCCGCATCCGCGCGGACGCGGCGTCCTACCTGCTGACGGAGGAGGAGATCGCCGCCCGCCAGGCGGAGGGCCGCCGTCGCGTGGAGCAGTGGCGCGAGGCCGGCGAGGCGCTTCGCAACGGCGATGGTTCCGGGCCGGACGCGGACGCTGCTCCGGGGGAGGGCTCCGATCCGGGCACGGGCGACACCTCCGGGGAAGCAGAGCGCGGGAAGCAGTCGCGCAGCAAGCACTTCCAGCCGCCCGGCCGCAACTCCGGGAAGGCTGAGCAGTGAGGCCGGAGCGCGACCTGCTGCGCCTGCTTGCGGAGATGCCCTTCCTCGACCGGCTGGAGGCGGCCGCCGTCTCCGGTTGGTCGCGGGGCGCGGTCTACGCCGCGGTGGCCAAGCTGGAGCGTGAGGGGATGGCCGCGGCCGTCCCCCACGCCTCGGAGTTCATCGCCCCGACGCAGCGCTACTCCCTCACGGCAGCCGGGCTGCGGCGCCTCGCGGACGCCGAGGGGACCGCCGTGGAGCAGGTGCTGCGCTCGCGGCCGGTCTCGGGGCGCTCGCGGCGCATCCTGCTGGAGCGTCTCGACGGCGTGGCCGTCACCTACCGCCTCGCCTCGGCGATCGCCGACGCGGCCTGGCCGATCCGCCTGCGCTGGTACCGGGCGGCACCAATGGACGCCGCCATCGCGCTCCCCGGCGGGCGCACCCTCGCGATCGTCCGCCAGGGCCGCACGACCGAGCGCACGGCCTTCGCCAAGCGCCTCTGGCGGCTGCGCGAGGGGCCGCGCCCGGGCGCCTACCTGCTGCTTGCACCCGACGGTGTGCGCCTGCGCCGTCTCGCCCGCCTCATGGCGGAGGCGGGGACGGTCAGCTTCCTCGCGCTGGAGCGCGACGCGGCCGCGGCGCGTGCGGGCGCGCGCATCTGGCGCACTGCGTCCGGGTCGCCCGCGCTCTCGCTGGACGAAGCGCTCGCCCTCGTCGGGCCGGGCGGCGCCTGGCCCGGCGAGCAGCCGTTGGCGCGGGTCGCGTTGCCTTCCCCGCTGCCGGACACGGAGCACGGCGCGCTCCCGCTCTGGATGCTCCCCTCCGAGCTGACGCCCGTGGACAAGCGCGCCCTCGGCCTGCTCGCCGACTGGTCCTGGCTTGCCCGCGAGCCGCTGGGCGCGCTCCTCGGCGTGGGGCGCACGCGGCTGTCGGGCGTGCTCGGGCGGCTGGACGGGCTCGGCCTCGTCCGCGCCCCGCGCGACGGCCGGCTCGCGCTCTCGGACCGCGGGCTGGCGCTGCTCGCGCGCCGCGACCGCGCCTCGGAGGGGGACGCGAGGCGGCGCTGGAGCGCGGCGCCGCTGGACCCGCGGGCGCCGCTCGCCTGGCGCAACGTCTCCGGCAGGCGCAGCCGCCAGCTCCTTCGCAACCTCGACCACACCGCGGCCGTGCACGGCTTCCTCGCGGCGCTGACGGCGCAGGCGCGTGAGCGCGGCTGGGAGGTGGCGCAGCTCGACCCGCCCCACCGCGCGTCGCGCTACTTCCGCCACGGCGGCGGCCTGCGCTCCGTCCACCCCGACGCCTTCGGTGTCCTCCGCCGCGGCGATGCCACACGGGCCTTCTTCCTCGAGTGGGAGCGCCGCGCCGTGCGGCCCTCCACGATGGCCGCCCGCCTCGCCCCCTACCTGCGCTACTACGCCTCGCAGCGCCCCACCGACGACCACGGCGTCCGCCCCGCCGTGCTGGTCGTCTTCGACGACGAACTCGCCGCCCACCACTTCCTGCGCGTCGCGCGGAGGGAGCTGGACCGCGCCCGCGTCGAGTTGCCCCTGCGCGTCTCGCACCGCGCGCTCATCGAACGGGAAGGGCCGCTCGAGTGCCGCTGGCGCTCTCCCGCAGGCGGCTCCTGACCACGCCCAGAGCGTTCCCGCTCGCCACCTGGCCGCACGGATCGACCGCCGCGCGCGGGGCCTCGGCGCACGCGGCCGGGCGGCCGGCGGCAGGGGGTTACGCTAGACGGGGCAGTGCATGGGTAAGAACTGGCGTTCTATGATGGATCGGGCGGGGCCGGCCGAGGAGCGCAGACATGACCGTCGACCACGGCTACCGCTGGAAGGAGTTCGGCGCCCGCATCCGCGCGGCCCGCGAGCGCGCCGGCTTCACGCAGAAGCGCCTCGGCGAGCTCGTCGGCGTGCGCGCGCACACCGTCTGGTGCTGGGAGGCGGGGCGGATGAAGCCCAACCACGCGAACCTCGCGGAAATCGCCTA
Source organism: Dehalococcoidia bacterium (assembly GCA_965219085.1). Lineage (GTDB taxonomy): Bacteria > Chloroflexota > Dehalococcoidia > UBA2979 > UBA2979 > VXMT01. Next base: position 2,638,505 of record OZ244720.1, read on the forward strand.
CCAGTGCGCGACGAGCGTGGCGCTGCTTGAGGGACGCGACGTGGTCGAGGCGGAGTTGCTGAGAGAAGCCGAAGTCTTGTTCCGCGACGCCGTCGCCGGCCTCCCCATGGAGGACATCGAGTCGATCCGCAACTACATCCGCTTCGTCAAGTCGGAGCGGCGCAGGCAACGCCGCGCCGGGAGCTGAACCGGGCGCAGCGGCGCGCGAGGGGCTGCCGCTACGCCGCCCGCCCGTCAGCCGCGGGCGGCGATTCCTCCTCCGAAGCCGATCCGGCGATGGCATGTCCCGCCGCCGTGAGGGTCACCGCGCGCGCCAGGCGGGGCGCACGCACGATCAGGCCCGCGCGCTCGCACGCGTCCAGCCAGTGCGCCACGTTGGAGGTGGAGGACAGCCCGGTCGCCGTCCTCAACTCGCGCACGCTCGGCGCATAGCCGTGCCTGGCCCGGTAGCGGGCGATCGCCCCGACCACCGCGCGCATCCGCTCCCGTCGCCGCCTCGAGGCGCTCACAGGGCGGCGCCCTTCGCGAGCGGCAGTGCCGCTCCCTGCCCGAACTCGCCGGGCGCGCCGCCGCGTACTGCCAGCTCCCACGAGCGGACCAGACTCTCCGCTGGCGCCCCGGCCTCGTCGACGAGTAGCGCCGCGCCTGGCAGCAGGCAGGGCAGCAGGTTCCGTTCGAGGGCGAAGACGACCAGCGCGTAGAGATGGCCGGAATCGGGCGTCGTCCCGTTCCTCCAGCGCCGCAGCATGCGCGTGTCGACGCGCAGCGCGCGCGCCAGTCCCCGCCAGCTCAGCCCGGCCTCCCGCCGCAGGCGGTCGAGGCGCTCGGGGAAGTCCGGCGGAAAGCGTGACGGCTCAACGTGGTAGACGTGCTGCTGGCGGCGTCCCATCAGCGCCTCCGCTCCGGGCGCACGACGATCAGCTCCTCGCCCAGCAGTGCGCCCAGGCCCCCGGGCACCCGCGTCGCGAGCCGCACCAGCGAGAGCATCGCCCCGCCGCCGGGCGAGGCGCCCTGCCGCCAGCGCCAGAGCTGGCGGGGGTCCACGCCCAGGCAGACCGCCATCCGCTCCCAGGGCAGCCCGGTCAGTTCCTTGATCGCCACGAGCCGCGCCGCGAAGTCCTCGGGCAGGAGCGCCACGCCGGGCAGGAAGGCCGTCTCGGGGGCCGTCGGCGCCCTACTCATCGGGCTCATCCTCGTCGGACTCATCGGGGTGCACCACGTAGAAGAGATCGTCGAAGCGCGCGTGCAGCACGCGCAGCATGCTCTCGCGCAGCCCGGCGGAGGCGCGCCGGCGCCCGTTCAGCACCAGCGAGATGTAGCCCGAGGAGCGGCCGACCGCTCGCGCGAAGCCGTTCTGCGTCAGGTTGAGGCGCACCATTCGCTCCCAGACGGCCTCGGCCCTGACCTCGACCGTGGGGCGGGCGACTCTACTCGGCATGCTCGCCCTCCCCGGCGGCCGCATCGCGGTCCGCTTCGTCGGACGGAAACGCGCCGTTGGGCCCCGTGCCGCCGCGGGCGGTCGAGGCGAGGTGGGCGCGCACGATCAGCCGCGCGAGGGCGCGCAGGCCGCGCAGCCGCTGCTCGTCCTGCTCCTTGGTGAGTTGCCGGGGGGTCGTCGTCCGGGGGGTTCGCATCGTGGCATCCGCATGGCTGGTCTGGGGGAGTACCCCTGTGTAAGTACGTACGTTCTGTTATCGTGACAATAGCAGCGAGGCAGGCGCGCCGACAACGAGATCCGAGCCTAATTCGGCCCGGATCTCCTAAATCGCTTGCTGCAATGTGACAGAAGGCGAACAACTGTACGCCTCGGCGCGCTACCATGTGACCAGCGAACACAGACTCCCCGCCTGTCAGGAAGCGACCGATGCCCGACCAACAGCCCGATCTCAAGCCCGCCGCCCTCTACGCCCGCGTCTCCAGCGACCGCCAGGACGTCGACCTCTCCGTCTCCGCCCAGCTGCGCGCGCTCCGCGACTTCGCCGAGAAGAACAATTACCTTGTCGTCCGCGAGTATGTCGACGAGGCCGAGAGCGGGCGCGTCGCCGACCGCCCGCAGTTCCGGCAGATGCTCGATGCGGCCGGCAGCGACGACGCGCCCTTCGAGGAGATCCTCGTCTGGAAGTTCTCGCGCTTCACCCGCAAGCGCGAGCACGCCGTCGCCTTCAAGTCGATGCTGCGCCGCCGCGGCATCCGCGTCGTCTCCATCACCGAGCACGCCGACGACTCCCCCACCGGCAAGCTCATGGAGGCGATCATCGAGAGCGTCGACGAGTTCTATTCGGAGAACCTGGCGCAGGAGGTCATGCGCGGTCTGCGCGAGTCGGCTTCACGCGGCTTCTGGGTCGCCCCGCGCGCGCCTTACGGCTACCGCAGGGTCCAGGTGCAGGACGGCCCTAGGACGCGACCGAAGCTGGAGTTGAATCCGCCCGCCGACGGCATGGTCCGCCGCATCTTCGAGATGGCTCTGCAGGACCGGAGCGTCCTCGAGATCAGCAAGACGTTCAACGCCGAGGGCATCCCCAGCCCGGCAGGCAAGCGCTGGAACAAGACGACTATCCACCAGATGCTCGCCAACGAGACCTATACGGGAACCTTGCTCTGGGGCGTCACGGCCAAAGACGGGCTCCCACCCGTGCGTGTCGAGGATGCGTTCCCCGCCATCGTCTCCCGGAAGGAGTTCCAGGAGGTCGCGGGCCTGCTGCGTGCGAAGGCGCCGGCGCAGGTACATCCGCGTCGCGCCGGGAGCCCATATCTGCTGAGCGGGCTCGTGAAGTGCCGGCGCTGCCGCCGAGCGCTCACGGCAGCCGAGGCGAAGAGCGGCAAGTACACCTACTACGTCTGCCAGTCGCTGTTGAAGCGAGGCAGCGGTACCTGCGAGACCCCGCGGCTCAACGCGCAGCACTTCGAGCGGCTGATCATCGAGCAGATTCGGGAGCACATCCTCACCGAGTCCAACATCCGCGACCTCGTGCGGCTCGTTGACGAGGAGATGGACGGCGTAGCGCGCGAGGAGCGTGCGAAACTCGAGACCACCGAGGCCGAGCTGGCCGAGGTGCGCAGCAAGATGGACCGGCTGTGGCACGCCGTCGAGACCTCCGATCTGGAGGTCAACGACATCTTGCCCCGCCTGAGGCAGCACCAGGAGCGCCAGGAGCGCCTCGAGACGGCGGCGGCGGATGCGCGCAGGGCGCTCTCGGAGCGCCGCGTGGCGCTGGACAGCGTCGAGACCATCACCGCCTTCGCTCGAGAGATGAGCGAGTTCCTGCGGACCAGTAAACTCACCGAGTCGAAGACGTTCATCCGCTCCTTTGTGAAGGAGATCGCCGTCAAGCCCGGGACGGCGACGATCCGGTACACCATCCCGACGCCGCCGGACAGCCCCATCGGTGGGGGAGATGCTGCGGAGATCGAGTTGCCCGAGGCAGTTCGCAGTACAGTCAGCTATGGCTGCCGGGGGAGGAATCGAACCTCCATCAAGGGATCCAAAGTCCCCTGTGCTACCGTTGCACCACCCGGCACCGCTGCGGATCCAGTCTAGGCAACCGGCCCCTCCCGGCGATAGCCTGATAGGTGAAGGCGGCACGCTCGAGCTGCCGTCGCACTGCGCATGGGAGGCCTCACCATGACCGAGTTGCAGGCCGAGGCACAGCAGCGCCTGGACGAGTTGGAGTCGAAGTTCGAAGCCCTGGCGGGGCACTTCCTCGGCTACCCGACCAACCAGGACTTCGACTACTCGGCGCTGCTGCCGTTCCTGAGCTACAACGTGAACAATGTCGGCGATCCGTTTCACGAGAGCGGCTTCAGCACCAACACCCACGACATCGAGCGCGAGGTGATCGGCCACTTCGCGGACTTGATGCGCCTCCACGACGACGAGGCGTGGGGCTACGTCACCAACGGCGGCACCGAGGGCAACATGTACGGCATGTTCCTCGCCCGCGAGCTGTTCCCGGACGGCATCGTCTACTTCTCCGAGGACACCCACTACAGCATCCTCAAGATCACGCGCGTCCTCAGGACCCGCAACATCATGATCAAGAGCCAGACGAGCGGCGAGATCGACTACGACGACCTCTACGAGTCAATCCGCATCAACCGCGATGTGCCTGTGATCTTCATGGCCAACATCGGCACCACCATGAAGGGCGCCATCGACGACGCGCGACGCGTGCGCGAGATCTTCGAAGCCCTCGCCATCACGCAGCACTACATCCACGGCGATGCGGCGCTCAGCGGGATGATCCTGCCGTTCGTCGACGACCCGCAGCCGCACACCTTCGCCGACGGCTTCGACAGCATCTCGATCAGCGGCCACAAGCTCATCGGCGCGCCGATCCCCTGCGGGGTCGTGCTTTCCCGCAAGGAGTACGTCGCGCGCATCGCCCGATCGATCGAGTACATCGGGGCGATGGACACCACGCTCACGGGCTCGCGCAACGGCATCACCCCGCTGATGCTGTGGCTCGCCTGGGAGCGTTACGGTATCGAGGGGTTCCGCGAGCTCGTCGCGAACATGCTCGGCGTCGCCGCGTACGCCGTCGAGCGCTTCAACAGCCTCGGGATCCCGGCGTGGCGCAACCGCAACTCGGCGACTGTCGTGTTCCCGCGTCCGCCCGCCGACATCATCGAGAAGTGGCAGCTCGCGCCGTACGAGGCCATCGCGCACCTGATCACGATGGGCCACGTGACCCGCGAGCAGATCGACCAACTCGGCGACGAGCTCGCGGCGGCGCGCAGGGTCAGCCGGTCCGCCTGACCACGCACGTCCCTCGCGGCCGCCGAGCGGCCGTGGCATGAAGAGGAGCGCCATGCAGCGCATCATCGTGAGCACGAAGAACGAGGTCGGCGTGATCGCCGGCATCACCGCGGCCCTCGCCGACCGCGGCATCAACATCCAGTCGCTCGACACCGAGGGCGTCGGCGATCACGGGATGGTCGTCATCACCACCGATGACGATGACCGCGCGCTCCTCGCGCTCTCGAGCGCTGGCTACCGCGCCGTCGCCGACGACGCCCTGATCGTGCGGCTCGTCGACGAGCCGGGCGCGCTCGCGCAGCTCTCGGCGCAGTTCCGCGACGCGGGCGTGAACATCCAGAGCATGCACATCCTCAACCGCCACGGCGGCCACGCCACGATCGCGCTCAGCGCCGACAACATCGACCTCGCACGCTCGGTCGTGGACGAGGGCTCGATGCTCTGAGCCGCGGCGGGGGCAGCGAGTTCCAGGCGCGCCCCGCCGTCCGGCCTGCACGCACGGAGCGAGGAATCGTAGACCGACCTGCTCCGGGAACCGGGTACCTCGCGCTGGTGCTCGGGCTCATCCTCGGACCGGTGTGCTGTTCGTCGTGTTCGGCCTGGGACTGCGTGGCAAGGGCCGCGTTGAGCAACTCGCCGCGGTCGCGAGGTGGCGACCGTCGAGCGAGCCGGGTTCATTCCGCGCGTGCTCGGTTGGGGCGGCGGGCGAGGCCTCGCGAATCGGCTGACCGACGGCCTCCGCATCACGCTGGAGTCGGGAGCTATCTACTACATCAGCCCCTCGGACCGCGCGGCGCTCGCGGACAGCGTCCTTGCGAGCGCGGAGGACCAGCAGGCCGGTTAGGCTTCCCGCCCCGGAGAGCGGGGCGGCGCGCGCTCGCTACCCCTCGGCGCGCTGGCGGACGAGCACCATCTCGCCCTCCGGCATGTAGCCGGCGGCGGCGGCAAGAGCGAGGCCGCCCGTGTTCTGCTCGTGGACCATCACGTAGATGGCGCTGGCGCCCTCGCCGAAGAGGTGGTCGGCGGCCTCGTCCATGAGCGCCCGCGCCACACCCTTGTGGCGCGCGTCCTCCGAGACGGCGACGTGGTAGATGTACGCACGCCACCCGTCGAAGGAGGCGACGGCCGCGCCGACCATGGCGTCACCGTCCTCGGCGACGAGGACGGCGGCCGCGGGATGCGCCACCAGCACGTCCCACTCCTCCTCGCTGAGGCGTCCGAGGCCGGTCTCGACCCACAGGTCGACGAGACTGTCGTGGTCGCTGCTGTTGGCTCTTCGGATGTCCACCATCTCGCGCCTCGCTTCCCGCCGCGGTGCGCGTTCGCGGCTCACCACGAACGTGCACCGTGCGGCCCGAGGCCGTCAACACCCGCCCAGCCGTTGCGCCCTGCCTCGGTCGCCGCGTGCCGGGGCGGAGCCCCGCGCTACCGCCCCTTGAACTGCGGCGCGCGACGCTCCGAGAACGCCGCGACCGCCTCGCCCATGTCCTCGGTCTTCATCGCCAGCCCCTCGGCGGCGAGGGAGAACGGGATCACATCCTGCGAGATGCGCTCGAGCGAGCGGTTGATCGCGCGCTTCGTGGTGCGGATCGCGTAGGGCGCGCCCGCCGCGATGCGCGACGCCATCGCGATCGCCTCGTCGAGCAGGTCCTCGTCGTCGTAGACGCGGAACACGAGGCCGAGCCGCTCGGCGGTCTCGGCGTCGACGTGCTCGCCGGTGAAGAGGTAGTACTTCGCGGCCTGCGGGCCGACCAACTGCGGCCACAGCACCGCCCCGCCGTCGCCGGCCGTGATGCCGACCACGACGTGCGTGTCGCCGATGCGGATGCTGCGCCCGGCGAGCACGATGTCGCCGAGCAGCGCGACCGTCGCGCCGAGACCCAGTGCGTAGCCCTTGACCGCCGTGATCACCGGCTTGTCGAGCCGCAGGAAGCCGTCGACGATGTTGCGCGCTTCGCCCTCGAGGCCGAGCGGCAGCGCGGGGTCGAGCGAGGGGTCGCCGAAGCTCGCCTCGACGTCGGCGCCGGAGCAGAACGAGCGCCCGGCGCCGGTGAGGACCACCGCTCGCACATCCTCGTCGTCCTGGATGTCGCCCGGCAACTGCGCAAGTTCGCTGTGCATCGGCCCGCCGACGGCGTTGTGACGCTCGGGTCGGTTGAGCGTGACGACGGCGACACCGTCGTCGCGCTTGTCGATGAGCATGACCTCGTAGTTGCTCTGGTCGAGGGTCCGGGGCGGGCGAGCCATGGGCGTGTGTTTCCTTTCACGATCGCGTGCCCAATCGATGCTACATGGGCGGGCGAAGGCTCGCGGGCGGGTGTACCATCCGCATCGTTATCTCCAGGGCAGGGGCCGCCGACATCCTCGCGCCGGGGCTTGGGGGAGCGCGCATGGCTGGCGGCGTACCGAGTCACGGGCCGTGGTGCAGCACGCAGACGTATCCGACGCGATGTGTCGTATGCGGTGACGATGTCTTCCATTTCCGATGCACCTGCGGATCGAGTGTCCTCTTCGACCATCTCGGCGACCCATGGCCGATCCACCGGGACGACTCGCTGCCCTACCAGCGCAAGCTTGAGATCGTGGCGGCGAAGATCGGCGGCAAGGATGCAGCCGCGCGCTACCTCGAGACCCAGATGATGACCGGCACCGTCGATGCCGCCTCCGGGCGGCGCGTCGAGCCGACATGGTGGCGGGAGGTGAAGCCGCCGCCACATCCGCCTCTGCCCGATGAGCCCGCCCGCGAGATCGTCCGGATGGACCCCTACGCCGGGGCAGCCGAGGACGTGATGGGCGTGGTCCGCGACCTCTTCCGGGACGTTGACGTGTACCGCCGACTCGGGCTCCCGGAGACATCCGTCTCGGCCGCCGCGCTCGACGAACTGGGCGAGGGCCGGTTCGCCCAAATCACCGTGCACAACACGGCCATCGGCGAACCGGACATCGAGAGCTACACGTTCTTCATCCGCGCGCGGCGGATTGCGGGGCTCGGCGTCCGCCGCGGGCACCTCGTCCATTGCTCGCTGCGAGGCGTCTCCGTGGTGGAACGCGATCCCGTCTGGCTGTGCGACGACATCGAGTGGCCGATCTAGGCTGCTCCCCACGGCTCCCCCACCCAGGTGCGAGGATCCCGGCGCTGCCGAGCAGCCGCGCGAGGTTGCGCGGGCGCACGCCGTCGCCAAGCCCTCGCACCGCGTCGACGACCGCCGTGCGGCCGTTCGCAGTCAGCGTGCGGTCCGTGAGATCGTCGAACCTGGCCTCGAGCTCGGCGGGGGAGAGCGGGCGCTCCGGGTCGCCCTTCGCGCCCTCGACGTACACACGCAGCGTGCGGCCGTCCGTCAGTTCGTGGGCGAGCCATGGGCGTGTGTTTCCTTTCACGATCGCGCCGAGATGCTACGCGCGGGACCCTCTACGGCCCTCTCCCGCGACTTGAATCGTGCCCCGTTATCCGCGGCCGGTGGCTACCGCGGTGTATCGGTGGAGGTGGTGCGCGTAGGCCTCGGGCGAGACGAACGAAGGCGCGTTCGCGGTCTCGAATCGGTCCGTTGCGTCATTCCAGTGGTGGATCAGTCGCGCGGCTACCCGGCCGTCGCGGACATGATCGACTTCGTGGATGGTCTCGACGACGCGTCGCTCGGGGTTCTGCCACCTGCCGAAGCTGCGGATGTAGACGACCACATCGATCAGCGAGGCCTGCTCGTTGGTGACTCCGTTCTCCGCGATCACGTCGAATGCGGAGTCGATGCCGTCAGCGTGCAGCGCCGTCGCGATCACATGTCCGCGAGCGTGCGCGGCCGCGAAGACCTGCCGCACGTCGGGCCCCCACAGGTAGCTGTCGGTGACGGGGTGTGGCGCGATTTCGGACATCGTGAGGTAGCCGGGCGCCGCGCCCGCATCCGGTATCCCGAGCGAGTCGCCGTGTCGCCTCCCGAGCATGTAGAGCGGGATCGACTCGGGGCGCTCCTCGAACACCGCCGACATGAGCGTCGTCTTGCCCGCGTTCCGGGGAATCGCAACCATCAGCAGGGACCGCGGTTCGCCGACGGCCGCCGCAAGGAACGCGGCCATCCCAGGGCCGAGCGTCCGGTTCGCAACCAGTTCGCTGAGCGTGAGTGCCATCGATCACCTCCCATTCCCCTGGCAGAAGGGGCAGCGGAGTCCCGAGCATGCCGAGGGCCTCGGCGCGGGCGCGGTTTAGCCGAGATCCGCCACCCCTGGCGCGAGGATCCCGGTGCTGCCGAGCAGCCGCGCGAGGTCGCGCGGGCGCACGCCATCGCCGAGGCGCCGGACTGCCTCGATCACCCGCGCGCGGCCGTCTGTGGTGAGCGTGCGGTCGGTGAGGTCGGCGAACTTGGCCTCGAGCTCGGCCAGCGACAGTGGCTGCTCCGGATCGCCCTTTGCACCCTCGACGTACTTGCGCAGCGTGCGGCCGTCGGTCAGCTCGATCTCGACCTCGGCGGGCCAGTGCTGTGGGAAGATCGCCTCGAGGTCCGGCGAGCGGTAGCACTCGACCCGGTCCATGAACGCGGCCGCCTCCGGCGAGGCGATCGCGTCAGGACGGTACTGGCGCGTGCCGGCGGCGCGATGCAGCACTGCCACCGCCGCGGCGTACGGCATGCTGAACTGCGCGTCGACGATCGAGGCCGGCCTGCGCTTCTCCGCCTCGGGCTCCGCGACGATGCTCCACCCCGCTTCGAGCACCCCGACGCGGACGCGCGCGATAGCGTCGGGCGCGAGGTCATGCTCGCGAACGAGCGTGAGGATCGCGTCGATCGGCGCCTGGTTGTAGCGGCAGCACGCGTACGCCTTGATGCTGGTCGTGTGGATCGCGAGATCGGCGGTCCGGAGGCCCGCCGTGAGCGCGCCCGGATCGGACGTGTCGCTGTACGCCTGCAGGAACCCCGACCGCCCGGCGATGGGGTCGATCGGCCCGATGTAGCCGAGCGCGGCGAGCCGCGCGGCGACGATGCCGCCGTGCGCCGCCCAGCCGGGGTGCAGCCGCTTCGTCCACGCGCCGCCGTCGAGGAACGCCATCGAGCCCGCGGCCGTGCTGAGCGCGATGCCGAGCGCGGAGCGTAGCTGCGTGGCGTCGAGCCGGAGCAGCCGCCCGGCGGCGACCGCCGCGCCGAAGACGCCGACCGTGCCCGTGGGGTGGAAGCCGCGCGCGTACTGGCCGGCCGCGGTGGCGGCCTCGCCGATGCGCCCGATCACCTCGTACCCGGCGACGACCGCCTCGGCGAACGCGTCGAAGTCGGCGTCGGTGGACTCGGCGAGCGCGAGCGCTGCCGGGAACACGGCCGAGCCGGGGTGCGACGACGACGGCTGGTGTGTGTCGTCGGATTCGAGGGCGTGCGCGCTGACCCCGGCGACGAGCGCCGCGTACTCCTCGGGCGCTCGCAGCCCGCCCGGCGCCGGGCTCGCGCCCGGCCGGTCGGCGACGAAGCGCCGCACGGTACACGTCGACTCGGCGTCGAGCCCGCCGAGGGCGTTCGCGGCGTGGTCGAGCAGCAGGTAGCGGATCTGCGTCGCGTCGGCCTCATCGAGCCGGTACGAGGCGGCCCAGTCGAGCAGCGCGGCGGTGGCGGTGAGGTCGGTGGTGGTCATCGCGGCGGCGTCCCCGCTCGGCGCAGTCGCCGCCCGGCGGAGTCGCGAGGCCAGGGCGACGTCAATGCGGTGAGGTTGGAGGCCACGGTCGGAATCGAACCGACGATAAGGGTTTTGCAGACCCCTGCCTTACCACTTGGCTACGTGGCCCCGGACTTCGATTGTCGCGGTTGCGCGCTGCGGTTTCCAGCGCGCCGGTTTCAGTGCTGCGGTTCAAGCGCACGCGCGCCCCGGAGACCGGGGCGCGTGACGTGTGTGATTGCTGGTGCCGAGGATGAGACTCGAACTCATACGCCCTTACGGGCACCGCCCCCTCAAGACGGCGTGTCTGCCAATTCCACCACCTCGGCAGGTGTTGCTGGCAGGAGTGGAGGGATTCGAACCCCCGACCTGCGGTTTTGGAGACCGCTGCTCTTCCAGCTGAGCTACACTCCTGCGCCCCATCGAGTCTAACAATGGCTCTGCGGGGAGTGAAGCGCCCGCTATCCCCGTGGGCGTGTGGTCGCGGGGTGCCGATAGCAACGTGGGTTGGACGTGATAGCCAGCGAGGTCGCCTAAGAGCACACTACTGGAGCGTGTGAATCAAGCTACCGCTGCCAGGAGGACATACTGATGGGCAGACAGAGCGACCGCGACAACCACGCGAATCAGCTCAATCCCAATAACGACGCTTACTGGCAGTCGCGCCAGGAAGACGAGCGCCCGCGGGGCTGGGATAACCGGACGCAAGAAGACAAGAAGCGGGACGAGACTCAGAAGAGCTGAACGGGGCAGGCGACCACCGCCGATGTCCCGAGCGACCCGACTGGGTCACTCATCTGAGAGTCGCGAGCGGTTGATCGCCGCGCACAGTTGCGCCTGGACCTCGCGCATCTGTTCCGGGCTCTCGTAGGCGTGGCGAGGCCAGAAGAACCCTCGGAGCCCGTCGCCGCGGCTCCTCGGCACGACGTGCAAGTGCAGGTGCGCGACGCTCTGGCTCACGCGGTTGTTATTCGCCACGAACGTCCCCTGCGCGCCCAGCGCCTCCGGCATCACCCACGCGATGCGCTGCACGACCTCGAAGAACGCCCCGAGGTCACGTGCTGGCAGGTCCGACAGCGTCTCGACATGGGCGCGCGGAATCACGAGCGTGTGCCCCGGAAACAGCGGACGGTGATCGAGGAACGCGAGCGTCCGTTCGTCCTCGTACACGATGTGGGCCTCGGCATCGCCCGACGCGATCGCGCAGAAGACGCAGCGCTCGCCGCCCGTCGCGTCTGGCGGCGTCACCGCGCGCTCGTTTCGCCATCGGCCCCAACAGTGGACACGAGGATCGCCGCGATGGCGGTCGTGATCGGCACGGCGGCCACGATGCCCATGCTGCCCATGAGCGTGCGCACGATCTCCGTCGCGAACAGGTCGCGGCTGATCAGCAGCCCGAGTGGCTCGGGCTGCGCCGCGAGCAGCACGACGAGTGGGAGCGACGCGCTGACGTAGGCAAGTACCAGCGTGTTCACGGTTGAGGCAATGTGGTCGCGGCCCACGTTCAGCGCCCGCGCGAACAGCTCGGTCGCGCCGAGGCGGTCGTTGGCGCGCCTCAGCTCGAACACCGTCGAGGCCTGCGTAGCGGTGACATCGTCGAGCACGCCGAGCGCGCCGATGATGATGCTCGCGAGCAGCAGCCCGCGTGCGTCGATCGTGTTGTGCGAGAGGATGTTGAGCGCGATCGCATGCTCGTCGGCGAGCCCGGTCAGCTCCGTGAACGCCACGCCGAAGCGTGCGAACACGAAGACGAGCGCGAGGCTGAGTGCGGTGCCGCTGATGGCCGCTACGGTCTTCCAGTTCGCCCCGTGCGCAAGCACGAGTGTAGAGAACGCGATCACCATTGCGCCGATCACCATGGTCGCGACGGGGTCCCAGCCGGTGAGTATGGCGGGGATGATGAAGCGCACGATCACGAGGAAGCTCGCCGCCAGCCCGACCAGCGACCACACGCCTCGCCACCGCCCCACGACTGCCACCAGTGCCGCGAACGCGATCACCAGCACCCACAGCGCGAGCGTCCGCGAGCGGTCCGCGATGTAGTAGGTAGTCCCGTCGGGCGTCTCGTTCGCCGTCACGAGCACGCGGTCGCCGGGCGTGACGTGGATGCCGACCGGGTCGTCCTCGGCGAACTGCCGCTCGATGGCGACCTGTTCGCCGCCGCTCAGCCGCACGGTGACGCGCTCGCTGCGGATGACGCCGACCTCGCTCGGGCGGCGGTCGGTGACCTCGACGGTGAGCACCTCGGCGTCAGTGGAGTCGGCGCCGAACGGGTTGAGCGCGGGCACCTCGAAGGCGGCGACCGCCGGCACGACGGCGATGGTCACGAACAGCACGAGCGCGACGGCGCCGTAGGTGAGCGCATGCGTGTGGAGGAGCAAGGAGCGCACTGTCACGCGGGCAGTCTGCCCGCGCTGCACGCCCCGCGCCACCGCGCCGCGCGACGTATGATCGACGCATGAGTGACGTCGCGGCTCCGCTTGTGCAGCGCCGGCCTTCGCCCGCCGTACCACGGCGGCTCCTCGGCTTCGCAGTACTCGCTGCGGTCGTCGCCTGGGCGATCGTGCAGGGGGCGCACTCTCACGACGGCTTGCAGCCGGTCGCCGCCGACCTTTCGGGCGCGGAGGTCTCGCGTGTCATCCACGTCGACGCGTCGACGGGGCAACTGGACCTCGAGGATGTCGCGGTCGCGCCCGGTGAGATGGTGGAGTTCGTGCTCGACGGCAGCGGGGGATCGGGGCACCGCTTCGTGCTCAACGGCCTCACCGGCGCCGCGATCCAGCAGCGCAGGGCGCCGAACGGCGACGTGATCGTGCGCGTGCAGGCGCCGCAGAGCGGCGCGCTCAGCTTCTTCTGCGCGATTCCGGGCCACGAGGGCCTGCACGGCAGCCTCGTCGTCGGGGTCGGAGACTAGGCGGAACCCCTCGACGCACGCGCTTGGCCGGGCCGGCCGTGCAGCGCCGGCTCGAGGCCATGGGCACGCAGCAATTCGCTGTCACCGAGGATCGCCTCGGTGGGGCCGTCGCCGACGACCCGTCCAGCCGACAGCACGACCACGCGGGTCGCGAGGCCGCGCGCCATCGCGAGGTCGTGTGTGGCGATGAGCTGCGTCTGCGGCAGCTCGCGCAGCAACTCGATCAGCTCGTGGCGCGCGGCCGGTGCGAGCGACGCCGTCGGCTCATCGAGCACGAGGACATCGGGGCGCATCGAGAGCACGGTAGCGATGGCGACGCGTTTCTTCTCGCCGACGCTGAGCCGGTGCGGCGTCCGGTCCTCGTAGGCCTCCATCCCCACCTCGGCGAGGGCGGCGCGCGAGCGCGCCAGCACCTCGTCGGCGTCGAGGCCCTGGTGCAGCGGCCCGTAGGCGACGTCGTCGAGCACGGTGGGGGAGAAGAGCTGGTCGTCGGGGTTCGAGAACAGCAGCCCCACGCGCGAGCGGATCGACCGCACCGTGTCGTCGGTCAGCGGCTCGCCGAAGACCTCGATCGTCCCCTCGCCGCGGATCAGCCCGTTGAGGAGCCGCATGAGCGTGGACTTGCCGGCGCCGTTCGGGCCGATCACGGCCACGAGTTCGCCTCGCGCGATGTCGAGGTCGATGCCGCGCAGGCCGGGGGTGCCGTCCGGGTAGTCGTAGCGGACGCCGCGCAGCCGCAGTGCCGGCGCATCTTCGTGGAGGGGCGGTTGGGCCCCGTTCGTGCTCACAGCCGCACCGCCGCCTGCACCGCGCAGCCGTAGAGCACCACGACCACCGCGACGACTGCCGCACCCACGCCCACGCGGGGCGTCGCGAGGTGGCGCTGCTCCCCGTCATAGCCTCGCGCGAGCATCGCCGCGTGCACGCGCTCGCTGCGCTCGATGGAGCGGACGAAGAGCGTGCCGACGAGGTTGCCTGCGACGCGCGCACGCCAGCGCAGGCCAACGCCGGCGCGGCGGCCCTCGATCGCGGCGCTGCGGCTCGAGCGCGCCTGGAGCATGCGGGACGCCTCGTCGGTGACGACGAACAGGTAGCGATACGCGAACTCGACCGATGCGACCAGCAGCCTCGGCAGCCGCAGCGCGCGCAGCGCCCGCAGTAGCGCCGGCGCCTCGGTGCTCGCCATCAGCACCACGGCGACAACGACGGAGAGCCAGGACTTCCCGAGGATGGTCGCGACTGCCACTGCTCCCTCGTCGCTGATCGTCCAGCCGAGCACGGGCAGCTCGGCGATCACCTCGCCGGGCCGCGTGAACAGCAGCGGCAGCGCCACGAGCAGGAACGGCACGGCGAGGAGTGCGCGCCCGAATACGAGACGCAGCGGCAACCTCGACGCCAGCACGACGACGCCCACGGGCAGGACGAGCAGCGCGAGCGCCGTCCAGTCGCCCTCGCGCGTGAACGTGATCACGAAGATGAAGGCGATCGCGGCGACCAGCTTCACCCGCGCGTCGGCGCGATGCACGAGGCTGTCGCGCGCGTGGTATCGCTCAAGGAGCGCGGGGACGGCCATGCGCGGCCCGCCGCGCTACCGCGGCCCGCTGGAGGCCGCGCCGCCTCGGCGGTTGCGGGCCGAGCGCGCGCGCAGCACCCGCACGGCGAGCAGCGTGATGCCCGCCACCACGAGCGCACCGATCACGCCCGAGAGGACCGTCGACGCGGCCTCGTTGTCCACGCCCGGGATGGTGTAGTCGGGCAGCAGCTCGAACCGTGCGCCCTCGGCGCCATCGGCGAAACCCTGGTCCTGGGCGACGCGCTCCAGGCCGTCGGGGCTGCTCGACGCATTCGGCGCCAGCACCAGCACGACGAGCAGCGCGACGGCGAGCCCGCCCGCGAGCAGCGCGAGGTTCCCGCGACGCACCACTACACCTCCGCCCGGGCATGCCGCGCGAGCAGGTCCGGACGTGCCGCGCGCACGAGGCCGAGCGCGCCCACGGTGATGAACCCCTCGCCGATCCCGATCAGGGCGTGCACGCCGAGCATCGCGGGTAGTGCGACCTCGAGCGGCGAGGTGTTGGATGCCGCTAGCTGGAACGTCGTCGCGATCGCGGCCGCCTCGACGGAGAGCCAGGCGGCGGCGAACGCCGCCACGGCGGGCACCGCCGGGTGGAGGGCGCGCAGGGGGTGGAGCGCGCGGTACACGGCCCAGCCGACCAGGACGGTGAGCACGGCCATGTTGAGCGTGTTCACGCCCAGGGCCGCCAGCCCGCCGTCCTGGAAGAGCAGCGCCTGCAGCGCGACCACAGCGGTCATGACGATGATCGCCGCCCATGGCCCGAGCAGGATCGCGGCGAGCGCGCCGCCCAGCAGGTGGCCCGAGGTGCCGCCCGCGACCGGGAAGTTGACCATCTGGCCGGCGAAGATGAACGCGGCCATTACGCCCATCAGCGGGGCCGCGCGCTCGTCGAGGTTGCGGTCCGCGCGGCGCGCCGCGAGTGCGATCACCGCGCCTGCGACCACCCACCCCGCAGCCGCGACCGGGGCGCTGACGAACCCGTCCGGGATGTGCAGCGCGGGCGCCTCGGCGGCTGCGATGACGGTGACGGGGTCGATGTTCGCCATGGTCGGGGCCGTGCCCTAGCCGCTCGCGGGGCGGCAGTCCGGGCAGAGGCCCGGGATCGCGAGGTGACGGATGTCGGCCTCGAACCCGGCTTGCTCGCGGATCTCGGCCTCGGCGAGTCGCAGCGAGGCGAGTTCAACCACCTCGGTGCGGCCGCACGAGCTGCACTCGATGTGGTGGTGCGTGGTGCCGGGCTCGTTCCACTCGTAGACGGTGGTGCCGGAGGCGCCCCGCAGCTCGGAAGTGAGCTGCAGGTTCGTCGCGGTTTCGAGCGTGCGGTAGACCGTCGAGAGCGAGATGTCGGCGAGGGGATCGTCGCCGTGCACGCGGTCGAGGATCTGCTCCGCGCTCTGATGCTCGTCGGCGTGGCGGAGCGCGCTGAGGATCTTGGCGCGCTGGATGGTCAGCCGGCGCCCGCGTTCGCGGACGGCCTGCGCGATCTCGGGTTCGCAGCTCACGGTCGAGCCCCCTTCGCTGCGCGGATTCGCTGCTGCGAATCTTTGCAGCAGCATTGTATAGCACCCGTTCCGGCTATCAAGCGCGCGCGGGGACTATGCTCGCGATTCCGGGACGCGGGAGGAGGCCACCATCGACGCAGTGCTGATCGTCGTGGTGGTCGCGGCCAAGTACCTGCTGCCGCTGCTGCTCATCCCGTTCCCCTTCTTCGCGGGCTGGGGGAACTTCATCCTCGACAGCGCCGACGGCGAGCTGCTGATCCCGCTGGGGCTCTCGGACCCCGTGTACCAGCAGATCGACAAGTCTGCCGACTACGTCACGTACATCTGCATGGTGGTCGCGGCGTGGCGCTGGCCGCTGCGGCGCGCGGTGATCGCGCTGTTCGCGCTGCGCACGGTCGGCCAGGCGCTCTTCTTCATCACGGGCAACGAGATCGTCTTCTTCCTGTTCCCGAACTTCCTCGAGCCGCTGTTCCTCGTCTACGCCACCATCCTGCTGTTCAAGCGGTCGGACGCCGCGGCGTTCTTCGCGCGCCACGCGATCGTGATCTGGGTGCTGGTGATCGCGTACAAGCTACAGGACGAGTTCGTCACGCACGTCGCCAACGTCGACCGCTCCGAGCTGATCGGCCGCCTCTTCGGCGGCTGAGCACGGCCTGACGCGCGAGGGCGGTGCCGGCCTGGGCGCCGCGTGCCGCGAGGGGCGAACGGGGTGTGGTGTGGAGCGGGAGATGGGATTCGAACCCACGGCCCTCTGCTTGGAAGGCAGATGCTCTACCCCTGAGCTACTCCCGCCCGGGGTGATCCATTCAAGCGATGAGGCCGCGCGCGGTCAATGCGAGCACCCGGTGCATCCCTCGCACACAACGCGCGCGCCGTCGAACATGGCCGCATGGCAAGCCTGATTCGGCATCTGCTCCCGGCGGCGCTGCTCGCCGCCGTCCTGCTCGGCGCCCTCGACTCGCCGGATAGGGCGAGCGCACAGGGACCGTTCGAGGCGGGTGAGCAGGTCGTCGTGAGCGCGGACGGCGACTGCCTCAACCTGCGGGCGGGTGCAACGATCCTCGCAAGCGTCATCAGCTGCGTCGCCGACGGCACGCTCCTCACCGCGCTCGGAGGGCAACGGGAGGCCGACGGCTACCTGTGGGAGCGCGTCAACTACGACGGCCAGCGCGGCTGGATGGCCGGCGTGTACCTCGCCCCGTTCACCGCCCCGGATGACACAGAGGATGACGGGGAGGACGACGGCGACGACGCGATCGACGGTGACGAGGACGGCGAGGACACGACGCCGCCCGCGCCGCAGGAGCCGCGCGTGCTCGCGGTCCCGCCGCCCGGCGGGTTCACGCTCGGACCGATCGGCGCCACGGACCTCGATGCCTTCGCGGAGGCTCAGTCGTTCGAGGTGTCCGCGATCTGGTTCTTCCGGCTGGGCACGCAGGACTACGTGAGCTACATCCCCGGAGCGCCTGCATTCGTCAACACCCTCGATACCTCCTCGCTGCGGCCCGACAGCATCGTCATCGTGTCGCGTCGGGGAGGCGAGGAGGGTGAGACCGTCGAGCCGCCCGCCGCGACGGACGACCCGGTCACCGGCGACGCGAACGCGCTGCCCTCGCCGCCGTCCAACGGGCTGACGCTCGGCGTCTCCGGCACGAACGACCCCGCAACGCTCGCAGCCGCCCAGCCGTTCGAGGTCCGGCTCATCGCGCTGCTCGATGTGCCCTCGCAGCAGTGGGTGACGTACGTCCCCGGCGCACCCGACATCGTGCAGACGCTCGGACGCGGGCAGCTGCAGCCGGACTCCGTGGTCTGGATCCGCGCGGGAGCCGTGGTGGAGGTCGTGGAAACGGTTCACGCTACGCTCAGCTACTACTACTGCAACCAGGGAACACTCGCGGCGTCGATCGGTGACGGGGGCGGGTTCTGCGGCGCGATGGCCAGCGGCGAGATCGTGCACGAGGGGGCCGCCGCCTGCGCCCAGCAGTTCCTGTGGCAGCGGTTCCGGGTCGTCGGCGATCCGCGCGGTCTGATCTACACGTGCAAGGACACGGGCAGCGCCGTCCACGGCCATCACCGCGACATCTTTTTCCACAACAGCGACGACGGCTACCGGTGGATCGTCGAGGTCGGCTACACGGCCCAGATCGAGATTCTCGCCGACGAGTAACACCCACCGCCCCGGCCTCGACGAGGGGAACCGGTGGGGCTACTGTGTGGCCGCTCGAAGGAGTTTCACATGCCTGATGTCGACCTCGACGGCGTGACCATTCACTACGAGGAAGCCGGCGACGGACCGCTCGCGTACGTCTACTGCCACGGGCTCGGCTCGAACGGCGCGATGTTCGTGCAGGAGGACCTCCCGTGGTACGCGGAGCACTTCCGCGCGATCGCCTGGGACCAGCGCGGGCTTGGCGAGTCCGGTCAGGCCGCGAAGTACTCCTTGCCGCTGTACGCGGCCGACCTCGCCAACCTGCTCGACCACCTCGAGGTCGAACAGGCGGTGGTCTTCGGCGTCTCCTGGGGCGGCTACCTCGTCCAGCGCTTCGCGCTCGACTTCCCCGAGCGCTGCGCGGCGCTCGTGATCGACTCCTCGTCGAGCGAGGTGAACGCGACGAGTTCGCAGGACTGGTACCAGCGCGGCGAATTCGCCCGCCTCGGGGCGAAGGCCCTCGCGGGGCAGAGCTTCGAAGCGGCGTTCGAGGGGCACCGCGCCCTCGATGCCTCGAACGCGCCCGAAGTGGCGCCCGAGCACGTCGACTCGTTTGTGGCGCAGGCCCGCACCATCGCCGGGACGCGCGAACACCCCCTCACCGGCGAGCTGCACCGCATCGCCTGCCCGACGCTCGTCGTCGGCGGGGGCAACGATGTGGTGGCCGGCGCGGGCGGCTCCGTGGTGCTCGGGCGCAACATCCCCGGCGCACGCACGGAGATCGTGCAGGACGCGGGACACGGCGTGTACCGCGACAAGCGCGAGACGTTCCGGCCGCTGTTGCTCGAATTCCTCGCCGACAACGGCCTGCTCAGCGAGTAAGGGGTGACCCGTGGCGCTCGACCTGTCCAACCTCGGCGATGACGTGCTCGCGTTCCTTTCCGAGTACCACCTCGCCACGCTCACCACGCTGCGCGCCGACGGCAGCCCGCACGTCGTGCCGGTGGGGTTCAGCTACGACCCCTCGGACCGCACGGCGCGCGTGATCACGTCCGGCGGTTCGCAGAAGGCGCGCAACATCGGCGGGGGTGGATCGGCGGTGCTCGCGCAGGTCGACGGCGGGCGCTGGCTCTCGCTTGAGGGCGAGGCGCGCGTCGTACGCGACGCGGACGGCGTCGCGCGCGCCGTCGACGCCTACGCGAGCCGCTACGGCCAGCCGGGCGAGAGTTCCACTCGCGTCGGTATCGAGGTGTCGGTGACGCGGATGATGGGCAACGCGTAGCGGCAGAGCACCGCGGCTACGAGGTTGCGCCCCGTCAGGCGCGCCTCGCAGCCCGCTCCTCCCGGATACCCTCGCAAATCGTGCGGAACTACTGTCTCAGGTTCAGGAGTTCGAGGTCGTCACCGTCGGACAACTGCGCGATCAGTTCGCTGATCGGCCGGCTCACCTGCGCGCCGTGTCGCGGGAAGAGCAGACCGACGCGCTCGATCGCGTACTCGTCCATGCGGCGCAGGCCGGGGTCAACGCGAAGTCATGCACTTCTTGAGGCGGCTCGGGGGCAGCGCAATTGGGATTCGGTCCGGCCTGACCACAAAGGGGACCCCTTTTCTCGCAACGAGGTCTCGCCATGGCGTGTGATCGAAGTGGTGGCGGAAGCGGTAGTCAATTGCCGTCCCGATCTGGCGATAGGCGGCGCGAGGGGCGGCATTGCCGAGGCGGATGAGCGCGGGCGCGGAGAGCGCCTCGCTACACTCGTCGAGCGCGCTGTCGGTAGTCGGGAACGTCTCGCTGAAGAACTGCCAGACCGGTGACTGCTTCTTTTCGAGTTGAGAAGTCAGGCTCAGGCGAGCCCCTCGTGCGAGAGCGTGGCCACGGTGCGCCCGTTTGGGCCGGGGGTGTCGCCGTTCGCTGCGTGCTCGATGCGCTCAACAGGCCGCTCGACCGGCTCGGCGGCAGCGATCGCGGCGACCGGATCCGCTGCTTCGAGGCCTGCGACGGGCTCAGGGATGTCCATCGCTGCCGCGGGCTCGGCGCCGTCCATCGCCACGATGGGCTCGGGCGCTTCGGCGGGCGCGGCAGCCTGGAAGGCGACGACGGGTTCAGCGCCTTCGATGGCCACGACGGGCTCAACGGCTTCGACCGGCCTGTCGGCCTCGATGGTAGCGACCGGTTCGGCCGCTTCGACGGCGGCGACGGGAGCCCATGTGGCGGCGACCGGCGCCGCCGCGGCCATGGCCGGGCGCATGCTCGGTACCAGCCCCCTGGCCTGCCTCGCGAGCCACGACGGCGGCGGGGCGGGGCGCGTCGAGAAGACGAAGGCGATCGAGCCGAGCCCGCCAACGAGTGCAAGGCCGATGAAGCCCGTGCGGTAGGAGCCGGTGAGGTCGTAGCTCAGCCCGGCGAGGATGGGGCCGAACACCATTCCGAGGAGGATGATCAGCGACGAGAACCCCATCACCGTCCCGAACGCCGCGCGCCCGAAGTACTCGGCCCGGATCGCCATCGTGAGTGGACCTCGGGCGCCGAACGAGAGTCCGTGGATGATCGAGAATGCGATGGCGCCCGACAACGTCGTCCACAACGTCAGCACCAGCAGCGACACCATGTGCCCGATCATCGCCACGGCGAGGATGTGGCGCATCGGCATGCGGTCGCCGAGGTAGCCCCCCACGAGCATCCCGATCACGGTCGCCACCGTGATCACGAGCAGCAGGTTCGCCGCCTGGCCCAGCGAGTAGCCGAGGCTGTCGCTGACGTACGAGACGAAGTGCACCATCACGGCGCCGATGACGAGCAGCGAGAGGGCGTGGCCGACGGAGATGAGCCAGAAGGCGCGCGTTCGCATCGCCTCCTGCCACGTGAAGTTGATCTCGTCGGGGTCGTAGTCCTCGATCGGTCCGCCGGCGCGGAAGCCCTGGCGCGGCGGGTCGCCGTCGACGCCGTAGCCGTACTGCTCGGGGCGGTGGCGCATGAGCAAGGCGAGCGGGAGCCCAACGCCAAGCACGAGCAGCCCTGAGATGAACGATGTTTCCCGCCAGCCGATGTTCTCGAGCGCCCACGCAACGCCCGGCTGCAGGAACCCCCCGAAGGCGAAGCCAATGGTCATGATCGCCGTCGCGAGCGCTCGCTTGCGGTTGAACCAGTTCACGACTGCAACCGCGACGCCCATCATCGAGCCGACGCCCATGCCGAGCGCGATCACGATGAAGGCGATGTAGAACTCGGTGAGGGTGTTGATCTGGCTCAGCATGAAGAAGCCGATGCCGAAGATCGTGATCCCGACGAGCATGATGCGCCGCGGCCCGTACTTGTCGAGGACCCAGCCCTGGATGGGGCCGAGAAGGCCGGCTTCGACCATCTGGATGGAGAAGGCGATCGAGAGCGCCGTGCGGCTCCACCCGAACTCCTCGACGAATTCCACGACGTACAGTCCGAAGGCGTGGAACATCAGCCCGCCAAGGATGGCGTTAAGCACGAAGCCGCCGGCGACGATATACCAGCCGAAGAAGATGCCCTTGCGCTTCGGCGGCGCGGGCGGCGGCGCCGACAGCGGCGCGAACGAGCCGTTGCCGGCGCCGACGTCGGTCGGCGTCGTGGCGTCGCGCTCGCGCGTGGCGGTCATCGCTGCGGTCCCGCCTCGCGGCGTCCGCGCGTGTGTGGACGGCTCGAAGTCAGCATGTTGTCGCCGATGATAACGCGCCGGGGCGTTGCGGTCTGAAGGCGATGCACAGGGTTCCCGGGGAGCAGGCGCAGCCTCATGGCCCGGACGACTTCCCGTGCGACGACCTCAACCGCTCGCGTCCTCGAGGTAGACGGTGCCGATCACCTCGTCGTCGATGAGTTGCTGGTAGCGCGCCTCGTCGATGCCGAGGAGGCCCTGCAGGATTTCGGCGTTGTGCTCGCCGAGCGTCGGCGCGGGCGTCTCGAGGTCGGCCGGGCCGCGCGCGAACTTCGCCATCTCGCCGGGGTAGAGGTAGGGGCCGATGACGGGGTGGCCGATCTCGGCGAAGAAGTCGCGGGCCAGCAACTGCGGGTCGTCGAACATGTCGGGCTGGTGGTAGACGATCGCCGCCGGTAGGCCCACCGCCTGCAGCCGCGCCATCCACTCCCCCGGCGTACGGTCCGCCGTCGCGCCCGCCACGAGCGCCTCGAGGGCGTCCTCGTTGCGCTTGCGTGCGACGACGGTCGCGAAGCGCGGGTCGCCGGCGAGCCCGGGCAGCCCGAGCTCGGTGGCGAGTGCGCCGAACGCCGCGTCGCTCGGGACGGCGATCGCGATCCACGCGTCCTCGCCGCGTGCGGGGAAGACGCCGCATGGCGCCATCGAGGGGTCGCGGTTGCCCTGCGGCTCCTGCACGCGGCGGTTGAGCGAGTAGTCCATGAAGCCGTACGAGACGTGGTGGGCGACGGCCTCCGACTGCGAGATCTCGATGAACTGTCCGCGCCCCGTGTGCTCGCGGGCGATGAGCGCGGCGATGATCGAGAAGGCGGCGTGTGCGCCCGCGTTCGGGTCGCCGTGGAACGTCGCCGTCACCTCGGCGGGCGACTCGCCGCGGTAGCCGCGCAGCATCGTGTGGCCGGCGACGGCCTCCATCGTCGCGCCGTAGCCCTTGAAGTGGCTGTACGGCCCGCTCAGCCCGAAGCCCGGGAAGCTCGCCATCACGAGCCTCGGGTTCAACTCCGACAGCGCGTCCCAGCCGCCGAAGAGCCGGTCGACGACGCCCGCGGCGTTGTTCTCGATGTACGCGTCGGAAATGCGCACGAGGTCGAAGAACAGCTCACGGCCCGCCTCGCTGCGGAGGTCGAGCGTGACGCTCTTGTGGCCGCGCGAGGCGTAGTTGAAGGAGTTGCGGCGGTTCCAGAAGCCCTCGCTGATGTCGCGGCGGGCGAAGCTCGCGCCCATCGGTCCCTGCGCCTGCTCCCGCGGCACGTGGCGGACGTTGCCGCGCGTGGGCGTGAAGTGCTGGATCGACTCGATCTCTATCACCTCGGCGCCGAGGTCGGAGAGCATGAGCGTGCCGGTCGGCCCCGCCCACACGATCGCCTGCGAGAGGATGCGCACACCCGCCAGCGGGCGAGGGTCGTTGGCGGCGTCGGGCGCGGCGGCCATCAGACGATGCTCCGCTGGCGCAGGACGGCGACATCCTGCCTCGTGTAGCCGAGCTCCCCGGTCAGCACCTCGACGGTGTGCTGGCCGAGGGTGGGCGCCGGGAGCACCTCGCCGGGCGTGTCCGACATGCGCAGCGCCAGCCCCGGCAGCACGACGTCGCCCGTGGCCGGCTGCGTGACGGTCGCGAAGAACCCGCGCTCGCCCAGGTGGGGGTCGGCGAACAAGTCCGCCATCGTGTTGAGCGCGCTCACCGGCAAGCCCTCGGCCTGGCCCTTCTCCATCGCCTCACGCTTCGTGCGCGTGCGCAACCAGTCGGTGAGCAGCGGCTCGACCACCGGAAGGAAGTCGGGATCCTCGAGGCGCCCGAGGAACGCCTCGTCGTCCGCGATGTCGGGACGGTCGATCATGCGGGCCAGGCGAGGGAAGAAGTTCGATTGCCCGGTGATCGAGACGTAGCCGTCGCTGCAGCGGAACACGCCGTTCGGCATCGCGGTGCGGAACTGGTTCACCGCGCGCGTCGACATGAGGCCGCCCGTGTACTGGTACGCGACGAGGTTGGGGCCGCCCCGGTCCATCGAGCTGGCGAGGATCTCCATCAGCGAGGCGTCGACGCGCTCGCCGCGGCCGGTGCGGCGCGACCCGAAGACGGCGCCGATGGTGTAGGTGGCGAGCACGCCGCCCGCGAGGAAGAGCGGCGCGTAGAGCCCGATCCGCGTCGGCTCGCGACCCTCGGCGCCGGTGAGCGAGAGCACGCCGCCGATGGCGTACGCGCCGAGGTCGTCGAGCTCGAAGTCGCGGTAGGGGCCGTCCTGCCCGAAGTTGCTGAGCTGTACGAGCGCCGCCGCCGGCTGGATCGCGTCGAGGCGCTCGGCGTCGAGCCCGAGCCGCGCGAGGGCGCCCGGCCGGAACGACTCGATCACGAGGTCGGCGTTGGCCGCGAGGCGCTGGAGGATGCGCCGTCCCGTGGCGGTCGCGAGGTTGAGCGTGACACTGCGCTTGCCGCTGTTGAGCTCGAAGAACAGGCCGCTGCGGTCGGGGTGCGGGCGGTCGCCGGGGAAGGGTCCGATCCGCCGCGTGGGGTCGCCGCCGCCGGGGCGCTCGACCTTGATCACGTCGGCGCCGTAGTCGGAGAGCAGCATGGTGGCGTAGGGAGCCGCGACCCCCTGTGTGAGGTCCAGCACGCGGATGCCGAGCAGCGGTCCGGCCATCGAGGCCCCCTCAACCGGTGGCCTGACGGTAGGCGGCGCGGGGCTGTCTTTCAAGCGGCGGGACGCCGTAGCCACCGGGAGCGAGGTGATCGGGGCGCGCGATCGCTAGACTGCGCTCGTCGGAGAGCGCACGCCGGAGCGGGCGGGCGCCGTGGGCGAAGGGAGTTGCGGGATGGCGGACGTGATCTACGAGAAGCGCGACTTCTACGCGCTGTTCACGATGAACCGGCCCGAGCGCCTGAACGCTCAGAGCCTCGGTCTCCAGCAGGAGATGGAGGAGGCCGTGGCCGACTTCAACGAGGACGTGCACATGCGGGTCGGCATCCTCACGGGCGCCGGCCGCGCGTTCTGCGCGGGCGCGGACCTCAAGGAGATGGCGGAACGCATCGGCGCGCAAGACGAGTCCTACACGGATTGGGACGAGACGATCTTTCTGCGGAGCCCCAAGCCGTTCATCGCGGCGATCAACGGCCTCGCCATCGGGGGCGGCCTGGAGTACGCGCTCGACTGCGACATCCGGATCTGCTCGGCGGAGGCCTACTTCGGACTGTTCGAGGTGCGTCGCGGGATCGCTGCCGGTTACGCCTGGTACCACCTGCCGCGCGTCATCGACATGGCGGCCGCGAACTACGTGCTGCTGACCGGCGAGCGCATCTCCACGGAGCAGGCGCTGCGGTTCGGCATCGTGACGGAGGTGGTCGAGCCGGACCGCCTGATGCCGCGCGCGGTCGAGATCGCGGGGTTGATCGCGCAGAACGCGCCGCTGTCCGTGCAGGGCACGAAGGAGGTCGCGCGCACCTGGCGCACGGCCCAACTGGACGACTCGGTGCGCGTCGGCGACCTGGTGCTCGAGACGATCATGGCCTCCGAGGACGCAATCGAGGGCCCGACGGCCTTCGCGGAGAAGCGCGAGCCGCGCTGGCAGGGTCGCTAACGTTCACGCCGCGAGGCGCTGAGGCCGCGTGTTCGCTAGACTGCTTGCGCCCGGAAGTGACGGGCCGGCGCGAACGTCGAGCAGGCGAGGGCGCTGAAGTCGGGAGGAGCTGGCGAATGCCGGACGTAATCTATGAGAAGCGTGACTTCTATGCGCTGTTCACGCTGAACCGCCCCGAGCGCCTCAACGCCCTCGGCGGCACGCTCATGTCCGAGATGGAGGAGGCGGTCGCCGACTTCAACGAGGACGTGAACATGCGGGCCGGCATCGTGACCGGCTCGGGCCGCGCCTTCTGCGCGGGCGCGGATCTCAAGGAGATGGCCGAGCGCGTCACCGGCGAGGGCCAGGCCTTCCGCGGCGGCCAGCCGCAGATGGATGGCATGGTCTACTCGCGCAGCCCCAAGCCGTTCATCGCCGCGGTCAACGGCCTCGCTATCGGCGGCGGCATGGAGACCTCGCTCGACTGCGACATCCGCATCTGCTCGACCGAGGCGTACTTCGGCCTGTTCGAGGTGAAGCGCGGCATCCTCGCCGGGTACGGCATGTACCACCTGCCGCGCGTCATCGGCGCGGCGGCCTCGAACTACGTGCTGCTGACGGGCGACCGCATCTCGCCGGAGCAGGCGCTGCAGTTCGGGATCGTGACCGAGGTGCTTGAGCCCGACCGGCTGATCCCGCGCGCGGCCGAGATCGCCGAGCTGATCGCGAGCAACGCGCCGCTGTCCATCCAGGGCACGAAGCAGGTCGCGCAGTCCTGGCGCAAGGCCAAGATGACCGACTCGATGGCCGTCGGCGCGCTCGTCAGCGAGAAGGTGCTCGCGTCCGAGGACTCCAAGGAAGGCCCCGTGGCCTTCGCCGAGAAGCGCGAGGCACGCTGGCAGGGCCGCTAGCGCCCACCTCGCAGCATCGTTCGTAACGGACGGCCCGCGCCGAGAGGTGTGGGCCGTTCTGCGTCTCCGGATGCTCGCGCCCGTACCCGGTACGCGGCCCTCGCCAGTACACTACCCCGGCGGGGTATGCGGGCGGCTTGTGGCCGCGCTCAGAGGGCGCCTGTGACGCACGGAGCAATGGCGGACGTGGATGCGACGCCGCGCCGGCCGCGCGTCTTCTGGGGCTGGTGGATCTTCGCCGCCGCGATCATCGCGCAGTTCGTCACCATCGGCTTCGCTGCGCAGGTCACCGGCGTGTTCCTCAAGCCGATGACCGAGGAGCTCGGCTGGACGCGCTCCGAGTACGTGCTCGCCGCCTCGCTGGGGTTCGGCATCGGCGGGATCAGCGGCTTCTTCATCGGCCCGCTCATCGACCGCTACGGCGCGCGTCCGATCATGCTCGTGGGCGCGACGCTCGGCGGGCTGTCGCTCATCGTCGTCTCGCAGATCGAGGCGCTGTGGCAGTTCATCCTCGTGCGAGGTGCATTCAGCCAACTCGGGCTCTTCATGGTCGGCCCGTTCGTCGTGAACGTGACGCTCTCGAAGTGGTTCGTGATCAACCGGGGGCGCGTGATCGCGCTGGCCTCGATCGGCCCCGCGCTCGGCGGGGTGATCCCGCCGCTGGTGCTCACGCCGATCGTCGACAACTACGGCTGGGAAGCGGGCTGGGTGGTGATGGGCATCACCACGCTCGTGCTCGTGTACCCGTGCGCGCTCATCATGCGGAGGCAGCCGGAGGACTATGGCATCCTGCCCGACGGCAAGACCGGCTACGAGGAGTCGACCGAGGAGGAGCGGCGGCAGAGGGAGTTCGTCCGTCGCGACTTCGCGAGTTCCTACACGCGCGGCGAAGCCGTGCGGACCAGCTCGATGTGGTTGCTTGTGGTGGGGTTCGCCTTCGCGGTAGCCGTGGTGGGCTCGGTGTTCGCGCACGTCATCCCGTTTATCACCGACGCGGGCTACACCCGGCCGCAGGCGGCGTTCGTGTTCGCGACGCAGGGCGTGGTCGCGCTTGTCTCGAAGTTCTTCTGGGCGTGGATCATGCAGAAGAGCTCACCGCGCGGGCTGACGGTGCTGTCGATGGCGATGATGGGCGCCTCGGTGGCGCTGCTCTCGCCGGCCGCCGACCACTCGTTGGGGGCGCTGCTTGTGGCGTTCTCGATGTTCGGGTTCGGCGTCGGCGGGATGTTCCCGCTGTTCGAGTTCGTATGGGCGTGGTACTTCGGGCGGCGCTACATCGGGGCGGTGCGCAGCACCGGACTGCCGGTGAGCGTGGTGATCGCGGTGACGGGGCCGATCCTGACCGGGCTCTACTTCGACTCGGTCGGGAACTACACCGGCGCATTCTTCGCCCTCGCCGCCGTGCTCATCATCGGCAGTGCGCTCATCCTGATCTCGCGTCGGCCTGCGCCAAAGCAGCCCGCCGAGGCGCCGCCGATGGCGCGGGGGGCGTAGTTGGGCGAGGCAGCCGCAGTGGGCGCGGCGGTCAGTTGGGCCTTCTCGAGCGTCGCGCTCACCTCGGTGAGCGCGCGCGTGCCGGCGCTGGTGGTCGGCGCGCTGATGGCGTCGTTCGCGAGCCTCATCCTCCTCGGCGCACTCGTCGTCACAGGGCAGTACGAGGACCTGACGGCGGCGAGCGCGACAACGCTGCTGGCCCTCCTGGGGAGCGGCGTCATCGGCTTCGTCATCGCGGAGCCGCTCTACGTGCGCACGCTCTCCATCCTCGGTATGCAGCGCACCTACCCGGTCGCCATGGGCCTGTTCATCCTGTTCGCGACCACCGGCGGCATCGTGCTGCTGGGCGAGCGTTTCACGCCCGGGCTGATTGCGGGAGGGGTGCTGATCGTGGGCGGCGCGTATCTCATCGCGGCATTCCGCCGGGAGCAGTTGCCGCACGCGAGCCATGCCGGTCCGCAGTCCGCCGGTGAGGGCGGGACCCGGAGGGCGACGGCTCCTGCCGCGGTCAGCGCGAGCCCCAGACGCCTCCAGGCGTACGGCATGCTGGTGCTCGTGCCCGTGATGTGGACGACGGCCACACTGGTGCTCGCCCACACGGGCGACGAAGTCGGCCCGATCCCGGCGGCCGCGCTGCGCGTACCCGCGGGCGCGATGTTGCTGACGGCGTTCCTGCTGCTCGCGCGTCCGCGCGATCTGGAGGCCGCGCTGCGGAGTCGGCGCGACGTGCTCACGATCGCCGGGGCAGGCGTGGTGGGCATCTCGATCGCGAGTCTGCTGTTCGTCTTCGCGCTGTTCGAGGCGGGCGCGGCGCGTACGTCGGTGCTGACGGCCAGTTCGCCGCTGTTCGCGATGCCACTCGCCGTTGCGTTCCTGGGCGAGCAACTGACGCGGTACGTGCTGCTGGGGACGACCCTGAGCGTGGCGGGCATCATTATCGTCGTCACGCTCTGAGCCCTCGGGCCGGCGGCGCGCTGGAGGCCAAACGTGGGTGAAGCTGCGGCACTGACGATGGCGGTGAGCTGGGCCGCCACGGGCGCTGCCGTCACCTCGCTCAGTGCCCGCCTCCCGGCGATGGCGCTGACGGGCCTGGAGATCTCGTTCGCCACCATCGTCATCCTCGGCGCGCTCATCGTGTCGGGGCAGGCGGGAGACGTGGCCGGCGCCAGCGCGGTCACGCTGCTGGCGGTGGCGGGCAGCGGCGTCATCGATTTCGCCGTCGCCGAGCCGGTCTACATTCGCGCACTGCGCGTGGCCGGGATGCAGCGCACCTACGGCGTCACGACGGGACTCTTCATCCTGCTCACCACCGCTGGCGGCGTCGTCATCCTCGGCGAGCGCTTCACGCCCGGCCTCCCGATCGGCGGCGCGCTCATCGTCTGCGGCACCTACCTCATCGTCGCGCGCTGGCAGGCGCCCGCCAGTCGCGAGGCGGCGCCGCCCGGCTCCTCGGCGGTCGCTGCGCCGGCGCGGGCCATCGAGGGCTATGCGTTGCTGGTGGCGGTGCCGATCCTGTGGGCCGCCTCGACGCTGTGGCTCGCGGGCGCGGGCGGCGACCTCGGCACGATCCCGTCGGCTGCACTGCGTGTGACGACAGGCACCGTCTTGCTGATGGCGGTGCTGCTGACCGTGCGCCGCAAGGACCTGCGGTTCGCGGTCTCGCGGCGGCGCGACGTGGTCACGATCGCGCTCGCGAGCCTTGTGGGTATCTCCGTCGCCAACCTGCTCTACGTCTACGCGCTGGTCGAGGCGGGCGCGGCGCGCACGGCCGTACTCGCGGCGAGCGCCCCACTGTTCGCGATCCCGTTCGCGATCGTGTTTCTTCGGGAGCCGCTGACACGGCGAGTGGTGCTGGGGACTACCCTGAGCGTGACGGGCATCATCGTCGTCGTCACGTTCTGAGCCCTCGCGGCGCGGAACGCCGGGAGGAGGGCCGAGGTGAGCGCGAGCGAACACGACGCGGACGAGCAGGGCGCGGACGAGCACGACGCGGACGAGCAGAGCCCGCCAGAGCAGACCGCGCCGGGGCCACGAGTCCCGGGACTGGGCCTCCCCAGGGCCGGTGCAACGGAGCAGGGCACACCTGAAGCGGACCCAGCGGGACCGGGCGCACCGGGACCGGGCGCACCGGGACTGGGCATACCGAGGGCGGACGCCCCCGAACAGCCCTCGCCCGACCGCAGCCCGAGCGACATCGCCAACGAACTCAACGAGCGCGGCATCGCGTTCGCGCAGTCGGGCGAGACCGAGCGCGCGCTCGCCGAGTTCACGCGCGCGATCGAGACCGCGCCCGACGCGAAGGAGCCGTACAACAACCGCGGCAACCTGCTGCTCGACGTCGGCCAGCCCCAGCGCGCCGAGGACGACTACAACCGCGCGCTCGAGATCGACCCCAACTACGTCGACCCGTACTGCGGCCGCGCGGCGGCGCGCCGCACCCTCGGGCGCGTGGACGAGGCGCTCGAGGACTACGAGCGGGCGCTGGCGCTGCAGCCGGGCAAGGTGAACGCGTTCCTCGGGCGCGGCGAGACGCGCCGCCTGCGTGGTGACCTGGACGGCGCGCTCGATGACTTCGACCAGGCGATGGAGATCGGGAGCGACCCGGACCGCGTGGCGGCGCTGACGGGCCGCGCGGCGGTCCTCGCCGACGTCGGCGAGTTCGACCGGGC
This sequence comes from Dehalococcoidia bacterium, assembly GCA_965219085.1. Classification (GTDB taxonomy): domain Bacteria; phylum Chloroflexota; class Dehalococcoidia; order UBA2979; family UBA2979; genus VXMT01. Next base: position 2,669,330 of record OZ244720.1, read on the forward strand.
GCTCGAGGATCTGGACCGCGCAATCGGCATTGCGCCGAACAGCGTCACCGCGCTGAACAACCGGGGCGTGGTGCTGCTCGGCGCGGGCCGGGCGGAGGGGGCGATCGCGGACTTCGACAAGGTGCTGGAGCAGCAGCCGCTACTGGTGGCCGCGCTGGTGAATCGCGGTCGCGCGCACGCCAGCACGGGGGCGAGGTGGAAGGCGCGGTCGGACTTCGAACGCGCCCTGGCGGTGACCGCCGACGAGGGGCTGCGGGCACGCATCAACACGCTCATGGAGCGATTGACGTAGCCCCGAGGCACTGCGAGGCTGCCCGCAACCGACGCAGGCAACGGGTGCCAGGGTGCCTCGTGGCCCGCGGGCCGATGACAGCGAATCAGCGCGTTCGCGCGTGTGAGAGGGGATGCAATGGACTGGGGAGACAGCACCGAGCAGGCGACGTTCCGCGAGGACGTGTCGAGCTTCATCCAGTCCCGGCTGCCCGAGCACTACCGCCGGCTGGCCGAGCAGGGCGACGCAGGCGACTGGCAGACCGACCGCCACCTCGGCGACGATCAGGCGAAGGCCGCCGCCAAGGAGTGGGAAGAGGCCGTCGCGGAGCGCGGCTGGGTCGCGCCCCACTGGCCGACCGAGTACGGCGGCGCCGGCATGTCCTCGATGGAGCACTTCATCCTCAACGAGGAGATGTCCAAGGCGGGCGCCCCGCAGGTCGGCGGCCAGGGCGTGGCGATGCTGGGCCCGACGCTGATCGTGCACGGCACCGACGACCAGAAGAGCAAGTTCCTGACGGCGACGCTCAGCGGCGAGATTGACTGGGCGCAGGGTTACTCCGAGCCGAGCGCCGGCTCCGACCTCGCCTCGCTGCAGACGCGCGCCGTCCGCGACGGCGACGAGTGGGTGATCAACGGCCAGAAGATCTGGACCTCCAACGCGCACCGCGCCGACTGGATCTTCGCGCTCGTGCGCACCGACCCGGACGCCCCGAAGCACCGCGGTATCAGCTTCATGCTCATGGACATGGCGACGCCCGGCATCGGCGTGCGCCCGCTCATCAGCGGCGGCTGGAGGCACTTCTCCAACGAGACGTTCTACGAGGACGTCCGGGTGCCGGCCTCGCAGGTGGTGGGTGAGGTCAACCGCGGCTGGTACGTCGGCATGACGCTGCTCGACTACGAGCGCTCCTCGATCGGCGGCGCCGTGGAGATGAGCCGCCAGCTGATGGCGGCCATCGAGTACATCCACACGGACGAGGGCGGCGAGAAGTCGCGCGTCGGCGAGCTGCCCTCGGTGCGTGCGGAGATAGCGGACCGCTACATCGAGATCGAGGTGAGCTTCAACCTGTCGTTCCGCATCGCGTCGATGCAGGCGTCGGGGCTGATCCCGAACATGGAAGCGTCGATGGGCAAGGTGTTCTCGTCCGAGGTGAGCCAGCGGGTGCACCGCACGGGCACGCGCATGTTCGGGCTGTACTCGAACGTGTGGGACGAGGAGAGCGAGTACTCGCCGTACCGCAGCCGCTTCACGCAGAACTACTTCCACCGCATCCCGGCCACGATCGCGGGCGGGACATCGGAGATTCAGCGCAACATCATCGCCACGCGCGGGCTCGGCCTGCCGCGCGGTTAGCCACCCTCGCACGCTCGCGAACACGCAGCCCCCGCTTCGTGCGGGGGCTGCGGCGTTAACGGCGGCGCGGGAACACGACGCGGATGTGAACGGTCCGCCCGCCTCCGGGTATATGCTCGGGCCGCGCATGACGCTCCCACAGCGGTCATGAGGAAAGCGTGATGAAGGGCAAGTACCAGCCGGACGAGGTGGCGGCTCGAGGAGACGCCATCTACCACGAGCAGATCAAACCGAAGGTCGGGGACCTCGAGAAGGGTACGTTCGTTGTCATCGACATCGAGTCGGGCGACTACGAGATAGCTCCCGACGACGCCACGGCTACCTTTCGGCTGCTTGACCGGCATCCGTCGGCCGTGACCTGGGCGGTGCGCATCGGTTACCGCGCGGCATACTCGCACCTCGGCCCGTGGCCGTCCCCTCGAGATGCCTAGCGGGACGGTGAGGGCGGACCGGCGCGCGCAGCTGACGATCGAGACACTCGACCGAGACGGTCGCTCTCACCCGGTGGATGTGGTTCTGGACACTGGATTCACGGGTAGTCTGACGTTGCCGCCCGAGACCATCCGGCTGCTTGGCCTGCTCTACATAGGTATGAGGACATTCGAGCTGGCCGATAGCCAGCAGGTCCGTTTCGATACCTACCTCGGATCGGTGTCCTGGCATGATCGTGAGCGGTTGGTCGTCACCCTGGAATCGGACGGAGCGCCGCTCCTCGGGACGCGGCTGCTCTGGGGCAGCCGCGTCACGATGGACGCGCTGGCCGGAGGAGCCGTCGAGATCGAGGAGCTGGCGACGGCCGAATGATGGCGTTGGCGTCCTGTCGGTGAGGGCAGCGTGGAGCGCCTGATCGTCGACGGGATGAACGTCATCGGCAGCCGCCCGACAGGCTGGTGGCGCGACCGCGACGGTGCGAAGCGAGAGTTCATCGCCACGCTCCAGGACTTCGCCAACGCCTCCGGCGCCTCCATCACCGTCGTCCTCGACGGTCGCCCGCTACCCGACATGCCCGAGGGCTCGCACGACGGCGTGCGCGTGCTCTACGCACGGAGGCGCGAGCGCGACGCTGCCGACGACCGCATCGTCGAGCTGGTTGAAGGTGACGCCGAGCCCGAAACGCTCGTCGTGGTCACCTCGGACGCGGCGCTGCGGCGTCGCGTACAGCGGCTGGGCGCCGGCGTGGTCGGGAGCTCGCAGCTGCTGCGACGCATCGAGGAGTCTCGGTAGCCACGTCCGCCCTCGGCGCGCTCGCGCGGCGTGCCGCGCGACGACCTACAATGCGGCGCGAACTGCATCGGAAACACCGAAGAGCGGAGGAACTACATGGCCATCACACCGACCGACACGCTGCGGTACGAGACCGAGGGCCGCAAGGCGATCATCACCCTCACTCGCCCCGAGGCGATGAACGCGCTGAACCGCGAGATCCTGAACGCCATCGGCGAGGCCATCCACGAGTACGAGGCCGACGACAACCTGCTGGTGGCCATCATCACCGGCGAGGGCGGGCGCGCGTTCTCGGCCGGCGCCGACCTCAAGGAGATGACCCAGCGCGACCAGGCCGAGGGTGTCGACGACACCGACATGGGCCCGGGCTACAACGGCTTCGACGAGCTCGACGCCTGCCGCAAGCCCCTCATCGCCGCCGTCGATGGCTACTGCCTGGCGGGCGGCCTCGAGGTGACGATCTACTGCGACATGGTGGTCGCGACGGAGCAGTCGCGCTTCGGCCTGCCGGAGCCGCGCCGCTCGCTGCTGGCAGGCCCCGGCCTGCACAACCTCGCGCGGATCATCCCGTACCGCGAGGCGATGATGATCCAGCTCACCGGCGGCCACATGCCCTCGGACCGCGCCTACGACATCGGCCTCATCCAGCGGCGCGTGCCCGACCGCGACGCGATGTGGGCAGCCGCCCACGAGTTGGCCGACGAGATCCTCGAGTGCGCCCCGCTGGCCGTGCAGGCCATCAAGCGCATCGTCAAGACCGGCCGCCAGTTGCCGGTCGAGTACTCCGAGAAGCTCGCCGAGCCGATCGCCGACTTCATCGCGACGACGGAGGACCGCCTCGAGGGCCCGAAGGCCTTCGCCGAGAAGCGCACCCCGAACTGGAAGATGCGCTAGCGCGAAGCAGCCACAGCCGCACAACCGACGAGCCCTCGGTGCGTCCGAGGGCTCGTCGCATGCGGTCCGCCCACGTGGCCAGAGCCACGTCCTGCGCCTCACGTACTGGGCTGGCCGAGCACCGTGAGCCGGTCTTCCGCCCCACTGAGCCGCTCTTCGGCCCACGACCTCACATCGTCCTCGTGGGTAAACAGGATCACCTGCGTTGACTCGCTAATCGACAGCAGCGTCTCAAGCAGTTGCCGCTTACGTTCGCTGTCAGCAGCACTGACCACGTCGTCGAGGATGAGCGGGCACGCTTCTCCTGCCGGGTCGGTGAGATGCCGGGCGAGCGCGACACGCAGGAGCAGATACAGTTGCTCGGCTGTTCCATGCGACAGTAGCCGCGCCGCCCGCCACCGCCCCGCAGCATCAGCCACCTCGACTTGCAGCGACTCGGGGTTGACGCGGCAATCGGTGTACCGGCCACCAGTCACGTGCTCGAGTTGCTCCAACACGGTGGCGCGCAAGACCGGCGCGATGTCCCGGTGCACGCGTTCCTGTGCCGCCTGGAGGAACTTGATCGCGGTGCCGAGGGTCTGATCGAGGCCTTCGACGCGCGCAAGCTCCGCCTGGCCGTGCGCGACACGCTCCTCGGCTTCCGCGACATCCGGCAACCCGCTCTCGAACTCGGTCAGTTCGCCGCGCGCCGTATCGCGGCGGGCGCGGGCCTCGTCCAACCTTGTCTCCAGATCCTCAAGATCTCTTTTGGACGGCTCGCGTTGCCTCGCCTGAGCGATTGCTTCCGGGGCTGAGCTGGCGACCAGCGAGTCCGCGTCGTTACGGAGCGCCTCAGTCTCCGCTTCGAAGTTCGCGAGTGTCCGCTCGCCTAGCAGTCGCTGGAGTTCTTCCCACTCATTGGTCTTACGACGATCCTCGGCGAGGATTTGGTGCCGACGCTCCGTCCATCCGGTGAGGGCTGACTCCTGCTCGTCCGGGGTGGGCGCCTCACTCCTGATCGCTACGCCTGCATCGCGAAGCCCTGCCGATGCCTCGTCTCGCGCGGCCGCGGCTTTGTCGAATCGGGTGTCCTGCTCTTCGCGCATTCGGAGACGGCTCTCCGTCTCCGCACGGCCGGCGGCGCTCGTCCGTGCCCGGAGTTCGGCAAGCTCGGCGTAGTCGAGCGGCTGAGCGAGAGCGCGGCTGAGCCGGTCATGGTCCGTCGCCGCCGCTCTCGACTCTGCTTGGCGCCGTGCGCGAGCGGCGTCTCCTTCCACGTCATCGAGGCTCTGCTCACCGAGGACTCGCTGCAGCTGTGCCCACTCGTCGCGCCGCGCATCGGCTTCACTCATCTGCTCTGCCCGTGTCGCCTGCCACTCGTGAAGGCGCGACACCAGCACCTCAGGCGAACCATCAGTGAGCCCGGCGGCGCGCACCGCGTGGCGGAGGGCGGCCAAGGCTTCCTCGACCCGTGTTGCGTCTTCGATGTCCCGTTCGACGGTTCTGCGGCGCTCGACCAGGTCCGTGTTGTCAGGCTCAGATCCTTGTGGATCACGGCCAAACAGGCGAGCGAACCAATGAATGATCGAGCGTAGGAGGCCCAACAGGCCCCCGTTCTGCGTCGCGGCGAGACCTTGGTCGAGCTCATCGAGTTGTCTGCGGAGGTCGCTGATCGGTCTGCCGCTCACGGCCGGACGCGCTTCCCATGCGGCGAGCGCGTTTGCGATCTCCAGGCTGAGTTCGTCTTCTTCGCTTGGACGTCTCGGCGCGCCGTCGGGGAAGGCCGCACTCAACTCATGCGCTCGGGCGAGGCGCCCCTCGGCCGCTGACGCATCGGCCTCGGCGAGGATGGCCAGATGCAAATCCTCGTCGGCGAGTTGCGCCCGGAGTTCGCCTGCGGTTGGACCTACAGGCTCTTCTGGGTGGGGGGCATTACTCCACTGCTCGAGCGCTCTCGTAACCTGCTCGGCGAGCTCACTGTCGTCAGCGGGATGCCTAGGCTCCCCCTCCGGGAAGGCCTCACTCAAGACTCTGGCCCGAGCAAGCCGCTCTTCTGCCGATCCGGCAGCCGCCTCAGCTAGCACTGCGCGAGTAGCGTCCCGCTCGCGCTCAATGGCCTGCAACTCGGCCTCGAGGTCGTCGACGCGATGGCGGCGCTCTGTGGCTTCGGCCCGTGCGTTCCCCGCCGAGCTGAGCGCGATTTGAGCGTTCTCGACCTCTGTCCGCGACTTGGCGAGCGGTCTCGTCCAAGCTCGTTCCGTCCCGACGTGCTCGGTGCGGTAGTCATTCAGCAGTACCAGCGCGTCGGCCGCGGTCTCGCCGGTGCGGGCTGTGGCGGCTGCGCTCTGCAGCTCGTCCTGAAGGTCACCCGGGTCATCGAGCACGGCAAGGATGCTCGTCTGCCGCACGCAAGCCGTGTTCAGGAATGATCTGCGATCGAGGCCCAGCCAGCGAGAGCCGTCAGGGGCTCCATCGTTCATGATCTCGCTCGAGTAGTCTCGTTCGGCGAGGTCTGCGTCGCGGGCGCTGCTGTCCACACGACCATCGAGGTCGTGCCGAAGTACGACACGCCGATCCTTGAGCGCGATGGCCGCTCCAACTTCCCACCCATCGCCGTCCCATGGCTTGTGGCGCTGCTGGAAGTCGCTGTCTTCGGTACGCGCTCGCCCCCGGGCCCGTCGCATACCGCAGAGCCCGGCATAGAGTGCGGCGTGCCACGTCGACTTCCCGGCTTCGTTGGGCCCGAAGATGACGTTCATTCCGGGGGCGAGCTCCAGCGATTCGTCCCGGAAGCGCCCGAAGGCATGAGCTGTTACTGACTCGAAACGCATCAGAGCACCTCAAGGTCGCGTCGACCCTCGAGAGCCCGCAGCCCAGCCATGAGCACACGCCGCTCCTCCGCTGGGTCAAGGTCCGCTTCCGAGACATCGGCGACAAACTGTCCTCGCACCGTCGGCTCGCTCCGGAGGGCTTCGAAGTCGTAGCCGGGGCTCAGTGCTCCTAGCCGAACCTGAACGGCGTCGAAAGCACGCATTGCGTCGTGCAGGTCGGTTTCCGTGACGCTGACTTCAGGGGCTACTTCCCCGCGCACGGTGAGCCTCGCGAAGCCTCCAAGTCCTTCGGTTCGCTTCGCGATACCGTCACGAATCTGTTGCAGTGTCGTGTAGCCCGAGATGTCGATCTCGATGTCATGGACGGACGTATGCGCAACGATGTGGCGCTCATGGGTGATGCGGCCCTCAGCGTCGACGGTCGCGACGATTGCGCCGCGCGTGCCGTCCTCACCGAATGCGAGAGGGTCTGGGTTTCCCGGATACGTGTGCCGGTCGCCGTCTTTCGGACGGTGATAGTGGCCCAGGAACGCGTGGTCGATGCCTACTTCAGCAATCTGAGTGGCGTCGAATGGTGCATGTGGCTGCTTCCCCTCACCTTGCTCGCTGAACCACGAGTTCTCGGCACCGTGGAACAGCGCGAGGTGGGTCCCTGGGCCTTCAGCGCGGAACCCGTCGAGGAAGTTGTCAGTGTTCGCCGGTGCGCAGTGTGCCGCGCCCCAGAGCGTGACTCCGGACGAAATCTCCACAGGCCGGAGATTGGGCTCAGTGAAAACGTGGACGTTTGGACTCCAATCAACCAGGGCATAGAGGCTGTCCGGCCCGTACCAGTCATGATTGCCCGGCGCGAGGTAGACGGGTATCGGGTCGAGGCTGGCGAACGCCTGACGCAGAAACTCTGCGGTGTCGTGGCCGGCCTGTTCATGCTCATAGAGGTCGCCGCCACTGAAGAGAGCGTCCGCCTTTTGCGCTCGCGTCAGATCCACGATCTGCACGAGGGTGTCTCGCAGCGCCTGACGGCGGTGCCGAGCCGCCTCCCCTGCGGCGCCAGCCCAGGAGAATGTGGAGTCGAGGTGCAGATCCGAGAAGTGAACTATTCTTACCACGATCCGAATCTAGGGATGGTCATCGATGCGATCTACTTGAGCCGCAGCGTAGTACCGGCTGCGCGATGCGACCGCACACGATTGCGGCGACCGCGAGGCTCAGCGGTTGGGGCGACGCTCCGACGCGCCCTCGGCGAAGTTTGGCACGTAGTCCGACTCCTCGCCGCGGATCTGCGCGCGGTGCATGCGGTCGTGGCGGTAGTACGAGCGCAGCCACTGCATCACCGTCAGCTCGCCGAACGCCGGCACGAACGCGGTGCGCTCGTACTGCTCGGGGTCGATGCCGCGTGCGAGCTCCAGCGTCTCGGCTCGCTCGGCGTTCATCTGGGCGATGAGCGTGGGGAGGTTCGCCGAGTGTGCATCCTCCTGCGGGACGTCGAGCGGGACGTCCGGCGTGTTGCCGTCGGAGGTGTCGGGGCGGTCCTCGGCGAGGGCGCGGATGACCCACTGCCGGTAGCTGCGGTCCATGCCGGCGAGGTGCGTCAGCTGCTCCTTGACGGACCAGCCCTCCTCGCCGTCGCCCTCGGGCGGCTGCACCTCGGCCTGCTCTTCATCGACCTCGGTGAGGGCGGCAAGCAGCACGGTGCGCTCCTCCTCGAGCTTCTCGAATAGGTCGTCGATCTGTGCCTGTGTCGCCATGACGTTACTCCTCGGCGTCTATCTGCGCGCGCCAGCGGTAGTAGGCGCTGACCTTCGCGAGCGCGCGTGCTGCGCGGTCGTAGCTCGGGTATGCGGCGATGCCCAGCGCCTGGAGCTCATGGTCCAGCTCCCGCATCGCCTCGCCGTGCGCCATCGGCGTCGGCGAGTGCAGCAGCACGATATGCGGCTTCGAGGAGCGTGCGTTCGCCGTCGCGAGCGCGGCGACCGGCTCGTCGAGCTGCTCGCGCTCCGGGTCGTCCTTGGGCCGCGGGCGGAGCTGCATGCTGATCACGTCGACGTGCTCGTCGCTATCGAGGATGCCGAGGATCTGCTCGAGCTCGGTGCGGTTCGTGCCCATGTCGATGGGGTTGCGGAAGCTCGCCCCGACGAGGCTGAACCACTCGCCGAGCTGGGTGAGTGAGGCCTCGCCCAACTCGGGCACGTGCATCCCGTGGTCGCTGAAGGCGTCCGTCATCGAGACGGACTGGCCGCCGGAGCCACCCATCACGCCGACGCCGGTGCCGGTGAACGGCGGCACGAGCGAGAGCGTCTTGAGGAGGTCGACCGCCTCGGTCAGCGAGTCCGCCTGGATGGCGCCCGTCTGGCGGCAGAGCGCGTTCCACACCTCGGTCGAGCCGGCGAGCGAGGCGGTGTGGGAGCGGGTGGCGCGGCTGCCGTCTGAGCTGCGGCCGCCCTTCCACAGCACCACGGGCTTGATGCGCGTGGCCTTGCGGAGCTGCTCGAAGAAGGCGCGGCCGTCCTGCAGGCCCTCGACGTACATCGCGAGGTACTCCGTGCCGGGGTCGCCGGCGAAGTACTCGAGGTAGTCGGCGTTCTCGAGGGTGATGCCGTTGCCGAAGCTGACGGCCTTGCCAATGCGCACACCGGCGTCGTGCGCGCCCATGATGAAGTCCATCGCGTGCGCGCCGCTCTGCGAGACGAAGCTCACGGGCCCGTCGAAGCCTGCGGGCTGGCTCGGCCCGAAACGCACGCCGGCGGCGGGGTTGTAGAGGCCCATGCAGTTCGGCCCGATGACCACGAGGCCGGACTCGGTGGCCGCGGCCTTGAGTGTGTCCTGTAGCTCGCGGCCCTCGTCGGTGTCGGTCTCGGCGAAGCCGGAGGTGAAGAACGCCGCGCCGGCGACATCGCGTGCGATGCAGTGGCGCATGATGAGCGGGGCGACCTGCCTGGGGACGGCGACGAGGACGTAGTCGATGTCGCCGGGGACGTCGGCGAGGCTCGAGAAGTTCTCGACGCCGAGCGCCTCGATCTCCGCGAGTTCGTTGGGGTCGACCTGCACGGAGTAGAGGTTGCCGTTGCCCTCGACGGTCTTGTTGCTCCGGAGCCAGCGGTTGTTGCGAGCCTTGGCGTCGCCGACGACGACGACGGTCCTGGGGTTGAGTGCCCGGTCCAGCCGCTCCCGATCCACGCGCATGAGTGTCCGCCCTCCATGGTGACCCGTCAGCGGCGACAGGCTACCGCGTCGGCGGTGCGCCTGTCGCCTCGATGGTGGGGGGCGGGTCAGACCGCGGTGACCTCGACGCGGATGCTGCGGCCCACGGCCCGGAGCGCCCTCTGGACCTGGCTCACGTGGGAGCGGTGGTCGAGGTTGGCCAGCTTCCGCACTGCCGACTCGCTGATGCCGAGCCGCCGGGCGAGTTCGACCTTCGTGACGCCCCGCTCGCGCATGGCCGAGTAGAGTGCGAGCTTGGCGGCCACGACCGGCGGGACGGCGACGAGCTCCTGGTCGTCGGCAGCCTCACCGGGAGCCGGGATCTCTCGCTTCTCGTGGACGTAGCCGGCGAGGGCGGTAGCGAGCGCGTCCTCGGCCATCGAGAGCGCCTCGGCCCGGTCGTCGCGGCCGGTGATGGCTTCTGGTACATCCGGGAAGGTGACGGCGAGCCCGCCGTCTTCGTCAGCGGCAAGTTCGCACGGGTACGCGTAGAGCATGGCTCGGCCCTCGTCCGCCGCCACACAACGATCGCACCTTTCGGTGCGACGCCGCAACGACCGCTGCGGCGTAGCGCGGCCGGCAGTCGCGGCTGATTGCCCCGCCTCGCCCGTGAGCACGAAGCCGGTATGATTCCCTCGACGCCTGCTACGGGCCGCGTACGCGGCCGGGGTGGCGTCCCGACGTTCGTACGTTCGCAGCGAAGGAGTTGAGCGTGGTCGCGACCGATCAGGAATACCAGGTCATCGGCACCCGCCCCGTGCGCCCAGACGGCGCCGACAAGGTGACCGGCCGTGCCGAGTACGGCGGAGACGTGCGCCTCCCCCGCATGCTCTACGGCCGCGTCAAGCGCAGCCCGCACGCGCACGCCCGCATCATCAGCATCGACACCTCGAAGGCGCTTGAGCTCGACGGCGTCAAGGCCGTCGTCACCAACGCCGACTTCCCGCGCGTCGACGGCGACATGGTCGACCTCGGCGAGACGTTCGCGCCCTTCAAGTGGGTGCGCGACAACGTGCTCGCCTCGGACAAGGTGCTCTACGCCGGCCACGCCGTGGCCGCTGTCTGCGCCACCGACCAGCACATCGCCGAGGACGCGCTCGACCTCATCGAGGTGGAGTACGAGGTCCTGGACCCGGTGCTGAACGTGCACCAGGCGATGGCCGACGGCGCGACGCAGCTGCACGACTCCATGCACACCACCGAGATGGCCGCTCGCTTCGTGCCCGGCGACCAGCGCTCCGAGGCCCCGAGCAACATCGCGAGCCACCTGCGCTTCGACGTCGGCGACGTCGACGCCGGGTTCGTCGAGGCCGACATCGTCCTCGAGCGCGAGTTCGAGACCGCGATGGCCCACCAGGGGTACATCGAGTACCACAACGGCACCGCGTTCTGGAGTTCCGACGGCGAAGTCACGGTGTGGTGCAGCTCGCAGGCGCCGTTCTCGATTCGCGACTCGGTGGCGGCGCTGCTTGACCTGCCGGTCTCGAAGGTGAAGGTGATCCCGATGGAAATCGGGGGCGGCTTCGGCGGCAAGATCAGCGTCTATATGGAGCCGATGGCCGCGATGATGTCGAAGATGACCGGCCAGCCCGTGAAGATGCTGATGACCCGCGAGGAGGTCCTGACCGCCACCGGCCCGACCTCCGCCACCTACGTGCGCTGCAAGATCGGCGCGATGCGCGACGGCACCCTCGTCGCCGTCGAGTCGGAGCTGGCCTACGAGGCCGGCGCCTTCCCCGGCTCACCCGTGGCCTCCGGCGCGGGCTGCATGTTCGGCTCGTACGACATTCCGAACCAGCGCGCCGACGCCTACGACGTGGTCACGAACAAGCCGAAGGTCGCCGCGTACCGCGCTCCCGGCTCGCCGCAGGGCACGTACGCGATGGAATCGCTCATGACCGAGCTGGCCGAGCGGCTCGAGATGGACGAGATGGAGCTTCGGCTCAAGAACGTCTCCACCGAGGGCGTGCGCCGCACCGACGGCGTCCAGCACGGCCGCATCGGCGCCGAGGAGGTCATGCAGGCCGCGCAGGAGACCCCGCACTACCGCTCCGAACTCACCGGCAAGAACCGCGGCCGCGGCATCTCGATGGGCTACTGGGGCAACGCGGGCCTCGAGTCGAGCGCGTTCGCGCTCGTGAGCGCCGACGGCGACGTGAGCCTCGTGCTCGGCTCGGTCGACATCGGCGGGCAGCGTGCGGCACTCGCGATGCAGCTCGCCGAGACGCTCGGTCTCGCGTACGAGAACATCCACCCGCGCGTGGTCGACACCGACTCGATCGGCTTCACGCACGTCACCGGCGGCAGCCGCACGACGTTCGCGACCGGCTGGGCGGTCTACGAGGCGGGCATGGACATCCGCCGCCAGTTCGAGGAGCGCGCGGCGACCATCTGGGAAGTCGACCGCGACTCGGTCGCCTACGGCGCCGACGGCGTCGTGCGCGGCCCGGCCGACGAGGACGGCAACGACCGCTCGTTCACGTTCGCCGAGATGAGCGCGCAGCTGCCGCTCACCGGCGGCCTCATCCAGGGCCACGCGGACGTGTTGCCGACGGGCGTCGGCGCGGCCTTCGGCTGCCACATCGTGGACGTCGAGGTGGACCCGGAGACCGGCAAGGTCGACGTGCTCCGCTACACGGCCGTCCAGGACGTCGGCAAGGCGATCCACCCCTCGTACGTCGAGGGTCAGATCCAGGGCGGCGCCGCACAGGGCGTCGGCATGGCGCTGACGGAGGAGTACTTCTACCGCGAGGACGGCGCGATGGCGAACTCGAGCCTGCTCGACTACCGCATGCCGACCGCGCTCGACCTCCCGGAGATCGAGACGGTGCTCGTCGAGGTCCCGAACCCCGGCCACCCGTACGGGGTGCGGGGCGTGGGCGAAGTGCCGATCGTGCCGCCGCTGGCAGCGGTCGCGAACGCCATCCACGACGCCACGGACATCCGCGTCACGCAGCTCCCGGCCTCGCCGCGCTGGCTGCTCGACCAGATGGACGACGAGGGGTAACCACTCCTCGTCGCAGGGCAGAATCCACATGCACTCACAGGGCCGCCGGCACACGCCGGCGGCCTTCGTGTATCCCGCGCACCCCGCGCGCCCGGTCGCGCTCAGGCTCGGGGTTCGGTGAGGGTGTCGGTGAACCAGTCGAGGAGGAGGGCGCGGACCTCCTCGCGGCGCTGGCGCAGGCTGTGCGTCGCGCCCTCGAACAGTTCGAGGCGCTTCGGTTCGCCGGCCATCTCGTGCAGCAGCCGCGAGCAGTCCGGCGGCAGCCGATCGTCGGCGAGGCCGTGCATGAGCAGCAGCGGCGTCGGCGCGAGCTCGGCCACGCGCTGCGCGCCGGCGGTCTGTGTCGCCAGCGTCGCCACCGACGCCACGAGCTCTGAGCGCACGCCCGCCTCGATCACCACAGCGCCGCCGAAGGAGTGGCCGGCAAGCCCGACGCGTCGTGCGCCCTCGCTCGCGAGGAACTCGACGCCGAGCAGCACGTCGAACACGCCCTCGTCCATCGGACCGGGGAACGCGTGGACGCGGAAGTCGAGCCGCAACGCCGCGATGCCCCGCGCGGCGAGGTCGGAGGCGAGGTCGGGGTAGAGCGCGTTCGCAGGGCCGTCGAGGCCGCCGTCGCCGCCGCCGACCATGACCACGGCCGCCTCGGCGTCCGCGGCCGCGTGCCAGGCGCAGCGGAGCGCGCCTCGCTCGGACTCGATCTCGATGATGCGAGGGTCGCCGGGTGCCTCCACAGGATCGTCCATGGTCGCGGGCGTCAGGCCGGGACTTCCTCGGGGACCGCTTCGACGTCGGCCGGGCGCTCCACCGGCAGGTCGATGATCATGTCGGTGCCCTCGCCTGCTTCGGACTCGACACGGATGCCACCGCCGTGCCTGCGCACGATGTCCGCTGAGATCGCGAGACCGAGGCCGGTGCCCTGGTCCGTGGGCTTGGTCGTGAAGAATGGGTTGAAGATCTTCTCGATCACGTCTTCGGGCATTCCCATACCGTTGTCCCGGATCCGGATCTCGATCTGGTCGCCGTCGCGCCTGGTGACCAGCGTCAGCGTGGGCATGAACTTGCCGGGGCCGATGCTCCCGTCGCCCGTCGACATGCGCCTCTCGTGTGTCGCGTAGCCGGCGTTGCTGACCATGTTGAGGAAGACGCGGCCGAGGTCCTGCGGGATGGCGTCGATCTCCCCGACATCGGGGTCGAAGTCCTCCTTGATGTCGAGCTGGAACTCCTGGTTCGTGCCGCGTGCGCTGTGGTAGGCGAGCCGCGCGTGCTCCTCCAACAGTGCGTTAATGTCCGTCGGGCGGAACTCCTGACCGCCGCGGCCCATCTGCAGCATGTCGTTCACGATGCGGTCCGCGCGCTGGCCGTGTGAGCTGATGCGCTCGACGTTGCTCACGAGGTCGTTCGTGATGTCGTCGACGAGTCCGCGCTGCTCCTCGCTGAGCTCGACGCCTTCCTCTTCGAGGACTTCCTTGAGTTCCTCGACCAGGTCGCCCGATGCCTCGGAGAAGTTCTTCACGAAGTTGAGCGGGTTGCGGATCTCGTGCGCCACGCCGGCGGTCAGCTCGCCGAGCGCGGCCAGCTTCTCGCGCATCACGATCTGGTCCTGTGCCGTCTGCAACTGGGCCAGCACGGACTCGAGCTCGTCGTTCTTGCCCTGCAACTCGTCGGCGAGCTGCTCGACGAGGTTGAGGCGCTGCACCTCCAGTGCGTGGCGGCGGAACACCTCCAGCGCGGCGGCCATCTCCGCGACTTCGTCTCGGCCGCCCACGTCGACGGTGGTTTCGAGGTCGCCCTGCGCCATGCCGCGCATCCAGTCGGAGACCATGCCGATGCGCCGCAGCAGCACCCGTCGCACGAACGCCACGACGATCATCACCGTGCTGGCGACGCTGACGACGCTGATGGCGAGCAGCAGGATCAGGCCGGTGCGCATCGCCTGTGAGGATCCCGCCGTCGCTTCCTGGACGCTCGCCTGCGCAGCGCTGATGAGGCCGTTGACCTCGGCGTTCAGTTCGAGCGAGACGTCGCGGTTCTGGCTGAGCAACTCCTCCTGCTGCATGGAGATCGTGAGCTCGGAAGCGAACAGGTCGAAGACGCTGTCGTCTCCCGACCCGAGTGCGACCAGCCGCTCGAACACGGAAGCCGATTCGTAGTGGAATGCCGTGCCCTCCAGGGGTGAGAGGTTCCGGTTGATGCGATTGATGGTCGCCTCGAAGCGCTCGCGCAGCGGCTCGATGAGCGAGGGGTCGGACAGCGTGAAGGCGTTCGCGAGGAGTTCCGTGGCGATGTTCACATCGCCGTGCAGCTCGGAGAGGCGCCGGTACTGGACGAGCTCGGCCTCCGAGAAGTGCGCCTCGCGTTCAGCGGGAGAGTCGGCGAGGGCGCGGTATCCGGTCAGGATGTAGAAGAGCTGGTCGTCGATGGCCGGCGCCAGCGCGGTCCCGAGCTCCGAGCGCACGTTGGCGAGTTCCGTCTCCAGCAGTTCCCGCGTTGCTGTCAGGGCAAAGACTCCGGCGGTCTCGCTCTCCAGTTCCTCGATGTTGGCGATCAGCGTGTCCGCGTGGGCGCGGATGCGAGCCACCCGGGCGGGGTCGCTGTCGGTCTGCTCCAGCGCTCCCACCTGCTGCTCGAAGGCCGCATAGGCCACGTCAATGTCGAGGCTGATCTGGCCGAACTCTTCGGGTGTGGCGGCGACGGTGAGGTTGGGGGCCGCAGCCACCAGCACGCCGCTCTGGCGGGCAACGTCGAAGGCAGCGGCCATCTCCGGCACGCTGCCCTCGTTGACGTTGCTCTGGACCTCGCCCACGCGGTTGAACGAGAACCAGCCGACGAGGCTGGCGGCGAGAGTCAGCAGCACCGCTCCGCCGAAGGCGAGGTAGAGCTGGGTGGAGATCCGGTTGCGGCTGGCGAGCAGCCGTCTGAGGTGCGACATCGATCTACTCCGGGGCGGCAACGCCGCGCAGTGTCTTCACATGATAGTAGCGGCCGTCGAAACCGATCACGGTCAGGAACACCGCGTCCGATCCCTGGTTGTCGTCTGCACCGAATTGGAGCGGGAATCCGTCGATCTCCAGTGGCTCGTCGCTGCGGAACGTCTCGAGGAAGCACGTCCGGTCGACCTCGGCCCCGCAGCGCTCCAGCCCGATGATGGCGAGCCGGCCGGCGAGGTAGCCCTCGAGCGAGACGAACCCGGGTTCAGCCTCCGGGTCGTGGGCCTCGAGGGCGCGCTGGTAGGCCGCCACTACCGCCTGCGAGTCATCCCACGGGAAGGGGACCACCTGGGTCACGAAGACGCCCACGCCCCGGTAGCCGAGCGCCCTGGCGAGGGCGTTACTCCCGACGAAGGAGACGTTCATGAAGACGGGCTCCCAACCCGTGCGCCGGGCCCACATGATCATCTCGGCGACCGGCTCATACGCGCCGATCTGAATCACGGCTTCGGGCTCACCCTCGCGGAGGTCGAGCAGCGCGGTCTTCACGGCCGTGGTATTGCGCGGATAGATACCGATCGCAACGGGCTCCATGCTGCGCCGGTCGAGCGCCTGCACGACGCCTCCGTAGCCGGCGCGGCCGTAGGAATCGTCCTGGTACATGATGCCGACGCGCGTCATGCCGAGATCCTCGATCAGGCGCTGGACCATCTCCTCGGTCTCCTGGTTGTAGGAGGCGCGCAGGTTGACGATGTTGTCCCACCCGGGGTCGCGCAGGAACGCCGCGCCGGTGAACGGCGCGATGTATGGCACGTCGGCGTCCGCGGCGATCGGCGTCGCGGAGCGTGAGGTGGGTGTGCCGACGGCGCCGATGAGCGCGAAGACCTCGTGGTTCTCGATCAGGTCTCGGGTGTTGGCGATGGCCGCCTCGGGCTCGTAGGCGTCGTCGAGGGAGACAAGTTCCAGTCGCCGGCCGTTGACGCCGCCCGCGTCGTTGGCCTCCTGGAACGCCGCGAGGATCCCGAGCCGCATGTTCTGGCCGAGCTGGGCTGCGGGTCCGTCGAACGCCGCGGACTGCCCGAACAGGATCCGGTCGGCGGAGACGCCGGGAATCCCGGCTTCCGGCGTTGCGGTCGGTGAAGGAGTGGCGGTCGCGGCGTCGTCGTCGGGATCGTTGTCGCTGCCGAGGCAGGCGGCGAGGAGCAGCGTGGTGGCGGCGAGGGCTAGCCATACCACCGGCCGGAGGACCCGGGCAGGCGGCTTCCGGGTCATCTGACCTTGCGCGTCACCAGCTTCAGGTGATTCTTGCCCAGCTCGCGCTTGTAGAGCACCTCATCCATGAGCGTGCGCATGAAGTGCACGCCAAGTCCGCCCACGCGGCGCTCGCCGACTGCGGAGGTGAGATCGGGTGGCGGGGCGTCGTGGAGCGGGTCGAACGGGCGGCCGCCGTCGACGATCTCGATCGTGACCTGGTCGGCGTCGGTGGTGAGCGCGATATCGATCTCGTGGGTGTCGTCGTCATGGCCGTGGTCCATAACGTTGAGGTTCCACTCCTCGAGCACGAGCTCGACGCGGTAGAGGAGGTCCGCCGGCCAGCTGTCGCTTTCGGCGAGGCTCTCGACGGCAGCGTTGATGCGGTCGAGTTCGTCGTGGGCGGTCCGGATCGTGAGGGACATAGTGGTGCCCACGGGTCAGTTCCTTCGCAGGGTCAGGCAGGTGATGTCGTCGCTCTGGGGGGCATCGCCCGCGAACGCGGACACGGCCTGCATGACCTGCAGGCCGGTGGCCTCCGGGTCGCCCGGAGGCGTGGCCTCGAAGTACGACCGCAGGCCCTCGAGGCCGAACAACTCGCCGTCGTGGTTCATGGCCTCGGTGACGCCGTCGGTGTACAGCACGATGGTCTCACCCGGCTCGAGGTGATGCGTCGTCTGTCGGTACTCGAAGCCGGGCAGCACGCCGAGGGCGATCCCGCCGGTGAGCGGGAGCAGGGTGGAGGAGCCGTCCGGGCGGACCAGGAGTGGGGCGTCGTGACCGCCGCTGGCATAGGTGAAGATTCCCGTCTCCGGGTCGTACACGGCGTAGAGCATGGTCACGAACATGCTGTCGGTCTCGTCCTCCTGGAGCAGCGTGTTGACCTCGGAGAGCACGCTGCCCGGGTCCTGGTGGCTGATGGCGGAGCCCTTGAGCAGCGTGCGGCTGGACATCATGAAGAGCGCCGCGGGCACGCCCTTCCCCGAGACATCGGCGATGGCCAACCCGACGCGGTCGTCTTGCAGGCGGACGACGTCGAAGAAGTCGCCGCCGACATCGAGCGCCGGATGCATGGCGCCGAACGTCTCGTAGGTGGTGCTGCTCGGGAAGGTCGTGGGCAGGATCGATTGCTGCATCTTGCTGGCGACATCGAGCTCGTTCTGGAGCGCCACCAGCCTGTCGCGACTATCGAGTGCGGCACGCCACTCCTCGATGTGCTGGAGGGTGCGGTCCACGGTGACCCGCAGGTCTTCGAAGTCCACGGGCTTGGTGACAAAGTCGAACGCGCCGCGGTTCATCGCGGTGCGGATGTTCTGCATGTCGCCGTAGGCGGAGATGATCACTGCGCGGAGGTTTGGGTTGACCTTGGGGATCTGCTCCAGGAGGGTCAGGCCGTCCATCTGGGGCATGTTGATGTCGGAGAGGACCATATCAATGGTGTCGTCCGCCGCGAGCTTCTCGAGCGCTTCGACTCCGTTGCCGGCGAAGACAAATTCGTAGCGGCCCGCCCGGATCTGACGCCGCATGCGCTGCAACATCAGGGGCTCGAGATCGGGCTCGTCGTCTACGACCAGGATCCTGTACGGCATCTACCTCGCCCCGGCCCGGAGGTTCCGCTCGGCGATGGGGCGGCTAGCCCTTGACGGACGCGACGGCCTCCGCGCGGGAAGCGTGAATCGGGATGATGCTGTCGAACCCGCTGATCCCGAATACCTCGCGGATGGGCTCATCCAGGGAGCAGAGCGCCAGCTCAGCGCCGTTGCCCTGCAAGGTCTTGGCGGTAACGAGCAGGACGCGCAGGCCGGCACTGCTGATGTAGGAGACTTGTTCGAAGTCCAGGATGAGCGCGCGCTCGGCCTCCTGGATCACCGTGTCCAGGGCCTCCTGGAATTCGCGCGCATTGGAACCGTCCAGCCGCCCCGTTGGCGTCGCTACGACGGTTCCACCATCCTTCTCGGTGCTGATTTCCATTTGGTCCGTCTCCTGAACCTTGCTCGGCACTCGAAGCATCGTACTACAGGGACGTCCGAGCACGTGTCCGCCGCCTCCGACCTGGGAGTCGCCGTACAACCGGGTTGAGAGGCGCGGACGCGACCGGGGACGCTCGTGCCCATCATAGCCCTGCCGAGCCGTGCGTGCCCCTCGCGCAGCCCACATCCGCGCCAGGCCGGCGGCGGTGTTCGGCGGGACGAAGTCCCAGATCTCCGGCCCGACGGGCCCCATGGCCGTGGCCATGGCGGTGATTGTCACGACGCACGCCGAGACCCTCGCCGAGGCATTCACCATCGTGATCATGGCCGGGCTGGTCCAGATCGCGCTCGGCGTCATGCGTATTGGACGGTTCGTCGCCTATACGCCGTACTCGGTGATAGCGGGCTTCATGTCGGGCATCGGGGTGATCATCATCTTGCTGCAGACCATCCCGTTCATGGGTGCTCCGGTCCGGACGGGAGGCCCGCTGGAGGCGGTCCGCGCCTGGCCGGAGACCATCGGCGATCTGAACTTCAACGCATTGACCATCGCGCTGGTCACGCTGGCGGTTGGCATCTTGTGGCCGGCTCAGCTCCGGAAGTACCTGCCACCTGCGCTCGCGGCGCTCATTGCCGGAACGGCGCTCAGCGTGCTCTGGTTGAGCGACACGCCGGTCATCGGCGAGGTCCCGACGGGCCTTCCGAGCCTGCACCTGCCGGAGTTGGCGCCAGGACTGCTGGCGCGAGCCGTGGAACCGGCGCTGATCCTCGCCCTGCTCGGCTCCATTGACGGCCTGCTCACCTCGCTGGTGGCGGATGCAATGACCCGCACGCGCCACAACCCGAACCGCGAGCTGGTGGGGCAGGGCATCGGCAACACCATCGCCGGACTGATCGGGGCGACGCCGGGTGCGGGCGCGACGATGGGCACCGTGGTGAACATCCGCGCAGGCGGGCAGACCCAGATCTCGGGGGGTGCTGCGAGCGGCCATCCTGCTCGCACTCGTGCTGGGCCTGGGGCGGTACGTCGAATCGATCCCGCACGCCGCGCTGGCGGGCATCCTGATGAAGGTCGGTTGGGACATCATCGACTGGCGCTTCCTCACCCGGATCCACCGCGTGCAGCGTGAGCATTTGCTGGTGATGTTGATCACGCTGGGGCTCGCGGTGTTCCTCGACCTGGTCACGGCGGTGGCCCTCGGGTTGATTGCCGCCGGCATGGCCAGCGCCAGGGCGCTGGAGCGCCTGCAGCTGGACAGCGTCGTCTCGGTGCCGCTGCTGGACCACAGCTTCCTGCGCGACTCGGGAGACCCGGCAGAGGCCGATGCGTTCGCCGCGCGGGTAGGACTGGTGGCGCTGCGAGGTACGTTCTCCGTCGCGTCGTCGAGCGAGTTGATCACCACGATCAGCGTCGACATCCGCGATCACCAGGTGGTGATCCTCGACTTCACCGATACCGTCTATGTCGATGACAGCGCCGCGCTGGTGGTCGAGAGCATGATCGAAACGGCGATCGCCGAGGATACGGAGTGCATCGTCATGGGCCTGGCTGGCATGCCCGCGGTCACCCTCAATGCACTGAACGTGCTCCAACACGTTCCGGCGGATCGCTTCGTGGCGGACCTCGACGAGGCGAGGGAGGCAGCCGAGCGGGTGCTGGAGGCCCGAGCGCAGCGCGAGGGGGTGGCCTGAGCCCGTAGGGCACGGTCGGCCCCGGGGGCGATCTGCGACGACGAAGAGCGCGCCAGCTTCATGTGGGTCGGACGCCACGAAGCCGTAGGGGCGGACCACCGCTTCGCGCTCCTTTGTTGGAGCGCCCCGAACCGGACTACACGCTCGTCGCGTCGACGGCTGCGGCGGCCGTGAGCCCGCTGCGCACCGCCGACTCCATGGTCGCGGGCCAGCCGGTGTCCGTGTACGCGCCCGCGAGGTAGAAGTTCGCGAGCGATGTGCGTGGGCCCGGACGCCGGAGTCCCGGGGCCGGCACGAACGTCGCCTCCGGCTCCTTCACGACCGCGTAGTGCACCAGCGCCGCCTCGCGCGAGGCGGGGAGCGCGCGGTGCAGCTGCGGCAGCAGCCGGGCACGCAGCTCCTCCCGGCCGAGCGCGAAGAGCTCGCCCGGCGCGCTGATCGACACGACGAGGTGCTGGCCGCGCGACTCGTCCTCGCCGCCCGCGCGGCTGCGGTTGAACACCCACTGCACCTCGGAGCGCACGAAGGCGGCGAACGCGAAGTCCGCGACGGGCCGGTCGAACCAGAGGTGGACGTTGAGGATCGAGGCCGGCTCGAAGCTCGTGAGCGCCGCGAACGCTCCCTCGCCGCGCAGGTGGTCGGGCAGCAGCGGTAGCAGCCGCCATGGCGCGAGGGCGCTCACGTACGCGTCGAATGTGCGCTGCTCGCCGCCGCGCAGCGCAAGCGCGACAACCCGCCCGTCCTCGACCTCGATGCGCTCGACGGGTGCGCGCGTGGTCAGCGTCCCGCCGCGCGCCTCGATGGCGCGCATGGCCGGCTCGACGTGCAGCTTCGACAGTCCCACGGCAGGGACGCCGAGCGCCGCCGCGCCGGGGCCGCGCTGGAAGCCCTCTTCCAGCACGAACAGCGCCTGGCGCGCGCTCGCCTGCTCGGCGCGGCAGTTGAGGGTGGGGATCACGAGGAAGTCCCAGAACGCGCGGATCGTGTCGGGTGACTGGCCGCGTTCGCGGAGCCACTCCTCGAACGTCAGGTCGTCGAGGCGGGCGCGCTCGGCGCGGCCGAGCAAGCGGAGCGCGAGGAACGCGCGCGCGACCTGCGCCTTCTGACGCCACGTGAGGTGGCCGTAGCGCAGCAACGCGGGCGCCAGATGCAGGCCGAGGGGCAGGTTCGCGGCGCGCAGGTCGGAGCGCCTGCCATCCTCGTCGAACACCGGCACGTGCAGCCGCCGCTGGCGGTGCGTGAGCGCGAGCGTGCCGATACGTTCGAGGAACGCTGTGTAGGCCGTCGTGCATTGCATGAAGACGTGCTGGCCGTTGTCGACCTCGTCGCCCGTCTCTTCGTCGCGGAAGGAGTAGGTGGCGCCGCCGGCCCAGGGGCGACGTTCGAGCAGTTCAACCTCGTGGCCGCGGTCGGCGAGTTCCAGCCCCGCCGAGAGCCCGGCGAGGCCCGCACCGATGATCCCGACGCGCACGATCGTGCCGGCGTCAGCCGGAGCGCGCCGGCCCGAGGAGGGCGGCGCCGGCCCAGAGCCGCGCGATCGCGGCCACCTTCTCGGGCCCGCTGAGGCGCACGCGCTCCGAGAGCACGTCGTAGTTGCGCGCCTCGATGCGCTTGAGCAGCTCGAAGTACACGCCCTGCAGCACGTTCACGCACATCCGCGAGCGCACGTCGAGCAGTGGCAGCAGGTTGCGGCCGAGGGCGAAGTAGTGGCGGGCGCGCGCGCCTTGCGCCGCCATCATCGCGGCGAAGCGCTCGTCGTAGCGGCACGTGAGGATGTCGTCCGCGGTGAGGCCGTGCGCGGCGAGCTCGTCGGCCGGGAAGTAGACGCGGCCACGGGTGGCGTCCTCGCGCACGTCACGCATGATGTTCACGATCTGCAGTCCCAGCCCCATGCTCGTCGCGAACTCACTGGCGCGCGGATGCGGCTTCGCCCCGAAGATCGCGACGCAGATGTGCCCCACGATCGAGGCCACGCGGTAGCAGTACTGCAACAGGTCCGGCCAGGTCGCGTAGCGGTCGATGGTGAAGTCCATCTCGACGCCACTGATCAGCTGCTCGAAGTACTCGTGCGGGATCCCGAAGCGGTCCACGGCCTCGCCGAGGGCGGTGAAGAGCGGGCCCTGGCGCTCGCCCGCGTAGCACTCCTCGACGCGCTGGCGGGCGAGTGCGATCTCGCGCTCCTGGCGCCCGCGGTCGGTGAGCTCGTCGGCGATGTCGTCGACGTAGCCGCTGAACGCGTAGGCGGCGTAGATGGCGTTGCGCTTGCGGGTCGGGAGGATCGTGAAGGCGTAGTAGAAGTTGGAGGCGCGATCCTTGGTGTAGGCGCGGCACCAGGCCGAGGCCTCCTCGGGCGTGTAGGGCTCGCTCCCGTGGGCTTCGAGTTCGGCCAGCACGTCGAACGCCACGCTCGCCCCCTCCCGATCAGCGCCCGAGCAGCACGCGCGCGCCCTGGACGAGCATCAGCCACGCCTTCGCCGCGCGCGTCACGCGCGGCCGCGCCGTGAGCGTGTCATAGCCCGCGGCCTCGATCGCGTCGAGGATCGCCTCGCCGCCGAGGCGGAACAGGCGGATTTCGGTGCGCACTGAGCGTGAGACGAGGTCTTCGAGGGGCTCGCCGGCGGAAAAATGTGACCGCGCGCGTTCGACCTGGAAGCGCATCAACTCGCGGAAGCGATTGTCGAAGCGGGCCTCGATGATCTGCGCGTCGTCGCAGCCGAAGCTGCGCAGGTCCTCCTGCGGCAGGTAGACGCGACCCTTGCGGATGTCGACGGAGATGTCCTGCCAGAAGTTCGCGACCTGCAGGCCGATGCAGATCTGGTCCGACAGCGCGATGCGTTCCGCATCGTGGTAGCCGAGCACGGCGAGCACCATCTGCCCCACGGGTGTCGCCGAGTACGAGCAGTACTCGAGCACGTCGTCGTAGGTCTCGAACCGCGAGACGCGCTGGTCGATGCGGTTCGCCTCGATCAGCCGCAGGAACGGGTCGAGCGGCATCGAGCACTCCTCGATGGTGCGTGCGAGGGCGACGAAGAGCGGGCGCTGCGGCCTGCCGGCGACGGCCTCTCGAAGCTCGTGCTCCCACCCGTCGAGCATGGCGAGGCGGTCGCCCTCGGCCTCATCGCCGAGGTCGTCGGTGAAGCGGCAGAAGGCGTAGAGGGCGAAGAAGTGCGGCCGGAGCTTGCGCGGCAGCAGGAACGTGACGACGGAGAAGTTCTCGCTGTGCCGGCGGGCGTAGCGCTCGCACTCCCGGTACGCCTCGCGGAGCGACACAGGCTGTGGGGCGGGGCTGTGCAGTGTGGCGCCTGGGCTCGTCGTCATCGCGGCCGGTCCCGGTGAGCGGCGGTCAGTGCGCCCCCGTGAGCACGGCGAGGCGCGCCTCGACCTCATCGATCGAGCTGTCCGGCGTCGAGGCGCCGGCGGTGAGGCCGATGCGGCCGGCGCCCACGAACCAATCAGGCTCGAGCTCGTGCGCGCTCTCGACCTGGAAGGTGCGCGTGCCTTCGCTCTCGCAGACCTCGCGGAGGTGGCGGGTGTTGGCGCTCTTGCGTCCGCCGACCACCACCATCACGTCGACCTCGTGGGCGAGCTCGGCGGCGGCGGCCTGCTGGCCGGTGGTGGCGTGGCAGAGCGTGTTGACCACGTGCATCTCGAAGTTCGCCTCGCGCTGCAGCAGCATGAGGTTGCCGACGAAGCGGGCGAAGTCGTCCATGCGGTGCGTGGTCTGCGCCATGACGCCGATCTTGTTCGGGAAGCCGCCGGGGAAGGTCTCGATCACGTCGCGCAGGTGGTCTATGTCCGGATGTTCGATCACGGAGACCTGCGAGCGGCCCGTGGAGTCGAAGCCCCAGCCGGTGATGCCGCGCACCTCCTTGTGACCAGGGTCGCCGAAGATGAACACGTGCCAGTTCTCGCGCACGAACTTCTGCGCATAGCGCTGCGCGCGCGTCACCACGGGGCACGTCGTGTCGACGATGTCGAGCCCGGCGCGTTCGAGGTCGATCAGCACGCGCTCACCGACACCGTGGGCGGTGATGGCGACGCGGCCGGCGCCGACACTCTCAGCAGTGATGGCGCCGAAGTCCCCGTCGATGTCGTCGGGGCCCGGCAGCTGTCGAACGCCCGCGCGCTCGAGCTGATCGACGACGTGGGGGTTGTGGACGATCTCGCCGGCGCTGGAGATCGGGCGCTCCGGGGTCGCCTCGCTCTCCATCATCTGGACGGCGCGGCGTACGCCCATGCAGAAGCCCATTTCGCTTGCACGGATGATCATGGCCATCGCGTACCTCCGGCGATACGCCGCGAGAGTAAGTCGCAATAAGTATAGGCCAGAGCCGAGCGCCGTGCGCCTCCCGCTCGCGTGAGACCTCCGACCTTGCGCTGCCTTGGCGATGCGGTATGCTAGTTGGGCGGGCAGGGCTACGCTCGTCGGTGTCTGGTTTGGGCGGCGGGATCGAGAATTCCCGGTTCTAGAACGATCGTTGGAGAGGAGAATCAAGGCGCTTATGAGCTAAACAAAGTCGCTCCGAAGAGAGCTTGAATTAACGTGGGGTTATACCGCCTTCCGGGCGGTCGTTGCGTTTAAGTCGAGAAATGAGGAGGAGAACCAAGATGTTGTAGCAAGAGCAAAGTATGGAAGTCATAAGATCGAGAATGCCGCCCTCTGGGCGGTTGAGTTGTATTGGAGGCGGGGAACCGTGAAACAGAGCGACGGAAAACCAAGCGACGTGCATCGTTCATGCATTATCAAGTTTCGGACAGTTACTACGCTTCGGGATGGTATTCGACACCGGGCTGACGAATACGGCTATCGAGCGTGGGCACTTCATTTCCGAGTCAGCAAGCCACCAGAGAAGGGTGAAGCATAGTGCGAAGACAACATATCAACGAAAGAAACTCTGGTCTGATGGCCACTGACATGCGGATTCGCTGGCACATGCCTGATGACCCGGACAAAGAGACGCGACGGGGCGTCGAGGCACTCTTGCGCCGCCCCCCGCTGCTTCTCACTGGCGAGACTGAGACTCGTCGCTACGTCTGGCTCGACGTGACGTTCGAGGTCACGTGGATACGATCAGACCATGGCCCGTACAACGCCTATGTGAAGGCAGTGGGTTCAAATTGGCGTGAGCGGCTCAACTGATCCCTCAGCGCTCGAGCGGTAGGCCAATGCCGACTTGAGCCCTGAGTACCGTTCCACCTCGCGACGGGCGCGCGTGACAGCCAATACGGCTGTCGCGCGCGTTCTCGTCAATACGCCCCCTGTGCGTCGAAGATGCGGCGCGGGTTGTCTACCACCATCGCGCGGATCTGCTCCTCGGTGACACCGAGGCGTTCGAGTTCGGGCAGCACGTGGTTCGGGATCGTGAGGAAGTGCCACTCCGGCGAGTTGCGCGCGATGGCCTCCAGCGGGACGCCCAGGAAGTGGCACGCGGCGTCGTGCGACAGCACCATCTGCGAGGCGAACCCGCGCCGGCACAGCTCCGCGATCGTGGCGATGCGCTCCTCGGTGCTCGCGAGCATCGACAGCCCGAAGCGGTCCATGCCGATCGTGCTGCCGCGTTCCATGAGCCCCGACAGGTAGTCGACATCCGTGGTGTCGCCGGAGTGCCCGATCACGACGCGTTCGAGGTCGACGCCCTCCTCCCCGAAGACGCGTTGCTGGTCCGCGCCCGAGCCGATGGTGGGGTTGCTGTGCGTCATCAGCGGGGCGCCGGTTGCGCGGTGCGCGCGCGCGGCGATGCGCAGTTGGAACTCGTTCTCCGGCGTGCACTCCTCGGTCGCGATCTTGATCGCGCCCGCACGGATGTGGGTACCGGCGATGCCGTTGTTGAGGTCGCCCAGGTACAGCTCGAGGACCGGGTCGGGGTTGCGGCGCAGGAAGTAGCCCGGCGGATTGAGGTGGACCCCGGTCGCGACGACGATCTGCATCCGGGTACGCGCGGCGACATCGGCGACGAGCGCGATGTCGCGACCCAGGTCCACCGTGGTGAGGTCGACGATCGTGCGCACTCCGGCCTCGTACGCTTCATCGAGTGTTGCGGCGGCGCGTTCGACCTCGGCTTCGCGGTCGAAGAGCTGCGGGTAGCTCGCGTAGAGGTCATGCGAGAGCAGGAAGACGTGCTCGTGCATGAGCGTGAAGCCGAGGCCAGCGGTGTCGAGGTCGCCTGCGGCGGTGGGGATGAGGGTCATCGTGTACCTCGCGGGTTGGCCGGGCGCGATCCGACGCGGGTCTGCCGCTGGTCGATGGGGGCGTGGTGGGCCCGGTGGGACTCGAACCCACGCGCGACGGATTAAAAGTCCGCTGCTCTGCCACTGAGCTACGGGCCCGGCCGCATTTGACGCCCGGCCGCGCGCGCCTGTCCAGCCCGCGTCCGCCTACGCTCCAGTGCCACCCCCACGTCCGACGTAGCGCGCCATCCCTCGCACCCTGTCCTGGCTCGCCTCGCATCGTGAGGCGACGCGGAACTCGATGTGCGACGCGAGGGGGAAGAATGGCGACAGCCAACCCACCAACCATCCAGCCGCTCGGAAAGCCGACGGGGAGCGTGCGCGCGTACCTCGCGCTCGGGATCCTCGCCGCGTTCCTGATTACGCACGCGCTGGCCGCCGCGTGGCTGCTGCACGCCGGGAACGTCGAGGCGGCCATTGGACTGCTCGGCGCGCTCGCGCTCGAGGCAGGGACGGTGACGGGGTTCTACTTCGGGAGCCGCTCGGCGCGGTCCGACGCCCCGACGGCGGACGCCGCCGTCTGAGCACGCCTCGGCGCGTTACTCGGCGGCGTCGGGCTTCGGCTTGCGACGGCGCGAGGGCGCGACGCGCGGGGGTTCGTTCGGCTGCTTCGCGTAGTGCGGCGGCCACGGCAAGTCGGGCAGTCCGCGCTCGTCGTCGGCGTCGGCGAGCGCGAGCAGGCCGTCGAGACGGCCGGTCGCGTCGTCCATGCCGGCGGCAAGGTCGCCGACCTCGTCCCATCGTTCGGCGAACCCGCGCAGGTCGAGCGCGAGCGGGTCGATGGTCGCGAGCTCGTCCCAGCGGAAGGGCGCGGAGACGCGGCCGGTCTCGCGCACGCTGTAGGCGCTCGCGATGGTCTTGTCGCGCGCGTTCTGGTTGTAGTCGAGGAATACGCCGCTGCGCTCCTCCTTCCACCACGCGGTGGTCGCCAGGCCCGGCGCGCGGCGCTCGACCTCGCGCGCGAAGGCGACGGCGGCGCGACGCACGTCGTTGAACTCCCAGCGCGGCTCGATGCGCGCGTAGATGTGGATGCCGCGCGATCCCGAGGTCTTTGGCCAGCCCGTCAGGCCGTGCTCCCCCAGGAGCTCGCGGCAGACGGCCGCGACCTCGCGTGTGTCGTCGAAGGTCGCGCCCTCGGCGGGGTCGAGGTCGATGCGGAGCTCGTTCGGGTGGTCGAGGTCGTCGGTGGTGACGGGCCAGGGGTGGATGTCGATGCAGTTGAGTTGCGCCATCCAGATCACGTCGCGCAGCTCGCGCGCGACGACCATGCGGCCGGGACGCGCGGCGGGGAAGCGGATGGGCGTGGTCTCGCGCGCGTCCTTCGGGGCGCGCTTCTGGTAGAACGGCGGCTCGCCCACGCCCTTCGTCCAGCGCTTGAGCATGCACGGCCGCCCGCGCACCGCGTTGAGGATGCCCGGCCCGCAGCGCAGGTAGTGCTCGACGACGTCGAGCTTGGTCCAGCCCTGCTCGGGGAACATGACCTTGCCCGGGCTGGAGACGCGCACCGGCTCGCCGTCCGCGTCGACGTAGACCTCGTCCTTCGCCATGGCGCCGCTCCGGCTCCTCGCCCCGCCGTCAGCTCCGCAGCTGCGACCGCCAGGCGTCGATCGCGCCGCGCACGCCCAACTCGCGCACGCTGTCGCGCATCGCCTCCACGTCGGGCGAGAAGTGCGCGATGGCGTCGAGTTCGGCGCCGGCGCGGAGAGCCGCGCGCATGCCCCGGATCTCCTCCACGCGGTTCGCGGAGAGCTTGTGGATGGCGAGCACGTCCTTCGGGACCATCGAGATGCGCTGCACGTAGTCCTCGACGTACTCGTCGAGGATCTCGGGGTGGATGGCCTCGTTGAACAGGCCGTACTCGGCGGCCTGGATGCCGGTGATGAACTCGCCGGACGGGAACGCGAACTGCTTCGCGCGCTTCGGGCCCATGTGCCACGCCCAGAACGCCGTGACATAACCGGCACCGAGGGGTAACTGCGGCCCGCTGCCGACGCGCGTGTCCTCGGCGACGAACGTCACGTCGCAGATCGCAGCGAGCTGCGTGGCGCCGGCGATGCAGTAGCCGTGCACCTTGGCGATGACCGGCAGCCGCAGCTCCGGGATGCGCAGCCACAGCCGCAGGCCGTCCTCGATATTGTCGCGGTCCGAGGTGGGCGAGTAGGGGCGGTCGCTGTCGGCGTCGCTCGGCGCGCCGAGCTGGTAGCCGGTGGAGAAGGCGCGGCCCGCGCCCTGGATCAGCGCGACATGCACGCCGTGGTCGCGCTCGGCCTCCTCGAGCGCCTCGATGATCTCGCGCTGCATCTGGCGGCTGATCGCGTTCAGGCGCTCAGGGCCGTTGAGCGTGATGGTCGCTATCCGTCCGTCGACCTCGTAGAGGATCTCCTCGGGCATCACGCGCCTCCTCGCTCGGCATGCCGCCCCTCGGCGGGCGGAGTATAGCGGGCGCGTCCGCATACACTCGCAGCCGTGCCGGACCCGCCGGCATCGAGGGTCGAAGGGGTGGGGCCATGCAGCTCGGCATCGTGGGGTTGGGCCGGATGGGCGCGGCGATGCGCGAGCGGCTGCGCCGCGGCGGCCACGAGGTGACGGGATTCGACCTCAACGCCGAGGTGAGCGACGTCGCTTCGCTGCACGAGCTCGTCGACGGCCTCGACGTGCCGCGCGTGGTGTGGCTCATGGCTCCCGCGGGCGAGACGACCGAGGCGCTCGTGGCGGAGCTGGCCGGGCTGCTCACGCCGGGCGACATCCTCGTCGACGGGGGGAACAGCCTCTACAAGGACTCGATCCGCCGCGGCGAGATGCTGGCCGGGCGCGACATCCGGTTCCTCGACGCGGGGGTGTCGGGCGGCATCTGGGGGTTGGAGCACGGCTTCTGCGTCATGGTCGGCGGCGACCGCGACGCCTTCGAGGTCGTCGAGCCGGTGATCGCCACGCTCGCGCCGGAGGACGGCTACCTGCACGTCGGGCCGGGCGGCGCGGGGCACTACGTGAAGATGATCCACAACGGCATCGAGTACGGGCTGATGCAGGCCTACGCCGAGGGCTTCGACCTGCTCCGCGCGTACGACGACGACCTCGACCTCCCCGCGATCGCGGCGCTCTGGCAACACGGCTCAGTGGTGCGGTCGTGGCTGCTCGAGCTCGCCGGCCGGGCGCTCGCCGATGACCCCGAGCTCGAGCGCTTGCAGCCGTACGTGGAGGACTCGGGCGAGGGGCGCTGGACGGCCATCGAGGCGGTCGAGCGAGGGGTGCCCGCGAGCGTGATCACCGAATCGCTGTTCGCACGCTTTGCCTCGCGCGACGAGCAGTCGTTTGCGCTGCGCATGCTCGCCGCGCTGCGGCAGCAGTTCGGGGGTCACGCGGTGCGCGAGGCGTGATGGCCTCGACGTCGGCGGGCTACAGACCGTCCGCGTCTCCGTCGAGGGGGCTCAGTCCGTCGGCGCCGAGGGACCAGCCGTCGAGACTGGCGCAGCGCAGCAGCATGTGATCGCGCACCGCGCGGAGCACCTCGACACGGGCGTGGCGCTTGTTCTCACCCGAGATGAGGACCCACGGCGCGTCCTCGGTGTGGGTGCGCTCGAACATCTCGTCGGCGGCCGCGACGTACGCTTCCCAGTGCTGGCGGTTGCGCCAGTCCTCGTCGGTGAGCTTGTAGCGCTTGAACGGGTCGTCGGCACGCTCCTCGAAGCGGCGGAGCTGTTCGTCCGGGCTCACGTGCAGCCAGAGCTTGAGCACGGCGATCCGGTCGTCGGCGTAGTGGCGCTCGAACTCGCGGATCTCGCGGTAGGCGCGCTCGTACTCCTCGGGCGACGCTAAGCCCTCGACGCGCTCGACCAGGACGCGGCCGTACCAGGAGCGGTCGAAGATCACCATGTCGCCACGCGCGGGCATCCTGGCGTGGAAGCGCTGCAGGTAGTGCTGCTTCGCCTCCTGATCGGTCGGCGGGCCGGTGGAGTAGACGCGGTAGCCGCGGGCGTCGAGGTGGCCGGTGAGGCGTGCGATGGCGCCGCCCTTGCCGGACGCGTCGAGCCCCTCGAAGACAATCGCGATGCCGCATTCCGCCTCGTCGCGGAGGTGCGACTGGATGTGGACGAGGTCGAGCTGCAGGCGGGTGCGCTCCAGCTTGTAGTCGGAGCTGCGAACCCGTTTCGTGGGGTCGAAGTCGGCGATGCGCGGGGGGCGCGTCAATACCTGCATCGGCTCGCTACTTTACGATCGGGATGGAAGGCCTGCACTGGCACGGCGCTGTCAGAGGCATGCGCTGTCGCGATGCACCTGCGGCGGGTCCTGTTGGTCCACCACGGGCGTGCTGTTCCGAGTAGCACACCATAATGCTACGATCGCCGCGCGGTTGGACGGCTCCCCTCGCTCCGGCCCCGTCGCCGGACTCAGCGCGGCCGCCGCCAGGCTTCAGCCATGGCCATAGCACGCCATGCCGCATCACCGGGCGTACACGCCGGCGCACGCCGCCGCAGACCGCTGGAGTATCGACATGGCTCAACGGATTGCCGACGTCCACGTGCGCAACACCGTACCGCTGCCCACACCCCGAGAACTCGAGGCCGAGTTCCCCGTCTCCGACGAGGTGCGCGCCTCCGTGGTGCGTGGCCGCCAGGCCATCGAGGACATCCTCGACGGGCGCGACTCGCGCCTGCTCGTCATCACCGGCCCGTGCTCGATCCACGACGAGCAGGCCGCGCTCGAGTACGCCAGGCGCCTCGCCGAACTCAACGATGAGCTCGGTGACCGCGTCTGCATCGCAATGCGTGTCTACTTCGAGAAGCCGCGTACGACCGTCGGCTGGAAGGGGATGATCTACGACCCCGACCTCGACGGCTCCTTCGACATCGCCAGCGGGCTGCGGCGCGCGCGGCAGTTGCTGCTCACGATCGCTGGGATGGGCCTGCCGACGGCGACCGAGTTCCTGGACCCCATCACGCCACAGTACCTCGCCGACCTGATCTCGTGGACCGCCATCGGCGCCCGCACGACCGAGAGCCAGACGCACCGCCAGATGGCGAGCGGGCTCTCGATGCCGGTCGGCTTCAAGAACAGCACCGAAGGCAACATCCAGATCGCCGTCGACGCGATGCTCTCGTCGCGTGAGCCGCACGCGTTTCTCGGCATCGACGGCGACGGCCGCACGTGCACGGTGCTGACGAACGGGAACCCGCACGGCCACATGGTGCTGCGCGGCGGCGCCGACGGGCCGAACTACGCCGCCGACCACGTGCACGCCGTCTACGACCGCCTCGAAGCAGCCGGGCTGCCTCGCCAGGTGCTCATCGACTGCAGCCACGCCAACTCGAACAAGGACCACACGCGCCAGTCGATCGCGTTCCGCGACGTGCTTGCGCAGCGCACCGCGGGCGACACCGGTGTGATCGGCCTGATGGTCGAGAGCCACCTGCACGAGGGCAAGCAGTCGCTCGGCGGCGACCCGGACGAGCTGCGCTACGGCGTGTCGATCACCGATGCCTGCATCGGCTGGGACGAGACCGTCGAACTGCTGCGCGAAGCAGCGGCCATGAGCCGCGAGCCCGCCACCGCGTCCGCGTAAGCGCGCCCCGGCGCGGCTACCCTGCCTCCGGCTATCGAGCCGTCCAGCGCGGCTCGTCGACGCCCGCCTGCGCGTTGACGCTGCGCGCCGCCACGAACAGGAAGTCGGACAGCCGGTTGAGGTAGCGCAACGCCTCGCCCGAGACCTCCTCGGAGGCCGCGAGGGTGACCGCGCGCCGCTCCGCGCGCCGGCACACCGTCCGAGCGTGGTGGAGCGAGGCCGCCGCGGGCGCGCCGCCGGGCAGGATGAACTGCGTCAGCGGCTCCAGGTCCTCCTCGATCTCGTCGATCCAGCGCTCGAGCCGCTCGATCGACTCGACGGGCACCTGCGGGGCGAGTTGGCCCGCGGCCACGCGCTCGCGCACCGTCGGCGTCGCGAGCTCGCCGCCGAGGTCGAACAGCGTCGACTGCACCTCGAGCAGCATCTCGCGCAGCCCGGTCTCCGCGAGCGCGGCGACGGCGGCGCCGAGCACGGCGTTGAGCTCGTCGACGGCGCCGTAGGCCTCGACGCGCTGCGCGTCCTTGCGCACGCGCGGGCCGCCGAACAGCCCGGTCTCACCCTCGTCGCCGGTGCGCGTATAGATCTTCATGCGGCGCGGTCCTCCCTCGGTCACCGTAGCAGCATCCCCGGCCTGCGCGCAGCGGAGCTTCGAGGGCACTTGCGGGGTCGCTGCGCGCGTGGCGGTGCGGCAAGATGCGGGCATGACGCCGCCTGCTGTGCTGTTGCCGCCGTACCGTTTCCCGGCGTGGTTCTTCGTGCGCTGGCTGTGGACCGTGCTCGTGCTGCGTCGGCGTCGGCACCCCGGCCGAGACGCCCTCGAGATGCTCGCGGGCCAACCGCAGCCGCGCGTCGAGGGCATCGAGCGGGTGCCGACGACGGGGCCGTGCGTGTTGGCGATGAACCACTACGAGCGGCCGGGGCTGCGCGTGTGGTGGGGCGTCGCGCTGATGAACGCGGCGGTATGGCAGCACCGCGGCGACCCGCCGATGCGCTGGCTCATGACCGACCGCTTCGAGGGCTTCCGCGCGGGCATCCGCTGGCCTGACGCGATCATGGGGTGGCTCCTCGGCCGCATCGCGTGGGCGTACGGGCACATGCTCGTGCCGAAGCCGACCGGCGACGCCGCCCCGCGCGCGCTCGTGCTCCGCGAGGCGAGGCGCGCGCTGCGCGACGGCGGTGTGGTCGGCGTGACGCCGGAGGCGGCCAGCGGCTTCGGCTCGGAACTCGCGGCGGCCTGGCCGGGGTCCGGCGCGGCCCTCGCGTGGCTGTCGGGCGGGTCCGTACCAATCGTCCCGGTCGCGTTCTTCGAGGACGATGAGGCGCGACTCGTCGCCCGCGTCGGCGAGCCGTTCACCCTCGATCGCGTGGGCGACGATGAGGGCGCCGAGGCGGTGATGGGTGCGATCGCGGCCTTGCTGCCGCCCGAGTTGCGCGGGCGGTACGGCAGCGCGTGACCGATCTGCCGTAGCATCGTCTGCCCCCAGTAGATGGCGCACTGGGATGGCGCGGAGGGCCCAGTGGCAAGCGACGCAGCGAGTACGTGGCGGCCGTTGCGGGTGAAGCTCGCCTACTCGGCGGGCAACTTGCCGGGCCAGGTGATCTCGCAAGCGTTCGCGCTGTGGCTCATCTTCTTCTACGCACCACCCGCCGGCGAGGACGCCCCGACGTTCATCCCCTCGCTCGGCCTGCCCGACCTCGACCTCGGGCTGTTCGCGCTGCCGGACGAGCTCGCGCCTAGGGTGCTACTCGGTCTCACGCTGACCATCGCGGGCATCGTCGAGGCGTTCGACGACCCGATCATCGGCTACCTGACGGACCGCACGAAGTCGCGGTGGGGGCGTCGCATCCCGTACGTCGTGCTGGCGACGCCGTGGTGGGCGTTCCTGTTCTTCCTGCTGTTCGTGCCGCCGTTCGGTGACGGCAGCATCGCGAACCTGCTGTGGCTGGTCGTGGTGCTCGAGGGCTACTGGCTGGCCAGCAATATCTCAGGCGCTCCGCTCGAGGCGCTCATGCCGCACATTGCGAAGAGCCATGCGGACCGCGTATCGGTGGCCTCGATGCAGCTCGTGTTCGGCATCCTCGGCGCGTTCATCGGGCTCGCGGTCAGCTCGGTGCTGATCGACATCGTCGGGTTCCCGACGATGGCGGGCATCCTCGCGGTCGTCGCGTTCGTTGGGCGCTACGCGTCGTTGGCGGGGTGCTGGGACTACGCGCGGACGGACGACGAGCCCTCGACGCCCGGACTCGTGCGGTCGGTGCGCGAGACGCTCTCGAACCCGCACTTCATCGCGTTCCTGCCGGGCTTCATCTTCTTCCGCATCGCGCAGATCATGATCACCGCGTGGATCCCCTTCTACGTCGCCGCAGTACTCGGGGATGTCGAGGCGTTCGGGTTCAGCGGCGCGGAGGACGAGGGCGCGTTCACGTCGGCGATGACGGCGCTGATCATCCTCGGGGTGCTGGCGGGGATCGCGATCTTCGCGCCGCTCGCGCGGCGCGCTGGCAAGGCGCGCGCGTTCCGCGTGTCGATGCTGTGGGGGGCGGCGACGCTGTTCCTGCTGTTCTTCGTCGGGTTCGTGCCGGGCGTGCCGAAGCTGGTGCAGACCGCCGTGACCGTGCTGTTCGCCGCCTTCCCGCTAGCCGGCGTGTTCATGCTGCCCAACATCCTCATCGCCGACATCGTCGACCACGACGCGGAGCGCACCTCGACGCGTCGCGAGGGGATGTTCTACGGCACGCAGAACCTGCTGGAGAAGAGCGCCTCGGCGTTCGCGCCGCTGATCTTCGCGCTCGTGTTGCTGGCCGGCGACAGCGCCGAGGACCCCCTCGGCATTCGCCTCGTCGGCCCCGTGGGCGGCGTGCTGCTCCTCATCGGCTGGTTCTCGTTCCGCCGCTACGCGCTGTACGACGATGTGCGCGGTGGCCAGGCGAGCGAGGTCGATGCAGGGTAGCGGGGGGCAGGACTGTCGCCAGGGTCACAGGCTGAGTAGTGCCCGGGTAGCCCGTACTATCGTAATATTACAAACTCGATGGCCATCGCGTATGAGCGGATCGAATACTCGGAGGGACCTGCCGTGGCGTGGGATTTCTTGGACGACATTCCGATGGATAAGAGCTACACGCTCGATCAGCTCACGGGCCGCTTCCAGTCCATGAGTAACGGGCTCCCGGAGCTCGTCAAGAACTCCAAGGACCAGTACATGAGACTGGGAGTGGATGAGCGCTCAGACCGACAGATTCTCGTGATCGCCTCTCCGACTCACGGAACGCTTGGTGTGATCGATTTTGCGGGAGCTGGATTGGCGGATTTCGACGGTTGGCTAACCTGGTCGAGCCGCACGGCGGGTCGTGGCGACCTTTCTGGTGATATCGAAGCAGGGCACGGGAATGGCGGAAAGGCGTTCATGGTGCGTGGCTCCTCGGGCGAGTCCTTCATGGAGTCCTGCGCACTGGGCAAGCGAACGAAGATGGGCTTCGATAGCTCCTCCTCACGGTATCTATACATTCCGGCTTACGCTCGGGAGGGCAGCGTACAGGTCAAGGACGTAGACGAGAATGACGTTGTCGGTCGACTCGCTGATGTGCTCACGGCCTTTGGCTTGGAATTCTCGGAAATCCCACCAGCGTGTCAGCGAGCGTTCGAACAAAGAAATGCCTTCACAGCTGTCGTGATCGGGGACGTGCGGGACTGGCGAGGACGGAGAGCGCAGACTGTACAGCGACTCGCCGCCGAGATCCCCGAGGCCCTGTCCACGCACGCGCAAGCTTCGCTCACTATCGAGATGTGCGAGGTCCTGGTCATGGCAGGGAGCCAAGTCATCACGCCCGGACCGATCTCAGTCGAGTACCCCGATCCACGTGGGGGCTTCGAGGACCTGCCGCTGATTTCAGTGCCGAGCAGGTTGCCAGACCCCCGGACCAGAGAGCAGGTTTCCACCCTCGGTGAGCGGGGAGGCTCGGGGTCACTTCAGCTGCGAACGAGTGCCACCCACTTGCGCATGTCGGATCGGAACAAACCGCTAAACGTGATCAGGGTGCGCAACGCCCGCAACATCGTGGGCTCCTGGACCTTGGCCGACTTGGCACCGATTGCGGAGTCGGCCTTCGTCTACGGCGTGCTCTCGCTCCCCGCATTGAGAGGTGAACATCTCGCCGGCGCCGACCGGATGGGATTCGCCGATACACCGCTGGTCCGCGCGGTGGCGAGCTGGCTGTCGGAACAGGTCGAGGATCTAGCGGAGCGAATCCGGGCCGCCAACGCAGCGCAGAACAGGCCCGAAGATCACGAGAAGGCGACGAACGCACTCGACAAGATGCGCGATCTGATGCGGAAGTATGTCGAGGCGAATAGGCCTGACGCTGGCCGTGGGCACGGTGAAGGGGAAGGCCAGGAAGGCCCGTTCCCTCCGCCACCGCCCGGTCCTCAGTGGGGCACAAGCGTTGACGAGATCGTACTTGAGCAAGGCAGCGATATGATCGCAGCGGCGGTCGGCACACAGGTTCCCCTAGTGTTCAGGGCTTACGAGATCACCGATTCAGGCGAGCGCCACCCGGTACGGCACGCAGAACTGGTTCTTGAGGCCGACGTTCCGGGGATAGTTGATCTTGAAGGGCGCGCTTTGCAAGTATTGAGTGAGGGCGCCACCGACGTGCGCCTTGTATCGCTCGACACGGGAGCACGCTCAGATACAGTTCTTGTGGAGGCTGTTGTTTGCACCGGCGTGGACATCATCCCGCCCGGCGATCAATTGAAGCGGGGTCAGCGGTCACGGCTGACCGCGTCGTTCCATACTCCGTCAGGACACCGGACGGATCTGCTGATGCAAGCTTGGGTCGATGAAACAGACATGGGTACCTTGGGACGCACAGGTTACTTTACGGCCGGGTACTTGGAAGGCACCGCGACTTGTGCCGTACGCTATGGCGAGGCCAGGATCGATGTTCAGCGTGAGTTCGTAAACATCGGGCCAGAGGTCGCCGAGCGGCCTGGCGTCGGTGGGAGCGACATTCCGCTCATCCTGCTTTGTAGAACAGATGCTCCTGGCACCGAGGATCGCACCGCCGAGCAACGGACGCATCCGGGAGGGCCCGAGCACGCTACCATTATTGAGGAACCTCAGTGGCCTAACGTCGTTTGGATCAACCCTGAGAGTCAGGAAAGTCGGCGAGTTCGGCGGCGAGGGCCCGTAGGCCAAACGAGGATCACTACAAAGACGTACACTCAGTTCTTGGCGCTGAAGTGCTTCGAGATACTGAAGCGCCTGATAGTCCGCTCGGCCTTAGCTGGGGAGCGCGTTACTGAGGTGCGCTACACTGCTGAACTCACGCAGGCCGAGATGGATGCCGCAGGGTTCATCGATGACGCATATGCACTTGCCGACGAGTTGACCCAGTGAAGGTGAGGCCACGATGCCCCCGACGGCTGCACAGGTCGTTGTGCTTGCCGCTGTAGACCTCGTTGATACGGGGAGTGACGAATTCTCCGAGTGGGACTTGACCGTCGCGGCCTGGAAGCGCGACGCCAGTCGCTTCGGATGCCGCGGATACGAAGATCTCTATCCGGACCACAAGCGTGTGATGATGGAGATCATGAGCCGGAAGAAGAAGGATAACCCGCTGCGTCGAGGCTGGATGGAGAAGGTACGGCCGAACTACTACCGGGTTACTCCGCTGGGGGTCGCTGAAGCTCGAAGGATCGGCGGATCTGGCCTGACTCCGTCGGCAGCTCCGGCGCCTCACGCGGTGTACGATGCTGTAATCCGTTACGTGGAGCATCCAGTTTTTCGTCGCTACCTTGAGGACAGCGATGAGCCAAGATCATGGGTGAGTGCCGCGTCATTCTTGAATCTCAATCAAATGACCGCCCTTGAGCTGGATGACACCTTGCGAGCAGCCTCAGGGGCGGCACGGGCGGCGTGCGAGTGGTTCCGAGAGTCAGGGGAGGTCACCCTTCGGAGGGGCCAAGGCGGTGGCGGACGATCGATCCTGCGAGCCGAAGTAGAGCGGCTCCCGGAGTTCCTTGGTACCCTCGAGGCGCGTTTCGCCCCCCAGATGGAGGCACTCCGCGAGCGCACTTGAGGAAGCGACTGCTTGGGATGCAACGATCTCTATTGGAGTGAGATGTCGCGGAAACGTGCCTCCGAAGTCGCGGCGTACGTCTCGTCAGCTTCGATAGCTAGCCATCTACGCTCGAGCGATTCCGCGACAAAGCCTGTAGTGTTACTGCCGGCGAACGGATCTAAGATAGTGTCACCGGGATCAGTAACGAACTTCACAAAGAACTCTACGAGCTTCTGCGGCATTCGGGCGGGATGTGGATCTAACCCGTGCTTTCGACAGAACTCTTGGTAAGGATCGGCCGATCGAGTATTTGCGATCGGCAGGACGTCGTAGAGATCCATTAGGAGATCCTCAGCTGGTGGCGCCAAGACGTTCGGTGGAACGGCACCACCGCGATCGTTCAGGAACGATGTCTGTCCTATCAGGTGCTCTGACGGTCGAGTTCCAGCGTTGTACGTGCCACGCCGCAGTAGACGCTTCATGGCGTCGCTATACTCTGTAAGGACGTGATGGTTATCTGCTTTCGGGCGCTCACTCGGAGCGAGCCACCACACACGTGTGAAGGCATCCTTTACGCGGATGTGCTCGACGTTCACCCATTGGACGGGTGATGGTAGACGGGCAGGGTTGAAGCAGATGAACTCTTGGCAAAGATGGAGCCCGGCGGATTCTTGAAATTCGAGAAGAGCCTTGAGCGGAAGGGTCGACATGGTCGGACTTCCTGGCTCCCAAGCGTTGCCTATTCGAGCACAATCGATCCATCAGGGGCCACATAGTCGCGGAACGTACTCGCAAATGAGGCGAGCCACGTCACATATGCTCGACCGGTGAGATTGCCGTACTTCTTCTTGCGATTGAGTGGGAAAGGTGGCGAGGTCAAGATGAGCTGTATGTGCTTGCGGTGTGCAGTGATTGGTTCTGCTTCAAGCAATGACTCTGCTTTGCCATAGAACATTGAGCCGCGGTGCGTGGAGTACAGAGGCTCCGCCGGGCGGGGGGATCTAGGCACCGCGAGCAACCTGCCTGCCACAACAGCTGGCAGTCAGCGGCGGGTAGGCTAGGGCGGACAGCCAGTGCATGCGTGCACCGTATCACGCCGCCCCGCGCGGGCGCGATGTAGACTGCGCCCCGGCCCGCCGCGCGGCGGGCGCTTCGAAAGGACGACGCGATGCCGCTACATCCACAGGCGCAGGCATTCCTCGAAGTGGTCGAGGCAGCCAATGCCGCGCTCCCGCCGCTCGAGGAGCGCGACCCGGCAACGTGGCGGCAAGAGGGCCTCGACCTGGCCGCGCAGGCGCGCGACCTGCCGTTCAGCCCGCCCGTCCACGCCGAGACCGACCGCACGATCCCGGGCCCGGCCGGTGACATCCCGGTGCGCGTGCTCACGCCGGCCGCGGGCGGCCCCTACCCCGTGCTCGTGTGGTTCCACGGCGGCGGCTGGGTACTCGGCGGGCTCGACGGCGGCATCCACGCGCTGCGGCTGCTCGCCAACGTCGCGAACTGCGTGATCGTCTCGGTCGACTACCGGATGGCGCCCGAGCATCGCTTCCCCGCGGCCGTCGACGACTGCCTGACCGCGACGCGGTGGGTGGCCGCGCACGCCGCCGAGGTCGGCGCGGACCCGTCGCGCATCGCCGTCGGCGGGGACAGCGCGGGCGGCAACCTCGCCGCGGTCGTGGCGCAGCTGGCGCGTGACGGCGGGCCGGACCTCGCGTTCCAGCTCCTCGTCTGCCCCGTCACGGACTCGGACTTCTCGCGCAAGTCGTACATCTCGAACAACGAGGGCTACCTGCTCAGCACCGAGATGATGGAGTGGTTCTGGGCGCAGTACATGGGCCCCGACGGCGACCGCACCGACCCGCGCGTCGCGCCGATGCGCACCGAGGACCTCGGCGGCCTGCCGCCCGCGCACGTCATCGCCGCCGAGTACGACCCGCTCGCCGACGAAGCCGTCGCGTACGCCGAGGCGATGGAGGCCGCAGGCGTCGACGTGACGCTCGTGGTGGCCGAGGGGCACATCCACGACTACGTGATGAACCTCGGGATCATCGACGACGCCGAGACCGCCATCGCCGACGTGGCGCGCAACATGACGCGGGCGTTCCAGCTCGCCGGAAGCGAGGACTGAGATGGGCAGTATGCCTGCGGACGCGGGGATACCCCGCCGGGCGCCTGCGGACGCGGGGATACCCCGCCGGCGAGCCGAAGGCTGGGTGAAGCGCCTGGACGCGGCGTTCGAGGGTGACGCCGCGTCCGTCATCGCCAACCTCGCGACCGTTCGCGAGGAGGACTGGACGTGGCTGCCGCCCGGCGGCGCCCGCTCGATCCGCGACCTCGTCCAGCACATCGGCAGCTCGAAGCTGTTGTACGCGGACGCCGCCTTCGCCGACGGCAAGCTCGGGTTCGACGACCCGATCGTCGAGGGCGAGGGGTCGCTCGGCACGGTCGGGCTGGGGGTCGCGTGGCTGCGCGCGGCGCATGCCGCGCTGCGCGCGGGCGTCGCCACGCTCGACGACGCTGCCCTCGACGCCGAGATCGGCATGCCGTTCGGCCGCACCGCGAACGCCGAGGAGATGCTGGATCAGCTCGCGCGGCACGAGGTCTACCACACGGGCGAGATCAACCACCTGCGCGCCCTCGCGCAGGACGACGACGCATGGGCCTGGTAGCGCAGGCAGCACGCGGGGGCTAGAAGACGGCGCGGCTGTCGAGGTCCTCGGAGGACATCGGCTCCGCGAAGACCTCGGGGACGGGGCCGTCGCCCCACCACTCGATCTCGGGTTGCAGGCGCACGCCCGCATGGTCGAGCACGCGGCGTTGCACCTGCGCCATGAGCTCGACCATGTCGGCCGTGGTCGCGGTGCCGTCGTGGACGAAGAAGTTGGCGTGCAGCTCGCTCACCGTCGCAGCGCCGACCGCGAGCCCCTTGCACCCCGCCGCCTCGATGAGCCGCCCCGCGTAGTCGCCCTCGGGGTTGCGGAAGACCGAGCCGGCGTTCGGGCCGGCGGTCGGCTGCGTGGCCTGGCGGTGTTCGAGGAGCGTGCGCAGCTCGGCCTCGATCTCCTCCTTGGGGCGCGGCTGCAGCCGCAGCGTCGCGCCGAGCACCATCACGCCCGCCCCGCGCAACGATGAGCGCCGGTAGCCGAAGAACAGCTCGCTGCGCGGAATCGTCGAGCGCCCGCGCCCGCCGAGCACCTCGACCTCCTCGACGAGCAGGCCGACCGAGCGGCCGTCGCCGATGCCCGCGTTGCTGTTGAGCGCCCCGCCGACCGCGCCCGGTATGCCGATCGCGAACTCGAGCCCGCCGAGGCCGCGCTCGGCCGCCGCGCGGCTGAGCGCGGGCAGCATCACCGCCGCCCCGGCCACGACGCGCTCGCCGATGAACGTGAACGATCCGGCCGCCCGCCTAAGCGAGACGACGAGCGCGTCGATGCCCTCGTCGGCGACAAGCAGGTTGGAGCCCCCGCCGAGCACGCGCAGCGAGAGCCCCTCGGCGCGCGCCCAGCCGAGCAGCTGCTGCAACTGCTCGATGTCCTCGGGAATCGCGAGGTAGCGCGCGGGGCCGCCGAGGCGCAGGTAGGTGTGCCGCGCGAGCGGCGCGTGCTCGTGCACCTCGATGTCAGCGGGAGGGGGTGCGGTCATGGTTCGTATGGTAGGGGAGGGACCGGATGGCGGCTGGCGACCAGGGTGAGGGCAGCGTCCCGAGGACGCGGCCTATGGTTTGATGCCACCAGCGGGCAGGCGCACGCGAACGGCATCGAGAGCTTCTGCTCGATGCTCGAGCGCGGCTACTACGGGACGTACCACCGGATGAGCCCGAAGCTCCTGGCGCGCTACGTCGCCGAGTTCTGGGGCCGCCACAACATCCGCGACCTCGACACCATCACACAGATGGCCGTCGTCTCACGCGCGATGGTGGGCCGCCGCCTCACCTACGAGCGGCTGATCAACTGAGGCGTGACAGTTTGGGTAGATCGGGCGTAGGCCGATGACTAGGGTGAGATTTGGCGCGGGGGCGTGCCACCTGCTCGGGGCCGAAAAGCCTGTCCGGGTGGGAAACCCCACTCCCCCGCGCCATCCAAACACACTGTAAACTACGTGCCGGTCAGCGCCAGACTCCGACCGCGCCGATTGTCAATCGTGCCGCTCATCAGCGTTGCGCCACCAGTTAGCGATGATCAGTCCGGCAAGAAACGCCACGAGGATCGGCCCGAGTGCCTTGAAGATGGCGAAGGCGACGAACGCTGCAATGGCGAGGCCGATCGCACCGAGGACGGCGATGGTCACCCATGCCGTTACCTCGCTCACGCCGGCTCGCACTTGATGAGCGCCGAGGTGAGCGGATACCGCATCCAGACCTCGACTCCGTACGGAGGGTTGAACGTTGGCCACTGGCCGGGGCGAGCGGCACCGAACCAGATGTACTGCGTGCCGGCCCCATTGCTGATCTTGGCTGTTGGCTCTCCGTCAGCGTCTCGCCCCCACACAGCCCACTGAGCGTCCTTGGCCTGCCCCTCACCGCGCACACCATAGAACTCGACGTAGCAGGCCAGCCTGCCCGCTGGTACGTAGGGGAGATCGATAATCCCCTCGCCGAGTACGTGCAGGTGCGGCGGTCTGCCGCTCGTGTCGCCCCGTACGGCGTACTCGAAGCCGCGCGCTTCCGGTAGCGGGTCGACCGGATCGCATCGCACCGTCCACTCGCCGCGCGGAGCCACACCCACACCCAACGTGTACGGGGCGAGGAGCGAGCGCGGCCGCTCCTCGCCGTCGAACTCCCCGAAGTAGATCACCTTCGGGGGCAACTCCCCGGCGGCCGTTTCTTGATGGTAGCCGACCCATGCGCTGACGCGCGTGCGTTGCAGCCCGATCCGCCCGTCGCGCGGCCGGAGCCCCGTACCCGAGACATTTACGCCGAACCCATCCGGGCGCCCGGATTCCATCCTGTTGCCGGTGACCTCTGCGCTACACACCAGATGTCCGGACGCCTCAACCTCTGTGGCGCCTGGCCCTTGCCCGCTGATGGTGAACCCCCGGGCGGGCTGCGCGGCGGTGGGCGTCGGCGCAGCCGTGGGAGTCGCCGTCGGGGTGGGCGCGGGTGTCGGCGTGGACGCGGGCGCGGGCGCGGGCGCCGGTGTCGGCGGCGGCGGCCCCTCGACGATGCGTGTGCCGTACTTGCTGAGGAACGTCCCGTTGACGATCTCGGGCGCGCCAGCGATCCACGTCGTCCAGCTGTCGTCGTGCTCCCTGACGTAGATGCCCCGGATGTCCGCGAACCAGATCAGCGCTCCGTTGGTCTCCCACTCATCGTCCGAGAGCGCCGCCGGCCGCATCACCAGCGCGAGGAGCAGCCCGATGGTGGCGGCGACGAACAGGCGCGGGAGCATCGGGTGCCTCCCCGAGGTGGGCGGACTCCCGGTCCTCGACGAGAGGTCCCCGACACTGCAAGGGGAGGCATGATGCCGCGCCCGCGTATCGGGTCTGCCGTCAAGAATCTTCAGTTCCCGCCGTTCAGCCTCAGTATGTAGTCCCACTCTATGGCGGACAAGTATTTGCGTGGCCGGACAACTCCTCCTGCTGGATTGAATGGGCGGCCCAACGAAGGCTACCAGGGCAGTACCACCACCGCCGGTTGACCGCCGATCGCGCGCTGCCTACGCTCGCCTGACCGCCACCCCGACCACGGACGAACCGACGAGGCCGCCCGCGCGATGATCGACTTTGGCCTGGTGGATGCCGT
Organism: Dehalococcoidia bacterium; assembly: GCA_965219085.1. Classification (GTDB taxonomy): domain Bacteria; phylum Chloroflexota; class Dehalococcoidia; order UBA2979; family UBA2979; genus VXMT01. Next base: position 2,713,521 of record OZ244720.1, read on the forward strand.
CGACGCCGAGGCCCTCGGCGAGCCGGGGGAGCGCACGTTCCGCCTGCGCGCCATGGCCGGCGCCAACCGCGCCGCGCTGTGGATGGAGAAGGAGCAACTCGCTGCCCTCGGCCGCGCCATCTCGCGGCTGCTCGCCGAACGCGCGGCACGCCGCGAGGAGCCGTCGCGGTCCAGCGGGGACCTCAGCGGCTTCGGCAACCACCCCGACGTGGACTTCCGGGTCGCCCGGCTGGGGCTCGACTTCGAGAACGAGGGCGAGCGCCTGCTCATCCTCGCCGACGACGAGGAGGCGCTCACCGGCGGCAACACGCCGGCGTTTCGCATGGAGATCGGCCGCGCCGCCGCGCGCGCCCTCGTCACGCAGATCACCGAGGTGGTCGCGGCCGGGCGGCCGCGCTGCCCGCTCTGCGGCCAGCCACTGGAGGGTGACGGGCAGCACTTCTGCCCCGGTTCGAACGGCCACTCGCAAGAACTCGAGATCCCGACCGACGAGACCGAGCAGGCCTGACGCCCGTCGCGCGCGCCTCGGGCGTTGCAGCGGTAGGATCACCCCGGGTTGGGCACCCCGGACTTGGGCGGACTCGCATCACGCCGCGCACCGACGGAGGCACAGACATGACGTTCGACACCCGGCATCGCAGCCGCACGCTCGTCGACGGGCCGGACCGCGCGCCCGCGCGCTCGTACCTGAAGTCGGTGGGGCTGAGCGGCGAGGACCTGCAGCGGCCGCTCGTGATGGTGGCGCACAGCTGGATCGGCACGATGCCGTGCAACTACAGCCAGCGCGAGCTGGCGCAGCACGTCATGGCCGGGGTGCGCGCCGCGGGCGGGACGCCGATGGAGGTCAACACCGTCTCCATCAGCGACGGCATCTCGATGGGCACGCAAGGCATGAAGGCCTCGCTGATCAGCCGCGAGCTCATCGCCGACTCGATCGAGTTGTGCGGCGTCGGTTACGGCTTCGACGCGGCGGTCGTGCTCGTTGGATGCGACAAGACGATCCCGGCCGCGACCCTCGCGCTGGCGCGCCTCGACATCCCGAGCCTCGTGCTCTACAGCGGCTCCATCGACCCCGGCGTGCTCGACGGGCAGGACATCACGATCCAGGACGTCTTCGAGGGTGTCGGGCAGCACGCGGCCGGCACGATCACCGACGAGCAGCTCGCCGCCATCGAGGACGCGGCCTGCCCCGGCGCGGGCGCGTGCGGCGCGCAGTACACCGCCAACACGATGGCGATGGTGCTCGAGTTCCTCGGCATCGCGCCAATGGGCAGCGGGTCGGTCGGCGCGACCGACCCGCGCAAGGACCGCGTCGGCTTCGAGGCCGGGCAGCTCGTCATGGACGTGCTGCGGCGCGGCCAGCGGCCGAGTGACATCTTCACGCGCGAGGCGATCGAGAACGGCATCGCCTGCGCCGCCGCCACGGGTGGCTCCACGAACGTCGTGCTGCACCTGCTCGCGCTCGCGCGCGAGGCGGGCATCCCGCTCGAGATCGACGACTTCGACGACATCAGCGAGCAGACGCCGCTGATCGGCGACCTGCGGCCCGGCGGCCGCTACGTAGCGCTCGACCTCGATCGTGCGGGCGGGATCCAGCTCGTCGCGAAGCGGCTCGTCGAGGGCGGCAAGGTCCACGGCGACGTGCCGACGGTGACCGGCCGGACGCTCGCCGAGGAGGCCGCGGAGGCCGTTGAGACGCCCGGCCAGGACGTGGTGCGCGCGCTCGACGACCCGCTCAAGGAGACGGGCGGGCTCGTGATCCTGCACGGCAGCCTCGCGCCCGAGGGCGCTGTGGTGAAGGTCGCGGGCTACGAGCGGACGCAGCACCGTGGCCCCGCGCGCGTCTTCGAGCAGGAGGAAGACGCCCTCGAGGCGGTCCTCGCCGGCACGATCAACGAGGGCGACGTGGTCGTGATCCGCAACGAGGGGCCGGTCGGCGGGCCGGGCATGCGCGAGATGCTGGGCGTGACCGCTGCGCTGGTCGGCGCGGGCCTCGGCGAGACGGTCGCGCTGCTCACCGACGGGCGCTTCAGCGGCGCCACACGCGGGCTCATGGCCGGCCACGTCGCGCCCGAGGCTGCCGCGAGCGGCCCCATCGCCGCCGTGCACGAGGGCGACATGGTCGCGTTCGACATCGACGGCCGCACGCTCGACCTCGAAGTCGACGCGGCGGAGATCGCACGCCGCCTCGACGCATGGACGCCGCCGCCGCCGCGCTGGGAGCGTGGCGTGTTCGCGAAGTACGCACGCTCGGTGTCGAGCGCGGCGGAGGGCGCGGTTACGGGGTAGCGGGAGGTAACGGCCTCACCCGAACGCGGTCGTCGGTGACGACCGCGAAGTGGTCGTCCCAGTCTTCGCGAGTAACCAATGCCGCGGAGACGACGTCCGCCTGCTCCTGCGACGAACCGCGCAGGTGCAGCAGGATGACGCCGCTGCTGGCTACTCGCCGGAAGCGGAATACGATCTCGCCGAAATCGCTGTCGGCCGTGATGAGTATGCGCTCCTCAGGCGTCGCGCGATCCAGCACCTGTGGATCGTCACGCTCCGGCGAATCGGGACGGATCCAGGCCACATCGTGGCCTTCGCGGCGCAACACATTGACGACATCGCGGGGAAGATTCTCGTCGGCGAGAAGGCGCATGCCGTGCTACACGCGAAGCGGGTAGACGCTTTCGCCTCGCAGTCGCGTGCTCGCGTAGTGCAGGCAGGCGCGGATATCGTCGCGATCGAGCGACGGATACTGTTCGAGGATGGTGTCCTCATCCCAGCCGTCAGCGAGCCGCTCGATCACGAGCTCCACGGCGATCCGGGTGCCTCTGACGATCGGTTTGCCCACAAGTACGGCGGGGTTGAGTTCGATGCGCTCTTCCCAGTCCACAGGTGCGCCTCCTCGACTCGCCGCCGGGATTCGGCTCTGGCGCCACGCTTAGGATAACCGCACTCGCCAGCGGTTACGCGCTGTCCGGGTCGAGGATCGCGTTCCAGGCCGCGAGGCCGAACCCGCCGTCGAGGTGGATCGTCTGGCCGACGAGCATCGGTGCTTCGTCGGAGCAGATCCACGCGACCGCGGCAGCCACGTCCTCGGGCGACACGTTGCGGCCCGCGGGCACGTTCGGACGCACGGCGTCGGAGACGTTGCCGCGGTACGAATGCTCGCCCTCGGACGCCTCGACCCAGCCGGCCGAGACGGCGTTGACGCGGATCCCGCGCGGCGCCAGCTCGACGGCGAGGTAGCGTGTCAGCGAGGCGAGCGCGGCCTTGCTCACCGCCACCGCCGAGTAGTCCGGCATGTACTGCCACGCGCCGGGCGAGAGCAGGTTGACGATGGCCCCGCCGCCGCGCTGCTCCATCAGCGGCACGGCGGCCTGTGCCGCCTGCCACGGCCCGAACAGGTTCACGTCCATCGTTGCGTGGAGGTGGTTCGGGCGCTGCGTCATCGCCGGCCTCGGCCGTTCGAGGCCGCGCGCGGCGTTGTTGATCAGCACGTCGACGCCGCCCCACGCCTCGGCGTGCCGGAGGAGCGCGGCGAGGTCGTCGCGGTCCCCGGCGTCGGCGCGGAAGGCCTCGGCCTCGACGCCGTGGGCGCGGCACTCGGCGGCGGTGGCCTCGGCGGCGTCGGTGCTGCGTGCGTAGTTCACGAGCACGTGGCAGCCCTCGGCGGCGAGCCGCAGCGAGATGGCGCGGCCGATGCCGCGCGACCCGCCGACCACGACGGCGCGCTTGCCGGCCAGCGAGGGGTAGCGGGCGGGCCCGTCGTCGGTCACGGCGCTGCCACCTCGTGCGGCCCGAACGGCCCCTTCGCGGGCTCGATCAGGACGCCGACCGCCCACTCGTAGCCGTCGGGGTCGCGCACGAGCGTCTCGCGCCAGCCGTGGCCCTTGTCCGTCGCCGGCGCGACGAGATGCGCGTCGTGCTCGCGGGCCCGCGCCTCGACGGCGTCGGGGTCGATGCCGAGCAGCCGCACCTGTGCGCCGACGCCGCGCGTCGCGCCGCCGGCGAGTTCGCCGCTCCACGGGTGGTCGTCGTGGGTGTGATCGGCGTGCAGCATCACCTCGGCGGGACCGACGCGGACGGCTGCGAAGTCGATGTCCTGATAGTGGACCTCGGCGTCCAGGACGTCGCGGTAGAAGGCGGCGGCGCGCTCGGTGTCGCGCACGATGAGGTTGAGGGCGAGCGGTGGCAGCAGCGCGCCGTAGCGGAAGCCCGGCATCCACGGCATCGTGCCTTCGGGGCGCAGTCGGGTTCCCATCAGGGCTCCTCCCGTGGCGGCAGCGCGCGCAGCGCCGCGATCTGCGTGGCGTGGTCGCGGTCGTGGTTGGTGAGGTGTTCGAGCATCCCGAGGACCGAGAGTGCGCGACCGGGTGACGGATGCGGCGAGGTGAGATCGATGGCATCGGCGAGCCCGCCGAACAACTCGAGCGTGGCGGCGCGGTGCTCATCGAGGCTGTCGAGGAGGTGCTGCAGGCGGTTGCGCTCGGCGGGCCGGCGCGCGCCGCGGAAGCGGGTGACGGCCTCGCCGCGCATGGCAGCCTCGGCCCACTCGCGCCAGCAGCGCTCGCTGTCGGCGACGTGCCACAGCACCTCGCGGATCGACCAGCGAGCGTCGTGCTCCTCGTCCGGCTCGGGCGGGCGGCGCGAGAAGGCCGCCTGATCGAGGCCGTCCAGCGCGTCGAGCAGCGCGCGGCGTGCCTCGTCGAAGGCGACGAGGCGCTCGGTCAGCGCGGTGGTGTGGGAGCTGGTTTGGGTGTCTGGCACGAGAGCAGGATAGCGCGGGTCGGCTGTCGCGGGGCGTGCGGACACGACCCGATCGCAGCCGCCAATCTACGGCTCTGCTCCTGCCTCGCCGTGGATGCTCTCCCAGCAGAGCGTGGAGTCCCACACCTCCAGATCGACGCGCGCCTGCCACTCCTCGTACGTCTCGTCCGACTCCCAGTACCAGTTCGGCTCGTGGCACTCCTGACTGACGCGCCAGTCTTTGTAGCGCTCGTCACACTCCACCATCCCGAAGATGGCCGCGACGACGAGGGCGAGAAGGGTGAATCCCTTGACGGACTCCCAGCGCCTACTACCGTGCCAGCGGTGGTTCAAGTACCGCATCGGGTGCGGGATGAAGGTTCGGTGTTCGGCGTACCGGCCGCAGCGATCGCAGTGCGTTGCGGGTCCGGTTTCGACAGGTCTGGGCCAGCCCCTTGGTCACCCTGGCGAGCAGGACGGGGCGACGAGCCGCTCGCTGAGCGCGGCGGGCGTCGAGGTCGTGTGGGCGTCCGGCACGCTAGCAGGATACAGCCGAAGGCGCGTTGGGAGCGCTCGCTGAGCTCGCTACGCGGTCGTGCAGCACCAGGCTGAGCCGCCGATTGTCCCCCGCTCGCCGGGCGGCCTACGCTCGGAGCCGCGAGGTGTAACGATGCGGATCACCGTGCTGGCCGGGGGCGTGGGAGCCGCGAGGTTCCTCGAAGGGCTGTGCCGCGCCGTCGATCCGGCGGACGTGACCGCGATCTGCAACGTCGGCGACGACTTCGAGTGGCACGGCCTGCACGTCTCGCCCGACATCGACACGGTCATCTACACGCTCGCCGGCCTCGAGGGCGAGTTCGGCTGGGGCGTGCGCGGCGACACCGTGGCCGCGCTCGGCGAACTCGCCGAACTGGGCGAGGAGCCGTGGTTCCGGATCGGCGACCGAGACCTCGCCACGCACGTGTGGCGCACCGAGCGCCTGGGCGCGGGAAGCTCGCTGAGCGAGGTCACGGCGGAGCTCGCGCGGCGGCGAGGGCTCGAACTGTCGCTGCTCCCGGTGACGGACGACCCGCACCCGACCGTCGTGGTCACGCCCGACGGGCCGCTCGACTTCCAGGACTACTTCGTGCGTGGGCGCGCGTCGGCGGAGGTGGTCGGGATCGAGTTCCCCGAGGCGGCGTCGGCGTCCCCGGCGCCCGGCGTCCTCGACGCCGTCGCCGCGCCCGACGTGCTCATCGTCGCGCCGAGCAACCCGTTCGTGTCGATCGAGCCGATCCTCGTCGTCCTGGGCGTCAGCGAGGCGCTCCGCGACACCTCGGCGCCGGTGGTGGCGGTGAGCCCAATCGTGGGCGGCGCGGCGGTAAAGGGCCCGGCTGCCGCCATGATGCGCACGCTCGGCCACGAGGTCTCCGCGCTCGGCGTGGCGCGCCTGTACGCGGGGCTTGTCGACGTGTTCGTGCTCGACGAAGTCGACCGCGCGCTCGCCCCGGCGGTCGAGGAGCTCGGTATGCGGGCGGTCGTGACCGACACGATGATGACGAGCCCGGAACGGCGGCTCGATCTCGCCTCGACGGTGCTCGACGCGGCAGGGGGGGCGCGCTGATGGCGGGCACCCAGGCGCCCGCCCCGTGCGTGATCGTGCCCGTGCAGGCGCTGGCCAGCGCCAAGTCACGGCTCGCCGAGGTGCTGCCCGACGACGACCGAGCCGAGCTCGTGCTCGCGATGGTGGGCGACGTGCTGGATGCCGTGCGCGCCGCCCACGACGGCCCGCTGCTCCTCGTGACCCCCGACGAGCGGTACGAGCCCGCCGCGGCGGTGGCGCGCGCCACGCTGCTCATCGACGCGGGGACGGGCTACAACGAGGCTGTACGGCTCGCGCTCGCCTCGCCCGAGGTGGAGGCGGCGGGCGCCGCCGCCGTCGTCCCCGCGGACCACGCCCGCGCGCGGGCCGGCGAGCTACGCACAGCCCTCGCCGCGGTCGCAACACATGAGGTGGTTGTGGTGCCGTCGCTCGACGGCGGGACCGGGCTGCTCGGACTGCGGCCGCCGGACGCCATCGAACCGGCGTACGGGCCGGGCTCGGCTGCGGCGCACGAGCGCGCGGCGCGCGCGGCGGGCCGCTCGCTCGCCGTGCTGCGGCTCGCCTCGCTGGAGCGGGACATCGACACCGCCGGGGACCTCGCGGCGGCGGAGCCGCCACTCGGCCGGCGCACGGCGGCGTTTGTCGCCGCGCGGCGTGCGCTGCTCGCCGGGTAGCCCCGCGCAGGCCTCGGGGCCATCTCGGGCCGCGCCGGTGCTACGCTGGCGCGCGGCGAGCTGGTGACGCGAGGCGGGAGGTCGTGCGATGTCCGAGGTGCGCAAGGTCGGGGTGCTGGGGTGCGGGCTCATGGGCGGCGGTATCGCCCAGGTCTGCGCGACCGCCGGTTTCGAGACGGTCGTCCGCGAGGCCGACCAGGATCCGCTCGATCGCGGCATGGCGGGCATCAGCCGCTCGCTCGACGGCGCCGTGCGCCGCGAGCGCATCACGGCCGAGGACCGCGAGGCGATCGGCGCGCGGCTGCACCCCACGACGAACATCGAGGACCTCGCCGACTGCGACATCGTGATCGAGGCGGTGACTGAGGACCTCGCGCTCAAGCAGCAGGTGTGGGCCGAGGTGGACGGCGCCGTGCAGCCCGGCGCGATCTTCGCGTCGAACACATCGAGTCTCACGATCGCGGCGATGGCGAGTTCGACGGGGCGCGCCGAACGCTTCGTCGGACTGCACTTCTTCAACCCCGCCCCTGCCATGCGGCTGGTGGAAGTCGTGCGCACCGTGACGACCTCGGACGAGGCGTTCGAGGCGACCATGGACTTCGCGCGAGCGCTCGGCAAGGAGCCGGTCGCGGCGAAGGATCACTCCGGCTTCATCGTGAACCTGCTGCTCATCCCCTACCTCCTCGACGCCATCCGCGCAGTCGAGCGGGGCGTGGCGAGCGTCGAGGACATCGACGTCGGGATGCGGCTGGGCGCGGCGCACCCGATGGGGCCGCTCACGCTGGCCGATTTCATCGGCCTCGACACGCTCAACAGCATCGCCGAGAACCTGCACGCCGAGCATCACGAGCCGCGCTACGGTGCGCCGCCTCTGCTGAAGCGTATGGTTCTCGCGGGCATGTACGGACGGAAGTCAGGCCAGGGGTTCTACGACTACTCGGCGGACCCGCCGGAGGTGGCTCGACTCGGGATCTAACCCCGCCCTGAGCTATCCTTAATGCATGACGATCGATAGCTCGATATTCGACACCGACCGCGCCATCCTCACACGCCTGCTCGGCCATCCCAGCGAGGCCGACGACACGTTCGTGCGCTGGGTCAACGCCGAACTCATCGACGGGAGCGGCGGCGCTGCAACCGCGGCCGCCTACGACACGCTCCACCACGAAGAGGTCCTCTACCACCACGACGCCGCCTCCGGACTGCGCGCGATCATCGCGATCCACTCGACGGCCCTCGGGCCCTCGCTTGGCGGCACGCGCTGGTACCCCTACGCCGACGCAGAGGCGGCTCTGCGCGACGTACTGCGCCTCTCCATGGCGATGACCGCGAAGTCCGCCGTCTGCGGCCTCGACCTCGGCGGGGGCAAGGCTGCGGTCATCGGCAACCCCGCCGACCGCACGCCCGAGCAGCTCGCGGCCTACGCGCGCGTTATCGATCGTTTCGAGGGCCGCTACATCACCACCACCGACGTCGGCACCACGACCGCCGACCTCGACGCGCTCTCCGAGCTGACGCGCTACGTCACGGGCGCGTCGCGGGAGCGCGGCGGGAGCGGCGACACCTCGGCGCTGACCGCGGAGACCGTGATGCTCGGGATGCGCGCGGCGCTGCGCGTCGCGTTCGGGGACGAGTCGCTTGAGGGGCGACGGATCGTCGTCGTGGGCGTCGGCAAGGTCGGCGGGCGGGTCGCGCGCGCGTGCGCGGCCGGCGGCGCGAGCGTCGCCGTGGCCGACGTGTGGCGCGACGGCGCCGAGCGGCTCGCGGCCGAGATCGGCGCCGACGTGCTCGACGTCGAGGGCGTCTACGCCGAGCCGTGCGACGTGCTCTCGCCGAACGCCCTCGGCGGCGTGCTCAACGAGGAGTCGATCCCAGCGCTGCGCTGCCGCGTCGTCTGCGGCGCCGCGAACAACCAGCTGCTGCGCGACCCCGAGGACGCCGCACTGCTCGCCGAACACGGCATCCTCTACGCGCCCGACTACGTCGTGAGCGCGGGCGGGGTGATCAACGTCGCGGTCGAACTCGACGGCTACAGCGAGGAGCGCGCGCGCACCATCGCCGCCAGCGTGTACCCGACGACGCTCGAGATCCTCGAGATGTCGCAGCGGCTGGGCATCTCGACGGCGGAGGCGGCATTGCGCCGCGTCGAGGACCGGATCGCGGCGGCGCGGGTGGCGTGACCTCCCCGATCTACGACCGCATCGGCCGCGGTTACTCCACGACGCGCCGGCCCGACCCTCGCATCGCCCGACGCATCCTCGACGCCCTCGGCGGCGCGGAGCGCGTGCTCAACGTCGGCGCCGGCGCGGGCTCGTACGAGCCCGAGGCAGCGCGAGTCGTCGCGGTGGAGCCATCGAGCGAGATGGTCGCGCAGCGCGCGTCCCCCGCGCCAGTGGTGTGCGCGACCGCCGAGGCGCTCCCGTTCGCGCCGCGATCGTTCGACGCGGCGATGGCGGTGCTGACGATCCACCACTGGGACGACTGGCGCGCGGGCGTCGCGGAGATGCAGCGCGTTACGACCTCGCGGGTCGTGATCCTGACGTGGGATCCCGACCCGGGGGCGAGCTTCTGGCTGCTCGAGTACTTCCCGGGCATCCTCGAACTCGACCGCCGCCGCTTCCCGCCCCTCGACGCGCTGCGCGCGGAGACCGGCGGACGGTCGTGGGTGCTGCCCGTGCCGCACGACTGCAGAGACGGCTTCCTCGGCGCGTGGTGGCGCGAGCCCGGCGCGTACCTCGACGCCGACGTGCGGGCCGCGATGTCGGGCTTCGTGCTGCTCCCCGACGACGAGGTCGAGCGCGGCGTGGCGCGCCTCGACGCGGACATCCGCAGCGGTGCGTGGGAGCGGCGGTTCGGCGCGCTGCGGGCGCGCGAGGCGCTGGACCTCGGCTACCGCGTGGTGGTGGCCGAGGTGACGTAAGGGCGTCGGGCTGCGGTTGTTGGTAGCAGGGGCCGGATTCGAACCGGCGACCGACGGCTTATGAGTCCGCTGCTCTGCCTCTGAGCTACCCTGCCACCTGCTATTTCAAACGAGCGCGTGCGCGCTGTCCACTCCCCCGGCGGCATTGCCCTTCCACTACGTTGTATGATTTCCGCATGGATCGTTCAGCGCTGTTGATTGATGCGGGCTATTTGCTCCTCGGAGCCGGAGGCGTGGTGCTCGGCGCCGACCGCCGCGAGGACATCGACTGCGACTATGCCGCGGTGCATGACGCCCTCAGCGACTACATCGAGGACCATTCCGGACTCCCCAAGCTGCGCACTTACTGGTACGACGGCGCTCCCGGCCCGCACGGCGAGCCGACCTCCGACCATCGGCGCATCGGCGCGCTGCCCAGGCTGAAGCTGCGCCTCGGTCGCGTGATCCAGGGACAGCAGAAGGGCGTCGACACCCTCATCACCCTCGACTTGCTCACGTTGGCGCGGGAACGGGCCATCGCCACGGCCTACCTGCTGACCGGCGACGAGGACCTCCGCGAGGCGGTCCTCGCCGCACAGTCGCTCGGCATCCAGGTCGTGCTGCTCGGCACGCCTCCGATCGAGGGCAGCCGCCAGTCGTTCGCGCTCATCGACGAGTGCGACGAGCACATCGTGCTGGAGGACGAGTTCTGGGAGCCGTACTTCAGCCCGGTGCAGCACATGCCTCGCCCGTACGTCCCGCCCTCGGAGGACGACGAGGAATGGGACGCTCCCGAGGAGGAGCGCGCGCGCCGCTTCGGCACGCGCTACTGCGAGCTGTGGCTGAGCGAGGCGTACCCGGACCAGGTGGACCAGGTAACCGAGCGGCTGCCCGGCATCCCCGTCGAGGTCGACGCGCCGATGTTGCGCGCAGCCGAGGTGGAGTTCGGTCCGCTGCGCGAGCGCGAAGACCTGCGCCGCGCCGTGCGACAGGGGTTCTCGGCGTACTTCGTGTCCGCGGTGTTGCCGGACACCGAGTAGACCCGCGTCAGGCCGTCGCGCCGCCGAGCCGGGCCTCCAGCGCCATCGCGCAGCGCGCCCCCGTCCTCAGCAACACGTCTACCAGCACCCGCCGGAGCCGCTGCTCACCCCACGGCGTCGCATGCTGCTCGTCGAGCCTCGGCTCGAGCGTGCGCGCGAGCGAGGCGACGAGGCGTCGATCCTGCTCGACCCGGCCAAGCAGCGCCGGCACCGAGGGCGCGGCGTACATCACCGCGGCGACGAGCTCGGGGCGCCGGTCGACGCGAGGCGCCGCCGCCTCTCCGCCGGCAACGATCGCTGCGAGGGTGAGTCCGGCCAGTTCGAGCGTTGCGGCGAGGGACGCGACCTCGCGGCGTGGGGTGAGCCCGTTCGCATCCGGCGTATCGGCGCGCAACTCGCCAATCGCGCGCAGCGCGGCCGCGATGCGTCGATGCAACTCGCCCGCCGCCTCCTCGATCTCGGCGAGGGTGAGGGCGTCGAGGGCCGGATCGTTCGCGGGCATGGCTTCCTGTAGGCTGGCGAGGCGTCCCGGAGGCCGCCGTGGGGCTGTGGCGTCATCTTCTCGTCTTTGGCGCGCTCGTCGTCAACCTCTGGGTCGGCGGCGACATCGTCGAGGCGATGGCGGGTGGCGCGGCGCGGACGGCGTTCGAGCTGGTGTTGATCACCGGCTACCTGTGGTTCGTGATCGGGCTCGGCAGGCTGCTGCGCGGGGAGCCCGACGAGACGCGGCCCGAAGACCGGCCGCGTTGACCCCTCGATCCCACAGTGCCTAGCATCGAGGTGCTGCCGCGAGGTGCTCGCGGCAGGCGTGGGGGCGATTAGCTCAGGTGGCTAGAGCGTCCGGTTTACACCCGGGAGGCCGAAGGTTCGAGTCCTTCATCGCCCACCATTTCCGGCCGTGGCGTACCGTACTGCGAACTGGTTCGACGGCTGCACTCCCACAATGCTGGCCGGGGCGGATGCTGTGGGGCGCTCGCTCACCCGAGGCTCTGGAGGCGAGCAGCGCAGTCCCTCCTGGCGGGCCGCCAACGAGGCTTCACGGCCCGGTGATGCCTACTCGATCGTGACGATGTTGGTGAATGCGGAGCAGCCAGCCTTGTTGCACGCCCTGACCTTCCACTGGTCAGCGTGTACTCCCCGAAGAAGGCTCTGTTGGGGGCAATATCGAAGGACTCGGCTTCCAGCGGAGCGTTTATCGCTACCAACAGCTCACGAATCGCCAGCGAGCTGATTCGGGCGTGGACCGATGGGGCGAGCGCGAGCTTCGGTTCGAGTGCCTCCAGGCAATCCCGCAAGGCGTTCGTCATCTCGCGTCCGCGGTGAAGATGCCCCGGAAGCGCCGAGACGAGTAGCGACTCCTGCTGTACGGGTAGCCCCCGTTGTGCGAGCGCCCCGATCAGGTCTGCTACGACGGCGAGAGCGGACTCTTGAGAGCACTCCGGGCCTTCAAGAGTCGAACGGAGGGCCCGACTTCCTTTCGTCCGCTTAGCTTAGAACAACGCTTCGAGGTTCTCCCGGAGGTTCCGCCACCACCCCCGGTCCGACCCGAAATTCGGTACGAAATCGACCGCATATGTGCCGTCCTCCTCCACCCTGAGCCATCCGGCCAGGGTCACCACGCGGCCCGCGGGGATTGCTTCGAAGAAGTCCGCAGGTACGTGGACGCTCACCCGTTGCACATACTCGCCCCGGTCCATCTCAAGCAGTAGCTCGTCGATGTCCTGGAACACGAGCGTGCCGCGGACCCTCACGCACTCATCCCGGAACAGGTCGCTGGCCACCGCAATCTGCGCGGGCGACGGAATCCCGGGAGATTCCAGGGGACACGGCTTGGCGCGCGGCGAGACCACGTCGAGGCTGAACAGGACGACCAGGACCAGCACCCCTATGCCCACCGTGCCTATCACCCATGTGAAGCACCCGCGGAGGCACCCGCCGCCTTTCGCCTTCTCAGCCGGCCCCTCCCACCACTGCGTCTGATACTCCGTCGACAGCGCCCCCGCCGGGGCTGCCGGAGGACTGCTCTGCGCCTCCAACTCAGGCGCAATCTCTCCAGTTTCGTCGGCGGCCCCGCGGTGCGCAGCCTCCTCGGTATCCGGCGACTCAAATTCGAGCAGTTCGAGCTCTGATTCATAACCTAGCTCCGCAGCCGCGTTCGCCGCGTCGCCCGACCGCCCGGTCAAGCCCCACTGCAGCGCGTGCATGAAGCCGGAATAGGCCACGCCCAGGTCGGCGTCCTGTAGGGAGGATGCCCTGTCGGATCCGAACCACGGTGGAGCCGAGACCGCAACGCCGAGCCACGGCTGGGCCACATTCAGGGCGACGGCGTAGGCCAGCATGGAATCTGATTGGTCCTGAGCGCCCGTCCGTTCAGATCCGGCCAGGGTCTCTTTCAAACCAAGCCACTGACTTATCTCGAGTGCCCCCGCCGGCGTTGGCGTCAGCATGCCCGTTGGTACCGGTGCCGCCATCAGCAGATATACGAAGCCCGCGAGCGCGCCGATTAGTGCGTTCGCCCACCACTGGGCCAGCCAGAGAGCCGTCCAGAGCCCGCTGCCAACGCCCATCAAGGCCCCGGCCAACATGGCCCATTCGATCCCGTCCCCGGGATTCTCCCTCCTTACTCGTACCGGGTTGTCATGGAACAGGCCACGCTGCTGCAGGTACTCTCCCAACTGGTCACCGATGGCGTCTTGGCGCTTGCTTATCGCTTCATGCAGCGCATCGATCGTTGTGAAGCGCGACGGCAGGCTGTCGCATATCGTTCGCTCCCAGTCATGCTGTGTGGGACCCTGCCGGGACAGCCGGTACAGGAAGCCGACCCGCGTTCCCGCGGCCTCGATTCGCAACGTGCCGCGCTGGCACATCTCGATGATGGAGGCCAGCATCGTTGGGGCCCATATCATGTGGCCTTCCAGCGCAGATACCGCCGCGGCGGGCATTGAACCGGGCTGCGGGGTCCCCGAGTACCCTGGGCGCTGGCGCCGGTGCTTGGGCCACAGCCACAGCACGACAATAAGCAGTTGCGCTGCGACTACGCCTATCGTTCGGAAGCCCCATGCCGTCAGCTGCTGCCAGTCCATCGCCCGATAGTCGGGAAAGCCGCTTTCGGCGATGACCCCGCCCGGGTCCACCGCGAACAGTAACCCGATGATGGCGAGGGCTGCGACCGCTACCACCACACTTACCATGGCTAACCTTGCTTCTCGGGTCGTACTGCCTTACTTGACCCCGCCGGACATCCGTCCTTCATACTGCTCTCAGAGAGGAGCTGTCGCCATGCGATACCCGCGCCCAGCCGTGTCGGAGGCGATCCCCTGGAGGCAGAGGATAGCGGCGTAGGCGTCCGGGACGGCAACTACGGCCTCCCTGGCCAGCTTCCCCTTCCAGACGACGGGCCGGGCTATGGCGGTGTAGCCGCTGCCCTGGGTTGGCGGACCCCTCCCCCAATAGGACCTCCCAGCGGAACGTTCGCAGTACAGTACGTGTAGGCGCACCACTCAAGCTCACGGCGGCGGACACGGGGAGAACAGCAATCGCTCCGAGGTCGGCCAGGAGCGCCGGTTCCCCGGACCGGTGCGCCGGTATCGGCATCGTTCGCGGGCATGGTGTGGATGGTGGTCATGCGGTCGGATGCGAGTGAGGGGCAAGAGCCCACTTCCGAGCTGATCACGGCAGGGATCCGGGAGCTGGGAGACTGGCGCGGCGACAAGCTCGCCCTCGTCCGAAGGCTCATTCACGAGGCCGACCCGGCCATCCTCGAGGAATGGAAATGGCGAGGAACGCCCGTCTGGTCGCACGACGGAATCGTTTGTACCGCTGAGGCCTACAAGCAGACCGTCAAGCTGACCTTCGCCAAGGGCGCCCTCCTCGCGGACCCCCACCATCTGTTCAACGCGGGGTTGACGGGAAACGTCCGTCGAGCGATCGACCTTCGGGTCGAGGATGAGGTCGACGGCCCCGCGCTCCGAGACCTGATCCGGGAGGCCGTCGCCTTCAACCAGGACCATCCTCCCAGGCAACGCCGGTCCGCAGGAAAGGGCTCGTCGGGTCGATGAGCGCTCCCGTGCGCGGCCCGGCTGACGCCATGCCCCGCGCCATCCCAACAGCGGACCTCGGACTGGGACCGGCACCCGACACCGGTCGGCCTCACGCCACGCGTAGCCCTGCGACGCCGCTGTCACGAGCATGCTTGTTACACGCGGCTCCTGCGCGAACACTCCTGCCATGCCCGCGATCCAGGTAGTGCCGTCTCTGACCCCGTCGCATCGTCCACCGGTGGTGCTGGTGCACGGCGCCGCGAACTCCTCGGCGGTGTGGCGGTTCTGGCAGGAGGCGCTCGCCGAGCGAGGGTGGAGCAGCCATGCCGTCGACCTGCGAGGCCATGGCGAGAGTGAGGGCTCGGTCGATGGGGCGACGATGTCGGACTACGCCGACGACGTGACGGCCGTGGTCGACGGGCTACCCGAGACGCCGATCGTGGTGGGGTGGAGCATGGGCGGCCTCGTGGCCATCATGGTCGCCGCCCGTGGCCGGGCGAGGGCGTGCGTAGGCCTGGCGCCGAGTACGCCGGCGGCGCGGCGCGACGAGGGCGTCGAGGTGCGCCCCGGCGTGTTCGGCCCCGAGGAGTACGGGATCACGAGCGAGGATCCTGCCGAGCAGCCCACCATGCCCGACCTCGACATCGAGGAGCGGGTGGTCGCCATCGAGTCGCTGTCACCGGAGTCGAGGACGGCGCGCGACGATCGCAAGGCCGGGATCGTGATTGATGCGTTGCCGTGTCCGCTCCTCGTGGTCACGGGCAGCGCGGACCGGGACTGGCCGCGGTCGGCCTACGACGGTATGCACCTCCCGGCCGAGTACCTCGAGGCACGCGGCGCGTCGCACTGGGGGCTCATGCTGAACCGCCGCGTGCTGCCGGGCCTGTCGAAGCAGGTGACCGATTGGCTCGATGCGAACGTGACGTAACGCGGCGCTGTCGGCTCATCGCAGTGGACGCCAAACGGCCGCGCTCGGAAGAGCGCGGCCGCTTGTTTAGTCGCCGTGCGGAAGTGGCTAGCCGCGAGGCAGGCCGAGGCCGCGGGTGGCGATGATGTTGCGCTGGATCTCCGAGCTGCCGCCGGCGATCGTCGCGGGAATCGTCGTCACGTAGCGGTGCGTGAACTGCGCGCGAGCCGGGGCCCGCGGGTCGTTCTCGTCCCAGAGGTTCGCGTACAGCCCGAACAGGCGCGTGCCCGCGCGCTGCGTCCGCTGGTTCACCTCGGAGATGAACATCTTCGCCGTCGAGGCCTCGTAGTTCGGCAGCACCCCCGCGGCCTGCATCGAGATGATGCGGAACGAGAAGTTGAAGCCAACCTCGCACTCGATGTAGCAGTCGGTGATGAAGTTGCGGACCGCCGTCGTGACCCGAGCCGACTCCTGGTCGGAGTTCGCCGCGTCGATCAGCCGCCGGATGTCGCGCTGGAGCGCGACGGCGCCGCTGATGTTCGAGCGCTCGTAGTCGAGCAGCGTCATGCCGACGTACCAGCCGCGGTCGACCTCGCCGAGCACGTTCTGGGCAGGCACGCGCACGTCCTCGAAGAACGTCTCGTTGAAGCCGTGCTTCCAGGCCGCGTTGATGAGCGGGCGGATGTTCAGGCCCGGCGTGTGGATGTCGTCGATCAGCATGAACGAGATGCCGCGGTGCTTCGGGGCATCCGGGTTCGTGCGCACGAGCGCGAAGAGCGAGTCGGCGTGGTGCGCGCCGGACGTCCAGATCTTCTGCCCGTTGATGACGTACTCGTCACCGTCGAGCGTGGCGCGCGTCTGCAGCGAGCCGAGGTCGGAGCCCGCGCCGGGCTCGGAGTAGCCCTGCGCCCAGACGACCTCGCCGGAGAGGATGCCGGAGAGGTGCTTGGCCTTCTGCTCGTCGGTGCCGTGCACGATGATCGTCGGCCCGAGCAGCGAGACGCCGCCGCCGCCCACGCTCGGCGCGCCGGCTTCGGCCATCTCCATGTTGTAGATGAACTGCTCCATCGGCGAGAGTCCGGCGCCGCCGTACTCCTGAGGCCAATGCGGTGCGAACCAGCCCTCGGCGGAGATAGCGTCGCCCCACTCGACGGCGGCGTCGCGTAGCGCCTCGTTGTCCGAGTTGCGGTCGCCGATCCAGCCCTGGGGGTCCTCGAGGCCCTGCGCGAGCAGGTCCTTGTAGTGGCCGGGCAGCTTCGCCTCGATGACGTCCTTGACGCGCTGGCGGAATGTCGCCTGTTCTGGAGTGTCTGCCCAGTCCATATAGATTCCCTTCGTTTCATGCCGGCGCGCCTCCACGCCGGCTGTGTGACGGCGCGTGCATCGGCGTTCGCATCATAGCGCGCCACGGCGGGTGGTGCCGACCCGGATCGCCGGCCGCGATGCCCGGCGGGCGAGTGAGCAACTCGCACCGCGGGGCCGCGAGCCTCCGCTTCACTACGTGATGGTTGCCGTTTCATCACGCCCGGACGCACCGGCTGGGCTACACTCAATCCATGGACCAACAGGCAGTCGACGCGTACCGCGAGGCGTACGAGGCGTGGCAGAAGCACCTGGAGCAGGTCCACGCTTTCATGCTCGACGGTGAGCCGCTCCACCCGACCAGGATCAAGGGCCTCCTCAACCGCGAGGCCACCGCCAAGGATCGCTACGACGAGGCACGCCGAATGCTGCTCGGCATCGGCGACTGAGCGAGGGGCGACGCGATGACGGCATCCACCTCGAGCGCGGTAATGAGCCCCCCCTGGTACCGCAGCGGGTACCCGCGATCGCTCACCATTGGGGCGGCGTTCTCGGTGGCGTGGTCACCGTGCATCGGCCCGATCCTCGGCATCGTGCTGACGCTGGCGGCGACGTCCGGGACGGCGGCGCAGGGCGCGCTGCTGCTGATCTTCTACGCACTGGGGCTTGGGGTATGGTTCCTGGCGTTCGGCGCCGCGTTCGGCTGGCTGACGCCGCAGTTGCGCAAGATCCAGCCGTACATGCCCGCGCTGATGGTCGTGTCCGGCGCGCTCTTCATCGTCGTCGGCGGGTTGATGTTCCTCGGTGAGTTCTCACAGCTCAACGCGCGGTTCCAGAGCTTCGGCTTCCTGTTCCAGCAGACCGCTTCCGCCGAGGAGACCCTGTCCGGGAGCACCGACGGGTTCCTCGGGCCCGGCATCGCCTTCTTCGGCGGGATCGTCTCGTTCCTCTCGCCGTGCGTGCTGCCGCTCGTCCCCGTCTACCTCGCGAACCTCGCCGGCGAGGCGATGCGAGGCACGGGCGACGCCAGGGCCGACCGGCGTCGCGTGTTCCTCCACTCGGTGGTGTTCGTGATCGGCTTCACGCTGGTGTTCGCCTTCGTCGGCGCGTCGGCGGGATTCCTCGGGACGCTGGTGCAGGAGCAACTCGACACGGTCACGCGCGTCGGCGGAGTGCTGCTCGTCGTCTTCGGGATGCAGATGAGCGGGCTCATCCACATCCCGTACCTGGAGCGCACCTACCAGCTTCCGGCCGGGTAGCGGCGGGCCCGGGGCTCCGGGCTCACCGAGACAACGAGGCCGTCCGGTGTCGCGTGCGTCGGACGTGCCTGCTAGGATCGGCGCAATGGCCACGGAGTACGGCGGACTCGACATCGACGAGATGGGCCGCGTCATCGACGAGGCCGGGGTGCTCGTCATCCGCTTCCACGTGATCTCCCAGCGCCTGCTGGTGGATGCGCGGATCACGGACGACGAACCCCCGCTCATCCAGCTCGTCCCTCCCGTCTCCTCGGCCGAGGAGCGCTACCGCCACCTCAAGCAGCTCCGCCCCTCGATGCCGCTGCCCGAGCAGATCACCGTTCTCAGCTGGCCTCGCTACGTCGAGGTCATGCGTGACGCCGGGCTGTGGCGGCGAATCGAAGAGCGTCTCATCAGCCTCGGCGGCGAGCCGCTCGCCGGCCGCTGCCGCGAGGTGTTCGAGGAAGTCCGCTCGGCCGAGCGCGCCGAGGTTGTCGCAGCCATCCTCGGCGGCGAGGGTTACGAGTCGCTCTGGGAGCGCTCGGCCACCCGCTAATCGTCCTGCCACCGGCCGCGCGCGATCACAACCCCGGGCTTTGCTAGCCTCGACCCGTGCTCAGCATCGCCGGTTCCAGACGACCGAGGCCCCGCCTGACGTCCTCGCGGTTGCGTGGATGCCTCGCCGTGATCGCCGTCGTGCTGCTCGGCACGCTCCTCGCGGCGTGCTCCAGCAGCGCGCGCGTCGCCGAGACGGACAGCGTCGTCAGCCGGGTCGCGTTCATGGATGGCGAGGTCTACGAGTACCGGCTGGTCGACCGAAACGGCGAGGTCGCCGGCGCCGGTACGTTCACGACGGACCGCGACGACGGGGCGTGGCTGCTGACGCAGACGTACGAGAACACCGACGGCGTCGTGGTCGACGAGTCGCGCGTCGTCGTGGATGCGCTGACGCTGCAACCCCGCTCGACCGAACGCGTCATCGTCCGCAACGGTGAGACCGAGGTACTCACGGCGGCCTACGGCACGGACGCCGAGGGCAGCCGTACCGTGCGAACCACGCACGTCACACACGTCCAGGGCGGCGACGAGCGCGAACGCACCATCGACATCAACGAGCACGACTACGAGGACCAGTCCTCGCTGTGGCTGTGGCGCACGCTGGCCCTGGGCGAAGGCCTCGACGTGCGCTACACCGCAGTCGACCCGCGCGAGGGCGGGCGGGTGACGGCGAACGTGATGCAGGTCGACCGCCAGACGCTGGAGACGCCGTTCGGCCTCACGTACGATACGTGGGTGCTCCAGATCCGCACGGGGCGCGAGACGGTGAACGTGTGGATCCACGTCAATCCGCCACACGAGGTCGTGCGCTTCGACAACGGCCGGCTGTTCTTCCAGCTGGAGTGGGCCGGCATCCGCTAGCCCCTGCTTGCTCGCCGGTAAGGCGCCTACCAGAGGGCCTCGATCTCACCCCAGTCGAGGACGTTCTCCCGTCGCATCCATTGCTGATCGAGCATGAACCGGACCTGCTTCTTCTTGTGTATCTCCTCGATGTCGTCAGCCACGACGAACGGGACAACCTCTTTATGGAGGCCCAGCAGGTCCAGGAGGACGTGTGCGGTCACGTATTGTCGGATGAGTTGATGCGTGAGGACGTCGCTACTGCTCGTGCCGAAGGACATCTCGTGCTTCGCCTCACCAATGAACAGGTGGGTCGGTGACTCAAGCACAATGTCGAACTCAGTATTCCGGAGGTTGCTCTCGAGCCGGGACCGCTTCTCCGCGGTGTCGGCCCTGTAGTTCCAGGCCTTCAGGCGACGGAACTCGTTGAAGTCGGTGACCTCTCGACGCAGGGCCGGGAACAGGCGCTCGTAGCGCTCGGCAAAATCTGCGGCATCCGGGCTGCTCCCGCCACGTTGCGAAATGTAGTCGCGGATACCGCGCCAGAATAGTTCGAGGCGGACATCGCTCGGCTGAAGCGCGGCCTGCTCCTGAGCGTGAGCGAGCAACCGTCTCGCGACCCGCGCACTGGCCTGTCCGAACAGCGGTGCGAAGTAGGTTGCGGTCTTCCAGTTCTCGGTCCTGTTCGTGATCCCCAGAATCGCCATGACGACCTCTCACCCGACTGCGCACGTGGGCAGGCTACGGCATCACCGGCGTGATCGCCGACTGGAGCCGCTCGGCGAGGGGGCCCCACCCCGCACGTGCCGCCTCGATGCGCTGAGAGAGAGCCTCCGCGTCACCGTCGGAGGCGAGGACCACGCCCCCGGCGCGGAACTGCTCACGCTCCTCGACCGTCGGGCCGGCGAAGACGGCGAGCATGTCCGTGCCGTCCGCCAGCGCCGCGATCGCCGACAGTAGTTCCTGCGCCTGCCACTCGAACGCGGGCGGCTCGGCGGGCAGCGCAAACGCCCACAGCGCCCGCACCCCACCGGCAGGCGGCATCGAGTTGGCGCCGAGGGCGATCGAGGCGCTCCACATCCCGCTCGTGGCGTTGGCGACGCCCTCGATCACGAAGCGCATGTGCTCCGGCGCAGCCGCGAACCCCTCGATGCGGTCGCGGCGGTCGATCCACACCGCCGCCGTCAGCGCCGTCTCGTTACGTCCAACGACGCACGTCTGCACGCCCTCGATCCCCGCGAGGTCGCCCGCGAGGCTCGCCGCGTGGTCGCGGTCGGCGTCGGGAGCGTCGGGGCGCAGCGCGGCGACGACGAGGTGCAGCAGCTCGGCGCTCACGGCGGGTCGCCGCCCGCACGCGCCTGCGGCGGCTCGACGAGGCGCACGCGCGCCTCAGCGCTCGGGGCACGCACCTCGCCATCGATGAGTTCGAGGGCGCGGCCGGCGAGCGCGACAACCGACGCGTCGTCGGTGGCCACCACCACGGCGCCCTGGCGTGCGGTCACGGGCGCGAGCAGGCGCAGCACGTCCTCGGCGACATCGGCGGGCGGCTCGTCGACCAGCACGATCCGCGGACGCAGGGCGAGGGCGCGCGCCACGGCGGCGCGCCAGCGCGCCCCCGTGTCCACCTCGTGCGGGGAGCGTCGCGCGTCCGCGCCCAGCCCGGCCAGGTCGACCAACTCGTCGCGGCGTGCGCCGCGGTCGCGGCGTCCGAGTCTTGCCCAGCGCAGCGGCTGCTCGATCTGTTCGGAGAGCGAGCGGTCGGGCACGAGTCCGCCGCCCGCGGGGACGATGGCGAGCAAGCCGCGGCGCAGCTCGCGCCGCCTCGACACGCTCGCCCGCCACACGTCCTCGTCGTCGAGGCGCACCGACCCGGCGTCGGGTCGCAGCAGCCCCGCGACGACGTGCAGCAGGGTGGTCTTGCCCGCACCGGGCAGCCCCGTGAGGGCGACGAGCTCGCCGGGGGCGACCTCGAACGTGGCGTCGCGCAGCACCGGGCGCGCAAGGTCGCCCGTGTGCGCGGCGTACCCGACGGCCTCGACGGCGATCAGCGGCGTCGCCATACCGGCCCCGTCTCCGGCGGCGGCTGTTCCGGCCACACGCCGATGTGATCGTCCTCCATGGTCACGCGTGCCCGCCGCGTGATGCCAAGCGCCCCGCGCTCCCCGGCCGGGAGCTCGACCCGCCCGTCGCCATCGAGGAGCGCGAGCTCCTCGATGCGCTCGCCCTCGCCGCGTGAGAACGCGACGACCCGCACCTGCTCGGTACGCGCCTGGCCATCCGCGAGGCGTACGACGTTGCCGACGCGGTAGGCGAGCGCGGGGTCGCGCGTGGCAAGCACGATGGTCAGCCCGGACTGCTCGTGGATGCGGAGCAGCGTGTCGATCAACTCGTCGCGCTCGATGGCGCTCAGGCCGGCCATCGGTTCGTCGAGCAGCAGCAGCTCGGGCTCGTGCGCGAGTGCGGCGGCGATGGCGAGCCGCGCGGTCTCGGCCGGCCCGAGCTGGCCGGCAGGCGTGCGCCCGAGGTCGCCGAGGCCGAGCTGGTCGCGCAAGGTCTGCACGCGGTTGCGGATGTAGAGCGGCCTGCGGCCCGCCAGCCGAAGCGGCAACGCGATGTTGTCGATGCCGAGCTCCGGCAGCAGGCCGGCCCCCGCCGGAGACGGCACGAAGCCCACGACGCGTTCGAGGTGCTCACGCAGCTCCTCGGCGCTTGCGTCGCCCACGCTGACGCCGTGCAGGGTGACGCTGCCGGTGCGCGGCCGGGCGAGGCCTGCGATCATGCGCAGCAGCGCCGTCTTTCCCGCGCCCGCCGGCCCGAGCAGCGGCGTGAACGCCCAGTGCTCGATGGCGAGCGTGAGCCCTCGCAGCGCGAATCCCGGCCCGCCGTCGAGGCGGTCGAGGTACACGCCGGCGCACTCGACGATCGGCGGGCGTCGCGAGGGAACGAGTCCTACCACGTCACGCCTCCCGCAACTGCAGCGCGCGGCCCCACGACCATCCTCGGTAGCGTAGTGCCGCTGCCGCAACCACGAGCGCGAACGAAACGGCCAGCGCCACGCCCGCGACGAGTAGCGGCTCCGCGGTAACCTCGATGCGCGGCGGTGGGACGATCACCGTCCCGGCGGGGTCCGCGCCGAGGATGTCGAGCAGCCACCGGCCGAGCACGATCCCCAGACCGACGCCGAGCGCGGCCGCGGCGACGAGCCGCGCGAGCACGGCGAGCACGACGGTCGCGAGCTGCTCTCCTCCGCTGCCGCCGATCGCCTCCGCCACGGCCGCCGCACGCTCCGCCGCTCGCAGGGCCGCGACGCCCTCGACGGCGACGGCGACGAGCGCCAGTACGAGGAGCGCGCCGAAGCCCAGCGTGAGCACGCCGCGCCATCCGCGGGCCAGCGTGCGCGCGCCGGCGAGCGCGGCAAGCTCCGTCTCGCGGTCGACGAGGGTTGCGGCGTCGAAGCCGCCACCGGTGAGCGCCGACGCGGTAGCCGCCGGCGTCGAGGTGGCGAACCACGCTTCGCCGGAGCGCAGTGCCGCGCCGGGCGAGGCGTTCACGGCGGCCAGCAGGCGCTCGAGGTTCGCCACGGCGAACGCCCCACCATCGAGCCCGAGGGTGGGGAAGTGGTCCACCACCCCGGCCGCCTGCGCGTTGAGGAGGCGGCCGGCGACCTCGAGCCGGAGCTCGTCCCCGACGGCCGCGCCGAGGTCGTCGAGTGTGCGGCGGGACGCGTAGAGCAACACCGGCGCGCCGTCGGTCTCCTGTCGCAGCCCGCGAACGCGCACGGCCGGCACGCCCGGCGGCGTCGGCGGCCAGTCGAGGCGCGTCGAGCCGGTGGCGCCCGGCGCGGTCGGCGGCTCTGCACGCACCGACTGCGACGTGCCGCCCGCTGCCAGGTCCGCGATCGGCTCGAGGCCGGCCGTAGTCGAGAGGTCGTGGAGGATCGCGCGTCGCGCGAACTCCGACGATCGGGGCACGAGCAGCTCGATGGCGTCGAGCGGCGCCTCGGGAGCGTCGAGGCTCGACATGAGCGGCCCGAAGCTGATGCCGCCGTCGTTCGCGGCGACCTCCGGGCTGAGGTGGGCGTAGTACGCGTGGATGGTGAGCGGCGTCTCGATCGGAGGGCCGCCGATCGGTGTGCCGTCGAGGCCGATCGGCGTCGCGAGGTCGGCGGCGAGGAAGCCCCAGTGCACGAGCGCGCCGGGGCGCAGGCGACCGATCAGCAGCTCGTACGAACGGCCCGTCGCGTCGGTGAGCGACAGCGCGACGCGCAGCTCGCCCGCGATCCCGTGCAGTCGCACCCACGCGCCGAGCTGGCGCGTGCCCGGCGGCGCGGTGATGCCGCCGAGGGCCGTCGAGTTGGTTGCGAGCGCGCCGAGCATGGCGTCGACGGGTTGCGTCGCGAAGTCGTCCCGGACCGCGGCGACGTTGCCGAAGGTTTCAGGCTCCACGCCGAGCAGTTCGATGGTGACGGGCTGCCCCGAGCCGTCCTCGGACGTCAGCGTGGCGGCGACGCGCGCGGCCGGTGAGGCGGGATCGGCGGGGACGGTGGCGATGGCCGCGCGGAACGCGGACTCGCCCGCGCCCTCGAGCCCCCGCAGGCCCGACGCGCGAACGTCGGCGCCCGCGGCGTGGGCCGCGCGCTCGCCCGGCGACCGGTCGAGGCCGTCCGGCAGCGTCGCGAGCAGCACGGCGGCGGCGGCCGCGACGACGACGAGGGCGAACGCCGCCCCCGCCGGCCGGCGCGCCACGGTGCGTAGCGCCTCGAGCCACACGATGCTCGGACTCAGCGCCACGGCGCGGGCGAGCGGCCGCGCGAGGTGCGGCAGCAGCCACCACGCGCCGGCGGCGGCCGGCAGCAACAGCGCGGCGGGCGCGAGCAGCAGCGCATGGTCGGGCGCCACGGGGCCCTCGAGGGTGAACAGGTGGTCACCGCGCGTCAGCGCCCAGAAGCCGCCACCCGCCGCGGCGAGCAGCAGCGTGACGGCGGCCGCCACGAGGCCGGGACGCCCGGCCCGATCGGGCATCGGCGCCTCCGCGCCACGCCGCGCGACCAGCGCTGCGGGGATGAGCGCGAGCGCGAACGCAGCAGCGGCTCCGCCCGCCCCGTACAGCACCACCTCGGGCGTCAGATCGAAGCGGAGCCAGGTGCTGCCCGCGAACCCGCCGATGGCGTCGAGCCGGCCGAGCGCGGCGACGCTCGCGGCAGCGAGCAGTGGCCCGAGCACCAGCGCGGCGAGGGCGGCCGGGAGCACCGTGAACGCCTCGATGGTTGTGCGCTGCGCCGGGCTCGCGCCGCGCAGCGCGAGCGCCTCGTGGCGGTCTCGGCGCCCCCGCGCGAGCTGCGTCGAGACGGCGGCGACGAACACGCCCGCGGCGGCGGCGACCTGGCCCAGCAGCAGGGTGAGCGCCGTGCGGCCGAGGCCGGTGACCTCGCCCGCCTGCGCGAGCGCGCGCGGGAGGTCGCTCTCGACATGGGCGCTCGGCAGCGCGTCGGGGTCTTCGGCGAGCGTGCGCACGCGCTCGATGAGCGGCGCGGCGTCGCTCGCCCGAACCTCCGAGGCGCGGATCGCGTAGCTCGCCTCGAACGACGCGTCGACGCTGCCGAACAGGTCGGCGGCAGCGCCGAAGAACGTCGCCTCCGGCGCCAGCAGCGCGAACGTCGCGCCATCGGTGCGTTCGAGGAGTTGGGGATTGCCGGACCAGTACGGGTCGCGCGCATCCAGCGGGCGGGCCACGCCGACCACCGCGACGACCGTCGGCAAATCACTGATGGCGCCGATCGTGTGCAGGGCGAGCCTGGAGCCCGCGCTGACGCCCAGCGTCTCGGCCGTGCCCGCGCCGACCAGCACCGGGATGGGATCGTTGCCGCCCCGTGGCTGTGCCTGCGGGTAGGCGCCCTCGACGAGCGCGACGTGGTCCTCGATGCCGGAGCGGAATCGCAGCGCCACCGTCCCGACGAGCGAGGACACGAGGCGTCCGTCCTGGACGGCCACCTCGTGCAGCGCGAAGGCGTCGGTGGTGCCCATCCGCACCTGCGAGCCGCCTGCGCCCGCGAGCGCCGCGCCGACCGCCGCGTCGGTCTCCGCCTGTGCGTTGCTGTACGAGGTGCGGTCGAGCGGGATGCCGTCGCGGGTGACGCGCACCTGCATGTCGGTGAGTTCGACGCTCTGCAACGCCTCGCGCAGCGCCAGGTCGCGCAGCACGCCGTCGAAGGCCGGCACGGCCGCGAGCGCCGCGGCGACGAGCGTCGCGCCGGCCGCGAGCGCGAGCGTCCCGCGCCACTGCCGGCGCGCGGCGCTCATCGCGAGCCGCACGAGAAGGCGGAGCTGGGTCATGCGTCGATCGTATACCGGACGCGCGACAGCACTGGGTAGGGGTCGCTGGAGCGAGGCGGCGTTACTCGATGCCGCGGCGCTGGAGGTAGCGCGGGTTGCCGACGCGCACCGCGTCGAGGGTGGTGGTGCGCACGTGGGCGAGCGCCCCGGTGCGGCGCGGCTCCTCGTCGAATGCGCCGGCGCGGATGTCGGCCGCAAAGCGTGCGGTCAGCTCGTTGAGACGCGCGCGCCACTCGCCGTCCGTCGCGGGCTCCCCGTACAGCGCTTCGAGGCGCGCAAGCGCAGCCCGCGCCGGACCTTCGCCCGCTTCGAGCTCGCGCGACGCGATGCCGATCGCGTTGTTGGCCATGAGCAGCTCGTAGCGGCGGTCCCCGGGGACGGCGGGGCCGACCTGCTCCATCAGCGTCTCGCTCGCGATGCGGAGTAGCTCCACGCCGTCGAGGCCATCGAGTGCGCCTTGCTGCTCAGCCACCGAACTCGCCCCGTTCCGCCTCGTCGATCATCGTGAGCACCTCGATCTCGACCTCGTCGGGGATACGGCCCGTGAGCGCGAGCTCGAGCGAGGGTTGGCGGCCGCTCGTGTGGCGCTCGCCCTGGTGGATGGCGATGAGCGCCCAGCGCACGTGCGCCATCACCTCCCAGTAGTGCACGGCCGCCGGGTCGAGGTCGCCGATGCCGCCCGCCTCGCGGTAGCCGCGCTCGAAGTCCTCGCGCGGCCCGAGCCCGCCGACGGGGCGGTCGAAGCGGTTGGCGCGCCAGCAGCGCGCGGTCAGCCAGCCGATGTCCTCGATGGGGTCGCCCCAGCGGGCGAACTCCCAGTCGAGCACGCCGCGCAGGCCGTCGTCGTCGGCCATGAAGTTGCCGTTGCGGTAGTCGCCATGCACAAGCACGAGTTGCTGCGTGGGGCGCGCGTTGCGCTCCAGCCAGCGCAGGCCCCACTCGAGCGCGGGGCGAGGGCGCGGGTGCGCGTCGAGCGCTGCACGGAACTCGGCGACGGCGGCGAGGGCAGGGCTCGGCTCCGGCCTGGGCAGGAACGCCAGCGACGGTGTGTCGAGCGGCACCGTCTGGAGGCGCGCGAGTTCCTCGCCGAGCCGCGCGAGCAGCACCGGGCGCGACCCGCCGAGCTCCTCGTTGCGCACGAGCAGGTGCGCGGCGGCGACGCCGGGCGCGAAGCGGTTGACGGCAAATGGCCGGCCGAGCACCGAGGCGTCCTCGCAGCACCACAGGGGCTCCGGGACGGTCGTGCCGACGTCGGTCGCGGCTCGCGCGACGGCGAACTCGCTCACGAGGTCCAGGCTCTCAGCGAGCGTGGCGTCACCGGCCGCGCGCACGACGAGCTCGTGCTCGCCCTCGAACGCCCCGCGGTCGAAGCGGGCGTCGAGGCGCCAGTGGAGGTGGATCGCGCCCCCGCCGAGCGGCTCGACCGCGGCGATCGCGACCTCGGTCGCCTCGGTCTCGGTGACGAGCCAGGCCGCGAGGGCGGCCTGTGCGTCGTCGTCCTCGAGGTCGAGCGGCGTGACGTCGGGCATGGCGCTAGCCCGCTGCCGCCGACGCGACGCGCGCGAGGTGCGGCTGGACGGCCTCGTACAGCGGCAGGCGGTGGTCGATGGACACTTGCGCGGACTTGAGCAGCGACTCGGAGGGTTGCCGCGCGCGCATGGAGAGCGGCGCGACGGTGTTCCAGAGTTCGCTCGCCACCATCAGCGGCGGGATCAACTCGGCCTCGCCGCCGTCGAGCCGCGGACTGGCGTGGGCGGCGTAGCCGGCGAGCCAGCTGCGCACCTTCTGGTTATCGGAGCCGCAGTCGATCACGAGGCTGCGAGCGATGTCCGCCACCCGGGCGTCCTCGTGCGCCATGTCGAAGTCGAGCAGGCCCGTGACGGTGTCCTCCACGAACAGCACGTTGGCGCCGAGGCACTCGTAGTAGATGACGCTGTCGGGCTGCTCGCCGTAGCCGCGCGCATCCAGGTCGGCGACGTTGCGCTGGCGCGTCTCGGCGAGCGCGGCGGCGCGCTCGGGATCCTCGTCGGCGTACCACGCGAGGAAGTCCTCGAACGACCGGAACCCCTCCGGCGCGACTGCGGCGTCGAGGTCCGTCACACGCCCGAACGTCGGGCGCTGCCCGGGCGACGGCCACTCGTCGAGGTCGGTGTGCAGCAGCGCGAGCAGGGAGCCCTTGCGCTGCAACACGAGCTCGCTGCGATCGGGTGGAGCGCCGCGCATGAACGGGAACAGCGCCCAGCGGCCCTCGTCGGTCTCGACGACGGTCCTGCCCTCATCGGTCGCGATCGGCGCCGGGACGGGCCATTTGCGGTCGGCGAGGAAGCGCAGCAGATCGTGCTCGTAGGGGAGCGACTCGGTGGCGCGGCGCGGGTGGTAGCGGCGCAGGACGCGCGGGCCGGCCTCGGTCTCTGCGCGCCAGTGCTCGTTGGCCGCGCCGCCGCTGAGGCGCTCGGTGGCCGCGCCGGCGATGCCCCACGCCGCCAGCGCCGGCTCGACGGCGGCCGCGCCGCTGACGCCGTTGTCCGTGCCCGGTTGCTGCGAGGTGCTCACGTCGGCCCCGTCTGTGCTGCTCGCCTATGGTAGAGCAAGCTCGGATCTCCGTCGCAGCATGTTTCCGTCCTCGCGTGGCCGCATCGGTCGGGAATTGGCGCAGATGGGATTACAGATCGTGCTGGATCGCCTACAGTGTGCGCACGCACCCTGGTTGGTGCGCCAGAGCACGTTACGCAAGTGGATACGAATCACTGGAGGGATAGGCCCATGGTAGCGACGGACCGACCGCTGAAGGTTGTCGGCACACGCCCGGTGCGTCCGGACGGCGTGGACAAGGTGACGGGCCGCGCCACGTACGGTGGCGACGTGCGCTTCACAGGCATGCTCTACGGCCGCATCCTGCGCAGCCCGCACGCGCACGCCATCATCAAGAGCATCGACGCCTCGAAGGCGCTCGCACTCGACGGTGTGCGCGCCGTCGTCACCAACGCCGACTTCGCGCGGCAGCCGGACGAGGAGGTCGCGCTCGGCGAGCTCAGCGCGAACCTGAGCGAGATGCTCGACCAGGTCGTGGCGGGCGAGAAGGCGCTGTACCGCGGCCACGCGATCGCCGCCATCGCCGCGACCGACCCGCACATCGCCGAGGACGCCCTCGACCTCATCGAGGTCGAGTACGAGGTGCTCGATGCGGTGCTCGACCCGCAGGAGGCGATGCGCAGCGGCGCCCCGCAGCTGCACGCGGGCATGACAACCAAGGAGATTGGCGGGCTGTTCGACGGCGCCACGGGCGAGAGCGGCACCGAGGAAACAAACGCCGCTCAGCATGTGCAGTTCACCAAGGGTGACATCGCGGCCGGCTTCGACGAGGCGGACATCGTCATCGAGCGCGAGTTCGACACGGGGATGTACCACCAGGGCTACATCGAGACCCACAACGGCACCGCGATGTGGAACAAGGACGACCGCCTCCAGATCTGGTCCAGCACACAGGGGCAGTTCGAGGTGCGCGACCAGACCGCGATGCTGTGCGGCCTGTCGCCGTCTCGCGTGACGGTCGAGCCGGTCGAGATCGGCGGCGGCTTCGGCGGTAAGACGCACGTCGTCATGGAGCCGCTGGCGGCCATACTCTCGAAGAAGACCGGCCGTCCGGTGAAGATGATCATGACGCGCGTCGAGGTCTTCGAGGGCACCGGCCCCACCTCCGGGACGCACATCCGCGTCAAGATCGGCGCGAAGCGCGACGGCTCCATCACCGCCATGGACGCTGAGTTGATCTTCGAGGCGGGCGCCTACGCCGGCTCGCCCTTCACCGCGGGCGCGATGTGCGCCTTCGGCCCCTACGACGTCGACAACATCGAGGTCGAGGGCTGGGACGTGGTGGTCAACAAGCCCAAGGTCGGCGCGTACCGCGCGCCCGGCGCGCCGGCGGCTGAGTACGCCGTCGAGTCGGTCATCGACGAGATCGCCGAGCGACTGGAGTTGGACCCGCTAGAGTTCCGGCTGCAGAACGCAGCCCAGGAGGGCACCGTCCGCGCCGACGGCGCGGCGTTCGGGGTGATCGGCAACGTCGACACCCTGCAGGCCGTCCAGCAGAGCGACCATTACCGCTCCGAGCTGTCCGGTGAGAACCGCGGCCGCGGCGTGGCGTCCGGCTTCTGGTTCAACGTCGGCTTCACCTCGGCGGCCCACGCCAGCGTGCAGTCCGATGGCACCGTGGCACTCGTGCTCGGCTCCGCCGACATCGGCGGCACCCGCGCGGCGATCGCGATGCAGTTCGCCGAGACGCTCGGCATCCCGTACGAGTCGGTGAACCCGCAGGTCGTCAACACCGACGCGGTCGGCTACACGATGGTCACCGGCGGCAGCCGTACCGCCTTCGCCGGCGGCTGGGCCGCCCACGAGGCCGCCCTCGACGTCCAACGCCAGCTCGAAGAGCGCGCGGCGGCGATCTGGGAGTGCGACCTCGACGCCGTCAGCTACGAGGACGGCGTGATGAGCGGGCCCGACGACCAATCCATGACGTTCGTGGAGATGTGCGCGCAGCTGCCGCACACGGGCGGGCTCATCCAGGGCAAGGCCGACGTGTCGCCCGAGACCTCGGGCCCGGCCTTCGCCTGCCACGTCGTGGACGTCGAGGTGGACCCGGAGACGGGCAAGGTGGACATCCTCCGCTACACGGCCGCACAGGACGTGGGCACTGCGGTGCACCCCTCGTACGTCGAGAGCCAGATGCAGGGCGGCGTCGCCCAGGGCATCGGCATGGCGCTGCACGAGGAGTACGTCTTCGACGAGGGTGGCAACATGGAGAACCCGACGTTGCTCGACTACCGCATGCCGACCACGTTCGACCTCCCGATGCTCGACACGATCCTCGTCGAGGTCCCGAACCCCGGACACCCGTACGGGGTGCGCGGCGTCGGCGAGATCCCGATCGTGCCGGCGCTCGCGGCGGTTGCGAACGCGATCCACGACGCGATGGGCGTCCGCGTCACGCGGCTCCCGGCAACGCCGGACCGCATGCTGCAGCAGCTCGAGGAGCAGGGCAGCTAGGGAGTAGCCTGTAGCGCACTAGCGAGCGTGAACACGCAGCGGCCGGGGGCATCGCCCCCGGCCGTTTGCTTTGCACGAGGAGATCCCCGCGCCTGCCTATCCGTATCGTTGTATGGTTGTGAATAGTTGAGATACGGGAGTATGCTCGTCTCGGCAAACGAAGGAGCCGACCACGATGAGCGTGCAACAGCCCGGCTGGCGAACGTCGCAGCGGTCCTGACCAGACGATGCCGATCGTCGGCCCGTCCCGCGTTGGACGGGCGATGCTGCTACTTGCGGTCCTCGTTGCCGTTAGTGTCGTTGCTGTCCTGTACGACCATAACGGATGGGATTTCCTCGGGAACACCGGCCTGGACGGAGCTCCCTCGGGCATTGTGAAGACGGGTGGCTCGCTTGCACCGCTCGTCGTTGTGTCGGTTACGCTGATGATCCTCGTAGTCGAGGGGGGAACGATGGTTGCAGACACATTCCGGAAGCAGCTCCAGGAGCGAGCACGCCAGCGAGGTCACGAAGAGGGTCTCGTCAGGGGTCGAGAAGAAGGTCGCGAAGAGGGTCTCGTCAGGGGTCGAGAAGAAGGCCGCGACGAAGGCCGCGACGAAGAGCGCGCGAGGTGGCAGGAGTGGCTTGAGAGGAAACAAGCCGCGGAGCTCGAAGAGCGCCCGTTCGACGAGCCACCACCCCGCGAGGAGTAGGACTCGCTCGTCGATGGTTGCAGACGCATTCCGCGAACAACTCCGCGAGCGCGAGCGTCGGCGGGTTCGCGAGGAGGAACGGGCGAGGTGGCGGGAGTGGCTCGCTCGGAAGCAAGCTGCCGAACTCGAGAACCGCCCGTTCGATGAGCCCCCGCCGGGCGAGGAGTAGGACCCCGCGTCGCCGATGGTTGCCGACGTATTCCGGGAACAACTACGCCTCAGCAGCGAGCGCAAGCGCCTGCGCCGTCGCGAGGAGGGACGCGAGAAGGGTCGCCGGGAAGAGCGAGCACGCTGGCAGGCATGGCTCGCGCGGATGCAGGCGGCGGAACTGGAGAACCGTCCGTTCGATGAGCCACCGCCGGGCGAGGGAGGCCTCGCCGACGCACGGGTGGTGGCACGCTATAGGGCCGGGATGGGGCCTCGGCCGCTTGCCTGTCTCTGGCCCCTTGCGATCAGCCGGTGACGGTCTCGAAGTAGCGCTGCACCGCCGAGGGCGTCTGCGTCTCGAGCATCTCGATGACCGAGTCCGGCATCGCTTCCATCGCCTCGGCCGCTGTCTCGACGCCCGCGCAGGTGCGGCTGAGCGTCTCGAACGTGCTCGCCTGCTCGGAGACGAACATCGAGTCGACGATGAGGCCGTGGCCGGGCACGTAGCGGTCGACCATCGCCGCGCCCAGCTTGCGCAGCGTCGGCCCCCACTCGGCCGGGAAGGCCTCGCCCGTGATCGGCGGGCCCGACTGCTCGATCAGGTCGCCGGCGAACGCCACGCCCGCGCCCTCGACGCCGATCGCGATGTCGTTGTCGGTGTGCGCACGCCCGAGGTACGCGAGCCGCAGGTCGACGCCGCCGAGGTGCACGTCGACGTACTGCTCGAACGTGAGCGTGGGAGGCGCGATCGGGACGGCGCGCACCTGCTCCTCGATCATCGGCATGTGCGACGCCATCGTGTCGCGGTGCGAGGCGCCCTCGTCGCCGACGAGCTTCAGCCGGCAGCGCGCATGGCCGACGGTGATAGCGGGGAGGAACCACCAGTTCCCGAAGCTGTGATCGCCGTGGTGGTGCGTGTTGATGACGTAACGGACGGGCTTGTCCGTCACGCTCGACACCGCGTTCAGCAGTGAGCGCGCGTCCGACTCGGTCGTGCCGGTGTCTATCACGGCCACGGCGTCGTCACCGACGATGATGCCGGTGTTGACCATGATGAAGCCCGTGATCGTGTAGACGAAGACGCCGTCGGCGAGCTCGCTGAGCCCGGCGACGGGTCTTGCGCCCTCGGTTGTCACGAGGCGGTCGCGATCTCACCCAGCTCTCGCTCGCCGCGGTCGATCGCGGCGAGCAGCGCCCGCACGAGCTCGCGCCCGGACTCGGCGGTGAGCTCCACGGCCACGCGCGCCCCGGGCCCCGCCGAGGCATCGACGAAGTCGATGCTCAGCGCGTGGTCCTCGGGGAGGTTGAAGGGGTGGTCGAACATCACGTTGACGCGGTCGACATGGAACCAGCCCTTCGGCCCCTTGCCGCTGCCGGAGATGTCGGCCTGCTCAACGATCATCGTGCACATCGTCAGTCCTCGATTCGTTCGATGTTGGTGGTGGTGGGCGCGACTCCTAGGTGAGGTGCTCGCCGTAGAACTCGAAGATGTGCTGCCACGCGTCCATCGTCGCCTCGGGGCGGTACATGGCCGTGTGGTGGTACATGAAGCCGTGCCCGGCGCCCTCGTAGCGGTGGAACTCGTAGTCCTTGCCGTGCTGCTTCAGGATCTCCTCGTGCTCGTCGACCTGCGCCGCCGTGGGGCTCACGTCGTCGTTGCCGAACAGCCCGAGCAGCGGGATCGACAGGTTCTCGGTCATGTCGATGGGCGCGACGGGCGCCTTCTCGTTGAGGTCGTCCTCGCCCATGATCACGCGCCCGCCCCAGCAGTCGACGGCCGCGTCGAACTGGTCCGAGCTGCACGCCACGAGGTAGGTGTGACGCCCGCCCGAGCAGGTGCCGATGAGCCCCGCCTTACCGTTGAAGTAGGGCAGACCGTCGAGGTAGGCCTTGGCGCCCTCGATGTCCGCAATCACCTGCGCGTCGGAGATCCCGCCGGCTGCGCGGACCGCCGCCGCCACATCTTCGGGCGTGCCGTGGCCGTCGCGCTCGTAGAGGTTGGGGCAGATGGCGATGTAGCCGTGGTGCGCGAAGCGACGCGCCATCTCGCGGTTGTACTCGTCCCAGCCGGGGATGTGGTGGATCATCACCACGCCGGGGAACGGCCCCGCGCCGAGCGGCCGCGCGAGGTAGGTGTGGAGCGGGTCGCCGTTGTCGCCGGCGACCGTCACGGTCTCCGCGATCATGCCCTCGTACATGTCGGTCGTGTATTCGTGCATCGATGCCTCCTTGAGCGCTGCTTCCTGCTTGTGTTGCCTGCCTGGTCGCGGGTCTACTCGCCCGCGATACGTACCACCATCTTGCCGATGTTTGAGCCGTCGAACAGCCCGAGGAACGCCTCGGGCGCTCGCTCCAGCCCCTCGACGACTGTCTGCCGGCTGCGCACCTCGCCCTCGCCCAGCCAGCGCCGCATGTCCGCGAGGAACGCCTCGCGGCGGTCGGCGTGGTCGGAGACGATGAATCCCTGGATCCTCAGTCGCTTACGCACGATGTGGCTGAGGTTGTTCGGGCCGGGCTGCGCCTCCGCTGCGTTGTAGCCCGCGATCGAGCCGCACGCCACCACCCGCCCGTGGTCGTTCAGGTGGTTGAGCGCCGCCTGCAAGTGATCGTGCCCGACATTGTCGAAGTACACGTCGACGCCGTCGGGCGCGTGCTCCGCGAGCGCCACCTCGAGATCCTCGGCGCGGTAGTCGATGGCTGCGTCGAACCCCAGGTCGTCGACGAGCCACGCCGTCTTCTCGGGCGAGCCCGCGCTGCCGATCACGCGGCAGCCGCGCAGCTTCGCGATCTGCCCGACGACGCTGCCGACCGCGCCCGCAGCCGCGGAGACGAACACGGTCTCGCCCTCGCGCGGCTGCCCGAGGTCGAGCAGCCCGACGTACGCGGTATGCCCGGGCATCCCGAGCACGCCGAGGTAGTCGGCGGTGTTTTCGACATCCGGGTCGAGCGCCGTGAAGGCCGCGGCGGGTCCGAGCGCGAGGTCGCGCCACCCGAGGTTGCTGGACACGAGGTCGCCGGCGGCGAGGGCCGCGTCGCCCGAGGCGACCACGCGGCCGACTGCGCCGCCCAGCATGACCTCGTCGATGGCCCAGGGATCGGAGTACGAGGGCTCGTCGCGCATGCGGCCGCGCATGTAGGGGTCGACGGACATCCAGTCGTTGCGGACCAGTACCTCGCCCGCGGCGGGGTCGGGCACGTCCACCTCGACGAGTTCGAAGTCGGCGGCGGCGGGCAGCCCCTCGGGGCGCGTGCGCAACCGTATCTCGCGGCTTCGATGGCTCATCAGGGCTCCTCGTGATCGCCGGGCCGCCGCGATGATAGCGGAGTGCGCGCCTGCGGGTGCGACGTGCGCGGCGGGTACGCAGCGCACGGGTGGGCTACGATGCCACATCGCCCGAGTTCGACCGAACGCGAGCAACCCTCGCGGGGGTTCCACCGAACGCGAGCAATCTCGCAGGGTCTGACCGAACGCGAGGAAACCTCGCAGGGTCTGACCGAACGCGAGGAAACCTCGCAGGGCTCGCCGAGGAGGCGCGTATCGCCGGCTGGCTGCTCCGTCCGGGCGCCGGCGGGCCGTTCTACGGCTGGGTGATCGTCGCCGTCGCGTCCCTGATCGCCTTCAGCTCCGGTCCCGGCCAGTCCTACGTCTTCTCCGTCTTCCTCGACTCCATCATCGAGGACACCGGGCTGTCGCGGACGACGATCTCGGCGCTCTACGCCGTCGGCACCGGCCTGAGCGCGTTGATGGTCGCGTACGTCAGCCGGATGGCGGACCGCTTCGGGCCCAGGCTCGTCGTGATCTTCGTCGCGGGGGCGCTCGGTGTCGCCTGCTTCGGGATGGCGTTCGCGCAGGGTTTCATCGCGTTCTTCATTGCCTTCGCCGCGCTGCGCGCGCTCGGGCAAGGCTCGACGCCCATCAACGCCACGCTCATGACTGCGCAGTGGTTCGTCGTGCATCGCGGCCGGGCGATGGCGGTCATGGGCTTCGGTTTCGCTGCCTCGCTCGCCTTCATGCCGCCCTTCGCCCGCGCGCTCATCGACACGCTCGGGTGGCGCGAGGCGTACATCGCGCTCGGCGTGCTGGTGTGGTTGCTCGTGATCCCCGCCACGGCGCTGTTCGCGCGCAACACGCCCGAGGAGGTGGGGCTCCACCCCGACGGCGCCGACCACCCGCCACTCGAGGCGGTCACGGTTGCCGAGGGCGAGCGCGACGACCGCCGCGTGCTGACCTCGCTGAGCTTCTGGCTGCTGGCGATGCCGCTGACGACCTCGCCGTTCGTGGTCACGGCGCTGGTGTTTCACCAGACCGGCATCTTCGAGGCGAACGGGCTCAGCGCGACGGTCGCTGCGGGCGTGTTTGTGCCGTTCGCCGTCACCACCGCCATCACGTCGGCGCTGGCGGGGCTCGCGATCGACCGCGTGGGGCCGCGGCCGCTGTTCGTGCTGGCGATGCTGCTCCTGCTTGTGGGCCTCGGCGTATCGAGGCTCATCGACGGCGTCCTGATGGCGACGGTCTATGCGTGCGTGCTCGGTGCGGGCAGCGGCGTGCAGCAGATCGTGCAGACCACGATCTGGGCGCACTACTATGGCCGGCGCGGCCTCGGGCGCGTGCAGGGCTCGGCGACCTCGATCATGATCATGATGTCGGCGATCGGCCCGCTGCCCCTCGCCGCGATCGAGGGCGTCACCGGCTCCTACACCATGGGCATTCTGCTCATGGCGGCGATGCCCGTGCTCTCCATCATCGGCGTCTCGCTCGCGCGGGCGACACCACCAACTGTTCAGGTGCGCGAGGAGCCGGCCGAGGCCGCGGCGCGCGGCGGCTGAGCGTCCGCCGGGGGCGGCCCCGTGCTCTAGCATGCGTGGCGATGCCCCGGGGCTTCGGAGCACACTCGGGGCGGGGGGAGCGTCACGATGGCGGGCCTGCGGCAATCGATCGAGTCGACGCTGGAGGATCGCGACAAGACCATCGGGATCGCGTTCCTCATCCTCTTCGTCGTCTCGATCGTCGGGGCGAACTGGGCGCTGCTCACGTTTGGGATCAAGCCCGTCGGGTTCGGGCTCGACGCGCCGGCGAGCGTCTACTTCGTCGGGCTGACGTTCACGTTCCGCGACGGGATGCGGGAGCGCCTGGGCTTCAACAGCACGCTGATCGCGATCGCGATCGGCGGCATCCTCAGCTACGCCCTCGAGGTGCGGGTCGGCGGCGACTGGTTCGCGCGGATCGCACTCGCGTCGGCGACGGCGTTCGTCGTCTCCGAGTTCGCCGACGCCGTGGTCTACGAGCGCATCCGGCAGTACTCGCGAGTGCTCGGCATGGCCGCCAGCAACACCGTCGGGCTGGTGGTGGACTCGGCGTTCTTCCTCACGCTCGCGTTCGGGTCGCTGGAGTTCCTCACCGGCCAGGTGGTCGGCAAGTTCTACATGACGGCGCTCGCGCTGGTGCTCATCGTGGCGTGGGAGCGTGGGCAGCGGATGCAGCAGCCCGCGTAGACGAGCTGCGTCCGCTCACCGGCAGGCCGCGGACGAAGCCGCCCGCGGCCTGCTCGATACGGTTCGACGCTCGATGCGGTCCAGCTACGGCGCGGCCATCTCGAGCAGCTTGGGCGGTGGCGCCTGCGTCCAGTGCGGGATGCCGTGCTCGGGCTTCGCGATGGCCATGTTGTCGTCGTTGACCTCGGCCCAGTGCGAGTGGTTCGCCTGGTGGAGCGTGAAGCACGCCTGCAGCGCGTTGTAGAAGCCCTGCATGTCCTGCGTCTGGTTCACCGACTCCTTGACGAGCATCGAGGTCACCGTCGGCAGCGAGGCGATGCGGCGCGCGTACTCGAGTGTCTGGTCGGCGAGGTCGTCGCGGGAGAAGACCTTCGCGACCATGCCGAGCTGGTGGGCGTCCTGCGCGGTCAGCGAGTCGCCGGTGAGGAGCAACTCCTTGGTCTTGCGCGCGCCGAACTCCCACGGGTGTGCGAAGTACTCGAGGCCGCACATGCCGAGCCTCGTCCCGACCACGTCGGCGAACTCGGCGTCGTCGGAGGCGACGATGAGGTCGCAGGCCCAGGCGAGCATGAGCGCGGCGGCGTAACACTTGCCCTGCACCTGCGCGACCGTGATCTTGCGCAGGTTCCGCCAGCGCAGCGTGTTCTGCAGGAAGAAGTGCCACTCCTGGCGGTAGCGGTTCTCGAGGGCGAGCGCCGTGCCGCCGTAGCCCTGCACCGTCTCGTGCTGGTCGGGGCCGGGCATGCGCTCGGTGACCGCCTCGGGTGTGCCGAGGTCGTGCCCGGCGGAGAAGTGGGGTCCCTCGCCGCCGAGGATGACGACGCGGACGTTGTCGTCGGCTTCCGCAGCGAGCATCGCGTGGTCGAGCTCCACGAGCAGGCCGCGGTTCTGCGCGTTCCGCTCGTTCGGGCGGTTGAGCATGATCCGCACGATCGATCCGTCGTCGAGCGGCTCGGTGGTGATGTAGCGGTAGTCCATGGGTCTCCTTTGCTGGCTGTATCCCGGTCAGAGGTTCGTAGCAGACTCACGCCCGCGCGGCACTCGACGCACCACGGGAGCGCAAGGACCAGAACGGCCAAGGGCCCCTCGTGAGAGGGGCCCTTGGGTAGTGAGCGCTGTGCCGTCGGCTAGTCGGCGCTGGACGCCCAGATCATGAAGTCGCCCATCTGCGGCATCGGGCCGCCGGAGACGCCGACCTCGGGCTGTCCGCCCTTGAGGTGCACCTGGCGGTCACCGGCGCGGCCCTGGATCTGCAGGATGCTGTCGGTGTGCATCCAGAAGCGCGTGCGCCCGGCGCCCACGTTGCCACCGCTGGGCGAGATCGGGGTCGGGCCCTCGATGCTGATGTCGCCCTGGTAGAAGTCGAGCGCCTCGCCGCGCTTGATGCCGGCGAAGCCCAGGCCCTCCAGGTGGTAGTTGTGGAACGTCGCGAAGCCGTCGTACATGTTCTCGAAGTCGAGGTCGGCGGCGTTCACTCCGGAGCCCGCGTACAGCTTGCGGGCGGTGGAGTCGGTCGCCTGCTCCGCGATGTCCAGCGTCGGGCGCGTGCCGAACCGCGGCCGCGTCGTCGCGTGGTTCAGGATGTAGGCCGGCTTCTGCGCCATGTCCGCGGCCTTCTCGGCCGACGCGAACACGTACGCGACCGCGACGTGGATCGGCATGTCGTGGTCGAACAGGTTCAGCGGCTCGACGATCCAGCGGGCGTTCAGGTAGTCCTCGACCGTCACCTCATCGGGGCGGTGCTGAGCGAAGAAGCCCTCCGGGAACAAGAGCCCGTTGCGCTTCGAGTTCACGATGAACTGGGCCATCTTGTCGTGGCTCTGGTTGTACTTATGCATGTACTCGGTGAACTGGAAGCCGTCGTTCGTGCCGGCGCTGGTGCCCCACGGGTTCGTCCACACGCCGGGGCCCTCGACGGTGTTCTGCGCGTTGCGCCCGCCCTGGTAGTAGCGGCCGGGGAAGTTGTGCCATGCCTTCACGACGAGGCATACGGAGGTCAGTCCGCGACCCACCGCTTCAGCGGCGACGCAGATCGAGTTCGACATGCACACGGGGCCGTTCATCTTGAACGTGAGGTTCGTCAGCTCCGGCATGTTGTTGACGATCCAGTCCCCGCTCAGCGAGGCGACCCCGTCCATGGGGTTCTCGCCGGGCTCGAACTGCGAGAGCACGTCCTCGGGCAGCGGGTCGCCCTCGGGCCACCACGCGCCGGTCGTCGTCGAGGGGTCGAGGACGAGGCCGTCGACCTGGTCCGGCGTGATGCCGGCGTCCTCGATGGCGTTGCGGATCGCGAGGAGCATCCACGCGCCGATGCTGGTCTCGGCCTGGCCGTCCCAGCGGCGTGCGGTGGGGGAGTGGCCGATGCCGACCGCGGCGACCTTGCCGCGGTGCTCCCAGAGGCCGCCCCCTTCCTGCGTGCGGTAGAAATCAGCAGGTGCGTTTTCGGTTGGCATGCGTTTCCCTTTCCCGGTGCGCGGTCTCCGGATGATCTTATCTGCCTGCGCCGGACGGGTCACGCCGCCGGCTGCGCTCCGATTCTAGCGCGTACATCGAGCGTTGTGGCGCATCGGCGCCCCGAGGGGGCTGCCGATGCGCCATAACGCAGTGGCTCTACACGACGACCGGCGAGCCGGCCATGCGCTCCATGGTGTCCTGGGCTTCCTCCATGAGGTCGAAGATGACCTGCCGGGCGGGCTTGATGCCCTTGATGTGACCAACACCCTGGCCGGCCGCGGGCCCGCTCCAGTCCTCGAGGTGGGCCTCGTCGATGGACTGCTTGATCTTCGCCACCAGCATCGGCTGGAGCGGCATCGGCAGCGGGTCCGGCGCCTCGGGCGAGTCCCACGCCTCGGTCCACTTGGACCGCACCTGCCGCACCGGCTTGCCCGAGGTCGCGCGCGACTGCACGGCGTCCTCGATCACGGCGTCGACGAGCTTCTGCTTGGCGTACATCTCGGTCTCGGACTCGTTGGTCGCCTGCCAGATGGTGCCGCACCAGATGCCGTCGGCGCCGAGGGCGATCGCGGCCGCGATGTGGCGGCCGGTGGTCACGCCGCCGGCGGCGAGCACGATGCTCTCCGGGCGGATCTCGTCGCGCGCCTTCGTCACCTCGGGCACGAGCGAGAAGGTGCCGATGCGGCCACTGTGGCCGCCGGAGTCGCCGCCCTGGGCGATGATCGTGTCAACGCCGGCCTCGAGCTCACGCACGGCCTGGCGGCGCAAGCCGATCAGGCCCCACGCCTGCGTCCCGGCGTCGTGCAGCCGGTCCATGATGAACGCCGGGCTGCCGAGCCCGGAGGCGAAGATCGGGACCTTGTGCTCGAGGATGACCTCGAGCTGCTTCTGGGCGCGATCGAAGAGACCGGGGTCGATGGTTCCGGTCGGCTCGTTCTTGGGCTCGGGCATCTCGTTGTCGCGCATCAGCCCGTCGACGAAGTCGCGGTGCTCCTGCGGGATCATGGCCTCGAGGTCCTCGAGGTTGCCCTGCACGAACGAGGCCGGGATGATCAGGTCGATGCCGAACGGCTTGTCGCCGACGCGCTCCTTGATCCAGCGGATGTCGCTGTCGAGCTCATCGGGTGTGGAACTGGTGGCGCCGAGCACCCCGATGGCGCCGGCGTTACTGGCGGCGGCGATCACGTCTTTCGTGTGTGCGAAAGCGACAATCGGGAACTCGGCCCCGTACTCCTCGCACAGTCGCGTGCGCAGCGGATCTCCGGCCATGGTTCACCTCCCGTGGTGGTACCGGGACGGCGAGCCCTCCGGCGCGCCGCGCACCGGGCATTGCGCGCCCTCGTCCGGTTGACCGGGCGCGCTCTATCACAACGCAATATACACGCGGTGGGGAGAGATGCGGAGAATCCTGTTCGCGAACCGCGGCTCCGGGCTCGGCTCGTTGCGTGCCGGGGCACCAACGCTAGCAGGGTGCTGAAAAAGGCGCGGCCATCTGGCAGGATAGCGAAGGCGGCGGGGGCGTAGCCTGGGAGGCAGCCCCGTGCGAGGCGACGCTGAGCGTCAGACCAACATGTTGCTGGCGGTGACGCCGGACTCCTTCATCCCGGACGACCACCCGATCCGCCGCATCAAGCCGATCGTCGATGCAGCGCTACAGCGGCTCTCGCCGCTCTTCGGCACGATGTACGCAACGAGCGGGCGGCCCTCG
This sequence comes from Dehalococcoidia bacterium, assembly GCA_965219085.1. GTDB lineage: Bacteria > Chloroflexota > Dehalococcoidia > UBA2979 > UBA2979 > VXMT01. The sequence continues at coordinate 2,755,207 of OZ244720.1, forward strand.
ATCCCGCCCGAGCACCTGCTCAAGGCGAGCCTGCTGATCGCGCTCTACTCGATCCGCAGCGAGCGCCAGTTCTGCGAGCGGCTGCGCTCTTCGCAGCGGAGTGTAACGCGCCGCAGGGCCAAGGCGCGTTCAATCGATGCGCTACCATCCCCCCGTCCCGACCTCGAGGGAGGAGCAGCGCGTGGCGAGCATTGGCAGGCGGGTCCTGGGCAGTACCGGCATCGAGGTGGCCGAGCTGGGGCTCGGGGCCATGGACACGCCCACCTCGCAGGAAGGCCCCGCCACCTTCAAGGCCGCCCTCGACCTCGGCATCGACTTCGTCGACACCGCGCGCGAGTACTCGGGCAGTGAGTTCCTCATCGGCGAGGAGGTCCGCGCGCGCGGCAGCAAGGACTTCGTCGTCGCTTCCAAGACCTTCAGCCACAACATCAACGGCAGTCAGCGCGACGTCGACCGCTCGATGGCGATGCTCGGCGTCGACCGCATCGACGTGTACCAGCTCCACGACATCTCGACGCAGGCGGCGTGGGACGAGGTGATGGGCGAGGACGGCGCGCTCGAGGGGCTCCAGATCGCTCAGTACCGCGAGCTCATCGGCCACATCGGCATCTCGACGCACAGCCTCGACGTGGCCCGGCTCGCCATCGAGAGCGGGGCGTTCGAGACGATCATGCTCGAGTACTCGGCGTTCTACACCGAGACCGCGCCGCTCATCGACCTCGCCGCCGAGCGCAACGTCGCGGTGATCGTGATGCGGCCGCTCGGCGGATCGGGGCGCACGAGCGCGATGCGCACGCGCATCGGCGACGGCTACGACGGGCCGCTGACGGCGCCGAACCTGCTCCGCTACGTGCTCTCGAATCCCGCCGTCTCGGTCGCCATCCCCGGCGCGCGCTTCCCCTCGCGCATCGAGGAAAACGTAGCGGCCGCGCGCGCCTTCGAGCCGATGGATGCAGCCGAGAGGCGAGAACTCGAGGAGGAGGCGGCGCGCTACTACTACTAGCGCGTCCACATTCGTCTGCCCTTAGTTGAGGTGTATCATCCAAGACCCGGGGGGTGTTGTGGATGGCCGACTCAACCCTTGACCTAGCCTATGAAGCCGTTATGGCGTCCTACGACCATGTCATGGATAGGTTGAATGCGCTGAATGCACAGATGGACCAGTGGGTCTTCATCTCCCTGTCCATCGTGCCTCTCGTCCCCTTAACCATCATGGCCTCGGATCGCCCGGCGAGTTTGGGATGTCCTCTCGTCATAGCTGGGATTGGCTTGGTGCTTTCCAGCAGCGCGTACTGTTCTGCGCGCCTCCGAGGACGGGCCATCCCCATCTCGCCCACTAGTCTAACGAATGAGTGGCTCCAGATGGATCCCGATGACTTCCAGCGGGAGATGATCCATTGGAGAGCTAACCACTTCGAGCGCTTGATGACAGCTGTCGACTGGAAGCGGAATACGACCTACGTCATGTTCGGAGGACTAGCGATCGAGATCCTTGGACTCTCGGTCTGGGCGTTCCAGCAGGTCGGCGGTTAGCCTCTCTCTGGCTCACGGGGCGGGGGACGTTGGGGCTCAGGAGCTTCTCGAACTGGCTCATCACCAAACTCACGGCGGCCCGGATCTGGGTCTGATTTCGTCCAAGGCTCACCGCCTCCAGGACGTCCGGGGTCACTCGTCGTGGGTCTGGGGTTCGTCATTCGTCCCTTCCTCGTTGGGAGCAGGTTTCAGCGTAACATGACCTTCTTACTGACGTGACCCTATATCGCCGCGAGCACGATGAGAGTGAGCGCAAGACCGTGCCAGTGCTCCTAGAGCTTCCATCACCGACGCCGACCTTCGATGGCAGCGGCAGCATCGACCACATCGCCCTGAGTGACGATCTGGCGTCCGAGTCCATGGAGGCGATCAGCAACGTCCACGAAGGACATCGACTGTCCGATCACTTCGGAGTTGCTGCCAGCCTGTCTGCCACATCGGCATGAATCGAGCGCGATGACCAACTCGCACGGCCCGTTCCCGGCCCACTTCTTCCGCCGCGCCGACGAGTCCGACGACGCGGTCTTCTACCAGCCGCCGCGCTTCGTCAACCACATCGACCGCGCCACCATCAACGCCCTCACCGATTTCTACCGCGAGGCGATCCCGGCCGGCGCGCGCGTGCTCGACCTGATGTCGTCGTGGGTTTCGCACCTCCCGGGCGACGTCGAGTACGCGCGCGTGGCGGGGCTCGGCATGAACGAGGCGGAGTTGGCCGACAATCCGCGACTCGACGACCACGCGGTGCACAACCTCAACCGCACGCCCGAGCTGCCGTACGGCGACGGGGAATTCGACGCGGTCCTGAACGCGGTGTCGATCCAGTACCTCACGCGGCCGCTCGACGTGTTCGCGTCGGTGCGGCGGGTACTGCGGCCGGGCGGCCTCCACGCCATCGCGATCTCGCACCGCATGTTCCCACAGAAGGCGGTCGCGGTCTGGCAGGCGCTGACCCCGGCCGACCGCGTGACCCTCGTCGGCTCGTACTTCGCGCTGACGCCGGGGTGGGGCGAGCCGATCGTGGTCGACCGCTCACCGCCGGACGCCGACCCGCTGTGGATCGTCGTCGCGCGGACGGTCGAGATCAGCGACGAGGCGGGCGAGTAGCGCGCACGTTGCCGCGTCGGGCGAGCCGGTGCACGATCCCCGCGGCACGCACGGCGCTTGAGAGGGCTGCGGGGTATCCCCGCGTACGAAGATACTGCGGGGTATCCCCGCGTACGAAGATACTGCGGGGTATCCCCGCGTACGGAGACGCATAGGCATGAACGGCATCGAGGCGATCGCGCGCATCCTCAAGATCGAGAGCGTCGAGTGGCTGGCCTGCTACCCCAGCAACCCGCTCATCGAGGCGGCTGCGCGGGAGGGCATCCGCCCCATCGCGTTCCGCCACGAGCGCGGCGCGATCATGGCCGCCGACGGCTACAGCCGCACCAGCGACCGTCAGCGCTTCGGCGTCGTCGCCGTACAGTCGCAGGCGGGCGCGGAGAACTCGCTCGGTGGTATCGCGCAGGCGTTCGCCGACAACGTGCCGATCCTCGTGCTGCCGGGCGGCGTGAACCTCAACCAGATCGCAGTGCGGCCGAACTTCTCGGCCGTGCAGAACTACGGCAGCGTCGCGCGACGCGTCGAGGCGATCTACACGCCGGAGCAGATCCCGGCGGTCATGCGGCGGGCGTTCCACGCGCTGCGCAACGGCCCGCCGGGCCCCGTCGTGGTCGAACTGACCGCCGACGTGATGTCGCGCGAGGCGCCCGAGTCGGCGCTCGACTACACGCCGCCGGCGCTCGTGCGCCAGGCGCCGGAGCCCGATGCCGTGCGCGCGGCGGTCTCGCTGCTGCTCGACGCCGAACGGCCGTTGATCTGGTCGGGCGGGGGCGTGCTCTTCGCCCGCGCGACGGCGCAACTGCGCGCGCTGGCCGAACTCCTCGACGCACCCGTGTTCACGACGATGCCCGGCAAGTCGTCGTTCGACGAGCGCCACCCGCTCGCGGTCGGCGCGGGGGTGGGCACGACGACGCTCGCGGCGCATCGCCGCATCGGCGAGGCCGACGTGCTGCTCGCGCTCGGATCGAGCCTGACGCGCACCGGCTACGGGCAGTCGATCCGGCCCGGCACGCGCATCATCCACAACACCGCGAGCATCGAGGACGTGAACAAGGACGAGACCGCCGAGGTCGCCCTCCCCGGCGACGCCGCGCTCGTCATCGAAGCGCTGATCGAGGAGCTGCGCGAGCGCCTCGGCGACGACGTGCGCGAGGAAGGCGTCGCGGCCGGGATCGCTGCCGACCGCGACTCGTGGCTCGCCGAGTGGACGCCGCTGCTCGAGTCCGACGAGGTCCCGATCAACACCTACCGCGTGATCCACGAGATCGATCGCGTGCTCGACCGCGAGCGCAGCATCGTCACGCACGACGCGGGCGCGCCGCGCGACTCGATCGTGCCGTTCTTCACCGCGACGACGCCGCACAGCTACGTCGGGTGGGGCAAGACGACGCACCTCGGGTTCAGCATCCCGTTGATGATCGGCGCGAAGCTCGCGCACCCCGACCGCTTCTGCCTCAACCTGATGGGCGACGGCGCGTTCGGCATGTCCGGCATGGACATCGAGACCTCGGCGCGCGCGGGCGTGCCGATCACCACGGTCGTGCTCAACAACGGCGGGATGGCCACCTACCCCGGCGGCTTCCCGACCGCGCGCGAGCAGTACGGCGTCTCGCACATGACCGGCAACTACGCGCAGATCGCCGAGGGCATGGGCGCCGTGGGCATCGAGGTTCTCGAACCCGGCGAGCTCGCGCCCGCGCTCGAACGGGCGCAGCAACTCAACGCCGAGGGGCGTACGGTGCTGATCGACGTGCACTCGAACATGGAGGGGCGTCGCTCGCGTTTCGATCGCTGATCGCAGGCGAAGGGATCCCGATCAGGGACACGGGAAGGGAACACGATGCGTCCGAACACGGTGAAGCGCGCGTGGCGCGCCGGTGAACGCACGATCGGCGCGTGGCTCGGGACGCCCTCGGCGCACGTCGCCGAGTCGATGGCGCACGCGGGCTTCGACTGGCTGTGCATCGACATGCAGCACGGCGTGATCGACTACAACGACACCGTCAACATGCTGCGCGGCATCTCCACGACCGACACCATCCCGTTCGTACGCGTCCCCTGGAACGACCCACCGACGCTGATGAAGGTGCTCGACGCCGGAGCGTACGGCGTTGTGATCCCCCTCGTGAACAACCGCGAGGAGGCCGAGCGCGCCGTGTGGGCGTGCCGCTACCCACCGCAGGGCGGCCGCTCGTTCGGGCCTGCGCGCGCGACGATGTACGCGGGCGAGGGCTACGTCTCCGAGGCGAACGACGAGATCGCGGTGATCTGCATGATCGAGACCGCCGAGGCGCTCGACAACCTCGACGACATCCTCAGCGTCGACGGGGTGGACTGCGCCTACATCGGCCCCTCGGACCTCGCGTACGCGATCGGCATGCAGCCGGCGGGCGACAACCCCGATCCGAGGCACCAGGCGACCGTGCTCGGCATCCTCGAGGCCTGCAAGCGCCACGGCGTGGCGCCGGGCTGCCACACCGGCAGCGTCGAGTACACGACGAAGTGGCTCGACGCCGGATTCCAGATGGTCACGCTCGGGGCGGACGGCGCGTTCATGCGCAGGGCGGCCGACGCAGACCTCGCCGCCGCGCGCGAGCAGACGGGCGTTCCGCCGCTGCGGGGGGACTAGCCATGCCGAACGTGGACGCCGCCGAGCTGACGAGCTATATCACGCGCATCTTCGAGTCGCTGGGCGCGCCCGCGGCGGATGCCGACAATGTCGCCTCGCACCTCGTCGACGCAAACCTGAAGGGGCACGACTCGCACGGTGTGATCCGCGCCTCGCAGTACGTCGCGCGCACGCAGGAGGGTCGCTACGTGCCGGGCACGACGCCCGTCATCGAGCAGGACACGGCCACCACGACCGTCGTGAACGGCAACTGGAACTACGGCCAGGTCGTGGGGCGCTTCACGATGGACGCCGCCATCACGAAGGCGCGCGACCAGGGCGTCTCGGTCGCTGTCGCGCACCGAGGCGGTCACGCGGGACGCATCGGCGCGTATGGCGAGCAGGCGGCCGCGGCAGGTATGATCGCCATCGCCTGCGTGAACCTGCACGGCGGCGGCCAGCTCGTCGCGCCGTTCGGCGGCGGGCGACGCCGCCTCGGCACGAACCCCATCGTCTTCGCCGCGCCCACACCGGACCCCGAGGCCCCGTTCGTGCTCGACATGGCGACCTCCGTCGGCGCCGAGGGCAAGGTGCGCGTCGCGCGCAACCGCGGCGCCGAGCTCGCGCCCGGCTGGATCCTCGACGGCGAGGGTCGCCCCTCGACGGACCCGCTCGACCTCTACGGCGGCGACCCGCCGGGATCGAGGCAGCCGGGCGCGCTGCTGCCCGTCGGCGGCCCGGTCGGCTACAAGGGCTTCGGCCTGTCGATGGCCGTCGAGTTCCTCGCTGGTGCGCTGCTCCCGACGGTGACGACGCGGCCCGACGACGAGGTGGGCGGCAACGCGATCTTCATGACGGTGATCGACCCGGAGCACTTCGCCGGTCGAGGTCCGTTCGAGGAGAGCCTGTCGAACCTCATCGAGATGGTGAAGGAGCCGCCGTTCGCCGAGGGCTTCGACGGGGTGATGACGGCCGGAGAGCCGGAGCGCCGCCGCAAGGCGGAGCGCCTGGCGAACGGCATCGACATCGAGGACTCGACGTGGAACCAGCTCATCGAGGCCGCGGCCTCGGCGGGCGTCGGCCCGTACGACGGGGCGATGCAGTAGGCCCCCGTGGGCTCGACACACCAAACTCCCATGCTTCAGATGCGAGGAGGAGGCGCCGCGCATGGAGGCAACCGGGCTCTTCGAGAATGCGATCGAGTGGTTGCGGGAGCACTACGCGGAATTCCGATTCTTCGCGGAGCGCGATCTCGTCTGGACCGTCCAATGCCGGCTCCTGGAGCAGATAGAAGACGGCGACCTCGCCTTTCGCGTCTTCAATGACCAGAGGGTTGGTAGCAGGCGAGCCGACCTTGCAGTGATGGAAGGCGACACCGTCGTGGTTGCCGTGGAGTTCAAGTACGAACCCAGTCACGAGCGCGACGATCGTCAAGGCGGGGACATCAGGCACACCAAATTCCCCGTCGTCGATTGGGGAGAAGTCTGCACGGACATTGACCGTGTCCATGAGTTTGTGGCGCAACATCGCGCCCGAGCGGCGTACTCGATCTTTGTGGACGAAGGAGGGGCGTTTCGTGAGCGCCCAACCCCCGCAGGAAGTCACTGGTGCGAGTGGGGCGCAGGCCTATCGGTGCTCTGGTCACATTGGCGCGCGGTTCAACCCTGATCGGCGAGGGCTCGATGCGGTAGGGCTACCGCGAGTTGATCACTTCAGGGTTGACGATCGCGGGCGGGGTCTCGCCCGCGAGCACGGCAAGCACGTTGTTCACCGCGAGCTCGCGCATCAGGTAGCGCGTCTCCCCCGTCGCCGTGCCGATGTGCGGAAGCACGATCACGTTCGGCAGGCCCGGCAGCGGGTCGGCCGGGTCCGGCGGCTCCACCTCCAGCACGTCGAGCGCCGCGCCGGCGATCGAGCCCGCCTCGAGGGCTTCGCGCAGCGCGGCCTGATCCACGACCGGGCCGCGCGAGGTGTTCACCAGGTAGGCGTCGCTGCGCATCAACGCCAGCTCGCGCGCGCCGATGAGGCCGTGCGAGGTGGCGTTGAGGTCGGTGTGCAGGCTCACGAAGTCGGACTCGCGCAGCAGGTCGTCGAGGGGGCGGTACTGGCTCTCCGGCGCGCCTTCGGGCAGGTCCTCGAACACATCGGTCCACAGCGTGCGCATGCCGAGCAGCTGCATGCGCCGCGTGACCTCGCGGCCGATGCGGCCGAAGCCGACCACACCGAGGACCTTGCCGCCGATGTCGTGCCCGAGGGGCAGCCGCGGGGCGCGTTCGGCCCAGCGGCCGCTGCGCGCGTAGGCCTCGTACGGGAAGAGCTGGCGCGCGAGCGCCACGATGAGCGTCATGGTGAGGTCGGTGACGGCGGTGTTGAGCACGCCCGGCGTGTTGCAGATCGCGATCCCGCGCTCGGTGGCGAGTGCCACGTCGAAGTTGTCGTAGCCGACGCCCGTGCCGGCGACGACGCGAAGGTGCGGGGCAGCATCGAAGAGCGCGGCGCCCGCTACACGCAGCGGCGACATGATGACGCCTTGCGCGTCGCCGAGCGTGGCGTGGAGTTCGTCGTCGGGCGCTGTGGGCTCGACGTGCCGGACCTCGCCGACAGCTTCGAGGCGTGCGAGGAATTCAGTTTCGACGGGCGTGGCGACGCAGATCGTGGGCCGGCTCACGTCACCCCCCGCCGAGGCGCCCGACATCGAAGCGCCGTGTACTGAAGCGTCTGTATTGAACGCCTGTGTCGAGGCGCCGGGCAGGGGCGGGCCGGAGCCCGCCCCCCATTCGGCGACGACTCGACTAGCCGCGCGGCAGGCCGAGCCCGCGCGTGGCGATGATGTTGCGCTGGATCTCGCTCGATCCGCCGGCGATGGTCAGCACCACCGCGTGCACGTAGACCTGCGTCGGCTCAGCAGCCACCGCCGAGCGCGGGTCGTCGCCGTCCCAGATGTTCGAGTAGAGCCCGAAGGCCTTCATCCCGGCGCGGGCGACCCGCTGGCGCAGCTCGGTGTAGAACATCTTGCCCATCGACGCCTCGTAGTTGGGCAGCATCCCGGCCGCCTGCATCGAGGCGACGCGGAGCGACAGGTTGAACATCACCTCGGACGCGATGTAGGCGTCGGCGATCTCGGCGCGGGCGCGCTCGAGGCCCCCGTGCTCGCGCTGTGCCTCGCCGTCGGGCGAGTGGGCGTGCTCGATGATGCGGTCGAGGAACTGCTGGTTCTCGATCGCGCCGCCGATGCCGGAGCGCTCGTAGTCGAGCAGGGTCATGCCGACGTACCAGCCGCGGTTTTCCTCGCCGATCATCTGGTCGGCGGGGACGCGCACGTCCTCGTAGAAGGTCTCGTTGGTGGCGTGGCGGAAGCCCATCGAGACGATGGGGCGGACGGAGATGCCGGGCGTCGTCCTGTCCATCACGAAGAACGAGATGCCGCGGTGCTTCGGGGCGTCCGGGTCGGTCCGGAACATGCCGAAGATCCAGTTGGACTTGTGGCCCGAGGAGGTCCACATCTTCTGGCCGTTGATGACGTACTCGTCGCCGTCGCGCACCGCGCGCGTCTGCAGCGAGGCGAGGTCCGAGCCGGCGCCCGGCTCGGAGAAGCCCTGCGCCCACAGCATCTCGCCGCGCAACGTCGGCGCGAGGAACTTCTGCTTCTGCTCCTCGGTGCCGTGCACGAGGATCGTCGGGCCGAGGAGGCGCAGGCCGCCGCCGCCGACCGGTGGCGCGCCGGTGTAGGCCATCTCGGAGTTGAAGATGAACTGTTCCATGCTGGTCAGGCCGGCGCCGCCGTATTCCGTGGGCCAGTGCGGGGCCGCCCAGCCGTGCTCGGCAAGGGCGTCCGCCCACGCAAGCGCGGCCTCGCGGGCGTTGTCCTCGCCGATGGCGATGTCGGCCTGCCAGTCGTTCTCGCCGGAGGGGTCGGCCTCCTGGGCGCGCGCCTTGTAGAAGGCGGGCAGGCGCGCATCGATGAACGACCGTACTTCGTCCCGGAATACGGCTTGTGCGTCTGAGTCGGCCCAGTCCATGGAACCTCCTTGTTCGTCTGAATGCGCGGCGATGATACCCGCTGGCCATAGCACGCGCCGCACGTTGAAGCGTCCGTGAGCCGGGCGTCGCCGGGCCTCGGAGCGCCTCGCGCCCCCTGGGCGGGTCGACGCCTACAATCGCGCGTACGTCCCGCCGCGCCGCGGGACGCCGGGAGACGCGCGTGGCACAGGCACAGACCAACGGAGCGTCTGCCCCGCGCATCGAGGAGCGCCGTCCGGGGCGCATGGACGCGCTGCGCATCCGCGACTTCCGGCTCCTCTTCATCAGCACGGTCAGCTCCGGCTTCGGCCAGTGGGCGCAGATGATCGGGCTGAACTGGCTCGCCTACGTGCTCAGTGGCGAATCGGCGACGCAGCTCGCGCTCGTCGCCTCGGCCGGCGGGGCGGCGCGGCTCGTGGCCGGCCCGGCGATCGGGGTGATCCTCGATCGCTACGCCCGCCGCAACGTGCTCGTGTGGACGACGGTGCTGAGCGCGGTGAAGGGCGTCGCGCTGGGCGTGCTCGTCGTCACGGACCTCGTCAACATGCCGATGGTCTACGTCTTCTCGGTGCTCGAGGGCGCCGTCAGCATGGCGAACCAGAACGCCCGGCAGGCGTTCGTCTACGACGTGACCACGGAAGGCACGCTTGCCAACGCCGTGGCGCTGAACTCGATCGCGCAGAACATGGCGCGCATCGCCGGGCCGCCGCTGACCGGGATGATGATCGGGCTGCTCGGCACGGCCGCGCCGTTCCTGTTCATCGGTGTGGTGATGCTGATCGCGACCGTGTTCACGCTGGCGATCAGCACGAACACACGGCAGGCCGCGCCGGATCGCGAGAACCCGCTGCGCAGCATGTGGCTCGGCGTCGCGTACGTGTCGAAAGATCGCGCGATGCTCGGGCTGATCCTGACCTCGGTCGTGCCGGCGTTGACCGTCTACCCCTACGTCCAACTCCTGCCCGTCTTCGCCGAGGAGGTGCTGGGCGCCGGCGCGACGGGGTACGGACTGCTCGCGGCGGCGATCGGGTGGGGCTCGTTCTCCGGGCTGGTCGGGCTTTCGATCTACGGCGACGTGCGACGCAAGGGTCTCGTGCTGCTGTTGTTCTTCATCGGCTACGTCGGCTCGCTGATCCTGTTCACACAGTCGAACGTGCTGGTGCTGGCGCTCGTGTTCCTGGTCTGCGCCGGGCTGTTCCACGGCGTGGCGATCACCCTCGCCCAGACCCTCGTCCAGCTGCTCGCCCGCAACGATATGCGTGGCCGCGCGACCTCGCTGTTCGCGATGGGCTTCGGGCTCATGCCCCTCGGCGCGCTGCCGATGGGACTCGCCATCGACGCCTTCGGGGCGCAACACGCGGTCGGCGGCTTCATGATGGTGTCGTTCGTGTTCTTCATCTTCCAGGCGCTGACCTGGAAGTCGCTGCGCGGCGCCGGCTCGCCGCTCCGCCAGCCGACGCACGTCGCGATGCACCTCGTCGAGACTCCCGCGAGCGTGGCTGAGCCTGTGCGATAGGGCGCCACGAGGCGATCAGGTGGGCCGCGCGCCCACGTGGTGCATGCCGCCGTGCGTCGTCGCCCCCATGGTCGCGGAGGCGAGCGGCGCGGCGGCGGGCTCAGCCTCATCCGGGTTCTCGTAGGGCCGACGCCGGATGAGCAAGATCGCGAACGCCGCCACGGCGGAGAGCAGGCCGTAGGTCGTGAACACCGGCACGAAGCTGCCCGTGCGGTCGAAGACGATCCCGGCGATGATCGGTGAGATGACGGCGACCGGCATCGCCACGGCGTTCACGAGCGCGTTGATGGTCGCGAACCGCCTCGGGCCGAAGAAGTCGGCGACGATCGCCGTGTGCAGCACCACCCACGCCGCCTGGCCGAACGCGAACGTCGCGTAGTACGGCACGAGCAGCCAGAGGCGTCCGCTCGACACCGAGGCGAGCACGACGATGCCGACGGCCTGTAGCGCGAACGCCGCCATCAGCAGCCTTTGCCGCCCGATACGGTCGCCGAGCAGGCCGCTCGTCGGGCGGAAGATGACCTGCGAGAAGGCATAGCCGACGCCGACCGATGTCGCGTACCCGACCCCCAGACCCTGCTCGCGCAGGTGCGGGAACTGGTAGACCACCCAGCCCTGCACCGTCGCGACGTTCGCGCACTGCGCGAGCGCGAGCAGGTAGAAGGCTGGGGTGCGCAGCGCCTGCCCGACGCTGTCGCCGGTCATCGCGAACGGCGTCGCGCCCGCGTGTCGCGCCCGGAGCGGCTCGCCGTCGGGTTCGAGGCCCATCACCGAGGGGTCGTTGCGCATGGTGAAGGTGAGCGGCAGCGCGATCACGAGGATCAGGCCGGCCGAGACGACGAGTGTGCCGCGCCACCCGAAGGTGGTGATGAGGACCGCGATCAGCGGGACCAGGGCGAAGCCCGAGCCGTTCCCGGAGTTGAGGAAGCCCATCGCGCGGCCCCGCTTGACCTGGAACCAGCGCACGATCAGCGCCGAGTAGGGCATGAAGGTGCTTGAGCTCTGCCCGATCGCCAGCACGATGCTCGCGCCGTAGTACATCGGGAGCGAGCGCGCCTGCGAGAGCAGCACGAGGCCGATGGCGAGGACCACCAGGCCGGCGCGCGCCATGATCCGCGGCCCGAAGCGGTCGATGAACGCCCCGGCGAACGGCCCGAACACGCCCTGCTCGAGCGCGCGGATCGAGAAGCCGGCGGCGACGGCGGCCGTGGTCCAGCCGGTCTCCTCGCGGATCGGCTCGATGAAGACGCCGAAGCTCCAGATCGCCATGCCGGAGACGAGGAAGTTGGAGGTCGCGCCGGAACCGACGATGTACCAGCCGAAGTAGAGGCCCCGCGCGCGTGAGCTGAGTGAGCGGGGCGGTGCCGTCATGCGCTCCTTTATTCGCGACCGCGGGTCTTACGGCAAGCCTGCGGCCGGAGGCCGCATGATCGTGCCCGCGGCCGGAGGCCGCATGATCGTGCCCGCGGCCGGAGGCCGCATGATCGTGCCCGCGGCCGGAGGCCGCATGATCGTGCCCGCGGTGCGTAGTAGGTTACGCCTCGCCGCCGAGCACTCGGCGCGAGGCAGCGGGACATCACCAATCCGGAGCACGTGCGGGGCGCCCCCCACATTCCGAAGCACAGGGAGGCATGGGATGAGCGAGCAGCAACTCGAAGGCAAGGTCGCAATCGTGACGGGCGCGAGCCGCGGCATCGGCGAGTCGATCGCCCACTCGCTGGCGCGCGACGGCGCGAAGGTCGTCGTCGCGGCCCGCACCGAGGAGGTCACCGACCCGCGCCTCCCCGGCACCATCCACTCGGTCGCCGCGGCGATCGAGGCCGAGGGCGGCGCCGCGCTGCCCGTGGTCACGAACCTGCGCGACCCGGAGAGCATCTACGGCTGCGTCGAGCGCACCGTCGAGGAGTTCGGGCGGGTCGACATCGTCGTGAACAACGCGGCGATCCCCGTGCCGGGCGACATCGAGACGGTGCAGGACCGCCACATCGACCTGATGTGGCAGGTCGACATGCGCGGCCCGGTGCTGATGTGCAAGGCGGCGGTGCCGCACATGAAGGCCGGGGGCGGCCACCTCATCAACATCTCCTCGAGCGCGGCGATCTTCCCCGGCCCCGGGCCGTACGACGACGATGGCATCGGCGGGCTGTTCTACGGGATGGTGAAGGCAGGGCTGGAGCGCTTCACGCAGGGCCTCGCGATAGATCTCCAGAAGTACCGCATCGCCGCCAACGTGCTGTCGCTGAACTACGTGATCCACACGCCGGGCAACATCTTCGCCGGCAACGACCCGGAGAACCCAAACCTGGACTTCGACAGTGCGGAGTGGATGGGCCGCGCGGCGGTGTGGATCAGCCGCCAGCCGGCCGAGTACACGGGCCACATCGTGTTCGACCACACGATGCGGTACTGGCTCCAGGATATCGAGTAGCCTCCAGCGCGCGGCGCTGCGGTCCACTGCCGGGCCTGCCCGGCGAAGCGGTTCGCCGCCCACGTCCGCGTTGATTGGGTCGCCGAAGCGCGCGATCAGCGTCTTCGCGTCCACCATCGCGCGGAGGTTCGCTCCACGGCCTTACGATGGGGGCGGACGCTTACGCGTGCCCGTCAACTCATCACCGCGGTGTCGGGCTGATTGGCCCATTCGTTGAACGATCCCGCGTAGTTCGACGCCCGGTCGTAACCGAGGATCTTCAGGACGAGCGCAGCGAGACCCGCGCGCGCACCGCCCCCTCAGTACGTCGCGACAGCGACCTCAGGTGTGATTCCCTTCGCCCCCAGCAGGGTGGTGAGCGTGGTCGCGGGCTTCAACGTTCCGTCGTCGGCATCGAACAGCTCGGTCCACTCCAGGTGGATGGCCCCCGGGAGGTGCCCGAGCCGGGGCGGAGGATTGAAGCCAGGCGTTGTCCCCTCGAACTCCCCGAGGCTGCGCACGTCCCAGAAGACCGCCTCGTCATCGTCGACCATGGCCCTTGCCTGGTCCAGCGAGCAGTAGACACCCTCGGTCAGGCGAGGCGTGAACGTTCGTGGTTCGTGGGACGCAGGGTCGGTCGAAAGCGGCAACTCCTCGCGCGTCCACTTCGTGAACCCACCGTCGAGGAAGCGGGTATCGGGGTGGCCGTAGTACAGGAATGCCCAGGCGGTCATGCCCGCCATTTGCAGGAACGCGTCGGCCGAGCCGTAGACCACGACCGAGGTGTGCTCGTCGATCCCAAACGCCCCGGCCAGTTCGGCAAAGGCTGCGGGCTCCGGCATCTCCGGTCCAGCCCGCAGTCCCCCGAGGCCGAACCCGTTGAGGTGGACGGCGCCTGGAATGTGGCCGGCGGCGTAGTCCTCTCTAGAACGAGCATCGACCACGCGCACGGTCGGATCGGACAGGCGACTCGCGAGCCAACCGGTCTCGGCCAACAGCTCTGGATGAGGGTAGCCTCGCTCACTAACGGGAATGGACATGCACGGCTCCAATCGGTCTTCACTGCGGTAGCGGCACGAGTGGCCGCAGGGCGGCTAGAACTCGATCGGGCCGCCGGGGTCGATCACTCGTCGGTTTCAGGCGCGCCGATGTCCGCGGCTTCTGCTGGCGGCTCCGACTCACCTTCCTCGGTTTGTCGGGGGAGTCTGGGCGCGGGCGGCTTCCAGGCTTCGAGGTTCTGGGTGACCGTCCGGTAGAACTCGTCCAGGAGCGACGTGATGGAGCCGATGAACGATCGCGCGCCGGTTCCCCGCGCCATTCCCATGTCCCGCGTCAAGGTGACCCGGAACGCGCGAGGGGCGATTCGCCGGTCCTCGAGGAGCGCCTCGTCGGGATGCTCGGTCAGCGCGTGAAGCAAGGCTGACGTGGTGACGGATCGGGACTCAAACGACGCGTCCACGCGGAGACTGCCGGGCGCGTCAGATCGCAACTGACGCACGAGCCAGTTGATCCGCGTCCGAGGCCGCCCGTCGCCTGGGGCGTCGACCTGCAGCGACGCTGAGATAGTGCGTGTCTTCAAGTCGGCGCTGAGATTGATGTCGGCGACCGCAGCCGGCACGCGCAAGGTGCATTCGAGGACACCAGCCTCAGCCAGGGTCCTCGCCAATCGCGTCCGGCGACCGGCGACGTCGCGCCGGTCGCGGCGTGCGAGCACCTGCTGCACATCGGCGCCGAGCTCGCGGCCCAGTTGAAGGCAGAGGTAGCGGGAGAGTTCGTCCCATCGCTCGACTACATCATCGACACCGTCGTCGCTCGGTCCAAGGGTGCCGGCTCGGGCGCTGTCGCGGATGGCCGTCCAGTGCTGCCCCATGTCCTCGAATTGCATCGCCCCGGAGCTCGGGTGCTCGAGGTATGCGATGAGTTCGGCGAGTATCCATGCCTGCTCGGGGTCGGCAACGCCGCGGTGGTCGTGCTCCATGACGGCCTCGGTGAGCAACGCTACCCACGAGATGTGGTGCAACTCGACGCGCCGCAGCTTTCGCCGGTCTACTTCAACCGGATGGTCGCCCGTTGCGGGCATGATCTGATTCGAAATGGTGACCACCGCGTCGAAACCGTGCTCCCGGGCGGCGTCGAGATACGACTCAACCTGGGCCCGATCCAATTCGCTCGTTCCGGTCTTCACTTCGACGAGGGCCACCCAGGTGCGCCGCCCGCGGCGTACCCGGAGAAGGCCGTCGGGACGTACGACCGTCCCGTCGGCCATCTCCAGCGGAACTTCGATATAGGTCTCAACCGGCCCGGCGGGTGCGCCGAAGCGTCCCCGCAGGATCGACCTGCCGAACTCATCGACGGCCCCGAGCACGCTGAGCAGGGCGGACGTTGCGCGGGCCTCGCGCTCGCGGTCCCCTCTGATGCCCGAAGTCGGAATCAAGCGCGCAGGTAGCCAAGCCTCGGCTGTCACGACGCCTCCAAGGGTCGAGGCCTCGTCGCCGTGGGCGGCGAGGCGAGTCGCGCGGGTGGGCGGCTAGAACTCGATCGGGCCGCCGGGGTCGATCACGGCGCCGTCGGTGCCGATCACGGCGGGGCGCTCGTTGCAGTAGACCTCGGACTCGCAGTGGTCGAACGTGAACGCCGCGCGGTTCTTGTCGTAACGGATCGTCCATGTGCCGAGCGCGTGGCCCTCGCGGCCTGCCTTCGTCTCGCGCTCCAGCACCTCGATCAGCGCTTCGAGTTCCTTGGTGCCCACGTCGTACCTCCCGGGTGCGTAGTCGTTTCGTACGGGTCGAGGATACCGAAGCCGCGACCGATGTGGGAGCCGTGCTCGCACCCGCCGGGCTGGGAGGGGCCGTTGGCGCGGCTCGGGGGGTGCGTCATCTTCCGCTCGCCCGCACCATCCCTACAATGAGCCGGGGGAGGCAACGTGGCCAAAGCGACCACCGGCAACTACTTCGAAGACCTCGTCACCGGGCTCGAGATCCGGCACGCCGTCCCCCGGACTGTCACCGAGGGCGACGCGGCGCTCTACATCGCGCTCACCGCGGACCGCTACCCCTTGCACTGCAACGCCGAGTTCGCCCGCTCGCTCGGCTTCGAGCGCGAGACGGTGAACGACCTGCTGGTCTTCCACACGGTGTTCGGCAAGTCCGTCCCCGACGTGTCGCTCAACGCCGTCGCCAACCTCGGCTACGCCGACGTGCGGTTCGGCGCGCCCGTGCTGCCCGGCGACACGATCAGCTCCACCACCACGGTGCTCGGACGCCGCGAGGCGCGCGGCGGCGAGACCGGCGTGGTGTGGGTGCGCACCACCGGCGTGAACCAGCGCGGCGAGGAAGTCCTGACGCTCATCCGCTGGGTGCTCGTCAACAAGCGCGACCCCGCATCGCCCGCCGCCCTGGACGACGCGCCCGAGGTGCCCGAGTCCGTCGCGCCCGAGGCGCTGCACGTGCCGGACCAACTCGACCTCTCGGCCTTCTCGGCCGAGATCACGGGCGGCCGCGCGTGGTGGGACGACTACGCGCCCGGCGAACGCATCGACCACGTCGAGGGCATGGCGATCGAGGAGGCCGAGCAGCAGATCATCACGCGCCTCTACCAGAACACGGCGCGCGCGCACTTCAACGCCCATGCGCTGCAGGGCACGCGCTTCGGGCGTCGCGTGATCTACGGCGGGCACATCATCTCGGTGGCGCGGGCGCTGTCGTTCAACGGCCTCGAGAACGCGGTGCGCGTGCTCGCCTTCAACGGCGGCACGCACAGCAACCCGACGTTCGCGGGCGACACGCTCTTCGCCTGGACCGAGGTGCTCGACCGCATCGACCTCGGCCGCGACGACGCCGGCGCGCTGCGGCTGCGCCTTGTCGCGACGAAGGACGCCGACCCGGTAACCGAGGACGTCCCGCTGCGCGTCACCGACGAGAGCGGCCGCGAGCGCTACCACCCCAACGTCGTGCTCGACCTCGACTACACCGTGCTGATGCCGAAGGCCCCCCGGGCGTGACGAAACAGATAGGGCGCTTGCGAAGGAGACCGACGATGACGACGACCCAGGTAGATGCCGTCACGACCGCCCGCGAGCTCGTCGACACGGCGAAGCGCGCGATCGACGCCGCCGTTACGCACGGCTCCGAGGTGACGGAGGGTGGCCGGGGCATCGACGACCACCAGGTGCACACCGAGCGCGTCGCCTACCTCGCCACTCAGGTTCGCGCCGCGCGCGAACTCGTCGCCTACGCCGAGCGCCTGCGCGAGTATGGCAGGGCCGACGAGGTGGCCGAGGAGGCCGCGATCATCTACGCCGCCGAGGCCGCCCACGCGGTGCGCTCGGCCGTCGACACGGCGCCCGAGGACTTCGGCATCGGCGAGGCAGCGGAGGCGCTCGACTCGGCGGAGACACGCGCCGCCATCCGCGCCGGCCTCGACGAGGCGCGCGTGCGCGCCCTCGGCCGCACCGCCATCGCCGCCAACGGCGTCAACAACGCCGACCTCGAGGACGAGACGGCGGCGCTGACGCGCGACGCCGCCCGCGACTTCGCGCGCAACGAGGTCGCGCCGATCGCGCAGCAGATCCACCGCGAGGACTTGCTCGTCCCCGACGACCTGATCACGAAGTTCGCCGCGCAGGGCTTCTTCGGCTCCTCGATCCCCGAGGAGTACGGCGGTACCGGTATGGGCTACCTGCCGATGGTCGTGATGACCGAGGAGCTCTCGGCGGCCTCGCTGGGCGCGGCCGGCTCGCTGCACACGCGACCCGAGATCCTCGCGCACGCGCTGCAGACCGGCGGCACCGAGGCGCAAAAGCAGGAGTGGCTGCCCAAGCTCGCCTCGGGCGAGGCGCTCGTGGCGATCGGGGTGACGGAGCCCGACGTCGGGTCGGACAACGCCAACCTCCAGTGTCGCGCCACGCCCGCCGAGGTCGATGGCCGCAGAGGCTGGCGCCTCAACGGCGCAAAGGCGTGGAGCACCTTCTCCGGCCGCGCCGACGTGATCGCGATGCTCGTGCGCACCAACCCGAACGTCGAGGCGGCGGGCCGCGGGCTCTCGGTCTTCATCGTCCCGAAGGACCCGCACTACGGCTACGAGTGGCGCCAGACGCAGCCCGAGGGCGGCTCGATGACCGGCACCGCGAACCCCACGCCCGGCTACCGCGGGATGCACTCCTACACGATCGCCATCGATAACTACTTCGTCCCCCACGAGAACCTCGTCGGTGAGGACGAGGGGCTGAACCGCGGGTTCGCGCTGCAGATGGGCGGCTTCGCGGTCGGGCGGCTGCAGACCGGCGCGCGCGCGTGCGGTGTCGCGCAGGCCTCGCTCGAGAAGGCCTGCCAGTACGTCAACCAGCGCGAGCAGTTCGGCATGCCGATCGGCAAGTACCAGCTCACCGAGCACCGCATCGGCGAGATGGTGGCGCGCATCGCCGCGGCGCGTCAGCTCATCTACGCCGCCGCGCGCAACTTCAACTCGCGCGGCATCGAGGCGCCGATGGCGAAGCTGCTGGCGTGCGACATCGCCGTGGCCACCTCGCAGGCCGCGCAGCAGCTACACGGCGGCTGGGGCTACTCCGAGGAGGACCCGATCGCCCGCTACGTCATCGACGCGCTGGTGCTGCCGATCTTCGAGGGCGTCAAGCCGATCCTCGAGCTCAAGGTGATCGGCCGCCAGCTCTTCGCCGCGAGCTAGCACCACGAGGGCGGGACGGATGCGCATCGCGATCGCCTCGGACCACGCGGGGTTCCGCTACAAGCAGCGGATCGCCGAGGAGCTTGCGCGCCTCGGCCACGAGGTCGTGGACCTCGGCGCCGACTCCGAGGAGCCGAGCGACTACCCGCTGTTCATCCGCCCGGCGGCCGAGGCCGTCGCCTCCGGCGACTGCGAACGCGGCATTGTCCTGGGCGGGTCGGGCAACGGCGAGGCGATGGTCGCCAACCGCGTGCGCGGCGTGCGCTGCGCGCTCTGCTGGAGCGTCGAGTCGGCCGAGCTGGGGCGACGCCACAACGACGCCAACATGATCTCGATCGGGCAGCGCATGGTGCTGCTCGATGTCGCGCTGGCGATCGTGCGCACCTGGCTCGACACGCCGTTCGACGGTGGGCGGCACGCGCGCCGCATCGCGCAACTCGACGGCGAGCCGGTGTCCGGGGAGGCGTCGCGATGACCACCCGGGGCTGGTCGAACCGACGGAGCAAGAAGCTCGTCCCCGAGCCCGCGTTCGCCGAGGGCCACGAGCACACGACCGAGTGCGACGCGCTCTACGAGGAGTGGAAGCGCTACCACATCGCTGTGATCGACCAGGCCGGCCACTTCCGCCGCGATCAACGCCTCCTCGCCCGCCACGAGCGCGAGCGCTTCGAGCGCCAGCTCGTGGCGCTGGGCTGCTCGGGCGAGGCGCGGCGACGCGTCGAGCGCGACGCCGAGATCGCCGAGCACGGCCACGGCAAGCTGACGTAACGGCCGAGGGGAAGACCATGCCCGACGCACGGCTCCCCGCACCCGACGAGTGGCCGACCTGGGCGCTCGTCGACCGCGACCTGCTCGTGCACACGCGCGACGAGCGGCCGTTCCTCGAGACCGCCGCGGCGCTCGTCACCGAGTTCGGCGAGCTGACCGCGCTCCTCGCGCGGACGCACGAGCAGCCCGACGGAGTCCCGGTGCGGCAGGGCCGCAACGAAGCGATCCTCTCCGGGCTCACGACGCGGATCGTGAAGCTCACGCGCCGCCTCGCCGCCGAGACATACGAGGGCCGGGGCGAGCTCCAGCTCCTCATCGACCGCGAGATCTTCACCTCGACGGCCGCGCTCGCCTACCTGCTGCGCGGTCGTCGCGACCGCTTCGAGGCGTTCGTGCGCAACAGCCTCCACGCCGACCGCGACGTGTGGCAGCACCTCGACAACAACCGCGACCTGCGCGCCGGCGACAACCTGCCGCAGGAGACGCGCATGCGCCGGCGGCTTGAGCGATCGTTCGGCCTCGCCGGCATCCACCCGCCCGAACTCGAACTCGACGAGGATTCGGAGTGGCCTGACGTGAGTGGGCAGGTGCGGGCTATCGGCGAGCCCGACGCGTACCGCATGCACCAACTCGGCGCCGACGAGGTGCACGGCGTGTGGAACGAGCTGGTGACGCACCACCTGCGCACCGACGACGACGGCCTCACGTGGCTCGGCCCGAAGCTCGGCTGGTCACCGGCCGTGGTGCAGCCGCTCACCGCTGTCGCGATCCAGGGCAGCCGCGTGATGGCGGCCTACGCGCGCCACCTCGGCCACGAGGTCGCCGCGGCGTTCCGCGACAAGTACCTCGACCTCGCCGGGCGCGCCGCGCTCACCGACCGCCTGCACGAGGAGTACCTCGAACGCGTCGACATCAACCTCGAGCTCGGCGGGTTTGTCGGTCAGGACGACGACTGACCGACGCCGCGCCGCGCGGCGCTACTGCGGCGCGGCGACCGCCGGCGGCGGCCGAGTCGCGACGAAGTCCTCGACGTAGAGCAGGTTGTCGCCCGCGCGGCGCACGACCTTGAGCAGGTCGTCCATCGTCGAGACCTCCTCGAGCTGCTCGTCGACGAACCACTGCAGGAAGCCACGGGCGAGGTGGTCGTGCTCCTCGATGGCGAGGTCCATGAGGTCGTTGAAGACCCCGGCCACGCGCACCTCGGCGTTGAGCGCGAGCTCGACCGCCTCCTCGACGGACTCGAAGTCGGCCTGGCCGGCCGGGATGGCGGGCACGTCGACGGTGCCGCCGGCCTCGGTGACGTAGTCGACGATCTTCTGGGCGTGCATGAGCTCTTCGGAGGCCTGTTGGCGGAAGAGGTTGGAGAGCTGTGGGAGCGCCTCACGGCTGAAGTAGGCGGAGACCATGGTGTACTGGATAGCGGCCCAGTACTCGTTGACGAGTTCCTCGCTCAGTTCCCTGGCCATGCGTTCGGAGATCAGCACCGGATGCTCCAATCCGTTCGGGTGACAGAGCAGATGATACGTCGTCTGACTGTTGAGAGAATGGGTGGCGCCACTCGGGGGTAGGTCTGAGTCGGCGTAGTGCGCGATTGGACGCGCCTGGCGCGGATGCAGGGGGAGCGAGGTAGGATCCAGACCCGTGGCCGAAGAACGACCACCAGATGCTCCCGTGTTCCGTGTGCTCGACTACGAGGGCGTCGATGTCGTGTGCTCACTCGACCAGTGGGTCACGAAAATCGAGGGCGCTCACCCGGATATGGCTGGGCGGGAACGCGATGCGGTGGATGCAATCCAGCGCCCGACGCTCGTTCTGCGGGACCGCGACCACACAGACCGCAAGCACCACATGGCACGCACGCCCACCGGTCACTGGCTCAAGGTCGTCGTGGTCTATGAGATGGAGCGGCGTTCGGGCCGCGTGCTGACGGCGTTCCTCCACCGTCGACTGCGAGCCGGAGACACCGTGCTGTATCCTCGAACCGAGGACTGAGCGATGGAGACCAACGCGCCCATGCCGACCTTCGACCCGCGGAGCATCCGCGAGATCATCTTCTGCTACTGGGACCGGCATGACGACATCGCGAGCATCCACATCAACGAGCGTCGCGCCGCGTTCACGATCGAGGGCGACCACGGCATCCACCTGCGGGAGGCCGACGGCGACATCGTTGGCCTGGACGTGCATGACTTCGGGCGCGCCTACCCGCGCAGCGCCGCACTCGCGCGAGTGGCCCTCCCCGCGATTGCCGAGATCGAAGCGTTCGCGGGCCGCAAGCTCGCCGAGAGCTTCGAGGTGCGGGCTACGGCGGAGCAACTCCCGAGGACGACGCAGATGCTCATCTTCGTAATCGCCCACGCCCTCGCCGCCCACGCGGCCGAGCTCCGCGCCGAGCGCGCCGGAGTCGCCCACGCGTTCCTCGCCGCCTCGTAGCACCGACGCGAGTCGCTACTGTCCGGGGATTGGAAGGACTACTTCCTCGGGGCCCGCGCGGTCCGTCCACCACGTTGTCCGCCAATGTGTCGCGTTTGATTGAACCTTGTGGCGCGGACCCTCGATCGTGCTGTCGGGGAAGAATGGTGCATGCTTTTGCAGCACCCACTTGAGGATTCGGGTCCCACCCATGACCGGGACTTCCTGCATGTCCCACCCTGGTTTGTCTCCGAAGAATCCCGGCTCGTGTTCATCGAATGCCAAAGTGGCGCCTTCATGGCTGACTAGACTTACTTCCAAGCGGAATGCATTGATCAGCGCACTATCTTTCTCGTTCCGAAAGACGACCCAGGTATGATCGACTGGGTACGCGCTGCCACCGTCATGAAACTCGCTTGCACGGCGTACCTCGACGCTTAATCTCTGATCCGGGAAGACGGTGCGGACTTCCAAGTACGCTGCCACGAGCGCGATGACTGCCGCGAGGACTCCGAAGAAGGCTACCCATGCTGAGGCTAGCCCAAGTGGAGCGGCCGGCCCTGGGGCCGGCCAAGGTGCCCAACCCGGTTTCGGCGTCGCCAGCAACAGAAGCACGAACGCTACGGCAGCAACCGCAAGCGCGAACCAGATCAACCAGATCGCACTACGATGCCCCCTCAGCAACGCTACTCGTGGCACTCGATGGCGGCGCATAGTGGGCCTCGCCGCGGTTACTCCTCGTACAGCTTCACCACCCGCACCGCATCCCCCGCCACGTCGATGCAGAGGTCGCACAGCGTGCACTCGTCGAGGTTGGCCTCGACCGTTTCGACGCGGGCCGCGTCGCCCTCGCCCTCGATGGTGAAGATGTCGACCGGGCACACCTCGGCGAGGCGGCCGCGGAGGTCCGCGTCCTGCTGTACCGAGTCGTCGATGTCGACGCGAATGAACATCGCCATGGTTAGGACCCGCTCCCGTTCGACGCCTCGATGCGCTCGCGGAGCAGCGCCGGTATCTCCTCGATGCGCTCCGCGACGGCGATGCCGGCCGCCTCGAGGCGCGCGATCTTGTCGGTCGTCGTGTCCGCGCGGCCCTCGACGATGGTGCCTGCGTGGCCGAAGCGCATGCCTGGCATCTCGTCCATGAAGCGCCCGGCCATGAACGCCACCACCGGCAGCCGCGAGCCGTGTTCGGCGATGTGCTCGGCGAGCTGGGCCTCCATCGGCCCGCCCGGCTCCGAGTAGATCGCGAGGCCCTGCGTTTGCTCGTCGGCCTCGAACAGCGGCATCAGCTCGGCGTACGTCGAGCCGATGATGGCGTCGCCACCGATGGAGATTGCGGTGCTCACGCCGAGCCCGGCCTCCGACAGCGCGTTCGAGATCTCGGTGGTCATGCCGCCGGAGCGCGACATCACGCCGATGATGCCCGGCTGGAACGCGCGCTGCGTGGCGTCGGCGGCGCCGCCGATGCCGCCCATCTTCGACTTGCCCGGCGCGATCAGCCCGAGGCAGTTCGGGCCGATGATGCGGGTGCCCTCCTGCGCGGCGTACTCGACGGCGCGGGCGACCTCGGCGCGCGGGATGCGCTCGGTGACCACAACGATCAGCTTCACGCCCGCCTCGACCGCTTCGAGGATGGCGTCGGTCGCGAAGGCAGGCGGGACCGCGACGATGGCGCCGTCGATCTGCTCGCGCTCGGTGAAGGCGCGCACAGTGTCCTCGACGGGCACGCCGTGGACCTCGCGCCCCTTGCGGCCGGGCGTGACGCCGCCGACGACCTTCGAGCCGTAGTCGAGCAGCTCGCGCGTCATGGTGACGGCCTCGCGGCCGGTGATGCCCTGGATGATGAACGTGCTGTCGGCGTCGATGAGGATGGACATCGCTACGTCCCCTGCATCTTCGCGACGGCGCGCTGCGCCGCCTCGTGCATCGAGACCGAGCGGTCGACGTACTCCACGCCGTAGCGTTCGAGGATCTTGACGCCCTCTTCCTCCCACGAGCCGGGGATGCGGAAGATCGTGATCGCCTCGGCGGGGTCGTAGCCGGCCTCGATGACGCCCTTGATGACGCCGCGGGCCATGATGTCGACGCGCGTGTTGGAGACGACGTTCATCATCACCGCGATCTTCTCGACGCCCGGCTTCGACATCACGAGCTTCGCCAGCCCGGCGGCCTTCGCGACCGAGGGGTTGCCGCCGATCTCGCAGTAGTTGGCCGGCCTGCCACCGGCCGAGCGCACGGCGTCGAAGAGCGTGAGCGAGCCGCCGCCCGCGCCGATGATGAGCCCGAGGTCGCCGTCGAACTCGACGACGCGGCCCGCGACGCCGCGCGTGTCGGCGGCGTCGACCTGCGCGCCGGCGATCTCGAACTCCGTCGGCGGACGCGCCTGGCGCGTGTCCTCGTCGGCGACGCCGAGCTCGCCCAGCAGCGCTGCGTGCGCGCCGCGCGCCTCCTCCTCCATGTCCATGTGCGAGTCGAGCGCGAGGAACGAGCCATCCTCAAGGCGCCCGATCGGGTTGATCTCGGCGAGCGTGAGGTCGTACTCGAGGAAGACGCGCGTGAGCGCGGCGACGATGCGGCTCAGCCGCCCGAGCGCGCCGCCGGTCACCCCTGTCTTCGAGACCGCGAGCTTCGCCTCGAAGTCCGAGAACGGCCGCAGGTTCGAGATGTGTGTGCGCGAGAGGTGCTCGGGGTGCTGCTCGGCGACCTCCTCGATGTCGATGCCGCCCATGTCGCTGAAGATGACGACCGGGCGCTTGGCGCTCGCGTCCCACGTGACGGCGGCGTAGTACTCCTGCGCGACCGGCGAGGCCTGCTCGACGAGCACGCCCATCGGCTGCTGCCCGTTGATCTCGAGGCCGAGGATCGCCTCGGCGAGCTCGCGCGCCTCGTCGGCGGACTCGGCGAAGCGGACGCCGCCCGCCTTCATGCGGCCGCCGCTTAGCACCTGCGACTTGATGATGACGCGTCCGCCGATCTCCGAGGCGGCATTGGCGGCCTCGTCGGGGGTGGTCGCGAGGTGGCGTTGTGGGAGTGCGACGCGGTGGCGCGCCAGCACCTGCTTGGCTTCGTGTTCGTAGAAGCGCATCGGGCTACTCCTCGCTTACCGGCTCGTCGAGGCGGTAGAGCGCGGCCATCTGCGGGTCGCGGTCGGCGATGAGCTTCGCCACGTCGAGGATGACCTGGGCCTGCTTGTAGGTGGCGTCGTCCTGCATCTTGCCGTCGAGCATGACCACGCCCGAGCCGTCGCCCATGACGTGGTCGATGCGGCGCGCGAACGCCACCTCGTCGGGCGCCGGGCTGAACACGCGATTCGCGATCTCGACCTGGCTCGGGTGCAGCGACCACGCGCCGACGCAGCCCATCAGGAACGCCGCGCGGAACTGGTCCTCGCACGCCACGGGGTCGGCGATGTCCCCGAACGGGCCGTAGTACGGCAGCGCGCCCGCCTCGACGCAGGCGTCGACCATGCGTGCGATCGTGTAGTGCCAGAGGTCCTGTTGTGCGGTCGCGCGCGGTGCGTCCGGGTCGTCGGCGTCGGGGTCCTCGCGCACGAGGTAGCCCGGGTGGCCGCCGCCGACGCGTGTGGTCTTCATGCGCCGCGAGGCGGCGAGGTCGGACGGGCCGAGGCTCATGCCCTGCATGCGCGGGCTGGCCTGCGCAATCTCGTCGATGTGGTTCACGCCGCCCGCCGTCTCGAGGATGGCGTGGATGAGCAGCGGCCGCTCAATCCCGTGCCGGCCCTCGAGTTGCGCGAGCAGCTGGTCGGCGTAGTGGATGTCCCACGGGCCCGTGACCTTCGGGATCATGATCACGTCGAGCGTCTCGCCGATCTCGCCGACGAGTTCGGTGAAGTCCTCCAGCACCCACGGGCTGTCGAGGCTGTTGACGCGCGTCCACAGCGAGCAGTCGCCGAGGTCGGCGGTCTGGGCGACCTCGATCAGGCCGCGGCGCGCCTCGACCTTGCGGTCGGAGGGGACGGCGTCCTCGAGGTTGCCGACCAGCACGTCCACCGTCTGCGCCATCTGCGGCACGCGGGCGCGCATGCGCTCCTGCGAGGGGTCGAAGAAGTGCAGCGAGCGCGACGGGGTGATCGGGATCTCGCCGACGGGTGCGGGCGCTCCGAGCGCCAGCGGTTTGCGGAATTCGCGGGGACTGCGGCGCATGAAGGGCCTCCACGTGTCGGCTGTTGTCGCGACCGCGCGAGGCGTGCGGCCGGTCCGGGGATACGGGCCGTCGGCAAGCTAGCGAGCGGCCGGGGTAGGGTCAACGCTTGGCTCGCGCGTGCCCATCCTACTCGCGCGTCGCCGCGTCCGCGCGTGGGCGACGGGTCAGCAAGCGGGGCCGCTCGGAGTCCAGGAACACGCGATCGAGCAGCGCCGCGGGCACGAGGATCGCGAGCCCGGCCGCCGCAAGCCAGAGCGCGTTGCGCACGCCGCCGCCCAGCAACGAGCTCGCGATCTCCCGCGCCTCGTTGCCGACCACGTCGTCCTCGCCCAGGAACCCGACCCCGACGCGCAGCGCGACCGTCGGCACGATCACGAGCGCGGCCGCCGCGACCGCGACAGCGCCAAGCCGAACGAACCGGCCGAGCCCGACCGTGAGCAGCAGGCCCAGCGCGGCGAGGAGCACGCTCAACCGGCCGAGTGGGGAGACATAGTCCGCCCAGCGATCGTGGCGGTGCGCGGCCAGTCCGTCGATGACGGCCTGCATGAGGCCGGCGCTCGAGAGTCGGGAGACCGCGGGCAGGTCTCCGCTCGGGTCGGCGAACGCGCCGCTGCCCTCGGCCCGCACCAGCGCGGCACTCTCCGCGAGCAGGCTCGCGCGCAGCGCCGATGGCGTCGGCGCCCCGGACGCCGATACCTGCACGTCGAGCGGGTAGCCGGGCACGTCGACCGCCCCTCCGGCGGCGACCTGCGAGGCGATCCCGGCGCTGTGGACCTCGAGGAGCCCGTCGATCTCGGTGAGCACGGCGATCGCGCGCTCCAGCGCGGGCAGCGCAGCCTCCTCGCTGGTTGCCTGTGCGGCGCTGTAGGCGGCCAGCCAGGCGGCGAGCGTGAGCATGAGCAGCACAGCGGCGATCCAGCCGAGCACGTCGCGGATGCCGCTCCCGGGAGCGAACTCGGTGAAGCCCGGAGATGTCTCGCCCCAGTCCTCGCCCTCCTCGGGGTGCGGATCGATGGGCGGCAGCGGCCCGCGCGAGCTCACGGGCGGCGCACCACTCGGGTACCGAGCAGGATTTCGGACGACGTGCGCCAGTCGCCGGGCATCAGGGCTCGCCACGAGCGTCTGCGCCACACGTTCATCATGATCAAGCCTATCCCGCCGCCCAGGAGCTCGATGCAGTAGACGACTACTACCACGAGTATCGCGAGCGCTGCGTACACGAGCCCGGCCCCAACCAGGACCGTCGCCGTCAGCCACGCCCACAGCGGCGCTGATACCGGGTGCAACAGCAGCCTCGCAACACGTCGCCTCGGGCCGCCCTCGACGGCAAGCCCGAGCCGGGCCTGCCCGAAGGTGGCGCCGCGCAGGTACATGCGGCCGGCCTGCCACGCCGCCCACGCAGGTGCGGTCGCGCCGATGAGCGCGGCGGCCACCAGCGCGTCGCCGGCTGGCGCATCGTAGCGGCCCGCCTGCGTGCGCAGCAGGAGCCACCCGAGCGCCAGGAGCCCCGCCACGACGACCATGAGCAGTAGCGCCATCCAGTCGATCAACAGGGCGAGCAGCCCCGCTACGAATCCGGGCTGCCGCTCGTCTCGGGTCTCGGCCACACCGCGATCATACGGCCCGATGCCCGCGCGCGCGCTCACCGGGCGCGGCGGCGCGGTACGGTGGATCGGTGCAGTGGCCATCGATGTCTGTACGGGTCGCCGTCGCCGCGTTCGCGCTCGCCTTCGGGCTCTGGCTGAGCCTGTTCGCGCTGCGCGAGGCACGCGCCGGCGACGACTTCGACCTCGTCCGCTGGGAGTTCACTACTGTCGCGAACAAGGCGCTGTTCTCGATCGGCGCACCGGTCCGCGACGACCCGTCCGCCGAGGGCGCCGTGCGCCGCTACTTCAGCCTCGATGACCGCTACGGCGCCGAGGCGCGGAGGCTCGAGAACACTGTCGAGGCCGTGGTCGAGGGCCGCGTCGACGCCGCGATCCGCGAGGCGGGTATCGATTCCCCGTTCGGCTTGCCCGGCGCGCTCGCCGTCTGGCCACCGGTGGACATCGAGCTCACCCGCTCGCCGCGCGTGCTGGTCAGCTCGCCGCGCGCGGAGATCAAGCGTGTCGAGGATCGCCTGCTGCGCGCGGACCTCACCACGCGCGAGCGCGACAGCATCGAGCTGGGCGCGGAGGCGAGCGACCCCTCGATCTCCGTACTCGCCGTGCCCACGGGCGGCGTGGCGACGTACCCGGCGATCGTGCGGGCCTCGGCGAGCTACCGCTCGCTGGTCGCGACGGCCGCGCACGAGTGGGTGCACCACTACCTGGCCTTCTACCCGCTGGGTCGGGCGATCTACGAGGACCCCGACGGGCTGACCATCAACGAAACCGTCGCCGGCATCGCGGGAGACGAACTCGGCGAGATGGTGCTCGCGCGGCACGGTGACCCTGTCCCGCCTCGCGCGCCGACGACCGCGCCCACCATCGACCGCGACGAGGAGTTGCGGGAACTGCACACCGAGGTGAACTCGTTGCTCGCCGCGGGCCGGATCGCGGAGGCGGAACGGCGGATGGAGGAGGTACGGCAGCTCCTCGAGGACCACGGGGTCTACGTCCGCCGCATCAACCAGGCGTTCTTCGCCTTCTACGGCACGTACGCATCGCGACCCGACGCGATCCACCCGCTCGGCGCCCAGCTGATCGAGATACGCGGTCGAGCGGGCTCGTTGGCGCGCTTCCTGGAGCTCGTGCGAGGGGTGAGCAGTGCCGTCGAGGTGGAGGAGCTGCTGGAGCGACTGCGCGCGCCGGGCGGACGGTAGCGCTACTCGCCGTTTCGGACGGTCACGGTGACGCGCGTCTCGGCGACGTTGTCGTCCTTGTCCCGCACGGCGAGACGGATGGTGTAGACACCGTCGGCGACCGTGGTCGTATCCCAGGACCCGAGGGGCCCCGTGATGCTGATCCGGCTATCGCGACGGAGATTCGTCCACTCGGCAGGTTGCCTGCCTTCGCCGACGTCGATGGTCACCTGGCGCAACTGGATGGCGAACGCGACGCCGCGCAGGGTGACCTGACCGGACAGCTCTGCATCCGACTGTGGTTGCGCGATCTGTGCGATCGGCGCACGGTCGTACCCCGCCGCCTCGTCGCCGTTGCTGACCGAGACGGGCGCCGAGAACCACAGGCGCCCGCGCTCGGCGTCCTCGAGGCGAATCCGCAGCGTGTACGCGCCATCCGTCAACGCTGTCGTATCCCACTCAGCAAGCACCCCGGCCGTCACGGGATCGCTGGACTCTTGCAAGAGCTGCCAGGAGGCCGGATTCGACCCGCGGCCCCATTCCACGGCGTAGGACACGAACTCGGGCGACGTCGCGCGCCCTCCGATCATGACCGAGCCCGAGACGTCCTCCGAGCCATCAGGCGAGGAGATGAACACGAACTCCCGCGCATCCGTGGTGATCTCGAGGGGCGCGAGCTGGTGCGTGATGTCCACTTCCGCCGCCCACTCATCGAGACCGTCCCACTCCTCGATCTCTTCGGGGGGCAGCACGAGTCGCACTTCGCGCGACACGAAGGTCGCCGGGGTGTCCGGGGCGGCCAGCAGCCCGGTGCGCGTGTCGATGTCAACCGGTTGCCACCACGTGTCCTCGAGGCGAGCGAGGTCGTCATCGTCGCCCTCCAACAGCTCCTCGGCGAACAGGCCGGTGTAGCGCGCGGCCGTAGGACAGTACTTCGTGGGGAGCATGCCGGACGGCCAGCAGAGCTCGCGCGATTCGATCCCGCCGGGGCTCTCGAACGTGCTCGGCGCAATCTGGAGATGGTCATGCGCGAAGGCCATGAAGTCCCGCCACGACCGCCACGAGATGCGCGTCGAGGTGATGTTGACCATCGGAGAGTTGTCGGCGTTGCCTGCCCACACCCCCGCCACCAGGTCGGGCGTGTAGCCGAACGCCCACGTATCGCCGATCTCGCGCGAGTCCTCGTACGGCTCGCTTGTGCCGGTCTTCTGCGCCGACGTCCGGCCCGGCAGGTTCAGGCCGCCGCATCCGAATGTGAGGCACTGCGTATCGGGGTCCGACAGGATCGCCGTGATGAGGTACGCGAAGTTCGGCCCGACGACGCGCCGCTCGGTCGGCTCCTCGAACTGGTACAGCACCGTGCCGGCGTGGTCGCTCACGCGCAGCAGGGCCACAGGGTCGATGGTGCGCTCACCCGGGTCGTAGCGCTCGAGGGCGTCCTGCCCGCGCATCACGCCGTTGTTCGCGAGCACGCTGAAGGCGAGGACCATGTCCTCGAGCTTCACGTCGACGCCACCGAGCGTGAGCGAGGGCCCGTAGCCGAGTGGGTTGTCGAGCGTCGTGATCCCCACCTGCTTGTAGACGGCCATCGTGTTCTCGACCCCGGCGAAGAGGATCGCCTTGAATGCCGGGATGTTGAGCGAGTTGCCCAGCGCGTCGCCGGCCGGGATGACGCCCTGGTAGGTCCCGCTCGGGTTGCGCGGCTGGAAGAAGTCGCCCGTTGCGGGGTCGATGACCTTCGTGGGCGTGTCGAGGATGCCGGCGCCGGTGCTCCAGCCCTGCATGAAGGCCGTCATGTAGGTGAACGGCTTGAGCGTCGAACCGGGCGAGTTCAACGAGATCGCGTTGTCGTTGCGGCCCTCGATGTCCTCGCGGAAGTAGTCGCGGCTGCCGACGTAGACGAGGATCTGTCCGGTCTTCGGGTCCATCGCGTAGAACGCGCCGTTGTGGCCGTCGGAGCTCTCCTCGAACTCGGAGATCTTCTCCTCGAGGATCCGTTCGGCCTCGCGCTGCAGTCCGAGGTCGAGGGTGGTGACGACCTCCAGCCCGTCCTCGTAGAGGGCGCGCTCACCGAAGCGTTGCGAGATCTCCTCGGCGATGCGCCCAAGGATGAAGTGCGGCGCCTCGATGTCGAAGCGGTTGGCCTTGAACTCCAGCTCCGTGCTGCGCGCGCGGGCCGCCTCGACCTCGCCGATGATGCCGTGCCGCACCATGAGGCCGAGCACCTCGTGCTGGCGGGCAATCGCGATCGCCTCGTTCGTGAGCGGGTTGTAGCGCGCGGGCGAGGCGGGAATGCCTGCCAGGAGCG
The DNA here is from genome assembly GCA_965219085.1 of Dehalococcoidia bacterium. Lineage (GTDB taxonomy): Bacteria > Chloroflexota > Dehalococcoidia > UBA2979 > UBA2979 > VXMT01. Next base: position 2,786,516 of record OZ244720.1, read on the forward strand.
CCGCTTCCGGGAGCGTCAGCTCGCTCGCCTGCTTGCCGAAGTAGCCCTCGGACGCCGCCTCGATGCCGACGTAGATGCCGCCGTACGAGATCGAGTTGAGGTACCACTCGAGGATCTGATCCTTCGTGTAGCGCTCCGTCAGCTCCAGCGCGATCGCCGCCTCCTTGAGTTTGCGTTCGACGGTGCGCGCGGCGCGCTCTTCCTTCGGGATGTACACGTTCTTCGCGAGCTGCTGTGTGATCGAGGAGCCGCCGGTGCCTTCGAAGAAGTCCGAGCCACCGAACGGCGAGAGGTTCTCGACCCCGGCGCGCGCGAGCCCGCGCACGTTGAGCCCGTTGTTCTCGTAGAAGCTGGCATCCTCGGTGGCGATGGTCGCGAGCACGACCCAGCGCGAGATGTCCTCGAGCGGGACGGGGCGGCGCAGACCGCCGAACTCGTCGATGAATTCGTAGAGCAGGACGCCGTTGCGGTCGTAGATGCGGGCCCCGCCGCGCGGGAGATCCGCCAGCAACTGCTCGGGCGGCACGACGTTGATGACGAACTCGTCGTACTTCTTCTTCCCGTAGAGCAATGAGCCGCCGGCCGTGGCGACGGCGCCGACGACGAACAGCGCGAGGAGCCCCGCCAGGATCCAGACCCAGCGTCCGAGGTGCAGCCCGCCGCCGTTGCCGTTCGAGCGGCGCCGGCGGGATCGCCGTCGCAGTACGCGTCGCGTCGGGGTCATGCGGCGCCCCGCACGCGCAGCACCAGCAGGTGCGACAGCCCGAACCGGCGCCACCGCGTCTCCTCGGCGCGGTAGCAGACCGCGCGCACGACACGCGCGAGCCGCGGCCAGCGGGCGGCGATGTTGTCGAAGCCGGGATACACGTAGCCGTGCTCAAGGACCTCGAGGCCGGAGGCGGCCAGCAGCGGCGCCCAGTCGCCTGCCTCGTAGACGCGGGCGTGCGGCACCAGCCGGTCACGCAGGCGTCGCGGCAGCCAGTTCACGAGCGGGATGTTGCCGAACACGTACCGGCGGCGCAGGAAGATGCCGTGCGTCTCGAACGGGTAGAGCCGGTTCGGGGCGAAGATCACGGCGCGCCCGCCCGGGGCCAGCACGCGCGCCACCTCGCGCAGCGTCTCGACCTCGTCGGCGACATGCTCGATGACCTCGTTCAGCACCACGACGTCCAGTGAGCCGCTCGCGAACGGCAGCGTCTCGCCCGCGGCGGCGACGAGGCCGCGCGCGCCGCGCGCGCGTCCCTCGGCGAGGCGGGCGCGCTCGATGTCACAGCCGAGCGCCGAGGCGCCGGCCTGCCCGAACGCGCGCACGTACTCGCCGACCCCACAGCCGAGGTCCAGCACGCGCCGGCCGGCGAGCGGGACGTGGCGCTCGATGATCGCGAGGCGGCGCTGCTGGCCCGATCGCCAGACGAAGCTCGGGTTGCCCAGCCGCGCGGCGTCGGGCGCTTCGAGGTCCCTCGCCGGCCGCGCGGCCGGCGATTCGTGGGGTGTGACCGGTGGGGCCTGTTCAGCGATCGCTTTGCTCCCGGCCGATGGTGGGGCAGTGGGGGAGTGGCTCCGATCGTATCCGCTGACCGGCGGCGACGCGAGCGCCAGCGTGGCTATGGTGCGACCCGTTATTTCGCACATATAGTGAGCGCACGGTTTCCGCTCCGATCGCCACGAGGTGCGCCCTGGAACTCACCGCCGCCGACGTACGCCATATCGCGCAGCTTGCCCGCGTCGCGCTCAGCGACGACGAGGTCGAGCGCTTCCGCCCGGAACTGTCGAGCATCCTCGAACATTGCCAGGCCCTCAACGGCGTCGACACCGCCGACGTGCCGCCCACGGCCCAGTCGTTCAACCTCGTCAACGTCGAACGCGCCGACGAGCCGGCGTCCTCGGAGCCTACCGAGGATGTGCTGTCCAACGCTCCCCGCCGTGAGGCCGACTACTTCCGCGTGCGCGCGGTGCTCGACTAGGCGCGCCGTGACGTCAGACGCCGCCGACCAGGCTCCCATCGACCTCGATCGAGCCGCGCACGAGCACGCCGCGGCGTTGCGCGCCGGCGCGTACACAGCGCGCGCCCTCGCCGAGGCCACGCTCGACCGCGTCGAGGCGCAGGAGCCGGCGCTCAACGCCTACGTCACGCTCACCCGCGAGGAGGCGCTCGCGCAGGCGGACGCCGCCGACGCGCGCATCCGCGCCGGCGATGCGGCCCCGCTGACCGGCGTCCCGATCGCGCTCAAGGACGTGCTCTCCACGCGCGGCGTCCAGACGACCGCCGGCTCGCGCATGCTCGAGGGCTTCGTGCCCGTCATCGACTGCACCGTGGTGGCGCGGCTGCGCGAGCAGGGCGCGGTCTTCGTCGGCAAGGCAAACATGGACGAGTTCGCGATGGGATCGTCGACCGAGCACTCGGCGTACGGCGCGACGCGCAACCCGTGGGACCTCGAGCGTGTGCCGGGCGGCTCCTCGGGCGGGTCGGCGGCGACGGTCGCCGCCGGCGGCGTGCCGATCTCGCTCGGCACTGACACCGGCGGATCGATCCGCCAGCCCGCCGCGCTCACGGGCATCCTCGGTCTCAAGCCCACGTACGGCCGCGTCAGCCGCTACGGCGTTGTCGCCTTCGCGTCCTCGCTCGAGCAGGTCGGGCCCTTCGGCCGCGACGCGCGCGACGTGGCGACGCTGCTCCAGGCCATCGCCGGCCACGACCCCAACGACTCGACCACCGCGCTCGCGCCCGTGCCCGACTACCTCGACTCGCTCGGTCGCGGCCTCGACGGCCTGCGCGTCGGCGTCCCCGCCGAGGCGATGTCCGAGGGCCTCGAAGACGGCGTGCGCGAGGCGTTCGAGCAGGCCGTCGACGCGCTGGGGCGCGCGGGCGCGCACGTCGACCGCGATGTCGCACTGCCATCGATCGACGTGGCGTTGTCGGCGTACTACATCATCGCGCCAGCCGAGGCCTCGGCGAACCTCGCGCGCTACGACGGGGTGAAGTACGGCTACAGCGTCCTCGACGGCGACTCGATGTGGGAGGAGATGGAGCAGACGCGCGGACGCGGCTTCGGCGACGAGGTCAAGCGGCGCATCATGATCGGCACCTACGCCCTCTCCGCCGGCTACTACGACGCCTACTACCTCCAGGCGCAGAAGGTGCGCACCGTCATCCGCCGGGAGTTCGACGCAGCCTTCGCCGACCACCACCTGATCGTCACGCCCACCTCGCCGGGCGTGGCGTTCCCCCTCGGCGCGAAGCTCGACGATCCCCTCGCGATGTACCTCAACGACCTGTTCACGATCCCGGTGAACATCGCGGGCAACCCCGGGCTGAGCGTGCCGTGTGGCTTCTCCGAGGGCCTGCCCGTCGGACTACATCTCATCGGCGCGCCGTTCGCCGAGGCGACGCTGCTGCGCGCCGCGCACGCGTTCGCCGAGGTGACGGACTGGCACGCGCGCCGGCCGCCCGCTACGGCGATGTTGAGCGATACTGTGCCGAATGTGGTGGGTGATGGAGGCGTTTCGTGACGAGCCCCGCCCGCACCCTGCAATCGGCCGACGTACCTGAGCCGGGACATCGTGCGCGCCGCGGACACAACTCGGCCACCGTCACCGCGCTCCCGGCTTCGGGGATCCGGCGCTTCTTCGAGCTGCTCGATGAGACGGCGGGCGTCATCTCGCTCGCCGTGGGGCAGCCCGACTTCCCCACGCCGGCGCAGATCACGAACGCCGCCTCCGACGCCATGCTCGCCGGTCACACCGGCTACACCAGCAACTACGGCCTGCCCGAACTGCGCGAACGGCTGAGCAACCACATCGAGCACCGCTACGGCGTGCGGTACAACCCGGCGCGCGAACTGATGATGACCACCGGCGTCTCCGAGGCGCTCGACCTCGCGATGCGGGCGCTCCTCGACCACGGCGACGAGGTGCTCGTGCCCGAGCCGGCGTACGTCGCCTACCAGCCCGTGGTGCTGCTCGCCGGCGGCCACTACGTGCCCGTGCCGACCGATCCCGAGTCCGACTTCGTGGTCACCGTCGAGGCGCTCGAGGAGCGCCTGACGCCCGCGACGAAGGCGATCCTGCTCGGCTATCCCTCGAACCCCACGGGCGCGGTGCTGGAGCGCCCCACCATGGAGGCGATCGCCCGCTTCGCCGCGAAGCACGACCTGTTCGTCATCGCCGACGAGCTGTACGACCGCCTCGTCTACGGCATCGAGCACGTCTGCTTCGCCTCGCTCGACGGGATGTGGGAGCGCACGATCCTGCTCGGCGGCTTCTCGAAGGCCTACGCGATGACCGGCTGGCGGCTTGGCTACGCCGCCGCTCCCCCGGACATCCTCGAGGCGATGATGAAGGTCCACCAGTACGTCATGATGTCGGCCCCCACCGCCGCGCAGTACGCCGCCGTCGAGGCGCTCGACAGCGGCGAGGAGGACGTGCGCGGCATGCTCGCCGAGTACGACCGCCGCCGCCGCATGGTCGTCGGGCGGCTCAACGCGATGGGCCTCGACACCGTCGAACCGCGTGGCGCGTTCTACGCCTTCCCCGACATCCGCTCGACCGGCCTCGACGACTTCACGTTCGCCGAGACCCTGCTGGCCGAGGAGCGCGTGGCCGTGGTGCCCGGCTCGGCGTTCGGCGAGAGCGGCGCCGGGTTCGTGCGCATCTGCTATGCCGCCGACTACGACGACATCGCCGAGGCGATGGACCGCACCGAGCGCTTCGTCGCGCGCCGCCGGTCGATGGCCGGGGCGTCGTGACCTCGCTGCCGTCCGGCGGCCCGCCGGAACCACCGGGCGGTGACGACGACCTCGTCCTCTCGATCCAGAACGTCAACGCGCAGCCCGGCGAACACCCGGGCGAACTCACCCTCGAGATCGAGACGACACGCGGGCAGATCCGCGGCACGCTCCATCCCTGCGAAGGCAAGACCGGCTGCGCCATCTACGTGGGCGGCGCCGCTGAGGGTAACGCCGAGGGCCCCGCGGACTCCGTCTACCTGCGCCTCAGCCGTGAGCTCATCGCGCGCGGGGTGACCTCGCTGCGCATCCACTACCGCGAGCCGGGCGAGTTCACGGAGTGCGTGCTCGACACGCTCGCGGCCTGCTCGTTCCTGCGTGGCATCGGCGCGGAGCGCGCCGTGCTCGTGGGGCACTCGTTCGGCGGGGCGGTCGTGATCAAGGCGGGTGAGCTGGCGCCCCTCGCGAGCGCGGTAGCAGCGCTGTCGCCCCAGCGTCACGGCACGCAGGAGGTGGAGAAGCTCGGCAAGCCGCTGCTGCTCGTCCACGGCTCGGCGGACCGCGTGTTGCTGCCCGAGGCCTCCGAGGACATCTACAGCCGCGCCCAGGAGCCCAAGCGCCTCGAGATCCTCGAGGGCGGGAGCCACGCCCTCACCGAGGTCGCCGCCGACGTGCACTCGCTGCTCGGCGACTTCATCGCCACCGCCGTCGGCGATCCCGAGCCTCCGGCCGGGGAGCCCTCGAACGGCTCGTAGTCCGCATCCCGTCCCCTCAGCCTGCTAGACTCCGCGCTCGCGTACGTAATGAGCGAGGGGTTGTGATGGCGGATCTTGGCGTGTGGACGGTGGACGGTGGGGCGCCGCGGCGCGTGGGTCGCTCGGGCGTCGATCTGGAGCAGCATCTCGAAGACTGGATCGCGCGTGACGCGTCGCTGCTCGCGGATGGGCTCACGGTCGTCGGCCGCCAGGTACGGCTCGAAGGCGGCCCCCTCGACCTGCTTGCCATCGACTGGCAGGACCGGTGGGTGGTCATCGAGCTCAAGCGCGAGCGGCTCTACCGAGACGCCCTGGCGCAGGCCCTTGACTACGCGTCCTCGATCGCCGCGATGGGCGGAGATGATCTCGCCGAGCTGCTCGGCCCGGGGCTTGCCAACCTCGGCGATGCAGAGGAACTCTCCCGCACAGTTCGAGGTCAGTTGGACGGGGAGGAGGGTGGCCGCGAGGTAGCCGTGCTGCTCGCGGGCGTCGGTGTCGACGCCGGACTGGAGCGCATTGTTGCGCACCTTGGCGGTTACGGAGTGCCGATCACGATCGTGAACTTCGATGTGTTTGAGCCCGAAGGCGGCCCGCGCTTGCTGCTCCGGGCGGTCACCGAGGAGCAAACCGAGCCGCGGGCCCCTCAACCACGGCGGACCGTCGAGCTGATTCGCGAGCGCGCCGCACAAGCCGGCGTGACGGCCGAGTTCGCGCGTTTTGTGGGGATGGCGGAGCAGGCGGGTCTTGCTGTGCAACCACAGAAGCACTCAGTGAGGATCGCGCCCCCGGCGAATCGCACCCGCTACCTCATGTACGCGCGGCCCGAATCAGGGGGCATCGTGATCAGCGCGGGTGCTACGGATTTCGCCGAGTTCTTCCCTCACCTCACCGAGGAACGGGCGAAGGCGGGTCTCGGCGCCGAGCGCGAGGGCCGGCACCTATCGGGCGCAGAGCTGGATGCTCGGCTCAATCAGATCGAGGCGTTCCTGAAGACGCTGCCGAGCCCGGCCGACTCCGAGTAGCGCGCCGAGGGCGCACCCTCAGTCGTCGAGGTAGTTGAGGCCGAGGGCTGAGCGCACGTCGACCATCGTGTCCTGGGCCACCGTGCGGGCGTATTCGGTGCCGCGTGCCAGCGCGGCGCGCACCTCGCGCGGGTTCGCCTCGTAGTGCGCGCGGCGCTCGCGGATCGGGTCGAGGAAGGTGTTGAGCGCCGCTGCCAGCTTCCGCTTCACCTCGACGTCGCCGACGGTGCCCGCGCGGTAGCGCTCCTTGAGGTCATCGACCTCCGCGGTGTCGGGGTTGAAGGCGTCGTGGTACATGAACACCGGGTTGCCCTCGACGTGGCCGGGGTCGGTGGCGCGCAGCCGCGTCGGGTCCGTGTACATGCGCATCACCTTGCGCTCGACCGTCTCGGCGTCGTCCTTGAGGTCGATGGTGTTACCGAGCGACTTGCTCATCTTCGCGCTGCCGTCGATGCCGACGAGGCGCGGCACGCGGCCGACGAGGCCGCGCGGCTCGGGGAACACCTCGCCGAAGCGGCGATTGAAGCGCCGCGCCGTCTCGCGCGTCATCTCGATGTGCGGCATCTGGTCCTCGCCGACGGGCACGAGGTGCGCGCGCGGCATGAGGATGTTGGCGACCTGCATGATCGGGTAGGTGAAGAACGCCACCGGCACCGCGCCGCGCTCACGCACGACCTGCCGCTTGCCCGAGCGCTCGGCCTCCTCGAACGACATGCCGCGCTCCTCGAGCTCGTCCATCTCGGCCTTGAGCGTCGGGTTGCGTTCGAGCCGCCCGAGGCCGATGAACCAGCTGAGCAGCGTGGTGAGCTCGGCGTGCTCGGGCACGAGGCTCTCGATCACGAAGTGGGAGCGCGCGGGGTCGAGCCCGACGGCGAGCCAGTCGGTCGCGACCTCGATCACGGCCTCACGGACGCGGTCGATGTCGTCGGCGTGGTCCGAGACCTGGTAGTCGGCGATGAGGAAGAAGCACTCGTACTCGTCCTGGAGCCGCAGCCAGTTCTCGAGCGCGCCGGCGTAGTGGCCGAGGTGGAGTGCGCCCGTGGGCCGTACCCCGGTCAGGATCCGCTGTCGCTCCTCGCTAGCCTCGCTCATCGCGCATCCTCCTCGCGCGTCGAGGGTATCGCGAGTGGGGGAGGGCGGCGAGGGAGGGGGTGCGTGGCGCCACGCTGCCGATCGCTGCCGGGCGCCGGTGAGCCGGTGAACGTCGATCCCGCTCGCGGGCGCCGGTGATCGCGAGGCGCGGCCCTAGCTGCCGGGATCGGGCTAGAACATGCGGCCGTCGTCGTCGACGAGGCCCCGCACTGCGGCATCCGCCGCAGCCAGATCGAACGCGTCCACGTCCAGCGGGAGGTCGATGAACTCTTCGGCCCACTCCCTCAGTTCCGCGTCCTGCTCCGAGGAAGCGTTGGTCAACGCCTCGCGCAACTCGTGGTAGCCGTAGACGCCTCCGCAATCTTCCGGCGGACATGCGCCGCGTCCGGCGATGCAGGCAGGCGCGTCCGGTCTCGATTGCTCGCCGGTTCGGACCGCCATGAGCTCGATACGGTGTTCCCAGGAGTCACCGAAATCGTACTCGTAGCGGAGCGTGTCGCGGGGCGCGCGCAGGACGTCCGCCACGACCACATCGGACTCGTCGGCATAGCCAAGCTCATCGAGGCTGGAGTCACCGTACGTGACTCCATCGGGCGCGGTGAACGCATGCAGGTGCGAGTTGGTCCAGCCCATGGCGGCCTGGATGACCAGATGGAGGTCGGCGAGCGTCGTCCGGTCCGGGATCACCACGCGCCGTTCGATATCCGGGTCGGCATCGACAAGGGCGATCAATATCTCGTACTGCCGATGTGCGCCCGGCGCAGGCGCACCCGAGTTGTTCGTCGCCATGATGCCCCTCCCGCTCTCACGCAAAGGTATCGCGAGTGGGTCAGGCGGGCGAGGGAGGGGGCGCCATGCGGGTCACCGCGGGACCGAGACGGCGTTGATCAGCGGCGACGATCGACGGCTGCGCCAGGCTATCGAGAGCTCGGAAGCGACGGCCGAGGTCATGTCTTCCCACGCGATGATCGCGGCGCTCACGCGGCCCATCGACGAGCGCGAGTACATGTCGCCCTCCGAGTTCACCGAGTGATGCGCCCGGGCCGGCTCCGCTGCCAATCCGGGTGCGGGCCGAGGTAGACGACTCGCACGATCCGCTCGCCCCACGTTCGGAGTTCCGCCCGGTCGCGGCGGCGGAGCCGGACGGTGTAGGGCGGCGGCGTCGCTTCTTCCGCTGGCACGCGCCGGCGTAGTGGCCGAGGTGGAGGGCGCCCGTGGGCCGTACCCCGGTCAGGATCCGCTGCCTGTCGTCGCCGTTGCTCGTCATGGCGTCGCCTCGCCCTCGCCTTCACGTTGCAGGCCGAGGGTATCGCGGGTGGGGGGAGGGGGGCGAGAGTGGAGCGGATTGGGTGGCGGCGCACCATTCGGGTGCGCCGCCACCCGCGGCCCACTACTGCCGATTGCAGGGCGGGTCGTACATGTCCCGAATCGCCTTCTCCTCGGCGAGGCGAGCCGCGCGCCCGGAGTAATTGATTCGGGCTGTGATGTGCGTACCGCGGTTCCTCGTCACGCAGGGGAACCGCTCGTGCCCGCTGTGCACGCGATTCGCCAGGCTGTCAGTCTCGCCAGCGTAGAGCGCATAAAGGAGCCCAGTGCGAGGGTCTTCGCGCGCCCACACGTAATTTCCAGGCTGATCGGCCAGCGGGGTATCGATCGGGTAGACGTTGTACGTATACCCGGCCCATCTGACCGTTTGCGTTTGGGTTGTCAAGACAACTTTCTTTCTGCCGAACCATCGTTCGGCGGGTTCTTGAGATGCTGGGTTGGGGTGGCCGCGGAGCGCGGCTGGTGTAGTATCTCGCTGGTCGGAGTTCCTTTCCGATCTTCGGCATCGGGGATTGTGCTGATGGGCGCTTCCCCGATGCCCTTGCGTTTTCGACACTCGCAGTGGCCGTGGCCCCGCGTCGTGCGCTTACTGATCGGCCCCCGTGCGACTGGCCCTGCTCTTCGGCAACGGATTGTCGAGCGAGAGTGCAAACACACCGTCATCGGCATCCTCCAGCCGGAAGGTGTGGTTCTCCTCCGGCAGTAGGTCGTAGTAGAGCAGCACGCTACGTGCAGACATAGAACTGCTCCCCGTGTCAGTGCCGTCGACCGTCCGCGACGGCTTCAGCGGGATAGCACCAGCTGCATCCCTCAGCGCTCTGCGCAATCCAATCTGCCGATCCCGCTCATTATATCCGATTCTGACGGCCGGTGGGTTGCCCAACATCTGGACTGCCACGTCATTCAGCGTCATCGAGCCAGACTTGGTCAGGGAGCACGTCGGGAACGAACGCGCTCCCCGCCCGCTCCCCTCGAACCAGTCAAAGCCGCTGGACGAGGGGGATTCCCGGTTTGGCACGGGCGTCGGATCCGCTTCTGTCGGCACCATACTCTCTCCCTCCCCATCATCTTGCGTGATCCACCAGCGTTGTCAAGACACAATCTGCGTTCACTCCGCCACGCACAGTGATGATCCGTGCGTGTCTGTGTCCTGGTGCGCCGATGATCGAGTGCAGTGCGGACTACCCGAGGAGCGACAGCGCGTCTTCGAGGTCGGCCGCCTGGATGTCGGCGAACAGGTCGACCAGCGGCTTGAGGTGCCCGTCGTCCGCGGCTTCGAGGGCGTCGAGGTACGGGTCGCGGTGCTCCTCGTCGCGGATCACGAGCACGAGGTACTCGCTCCTCAGGAATACGGCCGCCGTCAGCGCTCGCGCGACGCGGCCGTTGCCGTCCTCGAACGGGTGGATCTGCGCGAAGCGATGGTGCAGCCACGCCGCCTCGACTTCGGCACACACGCCCTGCGCATTGTGCTGCGCATGCCAGGCGAGCAGCCGGTCCATCTCGTCTTGTACAAACTCGGGCGGGCAGTACTCGTGGACGCGTCCGTCGGGGCGGATCGGGTTGTTCGGCAGCCGCTTCCACGCGCCCTTGAGCAGCGGTGCGGCGAAGCGACGCCCCTGCGCGTCGATCGCGTCTCGCGTGTCCTGGTGCTCGGTCAGGCCGCGGTGAAGCTCGCGGATGTAGGAGCTCGTCAACGCTCGCCTGCCGCCGACGAGGTCCATCACCATCTCCAGCGAGGCGCGCTGATCCTCGATCAGGAGCCGGGCCTCGGTCGTGAGACGACCGTCCGCGCGGAACTGCTCCATCGCGTCGAGGCCCACCTCTGCGAGCGCTATCGTGACGACTCGGTCGACGCTGTATAGCCGCTCGATGATGCCCGTCTCGATCGCCCACACCGTCATCAGGCGCTCCTGCACCTGTCGCACGCGGTCCGGGGCGGCCAGCCGCTCGCGGGCCGCCGTCCAGCGTCCGTGCACGTCGTGCAGGTCGGGGCGGCAGAGCGAGCGCCAGCCCGCCGGGAGATCGGCGATGGGCTGCCAGTGGTGGGCGATGAGCGAGCTGCCGCCAGGCGGCATCGCCGTTACATTCGGTCCGGCGCCGAGATGCCCATCAGCCCCAGTGTGCGGGCGAGGGTGATGCGCGTGGCTTCGAGGAGGAGGAGGCGCGCGCGGCTCAGCGGTTCGTCGTCGGTGAGCACGCGGCACTGCGTGTAGAAGATGTGGAACGACTGCGCCAGCTCCTGCGCGTAGTGCGGCAGGCGGTGCGGCGCCAGCTCCTCAACGGCCTCCTCGAGCGTCTCCGGGAGCAGCAGCAGCTTGCGGATCAGCGCCTGCTCCGCCTCGTGCGTGAGCAGCGAGGGCTCCGCGCCCTCCGCCGACAGCCCCTGCTCGACGGCGTTGCGCAGCACGCCCGCGATGCGTGCGTGCGCGTACTGCACGTAGTAGACGGGGTTCTCGTCGGTCTCCCGCTTGGCCAGCTCGAGGTCGAAGTCCATCGTCGAGCCCGGGGAGGAGAGCAGGAAGAAGAAGCGCGCCGCGTCGCGGCCGACCTCGTCGACGACCTCGCGCAGCGTCACGAGCTCGCCCGCGCGCTTGGAGAGCGGCACCACGGCGCCTGCGCGCTTCAGCGTCACGAGCTGGTAGAGCAGCACGTCGAGCGCGTTGCCGTCGCCGCCGGTGGCGGTGATGCCGGCCTTCACGCGCGAGACGTGGCCCTGGTGGTCGGCGCCCCACACGTCGATGACGCGGTCGAAGCCGCGCAGCATGAACTTGTCGTAGTGGTAGGCGATGTCCGTGGCGAAGTACGTCGGGACGCCGTCGGAGCGGATCAGCACGTTGTCCTTCGACTCGCCGAGCTGCGAGGAGGCGAACCACACGGCGCCCTCGCGCTCGACGATGTGGCCCTGCTCGCGCAGCAGCGCCAGCACGGTGCCGTAGGGGCCGCCCTCGCGCTGCAGCGAGCGCTCCTCGAACCAGCGGTCGTAGCGCACGCCCATCGCCTCGAGGTCCTCGCGGATCTGCTCGACCATGAGGCGGATGCCCTCGTCGCCGAGCTGCGGGTCGGGGGGCTCGCCCTCGGGGCGCAGGAGGGCGTCGCCGTGCTGCTCGCGGATGCGGGCGGCGATGTCGCGCATGTACTCGCCGGGGTAGCCGTTCTCGGGGATCTCGGCCTCGCGGCCGAAGAGCTGCTCGTAGCGCGCGTAGAGCGTGCGGGCGAAGACGCCGACCTGCGAGCCGGCGTCGTTGATGTAGTACTCCTCCTGCACCTCGTGGCCCGTTGCGCGCAGTACGTTGGCGAGGGTCGAGCCGATGGCCGCGCCGCGCCCGTTGCCGACGTGGACGGGGCCCGTGGGGTTGGCGGAGACGTACTCGACCTGGGTCTTGCTGCCGCGGCCGATGTCGAGCGGCGGCCACGCCTCGCCGGTGTCGGCGATGACGCGCGCCTGCCCGGCGGCCCACGCGGGGTCGAGGTAGAGGTTGAGGAAGCCGGGCGGAGCGACGCGGACCTCGGAGACAGCGGGGTGCGCGGGCATGCGCGCGCGCAGCGCCTCGGCCACATCGAGCGCCTTCATGCGCGCGAGGCCCTGGATGCGGAGCGGCAGGTTGGCGGCGAAGTCGCCGTGTTCGGGGCGCTGCGGGTGCTCGAGGCTGACATCGGGCGCGGCGAACGGGGGCAGGTCGCCGGCGTCTTGCGCGGCGGCGAGCGCCTGTTGGACGAGTTCGCGCAGTTCGTCTCGGATCACAGTGGGGACAGTCTATCGCGAGGGGCGGTGGGGGTCAGGATCGAGCGCCGCCCGAGGGCCGCGAGCGCGGTGGTATGGCGCAGGTGCTGGTACACTTGGCACATGGACAGGAACGAACGCCCTCACCCGTCCGGGCTGCTCGCGTGGTTCCCCGCCTTCGTGAAGCGCGCGCTGGGCCAGAAGTCCGAGCCGACCGTCGAGTCCGAGCACCCGCCGTTGCGCGACAAGCCCGGCCCGTCCGGCCTGCCCCCCGCTCCGCCACGAGTCGTGAGGCGGGGTTAGAGGCCCGTTGGTCGCTGCCCTAGAGTGAGGCGACGACCACGACGGTGACGCTCGCGGCGATGGCTTCCGCGATCACGGCAGCGGCGAGGCGCTTGTATCGCCTGTCCTTCGTCTCGATCCGTTCGGCGTTGGCCTCAACCGACCAAAAGATGCTTTCGGCCATCCACTGCCTCGCCCGAAGCTCCGCGTTGTCCGCCGAAACCCTGAGCAAGCGTGCACCGTCGGGGCCAAGATACAGATTGGCGAACTCCTGGCACCGGAAGAAGAGCAGCACGGCGATGAGAAAGATACCGATCACCACGGCCGCCGCCGCGACGAGCCACCACTGATTACTCCCCCCGCTCAACTGAAACGTGCTGGCCCCCGAGAAGAGCGCGAGGACCGCAACGGCGAGCGTGAGCGCTCGCTCCGCCTTCGCATCGATGTTCTTGATCGTTTGAAGCTGCTCGTCGAGGCTCCACAGGGCGAACTCGAGGGCCGCACCAGCGCCTTCGTATTCTAAATGTTGTTCCGAATCATCAGTTGCCACCAACCGATTGTAGCCGACATCGGTACTACCCTACCCGCACTTCGTGTACCCGCACGACCGGCACAGCAGGCACCGCTCCGCGTACCCCAGTTGCGCCCCGCAGTCCGGACACGTCAGCCCCGACGCGGTCACGACCGGCGCCCGCTGCAAGGCATCGGGATCGGCGCCTGTGTCCTCGCCGCCTTCAACGCCCGCAGATCCAAAGTGCAGCCGCAGCCAGCGGAAGATGTAGTCGAGGATGCTTGTGGCGAACGGGAGGTCCTCGTTCGCCGTCGGGCCCGCCGGCTCGAAGTGCGTGCGCTCCAGCTTCTCCGCCAGTTTGTCGAGCGGCACGCCGTACTGGAGGGCGATCGAGGTGAGGATGGCGATGGCGTCGGTCAGGCCGGAGACCGTTGAGCCTTCCTTCGAGATCTTCACGAACACCTCGCCGGGCGCTCCGTCGTCGTAGAGCCCGACGGTGATGTAGCCCTCCTGCTCGCCGACCCGGAACTTGTGGGTCACGGCCGGTCGCTCGTCAGGGAGGCGCCTGCGGCCGTCGGCTGCCCTCGCCGCCGAGGGGGCGCGCTCGCCGGTCGCGAGCACCTGCTGCGCGCGCGAGCCGTCGCGGTAGACCGTCACGCCCTTGCAGCCGATCTCGTGCGCGCGGAGGAACACCGCGCGCACGTCGTCGGGGGTGGCGGAGTGCGGGAGGTTCACGGTCTTCGAGACGGCGAGGTCGGTGTGGCGCTGGAACGCCGCCTGCATCGCGACGTGGCGCTCCCAGCCGATCTCGTGCGCGGTGGCGAAGAGCCGCCGCACGCGCTCGGGCACGGCCGCCTGCCCGGCCAGGCCCGCACCCGCCGCAAGCTCCCCGATCAGCTCGGGCGAGTGGAACCCGCCGGCGCGGGCCGCTCCGGCGAACGCCTCGGAGACCTCGTCGAGGAGCGTCCCGTCCTGCATGCGCCGCGTGTGGGCGAGCGAGTACAGCGGCTCGATGCCCGAGGAGGCGCCGGCGATGATCGCGATCGTCCCGGTCGGTGCGATGCAGGTGCGCGTCGCGTTGCGGTAGTGCGGGCCGTCGTCCGCGTAGATCGAGCGCTCCCAGTTCGGGAAGACGCCCTTTTCCGCGCCGAGCGCAGCCGAGGCTGTGTCGGCGGTGCGCGCGATGCGGCCCATGAGCTCCTCGGCGAAGTCGAGCGCTTCGTCGGAGTCGTAGGGGATGCCGGCGGCGATGAGGAGATCGTGGAACCCCATCACGCCGAGGCCGATCTTGCGGTTGCCGCGCACGGCCGCCGTGATCTCGGGCAGCGGGTACGAACCGGCGTCGATGACGTTGTCGAGGAAGCGCATGGCGAGCGTCACCGTCTCGTCGAGGGCGGCCCAGTCGACCGCGCCGGCGTCGGCGTCCCAGAAGCGCGCGACATGGATTGAGCCGAGCGTGCAGGCCTCCCACGGCAGCAGGGGCACCTCGCCGCACGGGTTCGTCGCCGCGATCGCGCCGAGCGCGGGCGTGGGGTTCGCGCGGTTCACGGTGTCGAGGAACACCATCCCGGGGTCGCCGGTCTGCCAGGCCGACCCGGCGATCTCGTCGAGCAGCGTGGCGGCGTCGGCGCTGCCGCGTGTCGCCGCGGCGTGCGGGTCGACGAGGTCGATCGAGCCGCCGCTCGCCGCGGCGTCGATGAAGGCGTCGGTGACGGCGAGCGAGAGGTTGAAGCGCTGCGCGCTGACGCCGTCGTCCTTGGCATGGACGAAGTGCCGGACGTCGGGGTGGTCGATGCGCAGGATGGCCATGTTGGCGCCGTCGCGCTTGCCACCCTGCGTGACGAGCCGCGAGACGTCGTCGTAGTGGCGAAGCACCGAGACGGGGCCGCACGCGGCGCCGTGGGTGGTGGCGATCGGCTCGCCCTCGGCGCGCAGGATCGAGAAGTCGAAGCCCGTGCCGCCGCCCCACTTCTGGACCATCGCTGCCGCCTGCGCGGTCGACATAATCGAATCGAGTGAGTCCTCGATGGGCAGCACGAAGCAGGCGGCGAGCGTGCCGCGGTCCGTCCCGGCGTTCATCAGCGTGGGCGAGTTGGGCAGGAAGCGCAGCGCCGCCATCTCGTCGTAGAAGCGCTGCGCCCACTGCGCGCGCAGCTCCTGCGTCGCCTCGACCGAGGCGATCGACTCGGCGACGCGCGCGAGCATCTGCTCGGGCGTCTCGACGACCGCGCCGTCGTCGCCGCGCAGCAGGTAGCGGCGCTCGAGCACCGTGCGGGCGTTGTCGGTCAGGTCGATGGGGTGGGTGATGACGGGAGGGGTGGTGACCATCGCAGCGCCGTCCGTTCGAGCCGAGGGGAGCGCAGCTATCAGAACATGCGTACGATAACCGCGCAAGCACCTCAGCGCCTGCATCGATCTTAGCGCGTCACGATACTCCCGTGCCGCCCCGGGCGGCACGGGGTGCCCGCCGGCCGCGAGCACGCGACGACGGCAGGCGGTTCGTCGGTGCGCGCTCAGCGGCTGGCGGCGGAGGGGGCGCTTTCAATCGGCGTCGGCGCGAACGGCAGCTCCTCGAACAGCGGGGGCTGCTCGACCGGCGGCATCGGGCTGTATTCGAGGCGTTCGAGCTCGTCGAGCATGTCGTCGATCGAGACGAACTGGCGGTACGCGGACGCGAACCGGATGTAGGCGATGGGGTCGAGCACACGGAGGTGGCCGATCACGATCTCGCTGATCACGCGGCTCGATACCTCGTCGCGGCCGGACACTCCGATGCGGCGCTCGACGTCGTCGGCGACGGCCTCGATGGCGCCTGCGGCGAGGTCGCGCTTGCGGGCGGACACGCGGAGGCTTTCGAGCAGCTTCTCGCGGCGAAACTCCTCGCGGCGGCCGTCGCGCTTGCGGACCTGCACGCGGGAGGTTTCGGCCTGCTCGAAGGTCGTGAAGCGCAAGCCGCACTCAGGGCAGGCGCGGTTACGGCGCACTCCTCTCCCGTTGAGTTCGTGATCGACGACTGTCGTCGTGGCATGACCGCACGTGGGGCACTGCATCGCTGGCGCGTTTCCCTGGGGGAGGAAGTGGTCTGGGAGTGAGATGCAGTACACACCGCCACGCGGCGCGCGGCAACGGCTACCGTCCACAGTCTGTTGCGAACCTGTCCAACACGCCGCCGCCGGGCGTTCGCAACTCCGCGTGCGCAACGAGAGGCGGCCTCAAGGCCGCCCCTCGCGTCTTCGCAGCGGGTGGCGAGGCTGCTACCGCATCGGGAACGTGCGACGCAGGAACGTCGGCAGGTCGGCCTCCGTGAGCGTGTCCGGCTCGCTCGCCGGCAGATCGGCGAGCCGGTGCGGAGGCTCCTCGACAGCGTCCATGAGCGAGCCGACCGACTGGCGCACCGCGCTGAAGCCAGTCGCGACGACGGTGATGCGCACCTCGTCGCCCATCTCCTCGTCGATGGCGGTACCGAAGATGATCTCCGCCTCGGGGTCCACGACCTCGGCGATCGTGCGGGCTGCGTTGTTCAGCTCCGACAGCCGCAGGTTGGACGGGCCCGTGACGTTGAAGAGCACGCCCGTGGCGCCGGTGATGTCGACCTCGAGCAGCGGGCTCGCGATCGCCTCGCGGGCCGCCTCGGCGGCGCGCTGTTCCCCGCGGCCGACGCCGATCGCCATCAGCGCCGGGCCGGCGTCCTCCATCACGCGGCGCACGTCCGCGAAGTCGAGGTTGACGACGCCCGGGACGGTGATCAGCTCGCTGATGCCCTGGATGCCCTGGCGGAGCACGTCATCGGCCATGTTGAACGCCTCGGTGAGCGACACGTCGTCGTTGCCGAGCTGCAGCAGGCGGTCGTTCGGGATCACAATCAGCGTGTCGACCTTGCCCTGGAGGTCGCGCGCGCCCTCCTCGGCCTGCTGCCGCCGCTTCGCGCCCTCGAAGGCGAACGGCTTGGTGACCACGCCGATGGTGAGGGCGCCGAGCTCGCGCGCGGCCTCGGCGACGATCGGGGCCGCGCCCGTGCCGGTGCCGCCGCCGAGGCAGGCGGTCACGAACACCATCTCCGCGCCCCGCAGCGCCTCCATGATCTCCTCGCGCGACTCCTCGGCCGCGCGCGAGCCGCGCAGCGGGTCGGAGCCGGCGCCGAGGCCCTTGGTGAGGCGGTCGCCGATGCGCACCTTGATCTCGGCGTCGCAGCCATCAAGGGCCTGCAGGTCGGTGTTCATCGCGACGTACTGCACGCCGGGCAGGCGCTGCGAGATCATGCGGTTCACGGCGTTCGACCCGCCGCCCCCCACGCCGACGACCTTGATCGGGGGCAGCGTGTCGTAGTTGTCGGTCATGTTGGGCGTTCCCTTCGGTGCTTCGGTGCGCCTGGGTGCTGCTTGTTCACGGCTTGTGGGTGCTGCTGCTTCGGGACTCGATGGCGCCTTGGGGGTGGGGAGCTCCGCCTGGCGAGCTCGCGGCGGCTCCGTCGCGGCGACGGGAGGCTCGATGACGGCGTCGGGCTCTGCCTCTTCGGCCACGGGGGGCTCGGCCGCAGGCGCCGGCTGCTCGTCAACGGCGGGCTCGGCCGCAGGCTCCTCGACTGGCTCCGGCTCCGCGTGCTCGCCAGGGGTCGGTTCTGTCTCTGGTTCTGCCTCTGCCGCAGCGGCTTCCGGCTCGGTGGCGTCCGCTGCCGCCGGCTCTACCGAGGCCTCGGGCTCGGGTCGCCCGGCGATCGCCGGTTCCGGCTCTTCGGTGACGGGCGGGGCCGCTTCAGCGACAGCCGGCTCGGGCGATGCCTCGGCCACGGCCGCTTCGGTGACCACCGGCTCGGGCGTGGGCTGCGGCTTCGCCGGCGAGGTGTCGCCCGGGCCGACCCGCGCGGCCCGCGCGGCCAGCGGGGTCGGCACAGCCTGCGTGGTGCGATCGAACTCCTCGTCGAACTCCGAGGCCGCTTCGGCCGGGATCGGCGTCACGTCGAGGTCCACTCGTGCGTCGGCGGCCGGCTGCTCCTGCGGCGGCTCCTCGACGGAGTCATCGGCAGGCTCGTTCCGCACCGCGAGCCGCATGGGCGGCCTCGGCGTGGCCGCCCTGGGGCGCTCGCTCTGCTTGCGTGCCTGCTCGAGGTAGTCGAAGAGCGTCGATGCGTCGATGGATGAGGCGGTCTCGTTGCGCTGTTCGGCGCGCGCCTCTGTTCGCTCGTCGGCGGCGTGCGTCATCGGTCAGTCCTTCCCTGCGTGTTGGGGAGTGGTCCGACGGCGACGCAGGGGCAGTCCCGCGCCGGGGGAGTTCCGTCCGGCTATCCGGTTGTTCGCGTGGTGTGGTGTGTGGTTCATTGCGGCAGCACCGCCCGCACGACCTGCGCGACCTTGCGCGCGAGTCCCCTGACGGCTCCGCCGCGGGGTCGCCTGGCGACGGGACGGAGCATGATTTCCTGCTCGCGCAGCGCCCACCGCAGCAGCCCCACCGGCGTCGAGTAGGCCGGTTCGTGGAGCACGTCCGACATCCCCGCCAGGTGCCGCGGTCGTCCGACGCGCGCCGGCAGTTGCAGCACCTCCTCGGCCAGCAGGTCGATGCCAGGCAACGACGCGGCGCCTCCGGTGAGCACCACGCCGGCGGCCAGGAGTTCCTCGGGCGAGCCACGGCGGATCTCGGCCCGCACCATCTCCAGCATCTCCTCCGTGCGCGCCTGCAATACCTCTGCGATGAGCCGCCGCGCCACCGCCTTGTGACCTTCGGAGCCAAACGCGTCGACCTCGACCGTCTCGTCCTCCTCAACCATCGAGGGGAGAGCGTGCCCGTACTCGCGCTTCGCCTGCTCGGCCGCGGGCTGCGGGATGCGCAGCGCCATCACGAGGTCGCCCGTCATCTGCGCGCCGCCGACGGGCAGCACGGCCGTGTGCGCCACCGCGCCGTGCACGTACACCGCGAGGTCGGTCGCGCCGCCACCGATGTCGACGACGGCGACGCCGTGCTCCAGCTCCTCGGGGTTGACCGCGGCCTGCGTCGAGGCCAGCGCATCGAGGATGAGCGAGTCGACGCGGACGCCGGCGCCTTCGACGCAGCGCAGCAGGTTGTGGATGGCGGAGCTGCCCGCCGTGACGATGTGCGTCTCGACGTCGAGCCGCGAGCCGAACATGCCGCGCGCGTCGACGACGTGGTCCTGACCGTCGACGACGTAGTAGCGCGGGATGACGTGCAGCACCTCGCGGTTGTTCGGGATGTTCACGATGCGCGCGCTCTCCAGCGCGCGCCCGACATCGCCCGTCGTGATCGCCTGGCGCGGGTCGGCGATGGCGACGATGCCGCGCGAGTTCATCGAGGAGACGTGCGGCCCCTTGATGCCGATGTGGGCGGAGAGGATGCGAGTCCCCGAGGCGCGCTCGGCGCGCTCGACGGATGAGGCGATGGCTTCCATGGCGGCGTGGATGTTGTCGACCATGCCGCGGTTGAGGCCCTGCGACGGCCCCACGCCGACGCCGAGGATGCGGATCTCGTGCGGGTTGGCGAGTTCGGCCACGACCGTGCAGATCTTGGTCGTGCCCACATCGATAGCCGCGAAGGTGGCGTTCGCCATCAGTGCATTACCAGGTGGCGGCCGAACCGCAAGTCGATCTCCTGTACGTCTCGCTCCTCCTCGGCGAGTTGGTTGAGCAGCGCCCCCCAGGCCGCGACTTTGAAGTCGTAGTTGTGCGAGTCGCCGAAGACGGCGTCGGGGCCGCCGGCCACGCGCACCACCAGCCCGCGGTCGGCGTGGAACTCGAAGCGCTCGACGTGCACCCCGAGCCGCTGCGAGCGGGCGTCGGCGACGAGACGGGTCACGGTCTGCACGGTGTCGGGGTCCATCGAATCGCCCGCCTGCGGCGGCAAGGTGCCGGTCACGTCGATGATGGTGACTGCGTCCTCGCTCGGCGGTCGTCCGCGCTCGATCACGAGCCCGCCGGCATCGATCACCGCGCGCTGGCCGGCGCTCTCCCAGTAGCCCCAGCCCTGGTGCTCGGTCACCCCGATGCGCACGCCCCGCGGCCAGTCGCGCTCCACGGTGGCCGCCTTCACCTCCGGTAGCGTGGCGACGATCCGCTGGGCCGCGGCCTGGGTGTCGACCACGAGCAGCGAGCGCCCGCCGAGGTCCGCGGCCTCCACGACCGCATGCGGGTCGGCGATGCCGACGCCGCTCACGTCGACTTGCCGCACACGTAGCGAGTCGCCGGAGACGAGCACGTACCCACCGAACGTTGCACCCGCCGAGACTGCGATCACGGCCACCACGGCGGCGATCCGCAACCACGGCAGCGTTCGCAGCCGCGCGCGCACACCAACGCGCGGCAGGCGACGCGGCCTGCGGCCGAGGTGGTAGCGCCGCTCGCCCTGCGCGGCCTGTTGCAGCGCCGGATGCTTGCGCTCGCGGCGGCCCACCCACAGTTGCGGCATGCGCTTGCGGCGGCCCTGCCGGTCGGGCGACCCGTGTCCCCTAGGCATACGACCGGGCCTCCTCGTGGCGTTCGAGGCCAAGGTCGACGAGCCGCGTGATGAGCGAGGCGTAGTCGACGCCGGCCTCGCCCCAGAGCCGCGGGTACATCGAGATCGGCGTGAAGCCGGGCAGCGAGTTGACCTCGATCAAGCGCACCGTGTCGGGCTCGCGGACGATGAAGTCGACGCGGGCGAGACCCGCGCAGCCGATCGCGCGGAACGCCTGCACGGCGGTGTCCTGCACGCGCGTGGCGAGGCCGTCGCTCAGGGGGGCGGGGACGAGCAGGTCCGTGCTGTCGTCCTCGTACTTGGCTTCGTAGGTGTAGAACTCCGCGTGCGGGCGGATCTCGCCGAGCGGGGAGGGCTGCGGGTCGGTGTTGCCGAGCATGGCGCACTCGACCTCGCTGCCGTCGATCGCCTCCTCGAGCAGCACCTTGCCGTCATAACGTGCCGCGAGTTCGAGGGCAGGCCCCAGGTCCTCGCGCGAGACGACTTTACTGACGCCGATCGATGAGCCGCCGTTCGCGGGCTTCGCGAACGAGGGGTAGCCGATGGCGCGCTCGATGTCGGCGAGCGACTCGCGGCACGGGGCGTCGCCGGCGAGGTCACCGAGCTCGTTGCCTTCGAGCACCACGTAGATCGGCTGGGGGATGGCGTGCGCGGCGAAGACGGCGCGCATGTGCGCCTTGTCCATGCCGATCGCACTCGCGGCGACGCCGGAGCCGACGTACGGGATGCCCATCACCTCGAGCATCCCCTGCAGCGAGCCGTCCTCGCCGGAGCGGCCGTGCACGATGGGGAACACCACGTCGATCGCCGCGAGTGAGGCGGTGACGCCCGCAGAGACGGCCAGGCCAGATCCCTCTTCCATACCGAGGTCGCGCGTCTGGCCCGCCTCGACGCGTTCGAGGCGGCGACGTGTCTCGTCGGGGGTAAGCCAGGCGCCGTCGCGCGTGATGCCGAACGGCACGACTTCGAAGCGCTCGGCGTCCGCCTCGCGCATGATCGAGCGCGCCGAGACGACCGAGATCTCGTGCTCCGGGCTACGCCCGCCGAAGATCACGCCGAGTCGCACGCGCTCGCTCACGGCGTGCTCCCCTCGGCCGGCGCGACGCCGAGCAGGCGGTCGCGCACGAGCGGCAGCAAGGCGTCGATAGGGCCTGCGCCGATGGTGAGGAACACGTCGCCGGGCCCCAGCTCGCGGACGGCGGCGTCTGCCGCCTCCTCGAACGAGGCGACGTAACGCGCGGGCGGCTCCGCGATCTCGGCGGCCAGCGCCGCGCCGTCGATGCCCTGGTCCGGGGTCTCGCGCGCCGGGTAGGTCGGCGCGACGATCAGCGCGTCGAGGCCCTCGAAGCAGGTGCGGAAGCCATCGAGCAGGTACTGCGAGCGCGAGTAGGTGTGCGGCTGGAAGCAGCCGACGACGCGCCGGCCGGGGTAGCGCTGCCGCGCCGCGCTGAGCGTCGCGCGCACCTCGGTGGGGTGGTGCGCGTAGTCGTCGACGAGCGTGACACCCGCGGCCTCGCCGAACACCTCGAAGCGCCGCCGCGTGCCGGTGAACTCGGCGATCGCCTGTGCCGCGCGGTGGAAGTCCACGCCAGCCCGCATCGCCACCGCGAGCGCGCCCAGGGCGTTCGTGACGTTGTGCCTCCCCGGGACGCGCAGCTCGATCTGCCCGAGCTCGGCGCCATCGAGGAGCACCGTCGCGGCGAGGCCACCGAGCGCCCCCGGCCGCACGTGCGTCGCGCGCCACTCGGTGTCCGTCGCGAGGCCGTACAGCTCGACGCGCGCACCGGCAGCGCGCTGCTGCGCGCCCAGCTCGGCCGCCCACGGCGAGTCCGCGCACACGAAGAGCGTGCCGTCCTCGCGGACGCGCGCGGCGAAGGCCGCGAACGCCTCGCGCAGCCGCTCCGGCGTGCCGTAGTAGTCGAGGTGATCGGGCTCGATGTTCGTGATCAGCGCGAACTGCGGCTCGTACTCCAGGAACGCCTCGGCGTACTCGTCGGCCTCGACGACCGCGAGGTCGCCCGCGCCGTCGCGCGCGTTCCCGCCCAGGTCGGGCGAGTCGCCGCCGAGCAGCACGAGCGGGTCGAGGCCGCCGCGTTCGGCCAGCAGCGCGGCCAGCGCCGTCGTGGTGGTCTTGCCGTGGCTGCCGGCGATGGCAAGCACGCGCCGGTCCTGCAGCAGCCGCTGCACCATCTCCGCGCGCACGACCACCTCGATGCCGCGCTCGCGCGCCGCGGTCAGCTCGGGATTGTCGGCGGGCGCCGCCACGGTGGCGACGACGAGCTCCGCGCGCCCGACGTTGGACGCGGCGTGCCCCTCGTAGACCGTCGCGCCCTGTTCCTGGAGGCGGCGCGTGTAGTCGGACGTGGCGAGGTCGGAGCCGGTCACGACGTGCCCGCGGGCGAGCAGGATCTGGCCGATCGCCGAGAGGTGGACGCCGCCCGCGCCCACGAGGTGCACCCGCCTCGGGATCGCCGCGCCGTCCGCGCGCCCTCGCGACCTGCTGAGCGTCATCATGCCGCCAGCTCCAGCAGCGTGTCGGCGAGCTCCTGGGCCGCGTGGGGGCGGGCGAGGCTCGACATCGCCGCGGCCATCGCGGCGCGTTGCGCGCCGTCCTCGAGCAGCCTCGCCACCTCGTCACCGAGGCGTTCGAGCTCGTCGCCGCCGAGCACGACGGCTGCGCCTTGTGATGCGAGGAAAGTCGCGTTCGCGCGCTGGTCGGAGAAGCCGCCCGGGACCACGATCGCCGGGAGCCCGGCGGCCGGCAGCTCGCCCAGCACGGAGGCGCCGGCGCGCGTGACGGCGAGGTCGGAGGCGGCCATCGCCCACGCCATCTCCTCGGTGTACGCGCGCAGCTGGTAGCGCTGCTGGCGCCAGGACGAGAGCTGCTCGCGCTCGTGGGCGAGCCACGCCTCCTCGTCGCGACCGGCGATGTGGATGATCTGCGCCTGGTCGAGCAGCGGTTGCAGCGCGTTCGCGATCGCGAGGTTGATCGTGTGCGCGCCCTGCGACCCGCCGGTCACGAGCAGCGTCGTCACCGTCGGGTCGAGGTTGAAGCGGCGCGCGCCCTCTTCGCGCTCGGCTTCGGCGAACTGGCGGCGCACGGGGTAGCCGGTCACGGTCGCCTTGTCCGGGGGCAGGTACTCCAGTGAGCCGTGGACGGAGCACGCGACCCTCGTCGCCTGGCGCTGGAGCGCCCGCACGGCCCAGCCGGGTCGGACGTCGGGGAGGAACAGCAGGAGCGGGATGCCGCGCCGCCTTGCCGCGCGCCCGACGGGTGCGGCCGCGTAGCCGCCCGTGGCGAAGACTGCGTGCGGGGCGTCGCGATCGAGCCAGCGCAGCGACTCGCGGTAGCCGAGTGCGAGCTGGATCGCGCCCCGCGCCATGCGCCACGGCGAGCGTGACCGCACCGGCGCGGCGCGCACCGCGCGGTACTCGAAGCCCTCGGCCTCGGCGACCGCGCGCTCGGGGCCGTGGGGGGTGCCGTAGTAGAACAGCTCGACGTCGGCGCGTTCGCGCAGACGCTCGGCCACCGCCACCGATGGGTAGGCGTGGCCGCCGGTGCCGCCGCCGGTGAGCACGAACTTCATCGTGATGCCGCCGCGGCGCGGCGGCGTCCCTTCCGCGCCTCGCGCACCACGCCGCGCGAGGGCGGCTCGTTGGCCGGGTCGTCCAGCGCTGCGTAGCGGGACACGGAGAGCAGCACGCCGATCGCGGTGAGCGTGACCGCCAGCGACGAGCCGCCGTAGGACAGGAAGGGGAGCGTGATGCCGGTGAGCGGGATCGAGCGCGTCACGCCGCCGACGTTGATCAGCACCTGCAGCGCGATCCACATCAGGATCCCCGCCACGAGCAGCGACCCGAACGGGTCGGCCGCGCGCTGCATGATCCGTAGCCCGCGCCACAACAGCAGCGCGAACAGCAGCAGCACGACCGTCACGCCGATGTACCCGAGCTCCTCGCCGATGATCGAGAGGATGCCGTCGGTGTGCGCTGCGGGTACGAAGAAGAACTTCTGCCTCGACACGCCGAGGCCGAGACCGGTCCAGCCGCCCGAGCCGAACGCAATGAGCATCTGCAGCGTCTGGAAGCCGTAGCCCGCGGGGTCCGCCTCGGCGGAAGTGAACGAGAGGATACGCGTCATCCCGTAGCCGCCGACGACCACGAACGCGGCAGTGAAGCCGACGGCCGTGACCACGAGGGCCAGCAGGTGCGTGAGCCTGGCGCCCGAGACGAAGAAGAGCGTGCCCGTGATCGCCGCGATGAGCAGCGCCGTCCCCAGGTCCGGCTCGAGCAGCACGAGCGCCGTCACCAGCCCGACCATGGCGACGAACGGCACGACGCCGAGCGCGAAGTTGCGCACGGTCGGCCCCTTCGCAGCGAGCCAGGCGGCGAGGTAGACGATGACCGCCAGCTTGGCGAGCTCGCTCGGCTGGCCCGAGAGCGGCCCGATCTCGATCCAGCGCGTTGGTCCGCCCTCGACGGCGCTGACGCCGATGCCCGGCACGAGTGCGGCGCCGAGGCCGGCCAGCGCGAGGAGCATGAGCAGCGGGCTCACCCGCCGCAGCCAGCGGTAGTCGATGAAGCTCGCGGCGAACATGCCGGCGCAGCCGACCGCCGCCCACAGCACTTGCCGCTTGATGTAGAAGTCCGAGTCCCCGTGCGCTACGTACCCCAGCGCGTACGACGCCGAGTAGACCGCGATGAGTCCGATCACGAGCAGCATGATCACGATCGTCACCAGCACCCAGTCCGGGCCGTGACGCTTCGGCGCGGCGAGCTGCTTGAGCGTCACGACGCGCCTCCCGTGATCGCCTCGACCGCCGCGCGGAACGCGGCGCCGCGCTGTTCGAAGTTGCGGTACGCGTCGAACGACGTGCCGGCCGGCGAGCACAGCACCACGTCGCCCTCGCGCGCGAGCTCGGCCGCCGCTGCGACGGCGGCCTCGACGTCATCGACCTCGCGCAACTCGGGACGATCGCCGTCGCGCGCGGCGCGCACGGCATCGAGGAACACGGGGCCCGCCTCGCCGAAACCGACCACCGCGCGGCAGCGCTGTACCGCCTCGCGCGCGAGCTCGCCGAGCGGGAGGTGCTTGTCGCGCCCGCCGAGCAGGAGCACCGCCCGCTCGTCGAAGGCGCGCAGCCCGGCGAGGGTGCGTTCCGGCGTCGTGGCAATCGAGTCGTTGACCCACGTCACCCCGCGCGCCCGGGCCACCACCTCGAGGCGGTGGGGGACGCCGCGGAACGTGCGGATCGCTTGCGCGGCCGCGTCGTCCTCGACACCGAGTTGGGCGGCCAGGCCCACGGCGGTGACGACGTTGGCGACGTTATGGTCGCCGCGCAGGGGAATGTCCCCGCGCCCAATCACGGGGTGCTCGCGCCCGTCCTCGACGCGCACGACCACGCCGCGGGAGACGGTCGCGCCGTCGCCGGGGAGCGCCCGCTCGACGGAGGTGTAGCGCACGAGGCCCGGCGCCTCCTCGGCGAAGCCCGCGGCGACCTCGTCGTCGATGTGGAAGACCGCGACGTCGTCGGGCTGCTGGAACTCGAAGATGCGCCGCTTGAGGCCGACGTACGACGACCACGAGTAGGCGTCGAGGTGGTTGGGGGTGACGTTCGTCACGCACGCGATGTGGGGGCTCTGCTCGACCGACTCGAGTTGCGTGTGCGACAGCTCGAGCACGACGTTCGTCGTCGGCTCGATGCGGTCGAGCAGGCCCAGCAGGCCGACGCCGATGTTGCCACCGACGACATAATCAGCACCCGATGCTTCGAGCATCGCGCCGACGAGGGCCGTGGTGGTGGTCTTACCGGACGAGCCGGTGATGCCGGCGACGGGCGCGGGACACGTCTCCAGGAACAGCCGCGTCATCGACGAGATCGGTACGTCGGCGCGGCGCGCGGCGCGCAGCGCCGGTAGATCCTGCGGGACGCCCTGCGAGGCGAAGACGGTGTCCGCGCCGACCATGTCCTCCTCGCGATTCGCGCCCAGCGACAGCGTCACGTCGAGGTCGGAGATGGCGTCGAGGGCATCGCGGAGCTGCTCGGCGGGGCGCGCGTCGGAGACGGTGACGCGGGCTGCGCGCGGCGCGAGGAATCGAACGAGATCGATGCCCTCAATGCCGAGGCCGACGACGGTCACGCGGGTACCCTCGTAGTTATGATCAGGCGCCAACGCACGTTTATGGTTTCCGTACACGCTTATATCACACCGCCAGAGCCAATGCGATGCCGACCATCGCGCCGGCGAAGGCAAATAGCCATAACCGCAGCACCACCTGCGGCTCGCTCCACCCGATGAGCTCCATGTGGTGATGCAGCGGTGTCATACGGAAGAAGCGCCGCCCACCTGTCGTCTGGAAGTACGCGATCTGGATGAGCGTCGAGCCTGCCTCGACGACAAACACGATCCCGATGATCGGGAGCAGCAGCCAGTGCCCGGTCATGAGGGCCACGGTCGCCAGCGACGCGCCGAGCGGCAGTGCGCCTGTGTCGCCCATGAACAGCGAGGCGGGGTGGACGTTGTACCAGAGGAACCCCAGCAGCGCCCCCGTCACCGTGAATGAGAACGTCGCGAGGAACGCCTGCTCCTGCATGAACGCGATCACCCCGTACGCCGCGAAGGCGACCGCGGCGGTGCCGCCGAGGAGCCCGTCGAGCCCGTCGGTGATCGAGACGGCGCTCGTGGTCGCGATGATCGTGACCACGGCGATTGGGATGTAGAACAGCCTGAGCTCGTACCCGCCGAGCCACGGGACGTTCACGCTCCGCGCGTCGAGGAGGAAGTAGAGGATCAACGACACGGCCAGCGCGAGACCGACCATGTAGACGAACTTGAGGCGCCAGGTCAGCGCCCGTCGTCCCGGGAAGCGGTCGACGAGCGTCCCCATGTCGTCGAGCGCGCCGACGATGAGGCCGGAGATCACGACGCCGAGCGGCAGCAGGATGCTGAGCCGGTCGAAGAGGTTGGTGGGGATCGTCACGATCGCCACCGCGCCGAAGATGAGCAGCCCGCCCATGGTGGGCGTGCCGGCCTTCACGTCGTGCGACGAGGGGCCATCCTCGGAGATGGCCTTGCCGATCCGCTGGCCGACGAGCCAGCGCACTACCCAGCTGCCGCCGAGCAGGGCGACCACGAACGCGGCGCTCCCGGTGAGCAACGCATCCGTCATGGCACGGGCTCCCCGGGTGCATCGGCGTCCCGCGCACGCGAGGCGAGTCGCGACTCCACTGCCGCCACCACCGTTTCCAGCGCGAGTGCGCGCGACCCCTTCACGAGCAGCGCATCGCCCGGCCGCAGCGTCGCGATCAGCGCCCGCGCCGCCGCCTCCTTCGAGTCGGCGTGCTCGGCGGCTTGCAGCCCGCAACCCTGCGCGGCCTGTGCGATGCGCGAAGCGAGGTCGCCGACCGTGAACAGCACGTCGGCGACACCCGCGGCGCGACGGCCCACCACGTCGTGCGAGGACTCGGCGAGGTCGCCGAGTTCGAGCATGTCGCCGAGCAGCGCGAGCTTGCGCCCCGGCATCTCGGCCAGCAGGTCGAGCGCGGCGAGGGTCGCCGCCGGGCTCGCGTTGTAGGTGTCGTCGAGCAGCGTGACGCCGCCCGGCAACTCGCGGACCGTGAGCCGTAGCGGCACGTCGAGCGCCTCGAGGGTGGAGCAGACCCCGTCGAGCGGTATGTCCTCGGTGAGCCCGGCCGCGGCGGCGGCGAGCACGTTCGGCAACAGGTGCGCGCCGGGCAACGGCACGCGCACGCGCCGTTGCTCGCCCCGAGCGTGCAGGGTGAAGGCGAAGCCGGCAGCGCCCAGCGGTTCGAGGTCCGTGCCGCGCACGTCGGCGTCCCCGACGGTGCCGAAGCGCGTCACCGGCGCGGCGGTGTGTGCGGCCATCGCCGCTACCACGGGGTCGTCGATGTTCAGCAGCGCGTGGCCGTCGGGCGGCAGCGCCTCGACGAGCTCGCGCTTCGCGCGAGCGATGGCGTCGAGCGAGCCGGCGCGTTCGAGGTGCACCGGCCCCACGTTGAGCACGATGCCGGTGCGCGGGCGCGTCCACGTGCAGAGCAGCGCGATCTCGCCGGTGGTGTACATGCCGTGCTCGATCACCGCGCGCCCGGTCTCCGGCCGCAGTTCGAGCAGGCAGAGCGGCACGCCGATCTCGTTGTTGTAGTTGAGCTCGCTGGCCTGCACGCGGAATCGCCGGGCCAGCACGGAGGCGGCCATCAGCTTCGTCGTCGTCTTGCCGACGTTGCCCGTGACGCCGACGACCTCGGTCGCCGGCAGGGCGGCGCGCCACGCGGCCCCCAGCTCCTGCAGCGCGGCGAGCGGCTCGTCGACGACGAACAGCGTGGCGCCTTCGATGGCCGCGGGTTCGGCGGGCGGTGCGCTCACGAGCACGCCCGACGCGCCACGCCGGACGGCGTCGGCGGCGAACCCGGCGCCGTCGGCATGCTCGCCGGGCAGCCCGACGAACAGGTCGCCGGGGCCGGCCCGTCGCGAGTCGATGACGGCGCGCGTGAAGCGCGCGCCGGGGCCGCGGCGCTCCCGCAGCCGGCCGGCCAGCACGCGGCCGACGAATGCGGCGTCGAGCTGCGGGGCACTCATGGCGCCGCCACCTGCGGCTGCGTGATGGGCACGTTCAGGTACTCCATGATGTCGCCCGCGATGCGTGCGAAGACGGGCGCCGCCACCACACCGCCGAGGTGTGAGTCTGCGCTGGGCCGGTCGATCTTCACCAGGATGGTGACACGCGGGTCTTCGTACGGCAGGAATCCCGCGAACGACGCGATCGTGGTCTCGAAGTCGTACCCCTCGGCGGTCGAGAGCAGGGTCGTGCCGGTCTTGCCGGCGACGCGGTAGCCGTCGACGCGGGCGAGGTGGTAGGGCACGTTCTCGACGACGTCGTGCATCATCTGGGCGAGCGTCTGCGCGGTCTGCGCCGTCACCACCTGCCGGACCGCGACCGGCTCGAGCCGGCGGACGCCCTCGCGCGTGGCGACCTGGGCGACGATCTGCGGCTGGATCAGCGCGCCGTCGTTGGCGAACACGTTGACCGCGGCGATCGTCTGCAGCGGGGTGACCGCGAGCCCCTGGCCGTACGAGTTCGTCGCCAGGTCCACCGGGTACCAGTCGTCGTCGCCCGGATGCCGCATCAACCCGGCCGCCTCGCCCGAGAGCCCGATGTGCGTCCGCTCCCCGATGCCGAAACGCGCGAGGTAGTCGTAGAAGTGGCGCGCGCCGATCTGCTCGGAGAGCCAGGCCGAGCCGGTGTTGAGCGAGTGCTGGAGGTACTCGGTCATCGTCACCTCACCGTAGGCGACGAAGTTCCAGTTGCGGATCGTGCCGCCCGTGACGTGCACGACGCCCTCGTCGACGTACGTCGAGTCGGGGGTGACGAGCCCGAGGTCGATCGCCATGGCCGTGGTCAGCGTCTTGAACACCGAGCCCGGCTCGTAGAGGTCGGTGATGGGGCGGTTTCGGACGAGATCGCCGAGGTCTTCCGCCTCGAGATCGAGGGTCGAGAGCCGCACGGTTGGCAGTGAGGCCATCGCCAGGATCGCGCCCGTGCGGGACTCCATAACGATGATGGCGCCACCGGTCGCGTCGTTCTCCTCGACGGCCCGGGCGAGCTCGCGCTCGGCGATGGCCTGGATGAAGCGATCGATGGTGAGCTGCACGTCGCCACCGGCGAGCGGGGTGCGGGTGGTGGGCTGCACGAACGAGATGGGGCGCCCGAGCGGGTCCTCCTCGCCGATGACGAGGCCCGGCCGGCCGCGCAGGACGTGGTCGAAGTCTGACTCCACCCCCCACAGGCCGTTGCCATCGAGGCCGACGTAGCCGATGAGCGGACCAGCGAGCTCCCGCTCGGCGTAGACGCGGCGCGAGCTGGGCAGCAGGCGCACGCCCCACAGCCCGGCCTCGCGCAGCTCGCGCCCGCGCTCGTACTCCAGCAGGCGCAGCACCGGCACGTCGCCGATGGACCGCGACGTGCCGAGTGCGAACAGTTCGCCGGGGTCGCGGTTCAGCGCGGCGCCGAGCTGCGCCGCGGCAACCGCGGCGCGATCGCGGTCGCGCCACAGGAACGTGTCGATGTAGACGTCCCACGTGTCGATCGAGGTGGCGAGCGGGTAGCCGGTGGCGTCGAGGATGGCGCCGCGGCTCGCCGGTACCTCGGCGGCGCCGATGTGCGCTGCTGCCGCCTCCTCGACGTACTGCCCGTGTCCGCCGATCTGGATCACGGCGAGCCGGGCGAGGAGCGCTGCGAAGCCCGCGACGACCATCGTCGCGAGCAGCCAGTGCCGCCACGTCAGGTGATTCGGTCGCACCGCGTCGCGCTGCTCTGCAGGCACGAGCGTCCTCCCCGCCGCGCCTCCCGCTTCATGGACCGGGCGGCGCGGTGCAGCCCGTTCGCGCCGGGACTACTCGATCCCGGATACGCCCCACAGCATCCCGGACCACCACGGTTCGAGTGGCGCCGGCGGCTCCGGCGCCGGTCGCACATAGCGCTCCGGCATCGGCGCGACATCGGGTGCGGGCACGCCGACGGAGATCCGCACGGTGTCGTCGGGCCGCACCATGCCGAGCCTGCCGGTGGCCGCGGCGTGCACGGTCTCCAGATTGGTCATCTGCGCAATCTCGGCTTCGCGCAGGCGCACCTCGACGGCCAGTTCGGTGCGCTGCTGCTGGAGCTGACGCAGCTCGTACCCCGACGCGGCCATGCGGCTGCTCTGCAGCACCTGCAGGGAGCCGATGGCCGCGAGGCTCACGAGCGCGATCAGTGCGAGGAGGAGGGAGACGCCGCGCAGCAGACGTCCTGCGACGCTGCTGCGCGGCCTGGGGAGCGATGCGGCTTTCCGGCGGATGCGCGCGGTGTATGTCGGGGTTGTGGCCGGCGCAGCCGGACGCCCGTACCCCGCGCCGAGTTGTGGTGCTCCGAGCGCGGTCATCAGGCCGCCGCCCGTCCGAGCGCCTCCGCGACACGGAGGCGCGCCGATCGCGCGCGCGGGTTGCGGGCGACCTCGTCGGCGCCGGGCTTGCGCACGCGCCTCGTCACCCGCCGCAGCGTGGCGACGTGTCCGCAGATGCAGATGGGGGTACGAGGCGGGCAGACGCACTCGGTCGACTCGCGCCGGAAGTGCTCCTTCACGACGCGATCCTCGAGCGAGTGGAAGGCGAGCACGGCGATGCGCGCGCCCGCGCCGCCGAGCAGGCTGCAGGCAGCGGAGAGGGTGTCGGCCAGGAAGTCCATTTCCTGGTTCACCGCAATCCGCAGGGCCTGGAACGTCAGAGTGGCGGGGTGATGATGACGTTCCCGACCCCTGCCTACAGCCTGCTCGACGGCGCGGACCAAATCGCCCGTCGTATGCAAGGGCCGCCGGGCCACGATCGCTCGTGCAATCGCGCGCGCCCGGCGCTCCTCGCCGTAGCGGCGGATGATGTCCGCCAGCTCGGCTTCCTCGTACTCGTTGACGATGATCGCCGCGGTCAGTTCCGCGTCTGGATCCATGCGCATGTTCAGCGGCTCGTCGCGCTGGAACGAGAAGCCCCGCCCCGGGGCATCGAGTTGCAGCGACGAGACGCCGAGGTCGAAGAGCACGCCACTGACTTGCTCGAACCCCTGCTCGTGCGCGATTTCAGCGATCTCGCTGTGGTGGCCGTGCACCAGCACCGCGGCGTCGCCAAACTCGGCGAGCCGCTCGCCCGCAATCGCCAGTGCGTTCGGGTCGAGGTCGATGCCGAGCAGCGCGCCGTCGGGCTGCGCCGCGTCCAGGATCGCCTTGGCGTGCCCGCCCAGGCCGACCGTCGCGTCGATGTAGCGACCGCCCGGACGGATGTCGAGGCCGTCGAGCACCTCGGTGACCATCACCGGCTCGTGGCGGGGCGCAGTTGTGGCGCCGGCGGTCATGCGTCGTCCTCCGCGACTGCTGCCAGCGCAGCCTCGTCAGCGCTCTCCCACCGGGCGAGATCCCAGACCTCGACGTAGTCGCCGAGGCCGACGAGGACGACGCGGTCCTCCAGGCTGGCGTGATCCCGCATTTCCTGCGGGATCACGATCCGCCCCTGCTGGTCGAGTTGGTGAAATCCGAAGGCACGGGACAGGAAGGCCCGACGCCGCTGGCGACCGATGCGCGTACGCGTGTCCGAGTCGCCGAGCACCTCGTCGGTCTTCGCCGTGAAGCTCTCATGCGTGTAGAGCTCGAGGCAGCCGTCGTCGGCGGGGCGGAGTACGCCACCGTCCTGGAGTTCGCGGCGATAGACGGCCGGAATCGCGACCCGGCCACGGCCATCCAGCGAGTGCTCGTGAGCGCCAAAGAAATGCACGGCGGTCTCCAGGCCAAGCGGCCTTCCTTGTGTGAAGTGTTGGGAATCTCGCCCATTTCACCCCATCGAGCCCCCGGATACTACCAGACGCGCCACCGCCCGAACAACCGGCCCTGCCGCCCCCACGCGAGCCTTTGCTACGATCGGCGTCAGGAGACCACGATGACCGAACGACCCGCCCTCGGACGCGCAGCCGTCCTCACCGTTAGCGACCGCGCCGCGGCCGGGGCGTTCGTCGACACCGCCGGGCCCGCCGTGGCCGCGATGCTGCGCGAGGCGGGCTTCGACGCGGCCGACCCTGACGTGCTGCCCGACGACCCCGACGCCATCGCCGCGTGGCTGCGGCGCCAGGCCGACGACGAGCACGTCGCCCTCGCCATCACGGCCGGCGGTACCGGCCTCGGGCCGCGCGACCGCACGCCGCAGGCGACGGAGGGCGTGCTCGACTACCGCGTCGACGGCATCGCCGAGGCGATGCGCGCCGCCTCGATCGCGATCGTGCCGACGGCGATGCTCTCGCGCGCCGTGGCCGGGGTGCGAGGTCGCACGCTCATCGTCAACCTGCCCGGCAGCGAGCGCGGCGCACGCGAGAACCTCGAGGTGGTGTTGCCGGTCCTTGCACACGCGGTCACACAGCTGACCGGCGACGCCGAGCCCTCGCCGCCGACCGGCACCCACGGCCGCGGCTAGCCGCGGCGCGGCCCCATGCGGCTCGACATCCTCACGCTCTTCCCGGGCATCTTCCGCGGCCCGCTCGACGAGACGATCCTGCGCCGCGCCATGGACGCCGGCCTCGTCGAGGTGGAACTGCATGACCTGCGCGAGTGGGCTACGGACCGCCACCGCACCGTCGACGACTACCCGTTCGGCGGCGGCCCCGGCATGGTGATGAAGCCCGAGCCGATCTTCGCCGCCGTCGAGGCGATCCAGCCGCTCGCGGAGCCCGAGGCGCCCGTCGTGCTGATGACCCCGCAGGGCCGGCGCCTCGACCACGCGCTCGCCGTCGAGCTTGCCGCGCAGCCGCGCCTGCTCATCGTGTGCGGGCGCTACGAGGGCGTCGACGAGCGTGTGCGCGAGCACCTCGTCGACGTCGAAGTCTCTGTTGCCGATGTAGTGGTGTCGGGCGGTGAGTTGCCGGCGCTCCTGCTCCTCGACGCGCTCGTGCGTCGCGTACCGGGTGTGCTCGGCGGCGAGGGCTCGCTCGCCGAGGAGTCGTTCGAGGGCGGGCTGCTCGAGTATCCGCAGTACACGCGCCCGGCGGAGTTCCGGGGGTGGACGCCCCCCGACGTGCTGCTGTCCGGCCACCACGGCGAGATCGCGAAGTGGCGCCGTCGCCAGCGCCTCGCGCGCACGCGCGCACGCCGCCCGGACCTGCTCGACGCCGCCGAGCTCAGCGACGAGGATCGCGCGTGGCTCGACGCCAACCCGGAGCCGCCCCTAGACTGAGGAGCCGACCCGGACACCGCAGCACGCGAGCACACGATGGCCATCGACCTGCGCGACATTGCGCCCCCCCGCAACGACACGATCCCCGAGTTCCGAGCGGGTGACAACGTCGCCGTCCACGTGCGCGTGGTGGAGGGGGACCGTGAACGCATCCAGTTGTTCGAGGGCACCGTGCTACGCGTCCGCAAGGGCTACAACGGCAGCTTCACCGTCCGCCGCATCTCCTCGGGCGTGGGCGTCGAGCGCACCTTCCCGCTCAACGGCAAGCGCATCGACAGGGTCGAGGTGACGCGCCGGGGCCGCGTCCGCCGCTCGCGGCTGTACTACCTGCGCGGCCGCACCGGCCGCGCCGCGCGCGTGCGTGAGGCCCGCCGCCGCTCGTAACTGCGAGGCAGTTACGAGGACACAGCAGCGGCGATCGTTGCAGCCGCGACCATGCCGGCGAGCATTGTCCCCACCATCCATCTGGTCAGGCGGCTCTCCAGTTGGTGCATTTCGGAGCGTAGCTCGGCACGGAATACATCGAGCTTCGAGTCCAGTTGCGTCCGGGTTACTTCTAGCTCCGACCGGATCACATCAAGCTCGGATCGGAGCACCTCTCGTGTAACGAACTCGCTTGATGGGGCCTCGGTTGTCATGGCTGTATGTTCTTCTCCATCCGCGGGAGCGGAACGATACTTTAGCATAAAATAACTGTTGAGTTACGCATCCGTATTGTTGTGAGCCCCTACCGGATCGCTCCGTATCATCGCAGTATGACCACCGAACCGTCCGGCGAGGCTCGCGCGCGCTTTGTGCAGGTGGCCGTCAACTCCGGGCGGCCCACGTTCATGACCTTCTCCTACCGCGTCCCGCGCGGTCGCGAGGTCGAGCCGGGCGAGGTCGTGCATGTCCCCTTCGGGCGGCGCGAGCTACAGGGCGTGGTCGTCGAGGATCCGACGGACCTGCCGGGCTACTCCGGCGACATTCGCGAACTGCTCCCGCGCGTCGAGGGCGCACCGCGCCTCGACGGGACGCAGCTGCAACTCGCGTCGTGGATCGCCGAGTACTACCTCGCCCCGCCGTGGGAGGCCCACGCGCTGATGCTGCCGCCCGGCGCAGGCGAGCGCCCGCGCACGCTCGTCGTGCGCGGCGAGGGTGCGCGACCCGCGACGCTCTCCGAGCGCCAGGAGCGGCTCTACGAACTACTCGACGAGACGCCGCGCGAGGTCGGCGAGCTGCGGTCCGCCGTCGGCGCGCGCGGCTTTGACGCGACGTTCGGCTCGCTCGTCCGGCGCGGCCTGGCCGAACGCCGCTACGAGCTTGCCCGGCCGCGCGGTCGGCCGCGCATCGTCGAGGTCGTGCGACTCGCGGTCGACGCCGAGCGAGCGCGCGCGTTCGCCGCGAACATCGAGGGCCGGCGGGCCTCACGGCGGGCGCGGGCGTTGCGCGCGCTCCTCGACGCCGGCGGAGAGCCGATCCCGTTCGACGAGCTCGGACGGATCGCGCGCGGTGCGCCGGCGGTGGAGACGCTCATCTCCGACGGCCTGCTGGAGGTCGACGGGCAGCGCAACGTCCGGCTCGCCCTCGATCCTGCTGCCGCCGAAGGGCGCATCCGCGAGCTGACGCGCACGCGCGCGCAGGCCGCGGGCGCGGCGCTGCTCGAACGGCTCGCTGGTGAGCCGGCGATCGAGCTGCGCGTGAGCGAGCTCGCGCGCGAGTTCGGCGCCGGCGCGGGCGAGGCGGTCGAGCACCTGCGCGACGCGGGGCTCATCGAGGTTGCCGAGGTGCTCGACGAGCGCGACCCGCTGCGCGACCTCGACGTGGCCGTGCGCCCGCCGGTCGAGTTGCTGCACGAGCAGCGCGCGGCGGGGGCAGCGATCCGCGCCGCGATCGACCGCGGCGACGGCAGCACGCTGCTGCTGAACGGCGTCACGGGCAGCGGCAAGACCGAGGTCTACCTCGATGCGCTCGCGCACGCGGTGAGCCTCGGACGGCGCGGGATCGTGCTCGTGCCGGAGATTGCGCTCACGCCACAGACCGTGCGGCGCTTCGCCGAGCGCTTCCCCGGCGGCGTTGGCGTCCTGCACTCCGGCCTCTCGCTCGGCGAGGCGTACGACCAGTGGACGCAGATCGCCGCGGGCAAGTTCGACGTCGTGATCGGCTCTCGCTCTGCGATCTTCGCGCCGCAGCCGGACCTCGGGCTGATCGTCGTCGACGAGGCGCACGAGTGGACCTACAAGCAGCACGACCCCGCGCCCCGCTACGACGCCCGTACCGTCGCCGAGTACCTCGGAGCAGTGACCGGCGCGGCCGTGGTATTCGGCACCGCCACCCCGGACGCCGAGCGCTGGTACTCCGCCGCCGAGGGGCACATCGAGCGGCTCGACTTGCCGCGCCGGTTGCGCGCCGTGCGGCAGCCCGGCGGCGAGACGCAGCTCTGGCCCGCCGGGGAGCTGCCGGAGATCGAGATCGTCGACGTGCGCGGTGCGCGGGAGCTGTTGTCGGGCACGCTCGCCGCGGCGATTGGGCACGCCCTCGACCGCGACGAGCAGGCGCTGCTGTTCCTCAACCGCCGCGGGCTGGCCGGCTTCCTGCTCTGCGCGCGGGGGCACTCCCCCGCCTGCCCGAGCTGCGACGTGTCGCTCTCGCTGCACCATCCCCGTGATGCCGAACCGGGCGCCGTGGGGCGCCTGATCTGCCACCAGTGCAGCCGCTCGCGACCGGCGTCACCCCGGTGTGAGGAGTGCGGCGGTGCGCTCCGCCCGGCGCAGGCCGGCACACAGGCGGTCGAGCGCGAGGTGCGTCGGCTGTTCCCAACGGCACGGATCGTGCGCTGGGACCGCGACACCGCGCGCCGCCAGTCCGACCACGACGCCATCCTCGGCCAGTTGCAGCGGCACGAGGTGGACGTGCTGGTCGGCACGCAGATGATCGCGAAGGGCCTCGACCTGCCGCTTGTCACGCTCGTCGGCGTCGTGCTCGCCGACTACGGGCTACGGTCCGGCGACTTCCGCGCGCGCGAGCGCACGTTCCAGCTGCTGACGCAGGTCGCGGGCCGCGCGGGCCGCGCCGACCTGCACGGGCGCGTCATCGTCCAGACGCTGGCGCCCGACGACCGCGTCATCGAGGCCGTCGCGGCCTACGACGCCGACGGGTTCTTCGAGGAGGAGCTGCGCTGGCGCGCCGAGTTCCGCTACCCGCCGTTCATCCGCCTCGCACGCCTGGTCTTCGGCCACACCAACGCCACGTTCGCGGTCGAGGAGGCGCACCGCATGCGCGACGAGTTGCGCCGTGTCGCCGCCGGGCTGCCGGGCGCCGACGTGCTGGGGCCCGCGCCCCCGCAGATCGCGCGCCGCCGGGGGCGTCACCGCTGGGCGCTGCTCGTGCGCGCGCCCGACCCCGGCGAGGTGCTGCGCGAGGTCGAGCTGCCACTCGGCTGGACGGTCGACGTCGACCCGGTGCTGCTCGACTGAGCACGAGCGAAGGCGGCGCGGACGCTTGCGGGGATGTCGTCTAGAATCGAGCCTCCGCGAGCACGCCGTTTGCGCCGACCACAGCAGGAGCCAGCGCTGACCGTCCGACCCATCCGTTACCTCGGGGACCCGGTGCTGCGCCGACGCGCAAGCGCGGTGCCGCACGTCGACGACTCGATCCGCGGTCTCGTCGACGACCTGATCGAGTCGATGTACGCCGCGGACGGCGTGGGCCTCGCCGCCCCGCAGATCGGCGTGGGGCTGCGTATCGTGGTACTGGGCATGCCCGACGAGGATCCCGTGCCGATCATCAACCCGGTCATCGTCGAGCGATCCGGCGAACGCACGCTTGAGGGTGAAGGGTGCCTCTCGGTTCCCGGCTACCGTGGCAGCGTCACACGCTCGCAGGAGGTGACGGTCGAGGGGCTGGACGCCGAGGGCCGCGAGTTGCGGATCACCGCCTGCGACAACCTGCTCGCCCAGGCTATCGAGCACGAGGTCGACCACGTCAACGGCATGCTGTACGTGGATCGTCTGACCAGCATCGATACGCTGGTGAAGCTCGAGAGCGGCGACTGGGGCCCCGATGCGGGCGACGCAGAACCGGACGGGAACGGAGGCGACTGATGGAGTTCTTCGTCGCGCTGCTGTTCGTCGTCGCGGCCTTCTATTTCATCCTGCTGCGGCCCGTGATGCGTCAGCAGCGCCGCCGCCGCAGCGACCTCGCCGCGCTCGACGTGGGCGACGAGGTGCTGACGAGCGGGGGGTTCTACGCGACCGTGCGGGCGATCCACACGATGGAAGAGGGCCCGCAGGAGATCATGCTCGAGGTCGCCCCCGGCGTGGAGCTGCGGGCGACTCCGGACGCCATCCAGAACGTGACCCCCCGCACCCCCGAGGGCGCCGGGTCCCCCGATGAGACGGATTCCGCGTAGGTGCGAACCGGGCCGACATCGTGATCAGACGCATCCTCCCGCTGTTCGGCCTCTTCGTGCTTGCCGCGACCTCGCTGTACGTCGTCTGGCCCTCGGAGCCCGACAAGTGGCTCCCGTCCGTTGTCCCGTGGCCCGAGGGTCAAGGCGTCACCATCGGCAACTTCGAGCGCGAGACGATCCGCCTCGGCCTCGACCTGCAGGGCGGCTCGCGGCTGCTCCTCCAGGCGTCGCTCCCCGAGGGCGCCGAGGGTGACATCGACGACGGCATCGAGGGTGCGCTGCGCGTGTTGCGCCGCCGCGTCGACGCCTCCGGCGTCGCCGAAGCCGAGGTGACGCGCCAGGGCGAGAGCAACATCTCGATCCAGCTGCCCGGGCTCGAACCCGAGGAGGCGCGCGCGCTGCTCGGCCGCACCGCGCTGCTCCGGTTCTGCCAGGCCGCCGGCGACCTCGGCGCCGGCACGCCGTGCGACGAGTCGGGCCAGTGGGTGCAGGCGCAGGGCATCCTCGACGGGCAGGCCACCGCCCTGACCGGGCGCTTCCTGCGCCCCAACTCGTTCGTCGGCGCCGACCCGCTCGGCAACCCCGTGGTCCAGTTCGAGTGGACCGGCGAGGGCGCGGTCCTGTCCGAGCAGGTCACCGGGCGGCTGGTTGGCCAGCAACTCGCGATCTTCCTCGACAACGAGTTGCTATCGGCGCCCGTGGTGCGGGCCGTGATCACGGACCGGGGCATTATCGACGGCATGCCGCTGACCTCGATCGAGGGCCGCACCGGCGCGCGCGAGCTCGTCGTGCAACTCAACTCCGGTGCGCTGCCCGTCCAGCTCACCGTGCTCCAGGAGCAGGAGGTCGACGCGACGCTCGGCGAGGACTCGGTGCAGCGTTCGGTGCTGGCGGGCGAGATCGGCCTGCTGCTCGTGGCGCTGTTCATGATCCTCTACTACCGCGTGCCGGGATTCCTCGCGGCCGTCGCGCTGCTCATCTACACGCTCCTCACGATGGCGGTGTTCAAGCTGATCCCGGTCACGCTCAACCTCGCGGGGATCGCGGCGTTCGTGCTCTCGGTCGGTATGGCCGTCGACGCGAACATCCTGATCTTCGAGCGCATGAAGGAGGAGCTGCGCGGCGGCCGTGCGTACCGCACGGCGCTCGACGCCGGCTTCGCCCGGGCGTGGTCCTCGATCCGCGACTCGAACGTGAGCACGCTCATCACCTGCTTCATCCTCTTCATCCTCGGCGGTGGCCTCGAGGTGCCCGGCCTCGGCGCGTTCGAGGCGCCGCTGGTGCAGGGCTTCGCCGTGACGCTGGCCGTCGGCGTGCTGCTCTCGATGTTCTCGGCGATCACCGTCACCCGCACGCTCATGAAGGCGCTCGCGGGCACGCGCTTTGCGCGCCAGCCGGACCTGCTCGGCACCGGCGTGCGCTCCTACCGGGGCGCGCGCGAGGCGACCGAGGGATAGGCGGCGCCGATGCGATCACTCGACCTCGTCGGCACCCGCAAGTGGTTCTTCGTGTTGAGCGGGACGATCGTCGTCGTCTCGCTCGTGCTGCTCGCGATCCCGCCCACACTGCGCCCGGGCATCGAGTTCACCGCCGGAACCACTACGCTCGTGCGCTTCAACCGCAACGTCGACCAGGCGGACCTGCGCGCGGCCTACGCCGAACTCGGTCACCCCGAGGCGCGCATCCAGTCGACCGGCGATCGCGAGTACCTGATCCGCACCAGCGAGCTGCGCGTCCCCGACAGCGCGCTGATCGAGGTCAACCCGACGGCTACGCCGGACGACGCGCCGACATCGGAGCTCGGCACGGTGCTGCTCGGCGCGGAGGGCGCCGAGGGCGAGATCGCGCTGCGCGTGTTCAACTTCGCGGTCTGCGACTTCGGCGGCGAGATCGAGCCTCCCTTCCCCGCCGGCAGAGACGCCGTCGTGTTCGAGGAGGTCCGGGAATCAGACTGCGAGACGGCCATCGAGGACGCGACCGGCGACTCCGGGGACGCCGACGCCACGGATACGCCCGACGACGCGGTCGAGGAAGAACCTGAGACGACGGCCACGCCGGACGACGCCGCCGAGGAGCCCGACGCCACTGAGACGCCGGACGCCACGACCGAGGAGGAACCCACCGAGGACGAGGGCGAACTCCTCGCCTACCGCGTCCAGGTCGGCGGGGCAGACGGGACGACAGGCTTCGTCGCGCCGGCCGACACGCACGGATTCCTCGCGCCCGGCGAGGGGCGGGCGGAGCCCGAGACGCCCGCCAAAGACCTCGGCGAACGCGGCGAGATCGAGTCCGCGCTGGCGAAGCAGTTCGGGCGCTTCGAGGTGCTGGAGTTCGCCGCGGTCTCCGCGGTCGTGTCCACGCAGGCGGTACGCAACGCGACCATCGCCGTGGGGGTCGCGGCGGTGTTCATCATGGCCTACATCGTCTTCGCGTTCTCGAGCGTGCCGAGGCCGATGCGCTACGCCTCGGCCGCCATCGTCGCGCTGGCGCACGACACCATCATCGTGCTCGGCGCGTTCTCGCTCTTCGGGAAGGTGTTCGAGATGGAGATCAACCTGATGTTCGTGACCGGCGTGCTCACCGTCATCGGTTTCTCCGTGCATGACACCATCGTGATCTTCGACCGTGTGCGCGAGAACGTGCGCATCGCGCCGCAGGCGCGGTTCTCCGACAGCGTGAACGCCGCGCTTGTGCAGACGCTCGGACGCTCGCTGAACACGTCGATCACGCTGGTGCTCACGATCCTCGCGCTGCTGTGGCTGGGCGGATCGACGATCCAGCCGTTCCTCATCGTGCTGCTGGTGGGCGTGATCGCGGGGGCCTACTCGAGCATCGCGATCGCGGCGCAGGTGCTCGTGGCGTGGGACGAGGGCGACTTCTCGAGGCTGCTCGGCCGCTTCCGTCGTGGCGGCGAGTCCGAGGAGGAAGCGGCGGCGACGTAGGCGCGGCTAGACGGGGTGCGCCGCTATCCTCAGAGGTTCAGCGCCGCCAGGATGATAGTCAGGACCGTGACATTGGCGCCTACGATCAGGCCGCCGAGGTGGAGCCGCAGCCGCGCCAGTTCGTAGCGCAGCTCATCCCTTGAGACCGAGCGTGCCTCGATCGCGTCGGCCAGGGCTCGCGCCTGGTCTGACGTAAAGCCGGCGGATTCGAGGTTATGCACGGTCTCCAGCATGTGGCCGCCCTTCCCGGCTCCCATTGTACGCATCAGCACAAGTTTTCGTATGTGGTGCATAAAGGGGCCTGGTGCCGGTCAGCGCCAGCGCCTTGCGCGGCGCACTAAGACGGGGATGGTAGTATCGACAGCCAGAAGAGTGAAGGGTTCATGGCGTACCTTCGCCTACTCGCGGCGGCAGCAGTGCTAGCGCTGGTGATCGCCGCGCTGGCCGTCATCTTCGCCACGCCGGACGGTCCCGTATCCGAAGAAGCTGTGACTGAGGGCAATGGCCCCGACAGCGGCCCCAAGGTGAAACCCACGGTCACGGTCACGCACGCAGCAACGCCTACGCCGACTAGGCGCACATGGCCATCACCTCCCGAGCCGCTGGGGTTCACCGTCGAAGGCACCGGCCCCGCCGACGTGTTCTACCACGTCAAGGCTGCCGGACTGCTCCTCTGCCGTGCCTCGGTGGCGGGGAACGTCAGGCCCGACGGCACCGCTGGCTACTTCAGGGTCAAGATCAAGGGCGCAGACCCCCTCTACGACCTCTTTTCCAGCGAGATCGCCGGAGAAGTCGAAGATACAGGCTACGTTACGTTCGCTGCGGGCGACCGCGACACATGGCCTCCCGATGCGCTGTGGCCCCGCGACGAAGACGGTA
Source organism: Dehalococcoidia bacterium (assembly GCA_965219085.1). Taxonomy (GTDB): domain Bacteria; phylum Chloroflexota; class Dehalococcoidia; order UBA2979; family UBA2979; genus VXMT01. The sequence continues at coordinate 2,829,379 of OZ244720.1, forward strand.
ACCAGCACTTCTCCATCGATGTCCTCGCGGAGCGGGGTGCCCGCTGGATCGTGTCGTGTGCCGAGGAGGACTAGGGCATGCGCTACGTGACCTTCCTGGTGGGTGGGATCCTGCTCGGCGTCGTCGTGTTCGGCGTCGCCTCGTCCGAGTCGTGGCCGGAAACTCAGTCCCCTGAGCACATGCACGTCTGCACAGGCCTCGAGGTCCTCTGGCCCGGCGACTGGGCCGGCACGGTCCGGGTGATTCACACCCACGGAAACGGGCACCACCCCTCCCACCTGGCTATGGGGAACCCCGAGACCGATCGAGACCCCCGTACCCTGCACCGCCGCGTTCGATGCCTCGAACACGCGTGGCCAGGATGGGAGCACAGCATCTACGAACCGCACCCCTACCACCCGGACTTCCAGCCCAGCGACGTGTGGTAGGGAGGCACTGATATGCATGGAGTCATCGCCGCCGCCGCGGCGCTCATCGCGCTGCTGCTCGGATCCAGCTCCGCGCAGGCGCAGCCGGCGCCGGACCCGGCCACCTACTCTGGCTACGGCCTGATCCCAGGCGATGTCGTCACCGCGATCTACTACGACGAAGATTGTGAAACTGCAATCGTCGACGAGACTGGCAGCTGGTACCTCGAGGTCACCGACGACAGCCCGTGCCGCCCGAGCCCCGGCGCCGCAGCGCGGATCGACTTTCTGGTCAACTTGGACCACGCCAATGAGTCCTTCGTATACGCCTACGGCCACCGCGTGGATGGCATCGTGTTCTCCGGCCTTCGCCTTCGACCTAGGATCGAGGGGCGGGGGGCCGACGGGGTCGTGACGCCGGCCGACAAGAGCGATGCGAGCATGGCCGACGACCTGCTCGAGCAGTGGCCCCTGATTATGCTGACCCTCGCGGCGCTCGCGCTCATCGTTATTGCAGCGGCTGAGATCACTATGGTGCTGCGGGCTAGACGCGACTAACGTCGGTTCGCTCTCAGGCACGCCGCCCCGACCACGGTGTGGTACTCGCGAAAGCGATCGTCATCTTGACGCGCCTCAGCAGCTCGGCGCATTGTTACAGCGGCTCACTGAGCGATTCGACGCTGCGCTCGACCGCCTCGAACCGGCGTCGACAGCGATGATGATATAGGCCGCGACCTCGATGGCCAGTTCGTGCAGCGCGTGGCGGACTTCCCTCTTGAACCTCACCGGGTCGTCGACGCCCGGGGGCGGCCTGCACGCTCATGGCGCCACCGCGGCGGTCGCCAGGGCGGCGTCCTGAGCGCGCTCGATCTCGGCGCGCAGCTCGTCCATCGTCGGGACGCCCATCCGCCAGAACTGCCGGGACGAGGGCGACTTCGGGCGGCTGCTCAGGCGCTTCCGGCGTGGGGGTGAGTCGGGCGAGCAGCCTGCGGCGACGTAGCCGCGGGCGCGGTTAACGCCAGCGCACGAGCAGCACACCGCCGAGCACCACCAACACGCCCGCGATGCGCAGCAGCGTGACGCGCTGCGCCTCGTTCCCGAACGCGCCGATGTGGTCCATGACGAGCGCGCCGCCGAGGGTCCCGGCCGTCACCGCGCTGAACAGCAGCGCCACCCCCAGCCTCGGCGCGAGCGCCGACCCGCCGATGATGAACGCCGCGCCGAACAGCCCAACGCCGGCCATGTACGCGCTCGGTCCGTGGAACCCGAGCACGAGCACGCCGACCGACAGCAGGCCGATCACGGCGAACACCCACCAGCGATCGAACGGGACGGGCAGGTCGACCGCGTCGTCGCGCGCGGTGCGAATGGCGAGCACCAGGGCGATGCCCGCCACCGTGCCGAAGATCGAGAGCCAGCCCGCCTCGACGGGTCCGCGGTCGCGCCCGATCGCGCCGAGCATCGAGACCTGCACCGAGGCGCCGACCCCGAGGGAGAGCGCGACGGCGAGTTGGAGCAGTTGGGTCACGCGCGAGTCCTCGCCAGCACGCGCTCGTCGCCGCGACGCCGGGTGACGCCGTCGCGGTCGAGGCGTTCGAGCATCGCCTGCGTGGCGCGGCGGTTGGTGCCGATGGCGTCGCGCAGTTGCGCCAGCGTGGCCGAGCCCTCCGCCTCGATCAAGGCGACGACGGTCCTCGACACCTCGGCGAACGCGCCGGCGGCCAGCATCACGCCGTCTCCGCAGTCGACGATCTCGCCGCAGTCCTCGAGGAACGCCGCCAGCTCCGGCTCGAGGTCGATGCGCGGCGGGCTGACGCCCCCGGCGGCGAGGGCCGCGACCGCCTCCTCGGCGGCCCGCCGCTGCGCAGCGGTCGGCTGAGGCGACCAGTCCGCGCGGCGCACCCCGCCGGACTCGGCCACGACCTCCGGGGCGAGCGCGGGGAGCACCGCCTCGAAGGCGCGCGCGTCGAGGCCGAGCCGCGCGCGCAGCTCCTCGCCCGTCATCACCCGGCGCAGGGGATGCTCGCGTTCGTAGGCCTCCAGGGCGCGCGTGGCGCGCGTGCGTAGCCGCGCCGCGCCGGCCGCGCTCACGTAGCGCGCCTCGTCGCCCGCCAGCGCAATCACGTCGCCCCGCTCCATGAGCACCTCGATGGACCCGGCGAGCGCGTCGGCTTCGAGGTCGGCGTGGCGGGCGAGTTCGGCGACGGTCGCGGGTTCGATGCGTTCGAGGGCGGCGAGTGCCGCTTCGTCGGGGCTGCCCTCGGCGAGCGCGAGCATGCGTTCGATCGCGGCGGGGTCGGTGCGGCGGTGGCGCGCGGTGTTGACGGCGAGCACGCGTCCGCCGGCGAGCGTGCGGTCCGAGACGCGCACGACGAAGAGATCGCCCGGCGCGGCGGCGATCGGCGGGGCAAGCTGGATCTGGCACCAGCCCTCGCCGCCCGCGGCCACCTCGTCCGCGCCGAGGAGGCGCAGGCGCCCCTGCGTCTCGGCCGCGCCGAGGTGCACGGTCACGCGCAGGTTGTGGCGCAACGCGCGGCCCGGCAGCACGCGCAGCACGGCGTCTACTGTGCGCGCGACGCCCACTTGTCCGGGTGGTGCGAGCACCTGCCCGCGGCGCAGCTCGTCGGTGCCGACGCCGGCGAGGTTGATCGCCACGCGCGTGCCCGGCTGCGCCTCTTCGACCTGCTGTTGATGGGTCTGGAGCCCGCGGATGCGCGCCGAGGGGCCACCCGGCACGGCCTCGAGCGTCTCGCCCGCGCGCAGCGTCCCGTTGAGCAGCGTGCCGGTCACCACGGTCCCGAAGCCCTGCATCGTGAACACGCGGTCGATGCCGAAGCGCGGGCGGCCGACGTCGCGCGGCTCGGGAACCCCCTCGAGCGCCGCGTCGAGCGCCGCCCGCAGCGCGTCGATGCCTTCGCCGGTGGCGGCCGAGGTGCGCACGATGGGCGCGCCGCCGAGCGTCGTCGGCGCGAGCTCCTCGCGCAGCTCCTCCTCGACGAGTTCGAGCCACTCCTCGTCGGGTGCGAGGTCCACCTTGGTGAGGGTGACGATGGCGTGGCGGACGTCGAGCAGGTCGAGGATCTCAAGGTGTTCGCGCGTCTGCGGCATCACGCCCTCGTCGGCCGCGACGACGAACAGCGCGAGGTCTATGGCGCCGACCCCGGCGAGCATGTGCCGCACGAAGCGCACGTGTCCCGGCACGTCGACGATGGAGACCTCGCGGCCGGAGGGCAGGGTCATCCAGGCGAAGCCGAGCTCGATCGTGAGGCCGCGCTCGCGCTCCTCCTGCAGGCGGTCGGGGTGGATGCCGGTCAGCGCCTCGATGAGCGCGGACTTGCCGTGGTCGACGTGTCCCGCGGTGCCGATGACGTACATGCCGCGAGTCTAGCGGCGATGCCGCCGAGGGGCAGTTGCCGCCCGCGGGACAGTGCGCGAGGCTGCGCGAGGACGCCGGGTACAGCACCGGGGGCGAAGGGAGCACACGATGCGCATCGCAGACGCCGGGGCAGTATCGTGACCGTCGCGTTCAGCACCGATCAGATCTACTTCTCGCACCAGCCGCCGGGCGGCACGCCGCATCCCGAGCGCTCGGACCGCCTCGCCGCGATCCTGCAGCAGCTCGATACCACGGGCCTGCTCGACCGCATGGAGCACCTGCCCGAGCGCGACGCGACCGACGAGGAGCTGCTCGCCGTGCACACGCGCGACCTGCTCGTGACCGTCGACGCGCATGCCGCCGCCGGCGGCGGGTGGGCCGATGCCGACACGTTCATCGGGCCGTCGTCACCGGCAGCGGCGCGCCGCGTGGCAGGCGCGGCGCTTGCGGCGACCGACGCCGTCCTCGGCGGCGCGGCGACGAGCGCGTTCGTCGCGGCGCGTCCGCCCGGTCACCACGCGACGCGCGACCGCGCGATGGGGTTCTGCCTCTTCAACCAGGTCGCGGTCGCCGTGCAGGCAGCCCTCGACCGCAGCGTGGAGCGCGTAGCCGTCGTCGACTGGGACCTGCACCACGGCAACGGCACGCAGGCGATCTTCGACGACGAGCCGCGCGTGCTCTACGTCAGCACGCACGCCTACCCCTTCTACCCCGGCACCGGCGCAGTCGAGGACCGCGGAGTCGGCGCGGCGGCGGGGACGATGGTCAACATTCCGCTCCCGGGCGGGGCCGGGGACGCCGCGTTCCGAGCCGCCTACGGGCAGGTCGCCGTGCCGGCGCTCGAGGCGTTCAGGCCGGAGCTCGTGTTCGTGTCGTGCGGGTGGGACTCGCACGCGCGTGACCAGCTCGGCCCGCTCGCCGTCTCGACGGCGGGCTACACCGCCGTCGCGAGGATGATCGTCGACGCCGCGAACCGGCTCTGCGACGGGCGTCTCGTCGCCGTCCTCGAGGGCGGCTACGACGAGCACGCGCTGGCGCACTGCTCGCAGGCGCTATGCGAGCTGCTGCTCGGTGACGAGCCGTCGCCCGACCCGCTACAGGGCACCGGGAAGCCGGAGCTCGTCGGCAACATCGACATGGTGATCGCCGCGACCCGCGCGGCTGCTGGCCTCGACGCATCGTGAGGCGCGCGCTGCTCGTGCTGGTGCTCGGCCTCGTCGCGGTGCTCGCCGCCTGCGGCGGCGAAGGCTCAGGCGAACACGATGGCGACTCGGGGGAGCACGGCCGCTCGGAGGAGGGCGGCTCCGACGAGGGCGAGGAGTCGGGCGTCCAGTACACCCGGACCGAGGTCTACGACAGCGTGCGGGCGGGCGCGCGGCTGATCATCTCCTACGACGCACCCTCCAACACGTTCATCGGCACGGTCGAGAACGTGACGTCGGAGACGCTGGCCCGCGTCCGCGTGGAAGTGCACCTCTCCAACGGCGTCGAGCTCGGCCCGACGACCCCCACCGACCTCGCCCGGGGCGGGGTGCTCGAGGTGACCCTGGAGGCCACCACGCAGCCGTTCGAGACGTGGAGCGCGCACCCCGAAGTCGGCAGCGAGGAGGCGGAGCACGGCGACGAGGAGCACGAGGGCGGCTCTGAGGAATCGGGCGACTGACCGGCTGAGGCCCGCCGCTGCCCGGGCGGGCGCTACTCGATGGTCCGCGACTCCGTGAGCGTGCCCTGGCGGCCGCAGGCCGGGCAGTCCTCGGGCAGCTCGGGTCGGGGGACGTCGCCGCCACGGAGCTGCGACAGGCCGAGCCAGATGTCGTCGCGGAGCTGGAACGACGAGGCGATGCGGCCGCGGGGGCCGCGCGTGGCCGCGCGCAACTCCTCCTCGACGCGCCGTTGCGCCTCGGCGGCGCTCATCGGCCTGCTCGAACGCACGAGGACCTCGCGGCGGCAGCTTGAGCAGCGGTAGACATCGATCGGCACGGACAGCCTCGGGAGCGCGGCGCCGGCGTCAGGGCGCGGCGGCCGGTTGCGCGTCCGGCAGCGGGTCGGGCAGCAGGTCCACGAACACCTCGTTGGCGAGCAGCAGGCCGCGCGTCGTGAGCCGCAGCCGCCCGTCGCGGTCCTCGAGCAGGCCCGTGCGGAAGTGGCGCTCGATCGCGCCGCCGAACGCCGCCTCCGGCGGCTCGCCGAAGCGCGCCGCGTAGTCGAGGCGAGAGACGCCTTCGAGGAGCCGCAGCCCGAGGATCAGCGCGTCGGCGCGCAGGGTCGCCTCGTTGGGCGTCTCGCCGCCGGCGATCTGCTGGAGCGTGCCGCCGCCGGTGGCCGTGCGCTCGGCGTGGGAGGCGTTGACCAACTCGACGTAGCGCTGGGGCGAGTCGACATTCGCGAGGCGCTGCCCGGCGAAGAACGAGTGCGCGCCCGCGCCGACGCCGATGTACGGCTCGGCGCGCCAGTAGACGAGGTTGTGGCGGCAGGGGTGGCCGGGCCGCGCCCAGTTCGAGATCTCGTACTGCTCGTACCCGGCGAGGGCGAGGCGGTCGCGGGTCCACTCGTACTGGTCGGCAACGACGTCGGGGTCCGGCTCGGGGAGCGTCCCCTTCTGGACCTGGTAGTAGAGCAGCGTGCCGGGTTCGACGGTGAGCGCGTAGCAGGACAGGTGCTCCGGCGCCAGCTCGATCGCGCGCTCCAGCGTGTGCTGCCAGCACTCAAGGGGCTGGTCGATGAGCCCGAAGATGAGGTCCATGTTCACGTTGTCGAAGCCCGCCGCGCGGGCCGATTGCACACCCTCGACGGCGCGGTCGGCACTGTGCTGACGGTCGAGGAGCTCCAGTTCGTCGTCGTTGAGCGACTGCACGCCGATCGAGAGTCGGTTGATGCCGAGCGCGCGCAAGCCTTCGAGGTGCTCGCGCGTGAGCTCGGTCGGGTTCGCCTCGATGGTCCACTCGGCGTCGGGCGCGACGTCGTACTGCGCGCGCACGGCGCGCACGATCGTCTCCATGTCGTCGAGCGAAGTGAGGCTCGGGGTGCCGCCGCCGAGGAACACCGTCTCGACGCGGTGGGTGCGCGCGGCGGGCGCCCACAGCTCGAGCTCGCGCACGAGCGCGGGCGTGTACTCGGGCACGAGGTGGTCGAGGCCCTCGTAAGAGTTGAAGTCGCAGTAGCCGCACTTGGCGGTGCAGAACGGGATGTGCAGGTAGAGCGAAAGCGCCTGCGTCACAACGGACCTCGATGCTCGTGCCGTGCTCGTGGCGGCGCGGCCAGCGTACAGGCGTGGCGGGGTGTGGGGAACGCACGGGAGGCGTCGCGCCGCGTCTAGTTGTGCGCCAGTTCGTCTTGGTCGGGCAGTCTGCGAGGCTCGGATGCGGTGCCGGGGTCGTATCCCTTGTGGATGTACGTGGCGAGCCGGTGATAACCGTCGTCCGGTGCATCGTCGACGGGAACAGCTGCGATGATCTCCTCCGCGGTGTTGACCGGGAGGTCGGCGAGGTGCGCCATGAGCTTGCTCACGATGTCCTGACGCTTGCCGCGCGCGCTGACCTCGACGCCCACGTCTCTCGCGAATTGGCTGAGGTTGCTCGTAGTAGGCAGGATTTCGCTCTTGCGGAGCCGGGATTCGAAACCCGAGAGCAACTCATACAGCGAGGGCTCAGTCTCCTTCAGACGGTCACAGGCACTGGGCGTCCGCTCCCACTCCCGCTAACTATGCTACTACGTCGATTGCGTACAGGCGTGGCGGGGTGTGGGGAACGCGGCGGGCACCCCTACCCCGCCCTCGCGCCCCGTGCGAGACTCGATCGCATGTTGCGAACCCACGCTGCGGGGACACTCCGCCTCGACCACGCCGGCGACCGAGTGACGCTCGCCGGGTGGGTGCACCGCCGCCGTGACCACGGTGGGCTGATCTTCGTCGACCTGCGCGACGCCGCGGGCCTCGTGCAGGTGGTCTTCCACCCCGAGGACGCACCCGCCGCGTTCGCGATCGCCTCGGATCTCCGCAGCGAGTTCGTGCTGCACGTCGAAGGCGAGGTGGTGGCGCGCCGGCCGGGGACGGAGAACCCGGACCTCGACACCGGCGCCGTCGAGGTCGCCGTCCGCAGCGCGGCGATCCTCAACGCCTCGCGCACGCCGCCGTTCCCGATCAACCAGGAGACGAACGTCGACGAGGCGACGCGGCTGCGTTACCGCTACCTCGACCTGCGCCGCGAGCGCATGGCCGCGAACCTCGTGCTGCGCCACCGCGTCGTCGCGTTCATGCGGCGCTTCCTGAGCGACAAGGGCTTCCTGGAGGTCGAGACGCCCGTGCTGGGCCTCGCCACGCCCGAGGGCGCGCGCGACTACCTGGTGCCGAGCCGGGTGCACCCCGGCGACTTCTACGCGTTGCCGCAGTCGCCGCAGCAGTGGAAGCAGTTGCTGATGGTCGCCGGCGTCGAGCGCTACTTCCAGATCGCGCGCTGCTACCGCGACGAGGACCTGCGCGCGGACCGCCAACCCGAGTTCACGCAGCTCGACCTCGAGATGTCGTTCGTCGACGAAGACGACATCCTCGGCCTGACCGAGGAGCTCTACAGCGGCCTCGCCGCCGAAGTCGCACCCCAGCTCGAGACGCCGAGCCCGTTTGTGCGCATGACCTACGCGGAGTCGATGGAGCGCTACGGCTCGGACAAGCCCGACCTGCGCTTCGGCATCGAGATCAGCGACCTCACGGACATCGTGCGCGACAGCGAGTTCCAGGTGTTCCGTCGCGCCATCGAGGCGGGCGGCCGCGTGCGCGGCTTCGCCGTGCCCGGCGGCGCGGACACCCCGCGCCGCGGCGCCGACGCCCTCGAGGCGCTGGCGAAGGAGAGCGGCGCGGGTGGCCTCGTCTGGATCGTCTACGAGGAGGACGGGTCGGTGCGCTCGCCTGTCGCGCGCTTCTTCGACGAGGCGGCGCTCGCCGCGCTGGCCGCGGCCTGCGGCGCGTCGGCCGGCGACATGCTGCTGATCGTGGCTGACCAGGACGCCGTGAGCTCGCGCGTGCTCGACGTGCTCATGCGGCGCGTCGCCGAGGACCGCGACCTCGCCGACACGAACGTGCTCGCGTTCGCGTTCATCACCGAGTTCCCGATGTTCGAGTGGGACGCGCCGGGGCAGCGCTGGAGCGCGATGCACCACCTGTTCACCGCGCCGTTCGACGAGGACGTGGACCTGATCGACAGCGATCCGGGCGCGGCGCGTTCACGAGCGTATGACCTCGTCTGCAACGGCCAGGAGATCGGGTCCGGGTCGATCCGTATTCACCGCCGCGAGCTGCTGTCGCGCGTACTGCAGCGCCTCAACCTCGACGAGGCGGAGGCTGAGGAGCGCTTCGGGCACATGCTGGAGGCATTCACGTACGGCGCGCCGCCGCACGGCGGCATCGCGCCCGGCCTCGACCGTACCGTGGCGCTGTTCGCCGGCGAGCGCGACATCCGCGAGGTGATCGCGTTCCCCAAGACGAAGTCGGCCACGGACCCGCTGACGGGCGCGCCCGCCGGCGTGCACCGCGAGCAGTTGGCCGAGGTGCACATCGCGCTCACGCCCGAGGCCCAGGCGGCGCAGGCGGAGCGCGATGGGAGCGTGCGGGAAGAGATCACAAATGACGTATGATCGTTTCGTGCGGCTCACTCCCCCAACCGCTGGAATCCCATCCGGTGACGATATGCGTATCTTCTAACGACGCATCGAGCGGAGGCGTTCTGTGAGTGGACAGAACCGGGTCATTGTCCTGATGCTCGGGGTCCTCGCGGCCCTGGTGATCGTGGTCGGTGGACTCTCCGCCGTACTGCTGCTCAGCGGTGGTGAGGACGGCGTCACGACGTCGACGCCCAGCGAGGGCGGCGGCATCACCAGGACCACGGGTGACGGCGGTGGCGATAGCGGCGACAGCGGAGGCGACGACGGCTCGTCCGCCGACGCCGCCGCGAGCGGCCGGCTGCGCCTGGCCGGCAACGACCCGGTCACGATGGACCCGCATCTCGCCGGCGACTCCGGCTCCGCCGAGTTCATCGTCGAGATCTTCAGCGGCCTGCTCACCATCTCGCCCGAGCTCAACATCGAACTCGACCTCGCCGAGTCGTTCGAGGTCTCAGACGACGGCCTGGTCTACACGTTCACGCTGCGCGACGACATCAACTTCCACCAGGGCCGCAGGGTGACCGCCGAGGACGTGCGCTGGTCGCTGGAACGGGCCGCCTCACGCGAGTTGGCCTCGCCGACCGCCCTCGCCTACCTCGGCGACATCATCGGCGTGCGCGAGCGCTTCTACGAGGGCGCCGAGACCATCACCGGCATCGAGGTCATCGACGACCGCACGATCCAGTTCACGATCGACGAGCCCAAGCCGTACTTCATCGCCAAGCTCACCTACCCCACGGCGTTCATCGTGGACCGCCAGCAGATCGAGGCGAACCCGCGCGGCTGGACGCGCCGGCCCAACGGCACCGGCCCGTACCGCCTCCAGGAGTGGCGGCTGGGGCAGCGCATCGTGCTGCAGGCCAACGCGCGCTACCACCTCGGCGCACCGTTGCTCGAGGAGGTGCTCTACGAGCTCTCGGGTGGCTCGACCCTCACGCGATTCGAGAACGGCGAGCTGGACGTCTCGTCTATCGGTGTCAACGACATCGACCGCGCGCGCGACCCGGAGAGCGACCTCGGGCCGCTGTACCAGGTCTTCCCGCAGTTCACGATCTCGTACCTGGCGTTGAACACGAACGTGCCGCCGTTCGACGACGTGAACGTGCGTCGCGCGCTCGGGTTCTCGATCAACCGCACGCTCATCGCTGAGGTGACGTTCAACAACATGCTGGCCCCGGCGACGGGCATCCTCATGCCGCAGCTGCCGGGCTACACGCCGGGCGATAAGACCTTCTCGTTCGACCCGGACGAGGCGCGGCGGCTGCTGGCGGCCTCGAAATACGGTTCGGCGGAGAACCTGCCGGAGATCGTCCTCACCGAGGTCGGCGGCGGCGCCGAGGGGCGCATCGACACGCAGGCATTCATCCAGCAGTGGCGGGAGGAACTCGGCATCGACGTCCGCATCGAACAGACCGACTTCGCGACGATCCTCGCCCGGCAGGACGAGGGGAGCCTGCAGATGTTCAACGCCGGGTGGATCATGGACTACCCGGACCCGGAGGACATCCTGGACCTCAAGTTCCACTCCGGGTCCGCGCTCAACGACGTCAACTACGGCAACGCGGATGTCGACGCCATCCTCGAAGAGGCGCGCGTCGAGCAGGACCCCGGGCGCCGCCTGGAGCTGTACCAGCAGGCGGAACTCCTGATTATCGAGGATGCGGCGTGGCTGCCGCTCTACTTCTCGCAGTCCCACGTGGTGATCAACGAGGATGTGGAGGGCTGGTTCGAGCCGCCCATGGTGATTCCGCGGCTGCGTTTCGTGAGCGTCAACCGCTAGGGACCGATCGTGGCGGGCTACATCTTCCGCCGTCTGCTATGGCTGCCAGTCATCCTGGCGATCGTGTCGTTCTCGACGTTCTCGATTGCGCGTTTTGGCCCCGGCGACCCGGTCAGCATCGCCGCGGGCCAGATCCGCGACCCCGAGGTGCTCGAGCGCGTGCGCGCCGAACGCGGCCTCGATGGCTCGGTGTTCGAGCAGTACACGCGCTGGCTGATTGGTGATCTCTATCCGGGGGGCTCGGGGGGCGGAGCGCTGCGAGGGGACCTCGGCGAGTCCTTCATCCAGCAGGGCTTCTCCGTGAACGAGTTGATCAGCAGCAAGATGGCGATCTCGGCGCAGCTTGGCTTCCTGACGCTGATCACCGTCTTCTCGGTCGGCATCCCGCTCGGGCTGTTTGCGGCGAGGTTCAACGGTACCTGGCTCGACCCATTCGTCATCTCCTCGCTGCTGTTCCTCACGTCCGTGCCCGTGCTCGTCATCATCCCGCCCGCGCTGTGGCTCCTGGCGTCGCCGAGCCAGCTTGATCTGCTCCCGGTCGGCGGGTGGGGCGGCGAAGGCCTGGACGGCATTTTCGACATCTGGTGGATCGGCGGCGTGATCGCGGTGCCGATCCCCGATCCGCACCTCTACCTGCCGGTCTTCGTGCTCTCCATCGGGGGGTTCGCCGGCATCGCGCGGCTCGTGCGCATCACCTCGCTCGAGGTGCTGAGCGAGGACTACGTCCGGACGGCGCGCGCGAAGGGGCTCACGGAGGCGACCGTCGCGATGAGGCACGTGCTGCCGAACGCGTTGCTGCCCGTGATCACGGTCATCGGCTTCGCACTCGTCGGCATCCTCGAGGGGGCGTTCTTCACCGAGACGCTGCTCGGCATTCCCGGCATCGGACGCTTCGCGTTCGAGGCGGTGCAGAGCCGCGACTACGACGTGATCCTCGCGATCACCGTGATCCTGTCGGCGGCCTTCGTGCTCGCCAACCTCGTCGTCGAGATCGCCTACACGTGGATCGATCCGCGCGTGCGGCTGGGTGAGGCGATCAACGGGTGACCACGAGCCGCGTGGAGATCGACTACGACGAACCTACCGGCACACCGGCGGGCGCGTGGGGGCAGCTGTGGCAGCGGCTGCGCCGCAAGAAGCTGGCGATGTTCGGGCTGACGGTGATCATCATCATCTACACGCTCGGCATCGGCGCGAACTGGCTCGCGCCGTACAGCTTCACCGACCAGGACCTGATCCGCGGCCTCGAGGGGCCGACGTCCGACCACTGGCTTGGCACAGACCGCCTGGGGCGCGACATGCTGAGCCGCGCGATCTACTCGGCGCGCACGACGGTGATCATTACCGCGCTCGTGGTCGTCACCGGCGGGCTCATCATCGGGCCCACGCTCGGTCTGCTCTCCGGCTACCGGGGCGGGCGCACCGACGGCGTGATCGGGCGGGTGGGCGACGTCTTCATCTCGCTCCCCGGCCTGCCGATGCTGATCCTCGTCAACGCCTCGCTGTCCCCGCGCGTCGTCAGCTTCACGAACTGGCTCGAGGACCAGACCTTCCTGAGCGGGTTGGTGGAGACCGGGGTGCCCTCGTACTTCACGGTCTTCGGGGCGCTGTCGCTGTTCTTCTGGGTGGGCAGCATGCGCATCATCCGCGCGCAGGTGCTGCAGCTGCGCGAACGCGACTTCGTCGTTGCATCGCTGGCGATGGGGGCCGACACAAAGCACGTGATCGTCCGCCACCTGCTGCCGAACGTGTCGTTCCTGCTCATCCTGGGCGTGTCGACGGCGCTCGGCGCGGTCGCCGGGTCGGAGCTGTTGCTGACGTGGTTCGGGGTGGGCGTGCAGCCGCCGGTGCCGTCGTTCGGGGTCATGATCTTCGAGGCGGGGAGCATCCGTACCTTCTCGGAGCACCCGCACCTGCTGATCGTGCCGTCGGGCTTCGTCGTGGCGCTGCTCTTCGCGTTCGCGCTCTTCGGCGACGCGCTCAACGACGCCGTGCGAGGCAGGTAGGTGCGGCTGCGGCTCGCCACGCGCCGGGGCCCGCCGGGCGCGCTGGCGCACACGGCTGGCCCACCCATAATCTGACTAGCGGGACTCCGCCTTCGGGCTGGGGCCCTCGGGAACCGACCCAGAGCACTGCGAGACGAGGTGCACGTGCCAGTCACCGCCGAACGGCTTCCGCGCTCCCTCGTGTCGATGGAGATCGAGGTCGAGCAAGAGCGCCTGGAGGGCGCGCTGGAGAAGGCCGTACAAAAGGTCTCGCAGCAAGTGCGGATCCCCGGGTTCCGCCCCGGCAAGGCCCCGCGCCACATCGTGGAGAGCATGGTCGGCCGCCCCGCGCTGCTGCAGGAGGCAATCGAGGACCTGCTCCCCGGCCTCTACAGCGAGGCGCTCGAGGAGCAGGAGATCGACGCCATCGGCGACCCGGAGATCGACCTCAAGTCGACCGAACCCCTCATCGTCACCGCGATGGTGCCCGTCCGTCCGACCATCGACATCAGCGACTACCGCTCGCTGCGGGCGCCGCGCGACGAGGCCATCGCCACCCCCGAGCAGATCGAGCAGTCAATGGTCGAAGTGCGGCGTCGCTACGCGACGCTCGAGCCCGTCGACCGGGCGGTCGAGTGGGAAGACACCGTGCGCGTCGATGTCTCCGTGAGTGTCGAGGGGCAGGGCGAGCCGCACGTCGAGGAAGGCGCGGAGTTCCGCGTCTCACAGGACGGCGTCGTCTCTCTGCCCGGCTTCCTCGACCACCTGATCGGCCTGGAGCGCGGCGGACCGCACGAGTTCGAGTTCGCGCTCCCGGACGACTACGACGCAGAGGAGCTGGCGGGTAAGACCGCGAGCTACATCGTCACCGTCCAGGAGGTGAAGCAGGAGGTCCTCCCCGACCTCGACGACGACTTCGCCCGCTCCCTCGACGAGGAGGACATCGAGACCCTCGAACAGCTACAGGAGCGCGTCGCGGAGAACGTCCGCATACGCGTCGAGGCCGAGGGAGAGGCCGCCTACCGCGACGAGGTCCTGGACCTGCTGCTGGCGACCTCCGATCTCGACTACCCCGAGGTGCTCGTCGAGCGTGAGCTCGACCGCCTTGTCGACGAGCAGTCCAACCACGCGTTCCACGAGCGCGAGACCTTCGACCAGTGGCTCGACGCAATCGGCAGCACCGAGGATGAGGTGCGCGATGCCCTGCGCGAGCAGGCCGACCTGATCCTGCGCCGCGGCCTCGTCATGGCGGAGCTGGCCGAGCAGGAGAGCATCGAGCCGTCCGACCAGGACATCCAGAGCGAGGTCGACACCCTGGTCGAGGAGATGAGCGGCGGCACCACGGACCTCGAGGAGCGTGCGGAGCTGCGCGGGCTCCTCGACACCGAAGAGACGCGCGGCCAGATCTCGAGCCGGCTGCTCATGACGCAGACGCTGGAGCGGCTCGTCGAGATCGCTTCGCAGCCCGACGAGATCGAGCCGCGTCCGGCGCGGCGTCGCAGCCGCCGCCGCCGCGGGGCGCGCAGCGGCGACGAGGACGAGACGACCGCCGAGGCTGACGGCGAGGATGTCGAGGACGCTGACGACGCTGCCGAGGCCGACGGTGAGGACGTCGAGGACGAGACGACCGCCGAGGCTGACGGCGAGGACCTCGAGGACGCAGACGACGACGCAGCCGACGCAGCCGACGCTGCCGAGGACGCCGAGGATGCGTCCAGCGACGATGCAGCCGATAGTGGATCCAGTACCGATGACGCCGATCGGGACGGCGACGAGGGTTAGCCGGCCCGGAGGGAACGCTCGACAGGCACTGCCTGCCCACGGAAGGACACCGCCTTGACGGTCTCGCCCATGAACGTCGTGCCGATGGTCGTGGAGACCACCGCGCGCGGCGAGCGCGCATACGACATCTACTCGCTGCTCCTCAAGGAGCGCATCATCTTCCTTGGGACGCCGATCGACGATCACATCGCGAACGTGATCGTCGCGCAGCTCCTGTACCTGGAGCGCGAGGATCCCGAACGCGACATCAACATGTACATCCACTCGCCGGGCGGTGTGATCACCGCCGGCCTCGCGATCTACGACACGATGAACCTGATCCGCTCCGACGTGTCGACGATCGCCGTGGGCGCGACCGCCTCAATGGCCACGGTGCTGCTCTCGGCCGGCGAGAAGGGCAAGCGCTACGCGCTGCCGAACGCGACGGTGCACATGCACCAGGCGATGGGCGGGGCGCGCGGTCAGGCCTCCGACATCGAGATCGCGGCGCGGGAGATTCTCCGCAACAACGAGATCATCCGTAATATCCTGGCCAAGGGGACCGGGCAGGAGATCGAGCGGATCCGCCTCGACACGGATCGCGACTTCTACCTCAACGCCGAGCAGGCGTTGGAGTACGGGATGATCGACGAGATCCTGCAGAAGCCCGACGCCGGCGGCTCCGGCGCGAGCACCAACGGGAGCGGGATCGGCTAGCACCCGAACCCGGCGGGGGCGCTGGGGGAAGCATGGCGAAATCCTCGACCCGCGGAAACAGGGTCCAGTACCACTGCTCCTTCTGCGGCAAGAACCAGGATCAGGTCAAACGGCTCATCGCCGGGCCCGGCGCCGTCTACATCTGCGACGAGTGCGTCGTGCTCTGCCAGGAGATCATCAACGAGGAGGGCGAGGGCGGCTCCCGCAAGAGCGGCGCCAAGCCCTCGCGCACGCCCCGCGAGCTCGTCGCGTTGCTCGATGAGTACATCGTTTCGCAGGACCAGGCGAAGCGCGTGCTCTCCGTGGCCGTCTACAACCACTTCAAGCGCATCGACGCACCCACGCAGGCCGACCTCGAGCTCGAGAAGTCGAACATCCTGCTGATCGGGCCCACGGGCACCGGCAAGACGGCGCTCGCGCGCACCCTCGCGCGGATCCTCGACGTCCCGTTCTCGATTGCCGACGCGACGGCGCTCACCGAGGCCGGCTACGTCGGCGAGGACGTCGAGAACATCCTGCTGCACCTCATTCAGGCCGCGGACTTCGACATCCCGCGCGCCGAGCGCGGCATCGTCTACATCGACGAGATCGACAAGATCGCGCGCAAGTCCGACAACCCCTCGATCACGCGCGACGTGTCCGGCGAGGGCGTCCAGCAGGCGCTGCTCAAGATCATCGAGGGCACCGTCGCCAGCGTGCCGCCGCAGGGCGGGCGCAAGCATCCGCACCAGGACTTCATCCAGATCAACACCAGCAACATCCTCTTCATCGTCGGCGGCGCGTTCGAGGGCCTCGAGGACATCGTCTCGCGGCGCACGGGCATCGGCGCGCGCAGTCTCGGCTTCGGATCCGAGACGGTATCCGAGGCCGACCGGGCGCTGATCCTCAAGCACGTCGCCCACGACGACCTGCTGCAGTTCGGGCTCATCCCCGAGTTCGTCGGCCGCCTCCCCGTCGTCTCCGTCCTCGACCCGCTCGACGTGGACACGATGATGTCGATCCTGACGAAGCCGAAGAACGCGGTCGCGCGGCAGTTCCAGCGGCTGTTCCAGATGGACAACATGGAACTCGTGTTCACCGACGACGCGCTGCGGCTCATCGCCGAGCAGGCGATCGAGCAGAAGACGGGCGCGCGCGGCCTGCGCACGGTCGTCGAGGGCCTGCTGCTGGACGTGATGTACGAGGCGCCCTCGAACCCGGACATCCGCAAGTGCGTGGTCTCGGCCGAGACGGTGCGGAACCGCGCGCGGCCGCTGCTGGTGACGGAGAGCGAGCAGGTGGTGGGCGAGGAGCCGCCGGGCGCCGAATCCGCCTGACCCGCCACTCCCCGCAGGGCTGCTACTCGGTGGTCAGCGTCTCGCGGTACGCCTCGAACTGCTCGTAGAACTTCTCGATGGTGAGGCCGAAGGCCTGCTCGAACGCCTCGTAGAAGGTCTGCGCTGATGGCAGCAGGCGGAAGTACTCGAGGAGCGCCTTCTCGCCGGCGAAGTCGGCGAGCCAATGCGCGGCGACGGAGGAGAGCGCGGCCTCACTCACCTGATTCCTGAAGGGGTCGTCTCGATCGCTATAGCGCTTCTCGAAGCTGCTCAGTGGCTTGGGCGTATTCAATGCGAGACGTATCTGTCCGAGGAGAATGGCATCGAGATCAGCGGCCCCAATGTGAGCATCGTATCTGGCGGCGGCGTACTCGGGGACGCCTTCGCAGAGCCAGAATATGCCCCAAAGGCACTGCGCATTTGCTCCCGGGGTTCGTAGAGGTATCGTGGATGATGGCGGAGCTAAGTCGAAGAGAATGCTTCTGAAATGGTTACTAGCCAAACGGCTCTTCTGAACCGATCCATGAGGAACATAGAAGGTATGGTGTACGGGTTCGCAGCCGAGTACAATCGTTAGGCTATGTGTGAGTACCATTGGAATGAAACATCCACTCCCTACTTTGAGCACACTCACGAACGTCGATGGAAATGACTCGGCATCAACGACGTAGACTGTGTATTCTGCAGCGGGTCCGCCAAAGCGCCGTTCATAGAATTCGGTAATTTCCGAGACTTCGGCTCGTATCTCAATCGCAGCGAGAGACGCTGCGTCGCTCAGTGAAACGACGACGGGCTCGATGCGGTCATCCGTGAGGTGTGGGTAGATCGGTGCCCTCTCGTGTCGGTAGAGTTCGACTGCCTCGTAGTAGTCATCGACCTCGATCCCAAAAGCCAGTCGGAAGGCGTGCTCCCAGCGATCGTGGATCCTCCCGAGCCGGTAGAAGTCAGCGAGGGATTCCTCCCCCTGACCTGACCCCTTGAAACGGGACCACCGTTGATGAGAGTCCTTTGGCCCATGAAAGTGGGCAGAGGAGGACATCACGGTGAAACGACGCAGGCACACGCCCGAGCAGATCGTGCGCAAGCTGCGCGAGGTGGAGCGGCTGCTCGGCGAAGGGCAGACGATCGCCGAGGCGGCGAAGCAGGTCGAGATCTCGGAGCAGACCTACCACCGCTGGCGCAACCAGTACGGCGGGATGAAGGCCGACGACGCCAAACGGCTGCGCGAGCTGGAGCGCGAGAACGTCCGGCTGAAGCGGATCGTCGCCGACAAGGAACTCGAGATCGACGCGCTCAAGGAGATAGCGAAGGGAAACTGGTAAGCCCGTCGCGCCGGCGCGAGGCGGTCTGCATGTTGCAGGACCGTCTCGGGTTGTCGGAACGGCGGGCATGCCGGGTCACCGGCCAGCACCGCTCCACGCAGCGCCGCCTCCCGGCGCGCGGCCGCGGCGACGAGGCGCTCAGGACGGAGTTACACGCCTTCTCGCGTGGCCACCCCCGCTGGGGGTACCGCCGGGCCTAGGCGACCTTGCGCGAGGAGGGCTGGGGCGTGAATCGCAAGCGGGTGCAACGGCTCTGGCGTGAGGAGGGGCTGCGCGTCCCGCTGAAGCGGCGCAAGCGTCAGCGCCTGGGGGACTCGGCGGTACCCGCCGTGCGGCTGCGTGCTGAGCGGCCGAACCACGTCTGGGCGCTGGACTTCCAGTTCGACCAGACCGCGGACGGGCGGGTCCTGAAGCTGCTCAACATCGTCGACGAGCACACACGGGAGGCGCTGGCGGTGGTGGCCGCCAGGCGCATCAACGCCGACGCCACCGCCGCCACGCTCGACCGGATCGTCGCCTGGCGCGGAACGGCGCCGGGGTACATCCGCTGCGACAACGGGCCCGAGCTCACGGCCAACGCCTTGCGCGACTGGTGCCGGTTCAGCGGCACCGGCAGCAGCTACATCGAGCCTGGCGCGCCGTGGGAGAACCCGTACGTGGAGTCGTTCAACGGCCGGCTGCGCGACGAGTTCCTGGCCGTCGAGCAGTTCGACAGCCTGCTTGAGGCGCAGGTGCTGCTCGAGGACTGGCGGATCGAGTACAACACGAAGCGCCCGCATAGATGGCATGAGGGCCGGTCCCCTCCTCACAGCGGATACTCGTCTCCGCCGGGAGCACGGCCTCGATGGGCTAGGTAGCGGCTCGGCAAGGAGCCTGAGAGAGGTAGGAGACCGGCCATGCGGCAGGATATCGCAACGATGCGCATCGACGACAGGGATGGGGCCGCCGTCATCGTCGGCCTCGACGTGGGCGATCGTTACACGCACGTCCACGCGCTCGGCGCCGGCGGAGAGGCGGTGCGCGAACGGCGCGTCCGCACCACGGCGGCGTCGCTGACTACAGCGCTGGCCAGCCTGCCTCCAGCGCGGGTCGTGCTCGAGGCGGGGCCGCGCTCGCCGTGGCTAAGCCGCCTCGTGGCGGACCTCGGCCACGAGGCGGTCGTCGCCAACCCTCGCCAGGTGGCGCTGATCGCCCGCAGCCAGCGCAAGACCGACCGGCTCGACGCCGCGTGGCTGGCGCGGCTGGGGCGCTTCGACCCGGAGCTGCTCGCCCCGATCCGCCACAGGAGCGAGCGAAGCCAGCACGACCTCGCCGTGGTGCGCGCCCGCGACGCACTGGTGCGCACCAGGACGTTGCTCATCAACCACGTGCGTGGGGCCGTCAAGGCCTGCGGCGCCGCGCTGCCGTCGTGCACGGCCGAGGCCTTCCACCGCAAGATGGGGGACCACATCCCCGACGGGCTGCGCCCGGCGCTGCTGCCGCTGGTGGAAACGATCGGCGAGCTGACCGCGCGCATCGCGGCAGCCGGCCGCGAGGTCGACGCGCTGTGCGAGGCTCACCCCGAGACCGCGGCGCTGCGCCAGGTCACCGGCGTGGGGCCGATCACGGCGCTCACGTTCGTGCTGACGATCGAGGACCCCGGCCGCTTCCCGAAGAACCGGGAGGTGGGGGCCTACCTCGGGCTCGTGCCGCAGCAGCGGGAGTCTGGGGAGCGAGCGCCACAGCTCGGCATCAGCAAGAGCGGCGACGCGGGCCTGCGGCGGCTGCTCGTGCAGGCTGCGCACTACATCCTCGGCCCCTTCGGACCCGATACCGACCTGCGCCGCTGGGGTGAGCGCTACGCCGCTACGGGGGCCGGCAACGCGAAGAAGCGCGCCGTCGTGGGCGTCGCGAGGCGGCTGGCGGTGCTGCTGCTCGCGCTGTGGAAGAGTGGCGAGGTCTACGAACCGCTACGTCACGCCGCAACCCGCGAGGCTGTGTAGGGGCGAGGCAGCGTAGCAGGCGGCGGGGAGCGGAGAGCAGGAAGGAAGAATCCGAGCGCGAACGAAGCCTTGCACGTGATGCCGAACACGGGCGACTGCGACAGGCTGCTTGTCCCACCGAGGACGCCGCATAGCTGGCAGCGCCCCCTGGAAGCAGGATGTGCCTTCATGCACCGGACCCGACGCGCGGTCCATCGAGAGTGCGGATAGAAGCTCGGCACGGGCTCCGCCACCGGACATCACGAGTAGCTCGGCCCGGACCAGGAGAGGCGTCGTACCCGGAGGAGGCCGCCACGTCGGCCTTGCGGAAAGACCGTCCCTCATAGAAGGCAGCGTAGCAGGCGGCGGGGAGCGGAGAGCAGGAAGGAAGAATCCGAGCGCGAACGAAGCCTTGCACGTGATGCCGAACACGGGCGACTGCGACAGGCTGCTTGTCCCACCGAGGACGCCGCATAGCTGGCAGCGCCCCCTGGAAGCAGGATGTGCCTTCATGCACCGGACCCGACGCGCGGTCCATCGAGAGTGCGGATAGAAGCTCGGCACGGGCTCCGCCACCGGACATCACGAGTAGCTCGGCCCGGACCAGGAGAGGCGTCGTACCCGGAGGAGGCCGCCACGTCGGCCTTGCGGAAAGACCGTCCCTCATAGAAGAAGCTCGGCACGGGCTCCGCCACCGGACATCACGAGTAGCTCGGCCCGGACCAGGAGAGGCGTCGTACCCGGAGGAGGCCGCCACGTCGGCCTTGCGGAAAGACCGTCCCTCATAGAAGCAGGATGTGCCTTCATGCACCGGACCCGACGCGCGGTCCATCGAGAGTGCGGATAGAAGCTCGGCACGGGCTCCGCCACCGGACATCACGAGTAGCTCGGCCCGGACCAGGAGAGGCGTCGTACCCGGAGGAGGCCGCCACGTCGGCCTTGCGGAAAGACCGTCCCTCATAGAAGAAGCTCGGCACGGGCTCCGCCACCGGACATCACGAGTAGCTCGGCCCGGACCAGGAGAGGCGTCGTACCCGGAGGAGGCCGCCACGTCGGCCTTGCGGAAAGACCGTCCCTCATAGAAGCAGCCTGGGCTGGCTCGCCCCGGCTGCCTACGCCGAGCGCTGGGAGACTCAGCTACACGCTGGACTCTCATAAGCGGTGGACTCGCGAAGGGGGTCCGGTCACCCCGCGTAATCCGCGAGCCACTCAGCGGCGATGAATCCCAATGCATACGTCAGCCAGAAGTGGCTTCGGTCGAAGTCGTGCACTTCACCGGGAGTTCTGGTGAGTTGTTCGACGGCGAAGCTGGGATTGCGGGCTCTACGCCCGACCTCCAGATCGTACACATATTGGGCGTAGTCGGCAGTGCCCTCGCTCATCCAATCGGGACCGAAGTACAACTCGTCCGTTTCCATGGCGAGGACGTTCTGGAGGACGTGAAAGTACTCGTGTGCTACTGCACTCGCGCTGCAGCCGGGGAACTGGAACTCGATGACATCGTGCGAAACCGTGCAGTAGAACGTGTTGCCGGCGTCGACGTCGACCGTGTAGTCGGTGGTGTGTACGCCGAAGCGCATCGCGACCACGTCGGTGGCGCTCTCGAACAGCGCCCGGACCTCGTCGCGCTGCTCAGCCGTGATGTCGTCGGCGAAGACGAACGTTGGCCGCGCCGTCCCGCGTTCCCACCACCGTGCGTCTCTCGACAGTTCGAGCCGCAGCGCCTGCCCGCGGGCGAGCGTCGTGAGCCCGACGTCGTCCGCGTCCGCACCGTAGTGCACGTACCGTTGCGTCTCGGCCTCCCACCTCGACGCCTCCACGGGCTCGTCGCCAAAACGGGCGAGGGCATCCGCGACAGGCGTGCCGTCCGCGCCCGTCCAGCCCATGAGGTTCCACCCGGCGCGGAGGGAGATCACGACGCCCTCGCCGGAGACGAGGCGGGTCCACTCGACGGTCGAGTCGCCGTCGAGAAGCAGCCACGGCCCCATCCCCCCGTGAGCGTCGGCAGGTCGCTGTACCGGCGTCGCAGGGCGTGCTGGTAGGCCTGCTCCTCGGCGTCCCACGCCGAGACCTGCCGCAGCGCCGGGATCGCGTCGAACAGCTCCGAGGTGGAGGTGCTCGGCCCGACCCAGCCGACCATGTTCCAGCCGGGATACAGCACGGCGGTGATCGTGTCCGCCTCGGATGTTCCCGCCGGGTCGGACGAGGCGACAGCGTGCGCGGGCGCCACTCCGACACCGAGCACGAGGAGCGCGAGCGCCGCGAGGAGCGCGCGCCGGAGGTGTGCGGGCGGGAGCGGGCTCGATGCGGTCATGGCGCCTCCAGCGTCTCGCGGTACGCCTCGAACTGCTCGTAGAACTCCTCGAACGTCAGGCCGAACGCGCCCTCGAACGCCTCGTCGCGACTCCGCGCCTCGGGCAGGCGGCGGTAGTAGTCGAAGATGGCCGGGTCACCGGCGTGGTCGGCGAGCCACTCGACAGCGAGGAAGCCGAGTCCATGCACGGCACGCCGCGTGACCCCGCCTGGGTTCGCGTCTCGCTCCAGCTCCCGGAGGGGAACGGCCGTGTGCGCCGCTCCCACGACCTGGCCGTCACGGTACCGCAGTGCATCCTCGGAGCCGAGCGCGTGGCGGGCCTGGGCGAGCACGTAGATCTCGGATCCGGCGTCGAGCCACTCGGGGAGGCTCGGGTGCCACGGGTCGGTGTTCACAGGCACGAGGCCCCTGAAGTACAGCCGGGCGAGTTGGTCTAGCGAGAACTGCTCGACGCACCGGGAGCAGACGTAGATCTGCACGCCGCTGCCGAGGACGGCAAAGCGCTCGGCTAAGAAGCCGTCGAGCGCCCGGTACCTGTCGAGGAGGTCGTCGCGTAGCTGCTGCGGCAGGTCACCGTAGAACGAGATCGGCGGGGTCGAGACACCCACCTGCCACCAGCCGCGCGCCCTCGGCGTCTCGACCCAGATCGCATCGCCGCGATGCAGCCTGGACAGGGTGTCCGCACCGTCCAGCGTACCCGGTGCGTAATGCTCGAATCGCTGCGACCGGGCGTTCCACTGCGACGAGCGGTCGACGTCACTGCCCAGCCGCCCGAGGGCGCTATCCAGACGTGTCGTGTCCTCGCCCGCCGATGCCACGAGGTTCTGTCCTGCGTACGGCGGGAGCACCAGGGCTTCGTCCGACACCGCGCGCGTCCACTGGACGGTCGCGTCGCCGCGCAGGCGCAGCCAGAGGCCCATGCCGCGTTCAACCGTCGGCAGTTCGCCGTCCCCGTATCGCCCGGCGTGCCGGTAGCGTCCGTGGTTCGCGTCCCACGCCGAGACCTGCTGGAGGGTTCGGATCGCGTCGAACAGCTCCGAGACCGGGCTGTCCGGCGCGACCCAACCCACCATGTTCCAGCCGGGGTACAGCGTCGACGTGATCGTTTCTTCTGCCGGCTCGCCCGAGGTCGGCGCGGCGTTGGCGCGGTCGGGAGACAGCCCCATGCCCACCACGGCGAGCACTACGAAGCCGGCGAGGAGCGCGTGGCGCAGACGGGGAGCCATCGGTACGCGGCGTCGCGTCACGGCAGCATCAGTCCCGCGCGGTGTTCCTCGAACTCCTCTTAAAACGCGTCGACGGCGATGCCGAAGGTGGCCTCGAATCGCTCTCGCCATATTGTCGTTGAGCAGCGATTCGGTCAGTAGTTAACGGAGCAGCGATTCTGTCAGTCCCCAGCCAGCGAGCAGGGGGTGACAGTGCAGCAGTCCGAAGAAGCACGACGCTACGTACTCGACAGGGTGATGGCCGGAGATCTGCGAGCCTCTCAGGCCGCCGAGATCCTGAGCATCAGCGAGCGACACGCGTGGCGGCTCCTCGCCGCCTACCGCGCGCGCGGAGCCGCGGCGTTGGAGCACGGCAACCGCGGGCGCCGTCCGCACAACGCCGTCCCGGCCGACGTCGCCTCGGCCGTGGTGCGCTTCGCCACCACCCGCTACCCGGGAGCGAACCACACCCCACCTCGCCGAGTTGCTCTGGGAGCACGAGGGCCTGGACGTGAGCAGTTGGACCGTCCGCCGGATCCTGGCGCGGGCCGGCATCGCGAGTCCCCGCCGGCGCCGGCCGCCCGAGCACCGTGTCCGGCGTGAGCGGATGCCCCGCGAGGGGATGCTGCTCCAGGTCGACGGCAGCCACCACGCCTGGCTCGAGCAGCGCGGCCCGCGCTCCGCCCTGCTGCTCGCCGTTGACGATGCGACCGGCGCAGCCGTGCACGCCCTCTTCCGCCCCGTCGAGGACGCGCGCGGCTACTTCCTGTTGCTGGAGGAGATCGTCCGGCGCTGCGGCATCCCGCTCGCCCTCTACAGCGACCGCCACGGCGTCTTCAAAGCCTCCTCCGACGGACGGCGGGGCCTGAAGGTCGCAACCCAATTCGCACGGGCGATGCGGGAACTCGGGATCACCCAGATCTTCGCCCGCTCACCGCAGGCCAAGGGCCGCGTGGAACGTGCCGCGGGGACGTTCCAGGACCGCCTGGTGACCGAACTCAGCGACGCCTCGGCCTCCACCATCGCCGAGGCCCAGACCGTGCTCGAGCGCTTTCTGCCGCGCTTCAACGCCCGCTTCCGGGTCCCGGCAGCCGAGCCCGCGGTGGCCTACCGCCCGCTCGACCCCGCGCTCCCGCTCGCCTCCATCCTCAGCTTCCGGCACCCCCGCAGCGTCGCCCGCGACAACACGGTCAAGTACCGCTGGCGCACGCTCCAGCTGCTGCCCGGGCCCGAGCGGACCAGCTACGCCGGGGCGCAGGTCGAGGTGGTGGAACGGCCGGGCGGCGAGCTCTCCGTCCTGCACCAGGGGGAGACGATCCCCTCGCGCGAGGCACCGCCGCGCGCCGGGGTGCTGAGGGCGGCGCGCTCCGAGCTGGCCCGGAACCCCGACCACGAGCGCATCGCCTCAGGGCTCGGTTCCGGAGGAGCACCCCGGCGACTCCCCGTGGCGCCCGCCGTCCTGGCGGCGGAGGGTGCGCCCAACGGGGCCGCCGTGAAGCCCGAGCCCGGGAGCAAGCAGCTCCGCCCACCCACGCCCCGACAGCTCGCCCGCTGGAAGGCCATCCAGCAGGCGCAGTTGCAGGGGCTCTCGATGCGGGCGACTGCCAGGCTGCTCGGTATCTCCCGTGTGACCGTCAGCAACTACGTCCGCGCCAACGGGGTGCCTGGACGCCGGAACGGCGCTACGGCACCCTCCGGCGGCCAGCGCGGTACTGACAAAGTCGCTGCTCCGTTGGACTGACAGAATCGCTGCACGTCGACAGCCATATGTCCTCGCTCGGAATCGGGTCCTGGAAGTAGCGGAAGACGGTGGGCTCGCCCACGCGCTCGGCCAGCAGTTCCACGGCGAGCTCGCCGAGCCATTGCGGCACGGAGCCGGTCGTCCGGCTGGAGTCCTCACCGTCCTGCAACGAGCCTTGCTCGTACTTCACCACCGCGATCAGGACGGCCTGGCGCCGGTCGCGGTCGAGGCGGCCTGCTGCGATGCGGTATTCGCGGGTCGCGTAGCGTTCGGCGCCGTGGAACAGCCATGGCGGGAAGGGCCCCGCGCCCGGCCACGACCCGTGGGCGCCCGTCAATGCCTGGGCGGCGAACGCATCCAGCCGCCACTCGCCGCATCGGTTCAGCGCGATGATGGTCTGAGCCTGCCAGAGCCGGTCGCCGCACCACGCATTGAACGAGTACGCCGGGAACGCCTCACGCACGGCATCCACGTCGGCGCCGGCATAGATCGTGTACGCGGGCAGCTCGGCTTCGAACCGCTCGACGAAGAACGCGTGCACGTGCTCGAGTTCCGCCTCGACCTCCTCGCGCGCGTCGGCCGCAACGTCGCCGAGGAACACGAGGGACGGCCCGCCGGCTTCGTCCTCAACCCGGTGGGCGTCGGGCGCGAAGTGTTCGGCGCGGTACGCCTCGAACGACACGTGGAAGTCGTCGATGCTCATGCCGAAGGCGGCTTCGAAGGAGCGGGTCCAGTCTGTGGACGTGCGCAACAGGCGGTGGTAGTGGGCGATGGCGTCGTCGCCCCGCCTCCCCGGTGAGCCATTCCACCGCGAGGAAGGCCAGGTCGCTCACTCCGTCGTCCCGCGTCTTGTCCTCATCGATTTGTCCTCATCGATCTCACGCAAGGCGAGCGCGCTACGCCGTGCTGCCCGCAGTGCTCGGGTGTTGGCGGAGTCCTCGACGCCTATCGCGGCGTGGTACAGCAGCTGAGCATACGAGGACAGGCCGAGCGTGAGCCACGCCGGGGGCCTTGCCGCCGTGCCAGCGGGGAAGGCGCCCAGCGCCTGTTTGGAGTAGATGTATGCGCGGAGGTACGGCTCCTTCTGCTCGTATGCCAGCCGTTCGCCGAGTGCGTTGGTGATCCCGCAACTGAGAACGACGATGGCGACCCCGTCGAAGCTGCGGCCGCAGACGTTCGTCTGCGGCTCCGAGTCAACACCGCCCGGTAAGCCAGCCGCCCGCCTGCGTCGTCGTTCGCGATGTAGTAGAAGGCGCCGCGCGCGATGCGCCCGAAGTACTCTGCGAAGAACGTCTCCGTGCCGTCGTACTGCGTGAGGATGGCGTCCTTCTTGCCGGTCGGTAAGTCGCCGAAGAATGCGACGGGTGGAGGCCGGGTCCCGGCTTGCCACCAGTTCCGCGCGCCCGGCGCCTCGACGCAGACCGCGTCGCCGCGCACGGGCGTGGCGTCGCCGGGGGTGTACCGCACGTAGCGCTGCCGAGAGGGTTCCCAGCGCAGAATCCTGGCGCCGGGACCATCGAGGCGGTCGACAGCCTCCGGGTCGGCTACCGCGACGAGGTTGATGCCCTCGGACAGCCGCAGGAGCACGCTGTCCGGCTCGGCCGGGCGGGTCCATTCGACGGTCATGTCGCCGCGCAGGCGTAGCCAGAGCGCCGTGGCGGGCTTCACCGTAGGCAGTTCGTCGTAGCGGCGACGCACGGCGTGCTGGTAGGCCTGCGCCTCCGCGTCCCACGCGAGACCTGCCGCAGCGCCGGGATCGCGTCGAACAGCTCCGAGGTGGACTTGGTCGGCCCGACCCAGCCGACCATGTTCCAGCCGGGATACAGCACCGTCGTGATCGTGTCCGCCTCGGACGCTCCCGCCGCGCTGGACGCCGCGACGGCCTGCCCAGGCGTCACTTCGATGCCGAGCGCGAGCAGCACAAGCGCCGCGAGGAGTGCGCGCCGGAGGTGCGCGGGCGCGAGTGGGCTGGGCGTCATCATGGCGCTTCCAGCGTCGCGCGGTACGCCTCGAACTGCTCGTGGAACTCCTCGAAGGTGAGGCCGAAGGCACCCTCGAACGCCTCGTCTCGGCTCGTGGCATCTGGAAGCCGGCGGTAGTAGTCGAAGACAGCCGGGTCGCCGGCGTGGTCGGCGAGCCACTCGACGGCGAGGAAGCCGAGAGCCCTGGTTGGCCACCTTCCGGCGGCGCGGGCACCGTCTGAGGTCGAGAGATCCGGGGCCGAAACGGGGTTGTAGACGGCGGCGGACGCCGCCAGATCGTGGAATTCCCCGACGACGAGCGTTCCGGCGGCTTCCCCGTACATGGCTTCGGCGTATGCGATGGCGCCGTCGTCGAACCAGGCGGGGGCCCGGCCGGAGGCGATCCCGGACGCGGGAATCGGTTGCTTGTGAGCCAGCTCGCGTATCAGCCCGCCGACGTAGAAATAGTCGAGCGGTGGCGAGGCGCCGCACTGTGCCAGCGTGAGCGCGCCCACTCCGTAGAGCGGCCAGCGGCGGCAGCTCTTGGAGTCATGCCAACCCGGGATGGCAGCAAGCGCCTCCTCGGCATCCGCTGCAACGTACAGGCTGAACTCTGTCGCTTCCGCCTCGAACCGGTCGGCGAAGAACTGCCGCACATCCTCGAACTCAGACCGGATCGCCAGGGCGGTCTCCAG
Organism: Dehalococcoidia bacterium; assembly: GCA_965219085.1. GTDB lineage: Bacteria > Chloroflexota > Dehalococcoidia > UBA2979 > UBA2979 > VXMT01. The sequence goes on from OZ244720.1 coordinate 2,857,572, forward strand.
TGGTACGCCCTCGAGCACCACCAGCACCGCCTCCTCCCTGGCGTCAGTGAGGTGCGGCAGCCGAGGGAAGGTCGCGGCCCGGTAGTCCGCGAACTGCTCGTAGAAGTCGTCAGCGCTGATGCCGAACGCCGCTCCGAAGGCGTCCTGCCAGTCGTCGGTATCGCGTATGAGACGGAAGTACTCGAAGACGGCGGGATCGCCGGCGCGGTCCGCGAGCCATTCCACGGCGAAGAAGCCGAGCCCCGCCTCGGCGCCGTTGAGCCACCCACTGCGGTTCTCGGTGACCTCGAACGCCTGCAACGGGAGTTCGGTTCGCCGGGCCCAGCCGTTCCAGTTCTCGCGTGAGCGGGTCGGCCTGAACCCGGCAGCCTCGTCATGCACGTGGCGTGCGTACTCGAACGAACCCTCGGTCAGCCAGCCCGGACCGCGTGGGTCGAGCCTGGGCCGCCCGCGCAGGCGAGAGCCCTTCCGGGCAGTCTCGGAGATCAGCGCGTCGAGATACTCCGCCGCCTGTGCACCGCCCTCGAAGAGGTACGCGCATCTGAGCACCCTGACCGTGACCGCGACAAAGTCGGTGCGTCCGCAGAAGCCATCAGTGCCGGGATCGCGACCGAACACGGCGCGATAGATCGTGCGCACATCGTTGGTGTCTGCGCCGATGTAGTGGTGCCGGCCTCGCCCCACTGCCCCGAAGCGGACGGCGAAGAACGCCCTGGCGCCCTCGTACGCGGCAATGATCGCAGCCTGAGTGTCCTCCGGGATGTCGCCATGGAACGTAAACGGTGGCTTCTGTGCTCCGGGCTGCCACCAGCCGACTGGGTGCGAGGCCTCGATCCAGACGGCGGCTCCGTGTCTGAGCTCGGCGACGTCGCCTGCCGGGCTGGACACTGGGATGTATCGCACGTACCGCTGCGTCTGCGCGTCCCAACCCCGCGCGAGCACCACGGCATCGCCGAGACGAGCCACGGCTTCGGCGACCGGCGTGCCGTCCTGACCCGTCCAGCCCACGAGGTTCTCCCCGGCGCGTAGGGAGAGCAGCACGCTCTCGCGCGACACCGCGCGGGCCCACTCGACGGTGGAGTCGCCACTGAGACGCAGCCACAGCCCCATGCCGGGTGTGAGCGTCGGCAGTTCGCCGTACCGGCGTCTCAGGGCGTGCAGGTGGGCCTGCGCGTCGGCGTCCCACGCCGACACCTGCCGCAGCGCCGGGATCGCGTCGAACAGCTCCGAGGTGGATGTGCTCGGCCCGACCCAGCCGACCATGTTCCAGCCGGGGTACAGCACCGTCGTGATCGTGTCCGCCTCCGGCGCCTCCTCTGAGGCGGCCATCGTCCGGGCGGGCGCCATGCCCGAAGCCAGCACCAGGAGCGTGAAGGCGACGAGGGGTACCCGTCGGAGGTGGCTCACCGGCACGCGTGGCTCCCCTCCGCGGCCCCGGCGCAGCAGGGCGCGTAAAGAATACGCGCACGGGGCGCGGATGGTTCCCTCCGCTGCACGGACTGGTCGGGGCGGCAGCGTCTGGCGCGGTTGCGCGCTATCCTCGAATGGACATGACCACCACCCGCTCCAGACGCTCGCGCGCCCGCCCGCGCCTCGACGTATTGCTCGTCGAGCGCGGTCTTGCGCCCTCGCCTGAGCGCGCGCGTGCGCTCGTGCTCGCGCGCGACGTGCGCGTCGACGGCACGGTCGCGACGCGCCCCGCCCAGCAGGTGGCGGACGGCGCGGCCATCGAGGTGCGCGAGCCGCCGCCGTTCGTCAGCCGGGGCGGGGAGAAGCTCGCGCGCGCGCTCGACCGCACCGGCGTCGACGTGCATGGGCTGCGTTGCCTGGACGTCGGCGCTTCGACCGGGGGGTTCACCGACTGCCTGCTCCAACGCGGCGCGCGCGAGGTCGTGGCCGTCGACGCCGGCTACGGGCAGCTCGCGCAGCGGCTCCGCGACGACCCGCGTGTCGAGGTGCGCGAGCGCACGAACGCGCGCACGCTCGAGCCGCTCGACCCGCCGGCCGACCTGGCGGTCACCGACGTATCGTTCATCTCGCTCACCCTCGTGCTGCCGGCCGTGCTCGGCTCATTGCGGGGCGGCGCCGACGTGCTGGCGCTCGTGAAGCCGCAGTTCGAGGCTGAACGCGCCGACGTGCAGCGCGGCGGCATCGTGCATGACCCGGTCGTCCACGCCCGCGTCGTCGGTCGCGTGGCCGCCTGGGCCATCGACCGAGGCGTGCGGGTGCGCGGCGTCGTGCGCTCGCCGCTGCGGGGCCCGGCGGGGAACCGCGAGTTCTTCGTGTGGCTGCGCACGACCACGGAGGCGGCATGAGCAGCGAGCGCGGCGGCGGCGCGATCCAGCGGTGTGGCGTGTGCTACCACCCCGACGTGACCGGCGCGGCGCAGCTCGCACAACAGCTGTGCGATCAGGCCGCGGAGGCAGGCTGCGACGTCTGGATGGCCGCACTCGAGCGCGATGGGAACCCGTCGCCGGATGGCGGCGCGGTGGCCGCTCAGCTGCCGGGCACCGACCTGCTCGTCTGCGTCGGCGGCGACGGCACCATGCTGCAGGCGTCCGGGCTCGCCTCGCTGCTCGGCGTGCCGGTGTTCGGGGTGCGCATGGGCCGCCTCGGGTTCCTCGCGGAGTCCACCGAGGGCGAGGCCGAGGCCGCGCTCGGGCTGATCCTCCTCGGCGAAGGCCGCATCGAGGAGCGCACGATGGCGCAGGCATCCGTCGTGGACGCGAGCGGGGAGGCCGAGGCGCTGCACGCGCTGAACGACGTCGTGATCGGCCGCAACCGCCTCGGCCGCACCGTCACGGTCGGCCTGAGCGTCGACGGCGTGCTGCTCGCCGAGTACCGCGCCGACGCCGTCGTGGTGGCGACGGCGACGGGCTCGACGGGGTACACGCTCGCGATCAACGGCCCAATCCTCTACCCGACCTCGCCGGAGTTGATCGTGGGCGCGGTCGCGCCGCACCTGTCGTACGGCAACGCGCTGGTCGTGCGCGGCGAGACGGAGATCACGCTGCGGATGGCCCGCGGCTACGAGGCGATGATGACCGTCGACGGCCATCACGAGCGCCCGGTGCCGTCCGGCACCGTCGTGCGCGTCACGCGCTCTCCTCGCGTCGCGCGCTTCGTGCGGCTCGGTGGGGAGCGGCAGTTCTACGCGAACCTCGCGCTGCGGCTGGGCTGGCTGCGCATCGACCACCAGCTCGACGCCGACGACGGCGAGTGAGGGCTGCGGGCGGGGTGATGCCTATCGCGCCGCGCGGTTCTATCCTGTACGCATGACTACGGACATCGCCGCCCTTCCAGCCTCGCTCCCCGATGGCGCCGTGGTGGACCGCGCAACCGTCGGGGATGTCGACGCGATCACTGACCTCGTCAACTTCTGGGCGGCGCGCGGCGACATGCTGCCGCGCACCAAGGGCGAGACCTACGAGAACCTGCGCGACTTCTTCGTGATCCGCGAGGACGGCGCGGTCGTCGCGTGCGGGGCGCTCCACATCGTGTGGGCCGACATCGCCGAGCTGAAGTCGCTCGCCGTCTCCGAGAACTGCCAGGGCCGCGGCTACGGCCAGCACCTCGTGCGCGCGTGCGTCGAGGAGGCGTCCCGGCTCGGCCTCGATCGCGTGTTCGCGCTCACCTACAAGCCCGAGTTCTTCGAGCAGTTCGGCTTCATCCAGGCCGACGTGATGGCGCTGCCGCGCAAGGTGTGGAACGAGTGCTACCGCTGCCCGAAGTTCCCCGGCTGCAACGAGATCGCGATCACGCTCGACCTCCCCGGCCGCACGGCCGAGCCGGCCGCCGCCGCAGTCGCGCTGTGACGCCTGACCCGCTGCCCGAAGTCCTCAGCAGCGAACGCGTCTACGAAGGCCGCGTCTTCGACATCGAGCACGACGCGATCCGCTTCCCGGACGGCGTCGAGGCGATGCGCGCGACCGTGCGCCACCCCGGCGCGGTCGCCCTCGTGGTCATCGACGACGACGGGCGCTGGCTGCTCGTCGAGCAGTACCGCCACCCGGCCGGGCAGCGGCTGCTCGAGATCCCGGCCGGCACGCGCGAGCCCGGCGAGGCGCCGGACGTCACCGCGCACCGCGAGTTGCGCGAGGAGACCGGCTACGACGCCGACTCGCTCGTGCGCATCGGCGGCGCGTGGATGGCGCCGGGCTTCACCTCGGAGTACATCGACTTCTACCTCGCGACCGGCCTGCGCGAGGCGCCGCTCGACACCGGCGACGAGGAGGACCTCGGCGCGCCGATCCCGTACACGCGCGAAGCGATCGAGGCGGCCGTCGCCGACGGCACGATCGAGGACGCGAAGACCCTGGTCGCGCTACAGCTCTACGAGCTGCACTCGCAGCGGGGGGACGCAGCAGCGGGCTGAGCGCGCGTAGCGGGCCGGACGGCGGCTAGACGCCGTCCATCACGATGATGCTCGTGTCTGACGTGGGGTTGAGGATCTCCACGAACTCGGCGTAGCTGTCCGAATCGAGCCAGGCCCTGGCCGCATCCGCGTTGTCGAACTCGACTACGACGAAGCGAGGCGGCGCCCAATCGCCCTGGCGTACGTCGCCGCCGCCGCCGCGGAGGATGTACTTGCCGCCGTGGCGCTCGATGCCGGCACACCCGCGGCGAACTCGGCGAAGCCCGCCTCATCGGTTACGCGCACATCGGCGACTACGTATCCAGCCAACGTGCGGCCTCCCTCTCGCGCGATCGTGCCCGCGCACAGCACGCGGCCTCCGGAGTCCCTGTGAAGCCTCGGCGGCACGTCAACGCGCAGGCAGGATCGAGCCGTGACGATCGGCTGACGCCGGACCTGTCGCGGGTGGGCCGCGCCCGCTTGACCATGACCGCACCCCCGGCAATAGTCAGCCTCGCCACCGGCCACGCGGGGCCCGGGGGAGTGCGGCACAAAGGGGCAGCCGTGGCAGACGACCTGCAACACGACATCCTCATCGTCGGCGGCGGCGGCGCGGGCCTGCGCGCCGTGATCGCAGCCGCCGAGGCGCACCCCGACCTCGACATCGCAATGGTCTCCAAGGTCTACCCGATGCGCAGCCACACGGTCTCCGCCGAGGGCGGCGCCGCAGCCGTGATCAAAGAGGACGACAGCTTCGACGAGCACATCCACGACACCATCAGCGGCGCCGACTGGCTCGCCGACCAGGACGCCGTCGAACTGTTCGTCAACGAGGCCCCCGGCGAGATGATCCAGCTCGAGCACTGGGGTTGCCCGTGGAGCCGCGAGGAGGACGGCAGCGTCGCCGTCCGCCCCTTCGGCGGGATGCGCATCCGGCGCACCTGGTACGCCGCCGACAAGACCGGCTTTCACATGCTCCACACGCTGTTCCAGACCTCGCTCAAGCACACCGCCGTCAAGCGCTACGACGAGTGGTTCGCGACGCGCCTGCTCGTCGAGGACGGGCGCTGCCAGGGCGTCATCGCGATCGAGATGCGGACCGGCGAGGTCCACGCGATCCGCGCGCGCTCGGTGATCATGTGCACCGGCGGCGGCGGGCGCGTCTTCCCGTTCACCACCAACGCCGCGATCAAGACCGGCGACGGCATGGCGATGGCGTACCGTGCCGGCGTCGCGCTCAAGGACATGGAGTTCGTCCAGTACCACCCCACGGGCCTGCCCGGCACCGGCATCCTCATCACCGAGGCAGCCCGCGGCGAGGGCGGCATCCTGGTCAACAGCGAGGGTCACCGCTACCTCGAGGACTACAACCTCGGCGATCCCGTCCCCATCGACGACCCGCGCCACCCGCAGCTCCGCACCATGGAACTCGGTCCGCGCGACAAGCTCTCGCAGGCCTTCATGAAGGAGCAGGACGCGGGCCGCGTCTTCCACGGCGAGTACGGCACCTATACCCACCTCGACGTGCGGCACCTCGGCGAGCAGCTGATCGAGGAGCGCATCCCGTTCGTGCGCGAGCTCGCGAAGAACTACGCGGGCATCGACCCGGTGCATGAGCCGATCCCGGTGCGGCCCGTCGTGCACTACATGATGGGCGGCATCCACACCAACACGAACGGCGAGACGAGCCTGCCGGGCCTGTTCGCCGCGGGCGAGTGCGCCTGCGTCAGCATCAACGGCGCGAACCGCCTCGGCTCCAACTCCCTGACGGAGCTGCTCGTGTTCGGCCGCCGCGCCGGCCTCGCCGCCGCCGAGTTCGCGCGCGAACACCCCGACCTCGACAGCGACGCGCTCGAGGCGCAGCGCGCCGACGAGGAGGCCTCGATCGCCGCGCGCTTCCGCACCCCGCGCGACGGCGGCGAGCGCCTCGTCACCATCCGCCGCGAGCTCAACGCCACGATGGAAGCAGGCGTCGGCGTCTATCGCGAAGAGGCGCTGCTACAGGCCACGACCGAGAAGGTCGCCGAGCTCAAGGAGCGCTTCGAGAACGTCGCCATCGACGACCACAGCAAGAGCTTCAACACCGAGCTCACCACCGCGATCGAGCTCGGCTTCCTGCTCGAAGTCGGCGAGGCGGTCGCACACTCCGCGCTCCAGCGCACCGAGTCGCGCGGCTCGCACCAGCGCATCGACCACCCCGACCGCGACGACGACCAGTTCCTCAAGCACTCGCTCGCGTTCCGCACCGACGGCGCGCCGCGCATCGAGTACTCGGACGTGACGATCACCAAGTGGCCGCCCGCCGAGCGGACCTACGGCAACTAGCGAGACCTGGAGGCATCGTGACGACCGAAGCCATCGCCGCCGAGGCTGCCCCCACCGGCCAAACCGTCACGCTCGAGGTGTTCCGCTACCACCCCGACACGGACACGGAGCCCTCGTACCAGAGCTACGAGGTGCCGTACCGCGAGGAATGGGTGGTCCTCGACGCGCTGAACTGGCTCAAGGACGAGGTCGACGGCACGCTCAGCTATCGCTGGTCGTGCCGGATGGGCGTCTGCGGCAGCTGCGGGATGATGGTCAACGGCTACCCGCGCCTCACCTGCAACGCCTTCCTGCGCGAGTTCCTGCCCGGCCCGATCCGCGTCGAGCCGCTGCGCGGCTTCCCCGTCGAGCGCGACATGGTGACGGTCCTCGACGACTTCATGGACAAGCTCACCGACGTGAAGCCGTGGATCATCCGCGAGGTCGAGCAGCCGGTCGAGGAGGGCGAGTACCTTCAGTCGCCCTCGCAGCTCGCGGACTTCAAGCAGTTCAGCATGTGCATCAACTGCATGCTCTGCTACGCGGCCTGCCCCGTGTACGAGCACGAGGACGACTTCCTCGGCCCCGCCGCGCTCGCCCTCGCGCAGCGCTACAACCTCGACTCTCGCGACGAGGGCAACGCGCAGCGCGAGGAGCTGATCTGGTCCGACGAGGGCATCTGGGACTGCACGTTCGTTGGCGAGTGCAGCGAGGTCTGCCCCAAGCACGTCGACCCGGCGGGCGCCATCCAGCAGGCCAAGGTTGAGGCGACGAACAGCTTCTTCATCTCGCTGCTGCCTTTCACGCCGCCGGGGATGGGTCGCTAGCGATGCCCGGACCGCTCCCACGAGCCAAGTCCAACGCGTGGTGGAACCGGAGCTGGGCGTACCGCCTGGTCCTGCTGCGCGAGCTCTCTTCCGTCTTCGTCGCAGCCTACATCGTGCTGCTGCTCGTGCTGGTCACGCAGGTGCGGGACGGCGAGGGCGCGTTCAACGACTACCTCGACCTGTTGCAGAACCCGGTGTTCTGGGTCCTCCACGCGGTGATTCTCGGCTTTGCACAGCTGCATACGTCGACGTGGTTCCGGCTCACACCGAAGGCGCTGGGGTCCAGGGTGGCCGGCAAGCCGGTACCGCCGCAGCTCATGGTCTTCGGGATGTACGTGCTCTGGGCGGGCGCCTCGATCGTGGTGCTTGCGGCCTTCCTGGTGGACTGGTAGGGGAGGCGCGCCGTGCGACCCTCGAACGAGCCGTTCTGGTGGGCGATGTTCTCCGCGGGCGGGATGGTCGTCGCGCTGCTGCTGCCCGTCCTGATCATCATGACCGGCTTCGTCGTCCCCGCCGGGGGCGTCGAGTTCGACCAGCTCGACAAGCTCTTCAACAACCCGCTCGTACGGCTGATCATCCTCGGCGTGGCGTTCCTGTCGTTCTTCCACGCCGCGCACCGCATCCGCCACACGCTGAAGGACCTCGGCCTGCGCTCGGTTGCGACGCCGCTGGCGGGGGTCTGCTACGCTGCGGCCCTTGCCGGGACCGTGTGGGCAGCGCTGGTGGTGCTGTAGCCCCTCGCCCGTTCCGGGAACTGCGAGGGACCCCATGACCGACCGACTCACCCAGCTGTTCACGGCTGTCGGCGCGGGCGTCGTGGTCGGCGTGATCGTCGGCCTGCTCGCTGAGCTTGCCGCCGACCCGCCGTCGTTCGTGACGGGCGGGCTTGCGGGCATCCTCGGCGCCGTCGTCGCCGTCTTCGTCACCTCGAGGCGGAGCGCGTAGCGCTCAGGGGTTGCCCGGCCGCCGAGGAGCGTTCGACCTCTGGCGCCATAGGGCTCAGGGTTGGGACCGGACGAACCACAGGCACAGGCAGTCATCTATCGCGACATCGTCCAGGTCCGTGACCGGATGGACGCTGTGGTTCGCGAGGTCGACGAGCACGGTGGTCGGGGGCTCGGTGTCCGGCGTTCCCGTGTGCCAGAGCCGCGGAACGATCTGCCCGACCACCAGGTCGTCGGAGACGAAGCCGGCCAGGTGGAGCTTCTCCGACGCGTCGTCCCACGTGAACGCGGCGACCACCTCGCCGCCCTCGCCCACGAGCGCGAAACGCTGCTCGTCTGCTCCATACAGGCTCCACAGGGCCGTGCCGTCCCCACGCACCTCGTCGAGATACCACCTGGCCGACTCCGGCGCCGAGGCGTCATCCGGCGGCGGAAGGAGCGCGGTGCCCGAGTCGGTCACGTATGCATCGCCCCCGTAGTCCCACAGGAACCCGCCGCTCCTCCAGTGCCAGCCCTCGGCGCCGTCCGGGTCGAGGCCCGCGGGAGGCTCGACCTCCTGGCCCGAGCGGAACCACCAGAGCCGCGCGACGTGATCCCGGGAGTCGTGCGAGTCCGGGTCCGGTAGCCATGCGGTGATCGCAACATCCTGCGCGGTCACGCCCTCGATGTACGAACCCTGGGGGATCTCGCCCCAGTCCTCCCAGTCGAAGGTGCTCCTACGCCACACGCGGAGGCGCAGCGAGGCGTCCTCGGTCGGGCCGCTGTAGCAATCCTCGCAGTAGCCCTGCTCGCAGACGGCGGCTGCCATGGTTCGGCCATCGTCGCTCACCTGGAACGAAGTGACGTAGGCGGACGAGTCGTCCCAGACGGCCCAGAGGCGTTCCGTCACGAAGCCATCTCCGGTGGCAAAGCCGAGGGTGACGTCCGTCGCGAATCCCTCGTACGGCCAATCGGCGAAGTACAACGCGGCGCCGGCGGGCAGCTCCCGCGGGTCGCCGAGCGTGAGTGGGATGTACTCGACGGCGGGCCGAGCCGTCTTGGCCGCGGGCGCGGGGCGAGCGGTGATGAAGTGGTAGTACTCGTACTGCGAGTTCGCCAACTCGATGTCGAGCCCGAACGGCAGACTCAGGCCTTCGACTTCGTGGATGCTCGCCGTAGCAAGGTCGACGAGTTCCATCGTGGTGGCCTCAATCCCGAATCCTGTTCCGGTCAGGGTTCTCGAGCGGATGAGCAGGTCGCCGACTGTGGATGGACCCCCGCGCTGGTCGGTCGCGGTGTAGTGCTGGACGGAACCGTCTCGATCCGGGATCGCCAGCAGTGGGCCGCCTTCGTCGCGGGCACTCCCCACCACGCTGGCATCCGGCACTTCGCCGGAAGCCACCCAGCGGAACCGCTGTACCCACCTTTCCCGTTCGTCGAGGCCGAGAGGGGCGAGGCGCGCGAGCATCGCCTCCCACTCTTCGTCCGTGAGCCAGGTCCAGTGCTCGCGCGCGTGCCAGATGTTCAAGGTACCCACCAGCACGTCGTCGTCGGTCACCTCAACGATCCACGTCTCAGGGAGCAACTGGCCCCAGTCCTCCCACGTACCGCCGCCATCGTGCGAGACCCAGAGGCGCAGCTCCGTATCGGCGCTCGGTCCCGATTCACCGTCCACGGGTTCCGTTTCGCAGAAGCTGGCGTGGCAGACGGTGGCAGCCAGGGTCTGGCCGCTCGCGCTCACCCCGAAGCTACGGACCGGGTTGTAGTGCTCGCGGTCACTCGCCCCGTCAAAGGACGCCAATGGGCGATCCTCGCGGAACGCGCCGACCGCCTCGTCGAAGAGAACTCGGCGATAGTCGGACGGTTCGGCGTCGCACGCTGTGCATGGGGACACCCAGTAGTACAGCGCGAGGCCGTCGGGCAGCGGTCGCGACTCTCCACGTGTGATTGGCATGGACTCGACTGCGTACGGCGGGAGCGTCGGCGCGGCAGTTGGTTCGGGTGAGGGACTCGGTGACGGCACGGGTGTGGCGCTCGGCGTTGGCGTGGGTGCGGCAGTCGGCTCAGGTGTGGGGCTCGGCGTCGAGGCCGGTGTCGACGTTGGGCTCGGCGTCGAGAGGGACGCCGGAGCTGCCGTCGTCGTTGAGGTGGGCTCGGGGGTCGCGGTCGCGATGGGGGGTGCTGGATCCGCGGGACTCGAGGCGGGCGGGGCGGGGTCGTCGTCGCACGCCGCAGCCGCGAACGCGAGCACACAACAAACGAGAGCCACGGCCCGGCGCATCACGGCCCACCCTCAGACGAGGAGGCGAGCGATCCCGCGAACGTCCGGGACGCCTCCTACTGGAGGATACGTTTCGGGCCGACGGGCGGTTCCATCGAAGCAACGATCGGGCCGCAGGCACCCGATCGTCGGTTGGTCGGAGGCAGTCAGGGGCGGTCGCTCAGCGCGCGCCGCCCTCTCACGGGACCTCTACGGGTGGGTCATCTCCTCCGGCCGCACCCACTCGTCGAACTCCGCGTCCGTGACGTAGCCGAGCGACACCGCGGCCTCGCGCAGCGTCGAGCCGTCGAGGTGCGCGTGGTGGGCGACCTCGGCTGCGCGGTCGTAGCCGATGTGCGGGCTCAGCGCCGTCACGAGCATCAGCGAGGACTCCATGAGCGCCTGGATGCGGTCGCGGTTCGGCTCGATGCCGATGACCATGTTGTCGGTGAACGAGACCGCCGCGTCGCCGAGCAGGCGGATCGACTGCAGCGTGTTGTAGACGATGACCGGCTTGAAGACGTTGAGCTCGAAGTGGCCGGTCGCGCCGCCGAAGTTGACGGCGACGTCGTTGCCCATCACCTGCGCGCAGACCATCGTCAGCGCCTCGGACTGGGTGGGGTTCACCTTGCCCGGCATGATCGAGGAGCCCGGCTCGTTGGCCGGCAGCATCAGCTCGGCGAGCCCGGCGCGCGGGCCCGAGCCGAGCAGCCGCACGTCGTTCGCGATCTTCATCAGCGAGGCGGCCACGGTCTTGAGCTGGCCCGACAGCTCCACCTGCGCGTCGTGCGCCGCGAGCGACTCGAACTTGTTGGGCGCGGTCACGAACGGCAGGCCGGTGATGCCGGCGATCTCGGCCGCCACGCGCTCGCCGTACTCGGGGTGGGCGTTGAGGCCGGTGCCGACGGCGGTGCCGCCGAGGGCGAGCTCGAGCACGCGCGGCATGGCGCCCTCGACGCGGGTGACGGCGTTCTCGACCTGGCGCACGTAGCCGGAGAACTCCTGCCCGAGCGTGAGCGGCGTCGCGTCCATGAGGTGGGTGCGGCCGATCTTGACGATGTCCTCGAACGCGGCCTGCTTCGCCGACAGCGCGCCATGCAGGTGGTGCAGCCCGGGCACGAGGCGGTGCGTGACCTCCTCGGCGGTGGCGATCGACATGGCGCCGGGGAACACGTCGTTCGAGGACTGCGACATGTTGACGTGGTCGTTGGGGTGGACGGGGTCCTTGGAGCCGCGCTCGCCGCCGAGCAGCTCGATGGCGCGGTTCGAGATGACCTCGTTGGCGTTCATGTTGGACTGGGTGCCGGAGCCGGTCTGCCAGACGACGAGCGGGAAGTGGTCGTCGAGGTCGCCGTCGATGACTTCCTGGGCGGCGGCGCGGATGGCGTCGGCGCGCTCGCTATCGAGCTTGCCGAGGGCCTCGTTCACGGTGGCGGAGGCGTGCTTGACGATGCCGAGTGCGCGGATGATGGAGCGCGGCATGCGCTCGTCGCCGATCTTGAAGTTCTGGAGCGAGCGCTGGGTCTGCGCCCCCCAGTACACGTCCGACGCCACCTCGATGGCGCCCATGCTGTCGGTCTCTGTGCGGGTCAGTGCGGCGGTCGTCGTCATCGTGGCCATGTCGTCACTTGCTCCTTGTCGTGAGCCGCTATGTAGGGCTGCCTGCTCAGTGTGGCTGCGATTCCCATGGGTCTGGGAGGCCGCCAATGTAGATCCGTTGCATCTGGGGGAGTGAGCGCTTCTTCTCCTGCCAGAACAGGCGCAGCACTTCGTCAGGGGTGACTGGCTCTCCGGTGGTTGCCTCGCGAATTCGGTTCAGGCCAAGCACCCTGTACTGCGCGGCAGCTTCAGCAATCGCATCTGCGCGCATTGCACGGAAACCGTGAGTGTCGGCGAGGTCCCATTCCAGATCGCCCGATGGACTCGCGTGGACGTCGCCAAGCCATCGCTCGACGTCCTTGTGGCGAAGGAAGAAGTGCAGACAGGGGCCCCCACTGTGCTCAGAGGGCCCGGGGCAAAGGCCCCGCCCGTAGACGACTGCCCTGGAGTCGGGAGGGCTCAGATCGTTGTCGTCGTCAAAGACAGGAATCGATGTACCTTGCGATCGCACGTCGGCTGCGGCATCGTGCTCTCGAAAGCGCACATGGAGCTTCCCCGAAATACCGACTCCCCCACGCGCCTCGATTCTGAATTCCAAGATGTTCGCCTCGCGGACGAAGTCTTCCCACGCAGCCGAGACCGGTAGTACCGACGGGCCGACTGTCACGAGCGAACCTTCATCTGCCTCGACACGGAACTGCACTCGCTCAAGTATGTCGTTACCGACCAAGTCGAACGGAACGACCACGCGGATGACCTTCTGGGCGTTCGGGCGGATGCTGTATGACGAGTGCTCAAAGCGGAATTCTTGCTCTGGCGGCGGATCCAGCACGATATGCACGTCCGCCTCGGCCGCCTCCATCTCTCGTCCTAGCTGCTCGTATGAAGCAGTAAGTGTTGCCGACCCCAACGCATCCCGTGATTGCACCAGTACCTTGGCGCGCTGTCGTGTCGAACCGCCACCGCTCGGCACTGCGGGCTCCGAGAACTCGTCAGACACTTCTTCGATCTCGACGATTCCATCAGCGTCCGAGGATACTGTGAGTGTGCCGTCGGCGAGCGGTTCTTTCCCAACACTGTAGAGCGTAAGCCACCTTGTAGCACCGAGGCCCAATCGTGCCGACGACGGCAGGAAGTAGAACCCATCCGGCAGTTGCGGTCTGCCAGTGGAGTCTTCTTCAAGGTAGTTGCCGAGCCACGCGCCGGCTTCTAAGTTGGCCTTCTGGAGCTCTTGGCTGATCCCGGCGCGTTCGGCGTCCTGGAGTTCCTTTGTGACGGTTTCCAGGGCAGCCTCGACATGCGGCCGGACGGCCGCCGCGAGTGCTCTATAGTACGGGTGATTGGAGTCTAGACCACCGTTCTGTGGCTGCCGATCTTGCCGAATGACTGGCCGGTCATTGTGTTCGGTTGGCCCGTCGTTGCGGAACTCGTCGAGTAGGGTTTGGATATACGGATCCATAAGCTCACCAGCGATTCTGGCAGCATGAGGGTGATATTCGGATCCGGCGAGAAAGTATCCGTGATCTGCGGCTGGAGAGCGTACCAAAACGAAACCATCGAATTGATCATTGCGATCCTGAGATGATCTTGCACCCTCTCCTACATCGAACAACTTCAGGTGTGGGTGCGCATCCGGGAATCCGTCGACTGAGAGTTCCCCGTTGAATTGCTGTCGTGCATCGGGGTTCTCCCATGATGCCAGCCCATACCGAAGTTGTGCGCCGCCGTAGCCATCCCCTGCTGTCTTGCTTCGGTCGATTAAGATGACCGTGTTGCGGTCCAGGAGACTGCGTAGTGCGAAGTGTCCTCGTAGTTGCTCCTCTATTGTGTTGTAGCGCGGGAGGCGCGGCCCACCCTCGGCTCGTGAGGCGAGGTGAATAGTGGCCACGGTTCCTGATCGTTGACGTCCACCGAAGAGTCGATCGTAGTCTGCTTTGCGCGCCGCTCTCGGCCGACTGATTGTCGCGCCCTGGTAGTCCTTTGGTATCTCGATGCGTGTGAATGCCCCGGAGCTATCGACTGTTTCCACGACGAGGCTCCCGAATACAGCGCAGTCCTTAGCGCCAACCCCGAAGTAGCCCCGGCCGCCAGCTTCGCTTGTGTCGCCACCCTGCGTGAATTTCGTGCGAGCCAGATCGGGCGACATGCCCCCGGCTTGGTCTCGAACCGTCAGCCGGCGCTCCGTGCTCGAGTACTCAATCGCGATTCTTCGTCGTGGCGATCCTGGGTCCTCGATGCTGTCGTACGCGGTGTCGGAATTAGTGATCAGCTCGACGAGACCTCGCACGACATTGTTTCCGAGCGCGAGCCGCGCGCGATCTGCGGCACCCTGAGGTCCGAGCTTATAGTCGAAGGTTTCTGGGGCGCGTTCATTCGGACTATGCATCGTAACCCCTCAGGAGTTCTGGTTCTGCCTTCTCCAGTTCGCTCAGGAAGCGTTCGAGTACGGGATCGGTCGGCTTGGCCAAGGCATAGAGTCTCGAAAACCGGGCGCGCCACGTAGCGGGAAGGCTGCCGACTGTGCAGCCGAGCATATCTGCTAATTCCTGCCTGCTCGGTCTATGGTGCCTCCCGGTGGTGAAATCCCGAAAAGCCTTATGTGAGCGCACGCGATCCAGATCGGATAGAGCGGATGCATCGAACTGGGCTGTGACGGGCGTGCGAACGAACTGGCGGATATGAGCTTCATTATCATCGAGCCACTGAGCCCCCTGGCGCGTTAGTGTCCAGCCATCGCGTAGTCCACCTGAGACGTCCCCCTTTGGCTTGAGGTTCTTGAGCGCGTAATAGGCGGTGTCGACGCGAGGGTATTCTGGGTAGCGTTCTAGGGAGAATAGCTCGGGTGCCAGCCTGAAGCACTCAACAGTGACATCTTCGACATGGGCAGGCGACAAATCGGCACGGAGGTTTCGCAGCGCGTAGCGCACCACTGCCCCGAGATTGGTGCTCTGTTGGCGACGCTGAGCCACGCTTCGCCTCCCTCCCTAGTCTAGTCGCCATCCCATCACCGCCCCGGCGTAGCCGCCACAAGCTCCAGCACTGCGTCCCCCGCAGCCTTGATCCCCGCCGCCTCCGACTCGCTGACCGGCGACTCGTAGACCTCGAGGATGCCGCCGTCGCCGAGCAGGACCGGGGCGCCGACGTAGGCGTTCTCGACGCCCCACTGGCCGCTCAGCAGCGTGCAGCAGGGGAGGATGCGGCGCTCGTCGCGGAGGATGGCGTCGACCATCTCGATCGTCGCGGCGGCGGGGGCCGTGAAGGCCGATCCCGTCTTCAGCAGGCCGACGATCTCCGCGCCGCCCTTCGTCGTGCGGTCCACGACGGCGTCGATGCGGTCCTGCGCCATGAGCGCGGTCAGCGGCACGCCGCCGGCGGTCGCCGTCGAGACGATGGGGACCATCGTCGCCTCGGTGTGGCCGCCGAGCACCCACGCCGAGACGTCGCGCACCGAGACGCCGAGCTCCATCGCGATGAACGTGCGGTAGCGCGTGCTGTCGAGCATGCCGCCCTGGCCGATGACGCGCGCGGCCGGCAGCCCAGTCGTCTCGAGGGCGACGTGGCACATCGCGTCCATGGGGTTCGCGAAGATGATGAAGGTGGCGTCGGGCGAGTGCTCGATGGCGCTGCCGACGACGCTGCGGACGATGCCGGCGTTGGTGCCGAGCAGGTCTTCGCGCGTCATGCCGGGCCGCCGCGGCACGCCCGAGGTGACCACGACGACGTCAGAGCCGGCGGTGTCGGCCCACTCGTTGGTGCCGGTGACGGAGACGCTGCTGCCGACCCACGGGGCGGCCTCGGCGATGTCGAGCGCCTTGCCCTGCGGCAGGCCGTCGACGATGTCGATGAGGATGACGTCGGCGTAGCCGCGCGCGGCTAGGATCTGCGCCATGGAGGTGCCGGTGTTGCCGGCGCCTACGATCGTGACTTGCTTGCGGGTGCTCCCTGCCATCGTCGTCTTCCCTTCGTGCGTGTATGCCCCGGGTGTCTCTCATGCGGGCAGAGCCCGGGTTCCCTTCATGCGGGCAGGGCCCGCTGGGGGCGTGCGCGGTGAGTGCTTCGCGTGCTTGCGGTGCGGTTCCGGGTTGATGCTCCGGGGACAGCCGCCGTACGTCGGTCGTGCGGCCGCCCGCGTTCAGTCGCTGTTCTAGCCTGCCATCTCGCGGTTGAGGCGCTCGACGATGCGGTCGAAGAACGCGCGCGTGTTGAGCCACTCGACGTCGGGTCCGATGTTGATGGCGAGGTCGCGGGTCATGTCGCCCGACTCGACGGTGTCGATGCAGACGCGCTCGAGCGTGTCGGCGAAGGCTTCGACGTCCGGGGTGTTGTCCATGCGGCCGCGGTAGCGCAGCCCGCGCGACCACGCGAAGATCGAGGCGATCGGGTTCGTCGAGGTCTCGTTGCCCTGGAGGTGCTGCCGGTAGTGGCGCGTGACCGTGCCGTGCGCGGCTTCGGCCTCGACGGTGTTGCCGTCGGGGGTGAGCAGCACGGAGGTCATGAGGCCGAGCGAGCCGAAGCCCTGCGCGACGACGTCGGACTGGACATCGCCGTCGTAGTTCTTGGCGGCCCACACGAAGCCGCCGTCCCACTTGAGGGCCTGCGCGACCATGTCGTCGATGAGCCGGTGCTCGTAGGTGAGGCCGGCCTCGCCGAAGCGGCCGGCGAAGTCCTGGTCGAAGACCTCCTGGAAGAGGTCGCGGAAGCGGCCGTCGTAGGCCTTGAGGATCGTGTTCTTCGTCGCGAAGTAGAGCGGCAACTGGCGGTCGAGCGCGTAGGTCATGCAGGCGCGGGCGAAGCCGCGGATCGACTCATCGAGGTTGTACATGCCCATGGCGATCCCGCCGCCGGCGAAGTCGAAGATCTCGCGCTCGACTGGCTCGCCGCCGTCGGCGGGGGTGAAGGTCATGGTGAGGCGGCCGGCGCCGGGCACGACGAAGTCGGTGGCGCGGTACTGGTCGCCGAAGGCGTGGCGTCCGATCACGATCGGGCGCTTCCAGCCGGGCACGAGCCGCGGGATGTTGCTCATCACGATCGGCTCGCGGAACACGGTGCCGCCGAGGATGTTGCGGATGGTGCCGTTGGGCGAACGCCACATCTGCTTGAGGCCGAACTCCTCGACGCGGTCTTCGTCGGGGGTGATGGTGGCGCACTTCACGCCGACGCCGTGGCGCTTGATCGCCTCTGCGGCGTCGATGGTGATCTGGTCGGCGGTGGCGTCGCGGCTCTGGATGCCGAGGTCGTAGTACTCGAGGTCGACGTCGAGGTAGGGAAGGATCAGCTGTTCGCGGATCCACGCCCAGATGATGCGCGTCATCTCGTCGCCGTCGAGTTCGACGATCGGGTTCTGCACCTTGATCTTTGCCATCAGGCCCCCTCGTGCGTGCTCGCGAGCCGAGCGCGGTGCGTACGGTACCAGCGGCAGGGGCCGGCCGTGCGGCCGGTCCGCCCCGGGTCTAGAGCGGGATGTTCCCGTGCTTCTTCGCCAGTGGCGACTCTGCCTTGCGTTGCAGCATCCGCAGCGCCTGGGCGATGCGAGAGCGCGTGTCGCGCGGATCGATCACGTCGTCGACGTAACCCTTGGCGGCGGCGATATACGGGTGCTCGATGCGCTCCTGGTAGTCGGAGACGAGCTCGGCGCGCACGACGGCCTCGTCCTCGGCGGCCTGGAGCTCGCGGCGGTTGATGATGTTCACCGCCTGGCTGCCGCCCATGACGGCGATGGCGCCGCCGGGCCAGACGAAGTTGATATCGGCGCCGAGGTGCTTGGAGCCCATCGCCACGTAGGCGCCGCCGAAGCCCTTGCGCGTGATCACGGTGATGAGCGGCACGGTCGCCTCGGCGTAGGCGTACAGCAGCTTCGCGCCGTGCGCGATGATGCCGCCGTACTCCTGCGCCACGCCCGGCAGGTAGCCGGGCACGTCGACGAGCGTCACGACCGGCACGTTGAACGAGTCGCAGATGCGCACGAACCGCGCCGCCTTGCGCGACGAGTCGATGTCGAGCACGCCGCCGAGGTACATCGGCTGGTTGGCGACGACGCCGACGGTCTGCCCACCGATACGCCCGAAGCCGACGACGATGTTCTGCGCGAAGTACTCGTGGACCTCCATGAAGTCCCCGTTGTCGAGCAGCCGCTCGATCACGTCGCGTACGTCGTAGGGGATGGCGTCGTCCTCGGGGACGATGCTGAGGATGTCGTCGAGCTTGCGGTTCGGGTCGTCGCCGGTGTCGACGTCCGGCGGGGACTCGACGTTGTTGGCGGGGAGGAACGAGAGCAGCCGCCGCACCTCGTCGAGACAGGCCTGCTCGTCGCTGAAGGCGAACTGGGAGACGCCGGACTTGGCGGCGTGGGACATGGCCCCGCCGAGCTCCTCGAAGGTGGTCTGCTCGCCGGTCACGCTCTGGATGACGTCGGGGCCGGTGATGTACATCTGCGAGGTGCCCTCGACCATGAACACGAAGTCCGTGATCGCGGGCGAGTAGACGGCGCCGCCGGCGCACGGCCCCATGATCACGCTGATCTGGGGGATGACGCCGGAGCCGTGGACGTTGCGCAGGAAGATGTCGCCGTAGCCGGCGAGGGAGTCGACGCCCTCCTGGATGCGCGCGCCGCCCGAGTCGTTGAGGCCGACCATCGGCACGCCGGTCTTGAGGGCGAGGTCCATGATCTTCGCCATCTTCTCCCCGACGACGGTGGAGAGTGAGCCGCCGAAGACCGTGAAGTCCTGCGCGAACACGCACACCGGGCGGCCGTCGATCTGGCCCCAGCCGGTCACCACCGCGTCGCCGTAGAACCCCCCTCCGGCGCCGTCTTCCCCCCACTCCACGCCGAGGGCGTCGAGTTCGTCGAAGGTGCCGGGGTCGAGGAGTGCCTCGATGCGCTCACGAGCGGTGAGCTTGCCGCGCTCGTGCTGTGCGTCGATGCGCGCCTGGCCCCCGCCGAGGAGGCCGCTCTCTTTGCGTTCCGCGAGTTCCGCGAGGCGGTCTTCGTGGCTCACTGCCGCGCCGCCGCGTGTTGAATCGTCATGGCCGTACGGTTCCGCCCCCGGTCGCGGCCCCCGGGGCCGCGGAAGCGCCGCACGCACGGTGAACCGGCGGCGGCGCGAGCGTCCGTAGTATCCGGTGATTCGCAGCGCAGCGCCAGACCACGCCCGGGGCAGCGGGGCGGTGGGGGCGCGGCGTGCTTAGGGAATGATCAGCTCGTCACCCTCGAACAGGTTGGTGAGGCCATCGACGGTGGTGCCGTTGGCCGCCGCGAGCTCCTCGAGGGTCACATCGAACTCGAGCGCGATGCCGTAGGCCGTGTCGCCGGCCTGCACCACGTACGTGCGCGTCCCGGATTCGTCGGTGGTGGTGCCGTCGCCGGAGTCGGCGGCGTCTTCGCTATCGTCCCCGTCCTCCGAGTCGGCCGACTCGGCGCCCTCGGGGGTGTAGCCCTGGCGTATGCGGAGCTCCTGGCCGACGAAGATCAGCGCCGCGTTCTCGATGTCGTTGGCTTTCATGATGGCGTCGACGGTGGTGTCGAAGCGCTCGGCGATGGCGGACAGGCTGTCGCCTGGCTCGACGGTGTACTCGATCTCCTCGCCGGCTGCGGCCGCGGTTGTGTCGGCTGCCTCGGGCGTTGGGGTCGCGACGATGGTGGCTTCCGGCTCGCTCGCGTAGGGCGTGGCGGTGGGGATGGGCGTGCCCTCGGCGGCGGGTTCGGGTGTGGGCTCGGCTTCGTCGTCGCCCCCGCAAGCGGCTGCGAGGAGCGACACGCCGACGACCACGGCAAGCATCAGCCGGGCAAGCGCCGACCGCGACTGGATATGGATCAGGTGCATAGGCGGCTAACCATCCGAGCGTGCCCATCGTACCGTAGCGTGACTCGGCGCGGCAAGTACGGGCCGAGGCGCTATCCGCCGTGCTCGGTCAGCAACTCACGGAGCAGCGCGGTCCCAACCTCGAGGAAGATCGAGAGGTCCTCGCGGAACACCGTGTCCAGGGTGTCGAGGGACGTGTGGATGAACTCCGAGCCCCCGCTGTGCACCGTGATCGACGGCACTCCCGCGCCCTCGAAGATCGTGTGATCCGAGGACGCGCCCATCGGGAAGTCGCCGACGGGGATGCCGTAGCCGAGCAGGTCGGCCACGGCCGCGCCACGCTCGGCGAGCGCGATGTCGCCCGGCACGAAGCGCGGCCCGTCGTGGGTCCGCTGCCCGATCCGCGCCACCATGTCGAAGTTGAGCATGAAGACCGTGTCGGACACGTCGTGCGCGTCCACGAACGCCTGCGAGCCGAGCAACCCCACCTCCTCGGCGCCGAACGCGATCACGCACAGGCCCTCGACGCGATGCGTGCGGGCGAGCTCGATGATCAACGCCGTCCCCGAGGCGTTGTCGTTCGCTCCCGGGCCGTAGGGCACGGAGTCGTAGTGCGCGCCGAGGTATCCGCGGCACTCGCCGTTGCGCCCCACGACGTTCTGCGATGTCACTTCCCGCCTGCCAATGTCGGCCGTGACCGTGACCGGAGTGCCGTCCGCCGCCAGCGCGAGCAGCGCCTCGCGCGACTGGCCCGCGATGCCGATCACGGGGATCGTCACGCTGGACAGTTCGCCGAGCGTGCCGCCAAAGAGTCCGGGGTCGTGGTTGACGATGACCACGCCCACGGCCCCCGAGTCCCGGGCGTTGGTCGCCTTGTCGCGGAACGGGACTACGCCGCGGTCGAGCAGGGCGATCGCCCCGCTCACGTCGACGCCCTCGAAATCCTCGGCGTCACCGAGACCGGCGTGGACAAGCGGCGCGGTCGCCTCGCCATTGCGGGAGCCGCCCAGCGCGAGCGCTTGCAGCGAAGGTCCCTCGCCCGCCGTCGCGAGCGAGGAGTGGTCGCCGCGGTACGTCGTGCCGAACTCCTCGATATCCACGACATAACCGGCGTCACGAAGCTGCGAGGCGATGTACTCGGCAGCCTCGCGCTCCGCGTCGGTCCCGGCGGGACGGATGCCAATGTCGACGGCGAGCACGCGCAGGTGCTCGAACGCACGGTCGACGTCGGGATCGCCCAGTTGCGAGCCCGTGAACACCGTCGACAGGTCGACGGTTGGTGTGGGCGTCGCGGTCGCCGGCGGGGCGGTCGCTGTCGGCGACGCGTCGGCCGGCGTGCGCGCCGGCGCGGTGGCGACGGCGTCGGACTCGTCGCCACCTGAACAGGCTGCGAGCAGGAGCGCGGCGAGCGCCAGCAGGAGCCATCGATGTGCGAAGTGCGTCATCTCACCCTCGGGGGGAGCGCCGGTGTCGTATCGGTGGTGGGAGCGAGCGACGGGGGTGCCCGCCGCTCCTAGCTTCGATCGTAAAACAAAAGCTGGCCCGCGTAACCCGCGTGATCGCCGAATCTGTCGCGAGCCCACTCGATCAGACGCACGTTCTGCCCCCCGGGTGTGTATGTCTTGCCGTAGTACTGCTTGAGGGCTGCGCCGATGTTGGTGTCCACCGGGAACGCCTCGGGCTTGTCGAGGGAGAACAGGCACACGCAGTCGGCAATCTTCGGACCGATGCCCCTGTAACTCATCAGTCGGCCCCGGGCTTGCTCGTGAGAGCGATGGATAAGGTCGTCCAGGTCCAGGAAGCCATCAGTGACATCCCTCCCGACGGTCCAAATCAGACGACCTCGGCCGAGCCCCAGCCGCAGGCTCCCCAATGCGTCCGCGCCAACCTCGAACAGGCGTTGAGCGGAGGGGAAGGCATTCAGTTGCACGTCATCCAGGGCCTGATCCTCACCGTACTTGTCGGCCAGCTGCCCTACGATCGCCGCGATCCCCTCGACGCTGTTGTTCTGTGAGCAGATGTAGGCAACGAGGCACTCCCATGGGTCTTGGCGTAGCAGCCGCATCCCGCCGTGCTTCTCCACCAGCGTCGCCATCTTCGCGTCCACCTCACGGAGCGCGGCGTGGACAGGCTCGATGTTCTCGTCGAGGCGGAAGTAGTGCTCGACGTGGGAGCGGATCGACTCCTCGGGGACGTTGCTGCGGAACTCGATGCCGGCCTCGGAGTTGCGGACCTTGATCGCGTGGCCGCCGACGACGCCGTAGAGCCAGCCATCGCGCTCGCCCGCGCGCTCCGTCCAACGGAACGCCTGGTCGCGGAGCCAACCGACTTCGAGCTTGAAGGGGTGACGCGCCGGAAGCTCCACCGCTACCGCGCTTTGCGAGAGGCGAACCAGCGCCGGATGCGCGTTGCGAGGGTCTCGGAGGGGTACGAGATCGTGCGGCCTCGCCACTGCTTCGAGCGGGCGGCGCCGCCCTTGGCGCCGCCGAAGACCAGCAGCGCGCCGCTGGCGACGAGGAGCGCCACCCCGGCGAACAGCACCCACTGTCCGAGTCCGAACCCGCGGAAGAAGAACGACCCGAGGATCAACAGGAAGCTCAGCAGCACCAAGTGCGAG
Source organism: Dehalococcoidia bacterium (assembly GCA_965219085.1). Lineage (GTDB taxonomy): Bacteria > Chloroflexota > Dehalococcoidia > UBA2979 > UBA2979 > VXMT01. The sequence continues at coordinate 2,880,255 of OZ244720.1, forward strand.
AGCGAGATCCTCGACAGCTCGCGGGCGACGGCGCGTTGACGCGCGGAGACCTGGTCGGCGACGCGGCGCAGGTGGCGCTTGAACGCGCGGTTGCGGCGTCGCTCGGGTGTGGGGAACTGCTCGATCTTGTCGAGGATCTCGTTGATCTCGCGCTCGAGCCGGTCTTTGTCGTCGGCCATGGGTAAGTCCCCGTCGCGACGCTCATTGTAGCAGTCGGCAGGTGCGCTGGGCGGTCGCTACGCCTGGATCCCCCACCCGCCGCCGCCCGGCGTCTCGACGCGCACGCGGTCGCCGGGCTCGACCTCGACCTGCGCGCGCGCAGGCAGCTCGTGCGTCGACCCGTCGGCGCGCACGAGCACGTTGCGGCCCGGCTCGCCGTCAGCGCCGCCGGCGAGGCCCCATGGCGCGAAGCGACGTCGCTCGGTGACGAGCGTGACTGTCGCGCGGTCGTGGAACGCGTACTCGCGCACCAGGCCGTCGCCGCCACGGTGCAGGCCGTCGCCGCCCGACCCGGCGCGCACCTCGTAGCGCTCGACCGTGAACGGGTAGGCGAGGGGCAGCGCCTCGACGGGCGTGTTCATGGTGTTCGTCATGTGCGTGTGGACGGCCGGACGCCCCTCGCGCCGAGGGCCGCCGCCCGCGCCGCCCGCAATCGTCTCGTAGTACGCGTACGGGCGGCCGCGCGCGCGGTCGTAGCCGCCGATGGTGACGTTGTTCATCGTGCCCTGCGAGGCCGCGGGGATGCGCTCGGGCAGCGCGGCCGCGAGCGCGCCGAGCGCGACGTCCGTGATGCGCTGGGAGGTCTCGACGTTGCCAGCGGACACCGCGCGCGGCGGCCCCGCCGCGACCACCGAGCGCTCCGGCAGCGTGAAGCGCACCGGACGGTAGCAGCCCTCGTTGGTGGGCACGTCGGGGCCGGCGAGGCAGCGGATCACGTAGTAGCAGGCCGAGCGCGTCACGGCGGCGACCGCGTTGAGCGAGGAGCGCTCGCTCTCCGGGTCGGTGCCCGTGAAGTCGAAGTGCACCGCGTCGCCGTCGACGGTGACGGCGAGCCGGATCGCGAGCCCTTCGGCCTCGCGGCCAGGCGGACCGTCCTCGAGGCGGTCCTGGAAGCGGTACGTGCCGTCGGGGATGCCTGCGATGACGGCGCGGATGCTGCGCTCGCCGTGGTCGAGGAGCGCGGCGTAGCGCTGCGCCAGGCCGTCCTCGCCGAAGCGCTCGGCGGCCGCCCGCACGCGCCGCGCGCCGAGGGCGGTCGCCGCGAGCTGCGCGCGCAAGTCGCCTCGGCGCTCGTCCGGGGCGCGCGAGTTGCGCACGAACAGCGCGAGCGCCGACTCCTCGGGCACGCCGGCGCGCACGAGCCGGATCGGCGGCACGACGAGGCCCTCCTGCAGCAACTCGGTCGCGACCGGCATCGAGCCCGGCGCCATCCCGCCGATGTCGGCGTGGTGGGCGCGCGTCGCGACGAACCCGATCAGCGCGCCGGACGCGCCGAAGACGGGCGCGACCGTCGTGAGGTCGGGCAGGTGTGTGCCGCCGAGGAACGGGTCGTTGACCGCGCAGACGTCGCCGGGCTCGAACGGCCCGAGCTCCATCACCGCCAGCACCGACGCGGGCATCGACCCGAGGTGTACGGGCATATGCGCCGCCTGCGCGACCATCGCACCATCGGGGTCGAAGACCGCGCACGAGAAGTCGCGCCGCTCCTTGATGTTCGGCGAGTACGCGGTGCGCCCCAGCGCCTCGCCCATCTCCTCGGCGATCGAGGACAAGACGGCGTCGGCGATGGCGAGGTCGGCGGCGGAGAGCGCGTCGAGGGGCGCCGGTCGGCCGCGTCCCGTGGTCATCGTCGCTCCAGCAGCAGGTTGCCTTGATCGTCCACCGTCGCCGCCCAGCCAGGCGCGATCACCGTCGTCGAGTCGAGCTGCGCGACCAGCGCGGGGCCATCGAGGCGGTCGCCGGGGCGCAGCGACGCGCGGTCGACGAGCTGCGCGGACTGCGCGTGGCCGTCGAACCACGCCTCGACGGCGGCGGGCGCGGCGCCCTCGGCGTCGAACGCGGGCTCCGGCGCGGTCGCGCCCGTGGCGGCGCGCGCCGTCGCGCGCACGTTCACCACCTCGAGAGGCGCCGAGGCGTCCTGGTGCGCGAAGCGCGCTTCGTGCAGCGCGTGGAAGTCGGTCCGGGCGCGCTCGAACGCTTCGGCGGACTCGATGCCGTCGAGGTCCACGGTCAGCTCGTAGGACTGGCCGAGGTAGCGGACGTCGAGCGCCCAGTGCAGGTCGGCGCCGGGCCGGTCGAGTTGCTCGGCCGCCTCGCGCCCGGCTGCGGCGAGCGCGTCGCGTAGTGCGCCCGCAGCGGACGGGTCGAGGGGGAGCAGCACTGATCGGGCCAAGGTCGCCGTGAGATCGCTACCCGCCGCGCCGAGCGCGGCGATGACGCCGGGCGCCATCGGCACGAGCACCCGTGGCACGTCGACGGCGTCGGCGAGCGCGCAGGCGTGGAGCGGCCCCGCGCCGCCGAACGCGACGAGCGTGAACTCGCGAGGGTCGAAGCCGCGCTGCACCGAGACCACGCGCAGCGCGCGCTCCATGTTCGCCACGGCCACGTCGAGCACGGCCTGCGCGGCGCGCTCGATCTCGCCGCCGAACGCGCCCGCGACGTTCGACGCGGCCTGGCGCGAGCGTTCGGCGTCGAGCGCCATCGCGCCGCCGAGCAGGCCCGCGGGCGGCAGCCGGCCGAGCAACAGGTTGGCGTCGGTGATCGTGAAGTCCTCGCCGCGGCCGTAGGCGGCGGGGCCGGGGTCGGCGCCGGCCGACTGCGGGCCGACGTGGAGCGCGCCGCCGGCGTCGAGGCGCGCGATCGAGCCGCCGCCCGCGCCGACCGTGTGCACGTCGACGGCGGGAGTGCGCGCGGGCAGCCCGGCCACTTCGATGTCCGCGCGGGCGGGCAGCGTGCCGTCACAGAGCGCGACATCGGTGGAGGTGCCGCCCATGTCGAAGGTGATGACGCGGTCGAAGCCCGCGCGTCGTGCGATCTGGAACGCGCCCGCGACGCCGGCGGCCGGGCCGGAGAGCAGCGTCGCCACCGGCAGCGCCGAGGCGCGCTGTGGTGTCGCCGAGCCGCCATCGGACTGCACGACGCGCAGCGTCCCGGCGCCCCGCTCAGCCAGGCCTGCCTCGAGGCGGGCGAGGTACGCCGACATGACCGGGCCGACGTACGCGTTGAGCACCGTCGTCGCGGTGCGCTCGACCTCGCGGTACTCGGGTGAGACGCGCGAGGAGAGCGAGACGTAGAGCCCGGCCTCGGCCGCGAGGTCCTCGAAGCGCCGTTCGTGCTCGCCGTTGGCGTACGCGTAGAGCAGCGAGACGGCGAGCGCCTCCGCGTCCGCGTCCACCGCCGCCTGCACGAGCGCGCGCACCTCGGCCTCATCGGCGGAGCGCTCGACGGAGCCGTCAGGCCGGAGTCGCGCACTCAGCTCCAGCCGGCGCTCGCTCGGGACGAGGGGGTCGGGCGTGACGGGTTCGAGGTCGTAGATGTCGGGCCGGGTCTGGCGGCCGATGATGAGCAGGTCGCGCATGCCCTCGGTCGCGACGAGCGCCGTGCGCGCGCCGCGCCGCTGGATCACGGTGTTCGTCGCCACTGTCGAGCCGTGGACGACGAGGTCAGGCGCGACGCCGAGTACGTCGATGCCGGCGAGCACGGCGCGCGAGGGGTCGTCGGGTGTCGAGGGGCGTTTGTGCAGCTCGACGGCGCCGTCGCGCCAGAGCACGAAGTCGGTGAAGGTGCCGCCGACGTCGACGCCCAGCAGGGCGGAGCCGTGCTCACCCATCGCTGCTGGCAATGGTGGCGATGGCAGGGGCGCGGCTCGGCGTCATGGCTGCATCGTACCAGCGCCCGCGCGCGCATCGCGCGCGCATCGGAGCCGTACAGCGCGTGGCTTGACCCTGCCACGGCGACGCGGATAGCGTGGGTTGCCGGCGCGCACGCGCCCCTCGACGCGAGCACACACGGGAGACCGATTCGATGCCAGATCGATACTCAGTGACTGCACGGTCGGTGTTGGGCAAGCGCGCCAAGCGGCTGCGCTGGGACGGCATCTTGCCGGGCAACGTCTACGGCCGTGGCCTCGAGTCGGTGGCGGTGCAACTTCCGTACCGCGGGGCCGAGACCATCATGTCCGAGCACGGCCTGAGCTCGCTCATTGAGATCGAGATCGAGGGCGAGGACACGGTGCGGCCCGTGGTGGTGCGCGCCGTGCAGCGCCACCCGCTGACGCGCGAACTACAGCACCTCGACTTCTACCAGGTGGACCTGTCGCGGCTGATGCAGGCGATGGTGCCGATCACGGTGACCGGCGAGGCGCCCGCGGTGCACACCTACCAGGGCGTCGTGATCACCGGCGCGGACCACGTCTCGGTGCAGGCACTCCCCGCCGACATTCCCGGCCACCTGGAGATCAACATCGACGGGCTCGAGGAGCTGGACGACCAGCTCACCGTCGCAGACCTCGACCTGCCGGGCGGCATCTCGTTACTGACCGAGCCCGACATCATGATCGTCCGCGTCCAGCGCCCCCGGAAGATCGAGGACGCCGTCGAGGAAGCCGAACTGCTCGAAGGCGAAGAGGGCGAGCTCGCCGAGGGCGAGGAGGCTCTGGACGGCGAGGACTCCGAAGGCGACAGCGAGGAGCGAGCCGCTCCTCGCTAAGCGTTTCCGGGTTCCACCACGGCCAGCGGCTGCGGCGTCTTGCCCAGCGCCACGTCCGTGCGGAGTTGCCCGCACGCCGCCGCGATCTCCGCGCCTCGCTCGATGCGTACCGTCGCGTTGATGCCCGCCGCCTGCAGCTCGCGCTGGAACGCGCGCACGCGGGCCGTCGAGGGGCGTCGCAGGCCCTCGCCCGCCGTCGGGTTGTACGGGATGAGGTTCACGTGCGCGCGCATCCCGCGCACGCGCGCGGCAAGGCGGCGCGCCTGCTCGGGGGCGTCGTTGACGCCTTCGAGGAGTGCGTAGGCGAACGTGACACGCCGCCCGGTGCGCTCGACGTACTCGCGTGAGGCGTCGAGGAGCCCGGCGATCGTCACGCCGCCCGCGGTGGGGATGAGCTGGCGCCGCAAGTCGTCGTCGGGGGCGTGCAGCGAGACGGTGAGGCCGACCTGCAGTCCCTCGCCGGCGAGGCGGCGGATGGGGCCCTCGAGGCCGACGGTCGAGATCGTGATGCCACGCGCCCGCATGTCGAGGCCGTGCGGCTCGATGAGCCAACGCACGGCTCGCAGCGTCGGACCGTAGTTCGCGAGCGGCTCGCCCATGCCCATGAACACGACGTTCGAGATGGGTTGATCGGGAGTGCCGCGGGTGAAGTGCAGCACCTGCGCGAGGATCTCGGCGGTCGTGAGGTTGCGCGTGAAGCCCTGCTGGCCGGTGGCGCAGAAGACGCACCCCATCGCGCAGCCCGCCTGCGTCGAGACGCAGACGGTGGCGCGGCGGCGCGTGCCCATGACGTGCTCGGACCGCTCCGGGTCGTAGTCCATCCGCACCGCCTCGACGGCGTCGCCCGCGGAGAACGCAGGTGCGCCGCGCGGCGGATCTCCGAGGCCGAGCAGCACCTTCGTCGTGCCCCCGTCGTCGGCGGCGGTGCGGGCGAGCTCGGGTGGTGGCGCCAGCGTGTAGGTCTCGGCGAGGCGCGCCCGCAGTTGGAGCGGCAGGTCCGTCATCGCGTCGAACGACGTCACGCCCTCGCGCAGCGCCCAGCGGGCGATCTGGCGCGAGCGATACGCGGGCTCACCCCACGTGACGAGGCGAGCTTCGATCTCTGCGAGTGAGTCGTCGAGCAGGTGGGCGGGCACGGATCGAGTCTAGCAGCCGGGCCGGCTACGCCTCGCCGCCGAGGCGCGCGCCGATCAGCGCGCGGTCGCCATTGAGGTAGTCCTCGATCTCCAGCGCGCGCCGGCCCGCGCGCTGCACGCGTAGCAGCGCGAGGCCGCCCTCGCCACACGCCACCACGGCGCGCGCGACGCGGCCGGGCAGCAGGTCGCTCAGCGGCGCGGCGTTGCCGGCACAGACCTCACCCGGCGCGGCGCTCTCCGGGGCCGCGACGGGCCACGCGGCGTGGATCGTGAACGGCGCGCCGCGGTACGTCGTCGTCGCCTGCGGCCACGGCTGCATCGCGCGCACGCGCCGCCACAGCTCCTCGGCCGGCCGTGACCAGTCGAGGGCGCCGTCGGCCTTCGCGAGCGTTGGCGCGTACGTCACGAGCGTCTCGTCCTGCGGCGTCGCCTCGAATTCCCCCTCGACCCACGGCCCGAGGAGCTCGAGCATCCGCCGCGCGCCGAGCTCGGCGATGCGGTCGGTGAGCGTGGCGGTGTCGTCGAGCGGCTCGATCAGCGTGGCGATCGTGCCCAGCACCGGTCCCGCGTCGAGTTCGCGCACGATCCGCATGATCGTCGCCCCCGCCTCGGCGTCGCCGGCGAGGATCGCCGCGGCCCCGGGCGACGCCCCCCGGTGCCGCGGCAGCAGCGAGGCGTGCACGTTCAGCACGCCGTGCGGAAACGCCTCTAGCAGGTGCGTCGGGAGGATGTGCGCGGATGCGGCGAGGACGCCAACGTCCGCACCGAAGGCGGCGATCTCCGCCGTCTGCTCGCGGCGGATGCGCTGCGGGGTCAGCACCGGCACGCCCGCGTCGGCGGCGAGGCGCTTCACCGGCGTCGCGACGGCCGTACCGGAGCGCCCACGCGGGCGGTCGGGCTGCGTGACGGCCGCGACGACCTCGACCTCGGGCGCGTCGAGGAGCCCTCGCAGCGTCGGGAGGGCGTAGTCGGGCGAGCCGAAGAAGACGACGCGCATCAGCGGAACCGTAGCAGGGTGGCCGTGGCGGGCGTCAGGTGACGGTCACCGCCCACAGCGCAAAGCCGATGAAGACGATCACGACGACGATCGTGAGGCGGTGCAGCGACTTCTGGATGCCTCGACGCGTGCGGAAGCTCTGATCGGCCCCGCCGAGCGCCGCCCCGAAGCCCGTGCCCTTCACCTGCATGAGCACGATCACGACCAGGACGATCGCGACGAGGATCTGTGCGATGTGGAGGAAGAAGGTGAGTTCCATCGTGCTCCGAGGCTAGCCGCCGCGCGCGGCCTGGGGCAACCGCGCTCACGCCTCGGCGGTGGTGGAGGGCGCCTGGATGCGCAGGTCGCGCTCGTAGTACTGGCGCATCACGGCCGCCGCCAGCCGTTCCGAGTCGTGGCGGTAGCGGTGCTCCGGGTCGACGAGGTCGGCGAGCACGAGCCGCGCGCCGGCGTAGTCGGCGTCGCCCGGGGCGAGCACAGCCTCGGACTGCCACTCCGGCGGCAGGGGCTCGGCCGGCAGGTTGCTGTTGGCGAGCACCACATCGGCGACGTCGTCGCGGTCGAGGTGGCGGCGGATCGCGGCGTAGTGGTCGGCGGCGTTGAACGCGTCCGTCTCGCCGTGCTGCGTCGCGACGTTGGAGACGTAGACCTTGTGCGCCCTGGACGCCTCAACGGCCTCGGCCAGCCCAGGCACCATCAGGTTCGGCAGCACCGAGGTGTAGAGCGAACCGGGGCCGATCACGATCAGGTCGGCGGCGAGCAGCGCCGCGACCACTTCGCCGTTGACGGGCGCCTGCGCGGGCTCGATGAAGACCTGCTCGATGGGCGACCCGGCCTCAGGCAGGGCGGATTCGCCGTGGACGACCGAACCGTCTGCGAGGCGCGCGCCGAGCGTGATGTTGGCGAGCGTCGAGGGCAGGATGCGCCCGCGCACGGCGAGCACGCGCGAGGTCTCGCGGATGGCGACCTCCATGTTCCCGGTGACCTCCGACATGGCGACGATGAAGAGGTTGCCGAAGGAGTGTCCGGCGATGCCGTGGCCGGCGTCGTCGCCGAAGCGGTACTGGAACAGTCGCGTCACGAGCGGCTCGGCGTCGGCGAGCGCGGCGATGCAGTTACGGATGTCGCCCGGCGGGATCACGTTGAGGTCGCGGCGCAGGACGCCGCTCGACCCGCCGTCGTCGGCGACGGTGACGATCGCGCTGATGTTGCCGGTGTAGCTCTTGAGCCCGCGCAGCAGCGTCGAGAGGCCCGTGCCGCCGCCGATGACGGCGATCTTGGGGCCCCGGTCCTGGGTCCGCTGCTGCCAGATGCGGCTCACGAGGTCCTCGCCATCGCGGAGGGGGATGACGGCGCTGACGATGGAGCGGTTGAGTTTCCACGTCGCGATCACGGTGACGACGGTGGCCGTGGAGATGAACAGCAGCCCGCGCACCCATCGCGGAAGGAACTGCAGCGTCGCGGTACCGACCCAGTCGGGGAAGGCGTAGGTGACGTAGACCTCGCGCAGCAGGTAGGCGATGCCCAGCGCCATGAGCACGACGCCGAGCAGAATCAGGAGCAGCCAGCGCTTGATGTGGAGGCCGACGTACAGCCACTTGGCGAAGCTCGTGCGGCTCACGCGCACTCCCGACCACCCCGCCCGAGCATCATCGTCGGGCGCACCGAGCCAGCGATCAAGCCACGATCGCAATATCCGTTTCATGGTCAGGCGTCGAGCACGGCGCGCAGCGCGGCCTGCGCTTCGTTCGGGTCGGCGCGGCCGCGCGTCTCGCGCATCACCTGGCCGACGAGGAACTTGATTGCGCTGTCCTTGCCGCCCTGGTAGTCGGCGACCGGCTTCGGGTTCGCTTCGATGACCCCGGCGGCGATGCGCGCGATCTCAGCGTCGTCGCGCACCTGGCCCAGCCCGCGCTCCTCGACGATCGCGCCGGGCATGTCGCCCGACTCGAACGCTGCGGCGAGGACCTCTTTGGCGGTAGCCGCTGTGATCGTGCCCGCTTCGGTGAGGCGTACAAGCTCGGCGATGTGGCCCGGCGTCAGCTTCGTGTCCGTCAGCTCGGCGTCGCCGGGGAGTTCATTGAGCAGTGCGGCCACGTCGCCGATGAACCACAGCGCCACCGGCCGCGCGCGTGCGGCGCGCTCCGCGTCGTCGTCGCCACCGGCGACGGCGACCGCCGTCTCGTAGGCATCGGCGCGGGCGCGCGTCTCGACGAGGATGCGCGCCTCGTCCGCCGAAAGTCCGTAGTCGGCCTCGAAGCGTGCGCGCCGGGCGTCCGGCAACTCCGGCAGGCGCTCGCGCAGCGCCTCGGTGCGTTCGGACGTGATCGAGAGCGGCGGGAGGTCGGGCTCGGGGAAGTAACGGTAGTCGTGCGCCTCTTCCTTCGAGCGCTGGCTGACCGTGTGGCCGGTCGCGTCGATGTAGCCGCGGGTCTCCTGCTCGATCGAGCCACCGCCGTCGAGGATTGCGGCCTGGCGTCCGATCTCGAACTCGATGGCGCGCTGCACGGCGCGGAACGAGTTCATGTTCTTGATCTCGACCTTCGACCCGAGCGGCGCGCCGTACCGCCGCAGCGAGATGTTGGCGTCGCAGCGGAACGAGCCCTTCTCCATGTCGGCGTCGGAGACCTCGAGGTAGCGCAGCGTCTGGCGCAGCTTGCGCAGGTAGGCAACGGCCTCGGCCGCCGAGTGCATGTCCGGCGTTGAGACCATCTCCATCAGCGGCACGCCCGAGCGGTTCACGTCGAGGAGGGAGTAGCCGCCGCCTGCCTCCCCGGGCTGCGCTTCGCGGTGGAGCAGCCGCGCGGTGTCCTCCTCGAGGTGGATGCGCTCGAGCTGGATCTCACGCTCCTCGCCGTCTGTCTCGATGCGCACGGTTCCGCCGACGCAGAAGGGCTGGTCGTACTGCGAGATCTGGTAGCCCTTCATGAGGTCCGGGTAGGGGTAGTTCTTGCGGTCGAACTTGGAGTGCTCGGGGATCTCGGAGCCGAGGGCGAGGCCGGTGAGGATCGTGTGGTCGACGGCCGCGCGGTTGATCACCGGCAGCACCCCCGGCATGCCGAGGCAGACCGCGCAGACGCGGGTGTTGGGATCCGCGGCGAAGTAGTCGCTGGCGCAGTCGCAGAACATCTTCGAGCGCGTGCGCAACTGCGCGTGCACCTCGAGGCCGATGACGACCTCGTAGCCGGTGGCGCTTGCCGCGGGTGCGGCGTCGGTGGTCATGGGCGCTCCATTCGGCGTCGGCAGGGACGAGCGGCGCGCGAAGGCGCGCTCACCTGCATGAGGTGCGTTCCATGCCAGAGGATACGGGAGTGCCGATCAACGCGGACCGTGCAACACCAATCGCCTGAACCGGGGTGCAGCGAGAAGCGAGCCGGGAGAGGGTGACACCCTCGGCGGTGCAGGCTCCGCCGCTCGCAGCGCGAAACACCCCGGGGCGTGGCCCCGGCAGCGCCCCGGCGAGCGACGGCCCTGCATGCTGGTTTGCCGCGCACCCGGTGTGCTGGGCGCGCGGCAGGCCAGCGCCGAACTGACCTCCGGCTAGGAGGCTTCCGCTTCCTCGGGGTTGAGGTACCTCTCGGGGTTGCCGATGAAGCGGTTCCGGCAGCCGATGTCGTTGAAGCGGTACCACTTCCCGTCGCTGTGGAACCAGCGGAAGTTGCTGCTGTCGTCGTCGGTGACCTCGGTGCCGCAGACTATGCAGTCAGCCATAGCGGGACTCCCTCCGTAACGTAGAGCGATGCTCTCTTCAGCGCGACGATACACCGCACGCGTGAGCCCTGTGAAGGGGTCGCGCCGCGTGGCCGCGATCACCCCGCAACCAGGTGGCCTCACTCGATCGTGAACGGAGCCCGCATCCCGAGTTCGTAGTGCGCGGGGATGTTGCAGATCAGCACGTAGCTCCCGGGCTCGAGGCTGGCCGTGAGGCTCACGGTCGTGCCTGCCGCGGTCTCCAGGACCTTCTCCACCACCTCGACATCGCCACCGGTCACTGCCACGCCGCCCTGGACGGGCAGTGCGTCGTACGCGTGCGCGGCGCGAAGGACCCAGAGATCGTGCACGACCGCGCCTTCGTTGATCATCTCGAAGGTGACTTCGCCTGCCGCTATGGAAGGGAGGCCCGTCCCGAAGGCCCACTCGATGCCCACGACGATCACCACGCCGCGAGCCGCGGTTTGCTGGAGCTCCTCTGCCCGGGCAGTCGCCGCGTCCGCCGACGTAGCGCCCGTTGGCGTCGCGGCCGGCGTGGCCGGCGTGGGAGTCACCGTTGGCGTGGCCGTCGAGGTGTCGGCTCGCGGCGCCGGCGTCGTCCCCGTGTTCTCGGAGCCGGCGCAGCCGGCGGACAGCGCCAACGCGATGAGCAGCGTCATGGTCGCGAAGCGGCCCGACCATCGCAGCATGAGACCTCCCTGCCACTCAGGCGGCCGTCGGACCGCCCCTACCAGAATACGGGGCATTGCTCAGTAAGCGACCGGGGTCGGTTCCGCGGGCTTGTTGGTACGATGTAGTGAGGGACAAGGAGCCTCGATGGTCGCGTCAGCACGCCAGGGCACGGTGCACCAGCTCAACGTCTCCGGCGGCGGCGTGCCCAAGCTGCCCGTCGAGGAGGCGCGTGTGTACCTCGAGGGCATGGGCGGCGACGCCCAGGCCGACCGCCGCCACCACGGCGGGCCGGAGCGCGCGCTCTGCCTGTTCGCCCTCGAACGCATCGAGGAGTTCCAGGCGGAGGGCCATCCCATCGCGCCCGGCAGCACCGGCGAGAACGTCACGATTGCGGGCCTCGACTGGTCGCGCGTGGTGCCCGGCGCACGGCTGCGGCTCGGCGGCGAGGTGCTGGTCGAGGTCAGCTCCTACACCGCGCCGTGCAACAAGAACGCGCAGTGGTTCGCGGGTGGGGACTTCAACCGCATGAACCACCAGCTCCACCCCGGCTGCAGCCGCGTCTATGCGCGCGTGCTCGAGGAGGGCATGCTGCGCAGCGGCGACGCCGTCGAACTCATCGAGGAGCGTGCGGCGGACCGGGTCTGGCGAGCGCAGCCCACCACGTACCGCTGGTCGCCACCCGGCGAGTAAGGCTGAGGCCAGGAGGCGCGGAATGGCTGAGACCGAGGCACTGCGTCGACTCGAGGATGTCGGGACGTTGCACAAGCCGCTGCTGGTGGCGTCCTTCGTGCGCAAGAACGGGATCAACACCACGGCCGCGGCGGCGCTGATGCACCGCATCCGCTCGCACGAGCTGCAGCCGATCGCCCAGTTCGACCCGCAGCCGTTCTTCGACTTCACGCAGTCGCGCCCCCAGTCGCGGATGGAGGGCGACGAGCGCGTCATCGAGTGGCCGCGCAACCGCGTCCACCTCGAACGGGCCGCCGAAGGCGGGCGTGACGCGCTCATCGTCTCCGGCATCGAGCCACACCTGCGGTGGCGCGACTTCAGCCGCGAGCTGAGCGCGTTCGCGCTCTCGCTGGGCGTCGAGGCCGTGCTGATCCTGCGCTCGTTCCCGGCGAACGTGCCGCACACGCGACCGGTGCTGCTGCGGCTCACCACGACCAGCGAGGAGCTCTCGGGCGAGATGGGCCTGGCGCAACTCCAACCCTCGTACGAGGGCCCGATCGACATCGGCGAGGTGGTCGCGACCGAGCTGGCTGCCAGTGGCGCCTCCATCGGCGGCATGACCGCGCTCGTGCCCAACTACCTCGGCGTCGTGCCGAACCCGATGGCGGTGCTTGGTATCACCCGCACGCTCGACCGCCTGCTCGGCGCGGAGACGCCGACGGGCGAGTACGAGGAGGCGTCCGCCAGCGTGCGGGCGCAGGCCGACGAGCAGATGCAAGTCTCGGCCGAGGTGCGCGAGGCCGTGGAGGCGATGGAGGAGCAATACGAATCGATCGCCGGCGCCGCGAACGACGACGACTCGGAACTCCCGTCCGTCAGCGACATCCTCGAGGACGTCGAGCGCTTCCTTTCGAACGAGGGCGATAGCCCGGCCTGACGCTCCAGCGGCCACCTCTGAACAGCGCCCGCCTGGAGCCGCGCCTGAGGCCTTCGACGTCCGCGCCGGGCGATCCTCTTGGCGTGCCCGCAACCGCTCTCGCTCGCGCCCGGAGCCAATGAAAGCGCTGCGGGGCGGCATCGACGAGGCGCTGATCCGCCGAGTCCGGGAGCGGCTGCTGGAGCGGTAACCGGCGGGACGACGTGCGGCCTCCCTGCTAGCATGGACTTCCGCCCACAAGCGGGAGTAGCTCAGGGGTAGAGCATCTGCTTCCCAAGCAGAGGGTCGTGGGTTCGAATCCCATCTCCCGCTCCACACACCATCGCTCGACGCCACCGGCGCGCGTGACGTGACGCGCGAGGTTGGCCTCGTGCTGATCGTCGTGGGCGCGGTCGTCGCTGGCGCCGGCGTGCTCGCGCTCACGGGCGCGCTCGGCTGGTTCGGCAACCTGCCCGGCGACCTGCGGTTCGAGCGCGGCAACGGCAGCGTGCGCGTCTACGTCCCGCTCGCGTCGATGCTCGTGGTCTCCGTCGTGCTGTCGTTGTTGCTGGCCCTGCTGCGGCGCCTGTTCTGACGCCCGGCCGACGGTGGATGCGCGTTCAGGCGGCGGACCGGAACGCCTCGCCACGCGGCGCGCGGGTGATGGCCACGAACACCAGCGCGAGGATGTTCGACACGCCGAGTGCGGCGAACGCCGGCTCGTAGCTCCCGGTCCAGTCCCGGATCGACGCGACCACGATCGGGCCCAGCACGACGCTCGCTGTTGCCACCGGCGTCATCAACCCGCGAATGGTCGCGAACCACTCGCGGCCGAAGTAGTCGGCCTGGAGGGCCGGGATGAGCGGGAGCACGCCTGAGTACGTGGGCGAGTAGAGCACGAGGAAGAACACGATCCCGATGTTCCCGCCCAACGCCGTAAAGAGGATGATGCCGACCGACTGGAAGGCGAAGCAGAAGCCGATCACGAACCGTTTGTCGTAGCGGTCACCCAGCCACGCGAAGCCGACGCGGCCCGGCGTGCCGATCAGCGCCATCAGGCTGAGGATCCCCGCCGCAGCCGAAAGCGACATGCCGCGCTCCTCGAGCAGCGGGATCAGGAACAGCGCCACGGACCCGGTCACGAAGTGCCGGGCCGCGAACATGAGCGCGATGCTCCAGAAGGCTTGCGTCTTCATCGCCTCCCACGGCGAGTAGGTCACCTCCTGAGGCGCCTCGGCGCCCGGGAAGTCGCCGTCGCCGGAGCGGTCCTCGGGCTTGTCCCCATCCGGGAGGTAGCCGTAGTCCTCGGGCCGGTGACGGATCACGAACGAGAGCGGGATGCCGACGACCCAGATGGTCGCGCCGGCGAACACCAGCGCCTGGCGCCACCCGACCGCCTCGATGAGCCAGGCCAGCGGCAACGCCAGGATGCCCCCGAAGCTCAGGCCCAGGTTCATCACCCCGTGCGCAGTGGCGCGACGCCGATAGAACCAGTTGGTCACGGCGGCCATGGGCGCATTGCCCATTCCGGCGCTGACGCCACCCTGCACCAGGAAGATGAAGATGATGTAGAAGTAGACGACCGACATCGTCTGCCCGAGCAGGATGAACCCGAGCCCGCTCAGCACCACGCCAATCAGCACGAGCTTCTGCGAGCCGTACTTGTCGATGAGGAAGCCTACGCCCGGCGCGAGGACACCACCCTGGATCCTCGCGAGCGACAGGGCCGCGCCGAGCGCGGCCGCACTCCATCCGAGGTCGTCCTTGATCGAGTTGAAGAAGACGCCCATCCCGTAGTACGAGAACGCGCCCATCAGGGCCATGATGGCGGTGCCCGAGAGGACTACCCACCAGCCGTAGAAGATCACCGGCCGGCGTCTCAGGAAGGACCGCCCGCCGGGCCGCTCCGGCCCGCCGGTCCCGTCCGCGCCGCCGGTCCCGTCCGCGCCGCCGGTCCCGTCCGCTGGCGCCGCGACCGCCGGACGCGTCGAATCGCTCGCGGCGGGCTCGCTGCCGCTTGCGGTCGGTGGGCGTCCGGCCGGGTCGTTCGCGCTCATCGCGCGCGCCCGCTCCGCCTCGACGCGATCACGCGGTGGCCGGTAGCAGCCACGTCGAGCGCTGCTGGAACTCGCGGGCCTTGCGCAGCGCTATCGCGCCGCGCTCCATGCTCAGGAAGCAGGGCAACCCGGCGTCCAGGAACGCCCTCGCCACCGCGTTGACGTCGACGCCCTCGACGTACGGGATGTCCGTGCTCAGCACCGTCACGATCGGCTTGCCCGGCTGCTGGTCCTGCACCGTGCGCAGCACCTTGATGCGCTCGTCGAGCGTGTCGGGATCCTCCTTGACCGCGCCCGCGCCGAACTCGACCACCATCACGTCGAAGCCCTCGTCGCGACCGAGCACGCCGAGCGTCCGTTCGAGGAGCTCGGGGCCGCGCACGCTGGGCCCCTCGAAGGGGTTGCTGAAGCTGCCTCCCATGATATCGGCGTACGAGGCGATCTCCTCGAGCGACGCGTCGCTGGGCGAGGGAATCCGGAACCCCTGCTGGCCGAACACGTCGGCGATCTTGCCCGAGTGCCCGCCGGAGACCGCGATCAGCGCCGCGTCGACGCCCGGGTCGCCCACGTAGCGCAGCGCCATCGCCGTCTCCAGCATCTCCTCGATGCTCGACACCTTGATGGCGCCGCAGACCGTCAGCATCGCGTCCCAGAGCTCGGCCGGGACGGCCTCGCTGCGCGTGTGTGCGAAGCCCGCGCGGGCCGACTCGGAGGTGCTGCCCACCTTCCAGACGAGCACGGGCTTGCGGGCGGCCGCGTCGCGCAGCGCGTCGAAGAACGCCGAGCCGTCGTTCACGCCCTCGAGGTACATGCCGATCACCTCGGTCGCATCGTCGGCGGCGTAGTAGCGCAGGTAGTCGGTCGCGTCCACGACGGTGCCGTTGCCGAAGCTGACGCCCTTCGACACTTCGATGCCGTTGGCCGGGGCGGCCGACGCGATGCTCATCGAGGTGGTGCCGCTCTGCGAGAGATAGCTGAAGTACCCGCCGCTCCCGCCGTGCGGCAGGTCCCGGCCCGGCCGGATGCCGAGCGCCGGGTTGTAGAGACCCATGCAGTTGGGCCCGATCACGAGGAAGTCGCCCTCGGTCGCGATGTTCCGCACGGCTTCCTCGAGCTGCTGGCCCATGTCCGTGCCGGTCTCGGCGAACCCCGCGGCGAAGATGTGGGCTCCTCCCACGCCCTTCGCAGCGCAGTCCCGCAGCACTGCGGGCACCACCGTGCTGGGTACCGAGATCGCTACGTAGTCCACCGGCTCCGGGATGTCGAGCAGGCTGGCCACGTTCGGGAATCCCAGCTCCTCGGCGCCCGGCCACTCACGCTCGTCGATGTTGACGTGGTAGATCTTGCCGAACTCCGTGAACGGCCCATGTGCGTGCAGCCACATGTAGTCGTTGTCCTGTTTCGCCCCTACGACCGCGAGCACCTTCGGGTGGAATACGCGGTCAAGCCCGGCCTGGATGTCCATGGTTGCCCCTCCGGCTGCGCGCGGCGCATTGCCCCCGTGCCACACACGACCTTTGGGGGACTTTACACCCGACGCGCCCGCACGGGTGTTCAGGCTCCGATCGGCGCCCCGATCGCGTTGAGACAGCCCGGTTGCGGGGGCCGGTCGGGAGTGCGGTGCGTGGTGCGTGGTAGGTGTGGTACCGGGGGAGGGGGTCGAACCCTCACGCCTTGCGGCCGCGAGTTTTAAGCCCGCTGCGTCTGCCATTCCGCCACCCCGGCGGGTGTGACCTCGATCATACGCCCGTGGCGCGAGCCCCTACGGCGGTATCGATTGCGCGGCCGGCGTCACGAAGTCGCTGACCGTCCCCGGGCGCATCCCGGCGGCTTGCAGCGCGGCGCACAGCTCCTCGAATGCCTCCTCGCCGGCGATGTCGAGGCGGAAGCTCAGCAGCGCGGCGCCCACGGGCAGGTGGGTGTCGACGAGGTCATGCTCGACCTCGATCACGTTCACGCCCTGCGCCGCGATGATGCGGCTGATGCGCGCCAGCTCGCCCGGCGCGTGCGCCGTCGCGAACGTCAGCGAGCGACGCCGCCCCTCGCCGGTCAGGCCGCGCTCCACGATGCGGTCGAGGAGGTTGATGTCGACGTTGCCGCCGGACAGCACGGGCACCATCGGCCCGTCCGCCTCGACGACACCCGCGAGCAGCGCGGTGATGCCGAGCGCTCCGGCGCCCTCGATCACGAACTTGGTGCGCTCGATCAGCAGCACCATCGTGCGGGCGATGTCCTCCTCGTGGACGGCCACCACGTCGTCGACGTAGCGCTCGATGAGCTCGAGCGTGAGCGCCGAGGGGCCCGCCACAGCCGCGCCGTCGGCCAGCGTCTGCACGTACGGCACCGTTCGCGGGGCCCCCGCAAGCAGCGAGGCCACGATGCCCGGCATCGCCTGCGACTGCGCGCCGATGACGCGGATGTCGGGCCGCAGCGACTTCACGGCGAGCGCCACGCCCGCCAGTAGTCCGCCCCCGCCCGCCGGCACGATCACCGTCGTCGCCTCCGGCGCCTGCTCAATGACCTCGAGGCCGAGCGTGGCCTGCCCGGCGACGATGGCCGGGTTGTCGAACGGCGGGACGAAGAGCAGGTCACGCTCGGCGGCTCGCTCCTGCGCGCGCTCGATGCAGTCCTCGAGCGGGCCGTCGACCAGGATGACCTCGGCGCCGTAGCCGCGGGTCGCGGCCTGCTTGGCCAGCGGCGCGTTCGCGGGCATCACGACGGTGGCGGCGATGCCGCGCTCGGCGGCCGCCAGCGCGACGCCCTGCGCGTGGTTGCCGGCGCTGGCGGCGATCACCCCTCGTGGTGTCGTTGTCAGCGAGCCGAGCATGTTCGACGCGCCACGGAACTTGAACGAGCCGCCGCGTTGCAGGTGCTCGCACTTCAGCAGCACGGGCACGCCCGCGAGGTTCGACAGCGATACGCTCGGCCACATCGGCGTCACGCGCGCTGCCGAGGCGATACGCTTCCGCGCCGCGTGCACGTCCTCGATCGTGACGGTGTCGGGCGTGGTGCTCATGGATCCATGATGGCACGCGTCGTGCCGGGCGGAGCGACCGGGCAGTGCTACCGCCGCACGGGCCGGAACTGCGCGTACAGGACGCCGATGACCCCGCCGGCGAGTCCCAGGACGACGGCCTCGCCGCCCACGCCGCCGGGCTGGTCGGCGAAGACCGTCGAAGACGGCCACTGGTCCATGCTCACGAGCACCAGCCAGCCGACGATCCAGCCGATTGCGCCGTCGCTTGCGCTGACGAGGAGTTCGGGCGTCGTGAGCCGGTTTCCGGCGGCGTAGCGGGCGAAGGCCGGCCCGGTCGCGCCGATGAGCAGCGGGAAGAGGTGGTATGTCGTGCCGTCGGCGAGCGAGGTGATGACCACCCACGCCACGGTCGCGATCGTCACCGCCACGGTCCCAGCGACGATCGGCGCTACGCGCACGTGGAGGCCCTTCCGGTCATCGGTCGTTGGTCCACGCGGTCACGGTACCACGGGGGTTACACGTCGGCGGCGTAGTCCCACGACACGATGTGCTCGGGCCGCACGCGGAACACGACGGTGCCGGGCGAGCCGTCGCGGTACGGCTCGGCGAAGGCGTTGCCCTCCTCCTCGCCGTAGTAGCGCGTGGCCATGCGCCGCGCGACCTCGTACAGCGGGTCGTCTTCCTCGGTGACCTCTTCGGCGGGGCCATCGATGACGGCGCACGCGTACGGCGGCTCGCGGTCGTCGATGCAGACCGAGGCGTGGGGGACGCGCTGGATGTTGCGCCACTTGAGGCTGGAGCGGCCGGTGAAGATCAGCACCGAGCCGTCGCGCCACTCGTACCAGACGGGCGCCGAGCGCGGATGCCCACGCCGATCGACCGTCGAGACGACGGCCATCTTGGCGCCCTCGGTCAGGAACTGTTCGAGCCGGGCTTCGTCCATCGGCAAGGTGCACCTCCGTCTGTGCGATAGGGCATGATGCGCCTGCAGCCGCCGGGCGCAACACCGCGGCCTCGCGCGGGCGATCCAGGTCAGAAGTACATGTCACGAAGCGAGCCGTCTTCAATCAAAACGGCTGTTACTGCTTCCCAGTGGTAGCGCCCTCACCAGAGACGCATCACACCGTAGCTGTCGAAGGACGTCTCGTTGGAGACGAGTACCAGCTCGCGACTGATTGCCTGTGCGATGAGCATGCGGTCGAACGGGTCGCGGTGCAGACCCGCCAGCGCCCCGGCGCGCACACCATCCTCGACGGTCACGGATAGCTTCTCGAAGCGCTGACTGGCGATGTACTCGGGAATGTTGAGAGCCAGAGTGTCCACGCCACGCAACCGCCCCAGCCGGCGCTTGGTCGCGATCTCCCAGGCGGATGCGGCGCTGACGAGTACGTCGTTCGACTCCTCTGATATCGCTGCTCGGGCCGGCGCCGGCAGATGGTCGCTGCCTTCGAACCACCAGATGAAGGCGTGAGTGTCGAGGAGGAGGCGCAAGATCTAGGCGCCCTCCCAGGCGGCGAGTTCCGATTCGGGGAGAGGATCGAAGAAGCTGTCGTCGAGCTTGATTCGCCCCCTGAGTGTGCCGAATTGGCGCTTGCCCGGCGGCTCGAAGGCCACAAGCCGCGCCACAGGCTTGCCGTTCCGCGCAATCACGACATCCTCACCGGCCTCAACTTGCGCCAACAGGCGCGACAGGTTGCTCTTCGCTTCGTGAACGTTAACCGTCGTCATTCGCGGTGCTCCTGCTCCACCGTAGTCTAGCTAACCTGCGGGCTAATGCAAATGCGTGCGGACACCAGCGCCTCCACCCCTTCAGGGGCACGACTTCTGATTCCAGGATCATCCGTGAGCGTCTACCCTTCTGACAGTGATCGCGGGTTGAGTCGCAGGCCACGGAGGCGTAGGCTGCGAGGGCACACATCGCACGCATGTTCGTCGAGGTGACAACGTGACGCTGGCGCAGCCGCCGATCGCACCCGGCATCGAGTTCCACCCCGTCGTCGACGCGTGGTTCCGCCGCCACTTCGACGCGCCCACCGACGCCCAGCGCGCCGGCTGGCGGCACATCGCCAGCGGCCGTGACACGCTGATCAGCGCCCCCACCGGCTCCGGCAAGACCCTCGCCGCGTTCCTCGCGGGCATCGATGTCCTCGTGCGCAAGGCGGAGGCCGGGACGCTCGAGGACGTGACCGAGATCGTCTACGTCTCGCCGCTCAAGGCGCTCGGCAACGATATCCACCGCAACCTCGAGCAGCCGCTCGAGGAGATCCGCCAGATCGCCGTCGAGATGGGCTACGACCTGTCCTCGATCCGCACCGCGGTGCGCAGCGGTGATACGACGCAGTCCGAGCGCCAGGCGATCGTGCGCCGACCGCCGCACATCCTCATCACCACGCCCGAGTCGCTGTACCTGATGGTCACCGCCGAGCGCAGCCGCGAGAAGCTGCACCACGTCCGCACGCTCATCGTCGACGAGATCCACGCGCTGGCGCGCGACCGCCGGGGCAGCCACTTCGCGCTCACCGCCGCGCGGCTCGACCACGTGATCACGTCGAACGGCGGGGAGCGGCCCGCGCGCATCGGGCTGTCGGCGACGCAGCGGCCGATCGAGGAGATCGCCCAGTTCCTCGTTGGCGCCGAGCACATCGACGCCGACGGCACGCCGGACTGCACGATCGTCGACCTCGGCCATCAGCGCGACATCGACCTCGCGATCGAGGTGCCGGGGAGCGAACTGGGGGCCATCGCGGCGGCCGAGCAGTGGGGTGAGATCTACGACCGCATCACCGAGTTGATCTCACGCCACCGCACGACCCTCGTGTTCGTGAACACGCGGCGGCTCTCGGAGCGCGTCGCGCACCAGCTCGCGCAGCGCCTCGGCGAGGAGCACGTGGCGAGCCACCACGGCAGCCTCTCCAAGGAGCGCCGCATGCGGCTCGAGCAGCGGCTCAAGGACGGCGAGCTACGCGCACTTGTCGCCACCGCCTCGCTCGAGCTCGGCATCGACATCGGCTCCATCGACCTCGTGTGCCAGGTGGGGTCGCCGCGCAGCATCGCGACGTTCCTGCAGCGCGTCGGCCGCTCCGGGCACGCCCTCGGTTTGCGCCCCAAGGGGCGCATCTTCCCGGCCTCGCGCGACGAGCTGGTGGAGAGCGCGGCGCTGGTGCGCGCCGTCGGAGCGGGGCGGCTCGACCGCATCGTGCAGCTCGTCGCGCCGCTCGACGTGCTGGCGCAGCAGATCGTGGCCGAGTCGGCGTGCGAGGAGTGGCCCGAGGACGACCTGTACGCGCTGTTCCGCCGCGCCACGCCGTACCGCGACCTGAGCCGCGAGGACTTCGGCGAGGTCGTCGACATGCTCGCGCAGGGCGTGGGCGAGGGCGCGGGTCGCGCCCGCCCGCTGTTGCATCGCGACCGTGTGAACGGGGTGCTGCGCGCCCGCCGCGGCGCCCGACCGGTGGCGATCCAGAACGGCGGCACGATCCCCGAAGTGGGCGACTACCGCGTCATCGCCGAGCCCGACGAGACCGTCGTCGGCGCGGTCAACGAGGACTGGGCCATTGAGAGCATGGCCGGCGACATCTTCCTGCTCGGCACCAACTCGTGGCGCATCCGCCGCATCGAGAACGGCGTCGTGCGCGTCGAGGACGCCCACGGCGCGCCGCCCACGATCCCGTTCTGGCTCGGCGAGGCGCCCGGCCGCACCATCGAGCTGAGCGAGGAGGTGGGCCGCCTCCGCCGCGACGTCGAGGCGGGGCTCACCGACCGCGAGCGGCTCAAGGAGCAGCTCATCGGCGAGTGCGGCCTCGACCCCGGAGGCGCGCAGCAGATCATCGACTACGTGCGCGCGACGCGGGATGGGCTCGGCATCGTGCCGACCGACCAAGACGTGGTGTTCGAGCGCTTCTTCGACGAGTCGGGCGGGATGCAGCTCGTCGTGCACGCGCCGTTCGGGGCGCGCATCAACCGCGCGTGGGGCCTCGCGCTGCGCAAGCGCTTCTGCGTGCGCTTCGACTTCGAGCTGCAGGCTGCCGCCAACGACGACGGCATCCTGCTCTCGCTCGGCCCGCAGCACAGCTTCCCGCTGGAGGAGACCTACGACTACGTCACCTCGAGCAACGCCGAGGAGGCCGTGCGGCAGTCGTGCTTCTACATCCCGCTGTTCCCGACGCGCTGGCGCTGGAACACCACGCGCGCCCTCGCGGTGCCGAGGCAGCGCGGCGGCAAGCGCGTGCAGCCGTACCTGCAGCGCATGATCGCCGACGACCTCCTCGCCGCCGTATTCCCCGAGCAGGTCGGGTGCCAGGAGAACGTGACCGGTCCGCTCGAGATGCCCGACCACGTGCTGCTGCGCCAGACCATGGACGACTGCCTGCACGAGGCGATGGACGTCGACAGCCTGATCGGCGTCCTCGACCGCGTCGCGGCAGGCGACATCCGGTTCCACGCCCGCGACACCACCGAGCCCTCGCCGATGGCGCACGAGATCGTCAACGGCAAGCCCTACACCTACCTCGACGACGCGCCGCTGGAAGAGCGCCGCACGCGCGCGGTCTCGCTCCGCCGCTCGCTGCCCGAGGAGGCGCGCGACCTCGGCGAACTCGACATCGAGGCCATCGACGGCGTCCGCGAGCAGGCGTGGCCCGCCCCGCGCGACGCCGAGGAGGTCCACGACACGCTCCTCGGCCTCGTCGCCATCGACGAGCAGGAGGCCTCCGGCTGGCAGCAGTGGCTCGTCGAGCTTGTCGACGCCGGGCGCGCGGCGCGGCTGACGCAGACGGGCGGGGAGCGCGACGGCCAGCGGCTGTGGTTCGCCGCCGAGCACCTGCCCGCCGTCGAGCTGCTGTACCCCGACGCCCGCATCGAGCCTGCGCTCGACCTGCCCGATGGCGCGGCGCTGCCGTGCGCGGACCGCGAGGAGGCTCGGCGGCTGCTGCTACGCGGCCACAGCGAAGTGCGCGGCCCCATGACGGCCTCGGGACTCAGTGCGCTGCTCGCGCTGCGTGATGTCGATGTCGACCGCGGGTTCCGGCAGCTGGAGGCGAGTGGCTTCATCCTCCGCGGGCGCTTCACACCCGGCCGCATCATCTCGGGAGCAGGGGGCGACGAGGACGAGTTCTGCGACCGTCGCCTGCTGGCCCGCATCCACCGCCTGACGCTCGACCGCCTGCGGCGCGAGATCGACCCGGTGACGGCGCAGGACTTCATGCGCTTCCTGCTGCGCTGGCAGCACCTCGCGCCCGGCTCGCACCTCGAGGGCCGCGGCGGCGTGCGCGAGGCCGTGACCCAGCTCCAGGGCTTCGAGGCCCCCGCGTCGAGTTGGGAGCACGAGTTGCTCGCGGCGCGCGTGGCTGACTACGGCCCGGCCTGGCTCGACGAGCTGTGCCTGGCGGGCGAGGTCGCGTGGGCGCGCCTCGCGCCGCCCCGCCCCAACGGGTCGAACGGCGACGCGAACGGCAACGGCGCTGCTGCCGCAAAAGCACTGCGCGCCACGCGCGTCACGCCGATGACGCTCGCGCTGCGCCCCGACCTCCCGCAGCTCCTCACCGCCTCTCGCTTCGACGGTAACGGCGAAGACGGCCCGGAGGCGGGTGCTGCCGCCGAGATCCTCGCCGAGCTGCGCGCACGCGGCGCACTGTTCTTCGACGAACTCGTGGCCTCGACGCGGCGGCTCGCGAGTGACGTCGAGGGCGGCCTGCGCGAGCTGATCGCGGCTGGCCTCGTCGCCTCGGACGGGTTCCAGGGCCTGCGGCAACTCACGCGCCGCCGCAACGGTCGCCGCCGTCCGCGTGGCGGCCTGCGCGGGGGTGGCGGCCCCGGTACATCACTCACGCGGGGATACCCCGCAGGTCGCTGGGCGCTCGTGCAAGCGCCCCAGGTCGACCCCGCCGAGGTCGAGGAGCTCACCGAGCGCGTCGCCGAGGTGCTGCTGCGCCGCTACGGCGTCGTGTTCCGCGACGTCGTGGCCGCCGAGAGCTTCCGCGTGCCGTGGCGCGAGGTGCTGCGCGCGCTGCGCCGCTTCGAGGCGCGCGGGACCGTGCGCGGCGGTCGCTTCGTCTCCGGCTTCGTCGGTGAGCAGTTCGCGCTGCCCGAAGCCCTCGAAGCGGTGCGCCGCATCCGCAAGTCGCCGCGCACGGGCGAGCGCGTGCGCATCGCCGCCTCGGATCCGCTCAACCTCACGGGCACGATCCTGCCCGGGCCGCGCATTCCCGCCGTGCGCGATCGCAGCTTCGAGCTGGAGGACGGCGCGCTCGCCGAGCCGCTCACCCGGCCCTCGACCGCGCCGGATGGCCGCATGGAGACGCGGCGTCCGCCACCGCGCAAGGGTGACGCGTAGGCGGCGACATCCGCGACAGAACCGGTAAACTGATCCGCGCGGGCTTGCGGCGCGCGAGGGCGCACGCAACGCCGCATGGGTGAGGAGGCAAGCGATGCCGAGGCCGATCTGGCGCGGGGCAATCAGCTTCGGGATGGTCTCGATCCCGGTGCGGCTCTACACCGCCACCGAGAGCAAGGACGTCTCCTTCCGCCAACTCGACCGCGAGGACCACTCCCGCGTCCGCCAGCTGCGCTGGAACATGGAACTCGACCGCGAGGTGCCCTACGACCAGATCGTGCGCGGCTACGAGTACTCCAAGGACCGCTACGTCGTCCTCGATGACGAGGATTTCGAGAAGCTGCCGCTCCCCAGCAGGCGCACCATCGCCATCCAGGCGTTCGTGCAGCTCGAGGAGATCGACCCCGTCTACTACGAGAAGGCCTACTACCTCGAACCGGACGAGGCGGGCGAGAAGCCGTTCGCGCTGCTGATGCGGGCGCTGGAGGCCAGGGGCCTCGTGGCCGTCGCGCAGGTCGCCATCCGTAACAAGGAGCGGCTCTGCGCGCTGCGCGTGCTCGGCGACGATGGGGAAGGCGGCGGCCGGATCCTCCTCGAAACGTTGCACTACCCCGACGAAATCCGCACCGCCCGGCTCGAACCCCTCGACACCGCCGAGGTGACCGAGGACGAGCTGGCGATGGCGCTCACGTTAGTCGGGATGCTCGAGCAGCCGTTCGCACCCGAGGAGTACCACGACGAGTATCGCGAAGCTCTGATGACCGTCATCAACGCCAAGCTGGAGGGCCAGGAGCTCGCCGAAGCCGCCGAACCCGAGACCGCCAAGATCGTCGACCTCATGGCCGCGCTCCGCGCGAGCGTCGAGGCCGCCAGCCGCCAGCACGACGCCGACGAGGCCGAGGCGGAAGCCGAGGCCGCCGAGCCCTCGCACGCCGAGGCGAAGGCCAGCTAGGCCGCGCCGGCTGCACCCGCGGTAGCGCGCCTCGATGCCCTCCCCAGAGCACACGACCCCGCCCGCGGCTTCCGAGGCATCCGGCACCCTCGCGGAGTACGACGCGAAGCGCGATTTCGGCGAGACGCCCGAGCCGGCGCCCCAGTCGCCGTCACAGTCGCCGTCACAGTCGCCGCCAGCCGCGACCGGCCCCCTGACGTTCGTCGTGCAGCAGCATCGCGCGACGCGCATGCACTACGACGTACGCCTCGAAGTGGGTGGCGTCATGCCCTCGTGGCCCGTGCCGAAGGGCCCCTCGACGAACCCGCGCGAGCGCCGACTTGCGATCCAGACCGAGGACCACCCGCTCGACTACGCCTCGTTCGAGGGGCTGATCCCAAAGGGCCAGTACGGCGCGGGCGAGGTCATCGTCTGGGACAACGGCACCTACTCGCCCGACGAGGGCGGGCGCCTGTCCTTCGGCGACCGCGAGGAGGCCGAGGCGCGCGTGCGCGCGGGCATCGCGGCGGGCAAGCTCTCGATCACGTTCCGCGGCCGCAAGCTCAAGGGCTCGTGGACGTTCGTGAAGACGAGTGCCTCCGAGGACAGCTGGCTGCTGATCAAGCACCAGGACGTCGCGGCAGACCCCGACCGCGAACTGACCGCCGAGGACGCCTCGGTGATCTCGGGCCTGACCATCGGCGACCTTCAGGGTGGGCGCGTACCCGACCCGGCACGCGCTGGCACGCCGCCGCGCCTAGCCGACGTGCCGGGCGTCGCCCTCGACGCGCTGCCGCGCGGTGTGAAGCCGATGCAGGCGGACCTCGCCACCGAGCCGTTCGACAACGCGGCGTGGTTCTTCGAGCCGAAACTCGACGGCATCCGCGCGCTCGTCACCATCGAGGGCGACGCTTCCCTGGATGCGGGGATACCCCGCGGGTCCCTGGATGCGGGGATACCCTGCGGGTCCCTGGATGCGGGGATACCCTGCGGGTCCCTGGATGCGGGGATACCCCGCAGGGTCTCGCTGCGCGCGCGCAGCGGGCGCGACATCACCGCGCAGTACCCGGCGCTCGTGCGAGCGCTGGCCGAGCAGCCCGTCGCTACGGCGGTCCTGGACGGCGAGATCGTCACGCTCGACGAGCGTGGCGTGCCGTCGTTCGAGCTGTTGCAGCAGCGCATGGGCCTCCAGAACGCCGAGGAGATCGCTGTCGCCGACGCGGAGCGGCCCGTGCTGTTCTTCGCCTTCGACGCGCTTTACCTCGACGGCCACGACCTGCGCCGCGTGGCGCTGGAACATCGCGCCGAGGTGCTCGCCCGCGTGGTGCTGCCGGGGCCGCTCGTGCAGCGCGTCGAGACGTTCGCGGCCGACGGCATCGCGGCGTTCGAGGCGGCGAAGGCGCTTGGCCTCGAGGGCGTCGTGGCGAAGCGCCGCGACAGCGTCTACGAGGAGGGGCGGCGCTCGCAGCGCTGGCTCAAGGTGAAGGTGCGCCAGACCGGCGACTTCGTGATCGGTGGCCACCACAGCGGCGAGGGCGCGCACACCGGCACCTTCGGGGCGCTGCTCCTCGGCACGCGCGACGAGGGCTCCTCGGGCGATCCCCGCCCCGACGAAGACCCATCCCTGCGCTACGTCGGCCGTGTCGGCACGGGCTTCGACGACGCCACGCTGCGAGAGCTGCGGGCCCGCCTCGACGCCATCGAGACCGACACCAACCCCTTCGCCGAGGAGCCGCCGGACGTGGACCGCGTGACGTTCGTCCGGCCGGAGCTTGTGGCCGAGGTCGCGTACGCGAACGAGACGCGCGAGGGCATCCTGCGCGCGCCGTCGTTCCTGCGGCTGCGGCCCGACAAGCCGCCGTCCGAGGTGCGCCGCCCCGCACTCGTCGCGCCGCCCGCCTCGTCGCGCACAGCGACGGCGCCCACCGACGCCGACGCCATCGCCTCGGTGCTCACACAACTCGACGGCAACGCGGCCGAGATGCAACTCGCCATCGGCGCGCACGAGGTGCGGGTGACGAACCTCGACAAGGTGTTGTGGCCGGAGCACCAGGCATCTGAAGGCGGAGGCTCACCGGCCGTCACGAAGCGCGACCTGCTGCGCTACCTCGCGCGGGTCTCGCCGTGGCTGCTCCCGCACATGCGCGACCGCCTCGTCACGCTCACACGCTACCCCGACGGCGTCGGCGGCAACTCGTTCTACCAGAAGCACTACGACCGACCGCCGGCGTTCGTCGAGACCGCCGAGGTGTACGTGGACTCCTCGCGCGGCGACGAGACGGCGCTGCTCTGCAACAACCTCGCGACGCTGCTCTGGCTCGGCCAGCTCGCCGACCTCGAACTGCACGTCTCACTCGCGCGCGCGAGCGCGGAGCCGGACGGGCACCACCTGCCGATGGTGTTCTCCGGCTCGAAGGAGCAGATCGAGCGCTCGGCGCTCGGGCACCCCGACTTCGTGCTGTTCGACCTCGACCCCTACATCTACGCGGGCGACGAAGCGAGCGGCGAGGAGCCGCAGCTCAATCGCCGCGCCTTCTCGCAGACCGTCGAGGTGGCGCGCTGGCTCAAGGAGCTGCTCGACGCGGCGTCACTGTCGTCGTTCGTGAAGACCTCGGGCGCGACGGGGCTGCACATCTACGTGCCGGTGCTGCGGCACTTCGACTACCCGGCGGTGCGGGCGGTGGCGGGCACGTTCGCCGACTTCCTGCAGCGCGCCCACCCCGCCGAGATCACGCTCGAGTGGGCGACGCAGCAGCGCACGGGCAAGATCTTCGTCGACGTGAACCAGAACGCTCGCATCAAGAACCTCGCGACGGCGTTCTCGCCACGCCCGAAGCCCGGCGCCCCCGTCTCGACGACGCTGCGCTGGGACGAGCTCGACGACGTGTACCCCTCGGACTTCACGATCCACACCGCGCTCGCCCGCCTCGCCGAGGTGGGCGACCCATGGGCGGACATCATCCGACATAAGCATGACTTGCGGGCGTTGATCGAGGGGGAGTAGGGCGCGGGCAGAACGTCGCGTAGCTCCACAGGGTGGTGTAGCGATACAGTCGATCGTATGGAAAGCGTATTCATCTACTGGGATAACTCCAATATCTTCCACGAGGCACAGCGCCTCGCGGAGGAACGCGACAGGACTCCCGGCGCGCGTTACCTCGTGCGCATCGACTTCGAAGCGATGTTGAACCTGGCGCACGCCGGACGTGCGGTCGGGCATGCGGTCGCTGCCGGCTCCGTGCCACCAGAGATGCGGCAGTTGTGGAATCGCCTCGAAAGCCGCGGTGTGGAGGTCAAGCTGTTCGATCGCGGCAGTCCGGAGCGCGGCGAGCAGGAAATGCCGGACCGCTTGTTGCAACTACGGATGTTGGAGGACGCACTGGATAACAACGGCGATCCGGGCGTCGCCGTGTTGCTGACCGGAGACGGGGCGGGCTATCAGGAGGGTGCGGGCTTCCACAGTACCCTGGAGCGGATGCATAGGCGTGGCTGGCGGGTGGAGATCCTGTCGTGGTCGCATTCCTGCAACCAGCGGATGCGCCGCTGGGCCGAAGAGAACGGTGTGTTCGTCGCGCTGGACGACTTCTACGAAGCCGTCACGTACAGGGAGCCCTCGCGGTCCGGGTTCGAGTTCGCGCCCGCGCGCGATTCCGCGCCGCTCGATCTCTCGTTGCGGGCAACTGCGTAACCGTGCGGCTCTCCCATTGGCCCCCTTGGCGGCGGCGTCATACAGTCGATATATGGCTGTGAACGGGGCGCGCGACGCCGGGCGCGGGGGACTGAAGCAGCTCGCGCTGCGCGAGCGCCACGAGGCGCTCGGCGCACGCTTCGCACCCTTCGCGGGCTGGGAGATGCCCCTCCAGTACCAGGGCATCGTCGCTGAGCACGAGGCCGTGCGAGGGGGCGTCGGGGTCTTCGATGTCTCGCACCTCGCGCGTGCGTGGGTGCGCGGTCCCGGCGCCGCTGAGCTGCTGCGCTCGGTCACCACGTTCGACGTGACCACGGTGCCGGTCGGCAAGGCGCACTACTCGCTGTACTGCAATGAGGCCGGCGGCATCGAGGACGACGTCTTCATCTACCACCTCCCCGACGACCAGTGGTTGGTCATCCACAACGCCGCCAACGCCGATGCCGACTTCCTGCGCCTCCAGAGGGTCGCCGGCGACGCCGCGTCCGAGGAGACCCCGCAGACCGTCATGCTCGCCGTGCAAGGCCCCGACGCTGTCGAGTTGCTCACGAGCGTCCTCGGGGATGGGTTCGCGACGCTGGAGCCGCGCGACTGCGCCCAACTCGACTGGGGCGGCGTGCCCGTGCTCGTCGCCCGCACCGGCTACACGGGCGAGGACGGCGGCGAGTGCATCGTCGGGGCCGACGATGCCGCCGCACTGTGGGACGCGCTGACCGGCGCCGGCGCGACGCCCACCGGCCTCGGCGCGCGCGACACGCTGCGGCTCGAGGCCGCGCTGCCGCTCCACGGCAACGACATCGACGCGACCACGCACCCGTTCGAGTCGGGCCTCGGTTTCGCCGTCACGCTCGACGACGATGCGCCGTTCACCGGCCGCGAGGCGCTCACCGAGGCGAAGGCGCAGCCCCGCACGCGGCGGCTTGCCCACGTCCTCGCGCAGCAGCGCGGAGTCATCCGGGCGGGCTACGGTGTGCACGTGACAGACGAGGACGGTGAGCTCCTCGGAGACCCCCTGACGACGCTCACCAGCGGGGCGTTCAGCCCCAGCTTGCGCCTCGGCATTGGCATGGCCTACCTTCCCGCGCAGCTAGCCAGGCCCGGCGTCAGGCTCGCGGTGGACGTGCGTGGGCGCGCGCTCCCCGTCGAGGTCGTGCGCCGCCCGTTCTACCGGAAGCAGGAGCAGTCGTGAGCGGCGGACAGGTACCGGACGGGCTCCTCTACACGAGCGACCACGAGTGGCTCCGCCGTGACGACGCAAGCCCCGATGAGGCCGTGATCGGCATCACGGACTTCGCCCAGGACCAGCTCGGCGACGTGGTCTACCTCGACCTCCCCGCCGAGGGCGCCGAGGTCACCAGCGGCGAGCGCTTCGGCGAGGTCGAGTCGGTCAAGACCGTCTCCGACCTCTTCGCACCGATCACTGGTGAGGTCATCGCCACCAACGGCGACCTCGAGGACCAGCCCGAGCTGGTCAACGACTCGCCGTACGACGAGGGCTGGCTGGTCCGCGTGCGCATCGCCGACGACTCCCAACTCGACGGCCTGCTCGACGCCGACGCGTACCGCGCGCAACTCCCGGCGAGCTGACGTTGGCGTCCCTTCCGATCGAGGCGTTGCCCGCGGGGTCGCCCCACCCATACATCCCGGCCACCGAGGCCGATCGCGCGCGCATGCTCGCGCGTGTCGGCGTCGAGAGCGTCGATGCGCTGTTCGCCGACCTGCCCGCGGCCTACCGTGACCCGGCGTTCGAGTTGCCGCCGCAGCTGACCGAACCGGAGCTGATCGCGCTGCTCGAGGAGCGCGCGGCGATCAATGCCCACCCGGGCCGGCCGAACTTCCTTGGGGCGGGCGCGTACCGGCGCTCGATCCCGTCGATCGCCGGCTACCTGACGAGCCGCTCGGAGTTCGTCACGGCGTACACGCCGTACCAGCCGGAGATCAGCCAGGGCACGCTGCAGTCCGGCTTCGAGTACCAGTCGGTCGTCTGCGAACTGACCGGGATGGATGTCTCCAACACCGGCCTCTACGACGTCGCCAGCGCGACCGCCGAGGCGTGCCTGCTCGCAGCGCGCGCCACGCGCCGCACGGCCGTCGCGCTGCTCGAACCGATCCACCCCGGCACCGTCGACGTCATACGCGCCTACGCGCGCGGAACGGGCCTCCGAGTCGACCTCGTGACCTCCGCGGACGCCGCGACCGAGGAGCACGCGTGCCTCGTCGCACAGCAGCCCGACTTCCTCGGCACGATCGCCGACCTCGAACCGCTCGCCGAGGCGGCGCACTCCGCCGGCGCGCTGTTCGTGACCGTCGCCGACCCCTTCGCGCTCGGCCTGCTGCGCGCGCCCGGCGACGCGGGCGCCGACATCGTCACCGGCGAGGGACGCGACCTTGCGGGCGCGCCCGCCTTCGGAGGGCCGTCCGTCGGGCTGTTCGCCGCGCGGCAGCAGTACCTGCGGCAGATGCCGGGCCGCATCGTCGGCCGCACGAAGGAGCTCGAGACGCCGCCCGGCCACGACGAGCCACGCACCGGCTACGTGCTCACGCTCCAGGCGCGCGAGCAGTTCATCCGCCGCGAGCGCGCCACCTCGAACGTCTCGACGGCGCAGGCGCTGATCGCGCTCGCCTTCACCATCACGGTGCAGGCGCTCGGCCCGCGCGGCCTGCGCGAGGCCGCCGAGCTGTGCTACCAGCGCGCCCACGCCGCCGCCGCGCGCGTGGCGGCGCTGCCGGGCCACGAGGTCCCCGAGCGCGGGCCGTGGTTCCAGGAGTTCCTCGTGCGGGGCCCGGTGCCCGCGGCGACCCTTGCCCGCGAGCTCGCCGCGCGCGGTATCACGGCTGGGCTCGACGTGTCGGACCGGCCCGAGTCCGAGGCGCACGAGGCGCTGCTCTTCGCCGTCACCGAGGCGACGCCCGACGCGCACGTCGACGCGTTGATCGAGGCGCTCGCGGAGATCGGAGCCAACGCGTGAGCGTCGTGCGGCCAGGCAACGAGGACTTCGGCGCGCGGCTGAGCTTCGACCGCAGCTCGCCCGGCCGGCGCGCCGTCGACGTGCCTGCGTGGGACGGCGCGGAGACCCCGCTGCCCGACGCGCATCTGTTGCGCGACTCGGTGCGACTGC
Source organism: Dehalococcoidia bacterium (assembly GCA_965219085.1). Lineage (GTDB taxonomy): Bacteria > Chloroflexota > Dehalococcoidia > UBA2979 > UBA2979 > VXMT01. The sequence continues at coordinate 2,912,166 of OZ244720.1, forward strand.
CGGAGCTGAGCCAGGGTGGCCTCGTGCGCTACTACACCGCGCTCTCCGCGCGGAACTACGGCATCGACTCCGGCACCTATCCGCTGGGTTCGTGCACGATGAAGTACAACCCGAAGGTCGACGACCTCGTGGCGTCGCTGCCGGGCTTCGCGACGGCGCACCCGCAGGCCCCCGCCGAGGAGGCGCAGGGCACGCTCCGCATCCTGCTGGAACTGCGCAGCGGCCTCGCCGAGGTGACGGGCCTGCCCGCGGTCAGCCTCGCGCCCGCCGCCGGCGCGCAGGGCGAGCTGGCGGGCGTGCTCATGATCACGCGCGCCCTCGAGGACCGCGGCGAGCTGGAGACGCGCCGCCGCATCCTCGTCCCTGACTCGGCGCACGGCACGAACCCGGCGACGGCGGCGATGGCAGGGTTCACTGTCACGCAGATCCCCACCGCGGCCGATGGTTCGCTCGACCGCGCGACGATCGAGAACGAGCTGGACGAGACCGTCGCGGCGGTGATGGTCACGGTGCCGAACACCCTCGGGCTCTGGGAACAGGGCATCGAGGAGGTCGCGCACCTCATCCACGACGCCGGGGCCTACCTCTACGGCGACGGCGCGAACCTCAACGCGATCATGGGCCGCGTGCGCTACGGCGACCTCGGCTTCGACGTGGTTCACCTCAACCTGCACAAGAGTTTCAGCACCCCGCACGGCGGCGGTGGCCCGGGCGCCGGGCCCGTCTGCTGCAGCGACGAGCTGGCCCCGTACCTGCCGGCCCCGATCGTCGTCGAGGACGGCGAGGGCGTCGTGCGCCTCGAGACGCCGGAGCGCAGCATCGGCCACCTCCAGCAGTTCCACGGCAATGTCGGCGTGCTGATCCGCGCCTACGCCTACATGCGCGCGCTCGGTGGCGAGGGGCTGCGCGCGGTGTCCGGGCAGGCGGTGCTCAACGCCAACTACCTGCGCGTGCTGATGCACGGCCACTACGACCTCCCGTACGACCGCCCGGTGCTGCACGAGGTCGTGTTCTCGGGCACCCGCCAGCGCCGCGAGCACGGCGTGCGCACGTACGACATCGCCAAGCGCCTCATCGACCACGGCTTCCACCCACCGACCGTCTACTTCCCGCTGATCGTCGAGGAAGCCCTGATGATGGAGCCGACCGAGACGGAGCCGCCCGAGGCGATCGAGGCCCTCGCCGAGGCGATGATCGCCATCGCAGCAGAGGCCGCCGAGGATCCCGAGACGCTCCACGGCGCGCCGTGGACGGCGCCCATCGGCCGCCTCGACGAGGCCGAGGCCGCCCGCCGACCGGTCCTGCGCTGGCAGGGCAACGGCGAATAGCCGCGGGCCTGCGGCCACGTCACGCACCGGGTACGCTGCACCTCGAACCACCGAGGGGGACATCGTGAGCGTGCGCGTCGGGCTCGGCATGGCCGCGTTTCCGTTCTCCTCGACGCGAGCGTTCTGGCGCTGGGTCGAGCTCTGCGAGGACGGCGGCGTCGACTCGCTCTGGCAGTCGGATCGCCTGCTCGCGAGCGACGCTTCGCCACGCCCGCAGCTCGAGACGATGAGCCTGATGGCCGCGCTCGCCGGAGGGACGGAGCGGCTCAAGTTCGGCATGAACGTCGTCGTGCTCCCGCTGCGCGACCCCATCGCACTGGCCGCCGAGTGTGCGACGATCGACTTCCTCAGCGACGGCCGGCTCCTCCCCGCCTTCGGCGTCGGCGGTAACGCCTCGTCCGCCTGGGCCGCGACCGGCCGCGAGGCCAGTGGCCGCGGCGCCCGTTCGAACGAGGCGCTGGAGATCATGACCGCGCTGTGGCGCGGCGAGCGCGTGACGTTCGAGGGGCGAGCACTACCGCGTCGCGGACGCCTCGATCGCCCCGACGCCGGTGCAGCAGCCGATGCCGCTGTGGATCGGCGGCTCCAGCCAGGCGGCGATACGCCGCACGGTGCGCTACGGCAACGGCTGGCTCGGCGGGCTACAGGACGCCGGCGCAGGTCGCGCCCGTCGTCGCGTCGATCCGGGATGAGGCGGCGCGGCAGGGCAAGCGCATCCCCGACGACCACTACGGCGCGAACATCACGTACCGCTTCGGCTCGTGGGACGAACACGAGGTCGAGCAAGCGACTGCGGCCTTCGCGCGCCTCGCCGTCCAGGATCGCCCCGACCCGCGCGAGCACTTCGCCGTCGGCGATGCCGCCGACATCATCCGTCGCATCGAGGAGTACGTGGCCGTCGGCGTCACGAAGTTCGTCGTGCGCCCCATCGCCGAGGGCGATGACGCGCTCATGGAGCCAGACGCAGCGCCTCATCGAGGAGGTGGTGCCGGTGGTGCATCGAGAGGATGGGGACGGCGCGTAGCCGCGGGGCCTGCCTAGCCCAGCACGGCAATCAGTACGGCAGTCGCGAGGGTAACGACGGCGAGCGTCCAGGCCCCGAGCCGGATCAGAAGCTTGTCCACCACGCGGTCGGCGGCGTCCTCGACCATTTTAGCTATGGCGACTCCGACGGCGTCAGCCTGCTCTGGTTCGAGGCCACCCTCGGAACGGAGGTCGCGCATCGTTTCGGCGATCCGGGCCATGGACGGGGTTCCTCTCAGCCTGGTCTCCCGCGTCGGGTCAACGGCGGACGCGGGTTCTCGGGCGCAGCGCACTACGTCAACTGGATCACCGCAACGGCGGCGCTGAGCATCGCTGCGTTCACCGTGGTCATGCCCAAACCGAGGAACAACAACCCACGATACAGTTCCGCCTTTGTGGCGAGATGGCGAGTCGCGTCAGCAAGAGAGTCGGCAATGGCGTCAGCTTGCACATCATTGAAGCCCGCGTTTTGTAATCGCCGGGTTTCGGAAGTCACGATCCACGTCCCGTTCGCATACTTACGGTGCGATGTGCGGATGTTCGTGTCAATAGTGATCCGGCCAATATAAATTATCGGATATGGCGATGTGATTCAGCCGAGCGCGGCCCCGGCCGGGTCCATTCCGCGGCCGACGGTTTCGTCTCCCCGACCAACTCCCCATCCGCCATCTCGAAGATGCGGCCGACGTGCTCGATCATCAGCGGGTCGTGGGTGGCGGCGATCACCGTCGTGCCCTCCGCGCTGATGGCCTGGAGCAACTCGAAGATCTGCGCGCCGGTCGCCGAGTCCAGCTCGCCTGTCGGCTCGTCGGCGATGAGCAGCGGGGGGCGGTTCGCGATCGCGCGCGCGATTGCGACGCGCTGCTGCTCGCCGCCCGACAGCTCGTAGGGGCGATGATCGCCGCGCGGCCCGAGCCCGACGAGGTCGATGACCTCGTTCGCCCGCTCCGAGGCCGCACGCCCGTTGCACCCCGGCGATGCGCAGCGCCAGCTCGACGTTCTCGCGCGCCGAGAACAGCGGCAGCAGGGCGAACGACTGGAACACGAAGCCGATGCTGTGGCGGCGCAGGTCGGTGAGCCGCGCCTCGCTCGCTGTCGAGACCTCCTCGCCCGCGAGGTGCACGCTGCCGCTGTCGGGGCGGTCGAGGCCGGCGATGAGGTTGAGCAGCGTGGTCTTGCCGGAGCCCGAGCGCCCGCGCAGCGCGACGAACTCGCCCTCTCCGACATCGAGCGTGACGTTGCGCACGGCATGCACCACGGTGGCCGCTGAGCTCGAAGTTGCGGCTCACCTCGCGCGTCTCGACGAGCGCCGGCGTCACGGGGCGCCCCGCAGCGGCGCGCGCGGCGGCTCCGGCGGCGGCTCGTTCGAGAACTCGCGCGGCGGCCCGGCCGGCGCGCCCTCGTCCGCACGCACCTCGATGTGGTCGCCGACGAGGTCGACGCGTGCGCGCGTGCCGAGGCCGAGGTGCTCCGCGATCTCGCGCGGCACCTGCAGCCGCCCGCTGCGGTCGACGATCGCGTACTCGTCGACGTCCTGCTCGTGTGCGCGGGTGAAGCGCGCGCGCCGCACGACCTCGGCGCTCGTCTTGCCGTCGCGGAACGCGACGATGCGGTGCACGCGGTCGATGATCGAGGCGTCGTGGGTGACGATCACGATCGTCACGCCCGTCTGCTCGTTCAGCTCCTCGAAGACGTCGAAGACCTCGGCGGCGGTGGCGTTGTCGAGCTCGCCCGTGGGCTCGTCGGCGAGCAGCAGCGGCGGGTCGTTGGCGAGCGCGACGGCGATCGCGACGCGCTGCTGCTCGCCACCCGAGAGCTGGTCGGGGCGGTTGGGCTCTTTGTCGGCGAGTCCGACACGCGCCAGCAGCTCGCGCGCGCGGTCGCGCGCCGCGCCACGCGCCACGCCCTCGATCAGCATCGGCAGCTCGACGTTCTCGCGCGCGCCGAGGTAGGGGATGAGGTTGCGGCCGGTCTGCTGCCAGACGAAGCCGACCTCGGTTCGGCGGTAGTCGACGAGCTCCTCGGTGGGCGTGGTCAGCAGGTCGCGGCCACCGACCTCGACGTAGCCGGCCGAGGCCTGGTCGAGGCCGGCGAAGATGTTGAGCAGCGTGCTCTTGCCGGATCCCGACGCGCCGACGAGCGCCATCATCTCGCCGCGGTACACCTCGAGGTCGAGTCCGCGTAGCGCGACGACCTCAAGGTCCTCGGACTTGTAGATCTTGAAGACGTCCTCGCAGCGGATGTAGGGCTGCTCGTCGTCGCTGATGCGCGGGTCGGTTCGCTCGGTGGTCATGCGTCACCCACCCGTAGCGCGCGGTGCAGCGCGAGGCGCGCGTAGAGCAGCACTACGGCGAGCACGGTCAGCACGAACACGGCTCCCAGGATGCCCCACACGAGCACGATCTCCCAGCGCGACACGGCGAGCGCGAACGGCGGGAGCACCTCGGCGCCGCTCTCGTCGAGGCCGAAGAAGTCCATCATCAGCCGGCCCACCTGTAAGCCCACGATCGTACCGAGGCCCATCCCCGCGAGGACCACGAAGAGGTGCTCCAACAGCACCACCCCGAAGACCTGCACGCGCGAGAACCCCAGCGTACGCAACACCGCGAACTCCAGCCTCCGCTGCTGTGCCGTCAGATACGAGTAGATCAGGAACCCGATCGCCGATAGCAGCAACACCGCCGCGAACGAGATCGCGAGGATGCCCTCCCAGCCGGCCGCGATCAGCGGGTCCTCCTCCTGCCGCGCTCGCTCCCCTTCGACGTCGAGGAGCACGCGCGGATCGTACGCCGCGAGCGCCGCGCTGCTCGCGGGTGGGTCGTCCGAGGCGACCCAGACGCTGTTGTACGCGAGCGTCGAGTTGGGCAGGGACGCGTTCGCGTTCACCTGCAGGCGGCTGGCGTGCACGATCGCGAATCCCCGGTTGCTGTTCGCGTCGAACGTGGGGAACAGGTCGAACGACCCGCCGTAGGTGGCTTCGATGTGCGCGCCGGCGACGTTGAGAACCGCGTCGTCTCCGGGCTCGAGCTCCAGTCGGCGCGTGGCGTCGCTGGAGAGGTAGACGAGCGTGCGCCCGCCGGGGATCACCTGCCGGATGCCGCGGCGCGAGGTCGGCTGCTCCTCGTCGAGCCACTCGTAGCGCAGCGAGACGCTCGAGCCGGGCGGCGCGTCGGCGTCGGCGCGGATCCGGTCATCGACCTGGCGTTGCAGGGTGCCCTGCAGCACCTCGAACCCCGGATCGGTGAACACGTGGGCGAGGGTCGCGCCCTCGAACGGCGCATCGGCGTGCTGCGGCCGCCCCCGCTCGAACGGCGTCGCAGGGGGCAGCGGCGAGGTCATCGCCGGGCCGAGCAGCATCACGCCGCGCTGCGCGCCGATGGTGCTGCGCGTGTAGATGATGACCGACTGCAGCGCGATCGGCGGCTCGATGCGAGCGGCCAGCTGGCGGCCGGTGCGCCCCCGTAGCTGGTGGAGGTCGATCGAGAAGAAGCGCCACTCCTCGGTCGCCTGGTCGGCGGGGCGCACGGAACCGAGCCAGCCCGAGGAGAGCTGCCCGCGCGCATCGCGAAAGACGGCGAGCAGGTCCATCCGCGCCCGGACATCAAGGAGCTTCGCCCACATCCCGAACTGCCGCGCGTCGGTGGGCAGCGTGACGTACTCCACGGCCGTCGCGTTGCCCTCGAGGTCCTCGAGCATCGCCTGGAGCGAGCCTACGGCGAAGTCGGAGCGGAACCATGCGACGTCGCCGAAGGTGTCCGGGTCAACGCCGAGGATCTCGATGCGGGCGTTCTCGCCACTCACGCTGATCGAGCCGTCGTCGCGGATCACGGGACTCGCGACCCGTGCCGGGATCGCGCCGACCGCGGCGACGAACGCGGCGTCGCCCTGGCGGGCGAGGGCGCGAATGTGGGTCGCACGCACGTCGGCGCCGACCGCGTAGTGGGTGCGGTCGTCGTAAGACCGGTCGAGCGTGGCGGAGAACGTCGCGCCGAACATGCCGACACCGGTCGCAAGCATGAGCATCAGGATCAGCCGCGAATAGTGCGTCGGGTTGCGCGCGAGCGCGCGCGTGCCGACCAGCAGCGCGACGCCGCGGCTGCGCGCCACGAGCCACGCGACGAGCCGCAGCACGAGCGGGAAGAGCCGCAGGAACACGATCCCGGCGGTGAGCATCGCCACCGCGGGGGTCGCGAGCAGGAACGGGTCGGCGTGCGGGTCGCCGAACAGCGGCTCGTCGAACAGATCGTTCTCGCGCCGCAGCCGCCAGAACACGATCGCGAGCACCACGACGAGCGCGACGTCGAGGTAGTAGCGCAGGAACAGCGGCGCCCGGCGTGGGCGCGCCGCGTTGCGCTTGAACCCCACCACCGTCTGCCGCGTCGCCTGCCACGCCGGCGCCATGAACGACGCGAACGCGAGCAACCCGCCCCCGCCCGCCAGCGCGAACGAGAGCGCTGAGAGGTGGACATCGAGCGGCGCCCCGCCGGAGAGGTCTGAGAACGCCGGCGTGGGCCCCAGCGCGGCGATTGCCGTCGCCGCAATCGGCGGCCCCGCCGCGACGGCGAGCGTGGCGAGGATCGCGCCCTCGATCCCGTACTGCACGAGGAGTTGCGCGGTGGTCGCGCCACGGCTCCGCAGCGTCGCGATCTCCTCGGCCTGCCGCTCCAGCAGCATCGTCGAGACGACGAGGAGGTAGTAGGCGACCACGCCGCCGATCTGCAGCAGCAGCACGAACAGGGGGATGCGCACGAAGAACAGCTTGTCGTCGAAGGCCTCCAGCACGCGCACCAGATCCGTGTCAACGCGGAGCAGGTTCTCGGTCGCGCCAAGGCGGCCCTCGAGCCGCTCGAGCGAGGAGGCGACTCCCTCGGCGCCGCGAGAGTTCAGCCGCTCGCGCTCCACCTGGTAGACATCGAGGTAGCGCGCGGTCATCGACGGAATCGCCCGGGCGGGCGTGCCGAAGAATGCCTCTTGCGACACGAAGAACAGGTAGGTGGGCCACGACGCGGTCTGCGAGTCGAGCAGGTCCGTGAGGCCTCCCCAGTAGCGCTCGCTCATGTCGTTCGCCTCGATGAGGCCGACCAGCACCACGGTGAGCGGTGGGATGTCGCTGCTCCACGACGGGTGGAGGTCAAACCGTTGGCCGAGCGCGAAGCCGTTTGCGCGCGCCGTCTCCGCGCCCAGCAGCACCTCGACGGCGCCGTCCGCCGCGGCGCCGCCCGGCGCAGGCAGACTGCCGGCGGTCAGCACGACGTGGTCGAGGAGCTCCGTGCGGAAGCGCAGGTTTGCACGTGGCCGGGCGTCGTCGTCGAGATTCGGTACGCCACCCGGCGCGCTCGGGTAGAAGGTCGCCGTCGTGCCCTGCCGGACCACGGCGCCACGAGCCTCGCCGAGGGACGCGTCGAGGGCTCGATCGATGCGCTCCCGCGAGCGTTCATAGAGCGGGGCACGGATCGCGATGTTCGTCTGGGCGACGCGGACGTCGAGGTCGTGGACGGACTCGGCCTCCAGGGCGTGGGCGAGGCCGAGGTCGCGGATCGCGTCGGCGTAGATGACGGTGGAGGCGAGGATCGCGCCGGCGATCAGCGTGCCGATGACGACGCTCGCGAGCAGCCGCCAGTTACCGAGCATGCGGCGGACGACAATCACCGGCAGCGAACGGAAGTGCCGCACGTCGGAGATTCTACGGGCGGATGGCCTCGGACGCTGCACGCGCGGCCCGGACCCGCCCGTGCCCATGTCGCCTCGTCACCCCTAGACTGTCGGCGTGGGCGAGCTCTTCTCCGTCTGGCGGTTCGCGCTGCGGCGCTTCGCGTCGAACTGGCCGCTCATGCTCCTGCTCGCCGCCGGGGCGCTGCTGGCGACGACGCTGCTCGCCACCGCACCCATCTACGCCGACGCGATGTCCGACGTCGGCCTGCGCTTCAGACTCGATCGCCACCTCGACGAGCCGCGCACGCGCGTGCCCAACCTCTACGCCGACGGCCTCCGCCTCGCCGACCCGGTGCAACTCGCGCAGACGCGGGCGTTCGAGGCCGTGACCGAGGCGCGCGTCGGCTGGCTCGGCCATGAGGTCCTCACGGCGCAACGCACCGACCCGCTGACGCTCCAGTTCACGGACGACTCAGACCGCGAGCCCTGGCGGGCGCGGCTCATCCACCTCGGCGGGTACGAGGAGCACGTCGCGGTTGTCTACGGCCGCCTGCCGTCACCAGACGCTACGACCGCCGAGGTCGTGCTGCCCGAGGCATTCGCGAGTGTCGCCAACCTCGGTGATCGCGTGCGGCTGACCGCGCGCACGTTCAACGACTGCCGCCGCGTGCCGACCTCGGAGGACGAGAACGTCGCAGCAGAGGAGGTGCGGTGCCAGCCGACCACCTTCGTGCGCACGAGTATCGAGGCCGAGGTCGTCGGTTTCGTGCGGCCCAACGACCCGGACGACCTGCGCTGGCAGGTGTTCGAGGACCGCGAGCTCACGCCCGGCGGTCCGGGTCAGCCCGACAGAGGCTCGCAGTCGATCCCGCTGCTCACCTCCGCCGAGTACTTCAACGGCGCGCTCACCGTGCAGATGCCGGAGCTGCTCTCCCGCTACCGCGTGGGGCTCGTCGCCGACCTCGATGGCATTGCGGTACGGGATGTGCCGCGCGCGCTCGACGACCTCGCTGCCTGGCCGCGCGACGTGCGGGACGGGCTCGGGCTGGAAGCCGGTGGACGCGTCGAGTTCGCCACCGCCCTGGCGCGGTTCCGCAACGCGAGCACGTTCTCGCAGGTGCCATTGTTGCTGCTGTTGCTGCAGGTCGCGGGGGTCGTGGGCTTCTATCTCGTCGTCGTGACGTCGCTGGCGCGGGCGCGCCAGGCCGAGGAGGTCGCGGTCTACCGCAGCCGCGGCGCCAGCACCTCGCAGCTGATCGGGCTGAACCTGGCCGAGGGCCTGCTGGTCGCGGTGCCAGCGGCGCTGCTCGGTCCCTTCCTCGCGCGGATCGCGGTCGGCGCGCTCGGCTACACGCCGGCCTTCTCGGCCATCACCGGCGGGGAGCCGCTGGCCGCCTCGGTCAGCGAGGACGCCTTCCTGCTCGCTGCGGGTGGAGCCGCGCTGGCCCTCGCGGCGATGCTGCTCCCGACGATCGGCGCGGTGCGGCGCGCGGTAGTCGACGCGAAGCGCGAGCAGGCCCGCCCGGCGGAGCGCGGCTGGTTCCGGCGCTACCACCTCGACCTCGCCCTCGTCGCGCTGGCCGCGCTGCTGTTCTGGCAGCTCGACCGCCGCGGCGCGGTCTTCGACCCGCAGTCCGTGGGCGGGTGGCAGGCAGACCCGCTGTTGCTGCTCTCGCCGCTCGTGATGACCGCGGCCGCCGCAGCGATGGTGCTGCGGCTCTACTCACCGCTGCTGCGGCTGGCGGCCTGGCTGCTGCGCCCGCTGCGAGGCACGACCGTGACGCTCGGCATCGGCCGCGCGGGCCGCGACCCCGCTACCGGGGCACGGCTGTTGCTGCTCGTGCTCATCGCGATTGCCGTCGGCGCCTTCGCCGCCTCGTACGCCCCGACCGTAGCCCGCTCCTTCGACGACCGCGCGCGCTACGAGCACGGCGTCGACATGCGCGCGGCGATCGCGAACTTCGACCTGCCGTCGGGCCACGAGGGACTGGAGCAGCTGCGGTCGGTCGACGGCGTCGAGCGCGCCATCGTCGTGCACCGCGGCTCGATCGGTGTGCTGCGTGGCGGCTCGGTACCGCTGCTCGCAATCCAGGGGGGCGCGGCTGTGGCCCCGATGCTCTCGTTCCGCGATGACTTCGCCGAGGAACCGCCGGAGCAGCTGCTCGGCCACCTCGATCTCGGCGTCCCTCTCGACGGCGGTGTGGCGCTGCCGGACGACACGGTGGCCTTGGCGATCTACGCCTACAGCAAGGAGACACCGCGGATTGGGCGGCTGCGCGCCTCGATCCGCGACGGCAACGGCGACTACCACGACGCCGTCTTCAGCGGGCTGGAGACCGGGACGTGGACGGAGTTGCAGACCGAGCTCCCGCCAGGGCTGGCGGCGCCGCTCACCCTCGCCAGCCTGCGGTTCATGGACCGGCGCGTGATCGTCCACGACGACGGCTCGATCTTCTTCGACGACCTCACAGCCGTCCGTGCGAACGGCGCACGCGAGGTCATCGAGCACTTCGACGACCAGTTCGGCTGGGCCATGTACTCGCAGCGGGGCGCCGCCGAGACGTTCGGACCGTCGGACGAGCGCGCGCGATCGGGCGCGCGGTCCGCGCGCTGGACGTGGACGCGCGAGGTCACCGACCGCGCGCGCGTGCTCGCGCCTCAGGGCCCCAGCGTGCCGCTGAACGCCATCTTCAGCGAGCGGGCCCTGGCGTTCTTCGGGGTGCAACCCGGCGAGCGCACAGCCGGACTCCTCGGCGACCGGTTCGCGGTGCCGCTGATCGTGCGCTCGACGGCCGAGGTGTTCCCGACGCTCGATCCCGCGCATGGGTTCGTGATCGTCGACTACGAGCAGTTCCGGGCTGTCGCGGGCGCCCTCGGCTCCCGCGGCCAGCAGATACCGACCGAGTTGTGGGTCGATTTCGCCGAGGACGTCCCGCTCGCCGCCCAGGAGGCGATCGCCGAGCAGACCCGGGACAACACGTGGATGCAGTTCGACGCCGGCGAGCCGCTGCTACTCGCCGCGCGGCTCGAGGAGATCGCCTCGGACCCGACGGTGCAGGCGTCCGGGAGCGGCATCCTGCTGCTCGCGTTCGCCGGTGCGATGGGCGCTGCCGTGCTCGGCTTCGTGGTCTCGCTCGCGATCGCGCTTCAGAGCCGCACGGTGGAACTCGCGGTACTGCGCTCGCTCGGCGCGTCGAGCGGCGGCCTGCTCCGCGCACTCGTCTTCGAGTGGGGCGTGGTGCTGCTGTTCGGGTCCGTGATCGGGGTGCTGCTCGGCCGCTGGATCTCGCAGCTGATGCTCCAGTTCCTCGAGGTCACCGAGACCGGCGACCCGGTGGTGCCCGCGTTCGCGATCGAGACCGAATGGCGGCTGCTGTCGACGGGCATCGCCTTGCTCGGCGTCGCCGCCGCCGTCACGCTCTGGGCGGCGTGGCGCGCCGTGTTGCGGCGCGGCGTGGCCGACTCGCTTCGCCTGACGCAGTAGCGCGCACGGGAACATCGAGGGGAACACGAGCACGATGCTGGGATGGCGCTGGCGCTCCGTGGTGACGACCGCCCTGGTGCTCGCCGCCGTCTTCGCGGCGGGGCTCGTCGTCGGCTTCCTCCTGGAGCACGAGCCCGCGCCCGACGACCGGCGCATCTCCATCGGCCGCCCATCGCAGCCGCCCCCCACTGAGACGTTCCGCGCCGGTGAGGTGACAACCGTGGGCGGCGGGCGCATCGAGCTCCGGACACTCGGCGGCCTCGTCGAGTTGGACCTGCGCCCGGACGCGACCGCCGAGGAGCTTCGACGGGTGACCGAGTCGCGGTTCGCGCCCGGCGACGCGGTCAACCTCGGTGGCGAGCAGGGCGACTTCGGGATCGTCCTGACCGGCGTGGTGGCGCTGGAACCGCCGAGTGGCGCGGAGGCGTCGCGGTGAGCGCACGGGGCGCCCCGCCGGCGCAGCACGCGCCGTGGGCGCTGGTCGCCGCGGTGACGATCGCCGCACTCGTGGCATCGGCCCTCGGCGGTCTGATCCTCGGTCGGTGGGCCGGGGAACGCGCGAGCGCACCCGCCGTGATCGAGGTGGTCATCGAGGATCCCGCGCTGTCCGCCGCCGGCGCGAGCGAGGGCTGGACGACGCGCGGCGGGTTCACCGGCTTCGGCGGGCTGCCCGCACTGCCGGGCGAGGTGTGGCGCGCGGCGCGCGTCGTCGAGTCATCGCCCGGCCGCCTCGTGATCACGTCGGATGAGGCGACGACGACGATCGACTTCCGGAGCCCGTCGCGGCTCTTCGAGATCATCTCCGCCGACGGCATCGAGGTCGGCGACCTCGTCGTGGTGCGTCTCGTGGACGGCGTGGTCGCGGCGATGCTGGTGGTGCCGCCGGACGTGGAGGAGGGCAGCGGGGCGGGTTCGCGGTAGGACTGACCTTCCTACTATGGTAGTATCGCTGGTATGAAGCTCAGTGTGAGCCTGCCCCCATCTGACGTAGCCTTCGTGGACCGCTACTTGGCCGAACACGACGAGCCCTCGCGATCCGCTGTATTGCGTAGAGCATTGAAGCTCCTGCGGGAACGAGAGCTTGGGGACGCCTACGAAGCGGCGTGGGATGAGTGGGCCAAGGGTGACGGCAAACTCTGGGAGTCTACCGTGGGCGATGGGCTCCGTCCGGAAGATTGGTCAGCGGAGCGGGGCGACACCCCGGAGCCCACTGGCTGATGCTCCGCGGCGACATTTTCTGGGTGGACCTTGAGCCGACGTTGGGGAGCGAAGCGAACGACACGCGACCAGCGGTGATCGTGAGCAACGACGGCGCGAATCGTAGAGCGGACCAGCTTGGGCGAGGTGTGGTGACGGTCGTTCCGCTCACGAGCGAGATCTCCGTCGTGTATCCGTTCCAGGTTCCTGTCCCACCGGGCCGAACTGGGCTGCGTACCCTCTCGAAGGCACAGGCCGAGCAGATCCGGGCAGTTGATGTGGAGCGGGTCGGTGAGCGAATAGGCCGGGCGCCGCGCGAGCTACTCGCGCAGCTCGACGAGGTGATCCGGCTGCATCTCGACCTCTGAGCGCGCGGGTGGCATCGCGAGCTACTTGAAGAGCTTGCCGAGCCCTCGCCCCGTCGCCCGCCCGGCCGCGCGACGCGCCGGCCGACCCGGCCGCGCCGCACCGCGTTGATGTCGCCGAGGAGCCTGGCGAGCCAGTACAGGAAGCCCCGCGTGCTGTTGATGCTCATGGTTTGCCTCCGTCCGTGGTGGCGCGCGCGAGGATAGCGCAGCAAAATCCGGATTGTATGTTGAAATCATCGGTCGCTATCCAACAATATGGGTAGGCGACTCAAGGTGAGCGATGGCGGCGTTCGACACACATCAAGCGGTCCGGCGGCTGACCGCGTCGGGTATGGAGGAGTCCTCGGCGGAGGCGACCGTCGAGGTCGTCGGCGATGCCACCAGGAAGCTCGCCACGAAGGACGACGTTAGACTTGCCGTAGCCCAATTGACCGCCGACATGCACAAGGCGCTGCGGGTGCAGGCGGCCTGGATCATCGGAATCCTGACCGGCCTCGCGACGATCGCCTCGGCCACGGTTGCCATCGGCTTCATGGTGGCCGGCTAACCCGCGGACGTAGGCGCTCCTTGCCCTGTGTAGCGCTGTTCTTCGCTCATGCCACGTCCTCGCCGACGCCGTAGCGCACCTCGAGCTCCTGCCAGTCCGGCACCCCGACGATCTCCTCGAACTCGTGGAAGCCCACCATCGCCTCGGTGCGGCCCGCCGTCGTCTTCGCCTCGAACAGCGCGCGGTACGTGTCCGCGATCGCCCGCGCCGCGGTGAACAGCGCCGCCAGCGGGAACACCACCATCGAGTAGCCGAGGTCCTGCAGCTCCGTCGAGGACAGCAGCGGCGTCTTCCCGCCCTCGATCATGTTCGCGAACAGCGGCGCGTCCGGGATCGCCTCGCGCACCGCCTTCAACTCGTCGATCGACTGCGGAGCCTCGACGAACACCACGTCGGCGCCGGACTCTTGGTAGAGACGCCCGCGCCGGATCGCCTCGTCGAGGCCGAGCGGCGCGCGGGCGTCGGTGCGCCCGATGATGACGAGGTCGTCGTCGCCGCGGGCGTCGGCCGCAGCGCGGATCTTCTGCGCGTGCTCCTCGGCGGGGATGACGCGCTTGCCCTCGAAGTGGCCGCACTTCTTCGGCCACTCCTGGTCCTCGAGGATGATCCCCGCCACGTCCGCCTGCACGCACTCGCGGACGGTGCGCACGACGTTGAGCGGGTTGCCGTAGCCCGTGTCCATATCGGCGACGAGCGGCACATCGACCGCCGCGACGATGGGGCGCACGCGGTCGAGCACCTCGGAGGCGGTGAGCAGGCCGTAGTCGGGTGCGCCGAGGGCGGCAGCGGAGAAGCCGAAGCCGGTGGTGAACAGGGCGTCGAAGCCCGCGCGCTGTGCGAGGCGGGCCGAGAGCGCGTCGTAGGCGCCGGGCAGGACGATGATCTCCGGCCCGCTCAGCCGGTTCCTCAGGGCGGTCGAGTGACGCATATGTGTCCTCCATTCGACCCCGGCTGCGTGGTGCGGGGCGCGGGCGGAGGATAACGAACCTGCGCGCCGCCGGCCCGGCGGCGCCCATCCGCCGCGCGGCGACGGTATCGCGATGGTGGTATAGTCGCCTTCCGAATCGATACCCAGTGCCGATTGCTAGGCGGATAGATCGAAGCGTCCAGCGTCGGTGTGCTGGTGCGCGTAGCGGGAGCGACATGACCCTCGATCGACCGCCGATACAAGTTGAGCGTTTGTGGAAGATCTTCGGCGACGACGTCGATCGCGTCTTCGACCCGGCGCACATCGACAAGAGCAGGGACGAGATCCAGGACGAACTCGGCGCCGTGGTCGCCCTCCGGGAGGTATCGTTCGAGGTCGAGGCGGGCCACGTCTTCGTGGTGATGGGACTGTCCGGAAGCGGCAAGTCCACGCTCGCACGGTGCCTGATCCGGCTTGTCGAGCCGACGCGGGGCGCGATTCACTTCGACGGCGAGGACATCCGCGACTACGCGTCGAAGGAGCTCACCGAGTTCCGCCGGAACAAGATCGCGATGGTGTTCCAGCACTACGGGCTGCTGCCGCACCGCAACGTCCTCGACAACGTGGCGTACGGCCTCGAGATCCAGGGTGAGGACGAGCAGACACGCTACCGCGCGGCGGCGGAGGCTATCGAGACCGTCGGGCTCGACGGGTGGGAAGACTACTACCCGAGCGAGATGAGCGGCGGGATGCAGCAGCGCGTCGGCATCGCCCGGGCGCTGGCCGTGGACCCCGAGGTGCTGATCATGGACGAGCCGTTCAGCGGCCTCGATCCACTCATCCGCAGGCACATGCAGGACGAGCTGATCTCGATCGAGACGCAGTTGCACAAGACCATCGTCTTCATCACGCACGACCTCAACGAGGCGATCAAGCTGGGCGACCGCATCGCGATCATGCGCGACGGCGTCATCGTCCAACAGGGCACGCCCGAGGAGATCGTCACGCACCCGGCCGACGACTATGTGGCCGACTTCGTGCGTGACGTGGCGAGCGTCGCCGAACTGCGTGAGGCCCGGGCAGAGGCGAGTTGATGGTACGGATCGGCGACGCCGAGCAGGCTCCCGGCGGGTCGGGGGCTGCATCGCCGGCTGGTCGGCTGGGAAGTATCCGCGTGCGCTCCGTCTGGCTGCCGGGGGCGGTCGCGGTGCTCGTCGTGTTGGCGGTGAGCCTCGTGGTCTGGGGTCCCGCGATGGAGTTCCCCACCACGATCTCGCAGTCCGAGGTGCCCACGGCCGGGACGGGGACTGTCACGCTCGACCGGACGGTCAGGGAGGCCACGGGCGACGCCATCGACGACGGGGTCGACTGGCTCACCGAGGAGGGCGACTGGCTCTTCGACGGGATGAGCAACGCGGTCGCTCACGCACTCGTGACCATCGAGGACGTGCTCAGGTGGGTGCCGTGGCCGGCTGCTATCGCCGGGTTGGCGGTCCTGTCGTTTGCGGTGGGGAGGTGGAGGCTGACGGGCTTCACCACGGCCGCGCTGCTGTACATCGGGTTCATGGGGCTGTGGAACAACGCCATCGACACGATCGCACTGATGGCGGTGGCGGTGGGTATCGCGCTCGCGGCCGGGTTCCCGCTCGGTGTCCTCGGCGCGCGCAGCGGCGTTGCCGATGGTCTGATGCGCCCGGTCCTCGACGGAATGCAGACGATGCCGAGCTTCGTGTACCTGCTGCCGGGCATCCTGTTCTTCGGCCTGGGCAAGCCGGCGGGCATCTTCGCCACCGTCATCTACGCGGTGCCGCCCGTGATCCGCCTCACCAACCTCGGCATCCGGCAAGTGTCGCCCGAGGTCGTGGAGGCCGCGCAGGCGTTCGGCTCCTCGCCGTGGCAGGTGCTGACCAAGGTCCAGATCCCGATGGCGCTGCCGACGATCATGGCCGGTATCAACCAGACCACGCTGATGGCGCTGGCGATGGTGACGATCGCCAGCATGGTGGCGGCAGGTGGCCTGGGCGATGATGTGCTGCGCGCGCTGCAGAAGAACCAGTCGGGCAACGGTGTGATCGCGGGACTCGCCATCGTGTTCGTCGCTATCATCATCGACCGAATCACCCAGGCTGTCGCCGCCGACAACAGCGAACGCCGTAGCGCAGGTTGATGCGAGCAGCCGGGCTCGCGGGGGTGGTACCCTCACCAGCACGAACGGAAACGAAAGGATGGGATTATGCGGACTGGATACCTCAGGATTGGTCTCACGCTCCTGGTTGTCGTGGCCCTTGGAATTGCCGCCGCATGCGGCGGCGACGGGGACGGGGACGGGGACGAGAAGGAGACGCTCGTTTTCAGCGACCTGAACTGGACGAGCGCGCAGGTGCAGAACCGCATCGCGCAGTACCTCGTCGAGATGGGCTATGAGTACCCGACCGACGTGGTGCTGGGTGCGACCCTGCCGCTGTTCCAGGGTCTGCGTCGCGGCGACACCCACGTCACGATGGAAATCTGGCTGCCCAACCAGAACGAGGCCTGGTCCGAAGCACTGAGCGCCGGCGAGGTGATCCCGCTCGGCCCCAGCCTCGGTAGTGACTGGCAGTCCTCGTTCGTCATTCCCGCCTACCTGCAGGAGGAGTACCCGGACCTCGACAGCGTCGAGGACCTCAAGGACGAGAAGTTCAAGGAGCTGTTCGCGTCGGCCGAAACCGGCGGCAAGGCACGGCTGGTGTCGTGCACCATCGGCTGGGCCTGCGAAGAGGTCAACGCAGCCCAGATCGCTGGCTACGGCCTCTCGGACCACGTTGAAATCATCAACCCCGGCGACGGCGCGGCGGCGAACGCCGATCTCTTTGGCGCCTACCAGAAGAGTGAGCCGTGGCTTGGATACACATGGGGCACGAGCGCGCCCGCGCTGGTGCTGGACCTCGTGCGGCTCGATGAGCCCGCGTACAGCGACGAGTGCTGGTTCACCACGAAGGCGTGTACATACAAGGACGCCACGATCCTCATCGCCGTGCACCCCGACGTAATCTCCGGTGCCCCGGACGTTGTCGCCATGCTGCGCGCGTGGACCTTCGACGTGGTGAAGTACCGCGAGGTCGCCGCCTGGCTCGGCGATAACCCGGACGCGGACGCTAACGATGGCGCCCTGTGGTGGCTCAACGGTAACGAGGCCGTCTGGAGCACATGGGTGACCGAGGATGCAGCCTCGGCCATCAGTCAGGCACTCGAGGACGGCGAAACCCCCGACGGTTGGCCCGAGGCGAGCTAACCCTCGGCGCCACGGTCGTCGGCGTGACGGGCATCGTCACGCTGACGACCGATTTCGGGGCGCGCGACTCCTACGTCGCGCAACTCAAGGGCGTGCTGCTCGCTCAGTGCGCCGAGTTACGCGTTCACGACCTCACGCACGAGATCGCCTCGCACGATGTGGTCGAGGGCGCGCTGTTCCTCGCCGGCGCCGTGCCTGCGTTCCCCGAGGGGACCGTTCACCTTGCTGTGGTCGACCCCGGCGTCGGCAGCGCGCGGCGCGTGATCGCAGTCGAGGTGGCGGGGCAGCACGTCGTGTGCCCCGACAACGGCCTGCTCACGCTTCTCGCACGCTCGCACCCGGTCGGCGCCGCGCACGAGCTGACGAGCCCGCGATTCCGGCGTGAACCTGCAAGCGCGACGTTCGAGGGCCGCGACGTGTTCGCGCCGGCCGCCGCGCACCTCGCCTGTGGTGGCGCACTCGCGGACCTCGGCGCGCCCGTGTCCGATCTCGTAGAGCTCGCACTGCCGGAGCCCGTGGCCCGCGAGGACGGCGCGTGCGGCGAGGTGATGCACGTCGACCGCTTCGGCAACGCGATCACGAACATGCCCGCCTCGATGCTGACGTGGCGAGACGACATCCGCGTCGAGGCGGCGGGGCGTGACCTCGCGCTCCTGTGCACCTACGCCGACGCGGGGGTGGGCGAGGCGCTCGCGCTGGTGGGGAGCAGTGGCTACGTCGAGGTGGCCGTGCGTGAGGGGAGTGCCGCGGACGTGCTCGGACTGCGGCGGGGCGACGCCGTGCGGGTCGTGGCTACTCGATGAGCGCGAGTTGCGAGCGGGCCTCGCTCACGGCGTCGGTGGCGCCGTAGAGCAGCAGGCGGTTGCCGCGCGCGAGCGGGGTGTTGCCGTCCGGGATCACGTCCTCGTCCGTGCGTCGTACAGCAACACGAGCACGCGCGACGGCAGACCGAAGTCGCGCACGCGCCGTCCGTCGAGGCCCGAGCCGACCTCGAACTCCACCATCAGCCGGTCGTGGCCGTCGGGTCCGAGGGCGTCGTGGAGCACGGCCTAGCCGATAGTCGCCATCATCGCCTCGGCGATCGCCTCGCGCTCGCCGACGGTGTGGATGCCGGAGCGGCGGAACGCCTCGACGGCGCGGCCCTGCGCGACACGCGCGAAGACGCTCGCGCCGGGGTTCTCGGCGAGCACGTACTGGGCTGAAGAGCAGGTTGGTCTCGTCGCTGTTCGTCGCGGCGACGGCCATCTCCCCGTCGCGCGCACCCAGCCGCTCCATGCGCTTCACGTCGGCAGCGTCGCCGAGCTCGGCCTGGAGCCCCTCGCCGCGCGCCACCGTCACCCGCGCTGCCGTCGGGGTCGACGAGCACGACGTCGAAGCCGCCCGCCGAGAGCTGCGCGCCGACGCGGCGCGCGATCGTCCCCGCCCTGGCCACCAGTGCCCGCAGCGCCTGCACCTCCAGGCGCCGCGCCAGCGCGCGGCATACGTCGGCTGTACGCCAATCGTGAGCGCCACCGTGAGGAACACGAGGGGGGCCAGCTCCGGCCCGCCGAGCTCTTTGCCCAGCGCCTCGCTGGCGAACGTCGCGAGCGCCACCGCCACCACCCCGCGGGGCGCGATCGCGGCGATGTAGCCCACTCGCGCCTCGACAGGTCGGACCCGAACGAGCGGACAGCCACGACCAGCGGCCGCACCAGCACCATCAGCGCGATCACCACGACGAACCCCGCGAGCCACAGGTCGACGACGAGCCCGAGTTCCAGCGTCGCCGCGGACAGCACGTAGACGGCGGCGAGGAGGATGCGCGACAGCTCGTCCTCGAACGCCCGGACCTCCTTGGCGTGTGGGAGGCGCATCCCGGCCAGCACGATGCCCATCGTCGCCATCGCCGTCAGGCCCGAGTCGGGCAGCACGCGCTCGGCGAGCGCGAGCGTCGTGACACTCATGCCGAGCAGGAGCAGCGTCATGTCGCGCGCGGACGGGGTGCGGTGCAGGTGCAACACCGCGCGCACGCCGGCGACACCGAGCAGTCCGAACGCCGCGCCGCCGAGCAGCCTCGACGGCGCCTACAGGATCGGGTCGGCGTGGAACCCGGACAGCGCGAACTGGAGCACCACCACCGCGAGGATCGCCCTGAGCGGGTCGATCAGCACGCCCTCGCCCAGCAGCACGGCACGCACGTGGTCGTTGAGCCGCGTCGCGCGCACGAGCGGGGCGATCACCGTGGGACCGGTGACGGTGACGAGCGCGCCCAACATGAACGCCGTGCGCCACGGCAACACCTCGAAGACCCCCGCGAGCAGCGTCGCCGTGGCGAAGGTGATCACGAGGCCGACCGTGAGCAGGTTGCGCACCACGTGGCCGACGCGGCGCAGGTACTGGACGTCGATCGAGAACGCGCCCTCGAAGACGAGCAGCGCGACGAGTACCTCGAGGGTGATCGGAAGACCTCGTGCAGGTCCGCCGGGTCGAACACGCCGAGCACCGACGGACCGGCGACGACGCCGACGAGCAGGTAGAGCAGGACGGGCGGGAGCAGCACGCGGCGCGCGACCTGGTTGACGATCGCGACCGACAAGCCCATCACACCCAGCGCGGCGATCGCCGCCGTCTCCATCGAGGCTTTCCGTCGGCGCGACGCGGGCGGGTTGGAGCCGCGCGGGATGGTACCCTGCATCGCACCCACCATCACTGGGATCCGTCGGGGACCCGGAGCAGCGCACAGCGTCGACTCGTGACCACACCGCAACGATCTGCCGCAGTCCACGTTCACCGGGTCACGCCTGGCGCTCCGCGCATCAACCCGGCGCAACCGGCGCTCGACGCCGTCGCCGTCGAGGAGCCGCTCGAGATCCGGCTCGATGGCCGCGCGCTCGCAGTCGTCATGCGTACGCCCGGCGACGACGCCGACCTCGTGCGCGGGTTCCTGCTCACCGAGGGCATCGTGCTGCGCCCATCCGAGGTGCGCGCCGTCGAGTTCGGCGACGATGCGGTCGCCGACGCGCGGCTCGCCGACGGCGTCGAGGTCGACATCGAGCAGTTCAGCCGCAACCTGTTCGTGTCCAGCTCGTGCGGCGTCTGCGGCAAGGCCACGATCGAGGCCGTCGAGTTGCTGGCGCCACGCGCGCCGCAGTTCGAGGTCCGCCGCGACGTCGTGGCGACGGTGACCGACCGGCTGAGCGAGCTACAGCCGACGTTCGATGAGACCGGCGGCCTGCACGCCGCCGGCATCTTCGACCTCGACGGGCGCGCGCTGGTGGTGCGCGAGGACATCGGACGCCACAACGCCGTCGACAAGGCGATCGGCTCGCTCAGCGCCGAGGTCTGGCCGCTGCCTCCCGCGCTGCTCGTGGTGTCCGGGCGGCAGAGCTTCGAGATCGTGCAGAAGGCGGCGATGGCGCGGCTCGGCGCGGTAATCGGCGTCTCTGCGCCGTCATCGCTCGCCGTCGAGCTCGCGCAGCAGCTGGGGCTGCTGCTGGCGGGGTTCGCGCGCGGCGATCGCTTCAACGTCTACGCCGGCGCGGAACGCCTCGATGGCTAAGCGCGGCGTGCGCCGCGGCAAACGGCTGCTCGGCCCCCGGAGCTGGGCGAGTGTCATCCCCAACGGGATCGGCTCGACGAAGCCGAACCACTACCTGGAGATGGTGAAGGTGGCGTGGGCCAACCGCCGCGAGCTGCCGTTCGCGTGGCGCATCCTCAAGGACGGCTGCTGCGACGGCTGCGCCCTCGGTACCAGCGGGATGAGGGACTGGACGATGGACGGGACGCACCTCTGCACGGTGCGGCTCAACCTGCTGCACATGAACACGATGGGCGCGCTCGACCACCGGCTGTTCGAGGATCCGGTGACCCTGAGCGAGAAGAGCTCACGCGAACTGCGCGAGCTCGGCCGCCTGCCGTACCCGATGGTGTGGCGCGCCGGCGAGCCCGGCTACCGTCGCGTCTCCTGGGACGAAGCGCTCGACCTCGCGGCTGAGCGCATCGGCGAGACGGTCGCGAGCGACCCGGATCGCCTCGATATCTTCATGACCTCGCGTGGCATCACCAACGAGACGTACTACGCGGTGCAGAAGGTCGCACGCTTCCTCGGCACCAACAACATCGACAACTCGGCGCACATCTGCCACGCGCCCAGCACGATGGCGCTCGAGCAGACCATCGGCTACGGCGCGGCGACGAACAGCTACACCGACTGGATCGGCAGCGACCTCATCGTGCTCGCCGGCACCAACCTCGCGAACAATCAGCCGGTCGCGATGAAGTACCTCTACCTCGCCAAGAAGGCGGGCACGCAGGTCGTGAGCGTGAACCCGTACCTCGAGGAGGGCCTCGAGCGGTACTGGGTGCCCTCGTCGCCGGAGAGCGCGCTCTTCGGCACGAAGATCCTCGATGACCACTTCGAGGTGCAGGTCGGTGGCGATGCGGCGTTCTTCACCGCCGCGCTCAAGCACCTCATCGAGACCGACCGCGTCGACCACGACTTCATCGACGCGCATACGGAGGGGTTCGAGGAGCTGCGCGCGTACATCGGGTACCTCGACTGGGCGGAGCTCGAGGCGGGCGCCGGGCTGCCGGAAGCTGAGCTGCGCCGCTTCGCCGACCGCTACGCCGAGGCGCGCACGTCGATCACCGCGTGGAGTATGGGCGTGACGCAGCACGCGCACGGCACGCAGAACGTCTACGCCATCTCCAACCTCGCGCTCGCGATGGGGCGCGTCGGGCGGTCGGGTAGCGGGCTCAACCCGATCCGCGGCCACTCCGGCGTGCAGGGCGGCGCGGAGATGGGCGCCGTCCCGACATCGCTTGGGCTGGGGATGAAGGTCTACGACGACCGCGCCGCGGCCGAGTTCTCCGCCGCCTGGGGCTTCGAGGTCCCGCGCGGCCCCGGCCTCAGCGTCTCCGCCTCGCTGGACGCGATGCACGAGGGGCGCATCGACGTGCTCTACGCGCTGGGCGGCGACTTCCTCGAGACCATGCCGGACCCGGCCTTCGTGCGCGAGGCGCTGTCGCGGGTGCCGGTGCGCATCTTCCAGGACATCGTCGCGAACCCGATGATGCTGCTCGAACCGACCGACGTGTCGATCATCCTGCCCGCCGCGACGCGCTACGAGACGCCGGGCGGCGTGACCGAGACGAGCATGGAGCGGCGCGTCATCTTCAGCCCGGAGATCCCGGGCCGCCGCGTCGGCGAGGCGCGCGCCGAGTGGGAGATCGCCACGGAGATCGCGATGCGGGCCGACCCGGCGCGTCGGGACCTCATCCACTTCGAGGACACCGAGGCCATCCGTCGCGACATCGCCCGCACGATCGCGCCCTACGGGCCCATCGCCGGCCTCGCGGCGAAGGGTGACGAGTTCCAGTGGGGCGGAGAGCGCCTGTGTGTCGACGGCGCGTTCAATACACCGGACGGTCGCGCGCGCTTCGTGCCGCCGCGGATCCCGGACGGCAAGGCGCCCGAGGGCTGCTTCGTCGTCTCGACGCGACGCGGCAAGCAGTTCAACAGCATGGTGTGGGACGACCACGACGCGCTGACCGGCGCGCGCCGCGACCAGGTCTTCATCTCCGAGGCCGACGCGAGCGCCCATGGCATCGAGGCCGGCGACCGCGTGCTGCTGCGCTCGGACACCGGTGAGCTGCGGGGCCGCGCGCGCATCGCGCGGCTGCGCGCGGGGACGCTGCAAGTCCACTGGCCCGAGGGCAACGTGCTGGTCCCGCACGGCGTCCTCGACCCCGAGTCGGGCGAGCCGGACTACAACGCCGTCTGCGAGCTGATCCCGCTCCGCGACGGCGACTCCGCCTAACCGCCCCCCGACGCGTCGAGGGCTGCACGCGCCCGCGCGAGGTCCTCGGGCGTGTTGAGGTTCACGAACGACCGGCCGTCCGGGTCCGCCTCGCGCCATACCTCGGGCGGCAGCAGCTCGGCGTCGAGGGTGTCGAGCATCGCGTGGACGGCGCGGTCGCCGGCCTCGATGCGGGCGCGCAGCACCGGCAGCGCCTCGCGCCGCCACGCCGAGCACAGCAGTTGTGGCCGCTCCTCGTGCACGGGCACGACGAAGCGCGCGCCCGCGCGGGCGCGCTCGGCGAGCAACCGCAGCAGCTCGGGCCGCACGAACGGGAGGTCGCACGCCACGACGACCGAGACGGGCGCCGAGGTCGCCTCGATGCCCGCGAGGATGGCGACGAGCGGTCCCCCATCGGTGACCGCGTCGACGGTGTGGTGTAGCCGTCGCGCGGCCTGCACCGCTGGCGGCTCGCGACCCTGCGCGCTCACCACGACGATCTCGTCCGCAACGGCGTCGAGGGCGTCGACGACACGCTGCACGAGCGTGCGGCCGCCGAGCTCGATGGAGCACTTGTCGCTGCCCATGCGCTCCGAGCCGCCACCGACGAGCACGATGCCGGCGAGGGAATCCGTCCTGGACATAACGCACTCCAATGGGCCCCGCAGCGAGCATAGCCGCGAGGCGCCTGTGGTAGAACGCTCGCAGGAGGGATCGCCCGTGCCGGATACGCAGGACGCGCTGGCCGTACTGCACGACGAGATCGTCGCGTGCCGCGCGTGCCCGCGGCTCGTCGAGTGGCGCGAGCAGGTCGCGCGCGAGAAGCGCGCGGCGTACCGGGACTGGGACTACTGGGGCCGCCCGGTGCCCGGCTTCGGCGACCCCGCGGCGCGGCTCGTCATCGTCGGCCTCGCGCCCGCCGCGCACGGGGCGAACCGCACGGGCCGCGTCTTCACCGGCGACCGCTCCGGCGACTGGCTGTTCGGCGCGATGCACCGCGCGGGGTTCGCGAACCAGCCCACTGCCGAGCACCGCGACGACGGACTCGCGCTCCTCGACGCTTACGTGCTCGCCGCGGTGCGCTGCCCGCCGCCCAAGAACCGCCCGACGACCGTGGAGCGCGACCAATGCCGTCCGTTCCTTGAACGCGAGCTGGCGCTGCTCCCGAACCAACGCGTGCTCCTCGCCCTCGGTGGGTGGGCGCTCGGCGTCCTCGCGACCGTTGAGGGGGTGCGCCCGCGCCCGAAGTTTGGGCACGGCGCGGAGTTCGAGTTGCCAGACGGCCGCGTGCTGCTGTGCTCGTACCACCCGAGCCAGCAGAACACCTTCACGGGCCGCCTCACCCAGCCGATGTCCGACGGAGTCTTCGCGCGTGCCCGCGCACTCCTCGACGGCGCGCCCGTCGGCTCAGCCTGACCCCAGGCCCTCGATGAACCGCACGACGGCCTCGGCGGCGCCGTCGAGGTTCGCGTCGAGCGTGTGGCCCGAGCGCTTCCGTGGCACGAATGAGTGGTCGCCGTCCGGGACCCAGTGCAGCGCGATGGCCGCGCTGAGGTCGTACGAGTCGACCTCGTCGCGCGTGGCGAAGCGGTCGCGCTCGCCCTGGCAGATGAGCGTCGGCGTGCGCAGCGCGGCGAGGTGGTCGGTGCGCAGCCGCTCCGGCTTGCCGAGCGGGCGGAACGGGTAGCCGAGCACGACGAGCCCGCCCACGCCCGCCTCGTCGGCGACCATGCTGGCGACGCGCCCGCCCATCGACTTGCCGCCGATGACCAGCCGCGACGGGTCGCCGAGCGCCGCGATCACCTCCCACCACGCCTCGAGGAGGATGCGAGCGGCGTTCGGCGCGCGCCTGCGGCCGGTCGCACGCTGCACGCGCATGTACGGGAACTCGAACCGCACGACCTCGATGCCCGCGGCGGTGACGCGCTCCGCGATGCCCGTCATGAACGGCGCGTCCATCGCCAGGCCCGCCCCATGCGTGAGCACGAGCGTCCACGCGGCATCGCCGGGTCCGTCGCGCAGCAGCTCGAGGGGTGGGCTCTCGGTCCGGCGGGTGTTCGTCGTGCTCGGGCTCATGCGGTCAGGCTATCCTCGCGACGCAACTTCCGGTGCGCGAAAGGTGGCGGCGATGCGGCTCGAAGGCAAGGTGGCGATGGTGACCGGCGCGGGATCGGGCATCGGCCGCGCGACATCCGTCACGCTCGCGCGCGAGGGCGCCGTGGTGATGTGCGCAGACCTCAACCTCGACGGCGCACGCGAGACCGCCTACGAGATCACGACCGCGGGCGGGGCGGCCGCCCCGCGGGGACTCGATGTCCGCGACGAAGACGCCGTGCGCGAGGCGCTGGAGGCTACCGTCGCCGACTTCGGCGCGCTGCACATCCTCATCAACGACGCCGGGATCGGCGGCCGAGACCACACGTGGGACGACCTGATCGAGGTCAACCTCAACGGCGTCTACTACGGCCTCAAGCACGGCGCGCCGCTGATCGAGGCGTCCGGCGGCGGCTCGATCGTCAGCCTCTCCTCGATCCTCGGGCTGATCGGCATCCCCGGCACGAACGACGAGGGCACGGGGTACACGGCCTCGAAGCACGGCGTGGTCGGGCTCACCCGCGCCTACGCGCTGCAGTACGCACGCCGGGGCGTGCGCGTGAACTGCGTGAACCCCGGCTTCGTCGAGACCCCGCTCACCGCGCCGCTGTGGGACGACCCGGTCCGTCTCGAGCAGACGACCGCGCGGCACCCGATCGGGCGCCTCGGCCAGCCGGAGGAGATCGCCGACGCAATCCTGTTCCTGGTCAGCGAGGAGGCCTCGTTCATCACGGGCGTCGCGCTGCCCGTCGACGGCGGCTATACCGCACAGTAGAGCGTGGCTATCGTCGGCTCAGGAACGTTTGCCGAGACTCGGGAGGCCCCCCTGATAGGGTCGAGCGACGCGCTGTCGCGCCGCCCTAATAGCTCGGGCGCGCGACGACTCCTTACCGACTCTCAGTTCGTCGAGCCGGCGGGCAACCGCCTTGGCCAACGGGTCGGGGCTTGGTGGCTTCGAGGCTTCGGCTTCCCGGAGGACACTCACCCAGTTCTTGCGCTTCGAAGGTCGCGAATCCCGCGTTCGGGTCCTGAGCGATTCGATCCCGAATGTCTTGCGGGGCCGGGCCTTCCTCACGCGCAGGCGACGACCGCGGAACAGCTGACGGTTCAGAGCAAGCATCGCCTTGTAGGCAGCGGTATCCGGCATCTCGACGAACGCAATCCCGCGTGGCCTGCCCGTCGCCCGATCGGTCGGCAGGTGTGTACTCAGCACCTCCCCGTAGGGCTCGAAGAGCTTCCGAAGGTCGAAGTCGCTGGTGGCGTAAGGGAGATTCGCAATGTAGAGCCTCACGCTCACACCTATCCTGTTGGCACGCCCGCCGAGTGCGTGACGCTCCCGACTCCGGCAGCAGCGTAGCACGCGTTGGCCGAGACCTCGGGCAGTCCCAGTCCGCCCCTCGTGCAGCTCCTCCGTCAGTCGAGGCGGCGCAGCAGCGGCGAGAAGGCGAGGAAGCCGAGGCTCATCACGACGAGCAGCGTCGCCATCCCGCCGAGCGCCCACTCCGCGCCCACGGCCTCTGCGATGAGCCCGATGACGAACGCGCCGAGCGACATGAGGCTGATCTGCGTCATGTAGATCGACATCACGCGTCCCCGGTAGGCGTTCTCGGTGTACGACTGCAGCAGCACGTTGCCCAGCGCCTGGCGCCCCGCGCTGCCGACCCCGATGAAGAACATGAACGCGCCGCCGATCCAGATGGTCGGCGAGGCTGAGAACCCGACCAGGGCGAAGCCCATCACGAGGCCGCTCGCGAGCAGCATCAGACCTCGGCGCTTCGGGGGCAGCGAGGCGAGCGTCAGCGCGCCGATGAGCGAACCGACGCCGCCCACCGAGATGAGGACGCCCAGCTCTTCGGGGCCCCCGCCGAAGATCTCCTCGACGAACCCGGGCAGCATGAGCAGGTACGGCATCGCGAGGATCGAGATCACGAAGGTCATGATCAGCAGCACGAGGATCGTCGTGTCGCCGCGGATGTAGCGCAGGCCGTCGGCCATGCCGCCGCCGCTCGCGCTGCTCCGTGCCCGGCCGCCGGCCTCGTGGCGCAGGCGCACGGGCCCGAGCGCAGTGACGGCGAGCAGGTACATCGCCGTCATGATGAAGTAGAGCGCCTCGGCGCCGATCCAGGCGATCAGGAAGCCGCCGGCCGCCGGCCCCATCAGCCGCATCAGGTTCATGCCCGCCGCCTGTAGCGAGACGGCGTTCATGAGCCGTTCCATGCCGACCACCTCGGGCAGGATCGACTGCCTCGACGGCATCATGAGCGCCATCACCACGCCCTGGGTCGCGCCCGCCGCCAGCAGGTAGGTGAACGAGAGCAGGTCGGCGACGAGGAGCAGCCCGACGCACAGCGCGATGAGCGCGCTCACCGCCTGGCCTGCCTGCAGCACGCGCTTCTTCGGGAACCGGTCGGCTATGACTCCGCCGTACAGCGAGAGCGCGAGCATCGGAATGGCGTTCGCCAGCCCGATGAGGCCGAGGGCTGCGAAGCTGCCGGTGAGCTCGTACGCGAGGTAGCCGCGCGCGAGCATCTGCATGTTCATCGCGCCCATCTGGCCGAGCAGCGCGAGGTAGAACCACCGGAAGTCACGGTCGCTCAGCGACTCGAAGGTGCGCAGCTGGAATCGCCCCGTGCGGGCGGCGCCGGGAGCGGCTACCGGAGTGGTCTCCGCGCGGACAGCCTCGGCGATCCCGGCGTGCGTCATCTCCGCGACCTGGATCGGCGAGGTGGTCACGAGCGGTGTTCGCCCCGGCCGTAGCCCGTGCGGCGTGGCAGTTCGCGTAAAGGTTGGGTCACCCCGTGAGTGTAGGCGATGATCACCCAGCGTTCCGGTGAGCCTCCCTTCGCCGCGTGCTTCACGCGAGACGTTGAGCCCATAGAATGCCTCGAGGCCCCAGCGAGCCCGGATTCGGCGCGCGACGGGGACCGGGAGGTGGCCGTGGCTGACGTGCGCTTTGTCGGCAAGGCGATGGACGACCTCGCCGATGACTGGCACTGGGTCGTGCTGCGCGGCGCCGAGGAGGTGGAGCCTCGGCTCTACCTCACCGGCCGCGTCGACACCGTGTGCGGCATCCTCATCTCGGATCGCCCGAGGCGCGTTCGGCTCTTCGACATGGGCGCGCCCGACACACCGACGTGCCCGCGCTGCAATGCCGACGGCCTCCCGCCGGGCCTGCTCGCCGACGTGCGCGAAGCTCTCGAGCAAGCCGAGCGGACGCCGGCCGAGGTGTAGGCGGCGACCCGCGCGCGGGCGGCGGCGGTATACTGCGCGCGTGCCTCTCGACGTCTCCGGCCGCCCCGACCTGCTTGTCATCCTCGACTCGCACGGGATCATCTACCGCTCGTACTTCGCGCTGCGCGACAGCTTCGCCAGCACCGTGCGGCGCACCGGTGAGCCGGTGTGGGCGGTCTACGGCTACGCCAACTCGCTGCTCTACGTGCTCGATGAGTTGCACCCGACGCACATCATCGCGGCCTGGGACGGCCCCGGGCCGACCTTCCGCCACGAGGCCGACGCCACCTACAAGGCAACGCGGCAGCCGATGCCGGACGACCTCAAGCCGCAGGTGAGCCGCGTCCGCGACGTGCTCGACGCGTTCCGCATCCCTGTCGTCGAGGCGCCCGGCTACGAGGCCGACGACGTGCTCGGCACGCTCGCCCGGCAGGCGGTCGCCGCGGGCATCGAGACGGTCCTCGTGACCCTCGACCACGACATGGTGCAGCTCGTGCAGCCGGGTGTGAAGGTGCTGATGTACCGCCCGTACCAGCGCGACTACGTGCTCTACGACGAGGAGCGCGTGCGCGAACGCTGGGGCTTCAACCCCACGCAGATGACGGACTACAAGGCGCTCGTCGGCGACGCCACTGACAACATCGCGGGCGTGAAGGGCATCGGTGAGAAGGGCGCGAAGGCGCTCATCGAGCAGTGGGGCACGCTCGAGGCGATGATCGAGCACGTCGACGAGCTCAAGCCGCCGCGCGCGCAGAAGGCCCTCGCGGCCCAGCAGGACGAGGCGCGTCACTACAAGCACATGGCCACGATCGTGACCGAGACGCCGGGCGTCACGCTCGACCTCGGAGCCTCGCAAGTGCACGACTACGACCGCGCGGCCGTGCTGAAGCTGTTCCAGGAGCTCGAGTTCCGCTCGCTCGTGAGCCGCCTGCCCCAGCACGCCGACATGGCCGACGCGCCTGACGGCGCCGAGCAGGCCGAGGGCGCCATCACGCGCGGCGGCGACTACGAGCTGGTCACCACGCCGGAGCGCCTCGCCGAGGTTGTCGAAGCGGTGCGCGCGGCGGGCCGGTTCGGCTTCGACGTCGTCGCCGACGACGATCACCCGATGCGCGCCGCGTTCGGCCTCGTGGGCGTCGCGCTGAGCGTCGAGGCCGGCAAGGGGTGGTACGTGCCGTTCGGGCACACCCACGAGCCGCCCCCGCCGTCCGAGGGACAGCAGGAGTTGAATCTCGACGCCTCGAACGGTGCGGAGCCGCTGCCGCCACTGGACCAGCTCCCGCGCGACGCGGCGCTCGCCGCGCTCGCTTCGCTGTTCACGGACCCGGACATCGAGCGCGTCGCCCACCTGGGCAAGAACCACATGCTCGCGCTCGGCTCCGCGCCGGGCGGCTTCTGGACGGCCGGCATCGACTTCGACACCTCGATCGCCGGCTACGTGCTCGGCGAGCGCAGCGTCGAGGTGCGCGGGCTCGCCTTCGAGCGGCTCGGGCACGAGCTGGTCGAGGAGAAGGCGCTGCTCGGCACGGGGCGCAAGGCCATCCCCTTCTCGCGCACCGCGCCCGAGGACACCCGCGACTACGCCGCCGGCAACGCGGACGCGGCACTCCGGCTCGCCGACGATCTGCGCCCGGAACTCGAGGCGACGCAACTCGACCGCGTGTTCACGGAGATCGACCTCCCGCACATACCCGTGCTCGCGCGCATGGAGCAGCGCGGCCTCGCCGTCGACCGCGAGGCCCTCGGCATCCTCGGCGCCGAGCTCGCCGAGGAGGTGGCGACCGCTGAGCACGAGGTCTACGAGGCTGTCGGCCACGAGTTCCAGATCGGCTCGCCGCAGCAGCTCTCGCACGTGCTGTTCGAGGAGCTTGAGCTGCCCAAGACGCGCAAGACCGCGACGGGCTGGACCACCGACGCGAACGCCCTCGAACCGCTGCGCGGCTCGCACGACGCCGTTGCAGCGGTGCTGAAGTGGCGCGAGCTGACCAAGATCAAGTCGACGTACGTCGACACGTTGCCGTTGCAGGTCAACCCGCACACCGGGCGCGTGCATACCGTGTTCTCGCAGACCGTCGCGGCCACGGGCCGGCTCTCCTCGAACGACCCGAACCTGCAGAACATCCCCGTGCGCACCGAGGTCGGCAACGCGGTGCGCAGCGCGTTCGTCGCGCGCGACTGCGGCGACGACCCGCTGCTGCTGTCGTTCGACTACTCGCAGATCGAGTTGCGCATCCTCGCGCACGTCTCGGGCGACGAGGAGTTGCGGACGGCGTTCCACAACGGCGAGGACATTCACCGCGCGACCGCATCGCGCGTGTTCGGCGTGGCGGAGGGCGACGTCGACGCGGAGATGCGGCGTCGGGCGAAGGTGTTCAACTTCGGCGTGCTCTACGGCCTCACCGCCTTCGGGCTCTCGCAGCGCGAGGGCATCCCGCGCGACGAGGCCGAGGAGTTCATCCGCGCCTACTTCGAGGCGTACCCGTCGGTGGCGCAGTGGCGTGACGACGTGGTCACCGAGGCGCGCGACCGCGGCTACGCCGAGACGCTCACGGGGCGCCGTCGCTACATCCCGGAGCTGCGCTCGCGCAACCGCAACCGGCGGATGGGGGCCGAGCGCATCGCGATCAACATGCCGATCCAGGGCACGGCCGCCGACATCATCAAGATCGCCATGAACGATATCGACGAGGAGCTGATCGAGCACCGCAGGCGCGGCGGACTCGCGCACATGGTGCTGCAGGTCCACGACGAGCTGCTCTTCGAGCTGCCTCGCGACGAGTTGGAGCCGGTGCGCGAGATGGCGTCGCGGCTCATGCCCTCGATCGAGCTTGCCGTCCCCCTCGACCTCGACGAGAAGTCGGGGCGCTCGTGGGGCGAGATGGAGTGAGCGCGGCCGAGCCACCGGCACGCCCGACCGATGCCTGAACTCCCCGAAGTCGAGACGATCCGCCGCGACCTCGAGCCGGTCGTCACCGGCCGCCGCATCGAGCACGTCACGATCCACGCTGGCGCGGAACGCGTGGCGATCACACACGCGCCGCGCGAGCTCGAGGCCCAGCTCGCGGGCCTGCGCATCGAGGGCCTCGGGCGGCACGGCAAGTACCTGCTCGTGCACCTCGACGACGACCGCACGTGGGTGGTGCACCTGCGCATGACCGGCCTGCTGCTGATCCGCCCGCACCTCGAGGCGCCCGGGCGCTTCGAGCGCGCGCGCATCGACTTCGACGACGGCACCGGCCTGCGGTTCGAGGACTCGCGCAAGTTCGGCACGTGGCACCTCGTCGACGACCCGCGTGAGGCGTTCCCGCGCGCCGGCCCGGACGCGCTGTCCGAGGAGTTCACGGTGGCCTGGCTGCGCGGTGCGTTGGAACGTCGCAGCGTGCCAATCAAGACGGCGCTGCTCGACCAGCGCGTCGCGGCCGGCGTGGGCAACATCTACGCCGACGAGGCGTTGTGGCTGGCCGGCATCAACCCGCGTGCCGCGTCGAACAGCATCGGGCCGAGGCGCGTGCGACGGTTGCACGGCGCGGTGCAGCAGGCACTCCTCGACGGCCTCGACGACCGCGGCAGCTCGTTCGACCGCTACCGCGACGCGTTCGGGAAGAGCGGGGGGCACCACCTGCGCGTCCACGTCTTCCGCCGCGACGGTGAGCCGTGTGAGCGGCCGCGCTGCCGTGGTCGGCTGATCTCGCACACGCGCATCGGTGGGAGGGCGACTCACTACTGCGCGAGTTGCCAGCGCCTCTAATTGACGTAACGTCCTATTCACGACAGAACAAGCCGTATTTGGCTGCATAACGTGCCGGTTTCGCATCGAGGCAGCCCTCAACTACATAACTTACATGACATAGCGCGGCTGGTTGTCTGCGCTGCGCCGTCGCTGGTACGGTGCCGCAGGGCGGGGTGCCCTATGACCGTGGCCGTCTTCGGCATCGTTGTGCTCGCCATCATCGCGATCGCGGTTGCGCACGCCGTTGGCGCGTACGTGCTGGCGCGCAGGATGACGCGCATCAGGCGCATACGCGTCACCGGCAGTCCGGCCGACATGTACCTGGATCACGAGGACCTGACATTCGCTGCCGCCGATGGGCTGGCCCTGCGCGGGTGGTACCTCGCCAGCCCCGGCGCGCGCGCCTCGGTGGTGGTCGTCCACGACGATGTGGGGATGCGGTCCGACCCGACCATCGGGCTGCTTGAGCTACAGCGGGACTACCTGCGCGGCGGCCTGAACGTCCTGAGCTTCGACCTGCGCGGCCGCGGTGAATCGAGCGGGCAGCACAATCAACTCGGGGCGGGCGAGCTCGCCGACGTGCTGGGGGCGGTGCGGTACGCGCAGCACCGCAGCGACGCGCCGCTGGTGTTGCACGGCTTCGGCACGGGCGCATCGCTCGCGCTCGCTGCGGCCGCGCGCGCTGGGCACGTGGCGGCCGTTGTGGCTGACTCGCCGGTGACGTCGATGCGCGCCCACGTGCGTGGTCGCTACAGCCGTGTGCCGGCGCACCTCTTCGCGCTCGCCACGACGTTCGCGGGCTGGCGCTTCGATGCTGACATCGACGCCGTCGCACCGGCGCAGTCGATGGCGGCCATGGGGGACACACGGGCGTTGTTCGTGCATTGCGAGGACAACCGGGAGGCGCCGGTGGAGCACACGCTGAACCTCGCGGCGGCATCGCTCAACGAGGCGGACGAGGTCTGGACACCCTACGAAGGCGGGCACTGCGGGGCCTACCGCACGACTCCCGCGGACTACATGCATCGCTGCCTGCAGTTCATCGACCTCGCGATCCCGGCGCGTGTACCCGCCGCGCAGGCGGTCTGACGAGCCACCGGGCGCGGTCGACGCCACCCGTGGCCACCCTGCGCGACGCCATCACCGACGTGCCCGGCATCCGTGTCGGTCACTGGACGTACCGCCGAGGCGCCACCGGCTGCACTGTCGTGCTCTCGCCGGCGGGCGCCGTCGGCGGCGTCGACGTGCGAGGCGCCGCCCCGGGCACGCGCGAGACCGACCTGCTGCGCCCCGGGAACCTCGTCGACCAGGTGCACGGCATTCTGCTCTCGGGCGGCTCCGCGTTCGGACTCGCTGCCGCCGACGGGGTGATGCGCTACCTCGCCGAGCACGGCCACGGGCTGGCGTTCGGCGGAAACGTGATCCCGATCGTGCCGGGCGCGATCCTCTTCGACCTCGGCATCGGCACAAAGCGCGCTCCCGACTCGGACGCCGGATACCGCGCCGCCCGTCGTGCGACGCGCGGTCGCGTCGAGGAAGGCAGCGTCGGCGCCGGGACCGGCGCCACCGTCGCGAAGCTGGCCGGGGGCGACCGCGCGCTCAAGGGCGGCCTCGGCACGGCGAGCGAGCGCCTCGACGTCGGCGTCGTGGTGGGCGCGGTGGCGGCGGTGAACGCCGTCGGCGCCATCCGCGACCCGCGCACGGGTGAGGTGGTCGCAGCCCCGCGCGCGGATGACGGCGGCTTCGTGGACATCGACGCCCACCTCCGCACCGGCCGCGCCTGGCCCGAGCTCGTCGAGAACGACGAGGACGAGGGGGAGGCGCCGGGGCCCGAAACCCCGACGAACACCACCCTGGCCGTCGTCGCGACCAACGCGAAGCTCTCACGTGAGCAGGCGAACCGCCTCGCGACGGTGTGCCACGACGGGTTCGCACGCACGATCTGGCCCGCGCACTGCCGCGGCGACGGCGACGCGATCTTCACCCTCGCAACCGGCGACGTGGAGGTCGATCCCTACGCCTACAGCGCCCTCGAAGCCATGGCCACGAGGGCCGTCGAGCGGGCCGTGCTGCGCGGAGTGCGCCGCGCGACGGGCCTCGCCGGAGTGCCGTCGGCGAGCGATTGGCGGGCGCAACCCGGCTCATAACGCACGAGTTTGGCGCGTCCACCGGATCTGCCACCGCCAGGCTTGCATCCGCGCATATACTGTCCGCCAATCGCACCAGCACACCGCGCGGCGATCGGCGCCGCGTCCGGGGGTGCGATGGCGTTCGATCCGATAGCACTCGGACGGAGCAGAAATGCACCCTCTCCGCACCGCCGCCGGCCGCAGCGGGCGCGCGCAGCGCCTTGATGCTGCAGCCCCCAGCCGCGTGAGCATGGGGGGTAGCCAATGATCCGCAATCTCCTCAACGCCAAGATCCACCGGGCCACCGTGACCGAGGCCGACCTCCACTACGAGGGGTCGATCAGCATCGACCGCGACCTCATGGACGCCGTCGACATCGTCGAGCACGAGCAGGTGCACGTCGTGGACGTCACCAACGGTGCGCGCCTCGAGACCTACGTGATCGAGGCGCCTCGAGGGTCGGGCGAGATCCAGATCAACGGCGCGGCTGCGCACCTCGTGCACCCCCGCGACCTCATCATCATCATGTCGTACGTCGGGGTGCCCGACGAGCAGGTACACGAGCACCAACCGCGGATCGTGCTCGTCGACGAGCACAACCGCGTCGTGGAGCCCGCACTCGCGGGCTAGGGGAGGGGCGAGGCGATGACGGGTGCGGCCCGACGGATCACGATCGCCGACCTGCAGCGCATGCGGAAGCGGCGCGAACCCATCACGATGATCACCGCGTACGACTACCCCACGGCGCGGCTTGTCGATCAGGCGGGAATCCCCATCATCCTTGTAGGTGACTCGCTGGGCATGGTCGTGCTCGGCTACGAGTCCACGCTGCCGGTGACGGTTGACGACATGGTGCACCACGGCGCCGCCGTGGTTCGCGGCGCGAAGCGCGCGCACGTCGTGGTCGACATGCCGTTCGGCTCCTACCAGGGCACGCGCGAGGATGCCTTGCGCAACGCGGTGCGCATCATGCAGGAGACGGGCTGCGGCTCGGTGAAGCTCGAGGGCGGAGTGCGCTCGGCGCCCACCGTCGAGTACCTCGTGAGCGCGGGCATCCCGGTGATGGGCCACGTCGGCCTGACACCGCAGTCGGTCAACGCGCTCGGCGGCTACAAGATCCAGGGTCGTACCCCGCGCGACGCCGTGCGCGTGCTCAACGACGCGAAGGCACTCGAGGATGCCGGCGCGTACGCCGTCGTGCTCGAGGTCGTGCCCGCTGGTCTTGCCGCCGGGATCACGGAGAAGCTCGTGATCCCCACCATCGGCATCGGCGCCGGGCCGTTCTGCAGCGGGCAGGTGCAGGTCGTGCACGACATGCTCGCGATGGACGACGACTTCACCCCGAAGCACGCACGCCGCTTCCTGGAAGGCGCCGAGGTCATCCGTGACGCGCTCGTCGCGTACCGCGAGGCTGTGGAGGCACGAACGTTCCCGACTGAGGACGAGTCGTTCTTCCTCGACAGTGCGCGGCGCGCCCGGGTTGAGGCCCGCATCGCGCAGCACACGGTCGACGCGGCGCATGAGGGCGTCGACGCCGAGGTCGCGATACTCAGCGCCGAGGGCGAGCCCGAGACGCTCTAGTCCTCGCCACGGAGCGGACGGCCCGATGATCGTCGCGCGCACGGTCGCCGAGTTCCGCGCGGCGCGCGCGGGTGTCCCGTCACCGCTGGGCTTCGTCCCCACCATGGGTTACCTGCACGAGGGACACCTCGCCCTCGTCGACGCAGCGCGCGCCGAGTGCGCGACCGTGGCCGCGTCGATCTTCGTGAACCCCACCCAGTTCGGCCCAAACGAGGACTTCGAGCGCTACCCGCGCGACGAGGACCGCGACCTCGAACTGCTTGATGGGGCAGGCACGGACCTCGTGCTCCTGCCTCCCGTCGAGGAGATGTACCCACCGGGCGACGTAACTCGGGTGCGGGTCAGCGCGATCACCGAGGGGCAGGAAGGGGCTCGGCGTCCCGGCCACTTCGAGGGCGTCACGACAGTGGTCGCCAAGCTGTTCGGGATGGTGCAGCCCGACCGGGCGTACTTCGGCGAGAAGGACGGCCAGCAACTGCGCGTGATCCGGCGCATGACGCGTGACCTGCTGCTGCCGATCGAGATCGTCGCGTGCCCGACCGTGCGCGAGCCGGACGGGTTGGCGCTCTCCTCGCGCAATGTCTACCTGGGCGCCGAGGAGCGTACGCAGGCGCTCTCGCTGTCCGCGGGGCTGCGAGCGGCCTCGCAGGCGTTCGACGGCGGGGAACGCGACGCCGGACGGCTGCGCGCGATGGTCCGCGAGCGCATTGAGGCGCAGCCCATGGCCGACATCAGCTACGTGTCGCTCGCCGACTCGGAGACCCTCGAGGAACTCGCGGGGGTGGTCGAGCGCGCGGCGATGCTGTCACTCGCGGTGCGCTTTTCGGGGGCGACGCTGATCGACAACGTCACGCTGGAGCCGTAGCGGCGCTCCGGGAGGCCTCGCGGCGGCTGCCGGGAGCCGACCGGGGCGCTACCATGGCGTGCAGACGTTCTGCATAGCCCACGGGGAGGCGGCACATGTCCGGTCACTCCAAGTGGTCGTCGATCAAGCACAAGAAGGCGGCCACAGACGCGAAGCGCGGCAAGCTGTTTACCAAGCTCGCACGCGACGTCACGATGGCGGCCCGCTCCGGCGCTGACGCCGATATGAATCCGGCCCTGCGTCTCGCCATCCAGAAGGCGCGCGACAACAACATGCCGAACGCCAACGTCGACCGCGCCATCCAGCGCGCCGTTGGTGGTGGTGATGGCGTGGTACTCGAGGAGATCACGTACGAGGGATACGCGCCGGGCGGCGCGGCGGTGCTGATCCAGGCCGTCACTGACAACCGCAATCGCACCGTCGCCGAGATCCGCACCACGCTCACCCGCGGCGGCGGCGCCATGGCCGACAGCGGCTCGGTCGCGTGGCTCTTCGACCTGCGCGGCCTCATCGCCGTCGAGATCGGCGACGACGACCCGGACGAGATCCAGCTCGCCGCCATCGAGGCGGGCGCCGAGGACGTCTCCGCCGACAACGAGATGGTCGAGGCGATCACGGATCCGAGTGACCTCGAGGCCGTGCGCGAGGCACTCTCGGAGGCGGGCTACACCGTGACCACCTCCGAGATCGCGCAGGTGCCGAAGAACGTCATCACCCCCACCGACCAGGTTGCCGGGCAGGCGCTACGGCTCCTCGACGCTCTCGACGAGCTCGACGACGTGTCGCGGGTGTACTCGAACGTCGACTTCAGCGACGAAGTGCTGGCTGCGGGCGGACTGGTCGGGTAGCGTCCGCCGCCGATGAGCGACACTGCGCACCGCGTGATCGGCATCGACCCCGGCCTCGCCGCGACCGGCTACGGCATCATCGCCGGTGATCCGCGCGCCGCCGAGGTGCTGACGTACGGCGTGATTCGCACTCGCAGCCCCCGCCCACGCGCCCTCAGGCTGCTGACCATCCACGAGCAACTGGCAGAACTCATCGCCGAGCACCGCCCAGCGGAGATGGCTATTGAGGAGCCCTACGTAGCAGCTAACGTTCGCTCCGCCTTCGCTATCGGCGAGGCACGCGCGGCCGCGATGATCGCGGCAGCTGCGCACGGTGTCGAGGTGTTCCAGTACCAGTCGACGGCGGTGAAGGCGGCTGTGGCTGGCTACGGCGGCGCATCGAAGGAACAGGTGCAGGCGATGGTGGCGATGCAGCTCGGCCTCGCCGTACTCCCGGAGCCGCTCGACGCCGCGGACGCGCTCGCTCTTGCATTGACACGGCTGGCGGAGGCGGCGCTCGAGTCGCGGATAGCTGGCCGGTCGTGATCGCGGCGCTGCGCGGTGAGCTCGTGCGCTGGGACCCGGAGCGGTCCGCGCTCTGGATCGACGCCGCCGGCGTCACGTACGAGGTCTATATGCCGGCTTTCTCGGCGGACTGGGCAGCCTCGCACGCCGAGGGCGAGGAGGTGCGCGTCTTCACGTACCACCACGCCACGGAGCGCCAGCCCGTGCCGACGCTCTACGGCTTCGCCCACCTCGCCGAGCGAGAGTTCTTCCGCAAGTTCATCGATGTACCCGACGTGGGACCGGCCAAGGCGGTGCGTGCGCTCACGTACCCCATCTCGGAGATCGCCGGGTGGATCGAGGCCGAGGACCAGCGCTCGCTGCGCCAACTGCCGGGCATCGGCGAGCGACTCTCCCAGACCATCATCGCCCACCTCCACGGCAAGCTCGTGCAGGAGGCGTTGCTGCGCGACGCGATCGACGCCGGTCGCGGCGGCGCCACCGTCGACGTCCGTGACGACGCCGTCGACGCCCTCGTCGCCCTCCAGTACCCGCGCCGCGAGGCGCAGCGCGTGGTGGCGGCCGCGCTCGCGGAGGAGCCGGGGCTGGTGACGCTGGAGGCGGTGTTGCGGTACGTGCTGGAGCGGCGAGGCGGCAGCTGACGCGGCCAGGTCAGCTACCTACGTCCTGCGAGCGCTCCAGCGCCGTGACCCGCTGGCGCACTTCCCCGATGTCTTCGCGCATCGCGCCGATCCCCACCTCGATGATGCCGGCGAGGGTGCTGACCTGCGCCGAAAGTGTGCGCACGCGCTCTGGGAGCGGTTCTAGCGCATCGACTCGCTCGGTCAGAGCGCGCATCTGCCCTGGGAGCGGCCGGAGCGCGGTGACTTCTTCGGACAGCGCCTGCATCTGCTCTGGGAGCAGTTGTAGCGCATCGACTCGCTCGGTCAGAGCGCGCATCTGCTCTGGGAGCGGCCGGAGCGTAGCGACTTCTTCGGACAGCGCGCGCATCTGCTCTGGGAGCAGTTGTAGCGCATCGACTCGCTCGGTCAGAGCGCGCATCTGCCCTGGAAGTGGCCGGAGCGTGGCGACTTCTTCGGACAGCGCCCGCATCTGCTCCCTGAGCGGCGCTATCTCTTCACGAATCGCGATCCGCAACGCGTCGTTCAGACTGCCGTCAGACGTCAATGTGCTCGTCTCCCTGCATCCGAGGTGGGAGCGGACGTTGTGGGGTTTGTGCACGATAGCACAAACATTCAAGCGCCGTCCCACCCAGCACCCCCCGTC
Source organism: Dehalococcoidia bacterium (assembly GCA_965219085.1). GTDB lineage: Bacteria > Chloroflexota > Dehalococcoidia > UBA2979 > UBA2979 > VXMT01. The sequence goes on from OZ244720.1 coordinate 2,951,968, forward strand.
GTACAATGACCCCATGACCACGACCGAGGTCGGACGGCCGTTCCGCATCGTCAGCGACTTCCAGCCCACCGGTGACCAGCCCCAGGCCATCGACCAGCTCGTCGAGGGCCTCGAGGCCGGCTACCGCACGCAGACGATGCTCGGCGCCACCGGGTCCGGCAAGACGTTCACGATGGCGAACATCATCGAGCGCTACCAGCGCCCGACGCTCGTGCTCGCCCCCAACCGGACCCTCGCCGCGCAGCTCACCGCGGAGTTCCGCGACGTCTTCCCCGACAACGCCGTCGAGTACTTCGTCTCCTACTACGACTACTACCAGCCCGAGGCGTACCTGCCCCGCACCGACACCTACATCGCCAAGGACGCCGACATCAACGATGAGATCGACAAGATGCGGCACTCCGCCACGCGTGCGCTCTTCGAGCGCCGCGACGTGGTGATCGTCGCCTCGGTGTCGTGCATCTACGGCCTCGGCGAGCCGGGTGAGTACCAGTCGTTCGTCGCCGACCTGCGCGTTGGCCGGCACGTCAACCGCAACTCGCTCGTCCGCCAGTTGGTCGCGATGCAGTACGAGCGCAACGATATGAATCTTGTGCGCGGCACGTTCCGCGTGCGCGGCGACACGCTCACGCTCTTCCCCGCCTACGAAGACCTCGCGCTGCGCGTCGACTTCTGGGGCGACGAGATCGAGCGCATCGTCACCGTCGACCCCCTCTCCGGCGAGCTGCTGTCGGAGCAGGAGCGCTTCGGCATCTACCCGGCCAAGCACTTCGTGACCTCCGAGAACCGGCTCGAGACCGCGATCGTGACGATCGAGGAGGAGCTCCGCGAAGAGACCACCAGGATGCGCTCCGAGGGCCGCATCCTCGAGGCGACACGGCTGGAGGAGCGCACGCGCTACGACCTCGAGATGCTGCGTGAGACCGGCTACTGCTCGGGCATCGAGAACTACTCGCGCCACCTGGCGGGACGCGCGCCCGGCTCGACGCCGTGGACGCTCCTCGACTACTTCCCGGACGACTGGCTGGTGTTCGTCGACGAGTCGCACATCGCGTTGCCGCAGGCGCGGGGGATGTACTTCGGCGACATCGCCCGCAAGAAGACGCTGGTCGACTTCGGCTTCCGGCTGCCCTCGGCGCTCGACAACCGGCCGCTCAACTTCGATGAGTTCGAATCGCACCTCAACCAGGTCGTGTTCGTCTCGGCCACGCCGGGGCCGTACGAGATGGAGCACTCATTCCAGATCGTCGAGCAGGTGATCCGCCCGACGGGCATCGTCGACCCGGTCGTCGAGGTACGTGAGACGCAGGGGCAGATCGACGACCTGCTGGCCGAGATCAACGACCGCGCAGCGCGCAGCGAGCGCGTGCTGGTCACCACGCTCACGAAGAAGATGGCCGAGGACCTCACCGACTACCTGCTCGAGATGGGCGCGAAGGCCCACTACCTGCACTCGGAGATCGACACCCTCGAACGCATCGAGATCCTGCGCGACCTTCGGCAGGGGGTGTACGACGTGGTGGTCGGCATCAACCTGCTGCGCGAGGGCCTCGACCTGCCCGAGGTGTCGCTGGTCTGCATCCTCGACGCCGACAAGGAGGGCTTCCTGCGGTCGGGTGGCTCGCTGATCCAGACCATCGGCCGCGCGGCGCGCCACCCCGACGGGCGCGTGATCATGTACGCCGACTACATCACCGACTCGATGCAGCACGCGCTCGACGAGACCGACCGCCGGCGCGCCGTCCAGGCCGCGTACAACGAGGCGCACGGCGTCGAGCCGGTGGGCATCCGCAAGGAGATCCGCGACATCACAGACCGCCTCCGCGTCGCCGAGGACCCCGGCACGTACGGCGTCGACGCCGCGGAGCTGCCGCGCGACGAGCTGCTGCGGATGGTCAAGGAGCTCGAGGGCAAGATGAAGACGGCCGCGCGCGAGCTGGAGTTCGAGCACGCCGCCCAACTCCGCGACCAGGTCGTCGAGCTCCGCCGCGAGCTCGTCGGCGACACCCCCGAGGGCCTCCGCGCCTTCGACGCCCCCTCGCGGCGTCCGCAGCGGGCGAATGGTGGGGGGCGACGCGGTGGACGGATGCGCCGGCGGTAGAGGTCGGGTGCTCGACCCGTCAGGCCTCTGCGGTCACGTTGAAGCGCGACTCCAGCCCTCGACGCGCAATCACGCGGTCGATGAGTGGGTGCAGATCCGGCTTCGCGCCGGAGACGTTGACCGACCCGTACTTCTCAGAGAGTCGACCGAACAGTTCGTCGAGAAACGATGGACTCGCGGCTTCGACGCCGGTGAGGTCCAGCACCAGGGCGTCGACGCTGGACGACGGCGTGAGCCCTTGAACGATCGATTGGGCTCGCGGGCGTGTCGCGAAGGATGAACCCTCATCGCCCAACCTGACCTGCATCGTCGTCCTCCCGCGTGCTGGGGCTGCACCATACACCCGGACTCATGGGCCCATCGACCACGCTAGGAGACCCCCGCTGGAATCGAAACCGTCAGCAGAGTTCCGGGGTAGACGCTGGCCGTATGGGTCGCGACCCGCCCCGACTCCGCAGTGACTGTCACGAGGCCACGGCCGGAGTGGATGACGAGTTGCCGCCGGGGTTCCTGCACCAGGCGCTCGATCTCCGCGAGCCCGATGCCCCTGTGCGGATCGCCGGTACCCGAGACGCCTTCGTCGAGAGCGCGCATGATCGCCTCTCGATCGTCGTTCACCCCGAGGGAAGCCGCTATCCCCCGGCCTGCGTCGGCGATGGCGATTTCGATGAACCACGAGCGGCCAGAGGCCGGTCGGCGCTCTCTGAGTTGGGCTAGCGCGAAACCGCCTTCGGGGGAATCGGAATGCTCGACCGCGTTGTTCGCAGCCTCGGCGAGCGCGTCGTGCGCCTCGCGATTGAGTGGAGGGCTGACCTGCCTGCTGGCTCCGAACTCTGTCATGAGCTCGTTCGCGATCCCCTCTACTTCGTTGTGGGTCTTGAAGTTCATAGCGCGAATGATGGGGTGGTATCGCCTCACTGCCGCCGCTGGTTCAGAAGTCCGCGTGACGTCCGTGAACGTCTCGAGCGCATCTACGAACCCGACAGTTTCGAGCATTCTGAGTGGGTAGGGCGCGCTCGGTTGAACGATCTCGATTTCATGGCCTTGACGATGAAGCTTGCCCAGCACAGCGAGCAAGCCTACGACCGGGGTCGGCGTGACGTATCGCCACCGCGAAAGATCGATGACTATCGGCCGCCCATCCGCCGGAACATCACCAAGGTTCCAGTCACGACAGGAAGCGATCGACTGCATTTGCGAGGGGGCGATGAACCGGAGGGGAGTGCTCATCGTCACTAGGCTCGGCTACCCCTCCCCCTCACGCCCAACCCCTGCCACCGGCGCAGCCGCCGCTTCCGAGGTCTCGTCACCCGCGTCATCGTCCCCGAGGAGGACGGGGCGGGAGCCGCCGCCACCCTCCGGCGCGCCGACGATGCCACGCTCCTCGAGCTCGTCCATCACGCGCGCGGCGCGCGGGTAACCGATGCGCAGCCGGCGCTGGAGCAGCGACGTCGAGAGTTGGGTGTGGTCGCGGGCGAGTTGCAGCGCCTCGGTCACCATCGGGTCCACGTCGGGAGGCGGCCCCCCGGGCACGAGGTCGGCCGCCGTCTCCTCGGCCTCGGCGAGGAGGTCGTCGAAGCGCGGGGGTCGCAGCGACTCGAAGCGGCCCGCCGTCCAGAAAGCGACGACGGACTCGATCTCCTCGTCGGAGACATAGACGCCCTGGAGGCGCGTCGGCTTCCCCTGGTCCTTCGGCTGGTACAGCATGTCGCCCTTGCCGAGCAGCTTCTCCGCTCCCCCGCCGTCGAGGATCGTGCGTGAGTCCACCTGCGAGGAGACCGCGAAGGCGATCCGCGTCGGGAAGTTCGCCTTGATCAGGCCCGTGACCACGTCGACCGAGGGCCGCTGCGTCGCCACCACCAGGTGGATGCCTGTCGCGCGCGCGAGCTGTGCGAGGCGCACGAGCTGGTGCTCCACCTGGTACGGCGCGGCGAGCATCAGGTCCGCGAGCTCGTCGATGACCACGACCCAGTACGGGAGCGCGTGCTCCTCGTCGCGCTCGTTGTAGGTCTCGATGTTGCGCACGCCGACCTTGGCGAACGCGCGGTAGCGCGTCTCCATCTCCTGGATCACCGCCTGGAGCGTGCCGACCACCTTGTCCATGTCGACCACGATGTCGCTGAAGGCGAGGTGCGGGATGTCCGCGAACGCCGTCAGCTCGACGCGCTTCGGGTCGACGAGCACGAGCCGGAGCTGTTCCGGCGAGTAGTTCATGAGCAGGCAGGCGATGATCGAGTTGAGACACACCGACTTGCCCGAACCGGTCGCGCCGGCGATGAGCAGGTGCGGCATGTCGGCCAGGTCCGTCACCGCCTCGGCGCCTGCAACACCCGAGCCCAGCGCGATCGGCAGGTGGTACTTCTGCGCCGCCTGCTCGAACCCTGGCGACTCGAGCATGCTGCGCAGCGACACGACCGAGGTGTGTCCGTTCGGCACCTCGATCCCGACGATGGACTTGCCCGGCACGGGCGCCTCGATGCGCAGCGCGGGCGCGGCCAGCGCCAGCGCCAGGTCATGCTGAAGCGATGTGATGCGGCTGACGCGCACGCGCGTCCGCGACACCTCGATCTCCTTGGTCCGCGGCTGACCGTCGTCGTCGAGGATGGGCTTGCCGTCGGCGTCGCGCTCCTCGACGGTCTTGGTGCGCACGTTCCAGCCGGGCTCGACGCCGAACTGCGTGACGGCGGGCCCCTCGTTGATCTGGGTCACGGCGGAGTCGACGCCGAACGAGGCGAGGGTCTCCACGATCAGCTCCGCGCGCCGCTCGTTGCTATGGGCCGCGGGCGCGGCGGGTTCGATCTTGCGGAGCAGGTCCATCGGCGGGAGCTGCCAGCCGTCGGTCGAGTGCCGCCAGGCGGCGGCCTCGTGTTCCATGTCCATCGGGATCTGCACGGCCGGGCGGTCCGAGTCGTCGTCATCCTCGGCCTGCTCCTCCTCGTCGGGGACGTCGAGGCTGGCCGGCGCCGGGGCTTCGTCTGCGCCCGTGTCGGCCTCGTTGGCGACAGCGGCGGCAGCCGCGGCACTCCCGTTCGCGACCGAGGCAGCGTGGCGGGCGCGCAGGGCCGCGATCTCGGCTGCGTTCGGCACGTCCGACTCGCCGACGCGCTTCACGCTCGCGACGAGCGCGGCGAGGGTCTGCCGCGGGCCGTGACGCCACACCCACACGCTCGTGCGGATGCTCGCGCGCGGCGTCGCACGGGCGATCCGCGCGGACGTGCGCGGCCACAGCAACGTGAAGCCCGCGCACGCCGCCAGGAGCCACCCGAGGCCGGCGAGGGTGCTGCCGCTCAGCCAGCGGCCGGCCTCGCCGCCCGCGGAGGCTGCATCGAGGCCGACGCCGCCAATCACGACGTCGGGCCGCCAGAGGCCCAGCAAGCCGCTGCTGAAGACGAGCAGCAGCGCGGCGCCGAGCAGGTGACGCTCGCGGTGGCGCAGCCAGCGCAGGCGTCGCGTCGCGACAAGTGCGCCGAGGGCCGCGAGCAGCGCGACGAGCGTGAAGACGTGGATGCCCAAGAACTCGACGAATCCATCGCGCGCACTCGCGAGCACGTCCGCGACAGGGACTGCGTCGAGGGGCAGCAGGTAGATGAGGATCGCGGCGGCTGCAACGACGAGCGCGCCGCCGGTGGTCTCGGAGCGTACGACGCGTCGCAGGCGTCGGGTCCAGGGGGTGCGGGCCTTCGCGGTGCGAGTCGCCGCGGGGCGCGTGGATGGGCGGGTCTTCGTTCGGGCCATGGTGATGCTCCCGGTCCGGCCGTCCCCCGCCAGCGACGCCGGTACCTTCGAGGCTGGACTACACCTCCGTCGTTCGCCTCCCTCGGCGGGCGTCGTCGCCCGCGCTAGACCTCCACCGTGACCGGCAGCACCAGCGGCCGGCGGTGGGTCTCCTTGTAGAGGTGGCTTGCCACCTCGTCCTTCAGTCTCTCACGCATGCTCGTCCAGTCGAGTTGGCGCCCCTCCCCGCCGAACAGGTCGACGACGAGGCGGCGCACGCCCTCGATCATGTCGGCCTCGTCGTCGGGGCTGACGAAGCCGTGCGACATCACCTCGGGCACGCCGGCCAGCGTGCCGTGCTGGCGGTGGATCGCCGCCACGACGACGAGCATGCCGTCCGACGCCAGGTGCTGGCGGTCGCGCAGCACGATCTGGTCGATATCGCCCACGCCGAGGCCGTCGACGTAGACGTAGTCCGCCGGGACGCTGTCGGCGACGTAGGCCTCGTCCTCGGTGATCTCCAGCACGTCACCGTCCGTGAGCACGAAGGCGTCCTCGGGGTGCATGCCGAGGTCGAGTGCGAGCTCGCGATGATGCACCAGGTGGCGGTGCTCGCCGTGGATGCCGACGAAGTACTGCGGCTGGACCAGGCTGTGGACGATCTTCAACTCCTCGCGCGCAGCGTGCCCGCGCACGTGCACGGGCGCGATCAGGCTGTAGATGACCTTCGCGCCCGCGCGGTACAGGTTGTCGATGTTGCGGTAGACGAGCGCCTCGTTGCCCGGGATGGGGCTCGAGGAGAGGACGACGGTGTCGCCCTCCTGCACGGTGACGTGCTGGTGGGTGCCGTTCGCCATGCGCGTCAGCGCCGATGTGGGCTCGCCCTGCGCGCCGGTGCTGATCACGATCGTGCGTCTGTCCGGGTGGTCACGCATCTCGCGCGGGTTCATGAGCAGGTTGTCGCCCGCTTCGAGGTAGCCGAGCTCGCGCGCCATGCGCACGTTGTTGACCATCGAGCGGCCTGTCACGAAGACGCGGCGGCCGTGCTTCTCAGCGGCGTCGATCACCATCTGCACGCGCGAGATCAGCGAGGCGAACGTCGCCACGATGACGCGGCCCTCGGCCTCCCCGATCACCCGGTCGAGCGTTTCGGCGACGGTCTGCTCCGAGGGGGTGTGGCCCTCGATCTCCGCGTACGTCGAGTCGGCGGCGAGCAGCAGCGCACCCTCGCGGCCGACCTCGGCGAGGCGCATGAGGTCGGTGTGTTGCCCCATGGGGGGCGTGTGGTCGAGCTTGAAGTCGCCGGTGTGGACGATGGGCCCGCGCGGCGTCCCGATGATCAGCCCGGCCGCGTCCGGGATGGAGTGCGCGACCGCGAAGAACTCGACGGAGAACGGGCCGACGTTGATCGTCTGGCCCGGCTCCACGACCTGGACGTGCGTGTCGTCGCTCAGGCGGTGCTCACGCAGCTTGACGTCGACGAGGCCGCGCGTGAGCCGGGTGCAGAACACCGGCACGTTGACCTCACGCAGCAGGAACGGCAGCGCGCCGATGTGGTCCTCGTGGCCGTGGGTGAGGAACACCGCCTGCAGGCGCGAGGGGTCGTCGAGGATGTACTCGAAGTCCGGGATCACGAGGTCGACGCCGAGCATCTCCTCCTCGGGGAACATCAGCCCCACGTCGACGGCGATCGCCTGATCGTCGTACTCGTAGAGCATCATGTTGCGCCCGATCTCGCCGAGGCCGCCGAGCGGGATCATGCGGACGGGCAGGGTGTCGTCGGTCATCGTACGTTCACTCGATTCACAGCAGTGCGCGCTGCTCGGACGCCGGGAGCGGCGCCGCAGCGGCAATAGGGGCGTCGGCGTCCGCCGGGGTGTCCGAGGGCCCCTCGTCGCGGAGCGCTCGCGCCTCGTCGAGGAGTGCGGGGATACGCGCAAAGTCGGCGGCGATGACCGCCCGCAGGTCGCCGCGACGGAGCGCGGCGGCCGGGTGGAACATCGGCATGACGAGGCGGTTGTCGAAGCGCTGCGGCTGGCCGTGGATGCGGCTGATGGTCTTGCCCGGGAACCAGCGCGCCATCGAGAAGCGGCCGAGCGTCACGATCAGCAACGGGTCGACGAGCGCGATCTGACGTTCGAGGTAGGGCTGACAGGCGGCGATCTCCTCGGGCTGCGGGTCGCGGTTGCCGGGCGGCCGGCACTTCACGACGTTCGCGATGTGCACCGTCTCGCGCGACATGCCGATGTCGCCGAGCAGTTCGTCGAGGAACCGCCCGGCCGCGCCGACGAACGGGAGGCCCTGCTCGTCCTCGCGCGCTCCTGGCGCCTCGCCGATGCACATCACCTCGGTGGGCGCGGGGCCGGAGCCGGGCACGGTCTGCGTGCGCGTGCGCGCGAGCCCGCACGCGGGGCAGTCGGCGATCTCCTCGTAGAGCTCGACGAGCGCGGGCGTGCCCGTGCGCCGCGCGCCCTCGATGGCGGGCGAAGCGTAGGCGGGGTCGGCGGTCGAGTCCGTCATACATCGCCATCCTAGCATGTCCGGGCGTGGGAACGGTGCTATTGCGTATGCAGATGATCGCACTGGTCAACGGCGCGACTACCCGCGCGGCCGCACGATCCAGGCGAGCCCGATACCGAAGGCGTAGAGGATGATCATCGGTCCCGCGACCAGCGACTGCGTCACCGGGTCGATCGTCGGGGTCGCGATCGCCGAGACGACGAAGGCGCCGATGATCGCGATGCGCCACCAGCCGAGCAGCCGCCGCCAGTGCACGACGCGTATCCTCGCGAGGCCCATGATCAGGATCGGCATCTCGAAGACGAACCCGAGGAGCACGAGCAGCCGCAGTGTCAGGTCCATGTAGCTGCTGATCCGCGGCTCCGGCGCGGCGAGCTCGCTCCCGAACTGGAAGAGGAAGCTGTAGGCCGCCGGCAACACGACGAAGTAGCAGAAGGCCAGGCCGGTCAGGAACGCCAGCGAGGCGCCCAGGGCGATCGGGTAGAGCCAGCGCTTCTCCTGCTTCGTGAGTGCGGGGGCCACGAAGCGCATCGTCTGGTAGACGAGCACAGGCATCGCTACGGCCATGCCGCACGCCAGGGCGATGCGGAAATAGACGCCGAGGTTCTCCAGCGGGTCGACCTGAGTCGGCCTGAAGCCGGGGACGTCCGACGCCGGTTCGAGCAGGATCTCCCAGATGGCGAAGTTGATCGGGGGCGCGAAGAAGACGCCCATCCCGACGACGATCGCGCCGGCCATCCAGGTGACGCGGGAGCGAAGCTCCAGGAGGTGACCCAGCAGGGTCATCTCGCCGCCGGTCTCCTCGGGCGGCGGGTCGGGTGGCTCGGAAGGGGGGTCGGGGTCGACGGACGTGACCATCAACGCTACTCGTCGCCGGAGCGGCGTTCAGTGTCTGTTGGGTCTTCCTCGTCGCCGGCGGGCAGTTCGCGAGGCGTCTGCAGCGCGCCGGCCGGCGCCGAGGGCGTAGCGGGTGCGGCAGTGGTGGCCGGGGTGGTGGCCAGGCCACTCCGAGGTGCGGACCGCTGCGTCGGCTCGGCGCTCGAGATGGCCTCGCTCGTGGAGCGCCCGATGTCGCGCAGCTCGCTGCGGGTCTCCGCGACGGTGTTCTGGATGCCCTCGCTCAGTTCGGCGCCGACGGCCTCGAGCTCTTCCTTCTGCGCCTCGACCTCGGCCTCGAGCTCCTGGATGGCGCCGCGCACGTCGTTGGTGACCTCGGTCGCGTAGCGCCGGGCCATGCGGTAGTAGCGCCCGCCCTGGCGGGCGATCTCCGGGAAGCGCTGCGGGCCCACGACGATGAGCGTGATCACGAAGACCACGAGCGCTTCGGCAGCCCCGACGCCTAAGAGTTCCATGGTGTGTTGATGATACGCCCGGCGGGCGTCAGCGGATCGCACCAGGCGCGCGCCGGGCGGCCGGACCGCCCGAGGCGACCTGTCGCGTGCGGCGCTAGTCCTCGATGCCGAGGTCGTGCAGGAAGTCGATCGCGTCCTGCACGGTCTGGATCTTCTCGGCGTCCTCGTCGGAGATCTCGATGTCGTTGCCCTCGCCGGAAAACTCCTCTTCGAGCGACATAATCAGCTCGACCAGGTCCAGTGAGTCTGCGTTCAGGTCGTCGACGAACGACGCGTTCGGCGTCACGTCCGCCTCCTCCACGCCCAGCTGTTCGACGATCATCTCGCGCACGCGCTCGTAGGTGGTTGGCACTGTCTCATCCTCTCGCGTGCGGCTGCCTTCGGCCGCGACGAATGCAGGTTATCCGAGTCTCACTCCGGGGTCTGCCCCTGGGCGACCTCCGGCTCTGGCTGCTGCGCTCCGGCGATGGATCCCAGCACGCCGTGTACGAACCGGCCGGAGGACTCAGAGCCGTAGCCCTTGGCGAGTTCCACCGCCTCGTTGATCACGACGGCCACCGGAGCGCGCCGATTATCGAAGCAGATCTCGAAGATGGCAAGGCGCAACACGTTGCGGTCGACGGGCGCCATCTCCCCCAGCGGGAACGCGGGCGCGCGCTCCCCGATCATCGCGTCGATTTCCGGCAGGTGCTGGCCGACGCCGTCGACGAGCTCCCGCACGAAGCCCGACGCCTCCTCGGAGAGGCCGGTCTCGTCGAGGTGCCGGGCGAGGACGTCCACCGGCTCGTGGCCGGACTGGTCGGCTTCGTACAGCGCCTGGAAGGCGATGATGCGCGAGCGGCGTCGCGATCCGGTCGGCATGGCTGCTACAAGCCCGCCCGGGCGCGCGGGCGCGCCGTCATCGCATCACGAGCCCGCCGTCGACGTGCAACGTCTGGCCGGTGATGTACGCGGCGCCGTCCGAGGCGAGGAACGCGACCAGCGGCGCGATGTCCTCGGGCGTTGCGTGGCGGCCCAGCGGGACCATGTTGAGGATGGCGTTCTTCTGGTCTTCGGTCAGGTGCGCCGTCATGTCCGTCTCCACGAACCCCGGTGCGACCGAGTTCACCGTCACGTTGCGCGAGGCGACCTCGCGCGCGACAGAGCGCGTGAAGCCGATGATGCCGGCCTTGGCGGCGGAGTAGTTCGCCTGCCCGGCGTTGCCCATGGCCGCCACCACCGAGGTGATGTTGATCACCCGCCCCCAGCGCGCGCGCGTCATCTGGCGCAGCGCCAGCCGGGTCGCATGGAAGGTGCCGGTCAGGTTCGTCTCGACGACCTTGTGCCATGCCTCGTCGGTCATGCGCATCACGAGCCCGTCGTCGGTCACGCCCGCGTTGTTCACGAGGATGTCGACGCCGCCGTGCGCCTGCCGCGCCTCCTGGAAGAGCTGTTCGAGGTCTTCCTTGTTGCGCACGTCGACGCGCACGGTCGAAGACTCGGTGCCGATGTTGCGCAGGTCGCCGGCGACGGCGTTCGCGAGGAGTTCCTCGCTGCGGTAGGTGATGATCACGCGCGCGCCCTGGCGCCCGAGCTCCATGGCGATGGCGCGGCCGATGCCGCGCGCGCCCCCGGTGACCACGGCCGTGCGCCCGGCGAGCGCGAGGTCCGCCTGCGGGCTCATGGCGTCTACTCGGCCTCTTCGCCGCGCGCGTCGGCGGCGGTCGCGACGTTGCGGCCCTCGGCGGAGCGCTCGGTGCGGCGCAGCGCGCCGGTCAGCACGCGGCCCGGGCCGAACTCGGTGAAGGAGGTCACGCCCGCTCCGAGCATCGCGCGCACGCCGTCGACCCACAGCACGGGGCTCGTGATCTGCGAGGTCAGCTCGCCGGCCAGCTCGCCGGCCGCGGTCAGGTTCTGCCCCGTGACGTTCGAGACGACCGGGATGCCGGGGTCGGTGAACGCGGCGTCGGCCAGCACGCTGGCCATGCCGTCGGCTGCGCCCTGCATGAGCGGCGTGTGGAACGCGCCCGCCACGGCGAGCGGCACGATGCGCGACGCGCCGGCCTCTTCGGCCGCTGCGGTTGCCGCCTCGACGGCCGCGACGGCGCCGCCGATGCTGACGTTGCCCGGTGCGTTCTCGTTGCAGACGGCCGCGCCGTTCGCGGCGCAGATCTCCTCGACCTGGCCGCGCTCGAGGCCGAGCACCGCGGCCATCGTGCCGGGTACGGCGTCGCACGCGTCCTGCATGAGACGGCCGCGCTCGCGGACGAGGCGGATGCCGTCCTCGAAGCTGATCGCGCCGGCGGCGATGAGCGCGGCGTACTCGCCGAGCGAGTGCCCGGCGACGACCGCCGGGCGGTGCGTGACGGTGCCTGCGTCGATGGCCGCGACGAGCGCGGCGATGCCGTGCGCGACAAGCGCGGGCTGCGTGTTGACCGTGCGCGTCAACTCATCCTCGGGGCCCTCGAAGCAGAGCCCGGAGAGCGAGAAGCCGAGGGCCTCGTCGGCGGCCTCGAAGACGGCGCGCGCGGCGGGGATCTCGTCGTGCAGGTCCTTGCCCATGCCGACGTGTTGGGCGCCCTGGCCGGGGAACAGCCAGGCCTGGTCGGCGGCGGCGGGGAGGTCGGGGATGGTGACGGGGGACATGCGTACTCCATCGGTTCGGTGCGGGTGGGTGGGGGCGACGAACGCCGGAGGCAGTATGGCGCGCGGCGTGCAGCGGCGCTACTGCCGGGTCAGTGGATGAGGGAGGCTACTCTTCGTGTACCGGGACGTACCGCACCGACGCCATGATCCGATCGAAAAGAGAGTCCGCGTCCGCCTCGGGTAACCCGATCTCGGGCCACAACGTGGAGCGCCCCACCTCCTCTCCCGTTACCTCGTCGATGCCGAGGCTGTAGCCGCTCTTCGGGTCTGTGAGCGAAATACTCAGTCCAGAGCCTGCAAACTTACGACCCAGAGTGGTACACCTGCGCACCAGCGGACACATCGATGACCCACGGCGGCAACGCCTTCAGGCGGTATGTCCCCCTAGCAGGGTGCTGAAAAAGGCGCGGCCATCTGGCAGGATGGGGCTGGCGGCGGGGGCATAGCCTGGGAGGCAGCCCCGTGCGAGGTGACGCCGAGCGCCAGACCAACATGTTGCTGGCGGTGACGCCGGACTCCTTCATCCCGGACGACCACCCGATCCGACGCATCAAACCGATCGTCGATGCAGCGCTGCAGCGGCTCTCGCCGCTCTTCGGCACGATGTACGCAACGAGCGGGCGGCCCTCGATCCCGCCCGAGCACCTGCTCAAGGCGAGCCTGCTGATCGCGCTCTACTCGATCCGCAGCGAGCGCCAGTTCTGCGAGCGGCTGCGCTACGACCTGCTCTTCAAGTGGTTCTTGGACCTCAACATCTCAGACGCGCCGTTCGACGCCTCGAGCTTCTCGAAGAACCGCGAGCGCCTGCTCGCAGCCGATGTCGCGCGCGCCTTCTTCGCCGAGGTGGTGGCCGAGGCAAAGCGCCGCCGGCTGCTCTCCGCCGACCACTTCACGGTGGACGGGACGCTGCTGGAGGCCTGGGCCTCGCTCAAGAGCTACCGTCCGCGCGACGAGCAGGAGCCACCCCCGGGCGGGCGCAACCCGGACGTGGACTTCCGCGGGCGGCGGCGCAGCCGCGATACGCATAGCTCCGGCACCGACCCGCAGGCGCAGCTGTACACAAAGGGAGCGGGGCAGACGGCGAAACTGAGCTACATGGGCCATCTGCTCACCGAGAACCGTCACGGCCTGGTGCTGGACGTGGAGTTGACCGAGGCGAACGGGTACGCCGAGCGCGAGGCCGCGGTCACGATGCTGGAGCGCAGCGTGAGCGGCTGCGGGACGCTGGGCGCCGACCGCGGCTACGACACGCGCGACTTCGTGGCGGAACTGCGCGCGCGCGGCGTGACGCCGCACGTGGCGCAAAACGACCGCGGCCGCCGCAGCGCCGTGGACGGGCGCACCACGCGGCATCGCGGCTACAGGCAGAGTCAGAAGCGACGCAAGATCGTGGAGCAGGTCTTCGGCTGGATGAAGACCGTGGGCGGCGGGCGCAAGCTGCGTTTCGTGGGCCGCGAGCGCAACCGCGGCTGGCTGGAGCTCACCGCCGCCGCCTACAACCTCGTGCGCATGGCCAGGCTCGAACTCGCCCCTGCGTAGGCGCAGTGCGCCCTCCGGCCGGTCCGGGAGCCCTCAGAGGCCCCCGGGGGCAGGTCAGGAGGCCACCATCACGAACCCGGAGGCGGCCTCAAGCCGCCTCTCGCCACTCCGAGACCCCGGAAGGGCGCTTCTTCAGCAGCCTGCTAGTCGAGTCCCCACGCTTCGCGCAACTGACGCACCTCCCATGACTGGATGCTCCCGTCGCTGCAATCACTTGTTTGGGGACGCCGGAACATAATGGATTCCTCGTAGGCCGAGTGCCCCAGCCCCAGCACGTGACCGAATTCGTGCGTTGCCGTCCGTACGAAACATGAGGGGTTCGCCAGGTTGCCCGGATCCAATGATACATCCGACTCGAACCAGAGTCCGAACTGAGTGAAGGTGTTGCCCGCCAGAGTACCTGGGAGGTGTTCGAGAAGTATTTCATTACGCCAGCTACCACTCCCGACGCGAGAGTCATCATCCGGGCAATCACCGGTGATATCGAACGCGGTTAGGTCGAGAGCATCGTGCCAGGTGTCTGCGGCCGCGCGGACTGACGAGCGAAACAACGCTCGATCTGCTTCCGTGGCCTCGGTGAGCCAGACAATGCAGAACTCATGAGGCAACAAGTCGTAAGACTGTGGCCCGGCGAAGCTCCACGGGGTAGTCGGAGTGGCCGTGGGCATTGCCACGGGCGTCGGCGTTGTCGTGGGCGTGGGTGTCGCAGTGACCGGAGTCGCCGAGGGCGTGGCCGTCGGCGTGGGCTCCGGCGTGGACGTCGGCGTGGACGTCGGCGTGGGCTCCGGCGTGGCCGTCGGCGTGGGCTCCGGCGTGGCCGTCGGCGTGGGCGTCGGCGTGGACGTCGGCGTGGGCTCCGGCGTGGCCGTCGGCGTGGGCGTCGGCGTGGCCGTCGGCGTGGGCTCCGGCGTGGCCGTCGGCGTGGGCGTCGGCGTGGCCGTCGGCGTGGGCTCCGGCGTGGCCGTCGGCGTGGGCGTCGGCGTGGCCGTCGGCGTGGGCTCCGGCGTGGCCGTCGGCGTGGGCTCCGGCGTGGCCGTCGGCGTGGGCTCGGGCGTGGCCGTATCCGTTTCGTTCGTCGTCGAAACGCGGTTCGCGGTTATTGACACGTTCTCGTCACCGTCGGCGCGCAGCAACACGAACGCCACAGCGACGCCCGCAATCACCACGATGGCTCCGAGCAGGACTGCAATCATTCGCGACCGACGCATACTCACCCCGTAACTGGTTAACGCCTCTCGCCAGCTGGTTCCCAAAAAACCAGCACGGAGACGCCGTCTGGATCGGGCGCGCCGTGGCCGGCTCCCCATACGAACGCCACCTTCGCCCCCGGTCCGGCCGCACTGATAGCATCCCGGCAGTATCCGTCATTGTGGACTGGGTAGCGCAGTGCGTGCTCGACCCGGAAGGTTCTGGGTGTCCCTACAGCTGCTGCGATACCCGTCACCCAGAACCGGAAACCGCAGTTGAAGTCCGTCTTCAAGTCAAAGGTGTCACCCACCCGCACCGAGTCGAAGAACGCCACACGGGGCAGCCCGTGCCGGTCACTAGTGTGAATGCGCAACTCGACGGCTCCGTCTAGGTCGTCGAAGTTGGCGATCGCGCTCGTGGCGTCCCCGACCCGTTTCAGGAAAGCGTAGCTCCCTGGGCGAGTCGCCTTCCCACTGGTGTCGAGTTGGTCGTAGCTGATGCTGGTCCGCTCAGGCACCGAGGTCCGGGTAGGTGCGGCCGACGCTGTGGCGTCGGCGTGGGCGGCGAGGGGGGCTCAGTCGCCGCCGGCTTCACGACCTCGGGCAGGTCGCCGTTCCCGCCCACCCCGACGAGGACGACGGCCACCACACCCACCACCGCAATGGCCGCGACCGTCACCCCGGCGACAGCCGCCGCTCCCGCCCCAACCCAGACCACGGGCTTCGCCACCGACGCAATCGCTGCGGGGATGCCGAACAGCGCGCGCAGGCGGCCTCGACGCTCCTCGGGGCGCCAGGCGGCGAGCTCGTGGCGGCCCTGCAGGCCCAGCTTGCGGAGCATGTTCGAGATGTGGAACTTCACCCCGTCGGCGGTGATGCCGAGGCGCGCGCCGATCTCGGCGTTCGTCCCGCCCTCACGCAACTCGTCGAGCACGCGCCACTCGGTCGGCGTCAGGGCATCGGGGTGGCGAGGTCGCCCGCGGCGACGGCGCTCCATACGCGCCATCGTAGGGCGCGAAGCGCCCGATTATCCCTACCCGAACCTCGGGCGGCCCCGATGTTCACGCCTGGGAGGCAACGACGAGGGGCGGCGCTGCCGCCGCCCCTCGCTCATCGGGTCCTCGTTGCGGTCGAGGGCTAGCCGCGAGGCAGCCCCAGCCCGCGCGTCGCGATGATGTTGCGCTGGATCTCCGAGGATCCGCCCGCGATCGTCCCGACCACGCTGCTGACGTAGGTGCGCGTGTGCTCCGAGCGCAGCGGTGAGCGCTCGTCGTCGGCGTCCCACAGGCCGGAGTACAGCCCGAACGTCTTCATCCCGGTGCGGGCGAGCCGCTGGCTCAGCTCGGTCGTGAACGCCTTGCCCATCGACGCCTCGTAGTTCGGGATCAGGCCGCTCGCCTGCATCGAGGCGATGCGCATGGCGAGGTTGTTGTTGACCTCGACCTCGATGGCGCGCTCGGCGATCTCGGTGCGCACCTGCGAGGCGCGGTTCGGGATGCTCCCGTCCTGGATCGCCTCGACGGTCGCCGCGATGGTCTCGCGCTGCGAGGCGGCGCCGGAGATGCCGGAGCGCTCGAAGTCGAGCAGCGTCATGCCGACGTACCAGCCGCGGTTGACCTCGCCGATGACCTGGTCGACGGGGACGCGCATGTCCTCGAAGAAGGTCTCGTTGGTGGCGTGCCGCCAGTCCATCGCGACGATGGGGCGGACGCTGATCTCGGGCTCCTGCATCTCCATCACCATGAAGGTGATGCCGCGGTGCTTCGGGGCGTCCGGGTCGGTGCGGAACATGCCGAACAGCCAGTTCGACTTGTGGGCCGAGGAGGTCCACATCTTCTGGCCGTTGATCACGTACTCGTCGCCGTCGCGGATCGCGCGCGTCTGCAGCGAGGCGAGGTCCGAGCCGGCGCCCGGCTCGGAGTAGCCCTGCGCCCACAGCATCTCACCGCGCAGTGTCGGCCCCAGCAGCATCTCCTTCTGCTCGGGCGTGCCGTGCACGAGCACCGTCGGTCCGATCTGCGGGATGCCGTTCCCGCCGCCGACCTCGGGCGCGTGGGCGGAGCCGAGCTCCTGCTTGAGGATGAACTGCTCCATGGTGGAGAGGCCGGAGCCGCCGTACTCGGTCGGCCAGTTGGGGGCGTTCCAGCCGTGCTCGGCAAGCGCGTCCGACCACGCCTGCGCGGCGGCCTTGGCCTCCGGGCCGCCGTGCATCATCTCCCACTGCCAGTCCTGCTCGGCGTCCTCAACGCGGCGCCGCTCGTAGGTCTCGCCGCGGTAGTAGTCCGGCAGCCGCTCCTGGATGAAGCTCCGCACGCTCGTCCGGAACTCATCCTGCTCGGGGGTGTCGGTCCAGTCCATGTGTGTCTCCTCTGCTC
Organism: Dehalococcoidia bacterium; assembly: GCA_965219085.1. GTDB lineage: Bacteria > Chloroflexota > Dehalococcoidia > UBA2979 > UBA2979 > VXMT01. The sequence continues at coordinate 2,969,381 of OZ244720.1, forward strand.
CCGGCCCGGCGACGCGTCGCACGGCCCCTGACTCGCTGCGATGTTCATGCGCGCGTCGACGCACCGCCAACGCGTTGCGCGGCGCAGCATACGCGCCTCGGCGGCTCCGCGGGGAGTGGGGACCAGGGATTGGCCCTGGGTTTCAGCGACCCGCCCCCTCCGGGTTGCGCCGGAGGGGGCGGGGTGAGTGCCGGTGGTAAGCCGGGACTAGTCGGCGCTGGACGCCCAGATCATGAAGTCGCCACTCTGCGGCATCGGGCCGCCGGAGACGCCGACCTCGGGCTGTCCGCCCTTGAGGTGCACCTGGCGGTCACCGGCGCGGCCCTGGATCTGCAGGATGCTGTCGGTGTGCATCCAGAAGCGCGTGCGCCCGGCGCCCACGTTGCCACCGCTGGGCGAGATCGGGGTTGGTCCCTCGATGCTGATGTCGCCCTGGTAGAAGTCGAGCGCCTCGCCGCGCTTGATGCCGGCGAAGCCCAGGCCCTCCAGGTGGTAGTTGTGGAACGTCGCGAAGCCGTCGTACATGTTCTCGAAGTCGAGGTCGGCGGCGTTGACGCCGGAGCCGTCGTAGAGCTTCCGCGCCGTTGAGTCCGTTGCGTCCTCGGCCAGATCCAGCGACGGCCGCAGCCCGAACCCGGGCCGCGTGGTCACGTGGTTGAGGATGTAGGCCGGCTTCTGCGCCATGTCCGCGGCCTTCTCGGCCGACGCGAACACGTAGGCGACCGCGACGTGGATCGGCATGTCGTGGTCGAACAGGTTCAGCGGCTCGACGATCCAGCGCGCGTTCAGGTAGTCCTCGACCGTCACCTCGTCGGGGCGGTGCTGCGCGAAGAAGCCCTCCGGGAACATCAGCCCGTTGCGCTTCGAGTTCACGATGAACGGCGCCATGTTGTCGTGGCTCTGGTTGTACCTGTGCATGTACTCCTGGAACTGGAAGCCGTCGTTGGTCGCGGCGCTCGTGCCCCACGGGTTCGTCCACACGCCGCGGCCCTCGACGGTGTTCCTGGCGTTGGCCCCGCCCTGGTAGTAGCGGCCGGGGAAGTTGTGCCACGCCTTCACGACGAGGCATACGGAGGTCAGTCCGCGGCCCACCGCTTCAGCGGCGACGCAGATGCAGTTCGACATGCACCCCGGGCCGTTCATCTTGAACGTCAGGTTGGTCAGCTCCGGCATGTTGTTGACGATCCAGTCCCCGCTCAGCGAGGCGACCCCGTCCATGGGGTTCTCACCGGGCTCGAACTGCGACAGCACGTCCTCGGGCAGCGGGTCGCCTTCGGGCCACCACGCGCCGGTCGTCGTCGACGGGTCGAGGACGAGGCCGTCAACCTGGTCCGGGGTGATGCCGGCGTCCTCGATGGCGTTGCGGATCGCGATGCGCATCCACGCGCCGATGCTGGTCTCGGCCTGGCCGTCCCAGCGGCGCGCGGTCGGGGAGTGGCCGATACCCACCGCGGCGACCTTGCCGCGGTGCTCCCAGAGGCCAAGCCCTTCCTGGCGGCGGTAGAAATCAGCGGGTGCGTTCTCGGTTGGCATGGGGCGTCCTTTCTTTTGCCGTTCCCTGCGTGGTCTGAGTTCACGCCTGCGGGGGCCGACGGAGCGGCCCACGCGCGCAGTGTGCGCGAAGTGACGCGCGCGCGCCAGCATCGGCACGCGCACGTCGCCGAACCGGCACGACGAGAGGGCCTTGATTCGAGGCCCCCTCGCGTGTGTCCGTGAGCGGTTTGCTAGCCGCGCGGCAGGCCGAGCCCGCGCGTGGCGATGATGTTGCGCTGAATCTCCGACGACCCCCCTGCGATCGTGCCCACCACCGAGTGCACGTTCGACTGCGTGAACAGCGACTTCGACGGCGAGTGATCGGAGTCCGGGTCCCAGATGTTCGAGTACAGCCCGTAGACCTTGATGCCCGTCCGCGAAAGCCGCTGCACCAGCTCGGACGCGAACATCTTCGAGGTCGACGCCTCGTAGTTCGGGATGATGCCTCGCGCCTGCATCGAGATGATGCGGAACGAGTAGTTGAACATCACCTCGGACTCGACGTAGTGATCGGCGATGGCGGTGCGTTGGCGCCGCAGCCCGCCCCCCTCGACCATGCGCTGGCCCGCGGCCGTCCGCACGTCCTCAAGCAGGCGGTCGATGTTCTTGCGAATCTCGATCGCTCCCGCGATGTTCGACCGCTCGAAGTCGAGCAGCGTGACGCCGACGTACCAGCCACGGTTTTCCTCGCCGATGAGGTGGTCGGTGGGTACGCGCACGTCCTCGTAGAACGTCTCGTTCGTGGCGTGCACCCAGCCCATCGATGTGATGTGGCGCACGCTGATACCGGCGCTCAGCATGTCCATGACGAGGAACGAAATGCCGCGGTGCTTCGGCGCGTCCGGGTCGGTGCGGAACATGCCGAACAGCCAGTTCGACTTGTGGGCCGCCGAGGTCCACAGCTTCTGGCCGTTGATGACGTACTCGTCGCCGTCGCGGACGGCGCGCGTCTGCAGCGAGGCGAGGTCGGAGCCCGCGCCCGGCTCGGAGAAGCCCTGCGCCCAGCGGAACTCGCCGGCCAGGGTCGGCTGCAGGAACTTCTGCTTCTGCTCCTCGGTGCCGTGGACGAGCAGCGTCGACCCGAGCAGCGTGACGCCGGAGCCGCCGACCGTGGGGGCCTCGGCTTCCGCCATCTCCTGGCGGTAGATGAACTGCTCCATCGGCGTCATGCCGCCGCCGCCGTACTCGGTCGGCCAGTGCGGAGCGACCCAGCCCCTGGTCGAGAGCGCCTCGGCCCACTCGCTCGCGGCCGCCTTGGCCTCGTCGGTACCCTGGTCCATGTCTTCCTGCCAGTCGGCCTCGAGGCCGGGCGGCATGCCCGATTCGATGCGGGCTCGGTAGAAGCCCGGCAGGCTGCTCTCGATGAACGAACGCACCTGGGTGCGGAATGCCGCCTGTTCGTCGTTGTCTGCCCAGTCCATCGTGTCCTCCGTAGTCGCAGTGTCTTGTGGGCCTTATAGCACCTTGAGGCACGCCTCACCACACGCGGCCTGTCGCGCGTCAGCGTCGTCGATAGGTGGCACTGAGGTCACGGTGCCGATCCCGCTCAGTCATGCCCGTCGCCACGTGCTCGAACCGGCCGGCCTCGCAGTTCCGGCAGGTGGGTGGTGTTCCCCTGACGGGTAGTGCCAGGGTTCGACCATGCGGTTAGGCCCGAGTGAACCCCGAAATGCGCCGCTGATAGACGACGATGGCTGCTGCCAGAGCGACCAGGGCGCCGATCGCAGGCCAGCCGGGGCGGCCGTACGGGTCGTATTGCGGCAGGTCTGGGTCGCGTTCCGACAGTTCGTCGAGGGCTTCCAGAAGTTCTTCCAGTCCCTTGTCCGAGGGGCCGAGGTAGTACCAGTATCCCGCGAGGTCTCCAGCCTTCAATGGCGGCCAGCGCTCGGGGTCGTATTCAGACTGTTCATACTGGGCGGCACCTTCGGGGGTGACGACGACGACGAACGCGAGGTGTCGCTCACCTATCCTGGGCTCTCCTCTGGCAGGGCAGGGCGCCCAGGGAGTATCAGCTGATTTCGCGACGATCCTGTTCCCGGCCGAGATCCGCCCCTTCCAAGCCTGATCCACGGTAAGGACGTTGGTGCTCCAAGCCACCCCTTCGGTGATGCTCCGCTCCTCGAGTATGCCGGAGAACACGAGCGCTTCGCCTTCCCACCGCCACTCCAGTTCGCCGTCGAGAAAACGATCAACCCAGTACCCGGCTAGTTCGGAACACGCGTCAGCCGGCGCGGGACGTGACGCGCTGAGCGCGAGCAGCGCGATCAGGACGGCAGCGAGCCAGATCCTGGTCGATCTCATCGCTCCCCCACGCCCCAGGTCCCAGAGCGGCCGTTCACGCGGATGGTCGCGGCGTCCTCGATACGCTCGAGGCGGCCGTCCATCGTGCCCGGGCGGTCCGCGACGTTGCCGAGGCGGCTCTGAGCGTCAGCCATCGGCTTGCCCCGGGCCGCCGGGTGCGCCGTCGTTGGGCGTCGCTTCCCCTACCCGCGCGGCAGCCCGAGCCCGCGCGTCGCGATGATGTTGCGCTGGATCTCCGAGGATCCCCCGCCGATGGTGCCGATCACGGAGTGCACGTTCGACTGCGTGAAGACCGACTTCTGCGGCGAGTGCTCCGAGTCCGGGTCCCACACGTTCGAGTACAGCCCGTAGACCTTGATGCACGTGCGCGAGACGCGCTGCACCAGCTCCGAGGCGAACATCTTCGACGTCGAGGCCTCGTAGTTCGGGATGATGCCCCGCGCCTGCATCGAGATGATGCGGAACGAGTAGTTGAACATCACCTCGGACTCGACGTAGTGCTCGGCGATGGCCCCGCGCTGGCGCTGCAGCCCGCCCGCCTCGACCATGCGCTGACCCTCGGCTGTCCCCACGTTCTCGATCAGCCGGTCGATGCTCTTGCGGATCTGGATCGCGCCGGCGATGTTCGACCGCTCGAAGTCGAGCAGCGTGACGCCGACGTACCAACCGCGGTCCTCCTCGCCGACGAGCTGGTCGGCTGGGACGTGCACGTTCTCGTAGAACGTCTCGTTCGTGCCGTGCTCCCAGCCCATCGTGATGATGGGACGGACGCTGATGCCGGGGCTCGTCATGTCCATGACGAGGAACGAGATGCCGCGGTGCTTGGGTGCATCCGGGTTCGTGCGGAACATCCCGAACAGCCAGTTCGACTTGTGCGCCGCCGAGGTCCACAGCTTCTGGCCGTTGATCACGTACTCGTCGCCGTCGCGCACGGCGCGCGTCTGCAGCGAGGCGAGGTCGGAGCCGGCGCCCGGCTCGGAGAAGCCCTGCGCCCAGCGGAACTCACCCCGCAGCGTGGGGGCCAGGAACTTCTGCTTCTGCTCCTCGTTGCCGTGGACGAGCAGTGTCGAGCCGAGCAGCGAGACGCCTGAGCCGCCGACCAGCGGGGCCTCGGCCTCGGCCATTTCCTGGTTGTAGATGAACTGCTCCATGGGCGTCATGCCGCCCCCGCCGTATTCCGTCGGCCAGTGCGGGGCGACCCAGCGCCTGGTCGAGAGGGCGTCGGCCCACTCGCTCGCGGCGGCCTGCGCCTCGGGCGTGCCCACCACCATGTCGCCCTGCCAGTCGCCCTCCAGGCCGCGGGGGCCGCGCTCGGCGATGCGGTCGCGGTAGTACTGCGGCAGGTTCCCTTCGATGAACAAGTGAACTTGCGTGCGGAATGCCGCCTGTTCGTCGTTGTCTGCCCAGTCCATCGTGTCCTCCGTAATCACTATGTCTTGCGGGCCTTATAGCACCTTGAGGCACGCCTCACCACACGCGGCCATCCGGGCAGCACCGCACACCGCCCCCGGCGTGCATACTGTCCGCGCCATCCGACCGCCGAGGACGCCCATGCCTGCACCCGACCTGCAAGAGCAACTCCGCCCGCTCTTCGACCCTCGGAGCGTCGCCGTCGTCGGCGCCACCAACACGCGTGGCAAGTGGGGGAACATGCTCATGGAGCGCCCGCTCAAGGGTGGCTTCCCGGGCCCGGTGTTCCCGGTCCACCCGACGGCCGAGGAGGTCATGGGACGCCGCGCGTACCCCTCGGTGCTCGACATTCCCGAGCCCGTCGACCTCGCCGTGCTGACCGTGCCCGCCCCCGTGACCGCGCAGGTGCTGCGCGAGTGCGGCGCGAAGGGCATCCGCGCCGCCGTGATCATCAGCGCGGGGTTCTCCGAGAGCGGCGCCGAGGGCGAGCAGCGCCAGGCCGACATCGTGAGCGCCGCCCGCGAGGCGGGCATCCGCTTCGTCGGGCCGAACTGCAACGGGATGTGGAGCGGATCGTCGAGGCTGAGCCTACACTCGCCGACGGCGCCCGCGAAGGGCCGCATCGCCTTCATCTCGCAGAGCGGCGCGTTCGGCGGTTCGCTGATCGAGGCGGCATCGCGGCAGGGCTACGGCGTGAGTCGCTTCGTCAGCACCGGCAACCAGGCAGACCTCAACGACGCCGACTACCTCGAGTACCTCCAGGACGACCCCGAGACCGACGTCATCGCGCTTTACATCGAGGGGCTGAAGGACCCGAGGCGGTTCCTCGAGACCGCCCGACGCGTCGTGGCGACCAAGCCGGTGCTTGTCTACAAGGCTGGCCGCAACCCCGTCGGCGCTCGCGCCGTGCACTCGCACACCGCCTCGCTGATGGTGCCGGACGACGTGTTCGACGCGGCCTGCCGCCAGTTCGGCCTGATCCGCGTGCACGAGGCGATTCACCTGTTCACGCTCGCCTCGGCGCTGTCGGAGGCGCCGCTACCACAAGGTCACCGCGTGGCGGTGATGTCGATGACCGGTGGGCAGTGCGTCGTGACGTCGGACAGCTGCGCGTTCCTCGGGCTCGACGTGCCCGAGCTCGACGAGGAGACGCAGCAGCAGCTCATCCCGATGCTCGCCCCGCACGCGCCGAGGCCTCGCAACCCCGTCGACCTCGCGGGCGACTTCCGCGATGTGCGACTGTTCGCGCAGGTGGCCGACATTCTCGCTGACCTGCGGTATATCGACGGCCTCATCGTGTCCGCGCCGGGCGGCGCGGGCAGCGACGCGCTGGTGCGCGAGACGGCCGAGCGCATGGCGACGATCCCCGAGCGCACGGGCAAGCCCGTCGTTGGCGTCGGGATGCGGCGCATGGCGGACGAGATCTCGTCGCGCGTGTTCCGCGAGCACGCCGTCCCCTCCTACGAGACGCCCGAGGAGAGCGCCCGCGCGATGCACGCCCTCGCGCGCTACGCGGCGATCCGGCGCGAGCTCCACGGCGCGTAGCGCCGCCGCAACGTCCTCGTCTGCGAAACGCCCGTGCCGTCGGCGTATCATCAGCGGCCATGACCGGCCGCAGGCGCCTCGAGGCAACAGCGGGGCGCCGTGACGGCCATTGCAGCCAGCCGCACTGAAGGAGGAGAGACGATGCCGGGACCGCTCGCCGGGGTGAAAGTCTTCGAGGTGTCGCAGATCGTCGCGGGACCATACTGCGGCTTGAACCTGGTCGACCTTGGCGCCGACGTGATCAAGGTCGAGCCGCCGGGCGGCGAAGGCTCGCGCGCCCAGGGCGCGATCGTGCCGGGTGAGAGCAAGGGCTTCCACGCCCTCAATCGCGGCAAGCGATCGCTCGTCGTCGACCTCCAGCACCCCGACGGGCAGGCGCTCGTGCATCGCGTCATCGCGGGCTTCGACGTGTTCACGATCAACGCCCGGCCGGGGGTGCCGGAACGGCTGCGCGTCGACTACGACACGCTGCGGCAGTTCCGGCCCGACCTCATCCACCTCGAGAACAGCGGATTCGGGAACAGCGGCCCCAGCAAGACGCGATCGGGCTCCGACGCCGTCGCGCAGGCGTACTCGGGGCTCCTCGCCGGCGACGGCAAGGTCGACAGCTTCGGCGCGCCCGAGATCATCTCGGCAACCGCGCCGGCGGACTTCCAGGCCGGGCTCGCCGGCACGATGGCGATCTGCGCCGCGCTCTTCCACCGCGCGATGACCGGCGAGGGTCAGGCGATCGAGACCTCGCTGCTCATGGCCGGTCTCGCCATGCAGGGCTTCCGCGTCAGCCAGGCGCCCGCGCTCGACGCCTTCACCACCGACATCGCGCTCAAGCGGATGTACGAGGTGCGCGAGGCGGGCGGCTCCTACAAGGAGCAGATCGACGCTCGCGGGGGCATCCACGACCAGATGGGTCGCGCGGCCGGCCGCATCTTCTACGGCGGCTACGCCGTGAAGGACGGCGGCATCATCCTCGGCGCGCTCACGCCGCGGAACCGCGACCAGATGCGCCGTGTGATCGGCATCGAGGACGACCCGACCAACACGCCCGACTTCGACTCGAACATCCCGGAGCACCGCAGGCTCGTCGACGTGACGCTCGAGCGCGTGCGCAAGATCATGCTCACCAGGACGATGGACGAGTGGATCGAGGCGTTCGAGGCCGAGGGCGCTCCCTGCTCCAAGGTCAACTTCCCCGAGGAGATGGCCGACGACCCCCAGGTCGAGGCGATGGGCTACATGCTCGATATGGAGCACGAGCTGACCGGCCCCGAGCGCCTCGTCGGCCCGATCGTGAAGATGTCGAAGACGCCGACCGGCTCGGACATCACCTCGCCACCACTCGGCAAGCACACCGACGAGGTGCTGCACGAGCACGGCGTGACCGACCCGGAGATCGCCGCGTTGCGGGAGTCGGGAGCGATCGCCTAGCGGCGCCACACCGACGCCGAGGCCCCATGCGATCCACGACGTGGCTCGCCGTCGTGGCCGCGAGCCTGCTCGTGGCCACGACGGTCGCAGCGGCGGCGTGCGGTGCGCGCGGGCCCTGCGCCGACATCGAGCTGTCGCCCGAGGCGGCGCGGTCGCTCGCCGAGCTCGATCGCTCCTCGGCGTTCCCGATCATGCGGGCGTGTGCCTACGAGCCGGAGTTCACAGTCGGTCGTGTGTTCGAGGACCGGCTCCCGGAGCAGGGGCAGCACTTCCCGCGCGTCAACTTCTCGGTGCATCGCGAGGGGGATCACGCCTTCGTGTTCAGCCAGACCGAGGCGCGCGTGCCGTTCCGCGCCATCCCGCTCGGCAGCCACTGGCTACGGGTGGACGCGGGCGGGTTGATCGCCGAGGGCTTCGCGGGGCCGGCGGGCACGGGCGACGACATCGCCTACCTGCGCTGGCGGCACGACGGCGTGACTTTCGAGTTGGCCGCGACGCTCCGCCCGTGGCTGACGGAGCGCGACGTGCAGGACCTGGCTGCGGGCCTGATGGAGCGCTGACCGGCGCCGGCGGTGGGGGCGTCGAGGGCTACTCGATGCCGGCCTCGCGCTGTTGCTCGCGGATGAACCCGATGATCGCGAGCACTTGTTGCTGGGTCAGCCCCTCGACCGGGGCCATGTTGCCGAAGTTCCAGTGGTGCGCCCGCACACCGCGCTCGATGGCGAACATAAAGCTGATGTCGGCGTGGTGGCCGGGCGCGTAGATGCGGTCGAGGAACGTCGGGCCGTTGTTGGTGCCCTCGAGCGCCTGACCGTGGCACACCGCGCACGCCTGCCCGTAAAGCGCGCGGCCGTCGACGCCGCTGAACCGCGACTCGGGCGTGGACGTTGGCGTCGGCGTCGGCGTCTCGACGGTTGGGGTGGGTGTCGCGGTCGAGGAGGGGGTGTCGGCGTCGTCGCCGGGACATGCGGTAGCCAGGAACAGCACGACGGCGGCGAGGGCCGCGACTCCGGCGGGTGCGATGCGTCTGGGCTGCCAGTTGAGCGGCACGGCGGCGGCCTCTACTGCTGGACGGGCTCCTCGTCGCGTTCGAGGACCTGGCGACCGTTGTAGGTGCCGCAGACGGGGCAGGGCACGTGGTTGACGTGCGCGGCGCGGCACGTGGTGCAGCGCACGAGCTGTGGCACGGCGACGCGGTGATGGCCGCGGCGCGAGCGCTGCTTCGCCTTGGGGGTTCTACGCTTCGGTACCGCCATCGCTCTCCTCCGGCCCCACATCCCCGCCGGCGAGCTGTTCGCCGAGTCCGGCGAGGGCTGCAAACGGCCCGGATGCCGCCCCATCGTCGCAATCGCAGCGCTGTTCGTTGCGATTGGTCCCGCACTGCGGGCAGAGCCCGGCGCAGCCCGTTCGGCAGATCGGCTGCAGCGGGATCGCGGCTTGTTCATACTGCCGCACGGCCTCGCTGAGATCGAGCAAGTGCCGCTCGTCGATGCGCAGCTCGTCCTCGCCCGCCTCGACGCGCTCCCCCGTCAACAGGTCGACGAGCGGCACGAACTCCTCCTCGATCGTGAGCTCGAGCTCGTTCGCGAAGTGGTCGAGGCAGCGCGCGCATTCGAGGACGGGCGAGCACCGCACGGTCGCCTGCACGAGGACACCCCGCGTGGTGCGCAGCATCGCGACGTTGCCGCTGACCTCGGCGCTCCACTGGTCGGCGGGCGACGCCATCGGCTCGGCGTCGAGCCGCGCCCGCCTGCGGCTGCCGACGGGTTCCTGCAGCAATGTCGCAACGTTGAAGCTCACGGGATCCTCCGAGCGAGGTTCGATCGTATCACCGGGCGGCCGCTGTATCTTGACCTCGACGGGGCGGGAGGCGCTCAGCAGGACAGTCGTGAACAAGTCGGGTGGGTCCCGCGTGCGGGCAAGCACGGTCATTCGGGCCGGACGGCAGCTCGTTCCCTGCTCCTGGTGAGTCTCGTCCTCGCCTGCACCTCAGACGACGAACCACCGCGCGCCGTCAGCTTCTATGCCGAAGTCGCAGTCGAGGTCGAACTGTCGCGCGACGACCCGCTCGTTCGCTACGGCCGCGACGAGAATCGGGCCATCGTCCGCTGGTGGTACGCCACGGATCCTGTGCGCTGGCGCTGGGAGATTGAGGGCATCGATGGCACTATCGACGACGGCATGGCGGTCACGGTCTTCGATGGCACGGATTCCTGGGCATACGACGATCGACCGAACACGTTCCAGCGCGGCGTCATCTCCGCTGCTCCGGGGACGATGGTGCTCTCCCCCGTCTTCAGCATGCCGGTCGGCCCCGCGAACGCTGAGACGATCGACGGGTTCATTGGGCACTGGCGCGAGGGTGCAGGCATCCCCGAGGTCACACGCGCCGGTGAGGCCACGCTCCTGGGCCGCCGAACGCAGATCGTCGAACTCCGCCCCTCGTCGGGGGACACTATCCGCGCCTTTATCGACCCGGAGCGCATGTTCATCATGCGCTGGGCCGTCGATGGTGGAGATGGGCGACAGTCTTTCCATGCCGAGGTCACGACGCTCGACTACGACACCGAAATCGATGCCGCGCGATTCACCTTCGACCCGCCTTCCGGCGCCCGCGAAACGGAAGCTCGCGCCGCCCAGTCGTGCAGTGGCGGCAGCTCCGTTGGTGGGACCGCCTTCCCCGCCGCGCCGGGCTTCCTCAGACCCTCGTACGCGCCACCCGGCTACCGCTCCACCAGCGCCGGCTCCGCGGCCAGCGCCTACGGTGGCTGTGGCCCCGTCGCCGTCTGGGCGCGACTCGAATCCCCTGGCGGGGGCTACATAGTCCTCCGCCAGCGCCTCCGGGCCAGCGGCATCCCCGAGTCGGCCCGCTCCTGGCAAGCCGTCGACTCCGGCCTCGACGATGCCTATCGTCGCTCAGAGAACGGCGTCCTCAGCCTGCTCTGGCGCAATGGCAACGTCGTCGCGCTCCTCGAGACCGACTCCGTCTCCTCCGAAGAACTCCTCCGCGTCGCCGAGTCCTCGGAACTCGTGCCCGTGACCCGGCGGTGGCGCACGAGCGCCTCGAGCGTGCTGGATCGCGCCACCGAAGCCACCGTCTGACCGCCCGCGGGCGGTTTGGCGCGCGCGGTGCGATCATGGGGCCTCTACGCAACGACACGCGCCCGCGAGGAGCCACGCACATGTTCGACCGCATCCACCACGCCGGACTCGCCGTCGCCGACCTGGCCGCCGCGAAGCAACTCTTTGCCGACGGCCTCGGCCTCATCGTCGATACGACGCGCTCGCCGCTGCCGGACGGCAACAAGCAGCGCGGCGCCGACCCGACGGACATCCTCGATATCCCGATCGGCAACGCGGAGCTGGAGCTGAATGCGCCGCCGACCGACGGCACGCCGGTCGGCGGGACCCATCGCTTCATCGAGCAGCGTGGCGGGGTGGGCGCGCTGCACCACATCTGCGTGCACGCGTCCGACACCCCGAACGACATCGCCCACCTGCGCGCAGCCGGGCTGCGGCTCATCGGCGCGACCGAGGAGCAACTCGAGTCCGACGAGCCGTGGACGAGCGTGGCCTTCTTCCACCCTCGTGACAGCGAGGGCGTCCTGCTGGAGATCTGGCCGGCCGACAACCACCGCGTCGGCGACCGCTACCAGGGCGAGGGCGTGTTCACGCGCCTCAGCCACATCGGCGTGGTGACGGACGACCTCGACCGCTCGCGGCGCTTCTGGACGAACGTGATGGGCCTGCAGGTCGACACGCTGCGCACGCCGATCACGAAGGGCGGGCGGCTCATCGCGGACGAGGACGTGCGGGTGCTGGCGATGCCCGTCGGCAGCACCGAGGGGCACGACATTGTCGCGGTGCTGCCGCAATCGAGTGGGGGGAGCGGCACGGCGCGCTTCCTCGAACGCTACGGCGGCAGCGCCCACGGCACGATGCACCACCTCGGCATCGCGGCCCCCGACGTGAAGGCAGCGGCCGACTTCGTGCGGGACCGGGGGCTGGAGCTGGTGGCGCCGGCGACCGACGAGTTCGCGTGGATCCACCCGCGCAGCGCCGGCGGCATGCTCATCCAGATCGTCCAGGACACGCAGTAGGACGCTCGAGGCCGTCGAGGGATCGCGCCGGATGCTCGTGGACGCCTTGAGGGCGGCAAGATGGACTGCGGCCCACTGGATTTCCTTCGTGCGCGGACTCCTCAAGCGGTCCGCGCGACCGGTGAACTCCGATCCCAGAGAGAAGGTGATGAGTGCTGAGGAAACGAAACGAAGGACCGAGCTCGCATACTTCTGCTTGAGCCGCGCTCGTAAGGCACTACGAGATGCCAATAGTCTCAGGATCTCCGGCGACACGATTCCTGACGCAGCGATGTCGGAAGGGTCGAGCCTGACCGAGGACTTCGCGGTCGCGCTGCAGCATGTGTATCAATCCTGCAAGTTCCTCAACGGTGGATGGCCGTCATGGTCCACGAAAGGCGTACGTGCTGCCGCGAATGACTTCATGAACGCTTGGCAGGGAGCACATGGTACCGACCTCCGGGATGCCTACTCACACTATGAGGAGGCGATATTCAGCCCCGAACACAGGCGCAGGAACGACACTATCGACGAGAGCGTCGTGTGGCACAAACTGGAGTACCCGAGGAACGAGGAGACCGGAGAACTTGCACTAGTCCCATCAACTGTGACCCTCCTTGGGAGGGACTACCATCTGGAAGGGATTTATGAACCCCTCGAAAGAGTTGAACGGGAGTTCCGAGAGGCACTGGTACCACTCGCGGCTGAAGTCACAAGTGCGGATACGAATCCAGAGTTCCGGTGGCCACTTCGCCTCCTTGTTCACGATGACGCGCAGAACTTGGTCTTAGTTCAAGACCATAGCCACTTAGGCGGCGGCATCGACCAAGAGCGTTGGGAGGCAATGCATGCTGCCCGCGCGACTGCGGAACACGAGAAGGCGGATGGCTAGGCCCCGCGCTGTAAGCGGCAGCCTTTTGGCGTGCGTCTAATGCGCAAAGACCCCCTCGGCAGGCTGCTCCGCGCGGCGGGCGTCCTCGCCTTCGGCGCGGTGCTGCTCGCAACGGCACCGGGGTGCGGTGGGGACGACGACGCGATCGAGGTCGCCGCCGCCTCGTCGATGAGGCACGTGCTGCCGCGCATCGTCGAGGAGTTCCTGCGCGCACATCCCGACCTCGACGTGAGCTTCAGCCTGCGCTTCAACGGATCGCAGGTGCTGGCGACCCAGATCACCGAGGGCGCCAGCGCCGACCTGTTCATCTCGGCGAACGCGGTACAGGCCGAGCGCCTCGTCGACGAGGGTCTGGGCAGCCTGCCGACGGTGGTGACGGCGAATCGCCTCGTCATCGCGGTCGCCGAGGACTCGCCGTGGTACGGCGTGACCGACCTCGCCGCGGGGGGCGCGCGCATCGCCATCGGCTCGCCCTCGGTGCCCGTGGGGCGGCTCACCGTGATCGCGCTGTCCCAGCTCGACCCACCGCTCGCGCGGGCGTTGCTCGCCGGCGTGGTGACCGAGGACCCGAGCGTGCGGGTGGTGCTGTCGCGACTGGAACTCGGCGAGGCGGACGCGGCGTTCGTGTACCACTCGGATGTCGCGCTGACACGCGGCGTGCGCGCGCTGGCGCTGCCACCGACGGTGCCGCCGAACGAGTACGTGGCGGTGCTCATGGACGACGCGAAGCCGGGGACCGAGGAGTTCTTCGCGTTCCTGCTGACGCCCGAGGCGCAGAACCTGTTCCGCGCTGCGGGCTTCCTGCGCGCGGTCGCGGGCGTGCACGCCCGGTGAGCGTGCGGGCCTCAGCGGGGCGCGCCGCGCTGGCGGCGGCAGCCGCCGTGCTGCTGCTGTTCCTCGCGCTACCGCTCGTGGGCATCGCGTGGCGCGCGGTCACCGACGGCGACGTTGCGACGGAGCTGGGATCGGGCGCGACGTGGGAGGCGCTGCGGCTGTCGGTCGCGACCTCGACGCTTACGCTGGCGCTGGCGGTGCTGCTCGGCACGCCGCTCGCGTACCTGCTGGCGCGCAGCCGCTCGCCGGCGGCGCGAGTCGTGACCTCGCTCCTCGACCTGCCGCTGGTGTTGCCGCCGACGGTGGCGGGCATCGCGCTGCTCACGGCGTTCGGGCGAGCGGGCTACCTCGGTGACGCGCTCGAAGGGATCGGGCTGACGGTGTCGTTCACCACGGCCGCGGTGGTGCTGGCGCAGCTCTTCGTCTCGGCGCCGTTCTTCGTGCGCGCGGCGTACGCGGGGTTCGCGAGCATGGACCCGCACCTCGAGGGCGTCGCGTACACGCTTGGCCTGTCGCGCTGGCGCACGTTCCGCAGCGTGACGCTGCCGCTGGTGTGGCCGGCGCTGGCGGGCGGCGCGGTGCTGTGCTGGGCGCGCGCGCTCGGCGAACTGGGCGCGACGTTGCTGTTCGCGGGGTCGCTGCCCGGCAAGACACAGACGATGCCCCTCGCGATCCTCGCCGCGTTCGAGTCGGAGGCCGGGCTGGCCGGCGCGGTCTCGCTGTCGGTCGTGCTGCTGGGGTTCGCGTCGGTGCTGCTGGTCGCGCTCCACCGGCTGACCGCGACAGCGGGGCCCTACCGATGACGCTGACGGCCGCGTTCAGCGCCCTCGTGGGCGATTTCCGCCTCGATGTCGACTTCGAGGCGGCGAACGAGCTCGTCGTGCTCTACGGGCGCTCGGGCTCGGGGAAGAGCCTGACGTTGCGCGCCATCGCGGGGCTGGTGCAGCCGGACGCCGGCCGCATCGATATCGGCGGGCGCGCGGTGTTCGATGCTGACGAGGGCGTCGAGCTCCCACCTCAGCAGCGCCGCGTCGGCTACGTGATTCAGGAGCTCGGGCTGTTCCCGCACCTGAGCGCGCGCGACAACGTGCTGATCGGCCTCGAGCGCGACGCGGAGGCGCCGGCGCGCTATGAAGCGCTACGCGCGCTGCTCTCGATCGAGGGGCTCGACGACCGGCGGCCGCACCAGCTCTCGGGCGGGCAGCAGCAGCGCGTGGCGCTGGCGCGCGCGCTCGTGCGGCGCTCGGAGGTGCTGCTGCTCGACGAGCCGTTCTCGGCGCTCGATGAGGCGCTGCGGTCCGACCTGCGCGCCGAGCTGCTGCGGCTGCGGCGAGAGCTCGAGCTGCCGATCGTGTTCGTCACGCACGACCTGCGCGAGGCGCACCTGCTCGCCGACCGCATCGTGGTCATTGACGGCGGGAGGGTGTTGCAGTTCGCGCCGCGCGACGAGGTGTTCCAGCACCCGTCGTCGCGGCGGGTGGCGGAACTGACGGGCATCGCGAACATCTTCACCGGCGAGGTGCGCGACGGCCGCGTCGAGGTCGCCGGGCTGCCGCTGCGCGCCGACGACGGCCGGGACAGCGAGGGTGGGACTGTCGACCTCGCGATCCGGGCGGAACGCTGCATCCTGCGCCGCGTCGACCCCGACGGCGCGCTGCCGGAGAACTGCTTCGTCGCGCGCGTCACCACCGACCTCGCGTTCGGCAACACCCACACGCTGCACCTCGAACCGGAGGGCGCCGGCCCACCGATCGAGGTGGAGGTGGCGTCGCGGCCGTACGAGGTGCTGGGGATCGCGCACGAGCCGCGGTGGGTGGTGGAGTTGCCGGCGGCGGATCTGCACGTGATGCCTCGGTAGCGACGTGCGAGGCAACGACGGACGGCCCGAGTAGTACGATCGATGCGGGTCAGGGGGCTGGACGGCCGCCGGCGGGTGAGCCCTCGGGCTGCTCGCGGGAGGAAAGTCCGAACTCCACCGGACAGGGTGCCGGCTAACGGCCGGGCGGCGCGAGCCGACGGAAAGTGCCACAGAAACAAACCGCCACCGCGGGGCCTTCGGGCGACGCGGGGGTAAGGGTGAAATGGTGCGGTAAGAGCGCACCGGCGTCCCGGAGACGGGGCGGCCGGGCAAACCCCACCCGGAGCAAGGCCAAATAGGGGAGCGGTTGGGGCGTCCGGCTCCGCTCCCGGGTAGGCCGCTGGAGGCGGCGGGCAACCGCCGCCCTAGATGGATGGCCGTCACCGCCCCGAGGGGCGGTACAGAATTCGGCTTACAGGCCCCCTGACCCGCAAGGCGTGTGGTACACTCCCCCCAGTGGATGGTACAGGTACCAGTGGCCGGTGGGAGCATACGTATGTCTGAGGTTGAGGTCTTCTACAACGCCGGCCAACTCCGTGAGGACGACCCGGCGAATGCCGGGATCGAGGCCCTGCCGCGGCTGACCCGCCGGCTCGCCGAAGCGGCCGCTACCTATAGCGTGGTCGACGCGGGCGAGTTGACGCAGCAGGACCGCGAGGAGGCGTACCTCAGCCGCGCTGTGCGGCCGTCGGTGAGCAATCGTTACCGGGTGCGGCGTGTTTTTGGCACGAACAAGTACCCGGGGCAGTACTTCGGAGCCGAGGTCCCGGCGCTCGTGGTGCTGGACGACGGGCGCCCCGTGGACGTGTACCCGCATGAGGAACAGGACGGCACGATCGTGACCATTAGCGACTACCTGGACAGCCTCGGTGGCTCCGCCCGCGGCGGCGGCGAGGAACTCGTGCGCCGCATGGACGGGCTGAGTGCTCGCATCGGACGCTACGGACGTCTGGATGTGACCACCAGCGAACTGGTCGAGGACGGGCGTCGCCGCTGATGACAGGTGGACGCCTGGCCGCGCACCCGGCAAGACTCGGCGAACCGGCGTGACCGCTCGTCGCGGCGTCCGGCGCTACGTGGTGGACGCGTCGGTTGCGGTGAAGTGGCTCTTCGACGACGAAGACCATGTACCGCAGGCGCGCGCGCTGCGTGACGCCTGCCTGATCGACGGCGCCGTCGAGCTGCACGCGCCGGTGCTGTTCGTCTACGAGGTGGCGAATGCGATCCGCTCCGGCGCGTGGCGGCTGCGCCTGCCGGCGGACATCGCCGAAGAGGCGCTTGCCACCCTCCTCGAAGCACCGATCGAATTGCACGCCCCCGATCCGCTCACTGCGCTCGGAATCGGCATGAGCATGACGATCAGCGCCTACGACGCTTCTTACGTGGCACTGGCTGACGAACTCGGCGTCGAGTGCTGGTCGGCCGACGAGCGGCTCGTGCGCGCTTCGGAACGGAGCGCGCCGTTCGTGCGGTCGATCAGCGAGTACGAGCGATAGCTGCGGCCGGAGGCGTCAGCGCTCCATCGTCACCTGGCCGCGCTCGATCACGCGGTCGAGGTCGATGACGACGGCGATGCCCTGGCGGCCGGGGTCACGGTCGCGTTCGCGCTTGTCCGAGTTGTCGTAGATCGTGTCGCGCGCCTCCTGGTCGTCGACGACACGGGCGCGACCGTGGAACTGCCACATCTGCGAGAAGTCGGGGTTGCGATAGAGGAACGCGACATGCGGGTTGGCGGCGATGCGCTGCAGGAAGCCGCCCTCGCGGTTGCGCACCCATACGGCGAGCTGGTCGTCGCTGTAGACCTGCGTGCTGCCGAAGAACGCGAGGCTTGGCTGACCGTCGGCGCCGACGCTGGTGGAGATGACGGGGTGGCCGTCGTCGAGTGCGTTGTTGACGGCGGTGCGCATCTCCTCGGTGAGTTCGATCATCGCAGCACCTCGTTTCGGCGGGCTGTCCGTAGGACTGGGCGGGGCGGTAGGCGGACGGCGCGGTAGTCTACCGCAGACCGGGCACACGCACCTGCGGAGGGGGCCTCGATGAGCGCACGCGGAGACTGGCGCGACGGATTGCCCGGCGGCGCCGGCCGCGCCTCGCTGCCCGCAATCGCGCGTGTGCAGCACGACTCGCGATTGGTCGGGCCCGGCGATCTCTTCGTGTGCGTCCCCGGCCTCCGCGTCGACGGGCACGACTTCGCCGCGGCCGCGGTGGCGGCTGGGGCGGCCGCGCTCGTCGCCGAGCCCGGCCGCGGCGAGACGCTGCGCGCGCTCGGCGTCCCGGTGGTCGAGGCGCCCTCGGCGCGGCAGGCGCTGTCGGCGATCGCGGCGGCGCACGAGGGCTACCCGTCGGAGCGGCTCACGGTCGTCGGCGTGACGGGCACGAACGGCAAGACGACGACGACGCTGCTCATCCAGGCCGCCCTGGAGGCGTACGGCGAGTCGGCGGGGCTGATCAGCACCGTCGAGACGCGCGTCGGCGACACGGCCACAGCCAACGCGACGCGCATGAGCACGCCCGAGGCGCCCGAGGTGCAGCGCCTGCTCGGCGACATGGTCGATGCCGGGAACGAGTACGCCGTGGTCGAGGCGACCTCGCACGGCCTCGCGCTCGACCGGCTTGCGGACATCGCATTCGACGTGGCCGTGCTCACGAACCTCGGCGAGGATCACCTCGACTTCCACGGCACCGTCGAGGCGTACGCCGAGGCGAAGCTGCGGCTGTTCGCCCAGCTCGACGCGCCGACGTCGAAGAGCGTCGAGCGCCGGGCCGTGTTGAACGCCGACGACCCGGCGTGGCGTCGCTTCGCCGCGGCGACGCAGGCGCCAGCGCTGACGTACGGCATCGACGCCACCGACGCCGATGTCGTCGCCGGCCGTATCGACAACGTCGGCGACGGGTCGACGTTCGAGTTGCAGACGCCCGACTCCGCATTGCACGCGCAGGTGCGGCTGCCGGGGCGGTTCAACGTCTCGAACGCTGCCGCCGCGTTCGCGGCGTCGATCGCGTTGGGCATCGACCCGTGGCTGGCGAGCGTCGGCATCGCGCAATGTCCGGGCGTGCCGGGGCGCTTCGAGCGAATCATGACCGCGCCGATCGGCGTCGTGGTGGACTACGCGCACACCGGCGACGCGCTGGCGGGCGCGCTGAGCCTGCTGCGAGGCCTCACCGATGGACGGCTGATCGTGGTCTTCGGCGCGGCCGGCGAGCGCCCCTCGGAGCGCCGGCGCGGGATGGGCGCGGTCGCGGCGCGGCAGGCGGACTACGCCGTGCTGACGGAGGAGGACCCGCGCTCGGAGTCGCCAGACGCGATCATCGACGAGATCGCGCGTGCGATGATCGCCTCGGGCGCCGAGGAGGGCAGCCGCTTCGAGCGTGTCCCCGATCGCCGCGAGGCGATCGCGAAGGCGATCGGGATGGCGGGGTTCGGGGACGTCGTGCTCCTCGCCGGCAAGGGCCACGAGCCGACGATCGAGCGGGCGGACGGCCCGCACCCGTGGGACGATCGCCGGGCCGCGCGCGAGGTGCTCATGGAGCGCTTCAGCGACCCCGACGAGTGGGAGTAGGTTCCGGCACGACCGGAAGGAGCGGGCGATGACCACCGACGAACAGGCGATGCTCGACGAGGCGGCGATCGCGGGCCTGGTCCGCGACGACCTTGCGCACCTGATCCACCCGCAGTACTACGCACCCGACCACCAGCACCCGGTCATCTACGACCACGGCGAAGGCGTGTGGCTCACCGACGTGCGCGGGCGGCGCTACATCGACGGCCTGTCGTCGCTGTGGAACGTCGCCGTGGGGCACGGCCGCGAGGAGCTCGCGGAGGCGGCGGCGGGGCAGATCCGCAAGGCGGCGTTCGTCAACAACTACACCGGCTTCTCGAACGTACCGGCGATCCAGTTGGCCACGAAGCTCACTTCGGGCATCGCGTACGACAACCTCGAGGGCGTGTTCTTCACGAACTCGGGGTCCGAGTCGAACGAGGGGGCCGTGAAGACGGCCCGCTTCTACTGGAACCTCGTCGGGCGGCCGGAGAAGGTGAAGATCATCGCCCGGCCGCGCGCGTACCACGGCGGCACGTTGCTGACGACGGCGATGACCGGGCTGCCGCCCTTCTGGAAGTACTTCGGCCCGCTGCCCCCCGAGGTCGTCCACACCGGGGCGCCCGAGGTGGAGT
This sequence comes from Dehalococcoidia bacterium, assembly GCA_965219085.1. Lineage (GTDB taxonomy): Bacteria > Chloroflexota > Dehalococcoidia > UBA2979 > UBA2979 > VXMT01. Next base: position 2,989,432 of record OZ244720.1, read on the forward strand.
GCGACTGCGTCAAGAACGCCGACGGCGAGTGTGCGTGCTGGCTCGAGACGGCGATCGAGCGAGAGGGCGCTGAGACCGTCGCGGCGTTCATCGCCGAGCCCGTGAAGGGCGCGGGCGGAGTGTGGACGCCGGCCGACGAGTACTTCCCGAAGGTGCGCGAGATCTGCGACCGCAACGACATCCTGTTCATCGCCGACGAGGTGATCACGGGCTACGGTCGCACCGGCCACTGGTTCGCCCTCGAACGCTGGGGGGTGGAGCCGGACATCTTGACGATGGCGAAGGCGATCACCTCGGGCTACATCCCGCTGGGCGGGTTCCTCGTGAGCGGCGCGATCATGGAGGCGCTGCGGGAGACGCCGCCCGACGCGCGGTTCATGCACGCCTACACCAACAGCGCGCACCCGACCGCCGCAGCGGTGGCTCTGCGCAACCTGCAGATCATCGAGGACGAGGACCTGGTCGCGAACGCCGCCGCGATGGGCGAGCGGCTGGGCCGCGGCCTCCGCGACGCGCTGGGCGAGCACCCCCACGTCGCGAACATCCGCAGCCTCGGGCTCATCGCCGGCATGTCGCTCGTGCGCGACGCCTCGACGGGCGAGCGTTACGAGCCCGGCGAGGGCATCGGCGGGCTCGTGGCGCGGCACCTGCGCGAGGAGGGCGGCGTGGTGACGCGCTTCGTCGTCGACGAGATCGTGCTGGCGCCGCCGCTGGTGGTGTCGGAGGGCGAGGTCGACCAGATCGTCGCCTCGCTGGCCGATGCTATCGACGCGGTGACGGCGTAGGCCGCTCGCGGGTTAGCGAGTGGGAGGCATGGTCTGCACAGCGTATTGAGGGATGGTGCTGTCACTCGTCACAATCGTCAGGCCCTCAGCCTGAGCCTGCGCGATGAGCATCCGGTCGAAAGGGTCGCGGTGGATGGGCGGGAGCGCTGCGGCCTGCTCGCCGTGAAAAAGAGTGACCGGCAGGCCCGTGAAGCCATCGCGTTCAATCCTTCCGGACAGGTCTTCTGGAGCTCGGAGCTTGCCTAACGCCCGCTTGATGGCGATCTCCCAGACGGTGGCTGCGCTGACATAGCAGTCGTTGTTCGGGTCGGTGATGGCATCGCGTGAGACCGGGCCCAGGCTCGGATTGTTGCTGAGTGCCCATACCAGCACCTGGGAGTCGAGGAGCAGGCGCAGCACTATGCTTCGTCGTCGTAGGCGCCCTCGAACGCTTCGATGATCTCCAGAGGAGTCTCATCGAAGTCCGGGGCGATCCATATCTGTCCCTCAAGCGAGCCCAACTTGCGTCGGCGCCGCTCACGGTATGGCTGCAGCAGGAGGTAGGGCTTGCCCGCTTTGGCGATGACAACCTCCTCTCCCTGCCAAGCCAACTCGCCCAGTCGTGAGAGCTGTGACTTTGCTTCGTGCATGTTGAACTGCATGTTGAGGCTCGTTAGCTAGGTTTAGCTTAGCCCATGGTGCGCTACGCACAGATCTTCGTCAATCAGCGGCGTTCTCCCCTGCCGATTGACGCTAGCGGCCCTCCCGCCATATCGTCGCGCCCAAGGAAGGAGGTGATGCCTCATGGATGATGATCGTAGTCACGGCCCGGAGGGCCAATCGCATGACATCTCTAAGGAGGTGTCGGCGGGCTAATTCCGGGCCCGTGTGACTTCTGGAGCGCCCCGGCCTGGCCGGGGCGCTCTCTTTCCCCCGGCACCCTCCCCCTACACTGGTTCAGACACCCGATTCCCCACACGGCGAGGAGCGCCCAGTGCCCTTCGACGAATCGCGCTACGAGGAGCTGCACCACGGCGGCATGATCGGCTCGCTGGTGCACTATCGCGAACGCACCGCCTCGACCATGGACGACGCGCGCGCGGGCGCCATGGCGCGCCGCGGAGAGGGCTGCGGCGACGCCTACCTCGCCGACGAGCAGACCGCGGGACGCGGCCGGTTCCGACGGCCATGGGTCGACGCGCCCGGCGCGTCCCTGCTCGTGACGTTCCACCTCTGCGTGCTCGACATGGTGTACGCCCCGCTGGTCGGGTTCGCGGGCGCGCTCGCGGCCGCGGAGGCCGTGACGGAGGCGAGCGGCGTCGAGACCGGGTTGAAGTGGCCGAACGATGTGCTGGCGGGGGGCCGCAAGCTCGCCGGGATCCTTGCCGAGGCGCAGCCGGGTGGCGTCGAGGCCGACGTGTTCCTCGGCATCGGCATCAACATCGGCGAAGCCGCGATCGCCGGCCTGTCCGAGGCGGAGCGCGCCGTCGCGACGACCATCGAGGGCGAAGGGGCGACAGCCCCAAGCGTTGAGGAGTTGCTGGCGGCGCTGTCCGAGGCGCTCGAGCGTCGTCTCGCGGAGGTCGACGCGGAGCCGGAGCGGCTGCTCGCCGACTGGCGGGCGCGCCTCGGCATGCTCGGCTCCCGCGTGCGGCTCTCGACGACGGACGGCGAGATCGAGGGCGTGGCGACGGATGTGACGGCCGAGGGGCAACTCGTGCTCCGCCTGGACGCTGGCGACACGTTCAGCTTCGCTGCGGGCGACGTCACGGTGCTGTGAGTGTCGCGGGAAATTCTCGCGTGACCGATCAGGAGATCCTCGCGAAGGCCGAGAGCATCGCCCGGCGAGCGTACACGTTCACGCTGACGCCGAATGAGGGCGGGGTGTGGACTTCGGGGGTGCTCGAGATTCCGGGAGTCGTGTCGGAAGGCGACGATCCAGCGGAGGCAATAACGATGGCGCGCGACGCGCTGCTTGAGTTGGCGATTGTGCGCCTCGAGGATGGGATCGAGATTCCCCCGCCGTCGGAACCTCGTGACAGCCGAGTTGATGGCTGAGCGTGCTCAGGCGTCAGCGACGCGGTCGGAGGCGTAGAGGGCCGAACGTGCGCGGCGCGCGCGGGATGCCGATCGTAGTCACGCGCGTCAGTGACGGTGACACGGTCGTTGTTCGCGAGGACCGGCGGTTCGCGCAGGAGTTTCGGGTGCGCCTGTACGGCATCGACGCGCCTGAGTCGGATCAGCCGTTCGGGCGCGAGTCTACCGAGGCACTCCGGCGAATGACGAGATCGCAGCCATTGTCGCTCGACGTCTTCGCCCACGACCAGTACGGGCGTGCGATTGGACTGCTCTACCCGCGAGGCGGCGATCCGCGTCAGTCGTTGAACGTCGCGATGGTTCGCGAGGGGTGGGCGTACTGCTACCACCGGAAGGGCCGCTACAGCCACGGACTGGACGCGGCACAGCGCCAGGCGCAGGCCGCCAGACGCGGGGTATGGTCTCGGCGAACCGAGCGGCCCTGGCGTTACCGGCGCCGCATGGCCGAGGAGCCGGCCGCGTCACAGATGTCGATCGAGTCGCGCATCTTCATCGCTGCGGCAGCGCTGCTCATCCTGGTGATCGTGATCGCGAGGGTGTTCGGCGGTTAGCGGAGCGAGATCGCTTGACCCTCGGGCGGATGCCCACCTACGCTCGATTGCGATGCGAACGATCGAGGTCTACGGCCGCCATGACCATATGCATCGGGTCCATCGGAACCCGTCGCGAAGCTGCGCGCATCGCTAGTCGTTCGGCCGATGCCAGTGGCGCGCCGCGACGGGATCCCGTCGCGGCCTTTTTTGTGCCGCCGCCACCCCGAACGACGCCGGTACGGGACGTGAGATGACCAGCGAACGCAGCGATACCGCACTCCACCACGCGCACGCGGCTCCCGCGGCCGAACTGCGCAGCCCCGGCATGCACGACCTCGGCCCGGAGGCCATGCGCCATTTCCGCGCCGTCGAGGCACGATTCCTCGAGGTCACCGCGCGCGCCGGCTACGCGGAGATCCGCACACCGACCGTGGAGCCGCTCCACCTCTTCACCGGCGCGGGCACGCTCTCTCCGCAGATGCTGGACCGCGTCTACTCGTTCCTGGACTGGGACGGCTGGAGCGGCGAGCGCGTCGTGCTGCGGCCTGACAGCACGCTGCCCGCCGTGCGCTGGCACGAGGAGCAGGCGAGCGGCGGGACGTCGCGGCTGTGCTACGTGCAGCCGGTCTACCGCTTCGTGCCCGGCGGCGGCCAGCGCGAGCAGTGGCAGTGCGGCGCCGAGCTGTTCGGCCTCGAGGCGCCGGACGGCGACGCCGAGCTGCTGCGGCTGGCGCTCGGCCTGCTCGACGCACTCGGCATCGAGGCCGTGCGCTTCGACCTCTCACACACCGGCCTCGTGCGCGCCGCGCTTGAGGCAACGGGGCTCGACGCCGCCACCCAGCTCGCCACGCTCGACCGCCTGCTCGACGGTGACGACGGCGCGATCCGCGAGGTCATCTGGGCACGGCCCGAGCAGGCCGGGGCGTTGCGCGTGCTGTTTGAGATCGACGGGCACGACGCCGGATACCTTGCGAACGTGCGCGCGGCGCTCGGCCCGGTGCCGGGTGCGGAGGCCGCAGTCACCGAGCTCGATGCGGCGGCGCGAGCCCTCGACGCGGCTGGATGTGCGTTCCGCGTGTCGGCGTCGTCGGTGCGCAACTTCGAGTACTACACGGGCGTCACGTTCCGCGCGCTCGCCGGCGACACCGAGTGCCTGCGCGGCGGGCGCTACGACGGCCTGGCCGAGACCATCGGCGGGCGCCCGGTGCCGGCCTCCGGCTTTGGTGCGGACATCGAGGTGCTGATGGCGCTCGCGGAGGGCGGCGCATGATCGACGACTCGATCCGCGTCGCACTGCCTCGAGGCGACCTGCGCGCGCCGCTGGCCGAGCGGCTGGCGGCCGTGAACTTCGCGCCGCCCGGCTACAGCGAGGGCTCGCGCGCCTACCGCTTCACCGTCGAGGGCCGCCCGCGTGTCGCGGTGCGCGTGTTTTCAGACGAGGACATCCCGATCCAGATCGCCCTCGGCCAGTACGACCTCGGGATCACCACCCGCTCCTCGATCGACGAGTTGGTGACGCGCTACGGCCACGACTCGATCGTCTCGTTGCGCGCGCTCGATGTCGGCGAGGCGCGCGTGGTGCTCGCCGCGCCGGCGGGGACGACGGTGTCGGAGTTGGGCGTGCTGCGTCCGCTGCGCGTCGCCACGACGTTCCCGCACCTCACCGCGCAGTACCTGAACTGGCTGCGCGTACCCGACTACCGGCTGATCGAGGTCTGGGGCCAGCCCCAGGCGTGGCCGCCGGAAGACGCCGACGCCGCCGTGCTCGCCGTCCCGGGACGAGAGGGGCCGCCGGCGGTCCTCGAACGTGAGGGCCTCGATGTGGTCGCCGAGGTACACCGCGGCTCGGCATGGCTTGTCGCGAACCGCCACGCCCTCGGCGAGCATGACCTGCGCGAGGCGCTCGACGCGCTGCTGCAGCTGCCCGCACGTCCGCAGGCGCCGGTCAGCGTGCGCTACGGCCCGCTGCGGCCGACGCCGCTCGTGCAGCGTCGCGCAGGCGGCGCGCGGCCGGCGGACGGCGACGGGCGCGACGGCGCGTTGCGCCTCGCGGTGCCGGACGGCCACGCGCAGCGGCACACCGTGGAGGCGCTCGCGGCCGCGGGCATCGCGTTCGACGGCTACGACGAAGCACAGGCCGTCCGCCGGCCGCGCTCGGCCATCGAGGGTGTCACGGTGAAGGTGATCCGCCCGCAGGACATGCCGCAGGCGGTGGCCCTCGGACGGTTCGACGTGGCGTTGACCGGTCGCGACTGGCTGGCGACACACCTCGCCGCGTTCCCGGCGTCGCCGGTCGTCGAACTGTGCGACCTGCACCGCAGCCGCTACCGGATGGGCGCGGTCGTGTCGGAGGACGTGCCGGCCAACACCATCCCCGAGGCGGTCGCGTACTGGCGGCGCGACGACCCGGGCCGCGCGATCCGCGTCGCCTCGGAGTACGTCGAACTGGCCGACCACTACGCGCGCGAACGGCACCTCGGACGGTACCGTGTGATCCCGATCGGCGGCGCGTCCGAGGGCTTCGTGCCAGACGACGCGGAGATATTGATCGAGGGTTCCGAGACGGGGACCACCCTGCGCGCCAACCGGCTCCGTATGATCGACGTGATCATGGAATCGACGAACTGCGCCATCGGCTCGACGATCCGCCCGCCGGGGGCGCGCGGCGAGCTGCGCGACCGGCTGGTGGAGCGCCTCGCCGCGGCCGCCCCGCCCCCCGCCCCGTCACCTGGCGGCGGCGGGCCGGCGTAGCCGGCAGGCGCGAGGAGGAGCCGTATGCCCTCGCTCGGATCGCACCTGACCAGCGCCTACGGGCTGGCCGCGCGCCTGGGCACGCCGCACATCGACGCCGACCGCGGCGCCTACTACCTCGGCTCGACGGCGCCGGACATGCGCATCCTCATGCGCGTCGACCGCAAGCTGACGCACTTCTTCGAACTCAGCGACTTCGAGCCGCAGGACTCGATTGCGCGCATGTTCGAGGCGCACCCGGATCTCGGCGACGCGGTCGCGCTCGACCCGGCGATGCGCGCGTTCATCGCCGGCTACATGACGCACCTGCTCATGGACGAGCACTACATCCAGAGCGTCTACCGCGTCCACTTCGGCGAGCGCTCCCCGCTGGGCGGCGACCTGTGGGCGAACGTCCTCGACCGCTCGCTGCAGTACGAGATGAACCGCCGCGAGCTGGAGGACGACGCCGCGCTCGCCGACGTGCGCACCGCCATCGACGCCTCGCAGTCCGCGGTCGGCGTGCCGTTCATCGAGGAGGAGCTGTGGCCGGAGTGGCGCGACTTCACGCGCGGCATCACGCACCAGCGCCCGGACTTCGAGCGCTTCCCACGCGTGATGCAGATCCACCTCCGCCGCGTCGGCTTCTCCGACGAGCGGATCGAGGAGATCGGCAACGATCCGCCGCAGATCATCAACGAGGCGTTCGAGGCCGTGAGCGAGGAGCGCGTCGCCGAGTACATCGAGGAGGCGACGGAGCTCGCCTTCGACCGCCTGCGCGAGTACCTGCCGGCCCCATGACCGCCCAGGCCCTCGCGCTCCGCATCGTCGAGGGCGCCGAGGCGGCGCGCGAGAGCGTGCTGCGTCGCGACCCCGCTGGCGCGTCCGAGCTTCCCGAGCCCGTGCGCGCCTCGATCCGCGAGACGTTCGGCGCCGACCTGACCGCCGACGAGGTCGTCGCGCGCATCGTCGAGGACGTGCGCCGCGAGGGTGACGCCGCCGTGCGCCGCTACTCGCAACGCTTCGACGGCTCGGCCGACGCGCCGATGGAAGTTAGCGCCGAGGAGTTCGAGGCCGCGCTCGACGAGGCCGGGCACGACCTCGTCGAGTCGCTGCGCTACGCCGCCGAGCGTGTGCGCGTCTTCCACGAGCTACAGCTCGAGCACGGGCCGCAGTCGTTCCTCTATGAAGGGCTGGGCCAGACGGTTCGGCCGATCGAGCGCGCCGGCATCTACATGGCGGGCAGCGTGGCCGTGCTGCCGTCGTCGGTGCTGCACACCGCCGTCCCCGGCGTCGTCGCCGGAGTGCCGGAGCTCGTCGGCGTGACCGCCGCACGGCCCGATGGCAGCGTGCACCCGCTCAAGCTCGTCGCCGCCTCGATCGCCGGGGTGCAGCGCGTGTTCCGCGCCTCGGGCGCGCAGGCGATGGCCGCGCTGGCGCTCGGCACCGAGTCGATCCCGCGCGTCGACAAGCTCTTCGGCCCCGGCAACCTCTTCGTCACGCTCGCCAAGCGCCAGCTGTTCGGCGAAGTGGGCATCGACGCGCTCTACGGCCCGACCGAGACGCTCGTGCTCGCCGACGCCGACGCGCCGCCCGACCTCTGCGCCGCCGACCTGCTCGCGCAGGCCGAACACGACGCCCTGGCCACGCCGCTGCTCATCACCACCAGCCTCGAACTGGCCGAACACGTGCAGATCGCCGTCGAGGAGCAACTCGCGACCCTCGCTCGCGGCGAGATCGCCCGAGCGGCGATCGAGCGCGGCGGCGCCGCCGTCGTCGAGGACCTCGACGAGGCGATCGAGTTGGCCAACGCGTTCGCGCCGGAGCACCTCTGCATCCTCACCAGCGACCCCGGCGCGGTGGCCGACCGCGTGACCAGCGCCGGCGGCGTGTTCGTCGGCGAGCACTCGCCCGAGGTGCTCGGCGACTACGTCGCCGGGCCGAGCCACGTCATGCCGACGGGTGGCTCGGCGCGCTACGCCTCGCCGCTGTCGGTGCTCGACTTCCTGAAGGTCACCTCCGTCGTGGCGCTCCCCGACGACGCGCTCGAGTCCCTCGGGCCGCACGCCGCGCGGCTCGCGCGCGCCGAGGGGCTCACCGGCCACGCGCGCTCGATCGAGCGCCGGCTGGAAGGCTTCTGATGTCCGGCCGCTTCGACCTCGACGCCGCGCTACGCCCCGCGCTCCGTGACATGGACGGCTATGAGCCAATCGAGCCGCCCGAGGAGGCCGCGGCGCGCTACGGCGTCGCGCCCGGGGACGTCGTGAAGCTCGATGGCAACGAGAACCCGTACGGCCCCTCGCCACTCGCGCGCAAGGCGCTCGCGGGTGGCTACGAGGCGCACCGCTACCCCGACCCCGACCAGCGCCGCCTGCGCGCCGCGCTCGCCGCGAGGCACGCAATTCCCGAGGCGAGCATCGTCGCGGGGGCAGGGGCCGACGAGCTGATCGACCTCGTGTTCCGCGTCTTCGTCGACCCCGGCGACCGCATCGTGATCGCCTCGCCGACGTTCGGGATGTACGGCTTCGGCGCGCGCCTCTATGGCGCGACGCTCGTCGACGCACCCCGGCACGAGGCCGACTGGAGCCTCGACGCCGACGCGCTGGTTGAGGCCGCCGGGGGGGCGAAGGCGGTCTTCATCCCCTCGCCCAACAACCCGACGGGCGGGCTGCTCCCGCCGGACGTGCGCGACCGGCTGCTCGCCAGCGGCGCACTGCTCGTCGTCGACGAGGCGTACATCGAGTTCGCGCACGGCGAGTCGCTGGTGGAGTGGGCGGCCTCGGGCGACGCGCCGCTGATCGTGCTGCGCACGTTCAGCAAGTGGGCCGGCCTCGCCGGCCTGCGCGTCGGCTACGGCGTGATGCCGGGGCCGATCGCCGACGCGTTCATGCAGTGGAAGCAGCCCTACGGCGTGAACCTCGCCGCCGAGGCCGCCGCCATCGCATCGATCGAGGACGCGATGCTGCTCGACGAGCGGGCGTGCGAAATCGCCGGCGAGCGTGAGCGGCTGGAAGCCCTCCTGCGCGAGGACGGCTGGCTCGAACCCACGTCGTCTGAAGCCAACTTCCTGCTGTGCCGCATGTCGGATCGCCTCGGCGGTGACGGGGCAGCGCTGCGCGAGGCCCTGGCACGCCGAGGGGTGTTCGTGCGCTTCTTCAGCGACCCGCGACTGCGCCGCCACGTGCGCATCTCCGCGGGCACACCTGCCGACACCAATCGAGTGCTCGCCGCCCTGGACGAGGCGGGCCGCGAACTGGAAGGACCAACTTCTGGAGGGGGGGCGCGATGAGCGAACGCCGCGCGACCGTGAACCGCGACACGGCGGAGACGCGCATCCACGTCGAACTCGACGTCGACGGGACGGGCGAGGCGCGCGTCGGCAGCGGCGTGGGGTTCTACGACCACATGCTCGAGGCGTTCGCGAAGCACGGCCGCTTCGACCTGCACCTCAGCTGCGAGGGCGACCTGCATGTCGACGAGCACCACACGATGGAGGACTGCGCGCTCGCCCTCGGCGCCGCGTTCGACGAGGCGCTCGGCGACCGCGCGGGCCTCGTGCGCATGGGCGACTCGACGGTGCCGCTCGACGAGGCGCTCGTGCAGGCCGTGGTCGACCTCTCGGGGCGGCCGTACGCGGCGATCGGGCTCACGTGGGTGGGCGAGCGAGTCGGCGAGGCGACGACGCAGATGATCACGCACGCGCTGCACAGCTTCGCGCAGGGCGCGCGCATCGCCCTCCACGTCCGCCAGCTCGCGGGCGCCAACGACCACCACATCGCCGAGGCGGCCTTCAAGGCGCTCGGCCGCGCCCTCGACGCCGCGACGCAACTCGACCCGCGCATCGCGGGCGAGGTGCCGAGCACGAAGGGCACGCTGACGACGTGAGTGAGGTCGTGAGCGGCGACGGCGACCTCGAACGCGACGAACCGCGAGGCCGCGTCTACCTCGCAGACGGCGTCGAGGTCGCGCGCACGCTCGCCGACGGCTCGGTCGACCTCGTGTACCTCGACCCGCCGTTCAACACCGGCCGGCGGCAGACGCGCGAGCAACTGCGCACGCGCCGCCTTCCGGAAGGCGCCGAGGACGGCGCGGGCGACCGCACCGGCTTCGGCGGCCGGCGCTACGCGACGGAGCGGATCGGCAGCCGCTCCTTCGACGACGCCTACGACGACTACCTGGCGTTCCTCGAACCGTTCCTCGTCGAGGCGCAGCGCGTGCTCGCGCCGATGGGGAGCCTCTACCTGCACCTCGACTACCGCGAGGTGCACTACGCCAAGGTGCTGGCCGACGAGGTGTTCGGTCGGGCCAACTTCGTCAACGAGATCATCTGGGCGTACGACTACGGCGCGCGCCCGAAGCGCCGCTGGCCAGCGAAGCACGACAATATCCTGTTCTACGCGAAGGACGCCGCGCGGAACGTCTTCAACGTCGACGACATCGAGCGCATCCCGTACATGGCGCCTGGCCTCGTCGGCCCCGAGAAGGCGGCGCGCGGCAAGCTCCCGACCGACACGTGGTGGCACACCATCGTCAGCCCGACGGGCCGCGAGAAGCTGGGCTACCCGACGCAGAAGCCGCTGGGCGTCCTCGAACGCATCGTGCGCGCCTCCTCGCCGCCGGGCGGCCTCGTCGCGGACTTCGTGGCGGGGTCCGGCACGACGGGCGAGGCAGCGCTCCGCCACGGCCGCCGCTTCGTCCTCGCGGACCACTCGCCAGAGGCCGTCGAGGTGATGCGTCGCCGGTTCGCGGGGTGCGAGGCGGTGGCGTTCTGCGAGGGGGCCGAGGCCTGATGCACGATCGCTACGCGGGCGACATCGGCGACTTCGGCAAGTACGGCCTGCTGCGCGCACTGTGCGGCGAGGACGAGCACAGTCCGGCGCTCAGACTCGGCGTGTTGTGGTACCGGTTCGAGGGAGACGAACGCGAGTCACCTGGCGACGGGAAGCGCATCGACTACCTCGATCCGCCCGACGAGCGTCTGCGTGAGTGCGATCCATACCTGTCTGGACTGATGCACGAGGTGGTCTACGGCCGAGACAGGTCGATCGTGAGCGTGGAGAAGAGTGGTGCTCTGCCCGGAGGCGCCACCTTTCACAGCGAGTCGTTGACCTTCCCGGCCCCGGAACGCCGCAGCGAACGGGAGGCCAAGAGGTGGAACTGGATCGCGAGCGGTCTCGACCTGGTGAAGGACGCCGATCTGGTGTTCGCCGATCCCGACAACGGGCTCGAAATCCCAAGCATGGATCCGTTGCTGGCCAAGGGACCCAAGTACGCCTCCTACGACGACCTGATCCCCTGCTGGGATCGCGGCCAAAGCCTGATCATCTACCAGCACGCGACGCGCGGCGGAGGTGGCATGGGCCTGCAGATCGCCCAGTGCATCGAGGGACTCCGCGAGCACTTCGACGACCTCCCCGATCCAGTCGTGCTGCGCTGGCGGCGCATGAGTGCCCGTGCGTACTTCATCCTCCCCGCGCCGGAGCAGGCCGATCGGCTGAGCGCCCGAGTACAGGACGTCCTCGACTCTGAGTGGGGACTGCGCGTGCACTTCACGCGCTACGTTCCGTACCCATGACCACGCTACGTACCGCCGACCTGCTCGCCTTCGCCCTCTCCCTCGCCGACGCCGCCGACGCGATCGCGATGCGCGACTACCGCACCGACCACGCCGTCGAGCGCAAGGACGACGGCACGTTCGTCACGCCCGCCGACCGTGAGATCGAGGCGCTGCTGCGCGAGCGCATCGCCGAGGCGTACCCGGGCCACGCCGTGCTCGGCGAGGAGCAAGGCGGCGACGGGGGTGGGGACGCCGAGGCGCGCTGGATCCTCGACCCCATCGACGGGACGCATAACTACATGCGCGGTGTGCCGATCTGGGCCACGCTCATCGGCTGCGAGCGCGCCGGGACCATCGAGGTCGGCGTGGTCTCCGCGCCCGCGCTCGGCACGCGCTGGTGGGCGGGCAGGGGCCTCGGCGCGTACAGGGGTTCGACCGGAGGTAGGTCCGGCGCGGGCGATCGCATCCACGTCTCCGATGTCGCGACGGTGGCCGAGGCGCAGGTGCTTGTCGGCGAGCTCGTTTCAACCCTCGAGCGCTGGCCGGGGGCGCGGGCGCTGCTCGCCGACGCCTGGCGCGTACGCGCGCCGGGCGACTTCTGGGGCTTCTGCCTCGTCGCCGAGGGCGCTGCCGAGGTGATGCTCGAGGGTGTCGACCTGCACCCGTGGGACCTCGCCGCGCTCATCCCGATCGTCGAGGAGGCGGGTGGCCGCCTCACCGACGCCGAGGGCGGCCCTCTGCAGGGTGCGGGCCCGGTCGTCGCCGCGAACGGGCGGCTGCACGACGAGGTGATGCGACGCCTCGCCGGCACCGGAGCGACATAAGCCCGCAGTCCGGCGGCAACGCCCCGATACCCCGTCGCAAACGCTACAATCCGCGCGTCGCCACGCCCCGATCGGGCGTGCCCCGGTCGGTCTGCCTCTCCGCGCGCGCGACGACGGCAGAGGAAACCTCGATGCTGACGAACGCGCTCTCGCGACGGCGGCCCGCGGCTCTCCTCGCCGCCTCGGGCGTCCTTGCCCTCGTCCTCTTTCTGCTGATGTCAGGCCGGGCCTACGCGCAGGAGCAGGCGGTCGGGGACGAGCTGCAGTTCATCCTCAACACGTTCTCGTTCCTGATCTGGGGCGCGCTCGTGATGTGGATGTGCGCGGGCTTCACCATGCTCGAGTCGGGCTCGGTGCGCACCAAGAACGCGTCGATGATCTGCCTCAAGAACATCGGCCTCTACTCGATTGCCGGGCTGGCCTACTTCTTCATCGGCTACAACCTGATGTACGTCGACATCGTTGGCGGCGTGATCGGCTCCTTCCACCTGCTCTACGGGCCGACCTCGGCGGAGATCGCACTCGTGGGCGGCGAGGGCGACGCAGCGGCCGTCGTCGCGAGCGCCGACTACTCGACGATGTCGGACTGGTTCTTCCAGATGGTGTTTGTGGCGACGGCCGCCTCGATCGTCTCGGGTGCGCTGGCCGAGCGGGTCCGGATGTGGACGTTCTTCCTGTTCGTCCTGATCCTCACCGCCGTCATCTACCCGATCGTCGGCGCGTGGACGTGGGGCGGCGGCTGGCTGGACGAGCTCGAGTTCCAGGACTTCGCCGGCTCGACCATCGTGCACGGCGTCGGCGGCTGGGCCGCACTCGCCGGCGTGCTCGTGGTCGGCCCGAGGCTGGGCAAGTTCCGCCGCGACGGCACGCCGCGGCCGACGCCGCCCTCGAACATCCTGGTGGTGACGCTGGGCGTCTTCATCCTGTGGTTCGGGTGGTTCGGATTCAACGGCGGATCACAGCTCGCGCTGGGTAGCGCCGGCGACGCGGTGGCGATGAGCCACGTGCTGGTCAACACGAACCTCGCGGCGTGCGCGGGGGTGATGGCCGCGCTCGTTGGGTCGCGCTACATCCTCGGCCGCATGGACCTGTTCGCCGGCCTCAACGGCGCGATCGCCGGGCTCGTCTCGATCACGGCGGGGCCCGACATCACCGAGCACTACTGGGCGGTGATCATCGGCGCGGTCGGCGGTCTGATCTGCACCGCCGGGCTCAAGCTGTTCGAGCGCCTGCAGCTCGACGACGTGGTCGGAGCGGTGCCCGCGCACCTCTTCGCCGGCATCTGGGGCACCCTCGCCGCCTCGATCGTGGCGGGGGCGAGCATCGGCGTGCAGCTGCTCGGCGTGGTGTCGGTCGGCGCGTTCGTGTTCGGGACGTCGTGGGTGCTGTGGCAGGGGCTCGCGAGGACGCTCGGCATCCGCGTGGCGCCGGCCGTCGAGCGGCTCGGGCAGGACGCGGGCGAGCTGGGCATCGAGGCGTACCCGGAGTTCGTGCTGATGCCCGAGGAGTTCTACGACGACGGCGAGGAGTAGCCGTCGCGGGCGAGCGCTATCCGGCGCTCTCGACCTGGGCCACCTCGAGCTCGAAGTCCTCGATCACCGGGTTGGCGAGCAGCCGCTCGCACATCTCCCGCGCCGTCGCCGCCGCCGCCGCCTCGTCGGGGGCGTCGAGGGTGACCTCGATGCGCTTGCCGACGCGCACCGACTGCACGCCGTCGTAGCCGAGGTCGCGCAGGCCGCCGGCCACGGCGAGGCCCTGCGGGTCGTTGACGAGCGGCTTGAGCATCACGCGGATGCTCGCGAGGTACGTCGTCACGAGGCGTCCGGGAGCGGCTCGCCGGTGATCAGCCGGTATGCCTCCGTGTAGCGCTGCGAGCTCGCCTCGACGACCTCGGGGGGCAGCTCGGGCGCGGGCGGCTCGCGGTTCCAGCCGGTGCCGCTCGCCCAGTCGCGGACGTACTGCTTGTCGAACGAGGGCTGGCCGTGGCCCGCCTGATAGCCATCCATGGGCCAGAAGCGCGACGAGTCCGGGGTGAGCGCCTCGTCGATGAGCGTGATCTCGCCGTCGATGATGCCGAACTCGAACTTCGTGTCGGCGATGATGATGCCGCGCTCCTCGGCGACGCTCGCCGCGTAGCGGTACAGCGCGAGCGAGCGCAGCTTCACGACGTTGGCCGTGTCCTCGCCGATGAGGTCCACGACCTCCTGGAAGGTCATCGGCATGTCGTGGCCGGTCTCGGCCTTGGTCGTGGGCGTGAAGATCGGGTCGAACAGCTGCTGCGACTCGATGAGGCCCCCGGGCAGCACGACGCCGCAGACCGACCCGGACTGCCGGTACTCGGCCCAGCCCGAGCCGGTGATGTAGCCGCGCACGACGCACTCGACGGGCAGCGGCTGCGCCTTCCTGACGATCATCGAGCGCCCCGCCAGCCCGGCCTCCCCGGCGTTCACGGGCGTGCCGCCGAGGTCGAGCGTGTCGCCGGCCTCGACGACGGAGATCATGTGGTTGGGGACTACGTCGGCGGTGCGCCCGAACCAGTGGGCGGAGAGGCGCGTGAGCACCTCGCCCTTACGGGGGACACCGGTCGGCATCACGACGTCGTAGGTGGAGACACGGTCGGTGGCGACCATGAGCAGGCGGTCCTCGCCGAGGTCGTAGAGCTCGCGCACCTTGCCCTCGTGCATCTTGCCGGGCAGGTCGCTGCGCAGCATCACCGGTGCGGTCATCGTGCGTCCTCTCCGTGGGTGTGTCGGTTCATCGTGGTGCGTGCGTCACGCGAGCCCGATGCGGGCGAACGTGGCGTCGACGTGCTCGAGGTAGGCCTCGACGTCGAACAGCGCCTCGAGCGCGTCGGCGTCGAGGAGTTCGCCCACGTCGTCGTCCTCCTGCAGCAGGCCGAGCAGCGGCGTCTCCTCGCCGAGGGCCTGGAGCGAGCGGCGCTGGACGATGGCGTACGCGCCCTCGCGGCTCAGCCCGGCCTCGATCAGCGCGAGCAGCACCTTCTGCGAGAACACGAGCCCCTGTGTCGCGTCGAGGTTGCGGCGCATGCGCTCCGGGTAGACCTCGAGGCCTGCCACCACGCCGGTGAAGATGTGCAGCATGTACGAGAGCAGCCCCGTCGCGTCGGGGAACACGATGCGTTCGACCGAGCTGTGCGAGATGTCGCGCTCGTGCCACAGCGCGACGTTCTCGAGGCCGGCCGAGGCGTAGCCGCGCAGCGTGCGCGCGAGCCCGGCGACGCGCTCGCACAGCTCCGGGTTGCGCTTGTGCGGCATCGAGGACGACCCGGTCTGCCCCTCCGCGAACGGCTCGGCGACCTCGGCGATCTCGGTGCGCTGAAGGCCCCGGATCTCGGTCGCGAACTTCTCGAGCGACGCTCCGAGACCGGCGAGGACCGAGAGGAAGAAGGCGTGGCGGTCGCGCTGGATGACCTGCGTGGTCACCTCGGCGACGCGCAGGCCGAGCAGGCGGCAGGCCCGCTCCTCGACCTCGGGCGGCACGGTGGCGTGCGTGCCGACGGGGCCCGACATCTGCCCGACGCCGGCGGTGTCGCGCGCGCCCTGCAGCCGCTCGGCGTGGCGGTCGAGCTCGGCGACCCACACGGCGAGCTTCAGTCCGAACGTCGTCGGCTCGGCGTGCATGCCGTGGGTGCGCCCGGCGCAGACCGAGCGCTTGTGCTCGACGGCGCGCCGCGCCACGGCGTCGCGCAGGGCGCGGACCTGGCCAGCGATCACGTCGGCCGCCGCGATGAGCTGGAGCGACGTGGCCGTGTCCCACACGTCGTTCGAGGTCAGCCCGTAGTGGACCCAGCGCGACTCCTCGCCGAGCGAGTCGGCGACGGAGCGCAGGAACGCGGTCACGTCGTGGTGCGTCTCCTCGATGTAGCCCCCGATGTCGTCGACGTTGATGGTGGCGTCCTCGGCGATCCGCTCGGCGTCCTCGGGTGGCACGACGCCGATCTCGGCCCACGCCTGGGTGACGGCGATCTCGACCTCGAGCCAGCGCTGGAACTTGTAGGCGTCGGTCCAGATATCGGCGATTTCGGGGCGTGAGTAGCGCGGGATCATCGGCTGCCCCTAGTCGTTCGCGAACTCTTCGCGGACCGGCGAGAACGCCTCGATCAGCGTGACCGCGTCGAGAGCGACGACGTGGTGCGGGACGTCGCCGGGGATGAGGTACGAGTCGCCCGGCCCGAGCTCGCGGTCGATGTCGCCGATGCGGAAGTGGACGCGGCCCGAGCCGACGTGGCCGACCTGCTCGTGGGGATGGGTGTGCTCGGGCACCTCGGCGCCCGGTGCGATGCGGATCTCGACGAACGTGATGCGGTCGCCGGAGACGAGCGTGCGGCGCACGACCCCCGGGAACTGGTCGACGGGGTTGAGAGCGTCGTAGGTGCGGGTGCGAGGTTCGGTCATCGGTCCTCGGTCGGCTTGTGCCTGGTTAGCGCCGGGCCTGCTCCGCGCGGTAGGCGTCGACCGCCTGCGCGATGTCCGGGTGGCTGAGCGCGAGGATGCGCGCGGTGTAGACGGCGGCGTTGCGCGCGCCCCACGTGCCCACCGCCATGGTAGCGACCGGCACCCCGGGCGGCATCTGCACGATCGCGTACAGCGCGTCGATGCCTTCGAGCGCCGACGACGCCAGCGGCACGCCGATCACGGGCAGCGGCGTGTAGGCGGCGATCACGCCGGGCAGCGCCGCCGCGCCGCCCGCGCCCGCCACGATCACCTCGATGCCCGCGTCCTTCGCGCCGACCGAATAGTCACGCACCACGTCCGGGGTGCGGTGCGCCGACATGACGTGCTGCTCGTACGCGATGCCGAGGCGCTCGAGCAACTCGCCGCAGCCGGACATCGCCTCCTCGTCGGAGCGCGAGCCCATCAGGATGGCGACGAGCGGGGTGGCGTTGCTGTCGGTCGTCATCGAGTAGCCCTCATCTCATCGTGCCGCCGCCGAGCATCGGGTCGGGCCCGGCGATGATCTGGGCGAGGCCGCGGCAGACGGCCGCGACCTCGTGACGGTCCGCGAACGCGGCGCCCCCGCCTGTGTCCTCGGTCACGTGCAGGTTCGAGCGCACGACGGAGGCGAGTTCGTCCTGGTCGGCCTCGCGGACGCGTCGCCGCACCTCCTCGTCGCGGACACGGATGTTGCGGATCACGAACTCGCGCTCACCGGCGAGGCTCTGCATCACCGCGTCGACCATGCCCTCGGCGTGAAGCCACGCCGCCACGAAGTGGAGGCACGGCGTGCTGATGCGCGTCGACTTGGTGGACCAGAAATGCTCCTCGAGCGACTGGCGGCACTCAGGCATCGGGCAGCGCAGCGGTGACGGGCTCATCGTGCTCCTACAGGCCTCGCCCGCTCGCGACGCGAGCCGGCGCGGCGATGTCCGTGCGGTAGTGCGCGCCCTCGAAGTGGATGCGGCGCACGTTGTCGTAGGCGCGCTCGCGCGCCTCGCCGAGCGTCGGCGCCTTCGCGACCACGCACAACACCCGCCCGCCCGCGGTCACCAGGGTCCCGTCCGCGTCGCGTCCGGCGCCCGCGAGGAACACCTCCACGTCACCGTCGACATCCTCGACGCCGGTGATCGGCACGCCGGTCTCGTAGCTCCCCGGATAGCCGCCGGACGCCATCACGACGCCGACCGTAGCGTCGTCGTCCCAGGCGACGGGCGCCTCGGCGAGGTGGCCGTGCGCGACGCCCTCGCAGATGGTGAGCAGGTCCGAGGTCAGTCGCGGGAGCAACGCCTGGGTCTCCGGGTCGCCGAAGCGGGAGTTGAACTCGATCACCTTCGGGCCGTCGGCGGTCACCATCATGCCGGGGTAGAGCACGCCGCGGTACGCGCGGCGGGCGGCGGCGAGAGCGGCGACGGTGCGCTCGGTCACCTCGTGCTCGATCCATGCCGCGTCGTCGTCCGCGAGCCAGCCGGGTGGCGAGTAGACGCCCATGCCGCCGGTGTTGGGACCATCGTCACCGTCGAACACCGGCTTGTAGTCGCAGCTGAAGGGCATGTGCGCCACCGTCGTGCCGTCGGTGAACGCGTGCGCCGAGGTCTCCGGGCCGCTCAGGCGCTCCTCGATGAGGACGCGTGCGCCAGCGTCGCCGAACGCGCGCCCAAGCATCGCCGCCTCGATTGCCGCGGCGGCTTCCTCGGTCGTATCGCAGACCACGACGCCCTTGCCGGCGGCGAGCCCGTCGGCCTTGACGACGCACGCCCCGCCCCGGCTGTGCGCGTAGGCGATCGCCTGGTCGAAGTCCTCGAACATGGCGGCGCGGGCGGTAGGGATCGCTGCGCCGGTCATGAGCTCCTTCGCAAACGACTTCGACCACTCGATCTCGGCCGCCGCGCGCGCGGGGCCGAACACCGGCACGCCCTCGTCGCTCAGCGCGTCGGCGACCCCGCGGGCGAGCGGCGCCTCCGGCCCGACCACGACGAGGTCGGCGCGCAGCCGCTGAGCCGCTGCAACGACGGCGCCGGGATGATCGATGTCGAGCGTGTCCAGGGTGTCGCCGTACTCGGCCATGCCGGGGTTGCCCGGCGCGCTCGTGAGCGCGCCGAGGCTCGGCGACTGCGCGAGCTTCCACGCGATAGCGTGCTCGCGGCCTCCGCCGCCGAGGAGCAGGACGTTCGTGCTCATCGACGGTGGGTCCAGCGTGCTCGCACTCGTGCTACTCCCATTCGATCGTGCCGGGCGGCTTCGAGGTGATGTCGTAGACCACGCGGTTGACCTCGGGCACCTCGTTGACGATGCGGCGCGAGATCGTGGCGAGGAGGTCGTAGGGGAGCCGCGCCCAGTCCGCCGTCATCGCGTCCTCCGCCGTCACGCAGCGCAGCGCGACGCAGAAGCCGTAGGTGCGGCCGTCGCCCTGCACGCCGACGGTGCGGGTGTCGGTCAGCACGGCGAACGACTGCCAGAGGTCGTAGTACATCGCCGCGCCCTTGATCTCGTCCATCACTATCCAGTCGGCGCGACGCAGGATGTCGAGCTTGGGCGGGGTCACCTCGCCAATCACGCGGATCGCGAGGCCGGGGCCGGGGTACGGCTGCCGAAACACCATCTCGTCGGGCAGGCCCAACTCGGTGCCGACGCGGCGTACCTCATCCTTGAACAGGTTGCGCAGCGGCTCGATGAGCGAGAGCTCCATGTCCTTGGGCAGCCCGCCGACGTTGTGGTGCGTCTTGATCTTCGCCGTTGCGTTCGTGCCGGTGGAGGCTGACTCGATGACGTCGGGGTACGTCGTGCCCTGCACGATGTAGTTCACGGCGCCGATGCCGCGCGCCTGCTCCTCGAACACGCGGATGAAGGTCTCGCCGATGCGCATCCGCTTCGTCTCCGGGTTCGTCACCTCGGCGAGGTCGGCGAGGAAGCGCTCGGAGGCGTTGACGTGGCGAAGGTCGATCGACATGTGCTCGCGGAACGTCGAGACGACGCGCTCGGGCTCCTCGGCGCGCATCAGGCCGTTGTCGACGAAGATGCACGTCAGCTTGTCGCCGACGGCGGCATGCACGATCGCGGCTGCGACCGCCGAGTCGACGCCGCCGGAGAGCGCGCAGATCACGCGCCCCGTGCCCACCTGCCGCTCGATCGTGCTCACCGACTCGTCGATGAACGAGGCGGCCGTCCAGTCGCCTGCGCAGCGCGCGACCTCGAACAGGAAGTTGTGCAGCAACTGGCCGCCCTGCGGCGTGTGCACCACCTCCGGGTGGAACTGGATGCCGAGGTGGCCCGCCTCGTCGGCCATCGCGGCCACGGGCGAGTCGTCGGAGTAGGCGACGGCGCGGAAGCCCGGCGGCATCTCGACGATGCGGTCGGCGTGCGACATCCACACCGGCATGCTGGCCGGCAGGTCGTGCAGGAGCGGGTTGGTGGGCTCCGAGAGCGTGATCACGGCGTGGCCGTACTCGCGCCTCGACGCCGGGGCGACGCGCCCGCCGAGCGCCTGCGCGAGCAGCTGCATCCCGTAGCAGATGCCGAGCACCGGCAGCCGCGAGCCGACGACGTACGCGGGGAGCGTCGGTGCGCCCTCGTCGTACACGGACGCGGGGCCGCCGGACAGGATGAAGCCCCGGACCTTGAGATGCGACAGCTTCTCGGGCGGCGTGTCCCAGGGGACGAGCTCGGAGTAGACGCCGGCCTCGCGGATGCGGCGCGTGATGAGCATCGAGTACTGCGAGCCGTAGTCGAGGACGACGATGGTCTCGGGCGCGTTCGGGGCGGGCGTGAGCAACTGGCCCGGCTCGCGCGCCTCGGCGATCTCGAGGTACGTGCTGACCTCGCTGTCGCCTGACGTGCGGATACGATCGCCGGTGGGAGCGGCTGTTGGAGCAGCCAGTGGAGTCGCGTCGGTAGCCTCGGCCATCGAGCCCTGAGTGTGCGGGGAGCCCGTCGAGGCCAAATCGTATCGGCGCGCTATAGTCCGGTCAACGAACGATATGCGTGAAGGGCGTGCAAGCGCGTGCACCCGCGACATAACAGCCGATGGGCCGCTGCCTCCCGCCGCCGATGCATCCTGACACCGCAGTGACGATCCTCGGTCCCGAACACGTCAAGAAGATCGTGCGCGCGCTGCGCAAAGGCGAGGTCGTGGGCATCCCGACCGACACCGTCTACGGCCTCGCCGCCATGCCCAACGACGCCGAAGCGGTGAGCAAGCTGGCCGGGCTCAAGGGCCGCTCGGACCAGCAGCCGATCGCCGTCCTCTTCGACGACATCGGGGGCGTCGCGCCGTACGTCGAGGACTCCTCGGCGTTGGCCCGGCTGGCGCCGTTCTGGCCCGGCGCGCTCACCGCCGTCTTACGGGCGCGCGATGGTCTCGCGACGGGCGCGCTCACCCGGCTCGGGACGCTCGGCCTGCGCCAACCCGACGATGACCTCGCGCGCTCGGTCATTCGGGCGTGCGGTGGTGCGCTGGCGGTGAGCAGCGCGAACCGCACGGGCGAGCCGCCCGCGCTGAGCGCCGCCGAGGTCGTCTCGGCGTTCGGCGAGTCGCTGCTCGTGCTCGACGGGGGCGAACGCCCCGGCGGGACCGCCTCGACGGTGGTCAACCTTGCGGTCGACCCGCCGGAGGTGCTGCGCGAGGGGCCGATCGACGCGGCCGAGGTGCTGGCCGCCCTGGCCGGAGGTGAGCGCTAGCCTGCCGCCAGCAGGATCCCGGTGGCGATGCTGATGACCGCGGTGAGAAACGCAGCGACAGCTCCAGCCACCGTGTAGAGGCGAACTGTTCCCCGCTGCTCGAGCGCGCGCAGTTCGCTCTGGAGCACCGCGTTCGTAACGAGGTCACCGGAGAGGCTGCCGGAGAACGCGGTCACGAGCGCGTCAGCCTGAGTCTCGTCGAAGCCAGCATCCCGGAGGTGTCGTGACGCCTTCAGCGTGTCGAACATCATCGCCATGTATCGATCCTGCGTGCCGGTGGGAGCAGCCGCAGTGCAATAGTACCGCTCCAACGGTGAGGTGAGGTAGCGGCGTTCGCCGATTTGAGCGTCACCGACCGATCGGGGTGCTAGGGTGCGCGAGGCCGCCACGCTCCCGGTGACCGAGAGGTCCGCGCATGAGCCTCCCCTCGATCGGTGACCTCCCGCTCCAGCAGCGACGCATCATCCGTGCCTGGTGCATGTACGACTGGGCCAACTCGGCGTTCGCGACCAGTCTCGCGGCCATCGTCCCCGTCTACTTCGTCTTCCTCTTCAAGGACGCCGTCGGCGAGGGCGGGACGGTCCTCGGCATCTTCACCGGGAGTTCGATGTGGAGCCTCGGGGTCGCGCTGTCGACGGGGTTCGTGGCGTTCTCGAGCCCCGTCATTGGCGTGATCGCGGACCGCGTGGCCATACGACGGGTGCTGCTGGGGACGTACACCACGATCGGCTCGGTCTTCACGGCGCTGGCGTTCTTCTCGCCGTTCGCGCCCGAGCCGTGGATCTGGATGTTCGTGACGTTCTCGGTTGCCAACGTCGGCTTCGTCGGCAGCCTCGTGTTCTACAACTCGTTCCTCCCACACCTCGGCCCGAGGCACCTGCTCGACGACATCAGCAGCCGGGGGTACGCCACCGGCTACCTCGGCGGCGGGCTGCTGCTCGTGGTGCACCTCGCGTTCATCCTCGCGACGCGGGACACGGACCTCGCCGACCTCACGACGCGCCTCGCGATCGTGTCGGTGGGTGTGTGGTGGTTCGGGTGGGCGATCTGGACGCTGCGGGTGGTGCCCGAGCCGCCGGTGCAGGGCTCCGAGGAGCGACTGACGCCCGTCTCGGCGGTCGCGATCGGGTTCCGGGAGCTGCGGCGGACGCTCGGCGAGATCACGCGATTTCGTGTGACGGTGGTGTTCCTGGTCGCCTACCTGCTGTTCAACGACGGGATCTCGACCGTGACCGCGATCGCCGGCGCGTACGCCGCCGACACGCTCGCTATCCCCCTCGTCTTCAACATGGGCACGGTCGCCACGATCCAGTTCGTCGCCGTGCCCGGAGCGCTCGCGTTCGCGTGGCTCGCCGACCGCATCACGACGAAGTCCGCGCTCATCGTCGCGCTGGTGGCGTGGGTGGGCATCGTGCTGATGGGCGTCTCGCTCGCGCCGCTGCCACCGACCGAGCACGACGACTTCGACTTCCAGTTCGCCTACCGCGAGGCATCCGCCGACTACGTCGCCGAGGTGGCGCCGGACTTCGACGACGGCTACGAGCTGCGCGGGCGCGACCAGTACTGGCGCATCGAGGAGGGCTACGCCTTCCGCACGTCGGCGATCGAGGGTCTGGCCCAGGCATTCCGCGACACTGACGATGTCGAGTACGCGGTGTCGATCCGCGGTGGGCCGCTCGACGGCGACTCGGGGGTCGGGGAGGCGCACCCTTCGGTCCTGGGCGACGGGCCGGTCGACTGGTGGCCGTTGCTGGCGCGGGACCTGGCGTGGGAGCCACTGGGGCTGGGCGTCGGGCCGCAGTGGCTGCTGCTCGGCGTGATGGTGGGATGGGTCATTGGCGGCAGCCAGGCGCTGGCGCGCAGCCTGTTCGCGCAGATCACGCCCGAGCGCCGCAGCGGGGAGTTCTTCGCGTTCTTCGGGTTCATCGGGCGCGCCTCGTCGGTGTTCGGGCCGACGATCTACATCGCGGCGACGGCGCTGTTCGACACGCGCGTCGCGGTGATGTCGATCCTGTTCATCATCGTCGCCGGGACCATCGTGTTGCGGTGGGTGGACGTGGACGAGGGCGTGCGCATCGCCGCCGAGGAGGACGCGCGGTAGGCACCGAAGTAGACGGACGAACCGCGTATCCTGAGGGCGGTGGCGCTGGAGGACGGTGAAGACGATCCTCAACGCGTTGCTCGATAGGAACTTCCGAAGGGCAGGCGCGTCATGAAGGTCACGCATGATCCCGAGACCGACATGATGTACGTCGAATTCGAGGATCGGCCGAGCCTGAGTCGTTTGAACTGTGCGACGGGATTGTGGTCGATCTCGACGCCGGCGAGCACGTCATTGGCATCGAGGTGGAGTGGGCGTCGCGCAAGCTCAACGTGGAGCGACTCAAGGGCAGCACTTGAGTCGGCGGCCGCCGCCCGCCGGGCGTGAGTACGCGCGGCTCGCTATCATCGCCGCACCATGGGATTCATCCACGACCGACTCGACATGTCCGGCCGCGTCGCCATCGTCACAGGCGGCGGACGTAACCTCGGGCGCGGCATCGCGCTCGGCCTCGCCGACGCAGGGGCCGCGGTCGTCATCGCTGAGATCGACGAGGACACCGGCCCGGCGATGGAGCGAGAGCTGCGCGACGCCAGCCACGACGCGCTCTTCATCCACACCAACGTCCGCGACGCTGACTCCGTCGAGGCGCTGATTGCAGGCGCCGTCGAGCGCTTCGGGCGGCTCGACGTGATGGTCGCGAACGCCGGTGGCATGTTCCGCGCGGACGCGCTCGACATCTCGAAGCGCGGGTTCGAGGCGGTGATTGACCTCAACCTCATCGGCACGTGGCTCTGCGGAACGGCCGCCGCCCGCGCGATGATCGAGGGAGGGCGCGGAGGCAGCATCGTAAACGTGTCCTCGCAGAACGCGCTCTACGGCGCGCTGGGCGGTGCGCACTACGGTGCTGCCAAAGCCGGCATCCTCGGCCTCACGCGCTCCGTCGCCGCCGAGTGGGCCGAGCATGGCATCCGTGTCAACGCCGTCGCGCCGGGCGGCCGGCAGGCGCGGGCGGGCTCCGCCCCCGAGGCGGGGCAGCTCGTCGGAGGCGGCGAGCCCGAGTACATCGAGAACGTCGCCGCGGCGGCGGTCTACCTCGCCTCGGACCTCGCGAGCTGGGTGACCGGCCACACGCTCGTCGTGGACGACGGCGGCACGTTCACGAACGCCGCGCCGCGCGGCGCGTAGGCGGATTCGACGCAACCCGGCCCCCCGCGAGCCGTACCGTTGTGTGGAGTACGATCGGCGGGTTGTGATAGCCGCCATTACACAGCTGCGCTCACTCACCGGCCTCGCCGCGGGGGCCATGCGCGCGCTCGCCGTCGCGAAGAGCGGGCGGGCGAACCCGCGGGTCTCGGGTCGGTTGCGCGTCGGCGGCATCGACGAGGTCGTCACGATCACGCGCGACCGCTTCGGCATCCCGCACGTCGAGGCCTCCACCGATGCGGGCGCCGTCTTTGGGCAGGGCTTCGCGCAGGCCCACGACCGGCTGTTCCAACTCGAGCTGTTCCGGCGCGCCGCCTCCGGGCGCCTCGCCGAGGTTTTCGGACCCCGCGCGCTGGACGCGGACCGCTTCGCGCGGCGGCTCGCGCTCCAGGGCCTCACCGAGCGCGACCTCGAGGCGGCGAGCGCCGAGGCGCGCGTGCTGCTCGAGGCGTTCGCGAACGGCGTCAACGCCGCCATCGCCACGCTGCGGGCCCTCCCGCCGGAGTTCGCCATCACCGGGGCCGATCCCGAGCCGTGGCGCGCCGAGCACTCGCTGCTCGTCGGGCGGCTGCTCATGCTCGGCTTCTCGCCGAACTGGGACGCCGAGTTGCAGCGCGATCGCCTGGTCAAGGCGCTGGGGCCAGAGCGCGCCGCGCTCGTCGACATCCCCTACCCGACCGATGCCCCGACCACGACCGGCCAGCCGTACGAGGGCACCCTTGAACGCCTGCTCGGCGCGTACGGCAACATCGAGGCGGCCGGGGTGCCCGCGGGTGGCGCCTCGAATGCATGGGCGCTGGCGGGCTCGCACACGCGCACGGGCGCGCCGCTGCTCGCCTGCGATCCACATGTGCGCGCCGGGGTGCCGAGCCTGTTCCACGTAGCGCACATCCGTGGCGGCGACCTCGACGTGATCGGCGCGAGCGTGCCCGGCGTGCCCGGTGTCGTCATCGGCCACAACCGCGACGTGGCGTGGGGCATGACCGCCGGACTGGCCGACGTCAGCGACTGCTACATCGAGGAGTTCGACCCCGCAGACCCGGAGCGCTACCGCACCCCGGACGGGTGGGAGCGCGCTCGCACCCGTACCGAGCGCATCGAGGTGCGCGGCGGCCCGCCGATCGACGAGACGATGATCGAGACGCGCCACGGTCCGGTCGTCGGGCCCGGGCTGCCGGGCGAGGAGCGCGCGATCGCGCTCCGCTCGACGGCCCTCGAGGCCGGTGAGACCGTCGGCCCGCTGCTCGATGCGAACCGCGCGCGCGACGCTGCCAGGTTCGAGTCGGCCATCGCGCGCTGGCCCGGGGCCACGTTCAACTTCGTGTTCGCCGACCGGGACGGTGCGATCGGCTACAGGCTCGCTGGTTCCATTCCTCGCCGCGTCGAGGGTCAGGGCCTGGCGCCCCAGGACGGCGCGACTTCTCCGGGGCCGCCTGAGCTGCTGACGGCCGAGGAGATGCCGCACCTCCTCGACCCCCCGAGCGGGGTCATCGTCTCGGCGAACCAGGCGCCCGGCGGCCCGCTCGAACTGGGCGAGGAGTGGATGGAGAGCTATCGCGCGGAGCGGATCAGCACGCTCCTCGCCGCCCGCGGCGACCACACCGTCGCCTCGTGCCAGGCGATCCAGTCCGACCTCCACAACGCGGGGCTGGTGGCGCTGCGCGACCTGCTGCTGGCGCGCAACGTGGTTGCCGCCGACGAGGTGCGAGCAGAGCTCGAGGGGTGGGACGGGCAGGTCGCAGCCGCGAGCGCTGGAGCGGCGATCATGGAGACGGTCTACCAGCACGCAGCGCGCACGCTCGCTACGCGCGTGGCCGGGACGATGTCCGACATCGTGCTGGGCCGTGGGCTGGGCGCGCCGGCCGGCGAGGACTCGAGGTTCCACTACCGGCTGCAGGGCCGCATCGTGGCTGCGCTCGCCGCCGCCGAGGGGCCGTGGTGCGACGGCGAGGAGGACCGTGACCGCGTGCTGCGCGCGGCGACCGAGCAGGCGCTCGGCGAGCTCCGGGAACGCCTCGGCGACTCGCCCCGCGAGTGGCGCTGGGGCGCGCTGCGCTCGTCGCGGCAACCGCACCCACTGGGCGGTGTGCCGGGACTCGGCCGGGCGTTCGCGGTCGGCCCGAACGAGATGCCGGGCGACGTGAACACGGTGTGGCAGGGTGGCTACTCGGTGCATCACGGCCCTGAAGCGCCGGGAGGCTTCTCGCCCGGATACCGCCAGGTCATCGACCTCGCGAACTGGGACCTCTCGACGTTCCAGATGCCCGCGGGCAACTCGGGCATCCCCGGCCACCCGCACTACGGCGACTGCGCGGCCGAGTTCTTCGAGGGGCGGCAGCGCCCGTTGCTCTACTCGCGCGAGGCGATCGCGGCGAACGCAGAGGGTACGCTGGTGCTCGAACCGATCGGGGTGCGCCGATGACGACTTCGCCGGCAGGCCTCGAGGCGCGGATGCGCGAGTATCGTCCGCGTGTCGACGCGGAGATGCGCGCCGTTGTCGGTGACGACCCGGCCGGGCTGTACGCGTGGATGCGCTACCACCTCGGCTGGGAGGATCGCGAGGGGACACCCACGAGGCGCGGCCCCGGCAAGATGCTGCGCTCGACCGCGCTGCTGCTCGCGGCCGAGGCCTGTGGCGGCGAGGTAGAGCACGCGGTTCCGGCCGCGGCTGCCGTCGAACTCCTCCACAACTTCTCGCTCGTACACGACGACATCGAGGACGACAGCGACACGCGCCGCGGGCAGGCGGCGCTGTGGACCCTCGTCGGGTTGGCGCAGGGCATCAATACCGGCGACGGCATGTTCACGCTCGCGCGTGTCGCCCTGCACCGCCTGCCGGCCGCGGGCGTCGCGCCTGCCGTCGCGTTCGCAACCACCGAGGAGCTCGATCGCGCCTGCATGCGGCTGATCGAGGGGCAGTACCACGACATCGCCTTCGAGACGCGGGCGAGCGTCGACCGCGACGAGTACCTCGCGATGGTCGAAGGCAAGACGTCGGCGCTGTTCGCTGCGTCGGCGGCGATGGGGTCGTTGATCGCGGGCGCGCCGCCGGAGCGCGTCGATGCGCTGCGGGAGTGGGGCCGGCAGATCGGCCTGGCGTTCCAGGCGGTCGACGACCTGCTCGGCATCTGGGGCGACCCCGCGGTGACGGGCAAGCCCGTCGGCGACGACGTCGCCGTGCGCAAGCAGACGTTCCCGGTGATCGCCGCGCTCGCCTCGGGGAAGGCGCCGGACCTCGAAGCCGCCTACCGTCGCAACGGGGACGGCGAGGCGGTCATCGCCACGCCCGACATCGCCGCGCTGACCGCGGAGATCGAGGCGTCGGGAGCACGTGCGACGACCGAGGCGCTGGTGCGCGAGCACCGCGCGCTCGCCGACGCCGTCCTCGCCGCCTCGGGCCTCAGCGCCGAGGCGCGCGCCCCGTTCACGGAGTACGCCGACCTGGCGACCGCCCGCGAGGCATAGCCCGCGGCGGGCCGACGCGCATATGATCGGGCCGTGAACAGCGTTCGCGCCAAGCGCAGCATCCGCGACATCGACCTGGCAGGCCGCCGGGTCTTCCTGCGCGTCGACTACAACGTGCAGGTCGAGGACGGCAAGGTCGTCGACGACATGCGGCTGCGCGAGTCGCTGCCGACCATCGCCCACCTCCGGGAGGCGGGCGCGAGCGTGATCCTGTGCTCGCACCGCGGTCGGCCGCGCGGCCAGGTGGTCGAGAACCTGCGCAACGTGCCCGTCGCCACGCACCTTTCGAGGCTCATCGAGACGCCCGTGCGCGCGGTCGGCGACTGCATCGGGCCCGAGGCGGAGGCGGCCGCGGCTGCGCTCGCCCCGGGCGAGCTGCTGATGCTGGAGAACGTGCGCTTCCACGCCGGCGAGGAGGCGAACGACCCGGGGTTCTCGGCGAAGCTCGCACGGCTCGCCGACGTGTACGTGAGCGACGCCTTCGGCACGGCGCACCGCGCGCACGCCTCGATCGTCGGAGTGCCGCGGCACCTGCCCGCGGTCGCGGGGCTGCTGCTCGAACGCGAGTTGAACGCGCTGGGCGGACTGAAGGAGCCGGAGCGCCCGTTTGCGATCGTGATCGGCGGGGCGAAGGTCGCCGACAAGATCGCGATTCTCAGCCACCTCGTTGCCAGGGCAGACGTGGTCTGCGTGGGGGGCGCCGTGGCCAACACGTTCCTCGTCGAGCAGGGCGCCGACGTGGCCGACTCGCTGTGGGAACGGGACGGCCTGGGCGCGGCGCGCGAAGTGCTCGCGCAAGTCAGCGAGCGGCGCGATCTGCGGTTGTACCTCCCCGTCGACGCGGTCGTCGGGTTCGGCGCGGCGGACGCCGGGCACATCCGCAAGGTGCCGGTGGACAGCGTGCCGCCGGACTGGCGCATTCTCGACATCGGCCCGGCGACGGTGGAGCTGTTCCGTACGGTGTTACACCCGATGCGCACCGTGGTCTGGAACGGTCCGCTCGGGCTGTTCGAGCGCGAGCCCTTCGACTACGGCTCGCTGGCGATGGCCGAGACGCTCGCGGACCTCGAGGCACAGGTGGTGATCGGCGGCGGCGAGACGGCGGCGGCGGTGCATCGCGCGGGCATCGAGGACCGCATCTCGCACATCTCGACGGGTGGCGGGGCCTCACTGGCGATGCTGCAGGGCCACGCCCTCCCCGCCGTCGACGCCCTCGAC
Source organism: Dehalococcoidia bacterium (assembly GCA_965219085.1). GTDB lineage: Bacteria > Chloroflexota > Dehalococcoidia > UBA2979 > UBA2979 > VXMT01. Next base: position 3,018,998 of record OZ244720.1, read on the forward strand.
GACGCGTAACGCGGCTGCACCTGCTCCGAGTGTTGACCTCAACAGTCAGAGCGGTCATATTAGTCAGAGTGTACTGATTGCACCGTTGGCGGGTGATACCTCGCCAGCGAAGTGCGTCCCACGGGGCGTAGTGGGGGGAGAGCGCCATGACTGACTCGAGTGTCGAACGCGACTACCCCGCCGAGCGCCACGAGGCAGGCGCGAGGCATGTCGGCGTCTCCGAGGCGAAGGCAACCTTTTCGGCGCTGATCGAGGGGGTGCAGCACCGCGGCGAACGCTACGTGATCGAACGCCACGGCAAGCCGGCCGCGGCGCTGGTGAGCATGGACGAACTTGAAGGCCTCGAGGATCGAAAGGCTACTCCGACGCGACAAAACGATGGATTAAGCGGGCTGATAGGTCTCTTCAGCGGCATCATGACCGATGAAGAGATCGACGAGATGGTCGCCGCGATCTACGCCGATCGCGAACGCGATGTCCCCCGCGAGATCGACACGAGCGAGTGGGGCGTGTGAGGTACCTCTTCGACACCGACACGGTCAGCGCGCTCACGAGAGGGTCGCCTCCTGAGGCGTTGCTGATGCGGATGGCGACTACGGCCCGGGAGGATCGGACTACTTCGAGCGTTACCTTGGCCGAGCTACTTTTCGGAGCGTACAGAACGGGCCCACGTTCTGAGGACTTGCTTGCGCGCATACGGGCCGCGCTGCCGTCGACTCCCCTGCTGCCGTTCGACGACTCAGCCGCCGAACAATACGCACGCCTCCGCTCGTACCTTGAAGCGCGAGGGATGCCGATTGGCCAGGCAGACACGCAGATCGCGGCGATCGCCCTCGCGAACGATCTCACCGTCGTCACTGGCAACGTCCGCCACTTCGAGCGCGTCCCCGGCCTCACCGTCGAGAACTGGCTCGAGTAGCCGCTGCCTCGCACGCCACCGAGTGGGACCGACGGTCGGCTCGGGCGCTACGCGGCCCCCTCGCGATAGCATGTAGCCATGGACCCCGAACTGATCCGGCGCCTCTCGATCCCGGCGGACAGCAAGGTCGTGCTGTGCGTCCTCGACGGCCTCGGCGGCCTGCCCGGCCCCCGCGGACGCACCGAGCTCGAGGCTGCCGACTGCCTCTACCTCGATCGCCTGGCCGAGGAGGGGATGATCGGGCAGACGCTGCCCGTCGGGCACGGCATCACACCGGGCTCGGGGCCAGGCCACCTCGGCCTCTTCGGCTACGACCCGCTGGAGATCGAGGTCGGCCGAGGGGTGCTCGAGGCCACCGGCATCGATTTCCCGCTCGGCCCGCACGATCTCGCCGCGCGCGGCAACCTCTGCACCGTCGACGCCCAGGGCAATATCACCGACCGTCGCGCCGGGCGCGTGGCGACCGAGATCACGGCCGAGATCGCCGAGCGCCTCTCTGGCGTCGAGCTCCCGGGCTACGAGGCGCTCGTGCGCGAGGTGCGCGAGCACCGCTTCGTGCTCGTGCTGCGCCCCCTCGACGGCAACGCCCCGCTCAGCGACGCGCTCTCTGAGACCGACCCACAGCGCGAGGGCGCGCCGGCCCTGGCGGCCGAGGCGCTCGCTCCGGAGGCGGCCGACGCGGCGGGCATCGTGAACCACTTCGCGAGCGAGGCGCGCGCCCGCATCGCCGATCGCGAGACGGCGAACCAGGTGCTGCTGCGTGGGTGGTCGCGGCTGCCGGATCTGCCGCAACTCCCGGAGCTCTGGAAGCTGCGCGCGGCCGCCGTCGCGATCTACCCGATGTACCGCGGCCTCGCGCGCCTCGTCGGCATGGACGTCCTCGACGCCGGCGACTCGCTCGCCACGCAAGTCGCCGCCGTGCGCGAACACTGGGACGACTACGACTTCTTCTTCATCCACTACAAGCCGACCGACGCCGCCGGCGAGGACGGCGACTTCGCACGCAAGCAGCAGGCCATCGCGACATTCGACGACTGCGTGCCGGAGTTGCTCGCCCTCGGACCGAACGTGTTCGTCGTGGCCGGTGACCACTCGACGCCTGCGGCGATGGCCTCGCATTCCTGGCACCCCGTGCCTGCGCTGGTCTGGGGAGACTACGTGCGCCAGGACGGCTCGCACCGCTTTGGCGAGCGCGAGTGCGCGCGAGGCGGGCTCGGCACCATCCCCGCCAAAGAGCTGCTGCCGATCGCGTTCGCGCACGCGGGCCGGCTGACGAAGTTCGGCGCCTGATGACCCCCGCGCGCACACCCATCGTCGGCGGCAACTGGAAGATGCACCTCGACCGCGCAGGCGCGCGCGACCTGCTGCGCGCGCTGCGTCGGCAACTCGACGGCGTCGATGGCGTCGATGTCGTGATCTGCCCGCCCGCGCCGTGGCTGGGCGATGCTGCCGACGCGCTCGCCGGCACGTCGTTGCACGTCGGCGCGCAAAACGCGTACTGGCTGCCGAGCGGCGCCTACACAGGCGAGGTCGGCGCGGCCATGCTGATAGGGACGGCGCAGTACGTCCTCGTCGGCCACTCCGAGCGCCGCCACGTCTTCGGCGAGACGAACGAGGACACCGGCCGCAAGCTGGCAGCCGTGCTCGAACTCGGCCTCCAGCCCATCCTCGCCATCGGCGAGCTGCAGGCCGAACGCGAGACGGGCACGACGCGCGAGGTGCTGCGCACCCAGCTCGACGCCGCGTTCACCGACGTCGCCCAGCTACCCGAAGGCTTCGTCGTGGCCTACGAGCCGGTGTGGGCGATCGGCACGGGGCTCACGGCGACGCCCGAGATCGCGCAGTCGACCATCGCCGATGTGCGGACGATGATCGCCGACCGCTTCGGAGCGGCGACGGCCGAGTCGTGCCGTATCCAGTACGGCGGCTCGGTCAACGCCGGCAACGTCGCCGACCTCGCCGCCCAGCCGGACATCGACGGCGCGCTCGTCGGCGGGGCATCGCTCGACGCAGAGGCGTTCGCGACGATCTGCCGCGCCGTCGCCGCGGCCGCGGAGGACGCGAGCTGAACGGCCCGGGCGTCGTCGCGCTGGTTGGCCCCACGGCGTCGGGCAAGACGGCGGCGGCGATGGCCGTCGCCGAACGGCTGCCGATCGAGGTGGTCTCCGCCGACTCGCGCCAGATCCGGCGCGGCATGCGCATCGGCACCGCGGCCCCCACCGACGAGGAGCTCGCGGCCGTCCCGCACCACCTCGTCGGTATCGTCGAGCCCGACGCAGCGTGGACGCTCGCGGACTTCCTCGAGCGTGCGCACGCGGCGATCGACGCGATCCACGCGCGCGGGCGCCTGCCGCTGCTCGTCGGCGGCGCCGGGCAGTACGTGTGGGCGCTGCTCGAAGGCTGGCAACCGCCCGCCGTCCCGCCAAACCGGGAGCTGCGAGCGCTCCTCCAACGCGAGGCCCGCGAACACGGCGTCGAGGCGGTCCACGCGCGCCTCGCCGCGCTCGACCCCGCGTCCGCCGAGCGCATCGGCACGACGAACGAGCGGCGCCTGATCCGCGCACTCGAGATCGTCGAGGCGACGGGTGAGCCGATCGGGCCGCTGCCGCGCGTAGCGCCGCCGTGGCCGTGGCGCGTCGTCGGCCTCCAGTGGTCGCGATCGGCGCTCAACCGCCGCGCGAACCGGCGCGCGGAGGCGATGTACGCCGCGGGCCTCGTCGAGGAGACCCGTGAGGTCATCGCCCGCCACGGCGAGGACTTCGAGGCGCTGCGTTCGATTGGCTACGCCGAGGCGCTGGGCGTGCTGCACGGCGAGTGGGACGAGGCGGAGGCCATCGCGCGCACGCAGGCGGCGACGCGCCGCCTCATCCGCCGTCAGGCCGCGTGGTTCCGGCCCGTGGACCCTCGGATCGAGTGGGTGGCGGGTGGGGACGTCGAAGGTGTGGTCGGGGTGGTGGAGGCTGCGGCGCAGGAGTTGGCTGGGTAAGGCGGATCAGGGAGCCGGGGCAGGCTCATTGATCGGGTGGAAGACTTCATAGCCCTTGACGCGCAGCTTCTGCGGACCGTGAGCGATGAGGGCGTCGCGGATGCGCTCGGCCTCTGGCAGCCCGTGCAGGCTCACACCCCGGGGCAGCCCGATGAGCTCGACGCCGATGAGGTTGCCTTCACTGTCGTAATCGAGGTTTCTCCAGTCGCCGAACTCCCGGCAGGTGGCGACCCTCGCGTTGAGGAAGCGCAGATACAGGATGTCGCCCACATCGTTGATCCGGACTTCGATGCGCTCGCTCATGTGTTTCCTTCGGTTTGAAGCCTATTCGCCATGCCACGCCACGGTCGCAACACGCATCGGTTCTGATCCGATGCGGACGTAGACCTTGCAGCGGCGTGTCCCCATTGAGCGCAGGTAGATGTTACACGGGTCTGTCGGCGGACGATCGCGAGCAGGCCGGATCTCGTCGGGCTGCTCAAGCGTCGCCCGCACGTACTCCACGGCGACGCCGAACTCGTCCATCCGGTCGAGCGCATGCGGCTCGTACTCGATCGGGCCGCCACGCGTCAGCGCTGGCTCCACAGCTGCTCTCCGGACGCGATGCGGCTGCGCGCGTCGACGTCGAGTGAACGGTGGGGCGGGTGCGGGAAGATAACGTACATCCGGGCAAGGGGGGAGCGCGTGGAGGAAATGGCAGCCTCAGTTGAGGCTGCCACCAGCCCGCACGTACGATGATTGCCATGAGCGCGTGGGCCTTCTGGAAGATGCACGGCGCCGGCAACGACTTCGTCGTCACTGCCGGCGACGACGCCGCGCACCTCGCACGCTCCGGCGAGGCGTGGAGCACGCTCGCGGAGCGCGTCTGCGACCGGCACGTTGGCGTCGGAGCCGACGGGCTGATCGCCGTCCTGCCCTCCGATGTCGCCGACCGGCGCATGCGCATCTTCAACCCCGACGGCTCCGAGGCCGAGATGTGCGGCAACGGCATCCGCTGCCTCGTCAAGTTCGTGCTCGACCAGGACGATGACCTGCGCGCGCGCGGCTCGCTCCGCGTCGAGACGCTCGCGGGCGTGCTCGACGCCGTGGCGTCGCCCGGCGCGGACGGCACGGTCGCGCGCGTGCGCGTGAGCATGGGCGAGCCGCACTTCGCGCCCGAGGACCTCGGCGCGCTCGTCGAGCAGGCGCCGCCGGTGCTCGGCCTGCCGCTGGAGGCGGCCGGTACGGAGCAGACCGTCACGCTCGTCTCGATGGGCAACCCGCACGCCGTCGCGTTCATCGACGCGCCGGTCGAAGCGTTCGAGCTCGAACGCATCGGACCGGCAATCGAGCACCACCGGGTGTTCTCAAACCGCACGAACTTCGAGGTCGTGCGCGTGCGCGATCGCGGCTCCATCGACATGCGCGTCTGGGAGCGTGGCGTGGGCGAGACCCTCGCCTGTGGCTCGGGCGCGTGCGCTGCCGCGGTCGCGTCGAGGCTGCACGGCTTCGTCGGTGACCGCGTCGACGTCCACGTGCCGGGCGGCACGCTCGGCATCGGGTGGGACGGCGCCGGTGAGGTCTCGCTCGAGGGGCCCGCGACGCTCGTCTTCGCCTCGACGTGGGAGGATCCCGCGTGACCTCGACGCGCTCCGGGCAGCAGCGAACGCTGCCCACACCTGCACATCAGCCGGAGGTACTCGCATGACGCGACCCAGGACGCCCGAACGGCTCGACGACGCGCTGCAGACGCGCAACATGCCGCGCACCATCGACGAGTGGGAGGGATTGCTGGACGGTGACGGCACCCACGCCGTGGAGACCGACGTGGGCGAGATGGCCTTCGTCGAGGACGGCGGCCAGCTCCACCTGCACTACGCCTTCGACACCCTCGAGGCGATGAAGCTGGTGTGGCACTCGATGTTCGACGTCCTGCGTCCACGCATCGTCGAGTTGGGGTACCCGTACCTCGTCATCGACCTCGTCGAGCACCCGAACCGGCGCTGGATCGAGGGCCTGCTCGACGAGAACGACTTCGAGCAGCTTGGCGACTGGCTGGAGTTCACGCACAACGACATCCGCGACCTCGCCCCGCCCGAGATCCCCGAGGGCCTGACGATGCGCCGCGGCAACGAGGACGACCACGAGGCTGTGGCCGCCCTCGAAGGCAGGGCCTACGGCGACTTCACCGATGGCGCGACCGCAACGCGCAGGCGCCTGGGCGAGGCTGCGTGGCTCGGCGTGCTGGAGCGCGACGGCGACGTCATCGCCTACGCGCTCAACAGCGCGGTCGAGGGTGGCGCCGGGACGGTGCTCTCGTGCGCCGTGCAGCCGCGCGAGCAGAACCGCGGCATCGGCAAGGTGATCCTCGGCGCGGCGACGTACCAGCTCGCCAGCGCGGGGGCGCGCACCGCCGCGCTGCGCGTGTGGCCCGAGATTCCGAGGGGCGCGCGCATCGCACAGGCAATCGGCTACCGCGTTGGACGGCGCGGCATCGAGATGCGGCGCGACAGCGACGAGGAGGTGCTGACGCAGCACCGCGAGGAGCAGCGCATCCGCAACATGCGCGTGCGCTTCGGCGGCTGGCGATAACGCAGCGGCTCGGGAGGTCGGCATGAGGCTAGCGACGCGCGTCCAGCAGCTCCCCCCGTACCTCTTCGCCCGTATCTCCGAACTCATCGCCGAGAAGCGCGCCGAGGGCGTCGACATCATCTCGCTTGGCATCGGCGACCCGGACCTGCCGACCCCGCCGCACATCATCGAGGCCCTGCAGCGCGCCGCCGAGGACCCGGTCAACCACCGCTACCCGGAGACCGAGGGCCTTCCGGAGTTCCGCGAGGCCGTCGCGCGCTGGTACGAGCGCCGCCACGGCGTCGCGCTCGACCCGGAGACCGAGGTGGTCTCGCTGATCGGCTCGAAGGAAGGCATCGGGCACCTGCCACTGTGCCTCATCGACCCCGGCGATCTCGCGATCAGCACCTCGCCCGGCTACCCGGTGTACGAGGTGGCGACGATGTTCGCGGGCGGCGACACGCTCGCGCTCCCGCTGCGCGAGGAGGACGGCTGGCTGCCGCGCCTCCACGAGGTGTCCGGCGCCGACGCCGCACGCGCGCAACTGCTGTGGCTCAACTACCCGAACAACCCGACCGGCGCGATCGCCGACCTTGCGTTCTTCGAGCGCGCGGTCGCGTGGGCGAAGCAGCACGACGTGGCGATCGCGCACGACCTCGCGTACTCCGACGTGTGCTTCGATGGGTACGAGGCGCCCTCGATCCTCGAGGTCGACGGCGCGCGCGACGTGGCGATCGAGTTCAACTCACTGTCGAAGACCTTCAACATGACCGGCTGGCGGATCGCGATGGCGGTCGGCAACGCCGAGCTCGTCGGTGCGCTGCGCCGGGTGAAGTCGAACCTCGACAGCGGCGTGGCCCAGGCGGTGCAGCAGATGGCGATCGCCGCCCTTGATGGCCCGCGCGACGCCATCGACGGACATAACGCTATCTACCAGGCCCGCCGCGACCGCGCGGTCGCGGTGCTCCGCGAGCTCGGCCTGCACGTCGACCCGCCGAGCGCGTCGCTGTACGTGTGGGCGCGGCTGCCCGAGGGCGAGCGCTCCTCGGCGGACTTCGCGGGGCGGCTGGTCGAGGAGACCGGGGTGGTGGTCACGCCGGGCGTGAGCTACGGCGACGTCGGCGAGGGCTACATTCGCATCTCGCTCACGCTCGCCGACGACCGCCTCGAGGAGGCGCTGGACCGCCTTTCGCGCTTCGCCCGCGGAGCGTAGGCGAGGGGCGCACACGATGGCGACGCGGCCACCGGAGCCGATGCCGGAGGACGTGCGCCTCGCGATCGACGAGCGGGGCATGCGCGCGGACTACGACGCGCGTCCGTGGTACCAGCGCAACGACTACCTTGCCTGGATCGCCCGGGCGAAGCGCCCCGACACCCGCGCTCGCCGCCTCGCGCAGATGCTCGACGAGCTGGAGCAGGGCGGCGTCTACATGCGGATGACGCACGCGCCGAGCCGCAAGGCGTAGCTGCGAGGGCGCTGCCTGCGGGGTCCCGGGCGCGCGTGCCGGAGCGGCGCGCTACGTCCGATATGAGTCCCACGGGCTCTGTTCAGGGAGGCGATCTGGGGGGCGTAGTTCGCCAGTGATCGCGTCCGCGAACAGCGCGAGCCAGCGTTCGATAAAGTTGGCCGTTTCCTCGCCGTCGATTGGCACGAATGGTCGCGATGGCTGCCACGGACCGCCAATATCAATGACGATCTGGTTTGCCTTCTCCGGTAGGAACACCCTTGAGAGCGCCTTCCCTGCAGAATAGCCGGGAGCGAGCATGCTTGGCGTCAACTCCGCCGATCGCCATTTCGGCGCGAACGTCGTCTCGTACCACCGAAACGCTCCCTCCTCCTGTGCGTCGCAGTACCACAGGGAGTGACTCCGGCCGTGATAGTTGGGGTATGGGTCTCGAGGAGAGACACGAAGCTCGAGCCCAGCGTGCGCGACGACTTCGAAAGCCGGGCGGTATTGGCCCCAGTTAACTGCAAAGGACTCCTCGATAGGCACCCAGGTGAAGTGTGCGCCATCGAGCTCGAACGGCCATTCGAATCCACGCTCGGGCGCGGCCTCGGGCACATACTCGAGCAGCTGTTGGCGAAGCGAGTCGTAAATCGGGCGGAGTATCGACTCTCCCGCTTCGTAGAGAGAGCGCGCTCGTTCAGTGTCCGCGCGCTGGGCCTCTACGGCGGCCGCCTCCTCGGCTGTCCGCTGGACAGAGCGAAGATTGGCGCGCAGGAGGCGCTCGGCAGCCGAGCTAACGGGCCCTGTCGCTCGTTGAAGTCGGTCGAGGAGGTTCGCAGCAGTTGGGCGTGCGCCGGGCGCTTTGACAAGGCATTGGGCAACGATGCCCGCTAGATTGGTGGGTACCCCATCCAGCGGTGGGGCGGCCTCCCGGAGATGCTGTTCCCGGTAGTCTTCTCTGCTCGGACCAGCGAACGGCGCCGCCCCGCTTAGAATCTCATAGGCGATAACGCCGAACGCGTAGATGTCAGTGGCGCCGGTCGCGCGCTCGGCGCGCCACTGCTCAGGTGCCGCGTAACGCGACGTCATTGTGAATTTCCTCGTATCCGGCGCCGTGGTTTCCTCCGCGTACCGAGCGATGCCGAAGTCGGCGAGGCACCAACGACCGTTCAGGCGGAGAACATTCTCAGGCTTCAGATCGCGGTGCACCACGCGCCCCTGAAGAGCGCCCAGGGCCTCGAGGATGTCCTTGAGAACCACCGTCGCCTCGCTTGGCTCCATGGGGCCGCGATCGCGCATGTAGTCCCGCAGCGACAGATCGGCCCGTGGCATCGCGAGCACCCAGTCGTCCTCGAGCTCACCGGTAGCGAGGATCGGGATCACGTTGGGGGTGCCCGCCAGCTCCTGCGGCAGCAGTAACTCGCGCTCGGCGCCGGGATCCTTCGGGACGAGCTTGATCGCCACAGGCTCCCCATCCGGCGAGACGGCTTCGTGTACCCGGGCAAACCCGCCTGACCCAATGGGAGCGCCCAGTTCCCAGCGGCTCCCGTCAATGTAAACGCCCTGCACGCGATGTCCTCTCTGGGAAGGGGAGGCTCCTATTGTATCCGGCGCGTGGTCGCGGAGCGCGATACGCTATGGCGCGTGAGCAGGTTGACCATCATCAGCGGGCCGCCAGGGTCGGGGAAGACCGAGCGCCTCGTCGCGCTCGCGGCCGGGCGCGTCGAGGCGGACCGATTCGCCTCGACGCTCGTGCTCGTGCCGACGGCCCGCCACGGCGACCAGTTCCGGCGGCGCGTCGTCGAGCGCTGCGGCGTCGCGCTCAACCTCGAGGTGGCAACGCTCAATCTCTTCGCCCGCCGCGTTGCGGACGGCGACGCCGTCCCGCCCACGGATGTGGCGATGGAGCTGCTCCAACGCGCCACACATGCCGAGATCGAGGCGGGTGGGGCAGCGCGCTTCGCGCCCATCGCCGACACGCCGGGCCTGCATGCGCTCCTCGCGCGGGCCGTCGCTGAGCTCGTCAGCGCGGGCGTGGAGCCCGCAGCCGTCGAGGAGGCGGCCCGGCGCGCAGGCAGTGCCGACCACGCAGCGCTGGGCGCGGTCTACGCCGCGTATCGCCGTCTCCTCGACGATCGCGGCTGGCGCGATCCGCGCGAGACGGCGACGCTCGCGGCCGAGGGGATCGAGGACGGACGCGACGTGCCGGGGCTCGCGGTCGTCGACTCGTTCGAGTTTCTCAACCCGCGCGAACTCGCCCTCGTGGCCGCGCTCGCACGCCGTACCGAGGTCGCGCTCACGCTCGATCGGGACGGCGGCGAGCGCACGCGCTGGACCGCGCAACGCCTCGACGCGCTCGTCCCGGGTGCTGTCCACGAGGAACTGCGGTCACGCGCCGTGACCGCACGCGTCGAGGCGCGCTCGGCCTTTGACGCCGAGGCGCAGCTCCGTGAGATCGCGCGGGCGATCAAGCAGACGCTGGCCGCCGACCCCTCGCTGCGGCCCTCGGACTTCGCGGTGGTGTTCCGGCGGGCGACGCCCCATCTCACCCTCGCTCGCCGCGTGTTTGCCGAGTACGAGCTGCCGTTCGACCCAGCCGCCGGCGAGCGGTTGGCGTCGCGCCCGTTCGGTGCGTGGGTGCTGCAACTGCTGCGCCTGCCCGCGCACGACTGGCGGCTGACGCGCATCGCGGCGCTGCTGCGCTCCGCGTTCCTCGACCGCGGCGCGTGGGGCGTCGAGGGCGACACGGTCGACCACGTGCTGCGCGTGGGACGCGGGCAGCACCTCTTCGCCGGCCGGGAGAGCCTGCGCCAGCTGCCGATCGCGCTGCGGCGCGAAGCGGACATCCGAGCCGAGGATGGCCGCGAGGGCTACGCCGCGCGGCTGCGAGCCGCCGCGGATGCCGTCGAGCGCGTGGCCGGCGGCCTCGAAGCGCTACTCGGCGGCGGGCCACGCACACCGGGGGAGTGGGCCGGGGCGCTCGACGACGCGCTGTTCGGCGAGAACCGCCTCGTGCAAGCGACCGTCGACGGGTACGAGAGCCTCGACGTGGAGGTGGCAGCGCTGCGCACAAACCTCGACGCGCTGCGCGCCATCGACGAGTCGCTCGGCAGCGCCCCGATCGCGCTCGCCGCGTTCGCCGACGATCTCGAAGCGCGCATGCAGCGGCCCGCGACGCTGCTGCGCGAGGCTGGCGGCGTGCTGTTCGCGCCGATGCACACGCTGCACGGTCTGCGCTTCACGCACGTCTTCGTTGGCGGACTCGCCGAGGGCGAGTTTCCGGTGCCTCGCCGCAGCGGCGCGCTCCTCGACCGGCGAGGCCGCGACGTGCTGCTCGCGGGTGGTCTGGCCCTCCCGCCGGAGCCGCGTGCGACCGAGGAGGAGCTCTGGGCCGCGGTCGCCTCGCGCGCGGACACGAGCATCTCGTTGTGGCGGCCGCGCCTCGACGAAGGTGGACGCCCGCGCGCGGCCTCCTGGTACTGGCACGAGGCCGCCTCGGCCCCTGACGCGGCGTCGACGGATGAGCCGACGGCCGTGGCGCCGGAGGCCGCGGCATCGCAGCGCGAGCTCGCCGTCTCGCTCTCGTCGCGTTGGCACGAGGGCGAGCGGCGTCGGCCGGGGGACCTCGATGCCTGGCCGCTGGTGGTGCGCGTGGCAGCGCCGATCGAGCAGCAGCGGCGGTCGTTCGGCGACGCCGGCGCGCACGAGGGCGATCTCGCGGGCCTCGTTGCGCCCTCGGCGGTTGTGCGGCTGACGGGCGAGGATGCGCTGTGGAGCGCGAGTCGCCTGGAGTCGTACCGCACGTGCGCGTTTCAGTTCTTCAGTAGCTATGCACTGCAGCTCCGTGAGGTCGAGGACGAGCACGTAGAGGCGGACGCGGCCGTCCGCGGCACCGTCGTGCACGAGATCCTCGAGGACGCGCTGCGGCCGCTGGCCGAGGCAGGGCGCGCCCTGGTCCCGGAGACGCTCGACGCCGCCATCGCCCGGATGCGCGAGGAAGGCCGCCGGTTGTGGGAGTCGGCTCCGACCCGGTGGACCTTCGGGCGCGCGGCCCTGTGGCGCTTCGACTGGGATGAGACGGCCGAGGAGATCGAGCGCCTGCTGCGCCGCGAGGCGGCGGAGAACGCCCGCCTCGGCGTCGAGCGCATCGCCGGCCTGGAGTCGCCCATCGACGACACTGCGATGCCGGGCGTTCAGCCCAGGCTGGCGCTCCGCGGCAACATCGACCGTGTCGACGCAGGGCCGAACCTCATCCAGATTGTCGACTACAAGACCGGGCGCGACATCAAGAGGAGCGATGTCGACGCGGGACGCCGCATCCAGCTGCAGGTCTACGCGATCGCCGCGCGCGAGCAACTCGGCGCGGAACGGCTGGTGGCGCGATATGCGTACCTCCGGCCGCCGCGGCGCGAGTGGGCGCTCGATACCGCGAGACCCGACGACGCCGCGTTGATCGAGGAGGTCGCCGGGCACGCCGACGAGGTGCGCCGAGCCGTCGGAGCAGGCGACTTCCGCGTGAATCCGCAGGTGCCGTGTCCGTCGTGGTGTGACTTCCGGCACATCTGCCGCGTCAACCAGTTCACCAGGTCGAAGCAATGGAGCTGACCGGCGAGCAACTCGACATCATCGAGGCGGAGACCACCGACCTCGCCGTGACCGCGGGCGCGGGCAGCGGCAAGACCCACGTGCTCGTCGAGCGCTACCTGCGGCTGCTGCGCACTGCCGCGGTCCCCGAGATCGCCGCGGTCACCTTCACCGAGGCGGCCGCGACCGAAATGCGCGAGCGCGTGCGCCGCGCCGTCATGTCCGACGACTCCCTTGCCGGGCACCGGCCACACCTCGACGACGCGGTGATCGGCACCGTCCACTCGCTCGCGCTGCGACTGCTCCGCGAGCACCCGTTCGAGGCCGCGATCGACCCCTCGGCGGCCGTGCTGGGCGAGGACGAGGCGGAACTGCTGCGCCGCACCGCGTCGGCCGAGGCGATCGACGCGGCCGCCGAGGCAGGCGACGGGCGCACGGTCGCGCTCCGCGAGATCGGCGTCTACCAGGTCGGCCAGCACCTCCCGGGCATGCTGTCCAACCGCGACGACGTCGAGGCCGCCTTCGCTGCGATGGGGCCCGACGCCGCCGCGTGGCGCGAACATGCGCGTGTCATCCTCGAAGGCGCGTACGCGGCGCAGCAGCGGCCGATCCGCACCGAGGTTGCCGCGATCACTCGGGACCTTGAGCGCGACGTGCCGGGCGCTGGTCGGCGACTTGCCGAGGTAGCCCGCGAGGTCCTCGATGCGCTCGGTCGCGCGCGCGACGCCCGTGATTGGGGAGTATTCGCGGCGGCACTCGGCGAGGCGAGCGAAAGGACTGACCTCCGTCCGGGGAGCAAGACCGCATCGCCCGACATCGACATCAAGGCCGACTTCCGGCGACTGCGCGAACTGGGCAAGGACGCGAACAGCCTCCCGGCGTGGAACGAGCACGACGAGCGCGTGCTGCCCGCACTCGCAGGGCTGCGCGACCTGTTCCAGGACGCGGTCGCGCGCTACACCGCCGCGAAGCGCGAGCAGCATGCCCTCGACTTCTTGGACCTCGAGGTCGGAGCGGTGGCGCTGCTGCGCGACCACCCGGACGTCGCCGCCGAGGTACGCGGCACATTCCGCCACCTCATGGTCGACGAGGCGCAGGACATCAACCCCGCGCAGGCTGAACTGATCCGCCTCATCGCCGGTCCCGGCGACGGCGGACAGCGGCCACACCTGTTCCTCGTCGGCGACGCGAAGCAGTCGATCTACCGATTCCGCGGCGCGGACGTGGCGCGGTTCGCCGATTTGCGTCGGCTCGTGACCGGCCGTGGCGGCCCGACGCTGCCGCTGAGCCGCTCGTTTCGCACCCACGACCTCCTCGTCGGCGCGGCCAATCGCATCTTCACCGAGGTCTTCGCGGACGCCTCGGAGCCGTTCGAGGCGGCGATGGAGTCGATGACCGGTCGCCCGGCGCCGCCGCCCGGGGGTGGCCCGCACCTCGTGCTCATGCCAATAGGCGGGGCCAGGCCCGACGGCGCGAACGCGCAGGGCGACGAGCGTCGACGCGTGGAGGCCGATGCCGGCGCGGCGGAGATCGCCGCACTGCTCGCCGAGGGCCGCGAGGTCTGGGACCGCGATGCCGGCGCGATGCGGCCCGCGCGGCCCGGCGACGTCGCCGTGCTGTTGCGCCGCTTCTCCAACGTCCACACCTTCGAGCAGGCGCTTGAGGCGCACGGCGTGCCGTACTCGACGCCGAGCGGCACCGGCTTCTTCACCCGCCAGGAGGTGCTCGACTGCGGCCACCTGCTGCGCTGGCTCGCCGAACCCCACGACGAGATCGCCCTCGTGGGTGTGCTGCGATCGCCGTTCTTCGCCCTCCGCGACGACACCCTGCTGGCGCTGCGCGAGCACCGCAGGTCGCCGTTTGACGCCCTCGGCGACCCACCCCCAGGCATCGAGGGCTCCGAGCGGGCGCGATGCGCGCACGCCGCGCGTGTGCTTGCGGATCTGCGCGGTGCAGCCGGGGCGCTGCCCGCCGACGCGCTGCTGGAACGCGCGCTCGAACGCTCCGCCGTCGAGGCGGCGTGGGCGCCGATCGAGGGCGGTGAGCAGGCGCGCGCCAACATCCGCAAGCTGGTGCGCATCGTCCGCACCCTCGCCGGGTACACCTTGCCCGAGGTCGTCGAGTACCTCGAACAGCGCCGCGAGGAGCTCGATGTCCGCGAGGGCCCGGCGGTGCTCGACCGGTCCGACGCGGTGCGCGTCATGACCGTGCATGCGTCGAAGGGTCTCGAGTTCCCGATCGTGTGGATCCCGGAGGCGCACTTGCGCCGGCCCCCGTCGTACGAGGCGATCCGCTGGCGCCGCGACGAAGGCGTGTCGGCCACCCTCGTCCGCGACGAGGATGACACGAGCCGCCCGCGGCCCGCGTTCTACGCGCACCTGCGCCAGCGCGACGAGCGCGAGGACGACGCCGAGCATCAGCGCCTGTTCTATGTCGCCGCGACTCGCGCCGCCGACTACCTCTACGTCTCCGGCGACGACGGCGGCACGGTCGGGTGGCTGCGGGCGGCACTCGAGGTCTGCGCGGGCGGCGACGTGGAGAGCGCGGACGTGCGCGCCCCCGTCCCGGTGGACCTCGACGCCGTCGCCCGGCGCTCCGCCCCGCGTGCGCTCCGCGTCGCCGACGAGGGGGACGAAGTCGACTACGTCGCGCCACTGCTGGAGCGACCGCGCGTCATCCCGGTGCGCGCCAGCACGCCGGTCACCGCCCTGCGCGCGCGCCGACGCGCCTGTGTACGCCTCACGTGGCGACGGCCACGGGGCGCTGCGCGGCAGCGTCGTCCACCGCGCGATCGAGGTGTCGAGGGGCGACGTGGCGTCGCTCGACGCGGCGGCCCTCGCCGCCATCGTGCGCGAGGAGAGCGAGCGCGCGCTCGGTGACGCGACGGTGGACGCACTCGCGGGCGAGGCCGCGGTGATGCTCCCGGAGTTCGCGCGCTCACCCGTCGCCGCGGCGCTCGCCGACCCGGGCGTCGAGCGGTGGTTCGAGCTGCCGTTCGCGTGGGACTGGGACGGGCTGCCCGTCCACGGCGCGATCGACCTCGTGTACCGCGACGTCGGCGGCTGGTACGTCGTCGACTTCAAGACGGACCGCGTCGACCGCACGACGGCCGCCGAGGTCGCACAGGGCTACCTCGTGCAGATCGGGCTGTACCAGCGGGCGATCGAGGCCGCCGTCGGCGAACCAGCCACGGCGGGACTGCTCTTCCTGCGCAGCGGCGAGCTCGTGCAGCCCGAGCGGGCCGCGCTCGACGCAGCCCTCGACGAGGCGCGGGAGCGCGTCGACGCAGGCGTGCTGCTCGACCCGGAGGCTGTCGAGTTCGTCGAGGAGTTCGAGTAGCGCTACTCGCTCTCGAGGCGGTCCAGGGCGATGCGGCGGGCGCTGTTGTCGCCCGGCTCGGCGCGTACCTCGATGTGGTCGGTCCACTTGATGCTCGTGAAGCACTCGCCGCCGGGGACCACGAGGCGGGCGGGGCCGCCGTGCTCTCCAGGCAGCGGCTCGTCGTTCGCCTCGACGGCGAGCAGGGCGGCGCGCGCGTCGGCGATGGGCAGCGGGATGCTGAAGTCGTCGGCGGTCACCTGCACCCATGCGGCCTCGGGCGGCGCGCCGGCGCGGTCCAACAGGTCGGCGATGGTGACGCCGCGCCAGCGGATGCCCGGCACCGTCCAGCCCTCGAGGCAGGCGAAGTCGTCGACCATGAGCTGCTGGGGCATGGCGAGCAGGCCATCGAGGTCGATGTCGAGCGGCTGGCCGACGAGGCCGTCGACGCGCAGTCGCCACGTGGCCGGGTCGGGGGCATCGCCGGGGTGGACCGGCAGTGCGTCGAGGACGGTCAGTTCGGATGGCTGGTCGGGCATGGGCTGCTCCTGCCGTCGCGTCGGTCGGATGGGTCGCCTTCCATGGTACCGCGACGGCGCCGGGGGTCGGTCGAGGCTGCGGTGCTGCGCCGCCGCCCGAATCAGCTCGCCGCGAAGTTCGGGGTGCGGCGCTCGGCCATGGCGCGGACGCCCTCGCCGAAGTCGTTCGTCTGGCGCAGGCAGTCCTGTTCGATCCTGCTCGTGGTCGGTGGCGAGGCGAAACTGCTCGGCGAGGCCGCGCCGCATGGTGCGGCGGATGGAGCGCACGGCGAGCGGTGCGGACATGGCGATCTCCTCGGCCATCTCGCAGGCCTTGTCGCGTAGCTCCTCGAGCAGGACGAGGGCGTCGCAGAGGCCGATCTCGAGCGCCTCCTCCGCGCGTACGCGGCGGCCGGTGTAGAGGAGGTCGAGCGCGTGCTGCTGCCCGGCGAGGTTCGGCAGCGTGACGGTGAGGCCGAAGCCGTGGTGGAAGCCCAGGCGCGCGAAGTTGGCGGCGAACCGCGCTTCGGGCGCGGCCACGCGGAAGTCCGCGGTCAGGGCGAACCCGAGGCCGCCCCCGATCGCCGCGCCCTGGATCGCGGCAACGACGGGCGTCTCCGCCTCCATGAGCCGCGCGCCCTCGACGTACAGGTGCTCGCTGCGGGTGCGACGCCGAGGCGGCTCGTCGGCCGCTTCATCCTCGCTCGGGGGCGGGCGCCGAGCGCCGCGCCGGCGCAGAACGAGCGGCCCTCCGCGGCGAGGATGATCGCCCGCACGTCGGGCTCTGCGTCGAGCGCGTGGTAAGCGTCGCCGAGGGCGCGCACCAGCGCGGTGTCGAAGAAGTTGTGCGGTGGGCGGTGCATCTCGACGGTGGCGATGTGGCCGTCAATCTCGACCGATACCTCGTGCGAAGGGTTGGCAACGGGCATGGGCCCCCCTCGCGCCCCCACGGTATCGAGGCGCTCCCGAGGCGTCGACCGTGAGCCGCCGCAGCGAGCGCGCGAGACCATCCCGCACGGGACAATACCGCACGATGCGTGTTCCACTGGATCATGGCCCGCCGTCACCGACGCGGCGTGTGCGCAGCCCCCGGCATGACTCGGAGCGCTCTATCGAAGCCTCATCCCTCGTCGCGACGCTCCCCACGGGCGCGACCGCGCGCCGCGACGACATCCGCAACGTGGCCATCATCGCCCACGTCGACCACGGCAAGACGACGCTCATCGACGCCCTCCTCCAGCAGTCGGGCCAGCTCGGCCTGCGCGCCGACCCGCCCGACCGCGTCATGGACTCGAGCGAGCTCGAGCGCGAGAAGGGCATCACGATCCTCGCGAAGAACACCGCCGTGCGCGTGGGCGACGTGAAGGTCAACATCATCGACACGCCCGGCCACGCCGACTTTGGCGGCGAGGTCGAGCGCGGCCTGACCATGGCGGACGGGGCCCTGCTGCTCGTCGATGCGAGCGAGGGGCCGCTGCCGCAGACTCGCTTCGTGCTCCGCAAGGCGCTCGAACGCGAGCTCCCGATCATCCTCGTCATCAACAAGGTCGACCGCCCCGATGCGCGCATCGCCGAGGTGGTCGACGAGGTCTACGAACTGTTCCTCGACCTCGACGCCACGGCGGAGCAGATCGACTTCCCGATCGTCTACTGCGTCGCCCGCGACGGTACGGCCTCCCTCGACCCGACGGAGCGGGGCAGCGACCTGCGACCGCTCATGGACTTGCTGTTGTCGCGCATCCCGGCGCCGACGTACGAGCCCGGCCGGACGCTGCAGGCGCTCGTCACCAACCTCGACGCGTCCCCGTACCTCGGGCGCCTCGCACTGTGCCGCGTGGTGCAGGGCACGATGCGTCGCGGCCAGCAGGTCGCGTGGTGCCGCCGCGACGGCGCGGTCGAGCGCGCGACGCTGAGCCAACTCTACGTCACCGAGGGGCTCGAACGCGTCGACGCCGACGAGGCCGGCCCCGGCGAGATCGTCGCGATCGCCGGCATCGCCGGGATCACGATCGGCGAGACGCTGGCCGACCCGGAACACCCGACGCCGCTCCCGGTCATCACCGTCGACGAGCCCAGCCTGTCGATGCTGATCGGGACGAACACTTCGCCGCTCGCGGGGCGCGAGGGTACCCAGCTCACGGCACGCATGCTCAAGAACCGCCTCGACACCGAGTTGGTCGGCAACGTCTCGCTGCGTGTGCAGGACTCGGAGCGACCGGACGCCTGGATCGTGCAGGGCCGAGGCGAGCTCCAGCTCGCCATCCTCGTCGAAACGCTCAGGCGCGAGGGCTTCGAGCTCACGGTCGGCCGGCCCGAGGTCGTCACGCGCGAGATCGACGGACGGCTCCACGAGCCCGTCGAGGCGCTGACCGTCGACGTACCCGAGGAGTACCTCGGGATCGTCACGCAACTCCTCGCGCTGCGGCGCGGGCGGGTCACACAGACGGTCAACCACGGCAGCGGCCGCATCCGCGTCGACTACCTCGTGCCGTCGCGTGGTCTGATCGGCTTCCACACCGAGTTCCTGACCGAGACACGAGGGTCCGGCATCGCCCACCACGTGTTCCACGACTACGAGCCCTGGCACGGCGACCTGCGGCGCCGGCCGACCGGCAGCCTCGTCGCCGATCGCCGCGGCGACACGACGACGTTCGCGCTGCTCAACCTGCAGGAGCGCGGGGTGCTGTTCTTCGGGCCCGGCACCGAGGTCTACGAGGGGATGGTTATCGGCGAGTCCTCGCGCCCCGGAGACCTCGACGTGAACCCAACGAAGGAAAAGAAGCAGACCAACATGCGCGCCGCCGCTGCCGACCAGACCGAGAAGCTCGTCCCGGCGCGTCCGCTCTCCCTGGAGATGGCGATCGAACTCCTCAGGCCCGACGAGTGCCTCGAGGTGACCCCGCTGTCGCTCCGGCCCCGCAAGGTCGTGCTGGACGCCAACCGGCGTGCCCGCGCACGCGGGAAGCAGCTGGCTTCCACGTAGACACGCCGGGCCCCCCGGCGCCGATGCCACCGCCAGGCGAGGCGTACGTACCCATGTGCCCGGGGCGCGGGAACAGGATCACAGCGAGCCGAATCGGAGCGCCGGGTCGGCTCGGGAACACGATGAGCGCAAGCGATAGCGCCGCAGTGGACGCGGGAGAAGAGTTCGTGGTCGAGCGCGCCTTCGACGCCCCTCGCGAGCTGGTCTGGCGAGCCTGGACGGATCCCGCGCTGATGATGCGCTGGTGGGGACCGCAAGGCATGACCTCGCCCGCCTGCGAGATCGACTTGCGCGTCGGCGGCCGATACCTCCTCGGCATGCGCTCGCCGGACGGCTACGAGCACTGGATCGCCGGCGTCCTACCACGAGATCGTCCCGCTCAAGCGATTCGTCGCCGCGGAGTCCATGGCGGACGAGCACGGCAACGTCGACCCGTCGCCGGCCTACGGGATGGGCGAGAAAACACTCACCGTCACGTTCGAAGACGCCGGCGATGGGAGCACGAAGCTCACGGTGCGGCAGGCTGGATGGCCCGACCTCGGCATGGCCGCCGGTGCCAGCGCCGGCTACAACCAGGCGCTCAACAAGCTGGCAGTCGCCCTCGCGGACATGTAGCTGACCTGGCAGTCGCTCCGCCCTCGCAAAGTCGTACTCGACGGGACGAAGCGCGCCCACGCGAGGGGGCGCCGAGCGACGGCGGAGTAACCAGACTGGCCGCGGGCGGCTACGCGCCGAGCGCTGCGAGCACGCGCTCCTGCTCCGTGGGGTCGTCGCTGTCGACCTCGACGCGGTGGATCGTGATACCCGCCTCGGCCTGCTGCGCCAGCCGGTCGCGCGCCTCCGCGGGATCCGACGTGACGAACCAGCACGACTGCTGCGTGTCGCCGGGCACGGCTTCCGCCGCCGCGGCGCGCCCGCCCTCGCGCCACGCCGCGCGCACCGAGGTCACGAGGTCGCCGTGGCCGAGTCGGGTGAAGTGCTGGGCGTAGAAGTCCCCCATGCGCGCGATGTAGTAGGCGAGTTGGCCCTTCGCCACACCCCGAGCGCGATCGACCTCGCCGGTCACGACGAGGGTGCCTGGCGAGCGGACGTTGAACTCGCGGCCAGCCGTCTCGGTGTCCTCGGGGCGGTGATCGCGGACGAACCGGGTCAGCTCCGGCATCGCTTCGAGGGGCGTCCACAGCGGCAGCCAGCCGTCGGCGATCTCGGCCGTCTGCCGCAGGCTGCGCGGCAGCAGCGAGGCGATGTAGATCGGCACGTCGGCGCGCGGCGGCTGGAACGCGAGCCGCATGCGGCCTCCGGCGCTCACCTCGGCGCCCTCGTAGTCGAGGGGCTCGCCAGCGAAGACCGCGCGGATGATGTGCACGTAGTCCGCGGTGCGAGCCACGGGCCTGCGGAACGGGACGCCGTGCAGGGTTTCGACCACTCCTGCCGCGCTGCTGCCCAGCCCGACGATGGCGCGCCCGCCCGACACCTCGTCGAGCGTGGCGAAGTGCTGCGCGAGCGCGGCGGGTGTGCGCGAGAACACGTTGACGATGGCCGTGCCGAGCTGGATCTGCTCGGTACGCGCCGCGATCAGCACCAGCGTGGTGAACGCGTCGCGCGCCCATGCCTCCTCGACCCACACGGAGTGCACGCCGGCGCGATCGGCTGCCTCGACCCGTTCGAGGACCGCCTCGCGTCCCTGGGCGAGGTCCTCCTGCCAGGCGATGTTGAGCGCGAGCCGGTACGTCATGGGGGAGGCCATTCCATCGTGGAGCGCCGAGGTGGGCGAGATGCCGTGGGGGAGCGGGTCGCGCGCCGCGGCCCGGGATCACCGGGCCGCGGCGCGGGAAGTGCTAGCGTCGCGCGGCCGAGGTGATGGCGCGGCCGGTGAAGACCTGCGTCATCGCCCGCCGGTACGCCTCCGAGCCCGCGAGGTCCGCGTTGACGTCGTCGACGGCGGCGGCTCCCGCCGCCGCCGCGATGGCGTCATCGTCGAGCGACGACCCGGTCAAGGCGTCCTCGACCGCCGCGAGGCGCTGCGCGTGCGTCGAGGCGCCGGTGACGGCGACGCGAGCGCCCGTGCAGACGCCGCCGTCGACGCTGAGCGAGGCCGCCACACCCACGATCGCGAAGTGCGAGGCGGGGTGGCGGAGCTTCGCGTAGGCCGCGTGCGAGGGCGCGTCGAAGCTGACCGAGGTGATCATCTCGTCTTCCGCCAGGTCGACCTCGAAGAGGCCCTGGAAGAAGTCGCCCGCCGCGACGCTGCGCTCACCGCCGCTGCCGGTGATGTGGATCGTTGCGTCGAGCGCGACGACCACGGCCGGCAGGTCGGACGCCGGGTCGGAGTGGGCGAGGCTGCCACCGATGGTGCCGCGGTTGCGCACCTGCTGGTCGCCGATCTCGCCCGCCGCCTCGGCGACGACGGGTGCGGACGCGAGGAGCACCGCGTTGGACTCGAGCTCGGCGTGCGTGGTGAGCGCACCGACGGTGACGCGCCCGCCGTCCTCGCTGACGCCGGAGAGCCCCGGGATGCCGCTGATGTCGATCAGCAGCGTGGGCTCGGCCAGGCGCAGCTTCATCAGCGGGATCAGGCTGTGGCCGCCCGCGATGAAGCGGGCGTCGCCGTCGTGCCCTTGCTTGAGCGCGAGCGCCTCCTCGACGGAGCCGGCGCGCTGGTAGTCGAACGCTGCGGGGATCATGCGTCGCCTCCGTGGATAATGTTCCAGAGCTTCTCCGGCCGCAGCATCATGTCGACGTGCCGCACGCCGAACTCGCTGAGCGCGTCGACGGCGGCGCTGACGAGGCTCGGCGTCGAGCCGATCGTGCCGGCCTCGCCGATGCCCTTCACGCCCATCGGGTTGAGGGGCGAGGGGGTGACGGTGTGGTCGAGCTCGAAGCGCGGGAAGTCGCGCGCCCGCGGGATCTGGTAGTCCATGAACGATGCTGTGAGCAGCTGCCCGCTCCCCTCGTCGTAGACCGCCTCCTCGGTCATCGCCTGGCCGAAGCCCTGCGCGATGCCGCCGTGGAGCTGCCCCGCGACGATGAGCGGGTTGATGACGTTCCCGCAGTCATCGACGCCCACGAAGCGCTGCAGCTCGATCTCACCGGTGTCCCGGTCGATCTCGACCTGCGTGATGTAGCAGCCGAAGGGCCACGTGAAGCCCTCGGGCTCCCAGAACGCCTCCTCGCTCAGGCCGGGCTCGGTGTCCGGCGGGAGCGGGAGCGGGATGTAGGCGAAGCCGGCGACTTCGGCGAAGCCGACGCCGGTGTCCTCCTGCCCGGTCGGGCCGATCATCCCGTCGCGGAACGAGAGGTCGGCGGGCTGGGTCTCGAGCATCTGCGCGGCGAACTTGCGCATCTTCTCCTTGACCTTGCCGCTCGCCATGAGCAGCGCGGTGCCGCCCACCACCTGCGAGCGGCTGCCGAAGGTGCCCGTGCCCTCGCGCACCTGCCCGGTGTCGCCGTGGATGATCGCGATGTCGTCCATCGGGATGCCGAGGTCGTCCGCCAGCATCTGCGCGAACGTCGTCTCGTGGCCCTGGCCGTGCGAGGACGCGCCGGAGGTGGCGCGCACCTTGCCGTCACGCTCCACACTCAGGCTTGCGTGCTCCCACAGCCCGACGGTCGGCATCGCCGCCGAGGGGCCGAAGCCGCAGATCTCGGTGTAGAACGACATCCCGAGGCCGACGATGCGGCCCTCGGCGCGCGCGGCGTCGCGGTCGGCCTTCATCTGCTCCCATCCAGAGTTCTCGAGTGCCTGGTCGAGCAGGCGCTCGTACTCGCCGGAGTCGTAGACCATGCCGCCGGCGGTGGTGTACGGGAACTGGTCGGGCTGGATGAAGTTCACGCGCCGCACCTCGGCGGGGTCCATGCCCAGCTCGGATGCCAGCATGTCCATGCCGCGCTCGAGGAAGTAGATGCCCTCGGGCCGCCCGGCGCCGCGATAGGCGTCGGTCGGCATCTTGTTGGTGAACACCTCGGTCAGCTCGGCGCGCACGACCGGGATGTCGTAGACGCCGCTGATCATGAACGCGACCAGGGTGGGGATGGCGGCTGTCAGCACCATCTCGTAGGCGCCGATGTCGGCGATGAGCCGCATCTTGACGGCAAGCAGCTTGCCCTCGCCGGTCGCGGCGATGTCGATGTACCCGATCACGTCGCGGCCGTGGATCGTGGTCATGAACGCCTCGGAGCGGTCCTCGATCCACTTGACCGGCCGCCCGAGCGCGCGCGAGATGGCAGCGGCCGCGAAGTCCTCGCCGTAGACGTTGATCTTGCTGCCGAAGCCCCCGCCCACGTCCGGGGCGATCACGCGCACCTCGTGCTGGCCCATCCCCAGGATGGCGGCCAGCAGCGTGCGCGCGATGTGCGGGTTCTGGGTCGTCGACCAGGCGGTCAGCTCTTCCTTGCCCGGCTCGTAGTGCGCGACGATGCCGCGAGGCTCCATCGCGTTCGGCACGAGACGCTGGTTCATCATGCGCTGCGAGATCACGACGTCGGCGCGCTCGAACGCGTCGTCGAGCGCCGAGTTGTCCTCGATCTCGCCGGCAGCGTTCACGCCGGTGCCGGCCGGCGCCAACGGGACGGCGAGGTTGTTCTCGAACTCCTCGTAGATCGTCGCCGGCTCACCGGCCATCGCCCGCTCGGGGTCGATGACGGCGGGCAGCTCCTCGATCTCGACCTCGATCGCGGCTGCCGCGTCGGCGGCGAGGTAGCGATCGGTGGCGACGACGACGGCGACGGGCTCGCCCACGTAGCGCACGCGCTCCGGCGCGACCGAGTGGTGGTCGGGCGCCGGGAACGGCGTCGCGACGGGCATCGGCGGGACCATGTCGGCGATCTGGGCGCCGGTGTACACCGCCTCGACGCCGTCCATCGCCTCGGCGGCGCTGGTGTCGATCGAGCGGATGATGCCGTGCGCGGTGTCGCTACGCTTGAACGCGAGGTGCAGCATGCCCGGCAGCTTCACGTCGTCGACGTAGGTACCGTGACCCTGCACCAGGCGCGGGTCTTCGCGCCGCCGGACGCGCTGTCCGACGAGCTGGCCCGGGGTTGCGGCCATGGTCATGACGCACCTCCCGCGGCGGCCTGCATGGCGTTGACGATGTGCTCGTAGCCCGTGCACCGGCAGAGGTTGCCGTCCAGCCCGCGCCGGATCTCCTCCTCGCTCGGGTTGGGGTGCCGGTCGAGCAGGTCGATGCCGGACATAATCATGCCCGGCGTGCAGTAGCCGCACTGCAGACCGTGCTCGTCCCAGAAGGCCTCCTGCAACGGGTGCAGCTCGCCGTCCTGCGCGAGGCCCTCGATCGTGGTGATCGAGGCGCCGTCGGCCTGGACCGCGAGCACGGTGCAGGACTTCGCGCTCGTGTCGTCGATGAGCACCGTGCAGGCGCCGCACTGGCTGGTGTCGCAGCCGATGTGCGTGCCGGTCAGTGTCAGCTCCTCGCGCAAGAGGTGCGCGAGCAGCGTGCGCGGCTCCACCTCCAGCTCATGGAGCCGTCCGTTCACGGTCACCGATATGGGTACGCTCATGTGGCTGCCCCCTCCTCTGTTGCCGCTTTTGCGTCTCGCTCGATCGCCTCGAAGAACTGGCGCGCCATCCCGCGCGCCGACGAGGTCAGCAGACGGCCGCCGACGCGCCCGAGGGCGCCCCGGATCGTCACGTCCGCGTCATAACTGAGATGTGTGCCGTCGCCGTCCTCGGTGAGTTCGATCCTGGCATCGCCCGTCGCGCCGCCGGGCCGGCCGGAGCCTTCCGCGTGCAGGGTGTAGCGCGTCTCGGGCTCCTGATCGCTCATGGCGACCTTGCCCTTGAACGCGCCTCGTACCGGGCCGATGCCGACCTGCGCGGTGAGTTCGTACGTAGCGGGCGCGACTTCGTCGAACGTCTTGCAGCCGGGGACCGCCTGCCGGATGACGTCCGGGTCTTGCAGCAGCGCCCACACGGTGGTGCGGGGGAGGGAGAAGCGGTGCTCGCCTTCGATGCGCACGCAAGACCTCCTCGCCCCCGTGAGGCGGGCGGATGATACCACCGATGCGAGGCGTCCGGCCCCGGCGTTACGTCAGCGCCGCTCGGGCCGCACTGGCCCCGGCCGGGTCACGAACGTGCACACCAGCGCGATCGCCAGGAACAGCGCCCCCAGCAGGTAGGCCGCGCGCCAGCCGTCGAGGAACGCCGCGCTCGCGCCGGCGGTCTCTCGGACTTCGCTCAACGGAATGTCGAAGCCCTGTCCCGCCATCACCGCCACGACCACGCCGGCGGCGACGGCCTGCCCGACGACGTTGCCGACGTTTCTTGTCAGGTTCGAGAGTGCGCCGACGACGCCGAGACGTGAGGGGGCGACGGCGCCCATGATCACGGCGTTGTTGGGCACGTTCCAACTCCCCATGCCCAGCCCGTTGATGAGGAGCAGCACCGCCACCACCCAGATAGGCGTCGCGTTCGACAGGAACGCGAACACCAGCGCGGCGCCCACCATGATCGCGAATCCCAGGAGGGTGAACCGCCTCGGCCCGAAGCGGTCCGAGAGTCGCCCCGAGGCCTGCGCCGAGGTGCCCATGCCGACGAACATCAGGAACAGCACGCCGCCGGCCGCCGCCGTGTCCAACCCTCGCAGGCTGATCAGGTAGATGGGCGCCATCAGCTGCGTGACCGTCGCGCCGAGGAACCCGAGGAACCGAGCCACCACCGCGAGGGTGAAGATGCGCTCCCTGAACATCCGCAACTGGACCATCGGCGCGCGGTGGCGGAGTTCCCACCGCACGAAGCCGGTGAACAGCACCGCCGCCGCCACGAGCGCACCGAGGGTGAGCGGCGAGGTCCAACTGAGCGCGAACGGGTTGTTGATCGTCACCACCAGCAGCGCGATCGCTACCACCGAGACGCTGATGCCGACGTAGTCGAACGGCGGCCGTTCGGCCTCGCGCGCCTGGCCCAGCCGCTCGTCGGTGAGGATGAAGTACCCGGCGACGAACGCGATTGCGATGGGAATCTGCACCATCCAGAAGAGTGCTTCCCACGGGAGCACCTGCAGCACGAAGCCGGCCACGATGGGCCCCGAGGCGCCGCCGATCGCGACCGCCGTCGTCTGGCTGCCAATCGCCTTGCCGCGCTCTTCCGGCGGGAAGGCCGAAACGACCATCGCCGTACCGACGGACTGACCCATGGAGTTGCCCGCCGCCATCAGCACCCGCGCGGCAATGAGCAGGCCAAACGTCGGCGCGAGCGCGACACACAACGCGCCACCGGCGAAGACCACGAGGCCGGTCAGGTGGACGCGCCTCCAGCCGATGATGTCGGCGAGGCGTCCGGCGGGCATCATCAGCGCGCTGATGGTGAGCGCTTGCGCCACCACCACCCAGCTCACGGCTCGCAACGTCACGCCGAAGTCGTCGGCGATGGCCGCCAGCGCCACGAACACCATCGACTGGCTCAGTACCTGCGTGACGAACGAGATGCCGATGGCGGTGAACGCCGTCCACTTGTAGCTGTAGTCACGCTCGATGGGAGGCTTCATCCCGCCGTGCGTGAATGGGTTCATGACGGGGGCGTTCACAGACGGCGTACCAACATGGAGCCCCTGTCGAGTGTCGAGAGATCGACCGACGCGGCATCGAGGAGTGCGGCGTGGGATCGAGTCTACCCGTGCCCGGAACGGGGCAACACGGGACGGCCCAGCATCCCGGCCCGCCTCGCGACTACAATGATCGCGGCAACATCCCGCGAGGAGGACTGCATCCCGAGGAAGCGCCCGCGTAACGGCAGACGCAACGGCGAGAACGGCCGCGGCACGAACGGCACGGCCGGCTCGCGACCCACGCGCCGCTCGACGCACGTCACCACGCCCGCGCAGGAGCGCGCATACCTCGTCGGCCTGGACTACGGGCAGCGCTCGACGATGGGACCGCGCGAGTCGCTGCGCGAGCTCGCGAGGCTCGCCCGCACCGCCGGCGCGACCGTCGTTGGGCAGACGCTGCAGCGTCGCAAGCGGCCCGAGCCGGCCACCTACATCGGCGCCGGCAAGCTCGAGGAGATCGGCGGCCTGCGCGACGAGACCGACTACTCCGTCGTGATCTTTGACGAGCAGCTCTCGCCCGGCCAGCAACTGCGCCTGGAGTCCGCGCTCGAGGTGAAGGTGCTCGACCGCAGTGCGCTCATCCTCGACATCTTCGCGAGCCGCGCGAGCACCCGCGAGGCAGCGCTGCAGGTGGACCTCGCTCAGCACGAGTACCTCCTGCCGCGGCTGCGTGGCCAGTGGCAGCACCTCGAACGACTCGAGGGCGCGATCGGATCGCGCGGCCCCGGCGAGACACAGCTGGAGACGGACCGGCGGCTGATCGGCGGACGCATCAGCCGCCTCAAGCGCCAGATTGGCGGCGTGCGCCGTCAGCGCGAGCTGCACCGCAGCCGCCGTCGCCGCGAGGGCATCCCCGTCGTCGCGCTCATCGGCTACACGAACGCCGGGAAGTCCTCGCTGCTCCAGTCGCTCGCCGGCTCCGAGACGCTGACAGCCGACGCGCTCTTCGCGACGCTCGACCCGCTGACGCGCCGCGTCGGGACCGACGACGCCGAGACGTTCCTGCTCACCGACACGGTGGGCTTCATCCAGAAGCTGCCCACGCAGTTGATCTCCGCCTTCCGGGCCACCCTCGAGGAACTCGAGAGCGCCGACCTGCTCCTCCACGTCGTCGACACGACCTCCGAGGCGGCGAGCGCGCAGAGCGAGACGGTGCTCGACACGCTCGCCGGGCTCGGGATTGCGGGCACGCCGATGCTGACGGTGCTGAACAAGGCCGACGAGCTCGTGTTGCCCGACGGATCGCCCCCCACCTGCGAGGCCGACCTCGCGCGGATCGCGATCGACAACCCGGCGCGCGAGGCCGCCGAGGCGCACGCCGAGATGCCGAACCTCGGGACGGTGCTGGTCTCCGCGCTCACGGGCTGGGGCGTCGCCGAGCTGCGTGCGCGCCTCGGCTACGAGCTGTTCGGCAAGGGCCTCGCGGCGTCCGGTCCGGCGAGGGCGCTGACGACCTAACCGCCGGCTAACCGCCGGAGCGGCCGCGCGGCGCGCGCAGGGCGAAGCGCTCCGGATCCTGCAGCCACGGGCGATTCGAGAACTGTGTGTGGAGCGCGGAGGCAAGCTCGCGCAGCACGTCGGGCGCGGCCCGGGCGGCTCGGCGCTGCGCATCCTCGTCGCCCGTCAGGCCATCGAGCCACGGCCGGAGCCAGCGGCTGCGCTGCGTCGCGCGTGCGGCGGGATAGAGCCACTCGGCGGGCGGGTAGCTCCCCTCGTCGAGCAGGCAGGCGAGGCGCGCGACGGCGCCGGCCGCCTCGCCCGCGACGATGAGCGTGTCTTCACCCGCGTGCGGCAGGGCGTCGAGGGCCGCGAACACCTGCAGGTAGAGCGTGCGCGCCGCGCGCTCCAGCGCCTCGACCTCCAGGCGGGCGGCGGCCGACGCGATCCCGTCGTGGCGTGCGCGAGGGTCGTGCAGCACCTCGGCGTGCCGGAGTGTCCAGCGCACCTCGAAGGCGCGGCGGGTCGTCGCTTCCAGCAGGCCAGCGCAGCCCTCGGTGGTGACGACGGTGAGTTCGCCGTCATCGTCGCCGACGCGCCGCAGGCCGTCGCGCATGAGCGGGCTGAGCCACGGCTCCGGCAGTGTGCGCGCGTCGGTCGCGTCGATGAGCAGCCAGAACGCGGGTGTGAGGGCGGCCATGTCCGACGTGTCCGCCCAGTCGGCGAGCGGCGGGCGGATGAGCAGCAGCGTCACGTCGCGATACAACTCGTCCCACGGCGGCTCGCCGAGCAGCGCGAGCCGGGGGTCCACCTCGACGGGACGCGGGTCGGCGTGCTCGCTGGTCACGACGCCTCGAGCCGCATGGCGAGCGTCGCGACGCGCCAGCCGAGCGTGCGCGCCTGGTCGCGGTCGTCGTTGGTGAGTTCGCCGCTCGCCGTGGCGCCGTAGAAGGAGCCGGAGCGGCGCATGCGCTCCGTCCACTGCAGGCCGACGAAGACCATGCCGTGCCCCACCAGCAGGTGCAGCAGTTGCTGCAGGGTCACCTCGAGGCCGCCGCGCGGCGACCAGCCGGCCGCGAACGCGCCCCCGGGCTTGCCGGCCAGGTCGCCGCTCTCCCAGAGGTCGCCGGACTCGTCGAGCCAACTCTTGAGGCGGCCAGTCACGCCGGTCCAGTTCGGCGAGCCGAGGATGAGCGCGTCGGCCTGCAGCAACTCGTCCTGGTCTGCATCCTCCACGTCGAGCAGCACGGGAGTGGCGCCGCGCACCAGCGCGACGCCCACGCCCACGTGCTGCGCGAGCCCGCGAATCAGGTTGGCGCGGCCGTCGTAGACCACCAGTACGCGCGCCACGGTCGTACCCGGGCCGGACTACCGAGGCTAGCCGTCGGTCCCGGTTTGCTCGGTGACGACGCGGCGGAAGTGAGTCACGCGCTCGTCGTCTTCGTCGATCACCAGGTCCTCACCCTCGACGGTCTCGCGCAGCCAGGTGATGACCGCGGCGGCGCCGCCGTAGGCGACGAACCACTCGAGACCCTGTAGCAGCGCGAGCAGGCCGACGCGGTCGCTGTTGCGATAGCGCACCGTGCCCCAGGCGATGCCGCCGGCGAGTGCGGCGAGGGCGAATCCCAGTTGCTGCTTATCGCTCATCACGCGCCTCCTTCATGTGCATTCCAGGCTCGGCCTCATCGTACGTGGCGAGGGCGCGCGCGGCATAGCATGTGGCTGGAGCCGCGGGAACGCGGGCGAGGGCAACGGTTCGGGCGGGGCGGTGGCGTGTCCTGCCTAGTTCTGACACACTGCGCCCCGAAATCGGGAACCTTATAGGCGCGGGGTGACGTATCCTGCGCGATGACGCGCGCCCAACGACGCGCGTCGCAGTCGGGAAGGGGAAGCGTTTGCAGGCACTCACAGTGGAACGCCCCACGTCCATTCAGGAAGCGGTGCAGTTGCTCAACGACGGCGGCGAAACCGCGAAGGTGCTGGCCGGTGGGACGGACGTGATCGTCATCGCACGTTCGCGGCGGCGCACGATCGACCTGTTGGTCGACGTCAAGCAGATTCCAGAAGTCATGGCCGTCTCGTGGGATCCGGGTTCGGGCCTCACCATGGGCGCGGCCACGCCGTGTTACCAGATCTACGGGGACGCGGACATCAACGCGAACTACCCGGCCATCATCGACTGCGCGTCGCTGATCGGGGGGACGGGCATCCAGGGCCGCGCGAGCTTCGGCGGCAACCTCTGCAACTCCTCGCCCTCGGGCGACACGATCCCAACGCAGATCGTGCTAGAGGCGGTCGCGAACATCGTCGGCCCCGGCGGTGAGCGGCAGGTACCCGTGGAGGACTTCTGCACGGGCCCCGGCCGTAACGTGCTGGAGCAGGGCGAGTTCCTGGTCTCGTTGCACTTCCCGGTGCCCGAGGCGGGCAGCGGCGCTCGCTTCCTGCGCTTCATCCCGCGCAACGAGATGGACATCGCGGTCTGCAACTCGGCCTCGGCCGTGAAGATGGACGGCGACACCGTGCGCTGGGCGCGCGTCGTCATCGGCGCCGTCGCGCCCATCCCGCTGCTCGTGCAGGGGGCAGCCGACGCGCTCGTCGGCAACCCGCTCAACGACGACACGATCGCCGCTGCGGCCGAAGCTGCTCGCGAAGCCGCCAGCCCGATCGACGACATGCGCGGCTCGATCCGGCAGCGCAAGCACCTCTCCGCGGTGCTCACGAAGCGCACGCTCGAGCAGGCCGGAGCACGCGCACGCGGGGAGGACATCCCCTCGGTTGGAGGGCACTAAGTTGGCCAGAGCGATTATCTCCGCCACCATCAACGGTGAGCCCATGGAGTTCCTCGCCGACACCCGCGACAGCCTCCTGGAGGCGTTGCGCGATCGCATCGGACTGACGGGGACGAAGGAAGGCTGTAACGACGGCAACTGTGGCGCGTGCTCGGTCATCATGGATGGCCGGCTCGTGAACTCCTGCCTCGTCATGGCCGCCGAGGTCGATGGCGCCGACGTGATCACGGTCGAGGGCCTCGCCACAGAGGACGGGCTGATCCCGCTACAGCAGAGCTTCCTGGAAGAGGCGGCCCTACAGTGCGGCATCTGCACCCCGGGCTTCCTCGTGGCCTCCAAGGCGCTGCTGGACGCGAATCCGAACCCCACGGAGTTCGAGGCTCGCTACTGGCTCGCCGGCAACCTCTGTCGGTGCACCGGGTACGACAAGATCATCCGCGCGGTGCTCAAGGCCGCTGAGGCCTAAGCCGCCAATCTGACGGCCGCCGCGAGGCGGCCGTCCGGCATCACGCCACACGCACGAAGGAGTACCGAGTGGTCACCACTGACAAGCCCGAGTACAAGGTCGTCGGCACCCGCCCGATCCGCCCCGACGGGGCAGACAAGGTCACCGGCCGCGCCGAGTACGGCGCCGACTACCACGCAGCCGACCTGCTGCACGGCCGCGTGCTGCGCAGCCCGCACGCCCACGCCAGGGTCCTGAGCATCGACACCTCGAAGGCCAGGGCCCTCGACGGCGTGCGTTCGGTCATCACCAACGCTGACTTCCCGCAGGCCTCCGACGAGGTCGTCGACCTGGGCGAAGGCGCCGCGACCAGCGCGCGCTGGCTGCTCGACAACGTCCTCGCCAGCGACAAGGTGCTGTACCGCGGCCACCCCGTGGCGGCCGTCGCAGCCACCGACCCGCACATCGCCGAGGACGCCCTCGACCTCATCGAGGTCGAGTACGAGGTCCTCGAGCCCGTGCTCGACGTGATCGAGGCGATGGACGAGAACGCACCGCTGCTGCACGACTTCCTCCGCACGGAGGAAGTCGCCGGCATGTTCGACCCGCCCGGCGGCCTCGGCGACACGCCGACCAACATCGCCAAGCACGCGAAGTTCGAGGCGGGCGACGTCGACGCCGGTTTCGCCGAAGCCGACGTGATCATCGAGCGCGAGTTCCGCACCTCGATGGCCCACCAGGGCTACATCGAGCCGCACAACGGCAGCGCGTTCTACAACCGCGACGGCCACCTCACGGTGTGGACGAGCACCCAGGGCTCGTTCGGCATCCGCGAGATGATCGCCACGCTGATGGACATGCCGATTTCGAGCGTGACCTGCGTGCCGATGGAGATTGGCGGCGGCTTCGGCGGGAAGATCCCCGTCTACCTCGAGCCGCTCGCGGCGATGATGTCGAAGCAGACCGGCCGCCCGGTCAAGCTCGTCATGACGCGCCAGGCCGTGCTCGAAGCCACGGGGCCGACGTCCGGCACCGTGGTGCGCGCCAAGATCGGCACGAAGAACGACGGCACGATCACGGCCGCCTCCGTGTGGCTGGCGTTCGAGGCCGGGGGCTACCCGGGCTCGCCGTTCACCGCCGGCGCGATGTGCGCGCTCGGGCCGTACGAGATCGAGAACGCCGTGGTCGAGGGCTTCGACGTCGTGGTCAACAAGCCGAAGGTCTCGGCCTACCGCGCGCCCGGCGCGCCGCAGACCGAGTTCGCCGTCGAGTCCATCATCGACGAACTGGCCGAGCGGCTGGAGATGGACCCGATGGACCTGCGGCAGAAGAACGCCGCCACAGAGGGCACGCGCCGCGTCGACGGCGCCGTCTTCGGGGTCATCGGCAACGAAGAGGTCATGGACGTTGTCAAGAACAGCGACCACTACCGCTCTGAGCTGCAGGGTGAGAACCGCGGCCGTGGCGTCGCCATCGGCTTCTGGTTCAACGTCGGGTTCGAGTCCAGCGCCTACGCGAACGTGAACCCGGACGGCACGGTCAGCCTGGTGCTCGGCTCGGTCGACATCGGCGGCACGCGCGCCTCGCTCGCGATGCAGCTGGCGGAGACGCTGGGCGTCGCCAGCGACGACGTGAAGCCGCACGTGGTCGACACCGACTCGGTCGGCTTCACCGGCGTCACCGGTGGCAGCCGCACGACCTTCGCCGGTGGCTGGGCCTGCTACGAGGCCGCGATGGACATCCGTCGCCAGATGGAGGAGCGCGCTTCCCAGATCTGGGAGGTTGACCGCGACTCCGTCTCCTACGGCGACGACGGCGTCATCCGCGGGCCCGGGGACGACCAGAGCCTCACCTTCGGCGAGCTGGCTGGCCAGCTCCCCGCGACCGGCGGCCTGATCCAGGGTCAGGCGGACGTCTCGCCGCTGACGTCGGGACCGGCGTTCGCCGGCCACATCGTCGATGTCGAGGTCGACCCCGAGACCGGCAAGGTCGACGTGCTCCGCTACACCGCGGTCCAGGACGTCGGCACGGCCATCCACCCCTCGTACGTCGAGGGGCAGATGCAGGGCGGCGTCTCGCAGGGCGTCGGCATGGCGCTGACCGAGGAGTACTTCTACTCCGACGACGGCACGATGCTGAACTCCAGCCTGCTGGACTACCGCATGCCGACCGCGCTCGACCTGCCAATGATCGAGACGCAACTCGTCGAGGTGCCGAACCCCGGTCACCCGTACGGTGTGCGTGGCGTCGGCGAGGTGCCGATCGTGCCGCCGCTCGCGGCGGTCGCGAACGCCGTCTCCGCGGCGCTCGGCCAGCGCATGACCACGCTGCCGCTCACGCCGCGGCAGATCCTCGAGGAGACGGTGCTCGAGGAGTAGCACCGACGCGCGTGAGCGCGTACGACGGCAAGTACACACTGGCGGCGCCAACCGGCGCCGCCAGTGCCGTGTTGCAGGCATCCACTTGGCGGCCGTACGATCGAGGTGGTGAGGCGATCCCACATCGGGCGCGCCGCGGACGCACCCTCATGCAGTCGGGAGTAGGCGATGGCCAATCAGGGAGCGACTCCGCCGACCGACTCTGACTCGGACCCGACGGGTCCCCAGTCCGAGCGTCGTGGCGCGTCGAACGGACGACGGCGCCTGATCGATCTGGAGCCCGGGCCCGAGGAAACGGTGTTCAAGGGGATATATCCCGGGTTTCGTGACGCCGACCGAACCTGGGTAAACGCCGCCGAAACCGCCGCGAGAGCGATGATCACGGCGTCTACCGCAAAGGCCATGGTCGCCACCGAGGCGAGGTAACCCTTTCTCTTCAGCCTCCGTTCATTGAAGGCTATCGACAGCATTGTCTCCTGGGCGATCCACCTCCGGACTGTCGGCTCGTCCTAGGCGTCCGAGTGGTCCCGGAGCGTGGGGAGCGCGGGGCGCACACTCCAGCGTGAACCCATGTAGGCCAGCACCGTCACGGCCACGACGACGAAATATACGGCGACAGCCAGAACGTACAGCACTCTCGCCGCGCCCTCGGTGTCCGCAAACACAAAGAGAGCTCCGAACAGCGGCGCGAGTGCGGCGATGAGATAGAACATGTTGGCCACCTTCGTATCGAGCGCGTCCACTCGGCGGAGTTGCTCGTCGAGGCGCCAGCGGGCGATGTCGTAGAAGGCATTCTCTGCCGTCGCGGCGTCGACGACGTCGCCGGTCCCCGACTCGTTTGCCGGCATGTTGGGCTCCGGAATCGCGGTGGGGCGGCCCCGATACTCTACGACAGCGTGGCGAGTGAAGCTGCGAGGCCTCGCCGTCGCCGCGCCCGCGAGCGGGTACAATCCCGGCGAACTGATTCACCGCGCCCAGGGAGGTTCCCCGTGGTAACCACCGAGAAGCCCGAGTACCGGGTCGTTGGAACGAGGCCGGTCCGGCCGGATGGCGCCGACAAGGTCACCGGACGGGCGCAGTACGGCGTCGACGTGGCACTGCCGGGCATGCTCTACGGCCGCGTGCTGCGCAGCCCCTACGCCCACGCCCGCATCCTCAGCATCGACACCTCGAAAGCCGAGGCGCTCGACGGCGTGCGCGCGGTGACGAGCTTCGCCGACCTGCCGATCCGCGACGAGGAGACTGTCGTCGACATCGGTGAGGGAGCCGCCGAAGGGCGCTGGATGGCGCGGCTGGTGTTCGCAGACGACAAGGCACTGTTCAAGGGCCACGCCGTGGCCGCCGTCTGCGCCACCGACCCCCACATCGCCGAGGACGCCCTCGAACTGATCGAGGTCGAGTACGAGCCGCTGCCGGTGGTCCTCGACGCGCGCGAGGCGATGGACGAGAACGCACCGCTGCTGCACCCGGACCTGCTCACCGAGGAGGTCGCCGGCTTCGGCGTCGGCGACGTGTCCACGAGCAGGCCGTCGAACATCGGCAAGCACTGCGAGTTCGCGATGGGTGACGTGGACGCCGGGTTCGAGGAGGCTGAGATCATCCTCGAGCGCGAGTTCGAGACCTCGGCGTACCACCAGGGCTACATCGAGCCGCAGAACGGCGCCGCGATGTGGAACGCGGACGGCGAGCTGACCGTGTGGGTGAGCAGCCAGGGCCCGTTCGTCGTGCGGGCGCAGCTCGCGCAGTTGCTCGACCTGCCGCTCAGCAAGGTCAAGGTCGTGCCGATGGAGATCGGTGGCGGCTTCGGCGGCAAGATCCCGCTCTACATGGAGCCGATGGCCGCCATCATGTCGAAGAAGACCGGCCGCCCCGTCAAGATGATCATGACGCGCCAGGAGGTCCTCGAGTCGACCGGCCCGACGCCGGGCTCGTGGGTGCGCGCCAGGATCGGCGCAAAGCGTGACGGCACGCTCGTCGCGGCCGATGTGGCGCTCGCGTTCGAGTCGGGCGGGTTCCCGGGTTCGGCGTTCGTCGCCGGGGCGCGTTGCGCGCTCGGGCCGTACGACATCCCGAACATGCACGTCGAGGGCTGGGACATCGTCGTCAACAAGCCGAAGGTCGCCGCCTACCGGGCGCCCGGCGCGCCGCAGACCGAGTTCGCCGTCGAGTCGCTGATGGACGAGCTCGCCGAGACGCTTGAGCGCGACCCGATGGAGCTGCGCCGCCAGAACGCGGCTGTCGAGGGCACCAGGCTCGCGGACGGCACGGCGCTCGGCGTGGTCGGCAACACGCAGGTCATGGACGCGATCACGCAGAGCGACCACTATCGCTCCGAGCTCCAGGGTGAGAACCGCGGCCGCGGCGTCGCGATGGGCTACTGGGGCAACGGCGGCATGGAGACGAGCGCCCTCGCCAACGTCAACGCCGACGGCACCGTCAGCCTCGTCGTCGGCACGGTCGACATCGGCGGACTGCGCGCGACGCACGCGATGCAGCTCGCCGAGACGCTCGGCCTGTCGTACGAGGACGTGCACCCGAAGGTCGTCGACACCGACAGCGTCGGCATGACCTCGGTCACCGGCGGCAGCCGGAGCACGTTCGCCGGCGGCTGGGCGATGCACGAGGTCGGCATGGACCTCCGCAGCCAGCTCGAGGCGCGCGCGGCGCAGATCTGGGAGGTCGACCCCTCGGACGTCACGTACGGCGACGATGCCGTCGTGCGCGGCCCCTCGGACGGTGACGAGGAGCGCAGCATGACCTTCGGGGAGCTCGCCGGGCAGCTGGCGATGACCGGCGGCATGATCCAGGGCAGCGCCTCGGTGAAGCCGACCACCGTCGGCGTGACGTTCGCCGGCCACATCGTGGACGTCGAGGTGGACCCCGAGACCGGCAAGGTCGACGTGCTCCGCTACACCGCCGTGCAGGACGTCGGCACCGCGATACACCCCTCGTACGTCGAGGGGCAGATCCAGGGCGGCGCGCTGCAGGGCGTGGGGATGGCGCTGACCGAGGAGTACTTCTACGACGACGACGGCGTGATGCGGAACTCGAGCCTGCTCGACTACCGCATGCCGACGGCGCTCGACACGCCGATGATCGACGCGATCCTCGTCGAGGTACCGAACCCCGGCCACCCGTACGGGGTGCGCGGGGTCGGCGAGGTGCCGATCGTGCCGCCGCTGGCGGCCATCGCCAACGCGATCCACGATGCCGTGGGCGTGCGCATGGCGAAGCTGCCGGCCACGCCGCGCGCGATCCTCGAGGAGCTGGAGCCGGACGCCTAGCGTCCGGCGCGAACCTGGGCCGGGAGGCACGAGATGGCGAAAGTCTTCGTACCCGCGCTGATGCGCAAGCTGTCCAACGACGAGCCCGTCGTCGACGTACCGGGCAAGACGCTCCGCGAGGTCGTCAACAACCTTGAGGAGACCTGCCCGGGCATGAGGGACCTGATCATCCAGGACGGCCGCGTGCGGCCCGGCCTCCAGCTCGCCGTCGACGGCGTGCTGTCGGCGACGGGCCTGATGGCGAAGGTGCCGGAGGACGGCGAGGTGCACATCCTGCCCGCCCTCGGCGGCGGGTAGCCAGCCCCTCGCATCGGCGAGGCGCAACGGGCCGGAGCGTTCCGTGGCGCGGGGGCACGGCCGGGCCGCCTCGCGCTACCGCACGACACGCCCGGCACGCCCGGAGGACGCCACTCTATCGATTGAATGTGGCCGCGGCGAACGCCGCCGTATCCGCGCGCGATGCGGCCCGCGCGCTCAGGACTGTTATCCTCCTGTCAGCGACCCGCCCACGTGGGGCGGGCGTGGTGCAACGGGAGGTGCCGTGTGCCGAGCTACCTGTCACTCGCGAGCTGGACCGACCAGGGGATACGCGACCTGAAGGATGCCCCGGACAGACTGGACGCCCTCAAAGAAGCCGTGTCGGCGGCGGGCGGCCGCGTGATCTTCTTCTACATGCTGATGGGCGAGTACGACATGGCGACGCTCATCGAGATGCCGGACGACGATGCCGCCGCTCAAGTCGCGCTCCGCACGGGCATGTCCGGGAACGTGCGTACGCAGACGATGAAGGCGTTCACCGAGGAAGAATTCCGCACCGTCATCGGCGGGCTGTAAGCCTGGTCTTGATTCGGTTCGACGCGCAACCTGGCGAGGCCACCCGAGCGGACGGCCGCCCGCCTCCGGTGCCCCGTATTCGGCGGGTGTTGGCTCTCCGGTCCTGACAGACGTCCCGCGTCCGGAGGCGGGCGGGATCGCTCACGCCGCGGGCCAGTCTGCTAGACTGCGCCGCGACGTAAGCCGCTTCGCGGGCAGGTGCTCCGCGTTGCGGGGATGAGCGGGCGGCTACCCGCACAAGCAAGACACAGGAGGTGCAGATTGACGCAAGACAGATTCGGCGGAAACATCGACGCCCCGATCGAGCGAACTCCGCTGCCGGACTGGCCGTATGAGGAACTGCTCTACGAGACCATCGACAACGGGCGCATCGCGCTGATCACGATGAACCGCCCCGAGCGGATGAACTCCAGCGACCCGGAGATGGGCGAGCGCTTCTATCGCGCGTGGACTACCTTCGCCGAGGACGACGATCAGTGGGTCGCGATCGTGACCGGCGCAGGCGACCGCGCGTTCTCGGCAGGCCAGGACCTCAAGATCCGTGCTGAGCTGGAGCTGGAAGGCGGCGACGCGCCATACCAGCGGCGTGCGCCGAACGTCACGCCGCTCGGCGAGAAGCTCGGGTGCTGGAAGCCGACGATCGCCGCAATCAACGGCTTCGCAATCGCGGGCGGCTGGGCCATGGCCCAGAACTGCACGTTCCGCATCGCCGAAGAGCACGCGGAGATGAACATCGCCGAGGCGCGCTGGAACCAGGGCGCGGGCTTCGTGGCCTGGCTGCCGCGGCTGATGAGCACCTCGCACGCACTCGAGGTCTGCATCATGGGCGACCGGCGCGTCAGCGCGCAGCGGGCCTACGAGATGGGCTTTGTGAACAAGGTGGTGCAGAAGGGTCAGTCGGTCGAGGAGGCCGTTGACTGGGCGCGGACGATCTGCCGGATGGCGCCGCGCGCGGTGCGCAACTTCCACCAGCTGATCTTCCAGTGCTTCAACATGAGCATCGAGGAGTCTCAGCAGGCTTCGCAGGCGCTCGAGTTCAACCTCCGCGGCATGGAGGACTCGGTCGAGGGCCCGCTGGCCTTCGCCGAGAAGCGCCCGGCCGTCTTCAACAACCGCTAGGCCGCAGCGAGCGAACAACCGGGCGGCCCTCCAGGGCCGCCCGACACCACAAGGGCGGCCCCGAGGGGCCGCCCTTTGGTATATCCCGGGCATGCGCGCCCGGGATCCATGTTACATAAGCGGGACTAGTCGCCGAGCGTTGTGTCGTAGCCGAGCGCGCGGATCTCCTCGACGTACTCGGCGCGCCAGCCCGCGGCGGGGATGCGGCGGTGCAGGCTACGGAACTCGGCGTGGTAGCGCAGGTACTCTTCCTCCAGGCGCCGCCGCCACTCCGCCTCCTCGCGGGCCGCGTCAGGGGCGACCTCCTCGAAGGGCAGCTCGAACTGCTCCTCGGCGAGCTCGTACTCGTCGCGCCAGTACTCGGCGAGGTAGTCGAGCGAGTCCTCGAGGTCGCGGCGGCAGTCGAGCATGTACGTTTCGAGGAGCTGTCCGGCGTCGGCGACCGTGCCGCGCAGGCGCTCGCTGCCGGCGCACGGCGTGCAGAGGGTGGTGAGCTTGCGCGCCTCGCACGCGTCGCCGCGCGGGCAGTTCTGGTGCCGAGGGGCGAAGGGCGAGAGGTCGGGCTTGCGCGAGTATCCGACGACCAGTTCTTCCACGTCGGCCTCACAGCGCGGGCAGGTGAGGCGTCGCGCGAAGATCTGGTTGATGGCGTTCTCCCAGTCGATCTGCACGTCGCACGCTCCGATCAACCGATGACGGCGTTCGGCGCAGACCCGCCGCGTCGAGTTCCGGCGAGCCGGCTGCCCGATCGATGGTACGCAGGGCGTGGAAACTGTCAACGCGGCCAGGCCGGCGACCCGAAGCACCCGGCTGTACCATGGTGAGGCATGGGAGCGCGCAGGGATGACCACCACCGAGACCAGGCTGCTCACCGCGGACGACCTGCTGCAACTCTACGGCCGAGGCGTGCGTGGCGAGCTGATCCGGGGGGTGCTCTGCGAAACCATGTCAACGGGACAAGAGCACGGCGAGATAGCGGCGAACCTGACCATCGCTCTCGGTACCCTTGTCAAGCCTCGCAAACTCGGACGGATCACCACGTCAGACGCGGGCGTGCGGCTTGAACGGGATCCCGACACCGTACGAGAGCCGGATGTCGCGTACTTCTCCGCTGAGCGGATGCCACCTGGCGTTCGGGTTACGGGGTACTCGGAAACGGTTCCTGACTTGGTTGTCGAAGTCGCGTCCCCCAGCGACAGCCGCCGCGAGGTCAACGACAAGGCACGGATGTGGGTGAGCTACGGCGTCCGCCTCGTGTGGGTCGTGCACCCGGACACCCGCACGGTGGACGTCCACCGACCCGGCGAGGCCGTCGCCACCCTTGGCGAGGACGACGCGCTCGACGGACTGGATGCGCTGCCGGGCTTTATGTGCCCGGTCAGCGACGTCTTCGCCGAGTAGCCAGAGCCAGGTTCCGAGGTACTACGAGCGGAAGGTCGCCGGCCAGTCCGGCTTGAGGTGGCGGGCGTAGCTGCCGCTCTGTCCGGGCATCTCCTCGATCTCCACGTCGATGCGCGTGAGGTTGCCGTGGTCGCCCGCAGCGAGCGAGGCGAGCACGCGCCGGGCGACCCACTCCGCGAGCAGTTCGGCAGTGCTGTTCTCGATCGGCAGCGCGACGACATCGCTCGCCGGGAAGCGGTACTCGCGGTCGCCGAAGCGGATCGTCCAGCCGTCGGCGTCCTCGACGATGTCGAGCAGGCGGGAGTCGCGCTGGAGCAGGAAGCGGTGGTCCAGCGCCTCGCACGCGTCGCGGACGGCGCGCTTGAGCGCGCTGAAGTCGATCACCCAGCGGTCGGCGGTGAGTGCGCCGTCGACGCGGCAGCGCGCGATGTAGTTGTGCCCGTGCAGCGGCTCGAGGTCGTCGCCAAGCGTGGCCATGTGCGACGCGGCGAACCGCAGCCGCACACCCTCGACGGTGACGGCGCGGGAGACCTGACTCTCGTTCATGCGGTGTCCGCCAGCAGCATGCCGCGCGACTGATAGCAGTCCGGGTCCAGATCGTCCAGCAACTCCGACCGGGTCCTGGGTCGGCACACGATGGTGAGTGCACGGCTTGAGCGCGTCAATGCGACGTACAGTTGCGCCCGATTACTGTCTGTCGATTCGCCGCGTGGCTCAAAGTCCAGCAGGTACACCGATGAGAAATCGAGCCCTTTCGCCGAGTGGACGGTGAGCACGGAAACGTGGGATCCATCGGGGGCTGAGCCCGAAACAAGTGCCGCGTCGACACCGTGGCCCTCGAGGTGGCTTGCGATGCCTCGGGCGCGCCTGTTCGTTGAGGTCAGGACTGCAATCTGTGAAGGCGGGCGTCCGTCATTGATTTCCTGTCGCACCGAGTCGGTGATGAAGGCCCGTTCCTGTTCCGCCGTCGGGAAGTGCGCGAGTACGGGGACGGGGCCGTCACGCTCGCTAGACTGCATTTCGCCAACTTCGCGCTGCATCTCCTCGTCGCTGTCGTAAAGGGACGAGGCGAGCGCGTGGATCTGACGCGTTGATCGATACGGGATGCGCAGGATCCGTACGCGCGAGCCGGGAGGCCGCAGTTCACGTTGAGCCCACGTGAACCCGTGGGCGTAGATCGACTGCGCGGCGTCGGCGAAAACCATCATCATGTTCTCAGAGCCACGCGCAAGGGCACGTGCGAGGCGCGCCATGACCGGACTGCAATCCTGCGCCTCGTCGACGATGAGGGCGCGGTAGGGTGGGGGCTCCGCGTCGCTCTCCAGCAGGGTCCGCGCGTGCTCGATCAGATCGTCCCACTGGTAAGGGCCACCGGCTTCCGGCCGGATACGTTTCTCCAGTTCCCAGATCGCCAGGCGCTGAGGCCGCCTCAAAGGCCGCAGGCCCTGGCTCCGTGGGCGCGTGATGTCGAGGTAGGGAGCGCTGTCCGCGAATTGGTTGGGGCGTAGCACGTTTAGGATTTCCTCGGCGAGTTCATCGTCGGAGAGGTCGGCGATCTCCTCCTGGTGTTCGTCGGGGAGGCTCGCACGGCCGATCGTGACGGCGGTCCTGAGTTCCCGGCCGAAGGCGTCGACGGTGATGCTAGCGCCTCTGCTTCGCGCATACCGCGCTGCCCAACTGTGGAAACTCGTCACCTCGATGGCTTCCGCGGCGGCAGGGTCGGCGATGGAGTCGATCGCTTGACGCACCGTCTCCATCAGGACGCGGTTATAGCAGAGGTACAGGACTGGGCCCGCGCCCAGAACCGGCGTGGTGGCGAGATGGATCGCGCGCCGGATCGCGATCGAGCTCTTGCCCGTCCCAGCACCCCCCTTTACGAACGCCAATCCGCCCCAGTTGCTCGTGTCGAGTGTCACCAGCGCCGCTTGGCGATCATCGAGCGCAGTGAAGTACTCCGAGAAGCCTTGCTGGGCCATCTCGACTAACAGGTCGGTGCTCGCGATTGGCACCGGATCTTTGGGCGACGTCCTCGGTATCGCCGCCGGGGCACCGGTGCCTGCGGTCCTCATTTCCGCCGCCCGCTCGACCAGCGAAGCGATGGTGGATCTGTGCCGGTCCGCCCAGTCGTACGCCTCGCCGTGGTTATCGACCCAGAGCAGCACGAACCTATCTTCCAGGCTGGCGAGGATAAGTCGATACTTGCCTGTGACCCGGATCGAGTCGACCCGCGCGTCCCCGAGGTTGTAGAGCCGTTCCCAGTTGAGGCCGGGGCTCAGCGGATCGTCCGCAAGCCGCTGCCACGCCTCTGCCGTTTCCGCCGCTAGCCGTTCAGTGAGCCGGTCGAATCCCTCCATAAACGTCGGTGCTACGAACAGGTGCCGCTCGGCCATAGGTACCCGCCTCCATCAGTCTTGTGATGGCGAGTGATTCTACGGCACGTACCGGTTGCTCGTAGAGGCCTCTCTCAGGGCAGCAGAATGGCAGCCGCGTGGCTGCCATTCTGGTTGTGCGCCGCGAGGTCGGGAAGGGGCGCGCCCGCGCCCGCTTCTCGGCTCCGCTAGATGGCCAGCGTGTCGAGCATCTCGTCGACGGTGCGCTGGCGGGCCTTGGTGCGCTCGCGCGCCTCGGTCAGGCGGTCGTGCATCGGGATGCTCTCGTGTGCGCGATAGAGCAGGCCGATGGGGATGCCGCCTTGCTGGGCGATGTCGAGCGCGCCGGCGAGGTTCGCCGGGTCGTGGCTCTCGGGGATGTCCCAGGAGCCGGGGTCGATGCCCTTGGCAGGGTTGCCCTTGAGTGCCTCGTACGTGTCGTTGTACGTCGTGCAGGGCGACTGGACGTGGATCATCGCGAAGCCGGGGTAGTCCATCGCGTTGCTGATGTGCTGAGCGAGGACACGCGGCTGGGTCGAGACGGCCGATACCACATACTTGACGCCGCACGAGAGGTACAGCAGCAGCGGGTTCATCGGGTCGTCGAGCTTGCCGTAGGGCGTGGTCGGCGTGACCATGCCGAACTCGGTCG
The DNA here is from genome assembly GCA_965219085.1 of Dehalococcoidia bacterium. GTDB lineage: Bacteria > Chloroflexota > Dehalococcoidia > UBA2979 > UBA2979 > VXMT01. The sequence goes on from OZ244720.1 coordinate 3,062,574, forward strand.
TGGGTGAGGCCTGACCCTTGGTGAGGCCGTACACGCCGTTGTCCATGATGATGCAGGTCACGTCGAGGTTGCGCTTCGCCGCCGGGGCGATGTGCTCTCCGCCGATGCTCAGGAAGTCACCGTCGCCGGCGACGACCACGACGTTGAGGTCGGGACGCCCCGTCTTGATGCCGAGGGCGATCGGGAGCGTGCGGCCGTGGATGCCGTGGATGCCGAACGGCTGCGGGCCCTCCTGCAGGTGCACGAGGTTCCCGGAGCAGCCGATCCCGGCCACCATCACGGTGTCCTCGATCGGCCGGTTCTTCGTGTTCACCCAGTCCGCGAGCGCGAGTTCGACGGAGCGGACAACGGCGAAGTCGCCGCAGCCGGGGCACCACTTGAAGTCATAGTCGGGGTTTCGCTTGGTCATACCGTGGCCAGCCTTTCGGCGCCGCTGCGTGCACGGATCCCCGTCACCAGGTCGCTGACCTTGAACGGGAGCCCCGTGATCTGGGTGATTGATTCGGCCTGGACGCCCTGCTGCCGCAGCCAGCCCGAGAACTGACCGAGGTAGTTGAGCTCCGGCACGATGACCAGCTCCTTCGTGCGCAGCTCATCGAGCAGCGCCGCCGGGAGTGGGTTGAGGTACATGGTGTAGTACCAGCCGACATCGACGCCCGCGGCGCGCATTTCTTCGAACGCTGCGCGCGAGGTGCCCTTGGCGCCGCCCCACGGCATCACCGCGACGGAGGCGCTGGTGTTGTCGGCCTCGAAGTCGTCCTCTTCGAGGAGGTCGAGCTTGCCGAAGCGCCGGCGCGTCATCGGCAGGTGCGTGTGCGGCTGGTGCACCGTGTCGCCCTGCTCGTCGTGCTCCGACGCGTTCGCGACGTAGGCGCCTGGGCCGCCGGGCACCGGGAAGGCGCTCACCGTCTCGCCGGCGTAGCGCCGGTTGGCGACCGAGCCGTCGGAGACGATGCGGTTCTCGATGGTCCACGCCGCCGGGTCGGGCCGCACGATGTCCTGCGCGCGCTCGGCGATCTGCATCTCGCTCAGGACGATGACAGGGCCCTGGTACCGCTCGGCCCAGTTGAGTCCCATGATGCCGGCCTTGAAGCACTCCTCGACGGTGCCGGGGGCGATGATGGGGAGCCGCATGTCGCCGTGGCCCGGGTTGAGGCAGGCGAACAGGTCGGACTGCTCGGTCTTGGTCGGGAGCCCGGTGGCGGGGCCACCGCGCTGCACGTCGACGATGACGCACGGGATCTCCGCCATCCATGCAAAGCCGATCCCCTCGCCCATGAGGCTGAAGCCCGGCCCGGCCGTCGAGGTCATCGCCTTCTTGCCGGCGAAGCCCGCGCCGATGATGGTCGAGATCGACTCAATCTCCGAGGTGGCCTGGACGACCACCGTGTCCTCCCCGTGGAGGTTGCCCTCCATGAATACGAGGATGGTGGTCGCCGGCGAAATCGGGTATCCGACGAAGATGTCGAGCCCCGCCGTGATGGCGCCGAGGGAGAGGGCGTCGTTGCCCTTGATGACGACCCGCGGGTGCGTCTCCTCCGGCGGGTCGTCGAGGTCGGCGACCCTGAAGCCGGCCTTCGTGACCTCGTCGAAGCCCAGCCCGAGCGCCTGGATATTGGCCGCGATGATCTGCTCGTCGTTGGGGCGGCCGCGGGTGAAGCGGACGGTGATGAAGTCCTCGAAGTAGTCCGGGGGCATCCCGCCCAGCGCGGCTACAGCGCCGATGACGACCATGTTCGCCGCGCGGGGGTTGCCCGTGGAGCGCGCGAGTTCGTCGACGGCGAGGCCGATGGCGTTGCCGTTCGACTCGAGCTCGAAGTCCTCGGCGTTGTACACCAGCACGCCGCCGTCGCGGAGTTCGCCGATGTGGTCCTCGTAGGCCTCACGGTTGAGGACGACGAGCACGTCGAGGGCGTCCCCATCGTGGAGGATCGGATCGGTGGAGATCCGGGTCTGGGCCCACGTGGGGCCGCCCTTGATCTGCGAGGGGTAGGTGGCATACGTCTGTACGTGGTAGCCCACGCGTGCTGCCGCCTCGGCGAGCCCCTCGGCTGCCGTGACCTGACCCTGCCCGCCTTCGCCGGCGAACCTGACGATGAGATCCGTACTCATCTAGCGACCTCGTTACGCGGTGATCCGGTTTCCAGGGAACCCAGTTGCATGGACAGACGGGACGTGTTCCGAGGACCAGACGACTCTTCCGCCGAACCCGGCGGAGCATGCCCCGACAAAGCATGCACTGTGCCGCGGGCCTGCTGGCTTGGAGACCTTGGTGCTCGTCGCTGTCTCATCCGGCATATCCGGTGCGCTGAGCGTCCCCTGATGCAAGCACGCTGGCGTGCTCGGATGCGAGTATCCGCCTCGCATGCGGATATGTTCAACCTATCCCCAGAGTATTGCGGGGGTCCGGCTATGATATTGGCCCGAGAGTCGCCTTGCTCGCCCCCTGAGCGCGCGTCCAGATGGCCTCGAGCACACCGCGGGAGCGTTGCGTGGTCAAGACCTACGTGCTCATCGTGACCGACCCGGGCCGCACGCGACATGTGACGGCCGCGCTTGCCGCCATCGAGCAGGTGGAGGCCGTGAATGAGGTCATGGGACCCTACGACATCGTGGTCGAAATCGTTACCGAGAGCCTCACTGACATCCGGCCCATCCTCTCCGACCAGATCCGCGTCCTCGAGGGCATCGAGTCGACCACGTCGCTCGTCACGCTCCCGCAGGACGCACCACCCGACAACTTGACGTAACTACGTCCCTGGCAGGAGCCTCTTCGCCGAGTGGCGAGAGCAGGTGGAGCGATTCGCGCATCGGCCGCATCGGGCGGTTGTGAGTCGGGGACGCCGCGCCTACGCTCGACGGCGTGAGACGACACCTCGATCGCTGGCGGGAACTCGTGCGCACGCGCCGCGAGCAGATGGACCGCCAGCTCGACGCCCTCGGCGGTCCGCCCGAGGACTGGTGGGCGGGTCGTACGGCGCTGTTCACGCGCGGCATCGGTGACGTTGCCGCGTTGCCTCCCCCGGGGCTTGAGGCCATCGTCGAGCGGCTCGAGCGTCACCACACGCTCATCGACGTCGGGGCCGGCGCGGGCCGCTACGCGGCCCCGCTCTCGCGCGCGGTCCGCCACGTCACGCTGGTTGAGCCGTCGCCGGCGATGGCGCGGCTCGCCCGGCAGCAGCTCGAGCAGCTGGGACGCGATAACTGGACGCTCGTCGAGCAAGGCTGGCTGCAGGCAGACGACCTCGATCCCGCCTCAGCCGTGCTGTTCGCCAACGTGCTCAACCCGCACGAGGACATCGAGGACTGGATCGACCGGGCGCTGTCGCTCGCGCGGGGGTGGCTCTTCATCGTGCACGGCTCGATGCCGGAGGTGATGCCCCACATGCAGCGCGTCGCTCGCGCCCTGTACGGCGAGGAGCGCGTGGCGCAGCCGGGCATGAGCGACCTCATCCCGGCGCTGCACGACATGGACATCTACCCGGACGTGGTCATGTTCGAGCGCCGCTTCGCGCGGTCGTACAGCGACACGGACGAGGCGGCCCGCGAGATCGCCTCGACGCTGCTCATCGAGCCCTCGGTGGAAGCGCTCGGGCGCATTCGCGAGATCATCGAGCCGGACCTGCTTGTGCGCGCGAACGGGCGTGTCGCGCTGCCGGCAGTCACGGCGCCCCACGCGCTGCTGATCTGGCGCACGGCCGGCCGGGGCGTTGGCCGACGCTGGCGATGGCTGCGAGACTAGTCGAGGAAGGGACGCACACCATGCCTATCATCCTCGGTGCGGGCGACGCCGCCCCCACGTTCGAGCTGCCCGATCAGGACGGCGAGGTGCATCGCCTGTCGGACTACCAGGGCCAGGCGGTGGTGCTGTACTTCTACCCGCGAGACTTCACGCCCGGCTGTACCACCCAGGCGTGCTCGCTCCGCGACACCCACCAGGAGATCGCCGACGAGGGCGCCATCGTCCTCGGCGTCTCCATCGACGACGCGGAGTCGCATCAGAAGTTCCGCGAGGAGCACGGCCTGCCGTTCCCGTTGCTCGTCGACGCCGACGCGAAGGTCGCCACGCGCTACGGGGCGTGGGGCGAGAAGACGCTCTACGGCCGCAAGAGCATCGGCATGACGCGCGCCACGTTCGTGATCGGGCCGAGCGGGCGGCTGCTGAAGGTGTGGAAGCGCGCGCGGGCCGCCGACCATGGCGAAGCGGTGCTGAAGGCGCTGCGAGACCTCGTCGGCCACGCGTAGACCGTTCCCGCCGACCACCTACCTCGCGGGCAGGCGGTCCTGCGCCTCCCAGATGCGGTCGAGGACCGGACGGCCAGCGCCGGCGGGGTCGACGAACTCCGGCCGGTAGATCCAGTGATAGTCGCCGCCGTCGCCCCGGATCTCGACCGGGCGGATGCGGTAGCCGAGCAGCCGCTCGGCCGTGAACCCCAGCTCGATGACCAGTCCCTGCGCCGTCTCGTCCGACCAGTCCTGGTCGAAGACGAAGTTCCCGCCCGCGTAGGACACGAGCGCGCCCTCGAAGTGCTCGACGGCCTGCACCCAGTGCGGGTGGTTGCCGATCACCAGCGCCGCGCCGGCATCAATCGCGATGCCGGCGATCTCCCGCTGGAACGCGTTCGGGTCTGACTTGTACTCGATACCCCAGTTCGCGCCGACCACCACGTGGTCGGCGACCTCGCGCGCGGCACCGATGTCCTCGCGCAGGCTCGCGGGGTCGAGGGGCGCCGTGCCGGCCGCGACTGCCGTGGCGTGGTACCACGGCGCCATCGAGTCGTAGCCGAGGAACGCGAACCGCACCGGCCCGTTCGCGGTCTCCACCGTCACGACGGCGGGGGAGCGGGCGGCCTCGAGGTCCTCGCCCGCCCCGGCGGTCGCGATACCGGCGCCGTGCAGCCGTTCGAGCGTGTCGAGCAGCACGAGTGCGGCCGGGCAGCCGCCCCAGCAGTCGCCGATGTGATTGCCGATGGGCATGACCACGTCGATGCCTGCCTCGGCGAGTGCGTCGACGACGCGCGGGCTGCCCTGCAGCACGTACGTCTCGAGGCACGGCGTCGGCGTGCCGAGGTCGGTGAGGGACGTCTCGAGGGATGAGACGGTGATCTCCGCGGCGGTGGTCGCCTCGCGGACGCCGTCGAACATCGCCCCGTAGTCGTCGAGGTGTTCGAGCATGAAGTTCGAGCAGCGGACGGGGAGTAACTCGCCAGTGACGAGCATCCCCACGGGATCGAACACCGGCGCGGTGACGAGGCCGGCTGCGACAGCAAGCGCGGTCGCATCGTCGGGGGTCGGCGCGCGCACCCAGTGCGCCAGCTGCAGCGGCGAAAACGCGGCGAAGTCACGGTAGGGGTCGTAGCCGTCGAGGGTGAGCGCGAGCAGACCGAGTCGCATCTCTTCTGGAGCGATCAGGGCGAACGCACCGGGCGTGGTCGCCACGCGTTCCGGCACCTCGTCGTCCGGCAGCACGATCGCGGCCAGCAGGCGCCCCGGCTTGCCGAGGGCATCCGCGATAGCGGCTGCCTGCGACGCCGGGAGATAGACGGCGATCGGTTGTGGGCGCCCGCCGAACGCGGACCAATCGCTGGCGTCGCCGTGCAGGATGTCGAGGACGTCGCCGCGGCGGAGGCCCAGCACGTCGCGGCGCTGGTCGGTGACCGCAACCCAGCGCGCGAGCACGAACCGAGCCCGCGTGTCCGCCAACTCCTCGTCGGCAATCGCCAGTTCCGCAGCGTCGGGATCGGTGGCCACGACGTAGCGGGACGATGTGTTGAGCGCTCCCTCGATACGGGCTCGCTCGGCATCGTCGGAGATGAGGAGCGCGACGGCAGTGCGCGGGTCAGGCGTCGGCGTTGGGGATGGCGTCGGGGTCGGGGTGGCACGGATGGGCGTGGGTGTCGGCGAGGGCGTACTGGTGGCCTCGGTGGTCGGAGCCGGCGGCGCTTGCTGCACGCACGCCGTCAGGGTGAGGAGCAGCACGCCCACGGCGACAGCCGCCAGGCGCGCGGGGCCCGGCCGCAGCACGGCGCGGATCAGCGTGGGCATGGGTGCATGAGGCGAAGCCCCGATACATTCGTGTCCGCGCCCATGATAGAGCGCCGCGCGACGTGGACGGCGCGGGCTCCAGAACACCTCGTGCTAGCCTCGGTGCATGAGGCGCTGGGTCCTCGCCATTGCTCTCCTCGGTTTGCTGCTCGCCGGATGCCCGGGTGACGACGAAGGGTCTCCACCCTCTGCCGGTGTGCCTGCGGCCACTCCGGACGCAGTGGTGACACGCACCGCACCCTCTCCATCGCCCACGGTCGCACCGTCACCCGAAGGCACGTCCACCCCGACGGCTGCGCCGACGCTGACACCGACGCCCGAGGTCACACCGTCGCCCGCGGCAACACCAACCTCGACGCCCACGGCAGCGGCTAGGGCTGCGGTCACACCGTCACCTCCAGCCGCGGCCCCGCCTGCGCCGTCGGCCACGGCAAGACCCGCCCCGACGGCGACGACGGAGCCCGCGCCGACGCCGGCAGCTGCGTCGGGGCCGTTCGCGGCGTTCGGTGATGGTACGTTCCTCGTCGGCTCCGAGATTGCACCCGGCCGCTACCGCACGACCTCGGCCTCGCCCGACTGCACGTGGCAGATCTCGAGGATGACCCGGTACGCATCGACGGTTAGCGGCGACCGCCCGATCGTCGACCTCGAGGCCTCGCTCACGAGCTTCACCAGCAGCGGTTGCGGGACGTGGACGAACGACCTGAGCCCGTCATCACGCCGGGGGACCCCTTCGGGGCGGGCATGTTCTTCGTTGGGCCCGAGATCGCGCCCGGCCGCTACCGCGCGACCGTGGCCACGCAGAGCTGTGAGTGGGCGCTGTTCCGGTACGCATTCAAGCCGGACAGCAGGAGCACCCCTGGAATCTTCGCGGAGGGTCACTCGCTGACCGTGGTCGATATCACCGAGCGGGATACCGGGTTCCTCAGCAGCGGCTGCGGCGAGTGGACGGCCGACCTGACGCCGGTCATCGAGCGGGGAGCACCCTTCGGCGCGGGCACGTTCCTCGTCGATTCCGAGGCGCCGCCCGGGCGCTACTACGCGACCTTGCCTCTGGACGCGTGCACGTGGGTGCTGATATTCGACTTCGCGAGGACGCCCGGATGGTCCGAGCACGGCACGCGCCCGATCGTCGACATCGAGCCGTCGCATGTCGGGTTCGCGAGTGCCGGCTGCGGAAAGTGGTCCTCCGATCCCGGCCCTCGCGCCCAGGTGGCCACAACGTTTGGCGACGGGACGTTCGTCGTTGGGATCGATGTCGCACCCGGGCGCTACAGGTCCGTCTCGTCCTCGGATGAGTGTGCCTGGCAACGGCTGCGCAGGTTCGGCAGAGAGGTCTACGGCAGGTCCGACGACCACATCATCGGCTGGGGAGGCGGCTTCATCCTGTACGTCGATATCGCGCCAACCGACGCTGGATTCGTGAGCGTTGGGTGCGGGACGTGGTCACCGGACCTCACGCCACGGATCACGCCCGGCCAGCCGTTCGGGCAGGGCACGTACCTCGTCGGCACGGAGGTGGCGCCCGGGCGCTCCCGGGCCGCCGAGCCCACTCGCGAGTGCCAGTGGTGGCGGTTGAGCGGATTCGGCGGCGAGTACTTCGACACCGGAGACGTGATGCTGCTGGATGCCCTCATCGACAGCGGATACGTCGAGGAGGGTGCCGCGATTGCCGAAATCGCGCCCGGTGATGCTGCCTTCCTCAGCTTCGGCTGTGGCGTGTGGACCACCGACTTCACGCCGCGCGTGTCGCCCGGGCAGCCGTTCGGGGGCGGTACGTTCCTCGTGGGCCCGGAGATCGCGCCCGGACGCTACCGCGCGGCCCTGCAGCCGGATCGGGCATGCCACTGGCGGCGGCTGAGCGGGTTCAGCGGGTTCTGGTCGTCGCAGCTCGGATACGAGCGCGTGGAGTCCGGGCACGCGATCGTCGATATCGCGCCCTCGGATGTCGGCTTCTCCAGCCGCGGCTGCTACGACTGGTCGATCGATCAGGGAGACGGCCACCTGCCGAGGACGTCATTCGGGGAAGGCACGTACGTCGTTGGCTCCGGTGTGGCGCCGGGCCGTTATCGGACTCGTTCGGCGCGCTGGTGCAGTTGGGAGCGCCTCAGCGGGTTCGGAGGATCCGCGGATGACATCCTCGCTGCTGCCTCGGCGAACCAGCGCTTCGGCGCAACCATCGTCGATATCAAACCATCGGACGCCGGGTTTTACAGCTCTGGTTGTGGGACCTGGTCACGCGATCTCTCGTCCGAGGTCACGCCCGGAGGGTCATTCGGCGACGGGACGTACTTCGTCGGTCGGGAAGTCCAGCCGGGCCGCTACCAGACGTCCACGGCCGCCGCGTGCACCTGGAGGCGGCTGGCCGGGTTCGGCGGCACCGACCGCGACCTGGTCGAGTTCGTGCGCGTCGGTAAGTATGCGGGTTCCGCCATCGTGGACATCGCGCCGTCGGATGTCGGCTTCTTCAGCTACGGCTGCGGCTCCTGGTCACCGGTCACGGGCGCTCCCGAGCCGGTCATCGCTACTCCCGCGCCGGCCCCGACGCCCGCGCCGCCACCTGCGTCGATCGCCCGTGTCGGCGACGGCACGCACGTGGTAGGGACGGACATCCCGGCGGGGCGCTACCGTGCTGCCTCGCCGTCGGCTGCCTGTGCATGGGCGCTGCGTCGTGGAAGCAGCAGTTCCGGCGACGCGGACGGTGCCGTCACGATCCTCGATATCGAGGAGTGGGACAGGGAGTTCAGCACCAACGGCTGCGGGACCTGGACCAACGATCTGACCCCGGTCGTCACGCCCGGGCAGCCGTTCGGCGACGGTACGTACTTCGTCGGTTCCGAGGTCGCGCCCGGCCGTTACCAAGCCTCGGATCCGGCGTCGTGCCACTGGATACGCTTGACGGCGTTCGGGGAATACTCGCGCAGTGGCGGCGCCATGCAGGTGCGGTACGGTCCGGGGGGCGGACCCGGCATCGCCGACATCGCAGCCACGGACGCAGGCTTCTACAGCCGCAACTGCGGAAGATGGACGCGCGTCCCGTAGTCGTACGGCCGGTTATGTCGAGGGCAGTAGAGGTTTAGGCTCAGTTGGCCCTGCTGCACATAATGGTAGTAGTGCGACGTGGAAGCGTCGCGCTTCCCAGTGGACACCTGCTGCGGCGCGAGCGCTCCGATCCGGGGCTGACGCGGGCGCGCCGATGGGCACAGTCCCCTCGGGGACGCTCCCAGCGCGCGCGCCCGCTGTCTGTGGTGCAGGGTGCTCCAGGAGCTTGCGCATGCGCTCGAACTTCGCGCAGACCACTCTCGCCAGTGTCCTCGCCGTCGTCACGGTCGTGCTGCTGGTCGTCGCCGGGTTCCTTGCGCGTGTCGTGACGGAGGGCGACGCGGGGCTGGTCCAACGGATCGCCTCGCCCGAGGTCACGGAGACCGCCGACCCCGCCACACCTGCCGGCGCCGACGTTGCTCCGGACCAGCGGATAGTAAGCGTGCACCCCGGCCTGCTCGAAGAGATCATCGAGATCCTCGAGGCGTATTTCGTCGAGCCCGACCGGCTCGACCGCCAGCTCTTGTACGACGGCGCCATCGACGGGCTCTTCCGAGCCCTCGGTGACTCCCACTCGGGCTACATCGACCCGCAGACGTGCGAGGTTCCTGCCGGGAACTGTCCGGGGCGTTCGAAGGCATTGGCGCGACGGTGGCACGCAAGGTGATTATGTCGTGATCGTCCACCTGCTACCCGGCACCCCGGCCGAGCGCGCCGGCCTCCGCGCCGGCGACGTCATCGTGGCCGTCGATGGAGAGGATGCCGATCGCTGGAGCGTCGAGCAGGCGGTCTTGCGCATCCGTGGTGAGCGCGGAAGCGCTGTCGAACTCGCAGTGCGTCACACCGATGGCGCCGCGGAGACGATCACGATCGTGCGCGACAGCATCCTCGTGGCCTCCGTGGATACCGCCCCGCCCGGGGGCGTGTTACGAGACAGCGCGGGCAACGAGGTTACGGACATCGGCTACATCCGGATTCGCAGCTTCACCGCCCGCACACCGCGGGAGCTCGCGGAGATGGTGGAGCAACTCGAGGATGGTGGTGGGATCGGGGCGATCATCCTCGACGTGCGCGGCAACCCCGGTGGCCTGCTCAAGCAGACGGCGGAGACGGCCGACCTCTTCCTCGACACGGGCACGATCGTCGTGCAAGTGGACCGCGCTGGGGCCGAGTGGGTGTACCGCGCGGACCGCGGCACCGTGACCGACCTTCCGATTGCCATCGTGCAGGACGAGTTCTCCGCGTCAGGCTCCGAGGTGCTCGCCGCGGCGATCCAGGAGAACGGCCGCGGCATCGTGGTGCGTGCGACCTCTTCGGCAAGGGTACCATCAACCGCGCGTGCTACCTGAGCAACGGGGGCGCCGTCTACGTCTCTACAGCCCGCTGGCTGACGCCCGACCGCAATCTCATCGAGGGCCGCGGCGTCATTCCGGACATCGAGGTGACGCTCGCAGCCGAGGACGTCGAGGCTGCTCGCGACCTGGCCGTGCTTCGCGCGATCGATGCCCTGCGTGCCCTCCAGGGTGGCGCTGCATAGCGAATTCCAGCTCCTCGCTCGCACCCCTCCCGACGCTGGTGTCTCTGGACGGGCTGACGCAGCCCGCACCGGTGGTAAACTGACGATCGGAATCGCCCCCAACCGCCGCGTCCGCCGGTGCAGGCGGACGGTCCCTCAAGGAGCTCGCGCATGAACTCCAACCTCGTGCGGACGGCGCTCGTGGGCGTCCTCTCCGTCGTCATCGCCGTCCTGCTCGTCGCGCTCGGCTTCCTCGCGCGCGTCGTGGTCGAGGGCGACCCCGAACCCGTCGAGCGGATCACCACGATCGAGGTCACCCCCACCGCCGACGACAGCGCGCCCGACAGTGCCGACGCGACCGACGACGACGACCTGGTGACTATCGATTCTGGCCTGCTCGAGGAGATCATCGAGATCCTCGAGGACGACTTCGTCGAGCCCGACCGCATCGACCGCCAGTTGCTGTTCGAGGGCGCGATCAACGGCCTCTTCCAGGCCCTCGGCGACCCCCACTCGGTCTACATCGACCCGCAGACGTACGCGGTTTCGCGCGACGACTTCAGCGGCGCGTTCGAGGGCATCGGCGCGACGGTGTCGCGGCAAGAGAATTATGTCGTGATCGTGCGCCCGCTGCCGAACACTCCCGCCGAGCGCGCCGGGGTCCAGGCCGGCGACATCATCCTCGCCGTCGACGGCGACGACGCCGAGGGCTGGAGCGTCGAGAAGGCCGTGCTGCGCATCCGCGGCCGCCGCGGCACCCCGGTCGACATCACCGTCCGCCACACCGACGGGACCGAGGAGACGATCACGATCGTGCGCGACAACATCCTCGTCGCCTCCGTCGACAGCGCCCCACCCGGCGGCGTGCTGCGCGACAGCGCCGGCGATGAGGCCACGGACATCGGCTACATCCGGATTCGCAGCTTCACGTCCCGCACACCGCGGGAGCTCGCCGAAATGGTGCGTCAACTGGAGGACAGCGGCGAGATCGACGCGCTGATCATCGATGTGCGCTCGAATCCCGGCGGGCTGCTCGTCGAGACGGCGGAGACGGCCGACCTCTTCCTCGACGACGGTACGATCCTCGTGCAGGTGGACCGCAGCGGGACGGAGCAGGTCTACCGGGCCGACCGCAACGTCGTGACTGATCTCCCGATCGCGATCATCCAGGACGAGTTCTCGGCCTCGGGCTCCGAGGTCCTCGCCGCGGCGATCCAGGAGAACGGGCGCGGGATCGTGGTGGGCGCCACGTCGTTCGGCAAGGGCACGGTCAACCAGGCGCGCGACCTCAGCAACGGCGGCGCCGTGTACGTCTCGATCGCCCGCTGGCTCACCCCCGACCGCAACCTCATAGAGGGGCGCGGCGTGGTCCCGGACATCGAGGTGACGCTGACCGCCGACGACATCGAGGCGGACCGCGACCTCGCGGTGTACCGGGCGATCGACGCCCTGCGCGCCATGCTGTCCTCGCCCGCACAGGGTTCGTAAGCGCATACTGTACGGGTAGTTATGTCCCGTCACCTACCCCTCGGGGTCCGCCCCCGGGGGTGCGGGCGCGTGGCGGCAAGGTGGCCCGGCGGGAGGGTGAGGCGAGCGCGGTGGCGAAGCGTTCCTCGACGAAGAAGCAGCCCGAGTTGCGCGAGGGTGGGACCGTCGCGACGAACCGTCGCGCCCGCTACGACTACACCATCGAGGCCACCCACGAAGCGGGCCTCGTGCTCACGGGTTCGGAGATCAAGTCGATTCGCGTCGGCCAGGCCAACATCGCCGAAGGCTTCGCCCGATTCGAGGACGGCGAGTTGTGGTTGCACAATGTGAACATCGCTCCCTACGCGCCGGCCGGGATGAACCACGAGCCGACACGGACGCGCAAGCTCCTGCTGCACCGCGGCGAGCTCGAGCGCCTGGAGCGGGCGCTGCGTGAGCAGCCCGGCATGACCGTTGTCCCGCTGCGGCTCTACCTGACCCGCGGCATGGCGAAGGTCGAGATCGGGCTTGTGCGTGGTCGTCGCCAGTACGATAAGCGGCAGGCGATCGCAAAGCGCGAGGCGGAGCGGACGATGCAGCGGGCGCTCAGACGAGACGCGCGCTAGCGGGCTTCCATCGACGCGGCTCACGTGGCAGCATAGATACATGGGGACGAAAGGGGTCGACAGCGGTTAACGGACACGGTTTGCGGGTCGAGGCGCCACCAACCTCGTTAAACAGGTGGCACCTAAATAACAGGCGATAACGAACTCGCCCTCGCCGCCTAGCTAGGCGGTGACGTCATCCCCGGCTCTTGCCTGGCGAGGTGGGAGATGGCGCCGAAATGCCGGGCTGCAATCGCGGGCGCGCGTCACAGGCCCCGCGACCAAGACTACTGTGACTGGCCGGCAGTCTCCCTCGTCAGCGAAGGGATGCCGGTGAGAACCCACCGCTGACTACACCCGTAGCAGATCCGTGACGAAGGCTTGCTGGACGGGGAGTTCAATTCTCCCCCGTCTCCACCAACTCCATACTCTGAGTTTCCCCCGACCTCGTCGGGGTCGACGAGGGCCGCCGGGCAGCCGGCGGCCATCTCGATCCCAGACTCAATCAGCGTCCTGAACGCCGGCACGGGTGCGATGCCGACGATGTGCCTGGACCCGATATCGACGTAGACGGCCTCGACGAGTGGCCGAAGTAAGCGCCGCCGCTCGTCAGCCTTGGCCGGGTCCCACAACTCGGGCAGGTTCTCGAGGAGCTGCGCGACCTGGTCGAGTTCGATCGTGGTGGAGAGCTGCGTCATGCGCAGCTGCGCGTCCAACTCATCGAGCTCCCGTTCGTACTCTTCCTCGCTGATCGTCATGTCGCGATAGCTGCGACCCAGCCGGAGACGCTGAGCTTCCAGCTCGGCAACGCTCGGTCCCTCTTTCTTCACAGCCCGGCGCGCGATCTTCAGCTTCCAGTCCTGTGGGAGTACGAGTGAGCCGAAGAGGTCGCGGATCTGGACGTCGATCCGCGAAGCCCCGCACGACTTGTTATTCGTCTCGCATTCGTCAGCGTGGCGCTCGCGGTACAGAGGGTTTCCAGACCTATTGACGTCGACCTGCACCCGCTTCCAACAGTGGCCACAGCGGATCATGCCGGCAAGGAGGCCGCGCGGACCCCCAGCCTTACGGCGCCCCGGCCCCCGCTTCACTGTGCGGGTCTGGACGCGCTCGAAGAGGTCGCGCGCGATGATCCCATCGTGCTGGCCGGGGAATTCCTCGTCTTTGAGCTTCACGACGCCGAGATAGAACCGGAAGCTGAGCATGTCCCGCACTGAGAACCCGGTGAACAGCTTGCCCTTACGGGTGCGGAAGCCCTGGGCATTGAGCCCGCGCGCGATTGCACTGTACGTCTCGCCCGCCGCGCGCTTCGCGAACGCCGTCCGAACCGCCTCCGCCTCCTCCGGCACCGGACAGGGGGTGCCGCTCTCATCGTCCTTGCGGTATCCGAACGGGATCGAGCCATTCTGGAGGCCCTGCTCGGCGCGCTGGCGCACTCCCTTCTGGACAGTCGGGCGAGCTGGGCAGAGAAGAATTCGGCGAACCCTCCAATCATCGTGAGCATCAACCGGCCCTCGGGAGTCGTGTAGTCGATGTTCTCCGTGACGCTAGCGAAGCCGACGCCGGCCATGCCCAAGATCTGCAGAGCTTCGGTCTGGACCTTCATGTTGCGTGCCCACCGGTCAATGGTGTGGACGATGACCACGTCGAAGTCGCCCAGTTGGGCGTCCTCCAGCAGCTGGCGCAGCTGAGGACGCTTCGAGAGCTTATCGGTGTGGGCGCTCACCGCTTCGGAGTAGATTCGGATGAGCTCGTACCCCTGCTGCTCGCAGTAGCGCGCGATCTCCACGCGCTGAGCATCGAGGGAGTATCCCTTCGTCTGGTCCTCCGTCGAGACCCGGATGTAGCCGACAGCCCTGCCCTTGCTCCCTGGGGTCAGATGGGAGGGGCGAAGCGCGGCGCCCATCGGCTCCGCGAGGGCTTCGGATTCAGGCGCCCCGGCCGAATCCATGCTGATCTCGTAGGCCCCCTCGAACCGGAGTTGCTCGCGGTGGGCAAGAGCCGGAGTAGGCTCCGAGGAGCGGCTCTGGTTGGAGCTGTTCTTCCTCATGGTTTGTGTGTCCTTTCTGTTCTGGGCTACGTGCCTGCCGGGCGCCGGGGCGGCTCCTCGACTTGGCGAAGAGCAGCCCCGGTCACCCTTGCTGCTACCTGCTTGATTTGGTCGAACGCCACATATGCCAGTCGCTTGGACTCGCATGCGTGCGCTTCGACTCTCTACGCCGCCTCCAGGTCGTGCTGGTCGCTCGCACGCGTGCGCGCCGCCGGGTACTGGCGGTGCGCACCGTGCCTCGAGCGAGCGCCGCTTGAGGACCGTGAGGGCGATGTCGGCCCATTCAGCCTGGAGTTGTGCCAGGCGAGGGTCGACATCGCGGGGACGCGAACGTCGCGCGCTGTTGCGGCCGAGCTGGCCGGACCTACGCAAGGTGTGCCTTCGGCGCGACGTTCGGGCGGTCGTCCCTGCCGTCGCGAAGGGCTATCGTTTTGGTCGTGGACATGGAGTATCTCCTCCTCGTCTGCAGGCGGTCCGGCGTTCACGCGCCGGACTGCCGTTCCTGCGTGCTGGGGCATCACCTTGCGCCGCGCGCCAGGGTCGGTGGTCGCAGAAGAGACACACCGTCCCCTCGATGGCTCCGGGCTGATTCCTTTCGCTGTCGCCAGCCCGCGGCACAGGCCGGCCCGGTGCTTCCGAACTATCCGTCCCGCCCCGGTCCCAGTTGCTGGGCGGATCTGCGGTAGTCGGAGCACTTCCTCCGTTGCTGCCGACGGTCCAGCGTTGTAGCGCCACTCCGCCGACTGCTCCCTGCCAGGCCTTGCCCGGTTCTCCGGCGCCAGCATCCCGGTCGCGATCTGCGTGCTCAACAAGAACAAGCCCCCAGAACGCGATGGCAAGGTGCTGTTCATCGACGCGAACCAGGAGGGCGGCTTCCGCACCGGCAAGGCCCGCAACTTCCTCGACCCCGAGCACATCGCTCGGATCGCCGACGCGTACCGCGCGTTCAGCGACGAGGAGCGCTTCGCTCACGTCGCGGACATCGAGGAGATCGCGTCGAACGACTACAACCTCAACATCAGCCGCTACGTGGACACGACCGAGCCGATCGACGTGCCGAGCGTCGAGGAGGCCCTGGCGCTGCTGCGCGAGGCGAGGAGCGGCGCGACCAGGCGGCGAGGCGGATGGATGATCTGCTCGCGGAGCTTGGGTATGCCCGATAGCACGGGCGGAGCGGTCTGCGCGAGAGTGTTCAGGCGGGGTCTTATCGTATGACGAACCTCCGCGCGGTGAAGGACGCTACAGGGGAAGCGATAGACGAGACGGAGGACACGGATCTGTGGCTACCCTGACAGCACTCCTGCATGAGCTTGAGCCGATGATTGCGCCGCTGGACGCATACCTTGGTCGGCTGGCGGCCGAGCTGACACCACTCCTGCGCGAGCTCCAGCCGATGTCTGAGGTACTGAGCGCGGATGCCCGCGCCAACACGCACGCAGAGTGCTACGTGGAGGCCGGCACCGCTGTCACGTATGACGATGCCGTGCTGCTCGCATTCGGACTGATGGCATTCCGGCTCCCCTACACCGGGGATCAACGCGAGCCCGAAGAAGGCGACATCAGCACCGTGCGCGACTACGAGATGATGGCAGTCTGGTCGGAGCGAGCCGGCAAGCTCGAGTCGCTTGTCAAGGAATCTCGCTCCAGTCCTCTCGCCTTCCAGGCGCTGCAACGGGTCGTGGCCCGCATTCGCGAGACGGACGAACCGATGCCGCGAGCCCTCTCCGAGTGGGCCTATGACGTCGCGACCGGCACTCGCGAGTGCCCGACGGCTGGGCCGGGTCGGAGCCCGTATACGAACCAGGTCCGCGACGCCGTGATCGTTCGAACCATCGGTGCGCTGGTGCATGCCGGGCTCACGGCAACGCGCAATGAGGCGTCGGAACCTGAGTCGGCCTGCGACGCTGTCTCCCGAGCGCTTCAAGGCCACGGTGAGGAATTGGGATACGCGGCCGTGGCCAAGATCTGGAGCAGGCGGTAACGGCGGAAGCGAAGCGGATGGACGAGCTGCTCGCCGGGCTTGGGTACACGCGGTAGGCGTACAATCAGTCGATGCCGACGATCCTGAGGGAGGGGCCGTACCAGTTCTACTTGTGTCAGCCGACCGCGACGAGCCGCCTCACATACACGTGCGGCGCGACGATGGCTTCGCCAAGTTCTGGCTCACTCCTGAGGTGGTGTTGCAGAGCAGCGGCAACTTCGGCAGGGCGGAGGTGCGGCGCATCCAGACGATCGTCGAGAACAACCAGGCCATGTTCCTGCGGAGGTGGGATGGCTACTTCAATCGTTGAGCTGGAAGTCCCCGGAGCCACGGGCCTGACCGTCAGCGAGGACACGCTCACCGCCGAGTTGTCCGACGGCCGCACCATCTCCGTGCCGCTCGCCTGGTACCCGCGACTGATCCACGCGACTCCGGAGGAGCGCGGCCGGTGGGAACTGCACGCCGCGGGCCAGCACATCCACTGGCTCGATCTGGACGAGGATCTGAGCGTCGAGGGACTGCTCGCGGGCCGTCCCTCCGGCGAGGGCCGGGAGTCGTTCGGGCGCTGGCTCGAGGCGAAGCGCGCCGGCCGACCGCTCACACTCGACGCCCTCTTCGCCGCCGACGAGGGGTAGCGGCAGCGCGGCCGATGAAGTTGACGTACGCCGTCGTCTTCGAGCAGACCCCGAACAACTACTGCGCCTCCGTGCCTGACGTGCCGGGCTGCGTGGGCGGCGGCGACAGCTTGGACGAGATGCGGGCCACGATCCGGGAAGCCCTCGCATTCCACATCGAGGACCTGCTGGAGCAGGGCGAACCCCTCCCCGAGCCGAAGATGTCCGTCGACGACGCGATCGCCTACCACAACGAACCCATCCCCGCGGATGTCCGCGAGTCCTACGCCGAGTACGGCGACGACACCCCGACGCTCTCGACGAGGTTCGAGTTCGTGGAAATCGAGGTCCCAGCTCCGCAGCCGGCTCAGGCGAGTTGACGCTCGACGCCACCGATATCCCTGGCGGCTGGCGGGCCGTACGCCTCGGGGATGTGGCGACTCTTCGGAGGGAGCAAGTCAAGCCGGTGGAAGGCGATCCCCGGCCGTATATTGCCCTTGAGAACATCGAGTCTGGCGGAGCGCTCAGCGGCTACGGGGCAGCGGGAGAGTCGATCAGCAACAAGACCGTCTTCTTCCGGGGCGACACCCTCTACGGGAAGCTTCGTCCGAACCTCCGCAAGGTCATCCGCGCTGACTTCGACGGGGTCTGCTCGACTGACATTCTCGCGGTCTACGCGCGTGAGGGGCTGGATGGCTCCTTCCTCAGTCAGTTGCTTCGCAGCGACCTCTTGCACGAGCGCGCCATGCGCGGGGTGGCCGGCACCAAGATGCCGCGCACGTCATGGAAGCATCTCGAACCGTTCACGTACCCGCTCCCACCCCTGCCCGAACAGCGCGCCATCGCCGCCGTCCTCGACGGCATCGACGAGGCGATCGAGCGCACCGAGGAGGTCATCGCCGCCACGGAACACCTCCGCGACGCCCTGGTCCACGAGCTGCTGACCCGCGGCCTGCCCGGCCGGCACTCGGAGTGGGTGGACGTGCCCGGCCTCGGAACGGCGCCGGCGTGCTGGGACGTCGTGCGGCTGGGGGATGTGTGCGAAGTCACCTCGGGGTTCGCGATGGGACCGCGGCGCACCCCCCGAGATCACCCACGGCCATACCTCACCGTCGCGAACGTGCGCGCCGATCAAGTCACCGCAGGTGAACTCCGCTACATGGAACTCACAGACGCCGAGCACGCCTCACGCTCGCTCCGCGCGGGGGATCTTGTCGTAGTGGAGGGGCACGCGCAGGTCGCTCAACTCGGCCGCGCGGCGATCGTCCCTCCTGAAGCGGAGGGCTTCACTTTCCAAACCACTTGTTCAGGGTTCGCGTTCTCGAAGGTGGCGACCTCCGCTTCGTCGCCGCCTTCATCAACCGGCCGCGCGGACGGGCGTACTTTGCTTCCTTCGGCGGGACGACCAGCGGACTGAACACGGTGAGTGCGAGGAACGTTCGGCTCCTCCCCGTTCCGTGGCCAAGCGGCACGGAGCAGCAGGCCATTACCGCGGCCCTCACGGGCGTCGCCGACAGCGTCGAGCGGGCGCGTGAGGAGCGGGCGCGACTACAATCGTTGCAGGCGTCGGCGGCGGATGCACTGTTGACGGGGCGCGTGCGGGTTCCCCGATGAGGTTCCCCGAAACACCAGGTTGACTGGACTCAATGACTGACGAATCCGAGGCACGAGTCAGCGAGGACAGCGGGACCCGGCGGCTCATTGCGAGCGGGGCCGAGATCGCAGGTGGAGTCTCCACCGGCCTCGCAAGCGCGGCGACAGCCCTCATTCTAGGAGGACTCGAAGGCGCCGCCCTCGGAGGCGCGGCCAGCTCAAGTCTTTCACTCGGTCTGCGATGGCTCGGCGGAGAGCTATCGGCTCGACTCCTGAGCCCGCGAAAAGAGCAGCGCCCAGGCTACGTATACACGGTGGCGGCGGCGGAGATAGCTGAGCGCGTCAAGAACGGGGAGCCAGTTCGAGAAGATGGGTTCTTCGGTGAGTCGGGTCGAGGCAGATCCGAAGCCGAAGAAGTTTGGGAAAGCATTCTGATGAAGAGCCAACGCGAGCCAGAAGAGAGGAAACTGCCTTACATGGCACATCTACTCGCGAGCTTGGCGTTTGCAGAAGAAGTCGGTGCTCACATGGCTCACCAACTCACGAAGGCCGCCGACCAACTTACGTACCGGCAACCCTGCATCCTGAAGTTGATTGCACATCAGGAACGATACAGTCTTCGCGAGGGTGACTACACAGAACTAGACGGCAAGGCCTCAGTGGGGCTACTCTAATTGACTCACGAATACCACGATCTCAGCAATATGAGGTATATCTTGTCGCCAGGGCTCACGTCCGGGCTCGCCTATCTGAATCCAAGCGAGGTTACGCTGCAAGCAATGGGAGAAGTGACCGTCCGCCTCATGCGCCTGGAGGAGATCCCCGAGGAAGACATCACACCGATTGTCACGGAGCTGGCGTAACTGATCCAATGACCCCCGCTCGGAAGCTCAACGAACTCAACTCCGCCGAGAACCCCGCGCGAACTCCTCGAGCGGCTCGGGTACGCGTACGTGGCGTGCGAGGCTCTGGCGGCGGAGCGCGAGGGCGCAGGATAGCTGGATGGGCCGCATGACTCGCGACGAAGTCCTTGAGACGCTGCGGGCGCACCGCGAGACGCTCGCCAAACGGTTCGGCGTGCGGAGCCTCGCGCTCTTCGGCTCGTACGCGCGCGGCACGGCCACGGAGTCGAGCGACATCGACATCCTCGTCGGGTTCGACGGGCCGGCCACATCGAAGTCGTACTTCGGCCTGCAATTCTACCTCGAGGAGTTGTTCGGCCGACCGATCGATCTCGTGACGGACAAGGCGCTGCGGCCCCGGTTCCGCCCCTACGTCGAGCGCGAGGCGGTGGATGTCTGATCCGGACGACGCGCGCGACTGGCGGCTCTACGTCGAGGACATGATCGAGTTCGGGCAACGGGTGGCCGCATATGCGCGCGGGATGGACCAGGAGGCGTTCATCGCCGACGGACGCACGTACGACGCCACGCTACGCAACATCGAACTGATCGGCGAGTCGGCGACGCACGTCCCGGCCCCGGTACGCCAGGCGTATCCGGGGATCGAGTGGCAGCGAATCGTGGCGACCCGGAACCGGGTGGCTCACGCCTACCTCGGTATCGACGACGACGTCATCTGGGACATCATCCAGACCGACATCCCGGAACTACTCGTCGCGCTGAGGCGCCTGTTGGAGCAGGAGCGAGCGTGACCACCTCCCCCGCTAGGCTCAACGAACTCAACTCCGCCGAGAACCCCGCACGCGAACTCCTCGAGCGGCTCGGCTACACGTACGTGGCGCGCGAGGAACTGGCGGCGGAGCGCGAGGGCGAGCGCGACGTGCTGCTCACGCGGCGCCTGACCGCAGCCCTGCTCCGCCTCAACGAGTGGATGACCGAGGACCACGCGCAGCGCGCCATCTTCAACCTGCGCAACATCGACGCCTCGGGCCTCGCGCGGAACCGCGAAGTCCACACGTACCTCGCCTACGGCATGCCGCTGACCATCGAGCGCGACGGCCGGCAGGAGACGCCCACCGTCCGCTTCTTCGACTTCGAGCACCCCGAGCCCGGCGTCGGCCTCAACGACTACGTCGTCACGACGCAGTTCCGCGTCCGCCGCGCCAGCGAGCGCGGCGGCGCCCGCACGAGCGAGGACGACGAGAAGGTCGTGAAGCCCGACCTCGTGCTGTTCGTCAACGGCATCCCGCTCGTTGTGATGGAGGCGAAGTCGCCCACGCTCGGCGACGTCTGGAAGACGCAGGCGGTGCGCCAGCTGCGCCGCTACCAGGAGGCGGACCCCGAGTGGCACGGCGCCGGCGCACCCGAGCTCTTCGACACCAGCCTCCTGTGCGTCGCGCACTGCGGGACCGACGCTGCCTTCGGCAGCCTCGGCGCACCCGAGAACGTCTACGCCCGCTGGAGGTCGATCGAGCCTCTCACGGACGCGGAGTTCGAGCAGCGCTGCGGCGTAGCGCCCGAGGGCCAGGCGCGCCTCATCGGCGGACTGCTCAACCCGCGGGCGCTCCTCGACATCCTGCGCGACTACGTCGTCTTCCAGCCCGAGGGCGGCCGGCTCGTCAAGAAGCTGCCGCGCTACCAGCAGTACCGGGCCGTGACGAACGCCATGGAGCGCATCCTCCGCGGCCGCACGCCGCAGGAGCGCGGCGGCGTGGTCTGGCACACGCAGGGCTCCGGCAAGTCGCTGACGATGCTCTGGCTCGCGACGAAGCTGCGGCGCTCGCCGGCGCTGCGCAACCCGACCATCGTCGTCGTCACCGACCGCACGCAGCTCGACCGCCAGATCACGACGACGTTCCGCAGCGCCTCGGCCGCCGACAAGCCCGAGCGCGCCGTCACCACGCGCCGGCTGCGCAGCCTGCTGACCACCAGCGTTGGTCGCACGGTCATGACGACGATCCAGAAGTTCGAGGAAGTCTTGAGCGCGCCCGCTGGCGACCTAGGTGTAGTGTCCCGGGACACTACAGGTGTAACGTCTGTGGACGTTACACCTGATATGGAGTGACCGGCTGTCAAGCAGCACCGGCGGTGGTCGTGGCGATCCGGCTCCGGAACGGGGGGAGATGGACGAACGAGGGCGCTGCTTCGACGACGTGTCACTCTGATATTCGCGGGTTGCCTGTGGCCTTGCCGCATGACCGTGCTTCGCCGGGAGGGGTCGCCGTCTAGCATCGCGGGTTGACGGCGCCGGGCGCCGCTGCCGCATAGGTGTACCGCGCATCCTCCTGAGCCTGCCCTCGCTCATCCATCCTCTCCTGCTCCGGAACGGCGTACCGCCGTCTCCGCCCTCGCCGCGGACCGGGCGCGTTGTATCAGGCCGCCGCCTGCTCCCGGGCGCCGGCCTTCGGCTCTCCCGCGGATGCGGGGATACGCCGCAGCACCGCCCACAGGTAGCCCGCAAGTTCGCGGGCGACGGCGGTGTTCGCCACGACCGACGGCTTGCCGTGAGCGGCCAGCCGCCGGTGGCGGCGATAGAGCCGGGTCTGCGCCCGGTCGGCCAGCACCACGGCCCAGCCCGGCTGGCCCTCCCGCCGCTTGCGCAGGGCTGCGCCGACCCGCGGCGGGTGGCGGTAGTGCCAGGCGCTCTCCACCAGGATGCGGCGCACGTGGCTGTTCCCTGTCTTCGTGATCGGCCCCCGCCGCTGGCGCGCCCCGCTGCTGTGCTCGCTCGGCGTCAGCCCGAGGTAGGACATCAGCTGCCGGGCGCTGCCGAAGCGCGTGACGTCGCCGAGTTCGGCCAGCACCGTCATCGCCGTCACCGTGTCGACCCCGCGGAAGCAGCGCAGCAGCCCCACCGCCTCGCGGTAGTCGTCGCTGGCGGCACACGCGGCCAGTTCCTGCTCCAGCGTGCGCAGCCGCTCCTCCACGCCCTCGAGCGCGCGCAGGTAGTCGTCGAAGGTGGCCTGCGCGGCCGGGTGTTCGAAGCGCAGCGTCAGCAGCCAGCGGCGGTGCCGCAGCGTCCAGTTCCGCCCGTCGTAGGCGATGCCGCGCCGCAGCAGCAGCTTCGCCAGGCGGTGGCGCGCCCGCGTGCGGTCGGTCACGGCGTCCTCGCGCGCCCGGCAGAGGTCGCGCACCGCCTCCTGGTCGATGGTCGGGGGATGCACCGCCGTGAGCAGGTCCGCGCGCAGCAGCTCGGCGAGCTTCCGTGCGTCGCGACGGTCGGTCTTGACGCGGTCGCCGGGTCGCCTGGGGATCAGCGCCGGGGCGATCACCCGGCATTCGACGCCCTCGGCCTCCAGCCGGCGCTGCAGCGCGAAGCCGCCCGGCCCGGCCTCGTAGCAGGCCACGAGCGGCCCCGGCGCCATGCGCCGCAGGCGCTGCGCGAGCCGCTTCACCGCCTTCGGCTCGTTCGCCAGCTGCCACTCCTCGGGCCGCTCGGCCCCCGGCGCCAGCACCGCCACGTGGATCGCCCGCGCGTGTGCATCCATCCCTGCGTATGTGGTAGTCATCTTCCTGACCGGCTCCTTTCGCATGCGGCTCTGCATGCCTCGCGTCTGTAACCCGCGAGTTTGCGAACTCGGAGCCGGTCACTCCATACGGTCTAGGGATGGTCTGATCAGGTGGCGTGTCGGGCGCGGTGGGTATCGATCAGCGTGCCGAGCCGCGCTGCGGGGGGGCGATGCCGCGGTTCAGGGGGCGATCCCGCTCCCATTCCGCTGCGGGATCGCCCGCACGAGCGATTCCGGACGCAGCGCTCCCGCGATCAGGCGAGTTGAGGCTCGGCTCGCAACAGGTTCGTGAAGCCGAGCAGCAGCATGAGACGCTGGCGGTTCTTCTCAAGACCCCGGTAGCGGACCTGCGCGTACCCGAAGTGCCGCTTCACGTAGAGAAACGGATGCTCAGCCTTGGCGCGCACCGAGGCCTTGCGCCGCTCCGCCTGCGCCTCCTCGCCCCCCGGCGCCAGCTGCCGCCTGAGACCCGGGCGCAGCGCCACCTGCCAGCTCACCTCCGACCCCGCGTGCTCCGGGCGCTTCTCCACTCCCTGGTAGCCGGCGTCGCCCCACGCCTCCGTCTCGCCCCCGTGCAAGAGGCGATGCGCCTCGGTCACGTCGGAGACGTTCGCCGCCGTCGTGCTCACGCTGTGGACCAGCCCCGTCCGCGCATCCGTGCCGGTGTGCAGCTTCATCCCGAAGTACCACTGCCGGCCCTTGCTGGTCTGGTGCATCTCGGGGTCGCGCGCACGCTCGCGGTTCTTCGTCGATGACGGCGCGCTGATGATCGTGGAGTCCACGATCGTGCCCTCGCGCACCTGCAGACCCTGCCGTGCCAGGTGCGCGTTGATCGTCGCGAACAGCGCCGTTCCCAGCTGATGGCGCTCCAGCAGGTGGCGGAAGTTGAGGATCGTCGTCTCATCGGGAATCGGCTCGGAGAGGCTGAGACCGGCGAACTCGAGCATCGAGCGGGAGTCGTAGAGTTCCTGCTCCATGCCGGGGTCGCTGAGGTTGAACCAGAGCTGCAGGCAGTGGATGCGCAGCATCACGCGCAGCGCGTAGGGGCGGCGTCCGCGGCCGCGCTTCGGGTAGACGGGCGCGATGCGCTGCTCCAGCTCAGCCCAGGGGACGAGCCCGTCCATGCGCTCGAGGAACGCCTGCCGCCTCGTCTTGACCTTCTTGTGCTCGTACTCGACGCTGCCGAACGAACGCTGCTGCATGGGCCGCCCCTCTCCGGGTCGCCCCATGATCGCATCTGCTCACCCGCTCAGGCGAGTTGTTCAGACCATCCCTAGTGTCCTGAGTTGTTAACGCGATAAACAAGTGGGTATGATGTTGGTACAGCGGGGTGTTGCCCGTGTGGGGCAGACGCTGGAGTGTCATGAGTACCCGACTTGGCCGGCCGACGGTGGCGGTTGTACTGAGCGACGATGAGCGTGAGACGCTGGAACGGTGGGCGCGCCGACCGACATCAGCTCAGGCGTTGGCGCTGCGCTGCCGGATCGTGCTTGCTGCGGCAGAAGGGACCCCGAATACCGAGATCGCCGCGGCGCTTGGTTGCCATCCGGTGACCGCGGGCAAATGGCGCAGACGCTTTGCGCAGCGGCGGCTCGATGGACTGAGCGATGAGCCGCGCCCCGGGGCGCCGCGCACGATCACCGATGCACAGGTGGAAGCGGTGATCGTCAAGACGCTGGAGGAGCAGCCTCCCAACGCGACGCACTGGTCGACCAGATCGATGGCAGCCGCGCTCGGGATGTCGCAGTCGGCGATCTCCAGGATCTGGCGCGCCTTCGGCCTGAAGCCGCACCTCGTGGAGAGCTTCAAGCTGTCGCCCGACCCGCAGTTCATCGACAAGGTCCGTGACGTGGCCGGGCTCTATCTCAACCCGCCCGACGCGGCGGTTGTGCTGTGCGTGGACGAGAAGACCCAGATCCAGGCACTCGACCGCACCGCCCCGATGCTGCCGATGATGCCGAGCGTTCCGCGACGCCAGACCCACGACTACGTCCGTCACGGCACCACCAATCTCTACGCGGCGCTTGACGCCGCCTCGGGCCACGTGATCGCGGACATGACCCCGCGACACCGTGCCCGGGAGTTCAAGCAGTTCCTCACCCTCATCGACCGCAGCGTGCCCGACGCACTCGCGGTGCATATCGTGTTGGACAACGTCGCCACGCACCGCACCCCGGAGATCCAGCGCTGGCTCCGGCGTCATCCCCGGTTCACGTTTCATTTCACCCCGACCTACAGCTCCTGGATGAACCTCGTGGAGCGCTGGTTCGCGGAGCTCACCACCAAATGGCTCAGGCGCGGCACTCATCACGGCGTCGCTGACCTGATCCGTGCAGTGGAGGCCTGGGTCGCCGACTGGAACGAGCACCCGCGCCCCTTCATCTGGCACAAGACCGCCGACCAAATCTTCGACAACCTCACCGGATATCTCAATCGCATTCCCAACTCAGGACACTAGCAGGGTGCTGAAAAAGGGGCGGTCGTCTGGCAGGATAGGACTGGCGGCGGGGGCGTAGCCTGGAGGCAGCCCCATGCGAGGCGACGCTGAGCGTCAGACCAACATGTTGCTGGCGGTGACGCCGGACTCCTTCATCCCCGGCGACCACCCGATTCGCCGCATCAAGCCGATCGTCGATGCCGCGCTGCGGCGGCTCTCGCCGCTGTTCGACACGATGTACGCAACGAGCGGGCGGCCCTCGATCCCGCCCGAGCACCTGCTCAAGGCGAGCCTGTTGATCGCGCTCTACTCGATCCGCAGCGAGCGCCAGTTCTGCGAGCGGCTGCGCTACGACCTGCTGTTCAAGTGGTTCTTGGACCTCAACATCTCAGACGAGCCGTTCGACGCCTCGAGCTTCTCCAAGAACCGCGAGCGCCTGCTCGCTGCCGATGTCGCGCGCGCCTTCTTCGCAGAGGTGGTGGCCGAGGCAAAGCGCCGCCGGCTGCTCTCCGCCGACCACTTCACGGTGGACGGGACGCTGCTGGAGGCCTGGGCCTCGCTCAAGAGCTACCGCTCGCGCGACGAGCAAGAGCCGCCGCCAGGCGGCGGGCGTAACCCGGACGTGGACTTCCGCGGGCGGAGGCGCAGCCGCGATACGCATAGTTCCGGCACCGACCCGCAGGCGCGGCTGTACACGAAGACACCCCAGGACGCTAAGGGGTCAAGCAGCGAGGTCCTCGTGGGTGTAACGGTGTCCCCAGGCGGTCGTCTCGTCGTAGGGCAAGCGGCGCTTCAGGCAGCCATGTAGGTAGCCGACGAGACGGTTGCCGAGGGCGCGGAGCGCCTGGTGGTGGAGGTCGCCCGCGGCGCGCCGCCGATCGTAGAACTCGCGGCAGCCGGGGCTGGCCTGCAGGGAGCACAGCGCCCACTGGTCGACTGCGTCGTAGAGGCGCCGGTTGCGGACGAAGCGGGCTTTCACGGTGTGCTTGCGGCCGGATGCTACCGTCAGCGGCGACGTGCCGGCGTAGTTCCTGCGGGACTTC
Source organism: Dehalococcoidia bacterium (assembly GCA_965219085.1). Classification (GTDB taxonomy): domain Bacteria; phylum Chloroflexota; class Dehalococcoidia; order UBA2979; family UBA2979; genus VXMT01. Next base: position 3,089,378 of record OZ244720.1, read on the forward strand.
GCCGACTCGTAGCGTTCGGGGTCATCCCCGAACTCGCCAAGCACCCGGGCGCCGAGGACCACGCCGAGACCGGGCAGGGAACGGTAGATACCGGCGTCCGGGTGCTGCTCAAAATGGCTCGCGAGCTCGGCCTCGAGCTCCTTGATCTGACGGTTGATCTCGCCGATCACCCTCATTGCCGCACTGGTGCTCGCGGCGAATGCCTTGCTCACCGCGGGCGGAGCCTCGAGCTGCGGTGAGCGCAGCGCGTCGCGGACCTCGGCGGCGCGCCGCTCGATGTTGCGCCGGCGGCCGCCGCGGCGCAGCGCGGAGCGGATCTGGGTGATGCTCAGCCGCGCCGCCTCGCGCGGGCCAGGCGCTGTCGCCAGCACGCCCACCGCGTCGTCGTGCGCGAGGTCGGGGAAGGCCTCCAGCGCACCCGGAAAGTACTCCCTGAGCGCGTTGCGCAGCCGGTTGGTCTGGCGGACGCGGTCCCAGATCAACTGCTGGTGGGCGCGGGCGAGGATGCGCACCGCGGCGGCTTCGTCGCTGTCGCCGGCGACCTCCCGGTGGTTGTGCCGGTCGGTGCGGACGAGGTCGGCGAGCAGCTTCGCGTCGCCGGCGTCGGACTTGGCGCCGCCGACGTGGTGGCGGTCGCGGTAACGCGACGCCGAGCGCGGGTTGATGGCGTAGACGTGGTAGCCGGCCGCGAGCAGTGCCGCGACCCAGGGGCCGCGGTCCGTCTCGATGCCGACGATCACCTCACCCGGCCCTGAGGCGTACCCGGCGACCAGTCCGTGCAGGGCAGTGATGCCCTCCACCCCTTCGGGCAGACGCCGGGCGGCGAGCCGCTCGCCCGCGTCGTTCATGAGATGGACGTCGTGGTGGTCTTCGGACCAGTCATCGCCCAGGTACAAGGCCATCGTGTTTCAGTTCCTCTCCCGCTTCGCGCTGCTCGGTGCGACCCGGCGGGTTGGTTCCTGCGACGGCCTAATGGATCAGTGCTCGATGGCACGACACCCCATGAGTGCTGCAGAACAACCCGGAATACCAGCAGGGGCTCGGTCTTCGTGAAGCGGTCCAGAAGCCGCAGGGATCAGCTGAGAGCTCACCGGCTGGCAGGGTCCAGAACCAGTCTGCCAGAGAACCTCTGGCCGCTGGTCGGGCCCCATTAGGGGTCGGGGCAGACGGCGAAACTGAGCTACATGGGCCATCTGCTGACCGAGAACCGCCACGGCCTGGTGCTGGACGTGGAGTTGACCGAGGCGAACGGGTACGCCGAGCGCGAGGCGGCGGTCACGATGCTGGAGCGCAGCGTGAGCGGCTGCGGGACGCTGGGCGCCGACCGCGGCTACGACACGCGCGACTTCGTGGCGGAACTGCGCGCTCGCGGCGTGACGCCGCACGTGGCGCAAAACGACCGCGGTCACGTCCCTGCAAGTGGTGTAACAGCACCATCCTGATCATTTGCTAGCTGGCGGTCTGCAGTAGCACCTCCTCGCCTGAGGCGACCTCGGCCACGGCCGCCGGCAGCGGCTGCAGCATCGTCATGTAGCGCCGCCCCTCCGCCCACTCGTCGTGCTGCTCGGCGAGCACGGCGCCGACCAGCCGCACGACGGCGGCACGGTTGGGGAAGATGCCGACGACGTTGGTGCGCCGCCGGATCTCCTTGTTGAGCCGTTCCAGCGGGTTGTTCGACCAGACCTGCCGCCAGTGGGCGACCGGGAAGGCGGTGAATGCCAGGATCTCCGGGTCGGCGTCGGCGAGCAGCGCCGCGGCTTCGGGGAAGCGCTCGGCGAGCTGCTCCACCACGCGGGCGTGTTGGGCCTGCACCTCGGCCGCCGAGGACTGCTCGTAGATCGTCCGCACCGTCGTCGCCACCAGCTTCTCGGCGCTCTTCGGCACCCGGGTCAGCAGGTTGCGCATGAAGTGCGTGCGGCAGCGCTGCCAGGAGGCGCCGGCGAAGACCGTCGCGATCGCCGCCCGCAGTCCCTGGTGGGCGTCCGAGGTCACGAGCTCGACCCCGGACAGGCCGCGCGCCACGAGGCCGCGCAGGAAGCCCAGCCAGAACGCCCCGTCCTCGGAGGTGCCGACGTCGATGCCCAGCAGCTCGCGCTTGCCGGAGGCGTTGACGGCGGTGGCGACGACGACGCTCACCTGCACGACGCGGCCCTCCTCGCGCACGAGCTGGGTGAGCGCGTCGAGCCAGAGGTAGCGGTAGGGGCCTGAGTCGAGGGGCCGCTCGAGGAAGCTCGAGACGACCTCGTCGAGTTCAGCGCACATGCGCGAGACCTGGCTCTTGGAGATGCCGTCGCAGCCGAGCGAGCGCACGAGGTCGTCGACGCGGCGCGTCGAAACGCCCTCGACGTAGGCCTGCGTGACCACGGATACCAGGGCGCGCTCTGAGCGCCGCCGCGGCTCGAGCAGCGAGGGGAAGTAGCTGCCCTCGCGCAGCTTCGGGATGCCCAGTTCGATCGTGCCCACGCGCGTGTCCCAGCGCCGCGGCCGGTAGCCGTTGCGCCGGGTCAGGCGCGTCTCGCTGCGCTCGCCGTGAGCGGCGCCGATCTGCGCCGAGACCTCGGCGTCCATCACCGCCTGGGCGAGCAGCGCGACCGCCTCGCGCAGGAAGTCGAGGTCAGCTCCGTCCGTCTGCTTGCGCAGCAGTTCCAACAAGTCCACGCTCTCCTTGACCACAGTCGTCCTCCTCCACGTGACTCTTCTTCTTGTGAAGGATGGCGCTGTGGTCTCCTACGTCTACCTCCTGTGACACCACTTCCTGGGACGCTACTACGACCGCGGCCGCCGCAGCGCCGTGGATGGGCGCACCACGCGGCATCGCGGCTACAGGCAGAGTCAGAAGCGACGCAAGATCGTGGAGCAGGTCTTCGGCTGGATGAAGACCGTGGGCGGCGGGCGCAAGCTGCGTTTCGTGGGCCGCGAGCGCAACCGCTGTTGGCTGGAGCTCACCGCCGCCGCCTACAACCTCGTGCGCATGGCCAGGCTCGGAGACCGCCGCGGCGTAGGCGCAGTGCGCCCTCCGCCCCGCCAGGGAGCCCTCAGAGGCCCCCGGGGGCCGGTCAGGAGGCCACGATCACGAACCCGGAGGCGGCCTCAAGCCGCCTCTCGCCACTCCGAGACCCCGGAAGGCGCTTCTTCAGCACCCTGCTAGCCGATATGCCGCCGCACGAGCCGCCCGGAACGCAGGCCGGAGGCGGTCCCTGCGCGCGACCGCGATCACGGCGGTCCTGGGTGCGCTCGCTTTCGCGTTTGCGCTGTGGGGAGTGCTGCCGGTATCGGGTAACCGCCACGCTTGCCGAAGACCGCGGCGTGAGCCTTTGCTGGACCGCTCCGGCGGAGGACGCTGACAGCGTCAAGCGGCTACGAGATCCTGCGCGCGGTGGGCGAGGGCGAACTGACCACCCTCGTGGCCGACACCCGGTCCACCGCGACCGCATACACGGACGTTACCGCGACCGAGGCCGGGGTGAACTACGCCTACCGCGTGATCGCCCTGCGCGACGGGGTGAAGGGCCAACAGCAGTCGAACAAGACATCGGTCGACCCTGTTCGCGGGCACACGCCTGGTGGTTCTCGCTGATGGCAGCGAAGTGGCCCTTGATGTTTATCGAGGCCCGTTGAAGCAGACGAAACTCGACCTCGTGGCTCCGGACGACCGTCTGGCACGCCGCGGAAGCAGGCGACGGTCACCGTATCCAGTGCACCCGCGCATGTTGTAGCTGTAGACCTTGTCGTCGCTCGCGTCGGCGACGTACATGGCGCATCGGCCAGACCCAACCCGTGCAGGTCGGCGTCCTCCGCCGGAGCGGTCCAGCTCAGGCTCGTCTTCATTGGCCTACCGGAACAACCTGTATGCACCCACAGAGTAAGTCGGCGCAAAGGATGCAAGTCGTGCAGGTTGGCTGTGCGTGCATGACCCGGCGGCCGTAGCGCGAAGCGACCGCCAGAGCAAACGTACCTGTCCCGGTTGCAGAAGGGCTCACCCCGGAGCAAACAAACTTGCCTCTCCGTTGTGTCGCTCGGCACTTACGAGCTAGGTCGAGAGATCGTGAAGATGTAACGAGAATCGCGACAAGATCGTCCTGCGGCGGATGGCGGCCGTCCCCATTCCGGGCCGCAACGGGGAAGCATCGACCTTGCGCTTGGCGGACCAGTTCCTGGTGCCTGAAGCGAACGCCGCGGGGCTGCGCTTGCCCATTGCGGCAACGGCCGAACTGGCGCCCGCCCCCGATGCTTGTCCCGGTCCTGACCGGGGGTGAGTCATGATCGGCTCCCGGCGTCCTTGCGCCGCTCCCGCTGGTGCTCACCGGACTGGCGGCCCTCGCCGGCCTGGTGTTCATCCCCTGAGTTGTCCAGGCCCAAGCCAGGAGCTGACCGCTACCGCGGCCGCCACTCGCGCCAAAGCTTGCCGAACCCGGGGCGGGACAAGGACGTGGTGGTGCGTTCCAGTCCCCGTCGGGAGCCCAAAGCGAGCCGCGATCAGGGGCTGCGGCTGAACCCATGAGGAGCATGCCGCGCTGCGCCGGGTTGCCGCTTGCAAGGGGCTGCGCTCTGTTGGCCGTGCTGCTGTCGCTCGTGCTCGAGAGCGGCGGAGCAGGGGCACAGACGTCCGTCGCCGCCCCCACGATCGAGTCGATTACCCCGGCCGACGGCTCGCTCAGCGTGGCCTGGACCGCGCCCACCGGCGTGACGGGCATCACCGCCTACGACCTGCGCCACATCCGCAGTGACGCGCCCGACAAGGCAGACGCCAACTGGACAGAGATCGAGGACATCTGGACGGCCGGCTCCGGCGACCTGACGTACACCCTCAGCGGCCTCGACAACGGCGTCGGCTACGACGTGCAGCTGCGCACGGTCACCACGACCGACGGCGCGTGGTCAGGGACGTCGACCGGCACGCCCCAGATCCCCGGTCCCGTCATCACCTCGGTCGTCGTCGGTGACGAGGCGCTGACGGTCGTCTGGACGGCGCCCGTGGTCGCCGCGACGACTGCGATCGGCGCCTACGATGTGCGCTACATCGAGAGCTCGGCTGCGGATAAGACCGACGACCAATGGACAGTCGTCGAGGACTTCTGGACCTCCGGGAGTCTGTACGGTGTGCTCGCCGGACTGACCAACACCACGGGCTATGACGTACAGGTGCGCGTCGTTGCCGCGACCGACGGCGCCTGGTCGGCGACGGCCACAGGAACCCCTGCCGAGCACGGCGGCACGACTGCGACAGCCACGGCCCTCACGCTCGGCACGCCTCTGGGTGGAACCATCGATCCGGGAACCGATGAGGACTACTTCCAGCTCGTGTTGAGCAGCGCGGCCACCATTCTGATCCGGACCTCCGGCGACCTCGACACCGTGGGGGAGCTCCAGGACAGCGGCGGGACGGAGCTTGAAAGCAACAACGACGGCCGGCTCCCGCAGAGCCCGAAGAACTTCGTCATCTGGCGCGTCGCTAGTGCAGGGACTTACTACGTCAAGGTGTCCAGCAACGACGGCGCTACTGGGGCGTACGTCCTGCACGCCATCGCGATAGAGGACACCACTGCGACGTCCAATGCCATCACGGTCACCCCCGACAGCTCTACGCTGGCTCTGGCTGATCACTCCAAGGACACGGACTATTTCAAGCTCACGTTGGCGGAAACCACCGAGCTCGTGATGCGCACATCGGGCCCCATTCACGATACCGAGATAGAGATCCTCGACAACAGCGCAGCTCAGATTGCCGAGAACGACTACGGCCTGCTCCCGCCACGAACCCAGCACGCTGCTGTGCGAGCGAGCCTCGGGGCTGGGACGTACTTCATCAAGGTCAGGTCGCAGTCCGCGCACAACACCGGGCCCTACACCCTCCATGTCGATGCTCTCGCCGAGCCTGGCGATGCGACCACCGATGCAGTTCCATTGGTTCTGCACCATGCGGAAGGGGGGAACATCGACCCTGCAAGCGATGCGGATTACTTCCGTATCGACCTCAGCGAGACCACACACGTACGACTCCGGGCCGTGAGCGAAACCGTGGACATCGACGGGTCGCTGCTCGACAGCGGCGGGCAGCCAATCCAGGCCAACATCTATGAAGAGACGCTGCTGAGCGGCGAGGCGATGGCGTTTACGTTCCGCGCAACCCTGAGTGCGGGGACGTACTACATCAAGGTGAACCGGTCCGGCGGAGCGGACACCGGACCCTACGCGATCCTGCTCGTCGACGACGCGAATCTGGAGAGGCTGCTGGACCAGTGCTCTGGACTCGACACCACCGTCAGCGACCCGCTCTACGGATGCCAGTGGAACCTGAAGAACACGGGCCAGTTCGGGGGAACGGCCGGCGAGGACATCAATGTCGAACCGGTGTGGAACGGCGGAAACCTGGGTGCCGGCATCAACGTGGTGATAGTTGATACGTACCTGGACCACCGGCATGAAGACCTGACGACTGACCAGTCAAGAAGCCACGAGTACCACACCCAGTCCGGCTCCGGCTACTCGACCTTCCTGCACGGTACGGAGGTGGCGGGAATTGTTGCAGCGCGCGATAACAGCCTCGGCGTGAGGGGAGTAGCGCCACGGGCAACCCTCATTGAGCACGCGGGGCTCGGACTGTCCATCAGTATCGGTCCAGACCCGGACAAGCCGGACGCCATGACCCGCAACATGGACGTAGCGGCCGTGTCCAACAACAGCTGGTCGGGAAGCCTCGGCCCCGGGCCAGAGACCGCCCCGGACGCCTGGGAGACGGCACTGCTCACGGGTGTGACCGAAGGCTATGGGGCAAAAGGCGTCTTCTATGTGTTCTCGTCGGGCAACGAGGCGCAGTTCGGGAGTAACGCAAACCTCGACGAGTACATTAACCTTCGCCTGGTGACGGTGGTCTGCGCCGTCAACGACCTGGGGCAGCGCAGTGCGTATTCGGAGGAGGGCGCGAACCTCTGGGTCTGCGCCCCCTCCGATGACCCCACCCGGGACCGCCCGGGGATCTTCACGACTGCCGGCTACAGCGCTTACACCGACAGCTTTGGCGGGACCTCCGCAGCGGCTCCGACCGTCTCGGGCGTGGCAGCACTGGTGCGCGCGGCCCACACGAGCCTGACGTGGCGGGACGTGAAGCTGATTCTCGCCGCCTCGGCGCGCAAGAACGACGCGAGCAACAGCGGATGGGAACAGGGCGCTCTCGAGTACGGCTCGAGCAGTCTGCGCTACGACTTCAACCACGAGTACGGATTCGGCGTCGTCGACGCAGGCGCCGCAGTGACGCTGGCCGACGGATGGACGAATCTCCCGCCCGCGATCCAGGCAACCGTCGAGTGGGATGGCGCCAGTGTGGTGATCCCCGACCTCGTGGACCCCAACATCCCGCTCGGCATCACATGGACGATGGTCGTGGGCCCCGAGGTGGAGTTCACCGAGTTCGTGCAAGTCAACCTTGAGTTCGTCGAGGTAAGCACTGGACTCGACGTGCCGCAGTTCCGGGAACTGGATGTGACGCTGGAGTCCCCGTCGGGCGCGGTCTCCGTGCTGGCGCCGGCCGTTACCGACGGTGTGACGTGCAGCTCCGAGGGTTCCTGCGGGCTGGAGGGCGGGCTCCGCCTTGGCTCAGCCAGGCATCTGGGCGAGAACCCCGAGGGTGCGTGGAAACTGCGCGTCTTCGACCGCGTCACCGGCAGTACACCGGGCACGCTCAAGTCGTGGAGTCTCACCGTGTACGGGCACAGGTCCAGCCCGGCTGCCCCGGTCATTGACTCGGTGACCGCGGGCAGCGAGTCGCTCACCGCCACCTGGACCGCCCCGAGCAACACTGGCGCGTCCGACATCACCGCCTACGACGTGCGTTCCATCCGCAGCGACGCGACCGACAAGTCCGACAGCGAGTGGACAGTCGTGGACGACGCCTGGACCAGCGGTGACTTCGACTACACCATCAGCGGGCTGACCGGGAACGTGCAGTACGACGTACAGGTGCGTGCGGTCAACGCCGAGGGCGACGGCCTCTGGTCCGCCACCGAAACCGGCACCCCGACGACAGACAAGGCCCCGACCATCGACTCGCTGACGCCCGGGGACCGCGCGGTCACCGTTGAGTGGACGGCCCCTACCAATGCCACTCTGGGAACGGTCACCTCCTACGACCTGCGCTACATCCGCAGCGACGCCTCGGACAAGGCAGACGCCCGCTGGACTGTGATCACCTCGATCTGGACCGCCGGCTCGCTCGATTACACCCTCAACCCGACGCCCAGCCTCGTCAACGGGGTGTCCTACGACATGCAGGTACGGGCGGTAGTGGGGACCGACCAACACCCCTGGTCGGGCGTCCGCACCGCCACACCGCGCACCACACCCGGCACTCCGACGATCGGCACCATCACCGGGACCGACGGTTCGCTCACCGTCGAGTGGAGCGCGCCCGCGAGCGACGGCGGGGCCAACATCACCGCCTACGACGTGCGCCACATCCGCAGCGATGCCACCGACAAGTCCGATGACCAGTGGACGGTCGTGGACGACGCCTGGACCCCTGCCAGCAGCACTCCGGAGTACACGGTGAGCGGACTTACGACGGACGTGCAGTACGACGTGCAGGTGCGCGCGGTGAACGCCGCGGGCGACGGTCTCTGGTCGGCGACCGGGACCGGCACGCCGCGGACCCCGCCCGGGGCGCCCGAGGCGGTGCAGGTCTACGTCTATGTGACGGGCAAGCTGGAGGTGCGCTGGTCGGCGGCGGCATCCCCGTCGATCACGGGCTTCAAGGTGCAGTGGCGTTCAGGCACGGAGGAGTGGGACGAGTCGCGCTCCGACGAGGTCGACCCGGCGACCGCCCACGTGGAGTGGTGGCCGAAGCCGGACAGCCGCCGCTACCGGCATACGCTGGACGGGCTCACGAATGGCGCCGAGTACGAGGTGCGGGTGATTGCGTCCAATACCGGCGTGGACGGCGAGGCGTCTGCCGTGGCTACCGGGACGCCGCGGTCCGACTCCACACACGCCCAGGCGGCAACGTTCATCGAGAACGAACTGGTCAGCGTATACGAGGACGCCAATCCGTGGCTCCGGGTCGCGTTCGACTGGATCGACGCCGCCAGCACGGATGGCGACCCATACGGCACCAGTTCCGGAATCGAATTCGAACTCGGAAGCGCGACCTGGGGGTTAGTCGTTCATTCGTGCTTCAACAGCGCCGGCGCGAAGTTGCACGACTCGCTTTGGGACAGGTGGGCGCGGCACTGCCAGATCACCCGGATGTATATCGAATGGGATTTCGTGCATGTGATCCCGCTCATCACCCACGAACTCGCGCACGTGATGACGCTGACGAACCGTCTGGATGGCTCGCCCGAGGCACCGCTCGCCATCGCGCAGCTGTACTTCGCCCGGGCCGACATCGGCTGCGAGGGCTGGCTGCCCGCGCGAGAGTTGCTGGCCGACATGCTCATGGTGAGTGTGTTCGGCGATGCCGGATTGCGGGTGGCTGGCTACATTCGGGGGAGCTATTGCAGCACGGATGAAGATCAAGTGGAGGAGGCGCTGGGAGTCGTCCGCACGGCGCTGGCGGGCGAGATGCCGGCGTGGTTGGCCGAGACCTACCAGGACGGCGAAGGCAACCTCGATCTGGAGCAACTGTGGTCCCACATCAAGGCCGAGGGGGACCCTTCCCCGGTGATGAGGGATCTGATGCGCGGCGCCTTCGGCGGCCTCTGCAGATCCGACGCGCTGTGGAACAATGCGATACGCATTCCGTGGCGGGACGGTGGCTGCGTGCCCCAGGCGCCCCCGGGCCTGGATGCTGTCGCCACCGTAGACGGCGTCATGACGGTGTCCTGGCAGTCGCCCGACAACGACGGGGGCTCACGGATTAGCGGCTACAAGGTGCAGTGGAAGTCCGGCGCGCAGGACTACGACACCTCCCGCGAGGCGTCGGTGACCGACCTCGCGGACCTCTCGCACACGATCGAGGGCCTGTCCCACGGCGTCGACTACACGATCCGGATCCTGGCCTACAACATCAACGGGGACGGCCCCGCCTCCGAGGTGACCAGGACCGCGGTGGGGCTCGAAGCCGCCCTCGGGACGCTGACCCTGGCCGGCACGACGCTCTACCCCGCCTTCAGCAGCACCACGAGCTCGTATGCGGCAGTGACGGGCCATGCCGCCACGCAGATCACGATCGCCGCCACGGCGGCGGATGCCGACGCCACCGTCGCGTTCCTCGACGTCGACGGCAACGCCCTCACGGACGCCGGCGCGGCCGACGAGTTCCAGGTGAACCTGTCGGTGGGCGCCAACGTCATCCAGGTCCGGGTGACGGCGCAGGACGGCGTCGCCTCTACCTACACCGTGACCGTCACGCGGGCGGACGAGAACACCTCGCTGAGCCCGCCGGCGAGCGATCCCGTCGCCGCGTTCCCGTCGTCTGCCCGTTATACGATCACCTTCCGGGGCGACTGGACCACCGATGTCACGCCGGAGGGGCGACCGGGCGGGGCCCACTTCTCTCCGCTCATCGGCGGGGTGCACAACGCCGGCGTCACCTTCCTCGTGAGCGGAGAGGCGGCGAGCGCCGGAATCGAGTCGATGGCGGAAGTTGGACAGACGGCTCAACTCCGCAGCGAGGTCAATACGGCGATCGACGCCAGCCCGGCGACGGCCCTCGCCGTCATCAGCCCGTCCGGCAACATCAGTCCGACTGGCTTGAAGACGGTGAGCAACGTGGAGCTCACGACCGAGTTCCCGCGGGTCACGCTCACGACGATGATCGCGCCGAGCCACGACTGGTTCGTCGGCGTCTCCGGGCTGCCCCTGCTCGACGCGCAGGGCGACTGGCTGACGTGGCTCCGCGTTTTTCTGTATCCGTGGGATGCCGGCACCGAGGAGGGCGACGACTTCTCGCTCAGCCCCAGCGTCGACACCAGCCCGCGCGGCGTCATCCACAGCATCCGCGGGACGGGCAAGTTCACGACCAGGCGGATCGCGAGTCTCACGTTCACGCTGCAGTCGATCTCACCATCCTTCCCGGACACCGAGACCGGCGCCCGCACCATCCCTGAGAACACCGCCTCGGGTCAGGACATCGGCGAACCGCTCGTCGCCACGGATCCCGACAGCGGCGACTCGCTGAGCTACTCGCTGGGCGGACCCGACGCGGGCTCCTTCGCGATCGTGGCCTCGACGGGTCAGCTGCGAACGAGGGCCGCCCTCGACTACGAGACCGCGTCCAGCTACTCCGTCGCGGTGACCGCCACGGACACGAGCGGGCTGAGCGACACCATCGACGTGACGATCACGGTCACCAACGTCGAGGAAGCAGGTGTTGTTTCGCTCTGGCCGGTGCAGCCGCGAGTGGGGACCGTGCTGCGGGCGAGCCTAAGCGACCCCGACGGGGGCGTGCGGTCGGTGTTCTGGCGGTGGCAGCGGTCATCGGACCAGGCCTCCTGGGCCAGCGTGTCCGGTAGCGGCGCACGCTACACGCCGAAGAGCGCTGACGAGGGGATGTACATCCGGGCCCGTGCGACCTACGCGGACGGAGAGGGCACGGGCAAGAGCGCCGAGGCCGAATCGGGCCAAACCGTCGGCGCGCGTGAGGGCGCGCCCGGGATCACCGTCGTCACGCTCGTCTCCGGCCTCAGCATTCCCTGGGATCTCGCCTTCGCTCCCGACGGGACGATGCTGCTCACGGAGCGTGGCGGAGCGCTCAAGGCCCGGCTCACCGGCGGCACGGTCCAGACCGTGACGGCGGACTTCAGCGACCTGTTCGTGAGCGGGGAGGCCGGACTGATGGCGATCCTCGTCGATCCCGGATTCGCCTCCAACCGGCGGTTCTACACCTGCCAGGCGCACACCGGGCGCGTCGTGCAGGTGATCGCCTGGACCATGAACTCGGACTACACCGCGGCCACGCGTGTCGCGGATCCCCTCGTCGGGGGCATCCCCGCGGCCAGCATCCACAACGGTTGCCGGCTGCGCTTCGGCCCGCACGGGTTCCTCTGGATCGCGACGGGAGACGCTGCATCCGGGACGGTACCGCAGGACCTCAGCTCGCTGGGCGGGAAGGTGCTCCGCGTCGATGCGTCGACGGGCGTCGGCGCGCCCGGGAACCCGTTCGCCGCCTCGGCGCGCGTCTACACCCACGGCCACCGCAATCCGCAGGGCCTCGCTCGCCGCCCCGGCACGAACCAGATGTGGTCGGTCGAGCACGGGCCGACTGTGGACGACGAGATCAACCTGCTGACCTCGGGCGGCAACTACGGATGGGATCCGGTACCCGGCTACGACCAGTCCGTTCCCATGACCGACCGCGTGAAGTTCCCCGACGCGGTCGAGGCCAGATGGTCGTCCGGCGACCCGACGCTGGCGACCAGCGGCGGCATCTTCCTCCACGGCCCCGACTGGGAGGAGTGGAGCGGCCGGCTCGCGGTCGCCACGCTCAAGACCCGGTCGCTCCGGATCTTCGAGTTCACCGCGGCCGGGAGGTTCGTGAGCCAGGTGGTCGTGCCCGAGCTCGACGGTACCTACGGGCGCCTCCGGACCCCCATGCTGGGCCGCGGGGGCGCGCTCTACCTCACCACATCGAACGGCGGAGGCGCGGACCGCATTCTCAAGGTCGTCCCCAGCCGGCCGCCGGCGTTTGCGGCCACCACGGACACCCAGGAGGTGGCGGAGAACAACAGCACGTCGGCGGTCGTCGCCACCGTCACCGCCACCGACCCGGACGGCGAACAGCTCACCTACACGCTCGGTGGGCGTGACGCGGACGCTTTCACCGTCGCGAACCCGGCCGCCGGAGGACTGCGAGCCAACGTCCAGTTCGACCACGAGACGCGGAGTTCGTACGAGGTCGTTGTGACCGCTACGGACCCCTACGGCCTGAGCGACAGCGTCACGTTGACCGTCACCGTGACCAACGTCGACGAGCCCGCGGATATCTCGTTCGTGGCGACGGGCGGCGTCACCGTGAACAACAACGCGCTCACCGTGGCCGAGAACCATGACGGCACGCTCGCCACCTTCAGCGCGAACGACCCGGAGAACGACCAGACCCTCACGTACGAGTGGTCGGTGGGCGGGACGGATCGCCTCGACTTCGCCCTCACCGCCGCCGGCGTGCTCTCCTTCGTGAACGTCCCCGACCACGAGCGCCCCGCCGACTCGGGCGGGAACAACGTCTACGGCATCACGGTCAGCGCCCGCGACAGCGACGGCAAGACGGGCAGCCTCGCCCTCACCGTCACCGTCGACCCCGTCAACGAGCCGCCCGCGATCAGCGGCGACGCCAGGCCGGGCGTCGAGGAAGGCGGCACGCTCCTCGTCGGGACGTACCGGGCGTCGGACCCCGAGAGCGCCACCATCGCCTGGCAACCGCTCGCCGGGAGCGACAGCGAGCAGTTCAACTTCACGTCCCCGAACGGGAGGCTGGAGTTCAAGGCAGCCCCGGACTACGAGGACGCGACCGACTTCGGCCCGAACAACGTCTACGACGTGACGCTGAGTGTCTCGGCCGGTGCCCACACCACGACATTGGCTGTCGCCGTCAGCGTCACGAACAGGGAAGAGCCCGGGATGCTCGCGCTGCCCGCAACGCGGCCGCAGGCCGAGGCGGACTACACCGCCACCCTCGGCGACCCCGACGGCGTGCGGTCGACGGCGTGGACGTGGGAGCGCTCGACAAGCCGCGGCGGCCCCTGGACGGCCGTCACCGGGGCCGCCGACAGCACCACGACGAGCGTCTACACGCCCGTCGCGGGAGATATCGGCTACTACCTGCGCGCGACCGCCGCATACACCGACGGCCACGGGCCGAACAAGAGCCTCGTCGCCGTGTCCACCAACTCGGTCCTGGCAGCCCCCGTCGTCAACAACCCGCCGACGTTCACGGAGGCGAACCCGACCCGCAGCATCGCCGAGAACGCACGGGCGGATGCCCCGGTCGGGGAACGCGTCACCGCCAGCGATCCCGACCCGGGCAACACGGTGGGGTACGAGCTCGAGCCCGCATCGGATCTGTTCACGATCGACGGCGCCAGTGGCCAGATCCGGGTGAAGGAGGCAGCATCGCTCGACCACGAGACGGCGCCCTCGCACACGGTCACCGTCAAGGCCAGCGACAGCTCCAATGCGTTCGACACCGTCGAGGTCACGATCACGGTCACGGACGTGAACGAGCCGCCGGACGCCGTCGCCGATGCCCCCGGCAGTTTCGACGAGGACACCGAGATCACCATCGACGTCCTCGCCAACGACAGCGACCCCGAGCAGGACCCGAGCGAGTTGCTGCTGACGGTGGTCACCCCGCCGCTCAACGGACGCGCGAGCGTGAATGAACCCGCGAGTGCGGGCGATCGCCGCACGATTACCTACGAGCCCAACGCCGACTACCACGGCGCGGACACGTTCACCTACCGGGCCCGGGACACCGGCAGCCCGTCACTCTCGAACATCGCCACCGTCTCCGTGGAGGTGGACCCAGTGAACGACGCGCCCGCGTTCGCGTCGCAGGCCGCGACCCGCAGCGTGCCGGAGAGCGCGGAGGCCGGCGATCACGTCGGCGCGCCCGTGACGGCGACGGATGTCGACGAGAACGACACGCTCGCGTACAGCCTCTCGGGCCCCGACGTGTTTTCGTTCGTCATCGACGCCGACGGCCAGATCACGGTCGGCACGGGGGTCACGTTCGACGCCGCCGCGACGCCCGAGTACGCCGTCACGGTCGAGGCCCGCGATCGCGCAGGCGCCCCGGCGAGCATCGACGTGACCATCACCGTCACGGCCGGGCCGGTCGTCAGTGGCGGTGGCTTCGTTGGCGGTGGCGGCGGCGGCCCCACAGGCCCGACACCAAGCGAGGTCGAGTTCGAGTGGAACGTCAAGCGCGACATCGAAGCGCTCGACTCGAGCCACGACTCGCCCACCGGCTCCTGGTCCAATGGCTCCATCCTCTGGCTCCTCGAGAACGGCTCGGGCGCCGACGACGCCATCTACGCCTACGACCTCGAGACAGGCGGGCGTGTCGAGGACTTCGAGTTCGACCTCGACGCAACCAACCGCGCGCCTCGCGGTGTCTGGTCCCACACGAGCGTGGTCTGGGTCTCCGACAGCGGCCAGAACCGCCTCTTCGCCTACGACCTGGAGAGCGGCGAGCGCCTCCCGGAGCGCGACATCGCGCTCGCCGAGCGCAACCGCGCCGCCCGCGGCATCTGGTCCAACGGCGAGCGGATGTATGTGCTCGACGGCGGCAAGGACAGCCTCTTCGCCTACGACCTGGAGAGCGGCGAGCTGCTCGCCGAGTTCGCCTTGGACGACGCCAACGGTGACCCCCACGGCATCTGGTCCGACAGCGTCACGGTCTGGGTCTCCGACCACGGCGCCAAGCGGCTGTTCGCCTACCGGCTGCCCGTGCTGCCGGACGACGATGAAGCCTCCGATGGGGAAGACAAGGAACTCGAACGCGTCCGTGACGAAGAGTTCGGAGGGTCCCGGGAACTGACGAAGGCCAGCAACAACAGCCCACGGGGCATCTGGTCTGGCGGCGACGTGATGTACGTGGCCGACGAGAGCGACGACAAGGTCTACAGCTACAACATGCCCGACGCGATCGACGCCCGCCTCGCCTCGCTCACGCTCAGCGGCGTCGACATCGGGGAGTTCCTGCCGCGCCGCACGGACTACGAAGGCGACATCGCCGAGGGCGTGACGGAGACGACCGTCGACGCGGTGGCGGTGCAGCGCCGCGTGGATGTCGCCATCGATCCGCCCGATGCCGACGAGGAGGCGGACGGCTACCAGGTGGCCCTCCAGGACCTCGGCGAGATCACCATCACCGCCAGCTCGGCGGACGGCAGCCGCAAGAAGGTCTACCGCGTTAGCTTCCCGGAGGCGGCGTGGGACCCGGCCCGCGATCCCTGGCCCCACTGCCTGCGCGGCGCGGTCGCCGAGGGGTTCAGCCTCGTCGTCTTCGAGGGTGGCAGCATCGAGGACCTCGATGCCTGCGCGGAGGGCCGGGAGATCGTGACCCTCTACGCCCTGCATGAGGGCGTCTACCGCTCCTTCATCCTCGGGGGTCCGGACTTCGTCAACCGCGAGTTCGCTGAGCTGTTCGCCGACGGGCTCCCGGTCATGACGCCGCTGGTCGCCGGCAGCAACGGACCGCCCTCGGCGGACCCGTTCGGGGATGGCCTTGACGCCGCTGGGCCGCAGCCGTGGCCGGAGTGCCTGCGCGGGGACGTTGTCGAGGGCTTCAGCCTCGCGGTCTACGAGGGAGGCAGCGTCGAGGAACTGGAGGCGTGCGCCGAGAGCCAGCAGGTCACGGCCCTCTACGCCCTGCACGGCGGCGAGTGGGTCTCCTACATCCTCGGAGCTCCGGAGTTCGCGAACGCGGGGTTCCGGGAGCTGTTCCCGGACGGCCTGCCGGTCCTCATGCCGCTGGTCGCCAGGAGCGAGGGACCGGCCGCGGCCAACTGACCGTTGCACAGGGATGGCAGCGGAGTCGGTCGCGGACTCGGCGGCCAGACGCAGCCCGTGCAGGTCGTATTCATGGCCTACCGGAACACCCTCCAGGCCAGCGCCCTCAAGCTGGTGGCGAAGAAGCTGCAAAGCTCCCTCGCCGTCGAGGGCGAGCTCCCCGAGGACGGTCTCGCCGCCTACGGGGACGACGGCGATGACCTGATGCTGGCGCTCGCCAGGAAGATCGACGCCGGGGAAGGGGGCGAGGAGTCCGTGGAGGATGTGGGACAGCTCGCCAACTCGCTCACCGTCACCGTCACCGGGCCGGGCCAGTAGGGGGCGACAAGACGGGAAACTCTTCCGGCTGTGCACTGGGGGAGGTTGCGGGAGGCCCCACGACGTGCGGAACGCCGGCCCGCTCTCGTCGTTCCGCACGTCGCGCTGGCGCATGCAGGAAGCTGTCGCGCGGCGCGATCTCAGCCGTCCGGTACCCGTGAGCCGCCCTTGCGCCAGACCCGGCCCCGGACGCCACGGCCTCGGACTCGAATGCCATTGTCTTGCCGGCACCCGGTTCAGCGATCAGCACGTACGCTGCGGTGTTTGCATAGTCGCTCAGCGGCGCCGAGCGCTCGTTCACGCCGCGCGTCGCCTCGCCTTCGTTGACTACCGTGCATGTCCTCGGGGCCACGTAGGGCGCTGCTGTGTTCATCGCGCTGCCCGAATCGCTGGACCCCGAGTTCCGAACCGCGCAGTGCCTCTTGGCAGCCTGCAGGGCTTCTAGGGATGGTCTGAACAACTCGCCTGAGCGGGTGAACGGATGCGATCATGGGGCGACCCGGAGAGGGGCGACCCATGCAGCAGCGTTCGTTCGGCAGCGTCGAGTACGAGCACAAGAAGGTCAAGACGAGGCGGCAGGCGTTCCTCGAGCGCATGGACAGGCTCGTCCCCTGGGACGAGCTGGAGCAGCGCATCGCGCCCGTCTACCCGAAGCCGGGCCGCGGGCGCCGCCCCTACCCGCTGCGCGTGATGCTGCGCATCCACTGCCTGCAGCTCTGGTTCAACCTCAGCGACCCCGGCATGGAGCAGGAACTCTACGACTCCCGTTCGATGCTCGAGTTCGCCGGTCTCAGCCTCTCCGAGCCGATTCCCGATGAGACGACGATCCTCAACTTCCGCCACCTGCTGGAGCGTCATCAGTTGGGAACGGCGCTGTTCGCGACGATCAACGCGCACCTCGCAGCGCGCGGTCTGCAGGTGCGCGAGGGCACGATCGTGGACTCCACGATCATCAGCGCGCCGTCGTCGACGAAGAACCGCGAGCGTGCGCGCGACCCCGAGATGCATCAGACCAGCAAGGGCCGGCAGTGGTACTTCGGGATGAAGCTGCACACCGGCACGGATGCGCGGACGGGGCTGGTCCACAGCGTGAGCACGACGGCGGCGAACGTCTCCGACGTGACCGAGGCGCATCGCCTGTTGCACGGCGGCGAGACGGAGGCGTGGGGCGATGCCGGCTACCAGGGAGTGGAGAAGCGCCCGGAGCACGCGGGGTCGGAGGTGAGCTGGCAGGTGGCGATGCGCCCGGGTCTCAGGCGGCAGCTGGCGCCGGGGGGCGAGGAGGCGCAGGCGGAGCGGCGCAAGGCCTCGGTGCGCGCGAAGGCTGAGCATCCGTTTCTCTACGTGAAGCGGCACTTCGGGTACGCGCAGGTGCGCTACCGCGGTCTTGAGAAGAACCGCCAGCGTCTCATGCTGCTGCTCGGCTTCACGAACCTGTTGCGCGCTGAGCCTCAGCTCGCGTGATCGCGGGAGCGCTGCGTCCCGAATCGCCCGCCGGAGCGCTTCCGGAGCGACATGGAGGCGAGACCACCCATGGACCGCGCTCCATACTGGCTTTGGCTCCAGTCGCGAGTTCGGCTAGGAGCGGCATTGCGTCAGCTATGGCTCGGGAGAAGCCCGCACCCAGGATAAACAGTTCTTCTCGTAGCGTGTCTCGCGGGTGCACCATAGGTGATCCACCCCCTCCGAGTGGCAGCGACGGACTGGCGGCAACTACTCTCCCCTGGGAGCGGCGGACAGTCTGTGTCCTGATCCAGAGTAGTTCGGAATGTTGCCGATCGTGCTAGCGATGTCAAGGACGGAAGGCACAGGCGGTGGCAGGGCCTGCAGGCCTAGAACCGACCCGTGAACCGTGGGTAGCCGACCCACGCCGATTCGGCGGTGCGTGCGCTCCTGCATGCGACGCGGGATACTCCGGCGGGGCTGCGGGAGTCGCTTGAGAGCCGATTGTCGGAGCGACGGTGCGACCGGCCTCAGAACGAGAGCGACGCGAAGGACGGGGCGCATCCCCGTTCGCACGAGCGGCGTCGGCATCCCCGGGTGTTCGTGCCGTAGTGAGATTGGAACGCCGGTAGGCTCGCCGCCGTCATGCTTCAGCGTCGGGCGGGAATCCAGGAACGTCCCCTCGAGGGTCATCGGCTTCATCCGGGGTGAGTTCGGCGAGCCTGTCGAAGTCCTGCTCCGCCTCGTCGGCCTTCCCCAGCCACTGCCGGCCCACCCCTCTCGCGAAGAGGGCGCCATGGTCGTCGGGGTTGATCTCCAGGATGGCGCTGAAGTCCTCGTTGGCGCCGAGACGCATGCGGGCGACTCCCCTGGCGACGCGCACCCTGGAGTCGTCGGGGTCGGTCGCGATGACCTTGCTGAAGTCCTCGATGGCCCGGTCGTACTGACCGAGGTTGTCATGGGCAACCCCCCTGGCGGCGAGGGTCTCCAGATTCTCGGGGTCGAGGCGCAGTGACCGGTCGAAGTCCTCGATCGCCTCGGCCGGTCTCTCCAGGTTGCCGCGGGCGACGCCCCGGCTGTGGAGGGCGCCGGCGTTGTCCGGGTCGAGCTCCAGGGCGGCATCAAGGTCCCGGAGCGCGCTCTCGTACTCGCCGAGATTGAGCTTCGTGACTGCCCTCGCGCAGCGCGAGAGGTTGCTGAGCGGCTCCAGCTCGATGGCGCTGCGAAGTCCTTGATCGCCCGCTTGAAGTCGCCCAGATCGCGGTAGGCGAGGCCCCGGTGGTGGTAGGCGGCCGCGAGACCGGGGGCGATCTCGATCGCCCCGCTCAGATCCTCCACCGCCCGGGCCGGCTCGCCCAGTTCGGCGTAGGTGTTTCCGCGGTTGTAGTAGGGGTTGGGATCGGCAGGGTCGGGGCCGATCGCCGTGTCGAAGTCTTTGAGCGCGGCGGCCATGTCGCCTAGCTGGGCGAGGGAGGCGCCGCGGCTGTAGTGCGCGACGGCATCACCCGGATCGAGCAGGATGGCAATGTCGTAGTCTCCCACCGCCGCGCGGTGCTCCCCCAGCTCGGCACTGGCATGTCCGCGGTAGTGGTGGGCCTCGGCGTCACCGGGCGACAGCTGCAGGGCCTTGCCGAAGTCCTCCTTCGCGCGACGGTCGTCGCCCAGTTGCTGATGCAGCAGCCCCCTCGCGGACAGCGCGGTAGCGTCGTCGGGATTGGCCGAGTCTGGGTTGAGGCGCTCCAGCAGCTGCCGCAGCTTCTGCTGACTGAAGTCGTCCAGCACCCCATGGTGTCTGCCTTGGTCGTCCGGTCGCTCCTGCCCATCCTTCCGGTCGTGCTCTCCACGCCTCGCTGTGCTCCTCTGTCCTTCTCTCGGCGTCCCGCCGTCGGGCCGGTCTGTCCCCATAGCGCCGCGCCCCCAAAATAGCACACCCGTTCTCACCGTTGCAGAGTGCGCGCAGCTGCTCTGCCGCGCGGTTGAGAGAAGCGCACACGGGTACCGACTAGCTGAGGCTGTCGCACGGAGTGGCGTGGGTGGAGTGCCAAGAGGGCAGCCGGTCGGCAGTGGGCGCGGAGCGGTCGTGTCTGGCGGGGCAGGCGCGCTACGCGGCAGCGGCGGCGGTAGCCCGGTCTCCTCGTCGGGGGTTGCTGTTCGCTGGCCGGGGTGACGGGCGCGCCCGACGATAGAGCTTCTTGAGGTTGTGGGTGGCGGCGATCAGCTTCCATTCGCTGGCGCACGCGACGATCCCGCGCCGCATGAAGCGGCGGATGCCGCGGTTCTCCTTGATGTCGCCGAAGACGGGTTCGATCATCCAGCGCCGCTGCTCGTAGAGACGCCGGCCACGCTGCGTCGCCAGCTTGCGATCCATCCGTTCACGTACGGAGAGCCCGGCAGGGATGCGCCCGCGCGGCGGCGCTGCGCGGGCGCGCCGGTTGCGGTCGCTGCGGGTCGCGAGCAGCAACTCCGGACCCCTGCCTTCGGCCTGCCGCACGTTCGCCTCGGAGTAGTAGCCGGCGTCGGCCAGCAGCACGCGCGGCGGCCCGCAGTGTGCGGCCTGCAGGTGGGGTTCGTTGCCTCGATCATCGGCTGTAGTTCGTGCATGTCCGTCGCCGCACGTGTCACCTCGGCCACGACGATGATCTGGTCGCTACTCGTCACCGCCTGCACGTTGTAGCCCTGGAAGTAGCCGTGATAGTCGCGCACCACGCGGCTGTCCGGGTCAGTGACGTTCACCTTCGCACCCGGGCCGGGCTGCGGCGGCTGCGGGCGGCGCCCGCGCCGGTCCTTCTGCGCGCGGCTCCTGAGGCGTTCCTCGTAGTCCTCCTGGCGCTCCCGCTCACGGGCCGCCAGCCGCTCCCGCGCCTCGCGCAGCCGCTGCAGGCGCTCCCCGCGGTCCCTGAACCCCGCAGGCAACTCGTCGCCCCGCGCGTCGCCGCGCGCGTGCTCCTCGGCGTCCACCCGCTCCGCCTCGGCGAGGATGCGCCGCACCTCGGCCTCAAGCTCCGCATCCGTGCGGTTGCGCTCACGGCTGGCGTTCGCGCGGAGTTTGGTGCCGTCGAGCGCGACCACGCCGACCCGCAACAGACCCGCCTCGGCGCACAGCCTGAGCACCCCGGCGAACAGTCCCGCCAGCGCTTGCTCGTGCTGCTGGCGGAAGCGGCAGATCGTGGCGTGGTCGGGCTGCTGGTTCGCGGTCAGCACGCGGAAGGCGATGTCCTCGCGGCAGCGCCGTTCGATCTGGCGGCTCGAGCGCTCGCCCTCGCAGTAGGCATAGAGCAGGAGCGCGACCATCATTGAGGGCTCGTACGCCTTCCGCCCCCAACCGTCCTCGCGGTAGCGCGCGTAGAACGCCGTGAGATCGAGCTGGCTGACCGCATCGAGCACGAACCACGCGAGGTGGTCCTCGGGCAGCCAGTCGCGGAGGCTGGCGGGCATCAGGTATTGCTGGTCACGCTCGCACGGCAGGAAGCGCTGGGTCACGGCGGCACCCCGGAATCACTCCGCCCCCGCCGCCCCGCTCATCCTACTGTGATGCCACCTCGCTCGGGGGTTTGTGCGACAGCCTCTAGAGGGCCGCACCCTCACGTAAGGGGGATCCCCGCCTCGGTGCTTCGACTCCAGTGAGGGAACCCACCTCAGCGAAGCGACGGCAAGCTCGCAGCCCACGAGTAGCGCAGCGTTTCGTGCTGATTGGAAAACCCAGAACTCCGTCTCGTACCAGCAAATCGTCGGGAACTCGATGAGGTCGAGGCCGGTCTGCACCAGCCGCGGGTGGCAGACCAGCACGTCGACGCCCTCCTCGACCCGCTGCGCCACCCATGCCTCGCGGCGCTCGGGAGGGACCGCGTCCGCCTTCATCACCGCGACCCTGAAGCCGTGGCGGCCGAGGAACTCCTCCATGCGCCCGGTGATGTCGCGCGTGCCCGTGTGGGTCGCGTAGACGAGCACCCGGCGGCCCGCCAGCCGCTCGGCGGCGACGAGGTCGACGAGCGCCTGCTCCTTCGGGTAGAGCTTTCCCTCCGGCAAGGGCGGGACCTGCACGAGCAGCTCCTCGCTCTCCGGGTCGAAGACCGTCTCGCCGCGCGTGCAGCCGTCCGGGTAGGCCAGGAGCGTCTGCAGGTAGGTCGCGGGCAGCCTCCGCGAGCCCTTCGAGAGCGCGTCCGCGAGCGCCGCCCGCAGCGTCTCGAAGAGCGTGTCGTAGCCGCTGCGCTGCGAGAGCTCCGTCGCGCCCGCCTCCGTGTCCATCGACGAGAGCAGCACGCGCTCCTCGTACGGCGGCAGCCCCGACGCGACGTCCGAGAGCCGCAGGAACACCGAGTTGCCGATCAGGTGGAAGAGCGCGGCGGGGGCGAGCCCCGGCCGCTCCCTGATCACCTTCCGGTACTTGCGGCGGCGGCTGGTGCGCCCGTCCTTCTCGGCGATGTCGTCGTCGCGGCCGATCGTGTGCTCGACGAAGCCGTAGCGCTCGATCCAGCGGCCCTCCTCGGAGCGCCCGAACTCCGTGCGGATCTCCGGGACTCCAGTGCCTGCGCTCGTGTCGACGGCGGACGCCGCTCGCCTGGGCGCATCGGCGAGTCACCCCGGCGCGCGGGCCGAACAGCGAGGGCTCTCGGGCTCTAGCTGTAGTTCCCACGTAGGTTGTTGCAGGTGAGGGGCCCCGCCTGCTGCTGTGTGTGTAGCAAGCACCAGTAGCAGGGGAGGAGCCTCTCGTGGCACATCGTAACGCGCGTCTGACGCCGGTCACCCGGCTGGAGTTGGTTCGCGAGGTGGAGGCCGGCTGGTCCCAGGCGGAGGTCGCGCGGCGCTTCCGGGTCTCCCCTCCCGACCGTCGGGAAGTGGGTACGGCGCTTCCGCGAGGCGGGAGCGGACGGGCTCGACGATCGCAACTCGGCGCCGCAGCGTCACCCCCGGCGCACCGCACCCGAGCTGGAGCGGCGCATCTGCGCCGTGCGCCGCAGCCAGGGGTTCGGGCCGCACCGCATCGCCTGGGCGCTCGGGCTCGCCCGCTCTACCGTCTACGCCGTGCTCAAGCGCTTCGGCCTCAATCGCCTCGACCAGCTGCATCGCGTGAGCAGGCGTGGGAATGACAACTCCATTTGGGAGCGCCAGGCGAACTGGTGCGTGGGCAGGAGGTGCAAGTCCTCTGCGGCGAAGGAGCAAGTCACTCCACGCCGCTCCGCGAGCCGTGCGCGGGTCATCGTGAGGTGGGTCGTGAAGCGTCGGTAGCGGGGTATGTGGGCGGAGCTATCGAGCATCGAAAGGGCAATCTGGAGCGCCGAGGCCCTCCATTTGGTCGAAGGCAACACCGGCGGCGGCGCTACGGGCGAGTCGTCGTCGGGCTCCACGGTGTCGAAGAACTCAGGCACGCATACACGTCCAGCACCGGGACCTGGGAAGGCTGCGCGCCGTCCCGGCGGGTCGTACGCCGGGACCGCATCGGGAAGGGAGGCAACCGAAGCCGATGATGGACGGAGCGCAGCAGTCTGACGCGGGCGTAGTAGCGAGGAAGGCGGCGAACAAAGGGGCGCGAGTCCCGGCGGAGCCGCTGGACCGAAGGGCCGCGGCCGAGAGGAATCCGCGACGCACGGGCACGGTCCGGACGCAGAGCCGGGGAGCGGTGTCACCCGGGGCGGAGCGGATACGGCAGTTCGTAAAGGAGAAGCCGGGGGAGAGGCTCACCGCGCTCCTGCACCACATCACGCCGGAGGCGCTGCGGGAGGCGTACCTCGCGTTGAAGCGAGACGCGGCCCCGGGCGTGGACGGAGTGAGGTGGCGCGAGTCCGGGGACGGGCTGGACGAGCGGCTGCTCGACCTGCACGGCCGCGTGCAGAGGGGAGCGTACCGGGCGAAACCCGTGAGGCGGGTCGAGATAGCCAAGCCTGACGGGGGCGTACGGCCGCTCGGTATCGCGTCGCTGGAGGACAAGATCGTCCAGCGAGCGGTGGTGGAGCAGATCCTGAATCCGATCTACGAGTCGGAGTTCTACGGCTTCAGCTACGGGTTCCGGCAGGGGCGTTCGGCGCACGACGCACTGGACGCGCTGGCCTACGCGGTGGACCGGCGCAAGGTCGGCTGGATCGTGGAGGTGGACATCCGCGAGTACTTCGAGCGCATCGACCGGGAGCAGCTGATGGCGTTCCTGGAGATGCGGATCGGGGACCGGCGGGTGCTACGCCTGACCCGGAAGTGGCTGAACGCCGGCGTCATCGACGCGGGGCTTGCGGTCGACTTCGTGCGGGGGACGCCGCAGGGGGCGGTGATATCGCCGCTGCTGGCGAACGTCTACCTGCACCACGTGCTCGACCGCTGGTTTGCGCAACAGTGGCGACCGCGGGAGGTCTGGGGCGAGGCGTACATCGTGCGGTATGCCGATGACTTCGTCCTGGGGTTCCAGTACCGCAGTGATGCGGTGCGGTTCATGGAGGCGGTGCGGGAGCGGTTGGCAGCGTTCGGGCTGGAGTTGCACCCGGAGAAGACCCGTCTTGTGGAGTTCGGCAGGTTCGCGGAAGCGAACCGGCGGCAGCGCGGGGAGCGGCGACCGGATACGTTCGACTTCCTTGGGTTCACGCACTACTGCCGGACAACGCATGAGGGGCGGTTCGGACTGGGGCGCAAGCCCGTTGCGAAGCGGATGCGCCGCACGCTGCAGGCGGTCAAGGCCGAACTGCGGCGACGCATGCACGCGGACCCGGTGGTGACGGGGCGGTGACTTGGACGGGTATTGCGTGGGTGGCTGGGCTACTACGCGGTGCCGACGAGCGCGCCGTCGCTGTCACGGTTCGTGCGGTTTCTGAGGCGGCTCTGGATGCGAGTCCTCCGCCGGAGTCACAGCGGGGCTACTTCCCGCTCCTCGGCGACCTCTCGCTGACGGAGATGCACCGGGTGCATATCGGGCGCCTCGCGCTCGGCGGCGAATGCCACGTAGAAAGCGTCGACGGATGTGCCGAACGCAGCCTCGAAGCTTCGGCGCCAGTCTCCGGACGAGCCCAGGGACTGGAAGAACGTGATGAACGCCGAGCCACCGGTAGAGGATGCGTCGCCCTGAATCGCCGCTGCCTGTTCCTCCAGCGACTCCACAGCCAGCGCGCTGAGGCTGTCCGCGGACGGTCCGGCCCTACGATACGGCGCCTCGCCTTCGAGTTGATCGAGGGGTGGAAGCGAGTTCGCCCGGACGTGTGCCCGCCGGTCCACACGCAGCTGCGCTGCGTTTGTCTCGCCTCGCGCCTGCTGGTCCAGGCCGCTCGCGTAGGCGGAGGCACCCTTCGACAGCCAGGCCGGGACGGCGTGATCGCCTGCCCACTGCCGCTGGAGCAGGTATGAGTACTCGCGGATGAGCACAGGCCCGGTCGCGGCCTCCTCTACGACCGGGCGACCCAACACGATCTCGCTACGGGTGGTCGTGACGAGTCCGGAGAGTCGTGGATCGAGGACCACCGAGAACTCCGGTGGGAGGATCCCGTACTGTTCGGCATAGAGGCCAACACCGAGGCCGTAGCGCCCGGATCTCGGCCTGGTGCTCGTCTGGGACGTCGCCGGCAACTACGAACTGCGTGCGCGCAGTCCCTGACTGCCACCAGCGCGCGTCCGGGGACAACTCGACCCAGAGCGCGTCGCCCAGGTACAGCTCGCGCAGCGTGTTGGCGGAGTCCGTCCATCCCGGTCTGTATTGCTCGTACCGTTGCGTTCCCGCGTTCCACAGGGAGAGTCTGGTCAGCGCGTCCCCGAACCGGGCGACTGTCTCCTCGACCGGCATCCCCTCGCGGCCGGTCCAGCCGACGAGGCTCCGGCCCGCGTGCAGAGACAGCAACACGGGATCCTCGACCACCGGCCGCGTCCACTGCACTGTTGCCGTGCCGCCGATGTACATCCACACGCCCAGACCCGGCGTGAGCGGCGGGAGACGGCGGTTCGACGGATTGTTGCGGGTTGCCCACCCGTATCGCTGATGCTCGCCAAGCCAGACGTAGACGCGCTCCAACTCCGGGACGGCCTCGAACAGCTCGGAGACGGGCGTCTCCGGTCCGAGCCACCCGAGCATGTTCCAGCCGGGCTGCAGCTCCGTCGTGACCACGTCGCCGCGAGGGCTCGTGACCGGATCCGCCCACGCGGGACGGGCACTGGAGGTGAGCGCCACGCTGAGCACGAAGAGGACGAGGGCAGCGCGGAGCGTGTTGGCGAGACGCCTCAATAGGGTCGTTCCCTCACGGCAAGCAGCTGCGCATCGCCTGGGAGCGCGGCACCTCGCCTGCACGGAGTATACGAACGAGCCTCGCCCCGCGGATTCGCGGCTGAGCGCGCGCCGCCCCCGACGTTCAGCGTCGGGGGCGGCCCTCGTCGGGCCTGGTCGGCGCTAGCCTTGAGCCCGCCGTCGCCTCCCAGTGACGGCCCTTGCCGCCAGCACCACCACGACCGCCGCGACCGCGACCGCGGCAAGAGCGCTCGCGCCGCTGTCACGTTCCGTGGCCAGGACGCCGTGGCCCGTCACCGGCTGCGCGGGTGCTGCGGCGCTCCCCGTCGTGCTCGCCATGAGTTGCCGCGGCTCCGTGCTCGTGAAGTCGATATCCCAGACGAACGCGCCATCCTCGATGCGGTCGGCGTTATGTTCGCCGATCTCGCCCGGCAGCTGGACACGCACACGCCCCCACGCGCCCGCGAGCAGTTCCGGTGGTGGCGGCGCCTCCGTGCCCGAGGGGTCGGCCGTTGGGGCCAGGACGGTGGCGAATCGCCATCCGCCCTCGCCGTCCGGCTGCAGTTCGAAGTCGGTCGCGAGGGCGTCGGACTCCGACGAACCCATCAGCAGCCCCAGCTGCTGGAGGTTTGCGAACGGCACCGCCATCTGGATGCCGGTGAAGCCATCTTCGCTGTACTCGCTGATTTCGGCCCCCGGCAGGCCGCCTTCGTCGAGATCGAGGGCCTGCTCGGTGGTGCTGCCGGTCATCGCCGTGAACTGGTCGCTGATGGCGACGAGCGCGCTCATCACGCCCGATCCGTCCGCGTTCACGGTGAACCCGAGCTCGTAGCGGATGCAGCCGACCATGGAGAAGGCTGTCACGGCCAGCAACAGGGTGAGCACTCGCATCCGGCGGATCGCAGCTCTCGTTGGTCCCATATCGGCACTCCCATCCGTGCGCGCGCAATCCATATTACGACGAGGAGAGCACAGGTAGCAGGCACCCCGAGGCATCGTCGCTCTGCCGCGGGCGAGACGGCGCGGCGCGGGGTTGCTACCGTCTGCACGTCGGGAGAGGAGCGCCGCGATGCGCGTGACAGCGATGTATGACCTGCGAGGCGTGATGGGCGACGCCACCGAGTGGGCGCGGCGGCACGAGGAACTCGGCTTCGACGCCATCCACTTCCCCGAGGTGGCCCGCAACCCGTTCACGTCGCTCACGCTCGCTGCCGAGCACACCGAGTCGATCCGCGTCGGCACGAGCGTGGCGATCGCCTTCGCGCGCTCGCCATACGTGATGGCGAACCTGGGCTGGGACCTGCAGGAGTACTCCGGGGGACGGTTGCTGCTCGGCCTCGGCTCGCAGGTGAAGGGCCACAACGAGCGGCGCTTCTCCGTGCCCTGGGGTCCGCCCACCGCGCGCCTGCGCGAGTACGTCGGGACGATGCGCGCGATCTGGCACACATGGCGCACCGGCGAGCGCCCCTCCTACGAGGGCGAGTACTACCGCTACACGCTGGACAGCTACGTGTTCAATCCGGGCCCCATCGACTACCCCGACCCGCGGATCGCCATCGCGGCGGTGCGCCCTCGCAACACCGCGCTCGGCGCCGAGATCGCCGACGGCGTGATGTGGCACGGGATGCTGAGCTGGGCGTACCGGGACCAGGTGCTGCTGCCCGCCATCGAGGAGGGCGCACGTGCCGGGGGCAAGGACCCGAAGGACCTCGTCATCTCCGGTGGTGGCTTCGTCATCACGGCCCGCGACGAGGAGCGTCTGCAGGCGACACTCGGTGAGGCGCGGCGGCAGATCGCCTTCTACGCCTCGACGCGCACGTACCAGGACAGCATCAAGATGGCGGGGTTCGAGGACGAGGGCGCGCTGCTGCACCGCCTCTCGATGGAGCAGCGCTGGGCGGAGATGGCGAAGATCGTCGACGACGACTTCATGGAGCAGTTCTCCATCGTCGCGACGTGGGACGAGCTGCCCGCGAAGATGGCGGAGCGCTACGCCGGCGTGAACACCGAGGTCGGCTTCGGCGCGGCTATCGAGACACCCGAGGACGCCGAGCACGCCCGCGAGGTGATCGAGCACCTACGCGCGATCCCGGCCTACGGCGAGGTGGAGCCGGCGGCCGTCTCCCGGTAGGTGACTGCGCCCTGAGCAGAGCTACGCGGCCGCGAACCGACCGACTGGACGCAGCGCCTCGCGGATCAGCGCCTCGTCGCTCGCGTCGATTCCCTCGAGCGAGACACCCCGGCTGACCGCGAGGAACTCGTACGCAAAGACGTTGCCCGCTCGATCAAGGTGAGCGATGCGCGTCTCGTCGAGGCGTTTGCCGCGCGCCTCACCACCCTCGGCGGTTCGGAGCGCGAGGAAGATCACATCGGCTTCGGAGTCGTAGCGGAGCTGCATGCCGACCTGGTGCGCAGGTAGCGTCGAGGGGCGCTACGCGCGGGAAGGCAGCAGCACCATGCCCGTCGCGCGGGTCGCCATGCCCTCGCGGTCGTTCTGGATCGAGAGCTCGATCTCGACGACGTTGCCGTCCTCGGTCTGCTCCTTGCCGACGACCTCACCGCTCACCACGATCGTATCGTCCGGCATGTTCATACGGCGCATCTCGAAGTGGAGCTTGCGCACCCAGCCATCGGGGCCGGCGTAGTCGGAGAGCAGCCGGTAGAGGTTCGCGCGCGTCCAGCCGGTGTTGTAGAAGATCGTGCGGTGACCGCCCGACTGGGCGAACGGCGGGTCGTGGTGGACGGCGTAGAAGTCCTGCGAGCCGCTGACCTGCTTCACCATCTCGGTCCACGTGAGCTCGTAGCTGAAGCCCGCGATCTCGTCGCCGACCTCCACGTCCTCGAAGTAGGTCTGCGGCAGCGGGTCGAGCTTGACGGCCATGATGTGTCCTCCCTCGCGAGGTGCGCTTACTTGGTCTGCAGGCCGAGCGGGTCGGGGTCGGCTTCGACCTCGGCCGGCTCGCGGTGGCGCAGGCCGGTGTTGCGGCTCATGGCCACCAGTTCGTCGTCCTGGTTGTAGAAGCGCGTCTCGTTCACGATCCAGATGGCGTTCGGATCGAGGCGGATGGGCTTCACGAACACGTCGGCCACCGAGGGCTGCGACCACAGCCGGTCGCCGATCCTGATCGGCCGCAGGAACTCCCACGTCGTGCTCAAGTTGATGGCGCGATCACCGAGCGCCGGCACGTCGAGCTCATCGTCGCCGCGGTCCGGCAGCGCCTGGCCCCCGTTCCAGGACGGCCACGTGCCGTCGCCGGCGAAGTAGTCCGCCATCACGCCGGGGGCGATGTTGTCGCCGTACTGGCTGTCGCGGCCGTACGCGGGGTCGATGAACAGCGGGTTGGCGCCGTAGCACATGTGCTCATGGCGCCGAATGGGGTCATGCTCGACCGGGTAGAGCCCGTCGGAGCGCTCGCCCATCCTGCCGATGTAGTCGGCGCGGATCTGGTCGATGTCGAAGTCTTCCGGGGCGACCTTGCCCATGCGCCTCCCCTTTCGTGTAGTGCTCGATTGCGGCGCCAGCATACCGTATGACGCCCGGTGATGGCTCGGTAGTCATGGGTCGTACGCCCCGCTCGCTACTGGATGCGCCAGAGCTCGCTCTCGGGGAAGAACACGAACCAGCCGAGCCAGAAGGCGATGTGCCCGTTGATGCGCTCCAGGCGTTCGCCCGAGGGGCCGACGAGCGCCTCCTCGGTCACCGTCCACGCTCCCCCATCCTCGTCGAGGATGGTGTCGGGATCGGGCCCCGGCGAGAAGCTGTTGCGCCCGCGCTCGAACGATCGGACCTCGCCCCCGTAGTCGTAGTTCGGCCACGGGATGCGCAGCACGATGTCCTCGACGTCGGCGAGGCCGCGCGTGGCGACGAGCACGATCGGCGAGCCGGCGAAATCGTCGTTGAGGACCTGCTCCCGCGCGAGGTCGTCGATGACCCAGGCCTTGCGGATGCCGCCGAGGCGCAGCCCGTAGACGCGCTGCTTGGGGTGCAGTTCGTCGCTCTGCCGGAACACCGGGAAGCGAATCTCGTTGGTGCGGAAGTAGTCGCCATAGGGCTGCCCGAAGATCTCGTAGAGGCGGTCGTGGCCGGTCCGGACGTCCAGCACCTCGGTCTCCGGGTGCTGTCCGAGCCAGTCGCGCCACGAGGTCGTCACGACGGGCAGGAGCTCGAGCTGTAGCGGGTCGGCGCCGGCTGCCGGTTCCACGGCGAGGGGACCGATCACGGGCCTGCCGGTGAACTGGTTCCACAGCGTGCGCGTCGTGCGGTCGTACATCAGCTTGTTGCTGCGGTAGAGCAGGCCCGAGGTGCCGAAGACGTAGGTGTTCCCGTCGGGCGCGCGGCCATCAAACGCGATGGCCGCTCCGCAGAGCGTGCAGTAGGCGAGCGAGACCGGGACGCCGCCGACCACGTCGTTGGAGAGTTCGTGCCAGTCCATGATGCGCACCGGGTACGCCATCGCCTCGCCGTTCAGCGCGATGCCGAAGACAGGTTCGTTGGGATCGAGGTAGCTGGCGTCGTCGGGGCTCAGGCGCCTCGGGTTGTCGAGACTCGGGATCCCGTCGACGCGCACCCCGCCCCACAGCACCTCTTCGACGCGGATGGTCGCGGGCGCGTCGGGCGCGAGGAATCCCGCGAACAGCGGGTCGATGCGCGAGATCAGCTGGCCCTTCCAACCGGTGAAGCCCGGCGGCGGTTCCAGGTCGGTGCGGGCGTACCAGTCGAACCACCCGTACCAGTGCGGCCCCAGGTCCACGCCGGACAGCGCGATGAGCGCGTCCTGGATGACGCGCAGCGATTCGATCCCCTGCACACTGCGATTGAAGCTGGCGCGGATGATCTCGATGAACGGGGCGATGAACCGGTAGTCCCGCGCTTCGAGGATGCGGTCGGTCGTGGTGATGGTGAGCTCGAGATTCCTGCCGGCTTCCAGCAGGTTCTCGAGCAGCTGGCGCGCCTCGGCGTCCGGGATGGCGGGCGTCGGCGTCGGCTCGGGCGTGGGCGCCGCCGCGGTAGCCTCGACCGCCTCCTCGACCGTCTCCGCGACCGCCTCCTCGACCGGCTCCTCGGCGGGCTCGTCGCCCGTGCAGGCGGCGACGAACAGCAGGGCGAGCGCGAGCGCGGCGACGGCGAGTCGCCGCAGGGTCGAGATTGTGCTGGGGCCAGAACGCCCGTCGGGTCGAGCGCGCACGGGCGCTCCTCTCAGGAGCGGGGTGGCAACGCCTGCGCTACCAGCGTATCACCGGCGCGGGTGCGTCCTCGTGCGGGCTAGCGGACGAGGGCCCGTTCGACCGTCTCGGCGAGCCAGGCGTTCAGGCTCTTGCCCTCGGCCCGGGCCGTCTCAGTAGCCGCCCGGTGCAGTTCGGGTTGGATCCTCAACGGGATCTTGCCTGAGTAGGACTTGTCCGGAGTCCGCCCTCGTTCGGCGCACACCTTGAGGTATTCGTCCACGGACGCTGCGAACGCCTCGTTCAATTCGGGGACCGAGGTTCCCTGGAACGTGATGACGTCGCGCGTGCCGACCACCTCGCCGTGGAACAGCCCCGCCTCGTCGTCGAACACGACCGCAGCGCGGTACCCGCCGTACTCCAACATGTGCCTGGCCCCTACTCGCTAGGCCGAACCCCTGCCGCTGCGAGGAACCTCCGTACCGCCGCTACCGATCCCTTGTTGGTTTCTTTGCGCGGATGGGGGCGGTGGAAGATGGCGATCACTCCGTTCAGCTCGACCGCCACGCGGGAGCTGGCCCGCTCCTCCACATCCGCGCCGCACGCTCGCAGAAGCGACTCGATGTCGTCCCGGCGGATGCCCGCCTGCACCGGCTGCCGAAAGACAGCCGGTGGCGAGTGACGGCGCGCTACGCAGGCTCGAACACCGGGATCGGGTACTCGCCCTCGTCTTGCTCCTCGAACGCCACGCGCACGCGCATCCCGCACTCGATGTCCTGCGTCGGGTCGTCGATGCCGACGACGTTCGTGAAGACACGGAACCCCTCGTCGAGGTCCACGTACGCGACGGCGTACGCGCCGAGGTCTGCGAAACGCGGATTCCTGTTCTGGCGTACCACCGAGTAGGTGTAGACCGTGCCCTCGCCGCTAGACGTGTGCGACGCGAGGTCACCTGATCCACAGCTCGTGCAGTGCAGCCGGGGCGTGAACACGACCTCCTCGCAGGCGTTGCATTGCTGGTAGCGCAGTTCGCGCTGCTGGACGCCCTCCCAGTACGAGGCGGTGTTCGGCTCGGGGAATCGTGGTTGTGGTCGGTTTGGCATTGCTGTTCTCCCGTTGTGTTGGCTGGTCGGAGCGGTCGACGCTAGTCGCGCGCGAGGATGACGGTGCCGCCGGAGTGCGACCCGCCCAGCGTGCCGCCGGTGCCGTGCGCCACCGCCAGGCTCGCGCCGTCGACCTGCGAGGTCGACTCGCCACGCAGCTGCCGCGCCGACTCGAGCAGCAGGAAGAGCCCGCGCATGCCCGGGTGGTTCGAGGACAGACCGCCGCCGTCGGTGTTGAGCGTTGGCTTCAGCCGGTTGTCGAAGCGCAGCCGGCCACCCTGCACGAAGTCGCCGATCTCGCCCTTGCCGCAGAACCCGAGGTCCTCGAGACACGCCGCCGTGGTGATCGAGAACGAGTCGTAGATCATCGCGATGTCGATCTCGTCCGGCGTGATGCCGGCCTGCCCGTAGGCGATCGGCGCGCTCTGCGCGCCCGCGGTGGTGGTGATGTCGCCGCCGTTCTCGCGGTACTTCGTGGCCTCGCCCGTGCCGAGGATCCAGACGGGCGGCTTGTTGATGTCCTGCACCACCTCGGGCGAGACGATCACGAGCGCGCCGCCGCCGTCGCTGACCATGCAGCATTCGAGGAGGTGCAGCGGGTCGGCGATGACGCGCGAGTCGAGCACCTCGTCGATCGTGATCTCGCTGACGGGGTGGACCGCGCCGAACTCGAGGTCGTTCATCGCCTTGACGGCCTCGGGGTTGCGCATCGCGTGCGCGCGGGTGACCACGGAGAGCTCGGCGAAGGCCTCCTCGGGCGTGCCGTACTCGTGCATGTGCCGCATCTTCACCATCGCGTAGCCGGAGATGAGCGTGAGGCCGTACGGGTCTTCCATGTTGCCCTGCCAGTTGGCGGGGCCCTGGCCGGTCATGCCGCCCGTGCCGATGGCGCGGCGCTCGGAGTGCGACGTCGAGCCGTAGCTGAGCACCGCGATCTTGCACGCGCCCGCGGCGATGTCGCGCAGGGCGTGCGCGGTCTGGAACTCGAACGCCGAGCCACCGACCTGCGTGGTGTCCGTGACGGTGGGGTTGATGCCCATGTAGGCGGCCATGCCGAGGCCGCCGCCGCCCTCGCCCTCGTCGCAGTCGTAGAGGCCGTCGACGTCGGACCATTCGAGGCCGGCGTCCTGTAGGGCCGCGCGGATCGACTCGATCTTGATCTGCATCGAGTTGACGCCGGGTGCGACGCGCAACGGGTATTCGTGGATGCCGGCGATTGCCGCCAGGCGACTCTGGGTGGCCATACGTGACTCCTTCGACGGGCGCCGCGAGGATGCGACGCGTTACGCCGCGCACTACAGCACTCGCACGCGAGCGCGTCAACGCCGGGCCAGAGATCACGCTACGTGGTGCGGACAGGCTCCACGGAAGCCAGGCGCTGGGAGAGCCGATCGCTCGCGACCTCAAGTTCGTACTGAGTCTGCAGGCCCATCCAAAACTCGGCGCTGTTACCGAAGTACCTTGAGAGCAGCAGCGCTGTTTCCGCGGTGATGGAGCGTTCTCCGTGCACGATCGCGTGGACGCGGCGCGCGTCAACGCCAATCGCCTTGGCGAGCCGGTACTGGCTGATGTTCATGGGGATGAGGAACTCCTCGTTGAGGATTTCCCCAGGGTGGATGGGAGGCAGCCTGCTCTCTTGGAGTGCCGTTGTGATGGTCATGGTAGTCCCGCTTTCCGCTCCGGTCTCAATGGTAGTCGACGATCTCGACTCCATAAGGGTTCCCGTCGATCCATACGAAACAGATACGCCATTGGTCATTGATGCGGATACTGTGCTGACCCGCACGATCCCCTGAGAGCGCCTGCAGGCGATTCCCTGGAGGTACTCTCAGGTCATTCAAGTATCGAGCTCGATTCAGCATTGTTAGTTTCCGCTGCGCGCGCAACTGAATGTCAGGAGGTATCTTCCTGACACGTCGCCGCTCAGCAACTGACTGAGTGTCCCGGTCCCGGAAGCTCCCGATCACAAGCCAATACTAGCGCAACGCACTAATAGCGTATACCACTATTATAATCAGGATGTGTGGCGGCGCGGCAAGGGATCGACCCCGCCTTGCTCGCCCCGCGAGCCACGGCTACGGTTCGGCGATGCGCGTGGGTCTCATCTCCGATACGCACCTGCCCTCCCTCATCCGCCACCTCGACGGGCTCGGGCCGGAGCCTGCCGCGTTCCTCGCCAGCGTCGACCTGATCCTGCACGCCGGCGACATCAGCACCCGCACCGTGCTCGATTGGTGCGAGCAGTTCGCACCCGTCCTCGCCGCCCGCGGCAACCACGATGTGTTCGACGACCCCCGCCTGGCCGACCGCCAGGTGCTCGAACTCGAGGGCTGGCGGATCGGCATGACACACGACCTGCGCCCGCGAGCCGCCTCCCCCGCCGAGCTGGCCGCCCTGCACTTCGACGGGGCCGACCTCGACGTGATGATCGCGGGCGACACGCACGTCGAGTGGCTGACGCATCGCGAGGGCGTGGTGCTGATGAACTCGGGCAGCCCGAACTTGCCCCACAACAAGGAGACGCGGCTCGGCACCGTCGGCCTGCTCGAACTCGAACGCGGGCGCCTGCACGCCGAGATCGTGATGCTGGGCGAGACGACGGGGCGGCTCAATCCCGGCACGCCCCAGCACCTCGAGATCGAGGACGGCAGCGTCATCAGCCACTCCTATGGCGATGGCGGCTCGCCCGTGGCCCCGGATACGGCGTCCGGCGCCGGCGACGGGTAGGCCGGAGCGGTGGCGGCCTCCAGGCCCGGCTTGAGACAGCAGAGCACGACGGGGCGAGACCGCGTCGACGTTGGCGACGCCACCATCGAGTACGAGGTGCGGCGCAGCGCCCGCCGGAAGAAGACGGTCGAGATCACGGTCGAGGATGGCTCCGTCCGCGTCGCCGCGCCGTCGTCGATGCCGGACCGCGAGCTGCGAGACATCGTTCGGGCGCGAGCTCCGTGGATCCTGCGCCACGTGGCCGGGGCGACCCCGGAGACGCCACCGGACCCATTCGTGAGCGGCGGAACGCTGCCATACCTGGGCCGCAACATTCGCATCGTCGTCGAGACCGCCGAGGCGCCCGCGGTGGAGCTGCGATTCGACCACTCGCGGTTCCGGATCGCGGTGCCGGCGGGCCTCGATGCCGCCGAGCGCGACGCCCAGATCCGGAGCGCGGCGGTCGCGTGGTACAAGGCTCGCGCTGCCGAGCGGCTGACGGCCTGCGTCGAGCGCTGGTGGCCCCGGCTGGGTCGCGAAGCACCGTCGCGCGTGCTCGTCCGCGACCAGCGGCGGCGCTGGGGAAGCTGCGCGCATGACGGGACGCTGCGCTTCAGCTGGCGGGTGATGATGCTGGAGCCGGCGCTCATCGAGTACGTCGTGGTCCACGAGCTGGCGCACCTCACGGCGCCGAACCACTCGCCCGAGTTCTGGGCCGCAGTCTCTGCCGCGCTGCCTGACGTGCCGGACTTGCGCCGACGCCTGCGTGAGGTGGGCTCGACACTCCCGCTGTAGTCGCCGGGCTGGGACACTCGGACCGGCAACCCCAATCACGAACCGGTTGTGGGGTGGTTTGCCGAGCAGTCGGTAGCCGCGCCACAGCGTGGGCACTCTGCGGACGAGGCCTGGACCGGAAGACCGCGCCGGCCGAGTAGACATGCAGAGGTTGGTTGATGTTCAGCCCGGTCGTCGTCGTCGTGTTCGTCGCGTACTTCCTGGCGCTCGTCGGCATCGCCGTCGTGCGCGCGCGGCGCATGGACGCCATGTCCGACTACGTCCTCGGCGGCCGACGCATGAGCAGCTTCACGTCCGGGCTCAGCACGAGCGTGTCGACCACGAGCGGATGGACGATGCTGGCGCTGCCCGCGCTCGCCTTCACCGAGGGCGCCAACATCCTCTGGCTCGTCGGCTTCCTCGCGGTGGGCGTCTGGCTCAACTGGACGTTCGTCGCCAGGCGGCTGCGGCGCTACACGATCGCTGCCGAGGACTCGCTGACCGTCCCGGAGTTCTTTGAGCGGCGCTTCGCCCACCGGAGCGGAGCACTGCGCACCGTTGCCGGGTCCTCACGATCTTCTTCATCGTCTTCTACACCAACTCGGGCCTGATCGCGGGCGCGGACCTGATGGGCTCCGTGTTCGAGATCGACCTCAATCCCGGGATCTGGATCACGCTGTTCGCGGTCACCTCGTACACGTTCATCGGCGGCTTCCTCGCTGTGTCGCGGACCGACGTATTCCAGGCGGTGCTGATGCTCGCGGGCCTCATCATCGTGCCCATCGCGCTGCTCGTGGTTGCCGACGAGCCGTTCCGCGAGGTCGGCGGAGACGCGGGCGGATTCTTCAACCCGTTCACCGACCCCGGCGGCAAGCTCGTGACGCCGATGTTCCTCATCGGCCTGGCGGGCTGGGGATGGGCGCCGTTGGCTCGCAGCGCGTGTTGCAGCGCTTCATGGCGGTGGAGAGCGAGGCAAAGATCAACGAGAGCCGCAACATCTCGTTCGCCTGGATCGTGGTGATCTACGCGCTCAGCTTCCTGCTCGGGCTGCTCGCCCACCCAGCCCTCGAGGCGGCCGGCGTGGTGACGACGGATCCCGAGCTGGCCTACTTCGCCGTCGCCGACCACTTCTTCCCGGTGCTGATCGGCGGACTGCTGCTCTCGGCGGTGATGAGCACGGCCGACTCGCAACTGCTGCTCGGCTCCGCGGCCGCCTCGAACGACCTGCCGTTCGTGCGAGGGGTGAGCGCATCGCTCGATACGCGGGGGCAGGTCTGGCTGGGGCGCGCCTCGCTCGTCGTCATCGGCGTGCTGTCCGGCCTCCTCACGGTCGCGTTCCCCGACTCGATCCTCAACCTCGTCGCGTACGCGTGGGGCGGGATGGGAGCGGCGTTCGGGCCGGTGGTGGTGCTCTCGCTTTACTGGCGACGGTTCAACGCGGCGGGGGCGATGGCCGGGCTCCTGGTCGGGTTCGCGGTGGCCACGCTCTGGCAGTTCGGCCTCGAGGGCGGCCCGCAGGGCGTCTTCGACATCATGTCCGGCACGCCGGGGTGCGTCTTCGCCACGATCGCGGCGGTCGTGGTCACGCTCCGCACCGCGCCGCCGTCCGCGGACGTCGTCGCGACGTTCGACGCGGTCGTCGGACGCGCGGCGTCGAGTCGTTGCCGTGGCTGGTGGCTACGCCTCGGCGAGCACCGACCGGTCGTAGAGGATGTTGCCGGTGTAGCCGCTCGGCTCCTGCTGGCAGATCCAGACCGTCGCCTCGCCCATGGGGTCGGCGGCCTCGAAGTTGAGGTCCGGGTTCTCCAGGTCGTTGCCGGCGAAGAGCAGGCCGGGCGTGCGGTACCCGCTCTCCGGCGAGAGCACGTTGACGGCGATGTTGTCGTCCTGCAGCTCGACGGCCTGCGACTGCGAGAAGTGTTCGAGGCCGGCCTTGATGCCGCCGTAGAGCAGGTCGCCGCCGCGGCGCACCTCGTCGCCGTAGGGGCCGGGACCGGGCGGGATCGCGCCGCGCGAGGAGATGTTGATGATGTGTCCGCCACCGCCCTCGCGCATGTGCGGGACGACGGCCCGCATCATCATGATGTAGCCGATGTAGTTGACCTCGAGGCTGAGGTGGATGTGGCGCTCGCGCGCGCTCTCGATGGTGCCGGGGATGAAGATGGCGGCGTTGTTGACGAGCACGTCGATGCGGCCCCACTCCTCGACGACACGCTGGGCGCAGGCCTGGATGCTCTCAGCGTCGCGGAGGTTGAGGACCACCGGCATGGCCGTGCCGCCGGCCTCGGTGATCGACTCGGTGACCGAGTGGATGGTGCCCGGCAGGCGCGCGTCCTGCACGGTCTCGGTGCGAGCGGCGACGGCGGTCCTGGCGCCGGCAGCGGCGAGGTGGCGAGCGATATCGGCGCCGATTCCGCGGCTCGCGCCGGCGACGATGGCGACCTTCCCGTCAAGCGACATGTGATCCTCCTCGGGTGCGTCGAGGCGCGATGGTTCGCCGCGCCTCGGGTGAATGTCCGCGTCGGCTGGCGAGTCTAGCCCGATCCAGTCGCCAGCACACCTTCGACGTGCAGCGATGGGCGCGTCTGATAGCTTGGATGCAGCTCGCAACGCGCGTCTGGAGTTCACCCGTGTCCGCATCAACCCGTCCGCCGCGACCTCGAGACCGTAGTCGCGAGCCCTGGTGGGAGTCGCTGCCCGACACGTCGTCCCCTGCATTCGCCGCCGAGGCGCGTCGACAATCGCTTATGGCCGCGAACAGCGCGTATGCCGAGAGTGATCAGGCGTTCGTTGACTCGATCTCCGACTGGCCTGACTGAGGCGCATCCAACACCCCGCACCTACCACCATCCCCTACACTCCCCCCATGACCCCCACCGGCAGGCAGCCGCGACGACGCGGCGATGCGCCGCCCGGGCTCCAACGCGACCTCTTCACCGGCGACGAGCCCCGCCTCCCCGAGGGCGCCGTCGGCGACGCGCGGCGTGGCTCCGCCCCGCTCGCCACGCGCCAGCGCCCCAGGGACCTCGACGACTTCGTGGGACAGGAGGCGGTGGTCGGGCCGGGGAGTCCGCTGCGAGGGATGATCGAGCGCGACGAGACGCCCTCGCTCGTGCTCTGGGGGCCACCCGGCTCCGGGAAGACGACGCTCGCCGCCATCATCGCGCGGCGCACGCAGCGCTACTTCGAGCCCCTGTCCGCCGTCGACGCCGGCGTCGCTGACATCCGGCGCGTCGTCGCCGAGGCGCGGCAGCGGCGTTCGGTGGGCGGCGTCGAGACCATCTTGTTCATCGATGAACTGCACCGCTTCAACCGCGCGCAGCAGGACCACGTGCTCCCCCACGTCGAGGACGGCACGGTTACGTTCATCGGCGCGACGACGGAGAACCCGTCGTTTTATGTCGTGGCTCCGCTGATCTCGCGCGCGCGCGTGTTCAAGCTCGAACTGCTCTCCGACGACGACCTCCGCACGATCGTGACGCGCGCGCTCGAACGCGACGCGCAGCTCGGCGAACTCGACCTCGACGTAGCGGACGACGGGATCGACGCTATCGTCCGGCTCGCGGGCGGCGACGCGCGCGCGGCGCTCAACCTGCTCGAGCTCGCGGCTACCTCAACGCGGCCCGGCGCAGACGGCGTGCGTCATGTGACGCGCGAGG
Source organism: Dehalococcoidia bacterium (assembly GCA_965219085.1). Taxonomy (GTDB): domain Bacteria; phylum Chloroflexota; class Dehalococcoidia; order UBA2979; family UBA2979; genus VXMT01. The sequence goes on from OZ244720.1 coordinate 3,129,178, forward strand.
TGGTTGAGGCCACCGGACAGCGCCCGACGGTGCTCTACGACCGCGCGGGCGACGCCCACTACGACCACATCTCCGCCTACATCAAGTCGGTCCGCGACTCCGACCCGGACGGGGCGCTCTACTGGCTCGCGCGCATGCTCGAGGCCGGCGAGGACCCGCTGTTCGTGGCGCGACGGATGGTGATCCTCGCCGCCGAGGACGTCGGGCTCGCCGACCCGCAGGCGCTCGTCGTCGCGGTGTCGGGGCAGCAGGCGGCGCATTTCCTCGGCATGCCGGAGGCGCGCCTGCCGCTCGCCGAGGTGACCGTGTACCTCGCCCGCGCGCCGAAGTCGAACTCGGCCTACGCGGCCTACACGCGCGCCGCCGCCGATGTCGAGCGCACCCGCAACGACCCCGTGCCGGTGCACCTCCGCAATGCCGCCACCAACCTCATGCGCGACTTCGGCTACGGCGGGGGCTACCGCTACGCGCACGACTTTGAGGGACACGTCGTCCCCGACCAGACGCACCGCCCGCCCTCGGCCGAGGCGAACGTCTACTACGAGCCGGGCATGCTCGGCGACGAGGCGAGGCCGCGCGACGCGTAGCTCAGGCTGCCTCGCCCCCACCGAGGATCGCCGGTGGCATGGCCGCCTCGAAGGCTGCTTGCTCGGCGCGCCGCCGCGCGATCTCGTCGGGCGCGGGGACAGCTCCGCCCTCCAGCGCCGCGATCAGTTCGGCGCGAGCAAGGGAGAAGACATCGCCGGCCTCGTGGAGCGCACCGCGAGCCTTGAGGTGCTCGCCGAGCCGCAGCCACATCCGCCGCCCGGCCGCCACGAGGCGCTCGGTGGGCTCCTCCAATGCAGCGAGGGCGAGCGCGTGCTCCAGCGCCGCCGGCAGCAGCGCCATGAGGTTCGCGACCGCCGGATCGCTCGCCGAGGCAGCGATCTCTGCCGTGGCCGCCCGACGCTGCGCAAGGCGCGCCCGCTGCACGTCGGGTGGGCTCGGCGTGTCTGGCAGCGCGGCCGCCTCGCGGATGGCGCGCGTGAGCATGGCTCGGTTCTCGCGCCATGAGGGCACGTCCTGGCGGTAGCCCGGCGTCGTGTCGCCGAAGTCACGCTGTGCGCGCTCGAGCCCCTGCATGTACTCGCGCTGGCCGCCCGTCGGCCCGAAGGTTTGCGAGAGCCTGCTGCCCTGGCTGCGCAGCAGCCGGCTCATCTCCCAGACGGCGATCGCGCGCCGCGACTCCCGCGACGGGATCGCCTCGATGAGCGCCCGCGCGTCGTCGCGACGCCCCTCGCCGAAGTGCGTCGCGAACGCGTCCGTGAGCGCCGCGGCCGCGCGCCCGGTCGGGCCAAGGATGTCGCGACGCATGCGCTGAGAGATGGCCGCCCACTCGTCGATGCGGGCGCCGAGCGCGGCAGCCCACCCACGCTCGCCGACCGCGCCCGGCTCGAGGCCATCCAGGGCGAGGGCAAGCGCCTCGACGCGCGGCAGCCACTCCTCCTCCAGTCGGTCGAGGGTCGTGGCGCCTCCACCGTCGCCGTCGTCCTCGTCGCGAAGATACATGTAGCCGCCGACTGCTACGGCGTCGTCGCCGAGCATCTCGGCGTAGAGCTCGGCGATCAGCGGCGGGTGGGACTGCGGGTCGCGCTCGCAGGCGAGACGCCAGCGGTCTGCCGCCAGGGCGGGATCAGGCAACTCGAACGAGACCTCGACGCTCATCCTGGCTCCAGGCTTCCGGCCACCGTCGGCCGCTGCACGCGTGCTCGCGCCATGCTAATGCGGTCGGGCGCACAACGGGAGCATCGCGCACAGGCATCCGCCGCCCCGGCGGTGATACCCTCCGCAATGCGTATCGTGACTGACGACACAGAACGCACGGGCGAGGTGGAAATGACGACATCGGATGCGGGGGCCCTCCAGCTCGGTGCTCCGGAGCGGGTGAGCACCGTCGAGGCGATCGACGAGTTCCGGCGGGGGCGTCCCGTCATCATCGTCGACGACGAGGGCCGCGAGAACGAGGGCGATCTGTGCATCCCCGCGCAGTTCATCGATACGCAGATGGTCGCGTTCATGACGACCCGCGCGCGCGGCCTCGTCTGTGTCGCCATGGGCGGCGAGCGCCTCGACGCGATGAACGTGCCGCTGATGACCGGCCGCAACACGTCGCCGCTGTCGAAGCAGTTCACCGTCTCCGTCGAGGCCCGCGACGGTGTCTCCACCGGAGCATCGGCCGCCGACCGCGCCCGCACGATCCAGGTCCTCGTCGACCCCAACTCGACGCCCGAACTGCTGACGCGGCCCGGCCACATCTTCCCGCTGCGCGCCCGCGACGGCGGGGTACTCGTGCGCGCGGGACACACCGAGGCGTCCGTGGATCTGGCTCGGCTCGCCGGCTGCACGCCCGCGGCCGTCATCTGCGAAATGCTGCAGGACGACGGCTCCGTCGCGCGCACACCGGACCTCATCGCGTTCGCGCGCGAGCACGACCTCAAGATCGTCACCGTCAACGACGTGATCGCGCACCGTCTGCGCACCGACACGCTCATCGAGCGCGTCACCGAGGCAGACCTGCCGAGCCGCTTCGGCGACTTCACGGCGGTCGGCTACCGCACCCTCATCGACACCCGCGAGCACATCGCCTTCGTGCTCGGGGACATCACCACGCCCGAGCCGGTGCTCGTCCGCGTCCACGACCAATGCGTGACCGGCGACGTGTTCCGCTCGCTAAGCTGTGACTGTGGTTACCAGTTGCGCGCCTCGATGGACCTCGTGCGTGAGGCGGGCCGGGGGGTCGTTGTGTACCTCTACCAGCAGGGGCGCGCCGTGGGTCTGCACCAGAAGGGCATTCAGCCCGCCGCGGCGGGTGACGGCGAGGCCATGGCGCCGATCGAGGCGCTTGGCCTGCCCGACTACGGGATCGGCATGCAAATCCTCGTCGACCTGGGCGTGCGGCGGATGCGGCTCATCACCGACAACCCCGTGAAGCGCTCCGGTCTGGACGCATACGGGCTTGAGATCTCCGAACTCGTACCCCTCGCCGAGCGGACGCGCGAGCAGCGCGAGGAAGCGCTCAGCGCCGCCCGTGGAGACGACGAGGGCGCGTAGCACCGTAGTGCCACGCGCCCGCATGCGTCTCGGCTGCGCTGGCAGACGCCCGCGCGCCGGGATCAGTCGACCTGCATCAGTCGATCAGCGCCGCGATCACCTCGTCGATGACGGCGTCCGCCTTCGCGTGCAACTCGTCGTCCGTCGCATCCTGGATCGGGTGCTGGACGAACGCGCGCTGCATCGCAGGCAGACCGAGTGAGACGGCCTGGGCCTCGGCGGCGTCGACGAACTCGTTCGAGGCCATCATCACCGAGGGCATGCCCTGAATCTCGAACCAGACTGTGTCGTGCACACTGCACGTCGTACACGACCCTCAGTCGGCAAGCGCTTCGATGACGAAGTCCACCTCCTCCATCATCTGGCGCCGCAGCGGCTCTGGCGCGGGCTTCGCGAAGGTCGGCTTCATGTAGCGCTTCACGCTCACCTCGGGCAGCCGCTCGCCTATCAGCATCTCGATGCGGTCGAGCAGGACGTCGCCCTTTGGCTTGCTGATGTCGAGCAGCCCAACCGTCCCGGTGATGTGCTCGGGCCGCTCCGTGAGCTGCCGTCCAATCGGTTCCCGTTCGTCCGTCGGGTCAAGAATCGTCGTCATACGACCTCCTCGATCTTCCTGTTGTCCAATCCGCTCGCCCAGCCCGGGAAGATCGAAGTGAACTTCCCGGCCCCACTACCGGCCACGACGATGTGGATGCGGTCGGGCGATTCGAACTTTGGTATGAGTTCGTCGAGCTGCGCATCGCTTGGTCCGTTCGGGCCAAAGCTCTCCGGCGGGATCCCCGCCCCGGCGCGCTCGTCGATCAGAAGCTCGCGCACCGGCCGGTGCGTGAGCTCCCACAGCCGCCGCTGCAGGTCGGTGCGCGTCCAACCATCGCGCGCGATGGTGTCGACGTGTTCGGGGCAGATCACCATCAGCACCTCGCCCGACCTCGACCGCGGGTGGCTGATTGCCTGGAGCGACATCGCGAGGCTGCCCGCAAGCCCCTCGGCGGTACGCGACGTCTGGTCGACGCTCACCAGCGGCCCGGGCGACGCGGGGAATACGGAGACCACGCTGTCCGCGGCGTCGTAGCCGTGCTCGACGTGGAACGGCTTCCAGGGACTGCGTTCTTCCCGTTCGGCGAACGCCAGCGTGAACTTCGCCGGGGATCCGAGCATCGAGCGTTCGGTGCCGCCGGGCTTCGCCCCGCCGACGTTGCGCAGCACGAGCCGCACGGCGCGCCCGATCGTTGCGTTCGCGCGGTTGCCTTGCCCGAGCGCGCCCAGTCCGGAGTTCATCCCGATGCGGTCGCGGATCGGGCCGTTGACGATCACCGCCGGCGAGGCGCCCATCGTCGTGGCCATCACGCCGTGCGCGTTGAACTGCTCGGTGCACACGGCTTCGACGGCGGCGATCACGACCGGCAGGTACTCGGGCTTGCAGCCGGCGAGCACTGCGTTGATCGCGATCTTCTCGATGGTCGCCTCGCCCATATTCGGCGGGACGATGGCCACCACCTCCTGCGCGTCGCGACGGGTGCCGCCCAGCATCCGCAGTACGCGTTCCGGACTCGGCGCCACCACGGGCAGCCCGTCGGTGAAGCCCTGGTCGAACATGAACTCGTCGACGTCGTCGGCGCTGCCGACCTCGATGCGCCGCGCGCGCAGCGGGCTACCCTCGGCCTCCGCGGCGAGCCGCTCGGCGATGCCGGGCTCAAGGGTCCGCGAGCCGCAGCCGGGCTGCGAGACCGGGTAGCGCTCCCAGTCCACGTCGCCCGCGTCGGCGTCCGTGAGGTCCGCGAGCCTGCCGTACAGCATGCGCCAGTCCTCGCGGCCGAATCCGACGAAGCGGTCGACCTCGGCGCCGTCGGCGTCGGTCAGGATCACGGTCGGCACCGTCTCGAGGTCGTAGCGGTACGAGACATCGAGCTCGGAGTCGTCGAGTAACGGTAACGTCAGCGCGTGGCGGTCGACGAGGATCGCGTTGCCCTCGGTATCCTGGCCGATCGCCAGCACGTCGACCTCGCCGCCGAAGGCGCGATGCGCGCCCTCGATCAGCGGCATCGAAGTGCCGCACGTGGGGCAGTCTTCCTTGACGAAGGCGAGGAGCGTCGGGCGGCCGGTCGGGAACGCACGCTCCTCGCTGCGTTGGTCGCGCAATGCGAAGCCAGGCAGTTCGGTCACGGCGACCTCCTTACCGACACCATCCCGTCCGCGTGCATTCTAACCATGTTGGGGAAGGCGCGTGGCGGCGTCGGGTTCAGGTGGTCGCGTCGAGGCGATCGAGCTGGCCCGGCCAGTCGAGGAGTCGGCGGTCCGCGGTCAGGAGTTGGCAGTCGGGGATGGTGAGGGCGGTAGCGGTGATGATCCGGTCCCCAGGGTCGCCGTGCATGCCCGGGATCAACCCCGCCCGCGCCGCGATTTCCCCGCTGACGGGGACCTCGATGAGACCGTCGGAGAGGAGTTCGGCGCGCCACCGGTGGACGTCGATGTCGACGTCGAGCCGCTCCTTGCTGACGAGCATAGCCACCTCCCAGAACGTCAGAGTCGACACCGCGGCCTCACCGGCCGGCCACACTCGATCGAGTATCGAGCGAGTGCGCCGGCCAAGCTGCGGTCTGTCGAGGCGCAACCAGAGCAGGACGTGCGTGTCGAGCAGGATCACTGGTACTGCGGCAGATCGGGGTTGAGCACGCGATCCGGGTCAGCGAGGACGTCTACCTCCTCCTCGTCGATTGGGCTGATGATGTCACCGAGGATGCGCATCCGACCCTTGTCGGCGCCCCACGGCGCCTTGAGCGGCTGCTGATACGGCGTCAACTTCGCCACCGGTTTCCCCCGTTTCGTGATGATGATCTCCTGCCCCGTCTCGGCGACTTCGTCCATGAGTCGCAGGCACGTCGCCTTGAACTCGGACGCCTTGATGTAGCGCGCCGTGCTGTACACGCCGACGAGTTCGCGTACCTCAGCCATGGCGACCTCCTCTCCTCACGAACCATGGTCATGACTATAGTCTCGTATCCATGGATGCGCAAGCCTCCCGCGTGCGTGAGAGCCTAGCTCCGAGGGCTGGTAGGCTCGGTTGAGCCTCTGACGAGACTGGAGCTTCGCGAGTGAAACTGCTGTCGGCGCCGCGCGTCTTCTACGGCTGGTGGATCGTTCTCGCGGGCTTCGCCATCCAGTGGACCGTGGGCGCGCTCATGCTGCACCCGTTCGGGATCTACGTGGTCGAGTTCGAGGAAGAGTTCGGCTGGAACCGCACCAAGCTCTCCGTCGCCTTCTCGCTCGCGCGCGTCGAAGACGGCCTCCTCGGCCCGCTCCAGGGCTGGATGATCGACAGGTTCGGGCCGCGCGCCGTGATACGTGTGGGGGTGGTCCTCTTCGCGCTCGGGTTCGTCGCGTTCAGCATGATGAACTCGCTGCTGATGTTCTATCTGACGTTTCTGCTCATGGCGATCGGCGCTGCCCTCGCCGGCTTCCTCTCTGTCACGACCGCCGTCGTCAACTGGTTCGTGCGACGCCGCACGCTCGCCGTGAGCCTTGCGCTCATCGGTGTGGCGGGCGGCGGTTTCGCCGCACCGGGCATCGCCCTGTTGATCGAGGAGATCGGCTGGCGTGGTACGGCCCTCGTCTCGGCCGCCATCGTCGCGATCATCGGACTGCCCGCGGCGCAACTCGTGCGGCATCGCCCCGAGCCGTATGGCTTGCAGCCCGACGGCGACTCCGCGCCGCCGCCGGCCTCCGCTGACGACGACGCACCCCGGTTCGCCGAAGTCAGTATGACGCCCCAACAGGCCCTCCGGAGCCGCGCGTTCTGGGCCATCTCGTTCGCCCACGCAGCCGCGCTGCTCGTGGTCTCGGCGGTGATGGTGCACTTCGTCGCGCATGTCGAGGAGCAGCTCGGTTACTCTCGGGCCGAGGCCGCCTCGCTCATCACGCTGCTCACATTCATGGTGATCATAGGCCAGGTGGCCGGGGGTTGGGCGGGTGACCGCCTCAACACGAGGGCGATCATCGCCGTGTGCCTGCTCGGCCACGGCACGGCGATGCTGCTGCTCACCTTCGCAAGCTCCCTCTGGATGGTGGTGGGGTTCGCGGTGCTGCATGGCATCGCGTGGGGCGTCCGAGGCCCCGTGATTCTCTCGATGCGCGCCGAGTACTTCGGGCCGCACTCCTTCGGCACGATCATGGGTTTCTCGTCGTTGATTGTGATGCTCGGGATGATCGTGGGGCCGATCTTCGCGGGCCTGGTCTACGACAACACGGGCTCGTACGAGATCGGCTTCACGCTGCTCGCGCTCATCGCCGGCGCCGGCTCGCTGCTGATGCTCTGGGCCGGGAGCCCACCACCCCGTCCGGCGCGCCAGCCTGCGGGGGCATCGCTCGATGCCGCTGCGGGCGAGGCGCCTGCCGCGTAGCCGCGCTCGCGCTTACCTTCGGCCCACTGCCGCGTCGATCCGCGCCATCAACTCGCCGTCGAGGACGCCCCGCGCCTCTGCCTCGACGCACTCGCGCAACTCCTCGCGGTTCTTTACGCCGAGGACCACCGTCGAGACGCCCGGCATCGACAGCGCGTAGCGGTGTGCCAGGGCGGCCGGCGACTCGCCGACTGCGCGCGCGAGTGCGCGGAACGGGGCGGCGCGATGGAAGTCCACGGCGTCTCCGTGCCCCTCGGGCAGCTCGCGGTCGATCGCGTCGGTGAGCGCGCCCGCCTGCACGGCGCGGATACCCATCACGCCCACGCCGCGCTCGGCGGCTGTCGCGATGACCTCGCGGGGGCGTAACGCAGCGTCGAAGCGCCGGATCGCGCCGGCCGAGTCGAGGAGGTTCGCGATGCACTGCACCGCGCCCGGCGGTGAGTCGGACTCGAGCGCCGTGATCACGGCGCCGGGCACGCCGATGCCCGTGATGCCCCAGGCGCCCGCCATCCCCTCCGCCACCAAGCCCTCGAGTGCGGGCCGCACCGCCTCCCCGAAGAGCGTCAGCGGCGTCCCCGCGTAGCGGTCGGCGTCCGCATCCGCGACGAGCATGTTATGTACGATGAACACGTCGACGCGCTCCAGTCGGAGCCGCTCGAGGCTCGCCGTCAGGCTGGACCTCAGCAGCTCCGCCACCTCGCCGGCGGGCGGGTTGTTGACCCGGCACTTGGTGGAGACGAGCACGCCGTCCGGGAGCCGGCCGTCGAAGGCCACGCCGACCACGCGCTCGGCCTCACCGTCGCCGTAGCTGGGCGCGACGTCGAGCAGGTTGATGCCGAGCTCGATCGCCTCGCGCGTGGTCGCAACGGACTCCTCGCGGGTCGTCGGCCCCCACACCTGGCCAATCCCACCGCCGCCGAGTGAGAGGGCGCTGACGTTGTATCCGAGGCTGCCGAAGGTGCGTTGTTCCATGGGCGCGAGCGTAGTCGCCGCCCGCGCGGCGCGGCAAGGAGCGCGCCCCCAGGGAGCGTGGTCACGAGCCTCGACCCGGCGTCCGGAACCGCGCCGTCACGAGAGTGACCCTACCGGGCTCGGAGTGGCGCGCGCTCCACGGCTCGGTGTGCCGGCGTGACGGGGGTCGCCGACCGGGACGGCGCCACGGGACGCGGTGGGCGGGTGCTCTGTCCTACGTCATCGGAGCCCCAACATTCGATCTCGCGATCGTCGCGTAGCCCGCATGAGTGCAGGGCGCCCGCGGAGACGGAGCGGAATGCGCCTTGGGTGCGTCGGTCTGCCCCCTGTGGTCATCGCCCCAGCACTCGATGGCCCCATCGCTGTGCAACGCGCACGTGTGGTCCAGGCCGGCGGAGACCGCGAGGAAGGTCCCGGATGGTGCGGCGGCCTGCCCCTCGGAGTTGTCGCCCCAGGAAGTTCGAGCCCCAGCACTCGATCGCCTGGTCGCCGCGCAACCCGCAGCCATGATCCCACCCGGTCGCGACGGCGCTGAAGCCACTCGGGACGATGCTGTCGAGCGGCTGGCCATCCAGGTGCACGCCGCCGCTGTAGAGCCAGCGGCCAGCCGCCACGGTGGCCGGGAAGAGCCGGGGTCGCGGTAGGAGGCGATCGCTCCACTCGTCGCCGACCGCTGGTACAGCGCGAACTCGATCCGTCCGTCTCGTAGCGGTCGTGCGCTGATCCGCAGAGCGTGACCGGTCTCAAACGTCAGCTCGGAGCTGTGCAGCCAGCGGTTGACCGGGCGCTCACCGGGACGAAGCCGGCCCGCGGTAGCAACCGCGCGCCCCAGCCATCCGCGCCGCGAACCTGCAACGCCACCTCGGTGCGACCATCGGCGAGCCGTTGCGCTGCGATGCGTATCTCGACGACGCCGGAACCCGGCCCCGGCGCAGTCGCGTTGGCCGGTGAGCCCAGCATCAATGCCGCAGTGGTCAGCGCGAAGCATGCAAGCGCGCACAGCGCGTGCGCTGAAAGCGGGATGCGCATCGACGTTCCCCAGGGCGAGGCTTCACGAAGCCGCAGCCCGGTTGGCAGGGTAGCAGTGCCAACGGCCGCGCATCGCCGGTCGGCGGCGCACTGCGGATTGCGATCAGGGGCGAGCGCTGGGGCGCCGGTAGCGTGCCTAACCCAGGGCGCCAGCCTCGCGCAGGGCGGCGATCTCGTCAGGCGTCAGGCCGTGCTCGGACAGCACCTCGTCGGTGTCGCCGCCGAGTCCTGGAGATGGCCGGTCCGTGCCTGTCGGGGAGTTCGTCATGCGCAGGATCGGCCCGACCATGCGCTCGGGGCCCGTGAGCGGATGGTCGATGTCGATCATGTAGCCCATCGCCTCGACCTGCGGGTCGTCGGCCATCTCCTCGGGGAAGTTCACCTTCGTGGCGGGCGCCCCCTGCGCGTCCATGCGCTCAATCCACTCGTCCATCGTCCTGGTGCGGAACAGCGCACGTACGCGATCCTGGAACGCGACCGCCTGGTCGTTCCAATCGGGATCGAGGGCGTCGAACTCGGGATCCTCCAGCGGGTCCTCGCCGGTGAGCCCGAGTGCCTCGCGGATCTGCGCCTGGTTGCGAAGCGTCAGCGCCCCGACCACGATCGCGCCGTCCTGCGCGACATACGTGCCGTAGTACGTGAGGAACGCCGTGCTGATGGCGCGACTGCCTTCGTGGATGTCGATCAGCTCCCGGTAGTTCGCGCCCGCCTGGCGCGCCTCCCTGAGCGCTTCCAGCATCGGCTGGACGGTGGTCGCGTCCTGGACCGGCATCCGCCCCACCGAGGCCCCCAGCAGTGAGAGCGCCGAGTTGAGCAGCGAGGTCTGGATGAACTCGCCCTGCCCAGTGATCTGCCTGCGGAACAGCGCGGCGCACACGCCCATGGCCATCGCCAGGCCGGTGCTCATGTCGCCGATGGCGATCGACATCATCTGCGGTGCGCCGTGCTCATCGAGCTTGTGGTTGTTCGCCATCACGCCCGAGTAGCCCTGCGAGACGACGTCGGAGCCCGAGCGCACCGCGCTTGGCCCCTCGGTGCCGAACCCCGTGCTGTCGACGTACACGAGATCCGGGCGGAACTGCCGCAGCGTGTCGTAGTCGACCCGCAGGCGGCCCGAGACGCCGGGGCGGGCGTTGATGATGAAGACGTCGTAGTCGGTGATGATGCGATGCACCAGCTCTTGCGCCTCGGGGCGCTGGAGGTTCAGCACGAGTCCGCGCTTACCGCGGTTCACGACGTGGAAGAACTTCCCTTCACCGGGAACTATGGCGCCCAGGTTGCGCGTGTTGTCGCCCTCCGGCGACTCGACCTTGAGGACATCCGCCCCCAGGTCGGCGAGCATCATCCCGCCGTACGGCGCCGCCAGGATCTGCGACACCTCGAACACCTTGACGCCTTCGAGTGGACCGCCCACGAGGTAGCTCCCTGCAGCTGTACGGGTGTACGGGTGCGGGCGCAGGAGCGCCCGCACCCTCAGCTTACTAGGACTCGATGGGCGTGTCGGTGCGGTTGCCCCACTCGACCCAGGAGCCGTCGTAGACCTTCACGCTCTCGAAGCCCAGCAGCTCGGAGAGCACGAACCACGTGTGGGTCGCGCGCACGGCCGTCTGGCAGAGCGTGTAGATCGTCTTGTCGGAAACCACGCCCTCGCTGTCGTAGAGGGCGCGCAGCTCGTCGGCGGACAGGAACCGGCCGTCCTCGGCGAGGGCGCGGTCCCAGTTGACGTTCACAGCCTCGGGAATGTGGCCGCCACGGTCGGCGCGCACGTCACGACCGGCGTACTCCTCCGGCGATCGCGCGTCGCAGACCAGCGTCGAGGGGTCCTCGATGGACGCGACCACTTCTTGCCAGCCGGCGATCAGGTTCTCGTTCGGCGCGCCGCTGAAGGCGTAGTCCGCTGCCGTCGGCGAGGGCACGTCGGTGCTGACCGCACGGCCTTCCGCTTCCCAGAGCGGGAAGTCGCCGTCGAGCAGGCGCGCATCGCCGTGGCCGTAGACCGCGAGCACCCAGATGGCGCGCGATGCCCAGATGGAGCCACGGGCGTCGTAGAAGATGATCGTGTGGTCCGGCGTCGCGCCGATCGAGCCGAGCACTGCTGCCATGTCCTCCGGAGGCGGGATCAGGCCGGGCACGCCGTCGATCTCCTTCTGGAAGGAGCCACCGGCTGCGAGCCGGATCGCGCCGGGGATGTGGCCCGCGACGTAGGCGTCCTCACCACGCAGGTCGACCAGGATCACCGCGTCGTTGTCGAGGTTCTCCTCGATCCACTGGGTGGTGACCAGCCGGTCGGTGCTGGCGTAGCCCCGGTCTTCGAGGCCCGTAACGGCCGGAACGCCCGTGTCGTCGGCGGCGTCGTCATCCGCCGCGGCGACAGTGTCGTCCGCGTCGGCGGCGTCGTCATCGGCTGCGGCGTCGTCATCGGCCGCGTCCGCGCCGTCGTCGGCCTCGGCCGCGTCGTCGGCGTCGTCATCAGCATCGTCGGCGGCGGTGGTGGCCAAGACGGCGGTGGCGACCGGAGCCTCGGTTGCGGCCGTGTCGTCATCGTCGTCGCCGCAGCCCGCGATGAGCGCAGAGCCTGCCAGTAGCATCAGCACCAGCAGCCCGGCGGCGCGGCCCAACAGGCCCCAGCCTCGCTTCTTCGTGGTTCGTTCCCTCGTATGCATCAGGCACCTTTCCTTCGAACGCGGTTTCTCTGTCTGTCTAAGCCTCGACGTGCGCCTCGGCGTTGAAGATGCGGATCTCCCACTCGCCGGGGCGCCGCTCGGCGATCTCGCAGCCGTAGCCGCGCTTCATCGCCTCGGGCGGGATCGTCGACAGCGCGGGCGGGTGGTCCGTCCACACCCGCAGCTCCGGCACGCCGGGCCGCACGTCGTCGAGCTCCCGGTTGGTGCGCAGCATCGGGTACGGGCAGATCTCGCCCCGCACGTCGAGGACTGGCGCCTCGCTCTCGTTGGTCATGGAGTTCCCTCCTTGCTCCCCATTGGTGGGCTCCCTATTGGCGGGCTCCCTATTCGGTGGCCGCCACCGGGCGTACACCCGGCGACAGCGTCATCTCGCGCACGCCCTCCGAGGGCGGCTCGAGCCGACATCGCACGCCCCGCTCGGCTGCGGCTGGCAGCACGTACGTGGCGACAACGTCGAGGTCGGTGATGATCCGCACCGCTGTCCCCTCGGCGGCCTGCTCGACCGCGGCGTGCGCGCTCTGCATCTGCTCTGGCGGGGGCTTCCCGCGCAGGTCCAGCACCTCGACTGCTTCCCCACTCATGGGAACCGCCGGATGAACGTGGTGCCACCGTACGCCCCGATCGCCAGCGCGATGGCGTAGATCCACCCGTTGAGCGCGAGCGACGGGATCGCGGAGAAGAACGCGCCGACCGTGCAGCCGAGGCCGAGCCCCGCCCCGTAGCCCATCACGAGCCCGCCGGCGAGCGACTGCACGTAGCGTCGCGGGCCGCGCGGCACGCGCAGCCGGAACTCGCGCGCCAGCAGTGCGGCGGTGAACGCCCCGGCGATGATGCCGATGTTGAGCATGAACGCGTCGGTGAGCCACGTCCCCTCGACGAAGCGCGGGACGCAGCCGGGGATGTCGCTGATGCCCTTGAGCTCGCCGACGCCGGCGCCGAGGTTGTCCGCGAAGTCCACTGACCAGCGCGACAGCTCGCCGACGACACCGACGGGGCGGTAGCGGATGAACAGCAGGATGTTGACGGCCGCCAGCGCAATACCCCCGATGACGGGCGTCCACTCGGCGCGGAAGACCTTCCGCGCGACCGCTCCCAGCGTCGTGTCCGACCCCGGAGCCGCCTGGGCGCCGCTCGCCCCCGGAATCACCGGGAGCGTGAAGTTCATACCCGCGAAGGCCCGTCGCTCCCACCACGAGACGGCGACGTAGGCGAGCCCGAGCAGCACGAACGTGATCACGACGGCGCCGGTGTAGTTGAGGTCCGTCGGCAGCCACGAGAGGCGATCCATGCTGATCTGGTTGTCCCACCACCAGTTCCACGTGCGCGCCATCGCGTAGAGCCCGACGAGCACGCCGCCGATCGCGACCCACGAGCCGATGTAGCCCTCGCCCATGCGGTACAGCGAGCCGCTGACGCAGCCGCCCGAGAGCACCATCCCGAAGCCGAACATCACGCCGCCGAGGACGGTCGCGATGCCGAGCGGGAGGATGTGCGCGTCGGAGGGGAGGACGCCCGAGCCGGGGTTGGGGACAACGGTCGCCATGATCATCGCGAAGCCCGCCGTCGCGACGGCGAGGCCGGCGATGATGCCTCGCATCATCCGTCCCTGGCGCATGAGGATCAGGTCGCGGAACCCGGCGACGAAGCAGAAGCGGCTGCGCTGACAGATCGCGCCGAAGGCGACGCCCGTCACCCAGAACACCGGCCATGCCGCGTCGGTGCGCAGCGCGAGCACGTACACGATCGCGAGCCCTGCCACGGCGAGGATGCCGGCGCCTGTGGAGCGGTCCATCGTGCGGACAGTTGTCAGCGACATCGGGAGGGCGCTCATGCCCGCAATGTTCACATAATTGAGTCGGCTACTCAACATCTCTGGGTGATGGCGGTACAGGCAGGTGTGATGCGTCGCCAGCCTCTGTATCATCGCGACCGCAGGCGACAGCAGCAGCGGCCGGAAGGCCAGAGAGGGAACCTATGCCACCGAACACAAACACCGTCCTGTACGAGAAGCGCGACCGTGTCGCGTGGGTGACGCTCAACCGCCCCGAGGCGATGAACTCGCTCAACCCGGAGATCAGCCTCGGCATCAAGGAGGCAGTCGACGAGGCGACCGCGGACGACGACGTGCTCGTGGTCGTTCTCATCGGCAACGGCGGCCGCGCGTTCTGCGCGGGCATGGACCTGAAGTGGCGGGCCCAGGAGGACGCCGCGGGTGGGACCGACATGTCAGGGGATCAAGTGGGTCCTGGCACCGGCCTGGACGCGGTCGGGGCCTGCCCGAAGCCGGTGATCGCGGCCATCGACGGCTACGCGCTGGCCGGCGGGATGCAGCTCACCAACCGCTGCGACATGCGCATCGCAACGCGCAAGTCGCGGTTCGGGATGCCGGAAGCACGGCGAGCCCTCGCGGCCGTCGGCGGCGAGGACACGCCCGAGCTGTTCACGAGCGCCGGCGAGGCGGCGTGGATCCTCCTGACCGGCGGCCACATGACCGCCGAGCGCGCCTACCAGAACGGGCTCATCCAGGTCCTCGTCGAGGACCGCGACGAGCTGATCCAGGCGACCGAGGAGCTCGCGGGCGAGGTCAAGCTCTGCGCGCCGCTCGCGATCCGCGCGATCAAGGAAACGCTGCGCACGAAGCGCAACATGGCGGCGCCCAACCCCGGCCAGAAGCAGCTCGCAAAGCTGTCCGAGCTGACCGCCGATGTCAAGGAGATCAACAACAGCAGCGAAGACCGGCTCGAGGGACCGCTGGCGTTCGCCGAAAAGCGCGACCCGAACTGGAAGAACCGCTAACCGGAGGACCCGGCAGGAGCCAACCAGATTCCTTGCATGCAGCCATGCTGCATGCATCCAGCGCGCGAGCCGGCTGCGGTTCGGCGTGCCGGGAGTAGAGCGAACAGGAGCCCTCCGCACGGAGGGCTCCTTCGCTACTACCCCTGAGATGAGCTGATGGCCGTCACGCACGCGGGCATGGCCGAAATCGCCGAGGTCGCCGAGCGCGCGGCTGTCATCGCGCGCCGCGGGATCTTCTACGGCTGGTACATCGTCGCGGCCGGGGCCGGCACGAACTTCATCGTGATCGGCCTCGTCACGTTCAGCTTCGGCGTCTTTATCGGACCGATCCGCGACGAGCTTGGCTGGAGCGTCGCCGCGATCTCGCTCGGCGTCTCGCTGCGCAGCTTCGAGCAGGGCCTGCTCGCGCCGATCACCGGCATCCTCATCGACCGGCTTGGCCCGCGCCGCATGGCGATGACCGGGATCGTCTTCACCAGCATCGGGCTCGTGGTCTTCTCGCAGGCCCGCACGCTCGAGATCTACTACGCGTCGAGCCTGCTACTCGCCTTCGGCCAGAGCCTGGGCTCGCTGCAGCCGTTCTCGGCGGCCCTGATGTTCTGGTTCCAGCGCAAGCGCGGCCGCGCGATGGGCCTGCTCAACACGGGTAACGGCGCCGGCTACCTGATGACGCCGGGCGTCGCCATCCTCGTCACGCAGGTGGGCTGGCGCGAGACGCTGCTGATGGCCGCGGTGGTCGTGCTCTTCGCCGGCATCCCGCTCGCGATGGTGCTGCGCAACCGCCCCGAGCCCTACGGCTACTCCGCCGACGGCGACGAGCCCGAGCCCGGCGAGGCCGGGGTGACGCCCGAGGCGAGCGGCATGACGGTCGGCGAGGGTCTCCGCACGCCGACGTT
Organism: Dehalococcoidia bacterium; assembly: GCA_965219085.1. GTDB lineage: Bacteria > Chloroflexota > Dehalococcoidia > UBA2979 > UBA2979 > VXMT01. Next base: position 3,145,042 of record OZ244720.1, read on the forward strand.
CTACCTGCTGGCCGTGTCCACGGCGCTCAGCGGCGGGGTGATCATCTCCTGGATCGTCCACCAGATACCGCACCTGGAGAGCGTCGGGTTCTCGCTCAGCGGCGCGGCGACCATCGCCGGCATCTACGGCGCGTGCCAGCTCGCGCTCCGACCGCTCGTCGGGTGGATGGGCGACCGCTTCGGGCGCGTGGGAATGTACTCGCTCGCGTTCGTGGCGCAGGGCGTGGGCATGGTCATCTTCGCGAACATGACCTCGGACCGGCTGTGGCTGCTGCCGTTCTATTACGCCACCTTCGCGTTCGGGAACTCGACGTGGATCGTGCTGCAGATGACGCTCGTCGCTGACTACTTCGGGCCGAGGCGGTTCGCCACGCTGCGCGGGTTTGCCTCCTCGCTCAACATGCCGGTCGGCATCATCTCGCCGTTCCTCGCCGGCTACATCTTCGACCAGACCGGGAGCTACCGGGAGATCTTCATGATCTACGCGGCGCTCGCCGCCTGCGGTTCGGTCATGATCCTGATGATCCGCCGCCCGTTCTGGGCCGACGTGGTGCGCCAGCGCGAGGAGGCGGCAGCCGCCGCGCGCGCCGCACAGGGTGCGGGGCCGTCCCCCGGACGCATACAATCGCGGCCCTGATAACGGTCGCAGATAGGCTGGAGCGACTCGTGCCTGACACCGCGCTGGACGATCTCCGCATCATCGAACTCGCCGAGGGGGTGGCCGGCCCCTACTGCGGCAAGCTCTTCGCCGACCTCGGCGCCGACGTCATCAAGGTCGAACCGCCCGAGGGCGACCGCGCGCGCCGCGCCGGTCCGTTCAGGAACGGTGAGCCCAACCCCGAGGGCAGCGGCGTCTTCCTCTACCTCAACACCAACAAGCGCGGCGTCACCGCCGACCTCGCCACCGACGAGGGCCGCGAGGCCGTGCTCGGCCTCCTCGCGGGCGCCGACGTGCTCGTCACCGACATGTACGAGGACGACCTGCGTGCGCTGGGCCTCGACTACGCAGACGTGCGCGAGCGCTTCCCGGCGCTCGTCTTCACCTCGCTCACCCCCTTCGGGCGAGGCGGACCGCATGGGTCGTACCGGGGCAACGCGTTCACCGTCTACCACTCGAGCGGGATGAGCACGGAGACACCGATGCAGCAGGTGCGCGATCCGGCCAACGAGCCGCCCCTCGTGCCCGGCAACCCGCAGGCCGACTACCTCACAGGCGTGACAGCGGCGGCCGCGACGATGGGCGCTATCTTCCAGCGCGAGTCGACCGGTCGTGGCCAACTCGTCGACATCTCCGGGCAGGAGGCGAACGCCAACCACGTCCGCACGACGATCTCCTCCGTCTTCCACACGCCTGACCTTGTCGCCGGCCGCGCGAAGGCCAACTTTGACTTCCTGGTGCCGGCCAGTGACGGTTATGTCTTCCTCACTCCGTACAACCTCGACCACTGGTGGGAGCGCTTCCAGCACGTCATGGGCGACCCTGAGTGGGCGACGAGCGACGCTTTCCTCACCGCGGCGGACCGCATGCTCAACTGCGACGCCATCGAGCCGCTGGTGCACCTCTGGTCGGTGCAGCACACCCGCGCTGAGCTCTACCAGATGGCGCTCGACATCGGCTTCCCGTGCTTCCCGGTCTACTCCCCCGCCGAGATGATGGAGTCGGCCCAGTTCCAGCACCGTGGGTTCCTCGAATCCGTCGAGGACCCCGAAGCCGGGTCGTACGTGCGCCCCGGCGGGGCAGCACTGTTCTCGGGCACGCCGTTCAGGCAGGACGGCCGCGCGCCACGACTCGGCGAGCACAACGCCGAACTGCTCTCGCAGCCCGCGGCGGAGGCCGCGCCGCCGCCGTCCGGCGACCGCCGTCCGGCGCACCGCCGGGCCGCGGGGAACCTGCCGCTCAGCGGCGTGCGCGTCACGGACTTCGGGTGGATCCTCTCCGTCCCGCACTCGACGGCCTGGCTGGGCGCCCTCGGTGCCGAGGTCATCCGCATCGAGTCCGAACAACGCCTCGATCTGCTGCGCACGATGGGCATGACCCGCGGCACCGGCGGCATCCCCGGCATCGAGCGCTCAGGCCCGTTCAACGGGCTCAACTACTCGAAGCGCGGCGTGACGCTGAACATCCGGACAGACCGCGGGAAGGAACTCGCGAAGGAGCTCGTGAGCCGCAGCGACATCGTCACGATGAACTTCGCCGCCGGGGTGGGCGATCGCCTCGGCCTCGGTTACGAGGACCTCAAGGCCGTCAAGCCGGACATCATCATGATGTCGGGCTCGCCCCTCGGTCAGACCGGCCCGGAAGCCCACTCGACCGGCTGGGGTCCGACGACGCTCGCGTACACCATGCTGCCCCACATCACCGGCTACCCCGGTGGGACGCCGAGCTCGATGGGCGGCTCGTACCCGGACTTCATGGTCGGCGTGCACATGGCGCTCGCAATGATGAGCGCGCTGCGCTACCGCGACCGGAGTGGCCACGGCCAGCACATCGACGTTGCGATGGGCGAGTCAGTCGTGGCGATGACGCCCGAACCGCTCCTCGAGTGGACGATGCTCGGCGTCGACCCGCAGATGCGCGGCAACCGGGACCCCGCCCGCGCGCCCCAGGGCGTCTATCCCTCGGCCGGCGACGACCGCTGGGTTGCCGTGTCCGTCGAGGACGAGGCGATGTGGGCAGGCTTGCGCGAGGTCCTCGGCGACCCCGCCTGGGCGCGGGAACCCGAGCTCGACACCCTCCAGGGCAGGCAGGCGCGCCACGATGACATCGACCGCGAGTTGAGCGCGTGGACGGCCACGCGCACGTCGCATGAGGCCGCCACGCTGCTCCAGCGCGCGGGCGTAGCCGCGGCGCCCGTGCTCGCCGGGCCGGAACTGGTCGAGGATCCGCAGTTGCGTCATCGGGGCTTCTTCGTGGACATCGACCACCCCGAGGTGGGCGTGAAGGCCTCAGCCGGCATCCCGCTTCGGTTCAGCGAGACGCAGCTCCACTACAGTTCGGCGCCGATGCTCGGTCAGCACAACCGCGAGGTGTTCACGGACCTCGTCGGCATGGAACCGGAGGAGTTCGATCGGCTCATCCGGGACTCCGTCATCGTCTAGCTGCCATACCTGCAGGGGCCTCCGCCGCCCACATACGCGCGCATCCTCTATAACGGGAGGAGCAAACACGGCGGGAGGAACCCGTGCCTGACACCGCGTTGGACGATCTCCGCATCATCGAACTCGCCGAGGGGGTGGCCGGCCCCTACTGCGGCAAGCTCTTCGCCGACCTCGGCGCCGACGTCATCAAGGTCGAACCGCCCGAGGGCGACCGCGCGCGCCGCGCCGGTCCGTTCAGGGACGGTGAGCCGAACCCCGAGGGCAGCGGCGTCTTCCTCTACCTCAACACCAACAAGCGCGGCGTCACCGCCGACATCGCCACCGACGAGGGCCGCGAGGCGGTGCTCGCCCTCCTCGCCGGCGCCGACGTGCTCGTCACCGACATGTACGAGGACGACCTGCGTGCGCTCGGCCTCGACTACGCCGACCTGCGCGAGCGCTTCCCCGCGCTTGTCTTCACCTCGCTCACGCCGTACGGGCGCGGCGGGCCGCATGGGTCGTACCGGGGCAACGCGTTCACCGTGTACCACTCCAGCGGGCTCGGCTGGGAGACGCCGCCGCAGCAGGTGAGCGACCCGGCTAACCAGCCGCCACTCGCACCCGGCAACCCACAGGCCGACTACTTCACCGGTATCACGGGCGCCGCGGCGACGATGGGTGCGCTGTTCCAGCGCGAGTCGAGCGGCCGCGGCCAGCTCGTCGACATCTCCGGGCAGGAGGCGAACGCCAACCACGTGCGCCTGACGATCTCCTCGGTCGTCCACACGCCCGACCTCGTCCCCGGGCGCGAGAAGGGCAACTTCGACTTCCTCGTGCCGGCCAGTGACGGTTATGTCTTCCTCACTCCGTACAACCTCGACCACTGGTGGGTGCGATTCCAGCACCTCATGGGCGACCCCGACTGGGCGGCGAGCGACGCCTTCCTCACCGCCGAGGACCGAGGGCTCAACTGCGACGCCATCGAGCCGCTGGTGCACTTGTGGTCGGTGCAGTACACGCGCGCCGAGCTGTACCAGATGGCGCTCGACATCAGCATCCCGTGCTTCCCCGTCTACTCCCCCGCCGAGATGATGGAGTCCGCGCAGTTCAAGGACCGAGGGTTCCTCGAGTCCGTCGAACACCCCGAGGCCGGGTCGTACACGCGTCCGGGACCGGCCGCCGTGCTCTCCCGCACTCCCTCGAGCCAGGACGGGCCCGCGCCGCGCCTGGGCGAGCACAACGCCGAGTTGCTCTCGCAGCCAGCAGTGGAGGCCCCGCCAGCCCCGTCCGGCGACCGCCGTCCCGCACACCGCAGGGCGGCCGGCAACCTACCGCTGAGCGGCGTGCGCGTGGCCGACTTCGGGTGGATCCTCTCCGCCCCGCACTCGACGGCCTGGCTGGGCGCCCTCGGCGCCGAGGTCATCCGAGTCGAGTCCGAGCAGCGCCTCGACCTGCTGCGCACGATGGGCCTCACGCGCGGTACCGGCGGCATCCCCGGCCTCGAGCGTTCCGGTTCATTCAACGGGCTCAACTACTCGAAGCACGGCGTGACGCTCAACCTGCACTCGGAGCGCGGCAAGGAGCTCGCGAAGGAGCTGGTCAGCCGCAGCGATATCGTCACCGCGAACTTCGCGGCCGGGGTCATCGAGCGCCTCGGCCTGGGCTACGAGGACCTCAAGGCGGTGAAGCCGGACATCATCATGATGTCGGGCTCGCCGCTCGGGCAGACCGGCCCCGAGAGCCACTCGACGGGCTGGGGTCCGACGACGCTCGCGTACACCACCCTGCCCTACGTCACCGGCTACCGCGGCGGCACGCCCAGCTCGATGGGCGGCGCCTACCCCGACTTCGCCATCGGCGTGCAGATGGCCTTCTCGATGATGACGGCGCTGCGCTACCGCGACCGCACCGGCCACGGCCAGCACGTCGACGTCGCGATGGGCGAGACGGTCGTCGCGATGACGCCCGAGCCGCTCCTCGAATGGACGATGGCCGGCATCGACCCGCAGATGCGCGGCAACCGCGACCCGGACTGCGCGCCGCAGGGCGTGTACCCGTCGGCGGGCGAGGACGCATGGGTGGCGATCTCCGTCGAGGACGACGACGGCTGGTCACGACTGCGGAGCGCCCTCGGTGATCCGCAGTGGGCGCAGGACCCTGGATTCGCCACACTCGAAGGCCGCCAGGCGCGACACGACGACATCGACCGCGAGTTGAGCGCGTGGACGGCCGGCCGCACCGCGGACGAGGCGACCGAGCTGCTCCAGCAGGCCGGGATCGCGTCGACGCCGGTGCTCAACGGCCCGGCGCTGGTCGACGACCCGCAGTTGCGGCACCGCGGCTTCCTCGTCGATATCGACCACCCCGAGGTGGGCGTGAAGGCGTCGGCCGGTATCCCCCTGCGCTACAGCGAGACGCAGCTCCACTATGGCTCGGCGCCGCTGCTCGGCGAGCACAACCGCGAGGTGTTCACGGGCCTCGTCGGCGTCGAGCCCGAGGAGTTCGAGCAACTCATCCGGGACTCGGTTATCGTCTGACGGACCCGCCGCCCGGCGGGCGCAATCAGGTTCGAGCGCGGCAGCCCGCGGCTGTTACGTGTGCACGGGATCGGCAGCCGGGGGCTGCCTGAAGGCCTGCGAGGAATCCTCGCGTCCCAGAAAGGGAGTCGGGAACGGTATGGAGTACCACCACATCCTCGTCGATCGGGAAGACGGCGTCGTCACGATCACGATGAACCAGCCGCAGCACCTCAACCCGTGGCTGATCCCGATGATGGAAGAGATGATGGTCGAAATCGACCTCGTCGCGGTGAACCCGGACGACAAGGTGCTGGTCTTCACCGGCGCGGGTACCGCCTTCTCCGCCGGCGGCGACGTCCACTCGATGGGCGGCATCGACCACGCCGACCCGCACTTCATGAAGTGGCTGCCCGACCACAAGCGCGGCTTCCTGACGTACCCGACGATGACCGCCGAGGAGCGGATGGAGAATAAGACGTTCAGCGGGACGCCGATTCACAAGAAGGTGTTCAACCTCGACAAGCCGACGATCGCGGCCGTCAACGGCGTCGCCGCCGGCGCCGGCGCGGACCTCGCGCTGACGTGCGACCTGCGCATCGCCTCGGATACCGCGCGCTTCATCGAGGTCTACATCAGGCGCGCGTTCATCCCCCTCGACGGCGGCGCCTTCTGGGCCCCGTACCACCTGCCGCACGCCAAGGCGATGGAGATGCTGCTGACCGGCGACGCGATGAGCGCCGAGGAGGCGAAGCACTTCGGCCTCGTCAACGACGTGGTGCCGCCCGACGAGCTGATGCCTCGCACGATGGAGCTGGCGAAGCGTCTCGCTCGAGGCCCGTCGTTGGCCATCCAGTTGACGAAGCACATGGTGCGCGAGATCCACATGCGCAAGGGCTACGAGCAGATGTGGGACCTCGCGGCGCAGGCGGGACCTCAAGCGATGCAGAGTGCGGACGCGGACGAGGGCGTGCAGTCGTTCCTGGAGAAGCGCCGGCCGGAGTTCAAGGGGTTCTAGCGAGCGAAGCTCCGGGGAGTCAGAGCCTCGGCGCGGCTCCGTTACCACCCTCGGTGGCGAGCACGGCGTCGCGCCAATTGTCGATGTCGGCGGGGTCCAGGCGAATCACGCCCGGGATACCGTCGAACTCCCGGTCGGCGGAAACGACTCGTTCTACACGCAGGCGTCGCATCACCGCGACGTGGATCAGGTCACGGGCGCTCGCCCGGATGGCGCGGTCCGCCAGCTCAATCGCGACGCCGACATCCTCCGCGTAGACCGGCTCTGTCCTGCCCCGCATCAGCGCGACGAAGCGCTCAAGCGTATAGCGGCCGGCGGGCCACCGCCTCGGTGTGCTGAAGCGGTGCAAGAGCTCCTGTAACACCTCGACGTTCGTGACGAAGTTTCCTGGGTGGCCCGAAGCCAGGTCGAGCACTTCGATGCACGGTCGCTTCTGTGGATGCGCACCGCCCGCCGCGTAGATCGGGACGTTGGTGTCAAGGAAGGCCATCGGACTCATACCGCGACTCCAACTCCCGAAAGAGGTCCTGCGGATCGTCTGGGACATCCATCTCCATCGCGGCGATCTCGCGCACGAGCTGGCGGCGCCGCTCACGCATGACGGCTTCCCATGCATCGTCGATCAGGCGGCGGACGACCTCGGAAATCGTGGCGTCCTGCTCCTCCGCGATATCGTCGAGCCGTTGGCGCTGCTCGTCGTCCAACCGGACTTCGACTCGCGAGACCATGGTGCCCTCCCGTCCGGCTTCTCCTGTACGGTACAGAGTGTACGGCAGAACACGTACGGCACGCACGCACCGGGGCCGCTCACCTCGCGATCTGCGATACTCCCCGCTGGCCCACGCGCACGACGGCAAGCGGAGGACACCATGCAGGCGTACCAGCTCACCCCCGGCGGCGGCATCGACGGCATCACGCAGGTCGGGTTGCCCGATCCCGAGCCCGCCGCCGACGAGGTGGTGATCCGCGTCCGCGCCACCTCGCTCAACTACCGCGACCTCATGCTCGCGAGCGGTACCCGCGAGCCGATCATCCCGCTCTCCGACGGCGCCGGCGAGGTCGTCGCCGTGGGCGACGAGGTCACCCGCTTCGCCGCCGGCGACCGCGTCACGAGCTGCTTCTTCCTCGACTGGGTCGACGGCGCCGGCACGCCCGCGAACACGCGCCGCGCACTCGGCGGTGGCGACACCAACGGCACGCTCGCCGAACTGATAGCGCTGCCTGAGCGCGCGGTCGTCGCTACGCCCGCGCACATGACCGACGAGGAGGCCTCGACGCTGCCATGCGCCGCGCTCACGGCGTGGTGCTCGATGTTCCCAGTCGCCGGGCTGCAGCCTGGGGCAAGCGTGCTGCTGCTCGGCACCGGCGGCGTCTCCATCGCCGGGCTACAGCTCGCCGCGGTCGCCGGGGTGCGCAGCTTCATTACCTCGAGTAGCGACGAGAAGCTGGCGCGCGCCCGCGAGCACGGCGCGGACCACACCATCAACTACGTCGACGATGACAACTGGGGCCGCACCGTCCGCGAACTCACGGACGGCCGAGGCGTCGACCTCACGCTCGAGGTCGGCGGCGAGGGCACGTTCGCGAAGTCGATGACCGCGACGCGCTTCGGTGGGGACATCGCGCTCATCGGCGGGCTCGCCCGCGAGGAGTCGGACGACACGCAGGTGCCCCTCGTCGGCCGCGGGCTGCGTGCGACACGTATCTACGTCGGCAGCCGCGCGATGTTCGAGGCGATGAACCGCGCGCTGGAGCTGCGCGAGGTGCACCCCGTCGTCGATCGCGTGTTCGAGTTCGGCGAGGCGCGCGAGGCGTACCGCTACCTCGAATCGCAGGCGCACTTCGGCAAGGTCGTCATCCGGGTGTAGCGACGCTCCGTACGGCTGACCGCGCCCGCCCGAGACGAGCATTGGGCCGCCCTCGAAGGGCGGCCCAATTCGCTGGGTTGCCGGGATGCGCTACCCGCGAGGCAGCCCCAGCCCGCGCGTCGCGATGATGTTGCGCTGGATCTCCGAGGACCCCCCGCCGATCGTCGAGGGGATCGAGCGGACGTAGCCGCGGATGTGCTTGCCGTTCAGCGGCGCCCTCGGGTCGCCCGGCCACAGGTCGCCGTACAGCCCGAACGTGCGGATGCCGACGCGGTACAGCTCCTGGCCGTGCTCAGTCGAGAACATCTTGCCGATCGACGCCTCGTAGTTCGGCACCATGCCCGCAGCCTGCATCGACGCGATGCGCATCGAGAGCTGGTAGCAGACCTCGATCGCGACTGCGCGGTCGACGAGCCGGTCGCGCAGCGCGGGGTTCCGTGCGAGCGTCGAGCGGTCGTCGTTGCGAGCCGCCTCGAGCAACTCGTTGAGGTCCTGGAGTTGCGTGACTGCGCCGGAGATGCCGGAGCGCTCGTAGTCGAGCAGCGTCATGCCGACATACCAGCCACGGTCGACCTCGCCGAGCACGTTGGCCGCGGGGACGCGCACGTCCTCGAAGAACGTCTCGTTGACGTGGTGGCCCCACGCCATGTCGATCAGCGGGCGCACGGTCAGGCCCGGCGTCTTGATGTCGTCGATGAGCAGGAACGAGATGCCGCGGTGCTTCGGCGCGTCCGGGTTGGTGCGCACGAGCGCGAAGATGGCCGTGGCCTGGTGCGCCGACGACGTCCAGATCTTCTGCCCGTTCACCACGAACTCGTCGCCGTCGCGCGTCGCGCGCGTCTGCAGCGAGCCGAGATCGGACCCGGCGCCCGGCTCCGAGTAGCCCTGCGTCCAGCGGGTCTCGCCGGAGAGGATGGCCGGCAGGTACTTCTGCTTCTGCTCGTCGGTGCCATGCACCAGCAGCGTCGGGCCGAGCAGCATCACGCCGCTGCCGCCGACGGGCGGGGCCATGGCCCTTGCCATCTCCTCGTTGAAGATGAACTGCTCCATCGCGGTCAGGCCCGCGCCGCCGTACTCCGACGGCCAGTGCGGCGCCACCCATCCGCGCTCGGAGAGGGCGTTCGCCCACTCGCGCGCGGCGTCGCGGACCTCGGCGCTGTCGTTGTGCAGGTCCTCGTACCACGTGTACATGCCGACGTCGTGCCGTGGTATGTCGGTGAGCGTCCTGGGGAGCCGGGCCCGGATGAAGGTGGCGACGTCCTCGCGGAAAGTCGCTTGCTCGGCGTTGTCGCTCCAGTCCATAGTGTGCCTCCATTCGCAGCCGGCGCGCTCGCGCCGTGCCGCGACTATACCCAAACGTGGTCGATCGCGGCGTCCGGCGCCTATCCGCCGAGGCGATCCGCGAACTCGGCGGCGGTGAGCACCGTCGCCTGCCGCGGGAACACCTTCTCGGTGAGCACGCGGTGCACTTCCTCGTCGCCGTCGTCGCAGCCGTCTTTCACGACGACGATTTGGTAGCTGATGTCGGCGCCCCAGCGCAGCGTCGAGAGCACGCAGCCGCTGGTGGCGACGCCCATCAGCACGAGGGTGTCGCGACCGTCCTCGCGCAGGATCGCGTCGAGGCCCGTCGTCGAGAACGAGCCGGCGCGCACCTTGCGGATGATCTGCTCACCCTCGACCGGCGCGACGCCGGGGTGGATCTCCACGTCGGGCGAATCGGCCTCGAACTGCGCGCCGCGGTGCACGATGTAGAAGACGGGTATGCCCGCCCCTCGCGCCGCCGCGAGCGCCGACGCTGCGCGTTCGACGACCCCTTCGGGGTCGCTGGCGTAGGGCCCGACGATCCCGACCTGGAAGTCCATGATCACGACTGCCGTACGTCCGGGGTCGATCGTCGCTTCCTGTGTCACGTTGTCCTGCCTCCTCCGTTGCCGCCCTGAGCGCGCACATTGCGCGCTCACCAGGCGAGCGTGCCTCCGTCTACCGTGCGGAACGTGCCGGCATCGTCGGGCCCCGCGCCCAGCACGAGGTCGGCGAGCCGGCGCGCCGACTCCTCGGGCGTCAGCGGCGCCGCCGAGCCGCCCATCGAGGTCGAAACCCAGCCCGGGCTCGCCGAGAACGCGACGATGCCGTCGCGCCGCACCGTCGCCGCGAGCTGCTTTGTGAGCGCGTTCTGGAGCGCCTTCGCCGGCGCGTAGTACGTCGACCCCGCGTTCATGTCGGCGATGCTGCCGAGGCTGGACGAGATGCTCACGGCGACCGCACCACGCCCCATCAGCGGCAATAGCGCCCGCGTCACGCGCAGCATCCCGACGCCGTGCACCTGCAACTGGTACTCGAGGTCCTCGATCGGGGCGGTCACGATCGAAGGGCCGTCCGCGGAACCGATGCCGGCGTTGTTCACGAGCAGGTCGACGCGGTCGAGGTGCTCCGTGCACCAGCGCCCGAACGCCGCGACCGATGCGTCCGAGGTCACCTCGACCTGGGCCGCGAGCACGTCGGGGTCCGCGTCCGCCGCTTCGAGGAGTGCGCGGGCGGTGGCGGGGTCGCGGTACGTGCCGGCGACGGGCGCACAGCCGCGGGCGCGCAACTCGTGCACGAGCGCGAGTCCGATGCCGTCGGCGCGGTTCGCGCCGGTCACGACGGCTGTGCGCGGCGCGTGTGCGGTCATCGGCGCCTCCGCGGGCAGTCTAGCGCGGACCGGCGCGCGGGGTCAGCGGCGTGGTGGCCCCGGTGCGTGGTACGTTGCCGCCGCCAGCCTGTCTGGCACTCCCGCCCTGGTGTGCGCCGAGGCCGCCGGCCGGGACACGGCGGCTGCTTTGAACGGAGGACGAGATGAGCGGCACGCCCAGCTTCCTCTCCAGCGTGATGGAGCAGTTCGACCGGGCCGCCGCCTACTCGAACCTGCCGCCGGGCCTGATCGACCAGGTTCGCTCGTGCAACGCCGTCTACCACGTGCGCTTCCCGGTCGAACTCGAGGACGGCACCATCGAGGTCATCGAGGCGTACCGGGCGGAGCACAGTCACCACCGGCTGCCCACGAAGGGCGGCCTCCGCGTCAGCCCCGACATCAGCGAGGACGAAGTGACGGCGCTCGCGGCGCTGATGACCTTCAAGTGCGCCGTGGTCGAGGTCCCCTTCGGCGGCGCCAAGGGCGGCATTCGCTTCGACCCGAACGCGCCGGAGGCCGTGCGCCGACGCGTGATCCGTCGCTACACCGCCGAGCTGATCGCGAAGAACTTCGTGGGTCCCGGCGTCGACGTGCCCGCGCCGGACTATGGCACGGGCGAGCAGGAGATGGCGTGGATCGCCGACACCTACCGCGCGCTCCGCGGCGCGGACCTCGATGCCTGGGGTTGCGTCACCGGCAAGCCCGTCACGCTCCACGGCATTCCCGGACGCGTCGAGGCAACCGGCCTCGGCGTCTACTACGGCATCTCCGAGGTGGTGGCCGACGCCGACGAGATGGCGAAGCTGGGCCTGACGCCCGGCACCGCGGGCAAGCGGGTCATCGTGCAGGGGCTGGGTAACGTGGGCTCGCACGCCGCACGCTGCCTACAGGACCAGGGCGGCGCGAGCATCGTCGGCGTCGCGGAGATCGACGGCGGCATCTACAACCCGGACGGCCTCGACATCGAAGCTGTGCTGGCCCACCGCGGCGAGCGCGGCTCGATCCTCGACTTCCCCGGCGCGACCAATATGTCGACGTGGCAGGACACGATCGAGATGGACTGCGACATCCTCGTGCCCGCCGCGGTCGAAGGCGCCATCACCGCGGAGAACGCGTCCCGCATCAAGGCGCGCATCATCGCCGAGGCGGCGAACGGTCCCGTCTACTCCGACGCCGAGCCGATCCTCGCCGAGATGGGCACGCTGCTCATCCCGGATGTCTGGCTCAACGCAGGCGGCGTCACGGTCTCCTACTTCGAGTGGCTGAAGAACCTCTCCCACGTCAGCTTCGACCGCATGTACAAGCGCTACGAGGAGATCTCGACGCGTCGCCAGTTGGAGGCGACCGAGCGGCTCGCCGGCATGGAGTTCCCGCCCGACGAGATGAGGATCCTCACCCGCGGCCCGTCGGAGATCGACTTCGTCCGCTCCGCCCTCCAGGAGACGATGAGCGAGTCGTACCGGCAGATCTACGAGAAGTGGCGGTCCGAGGACTTGCCCGACCTGCGCACCGCCGCGTTCCTGATCGCGATCGAACGCGTAGCGGCGAACTACGTCGCGCTCGGCATCTTCCCCTGATCGGGTTCCCCTGATTGGGAAGCAAATGGCGTCGGCAATCCCTGCGGCTGTTCGTCGACGGCCTCGATCCACTCGCCGGTTGCCCCGGTGAAGTCGCCGACGGTCGACGAAGCGAGCGCTCCGCTGATCCCGGAACGAATCGCGGCCGCGTCGAGACCCAGCAGGCGCAGCACCCACGCGGACATCTCCGTGCCGCCCTCGAGCTCCTCGCAGACGACCTGGGCGGCGCCCAGCGCCAAGAGCCCGTCGCGCTCGGCGACGTATCGGGTCCGGACGAGGATCGGCACGTTCGGCCACTCCGCGTGCGCCGTGGCGATCGCGCGGCGCGCGGCAGGTGGGTCGCTGATCAGCAACACGAGCACGCGTGCGTGGCCGAGGCGCGCGTGCGCAAGCGCCTCCGGACTGGTGACGTCGCCGTAGTACACGTGCGCGTACTCGCGGCGAGCCTCGCGCACGGTCTCGGCGTTGAGTTCGAGGATCACGTAGGGGATCTGCGCCTGCGCGAGCGTCCGGGCGAGCAGCCGCCCGGCCACCCCATAGCCCGCAATCACCACGTGGTCCGTCAGGAACGCGTCCTGCGCGGTGGGCTCATCGATACCACGGGCGCGGAGCAACCGCTCCAGGGGCCGCAGCAGCGCCTCACCGGCGTGCAGCCCGCCGGTCCAGTGCATCAGCGCCCGCGACAGCACGATGCTCAGCACGCCGGTGGTGACGACGAGGCGGAGCTCGGAGGAGGTGATGAGGCCCTCGCTCGCGCCGAGCAGGAGCACCACGTAGCCGAACTCACCGAACTGTGCGAGGTACACGCCGGAGCGCCACGCGACGCTCGCCGGGTTGCGCATCGCCAGTGCCGCCAGCGAGGCGACAAAGGCCTTGCCGAGCACGAGGCCGGCCACGATCAGCACGGCGAGCACCGGCTCGTCGGTGAAGACCCGCCAGTCCACGAGCATCCCGAGCGAGATGAAGAAGAAGCTTGTGAACGCGTCGCGCAGCGGGATGATGTCGCTCGTCGCGCGGTGGCTGTAGTCGGTGTCGGCGAGGAGGACGCCCGCGAGGAACGCGCCGAGGGCGAACGAGAGCCCGATCTGGTTCATGAGCCACGCCGAACCCAGGGCGATGGAAATCACGGTCAGCAGGAACACCTCGCGCGTGCGAGTGGTGTCCACGGCGTTGAACAGCCGCGGGACCAGGAACCGGGCCACGAAGAGCACAGCGCCAATCGCCAGCGTGGCGCGCGCCAGCGCCCACGCGACCTCGAACATGAAGCCGCTGCTGTCACCACTGGCGAGTACCGGCACGAGCAGCGTGAGCGGAACCACGAGCAGGTCCTGGAAGATCAATGCGCCCACGATGAACCGACCGTGTGGCGCATCGATCTCGCCTCGGACATCGAGCACGCGCAGCACCACGACCGTGCTCGACAGCGCCACGACGAGCCCGAAGACGATCCCGCGCTCCACCGTGTCGCCCATCACCACGAGGATGGCGAGCGCGGCGAGGGTCGTCACGCCTACTTGCAGGGAGCCGCCGATGGCGACTGCCCTCCAGATGAATCGCAGGCGCGAGAGCGAGAACTCGAGCCCGATGGCGAAGAGCAGCAGGATGACGCCGATCTCGGCGATCTGCGTGATGTGCTCGGTGTCCCCGACGAGCCCGAGGCCGTGTGGTCCAGCCAGGGCGCCGGTGATGAGGAACCCGATGGTCGAGGGCAGGCCGAAGCGGTGCAGACCGACGGTGGTCGCCACGGCTAGCGCGCCAATGACGGCCAGCTCGCCGAAGAGCTCTTGTTCCGCCACGGCGCGCCCCCGGCCGATGAACCCCCGCTCGCGCAGGCCCCGTGCTGGTTGAGGTTACGTCTACCGGCGCGGCACGGTCAGCGCCGGCAGACGGCCGGCCGGGGCGCTCTCGCCTAGCCGCACCCCGATTCGTAGAGCGCGCGCTCGAGTGCGGCGACTTCGTCGTTGAGCCGGTGCTCGCGTGCGGGCAGCGCGATGCCCACGTCGCCCTCCGACAGCGCCTGGATGCGGGCGAGCTGGCTGCGAGCTGTGTCGGCGGCGTGGCGCAGCCGCGTGCAGTACTCGTCCCGGGCGGCCGGGTTGTCGGACGGCGCCTGGTACGCGATGACGTGATCGACCGGGATGTCCAGCCGGCGCTCCACCTGGTGCGCGGTGTCCATGCGGACCCAGCGCGACATCCCCGGCGGGAATGTGCACAGGATCACCGTGTCGTACACGTCCGGGTGCTCGTGCAGTTCATCCTCGATGGCGAGCAGCGGCGTCGGGTCGCCCACCTTTGCGGTGGCGAGTTCGATGCCGGCGTCGCGCAGCACGGCCCGCGTCTCGACAACCGCGGACTCCGCACTCGCCACGTCGTCGCTCGAGTCGCCGAGCAAGCCCGAGGAGTGCGTCGCGGGAATCAGCAGCGTGAACGTCGCACGCGTGTCGTTCATGGCGATGTCCGCGAGGTGGTCACGCAGCTCAATGCTGCGGGCGGTGTCGTGCGCAACGACCAGGTAGTGGGCGCCGGGCTGCATCACGGAGCCCTGGTGGACGACGAAGACCGGGATGCGCGCGTGGCGAATCACCTCCTCGGCGACGCTGCCCTCGAGGACACGGCGCAGGCCGCGACGGCCGTGCGTGCCGATCGCGATCATGTCCGCGCCGTAGTCCGCGGCGGCGTCCAGGATCGCCTCCGGCACGTCCTCGGAACCCTCGACGGCGACGTTGAAGTCCCCGCTGAGATGCCGGTTGCCGAGCACCTGGAGCGACACTATCCGCTCGTTGCGGATGCGTTCGATCATCTGCGAGCGGTCCTCGTTGCGGTGCTGTCCTTCGTCGTAGTCCACGGGCGCACGGGCCCAGCTGTCGGAGGTCACGACCGGGTCGCCAACGACCAGGTCCTGGGGATGCTGTGGCGCCTCGGGGTGAGTGCGCTTCGAGTCCCACACCATCATCAGGCGCGCCTCGGCGCCCGCGGCGGATAGCCACGGGGCGAGCGCCTCGACGACCTCGTCGGCAAGTTCGCTGTCGTCCAGCGCAGCCAGCACACGCATTGGTGGCTCCCCTCATCTTCAGTCAGGCTTCCGGCCATCCGCTTCAGTCAGGCTTCCGGCCATCCGCCGGTGGTTCCATGGTACAGACTGCCCGCGTATCGAGGCAGATCCACATTCGCGATTGCTCCACCGTGGCCCGCGGAGCCGCTGCCGCCGTGAGGCATGCCGTCGCGCGCTCTCGGCCGGCTGCAACGGCTCTCGCTGTGCGGGGCTACGTCTCGGCGGGACCCGGCCGCAAGGATCACCTTCGCTGCGCCGATGTACCTCCCGTGACGCTCACAGCCGCTGTGCTCATCGTTCTGGGCCTGCCCTCAGCACAGCCTGCGCTCGCGTGCGGTGGCTTCTTCTGTACGAACAGTCCCGTCGATCAGAACGCGGCGCATCATCTTCGCGCAGAACGACGATGGAACCGTGTCAGCGTACGTGCAGATCGAGTACACGGGCTCGGCGCCGGACTTCTCATGGATACTGCCGCTGCCCGAGGCCATCGGCGTCGAGGACGTCGAGGCGCCCGAGGCCGCCATGGCGGCCTTCCGGGAGCTCGAGATCGCCACCGTCCCGGTGTTCAGGCTGCCTCCCGAACCTGAGTGCGTACGATCGAGACTGATGATGACCACCACCTCATCCTTCAGCTCCGTGGATGTCGTGGCGAGCGGTGAGGTGGGGCCCTACGGATTCGATGTGGTTCACTCGGACGATCCGGACGCCCTGGTCGGGTGGCTCCGCGAGTACAACTATCGCGTCACCGCGGAGATGGAGCCGCTCATCGACCTGTACGTAGACGACGGATTCGTACTCCTTGCCATGAAGTTGCGCCCCGGCCAGGGGGTTCAGGACGCGGCGCCGGTCAAGGTCACGTACCCCTCGAGTGCGCCGATGATCCCGCTGCGCCTGACTGCCGTGGCGGCCAATCCAGACATGGCGGTCATGGTCTGGATCTATGCCGACGCACAGGCGACCCCGATCAACTACGACAGCATGGAAATCCCGAGTGAAGATCTCGTCTTCTCCCCCTTCGGCGGGAGTGGGAACTATCGACAGCTGATGGCGGTGCGGCCGATGAGGATGGAGGCCAGGCTTTCATTACCGAGTACGCGGGACCGACGACCGACCTCGCAGTGACGCATCCCCTGCTCCGATCCCTGGGCGATCGCTTCAGCTGCGTGACGCGCCTCAACACGGTGATCTCGCCCGAGGAGATGACCGTCGATCCGGTCTTCGGCTACGACCGCGACCTCGACGACGTATCCAACGTGCGCAACCTGGGAGAGATGCGAGGCGTGTACGGCTGCGAGGACCAGAGGTCCGGCAGGCTCGCGGAGCGCCCGGCGATGATCGCGGAGGCAGGCTTCTGGGGAGTTACGGTCGTCGCGGTGCTGCTGATCCTGGTGGCGGCGTCCGTGGTGTGGCGCCGCAGCGCCGCCCGGCGGCGCCGTGATTCCTGAGTCAGGTCGCCGCACGGATGGAGCGCCGCAACCGGCCGAACGAGCGCGGCGCAACGCCCCCTGCGTTGCCGTCGGCGCGACCGCGCCCGTACTATTGGTGACGGTCCGGCGGAAGTAGCTCAGTGGTAGAGCGCCTCCTTGCCAAGGAGGAGGTCGCGGGTTCGACCCCCGTCTTCCGCTCCACTCCACCATCCCCCGAGTACGCGTCGACGCGCCCGCTTGAGGGCGGCGCGCGGTCGCGCGATGCTGTGAGCCGGGCCGAAGTGGCGGAATGGGTAGACGCGACGGTCTCAAACACCGTTGGGGTTAATGCCCCGTGTGGGTTCGAGTCCCACCTTCGGCACCAGTGTTCTCAACGGTTTCCCGGAATCGGGCCTCGGCGAATTGTACTCACCAGGGTGATCAGTTGTGGCCATCTTGTGGCCATCGTTGGATCGCACGGCGCGCGCGGCCGTGCGAACTGCGGGATCTCACCCGCGCGATCGGCTCCGCGGGGTCACGCTTCTGTCGGATCGCCGTCGCTTCTCGCGGCTCATTCTCGGCCTTGCGAGACCCGCGCCCTGTAGGCACGCTGCTTCTCGGCATTCAGGCACTGTTTGCTGCAGAACCGGGTGTTCACTCGGACGGCTCGGAACATCCTTTTGCAGGAGGCGCGCTCACAGAGTCGGAAGTCGTGCCCTGCCGCAAGGTCGTTAGCAGCCATGATGGCGAGGCCAGCGAGCGCAGAGGGCGCCGACCATCGAAGCGAGGCCCGTCTCCCGTCGCTGCTCGGCGACAAGGCCTGCCGAGCGGGGGCCTGGAGGTGATTGAGCGGCACGAAGGCCCGGACCTGCTCCTCGACCGACCGGCCCGACTCGATGCCCCACTTCGCCGAGTGGAGGGCCGTGCGGAACGCTAACGCCGCAGCCATGAAGTCAGGTACGCATTCGCGATATGACGCACGAAACTCAGCCCTGCCGGGCTCGGGCCATTCCCTCTCGAGCATCACCGAGGCCTCAGGGTCCAGTGGTTTTTGTGAGACGCGGAGATGCGGATCCCACTAATGTAGGTCGCGCCACAGGCGCGGGAAGAATCTCCACCACGTTTGCGTCATGGTCTCACGGCTCAGTCTGTCGTCCCACCCTATCGTCGAATCGAGCTTGCGTAGCAAGACATGCGGCTTCGAACTAGAAGTCTGCGCGAGCCATCCGTCGCCGGCCCACCGATAGAGCGTCCCCTGCGGCAGCGTGACCTCAGCGGTACGTTGCAGGAGTACCCCCGTCGGTCCGTAGCGATCTGACCACTCGATGATACGCTTAGCTTCGAGGGCAGTGGGCGGCGTGAATTCGCTCTCACGGTCGGGATCAGGGACGTCCGCGATGTCGACGTATGCCGGATTCCGCGTGCGGCTCTTCGCGCCGTCCGGGTCCTCCCTCCACAGGTCGAACCGCAAGGGGGCCTGTCCTTCGCTTACTGGCACCACATAGCCGTCACGGATCGTGTACTGATCGAACCGCCACCACGGGAAAGCGTGTAGATCCATACGTTACCCTATCGTTACTCTGTAAGAGTAACGCAGGCGAGCCTACTCTGCAGGCGTAGCAGGCCTTCACCCGAGGGCCGCCGCAGTCCGAATCGAGAAGACAATGTCGCTCACCCCGGAGCCGAGTGACGCGAATGCCACCAGCATTCGTGTTGGCATCTACGTCGACGGCCCCAATCTCTACGGAGGCGCGCGGCGCCTCACTGGTGATGGCCGTCTCGAGATCCCTGCCCTGGTGCGGTCGATCGCGAGAGGCCGGGAGATTACGGACATGTGCTTCTGGACCGGGGTCCTGAACCAGGCTCAGGGACCAGAAGCCTACGCGAAGCAACGGCGCTTCTTTGCCAACATCGAACGCCGAGTTCCCAACGGGAGGATCGGGCGCGCTACGATTCGGGACCGCGGCACTCGACAAGTAGAGAAGGGTGTCGATGTTGGGATCGCACTCGACCTCGTCATGGGCGCCTACGAGGATAGGTGGGATGTCGTCCAAGTCGCGATGTATCTGAGCACTTGACCTGGTGTATGACGAGGTTGCCCGATACCGCTAGGGATGGTCTGATCAGGTGGCGTGTCGGGCGCGGTGGGTATCGATCAGCGGGCCGAGCCGCGCTGTGGGGGCCCGATACCGCGGTCCATGGGTGGTCTCGCCTCCATGTCGCTCCGGAAGCGCTCCGGCGGGCGATTCGGGACGCACGGCTCCCGCGATCACGCGAGCTGAGGCTCAGCTCGCAACAGGTTCGTGAAACCGAGCAGCAGCATGAGACGCTGGCGGTTCTTCTCAAGACCCCGGTAGCGCACCTGCGCGTACCCGAAGTGCCGCTTCACGTAGAGAAACGGATGCTCAGCCTTGGCGCGCACCGAGGCCTTGCGCCGCTCCGCCTGCGCCTCCTCGCCCCCCGGCGCCAGCTGCCGCCTGAGACCCGGGCGCAGCGCCACCTGCCAGCAGGTGGCGGAAGTTGAGGATCGTCGTCTCATCGGGGATCGGCTCGGAGAGGCTGAGACCGGCGAACTCGAGCATCGAGCGGGAGTCGTAGAGTTCCTGCTCCATGCCGGGGTCGCTGAGGTTGAACCAGAGCTGCAGGCAGTGGATGCGCAGCATCACGCGCAGCGCGTAGGGGCGGCGTCCGCGGCCGCGCTTCGGGTAGACGGGCGCGATGCGCTGCTCCAGCTCAGCCCAGGGGACGAGCCTGTCCATGCGCTCGAGGAACGTCTGCCGCCTCGTCTTGACCTTCTTGTGCTCGTACTCGACGCTGCCGAACGAACGCTGCTGCATGGGGCGCCCCTCTCCGGGTCGCCCCATGATCGCATCTGCTCACCCGCTCAGGCGAGTTGTTCAGACCATCCCTAAACCTGAGCACGCAGCCTGGTAGAGTGCTGAAAGTTTCTGGCACCGAAGGCCGTAGTTGTCTGGTCCAGGGCGATCTGGCCACGCCCTATGGTTCGTCGATGGTTGTCCGCTGCCACGGCGGCCTCGCGCAGCACGAGCGCGGGCAACTCCGGGATCGCTACAGCGACGGCTGACTCGGCGTGGATATCTAGCGACGAGCGCGCGTCTGTAGTCAGTGTCGACGTGCAGCGATTCTGTCAGTCCAACGGAGCAGCGACTTTGTCAGTACCGCGCTGGCCGCCGGAGGGTGCCGACCAGGACGCTCAGGCGGCGCTACTTCGCTCTCGCCGGACGGCTCACCCACTCGGCACGGCGCTGGACCCTGCACCTCCCGAAGCGCTGGCCCTCGGCCGGGCAGCTGGCAGCCGCGCTCGCGCGACTACGGGCGATACCACTCCCGGCCTGACGCGCTCACAGCGCCGGCCCGGGTCCGAGCCTCGCGCCAGCATGCCGCGCACGCCTCGCGCTCCCCAGCTCCCGCGCCCTCAGCGCCCCCGAGCTACGCTGAGCGACGGCTCATGGCTCCGGCCCGCCCCTGGCACCGCCCGGCGAACGCCGGCACGCCCGCCGAACTCTCCGGCAGCCCGGCACCCCGTCCCCTCAAGCTTCGATCGGTGGATCCGAGATAAGGACGGTGCACTGTGACACCACCTTGCGCGAGTGCGCCCTGAAGTCGAAGGACGGTGCGGGATGACCTGAGTCGTCTGGAGGCATGCTCGTCGTCGCCAGCCGGTGCAAGTCCGGTCCGGGTAACTGCCAGGAGGCCCGGTAGCAGATCGGCGGCTCGGACCGGAAACGGTCCGGGTCGAAGCCCGATGTCGAAAGCCCTTGTAGGGGGAGCGACCACACGGTCCGCAGCATGAAGCGAAGCCTGCCGCGTCGTTAGGGTGCCCGCCGTAGCGCGGGGAAGAGGAGGAGCCGAGCCCAGTCCCTCGGGGTGAAGGCCATGGAAGGGGTGAAGCACCTGGAAGCAACCCCGAAGAACCTCCCGGCGTAGGGGGCGTGGAACGTGTGGAAGGTGGCGACGGGAACAGGGGAGGCCCTCCCCGGCCCGGCACGACTGCGGAGTGGTGCTGGAGCGGGGCGTCCTATAACCGGTGAGTAGCCGGGAAGTGGGCGGCCAGCCGGGAGGGAGTCGTACCGCGCCAATCCCTTACCCGACCGTGACCCCGGACGGGGTACGACCTCGCAACGAGGCGGCACGACCGGCAGGTGGAACCTCTGGGTCTGACCGGGTAGCGTGCTACGGAGCTACGCCGACCTCCCCGAGCAGCCCCAGCACCTTCTGCCCACTCACAGCGCGAACCACCCTCTCACTCCGGGCCTGGATCCGTGCCCGGTCACGTCCCTGCAAGTGGTGTAGCAGTGCACCATCCTGATCATTTGCTAGCTGGCAGCTTGCAGCAGCACCTCCTCGCCTGAGGCGACCTCGGCCACGGCCGCCGGCAGCGACTGCAGCATCGTCATGTAGCGCCTCCCCTCCGCCCACTCGTCGTGCTGCTCGGCGAGCACGGCGCCGACCAGCCGCACGACCGCGGCGCGGTTGGGGAAGATGCCGACGACGTTGGTGCGCCGCCGGATCTCCTTGTTGAGGCGTTCCAGCGGGTTGTTCGACCAGACCTGCCGCCAGTGCTGGGACGGGAAGGCCGTGAACGCCAGGATCTCGGGTCCGGCGTCGGCGAGCAGCGCCGCGGCCTCGGGGAAGCGCTCGGCGAGCTGCTCCACCACACGGGCGTGCTGGGCCTGCACCTCGGCCGCAGAGGACTGCTCGTAGATCGTCCGCACCGTCGTCGCCACCAGCTTCTCGGCGCTCTTCGGCACCCGGGTGAGCAGGTTGCGCATGAAGTGCGTCCTGCAGCGCTGCCAGGAGGCGCCGGCGAAGACGGTCGCGATCGCGTCTCTGAGCCCCTGGTGGGCGTCCGAGGTCACCAGCTCGACCCCGGACAGACCGCGCGCCACGAGCCCGCGCAGGAAGCTCAGCCAGAACGCCCCGTCCTCGGAGGTACCGACGTCGATGCCCAGCAGCTCGCGCTTGCCTGTCGCGTTGACGGCGGTGGCGACGACCACGCTCACCTGGACGACGCGGCCCTCCTCGCGCACGAGCTGGGTGAGCGCGTCGAGCCAGAGGTAGCGGTAGGGGCCCGAGTCGAGCGGCCGCTCGAGGAAGCTCTCCACGACCTCGTCGAGCTCGGCGCAGATGCGCGAGACCTGGCTCTTCGAGATGCCATCACAGCCGAGCGAGCGCACGAGGTCGTCGACGCGGCGCGTCGAGACGCCCTCGACGTAGGCCTGCGTGACCACGGAGAGGAGGGCGCGCTCCGAGCGCCGCCGCGGCTCGAGCAGCGAGGGGAAGTAGCTGCCCTCGCGCAGCTTCGGGATGCCCAGTTCGATCGTGCCCACGCGCGTGTCCCAGCGCCTGGGCCGGTAGCCGTTACGCCGGGTGAGGCGCGTCTCGCTGCGCTCGCCGTGGGCGGCGCCGATCTGCGCCGAGACCTCGGCGTCCATCACCGCCTGGGCGAGCACCGCGACCGCCTCGCGCAGGAAGTCAATGTCAGCTCCGTCCGCCTGCTTGCGAAGCAACTCCAACAAGTCCACGCTCTCCTTGACCACCGTAGTCCTCCTTCACGTGACTGTTTCCTGTGTGAAGGATGGCGCGGTGGTCTCCTACGTCCACCTCTGTGACACCACTTCCTGGGACGCTACCCCGTGCCCCCGCCCGTGGTCCGGCGAGGGCAACTCGCGCGCGCTGTCCCGACTGCCAACGACGCCACGGCCGATCGGCCTGCGTCGCTACAGCCGCTCCCCGTGCGGACGCAAAGCCGTGGGCGTTCGAGCGCGCCGCTGGCGCTAGAATCCGGCCGAAGCCAATTCCTATCCCGGGGGGTCACGATGGAGATCAAGGCGGCGGTCCTCTACGAGGCGAACACCCCACTGGTCGTCGAGCGTGTGCAGCTCGACGGCCCGAAGGACGGCGAGGTCCTCGTGCGCATCGCCGCCTCGGGCGTGTGTCACTCCGACTACCACGTGATGAAGGGCGAGTGGACGCCGCCGCTGCCGATGGTGCTCGGCCACGAAGCCGCGGGCGTCGTTGAGCAGGTGGGCGCGGGAGTCGGGCGGGTGCGGCCAGGCGACCACGTGATCCTGAACTTCCGCCCGAACTGCGGCTGGTGCGACCACTGCAGCCGCGGAGAGCCGGTGCTCTGCAACGGAGCGGACAGCGAGCGCTGGCTGCTGTTCGACGGCACCACACGGCTGCACACCAGCGGCGGCCGGGACCTCCATCACTTCGCGCGAGTCGCCTCGTTCGCGGAGTACGCGGTCGTCCCCGAGTCGGGCGCGGTGCCCGTGCGCCGCGACGTGCCGCTCGACAAGGCGGCGCTCATTGGCTGCGCGGTGATGACCGGGGTCGGTGCGGTCATCAACACGGCGCGCGTCGAGGCCGGCAGCTCAGTGCTGGTGATCGGCTGCGGTGGAGTGGGCCTGAACTGTATCCAGGGCGCCGTGCTTGCGGGGGCAGAGCGGATCATCGCCGTCGACGTGAAGGCCAACAAGCTCGAGTACGCGAAGCAGTTCGGCGCGACCGACCTCCTCGGCCCGAGCGAGGGCGACACCGCGGCCCGGGTGATCGAACTGACGGGCGGAGGCGTGGATTACGCGTTCGAGGCGATCGGCTTCTCCAAGACGATCGTCGACTGCTACGAGTCAACGCGGCCTGGCGGCACAACGGTGGTCGTGGGTATGGGGCCCGAGGACGACATGATGACTATCCCCGCGCTCTCGCTGCCGCGCACGGAGAAGGTGCTCCGCGGCTCGTGGTACGGATCCGCCCGCCCCTGGATCGACCTCCCGAAGATGGTCGACCTCTACCTGGGCGGCCGCCTGCAGGTCGATCCGCTCCTCAGCCGCACCTACCCGCTCGATGAGATCAACGAGGCATACGCGGCTCTCGATCGCGGCGACGTGGCGCGCAGCCTGCTCCTCATGGACTGAGCAGCGCACACAGCGGGATATTCGTCGACGCGCGGTTCCGCCGACGGGTGATCCATGACGAGGTCGAGCGCCGGCCAGGGTCGCTACGCCAAAGGCAGGCGATCCTCGAGGCCGAGTTCGGCCAGGATGCCGCGGAACCACTCGATCACCTCGGGGTGGTAGGGGATGCCGAGCTCGCGGCGGGCGGCCTCCTCCTCGTGCTCGGGCAGGCCGGCGTAGTAGACGCGCTCCTCGCCGGGCGCCGTCTTCGCATCACGCAGGCGCCGCAGGTAGGCGTCCATGTCGTCCTTGAACTGCTCGAGGTCGGTGAACGCATCGATGCGATAGGCGAGCAGGTGGTGCGCCTGGCGTGCGCGGCGGTCCGGCCCTCCCGCGCCGCCCGAGAGCAGACTCGTCAGCACCTCGACCATCACCGCGAGGCCGTACCCCTTGTGCGAGCCGATCTCACGCGTGCCGCCCAGGGGCAGCATCAGGTACGGCTCGGGGATCGGTCGCTCCTCCATGATCGGCGCACCGTCCTCGCCGGCAATCCAGCCCGGCATGGTGTCGCGGCCGAGGCGCTGCACGAGCCGCACCTTGTTGCCGGCGATCGAGCTCATCGAGCCGTCGAAGATGAACGGCGGCTCCTCGCGCGTGGGCACGGCGATCGCGATCGGGTTGAGGCCGACGAGCGGCTCGGCGCCGAAAGTGGGCGTCACGCTGACGCCGCCGGCGGTCATCGAGACGCCGATCATGTCCTCATCGAGGGCCATCGCGGCGGTGTAGGCGGCGGCGCCGTAGTGCCCGCCGTTGTAGACGGCGACCGAGCCGATCCCGTACTGGCGCGCCCGCTCGATCGCGATGCGCATCGCCTCCGGCCCGATCACGCCGCCGTGCGCGCCGTCCGAGTCGATCGTGCAGGCGGCCGGGCTGTCGTGGGTGATGCGCCAGCGCGCCTGGAGGTTGATGCCGCCGTCGCGGATCGCGTCCACGTAGTAGCGCAGCATGTTCGAGACGCCGTGCGAGTCGATGCCGCGGATGTCCGCATACAGCAGCACGTCCGCCGACTGCTCGGCGTGGCCGCGTGGCATGCCGAGGGCGACGAAGAGCTCTTCGACGGCGCCGCGCATCACCGCAGGGTCGACTCGCACCTCGATCTCCGGGGGGACGTGGAAGCGTTCGAGCATTGGAACCGCCTTACTGCCCGAGAGCCCTTGCTGTTCGGCCCGCGCGCCGGGGTACCGGGCGATGGTACGACTACTGCCGTGAGGGTCCGCCGCGCCGGGACAGCGCGGTGGGATAGGAACTAAGCGCGGGCAGGACCAGCCATGACTACGACCGTGAAAGCCACCCACGCCAGCGGCGTACTCACGCCCTCGGAGCCCCTCGACATCGAGGAAGGCACGGAGGTGACGCTGTCGATCGAGGACGCGGGGTCGCCGAAGCGAGGGCTGGCCGGCATCGTTGAGGCAGTCCAGGAGCTTCACAGGACCATCCCGCCGGACGCGTGGGACGTTCTGCCGACGGACGGCGCGAAGAACGACAACCACTACCTGTACGGCAGCCCGAAGGAAGAGGACTCATGCGAGTGGCCTACGCGGACGCGGGCTACCGGATCGCGCTGTGGAATTCCCGGGATCCGCTGCACCAGCGGCTGTTGGCCGTCGCTGGAACGTGGCGGCGGCTGCCGTCGTGACCACACAGATTGTCCGGTTGAGTAGCTGACGGCAGCAGGGGCGTGAGATACGGCATCGGGCGGGAAGCCGCCGAGCGAGCAGCGCCGATAGCATCTCACGTGCGCCGCCCGCATCCGGTGCCCGATGGTTGGTGGCGAGGCCCACTACGGCAACCCCGTCATTGCGTGCCAGGTTGTGCGCAGCGCAAGGCGGCACCAGCCCACCGTGGTTTCGCCAACTGGCCCCGTAAGTTCCTTCATCGGTGCCCGACCCGAAGCGCGCCGCACACCCTCCGATGGCACGCTGCCTGCCATATGGCGCTGATCTCGCAGCACAGGCGCAGAGGTCACAGCGTGCGGACCATGATCTGATGCCACTCGAGCGGTTCCGATAATCCAGCGATCGGTGGTCCGGGGATCGAGCCTCCCGCGGCGCCCGCCTGCGGGCGAAGGCTACGAGGCCGACAAGACACGCCGACCGTCAAACGGGCGGGGGGGCTTCACCCGGTCTTCGAGCCAGCTCACCAGCTCCGCGAACCGGAACGCGTTGGTCTCGAACAGCTTCATGAAGAACTCGTGGGCTGCACGGTCGTCGCAGTCGATGAAGTGGCCATTCCCGCGCAGGAAGACATCCGTGACGAAGAAGGCCACTCGCTTGTTCCCGTCCACGAAGGGGTGGTTCACGGCAAGGCTCTCCATGAGTGCCGCCGCCTCCTCGGTCAGGCTCTCCTAGTACCCGAGTTGCGGCCGCATCACTGCCGCCGCGAGGGCGCCTTCATCACGGATCCCAGCACTGCCACCGAATTCGTCGATCAGGACGACGTGCATGGCCACGACTTCCTCGATCGTCGGGAAGTCGTGGGTCACTTCGCCAAGAGCTCACCAAGGAGGCGATGTCGCTCGACACTCGCCCGGAAGTGCTCGATTATCTCCGGGCGGATCGTCTGGCGGGCCTTCTTCTCGAGATACCCACTCATCGCGTCTTCGAGCACTGCCTGGAAATGACGCCCTTCTTCCCGGGCAGCCGCTCGCAGCGCGGCCAGTAGCTCGGGCGATGCCTGGCTGGAAAACTTCTGGCGCGTCTGAGCCATCGCGCACCCCCCTCGCTGGTTGCTGTCCCTATTGTCGCGTCGGGCGATCCCGTGTCAAGAACCAGCTTGACGCCACGAGCTCATCGAGGACATCGGCGAGTGTGAAGGAGTCACCCCCGCAGCGTAGCCCCGATTCGGCGGTTACTTGCGTCGGCGCTCGGTCCAGGTCGCGTGCCGCGGCTGACCGGCTTCGCGGACACGATCGCGAAGCCGCCCGAAGTAGTCCGCATCGGCGGTGACTGCCTGCGGCGACGCCGCGCCTTCGAGGAACGGGCCGCGTAGGCGCTGGCGATCCCGGTCCTTGCGGATTAACTCACCGACGTACTCGCTTGACGAGCTGTAGCCGCGGGCGCTGACCTGCTGGTCCACGAAGGCCTTAAGGGCCGCGGGGAGCGATATGTTCATCGTGCTCATGATGCAACGCTCGCAGGTTTGGCAAGCGTTGCCAATACGCCCCTCGGGCCTTGCACTGCGGATTCCCGGCGGAGGTCGCCAGCGCTACCCGACGGTGGGGCCAGGCGATCCGGTTGAACCGGCCGTCCTGCTGGAGATGCAGCGCCTGCTGCTCGCCCGGCACGCCGCTCGAGGAGCACGGCGGGCGCCTGCGAGACCAACAGAACTAGATCGGAGGCTCCGGGTACAACCCGTGCGCGGCGGCGTTCGTGCCGCCACCCCCGGAGGTCGTGGAGGACCTGTTCGACGACCTCTGCGCCTTCGCCAGCACCGATGCGTGGCCACCGCTGGTCCAGGCAGCGATCGCGCAGGCGCAGTCCGAAACCATCCACCCGTTCGTGGACGGCAACGGGCGCGTGGGCCGTGCCCTGATCCATTTGGTGCTGCGGCGCCGCGGGCTGGGGCTCCGGGTCCCACCACCCATCTCGCTGGTGCTGGCGACGTGGCCGTCGGCCTACGTACGTCGGGCCGCCCGACAGCGCCGGAGCGCGCGACGGCTTCGAGCACTGGGTGGAGCTCGCCGCCGCGGCGTGCCTGCGTGCGGCGGGCGATGCCGCACGTTTCGAGGAGCGGGTGCAGGCGCTCCAGGCGGAGTGGCTCGACCGTATGGAGTGACCGGCTCCGAGTTCGCAAACTCGCGGGTTACAGACGCGAGGCATGCAGAGCCGCATGCGAAAGGAGCCGGTCATGGAGATGACTACCACATACGCAGGGATGGATGCACACGTGCGGGCGATCCACGTGGCGGTGCTGGCGCCGGGGGCCGAGCGGCCCGAGGAGTGGCAGTTGACGAACGAGTCGCGCTCGGTGAAGCGGCTCGCGCAACGCCTGAAGCGCATGGCGCCGGGGCCGGTCGTGGCCTGCTACGAGGCCGGTCCGGGCGGCTTCGCGCTGCAGCGCCAGCTCGAGGCCGAAGGCATCGAATGCCAGGTGATCGCGCCAGCGCTGATCCCCAGGCGGCCCGGCGACCGCGTCAAGACCGACCGTCGCGACGCACGGAAGCTCGCCGAGCTGCTGCGCGCGGACCTGCTCACGGCGGTGCATCCCCCCACCGTCGACCAGGAGGCGGTGCGCGACCTCTGCCGGGCGCGCGAGGACGCCGTGACCGACCGCACCCGCGCGCGCCACCGCCTGGCGAAGCTGCTGCTGCGGCGCGGCATCGCCTACGACGGGCGGAACTGGACGAAGCGGCACCGCAACTGGCTGCTGACGCTGCGCTTC
Source organism: Dehalococcoidia bacterium (assembly GCA_965219085.1). Classification (GTDB taxonomy): domain Bacteria; phylum Chloroflexota; class Dehalococcoidia; order UBA2979; family UBA2979; genus VXMT01. Next base: position 3,173,588 of record OZ244720.1, read on the forward strand.
GAGCACCCGGCCGCGCAGGCCACCTTCGACGACTACCTGCGCGCGCTCGAGGGCGTGGAGGAGCGGCTGCGCGCGCTGGAGCAGGAACTGGCCGCGTGTGCCGCCGGCGACGACTACCGCGAGGCGGTGGGGCTGCTGCGCTGCTTCCGCGGCATCGACACGGTAACGGCGCTGACGGTGCTGGCCGAGCTCGGCGACATCACCCGCTTCGGCAGCGGGCGGCAGTTGATGTCGTACCTCGGGCTCACGCCCAGCGAGTACAGCAGCGGCGCCCGTCAGCGGCGGGGACCGATCACCAAGACCGGCAACGCCCACGTGCGCCGGCTGCTCGTAGAGAGCGCCTGGCACTACCGCCACCCACCACGGGTGGGGGTGGCGCTCCGCAAGCGGCGCGAGGGCCAGCCGGGCTGGGCGGTGGCGCTGGCCGACCGGGCGCAAGCCCGGCTCCACCGTCGCCACCGGCGGCTGATCGCTCGCGGCAAGCCGTCGGTGGTGGCGAACGTCGCCGTGGCGCGCGAGCTCGCCGGCTGCCTGTGGGCGGTGCTGCACAACAGCGCGGAGCAGCGCGCGGCGGCCTGATGCAACGCGCCGCGGCGAAGGCGGAGACGGTGATACGCCGCTCCGGGGCTGGAGCGGATGGATGAGCGAGGACACGCTCAGGAGGATGCGCGGAAGCACTGTGCGGCAACGGCGCCTGGCGCCGCCAACCCGCGACATCAGACGGCGAACCCTCCCGGCGAAGCACGGTCATGCGGCAAGGCCCCAGGCAACCCGACGTTCCTATAGAGAGTCAAGGGAGCGATCCGGCAGCCTCCCGCGCGGCGTGAGCGGCGAGGCGATTCGGGACAGAGGGATGCCCCGCTTCCAACCCCGCCCGCGCTGATCCGGGATCCGTGGATGCCCGTGTTGGCTGCCGTGGGTGCTCGCCGTCCACAGACGCGGGGGGCCCGCCCTCACAGGCGCGGGGGGCGCCGGGAGTCGAGCCGGGCGACAGCTGCGTGGCGTATCGCGCCAGATCGGCAGTGAGCGTTCGATAGAGCTGGCGAGCGACATAGCGCTTCAGGCAGCGGATGATCTCGCGTTTGGACTTACCCTCCGCAGTGCGCTTCGCCACGTAAGCCCTGGTGCGGGCGCAATAGCGCAGGCGGACGAGCACGATCCGGTACAGCGCGCTGTTGGCCTGCCGGTCGCCGCCCGGGTTCAGGCGATGTCGCTGCGTGCGCCCGGAGGACGCCTCGAGGGGCGCGGCGCCGCAGAGCCGTGCGAAGGCGGCCTCGCTCGACAGCCGTCCGATGTTCTCGCCGGGGGTGACGAGTAACTGCGCGGCGTTCACGATGCCGACACCGGGCAGTGCGAGGGAGCCGGGTGCGACCCTCTCCACAAGTGACCGCAGCGCCTGGTCGAGATCGGCGACCTCGCGGTCCAGCTCGGCGACGTGGTGAGCGACGCTGCGCAGCGCGAGCTTCGCGGCCTGTAGTGGTTGGTCGAGCCGGGCCCTGTCCGGACGGAATCGCGCGCACTGCCGCGCCTTCGCGGGCAGGGTCTGCTGCGGCAGCGCCTCGCGGAGTTCCGCCGGCGCCGTGGCGATCAGGTCGCGCAGCTGCAGCAGCGCCGCACTGCGGGCCTTGACCGCGGCTGAACGAGCATTTGCGAGGGTGCGGATCGACTCGACGACACCGTTCGTGGCCTTGGGCAGCACCTGCGCCGTACCCGCCAGCACCTGCCTCGCGGCGGCCTCGGCGTCGATCGGGTCTGACTTACCCTGGCGCCGGCGCGTGTGCCGGTGCGGCTGGCTGACCTCGCGCACATCCAGCCCCTGTGCGAGCAACCAGCGTGTGAGCCCGGCCCCGTAGGACGAGGCGCCCTCCACGGCGATCGTCGCGATCGTGCCGAACGCCTCCAGCCACTGGTGCAACTCCCGGTAGCCCCGCGCGGTCGCTGGGAACTCGGCATCCCCGAGTCTCTCTCCTCGATCGTCGAGTGCGACTGCGTGGTGCGTGCGGGAGTGGGTATCCACCCCTCCGATGACACCGCTCCGCGTTTCCGGCATGCTCGCCGTACCTTCCTGCGGGGAGGTGTGTGACCGGGTCGTGGTGGGCGGACAGAACAGCGATGAGGCAACTCTGAGCCAGGTTCCTATGAGGTCACGCCACCCGCGGCCCGGTCACTTGGTGGATGCGAGGAGGGCGGAGCCGACACGTCGGATTGAGGACACCGCTCGCGGTGGGTCAGCGAATATCTAGGTCAGGCTCCGTCCTTCTCGCTGTGAGTATCTTCGCTGCGAATATCAGAGTGACACGTCGTCGAAGCAGCGCCCTCGTTCGTCCATCTCCCCCCGTTCCGGAGCCGGATCGCCACGACCACCGCCGGTGCTGCTTGACAGCCGGTCACTCCATATCAGCTGTACGTCGCGAAGAGCGCGAGCTGTGAGCCGGGCGTCGGCTTCACGCGCCGCACGATGAGCCGCACCGCGCTGGCGTCCGCCATGTGCTGGAACGGCGTGTACGTCGTCTCGGCGACAGCGGCGCCGCCCGGCAGCCAGTACGGGATCGGCGTCCAGTCCGCTTCCGGTATCGCCTCGATCAGCGTGCGTACGTTCGGCTGCTGGCGAATCGTGACCGAGAAGCGGACGTCCTGCTTGCGGCAGGCGGCGACGACCCCGTGGTTGTAGAAGCCGCTGTCGGCTCGCATCGTGAGCTGCCCGCTCGCCCCGGCGTCGCGGACCCGCGCCACCGTCTCACGCAGGAAGTGGGCGGCGCCGCGCCGGGTCCCGCTCCGGCCGCCCATGCGCGGGCGAGCAATGCGCGGCTGAGGCGGTCGAGCTGGCGGACGTGGCCCCAGCGGAAGCTGCGCAGGAAGGTCCCGAGGGTGGACGGCGCCTTCACGGTGCAGCCGAGCACGCGCCCGGCGCCGCCGGCGCGCATCGCATCGGCGTCGTCGATGCAGTCGCCGCCGGCGAGCGCCGAGGCGACCAGGGTCAGCAGCTTGTCGCCGGCGTTCGCCCGCCCCGGCGCGTCACCGAGGTCGAGATAGCGCTCGGCAAGATCGGGGAGACCGAGACGACCGGCGAGCGTGGCGGGGAGCAGCAGGCCCGCGTGGTCCACGAGGCGGTCGTCGTCGAAGGCGATGTCTATCCGGTCGGGGCTGCTCGCTGCTAGCATCGAATGGTTGCTCCCTGTGGCTCGGACGTGATTCGTACAAAACCATTGTCCCAGCTACAGCGAAGCACCCAACCTCAGCCGCTCATGAGCTCTTCTTCGGTGGATCAGGGGTAAGCAGCATTGCCTATGGCCGATCGAGGTCGCAGTCGCCCAGTCCCTGAGGCGGGGGGCCTTCGCATCGGCCTCCGACGAGGCGACCATCACGTCGCGGCTGTCTAGTCTCGGTGCAACCAGCGCAACGGCAGAAGTACGCCGCCCGCCTGGAACTCGTGGCCCTCCGGCGGTCGACGCTCGCCTGGCGTAACCGCGGTCCGGTCGACGTATACCTCGCCATCGCGGACCTCGACGGCAAGGCGATCGAGACCGCGCGGCAAGGAAACGCGCGGGTGCGTTTCGTGGCCCGCCAGGTCGTACGTGAACGGCCGGCATGTGTCGAGACACCAGCCCGTGCGGCCGTGGAGCGAGAAGTCCGGGCGGTACGCCACGACGCACTCAGGGTCGGGATGGGGAACCCTGGCGACCAGCGCTGGGAGCTTGCCGGCGTCAACACGAACGACGTGAAACGCCAACGGCTCGACGGCGTCGCCGAAGGGCGTGACCGAACCCGGAGGGAAGTCCTCGATGGAGCCCACGTCGACCCATGGATCCTTGCCTATCCACACGACGTTCCAGACCGGCGCCCTGGCTGAGGCGGTGAGCAGGCGCATATCGTCTGAGCAGAAATGCTGCCGGTGTCGCTACACTGGATGCCCAGCAACGACACCGCCCGGTGTCTGTCACACAAGGACGGCAGAGATGGCCGAATGGTGGGAGGGGCTTACTGGCCCCCTCCAGGCGTTCTACATGATCGGGCTCGTCGCCGCCGCGTTGCTGGCCCTGCAGCTCCTGCTGCTCGCCTTCGGGTTCGGCGGCGATTTCGAGCTGGGTGACGATGCCGGACTCTCCGGGGCTGTGTCGTTCCGAGGGCTGACCGCGTTCTTCTTCGTGTTCGGCTGGGTCGGCGTGCTCATGGAGGAGACGAACGCGCCGCTCCCCGCCTCCGTGGCCGTTGCCGGCGTGGCCGGAGCGCTGGCCATGGCGGGTGCGGTCATCATGTGGCGCAAATTCGCCAGCCTCGAGGCGGACGGCTCTCTCGACTACGCCACTGCGGTTGGAACCGTTGGGAGTGTCTACGTCACTGTTTCCGACGAACGCGCCCGCCCGGGGAAGATCATGGTCATGGTGCAGGGCCGGCTTCGGGAGGTGGCCGCCTTCGCGGAGCCAGGCAGTGGCGCAGTGGCGCCCGGAGCGCGCGTCGAAGTCGTCGACACCATCGACCCGTCCACCGTGCTGGTTCGCCCGCTCTCGGGTTGACGAGCCAAAACGTCGTCTCAGTCTGTGCGCACAGACACAGAAAGGAACCTCCTGTGGAAACTATCGTATTAGTGAGCGGGCTTGCCGCGATCGTGCTGATCGCCGTGCTATCCATCGCGTCGCGCTACAAGCGTTGCCCGTCAGACCGCGTGCTCGTCATCTACGGGCGCGTAGGCGAAGAGGGCGAATCGGCACGCTGCCTCCACGGCGGGGGCGCGCTGGTGTGGCCGATCGTTCAAGGGCACGAGTTCCTGGACCTCACCCCGCTGCCCATCGAGATCAAGTTGGAAGGCGCGCTGTCCCAGCAGAATATCCGGGTCAACACGCCGGCCACGTTCACTGTCGGCATCTCCACCGAGCCCGGCGTGATGCAGAACGCCGCCGAGCGGTTGCTGGGACTCGGATTGGATGATATCGAGAGCCTGGCCCAGGACATCATCTTCGGTCAGATGCGCGTGGTCATCGCCACGATGAACATCGAGGAGATCAACGCCGACCGAGAGAAGCTGATCACCAACATCACCGAATCGCTCGAGGTCGAGCTGGCCAAGGTCGGATTGCGCCTCATCAACGTCAACATTCAGGACGTGACCGACGCATCCGGCTACATCGACGCCCTTGGCCAGGAAGCTGCGGCGCGTGCCATCAATGACGCGAAGGTCAGGGTCGCCGAGCAGGAGCGCGACGGCGAGATCGGCGCCGCCGAAGCACATACCGCGCGCCGCGTGCGGGTCGCCCAGGAGAACGCGACCGCCACTGAGGGAGAGAACGAATCGCGAGTGGTTGTCGCCAATTCGGATAGTGCGCGCCGCCAGCAGGAGGCGGACGCCGAGCGGGGCGCGGTCGCTGCTGAGCGGGTGGCATCCGCAGCTGCCGAGGAAGAGTCGTTTGCCGCCGAGGCCACTGCCGAGGAAGCCCGCGCCGCGCGCGACAGGGCCACGCAGCACGCGGACTCCGTCGTTCCCGCTGAAGTGGAAAAGGAGCGGATTCGCGTCCTCGCCGAAGCCGCCGCCCTGCGTGTCAGCATCACCCAGGAGGGTGAAGCCACAGGCAACCTCAAGCTCATGGAAGCCGAGGCCGACGGCCAGAAGGCGATCCTGTCCAAGCGCGCCGAAGGCATCAAGGACCTCGTCGCGGCGGCGGGGAACAACCCCGGGGATGCCGTTCTGCTGCTGCTGGCCGAACAAATGCCGGCTCTGGTGGAGCACCAGGCGAAGGCGATCTCCGGGATCGACATCGACAAGATCGTCGTCTGGGATAGCGGCGCATCCCGTGGCGCTGGCGCCAACGGCACCACCGCCGACTTCCTGCGCAGCTTCGGCGCCATTCTTCCCCCGCTCCACGAGCTCGCCGCGAGCGCCGGCATGGAACTGCCCGCGTTCCTCGGATCCGTCGCGCCGACCGATGGCGTCAATCCGCACGATCTCGCGGGAGCAGCGGACGGCGAAGGCGCCGACGGACCGGATGGCGACGACACGCTTGATCGCATGGGAGCCGCGGACAACGACCAGTAGACAGCGTGCATCCATTTGCGTAGCCCCCTGCCGTGGTGTCTTCGCGGCAGGGCTACGCGAATCCCCTCGACGAGCGATGACGCCGAGAGGCGCAATCCCGCGGGCGGGCCGGCCGAGCAAAGGCATCCGTAAGGCGGACCATCGCACCACCTCGGTCCACCAAAAGACCGGCAGCGACGGCGCACCAAGACCGGCAGCGACGGCGCACCGCTACCGGCTCCCTGTCGCAGCGCTTGGCTTACCTCCAACCGCCCAGAGGTCGTGGAAGTCCTTCATCCGTGTGTTCGTGATGGCCAGGCGGACCATCGTCTCGAACTTCTCGGCCGCGACCGTCTCGCGTGGGGACGTCCTCAGCCGTGGGGCGGGAAAGTCGAGGAGTGTTGGGAATTCGGCCTCGATCGCGCTTGGAGTCACGCCGGATCGTTCTCCACCGCGGCGAGGCTCGCCGCACGGCCGCGCTCGGCCCGGCCACACCGCTACGATCACCGCCACTGTCACGCCGCCATCGGAGGCCTTCCTCCCATCAGCCGTATCGACAACCCGCCAGAGCACCCGCCCAGGGGGCGACCTCCTCCTCGATGAGATCGTCGGCGATGCCGGCGACGCCACTGATGAACCCGGCATCGGCCCCGCCGGGCGCCGCCGGGCGCATACGCTATTGCCCGCTGGCGGTGCGGCAGCGGCTCCATCGCCCCACCGGCGGCGGTCTCGGCCGCGGCCGTGAGTCCACAACCAGCCAGATGAGCGGGCGCTCGCGCCTGTCATCGATCCCAGCGATGAACGCTCAGGCGCCCACGAGGAACGAGAGCGCCACTGTCACGAGACATACAAGGAATTGCCGGGACCAGCGATCCGTGAACGTCTGCTGAGCTTTCGCTGCGGCGCGCGGGTGCAGACCCCACTCGATGTCGAGCATCGCCTTCACGTCCACTGATGCCGCGCCTTGACGCGCACTCGGCGGCTTTGTCTGCGGCCCGGCCGGGGGGCCGCTCCGATCAGCCGGACTACGGGAGCCGGAAGGACCGTATTTCGATGGTCACGACCGCACCATCGCGATAGCCGTAGATCTCCATGAAGCCGGAAGTCACGTCTCCTGCGGCGTTCCAGTCGAGCGGGGTTGCTGCGCCCTCGTAGTTGATGTGCTGGCCGCTCCGGACAGCGTTGAGAGCAGCCTGGACGCCTGCGGCATCGGCTATGAACACGCTGCCCGGAGGCCCTGAGATGCGCACAAGCTGGTCGCGGATGGCGGCGCCGTCAGTCGAGCCCGCGGCCTCGGCGGCGAGGGCGATCGCGACCACGGCAGCGACCCCTTCCAGCCAGACATCTCCTTGGCGGTCCAGTCGCCATAGATGCGGCGCGTTGTCACGGTGCCGTACTTGGCAGCCCCGGCCAGCACGTGCTCCACGGACCAGTGCGATACGAGGATGACCCCTTCGAAGTTCTTTCCAAGGAACCGCCCGAGGCTGACAGCGACCGCCTCGGCGTCGATACGGCCGCTCAAGCCGAGGTCTTGCCGCAGCGCGGCGCCCCGTTGCTGCGCCCGGTTCATCCCGCGCCTCGCGGCTTCCAGTCGTCGGGATCCGTTGCGCGGAACTCGATGATAGCTGCGGTCACGTCAGTCCGTGCGCTCAGTGCACACGGTCTCTGCGCCGCGGAGTCACCGATGCCCGCGCAACCCATTGGGCGACCGAGTTCTCGGCGCCAGCGTCCCCGCCTGCGTCGACTACAGGCGGCCCGTCACTCCTGGCGACTAACGGCGCCATGGGGGGCAGACCGTCGGCAAACAGCTCGATGAATTCGCGATTCACGAAGTCCGGCGCTCCGAGGATGTAGGACACCCACTCCCCCTCGGCGAGGGCATAGAGGGCCGAGACGCCGAGCGCAGTCCTCAAGTGACTCGATGCTGCCGCCCCCGTAGACGACGAAGCTGAAGCCGATCGTGATCTCGCCGTGCGGGCAACTCGACCCCCGCAGGATCACGCGCTCCTTGTCGGTGACAGCGCCGGTGAAGGGATCCGCACTTGGAGGCCCGTTGCTCCCGGCGATTAGCGGCGTCACGGGCGGGATACCGTCCGCGTACAGCTCGCGGAAGTCCGCGTTCACGAAGTCGGGCGCGCCGACGATGTAGGGCGCGTAGACGCCGTTATCCAGCACATAGACGGCTACGACGTACCTGTTCACGGCGCAGACCACGAAGTCCTCAAGGCCGCCCCCTTTGTAGATGCCAAGACTGAAGCCCTCGAGCACATCGCCGCGGAAGCAGTCGGAGGCGGGGTCGCCAGGCGCTTCGTGCGCTGGACCGCACACGGTAGACACGCGTGCGATTCCCGTCGGCCGAGGTCACGGTGACGGTGATCTCGGAGCCCGCCGCCAAGGGCACCTGGTGGCCGTTCTCCGGGTCCTGGTCGGCATCCGAAGGTCTGATCACGACCGTCGCCCGGCGCTGCGTTGCCTCTGCCTCCACCGTCGTGGAGGACCCGATCGTCCGGAACGGCCCGTCCCCGCAAGTTGTGACGTACCGCATCCAGTTGCGCCGGCGTCCGAATCTCGATCAGCCCATCCCCGTCACTGTCGTAGTCCTTACCCACGGTCACGGTGAATCGCTGCGTTGCGCTCGAGTTGGACCCGCTCGCGTCTGTCGCCGAGACCGTGATGATCGACCGGCCCGCGGCGCCCGGCGTGATCGTGACCATCGAGATCGACACGCTCACCGTGGCGACGGAGGTCGAGGATGACGACGCCGTGTACGTCAGTGCGTCGCCGTCCGGCCCCTGAACGCGGCCGACACGTCCACCACGACCGCGCTGGCGCCCAGAAGGAGCGTGCGGTCAGGCGGCCGCCGCTCAACGAAGGCCGCGGTCCGAACCCGACGACACAGCTCCCCGTGCTCCCAGAATCACCGGTGGTGGTTGTGGGCGGCACCGAGCCACGTCTGCCGGGCCTCCGTGGTCGTCGCCAGCCCTGAGCGTCGCTGCGCCCGTTCGTCATGCCATCGACATTGGGCTGGTAGCCGCGGTTGAGTAGAGCGCTGCTCACGGCGTCCTAGCAGAACAAGAGCGTGCGAACGCCTGAGGGTGTCCGCCTCGCGGGCGCGGCCGACACAGTGGTTCCCCCGATTGTTGCGATCGCGCGTGGCCTGGCACCGGGGGTAGGTTCGCCGGCATTGTGCGTCCGAATCCGGTCGACGCTGCCGAGCAGGGGCTCGGGGCCGCCATCGGGCGCCCGGCGCTGATTGCGGACGAGCTCGCGCAGGGGGTGCTGGTTCCCGTGCTCGAGCAGCAGGCCGACGCCCCCGAGCGCTGCTGCCTCATCACCACCGCAGGCCCGCGGCGCAAACCAGAAGTCCAAGGCGTTCCGCCGGTGGATCATCGAGCAAGCCCAATCCCCGACGCATCCAACGCGAGCACCTGTAGCCCGCAGCCCAGCACCCCGCCGCACCCCCAACGCAGTCCGCCAGCTGACACCAGCCCGCGATACGAGCCGACAGCCAAGTAGGCACCCGTGCGGGGCGCGGGCGCCGCGGTGCAGCTCTCCCGGGCTCGATGATCTCCCTTGTTCGCGGGAACTCGCTCGTCTCGCTGGCCAAGGCTGCATTGGCCTGTGACCGATATATCTTATGTCATTGACCACGCGCATGTCCTCCTGTCCGATTCCTTCCGCGCAAGCGTTCCTGCGGGCCGAGTCGTGGAGGTTCCAGAGGTGCGTTCCAGGCGAACCCCGACCTGGGGCCTACCTCAGAAAGCGGGGTCAGCGGCAGCGCGTCCAGCGCCACCGTGCCTGCCGCCTGTAGCAGGATCAGTGGGTTGGCCGCACAGGATTTGAGCGACCCGAGCCGGCAATGCGCGACCTGTCTGTCCTGAGCTTCACCGACTACCCCAGCGGCTCTGCTGTGCTAGTCGATGATTCGGCGATCCAGATCATCACGACTGAACCAGGACCCACCTAATGGGCCAACCATCTTTGCGGGAGATTATGCGCACATCAACTCCGTCCAATTGATCGATGGCCAGATCGTCACCTCGCTGCGTGGGTGTTCGAAGGTGCTGGGTATCGATGCGGAAAGCGGTGACGTGTTATGGCGGGTCGGCCGGAGCAACCTGAGCGAGGAGAAATGAGTCGCTCGCGACATCGGCCCAGCGTCGCTGTCCGTCGTCAACGATCCCGTGGGCGACTTCTGCGGACAGCACGCGGCCCAGATTCTGCCAAACGGCAACCTCCTGCTGTATGACAACGGTGTTGAGTGCGTGTTCAGTCCATGGACGTTCGTTAGGATTGGCCGGGAGGGTAATGAGTACAGCCGGGCCGTGGAGTACGCGCTGGACTTCGTACACAACGAAGCCGTCTTTATGAGGGAGCACTCTCAGGACGGGGCGAAGAGCTACCTCGGATATTCCTCGGGCGGGGTCTCTGGGTTGCCCAATGGAGACTGGCTGATCCACTGGGGGTGGGTGGCGCCGAACGTCACCAGATCGGCAACAGCGGTCACCCAGGTCGATCCTGCGACGGGCGAAGAGGAAGTTCGAGCTCCGGATCACCGACGCGAGCATGGACGAGCGAGACCGTCAGGCCGTTTCCCGCACGCCCGCCGAAGCACTGGCGCCGCAGCCGCAGCCGCTCGGGGCGACGCTGCCCCCGAGCGCTTTCACTTCGGTCTTCCACACCGGCACGAGCGACTCGCCGCAGGTCGCGGTCGCTTTCAACCGGCCCGTGGTCGACTTCGCCGCCGCCACGCCGTCGGTCACGGTCAGCGGCGCGAGCGTCAGCTCCCACGTCGTGGTCGGCGAAGCGGCCAACGCCTACATCTTCACGCTGACTCCAACGGGCAGTGGCGACATCACCTTCAGCCTGGTCGCGAACACGCCCTGCGACCCTGACGGCATCTGCACCGCGGACGGCGCGGTGCTTTCCGAGGTTCCCGCGCCCCTGGTGATCCAGCCGCAGCCGACACTGAGCCTGACGGCCGATAGCACCGCAATCGCAGAGGCCGACGGGGGTGTAGCCGCGATCACCAACGGCATCACCCCCCCGACCCGCAGCAGATCGTGCTCTCCTTATCGGGCAGCGCCACGGCGGGCAGGGACTTCACCTTCACCGACGCTGGGGGCCGGACGTTCACGAACCCCTTCTTGCTCAAGCTGCCGAGCGGGCAGAGCTCAGTCACGGGCGTCATCACCGCCGTCAACGACAGCCGCGACGAGGGCGATGAGACGATCAGCGTCGAGGCCACCTACGCGGGGGCCACGATCGGCTCTGCGGTCACCGTGACCGCCAGCGACGATGACGCTGCGCCGGGGCCCGAGTTGGAGTCGCTCGCAGTTACGACGCCCTCGAGCCGGTCACTGTATCCGTCGTTCGACCCCGGCGTGCTCCACTATGCGGTTGGCTGCGAGAGTGTGGACCACGTTCTGCAGCTGAGCCTGTCGGCGAAGGACGCCGCTGTGCGACTCGCCGTCGACAGCATCCAGAGCGCGAGCCGCGATGCCACGGTCAGGCGAAGCGGCCTGCACGCTGAGAGCGACATCGTGATCAGCCTCAGCGATGGTAGTGGCCAACATCGGACATACACGGTGCACTGTCTCGACGACGACTTCCCCCAGGTCCGAGTGGAGAGACAGCCGCGAGCCTGGGACGGATTGTTGATGGGGACGTATGGCCCAGGCAGGAACGCCAGTTGGGCGTACTTGTGGATGATGGACAACAACGGCGTCCCCTGGCTTCGCCAGCGGCTTCCGAGCAGCCACGGCAGCCAATTTCAATTATCTTGGGAACGGTACGTATCCGTACGGGTACGTCGCCCGGGACACTACCACCGGTCTTCACGCGCAGTTGCTGGACGAGCATCTGCAACCTGCGGTCAAGGTGACGACGGGTGATGGGCATGTGACCGGACCCCCTTCGCGAGTCCACCGCTTATGAGAGTCCAGCGTGTAGCTGAGTCTCCCAGCGCTCGGCGTAGGCAGCCGGAGCGAGCCAGCCCAGGCTGCTATGCGGGCGCTTCGTGTTGTACTCGATCCGCCAGTCCTCGAGCAGCACCTGCGCCTCAAGCAGGCTGTCGAACTGCTCGACCGCCAGGAACTCGTCGCGCAGCCGGCCGTTGAACGACTCCACGTATGGGTTCTCCCACGGCGCACCGGGCTCGATGTAGCTGCTGCCCGTGCCGCTGAACCGGCACCAGTCGCGCAGCGCGTTGGCCGTGAGCTCGGGCCCATTGTCGCAACGGATGTACCCAGGCGCCGTCCCGCGCCGGGCGACGATCCCGTCGAGCGTTGAGGCCGTGGCGTCGGCGTTGATGCTCCTGGCGGCCACGATCGCCAGCGCCTCCCGTGTGTGCTCGTCGACGATGTTGAGCAGCTTCAGGACCCGCCCGTCCGCGGTCTGGTCGAACTGGAATTCCAGCGCCCAGACGTGGTTCGGCCGCTCAGCGCGCAGCCTGGCGGCGGGCACCGCCGAGTCCCCCAGGCGCTGACGCTTGCGTCGTTTCACCGGGACGCGCAGCCCTTCCTCACGCCAGAGCCGTTGCACCCGCTTGCGATTCACGCCCCATCCCTCCTCGCGTAAGGTCGCCCAGGCCCGGCGGTAGCCCCAGCGGGGGTGGCCACGCGAGAAGGCGTGGAGTTCCGCGCGCAGCGCGTCGTCGCCGCGGCCGCGCGTCGGGAGGCGGCGCTGTGTGGAGCGGTGCTGGCCGGTGACCCGGCATGCCCGCCGTTCCGACAACTCGAGGCGGTCCTGCAACATGCAGACTGCCTCGCGCCGGCGCGACGGGCTTACCAGTTTCCCCGGGCGATCTCCTTGAGCGCGTCGATCTCGAGTTCCTTGTCGGCGACGATCCGCTTCAGCCGGGCGTTCTCGCGTTCCAGCTCGCGCAGCCGTTTGGCGTCGTCGGCCTTCATCGCGCCGTACTGGTTGCGCCAGCGGTGGTAGGTCTGCTCCGAGATCTCGACCTGCTTCGCCGCCTCGGCGATCGTCTGCCCCTCACCGAGCAGCCGCTCCACCTCGCGCAGCTTGCGCACGATCTGCTCGGGCGTGTGCCTGCGTCGTTTCACCGTGATGTCCTCCTCTGCCCACTTTCATGGGCCAAAGGACTCTCATCAACGGTGGTCCCGTTTCAAGGGGTCGGGTCACATGACTTCGAACACCCCGAGGGCGACTCGATCTTCACTCTCGTCGTGAACGGGCAGGCTGTCGAGCGCGACTTGAGCGCCCTGACCATCAACGCCCCAACCCCTACGGCGCCACTGAAGAGTTGCAGGACCAGCTCGTCTACCGGGTGACGCATCAAGAGGGTCAGGCGGACGTCCTGAACTCCAAGGAACACGAACTCCTGTGGAATTCCTGAGACCACATGGCGGTGGAAGGCTGCACCCAGCATCACTTCGCCGGCGATCCTGATACACCGACTGTTCCTGGTTCAACTCGATCAAGGCAGTCGATGGCGACTACCTGCTGTCGATGCGTGGATGCGCGAAGGTATTGCTGATCGACGGCGAGACCGGCGATGTGATCTGGCGAATGGGCCGGACCAACCTGACCGATGCAGAGTGGGCGGCGAGCGGTACGGACATCAGCCCGACGACCGGCCCTGCGCCGCTCACCATCATCGATGATCTCTGGGCGAATTCTGTGGGCAGCATTCGGCGAGGATCCTCGGCAACGGCAACCTCCTGCTCTATGACAATGGCAGCCATTGCGCGATAAACCTGGAGGACGGCAGAACCTGGCGAAGAAATAATCAGTTCACCCGGGTCGTGGAGTATTCCCTTGACCTTGAGCAGGGCGAGGCCACTTGGCTGCGTCAACACACGCTGCGGGGCCAGGAGAATGCGTTCTCTACCTCGAGCGGCTCTGTCGCGTCGGTTCCCAACGGGAACTGGCTGATCAGCTGGAGCAGACCCGCTGGCGGCTAGCAGCCACACGTCTGTGTTCAATCCCGGCGCGCCGCAGGTGGTGGTCGCCTTCAACCGGCCCGTGGTTGACTTCGCCGCCGACACGCGCTCGGTTGAGGTCAGCGGAGCGACCATCGACAAGCGTCAGCCCACGCATCGTCGCCGGGGAAGTGGCGAATGCCTACATCTTCACGCTGACTCCGGAGGGCAGCGGCCACATCACGTTCCGCCTGGTCGCGAACAAGCCGTGCGCGGACGGTGGCATCTGTGCGGCGGACGGATTCCTGCTCTCCGTCGGCCTCTCCGTCACCACCTCCGCGGCGAACACGCCCGGAGAACGCGCTGGGGACGCCGTTCACCTACGCCGGTGGTGACGAGGTTGCAGGGCCCGAGTCGGGCGCCGCGACGAAGCGGAGTGCGCCCCAGGATCGCGAAGCAGGAGAACTTCTCAGGCACGCTCGACACCTACACGGCGACCGACCCCGAAGGGGTGACGACGTTCACGTGGTCGCTCGAGGGTGACAATGCCAGCGACTTCACGATCGGCGAGAGCACGGGCGTGCTTCGGTTCATGGCTCCGCCCGACTTCGACATTCCCGGGGACAGCGATCGGAACAACATCTACCTGCTGGCCGCGAAGGCGAGCGACGGGACCATGACGGGCGAGTACGCGGTGAGCGTGGAGGTCACTGGGGCCGACGAGCGTCATGGACTTCCCGGAGAACAGCCCCAGGACGAGGGTCGTCGGCCGCTACTCCGCGAGCGACCCCGAGCGCGAGGGGGTCACGTGGTCGGATCTTTCCGGGGCCGATGCGGGCAAATTCGAGCTCAACAACACCGGCCTGCTGACCTTCATGAACTCCCCGAACGACGAGGAGCAGCCGGAGTACGAGGTCACGGTCAACGCCTCCGACGGCGGCTTCACGGGCAGCCTCGACGTAACCGTGACTGTGAGCGATGTCAACGAGCCGCCAGTGGTCACGCGGCGGACGAACACAGGCGCGTTCAGCGTCGTCGAGCACAGCGGGACCTTGATCGGCGCCTTCAACGCCACGGACCCCGAGGGCGACGCGGTCAGGTGGTCGCTGACGGGGACCGACGCCGCCGACTTCGCGATCAGCAATGGCCCCGGCACGCCTGGCGAGCTCAGCTTCCGGGGCGCCTCCGGACTACGACAATGCGATCGACTCCAACAAAGACAACGAGTACCACGTCACCGTGCAGGCCACGGAGGCGGACGACACCGACCCGCTGACTCGCGAGCTGACGGGCAGCCTGCCCGTGATCGTCAGGGTCACTGACATCGACGAAGTGCCAACCGTCACGGGGAATCTGACACCCAACGTGGCAGAGAACACGACCGCGGTCACGACCTACAGGGCCAGCGACCTCGACGGCGTCGAGATCACGTGGTCACTGGAAGGGGCCGGCGCCAGCAGCTTCACGATCAGCGGCACGGGCGCACTCTCGTTCCGGAGCCTCCCGAACTACGAAGCCCAGACCCGGCACAGCGTGACCGTGCGCGCATCTGACGGGACCAACAACGTCGACCGCGCCGTCACGGTCACCGTCACCGACGTGGATGAGCTGGAGAAGCTCGTGCTCATGCCGCGCCGGCCGCTCATCGGCATCGACTACACGGCTGCCTTCCAGGAGGGGACGGGCGATGTCGTGCAGTCGGCGACGTGGGTGTGGGAGCGCTCCACCAACCACAACAGCGGCTGGACGACCATCAGCGGGGCGACGGCGGCGACGTACCGTCCGGTGGGCGCCGACCGCGACCACTACCTGCGCGTGACCGCCTTCTACAACGATGGGCACAGCGCGAAGACCCTGCTGGCGACCTCGGAGTTGAAGACGGCGCCGGACAGCACCACGAGCACCGCGCCGACGTTCCCGAGCCCGCTGTTCGCGGGCGGCGTGACCGGCCTCTCAGTCCGCGAGAACGCCGCCGCCGGCACCGACGTCGGGACCGCGCTGCCCGCGACCGACGCGCAGAACAGCCGCTCAGCTACTCCCTCGCGGTCACGGGCTTCACCAGCGATCCGCCGTTCGAGATCGACGAGCACACTCGGCAGATCACCGTCGCGACCGGCACCGTGCTCAACCATGAGGGGCAGGAGACGTACGGCGTCACGGTGACGGTGCAGGACGACTTCAACGCCACCGCCAGCGCCACGTTCAACATCGCCGTCGAGGACGTGAACGAGCGGCCGGTGGCGGTCCCAGACATCCCACCGGCGACCGACGAGGACACGGGCGACCACCTTCGCCGTCCTCGCGAACGACGAAGACCCCGACGACGGCGACACCCTGGAAGTGACGCTGACGAGCAGCCCGGACCCCGGGCGCGTCGCGCTGGATCCGAGCACGCAAATGGTGACCTACACACCGGCTCAGAACGACCACGGGACGTACACGTTCCGCTACACAGCCTCGGACGGGGTCCTTACCAGCGCCCCCCTGGTCACGGTCACGGTCAACCGGGTGAACGACGCGCCCGTGTCACCGAGTCGGCGCCCGCGCGATCCGTGTCTGAGGACGCCGAGGCCGACGCACCCGTCGGCGAACGTGTCGAGGCGACAGACGCCGACGAGGGCGACACGGTCACGTACAGCCTCTCGGGTGCTGATGCGTCCCTCTTCGAGATCGACGCCGACGGTCAGATCACCGTCTCGAACAGCGCGATCCTCAACGCGACCACCGACGCCACCGCCATGCTCATGCTCACCGTCACCGCCGATGACGGGAACGGAGGCGAGGCGACAGTCGAGGTGACCATCACCGTCACGGCCGGGCCGGTAGGACCACCGATCATCATCGGCGGTGGTGGTGGCGGCCCCTCCGGGCCCAGCCCGAGCGATGTCGACTTCGAGTGGAACGTGACGCGCGACATCGATGATCTCGCCGGCGGGCAACACCATGGCGACCGGCCTCTGGTCGGACGGCGAGACGCTGGGTGGTCGACAACGCCGACGGCGCCGGCGACGCCGTCTACGCCTACGACCTCGCGACGGGCGAACGCCTCGAGCAGCGCGAGTTCGAACTCGACAACGCCAACCTCGCGCCTCGCGGCCTCTGGTCCGACCCCAGCACCATCTGGATCTCCGACAGCGGCAAGGACAAGCTCTTCGCACACGACCTCGCGAGCGGCGAACGCCTGCCCGACTCCGACCTCGCACTGCACCCCGACAACAACGACCCACGCGGCATCTGGTCCGACGGCTCGACCATGTGGGTCCTCGGCGACCACGACGACGCCCCCTTCGGCTACGACCTCGCGACCGGCGAGCTGGTCGCCCGGCACGCCCTCGACTCCGCCAACGACGACCCGCGCGGCCTCTGGTCGGACCGCGTCACGGTCTGGGTCTCCAACCACGACCCCAAGCGCCTCTTCGCCTACCGCCTCGAGGACGGCGAGCTCGTGCGCAACAGCGACGGGGAGTTCGGGGATCTGAGCAGGGCCAGCAACAGCAGCCCGCGCGGCCTCTGGTCGGACGGCGACGTCATGTACGTCGCCGACAAGAGCGACGACAAGGTCTACACCTACAACATGCCCGACGCCATCGACGCCCGTCTCACCTCGCTCACCCTCAGCGGCATCGACATCGGCGAGTTCCTGCCGGGTCGGACGGAGTACGAGGGCGTCGTCGCCGAGGGCGTGACGGAAACCACGGTCGAGGCCGAGCCCGCGCAGGACGACGCGGGCGCTCCCACCCACCCGCCCGACGCCAACGAGGAGGCCGACGGCCACCAGGTGGCGCTGGACGGAGTCTCCGAGATCACCGTCACCGTGACCTCGGCGGACGGCAGCCGCGAACGCGTCTACCGCGTGGGGCTCGGCGATCCGGAGCGGGCAGCCACGAGCGAGCCCGGATTCGGCTGCTTCCGCGGCGATGTCGCCGTCGGCTTCAGCCTCCTCGTCTACGCAGGGGCAGCATCGAGGATCTGGAGGCTTGCGCGCGGGACCGGCACATCGTGGCCCTCTACGCGCTGCACGGCGGCGTCCACGTCTCCTACATCCTCGAAGCGCCCGAGTTCGTGTACCAGCCCTTCGTCGAGCTGTTCGCGGACGGCGTGCCCCCGGTCACACCGCTGACCGTCAGGAGCGACGGGCCGCCCTCAGCGGACCCGAACCCGGGCGCCGGCGACATCGTGGAGCCTGGGCAGGACTGCATGAGTGGCGACATCGTCGAGGGCTTCAGCCTCGTCGTCTACGAGGGCGGGAGCGTCGAGAACCTCCGGGCCTGCGCGCGGAGCCGGGGCGCCACAGCCCTCTACACGCTCGACGGCGGCGAGTTTGTCTCGCTCATCCTCGGTGCGCCGGACCTCGTCGACGACCCCTTCCGCGAGCTGTTCCCCGGCGGGCTCGCCCCGGTCACCCCGCTGATCGTCAGGAGCAACTGACTTCCGGCAGCGAGGTCCAGCCAGTGACGTCACGGCGGACTGTCGGGGGAAGCGCGTACTGCGCTCCCCCTTCGCGCGCCAGGCAAGAGCCACGCTCAGGAGCAGCGGGACGCGCACGGTCATGTCGTCCTGGAGCAGCGACACCGATCACGAGCTAGATCTCGGCCGCGAAGCCCGCGACCACGAGCAGCGCGCGCCGGGCCCAGTCACCTCGCCCACCGCGGCGCGCCATTACCTATGATGGCCGCGCCGTCGAGGGGGTGGGCGATGCCCGAGTTCGAGACGATTCGCTTCGAGGTCGAGGGGCCGCGCGCGACGATCACGCTCAACCGCCCGGAGCGCATCAACGCCTTCAACGGCGCCATGGAGCGCGAGATGCGCGACGCCTGGACGATCGTGCGCGACAGCGACGCGATCCGCGTCGTGGTGCTGACCGGCGCAGGCGATCGCGGCTTCTGCTCCGGCGTCGACCGCCGCGCCGAGGACGGCGAGCGCCTCTCCCAGCAGTTGGCGACGAACCTGTGGAACCGCGAGGATGCCGGCGCGTTCCTCGGGCCGAAGAGCAACCGCGTCTACAAGCCGGTCATCAGCGCGGTCCACGGCATCGCCTGCGGCGGCGCGTTCTACATGCTCGGCGAGTCCGACATCATCGTCGCCTCCGAGGACGCCACCTTCTTCGACCCCCACACGACGTACGGTCTGACCGCGGTCTTCGAACCAATCCTCGCGCGGCAGTGGCTCCCCTACGGCGAGGTGATGCGCATGGTGCTGCTCGGCAACGACGAGCGGATCAGCGCACGGCGCGCGCTCGAACTCGGGTTCGTGACCGACGTCGTGACCCGCGAGCAGTTGCTGCCGGCCGCCTACGGACTCGCCGAGCGCATCGCCGCGAAGCCACCGGCCGCCGTGCAGGGCAGCATCTACGCGCTCTGGGAGAGCCTCTCGCTGCCGCTCGGCGCCGCGATCCAGCAAGGCATGCCGCTCACCGACATCGGCAACGCGGCGGTACGTCCCGAGGAGGTCACGGCCACCTTCGGGGCGGGCGCGGACCGTACGTTCCGCGTGCGCTGAGGACAGCGTGATTCGGCAGGCCGGCGGCGACGGCTCGCTGCGTCGCCGCACATCGATGTGAGTTCGCGGCTGTCGCGAAGGGCGGACACCGTCCGCGGGTACGCAGGGGGACGCAGTGGTCACGATCGGCGACATGTTCCACGTCATCCACATCTACGACGAGCTCCAGCCGCTCGACGACTGGTACGACAGGATCTTCGCGCCCAGGCGCTCGATGCTGGGCAACTACAGCGCGACCGAGAAGCGCGACGCCTCGCTCTGCTACATCAGCGACTTCTGCATGGAGACGATGGCCCCGGCGCACCGGGTCGCGGGCGCGGCGGACATGCCGGTCGGCCGGTTCCACCGGCGCTTCGGCAACCACCTGCACTCGATCGCGTGGTTCGTCAGCGACGGCATGCCCGAGCTCTTCGGGCGGTTGCAGGACGCCGGCGTGAGGCTCTTCACCGACGGGGGAGGCGCCGCGACCGACATCTCGCAGCTCGCCGCGGCGGCGTTCACGCACCCGCGCGACACGAAGCGCCAGTGGGAGCTGATGGCGGCGACGGGCGACCAGGCGGATCCGACCGCGCGCATCGGGGGCTGGTCCGTCGAGTTCTGGCGCGACGAGCACCCGATGGGCATCCTCCCCTCGGCGTGGCACATCACCGTCAGCGTGCGCGACCTCGACGAGGGCGCCGGTCTCTACGAGCGGCTGCTCGGCGCCCACGTCGTACACGAGGAGGAGGACGCCGCGAAAGGCGCGCGCAGCCGCTACCTCAGCGTCGGCCAGAACACGCTGATCGAGGTGGCGACCCCCACCGGGTCCGACAGCCTGCTGGCACGCGACCTCGACAGCCGGGGCGAGATCATCCACGCCGTCACATTCCGCACGAGGGACCTCGCCGCCGCGCGGCAACACGTCCTTGCGCAGGGCGTCGGCGTCGAGGAGGTCTCGCCCGAGACGTTCCTGATCAGCCCCGACGACTCGATGGGCGCCACCCTCTACATCAGCGAGCGGGCAATCCCCGGAGACCCTCGGTGATGCACGGCCCCGCGCTCGCGGCGCGGCTGCGGACGGCAATGGCGAGGGGCGACGCGTGACGCTGACGCTGCCGCTCGACGGGCTCCGCATCGTCGACCTCACGCAGGAGGCGATGGGGCCGTTCTGCACACGGCTGCTCGCCGACTACGGTGCGGAGGTCATCAAGATCGAGCCGCCGGCGGGCGATCCGGCGCGGGCGCTGCCTCCGTTCGCCGCCGACACGCCCGGACCGGAGCGCAGCGGGACGTTCCTGTTCCTCAACACCAACAAGCGCAGCGTGGTCCTCGATCTCGAGCTCCCGGCGGACCGTGAACGGCTGCTCGACCTCGTCGCCGGCGCGGACGCGGTGGTGGAGAGTTTCGCGCCCGGCACGCTTGACGCGCTCGGGCTGGGCTACGAGCGGCTCGCGGCGGTGAACCCCCGGGTCGTGCTGACCTCGATCACGCACTTCGGGCAGGACGGCCCCTACCGCGACTGGCAGGCGACCGACCTCACCGTCTACGCGATGGGCGGGCCGATGCTCACCACCGGTCACATCGACCACGAACCGATCCGGGTCGCAGGCCGCATGGCGAGTTACCAGGTCGGCTACATGGCGGCGCTGGCGACCGCCGTCGGCCTGCACGCGGCGGAGGCGCGCGGCACAGGCGAGCACCTCGACGTGAGCGCGTTCGAGGCGCTCACGGACTCGATCGACACACGCCTCACGCGGTTGCAGGGCTACCAGTACTCCGGCAGCCTCGCGCAGCGCGGTTCGCTCGCCCGGGGCGTTGGCATGGGCACGTATCCGTGCGCCGATGGCTTCGTGACGCTGTCCGGCGGATTGCCGGCGCAAATCCCCCGGCTCTTCCGCATGCTCGGCGTCGAGCACCTGCTGGAGCAGCCGGAGTGGAGCGCACCGGGCATGGCGTTCGACCCGGAGCGCGTCGACGCGTTCGCCGCGTACCTGCTCCCATGGACGCTCGCCCGCACGAAGCGCGAGGTTCGCGAGGCGTGCCAGGAGTACGGCGTGCTCGGCGCGCCGATCTCGACCGTCGCCGAGGTCCTCGACGACCCGAGCTTCGTCGAGCGCGGCTTCTTCCAGGAGATCGACCACCCGGAGACGGGCGCGGTCCGCTACCCCGGATACCACTTCACGCTGCATAGCGAGGACGGCCCGATGCCGCCGCGGCGCCGCGCACCGCTGCTCGGCGAACACACCGACGAGATCCTCGGCGCCCTGCCCGAGCGCCGGCCTGCCGGCCGCCGGGGCGAGGACCGCCTCGGCGATCGGCTCCCGCTCGAGGGCATGCGCATCCTCGACTTCACCGTGGTGTGGGCGGGGCCCTACGCCACGATGCTGCTCGCCGACTGGGGCGCGGAGGTGATCCGCATCGAGTCCCGGCAGCACTTCGCGCCGAACACGCGCGGCTTCATCGCCCACATGACGCGCGAGGTGGTGGCCGGCAATCCGGCGCTCGCATCGTTGTATCCGGACGGCGATCCGGGGGACGAGGCGTGGAACCGCAACGCACTGTTCAACGGGCACGGGCGCGGCAAGCGCTCGATGACGCTCGACCTCACGCGCCCCGAGGGCCAGGAGCAGTTCGAGCGGCTGGTCGCCATGGCCGACGGCCTGATCGAGAACAACCTGCCACCGAACATCGAGAAGCTCGGCATCACGTGGGAGCGGCTGTCGCGCATCAACCCCCGGCTCGTGCTGGTGCGCATGCCGGCGTTCGGCGTGAACGGCCCGTATCGCTCCTACCGGACGCTCGGCAACCACATGGAGTCGATTGCGGGGCACCCGCCGATCCGCGCCTACCCCGACCTCAGCCTCGAGTACGCGCCGACCGGCGTACCGGCCGACGCTGCCTCCGGGATCGGCGGCGCGCTCGGGTTCCTGCTCGGCCTTCGCCACCGCGAGCGGACGGAGCGCGGCCTGATGGTGGAGCTCGCGACAGCGGAGAACATGGTGCCGTTCCTCGGCGAGTTCGTCATGGACTACGTGCTCAACGGCCGCGAGTGGGAGCACATGGGCAACGACCACTGGTGGCTCGCGCCGCACGGCGCCTACCCGTGCGCCGGCGGCGACCGCTGGATCGCGATCGCGTGCCGCAACGACCAGGAGTGGCGGGCGCTGTGTGACGTGATGCTGCGCCCCGAACTCGCCGGGGACGTGCGCTTCGCCTCGATGGAGCAGCGCTACGCGAACCGCCGCGAGCTCGATCGCGAGATCGCCGCGTGGACGGCCGACGTCGAACCGACGTGGCTGATGGGCCGCCTGCAACGTGCCGGCATTCCCGCCGGCGTGCTGATGAACGAGCACGACCTGTTGCACGACGAGCAGCTTCGCGCGCGACTTCTTCCAGTGGATCGACTCGCCATCGACCGGCCGCCAGCTGCACCCGACCCGGCCATGGCGGGCCAGCCGCACGCCGGTGCGCCCGGTGCGGCACGCGGCGCGGCTCGGCGAGGACAACGAGTACGTCTACCGCGAACTCCTCGGCTTCACCGAGGAGCAGTACCGCCGCTTCGAGGAGCTGGGCCACATCGGCGCCGACTACGACCCCTCGGTGCCCTGATCACCGGCTCACTCGGGAGGCAGTCAGGGAGATCGCGCGCTCTGAGGCGGCTCACGCCGGCGCCAGCGCCATCACGCTCACGGCGGCCAGACGAGCAGGATCAACGGTACGGCGACGACTGTGATCACGGCCTCGAGGGGCAGCCCCAGCCGCCAGTAGTCGCCGAAGCGGTAGCCGCCCGGGCCCATCACCAGCAGGTTCGACTGATGACCGATCGGCGTCAGGAACGCGGCCGAGGCGCCGACGGCGACGGCCATGAGGAAGGGGTCGGGTGAGGCGCTGAGCCCGCCCGCGACACCGAGCGCGATCGGCGCCATGAGCACGGCTGCCGCGGTGTTGTTGACCAGGTCCGACAGGAACATCGAGATCATCAGCACTGCCGCGACGCTCATCCAGAGCGGCAGGTCGGCGCTCACGGCGACGAGCGCCTCTGCAACCTGCGCCGCCAGGCCGGTGTCCTCGAGCGCGCCGCCCACGGGGATCATCGCGCCGAGCAGCACGATCACCCTCCAGTCGATCGCCTCGTACACCTCTTTCGGCGAGACGAGCCCAACGAGTCCCATCACTGCCGCGGCGCCGGCCATCGCCACCTGGATCGGCAGCAGCCGGAGCGCGGCCGCCGTCACCAGGGCGCCGCCGAGGATCGACACGGCGAGCAGCGCACGGCGCTCTTGCCTGCCGATGCTGAGACCGCGTTCCGCAAGCGGTAAGCACTTCAGCGCATCGAGCACGGCCGGGAGTTCGCCGCGATTCGCCTGCAGGAGCAACACGTCGCCGACCTCGAGCAGTGTCTCCCGCATGCGCATGCGGGACTGCCGGCCGCGGCGCGAGACTGCCAGCACGTTCACGTGGTGGCGCCGGCGCAGATCAGCCTGCACCACCGTCCTGGCTCGCAGCGGGGAGTCGGGCATGACCACGGCCTCGGCCAGGACGACGTCGCCGCCAGCGAGTTCGTCCACGACGTTCGCTCTCCCGCTCGGGGTCTCCAGGCCCGCGTCGGCGACGAGCGCCTCAAGCGCATCGCCGCTGGCTTCGACGACGAGCACGTCGCCCGCGCGCAGGAGCTCGAAGCTCGAGGGAAGCGCGATCCTGTAGTCGCTCCGCACGATCGCGACCACGACGAAGTCCGCCTGGGACCCTCTGCCGATCTCGAAAATGCTGCGGCCATCCGTGGGGGATCCCTCCGGGATACGGAGCTCGAAGAGGTAGTCACTGATCTCGAACAGGCGTCCGCTCGCCCCTGCCTCCCGGCGTGGGATGAGCCGCCATCCGACCAGGGCGATGAACGCCAGGCCCGCGACCGCGACGCCGAGTCCGACCGGTGCGAAATCGAACATCGCGAACGCCTCGCCGGAAGCTTCCGCGCGGAAGGTGGCGATCACGATGTTGGGCGGAGTTCCCACGAGCGTGACCAGGCCTCCGAGGAGCGAAGCGAAGGCGAGCGGCATGAGGACGGCCGACGGGCCAGCCCCGCCCTGGCGGGACATCCGGATCGCCGTGGGCATCAGGACGGCCAGCGCCCCGACGTTATTGATGAACGCCGACAGCCCCGCGGCCAGCCCGGAGGTCGCGGCTATCTGGCGAGTGGGCGAGGTTCCCGCGCTCGTGAGCCAGCGGGCCAGGAGATCGACGGCTCCCGAGTTCTCCAGGCCCCGGCTGGCAACGAGCACGGCTGCGACGGTCACGACCGCCGGGTGGCCAAAGTCGGCAAACGCCTGTTCACCGGGAATGACGCCGCCCAGCACGAGCGTCAACAGCGCGAGGAGCGCCACCGCGTCGTATCGCCACCGCCCCCACACAAAGAAGACGAACGTGACGGCGAGCACGAGGACGACGAGCAACTGATCGGTACCCACGGGTGCGTAGGATAGGCGATCGCTCGTCGGCTGTTCGGTCGCTCCGGCCGAGCCCGAGCCCCGAGCACCGTCGGAGTTCACGCCCGTGCGGGTCCCAGTCCTGCTCCTCGAAGCGGCGGCGGCCACTGCGCCAGGCAACTCAGACATCGTTGGGGTTAATGCCCCGTGTGGGTTCGAGTCCCACCTTCGGCGCCAATGTTCGCAACGGTTTTCCGATCGGCCTTCGGCGAGTTGTCCTCAGCAGGGTCATCAGTCGTGGCAATCCTGTGGCTATCTTCGGATCAGGTGTCGGCCAGGGCCGCCGACCGACTCCTGCACACCACGATCTTCACGTGTGCGCCGGCGCCGCGGCCCGCCCGCTCCATCTCCGGGATCGCGTACTTGCAGGCGCAACCTCCGACTTCCGTAGCGACCGCAACGCCGTCGGCGCCCGTCGGCGCCCGGCGGCGCCGACGGGAGTCCGCTTCGCCGGGCCGCGACGCCGACCGGCGCTCAGCGATGGCGCCAGGAGAGGAGCGGGAGCAGCTCCGTCACGTCGGGCTGCTCCTCGAGCGCCCAGACGCGGCGCTCCACCTCGCTGACGCGCGCGTCGTCGAGGAGGCCGCTGGCGCAATCCTCGAACTTCTCCTCGACCTGCCGATCGGTCAGGGGGTTGTCGGGGCCGCCGCGGTAGGCCTCCCTGGCCTCGCGCTCGAAGCGACGGCCGTCCCGGGTCTCGAGCACGAGCCGTGAGCGAATCTTGTCGACGCCGCGGGCCTCGATCCCGGCGTCGTGGGCCGTCTCGACGCGGCGCTGCATCTCCTGGACGTCGGGCCTGTTCACGAAGTCGTCGGTGAACTCGTGCTTCCCCGCGCGCCCGGCGATGGCGATCGCCGAGAGCAGGAACGCCATCGAGAACTTCCCCTCGAGCTCGGTCGTCGCGACCCGGTAGCGGATCGGACCGAGGATGTTGTTGCCGGCGTAGAGGGTGATGCGGTCGATGTCGCCGGAGGAGAGCCCCTCGTCCTGCATCAGCGCCAGGAGCGCGTCCATCGACGGGTGTGTGAGCACGCCGCAGGGGTAAGGCTTGATGGAGACGCCGGGGCTCTCGATGGAGAGGGGCGCGCCGAAGCGGCCGCGCACGAGCTCCGGCTCGGCGCCTCGGCCGGCGACGGCGAGGTAGCCCCACCGGCCGTCGATCGCCTCCTCGTGCGCGGTGAAGCCCTCGCTCGCGAGGAGCGCCGCCGTCACGCCGTTCTCGGCGGCGCGGCCGACGTGCAGCGGCTTGGTCATCGTCCCGAAGTTCACGCGGATCCCCGATGCCATCGAGGCGGCGATCCCGATGGTCCGCGCCGTCGTGGTCGCATCGAGCCCGAGCAGCTTCGCGGCCGCGGTCGCCGCGCCGAGCGTCCCGAACGTGCCGCTCGAATGGAAGCCACCGATGTAGTGATCCGGCGTCACCGCCTCGTTGAGCTTGCACTCCACCTCGAATCCGGCGACGAAGGCGGTGAGGAAGCGGCGGCCGCCGACGCCGCCTAGCAGTTCTGCCACGGCGAGGCAGGCGGCAAGCGGCGGCATCGTGGGGTGTGTGAGCAGCCCGTAGAGCCGCCCCTCCCCCTCGGAAAGCTGCGTGTCGTCCCAGTCCATCGCGTGGCCTGCCGTCCCGTTCCACAGCGCCGCGAGGTGGGCGGGGAGGCGCACCGATGCGTCGCCAATGACGCGCGCCTGCGGTGCGCCCCCGACCTGCTGCACGTAGCGGGACAGCACCTCGATTGCGGGCTGCTCCGAGCCGGCGAGGGCGACGCCGAGCCCGTCGAGGATGCAGCGGCGCGCGATCCGCAGCGCCTCGGGCGTGATCTGATCGAAGGTGAGGCCGGTGGCGAACTCGACGGCCTCCCGCGTCAGCCCCTCGCTCGGCTCTCCGCGCGCCCTCCAGCCCGCGTCATCCCGCGCCGTGGTCTGCTGCGTCATCTGGCGCGCCCCTCCCCCGCGGCCCGGACCCGAGCGCCGATCATACGTGAGCCCTTCGGGCTGGCCCCCCGGCGAGGTCAAGCAGCCCCCGGCCTCCTCCGACCCCATATGAGACACGAATCAGCGCGGATGACTCGACCGCAAGGAACGTGCCGGACTGCCGATCGATCCCGTACCCTCGACGCATGACCGACTCATCGGGAGCCGCCCGGACAGCGACCGTCGTGACCGTGTACCCCATGACCGGCCGGCAGCTCTTCTTCAACGTCCCGCACGCCATCTGCGAGGAGTGCGACCTGACCGTCCGCCTCGTCCAGCGTGTCGCCTCCGACCTCCCCTATGTCGAGGTTCGTATCAAGCCGTGGTTCAACCACCTCTTCGACGCCCTGCGCCGTGGCGGCTGGCACCCGCCGGTCGTGACGATCAACGGCAGGATCACCACCCAGGGGGTCGTCCCTGACGAGGACCGGCTCCGCCACGCCCTCGAGCGCGCCGCGCCTACCACGGTCGCCGGCGCCGATGACGCCTGACGACGCCCCCGCTGCCACCGAGGCTCGACGCACCCTCCTCGGCGGGCAGCTCGCGGTCGGCTCCACCCGCGAGTGGCTTCGGGCCTGGGCAGCCATCCTCATCCTGCTCGGTCCCGCGAGGCTCGTCCTTCGCCTCGCCGCGGCACTGCCGGACCGGGGCCCCGCGGGCATCCGTGGCCGGGCGGCCGTACGGGGCGCCGAGCGCTGGTGGGCTCGGCTCGCCGCCCGCTTCATCGGGCTGCGCCTGCACATCAGCGGCCTCGAACACATCGACCCGGACGAGCGATACGTCGTCGTCTCCCTCCACGAGGGCTTCGCCGACGGCCTCGCCCTCCTCCATCTTCCCCTCTCGCTCACCGCCGTCGCCCGCGACGAGCTCGCCACGTTCCCGTTCCTCGGCGGCCAGCTCGCGCGCGGGCGACACCTCTTCATCCGCCCCGAGCGCCCGCTCAGTGCCGCCCGCACGCTCCATCGCGGCGCCCGCGCTGCCATCGAGGCCGGCGACAGCGTCCTCTTGTTCCCGCAGGGCTCGATCCTCGGCATCGAGATCGCGTTCCAGCCTGGAGCGTTTCGCCTGGCGGGCCGCCTCGGCCGCCCGCTCCTCCCGATCGTCGTCACGGGCGGGCACCGTGTCTGGGAGCACCCCTTCACCCCCACCCTGCGCGCCAACCAGTCCATGAGCGTCGCCGTGCTCCCGCCCGTCCCGCCCGGCGAAGCCGTCTCCCGGCGAGCCCACATCGAGCGGTGCATGAGACAACTTGCGCTCGCCAGCGCCACGCCGCCTCGGCACTTCGACCCCAGCCGCGACGGCTACTGGGACGGCTACCGCTACGAGATCGACGACGCCTTCGCCGACCTCGCCCAACGGATCGCCAGCCATCGCCGCGGCGTCACCTGACGGCCTGTGTTCAGCGCCCCGCTAGCTGTCGCCGGCGAATCGCGGCATCACCTCGGTGGCAAAGGTCTCCAGGTTCCTCAGCGATTTGCTCAGCGGAATCCCCATGTGTGAGAACTCGACAAGCAGGTAGTCCAGGTGGCATATCTCCCGTAGCTCCTGGATCTTCTCCGCCACGTCATCAGGGGAACCGACAAGCAGGCTACGCGGCTCCAGGAAGTCCCAGTCGAGCTTCACGTCGTCGCCCAGAACCTCGCCGGGGTTGGTGAACACCTGCCTGCCGCGAAACGGATCGTTGAAGATGAATGCGGACATGATGCGTGCTTCCGCATCCCGCCGTGCCTCTTCCATCGAGGAGGCGACATACATGGATCGCATGACCGCCTGGTCTTCTCCCAGGGCGAAGGGTCGCCCCTCCCGCTTTGTCCTGACCTGGGCGTAGAGTTCCATCCGCTCCCTGATCCTGAGCGCAGGGGGCTGCCAGTAGCACGCCTTCAGTCCGAGCTCGGCCGCAGTCGTCACGGATCGGTCCGTGGAGACGGTCATCCACAGCGGCGGGTGGGGTTTCTGGTAGGGCCTCGGTGTCACCCGAAGCTTCGTGACCCGCTCCCCGTCCTGCCATTCAGGGTTCGGCGGATACAGCGGATGGGAGAAGACGGTGCCGTCGGCACGGAAGCTGTAGTTGGTTCCCTGGTATGAGAAGTACTCGTTGGCCCAGATCCCCCTCGCTATCTCCACCGTCTCCTGGAAGAGCTCCCTGTTCTCCTTATCCAGGCGAGGGTCCGCGTTGGGATGGAACTGTGGACCCTCGTACGGCCAGACTCCCCTGC
Organism: Dehalococcoidia bacterium; assembly: GCA_965219085.1. GTDB lineage: Bacteria > Chloroflexota > Dehalococcoidia > UBA2979 > UBA2979 > VXMT01. The sequence continues at coordinate 3,202,626 of OZ244720.1, forward strand.
CGAAGCCGACCTCCACGCGTCCGCGGGTCAGGTTGTCCAGGATCGCAACGTCTTCGGCGAGCCGTATCGGATGCCGCCACGGTCGTAAACGCCGCGAACTTCATGCCTGGAACCTCCTGTGTGACGGGGCCTTGAGCGCCTCTGAACAGGTCGTGCCCGGCCTCCGGACCGCGACCTGCCGGTGGGCCCGCGCGTACTGTACTGCGAACGTTCGAGTGGGCGGTGGCGTTGTAGCTGGCGGCACGCTCACGTCGCCCCGGCAGTGGGCTCACGCCACGTCGGCGTTGAGCGCATGACCGCCCCTTCGCGAAGGGCGCGGCGGGCGCCCCCGCCGGGCGGTCGCTGCAACCGGCTTCCGGCACGAAGTGCGGTCCGACGAGTGTGCGCAGGCGAACCCGCGTGAGACTGACCGCGGTCCACGACGTGGGCGTAGTACTCCAGGGACGGTCATGCGAGAGCGAGGATGTTGGCCGGGTTGTCCTCCGTAATCGCCCGAATCTCATCTCCCGAAAAGCCCTTGCGCCGCATCGTGGGAACGATGTTCTCGAGGATGTGGCCGTAGCCGTGCCCGCCGTACGTCACCAGCCGGTGCTTCGTGAAGATGTCCTGCCCCATGACGACCCTGTCGGAGTAGCCCGCGTCGGCGATGCGCTTGATGACGTCCAGCCGCTGGGCGTCGCTGGGCATGTCGAGTGCGGCCTGGGGATAGTAAGATCCCTCATTGCCGAACAGATCCCATTCGAGGTAGCAGCCCGACTCGGCGATGCTCCGAAGCGCGTCGAACTCGAACACCGTGCGGTCCAGATGTCCCATGATTACCCGGGAAATGTCCGCGCCGCTGTTCGCCAGCAGTTCCAGTATCTGGGCGGGCGCATCCTGATTTCGTCCCGGATGAATCAATATCGCCGCGCCTGTCTCCCGCTGCGCAATGGCCGCCGCCGCAAGCGACTTGCGCTCGTTCGTCGTGAGCGGCCAGCTGCAGCCGACCTCCCCGATGATGCCCGCCTTGATGCCGGTGCCGTCGACGCCTTCCGTCAGGTCGGCGGCAATCTCGAGCGCAAGATCCTCCGCACTCCGCTGATCCATACCCACGGGATGGACCGCGTCCACGTAGAAGCCGGCGCCCATGATGATGTGCACTCCCGATTCGCGGGAGACGCGGGCCAGCACGGCGGGGTCGCGCCCGATGCCCGCTGTCGTCGCATCTACGATCGCGCCGCCTCCGACGTCTCTGTACATCCTGACTTCCCGGATGGCGGTGTCCGGGTCCATCAAGTGCAGATTGGATTGGTTGCTGTAGTAGTTGCGCCGTATCCATCCCAGGTTATTCAGCGCTATGGGGGCGTCCTCCAGTTCCCGGGACGCCGAGAACTGGGCAGGGCGAAACAAGAACGAGAGGTCGGCATGGAGGTGCTCATGAGTCGTGGCGGGACCAAGCTTCGATGGTGGCACGGGACCCAAGACGGTCTGGATGAGACCTTGATTCTCTCTTCGTGGCATGGGGTTGATCCTCGTGTAGCGTGCTCCACAAGTCCAACATGACCCGTTCAGCCGCGCAAGACTTCGCCTCTCGAGTCCGAGGTCGCGTCGGTCACTGGCGATCCCGCCCGAGGGCCGCAGGACGTAGTTGAGCACCAGCAGCATCGCGCCCTTCCGCCACCCTCGGGAGGTCGAGCGCCGCTCCGATCACGTCAACTCGGCGCGGACGGAATAATGGCGACGCACAGCCTCGAGACGAAGTACGCCAGGCGGGATCTCGCAGTGGCTTACCTGACGCCGGCAGGTCTCCACTGCTCTCCGCGCGTGGCCGCGATATCTGACGCCGTGCTCTGGAGCAGCGACACCCGTGCACAGACGAGGCCCCCACCACGCGACGCGACATGACCCCCTCGGCGTTCCCCGCTAGCAAGGTGCTGAAAAACCCCTGAAGGCGCGGAAACGGAGCGCTTGGAGCGCTGCGGAGCTACAAGAACCCCTTTAAAACAAAGGGTTTCGCGTGAGCCGCAATCAGCCGATTCAGGGCCGAGACCGCCCGGGAAGACTTTTTCAGCAGCCTGCTAGTTAGTCCTGTCCTGACGCCGTGGTCCTTGCGGCCGCGCGGATCGCCTCCATGAGCGAGCTTCGCAAGTCCTCGCCCGTGCGGAACCGCGCGGGGTGCGCCTCGGACTGCTCCGCCCGCGCTTCTGTCGACTCGTCGGTGTCGCGGTCGTCCTCGGCGGCCCGTTCCGGCGTCTCGCCGTCGTTGAGCTGGTGGAACCACGCGTGCGGGGCCGGCAGTGCTGTTGCGGTCCACGGCTCCGCCGGGCCGTAGACGAGGAAGATGTCCCAGGCGGTCTGGTGCTTCCAGCCCAACCGGCGCGCCATCGCGCGGCCGAGCCGCTGCTCGGGATCGTGGAACGCCGCCATCCGGGAATCCGCGACTCGCGCGGCCTCTTCGCGCGCGGCTTCGAGGTTGTCGGCCGGCAGCATGTCGATGAAGACCCGCGCCATGCGGAAGTCCAGCCCGGGTTCGTTGAGGAGCGGTTCGAGTGCCTCCCGGGCACCACTGACGCAGCGCTCTCAGGTCGCCGAGTTGATCGCCACGAGGCGAGCAGAATCGCTGTGCGCGTTGAACCACTGTCGCAGCGGTTTCAGGCTGCCCGAGAGGTCGTGGACCATCATGTCTGCGCCTCCTGCACGAACTGTAGCAACGCTCGCACCCTGCGTGCTCATCCTTCGCCGTCACTCCTGCTTCGCCCGGCGACCCCTCGTGAGCCGCGACCGGTCGTACGCTCCCGTTATGTCGGTTCGGGCAGCAGTTCCGAGCAGCCTGCACACCCGAAGGCGCTGTATGGGCACGCGCCCTCCCCAGCCGGCATGGCATCATGCGCAGGATCGCGGCAGGCGAGAAAGGAGCCCGACATGTCCGATTGGGAATTCATCGAGGTAGAGCGGGAAGGGCGCGTCGGGATCGTGCGCTTCAACCGGCCGGATCGGATGAACGCGATGGGCGCCGAGCTGGGCTCCGAGGTCTACCACGCGCTCGAGGAGTTCAACGCCGACCCCGGCATCGGCGCGATCGTGACGACCGGCAACGGTCGCGCGTACAGCTCCGGCGCCGACCTGAGCGCGCGCATGGGCGGCGACTTCGACACCACGCGGCCGCCGACGACGAACGTGAGCCCATGGGAGCCCGAGTTCCTCGCGCTCAGGTGCAAGCCGCTGATCGCCGCGGTCAACGGGGTCGCGCTGGGCGTCGGCATCACCTCACTCCTCTGGTACGACTCGATCGTCGCTTCAACCCAGGCGCGCTTCTCGATGCGCTTCGCGGCGATTGGCCTGACGCCCGAGCTCGGTTCGGCGTGGGCGCTGCCTCGGCTGATCGGCCTCCACAACGCTAAGCAGATGATGCTCACGGGGCGGATCTACAGCGCGCAGGAGGCCTTCGAGTTCGGTCTGGTGCACCGGCTGGTCGAGCCCGACCAGCTCATGCCCGAGGCGGTCGCGCTCGCGCAGGAAATCGCCGCGAACCCCACGTCGACGTTGCGCACGATCAAGGAGCTGGCGTTCCGGGAGCTGTTCGCGCCCAGCCTGGAAGCGACGGAGCAGCGGTCCACCTCGACATTCAATGCAGCGCTCGAGACGCCCGAGCACCGCGAGGCGATCCGCGCGTTCGCGGAGAAGCGCGCGCCCCGATTCCACGACGCTGAGCGCATGCGCGAGGTGGTCGAGGAGATGCGCGAGGGCTAGCCGTTGGCGCAGCTGCCCGCATCCGCGCTGACGCACTTGGAGTGCTCGATCTGCGGCGCGCGCCACGAGTGCGACGAGTTGCAGACGATCTGCCGTGAGTGCGGCCGCGTGCTGTTCGCGCGTTACGATCTCGACGCCGCGAGGGAGACCCTGACACGCGAGGCACTGCGCGGACGCGAGGCCTCGATGTGGCGCTACGCCGAGGTGATGCCCGCGAGCGAGCTTGCAGGCTCGGTGTCCCTCGGCGAGGGCATGACCCCGCTGCTTGCCGCACCGCGGCTCGGGGCGGAGCTCGGTTGCAGCGATCTGCTGGTGAAGGACGAGGGCGGTAACCCGACCGGATCGTTCAAGGCGCGCGGCACTGCCGCCGCGATGGCCATGGCGGGGCGCCTCGGCGTGACCGACATCGGCATGCCGACCGCCGGAAACGCCGGCTCAGCCGCAGCCGCCTACGCCGCGCACAGCGGCATCACCGCCCACGTCGCGATGCCTGCCGACACCCCGGCGGCGATCATCCAGGAGGTGCTGAACCTCGGCGCCGATCTTCAGCTCGTCGACGGGCTGATCACCGACGCCGGACGGCTCATCGCCGAGCGCTGCCGCGAGCACGGCTGGTTCGAGATGTCGACGCTCAAGGAGCCGTACCGCGCCGAGGGCAAGAAGACGATGGGGTACGAGCTCTGGGAGCAACTCGATGGCGAGTTACCGGACGTGGTGCTCTATCCGACCGGCGGGGGGACCGGGCTGATCGGGATGTGGAAGGCGTTCGAGGAGCTGGAAGCGATGGGGTTGATCGGCAGCGAGCGGCCTCGCATGTGCGTCGTGCAGTCCGACGGCTGCGCACCGATCGTGCGCGCCTGGAGCAACGGCGACGATCGCGCCGAGCCGTGGCAGGACGCGGCGACGGTCGCGCCCGGCATCCGCGTGCCCGCCCCGTTCGCCGACGACCTGATCCTGCGCACCCTGCGCGAGAGCGGTGGCGCGGCCATCGCCGTCCCCGACGAGTCGATCGTGCCCGCGATGCGCCGCTTCGGCCGCACCGAGGGCATCGACGCCTGCCCCGAGGGCGCATCGACGCTCGTGGGGCTCGAGATGCTGCTCGTGGCAGGGACGATCCAGCCCGACGAGCGGATCGTGCTGTTCAACACTGGCACGGGTCTCAAGCACCCGGAACTGCGCCCGGAAGTCTGATGGGCCGCGTGCACTCTCCAGGCACGCAAGAGACCGGGCCCACCGCATATGCGGCAGGCCCGGCCTTGTGGTCGCTACCGATTGGCCGCTAGCCGCGCGGCAGCTGCAGTCCGCGCGTCGCGATGATGTTGCGCTGGATCTCGGACGAGCCGCCCGCGATCGTCATCACCACCGAGTGCACGTTCGTCTGCGTGAACTCCCCGTACTGCGCTGCGTGCGGGCTGTCCGGGTCCCAGACGTTCGAGTAGAGCCCGTACGTCTTGATGCCGGTCCGCGAGACGCGCTGCATCAGCTCGGTGTTGAACATCTTCGTCGTCGACGCCTCGTAGTTCGGGATGAGGCCCCGTGACTGCAGCGAGATGACGCGGAACGAGAAGTTGAACATCACTTCCGTGTCGATGTAGTGCTGCGCGATGTCCAGACGCTGCCGCTGCAGGCCGCCGTGCTCGATCTGCGACATGCCGTGCTCGCTCTGCACGTTCTCGCGCAGGCGGTCGAGCTGCTTGCGGATCGCGATCGCGCCGTCCACGAACGAGCGCTCGTAGTCGAGCAGCGTGACGCCGACGTACCAGCCGCGGTTCTCCTCGCCGATGAGGTTCTCGGCGGGGACGTGCACGTCCTCGTAGAACGTCTCGTTGGTGGCGTGCTCCCAGCCCATCGAGATGATCGGGCGCACGTTGATGCCCGGCGTCGCCATGTCCATCACGAGGAACGAGATGCCGCGGTGCTTCGGCGCCGAGGGGTCGGTGCGGAACATGCCGAAGATCCAGTTCGACTTGTGCGCCGTCGACGTCCACATCTTCTGGCCGTTGATGACGTAGTCGTCACCGTCGCGCACCGCGCGCGTCTGTAGCGATGCGAGGTCGGAACCGGCGCCCGGCTCGGAGAAGCCCTGCGCCCACAGGATGTCGCCGGCGAGTGTCGGCGCCAGCAGCTGCTCCTTCTGCGCATCGGTGCCGTGTACAAGCACGGTCGGTCCGAGCAGGCTGAGACCGGAGCCACCGATCTTCGGCGCCTCAAGCTCGGCCATCTCCTGATTGAAGATGAACTGCTCCATCGTGCTCAGGCCGCCGCCGCCGTACTCCCTGGGCCAGTGCGGGGCGGACCAGCCACGCTCGAGCAGCGCGTCGGCCCATTCCTTGGCGGCCTGCTTGGCGTCGTCGTCGCCGTGGACGATGTCTTCCTGCCAGTCACCTTCGAGGCCGGCCGGGCGAGGATCGTCGCCCCTGGCCCGGTAGAACTGCGGCAGGTTCTGCTGGATGAATGTCCGCACGCCACTGCGGAAGTCTGCCTGCTCCTGAGAGTCGGCCCACTCCATGGTTGGTCTCCTTCGATGCTGCCGACGCCGAACCCGTCTCGCTGGCGTCGTGCGCACTATGCCAGACGCAGCCCCGGCCGTGCGAATGACGGCGACGCCACGCGCGCGGTTCGCCCGGGCGCGCATCGGCTACGATGCAGCCTCGCACCCGTCCCCGCGCGTGCACCTGCGCGCGGGAAGCCGGCCGGCGGGCCGTTGGAAGGCCGTCCAGTGGTAGCGGGTGTCCGCGACCCCATCGAGATAGCCGTCCTCTCGCACGACGGCATGCAGGACGTCGCGCCGGGCGTGGCGGCCCTCGCGGGCATCACGCCCGCGGCGGCCGCGGCCTCGCCTGCGCGAGGGCGTCCGCGCTTCTTCTACGGCTACGCCATGCTCGGCTCGCTGATGGGCATCCACTGGTACATGAGCGCCGCGTTCGTGTACGGCTTCGGCGCGCTCTTCGTGCCCATTCTCGATACGTTCGGATGGAGCCGCGGGATCGGCTCGCTCGCGGCTTCGTTCCGGCAGCCCGTGGGCGGCGCGATGGGGCCACTCGTCGGGATGTTCGTCGACCGCTACGGGGCGCGGCCGGTCGTGATCTCGGGCGTGCTTATCACGTCGTTCGGGCTGGCGTCGCTGAGCTGGATACAGTCGCTGTGGATGCTCTTCGCGTCGTTCGGGATCATCTCGCTCGGCATGAGCGCGACGCTCGGCGTCGGCTTCAACTCGGCGATCGTGAACTGGTTCGTGCGCAATCGAGGGCGGGCACTCGGCATCGGCTACTCCGGCGCCATCCTGAGCGGGCCGTTCGTCGGCGTCGTCGTGTGGATGGAGTCGACCTACGGCTGGCGCGACACGGCGTTCATGACCGGGGTCGGGATGCTGCTGCTCGGCCTCCCGCTCTCGCTGATCGTGCGCACCCGCCCGTCCGACATCGGCCAGCTCCCCGACGGCGACGACCCGTCCGACCCCGCGGCCGTCGAGGCGCAGCGGGTAGCCCAGTCCGGACCGCAGTCGAGCGCGGGCGAGGCATTGCGGGACCGCAACCTGTGGCTGCTCGGGCTCGTCTTCGGGCTGCTCTCGATGGGCGTCTCGGGGTTCATGCTGCACCAGATCCCGTACTTCGAAAGCCTGGGCTTCAGTCGCGCCGCGGCGGCGAGCACGCTGGCGTACTTCACCATCCTGAGCGTGGTCGGCCGCATCGGCACCGGCTTCGTCATGGACTGGATGGGGCGACGCGGCCTCGATCTGCGGCTCGTGCCTGCGGGACTGCTCGCGATCCAGGCAGTCGCGCTGTTTTATGTAGCGCACGTCCAGACCTACTGGCAGATGATCCCGTTCACGCTGCTGTTGGGCATCTCATTCGGTGGCGGCATTCCGGCGAGGCCGATCCTGATCACACGCGTCTTCGGCCTGCGCCAGTACGGCACGATCCAGGGGACGCTCAATTTCCTCGTGATCCCGTTCTCGGTCGTCTCGCCCATGCTGCTCGGGCTGTTCTACGACTGGCGCGGCAACTACTACGCCGCGGTGATGCTGCTGGCCGTGCTCACGACGGCCGGCATCGCCTCGGCGTTCCTGCTGCGGCTCCCGCCCGCGCCGGGTGAAGCGAGCGAGGCAACGGAGGACGGCGCGCCGAGCGCTGCCTGAGCGCGGCACGCCATCCCGTGGCGGCTACCGGCGCCACTCCGCGATGTTCCACAGCTCGCTGTCCCACGCGTTGATGCGCACGCCTTGCAGCGTGTCGAGGTGGGCCGACACGAATCCTCGAAGGACCAGCGGGATCTCGGCGTAACCCTGCACGAGCAGGTCGTTGAGCTGGCGGATGAGTGTCGCTCGCTGGCCTTCGTCCGTGGTCTGCGTGAGCGCCTCGAAGACCCGGTCGTACGCCGGGTCGCACCAGCGCGGGATGTTGCCGTCGGCCCAGTTGTTGTCGCGCGTTGCGATGTGGCCGCAGCGCAGGCCGGACAGGTACTCCTGCGGGTCGATACCCGGCCCGGTGGTGTACATCTGCACGTCCGCGAAGAACCGCCGGTAGGTCGACTCCGCGTCGGTGACGAGGTCGCCGCCGAAGAACAGGCTCGCGTCGTGGTGCATGAGTTCCGCCTCGATGCCGATCTCCGCCCACCAGTCGCGCACGAGCGCCTGTGTGTCCTGGCGGATCGCGTTCGTCGAGGTCTGATAGGTGATACGCAGCGGGACGCCATCGTACTCGCGCACACCGTCACCGTCGGCGTCGACGACGCCGCGCTCGTCGAGGAGCCGGTTGGCGCCCTCGATGTCCTGGGCGAGGCACGCGTCGTTCGCCGTCGAGGCGTAGCGCTGTGGGCCTGGTACCAGGTTGCACGCCGGCGAGGCCGCGAACCCGTAGAGCTCGCTGGCGATGCGCCCGCGGTCGATGGCCATCGACATCGCCTGCGTGATCGGCGCGAACGTCAGGAACGGGTGCGGGTTCGCGCCGCCGAGGTACTCCGAGCGGTCGTCACCGAGCACTGGGTCGGGATTCGTGTGGTTGATGACGATGCGCTCGGTGTCACCCGCGAACGCCGCCACGACGGTGCCGAGGCCCGCTGCCTCCATCGCCGCGAGGGTCTCCGGTGGGACCTGCAGGTTCCAGGCGTAATCCGCCGCGCCTACCTCCAACACGGCGGCCGCAGCCGCTTCGGCCGTACCGCCCCCGACGATCTCGACGCGGTCGAAGTACGGCGTCTCGCCCCGGTACGGGTTGCGCTCGTACGACGCGCCCTCGTTGTGGGTGAAGCCGACGATGCGGTACGGGCCGGTACCGAGCGGCGCCATGTTCTGCGCATCGCACGTCGTGGCTGCCGCGCCGCCGCAGTCCGCGAACTGCGCGCCGCTGATGATCGGCGTTCCCGCACCCACGAACGCGTTGTACGGATACGGCGTCGGCGCGTCGAAGGTGATGCGGACCGTGTGCGCGTCGACGGCCTCGACGGAGGCGATGCCGGAGAACGCGTCGCCGACGGTGCAGCCGGTCGCCTCGTCGACGCAGTAGCGCCACGTGAAGACGACGTCGTCGGCCGTCACGTCACTGCCATCGGACCACTGGAGGCCCTCGCGCAGCGTCCACGTGATCGAGGTCAGATCCGCGGCCACACCACCATTTGCGACGGTCGGGACCTCGACGGCGAGTCTCGCGACGAGCTCGCCCTCCGGGCTGTAGCCCGCGAGCGGTTCGAGGGTGACGGCAGCGGCGTCGAGGTCCTTGTATCCGCCGGAGAGGTACGCGCTAGGATGGATGGCGCCTGCCAGTAGAGGATGGTCAGCACCCGCTCCGGCTCGGCGGGCGGTGCCTCGGCGTCTTCGCAGGCGGCCAGCAGCACGAGGAAGGCGCGGGCGAACGGGAGTCCGAGGGTCGTACGCAAGGAGGCTCCTGCGGAGGCGTCGGGCAACGTCGGCGCGTCGTATGTGACGGGCGTGATGATAGCGCCACTTGCGGTCGCGTCGAACGTAGTAGGCGGCGCGACTCGCGCAGGCGGGCGACCCCTTCTACGATTGCCCGGCCGGCGCCGCAGGGGCGCTGCTGGAGTACAAGGAGATCGCCTCATGCCCACACCCGACGAAGTCCGCGCCGAACTCGCCACCGCCCGCAACGAGCTGGCCGCGGCCCTGAGCGCGGCCTCGGCCGACACCTGGGAGCGCAAGCCGGAAAGCGGCGACGGCGAGGACGCCTGGTCCGCGCGCGAGGCCGCGCAGCACGTCGTCGGCGCGGAGCTCTACTACACCAACGCCGTCTGCGAGGCGTGCGGCTACGACGGCCCCGAGAGCCCGTTCGCGGGCGGCCTCGAGCTTGCGAGCCCCGCGGAGGCGGGCGCAGCGCTGGCGCAAGCCATCGCCGCCGCCGACTCGAAGATCCAGCACGTCAGCGCGGGTGACCTCGAGCGATCGCACGAGGGGATGGGTCCGCTGCCGGACGTGTTCGAGTCGTGGAGCGGGCACCTGCGCGACCACGCCGCACAGATCACCGCCGCGGGCGGGTAGCGAGCCGCCGGGCTACGGGCTGGCGAGGGGCGCGGATGAGCCGCACCATCCACCTCGCCAACCCGTACGGGGTGCGGTCGCTCAGGCCTGGCGTGCGCGTCGGCGGAAGGCACCCAAGGCGAGTCCTGCGAGGACGATGGTTACTGCTGCCACAAGGCCGATAGCCTGGCTATCCGTCGCTGATTGCCCCGACGCCATCCCGCTCCCTGTCTCGGGCGGGCTGGGAAGTGGTGACGCTACCGCCGGTTCCGGGTCTTCCGTCTCCGGTGCAGCCGCTGCTTGCCCGGGGATCTGCCCCTCCCCAAGGATCGCCAGGTCTTCCTGCGCGTACTCCAGGGGCAGGGTTCCGTTACAGAGCCAAACGCCGAGGAGGTCGCCGCCACCATTGGCGTAGACGAGGTACGCCCGTCCTGCTTCGAACGGGTACCCACAGTCCCCAGCACCCAGCGACGATGTCGTGAGGACGAGCGTCTCGGCGACAGGACCTTTCCATACACGAGCGACATCGAACGTCAGGACCACCGGGAATTCACCGTCTATCGAGACCAACTCACCGGAGAAGACTGCGGCGGACTGCTCCAGCGACACAAGGGGTGAATCGGGAGGCGCGCAGCTACACGCCATGGCCCGCTCGGTGCGCATGGCGGGTAAGAGCCCGAGGACCAGGGCGATGGCGGCGAGCCGTAAGACGCGGGAACGCATGCGACTCAGTGTAGCTGTGTGAGACGGGGTTGGCTGAAGAGCGCGCGCGGCTATACTGACGCCCGCCATGCCGAGCGCTCAGCAGCACCCGAAAACCATCTACCTCGCCAACCCGTACGGGTTCTCCGCCCAGCAGAAGGCCACGCTCCTCCCACCTATCGTCGAGGCCCTCGAGTCGCTCGGGCTAGAGGTGTGGGAGCCATTCGCGCGCAATAACCAGGTCGACTTCCTCGAGCCGGGCTGGGCGTACCGCATCGGCCAGGCGGACCTCCGCGACGTGGAGGAGTGCGACGCCATCTTCGCCGTCGTCAACGGCGTCCCGCCCGACGAGGGCGTGATGGTCGAGCTCGGCGTGGCGATCGCGCTGCGCAAGCCGACGTTCCTGTTCCGCGACGACCACCGACGCGCCACCGAGAGCGAGGAGTACCCGCTCAACCTGATGCTCTTCACCGGCCTGCCCGCCGACGCGTGGCGCGACTCGTTCTACACCTCGGTCGAGGAGATCACGGCGCCGGACAAGGCGCTGGCGCGCTGGGCGCGGGAGACGTAGCCGCGGTCTAGCCGATCACGCCGTCGGCGCAGAGCCGCTCGTACTCCTCCTCGGGGACGCCGAGGAGGTCACAGAACACGTCGCGGTTGTGCTGGCCGAGCATCGGCGCGGGGCCGTAGGCGAGCTCGGGCATGGCGCTGAAGCTGCCGGGCATGCCCGCAACCTCACGAGGTCCGACCTCGGGGTGGTCGATCGGCGTGAGGTAGCCGCGCTCGCGCAGCGTGCCGTCGTTCGCGAGGTCGCGAGGGCCCCACGCCGGCGCGGCGGGGATGCCGCGCGCCTGGAGCAGGCGGGCGAGGTCGTGTGCGTCGTGGCCGCGCGTCCACGCGGTGATGCCTTCGTCGATGTCGTCGTGGCGCTCGCGCCGGCCGCGCGCCGTGGCGAGACCTGCGTCGAGCGCCCATTCCGGGCGTCCCATCGCGTCGACGAGAGCACTCCACTGCTCATCCGTCTCGGTGGAGATGGCGATCCACGCGTCGTCGCCGGCGGTGCGGTAGACGCCCTGGGGGGCGAAGACGGGGTGGCGGTTGCCGTCACGCGTCCCGACGCGCCCGTTGAACTCGTGGTCGAACAGCGGCTCGGGCGTCATCGCCACGACCGTCTCGGCCATCGAGAGGTCGATGTGCTGGCCCTGCCCCGTGCGTTCGCGCTCGTGCAGGGCGACGAGGATGGAGAACACCATCTGCAAGCTGATCATGAAGTCGGGGTACGCGCCGCCGTAGGCGGCGGGCGGGCCGCCCGGGTATCCCGTGATCCACGGCAGGCCCGTGTAGGCCAGGGTCGTCGGGCCCCAGCCGGTGGCGGCGGCCTCCGGACCCGTGAGGCCGACGGGCGACCCGGAGAGCATGATCAGGTTCGGCCGCACCTTGCACAGCTCCTCGTAGCCAAGGCCGAGGCGGTCGATGACGCCGGTCGAGAAGTTCTCGGTGACGATGTCGCTCTGCTCGACGAGCTGCAGCGCGAGGTCCTTCCCCTCGGGTTTCGCGAGGTTCAGTGTGACGCCGCGCTTGCTGTAGTTGAGGCCGTTGAAGGCGCCCGAGCGGTTGAGGCCCGCGACGCCGCCGACGCCGCGGTTCATGCCCTGCACGCGGAGCAGGTCGAGCCGCACCTCGGTCTCGACGCGGATCACGTCGGCCCCGAGCGTGCCGAGGTACGCGGTGGCGTGGGGCACCGAGAGGATCCAGCCGAAGTCGGTGACGCGGATGCCGTCGAGTGGCTTGTTCTGCATGGTCCGCCTCCGGCCTACCCCTGGATCGCGCCGTCGCGGAAGAGCGCGAGGATCGCGTCGCGGTCGTAACCGATTTCCGACAGGACTTCCTCGGTGTGCTCGCCGAGCCGAGGCGCTGGGCGGTCGATCGCCCACCGCGACCCGGTTTGCTGCACGGGCGCGCCGGGCTGCACGTATCGGCCCGCCTCGGGGTGCTCGACCTCGACGAAGAAGCCACGCGCCTGTAGCTGCGGCGAGGCGCGCATCTCGCTCGCCGAGTAGACGGGGAAGCACGGCACCTTGTTCTCGATCGACATCCAGTAGAGCTCGTCGCGGGTGTGGTTCCGCGCCCACGCGCTGACGTGCGGCTCGATGTCGTTGACGTGCTCGGTGCGACCCAGGCCGGTCAGGTACACCTCGTCGCGCGCCCACTCGGGGTCGCCCATCATGCGGCGCAGCGACAGCCACCAGTGATCGAGGCCGTACGGCGCGAAGAAGATGTGGCCGTCCTTGCACTCCAGCACCTGCCCGAACGCCGCCTTTTCGCGTCCGACCATGAGGTCGGGGTTGTACGCGAGCGTGTTCCACGTCATCCGCACGTGGTTCGTGTTCGCCTCGACGCCGGACACGTCGACGAGTTGGCCGCTGCCGTACACGCGGCGATAGGTGATGGCGACCATCGTGTCGGCCGCGGCGGTGATACCGCTGAGGTAGTCCGCCTGCGGGTTGCCGGGGCTGAGCGGTGGCTCGTGCTCTGGGTCGGTCACGAACCCCGAGGGCGTCTCGCGGCCCATGCCGCTCATCTGGTAGACGGTGTGCGCGTTCCCCACCCAGTCCCGGTACGGCCCGGTGAAGCCGTACGGCGTCACGACCGTGACGACGAGCCGCTCGTTCGCCGCGAGGAGCGCGTCGACGTCGATGCCGAGCGCTTCGAGTTGCGTGCGCGGCCGGTCGAGGATGAGCACGTCGGCGTCGGCTGCGAGCCGCGTGAGCGCCTCGACGCCGCCGGTGTGCGTGAGGTCGAGCGTGATGCCGCGCTTGTTGCTGTTGAGGTAGAGGAACTGACCGCTGCGCTCGAGGTGCGGACGGTCGTCGGCGAAGGGGCCGAAGCGCCGCGAGGAATCACCGCCGGGGGGCTCGACCTTGATCACGTCGGCGCCGAGGTCAGCGAGCAGCTTGCCGCAGTAGGGTCCGGCGACGCCGTCGGCGCACTCGATCACGCGGAGGTCGGAGAGCGTCGGAGAGCTGGCCACGGCGCCTGCCTTGCTGCCGCTGAGCGGCGCCGTCAGCCTACGCGTGCAGCGGCGAGGCTTACAAGCCGGGGCCTGGCCCGTACCGGGAGATGCCTCTGGAGCGGCGCTGGAACGCCGTGGTCGAGCAGGATCCTCACGAGCCCATCGCGTGCGACAGGGCGTTCACTTCGTGATTGAGGACGGCGTCCACATCCGCGCGCTCGACGCCCGGGAACCACTCGACGAACTCGTCAACCGTAGCGCCGGGCCGGAGGTTCTCGAACAATGCGTAGACGGGCACGCGCGTGCCTCGAAACACCCTTGCCGCTGACCTTGCCCGGATGACGGTCGACTGCCGGGCACGTCTCCCGGTTCGTCATGCCGTCACCTCGACTCTGGGCACGCTCGCCTCGATCGATCCAGGCGTACCTCAGACCGCGAGCGCGCCCGTTGCGCGCAGCTCCGCGAGCTCCTCGGCGGTGACGCCGATGTCGGTCAGCACCTCGTCGGCGTGGACGCCGAACGCCGGGGCGGCGCGCTCCGCGCCCGTCGGGCTGTACCGCATCTTCACGATCGGGCCGACCATCCGCTCCGGCCCGGACACCTCGTGCTCGACGTCGACCAGGAAGTCCATCGCCTCGACCTGCGGGTCGTGCGTGAGGTCCTCGGGGATCTGGACCTTCGAGACCGGTGCGCCCTCCTTGTCGAACAGCTCGATCCACTCGTCCATGGTCCTGGTGAGCATGATCGAGCGGATGCGATCGCCGAGCTCCTCGATGATCGGGTCGTATGCCGGATCGAGCGCGTTGAAGTCAGGGCTCGCGCTGGGGTCGTCCTCGATGCCGATGGCCCGGCGCATTTGTTCGCGGTTAGCAGGCGTGAGGGAACCGAGGATCAGCGCGCCGTCCTTGACGCGGTACCCGGTGTAGTACAGCCGGAACGCCTTCCCGGTCGCGTTCGTGCTCTTGCGCACGTTGATGACCTCTTCGTAGGTCCCGCCGCGCTCGCGGACAGAAGCGATCTCGTCCATAACTGGGCGCTTCAGCAGCTCGTCGGAAACCGGCAGTTCGCTGATGTGCCCGCCCTGCAGCACGAGCGCCGACTGCAGCAGCGAAGTCTGGATGAACTCGCCCTTGCCCGTGATCGAGCGTCGGTACAGCGCGGCGCAGACACCCATCGCCGCCCCGAGCGCGGTCGCGAAGTCGGCGACGGCGCTGCAGGAGATGGACTGCGGCGCGCCATACTCGTCGATCTTGCCCTCGCCGGCCATGAGGCCCGAGTACGCCTGCGCGACGATGTCGGAGCCGGAGCGCCGCGCGCTCGGCCCGGAGGAGCCGTAGCCGGTGCTCTCGACGTAGATGAGGTCCTCACGGAACTGCTTCAACGTCTCGTAGTCGAGCCGCAGCCGGTCGGTCACGCCCGCGCGGGCGTTCACGAGGAACACGTCGAATTGCGGGATCATGCGGTGCACGAGTTCCTGGGCCTCGGGCTGCTTGAGGTCCAGCGCGATGCTGCGCTTGCCGCGGTTGAGGACGTGGAAGCCTTTGCTCTCCATTGGCGCGAACGCGCCGATGACGCGCGTGCCGTCGCCCTGGGGCGGTTCGATCTTGACGACGTCGGCGCCGAGGTCGGCGAGGTTCACCCCCGCGAACGGCCCGGCCACGATCTGCGTCAGTTCCAGCACCCGTACCCCGTCGAGCGGTCCCGGCATTGTTTGTCCCCTCCCCCTGACGCGCCGTGCGCGGCGCGCGTGACGGGGATGCTACCGGAACACGGCGGGATGGTGCAGGCAGGGGCGGGGGTCGCGCGCTACACGGACTCGATCGCGAGATCGGCGAGGCGCTCGAAGTGTCGCCGGTTGTTGGTGAGCAGGGTCAAACCGTGCCGGAGTGCGGTCGCGCCGATCAGGATGTCGAGGTCCCCGATGAGGGTACCTTCAGCCCGCAGTCGGTTGCGCTCCCGCCCGAAGATCCGGACACGTAGGCTCGTCGAGATCGACGATGGTCACACCCAGTACGAAGTCGCGCAGTCGCTGTTCGTCATCCTGCGGATTTCTCGTAGTGACGAGTCCTTCGTGGAGTTCGGCGAGCGATATGATACTCAATCCTATGTCATCTGAGGCAAGTTCATTGATCCGGCGGACCGTCGGCCCGTACCCGTGCAGATAGTCGATGACCCAGTCTGAGTCCAGCAGATACTGCACGCAGTTACAGGTTTGGCGGTTCACGCGAGCCGGTGATGCGGGCTTCATAGATCATTCGCTTGAGCTCCTCGGGATCGGAGTTACCCTTCCATCTCCCCGCCGCGGCTCGGAACGCCTCGGTTACTCGCCCGCGCGAGGCGCCTTCCTCGACTGCGCTCGCGGGGGCTGACTCTCCTTCCCCCTCGGTCGCATGCACCTGCTCTTCCACGAACACGTCCACCTGGGCGCCTTCTTCGAAGCCCAGCGGCTCCTCCGGCTCGAGGACGCCGTGCTTGTAGCGGGCCTTGATGCGCCTGAGCACCATGATTCGCCTCCGTGGCTGGGGCCCATCATCGCACACGAAGGACGCGCAACCGCGGGGCAAACGTCGAATCCGGAAGTTGATGGGCGCTCGACGCTAGCGCGTCGCGACAGGGACGCGGGCGGCCGCGTCGGCAGCGGGCGGCTTGGGTCGCGGGCGCGCGTCGGGGTGTATCGGCTTCTTGGTGAACATGAAGATGAACGCGCCGAAGGAGGCGATCAGCGCCAGGCTCGCAAAGCCCAGCGTGTAACTCCCGAGGTAGTCGTAGCTGAACCCCGCCGCGAGCGGCCCGATGATGATGCCGATGGTGACTACCATCGAGGAGAAGCCGGTGATCGTCCCGTAGTACTTCCCGCCGAAGTAGTCGGCCCTGAGCGCCGTCGTCAGTGGGATGCGCGCGCCGAAGCCGATGCCGTTGAGGACCGCGAAGGCCACCACCATCCATACGCTCCCCGCGAACGCCAGCAGCGCGAGTGCTCCCGAGTTGAACAGCATCGCCACCACGATCAGGAGACGCTTGTCGTAGCGGTCGCCGAGGTACCCGCCGGCCATCTGCCCGACCACCTGGGTGACCGTCATGATCGTCAACATCGAAGCCGCGATGGTCACCGAGAAGCCGAGGCTCTCGTGGACGTGTGCGATGAAGTGCACGTTGACCGCGCCGATGACGACGAGCGATAGCCCGTGACCGATGCCGATCAGCCAGAAGGCTTGCGTCCTGAGCGCTTGCCGGGCGTTGAAGCTGTACTCGCGCTCGGGCGCTGCCGGGGGCGCGCTCCCGGCCTCGAAGACGTTCATGCCCGAGTGCGAATTCGCGGCCTTGGGCGTCGTCTCACCGTCGGGCTTCCAGCCATAGTCCTCGGGATGGTGCCGGAGCAGTGAGGCGAGCGGCAGGCCCACAACCATGATGATGACGCCGGAGGCGAAAGCGAATGCGCGCCAGCCGAACGTCTCCATCGCCGCCGCGACCAAGGGCGCAGCGAGACCGCCCGCGGCGAGGCCGAGCATCATCCATGCGAGCGCCGTCGCTCGCCTCTTGATGAACCAGTTCACGACGGCAACCGAGGCGGGCATGAACGAGCCGAGCGCCGCGCCGACTGCCAGCACGAGGAATGCCAGGTAGAACATCGGCAGACCGTTGGTCTGGCTGAGCAATATGAACCCGATGCCGAAGAGGATGATCCCGACGAACATCATCTTGCGCGGGCCGAAGTGGTCGACGAGCCAGCCGTCGATCGGTCCCAGCAGACCGCTCTCGACGCGCTGAAGTGCAAAGGCCACGGCGAGGGTCGTACGGCTCCAGCCGAATTCGTCTTGCAGGAACACGACGTAGACGCCGAAGGCGTGGAACATGAGCGCGCCGCTCAGGGCCATGGAGCCGAAGCCGGCAGTCACGATCCACCAGCCGTAGAAGAATGGCGACTTGTGGCTGACGCCGCCTCCGCCGGCCCCGTTGAGGCTGACCGGGCCGGCGCCGTTGCGCCCCATCAATGAGCCAGGGCCGCCGTTCACACGCGTGCTCCCACCGTCGCCCGGTTCACCTCACGCTCGCAGTGCGGCGCACGCGTGCGCCCGCCACCTTGCCGCTGACGTGAGTGTGAGGCGCAGTGTACCCCGATGCCGGGGTAAGCGGCGGCCTGCCCTCGATGCTGCCGAGGACAGGCGCATGGCGCCGCACCCGCAGGCAGCTAGTTCGGGACGAACTCGTCCGGGTTCGAGACGAACTGCATCCGGCACGCCAGGCTGTCGAAGTAGTACCAGACGCCCTCATGGAAGCGCTTCGTGCCCTTCGAGGGGTCGGATTCCGGCGCACCGGACGTGGTCTGGTCGACGTGCGTATTGATGGCGTCCGAGTCGACATCTCGACCGCAGACGGGATCCTTCACGATGGGCACTGGCTCCTCCTTCGTTGCGTGATATGCCCGGCGGCTACGCGAGGACGGCGTCGGCGATGGCCGTGACGGCCTCGCGCATGCCGCCCCAGCGCAGCGCGGCTTCCTTGCCGCGCCGGGTGTGGAACTGCAGGTCGTACTCCTTCATGAAGCCGATGCCACCGTGCAGCACGTGCGACCACATGGTCACGTCGGTGGCGGCGCGCGCCGTGATGCCGCGCACCAGCGACACCTGCGCCGGGTCGGCCACGCCCTCGCCGATCTGCCAGATCAGCTCGTGCGTGAGGAAGCGCGAGGCCTCCACCTGGATCGCCATGTCCGCCACGCGCTGCTGCACCGGCTCGAACGCGCCGATCGGCCGTCCGAACTGCACGCGCATCTGCGTGTAGTCCACCGCCATATCGAGCGACTTCTGCGCGTGCGCGTAGCACTCGAACGAGGCGATCGCCGACCCCAGCCGGTGGAGGTAGTCGACCGCGTCCTGGCCGGCGATGAACGCGCTGGCCTCGGCGTCGGCATACGCGACAACGCTTTGCGGCGTGTCGCCGATGCTCTTCAGCCCACGCTCGATCTGCACGCCCGGCTGGGAGGCCTCGACGACCGCGATGCCGGGCTCCCCGCCCTGCACGGCCGTCACAAGGTGCACCTCGGCGGCGGCGGCGTACTCGACGAGGAACTTCGTGCCGTTGACGCGGCCGCCCTCGCACGACGTCTGCGGCGCGTCCGTCGAGTTGCCGCCGCGCTCAATCGCGGCGGCGGTGACGATCGCTCCGCTCGCGATGCGAGGGAGCAGGCTCTGCTTGAGCTCCTCGTCGCCATGCGCCTGCACGGTCGAGGCGGCGAGCACGCCGTTCTGGTACGGCGAGATCATCGCCGCGCGGCAGAGCTGCTCGATCAGGATCGCGCAGTCGATGAGGGTGCCGCCCTGGCCGCCGTATTCCTCGGAGACCGGCAGACCTGTCCAGCCGAGGCCGGCCATCGCCCCCCACAACTCCGCGTCATGCTCCCCCGCGGCCTCAATCTCGCGGATGCGCGTCAGCGGCGCCTCACGCGCGAGGAACTCCTCGGCGTTGCTCTGGAGCAGCTCTTGAAACTCGGTCAGTCGCAGGTCCATCGTTCGCTCCCGCCTACCCGTTCTGCGGTGACTCGGCGCGGTTGAAGGGCGTCATCGCCGCTCGCTGGCCTCACGCACCAGCAGCACCGCCGCGACCACGCCGAGCAGGCCCACGCCTACGAAGAGGCCGTCGGCAACCGAGACCAGCACGGTGCCCATTACCTCGTCGAACGGACGCTGATAGTCGAGCGCGACCCAGTAGCCGATCCACGCGCAGACGAAGCCGACCACGAGCACGATGCCGATCGTCCACAGCAGATAGCTGGGCTTGCCCAGTATCATCGAGAGAGCGGGGGATCCTGCTGACTCGCCGTCCCCCGCGGAGTCGTTGTCGCCGTTCATTTCTTCAGCCATGTTCGCTCTCCTACCCGCGCGGCAGCCCGAGGCCGCGCGTGGCGATGATGCGGCGCTGGATGTCGTTGGTACCGCCGCCGAAGCGGGTGACCGGCGTGCCGCGGAACTCGGCCTCGAACCGGCCCTCGGCGACCGCGTCATCCTCGCTCTCGCCCTGGATGCCGCCGAAGCCGCCGAACAGGTCCATGCCGAGGCTGGTCATGCGGTGTGCGGCCTCGGAGACCCACACCTTGCCGGCCGACGCCTGCATGGTCGGCACGCCGCCGTTGGCGATGATCGCCGCGTTCGTGACCGCCAGCGCGCGCGTGATCTCCACGTCCATGCGCGTCTCCGCCACCTGCGTGCGCACGTACGGATCCTCGAGCAGGTCGTCGCGCTCCGTCTTCAGGTAGTCGATGAGCCGGTCCCAGCGGCGCCGGGAGGGCGCGACCGGGCCGATCACGACGCGTTCGAGGTCGAGCGCGTTGGCTGCCATGTACCAGCCGCGGTTCTCCTCACCGACGAGCGAGTCGGCGGGGATGCGCACATCCTCCCAGAACGTCTCGTTGGTGCGGCCGTCGCCCATCGTCCAGAGCGGGCGGACCATGATGCCCGGCGTCGTCATTGGCACGACGAACATCGAGATGCCGCGGTGCTTCGGCGCGTCCGGGTCGGTGCGGGCCGCCAGCCACACGTGCGTCGAGACGTGGGCGCTGGAGGTGTAGATCTTCTGCCCGTTGATGACGAAGTCGTCGCCGTCGCGGACGGCTCGCGTCTGTAGCGAGGCGAGGTCGGTGCCGGCGTTTGGCTCCGTGTAGCCCAGGGCGAAGGTCATCTCGCCGCTCTGGATCTTGGGGAGCCAATCCTGCTTCTGCTGTTCCGTCCCGAACGACATGATGGTGGCGCCGACGGACATGATGGACATCGTGTCGAAGGGCAGGCCCCAGTAGCCGAGCTCCTCGACCAGGAGGTACGTGTAGAAGGCGCCCTTGCCCTGCCCGCCGTACTCCTCGGGCCAGGCCATGGTCGTGTAGCCGGCTTCGTTCAGCGCCTTGCGGAACTTCTGCGCCTCGGGGCCGCGGCCGCCGCTCTCGGCGCCCGGCGCCTCGATCTCGGCTACCAGCTCCGGGGTGCGATGTTCAGCGACAAAAGCGCGCACCTCGCCCCGGAAGTCGTTGTGTTCCTGCTCCCAGCCGAACTCCATGCCCGGCCTCCTCCCTGCACCAGCTCCTACGCTGGGCGCGGATCGAGCCGCAAGAGCGCGCACGTCCGCGCCAGCGCCGGTATGCTAGCACGCGACCGGGCGCATCCACGGCACGAGGAGGACACAGCATGTTCATCGGCCACTTCACCGAGCGGCCCTACCAGGATCCCAAGGCCGGCGTCTTCGGCACCACCTCGGCGCCGGCGGACCTCGAACTCAGCAACGAGCTCTACGACCCCAAGGTCGGGGCCGACCTCTACCACCGCTACCTGGACGAGAAGCTCTACATCGAGGAGATGGGCTTCGACGGCATCATGCTCAACGAGCACCACTCGACGCCGTTCTGCATGGGCGGCGTGATGAACGTCGAGGCGGCGATCCTCGCGCGCATCACGCAGCGCGCGAAGATCGTGCTGCTCGGCAACGTGCTGCCGATCTGGGATGACCCCCTGTTCCTGGCCGAGGAGCTGGCGGAGATCGACATGATCTCGCGCGGCCGCCTCGTGACCGGGTGGGTGCGCGGCACCGGCCGCGAGAGCGTCTCCCACAACTCGCAACCGCCCTACAACTGGGAGCGCTTCCAGGAGGCCCACGACTTCGTCCTGAAGGCGTGGACGACGCCCGGCCCCTATCGCTGGGAGGGCAAGCACTACAACTTCCGTTACGTCAACCCGTGGGCCCGCCCCTACCAGGACCCGCACCCCCAGATCTGGATCCCCGGCGTGATGAGCCGCAACACGGTGAAGTGGACCGCCGAGCACCGCTACCCGTACGTGATGCTCGCCACCGACCTCGAACCGACGCGCGGTTCGTTCGAGTACTACGCCGAGGTCGCCAAGGAGAACGGCTACGAGGCGCAGTCGCAGCACCGCGGCTACCTGTTCAAGGTGCACGTCGACGACACCGAGGAGCTGGCGTACGAGACCGCGCGCAAGTACGTCTCCGGTCCGCCGAACCCGTTCCTCGAGGGCAACCAGGGCGAGATCCGGCCGTTCATCCAGAACCTGCCGGGCATGACCTCGCGCACGAACGTGCTGCCGACGGCCGGCAACCTCGCCGCGCTGCGCGCGCGCGGCCGCGCCACCGCGCAGCCCACGCTCGACAAGCCCCCGTCGCCCGCGGGCGACGACGGCGAACCGGCCGAGGACGCGTTCGGCAGCTATGACGACCAGCTGAAGCGGCTCACAATCATCACCGGCACGCCGGACACGGTGATCGAGAAGGTCAAGCACGTCCTCGACTACCTGCGCCCGGGCAGCATCTTCTTCTGGGACGGCGACGGGTCGATGACCCACGACGACACGATGCGCAGCCTCAAGCTCATGGGCGAAGAGGTCCTGCCGGCGATCCGCGAGTACAGCGACGAGCTCGGCCTCAAGAGCCCGTTCGAGGTCTCCACGTACACGAACGAGCCGATCCCGCAGGAGGCGTAGCGCACCGCGTTCTGCCTCGACCCTCGGACGAAGCGCTCGGCGCCACCATCGGTGGCGCCGAGTTGTGTGCGGCGGGCGGCCTATCGCTCGCCGGCCTCGAGGCCCGCGATGAGATCGAGTAGTCCGGCGGCCTCCCATGCGCGGTTGCGCTTCGACGTGCCGAGCGGGATGAGCACGCCCGCCCCCTCGAGTTCGGCGATCCCGTTGTTGACGGCGGGTCGTGTCCGCCCGGTGGCGGCGACCCCGACGGCAACGCTGACGACCGGGTGCGCGGGCAGCGCGTCGATGATCGCCCATGCGGCCGCGTCCGCACGTGGGTCCGAGTGCGCGCGGAGCTGCTCTCGCCATGCCTCCTGGGCGTCGGCGACGCGGCCTCGGTAATCGTCGGCGAGGCGGGCCGCTTCGGTTGTGGCGGTGGCGAAGATCGACACCCAATCGGCGACGCGATCTTCTCGAAACAGCGTGAGGCCCTCGATGTAGCGGTCACGTCGGCGCGCTAACACGACGCTGATGGGCGGAACGAACGCCGGCGCGAGTCCGCGCCGGCGCAGCACCACCTGGACGAGCGCGCGTCCGGTCCTGCCGTTGCCGTCGCCGAAGGGGTGGATCGTCTCGAACTGAGCGTGCGCGATCGCCGCCTGCAGCAGCGGGGGCAACGCGTCGTCGTTGCAGAAGCTGCAGAGGTCTTCGGTGAGTGGCGTGACCTCCTCGGGCGGCGGAGGCACGAAGTCGGCGCCGCAGGGGTTGTAATCGTTGCCACCGATCCAGTTCTGCTCGTCCCGAAGCTCGCCCGGCTGCTGCCGGCCGGCATCGCCGGCGAGGAGGATGCGGTGGATGTCCCGCAGCGCGCCGGGCGTCACACGCTCCGCAGTCGCGGCCTGCTCGACGGCCCACCCCATCGCGTCGATGTTGGCGATGATCTCGGCGGCTTGCGGGCCAATGTTGCGGCCCGTGTCCCGGTTAGCCTCGGCGCGAGCGAGGGCGCGCGCGTCGGATTGCATGCCCTCGACCTTCGAGGACGCAATCGACTCGGTGCGGAGCAGCAGGCTGCCGAGCGGGGCAAGTTCGGGTCCCGCCCTGCCGTTGAGGTCGGCAATCGCGTTCTCGGCGTCGGAGAGCAGCCCGGCGATGTCGCCGGGGAGATCGATAGCAAGTTCCGCGATGCGCCCGGGGACGAACGCGTCATAGCTGCACGCCCGGCGATAGCGGGCGGGAGCGTAGAGGGCCGGGGCGTGCCGCCAGGTGCGGCGAATGTGGGCGCCTCGCATGCGAACCTTTCGTACGCAGCTTCGTTGGGAAAGGTTGCTACCTATCCTTTACTAACGGGGCTGCGACCGCAAGGGTACGGGCTGGTGCCCCTTACGCCGAGGGGCGCAGGTGCGAGATGTGGTCGGGGACGGGTGGGGCCTCCTCGAGCGCCGTCATCAGCGGCTCGACCAGCGGCACGGCGCCGTCGACGGCGGTGCGCAGCGCGCTCCCCCAGTACTCGCGGATGGCGGCCAGGTCTTCCGCCTCAAAACGGCGCTCGCTGACCTGGAACGTGTCGCGCCGATACAGCACACAGTCCACCGGCGGATCGACGTCGGAGGCGCAGGTGAAGGTCGCGTCGAACGCCAGCAGGCCGTCGCGGAGCGCGTTCAAGAGCGGCTGCTCATGGCTCCACGCGCGATCGAGGATCGGCTTCCCGTAGCGCGACTCGCCGATGATCACGAAGGGCGTCCCGGAACGCACCTCCACCCAGTTGCCCTCGGGGTACAGCAGGAACAGGTGCGGCTCCGTGTCGTCCTCCAGCTGCCCGCCGACCACGCAGTGCAGGTCGAACGCCAGTCCGCTTTCGACGAGCCAGCGCTCATCCTCGTCGCGCACGCGCCGCACCTCGGCCGCGAGCGCATTCGCGGCGCGGTAGAGCCGCGTGAGGTCCGACTCGTCGGTCTCCAGCCGCTCCTCGAAGTACGTCAGCGCCTTGTCGCGGATCGAGCGCAGTCCGCTCGTGAGGATGAAGAGGCAGTGCTGCTCGCCCTGGTGCACGAGGATCTTCTTGGCGATCGAGGTCTCCGTGCCGCTGGTGATGCGGGTGTCGGCGATCGCCAGCAGGCCTTCCTCGCACTTCATGCCGAGGCAGAGCGTCACGTGCGAGCCTCTCCGGCGGTCACTGCTGTCCCTGGCTCGACGAGGGCGTCGAGCGCACCCTGACGACGGCGCTCCAGTGTTCGTTGGCAACGCCGCTGAACGCCCCACGCAGCGGCGAGATGTCATCGTAGTCGCGTCCCACGGCGGTGACCACGTAGCGCCCGTCCTGCGCGGCGTTGTTCGAGGGGTCGAAGCCATGCCAGCCGTCGGGCGCGAGCAGCTGCACCCACGCGTGTCCGGCCTCGCCGACATCCTCGCCTTCGTGCGGCGCGAGGTAGCCGCTGACGTAGCGCGAGGGGATGCCTTGCATGCGCAAGATCGCGAGCATGAGGTGCGTGAAGTCCTGGCAGACCCCGCTCCCCAGACGGATCAGGTCCAGTGCAGTCGAGCCGACATCGGTGTGGCCGATCTCGAATTCGAACTCCTCGCTCAGGAACGTGCAGGCCGCCTGGCCTGCCGCGACCGGGTCGAGGCCGTGCGGGATCGCCTCGGCGAGTTGGACGATGCCGGGATCGAACGGGGATCGCCCGGTCTCGCTGAGCAGCAGGTGGCGCATGAGCGGTGAGATGCCGGGCTCCGGCACCGCCGACTCGGCGGTCTCCACCTCGGCTTCCACCGTCACGTGGATCTCGTCGACTTCTTCGACGAAGTCGACGTGGTGGTACTCGTTGCCGAACGCGTCGAGCAGGCGTTGCGGGTTTGCGTGCGGTTCGAGTTGCAGCGAGGCGTTCAGGCGGCGCTGGCCAAAGGCGTCGGCCGGGAGCACACGCAACTCCGTGTGCAGCAACCTCACCGCCTGCGAGTAGCGGTAGAGCGAATCCCAGCGCACCCCGACCAGCACGCTATGAGCTTACGCGACGGAAGGCAGAACGTGAAATATGTGTTCGTGCACCAGTCGGTCGACATCGATCAGCCGCGCCTGGAAGTTCTTCATGAACTCGTGCAACCCCTGCCGCACCAGCGCCGCCTCGTCGACGGATTGGAGGTCGAGGTCAAGCAGCGCGAGCTCGCGCGCGACGTGGATCGTCTGGCCGGCTGGCGTGCGGTGCGAGGCGGCATCGAAGTGCCGGCGGAAGGCGCGGACGCAGAAATAGAGGCTGCGCGGGAACTGCTCGCTGCGCACCAGCATGGTCGCGACGCGCGGCCCGGTGATGGCGCCTCGATGCGTGATGCGGAACGCCTGCCAGGCGCTCGCCGATCGCAGTACGGACACCCACTGCGCGCGGTCGATTGCGCCGCCTATATCGTCCGCCGCGGGAAGCAGCACGAAGTACTTCGTGTCGACGATGCGGCTCGTCATGTCGGCGCGTTCGAGGTAGACGCCGCACCGGAACCAGTCGCGTCCCTCGTCCATGAGCACGGTGTTGTCGAAGAGCCCGAGGACGGAGGCGACGCCGCTCCGCACGGAGTCGCAGAACGCGTGCATGCCGTCCTGGAAGTCGCGGAAGTCGGTGCGCGTGGCGTGCACGTCGAGGTAGATGCGGTTGATCTCCTCCCACACCTCGCGCGAGAGCTGTTCGCGCAACTCGCGGGCGAGCGAACGCGCCATGACGAGCGTTCTGCGCAGCGAGTTGGGACTCGCCGAGGAGAGCAGCAGGAACTCGGCCGGCGACAGCAACGGATCCTCTCGGTGCGCCTCGGCGTACAGCTCGCGCGAGCCTGTGGCGGCGAGCACGGCGTCCCATGCCTGCTGTTCGCCGTCGACGCCGCCGGTCTCGACTGCCACGGCGTGCGAGACCTCCGCCATGCGCGCGATGTTCTCGACGCGTTCGAGGTCGCGCCCCAGCCAGTAGAGGTTCTCGGCGACTCGGCTCAGCATCGCTAGACCTCGGACGCGCGAGGGGGCCGCAGCACCCACGTGTCCTTGCTGCCGCCGCCCTGCGATGAGTTCACCACATACGATCCCTCGACGAGCGCGACACGCGTCAGCCCGCCCGGCAGCACCCACGTGTCCCGGCCCGTGAGCGCGAATGGGCGCAGGTCGGCGCGGCGCGCCCGCAGCCGGCCGTCGAGGAGCGTCGGGATGGAACTGAACTCCTGCAGCGGCTGCGCGATCCAGTTGCGCGGGTCGTCGCGGATCCGTTCCTCGAGCGCCCGCAGCTCGGCGTCGGAGGCCTGCGGGCCGACCACGAGGCCGTAACCACCGGACTCGCCGGCGGGCTTCACGACCAGCTCGTCGAGGTGCGCGCACATCTGCTCGAGGTCCTCGGGGAGTACCGCCGCCAGCGTGTCGACGTTGCGGAGGATCGGCTCTTCGCCCAGGTAGTAGCGGATGAAGTCCGGCACGAAGCGGTACACGACCTTGTCGTCCGCGACGCCCACGCCCATCGCGTTGGCGAGCGTGACGTTGCCCGCGCGGTACGCGTCGGCGAGCCCGGCGACGCCGAGCACCGAGTCCGGGCGAAACGCGAGCGGGTCGAGGAAGTCGTCGTCGACGCGCTTGTAGATCACGTCGACGCGTTCCAGGCCCGTCGTCGAGCGGAGGTACACCGTCTGGTCGTGGACGATGAGGTCGCGCCCCTCGACGAGGTCGACCCCCATCTGCTGCGCGAGGAAGGTGTGCTCGAAGTACGCCGAGTTGAAGCTGCCCGGCGTGAGGATGACGATGCGCGCCTCCTCGGGCGCGACGCCCTCCGGCCGCACCTCGATCAGCATCTCCAGCAGGTGTTCGGGGTAGTCCGTGATGGGCGAGACGGCGCCCTCGGGGAACAGCTCCGGCACGGCTTCCAGCATCACTCGCCGGTTCTCGAGCACGTACGAGACGCCCGAGGGCGTGCGCACGTTGTCTTCGAGGATCCGGAACTCGCCGTGCTGGTCGCGGATCAGGTCGCTGCCGGCAATGTGGGTGTAGACGCCCTGTGGCGGCTCGAAGCCGACCATGCGCATGTTGAAGGCCGCGGCGCCGAACAGCACCTCGCCGGGGATCACCCCGTCGGTGACACAGCGCTGGTCGTGGTACACGTCGTGGAGGAACGCGTTGAGCGCCTGCACCCGCTGCTGGAGCCCGGTATCAATCGTCGTCCACTCATCGTGCGCGACGATGCGCGGAATGATCGAGAACGGGAAAATCCGGTCGACTTCCGCCTCGTCCTGGTAGACCGTGAACGTGATCCCGCTCGCGAGCAGGTCCATCTCCGAGCGCCGCTGACGGCCGTCGATGTGCTCGATCGACCACGCCCCGAGCCGGGACGCGAACTCGCTGTATGCGGGGCGAGGGCTGCCATCGGGAGCGAACATCTCGTCGGGCCCGGCGAGCTGTTCGTAGCCGCTGAAGGGGTCGGACACGAGGGGCTACTCCGTGGCGTGCGCGGCTCGCCCTCGAGCCGGGTGCACCGCTACCGAGCCTGCGGGCGATAGAACCCTCCGGCCCGTGCCTGCTCGGTCGGCCGCGATCCGGCGCGCATCTGCTGGCTCACGACCCGCAGCCGCGGCTTCGTGACGGTGAGGCTGCCGCGGCTTTGTGTCGTCGTGCGCTGCCGCTGCATGGCCGTTCCCTCCGGGCGCGGCCACAGCATTGCCGTCACGCATGACGGCCATGTTCCCATGATGTTGCCTTCGTGTGAATCACGAATCGAGGCCTCCGTGCGACACGGGTTCGTGCAACCTCGCCGGCTCGAAGCGCAGCCGCGGCAGCCGCAGCAGGACGACGAAGAGCAGCGCCGCGACGGCAAAGGAACCGACGAACAGCACCAGCGCGAGGTCGTAGCTCCCCGTCACGTCGAAGATCCAGCCGACGATCGTCGGGCTGGTGACGAGTCCGACCTCCTCGACCACCACGATCGCGCCGAGGAGCGTGCCAAAGTGCGCGATGCCGAACATCCGCGTGAGCAGCATCGCCTCCATGATCGGCCCGCCGCCCGTGCCGACGACCCAGAACGCGATGAAGCAGGCAATGCCGATGTAGCCGGGGATGAGCAGGAGCGCGAGCATCGCGAAGATCAGCGAGATACACATCGCGATCACGACATACTCGAACCGTGAGACCCGATCGCCAATGAACCCGAACCCGACCCGTGAGAACGCGCCGCAGAGCGCGGCCGTCGAGACGATGAACGCGGCGGTACCCCTCGGCACACCGATCGATTCGTAGAGCGGGATCTGGTGGACGAGCATCCCGAAGAGCCCGAAGAAGAAGCTCGTGAGCGCGATCCCAATCAGCCAGAAGTGCGGCGTCCTGAGCGCGGCCCGCAGCGAGAGTCCGCTCAGCTGCCGGGGCGAAGCGCCACCCTCCGGCACCGCGTCGCCGTCGGGCTGCGCGCCCACGTCGGCCGGGTCGTTGCGCACGAGCAGCCCCCCGATCGGGATGAACACGACCAGGATCGCGATGCCCGAGAAGACGAACGACGCCTCCCACCCGATGTTGTCGACCACCAGGCGCATCGGCGGCACGACCACGACGCCGCCGAGCGAGAACCCCGTCCCGAGGATGCTGAGCGCGACCCCTCGCCGGCGGTCGAACCACCTCGAGATCAACGCCTGGAACGGGATGAAGAACATCATCTGGCGGAACACGCCGTTGATGGCCGAGTAGACGTACCACTGCCACAGCTCGGTGGTCGTCGCGAGCAGGACGTAGGTTGCCGCCGTGGTGACCGCGCCGAAGAGGATGACCTGGCGCGCCCCGCGCGTGTCGACCCAGCGGCCGACGAACGGTCCCATGATCCCGCCGGTCAGCAGCACGATCGAGATGGCGCCGGACACCTCGCCGCGCGACCACCCGAATTGGGTCTCGAGGGGCTCGATGTAGAGGCCGACCGACCAGAACGACACCCCGCTGCCGAGCGTCATCGCGGCGATCGAGCCCGCGAGGAGCCACCACCCGTAGTAGACGCCCCTCAGCCCGCGGGCGCGTGTCGAAACCGCCATCGGGGCGCGCCCGCGGCTCGCCGGCGCCGCTCGGACCTAGTCCATCACGAGGATCGAACGCCCCGAGATCTGGCCCGCCTCGAGCGCGTCGGTCGCGTCGTTGATGGCGTCGAGCGGGTACCGCGCGGTCACGAGCGCATCAAGGTCGAGCTCGCCCTCGTTGAACCAGCGCATGAACATCGGGAAGTCGCTGTCGGGACTGCACGAGCCGCCGATGCTGCCGATGTACTTCTTCTCCGTGACCAGCAAGTCGCGCGCGTCGAGTTCGACGGGTGTCTGGGGGACGCCGACCAGCACCGCGGTGCCGCCGGTGCTGTGGCCGAGCACGCCGCCGCGCACCGCCGGCAGGATCTGCTCCATCGTCACGCGCAGGCCGATGCAGTCGAAGGCGTAGTCGGCGCCGGAGACCGGCGTGCCGTCGCGCTTCAGCTCACCCTCGCGCTGGGTCAGCTCGTGGATGCGGGCGACGGGGTCGACCTCGGAGGCGTTGACGCCGATGGTCGCGCCGAAGCGCTTCGCGAAGTCCAGCTTCTCCTCGCTCAGATCGACGGCGATGATCGGGTCTGCTCCGATGACGGCCGCCGCCGTGATCGCCGAGAGCCCGACACCGCCGACGCCGAACACCGCGACGCTCTCGCCGCGCTGCACGCCCGCCGTGTGGTACACGGCCCCGGCGCCGGTCATGACGGCGCATCCGATGATCGATGTGACATCGACGGGCGCGTCGTCCGGCATGGGGACGACGTACTGCTCGTCCGCGATGGTGTGGTCGGCCCACGTGAAGCAGCCGGGCGTCGTGGCGACGCTCCCGTCGGCGAGCGTCAGGCTCACGCCCTCGACGATGCGGGTCGCCTCGCGGTCGCGGGGCACCCACGTCACCATCACGCGGTCGCCCTCCTTGACGTGGTCCACCTCGGACCCGGCGGCGAGCACCACCCCGGTCGACTCGTGGCCGAGGAGCGCCTGCGACGGACGCGGGCCGCGCATCTGGTGGAGCTGGGAGTGGCAGACGCCGCTCGCGAACTGCTTGACGACGACCTGGTACGGCCCGGGATCGGGCAGCTCGACATCCTCGATGCGCAGGCGGCCGGGACCCTCGGGGACCACGACGACGCGGGCAGGTGTGGGCATGGGTACCTCCGTGTGCTCGCTGGTCGAACGCTAGTCGAAGTTGAAGACGGACAGCGCGTTCTCGCGCATATAGCGCCGCATGATGCCTTCGCGCAGCGGCAGCGCGAGGCCGTCGGCGACGGCGCGCTCGAACGTCAGGATCGCGTAGTCCGAGGCCCACATCACGCGCTCGCGGCCGCGTGTGTTCATGTAGTGGACCACCTCGTCGGGGATGTAGCGCGGCGAGAAGCCCGAGGTCATCAGGTAGAAGTTCGCGTGCTTCTGTAGCAGCGCCACGGTCTCGACGTGCCACGGGTGCCCGATGTGCGTCGCGACGATGTTCAGCTCTGGGTAGGTGACGAGCACCTCGTCGAGGTCCATCGGGCGCTGGAACTTCGCGAAGCGCAGCGGCCCGGGCACGCCGACGTTGATCACGATCGGCACGCCGAGCTCGATGCACTTCGTGTAGATCGGGTACATCAGCGGGTGGTTGGGCGGGAGGTTCACGAGCGCGCCCATGAGGCGGATTGTGCGGAAGTCGAACTCGTTGACGGCCATCTCGACCATGCGCACGGCGTTCATGCCCTGCGTCGGGTCGATGTTGCAGCTGCCGCGGAAGCGGTCCGGGAACGCCGCGACGGCGTCCACGACACGCTGGCACGAGGCGCGGAAGTCGTCGATCACCATCGCGTCGCCGTAGCCGCCGACGTGGGGGTTCGTGTAGTCGCCTCCGAGCGAGACGTTGAGCAGGCCCTTTTGCACGCCGGCGTCGTCCATACGCTCGACGACGTGCGCGGGGCCGACGCCGCCCAGCAGGTCGGGCGACTTGCCGCCGAACCAGCGCTCGATGTTCGGGTCCATGTCCGTGCGGCGCTCGGTCGCGGGCAGGTTGATGTAGGTGTCGACGATCTCGCCGAGTGCGACCTCGCTGCTGGGGTTGTCGATGACCATCTCGGTGCTCCTTACGCTGTAGCTACGCGGTTGCCGCTGCCGGGATGCGGGGCGGCTCGAGGAAGCGCGAGCTGATCGGCGCGTCGGCCTCGAACGGGCCTGCGAGACCCAGCTCGTCGCTGATCTCGCGCAGCGCGGGCAGCACTTCGTTGCCGAGCAACTCGATGCAGCGCTTGGCGTCCGGGTGGCTCACGTGCCCGTCGTTGCCCCACAGCGCCATGATGCCGGGTCGCGTCTCCTCGATGAGCACGCGCATCTGCTCGACCACCTGGTCGGGCGTGCCCGCAACGATCTGCAGGTTCTCGAGCTGGTGCTCGAACGGCATCGCGCGGCGCGTGGATGCGATCGGCGAGTTGGCGCGCTTCACGGCCCCCTCGCGGTTCGTCGGCGAGCTGTACCCGGTGGGGGCCGACCACACGGCGTGGCCGAGGCCGGTGAACTCACCCTGCATCCACATGTACTGCCGCGCGTTCTCCAGCGCATGCTCCTCGGTGTCCTGCACGTGGACGCGGATCAGGTAGCCGCGGTGCTCGGGGCCGGACGTGTAGCCGGTCTCCTGCGCGGTGTCCTCGTAGAGCTGCCAGATCTGCTTCGTCTGCTCGATGGTGGTGTTGAGGCAGATGTACGGGTAACGGTTCTCCGCGCACCACACGATCGTCTCCGGGCTGGCGACGCCCGGCACCCAGATGCGCGGGTGCGGCTTCTGTAGCGGCAGCGCCCACGGGTTCACGACGCGCAACTGGTAGTGGTCGCCCTCCCAGCGCCACGGACCGGGCTCCGTCCACGTCTTCACCAGCAACTCGTGCGCCTCGTAGAAGCGGTCACGGTTGAACGCCGGGTTGACGTTGTTCGCGAACTGCTCGGTGCCCGCACCGCGCACGATGCCGGCGACGAGCCGGCCCTGGGAAATCATGTCGATCATCGAGAGCGACTCGGAGATGGCGACCGGGTTCTCGATGGTCGGCAGCGGCGTGCCGAGCAGCACGATCTTGATGCGCTCGGTGGCGGCGGCGAGGATGCTGGCCCACACGGTGATCTGCGCCTGCATGCAGAACGGCGCGTTGTGGTGCTCGTTAAGCATGATGCCGTCGAAGCCCACCTCCTCGGCGAGCTGGTACTCGACGAGGCGATCGTTGTAGAGCTGGCTCCCGGCGACGGGGTCGAAGTTGCTGTTCGAGAACATGAGCGCCGTAACGCCCTCGTCGTCCACGGCGTCCTCGGGGTAGGCGGACATCGGCTGCTCGGTGAAGTACATCAGATGCACGGTTGGTCTCCTCGATACTCCTGGGGGCCGAAGCGCAGCATAGCGGGAATGCGACCGGTGCCGCATGGCCCCGGGCGTGCGCAGTCAGTCGAGCTCGATGAAGCCGATGATGCGCGGCCAGCGCCCCTCCCCGACGACCTCACCGTCGAGGAGGATGCGGCAGGGGTGCGCGGGGTGCGCGGGACATTCGGTAGTCGCGCGCGAGGGCGGGTAGAAGCGGGCAAGGTAGTCCTCGCTGTCCATGACGTCGATCTCGCCGGTTGTGACGTCGAGGACGGAGACCGCGGCGCGACCACGGGCTTGGGGACTGAGCCTTTGGTCCGGGAAGATGAAATCGCTCGACCATGCGAACTGATCCGCGGTAGCCCACTCCCAGTGATAGTAGTTCAAGAGATGGGTAGTCTCCGCGGTCCAGAGGACGCGATCGGTCTCGAAGTCGATGATGTCGAAGCTGGACCAGGAGGCCCCGAAGTAGTTCCCGCTGCCGCGCACCATGTAGCGCGCGTCCGGGGAAAGACAGGCGGGGCGGTCACAGGGAAGCGAACGCGCGGCGCCACCGAGCGTAACCAGGACGTGCGACGCAGCCGGTTCGTGGTACTCGTCGCTCCAGTCGAGCATTCGCACCACGACACGGCGCGAGTCAGATGTCCACGCCTCGCCAACGGGCAGGCTCACGCTCCAATTCGGGTCCACATCCAGCCCCGCCGCGGCAGCAATCTCGTCGGTGGTGAGGAGCAGGATTCGGCCGCCGGCGGGGATGTCGAGGACGACGATATGGCTGGGGACATACGCCGTGCCGTCGTGGCCTCCGTAGAAGGTCGCCGCCAGTTTGCGGCCGTCGGGCGAGACCTGGAACGCTTCCGGCGCGCGCTCGTACAGCGTGCGGGTTTGCCCGTCGGGCGCGATGTACGTGAGCTCCTGGCCGATCTCCACGACGAAGCCACCGCGCGCGGGCTGCGCGGCGCCCGGCGCGTACCCATACACGAGCCGGTTCCGGTACGTGAAGGCGAGCCAGCTCCGGCCGGTACCTTCGTCGTGAACGATCATGCGCCGCGTGGCGCGAGGGTCGGGCCGCACCTCGCCCCGTTGGTACTCGTACTCGCCGTGGACCTCGTACGCGAGCAGCGGCCCGACCATTTCGTCGCGCGCGGGCGGAGGTGGCGACGCGATCTCACGCACTGCCGGAACCGGCGAGATGCCACGGAGTTCGAGGCTGCCGGGAACCTCGATCATGCCGAGGTAGTGCGTCCATCCGCGCGCACCTTCCCAGACGACGCGCTCCTCGTGCTGGATGTGGCACGCGGACGAGCGATAGGAGTAGCTCAAGCCGCAGGTGCTTCTCACCGGGCCTTCGATTTGACGCTCGAGGTCAGGCGTCACGGGCACGATCTCCCCCGTCGCGGTGTCGAGGAGCCGTGTGGAGTTGTAGTCGAGCGTCACGTACGGCCCGAACCAGGGCCCGTAGTTCGCGGAGGATTGGAGGCCGCCTTCTTCGGCGATCGTCCAGACAACGTAGCCTGTCTCCACATCGAGCACCGTCAGGCTGTCCCAATAAGGTTGGTGATTCTTGGGCCGCCCGGCGATCGACTCTCCGACCTGGATCGCGTAACGGAGGTCCGGAGAGACCCGGACGTCCTCGGGCAGTACTCGCACCCGGCCATCGAGCGTCAACACGGCAGTGTGAGCCCGGGGGCCCGAGTAGTCACCGGCGGTGACGCTGACCGCCTTGCTGTCGTCACGCCAGTCACCCAGGTCGAGCACCCCGTGGCGACCGCCGCCCTGTAGCGTTCCGAGGTCCGGATCGTCACTCGCCACGCGCAGCACTTCCGCGCCGTCGCGGGCGTCGAGGACGAGCAGCGTGCCGGGCTCGCCATGCATGACCGCAGCCTTCGCGCCGTCGGGTGAGACGCTGATCGCGCGGATCGCGTCGTCCTCGAACAGCACTGCCTGCGTCGCGCCGTCCAGGCCCATCCGGCGCACCTGGTCCCCGCTCCAGACGATGATGCCCGTCCCCGCGGGCTGCACCGCCGACCGACTCGCCTGGCCCGCGCGGCCGATGAGCGTGCGCGGGTTCTCGTAGTCGAACGCAGCCCAGTACCGATCCTCGGCGAGGTCATGGATGAACACTCGCCGGATCTCGATCTCGTTGCCATCCCCCGTCGGCGTGTCGCCGACGCGCTCGGAGAGGACGAGCAGGGGCCCCTGCACGGTCACGGCGGGGGGTTCCGGCGTCTGGGCGGCGGTCGGCGTCTGGGCGGCGGTCGGCGTCGGGGCGGGCGAAGCCGTGACGGCGGCGGGCGCAGCGGTTGAGGTCGGCGAGGCCGTCCCCTGCGAGCGCGTCGCGTCCCCGGCCTCCGGTGCTGGCTCGCCGCCCCCAAGGCACGAAGAGGCCAGCAGCGCGAGTAGCACGAGGACCGCCGAGGCCCCACGCGTCATGCGACCTCGGTGCTGCTCGGCGCCGCCAGCCAGGTGCACTAGTGCTGGACCATCATCCCGCCGTCGACGTTGATCGCCTGGCCGCTCACCCACGAGCCCTGGTCGCTGCAGAGGTACAGCGTCATGTTCGGGATGTCCTCGCCCATGCTCGGGCGGCGCAGTGGGACGCGCTCGATCATCTGCGCCCACTCCTCGCTGTCGCGCGGGATGTCGTCGAGGCGGTTGTTGTCGATCATCCCCGGGCAGATCGTGTTGACGCGGATGCCGTACATCCCGACCTCCTGCGCCATCCCCGCCGACAGCGCCTGGATCGCCGCCTTGCTCGAGGCGTACGCCGTCGCGTTCGGCGGGAGCAGCTTCCCGGCGACCGAGGAGATGTTGACGATCGAGCCGCCCTCGCCCTGGTCGATCAGGTGCTGGCCGAAACGCTTGCTCATCAGGAACGTGCCGCGCACGTTCACGCGGAGCACAAGGTCCCACCAGTCGATCGGCATGTCGACGACCGGCACGCGGTCGGCGCCGCGGGCCGCCGCGGCGTTGTTGATGACGAAGTCGACGCGTCCGAATGTATCGAGGGTCTGGGCGAGCAGCGCCTGCACCGCCTCGTCGTCGGCGACGTCGCTGACCACGGGCAGCGCGCGGCTGCCTGCCGCCTCGATCTCCTCGGCGACCGAGTCGATGTCGCGCCAGCCGGCGGCCCGCTCGTCCTCGGGATAGCGGTCGGGGGACCGCCCCGTGCCGGTGATCACGACGTTCGCGCCGGCCGCGCCGAACGCCTTGGCGATCTCGCGCCCGATGGCGCGCATGCGGCCCGCGCCCGTGACCACCGCGACCTTGCCCTCGATGCCCGTGAGTTCCATGGCTCGCTCACCTCCCGCGCGCAGGGTACGCGAACGCGGCGCGGGGGAGCGTTCCGGCTAGCCGGACGCGGCCGCCCCCTCGAACGGGTCCAGCACCGGGACGCCGAGTTGCTCGAAGTCGCGAACGTCCCGGGTCACGACGGTCAGCCGATTCACGATGGCGACCGCGGCGATCATGGCGTCGTAGATGAGGGTGTCGGATTGGCGTTGCATCAGTCGTGCCCACTCGCGGAACGCGGCAGCGTCCACGTCGAGGACGTCGAAGGCGAGAAGCACGCGTTCAAGCCATGCATCGAGTTCTTCAGCCTTGCCCAGATCTTGCCTGCGTGTCATCTCGATGCCGACCTGTATCTCACCGATGGTGACGGCTGACAGGTGCAGCCGGCCCTGGGACACACTCCGCACCCAGCCAAGAACAGATGGATGTGGGCGGGGCCGCCGCAATTCGGAGAGCACGTTGGTGTCGAGCAGATACATGCCCGGCTAGTCGAATGTGGGCGGAGGGCGCATCCGAGGCGTACGGCGCGGCGGGACCAGCGTCTCGGTCCGCGCCCGCGGGTCGAGGAGCACGTCCTTGATACTTGGCCTCGCGAAGCGCTCCATGCGGCGCCACTGCTCGATGGGGACCACCACGGCGGTCTCGACGCCCCGCCTCGTGACGATCTGCGGCCCCTCGGCGAGGGTTGCCTCGATGAGTTCGCTGAATCGAGCCTTGGCTTCCTGCACTTGCCACGTACCGCTCATGCACAACCTCCACCCCGTCACGGCTGACGCGCACTAGTCGCCAGACTAGTCTGTTCCAGCCGGCATGTCCATGCGGGCGAAGTCCCGATCGGCGCAGGCGGCGGGATCGGAGCTACGCCACCGGCTGCGCACGCTCGTCGACGTGGGATCCGTCGGGACCGAGGGTGACGACGCCGACCATGCCGCCGTGGGTGAGCGTGGGCAGCCCGCCGTGCGTGAGCGAGGCGCCGTTCGATGCGGGCGCCGGTACTGCAACAGCCTCGGGCTCTTCGTCGCCCTCGCCGCGCATCTGTCGATCGGCCTCTTCGCGCGTCATGCGGCCCTCGGCGACGGCCGTGGCGGCCTGCGCCGGGGACAGCTTCGCGGCGCGGCCTGGCGTGACGCGGAGATCGCGGATCTGCTTGCTGAAGATGAAGAACGCCAGCAGCGTCAGGATCATGAGAGCCGATGCGCCCGCCACCGACGCCGGCGCGCCGATGATGTCGGCGAGGATCGTCATCGGCAGGACGCCGAGCGGCATCATCCCGAACGACATCATCAGCATCGACAGCACCCGGCCGCGGTAGCGCTCGGGTACGCGCGCCTGGATGACCGAGTTGTTCGTCGTCATGAACAGCATGCCGCCGACGTTGCCGAGTGCGAAGAAGGCGGCGGCGATGGCGAAGGTCGGCGTGAGCGCGAACGCGATGAAGAACAGGCCCTGGATCACCGCGCCCGCGAGCATGATGCGGCCCTTGAGGGGCATCGTGTCCATGGTCGTCGAAAGCAGTGCGCCGATCAGCCCGCCCACTCCGGCCGAGGCCATGAGAATGCCGAGCGCCGACGGTCCCATCTCGAACACTTCCTCGGCGAAGACCGGCAGCATCAGTTGGACCGGGAAGGCGAAGAGCGGCATGACCAGCCCGGTGAGGATCAACAGCCGGATCAGCGGGTTGGTCATCGAGTAGCGGAAGCCCTCGGCCATCTCGGACATGAACTTGCCGTGGTCGGTCTTCGAGACCATGCCGTGACGCGGCAGCAGCAGCGTGGTGCCGATGGCGACGACGTACAGCAGGACGGAGAAGGTCCACACCGGGCCGATGCCGAGCGGGATGAGCAGCACGCCGGCGATCGCGGGACCGATGATGCGCGTGACGTTCATCCCACCCATCTGCAGCGAGACGGCGTTCATCATCTTGTGCTGCGGGATGAGCTGCGGCACGAGCGCGTTCCTCGCGGGCATCGCGAGCGCGATCGTGAGTCCGAGGAACACCGAGCCGGCGAGCAGGTGCCAGAACTCGATCATGTCGGCGAAGATCAGCACCGCCAGCACCATGTTCGCCACCGCGACGATCGACTGCGTTAAGATCAGCAGCGTGCGCTTGTTGTAGCGGTCCGCGATCACCCCGCCGAACGGCGAGACGAAGAGCATCGGCAGCGCGATGCCGAGCGCGACGAGCCCGAGCGCGGAGGCAGCATTGGTCAGCTCGAACGCGAGGTACCCGCGCAGGAGCTGGTTCATCTGCATAGCCATGAAGAAGGCGAGGTTGCCGCCGAAGTAGATGGCGTAGTCGCGCTCGCTGAGCGCGGTGAAGGTGCGGCCCCACTCGCTGAAGCTGCGCGGCGCCTTCGCGCTCGCGCGCGCCTCCATCATGCTCATCGGGCGGGCTTCCGGCCCGCCGTTCGAGGTGTGCGCGCCGTTCGAGCCGTTCTGGCCGCTTGAGCCGTTCAGGCTATTCGAGCCGTGTGAGCCGTTGGCTCCGTTGGTCATGCAACTCCAGTCGGTACGCGCCAGTCCGCGGTGGTGGGCGGGGCGGGCTCGGGCGAGACGAGCCGCATGCCGGGGCGCGTTACGTTCGGTGAGTGTTCCACCTTACGTGAGGTTTCACGTTGTTGCCAGCCCTTCGGACGCACCGACTACCCACGCGCGTCGAGTGCGGCCGCGAGGTCGCGCTCGACGTGTCCAGTGTTCGATGCCGCAGGCCCTGCCTGCGTTCGTTTGCCTACTCCGAGGCGATCTCCCCCAGCAGCTCCAGCGTGCGCTGACGCGCTTCCGAGCCGCCCTCGGGCAGCTGCACGAGCGCTGCGAGCATCTCGTCGACGCCGTACTCGCCGATCGACCGCACGCGGTCGCCGACCTCGTTGGCGGAGCCCGAGATGATCAGGCCGTCCGCCATGCGGTCCGTGAACTCCCCGCCGGCCGCCTCCTCGTAGCCGGCCGCCTGTAGCATCCGCGAGTAAAACGGCATCCGCTGGTAGAAGCCGAACTGCTGCCTCGCGGCCGCGCGGACCGCGTCGCGGTCCTCGCTGACCACGATGGGCGTATGCACGATCATCGCCGGCTTCGGGCGGCCCGCGGCGTCGGCGCCCTCCTGCTGGGCGGGCGTGGCGATGTCGCGGATGTACGGCAGCGGGCACATCCAGGAGATGCCGCCCTCGGTCAGCTCGCCGCTGAGGCGGAACGAGCCGGTCCGCAGCGCCGAGATCATGACGCGCACCTGCGTTGGCTGGGCGATACGGGCGTGGGCGCTCAACTGCTCGCCGTCGAAGTCCACCGAGCCCTCGTTGAGCAGCGCATTGAGGACCGTCACGTACTCGCGGAGGTGGCTCAGCGGCTTGTTGAACGGCAGGCCCCACGTGCCCTCGATCGCCGGGCGGTGGCTCGGCCCGACGCCGAGCTTGAGCCGCCCGGGCGCGAGCTGGTCCACCGTCATCGCGCCCGCCGCCATCGTGATCGGGTGGCGCGGGAACGTCGGGACGATCGAGGTGCCGAACGTGATGCGCTCCGCGGTGTGCGCGGCCGAGGCGAACACGGCGAACGGATCGGGCGCGGCGCCGCCCACGGTCAGCCACGCCGTGTCGAGGCCGAGCCGGTCGGCCTCGACGATGCGCGCGATCAGCCCGGGCGCGTCGGCCGCGACGATGTGGACGCTGAGCGGGACGGTCACCGCTAACGCCCGACGAAGTTCGGCTGGCGCTTCTCGGCGAAGGCGACCTTCGCCTCCTGCGCGTCCTCGGTGCGCTGCAGGATGGCCGTGCGCGTCTGCTCGAAGCGGTAGCCGTTGCGGAGGTCCATGTCCTCGATGACGTTGAGGTTCTCCTTCGCGAGGCGGATCCCGATCGGCATCTTCGACACGATCTCCTCGGCCTCCGCCATCGCGACGTCCATGAGGTCCTCGACCGGGACGACGCGGTCGACGGCGCCGAGGCGGTGGGCCTCCTGCGCGTCCAGGCGGCGGGCGGTGTAGTGCATCATCCGCACGACGTGCTGCGGGAACAGCCGCATCGCGTGGCGGGCGCCGCCGAGCAGTCCGACGTCGATCTCCGGCAGGCCGAAGACCGCGCGCTCCGAGGCGATCAGGTAGTCGCACGAGGCGGCGATAGCGAGACCCGCGCCGAGCGCCGGGCCGTTGATCGCGCCGATCACGGGCACCGCGCACTCCATGATCGAGTAGAAGTTCTCCCGGCCCTCGCGCGAACCGGTGCGCTCCGGCCGCAGGGCGCGGTCGCCGCGCGCCGCCGCCTTGATGTCGGCGCCGGCGCAGAAGACGCGGTCACCCTGCCCGGTGAGGACGATGACACGAGCGTCCTCGTCGGCGCTGATGGTGTCGAAGGTGCCCTGGATGTCCCACTCGGGGGACATCGCGTTCACGGGCGGGTTGTCGAAGACGACCAGCCGCACGTGACCGTGCTTCTCGACTCGAAGTTCGGACATGACGTGCTCCTCTCGTGCGGCTCGGCGCCGCCGTCGGTGATGGTTGCTAGCGGCCGACGAAGACCGGGTCGCGGCGCTCCAGGAACGAGTTGACGCCCTCGAGGCCGTCCTCGCTCCGGAACATGATGTGCACGAACGGGCTCGTCAGGTCCTGCACGCGTGCGAGGTCGTTCTCCTCGAGCATGTACACCATGCGCTTGATGGCGGCCATGCTCAGCGGCGGCCCGCTCGCGATCTCCGTCGCCAGCTCGATGGAGCGGTCCATGAGCTGCTCGCGCGGCACGACGTCCATCACGAGGCCGAGCTCGAGCGCCTCCTGGGCGTTGACGCGGCGGCCGGTGAACATCAGCTCGAGGCCTCGCTGTGCGCCGACGATCTTCGGCAGCATGTAGCCGAGACCGAAGTCCGCGATGATGCCGCGCTTGGTCTGGGCGACCTGGAAGATGGTGTCCTCGGCCGCGATGCGCAGGTCGGTAGCGAGTGCGAGCCCGAAGCCCATGCCGACGGCGTAGCCGTTGATGGCGCCGATGATCGGTACGTCGCAGTCGCGCAGGTGGCGGATGGCGTAGCTCTCGGGGTGCGCGCGCCGCCACGGGTCGGGCTTCCTGTCCGGGTTGGCGCCCGGGAAGCCGGTGACGTCGCCACCGGCGCAGAACGCGCGTCCCTCGCCGCTCAGCACGATCGCCCGCACGTTGTACTCGCCGTCGTTGAGGCGGTCGATGAAGTCGAGCATCTCGGTCTGCATGGCCGGCGCCCAGGCGTTGAGCTTCTCCGGCCGGTTGAGCTTGATGATGGCGATCTGGTCGCGTTCCTCGACAGTGATCGCCTCGTACTTCGTTGCTGTGGTTGTCATGGCTCCTCCTCGGGCCGATCCGGGTCGGCCGTGTTCGCACGCGTGCATGCTACCGCGTACGAGGGTGGTAGGGGCGGCGGGTGGTGCGGTGGCGCTGCGCTGTTCAGTGCGCTCGATCGGCCTTCGCGCGCGCCGCCCTCGGCAACGGGTCGGAGCGCCACGGATCGTGACCCGCCCGGCGGGCCATCGCGCGACGGTACGCGGGCACGACGATGAGGAGCAGCGCGCCGAGCAGGCCGGCGACGCCAAACACGCCGAACGCGGCGCCGGCCAGCGCCGCGACCGCACGGTGCCGCGCGCCATCGCTGAGCATCGCTCCGCCGATCGCCATCAGCATGGAAAGACCGAGCGCGAACAGCAGCACTTCCACTGGCGCGACTCCTCCTCGACCGTTGGGCTCTGTTCCGCCCACGCGTGGCAGTGTACGGCGGGCGCCGGGCCGGCGGAGATGGATGCGCTGGACGGCGACCTGCCGCACCATGTCGAGGTGTCCACGATCTGGCTTCGACGAGGCGCCGCCGTTCTGGTGGCTTTCGCCTTCGCGGTGGTGCTTTTGGCCGCGCTGACGCTGCAGGCGCTGAGCGCTACGTTCGCCCGCGCCGAGTTCTACCCCGAGCAACTGGAGCGCGCGGACGTCTACCGCTTCATCAGCGCCGACCTAGCCGACGCGTTCATCGAGGACCTGCGACAGCTCGACGCCGACCAGTTCGGCGAGGACTTCACCGGCAACCCCGTTGCGGTCTCTGGGCTCACCACGCGCCAGGTCGCGGACGCGATGCGCCGCGGGCTCCCGCCCGAGGACCTGGAAGCACTGCTCGCTCCCGCCTTCGAGCAGGCCGCCGAATACGCAGCGGGCGAACGGGACGAGGTCACGATCACCATCGGCGCGGGCCGGCACGTCGAAGCCCTGGTGCGCGAGCTGACAGCCTTGATGC
Source organism: Dehalococcoidia bacterium (assembly GCA_965219085.1). Taxonomy (GTDB): domain Bacteria; phylum Chloroflexota; class Dehalococcoidia; order UBA2979; family UBA2979; genus VXMT01. The sequence goes on from OZ244720.1 coordinate 3,244,859, forward strand.
GCGAGTCCGGCGCGTACGGTCGCCTCCTCGACGACGAGTTCGAGCCGATGTTCCGTGAGTGGGCCGACGAGGCGCTACCGGCGGGTGAGGCGGACTCGGCCTGGCTCACGTTCCTCCGCGGCGCCGAGACCGGCGACAGCCTCGTCCGCGTGTTCAGGCGCGTCGTGACGCCCGAGTGGCTGGCCGGCGAGGTCGAGCAGTCCGCCGACGAGCTCACCGCCTACCTCGTCGGCAACGCCGAGGGATTCGAACTCCGCATCGAACTCGACGACGCCCAGGCGACGGCAGCCGCCGAGGAGCTGGAGGCGATCCTGGGTGACGCCGACGCGTACGACCTCGCGCGGGCCGCGGTGATCGAACCGGCGGTGGAGGAGCACGTGGTCGCGGCTGCCGAGCTGCCTTACGGCATCACCCTGACCCGCGAGGAGGCCCGAGCGGCGCTGCTCGAGGCCGTGTCGCCGGCGTGGGTCGAGCAACAGGCCCGGGTGCTGGCGCGCGGGGTCAGCGCGTACGTGACCGGGCAAGCCGATGGATTCGCCGCCGAGATCGACCTCGCGTCCGTCAAGGCGGACGCAGCCGCCGCCCTCACCGACGCCGCGACGGCCAACCTCGAAGCGTCGCTGCGCGACCTGCCGCCATGCACGACCGCCGCGGAGATAGCAGCGGCGCGAGACGCGGCGCGGCGGTCGTTGCCCCCGTGTATCCCGCCGGGCGTGACCGCGAGCGAGCTGGCGAGCCAGGTACGACCCGACATCGCCGCCTCGATCGCCGCGTTCATCGTCGAGCCCGTGCCCGACACGGTGCTGCTCACCGAGTCGGACCTCCGCGCCGCCATCCGGCAAGACGGCGGCGCGGAGGCGCTGACCGCCCTCGATGACCTCCGGGGGCTGTCCGCCGAGGGCTGGACGTACACGGACTCTGACCTCCGCAACGACCTCTCCGACGACGATGCCGCCACGCTGGACGACGTGCGTTCGTTCCTCGGTGAGGGTTACGTCATCGAGGTCTCAGTCGGGGATGACGAGGGCCTCGAGGCTGCGCTGGACGACGTACGCGAATGGACGGAGGCGGTGAGCCGGGCTCGCTGGGTGGCATTCGTGTTCGCGATAGCGCTGCTGGCGGCGGTGGGAGCGCTGGGCGGCACGAGTTGGCGCGGGCGGGTCGTGTGGGGCGCCGCCGCACTGCTCGCGGCGGCCGTGCCGATCGCACTCGTGTCGGGGCCGGTGTACCAGGCGGCATCGGGTGCACTGCTCGATGCGATCCGCGACGAGATCGCAAGCGACCCCCGCGCGACGTTCGCGCTCACCTCCGAGCTCCTCACCAACAAGCTCATCGACATCGTCGAGGTGAGCGCCGACGCGTTCGCAGGGAGCATCGCGCGGAACAGCCTGGTGCTCGCCGTCCTGGGCGCCATCGCGCTCGGGGTGTCGCTGTCCTGGGACCGCATCACCGAGGCCGTGGACCGCGCCCGGGGCTGACGCCACGCCTCGACTCGGTTGTGACGAGGGCCGGTGGCGATGGCCCTGAGCAGAGGGCGACGTATCATGTCGCGCCATGCTGAATCGTCCCGTCCCGGCCTCCGACGGCAGCGCAGCAGGCACCGCCCCGGCCGCCGCACCGCCGCCGCGACGGCGCGCGCCGTCGTGGTGGCCGAACATCTACTACGGCTGGTACATGGCCACCGCGGGGGCGGCCAGCAACTTCCTCGTGCTGGGCATCACGGTCTTCGGATTCGGCGTGTTCATCCCGTCGCTGCGCGACGAGATGGGCTGGACGATCGCGCAGATCTCGATCGCATTCTCGTTGCGCAGCTTCGAGAACGGGCTGCTCGCGCCGTTCACGGGGTTCATGGTCGACAAGCTCGGCGCGCGCCGGATGGCGTTCACCGGGCTGTTCGCGCTCGTCGTCGGGCTGCTGCTGTTCTCGCAGTCGCGGACCATCTGGGCGTTCTACGCCGCGAGCCTCGTGATGGCTCTCGGGCAGAGCCTCGGCTCGTTCACGCCGTTCAGCGCGGCGCTGATGAACTGGTTCACGCGCCAACGCGGCCGCGCGATGGGCCTGGTGTCGACGGGCAACGGCGCGGGAGGCCTCGCCGCGCCGGTCCTCGCGGCGATGATCGTGTACATCGGCTGGCGCGAGACGGCGATTGTCGCCGCGCTCACCATCGGCATCGTCGGTTTCCCGCTCGCGATGACGCTCCGCGACCGCCCCGAGCCGTACGGTTACGGCCCCGACGGTGTGCCGCTCGACGAGGCCGCGCGCCAGCGAGTTGCACGCGACGGTGCGGCCACCAGCGCGACGGGCATGAGTGTCGGCGAGGTACTGCGCACACCTGCGTTCTACCTGCTCGCGATGTCGTCCGGGTTGGGCGGCGCGATCCTCGGCACGTGGATCGTGCACCAGATCCCGCACCTCGAGTCGACGGGGTTCTCGCTCACGGCGGCCGCGTCGATCGCCGGCTTCTACGCCGTGTTCCAGATCGCCATGCGCTACGTGCTCGGCTGGGTCGGCGACATGGTCGGACGGCGTCCGATGTTCGTCGCGTCCTTCGTGCTGATCGGGATCGGGCTGCTGGTGTTCAGCAGGCTCAACCCCAGTCAGTTGTGGCTCATCCCGGTGTACTACCTCACGTTCGCGACCGGGCACGCGACGTTCGTCGTGATGAGCCAGACCGTCGTCGCCGACTACTTCGGCACGAGGCGGTTCGCTACGATCCGCGGGTTGTCCCACAGCACGGCGATGCCGCTCGGCATCATCGGCCCGGTGTTCGCGGGCTGGATGTTCGACACCACCGGCAGCTACCAGATCGCGTTCACGGTGCTGTCGAGCTGCGCGGTCTTCGCGGCGATCTGCATCCTGCTCATCCGCCGGCCGCAGTGGAGCGAACTCGTCCCGGCCTCGACGCCCTCGGCGCCAACGACGCCAACGATGTCCGTGCCATCGGCGGCGGCGGCGATGGTGCCTGCACAGGCCGCGGCAGCGATTCCGGCCGTGCCTGGCGCGGCCGCCCCTGCACCCCCGTCGACGCACCGCGGCATGGGCGCCGACGGCTGGTAGCCGCGGCGACGCCGATTCCAGATCAACGTTGACTCGCGTGCCGGTCGCGACTCACAATGACTCACAGTGAGTCATATGCGAGTCGCTCGGAGGTGACCATGCAGCAACTGACAGTACGAGGATTCGACGACGAACTCAGTGACCGGCTCAAGGGACTTGCGCAACGCGAGGGCATCTCCCTCAACCAGGCGGCGCTACGTCTGCTCCGCAAGGGAGCGGGCCTGCCCGAAACCGGCGGACCGATCGGCAACAGTCTCGACCACCTGTTCGGCGTGTGGACCGCCGAAGAGGCCGATGAATTCGATGCGGCGGTTGCCGAGTTTGACACGATCGATGAGTCCGCTTGGCAGTGAGACTCACCCTTGATACGAGCGCGTACTCGCAACTGATGAGCGGCGAGCAGAGGGTCGCGGAACTCGTCAGGCGAGCCGACACAGTGATGTTGTCCGCGATCGTCCTCGGCGAGCTGCTGGCGGGGTTTCGCAAGGGGTCCCGGCTCGAGCGGAATCTTCAGGAGCTTCGGGCGTTCCTCGACATCCCGCTCGTCGCCGTTGTACCCGTAGGCGAGACAACGGCTGATCGCTACTCACGGATCAAGGAGGCCCTTCGCGCGAAGGGTCGGCCCGTTCCGTCAAACGATGCCTGGATCGCAGCGCACGCCATGGAGACGGGCGCTGACCTCGTCTCGGCCGATCGACACTTCGAGGACATCGACGGCGTCGTCCTGGTCCGGTTGTCGCCACGCTAGCCACCGCCTACGACCCCTCGGCCTCGCTCCACAGGTAGCGCCCCGTCGCCAGGGCGATCACCACGAACAGCGCGTCGACGATCGGGAAGTAGATGAGGTGCGACGTGACTGCGTCGCCGGTTTCGCTGTCCGGGTTGAGCGTCCAGATCCACCCCCAGAAGAACAGCATCGCCAGCACGACCGCGCCGTAGAACGCGAAGCTCACCCGCACATACTCCACCACCGAGGGCTCCATGCCGGCCTGCCCACGCTTGCGCATGAAGCCGACGATCAGCGCCACGAGCGTCGAAGCGGCCATGAACCAGTTGATGATCTCCCACACCGGGTAGTCCGCGGCGCCGTCGTGGTAGACCGGCGTGAGGATGAGGTTCACGAACACTGCGATCGCCGTCGCGACGAGCAGAACCGACAAGGCCCGTTGCACCAGCTCCATGATTGCTCGCACCTCCCCGCCTGATACCGGGAATCACCTTCGTTGTGCCCAACATACGCCCGCGCACCAGGTGAGTGGCACTGCCGGGCGACGAACCATTCAAGGCGAGCTGGCCCTATAGTTAACGTTCAGTGCCAACTCAGGAGGCACGCGTGAGCGTGACGCAGGATCGCCCAGCGGGTTCGGCAGCACCCGTGGCTGCCTCCCCACTCACCCACAGCGGCCTCAACGACCTCACGAACGGTGCACCGCCGGTCACGGCCCTCGCACCGCGCGCACCCGGGAACGGGGCTGTCGCCGACCTCGCGCCACCTCCCGCCCGCACGCCCGCGGTCGCGACGAGGCAGCCGCGCGTCTTCTACGGCTGGTGGATGGTGGGCGCGGGCTTCCTCGCCGCCTTCACCACTGCCGGAGCGCAGGGCTACATCGCCGGTTCGTTCCTCGTGCCGATGAGCGACGAGTTGGGCTGGACGCGCGCGGAGTTCCTGTACGGCCAGACCACCGGGCAGTTCGTCACGGCGTTCGCGGGCTTCTTCGTCGGCGCGTATGTCGACCGCTTCGGGTCGCGACCGCTGATGCTCATCGGCGCGACGCTGCTCGCGGGCGCGCTGTTCGCGATCTCCGAAGTGAACGAGCTGTGGCAGTGGGTGATCCTGCGCGGCGTCTTCAGCATGCTCGGCGCGGCCCTGCTCGGGTTCCTCGCCGTCAACGTCACGCTCTCCAAGTGGTTCGTCGAGCAGCGCGGACGCGCGATCGGCCTCGCGTCGATTGGCGTGTCGATGGCCGGCATCGTGCTGCCGGTGGCGATGACCTGGTACGTCGACGAGTTCGGGTGGCGCGCGGCGTGGCGCGTGCTCGCGGTCGGCGTCGTGGTGCTCGGCTACCCGGCGGCCGCGATCATGCGGCGCACGCCGGAGGACTACGGGCTCAACCCGGACGGTAAGAGCGAGCGCCAGATGGCGAGCGGCGGGGGCGCGCGCGCCATGGCCGACTTCGCCAACTCGTTCACACGCGGGCAGGCGATCCGCACGCAGGCGCTCTATGTGCTGATCGTGACGTTCGGCCTCGGGACCCTGGGTCTGATGACCATCATCGTGCTCACCATCCCGTACCTCACCGACTCCGGTTTCAGTCGCGGCACCGCCGCGATCATGCTCTCCATCCTCGCCATCCCGGCGGGGGTGTCGAAGCCGGTGTGGGGCTGGATGGCCGACGTCTGGTCGGAGCGGCTGTCGACGTCGCTGAGCTTCGTGATGAACGCCGCGGCGATGGTCGTGATCGTGCTGGCGGCGCAGACACAGTCGACGCTGATACTCGCGATCGGGTTCTTCGTCGTCGGCTGGGGCATCGGCGGGCAGATCCCGCTGCAGGAGACGATCTGGGCGAGCTACTTCGGCCGCCGCTACATCGGCGCGGTGCGCTCGGTGGCGATGCCGTTCACGATGCTGATCGCGGCGTCCGGCCCGATTCTCGTGGCGACATACGCGGACAACGTCGGCAACTACGACGCGGCCATGTTCGGCGTCGCCGCGGCGTGGGCGGTGGCATCGCTGCTCATCCTGATCGCGCGCCGGCCGCGCCTGCCCGAGTCGAGCGAGACGCCCGCCGCAGCCTGACCTCGTCCCCTCGTTCTGTCAGCGCGCGCATCGGGCTATCATGGCGGCTGCCGCGCGCCCGCAACCGCCGCGTTCGGCGCCAATCACGAAGGGAACCGACGTGTCGTACGAGAACATCACCATCGAGCGCAAGGATCACATCGCCACCATCACGCTGAACCGCCCCGAGGCGCTGAACGCGCTGGACCGCGGCCTCACACGCGACATGCACGGAGCGATCGACGAGCTGAGTGGCGAGTTCCCCGACATCCGCGTCGTGATCCTCACCGGCGCGGGCCGCGGCTTCTGCTCCGGCGCCGACGTGATGGCGCAGGCCCGGGCGCTCACGCCGGGCGAGCCCGAGCCGCACGACCCGCTGAACAGCATCCCGCCGCTCGCCCCCAAGCTGCAGGCGATGCCGCAGCCGGTGATCGCCGCCGTCAACGGCGTCGCGGCCGGCGCCGGCTTCTCGCTCGCCATGGCCTCGGACATCCGCGTCGCCGCCGAGAGTTCGCGCTACTCGGTGATCTTCGTGAAGCGCTCGCTGGTGCCGGACACCGGCTCCTCGCACTCGCTGCCGGCCGTCGTCGGGCGCGGGACGGCGATGGAGATGGCGCTCACCGGGCGCGTGTACCCCGCCGCGTGGGCGTTCGAGCGTGGGCTCGTGAACTACGTCGTGCCGGACGACCAGGTCATGGAGGAGGCGCGGATGATTGCGAACGAGATCGCGAACAACCCGCCGCTGTGCGTGCGCTCGATCAAGCAGCTGATGCACCGCACGGACCGGCTGACCGAGGTGCTCCCGTACGAGCACGACGCGAACACGCCGTCGATGAACACGGCGGACCGTCGCGAGGCGGTGATGTCGTTTGTCGAGAAGCGCGACCCGGTCTTCCTCGGGCGGTAGCCACTCCGCCCGATCGACGAGCGGCGCCGTGGCTTCGCGAATGTTGTTTGCAAGCCACGGCGCGGTTCCGTACGTTCTTTGTATGCCTCTCACACCCTGATCGGGGATAGTCTCATGGCGACAGCCAAGGTCACGAGCAACGGCCGCATCACGATCCCGAAGGATGTGCGGGATCAGCTCGGCCTCGAGCCGGGCGACGAGGTGACCTTCGCCGAGGGGTTCGGCGGCTGGTACATCCGCAAGGAGGACCCCACTCCGGTAGGTGATTCGCCATTCACACCATGGCGCGGATACCTGAAGCATCTCGCGGGTCGACGTTCGGACGATCTGGTTGAGGAGATGCGCGGGCCGCCGCTCGATCCCGACGAACTCACCGAGGAAACGCGCGGTTCGTGATCTCGGCGGTCGATACCAACATCCTCCTCGACCTGTTGATCGGTGACCCTGAGTACGTTAGCGAATCGGAGCAGCGGCTCAACGAGGCAGCGGACGCAGGCAGAGTTGTGATCTCGGAGCCCGTGTACGCGGAGTTGTCGCCTCGCTTCGCTGACTCAGCGGACGTCGACGGATTCCTCGACCTGACTGGTGTCGTCTTTGAGTCGTCAACCCGTCCGACACTGCATCGTGCCGGAACTGCTTGGCGAGCCTACACGCGCCGACGGCCGCGGATGCTCGCCTGCCCGCAATGCGGCGAGCCGCTTCCCGGGCGCTGCCGGGCATGCGGTGCCGTCGTTCAGGTTCGGCAACACGTCCTGGCCGACTTCCTGATCGGCGCGCACGCCGCCTCGCAGGCGGACCGACTGATCACGCGCGACCGCGGCTACTACGCCACGTACTTCCCGGACCTCGAACTCGCGTAGGTGCGTCCCGGCGCCGCCTACTCGCCTGCCTCGACCCACGCCCTGATCAGCTGATGCGCGATGGTGAACGGGGGCGGGACGCCGAAGCCGGCGTCGGGTGACGGGCCCCCGCCCTCCTCGGCCGTCGCGAGGGCACTCCGCACCTGATCGCGGGTGAACCACTGCGCGTCGCCGATCTCATTGTGGTCGACCTCGATATCCGTGCTCGCGGCGTCGGCGTGGCAGCCGATCATCAGCGACGACGGGAACGGCCACGGCTGCGAGGAGTGGTAGCGCACCGCGCCCACCTCGACGCCAGTCTCCTCGCGCACCTCGCGGCGCACGGCCTCCTCGATGGTCTCGCCCGGCTCGATGAAGCCTGCGACGCAGGTGTACATCGGCGCCCGGCGCGCGGTGGGGCTGGCGAGCAGGCAGCGCTCACCCCGCTCGACGAGCACGATCACGACCGGGTTCACGCGCGGGAAGTGCTCGGCGCCGCACGTCCCGCAGCGGCGCATGTCACCGCTGACGCGCGGCGCGGTGCCGCCCCCGCAGGCCGGGCAGTAGCGGCTGCGCGCGTGCCAGTCGATGAGCGAGCGCGCCTGCGCGAGGATGCCGGCCTCGGCGAGGGGTAGCGCGGCCCCCGCCTCGCGCGCGCCGATGAACGCATCGTCGCCAACGAGGGTGTCGAGCGTCGCCGCGTCGACGCCGGTCACGTCGGCGGCGAGGTGCGGCGTCCCGTCGCGCACGCCGAGCAGCACGGGCGCGGGCGCGTGGAACCGCGCCAGTTGCGCACGGCTACGCCACGCGAGTTGCGGCGACGACTCGCCGCGGACCAGCGGGTTGAGGTCGCGGAACGCGAGGTAGCGCGCGTCGGGATGCTTGAGGGTCGCCTCGATCCACGCGCGGTCGCGCCGCTCGTTCGAGGAGCGATCGAGCGGGTTGCCCGCGAAGGTGTTGCGGACCGAGGTCATGCGGCCCGCGGCTCCGAGGGGTCCGTGCGCTGAAGGAACGGGTTTTGGGAACCGCGCGGGAGCCGCAGCAGGAAGGCGACCGGGATGGCCGCGGCGCTGAGCGCGGCCAGGACGAGGACGCCCGTGAAGTAGGTGCCCTGGAGGTCGAAGAACAGCCCGAGCACCATCGGCGCGAGGACCGCGAACGGCACCGACGTGAAGTTCGTCAGGCCCTGGATCGTTCCGAACGAGGGGAGCCCGAAGAGGCGTCCGACCAGCACGGGGCGCGACGGAATCATCCCGCCGAAGCTGATCCCGAAGAGCGAAGCGAAGATCACGATCTGCCAGTAGCTCGTCGCGTACGCGACCACGAGCAGCGACGCCGTCTGGATGGCCAGCAGGAGCGCCGGCACGATCCTCAGGTCGAAGTCGCGGCGCGCCAGGAAGTCCATCAGCATGCCGCCGAGCACGCGCCCGAGCAGGCTTACGAGCGTCATCACGGCCAGGCTGAACGCACCTGCCTCGCGGGAGAACCCGAGGCTCACGAGGTATGGAATCTGGTGCAGCATGAAGCCGGAGATGCCGGTCGACAGCACGCCGTAGATCAGTGCAAGCACCCAGAAGTTGCGGTCCTTCAGGGCCTGCCCGGAGGTCATGCCGCCCTCGACCGGGTTGCCCATCGCGATGACTTCCGCGTCGCTGTCGCCGTCGGGGTTGAGGCCCTTGTCGGAGGGCTTCGAGCGGATCAGCATCGCGCACGGGACGCCCAGCAGCAGCATCCCGGCGCCGAGGATCAGCGCCGTCTCGCGCCATCCGTAGGTCGCCTCGAGCCACACGACGATGACGACGAACGGCCCGCTCAGCGCGCCGCCCGAGAAGCCAATGCCGAGCGCCTTGCCGCGCTGGCGGCGGAACCAGTTCACGATCGCGGTGTTGAACCCCACGCCCATCGTCGAACTCATCCCGATCGAGACGAGCGAGAAGGAGAGGAACAGCATCCACAGCGCCTGCATGAACGCCAGGGACATGATTCCGAGGCCGATGCACACGACACCGGCGATCGCTGCCGGTCGCGCGCCATGGCGGTCCACGAAGACGCCGATGAGCGGGCCCACGGCGCCGCCGACCGGCTGCATGAACAGCGCCGTCAGCGAGCCGATGCTGCGGCTCCAGCCGAATGTCTCGAGGATGGGGACGAAGAGCACGCCGAAGCCGTAGACGAAGGACGCACTGACGTACCAGTGGATCCCCATCATCCCGGCGATCATGTACCAGCCGTAGAATAGCCCTCGGCGGCGGGGCGGGGCGCCCGCCGCTGCGGCGGTCGTGGTGGGCGTCGCGAGCGCAGCGGTCGTGGCAGGCGGCGCGAATGCGGCCGTCCCCGGCATGAGGTCTTGCATGCCGTCGTGCGTGAGTGCGGCGAGTCTCGCCGCGGTCGCCAGGTCGCGGGCTGGTATGGCCACGAGCATCCCGTTTCGTACCGACACACGGTACCAGCCGTCGGCTCCTCGCGCCCTCCGGCGCCCTGTGCGCGTGCCGGGAGATCCATCCGGGCTGCGCGCTCGTAATACGGCCAGAGGGCCTGCGAGGATGCTCGTCCGGCAGCCGGTGCAAGACGCGCATCCCCCGCCCACACGAGACTGCGAGCGCGGAGGTGCACCATGGCCGATCTGAAGTACGTGACCACGAGCGCGGTGTTCCTCGCCGCAAGCGCCTTCGCGACCGTGGCGCGAAGCAGCGTCGGTGTACCCCGGGCGATGGCGCCCATCCTGCTTCTCGCGGCGCTCACGCTCGGCCTCGCCGGCTGCGCGGCCGAGTTCGAGGACGACGGCGACGACGGGACATACCAGACCACGGAGACCGCGCTCGGCAGCTCCACGGACACGTCGACGCAGCAATCTGCCGCGCCGGTGTCCTCCTCGTCGGCTCTGTCATCGGCAGTGAGTGACTCGGACTCCGAAGACGACGCGGCGTCCACCACCGGGGTGCTGGTCCAGGATTCGAGCCCGCCCGAGCAGGGGAAGGGCGGCGTCGCGTACTTCGGGCCTGAGTCCGGCGGGACCCAGAACCCCAACGACCGCGCCTTGCCGCTCATGTACTTCGAGAGCCACGGGGTGAACCCGTTCGTCGACGCCGACGAGGATCCGCTGTCGACGTTCGCGCTCGACGGCGACACAGCGTCGTACGAGATCCTCGGGCTGTACCTCAGCGAGGCGCGGGTCCCACCGCCAGAGTCGGTGCGCATCGAGGAGTACGTGAACAGCCTCCCGCAGGACTACCCCGCAGCGGAGACGGCGCTCGGGCTGCACCTCGATGCCGGTCCCTCGCCGTTCGGGCCGGAGGGCTACGTGCTGCTGCGCGTCGGCGTGAGCAACCCACGGCCGGACACGGATCGCGACCCGGTGTCGCTGATCTTCGTCATCGACACCTCCGGATCGATGGGCGTCGACCGGCGGCTCGAGCTGGCGAAGACCGTCGCCGAGGGCGTCGCCGACCGCATGATCGACGGCGACCGCGCCGCGCTCGTGACGTACGGCGACATCGCCGTCAAGAACAGCGACTTCGTCGATGCCGGCGACCGGTCGGAGGTCGTCACGGCCCTGCGAGGCCTGTACGCGAACGGCAGCACGTACGCCGAGGCGGGCCTGCGCATGGCGTACGGCCTGGCCGAGGACGAGCTCGACGAGGGGCGCACGGTACGCATCGTGCTGTTCTCCGACGGCGTCGCAAACGTCGGCCGCACCGGACCGGAGTCGATCCTCGAGTTCGTCGACGAGCAGGCGCACCGGCAGGCCACGCTTACCGCCATCGGCGTCGGTATCTCGGGCAACTACAACGACGTGCTGCTGGAGGCCCTGGCGAATCGCGGCAACGGCACCTACCACTACGTCATCGATTACGCCGCGGCCGAGCGCTACCTGTCCGAGGACGTGAACGGCGTGTTCACCGAGACCGCGCGAGACGCCCGCATCCAGGTCGCGTTCAACGCCGACGCCGTGCGCAAGTACCGGCTCATCGGCTACGAGAACCGCGCCGTCGCCGACGAGGACTTCGAGGACGACACCCTCGACTTCGGTGAGCCCGGCTTCGCCCGCGACGTGACCGCGCTCTACGAGCTGCGCCTCGAGGAGGGCGCGTCGTCCGATGACCAGCTCGCCCTGGTGCGGCTGCGCTGGCTCAGCCCGGGAACCGGCGGGGCGATCGAGACGTCCGCGAGCATCACGGTCGACGACGTCGCCGGCAGCATCGCTGACACGAGCGCGCACTTCCGGCAGGCCGCCGCGACCGCCGAGTTCGCGGAGCTGCTGCGCAAGTCGTTCTGGGCGCAGTGCGGCGACATCTCCGCGGTCGGCGACCTCCTCGACGGCGTCGACGGCGAACTGGGCGAGAACAGCGACTACACTCGGCTCGTCAGCCGTGTGGCGCGGGCTTCGGAGTACTTCGAGCCCTACTGCAAGGAGTAGCAGCCCGCGCCGGAAGAGCGAGCGTGAGGAGCCGTCGATGACCACCGAGACCGAGAGCACCATGCCCACCGACATCGGGATCGTCGACACGCTGCTCGGCATTCCGGCGGCGGACAAGACCGGCGCCTACGACTGGCTGCGCCCGCTGCTGCGCGACGACGAGTCCCTCGGTGCGTTCGACTTCCCGGTGCAGTACCAGTACCGCTCGCTGCCCGAGGTGCCGAAGGAGGGCACCGTCGACGACATGATCGACTTCACGGTCGAGCAGATGGACAAGCACCACATCTGGAAGGCGCTACTCAACGTCAGCCTCGAGGCCGGCGACCCCGGCCGTCGCGCAATGGAGCGCTACCCCGACCGCTTCTTCGGGAGCGTCAGCGTCGACCCCAACCGCGGCGTCCCGGCGCTGCGCGACCTGCAACACGCCGTTGAGGACCTCGGCGTGAAGGCGGCGAGCGTGACGCCGGCGTTCGTCATTCCGCAGTGCCCGATCAACGACAAGCGGATGTACCCCGTCTACGCGAAGTGCGTCGAGCTGGACATCCCGATCCTGTGCACCACGGGCGTGCCGGGGCCGCGCGTGCCGATGGCCCCGCAGGACGTCTCGCTCATCGACGAGGTGTGCTGGTTCTTCCCCGAGCTGAAGTTCGTGATGCGGCACGGTGGTGAGCCGTGGACGTGGCTGGCGGCGAAGCTGCTGCTGAAGTGGCCGAACCTCTACTACTCGACGAGCGCGTTCGCGCCGAACCACTACCCGGACGACATCGTCCGCTTCGCGAACACGCGAGGGGCCGACAAGGTGATGTACGCCGGGTACTTCCCGGCTGGGCTGTCGCTCGACCGCATCTTCCGCGACATGCCGTACGTGCCGTTCCGTGAGCACGTGTGGCCGAAGTTCCTGCGCGAGAACGCGGTGCGCGTGTTCGGCCTCGGCGAGTAGCGTCCTCGACGCGAACCGGGCGGCCTTGAGGCCGCCCGGCGTGTTCGTGCGCGCGTCGAGTTGCTACCGGCCCTGGAACTGCGGCTCGCGCTTCTCGAGGAACGAGTTGACGCCCTCGGCGCCGTCCTCGGTTGCGCCGAGCTGGCGGTTGTAGCCGATGCTGAGCTCCTGCACGCGCGAGAGGTCGTCTTCCTCGACCACCGAGACCATGCGCTTGGTCGCGGACATGCCGAGCGGAGGCCCACTGGCGATCTCCTGTGCGAACTCGACGGCGCGCGCCTCGAGCTCCTCGCGAGGCACCACCTCCAGCACGAGGCCGAGTTCGAGCGCTTCCTGCGCGTCGATGCGGCGCGCGCTGAGCATCAGTTCGAGGGCGCGCTGGCGGCCGAGCTGCTCCTGCAGGAAGTAGCTGAGCCCGTACTCGGCCACGATGCCGCGCTTCATCTGCGCGACCTGGAAGACCGCGTCGTCGGCCGCGATGCGCAGGTCGGTTGCCATGGCGAGCGAGAAGCCCCCGCCCATCGCGTACCCGTTGATGGCGCCGATGACGGGTGCGTCGCAGTCGCGCATGGCGCGGATGGGCTCGGCCTCGGGGTGGCCGCGCCGCCAGGGATCGGGCTCGGCGTCGGGGTCCTTCGGCGAGAAGTCGCCGCCGGCGCAGAAGGCGCGGCCGGCGCCAGTGAAGACGATGGCGCGGGTCTGGTAGGAGCCGGCCTTGAAGGCGGCGAAGTAGTCGTTGAGGCCCTCGATCAGTGCGGGGTTGAGCGCGTTGAGCCGTTCCGGCCGGTTCATGCGCACCACGGCCACGCCGCCGTCGCGCGCCTCGACCTCCACCACCGTCTCGACTGCTGTCGTCATCGCCCACCTCCGTCGATGTGTCGTGTTCGTGGGGTGCAGGGTACAGGGAGGGGCAGCGAGTGTGGGGGCGGCGGGGTCAGGTGCGTGGGGCGCGCCGGCCAGCCGTCACGAATGACACTGTGGCGAGCGCGAACGCGAGTGCGACCAGTAGCACAACCGCCCGGTTATCTGCCCTCGGCGCCTGCTCACCTGCTGTCATCCCGGCTCCCGTTGCCGGACGCTCGGGTGACCGTGCTCCGCGTAGCTCTGGAGTGATCAAGCCGGTGCCAGGAGGGTGACCGGGACCGAGTAGGTTCAGGTAATGCTGCGCACCCTCCAGTCCGAAGATATTGCACACTCCGGTGACGAACCGGTCGCCTCCGTCGTCAAGCCAGGCATACACGAGGAACGTCTCGTCAAGGGCGAGGCGGGCCTCGCAGAAGCCTGTGCCTCGGAAGGCGATGCGCACGACTTCGGTCGTGCTCACATCGCCCTTCCATACTTCGGAGACCCGGAACGGCACGAGTTCAGTCTCAGTACGAGGGGTGAGCTCAAGCACTTCTGCCGCGAAGACGGCTTCGTAGTTCTCGAGTGATCCACTCCGCGGGGCCCCCCACAAACACACGCCGAGGCGCTCGGAGCTGGCAGTAACGCGCCAAGACTGAGCACCAGTGCCACCGCCGCGAGCAGAACAGGCCATGAACGCATGGGGCGCAGGGTACACGCCACGCGATGGTTGATGGTGTCCGAATCGCGCTCCGGGCGCACGAAGGGCCGCCCGCGGGCGGCCCTTCGATGGTGTGCCGGGGGCGCTCGTGCTAGCGGCCCTCCCAGACCGGGTCGCGCTTCTCGGCGAACGCCGTCGGGCCCTCGACGGCGTCCTGCGAGCTCAGCACGTGCTTGCCGACCCAGTCGTAGAGCCGGTACGAGTCGTCCATCTTGGCGAGCCGCCAGCTCTGGATCACGGCCTTCGTGCCCTGCACCGACAGCGGCGCGTTGGCGGCGATCATCTCCGCGATCTCGACCGCGCGCGGCAGCAGCCGGTCGGGCTCGACGACCTCGGTGACCAGGCCCCACGCGAGCGCCTGCTCGGGCTCGATGCGGTCGGCGGTGAGCAGCGCGTACGCGGCCGCGGAGTGGCCAATCACGCGCGGCATGTGGTGGATGGCGTAGCCGGCGAGGATCCCGCGCTTCGGCTCGAACAGCCCGAAGAACGCCTCGGTCGAGCAGATGCGGATGTCGCAGTCGAGGGCGGTCTCGCAGCCGCCGCCGATGGCGAGGCCGTTCACGGCGGCGATGAACGGCTTCTCGTTCTGCGAGTACGGGAAGTTGTCGACCAATGCCTGTGCGCCGCCGCGGTCGCGGGACTGCCCCCCTTCGGCCATCTCCTTGAGGTCGCCGCCGGCGGAGAAGGCGCGGCCGGCGCCGGTGACGATGCCGACGCGCATGTTGACGTCGTTGCTGAAGTCATCGATGGCCTCGGCGAGCTCGCGCGTGAGATTGCCGCCCATCGCGTTCAGCCGCTCGGGGCGGTTGTAGGTGAAGATCGCGTAGAAGTCGTGCTTGTCGTAGATCAGGTCGGGCAAGGTGTTCCCTCTTCCTTGGCTCGCACTACCACGCGCGTTCTCGATGCCGTGGCGGCGCGTCGCGAACGTATCGGCGCGCCGCACCGCTTGGCAAGCGGAACGAGGTATCGAGGGGTCCGAGGCCGCGTCCCTGAGCCTACTCGGCGAACTCGAACAGCACCGGCGCGTGGTCGGACGGCTTCTTGCCCTTGCGGAAGTCGCGGTCGAACCCCGCCGCGACGAGCCTCGACGCGAGCTCCGGGCTCACCAGCGCGAGGTCGATGCGCAGCCCCAGGCCGCGGTGGAAGTTCCCGCCGCGATAGTCCCACCACGAGTGCTGCACGAGGTCCGGTTCGACGACGCGGAACGCATCCGCCAGCCCGGCGTCGAGGATCGTGCGGAGCCGCTCGCGCTCGGGCGCGCTGACGTGGGTGCTGCCCTCGAACGCCTCGGGGTCGTACACGTCGATGTCGGCGGGGGCGACGTTGAAGTCGCCCGCGATGGCGAGCGGCTGCCCGGCGAGCGAGCGCGCGCGCTCGGCCATCGCGTCGAGGAACGCCAGCTTGGCCTCGTGCATCGGGTCGTCGAGCGACCGGCCGTTGACGACGTAGACGCTGGCGACGCGCACCCCGTTGACCGTGGCCTCGACCCAGCGGGCCTCCTCGGGCAGCGGGTTGCCCGGCAGGTCCGTCGAGACGTCGTCGAGGGGCACGTCGTTGCGGGCGAGGACGGCGACGCCCGCCCACTGCCCCGCCGAGTGGTCGGCGGCGTGGTAGCCGGCGGCGGCGAGCTCGTCGTGCGGGAAGGTGTCCGGCGCGACCTTCGTCTCCTGCAGGCAGAGGGCGTCGGGCGCGTGGACATCGAGGAACTCGAGCAGGCGCGGCAAGCGCGCCCGCACCGAGTTCACGTTCCAGGTCGCGAGCAGCACCACGACATCACCCGCTTCCGCGAACGACGTCGTGAGGTGTCGCGCTGACTGCTATGCGCTCAGGCGGCTCAGGCCTGGAACAGCAGCTCGAAGACCGCGTAGAACGCGACCGTCAGGATGGAGCCCGCGATGATCACGCCCCGGATGGTGTCGTACGGCGCCTTCGACCAGTGCGGCGCGTAGCCGAACGGCCAGCCCAGCGCGTTAATCTCGATCGCCCCGACCAACGCGATGAAGATCACCCAGTACGCGACGAGTGCGTCGTTGGCGACATCGAACACGAAGTGGCTCGAGGCGAACAGGTGCGAAGTGCCGCCCATGAAGAGCAGCATCGGGATCGAGAGCAGCGTGTTGGTGCGCGATGCGAGCCCGGCGCGGCGGGCTGCCGCCGGTGCATCCGGGTCGGCCTCGCCGCCCTCGGCGACGGTAACGGCCGAGCCGATGGCGACCTGCTGCGCGGGCCAGATCACGAGCCACACGTTGCTGAACATGATGATGCCGAGGATCCCGCCGCCGGCGATGGCCGTGCCCTGCACCGTCGTGAAGTAGTCACGGGTGAGCTGCTCGTTGAAGGCGAGGATCAGGATGCCCGTGAGCAACGTGAACATCGCGCCCCAGCGGAACCACCACAGCGCGCGCCAGGTGACCCGCCGCATCGCCTCGGAGCGACCTTCGCCGCTCATCTCGGCAAACGCGGGCACCTGCACGAAGTTGAAGTAGTAGAGCAGGCCGATCCAGGTGATGCCGGCGAGGATGTGCGCGTACCGTGACAGGAACGCGTACCCCTCTTGGCTCAGAATCTCCATAGCATCCACCTTCCAGGATTGGCCTTGTGGCGCGAGCTTATCACACGGCATCGAGGCCCGGCGTGGCGTGCCGGGCCCGATCGTGCAAGGTGTGACCCTGACTACGAACGTGGCCCTACTCGATGACGAGCACGCCCTCCATGCCGACCTGGCGGTGGCCGGCGACGCTGCACCAGAACGCGATCGTGCCCGACTCGGGAACGCGCAGCAGGAGCGTCTCCGACTCGCCCCGCTTCAGCAGCACGTGCACGTCGTAGCGTTCGTCGCCGAGCCCGATCTCCGAGGCGTCACCGGCGAACTCCTCGATCGTGAAGTCGTGCTCGATCACGCCCCTGTTCCTGAACTCGATGGCGAAGACCGAGCCGGCGGGTGCGCGCAACTCCTCGGCGCCGTACGCGATGTCGCGCATCTCCAGCTTGAGCGTGACCACGGGCGCCTCGCCGCCGAGCATCTCGACGGGCGTTGGCGTTGCGGTCGGCGTCGGCGTCCCATCCGGGTTGCCGTTGCCGCTGGGGCACCCGGCGAGGGCCGCCGCGAGCACGATTAGGGCCCCCGTCAGCGCCGAGGCCCGCACCATCCTTCGCAGCAATCGCATGCCCGCTCCTACCGTTGCACTGGACTCCGCGCGTCGCGCCTCAAGTGTCCGTGCGTCGTTGGTTGAGCGGAAGCCGGGCGCATGCGACCGGCACGGACATGGCGAGGCACCTGCTGGACGAATCCTGCCATAACCTGCCTCCGTTATGTGCACTAGACTGGTGGTTACGTCTGGGTGCACCCTGTTATGGTATTCGCGGGTGAAGACCTACGCGGGGTCGGCCGGGTGAGTGGCGCCGGCCGACCCCGCCTGTTCATGGCCTCGACGGCGAAGACGCGGCGGTGGCTCAAGTCGTTCCACGACGTGCGGCCGCTACGGCACGCGAAGATCCTGACGAGCGTACGCCTGCTCGGCGAACCTACAGCGGAGCAGAACCGTGATGTGGCTGCAGGCCAGGCCTGCCGGCGTGCCTGCACGAGTTCCTGGACGAGCTCGCAATCCTGATCCATCGCTTCGTACAGCGCCTCACGATCGGAGAGATCGACGAGTTCCCGCCCGCCGTTCCAGGACGGCAGTGGCCGGAGGGCGCGCGTTCGACGATTGTCGCGAGATTCCATACCGAACAGCGTACCCGACGCCGCGCCGGACGCATCAGACCGAATCGACGAAGGGCTGGACCGCTTCGATCAAGCCGGGCGTGTTCTGCCCATGAACGTTATGTCCGCAGTCCGGCACCGTTACGAGCCGGCCCCGAGGTAGCGCCCCGACGAAGCGCTCCGCCCCCTCGACCGTCAGCACGTTCGAGTCGCCGCCGCGCACGACCAGCGCCGGCAGGTCGAACGCACGCACGGCGTCGAGGTCCGGTGCGCCCTCGATGCGGCCGTCCTCGCTGCGCTCGGCGCCCTCGCGGCGGAAGTCCGGGCTGTGTAGCAGCCGGTCGGACTTCGAGACGTACTTGCCGTCGGAGCGTTGCAGGAGGTTGTAGCGCACAGTGCGCGTGATGTGCTCGCGGCTGCGGTACGGGTCGTACGCCGTCACGCGCTCGATGAACGCGTCGAGGTCGTCGAACTCGACGTTCTGCTGCACGAACGCGCGGATCACGTCGGCGCCCTCGCCCGAGACCTCGGGTCCCACGTCGACGAAGACCGCCGGCGCGCGCGGCGGCCGGACGCTTGGCGAGCAGCGTCATCGTGACCATCCCGCCCATCGAGTGGCCGATCACGAGTGGGTGCTCGAGGTCCTGTTGGTCGATGAACGCGAGGGCGTCGGTCGCCATCGCCTGCACCGAGTAGTTGGCGTCGCGCGCCCACTCGCTGTCGCCGTGGCCGCGCTGGTCGAGCGCGAGCACGCGGTAGCGGTCGGCGAGGTGGAGGCTGACGAGGTCCCACGAGTGGGCGGTCTGGTTGCCGCCGTGCAGCAGCACGATCGGCGGCGCGTCGGGCTCGCCCCACTCGAGGAAGTGGAAGCGCTGTCGCCTGAGCACCGTGTTGCGGGAGAAATGACGAACCTCGGGATCATGGGAGATCCCGAGGTCCGATGCGCTTTCCAGGAGGGACTGCAGCTCGGGCGACGCGCTCAAGTCCAGCGGATCGAGATCCGCGGCGAACTCGCTGAGGTACATCGCGCCGCCCGGGCCGCGCCGGACGAGGGCTTAGCCGTCCGGGTGCAGCTCGTCGAGGATCACGCCCGGGCTCGCCGGCAGGTGGTTCATGCGCGCACCCACGGCGTCCTTGATGGCGTTCGCGACCGCCGCCAGTGGCGGGATGATCGGCACCTCGCCAACCCCGCGCACGCCGTACGGGTGACCGGGGTTCGCCTTCTCGACGAGGATAATATCGATCATCGGAACGTCGAGCGCGGTCGGCATGCGGTAGTCGAGCAGGCTCGAGTTCTCCATGCGGCCGGTCTCGTCGAACACGTACTCCTCGGTCAGCGCCATGCCGATACCCTGGGCGACGCCGCCCTGGATCTGGCTCTCGACGTACGAGGGGTGCACCGCCGTGCCGACGTCCTGCACCGCCGTGTAGCGGAGGATGTCGACCTTGCCGGTCTCGGGGTCCACCTCGACGTCGACGATGTTGCCGGCGAAGGCCGGGCCGACGGTCGTCGGCTTGGCGCTCGCCTTGCCCTGCACGAGCCCGCCGGTGGCGGACAGCTGTGCGGCAATCTCCTTGAAGGTGAACGTGCGCTCGTTGCCGTCCTCGTCGGCGGGGCCACGGAGGACGGCGTCGTCGCCGTAGGTCACGTCGTCGCGGTCGACCTCCCAGATCATCGCAGCACGCTCTTCGAGTTGCGCGCGGATGTCGAGCGCTGCGTCATGCACGGCCCAGCCCGTGGCGAAGGTCGTGCGGCTGCCGCCGGTCGTGCCGGTCCAGCCGATCGAGTCGGTGTCGACGATGGTCGGCTTCACGTCCTCGTACGGGATGCCGAGCGATTCGGCGTGCGTCATCGCCATCGCGGCGCGCTGGCCGCCGATGTCGACCGAGCCGAGCACCAGGCTGACGGTGCCGTCGGCGTTGACGTTCGCGTAGGCGGCGGACTCGTTGCCGCCGTTGAACCAGAAGCCCATGGCGACGCCGCGACCGCGGTTCTCGCCCGACAGCTCGGAGCGGTAGTGGTCGCTCTGCTGGATCGCCTCGATCACCTCGATGTTGCCGACGACGCCGAAGGCGGCGCCGTCGACGCGGCGTGTGCCCTCAGTCGAGGCGTTCTGGAGCCGCAGCTCCATCGGATCCCTATCGAGGCGCTCGGCGAGCTCGTCGACGAGCGACTCGACGGCGAACTCAGACGCCGGAGCGCCGGGCGCGCGGTAGGCGGCGACCTGTGGCTTGTTGAGCACCACATCCCACGCCTCGACGCGCTGGTTGGGCACGTTGTAGGGGCCGAACGCGCAGCGCGCGCCGGCGACGTAGGGGGAGCCGGGGTAGGCGCCGGCCTCGTAGGCGAAGCTGCCCTCGATGGCGACGATGGTGCCGTCGGACTTCGCGCCGATGCGGGCGCGCGAGTACGTACCGGAGGTGGGGCCGCTGGCCTCCATCACCTCGGTGCGGGTCATGTTGACCTTGACCGGGCGGTTCGTCTTCTGCGAAAGCAGCGCGGCGACAGGCTCCAGGTAGAGCTTGGTCTTGCCGCCGAAGCCGCCGCCGATCTCGGTCGGGATGACCTTGATGCGCGACACCGGCAGTTCGAGCATGTCGGCCATCAGGTCGCGGATGCCGAAGGCGCCCTGCGTGGTGGTCCAGACGATCAGCTCGCCGTCGCGGTTCCACAGCGCGGTCGAGACGTGCGGCTCGATGTAGCCCTGGTGGGCCATCGTCGTGCTGAACTCGTCCTCGACGATGATGTCGGCCTCGGCGAAACCCGCCTCGACGTCGCCGATCGCGAGCTCGAGGTGCTTCGCGACGTTGGTGGGCCGCTCCATGGTGGTCTCACCGGCCGCGCCCATGACCGGCGTGATCAGCTCCTCGGTGCGCATGTCGTCGTGCAGCACCGGGGCCGCCTCGGTCATCGCCTCCTGCACGTCGAGCACCGTCGGCAGCTCCTCGTACTCGATCTCGATGAGGTCGAGGGCGTCCTCGGCGATGTGCTGGTCGGTGGCGCACACGGCGGCGACGGGGTGGCCCTGGTAGAGCACCTTGTCGATCGCGATGATGGCGCCACGGATCCACTTCAGCGGCGTGAGCCCCCGGATCGTCGGGACGATGCGCTCGCCGGGGTCGGGCAGGTCCTTGCCCGTGACCACCGCGAGCACGCCCGGCAGCGCCTCGGCCTTCGAGGTGTCGATGCTCAGAATGTTCCCGTGGGCGATCGGGCTGCGCTTCATGCGCCCGAACGCCATGCGCGGGAGGTTGACGTCCGCGCCGTACTCGGCGCGGCCCGTGACCTTGTCGGCGCCGTCCGGGCGGACGGGGCGGGTGCCGATGACCCGATACGGCTTGTCGGTAGCGACCATGCCGGTGATCTCCTTCGCGTATGCTTGCGTTGTTGCGGCATTGTAGCGGAAACGTCCGCTACCGCCGTGACGACCTCGTTAACTCCCCTGCGGCAGCACCCACACCAGCAGCGCCGAGGGGTGACCGGCGTCGTGCAGCACCTGCTGCACAGCGGGACGCGTCTCCACCGCGCTCCAGCCTGGCTCGCCCGTGTTCGGGTTCGCGTCGAAGCGCGGGAAGTTCGAGCTCGACACCTCGACGCGCAGTTGGTGCCCCGCCGCGAAGCGGTGGGCGACGCTCGACAGCTCGATCTCGTAGCGCGCGGGCTCACCCGGCGTGACCGGCGAGGGTTCGGCCAGCGAGTCACGGAAGCTCGCGCGACGGATGCCGTCGCAGAGCCCGAGCGCGCGCCCGTCAGGCGACACGTCGACGAGCTTCGCGGTCCAGTCCGTGTCGGGCGCGTCGGTGACTGCCCAGACCTCGGCGACGACGGGGCCCGCGACGTCCAGCGGCTCGCGCAGCGGCTCGCTCGTGTAGCACAGCACGTCGTCGCGCATCTCGACGACGCGCTGGTCGCGCGGGCCCGGCTGCCCGACGGGGAGTTGGAGCAGGCAGCCGCCCTCGGTCGGCACGGGGCGCTCCGGGTCGTACACGTAGCGGTCGGCGGGCTCGCCGGCGTCGGGCGCGGCCTCGGTCAGCTCGCCGTCGCCGCGCACGCTGTTGGCCGCACCGCCCGAGCGCAGGTGCAGGCGCAGCTCGGTCGCGTCCGGGGGTGGCCACGCGTCGGCGTCGCGCCACTCGTTGGCGCCCATCAGGAAATAGCGCACGACGGGATCGTGCGCGGGCGCGTCGACGCCCATCAGGTGCTCGTCGAAGAAGCGCTTGTACGCCTCGACCACGCCCGAGAAGAGCGCCGGGCCGGTCGGCCCGAAGTCGACCTCGCCGTGGTAACGCTCGTACGAGGTGTGCGACCACGGCCCCATCCACAGTCGTTGCGGCGTCTTGCCGAGCTCGTGCAGACCGACGAAGTTGCGGATCGTGCCGATGGCGAACAGGTCGAACCACCCGCCGACGTGCATGACCGGCACGTCGAAGTCCGCGTAGTCGCGCGACAGCCGGAGGCCGTCCCAGAACTCGTCCAGGGTGTCGTGCTCGAGCCACTCGGCCCACCACGGCGCGACGCCGGGCTCCGACAGCCCGGGCATCTCGACGAGCGGGCGGTGAGCCATCGCCGCGCCCGGATTGGCGGCAGCCGCCATGAGCCCCGCGCGCTCCTCGTCGCCGATGCCGTGGTCGGCGCGCAGCAGCTGCGCGGCGGCGAGCCCGAGGCCCCAGGAGGCGCTGAAGCCGAGCTGGAACGCGCCGCCGTAGTGCGTCCAGTCGTCGTAGTAGTCGCTCGCGGTGATGATCGAGACGGCGCAGCGCAGCGACGGCGGACGCTCGCGCGTCGCCAGCATCGTCGTCGCGCCGAAGTAGGAGGCGCCGAAGATGCCGACGTCGCCGTTGCAGAAGTCCTGCGCGGCGAGCCACTCGACGGTGTCGTAGCCGTCGGCGCCCTCGTCCACGAAGGGGTGGAACTCGCCCTGCGAGGAGAAGCGACCGCGCGTGTCGGTCACGAGCACGGCGTAGCCGCCCTCGGCGAGCTTGAGCGGGAGCGGCATCGAGCGCAGGCCGCCGTAGCCCTCCTTGTCGTAGGGCGTGCGGCTGACGATGCCCGGCGCCGGCGCGCCGCCGGCGGGCCGGTAGAGGTCGCCGTAGGTCTCGACGCCGTCGCGCATCGGTACGGTCACGTTCTTCTCGACGAGTACGTTGGCGGGCGCCATCGCGGCCTCCGTTCGGTGGTGCTGTCCCGGGTGGCGCGGGGAGCATAGCGCGCCGCCTCGGCGGCCACATTGCCGGGCCGCCGCGTTGCCAGGGGGCCGCGTTGCCGGGCCCCGCGTTGCTGGTGGGACAGGCGCTGGGGTAGCGTGCGCGCGAACAGCACCAAAGGAGCGTCGAGATGGCCTACGAAGCAGAGTTCGTCAACTACAGCGTGGAGGGCCACGTCGCGACGATCGCGATGAACCGCCCCGAGCGGCTCAACGCCTACGGCGCGCAGCTGCGCGAGGACATGACCGGCGCGTGGGCGGAGGCGGTTGCCGACGACGACGTGCGGGTCATCATCCTCACCGGCGAGGGGCGCATCTTCTGCGCGGGCCGCGACATCCGCGAGCAGGCCGAGCGCGGCGGCGCCGCGCCAGCGCCGGCGGCGCCCGGGAACCTCAACTACTTCGGCGTGCCGGACACGGACAAGCCGATCATCGCCGCCGTGCGCGGCGGCGCGTGGGGCCAGGGCTGGTTCATGGCCTGCGGCTCCGACATCGTGATCGCGGCCGACGACGCGCGCTTCGCGATGTCCGAGGTGCCGACGGGCATCATCGGTCCGGCGTTCATCCCGCTGAAGATGAACATCCCGTGGCTGGTCGGCTCGGAGATCGTCCTGCGGGGCCACCAGATCTCCGCGCAGAGCGCCTACGACGCCGGACTCCTCAACCACGTGGTGCCGAGCGACCAGGTGATGACGCTGGCGCGCGAGATCGCGCAGGAGATCGCCGCCCTGCCGCCCCGGCACGTCCAGGTCACGAAGCGCCAGCTCGCGATGGCGCGGCCCGAGCCCTCGCACTACCAGTCCGAGGTCGCGTTCGGGCAGGGCCGTGACGAGCTCATGGCCCTCGACGACACGCGCGAGGCGGCGCAGGCGTTCGCCGAGAAGCGCACCCCGGTCTTCCAGGGCCGGTAGCCGCGACGCGCCACGGGACGCCTCGCCGGTCAGTAATACCGGAACGCGTGGCCGAAATGCGCGATGTCGCCCCAGCACACGACATCGCCATCGACGGCGATGCCGCACGTGCGGGATTCGCTGGCGCTGATCGAGATGTAGCGGGCGGGCGGCGGCTCGGTCTGGCCGGCGTCCCACCCCGCCGGTGAGCCCCAGCACACAGCCTCGCCCTCCACGGTGACGGCGCACACGTAGCCCCAGCCGGTGTCGATGGCGCTGTATCGGCCGGGGGGCACGTCGAGTTGTCCGTCGCTGTTATCGCCCAGCACATTGCCTCGCCGGCTTCGGTCAGTGCGCAGGTCGTCCGGTAGCCGGCGCTGATCGCGGCAAAGCGACCCGGAGGCGGGTCGTTCTGGCCGTAAGCGTCAGACGTCCGGGGGCGCCCCCAGCAGACTGCATCCCCGTCTTCGGTGAGCGCGCAGGTGTGTTGCCAGCCCGCGCTGATGGCCGCGTAGTGACCTGCGGGAGGATCCGCCTGGTCCTGACGGATTCCTCCCCAGCAGACAGCTTCGCCTTCGAGCGAGAGGGCACAGGTATGGAGCGGCCCGACGCTCATCGCTGCATACTGCCCCGGTGGAGCGTCGGTCTGGCCCGACCGGCCAGCTCCCCAGCAGACAGCCTCACCCGTTTGGGTCAAGGCGCACGTGTGCTCATCCCCCACGCCGATCGCGGTGTAGGAGCCCCGCGGAGCCTCTGACTGACCGGCGAAGTTCGATCCCCAGCAGCCGACCCGTCCGTCCTCCCCGAGCGCACACGTATGAGACGCCCCGTCACTGACGTCGCGGTAACGCCCCGACACTAGTTCCCCGGCGAAAGGGCGCACCTTGCCGACCGGTCGCCAGCACTCCGCCTCACCGGCCTCTGACAAGGCGCACGCAAAGGAGTCTCCTACACTGATGGCCTTGTAGCGATCGGAGCCTGAGCCGGGCCGCCGAAGTTCCGTGTCGAGGCCACCCCAGCACTCGATCGCACCATCCTCCGTAAGTGCGCACCCGTAGGGCCCAGACACATCGAGGGCGACGTACGTCTCGCTGGCCAGTCGGGCGGAGAGCCCACCGCCCTCCCCTACGTCGAGGCACTCGATGGCGCCGTCTGCCGTGAGTGCGCAGATGTGGGACATCGACCTCCCCCCGGAGCTGCCGTGGGCGACGCTGACCGTCGTATACACATCCGGAGGGAAGGCCGCGGAGGTATACGCACCCGAAGCGAAGGCGGGGTAGCCGTCGATGCCGCCATACCCTTCCCAACAGACGACGGATCGCTCAACAGTGAGCCCGCACCCGTGGACCCGACTGACATCGATGGCGGCCCACGCCCCCGGGGGCGCAATCGCGATCTCGGAACCAACCTCGTCCCAGCAGAAGGCCTCGCCGGCGCGACTCACGGCGCAGCCACCCCAGTTGCTCACGGCAATCGAGACAAAGTGCTCCTCTGGTGCATCGGACGGCGTGCTACCTGAGCCCCAGCAGACGATCTCGCCGCCCTCGGAGAGCGCGCACGTGGTCAGAGTTCCGCCGGCATCGATGGCCGTATAGCGCCCAGGTGGCGCGCCTCTCTGCCCGTACCAGTTGCCGCCGCCCCAGCACACCACCTCAGCGTCCTCGGTGATCGCGCAGGCGTGGTCCCAGCCGTGGCTGATCGTCGTGTAGCGGCCGGGCGGCTCGTCGAGCGTCACCCACTGCATCGGTGTCCCAGTGGGGATGGGCGTCGCGGTCGGGGTCTGCATGCTTGCCGCGGCGGGCGAAGCCTCGGCCGTCGCTGCGGGAGTCGTGGCTGGTGGTGTGTCCTCCGCGCGCTCGCACGCGAGGCCTGCGAGCGCCAGGACCATCGCCGTAGCCAGCGCCACCGCCCGTGCGCGCATCCGCACCACCCTCACCCCGCCACGCGCCGACGCCGATGCTACAGTCGCGGCAACATCGCGCGCTCGGTGACAGTACGCGTGAGGACGCCGGACGGATGCCGCCACTTGATCCTCGATCGACCTTCGGCGCCCCGCCCGCTGTACGCGCTCCGGGCCCGCTGCGCCGCGCCGCCCGCCGCTGGCTGCCGCGGCGCCTGCGTGCCGAGGTCGCGATCGCCCGCCGGCATCTGCGCGACCGTCGCGGCCGCGACGCGTTCGCCACGCGCCGCGGCGACCCCTCGGCCTTCCCGCATCGCTTCGAGGGCTACGCGTTGCCGATGATCATCTACCCCGGCCAGGAGCACCTCGCCCAGGGCAAGCGCCACAACCAGCGCTTGCTGGCCCAGGCGCTGGACGGCGTGCGCGTCGAGCCGGGCGAGGTGCTGTCGCTGTGGCGCTGCGCGGGGCGGCCGAGCGCGCGCCGCGGCTACCTGCCCGGCGCGGCCATCGTCGCCGGCGAGCTCACCAGCGAGGACGGCGGCGCCACCTGCCAGCTCTCGACCGTGCTCTACAACGCCGGCCTGCTCGCCGGCCTCGACGTCGTCGAGCGCCACGCCCACTCGGTCGACGTGTACGGCGAGGCGCGCTACTTCGAGCCGGGGCGCGACGCGACCATCGAGTACGGCGTGCTCGACGTGCGCTTCCGCAACCCCCACCCGTTCGCCGTGCTGCTCGAGCTCAGGGCCGACGACGACCGCGTCGCCGCCGCGTTCCGTGCGCCGGTCGGCGACCTCCCGGCCGTCGCGATTACGGCGGAGCGGTTGCCTGTCGACGGGGGTGCGTGGCGGGCGCGCACGTTGCGCACGATCACCCCACCAGGCACCCCACCAGGCACCCCGCCGGGCAGCGAGTCACGCCGCGAGGACCTCGGCTGGTCGGTCTACCGCGCAGGCGACAGCTAGAGTCGCACTTCAGCGACGGCGTACGGGCCCAGGCTGCCCCTGAGCGTCCGGGCCGCTACAATCGCCCCGGCGCCGCACGGTGCGGCGCCGCAATCGACCCGCCCGTCCCGGGCCTTTCTGTGCGTCCCGCCCCGCGGCGGATGCCCCACATCCACGGAGATGGCGGGGTACGCCCCGCGGCCGCGGAGGCGCGGCCGCACGAGGTAACAACGATGACCGAAGCCCCCCTGGGCGAACACCCCCTCGAACCGATCTTTCACCCGCGCTCGATCGCGATCGTCGGGGTCTCGCGCGATGGCCCCGGGCGGCGCCGGAGCGGCTTCCTGGCATCGCTCATGGAGCACGGCTACCACGAGTCGCGGCCGCTCTACCCCGTCAACCCCAACGCCGACACCATCGCCGGGCTGCGCGCCTACCCCTCCATCCGCGACATCGAGGGACCGGTCGACCACGTGATCTCGTCCGTGCCGGCGTCGGTCGCCCCCTCGCTCGTCGACGACGCGATCGCCAAGGGCGTGCGCTCGATTCACTTCTACACCGCCGGCTTCGCCGAGATCGGCGACCCCGAGCTGGCGCGCCAGCAGCACGAAATCATCGGCCGCGCCACGGCCGCGGGCATCCGCGTGCTCGGCCCCAACTGCATGGGGCTCTACGTGCCGTCCGAGCAGATCTCGTTCCAGGGCGAGTTCCCGACCGAGCCGGGCAACGTGATGGTGATCTCGCAGTCCGGCGGCAACTCGATGGACATCGTCCACGGCCTCGCCAAGCGCGGCGTGCGCTTCTCGCGCGCCGTCTCCTTCGGCAACGGCGAGGACATCGACGCCGCCGACCTCTTCGACTACGCCGCCGCCGACCCCGGCAGCGAGTACGTCGTCGCCTACCTCGAGAGCTCGGCGCGCGGCCGCCAGATGTTCGAGGCGCTCCAGCGCTGCGCGCGCGTCAAGCCGACGATCGTGCTCAAGGGCGGCATGACCGGCGCGGGCGGCCGCGCCGCCAGCTCGCACACCGGCGCGCTGGCCGGCTCGCGCGAGGTCTTCGAGGCGATGTGCCGCCAGACCGGCGCCATGCTCGCCGAGACGATGGAGGAGCTGCACGACCTGCTCATCGGCGTCACCACCAACACGCGCCTCGTGCGCGGCGAGCGCGCGCTGCTGCTCGGCGGCGGGGGCGGCTTCTCGGTGCTTGCCGCCGACGTGATCGCCCGCTCCGGCCTCGACCTGCCGCTGCTCGACGACGAGACGACCGCACGGCTGCGCGAGCTGATGCCGGTGGCCGGCAACTCGATCCGCAACCCGATCGACGCCAGCCACTTCCAGACCGGTGACGACCGCGGCGAGGCCTACCGCACCCTGCTCGACATCGGCGCGCATGTGCGCGACCTCGACGTGCTGCTCGTGATGGCGGGAGGCCCGCCCGACTTCTCTCCGCGCTCTCTCGCCGAGCAGCGCGACCCGGACTACGCGCGCGAGCGCGACGAGCGCCGCCGCCGCTCGGACCGCCGCGCGATCGAGCAGCTGATCGAGCTGCAGGAGTCGAGCCACCACCCCGTGGTCGCGCTGCGCCGCGACCGGATGGGCCAGCCCGAGCTCGACGACGACGTGCTGACCGAGGCCTACGCGCACGGCCTCGGCGTCTTCCACACCGTCCAGCGCGCCGCGCGCACGGTCGCGCGGCTGCTGGAGTGGCGGCGCCAGCGCGAGGGCCTGCCCGAGCTGTTCTAGCGCCGGCCGACGGCCTCGGCCATCAGTTGCAGAACGGCAGCCGGAGCTCCTCGAAGTCGTTCGAGGGCGCAGCACGCAACGCGGGCGGGATGCACCCGGCGAGGTCGTTGCCCGCGAGACTGATGACCCCGAGCGACCAGAGGTTGCCGAGTTCGGGCGGGATCGGCCCGTACAGCTCGTTGCCGTCGAGATGCAGGCGCCGCAGAGATCGGAGGTTCCCGAGTTCCGCCGGGATCCACCCGGTCAACTCGTTTGACCCGAGATACAGGCGCTGCAGCGCGGTGAGGTCGCCCAGTTCCGGTGGGAGCGGCCCGCGCAAGCGGTTGCCGGCGAGCCGCAGGCTCGTGACCCGTCCCGCGCTGTTCGTGGAGACCCCGTACCACTCCCCGACGGGCCGGTCGCTCAGCCAGTGCGTCGCGTCCAACCAGGACTCGCCCCTGGTCGCCTCGTAGAGCGCCACCAGCGCGGCCCGGTCCGGCGAGGGGCCGCGAACGGTCGTCGATGGCCGCGCCGTGCCATTGGCATACCCGCGGGCGGCCGGGGCTGCGGTCTCCGTCGGGGCCGGTTCAACGACGAACGCCTCGCCGTCTCCTCCACGCGCGTCCCAGGCCGCGATCACGA
Source organism: Dehalococcoidia bacterium (assembly GCA_965219085.1). GTDB lineage: Bacteria > Chloroflexota > Dehalococcoidia > UBA2979 > UBA2979 > VXMT01. The sequence continues at coordinate 3,274,360 of OZ244720.1, forward strand.
TGATGACCACGGCGCCGAGCGCCGCGAGGACCGTTGCCGCACCCACTGCACGCGTTGACATCGTCGCGCCACCCTAGCAGGGTGCTGAAAAAGGCGCGGCCATCTGGCAGGATAGCGAAGGCGGCGGGGGCGTAGCCTGGGAGGCAGCCCCGTGCGAGGCGACGCTGAGCGTCAGACCAACATGTTGCTGGCGGTGACGCCGGACTCCTTCATCCCGGACGACCACCCGATCCGACGCATCAAGCCGATCGTCGATGCAGCGCTGCAGCGGCTCTCGCCGCTCTTCGGCACGATGTACGCAACGAGCGGGCGGCCCTCGATCCCGCCCGAGCACCTGCTCAAGGCGAGCCTGCTGATCGCGCTCTACTCGATCCGCAGCGAGCGCCAGTTCAGCGAGCGGCTGCGCTACGACCTGCTCTTCAAGTGGTTCTTGGACCTCAACATCTCAGACGCGCCGTTCGACGCCTCGACCTTCTCCAAGAACCGCGAGCGCCTGCTCGCAGCCGATGTCGCGCGCGCCTTCTTCGCCGAGGTGGTGGCCGAGGCAAAGCGCCGCCGGCTGCTCTCGGCCGAGCACTTCACGGTGGACGGGACGCTGCTCGAGGCGTGGGCGTCGCTCAAGAGATGGCATGAGGGCCGGTCTCTTCCTCAAGGGGGATACTCGCCCCCGAAACAGCGGCCTCGATGGGCCAGAACGGCTCTTTGCGGAGCTTTGACGAGGTAGGAGACCGGCCGTGCAGCAGGATACCGCAACGACGTGGAGCATTGAGGGCAAGGAAGGGTCAGGGGTCACCATCGGCCTCGACGTGGGCGACCGCTACACCCACGTCCACGCCCTCGGCGCCGGCGGGGAGGTGGTACGTGAGAGGCGCGTCCGCACCACGACGGCAGCGCTGGGCATGGTGCTGACCGGCCTCCCCCCATCGCGGGTCGTGATCGAGGCGGGGCCGCGCTCGCCGTGGCTGAGCCGCCTCATGGCGGACCTCGGCCACGAGGTGGTCGTCGCCAACCCGCGCCAGGTCGCGCTGATCGCCGGCAGCCAGCGCAAGACCGACCGGCTCGACGCCGAGTGGCTGGCGCGGCTGGGGCGCTTCGACCCCCAGTTGCTCGCCCCGATCCGCCACCGCAGCGAGGCGAGCCAGCACGACCTCGCCGTGGTGCGCGCCCGCGACGCGCTGGTGCGCTCGCGGACGCTGCTCATCAACCACGTGCGCGGGGCCGTCAAGGCCTGCGGAGCCGCGTTGCCGTCGTGCACGGCCGAGGCGTTCCACCGCAAGACGGCGGACCACATCCCCGACGGGCTGCGCCCGGCGCTGCTGCCGCTGGTGGAGGCGATCGGCGAGCTGACCGCGCGCATCGCGGCGGCCGGCCGCGAGATCGAGGCGTTGTGCGAGGCTCACTCCGAGACCGCGGCGCTGCGCCAGGTCACGGGCGTCGGGCCGATCACCGCGCTCACGTTCGTGCTGACGATCGAGGATCCTGGGCGCTTCCCGAAGAACCGCGAGGTCGGCGCCTACCTCGGGCTCGTGCCGAGGCAGCGCGACTCGGGCGAGCGCACGCCGCAACTCGGCATCGGCAAGAGCGGCGATCCGCACCTGCGGCGGCTGCTGGTGCAGGCCGTGCACTACATCCTCGGCCCCTTCGGGCCCGACACCGACCTGCGCCGCTGGGGTGAGCGCTACACCGCTACGGGGGCCGGTAACGCGAAGAAGCGCGCCGTCGTGGGCGTCGCGAGGCGGCTGGCGGTGCTGCTGCTCGCGCTGTGGAAGACCGGCGAGGTCTACGAGCCGTTGCGCGACGCCGCGGCGCAGGAGGCCGCGTAGCAAGGCGCGGCGCCGAAGCAACCGACCAGGAGAGCGAGACTGAGACGGACCTGGGAGGAGGCCCAGCAAACCAACCACTGCACGTGATGCCGGGCAACGGGCGACTGCGAGGCGGTAGCGGTCCAACAAGGACGTTCAAGAGTTGGCAGCGCCCCCTGGAAGCAGGATGTGCCTTCATGCACCGGGCCCGATACGTGGCCCATCAAAGAGTGCGGATAGAAGCTCGGCACAGGCTCCGTCAGGGGACATCACGAGCGGATCGGCCCCGATGTCGAGGAGCGCCACGCCCCGAGGAGGAGGCCGCCACGTCGGCCTTGCAGAAAGACCGTCCCTCATAGAAGCTACCGCCCGCGCGACGAGCAGGAGCCACCCCTGGGCGGACGCAACCCGGATGTCGACTTCCGCGGGCGGCGGCGCAGCCGCGATACGCATAGTTCCGGCACGGACCCGGAGGCGCGGCTGTACACGAAGACACCCCCAGGACGCTAAGGGGTCAAGCAGCGAGGTCCTCGTGGGTGTAACGGTGTCCCCAGGCGGTCGTCTCGTCGTAGGGCAAGCGGCGCTTCAGGCAGCCATGTAGGTAGCCGACGAGACGGTTGCCGAGGGCGCGGAGCGCCTGGTGGTGGAGGTCGCCCGCGGCGCGCCGCCGATCGTAGAACTCGCGGCAGCCGGGGCTGGCCTGCAGGGAGCACAGCGCCCACTGGTCGACTGCGTCGTAGAGGCGCCGGTTGCGGACGAAGCGGGCTTTCACGGTGTGCTTGCGGCCGGATGCTACCGTCAGCGGCGACGTGCCGGCGTAGTTCCTGCGGGACTTCGCCGACTCGTAGCGTTCGGGGTCATCCCCGAACTCGCCAAGCACCCGGGCGCCGAGGACCACGCCGAGACCGGGCAGGGAACGGTAGATACCGGCGTCCGGGTGCTGCTCAAAATGGCTCGCGAGCTCGGCCTCGAGCTCCTTGATCTGACGGTTGATCTCGCCGATCACCCTCATTGCCGCACTGGTGCTCGCGGCGAATGCCTTGCTCACCGCGGGCGGAGCCTCGAGCTGCGGTGAGCGCAGCGCGTCGCGGACCTCGGCGGCGCGCCGCTCGATGTTGCGCCGGCGGCCGCCGCGGCGCAGCGCGGAGCGGATCTGGGTGATGCTCAGCCGCGCCGCCTCGCGCGGGCCAGGCGCTGTCGCCAGCACGCCCACCGCGTCGTCGTGCGCGAGGTCGGGGAAGGCCTCCAGCGCACCCGGAAAGTACTCCCTGAGCGCGTTGCGCAGCCGGTTGGTCTGGCGGACGCGGTCCCAGATCAACTGCTGGTGGGCGCGGGCGAGGATGCGCACCGCGGCGGCTTCGTCGCTGTCGCCGGCGACCTCCCGGTGGTTGTGCCGGTCGGTGCGGACGAGGTCGGCGAGCAGCTTCGCGTCGCCGGCGTCGGACTTGGCGCCGCCGACGTGGTGGCGGTCGCGGTAACGCGACGCCGAGCGCGGGTTGATGGCGTAGACGTGGTAGCCGGCCGCGAGCAGTGCCGCGACCCAGGGGCCGCGGTCCGTCTCGATGCCGACGATCACCTCACCCGGCCCTGAGGCGTACCCGGCGACCAGTCCGTGCAGGGCAGTGATGCCCTCCACCCCTTCGGGCAGACGCCGGGCGGCGAGCCGCTCGCCCGCGTCGTTCATGAGATGGACGTCGTGGTGGTCTTCGGACCAGTCATCGCCCAGGTACAAGGCCATCGTGTTTCAGTTCCTCTCCCGCTTCGCGCTGCTCGGTGCGACCCGGCGGGTTGGTTCCTGCGACGGCCTAATGGATCAGTGCTCGATGGCACGACACCCCATGAGTGCTGCAGAACAACCCGGAATACCAGCAGGGGCTCGGTCTTCGTGAAGCGGTCCAGAAGCCGCAGGGATCAGCTGAGAGCTCACCGGCTGGCAGGGTCCAGAACCAGTCTGCCAGAGAACCTCTGGCCGCTGGTCGGGCCCCATTAGGGGTCGGGGCAGACGGCGAAGCTCAGCTACATGGGCCATCTGCTCACCGAGAACCGTCACGGTCTGGTGCTGGACGTGGAGTTGACCGAGGCGAACGGGTACGCCGAGCGCGAGGCGGCGGTCACGATGCTGGAGCGCAGCGTGAGCGGCTGCGGGACGCTGGGCGCCGACCGCGGCTACGACACGCGCGGCTTCGTGGCGGCGCTGCGCGCTCGCGGCGTGACGCCGCACGTGGCGCAGCACGACCGCGGCCGCCGCAGCGCCGTGGATGGGCGCACCACGCGGCATCGCGGCTACAGGCAGAGTCAGAAGCGGCGCAAGATCGTGGAGCAGGTCTTCGGCTGGATGAAGACCGTGGGCGGCGGGCGCAAGCTGCGCTTCGTGGGCCGCGAGCGCAACCGCTGTTGGCTGGAGCTCACCGCCGCCGCCTACAACCTCGTGCGCATGGCCACGCTCGAGACCGCCGCGGCGTAGGCGCAGTGCGCCCTCCGCCCCGCCAGGGAGCCCTCAGAGGCCCCCGGGGGCAGGTCAGGAGGCCACGATCACGAACCCGGAGGCGGCTTGAAGCCGCCTCTCGCCACTCCGAGACCCCGGAAGGCGCTTCTTCAGCACCCTGCTAGCTGTAGTGTCCCGGGACGTTGTTTACAGGCGTGAGGCGGGGACAGCCCCGCCGATACCGCCGTGCGGTCGGCGAGCATTGTAGCGATAGAGCCAGCGCGGGAGCACGTGGAGGCGTTCGGCGTTGGAGCGGTATGGCCGGGCGTACGCCCATTCGTTCTGCAGGATCTGGATGAAGCGCTCGGCCTTGCCGTTCGTCTGCGGCCGGTAGGGTCGGGTGTGCAGCAGCTCCACGCCCGCGGCGGCGGCCGTGCTGCGGAAGCTGCGCGCGACGGTGTAGGCCTTGGCGTTGTCGGTCAGCACGCGCCTGACGCGCACGCCGCGCCGGCTGAACGCCGCGAGCGCCTGCTCGAGGAAGGCACTACAGCTCGCGGCCCGCTCGTCGGGCAGGGCGGCGACGTACGCGTAGCGGCTGTGGTCGTCCACGGCGACGTGTAGGTACTCAAGGCCCAGCGACCGTCCCCGCTGCGGCCCGGAGCGCGTCTCGGCGAAGCCGGGTGCGATGCGCTTACCGCCACCCTCGGGGATGCGCCCCAGCTTCTTCACGTCGATGTGCAGCAGGTCGCCGGGGGCTGGGTGCTCGTAGCGGACCGTCTCGCGGGTGACACGATGCAACCGGTCGAGGCGGTTGAGGCCAAAGCGCCTGAGCACGGCGTAGACCGTGGAACGGGCGAGCCCGAGCGCCCAGGCGATGCGATGCGGCCCGAAGCCCGCACTGCGGCGCACGGCGCAGATGCGTTGCTCCAGCTCGGGTGCGGTGCGCCGGGGGTTCGAGCGCGGCGCCGAGGTGCGGTCCTCGAGCCCGTCCGCTCCTGCCTCGCGGAAGCGCCGCACCCACTTCGCGACCGTTGGGCGCGAGACCGGGAAGCGACGGGCGACCTCGGCCTGCGGCCAGCCGTCCTCCACCTCCCGGACCAACTCCAACCGGGTGACCGGCGTCAGACGCGCGTTACGATGTGCCACGAGAGGCTCCTCCCCTGCTACTGGTGCTTGCAACACACACAGCAGCAGGCGGAGCCCCTCACCTGCAACAACCTACGTGGGAACTACAGCTAGCGGCGTCCGAGGCTGAGCCGCGCTCGCGGGGCTGCGCAGCCGCAGCGGCGTGGGCCAGCCGTACGGGCACGCTTGCGCGAACTCCCGCGCCTGCCTTGTCGCTGCAATCATCGACGACCGCACGGCGGCGTCGGCAGGGTCGTCCCCGCCTCCCGCCTGTACACAACCTCCGTGGGAACTACACCTGGGCCGTGGAGCGCCCGCGGACCGCCGATCGTGCCGCCAGCACGGCCAGCGCTGCGACGGCCACGATCGCCCCGACGACGAGTCCCGTGGGCGGCCCGCTCGGCGGTTGACTGTGTGCGCTGAGCACGCGCGCTTCCGCGGCAGTGATGTCGAGCTCCCACACCGCCTCGCCGGCCTCGACGCGATCGGCGTTGTGTTCCGTCAACTTGCCCGGCAACGAGAGGCGCACGGTGTACGAGAGGCCCTGGTCCAGCGCATCCAGGGCTTGCGGATCATCCAGACCGACCAGGTCGTCGCGCGGTGGTTCCACGACGAGCTCAAAGCGCCATCCCTCGCCCTCGCGTTCGACCTGCAGCTGCTCGGCGGCCTGCCACACCTCGTCGACCCCGCCGAGGAATTCGACTATGCGCGTCATGTCGGGAACCGTGATGGTGAGGCGCTCTCCGCTGAATCCGTCTTCCCGGTACTCCTCGACAATCGCACCTGGAATGTGGCGGATGTCACCGAGGAAACTCCCGTCGTCGTTTGCCGGTCCTCCGATCTCCACCAGCGCATCGATAAATTCGTCGCTCAGCGCCATGACCACCGCGACAGCGCCCGAGCCGTCGTCATCCACGGTGAACGAGATTTCGACGCGGATGCAGCCGGTGAGCACGACGGCGCACAGCGCGAGCAACAGGGCGGTCCACCGTGAGCACCTGCGGGGGACAGACGTCATAATGGTATGACAGCAGGAGATTGTTAGCGCCGCCCGAACGAGCGCCGCACCTGCTCGCTGCTGAGCCGCAGCAGCGTGGGGCGGCCGTGCGGGCACGTCTGCGGGTGCTCGCACGCCTCGAGCTGCCGCAGCAGCTCGCGCTGCTGCTCCCCTGCCAGCAGGTCGCCGGCGCGCACCGCCGAGCGGCACGCGAGGCTCGCCGCGGCGCGCTCCGGCCCCGACAGCCGCTCCTCCGCCTCCATGCGGTCGAGCAGGTCGCGCAGCGCCTGGGCGGGGTCGCGCCCGGCCAGCGCGGCCGGCACGGCGCGCACGATCAGCGCCGCCCCGTCCGTCGGCTCCAGCACGAAGCCGAGCGCCGCCAGCGCCTCCGCCTCCTCGGCGGCCAGCGCCGCCTGCGCCGCGCCGAGCGGCGCCAGCACGGCCTCCAGCAGCGGCTGCGAGGACGCCTCGCCGCGCGCCAGGCGCGCCCGCACCTGCTCGTAGCGCACACGCTCGTGCGCGGCGTGCTGGTCGACCAGGTAGAGCCCGTCGGGCGCCTCGGCCACCAGGAACGCCTCGTCGAACTGCCCGAGCGGGCGCAGCGCGGGCAGCCGCTCGGCGAGCGGCAGCGCCGCCTCGTCGCGCGGCTCGCCGGCCACTGCGGGCCGCGTCGAGGCATCGAACGGCGACGCCGGCCGCGCCGAGGCCAGCATGGCGCGCGCCTCGGCTGCGGCGCCTGCCCGGGCGGGAGGCTCAAACACCGGCGTTGCGAACGCAGGCGCGGCGGCCCCTGCCAGCGCGCCTCGCACCGCCGCCGTCACCGCCTGCGCCACGGCGCGCGCCTCGCGGAACCGCACCTCGGCCTTCGCCGGGTGCACGTTGACGTCGACCGCCGCGGGGTCGACCTCGACGCGCACGAGGCCGACCGGGTGGCGCGCGGACGGCAGCAGCCCTTCGTAGGCGCGCTCGGCGGCGAACGCCAGCGCGCGGTCGCTCACCGCCCGCCCGTTGACGACGACGTGCAGCGCCGAGCGGTTGCCGCGGTGCCGCTCCGGCGGTCCCACCAGCCCGCGCACCACGACCGGCCCGTGCTCGCCCGCGGCGGGTTCGTGATGGTCGAACGTGATCAGCGACGCGGCGAGGCCGTCGTCGTAGACCGCCGCCCACGCCGCGCGCTCCCCGCCCGCGCCGGGCGAGGCGAGCAGCACGCGGCCCTCGCTCTCGAGCCTGAGCGCCACCTCCGGCCGCGCCAGCGCGTAGCCGGCGACCACCTGCGCCACGGCGCGCGCCTCGGCCCGCGCGCTGCGCAGGAAGCGCCGCCTGGCCGGCAGCGCCGCGAACAGCCCGCGCACCTCGAAGGTGGTCCCCGGCGCCGCCGCCGCCGCGCCCTGCGGCAGCGCCCGCCCGTCCCGGAAGCGCGCCACCGCCGCCGCCGACTCGCCGCCCACGCGCGTCGTGCAGGTCACGTCGGCCGCCGCCGCGATCGCCGCCAGCGCCTCGCCGCGGAACCCCAGCGTGCGCACCGCGAACAGCTCCTCCGCCGCGCGCAGCTTCGAGGTCGCGTGCCGCTCGAAGGCGTCGGCGAGCTGCTCCGGTTCGATCCCGCGGCCGTCGTCGCGCACGCGGATGCGCTCCGCTCCGCCGCCCGCGATCGCCACCTCGATGCGCGCGGCGCCCGCGTCGAGCGCGTTCTCGAGCAGCTCCTTCACCACCGAGGCCGGGCGCTCGATCACCTCGCCTGCCGCGATCCGCGCCGCCACCTCCGGCGCCAGCACGCGGATCCGCGGCGCCCCGTCTGTTGCGGCCCCCGCGGGGTATCCCCGCGTCGAGGAGACTTCGGGGTATCCCCGCGTCCCGGAGACTTCTGTGGCCGTCACGCCTAGCCCTCGCGCCCGAGCCCGCGACGCGCCTCGGCGCGCAGCTCGTAGAGCCGCTGCAGCGCCTCGAGCGGGCTCAGCTCGTCGGGCTCGAGCCCCGCGACCGCCTCCGCGAGCGCGCGCTCCGCCGCGGACGCCGCCACCGGCAGCGCGAGCTGGGCCGGCGCGGCGGCCGCCCCGGGAGCACCGCCCCACGCGGCGCCGCCCTCGCCCGGCCGGCCGGCCTCGCCCCCTTCCAGCTGCGCGAGCAGCTCGCGGGCGCGCGCCACCACGGCGCGCGGCAGCCCCGCCAGCGCGGCGACGTGCACCCCGTAGGCGCGGTCGGCCGCGCCCTCGCTGATGCGATGCAGGAACACCACCTCGCCTGCGCGCTCGGCGACGGCGACCGAGCGGTTGGCGACGCGCGGCAGCAGCCCGGCCAGCGCCGTCAGCTCGCGGTAGTGCGTCGCGAAGAGCGTGCGCGGCGTCCCGCCGGGGCGGTGGTGCAGCGCCTCCACCACCGCGCGCGCGATCGCCAGTCCGTCGCCCGTCGAGGTGCCGCGCCCGACCTCGTCGAGCACCACCAGCGAGCGCTCCGTCGCGCGGCGCAGGATCTCCGCCGTCTCCACCATCTCGCGCATGAACGTCGAACGCCCCGCCGCCAGCTCGTCGCTGGCGCCGACGCGCGTGAAGACGCGGTCGGCCATGCCGATCTCGGCCCGCTCCGCCGGCACGTAGCAGCCGGCCTGCGCCATCAGCACGATCAGCGCCGTCTGCCGCAGGTACGTCGACTTCCCGCCCATGTTCGGGCCCGTCAGCACCACGATGTCCGGCGCCGCCCCGCCCAGTTCGCAGTCGTTGGGCACGAACGCGCCCGGTTCCATGCGCCGCTCGACCACCGGGTGCCGGCCGCCCGCGATCGCGATCGGCCCCGCAGGGCGCAGCACGGGCCGCACGTAGCCGTGCTCAGACGCCACCTCGGCCAGCGCCGCGGCGACGTCGAGCCGCGCCAGCGCCCGTGCAGCGCGCTCCACGGCCGCGCCGCAGGCCGCGACCTGCGCGCACAGCCGCTCCAGCGCCGCGCGCTCCGCCCCGGCGAGCTCCTCGCGCGCACCGAGAATGCGGTCCTCGAGCTCCGAGAGCGGCGCATGGCGGTAGCGCTGCGCCCCCGCCAGCGTCTGGCGCGGCTCGTAGTCGTCCGGCGCGCGATCCGCCTGCGAGCGCGGCAGCTCGAGGTAGTACCCGAACACGCGGTGATAGCCGACCTTGAGCGCCCCGAGCCCCGTGCGTGCCCGCTCCTGGGCCTCGAGCGCCGTGAGCGCCCCGCGCGCGTCCTCGGCGAGCGCGCGCAGCTCGTCCACCTCCGGCGCGAAGCCGGGGCGCAGCGACGCCCCGTCGCCGGCCTCCGCGGGCGGCTCCCCGGCGAGCCCCGCCGCCAGCGCCGCGTGCGCCTCGCCCGCGCCCGCGAGGTCCGCGGCGAGCGCGTCGAGCGCCCCGGTCCCCGTGGCGCGCGCCTGCCCCGCCGCCTCCGGCAGCGCGCCCAGCGCCGCGCGCAGCTGCGCGAGCTGGCGCGGCCCCGCGCTGCCCGCGCGCACCCGCCCCAGCAGCCGCTCGGGGTCCGGCAGCCCGCGCAGCACCCGCCTCAGCGCCGCGCGCTCCAGCGGCGCCTCCAGCCACGCCTGCACCTCGTCGAGCCGCCGCCCGGCCTCGGCGGCGTCGCGCCCGGGGCGCGCCAGCCGCGCGCGCAGCAGCCGCCCGCCCGGCCCCGTGCGCGTGCGGTCCAGCACCGCGATCAGCGCCGCGTCCGGCCCCGCCGGCGACTCGAACAGCTCCAGCGTGCGCACCGTCTGCGGGTCCAGCTCGAGGTGGTCGCCGGAGGCGATCACGCGCGGCTCGCGCAGGTTGCGCAGCGCCTGCGGCCAGCCCTCGGCGAGATACGCCAGCAGCGCCCCCGCCGCCGCCACGGCCGGCTCCATCCCGCGCAGCCCGAAGCCCTCGACGTCCGCGACGCCGTACTGCCCGCACAGCGCGCGGGCCGCCTCGCCCGGGGCGAACTGCCGCGCCGGCCGCTCCGTGCGCCGCGCCGCCCCGGCCGCGCCCTCCGGCAGCGTGTCCTCGGCCCCGTGCGCCCCGTGCGCCGCCTCGGGCACGAGCATCTCACGCGGCGCGCGCCGCGCCAGCTCCCCGGCGAGCGCGGCGCCCTCCACGACCATGCACTCCAGCTCGCCCGTGGTGACGTCGCACGCCGCGAGCCCGAAGCGCTCGCCGCCAACCCCGTTGGCCCCACCGACAGCGGCATCGCTGGCCGCGCCGTTGGCAGCGCCGGCCGGCGCGACCGCGACGAGCCAGTTATGTCCGCCCGCCGGGAGCAGCGCGCCCTCCTCGACGGTCCCCGGCGTGACGACGCGCACAACGCGACGCTCGACGAGGCTCCGCCCGTCGGGCTCGGAGGTCTGCTCGGCGAGCGCGACGCGGTGGCCCGCCCCAACGAGCTGGTCGAGGTAGCGTTCGAGCGCGTGGTGCGGCACCCCGGCCATCGGCACGCGGCCCTCGGCCTTGCCGAGCGGCCGCGAGGTGAGCGCGATTCCGAGCGTCTCCGCCAGGACCGCGGCGTCTGCGTCGAACGCCTCATAGAAATCGCCCATGCGGAACAGCAGCAGCGCGTCCGGGTGCTGCGCCTTGAGCGCGAGGTACTGTCTGCGGACGGGGGTGGACACGGAACGGCGCGCGTCTTCCCGGGGAGACCGTCAGTCTAGCGCACTTGTTCCCCGCTCCCAAGGCGGCCGTCCACACGCCGTCCACAACGGGAGCCGGCGGGGCGCCGGTGCGAGGGGCCGAGGACGCGCTACGTGACCGCGCGCGCCCCGGCCAGCGCGACGAGGTCGTCGCGGGCGATGCCGCGCGGGGCCAGGTCGTGGCAGGCGCCGCAGCGCACGCACGTGGTCTCGTCGAGCGTGTAGCCGCCGCGCGGGGAGCCCCGGATGGCGTCGACGGGGCAGATCAGCCGCGCCGCCTCGAGCCGCGGGTCGTCCTGGTCCGCGACGCGGTAACGCACGAACCCGCGGCCCTCGAGGCGCTGGTCGGCCGCCGCCACGTGGGCCTCGAACTCCTCGGAGAAGAAGCGCAGCGTGTTGCGCATGATCGTCGGGCTGGCCGATCCGTGCACGCAGTTCGAGTACTGCAGCGCGTCGCCGACCATCTCGAGGTTGTGGCGGTCCTCGGGCCGCCCGCCGCCCGCGAGCACGCGCCGGAACACCTCGGTCATGCGCTGGTTGCCGTGGTGGCACGTGGTGCAGCGCCCGCACGACTCGTCCTCGAGGAACTCGGCGAACATCAGGTTGAGCTCGATCGAGTTGGCGTCCTCGCCGACGAAGACGATCCCGCCCGCGCCGATCAGCGTGCCGTGCTGCGCGAACGCCTCGCGCTCCAGCACGAGCGAGTCGGCGAGGCTGGCCGGCAGGTAGCCCGCGAGCGGGCCGCCCGGCTGGATCGCCTTGAGCGCGCCCGGGGCGCCTGAGCGCGTCGTCGCGCCGCCGAGGGCGGTAATGACGTCGTTCATCGCCACCCCGTAGGGCAGCTCCATGAAGCCGGTGCGCGCGATGTCGCCCGAGAACGAGAAGATCTTCGTGCCCGCGTTCGTCGCCGTGCCGAGCTCGCGGTACCACTCCGCGCCGTGCTCGAGCACGAGCGCCGCGCTCGCGTAAGTCTCGACGTTGTTGACGTTGGTCGGCTTGTAGAAGACACCCGACTGCGCCGGGAACGGCGGCTTGATGCGCGGCATCCCGCGGTCGTCCTGGATCGAGGCGATCAGCCCCGTCTCCTCGCCGCACACGTACGCGCCGGCCCCCACGACCACCTCGAGCGTGCACGAGAAGCCGCTGCCGAGGATGTGCTCGCCCAGCAGCCCCGCCGCCTCGGCCTCCTCGATCGCGTGGCGCATGCGCTCGATCGCCAGCGGGTACTCGCTGCGGATGTAGAGGAAGCCGTGGATTGCGCTCGTGGCGTGGGCGGCGATGAGCATGCCCTCGATCACGACGTGCGGGTCGCCCTCGAGCAGCACGCGGTTCACCCACGCGCCGGGGTCGCCCTCGTCGGCGTTGCACACCAGATAACGTTCAGCGTCGGCGGCGCCGGCGAGGAAGTTCCACTTCACGCCCGCCGGGAAGAACGCCCCGCCCTTGCCGAGCAGCTGCGCGTCCTGCTGGAGCTGCCGCACGGCCTCGGGGCCGTGGTGGCGGTCGAGCATGCGCGACAGCGCGTGGTAGCCGCCGGTCGCGACGTAGTGGTCGATCTCGTCGGGGTTCGAGTGGCCGATGCGCTGCAGCAGCCGCCGCTCGTCCTCGCAGGCGAGGTACGGGTGCTCCCCGATGCGCGGGATGCCGGGCCGCGAGCCGGACAGCACGCCGACGGCGAGCTCGGCGGCCGCGCCGACGAGTCCCGCGGCCTCGTCGAGCAGCAGCCCGACCTGCGCGGGCCCCACCGGTCCGTAGAGCACGCGCGTACCGTCGGGCCAGGCGATCGTCGCCAGTGGCTGCAGCCACTGTAGCCCGTAGCCGTGCACGATGGCGGTGTCGGCCGCCGCCGCGCGCTCCTCGATCGCGGCCTCCAGCGCGTCGCGCGTGCGCCCCGCGCCCGCGGCCAGCGAGGAGGTGTCCCAGGCGAGGTCGATGCGCGGCCGCTCGGGGTGGCGCCACGCCTCCCAGACGGCGTCGGCCTGCTCGCGCAGCGCGTCGTAGGCTCCCGGCACGGCTAGCCTCCGGTCCCGTCTAGCGCGTTCCCGTCGGCGCCGTCGTCCGGCCAGCCGAGCGTGTCAGGGTCTGTCCCGTCGCGCAGCGCGCGGGCGATCTCGACGGCGCGCGCGGCGTTGAGCTTGCCGACGACGCGTTCCTGCAGCCACACCTGCGGCGCCTGCTCGCAGGTGCCGTTGCACTGCCCCAGCGTGAAAGCGACGCGCCCGTCCGGGCTGTCCTCGCCGAGCGCGCAGCCGAAGACCGCCTCGAAGGCGGCGCGGATGCCGCTCGCGTTGCGCAGCCGGCACGCGGGGCCTGAGCACCACGCGAGCGTGACCGGCGGCGGCGGGGTGGTGCGGAAGTCCGCGTAGTACGTGGTCGCGCCGTAGACGTGCGCCGCCGTGAGCCGCAGCTGCTCCGCGACGACCTCCATGGCCTCGCGCGAGATGTAGCCGTAGCGGTGGTGGATGCGGTGCAGCGCCTCGAGCAGGTCGCCGTCGTCCGGCTTGAGCCCGTCGAGCAGTGCGCGCAACTCGGCCCGCGCCTCGGTTTCGAGCGGCATGCGTCGACCCGTCCTCCGCGCGATCCGTAGTCCGCGACGATGATAGGCAGGCGGCCCCGCGCGGACAAGAACGGCCGGCGACCGCGGCGCTCGCGGCGCTCCCTTACTTACTCGTCCTCGGTCTCGGCCGCCTCGTTGCGCAGCATCTCCACCAGCGCCTCCGCGCTGCGCGCCGCGAGGAACGCGACCGTGTTGGTGGGATCGAGCGCGGCGCCGCGCAGATAGGCAGACTCCCGGTCGAGGCGCTCGGCCACGCGGAGCATGACCGCCTCCGCGTAGGCGTGCCCCGGTGCTTCCTCCATGCTCGCGTCCGCCTCGCCGGCGGATACGAAGCTGCCGATCCGCGCGTAGAGCGCCGCGAGCCACACCGTCAGGTCCGCCGCCGGTTCGTCCAGGGCTTCCTCGAACTCCCGCGAGAGATCGACCAGCACCTCGGCGAGCGCGGCGGAGGCGGCCGCCTCGACGAGTTCGAGTCCCGCGTCTGATCCCTTGCCCGGCTCGTCGGCAGTCATGCGGACACCTCGCGCCCAGTCCGCCGCTAGAAGACGATCACGCAGCGCCCGCGCGTGCCCCCTGCCTCGAGGCGCGCGTGCGCAGCGGCGGCCTGCTCGGCCTCGTACGTCGCGGCCACCCGCAGCGTGAGCGTGCCGTCTTCGGCCTGCCTGCGCAGGCGGTCGAGCAGGTCCGCACGGTGGTCGTAGCTCGTCACCATCGTGCGGTGGAAGGCGACGCCGCGCTCGCCGTTACCGCCCCACCCGCGCACCGAGGCGAAGCCGCCGCCGTCGCGCACGGCCGGCGCCACGAGCTCGGACTGCACCGCGCCGTCGGCGAGCCCGTCGACGCCGCCGGGCGCGGCCTCGCGGAAGCGCCCGGCCACGTCGTCGCCGCGCCGCACGACCACGTCGGCGCCGAGGCCGGCAACAAGCTGCTCGTCGGCCTCGGAGGCGTCGGCGATGACGCGCAGCCCCTCGGCCTTCGCGAGCTGCACGACGTAGCCGCCGTAGCAGCCCGCCGCGCCCGTGACGGCGATGGTCTGGCCGGGCCGAAGCGCGAGCTGGTCGAGCGACTGGCGCGCCGTCAGCCCGTTCATCGGCAGCGTGCACGCCTCGACGTGGCTCGCGCCCTCCGGGGCGCGCACGACCGCGTCGGCGGACAGCACGATGCTCTCGCGGTATGCGCCCTGGCTGGCGTTCGGGACGACCATCGCCATCACCGCGTCGCCGACCGCGAAGTCGGTGTCCGGCCCGACCTCGTCGATGACGCCCGCGAGGTCCATGCCGGGGATGTAGGGCGGCGGGACCTCGCGCAGCGCGGCGGCGCGTCCGCCGTTGCGCAGCATGGTGTCGGTGGGATTGACGGCGACGGCGTGGACGCGGATGCGCACCTCGCCGGCCCCGGCGTGCACCTCGGGCAGGTCGACGACCTGCAGCGCCTCCGGCCCCCCGAACTCGATCACCCCGACTCCACGCATGGCTCGCCTCCTCGATGCTTTCGACGCGGCGACCACGGTACATCGCCGCGCGCTTGTGGCGGCACGACCGTCACGCGCGCCGTGCTCCGGCGCGCCGGGGGTGGGTGGGGTAATTCCGATACCGCTCGCCGTACGATGCTTCCGTGAAGCGCAACGGCCCTGGTCGACCGCGCCATCCCGACGTCCTGACGCCGGCCGAGTGGCGCCTGCTGGAGGCGTTGCGCGACGGCGGCACGAACGCCGCGATCGCCACGCGCCTCGGCATCAGCCGCGACACGGTCAAGTACCACGTCTCGAACATGCTCGCGAAGCTGGAACTCGACGACCGCCGCGCGCTCGCGGCCTGGCGGCCCGGCGCCGAGCGAGGCCGCCTGCGTGGGCTGTTCACCTTCCCGGCGGCCATCGAGACGCTCGCGCGCTCCGTCGTCACGGTCGGCGTGGGCGCCGCGGCCGTCGCCGGCGTCGTGGTGGCGGTCGTCGCGGCCGTGGCCGTGGTGGCCGTAGTGCTGGTCGGGGGCGACGGGAACGGCGACTTCGCGGCGCTCAGGCCGGCGAACACGGTGACGCCGCAGCCCTCCCCCTCGGCGATGGCGGTCGCGCCGACGCCTACTGCGACCGTCACCCCGACGCCCATCGCGACCGCGACGCCGACGCCCGCGCCGACTGCGACGCCGCCACCCACACCAACCCCGACCGTGACCCCCTCGCCCACGCCGACCCCGGCCCCGACCGCCTCACCCACACCCGTGCCGACGCCCGCACCCGTCGCCACGCCGCCGCCCGGTCGCTACGTCGACATCGAGGCCGGCTTCCGCCGCGCCTGCGCCCTGACCGACGAGGGCGAGGTGGTGTGTTGGGGCGAGCTCAGCCCCGGCCATCCGGAGGTCCTACAGGGCCGCTACCAGGCGGTGATTTCGCCGCACTGGCAGAGCCCGGAGGGCGCATTCGGCGCCTGCGCACTGACGGAGGACGGTGGGGTGATGTGCTGGGACGCGCTAGCCGGCATGCAGCCCGTGGGATTGCCCGGGCCGTACACCACAGTGAGCGCGAGTAGCGGTCACATGTGCGCCGTCACCGAGACTCGGGAGGCCGAGTGCTGGGGTGCGAACTTCTACGGGCAGTCGGACGCACCAACGGGGCGCTACACGGCCATCAGCACAGGGAGCATCAAGTACGCGGCGACGAGTTGCGCCCTGAGTGAGGCCGGGCAGATCGTCTGCTGGGGAGCCGGGTGGCAGACCGCCGACGCTCCGGCGGGCGTATACACGGCCGTGACCACGAGCGGGGGTCGCCACTGCTCACTCGCGGATGACGGTGAGATCGTCTGCGAAGGGTCCGCCGGCGCGCCTCCGGGCCTCTACCAGGCTGTCGATGCCAACTGGCTCCACACATGCGCCATTTCCGTCACCGGCGAGGCCGTCTGCTGGGGCGGCCAGACCACCATCTTGAGCCCGCCGCCCGGACGCTATACCGACATCAGCGTCGGCACCGAGTTCGCGTGCGCCTTGACGGCGGCCAGTGAGGCAAGGTGCTGGGAGTCACACAGGCCGGTATCGCAGCAGCCTGATCCCGCTCCAGGTCGCTACACCGCGGTCAGCGATGGCGGATACCACACCTGCGCCCTCACCGAGGATGGCGAGGCGGTCTGCTGGGGCTGGAACATGCGCGGCCAGACGGAGCCACCGATCGAGTCGTTCACTACCATCGACTCGGGTAGCCACCACACATGTGCGCTGACGAAGGCAGGTGAGGCCGTGTGCTGGGGCGACAACTGGAACGGCCAGACCGACGCGCCGCCTGGTCGATACACCTCAATCAGCGCGGGTTCTCGTCACACGTGCGCGGTGACCGATGACCGGCGCGCTATCTGCTGGGGTAGGGAAGGGCTCGGGGAGCCGGATGTGCCGTCGGGTGGGTACACAGCGATCAGCACCGGGAGCGAGCACGCCTGCGCGTTGGCGGTGAACGGCGAAGCGGTGTGCTGGGGCGAGAACAGCCAGGGCCAAATCGATGCGCCACCGGGCCGCTATATCGCCGTCAGCGTCGGGGGCGGACACTCCTGCGCGCTCACAGAGGCAGGACGGATAGTCTGCTGGGGCAGTTGGAACGACGACACAGCAATGGACGGGCTTGCGCCGTTCGTAGCTCTCAGCTCCAGTTGGTACACCACATGTGCCGTGACCGTAGCCGGCGAGGCGCATTGCTGGTCAGCCGATGGTCGCACCCTCGACACGCCTATCGGACCGTTCGAGGCGATCAGCCACGGCGGGAATCGCACCTGTGGAGTGACCAGGGATGGAGAGGTCGTCTGCCGGGGCGACGTTGAGTACCAAATCGAGCCCTACGGCATCTGACTTGCCCTCGCCCAGTCCCCTGCCGCCATCCGCGCCACCTCGATCGCCATCCGCATCGTGTAGTTCTGGCCGCGGTCCTCGGGGTAGAGCTGCGTGTTGTTCGCCAGGTACAGGCCCTCGACGGGCGTGCGGTGGGGGGCGATCGTCTCGGCGTAGCGGTGGTGCACGATGGGCTGACCGGAGCGGTCCTTGAACATCCACATGTCGTCGATCCACGAGCGGTCGAACGAGGGGTTGATGCGGCGGATGTGGGGCTCGTAGCGGGCGAGCACCTGCTCCGCGTCCTCCTCGGTCACCGGGTCGCCGGGGTCGGCGTAGTTCGAGAAGTAGACGATGTGCTTGCCGCCGTACTCGGCGGGGTCGCGGAAGTTCGTCTGCTCGACCGCGACGACGAACGGGCAGTCGGCGTCGGTGGCCGTGAGCCAGTAGATCTCCGACAGCGGCCGGTCGATCGAGAGCACCAGCACGGTCGCCCACTGGTAGTCGACGCCATCGAGGAGCGCGCGGTACTCCTCGCCGAGCTCCGGCGCGAGCCGCGCGAGGATCGGCGAGGCGACGGTCGCGAGCACCACGTCGGCGGGTAGCAGCTCGGACTCGCCGCCGGGCTCGGCGGGTTCGAGCTCGACGCCCGTCGCGCGGCCGTCCTCGACGACCACCCGGCGCACGGGCCGGCCGGCAAGCACGGTGCCGCCGCGCGCCTCGATGGCCGCGGTGAACGCGTCGACCATGCGGCCGAAGGAGCCGCTGAGGTAGCCGAGCTGCTCCTTCGCGAGCGGGCCGCCTTCGCGCGAGGCGAAGCGGAGGTAGATCTTGCTCCAGAACCACGGCATCGCCACGTCGGGGGCGTGGCGGCCGAACTTGGCGCGCAGGAGCGGGCCCCACACGCGCTCGTAGCCCTCCCGGCCCGCACGGCGTCTGATCCACTCCGCCGCGCGCTGCCCCTCGTAGCGCTCCCAGTCGGCGACGCGACGCAGCCACAGCGCGCTCAGGCCGAGGCGCAGCCGTGTCAGCAGCGAGACCGGCGTGAAGCGCAGCAGGTCGAGCGCGCCGGTGAAGCGGAAGATGCGGCCCTCGACGAGCATCCCCACCTTCGACTCGCGCCACTCGAGGTCCTCGCCGAGGCCGAGTTCCTCGATCAGCTCGGCGATGACGGTGTCGGAGCGGAAGAGGTGGTGGTAGAAGCTCTCGATCCGCCCGCCGCCGATCTCGAACGTGCGTATCTGCCCGCCGAGCACCGGGGATGCCTCGACGAGGTGCACCGAGTGGCCCTGCTTCGCCAGCTCGTAGGCGGCGGCGAGACCGCCCACCCCGGCCCCGATCACGACCGCCCTCATGCGGGTATACCCGCATCCCAGAGAGACACGACTACCCGGACTTCCGCGGATGCGCGGCGGTGACGGGTTCACCGACCGGCTCCGGGCCGTCCGCCGCAGGCTCGTCGCCCGCGTGGAGGATGGCGCCGACGGCGATGTGACGCCGCCACAGCAGCAGCAGGCCGAGCAGCACGACGGGGATGAGCAGCAGCGCGTGCAGCGCGATCGCGTAGGCCGTGCCGACGGCGATCGTGGCGCCGAACACCACGGCGGTCTCGCGCGCGAGCAACTCGAACGGCCCGATGCCGCCCGAGGTCCACGGCACGGCGATGGCGAGGTTCGCGGCCCCGCACACGCCAAGGTAGAGCAGCGGGTCGAGGCTCAGGCCCATGCCGACCCCCACGAGCCAGTACATCGCCGCCTCGAGCGCCCACGAGGCGGCGCTGACGACGAAGATCGCGGTCCAGCCACGCGCGCTGCGTACCGCCGTCAGACCCTCGAGCAGGCGCGCGAGGCGCGGCGCAACGAGTGCGCGCAGCCGCGTGGGTGCGAGCGCGAGCAGGCGCGTCGCCAGTGCGGGGTCGCGGGCGAGGCGCGGGCCGAGCAGCATCAGGCCGAGCGTGAGCACGACGAAGCCGATGCCCGTCGCCGCGGCGAGGGCGCGCAGCGCGCCGTTCCCGCCGGCGAGCGCGATCGTGCCGGCCAGGAACAGCGCGAGCACGAGCCCGTCGAGGATCCGCTCGAGCCCGATCGTGCCGAGGGCGCGTGCGCGGTCGGCCTCGTGACGGTCGTGCAGCAGCTGCACGCGCACGAACTCGCCGGCGCGCATCGGCAGCACGTTGTTGGCGGCGTAGCCGATCACCACGAGCGCCGTCGCGTCGTTCGTCGAGAGCTGCGCGGTGCCGCGCAGCGCCATGCGCCAGCGCGCCCCGCGCACCCACAGCGCCACGAGGTACACGCCGAAGGCGAGGACCAGCCACGCGGGCTGGGCGGCGCCGAAGGCGTCCCCAAGCTCCGCGAAGTCGACGCGCCAGAGCAGGAGCGCGACGAACAGCAGGCTGACCGCGAGTCCGATCGCGGCGCGGCGTTTGCCCACGCCCACTCCCGTCCAGCCCGCGGGAACCACCTCGCCCCGCCGTGGTTCCATGTTGGGCCACGCGGGCGCATGCGGCCAGCGGCGGGGACGCCCCTTCGGTGGCGCAGCGCTTCGAGGGGCGCTACGGCGGGAAGAGCACCTCGCCGCGCAGCGCGCCGATCGTCTCCTCGGGCACGCCGCCGGCGATGAAGTCTGCCCAGTCGGCGATGAGCTCACCCGACGCCAGCCCGTCAAGCAGGCTTCCCCACGAAGTCGTGCGGTACCCGGCCTCCGGGAACCACCAGCGATGCACGTAGGGGCGGCTGAAGGCGAAGCGCTGGCGCAGCGCCGCGTCGTACGGCAGCGTCGTGCTGGAGGTGATGACGATGGCGTCTTCGGCGTATCCGCCGGCGCGCACGGACTCCGCCGGCAGGTAGCGAACATCGGGTAGGTCGCGCAGGTACCAGGCCCAGGGCCACGTCAGCGAGGATGTCGTGTCCACGACGATCGTCACGGGGTCCGGGCGGGCGGCCACGTGGTCCTCGATCTCGCGCGTGAGGCGAGGCACGTCGGGTGCGGTCTGAGTGTAAATGAGCGGCTCGACGGGCGTGTCCGGATGCCCGAACGAGACCCCGACCGCGGTGCGCAGCGAGAGCACCACGAGGAGCAACACCGCGGCCGCGCCCGCGCCCGCCGCCCCCCAGGTCGCCACCGTCGCGCGCTCGTCGCGCAGGCGCCGCCACAGCGGTGGTAGCGCGGCGCCGATCGCATGGCCCGCGAGGAGTGCGAGCGGCACTGCGAGGTGCACGTTGAGCCACGGCATCTTCTCGCCCGCGAACGTCAGCACGAGCAGCGTCGATACGAACCACCACGCGAGCAGCCTCGCCAGCCCGTCACCGCGCCGCAGCAGCCAGGCGCCGCCGAGGAGCGCCGGGATCAGCACCAGGAACTCGTAGAGCGGGAGCATCATCAGGTAGTAGAACCACGGCTGATTGCCGCGGCGCACGTCCTGCTGGTCGAGCCAGTAGTCGAGCTGCCCCCAGAACGCGCCGAGGAAGCCGTCGGGGTTGGTGAACCACGTCGTGTAGAGCGGCACCGTGATGGCGAGCACGACCAGCGCGAGCAGCGGCCAGCGCCGGGCGTCCCACGCCATGCCGACCAGCGCCGCCGCGCCCATCGTCGCGAGGACCGTGACCGTCACGCCGTGCCCGGCGCCGAGGCGGCTCGTCTCCGCATCGCCCGTCACGAACTGGTAGCCGGCGGCCAGGAACGGGAGCGTCAGCGTGCCGAGCACCACGAGCAGGTCGGCCTCGCGCGGGCGCTCCCCGAACCCCAGCCGCGCGCGCAGCGGATCGAGGTGCGTCCACAGCGCAGCGACGACCCACGCGACGGGAAACAGCGCCATCGCCAGTGCGGCGCGTCGAGGTCCACGCGCGTCTGCCTGGTCGAGCAGGGCCCCGGTAAGCGTCGCGTTGAGGTAGAGCAGGGTGCTGGCGAGGACGATGTACGCCGTCTCCTTCGTCGCGAACCCGAGCGCGAGCGCGGCGGCGGCGAGCACGAGCCAGCGCGTGCGGCCGTCGGCGCGGTAGCGCCAGACGGCGGCCACGATCAGCACCGCCCAGAGCACCGCGATCACGTCGTTGCGGGAGAAGCGCGAGAAGTAGAGCAACACCGGCGAGAGGGTGAGCAGCGTGGCGGCCGCGACGGTCGCCACCGGGCCGATCGAGCGCCGGAACAGCAGGGGCGTCGTCACGAGCGCGGCGCCCGCCAGCGCCATCGGCAGGCGCGATGTGACGTCGCCGTCGCCTGCGAGCTTGAACAGGCCGGCGACGGCATGGAACAACAGCGGGCCGTGCATGAGCGGGTTGTGCTCGTAACCACGGCCCTCGGCGAGGTACCACGCGAACGTGGCGTGCAACGACTCGTCGTGGTGCATCGCGCGGCTGCCGAGCTCGACCACGCGCAGCAGGAGCGCCACGGCGGCGATCGCGAGCACGGCCAGCGCGAGGCCATCGGGAGCGTGCGGGCGCCGAACCAGCGCGGAGAAGCCACCATGCGGCCTCGCCAGCTGCTCCTCCGTGCTCACGGCGCGCCTCCCGGCGGGACCACGACGATGCGCGTGCCGAACGCATCGAACGCCGCTGGCCAGTCCCCGAATCTCGCCGCGACGTCCTCGCCGTAGCGCTGACGCTCCTCGCGTCCGAGGTAGATGTGCGTGACGCCCCAGCGGGCGAGGAGCCCGAGCATCCGCGGCGTCGCGCCTTCTCCGTATATCTCATCGACGGCGGCCTGCCGCTCGCCGATGGGCGGGTGGGCGCGCCACTGCAGTTGGTGCCCCGGCCATCCCAGCAGCGTCGGCACGCCGCTGGCCGCCGAGATCGCGTTGCCGCGGCTGTACGACGCACCCACGGCCTCGAGCAGCGTGTGCCGCTCGGCGTCCAGGTGCGTCCGCACCCAGTGCAGCGCCGCCGCGCCACCCGGGTCGCGGACGTCGAGGTACGCGAGCGCGTCGAGGGTGCGCTCCTGTCCCTCGCGCGCGCGGCTCACAGCCGCGGCCGGCGCGTACAGGAGCGAGCCGAGCCAGAGGAGCGTCACGACCGCGGCCACGGCGCCGAGCACGAGCGGGCGTGGGCGGAGGAGCGCGCTTCCTTCGATCGGGATGAGCCGGGACCTCGGAGCGCGGTCCCATGCGAGGGCAACGCCGACCGCGCCCGCGAGCGCCAGCAGTGGCCAGACGGCGCCCCAGAACTTGAACACGCTGTTGAGGCGCCCGTACCCGAGCGCGTCGGTGATGTGGAAGAGCTCCGTCATCAGCACGATCGCCCCCGCGGCAGCGGCGAGGGCGAGCCACGCCGCCCGGTCGCGGGCCGCATCGCGGTAGGCGCTCGCTGCCGCCACGCCGGCGGTCGCGGTGGCCACGACGAGCACCGCCAACGTGAGCCAGCCCGAAGCGCGGTCTGTGAACGCGACGGTCTCACCGGCAATCACGGCGGCGACGGCCCACGCGCCGACCGGCGTCGCCGCGAGCAGCAGGCCCCTCACCAGGCCAGCACGGTCGCTTGCCGTGCGCGTGAACATGGCTGCGATCACCACCGGTACGAGCACCGAGCCCCAGAACAGCAGGAAGCGCGCCGGGTCGCTGGCGCCACCGGTGACCAGCGCGAGGCCGGGGCGTTCGCCCTCGAACGTCGCGATCATCGGCCAGGCGATGACGAGCCCGGCCACGGTGGGAAGCGCGAGGTAGCGCACGGCCCCGAAGATCGCGCCCGGGAGCGGCCAGCCAACCGACGCGAAGACCCATGTCCCCGCTGCGAGCCAGATCACCCCGTAGGTGATGACGTCCCACGCGTTCGTCATCGCGAGCCCGGCGAACAGCGCGCCCGCCACCACGAGCGCGCCGGGCTGGCCGGTCCAGCGACGCCAGGTGAGCGCCGTCCCGCCCTCGAAGGTGTCGAGGGAGAGCGCGACGGCGACCAGGCCGAGCGGCAGCGCGAGCACGTGGGCGTGGAGGTCGCCGAGGATCAGCGAGAACGCCGGGAACTCGCTGATCGTGCCGGGCACGACGCGCGTTGCACGCCACCACCACCAGAACGCGTCGGGCACGGCGTGCGTCGCCTCGGCGGGGCCGGGCAGTCCGGCCACCCCGAGCGTGCCCCAGAACCCGGCCCCGCCGATCCCGTTCGCCGCCGCGAGCTCCGCGAGACCCTCGAGCGGGGCAAGCCAGATCACGCCCACGACGGCGAGCGCGGCCGCGATCCAGACCGTCGAGCGGCGGCGCGGGCGCCCGAGTCCAACGGCATCGATGGCGAGCCCCGCGGTGGTGGCTGCAACCATCGCGCCGGCGGCGGCCAGTCCGAGGTTGAAGCCGTACCCCGGCCCGATGCTGGTGAGTTGCTGCGCCACGTCCACCATCACGTGTCCGAGGTGGTAGTAGGAGACGTCGAACCCGGCCAGCCACGCGTCGGGCGGCGGCATGTCCGCGGCGTGATGCACGGCGTTGAGCAGCATCAGGTCCATCGGCTTCTCGGTCGCGATGGCCGCCGGCGCCTGTGCGCGGATGAAGGCGAGCAGCACGAACACGGCGAGGAACAGCGCCTCGCCGGCGAGCACCGTCCCCTTGCGCTCGACAAGCAGGCGGAGCCGTGCCGGGTCGCGCCACGCGATCCAGGCCGACCAGGCGTAGAGCGCGGCGAGCGCGATCACGATCAGCCCGATCCCGTACGGCGCGGCAGTGAGGGCCGCCGTCAGCCACGCGGCCTGCCCGACCAGTACGAACGCAACCGGGCGGGCGTACAGCACGCCGCGCGAACGCAGGCGCGTGAACAGCAGGGTGGACGGGAGTACCCCCGCGACCCCAACGGCGAGCGTCGCAAGGTACCAGGCGAGGACCTCGAACATGGCGTCGCGGCGTCAGGCTTCCGCGGTCTGTGGCGCCGTCTCCGGCATCGCCAACAGCGCGTCTACGAACGCCGCAGGGTCGAAGGGCGCCAGGTCGCCGGGCCCATCACCGGTACCGATAAACCGCACCGGCAGCCCGAGCTGGGAGGCGACGGCGAACACGATCCCACCCTTAGCGCTCCCGTCGAGCTTCGTGAGGATCACCGAGGTCACCTCGACGGCCTCGGTGAAGGCCCGCGCCTGCGCGAGCCCGTTCTGGCCCGTCGTCGCGTCCAGCACGAGCGCGACCTCGTCCGGTCCGCGCCCCAGCTGGCGCTCGATAACGCGACGCATCTTCGACAGCTCGTCGAGGAGGTGCTGCTTGTTGTGGAGCCGCCCGGCCGTGTCGACGAGCACGATGTCGTGCCCGCGGGCCTGCGCGGCCTCGGCGGCGTCGAAGGCAACGGCGGCCGCGTCGGCGCCCTGCTGGTGCGCGACGATGTCGAAGCCGATGCGGTCGCTCCAGGTCCGCAGTTGGTCGATGGCCGCGGCACGGAAGGTGTCGCCCGCCGCGGCGAGGACGCGCTTGCCGTCCTCGCCGTAGGCGTGCGCGAGCCGCGCGATCGCGGTCGTCTTGCCGGTCCCGTTCACCCCCACCACGAGCACGACGGCGGGGTGCGGCGGCGGGTCGACGGCGTCCGGCCCCCAGAGCCGGCCGGCGCCACGGGGCGCATCGAGGATCGCAACGAGCTCACGCCGGAGCGCGTCTCGCACCTCGTCGGAACTCGAGGGGTTCGTGGCGCGGATGTGGTCGAGCACATCGAAGGTGGTCTCAACGCCGGTGTCGGCGCCGATCAGCACCTCCTCCAGCGACTCCCAGAGCTCGGGGCCGACGTCTCTGCCCCGCAGCACGTCACTCACCCGCCCGAACCACGAGCGGCGCGTGCGCGCGAGGGCTTCGCCGGTCGCCGCCTCGGACTCCTTGCTGCGGCCGAACAGTCTCACGCCACGTCTCCATCCCGCGCCGCCGTGTGCGTCGATGGTATGGCCAAGGCCGGGCCGTGGCTACGCGCCCTACGGATCGGCGCGCTACGACGCCTGCGGGAGATCGGCGAGCCGCAGCGAGAGCACGCGAGAGGTCGAGTCGTCGCCCATGGAGACCCCGTAGATCGCGTCGGCGGCCTCGATCGTCCCGCGGTTGTGCGTGATCACGATGAACTGTGAGCGGTCGGCCAGCTCGCGCAGCGTCTGCACGAAGCGCCCGACGTTCGCATCGTCGAGCGCGGCGTCGACCTCGTCCAGGACGCACACCGGCGCCGGGTTCACCGAGAGCAGCGCGAAGAGCAGCGCCACCGAGGTCAGCGCGCGCTCGCCGCCGGACAGCATCGCGAGCGACGAGATGCGCTTACCGGGCGGTTGGGCGCGCACGTCGACGCCCGCGTCGCCGGGCTCGTCCGACTCGTCATCCGGCGCCGCCTCCACGAGCGTGAGTGCGGCCGATCCGCCGCCGAAGAAGCGCTCGAAGTACTCACTGAAGGCAGTGTTGACCAGCTCGAAGGTCTCGTCGAAGCGCTCGCGGATGCGGCGTTCGAGGTCCCCGATCGCTTGCCGCAGCTGCTGCTCGGCCGTCTCGAGGTCGGAGACCTGGGCGACCAGGAAGTCGTGCCGTTCGCGCTCCTCCGTCAGGTCCTCCATGGCCTCGAGGTTGACGGGGCCGAGCGCGCGGATGTCCCCGCGCAGCTCGGCGACGCGGCTGCGCAGCTGCTCCGGCGAGACATCGGCGCCGCCGCTCGGCGGCGGCGGAGCGCCGTTCGTGCGCTGCGCGAGGACGGCATCGGGAGCGCTGTCGGGTTCAGGATCGCGCGCCTCGGGCGCCGGCGAGCGGCGCACGGCCCCGAGGTCGTCGACGAGCATGCCGTCGTCGGCGAGCTGTTGCTGCAGGGTCTGCACGCGCGCGGCGCACTCGCGCAGAGCCGCCTCGGCCTCCAGCAGGTCGCGCTCGGCGGCGAAGAGGCGAGCCTGGGTGTCACCGCGCGTGGCGGTGAGCGTGCGCGCAGCGGCCTCGGCATCGGCGAGCGCGGCGTGTGCGGGGGCGACCGCGGCCTCGGCGGAGGCGCGCGTCGCCTCGGCGTTGACGCGCTGCTCGCTCAGGTTCTGCACCGCGAGCTCCAGGTCGTCGAGTTCATGCTGGATGGCCTGCGCCTGCTCGCGCCGCTCGACCAGGCGCTCACGCGCCAGCCGTCGTTCGGCCTCGGCGGCCTCGCGACGGGACGCCGCGGCCTCGCGTTCGCCGCGCGCCGTGGCCAGCGCGCTCGTCGCGACGGCAACGGCCTCAGCCGCCGCATCGCGTTCCTCGCCCACGGTCTCCGAGCGGTCTCGCAGCGCCCCGAGTTGCTCATCGATGCGTACGAGTGCGTCGCGCAGCGGCGCGTCGTCTTCGGCGGACTCGTCGCGCTCAGCCTCATCCGCCGCCAGTGCCGCGTGGATGAGGCGGAGTTCGCCACCAAGTGCGACCAGGCGGCCGCGCGGCAGTGACGCGGCACGCTCGTGGTCACGGAGCCGGATCTCGCCCTCCTCCGCGTCGCGGCGAGCCTTCCGCACCCCCTCGCGCATCTCCACCGCGGTGGCGTCGAGCCGCTCGATGCGGGCCGCGGCATCGACGACGGCTTGCTCTGCCGCCTCGATCTGCTCGGGCAGCGCCTCGGCCTCGTCCTGGAGCTCGAAGTGGTCCGCTGTCGCGCCGCGGGAGCCGCCGTAGATCGCGCCGCTGGCCCGCAGCAGGATCCCGTCGCGCGTCACGATTGAGCCGAGGCCGCGGTCGATGTGCCTGAGTGCGGTCTGGATGTTGTCGACGACGATCGTGCGGCCAAGCAGCGAGTCGACGAGCGGCCGGTACTCCTTCTCGGTACGCACGAGCCGGGCGGCGACGCCCACGACGCCGCGCTCGCTGAGCAGGTTGAGCGGGTACTGGTGCGATACGCCCTTGAGCGGCAGCAGCGTCGCAGCCCCCATCTCGCGCGCTCGCAGGTGCTCGACAGCCGCGAGGGCGTCCTCCTGCCGCTCGACGACCACGGCGCCGATCTGATCGGCAAGCGCCGCCTCGATCGCGCGCTCGAGCCCCGACGGGACGCGGATGACGCGCGTCAGCAGTCCGACCACGCCCTGTAGGGGCTCCTCGCCCTCCTCCGGCTCCTGGGCGGCGCGCAGGAGCTCGTTGCCCGCCGCGCCGCGTTCCGTGATGCGCGAGGAGAGCGCGGCGATGATGTCGCGGCGGGCGACGCGGCTGTCGCGTTCCGCAGCGCGTTCACGCAGGGTGTCGCGAGCCTCGGCCGCGGCCGTCAGCGCGTGCTCCAGGCGCTCCTCGGCGGCCATGCGGCGTCGCTGCAGTTCGCCCGAGGACTGCGTGAGGCGCTCGCCCTCGCGGCGCGCGCGGAGCGCTTCCCGGCCGTACTCCTCGACATCGGCGAGGAGTTCCATGCGGCGGGTTCCGGCGGCCTCGCGCTGGCGGGCGCGGGTGGCGCGTCGCGCGGCTTCCTGCTCGCGCCGCTGCTCCATGCCGGCCACGTCCACCTCGAGGCGCACCCGGCGGGTCTCGAGCGTGGTGAGCTCGCGCAGCGCCTCGCGCACGGTCTCGTCCGCGCTGCGCAGCGCGTCCCGCGCGGTCCCGAGCGCCGTCTCCATCTCCGCGACGCGGGCGTCGAGCGCGACCGCGGCCGGGCTCGCGTCATCGTCGTCGAGTGGCAGCGCCTCGAGGTCGGCGATGCTCACCGCGATCTCCGTGCTTCGCACGTCGAGCAGCTCGTGTCGCTGTTCGCTGAGTGCGAGCTGCTGGTTGAGCCCGAGCGCCTGTTCGGTGAGTTCGCGTTCGTGGCGCTGCGTGCGTTCGAGTTCGGCGCGGGCGGCCGTGACGGCCTGCTCGGCGGCGGCGATACGCGGCGCGAGCGCCCCGGAGGTGCGTTGCGCGGCGGCGAAAGCCTCGGTGCGCTGGTCGTGGCGGGCCTGCGCGGCCGTGTGCTCGTCGCGCGCGCGCCGCAGCTCGATCTCGTAGTAGGTCTCGAGCGCTGCGCCGAGCTCGGCCTCCAGCTCGCGGTAGCGCGCCGCCCGCTGGGACTGCCGTTCGAGTTGACGGAGCCGCGGCGCGAGCTCGCGGATGAGCACGCGTACGTGCCCGAGGTTGTCGCGCGTCTGCCCCAGCCGCCGCTCCGCGCGCGTCAGCTCGATGCGGTGCCGGTGGACATCGGCCGCCTCCTCGATGAGGCGACGGCGCTCGAGCGGCCGCAGGCCGAGCACCTCGTCGACGAGTCCCTGCGACATCATCGCGTAGGAGTTCTGGCCGACCTGGGCGCGGCGGAACAGGTCCTGCACATCCATGAGCCGCACCTTCTGGCCGTTGATGCGGTATTCGCTCTCCCCTGTGCGGTACGTGCGACGGGTGACGGTCACCTCGTCGTAGTCGATGGACATCCAGTGTTCGGAGTTGTCGAGGGAGAGCGTGACCTCGGCCATGCCCTGCGGGTTGCGGGTGTCGGAGCCGGAGAAGATGAAGTCCTCGCTGCGGCGCGCGCGGATCGCGCGCGCGGACTGCTCGCCGAGCGCCCAGCGCAGCGCGTCGGAGACGTTCGACTTGCCCGAGCCGTTGGGGCCGACGACGGTGGTGATGCCGGGGCCGAACTCGAAGACCTGGCGGTCCGCGAACGACTTG
Organism: Dehalococcoidia bacterium; assembly: GCA_965219085.1. GTDB lineage: Bacteria > Chloroflexota > Dehalococcoidia > UBA2979 > UBA2979 > VXMT01. The sequence goes on from OZ244720.1 coordinate 3,303,149, forward strand.
AACCCGTGCGCTTCGACGCGGCGCAGGTACACGGCTACTCCGCTCCGCTCGTCACGTCGACCGCCGGCGCTTCGGCATCGAGCCGCTCGCGGAGGCGGCGAACCGCCTCGCGTGCGGCCTGCTTCTCCGCCTGTTGCTTGCTCGCGCCGCAGCCGGTCCCGAAGACCTCGCCGTCGAGGCGCACCTCGACAGTGAACTCACGCTCGTGGTCGGGCCCACGCTCTTCGGTCGTCACGTACTGCGGGCGGCCGAGTGCGGTCTCGGCGAGTTGCTGGAGCGCGCCCTTGGGGTTGAGCTCGGCCGGATCCGTCTGCAGGCCCATGATCTCGGGCTCAAGTGAGCGCTCGATGAAGCGCCGCGCGCCGTCCATCCCGCCATCCGGGCCCGGGTCGAGGCGGATCGCGCCGACGAGCGACTCGTAGACGTGGGCGAGGTTGCCCTCGCGCTCACGCCCGCCGGTCGCGTCCTCGCCGCGGCCGAGCGAGAGCCACTGCCCGAGGCCGAGCCGGGCGGCGACGCGCGCCAGAGTCGGGCCCTGCACCAGATGGGCGCGCCACTGTGTCAGTTGGCCCTCCTCGATGTCGGGGAAGTCCGTATACAGTCGTTCCGCCACCACGAGTCCCAGCACCGCGTCGCCCAGGAACTCCAGGCGCTCATTCGACCCTGGGGCGTCGCTGTGCTCGTTCGCGTACGAGGAGTGCGTCAGGGCGAGCCTCAGCAGCGATTCGTCCGCGAAACGCAGCCCAATCCGTTCTTGCAGATCGTCAAGCGAAACGGATGCGGGAAGCACTCGATCCGCCCCCTGGGACGCTCCATCTACCGCCAACTCGTACGATGGCGTGCAGACAGGCGCCGAGCCCCCCGCAACACGCCGCCATCGTATGGACGAAACACATCCGGCGTCAATAACCGATAACGTGACTACACCCGCTACCCTCGACGCGCTCCTGTCCGCGGTGCCTCCAGCGGCGCGGGAACTCCTCGCCGCAGCCCGGGCGTCGGCCGACGATGCGGGCAGCGAACTGTGGATCGTTGGCGGCGCGCTGCGTGACTGTGCTGCGGGGCGACCGGTGCGCGACGTCGACCTCGCTATCGCGTCGCATGACCCGAGGGCTGCCGAGCGCCTCGCGCGGGTGGTCGTGGACCGATGTGGCGCGGGCGAGGTGAGTACGGAGCCGCGCTTCGGCGCCGCATCGGTGCGCGTCGAGACCAGTCGCATCGAGATCGCGACGCTGCGCACGGAGCGCTACGCGCGGCCCGGCGCGCTGCCTGAGGTGCGCTTCGGCGCGTCGATCGAGGCAGACCTCCAGCGGCGCGACTTCAGCGTGAACGCCGTCGCGCTCGCCGTCTGTGGGCCTCGACGCGGCGAGCTGCTGGACCCGCTCGGCGGCCTCGACGACCTCGCCGCACGGCGGCTGCGCGCGCTGCACGCGCGCTCGTTCGCCGACGACGCGACGCGGCTGTGGCGCGGGGCGCGCTACGCCGCGGCGCTCGATCTGCGGCCCGAGCCAGCGACGGCGCACTGGATCGCCGAGGGTGCTCGCTGGGTCACGCCAATCTCGGGCGCGCGGCTGTGGGCGGAGTTTGAGCGCACCGCCGCGCACCGCCGCGTGGCGCGCACTGTGGGGCTGCTCGAACGGTGGGGCGTGCTGCACGGCGTGGATGAGGGGTGGAGCACGCCCGATGCGGCGCGGCGCGCGCTGCGCCATCGACCGGGGCCACACGCGCCCGAGTTGCTGCTGGCGGTGCTGCTCGCCGCCCTGCCTGCCCGCGACGCCATCGCGGCGCGCCTCACCGCGCCTCGCGCGGCACGTGCCTCCGTCGGCGACAGCGCGCGGCTGCTCGGCGTGTCCGAGACGACCCCGGAAGCCCTCGAAAGTGTCGAGGCTGTGGGGCGCGACGCGCGCATGGCGGCGGGCTGGCTCGATCCGGAGCGACAGGGCGCGCTGCAGCAAGCGCTGCGGCGCTGGGAGCGCACGCGCGCACCGCTCGACGCGCGCGAGTTGGAGCGGCTCGGCGTCCCCGCCGGCCCGGAGTTCGGTGCGTGGCTGCGGAGGTTGCGTCGCGAGCGCTATCTCGGCACTCTGGGCAGCGCCGCCGCCGCTCGGCGGCTCGTCCGCGCGGAACTCGCCCGCGAGGACGCGGACGGCGGTCGAGGATCACGATGAGCGAGCTCACGCGTTGCGCCGTGTGCGGCGAGCCGGGAACGCCCCCGGACCTCGCCGAGTGCGCCGACTGCGGGCAGTGGTTCCACCTCGTACTGGACGTGCGGCGCACCGATCCGGGCTGCGGGGCGGCGACGTTCGGCGGCAACTGCGGCTTCAGCTTCGCCTGCAACCCGTGCATCGAGGTCGCCGAGGCCGGGGCAGCGGCAGGCGGGGCCTGGCGCTCGGCCGTGCGCTAGCGCCGCCGCGGAGGACACGCATGGCCGACGACATGACGTGCGCCGTCTGCGGCGAGTCGGTGGACGATCCCGCCCTGCTGTCCGAATGCAGATCCTGCGGCGTCCCCTTCCACCTCAACCCGCGCGCCGACACCGAGGGCATCGACTGTGGGGACGTCTGGACCGGCGACGCCGAGGCGCCCGCGCTGCAGTTCTATTGCCGGCCGTGCATCGACCGCTTGCAGGGGGTTTCGGTGGCGCAGGGCGTGCAGGCAGCTCCCACGCCGACGCCGCCCGGCATGCCGCCGCTCCCGCCCGGCGCGCCGCCCGGGATGCTGGCGGCGATGGCCGGGTGGGCGACGCCCACCGATCCCGCCGCCGATCAAGCACCCGAGGAGGCTGCCGCGGAGTCGCCCCCGTCGCTGCGTCC